>CAVRNY010000008.1:0-299950 GCA_963722705.1 uncultured Thermoleophilaceae bacterium | reverse complement strand
GTGCGGCCACGGCTTCTACACCAGCTCGGGCAACGTGTCCCACCACTCCTCGGGCAGCGCGGTCGACATCGCGAAGATCAACGGCGTGCCGATCCTCGGCCACCAGGAGCCGGGCGGCATCACCGAGCAGTCGGTCAGGCGGATCATGCGCCTGCAGGGCACGATGGCGCCGGATCAGATCATCTCCCTGCTCGAGATCGGCGGCCGGACCTTCGCCATGGGCGACCACGCCGACCACATCCACGTCGGCTTCAGGCCGCTGTTCGGGTCGAACAAGAAGCTCGGCAAGCAGGCGCTGGCGGTGCTCAAGCCCGGCCAGTGGTCGAACCTGCTCGACCAGCTGCGCAAGATCGACAACCCGGTCGTGCCGACCAAGCCGTCCAAGTACGCGATCCCCGTCAAGAAGCCCAAGCGGGCTTCCGACGCCCACAGCGGCGAGTGAGCGTCACAGCCCCTCGGCTGTGAGCGCCTCTCTCTTCGGCTTCGTACAACTCGAGTTCGGCTACCTGCTGGGCCCCGGCGACGGGCGCTACATGGTTCGCAGCGAGGCGGGGGCCGACCCCGAGTGCATCCTCGTGCTGACCACGCTCGGCGCGCCGCAGCGGCGGTTCCTGGGCGGCCGCCGGGGCCGGGAGGTCGAGGGGGCCGACCCCGAGCCGGTGCCCACCTCGAGGGCCACCGTCACCCGTCCCCAGGCGTTCGGCGGCGAGGAGGAGGCGCAGGCCTGGCTCGACGGGCTGCGAGGCGACATCGAGATGGCCGACGCCGAGGTCTCGAATGCGGTGCGGGTGATCAACCGCGCGCTCCACGCCCACCGGGCGGCCCGTGCCGACCCCTTCGCCCGGGACGTGACGCCCGAGGCGGCGCTGGTCCTGCGGATCGGCTTCGGCCCCGGCGATGCCGTCGCGGACGGCCGCTTCGCCCAGGCGTGGGAGCTGCCGCGAGGGCGCCGGCGCACGCGCCGCTCGATGGAGGCTCCGGAGGAGCGCTTCGCGGCCCTCGTGGGCGGCCGCGAGCAGGTGCTGGCGTGCGAGGAGCTGGTGCTACGGGCGCGGGCCGACCTCGAGGCGGGGCGACCGCGCGAGGCCGCCCTCCAGGCCCGCGTCGCCCTCGAGAGCCTGCTGGCCGAGCTTGGTGACATCGCCGGGGACCGCCGGCCGGCGCTCGAGGCCGACCGCGCCGCGGTGGGGCGCGCCGCCAACGCCGCTCTCAAGGGCGAGCTGGCCCCCGAGCTGGGGCAGGCACTCGCGGACGCGGTCGCCCGCATGGAGGCCGCCCTGCGGGCGCGCAGGCTCTCCAGCGCTTCCTGATCGCGTCACGCGATCTTCACGTCCGCGCCGGTCCCGCCGCCTACCTTCCGCTCGACAACCGGTCGAGGAAGCAGCGTCCAACTTCGGCCAATTGGCGATAGGAGCGGCGCATGGCGGACACGAAGATCAATCCCGTGAAGACACCGGTGCACACCCTTCCCCGCGGCGCGAGCCGCAGTCAGCGGATGTCCCGGGCGATCCAGGCCCGCCGTCGCCTCTCCTCTCCGCGAGGCGGCGGCAGGGCGTGGATCAACGGCAGGGAGGTGGGCGGAGACGACTCGCGCTACTCCCACCTCTCCGCCTCCTACGACTAGGGCGAAAGCCGTACCGAGCCGTCGTCGCCCAGGGTCCAGTGCGGGTTGTGGGCGATCTCCCACGCGTGGCCCTCGGGGTCCTTGAAGGCGGCTGAGTAGCCGCCCCAGAACGTGTCCGCCGGCTCGCGGACGACCTCGGCGCCGGCCCCGCGGGCCTCCTCCACCACGGCGTCCACCTCGGCCGGCGAGCCCACGTTGTGCGCCAGGGTCACGCCGCCCCAGCCCCCGGTGTCCTCAACTCCGCTGTCCGAGGCCAGGCTCTCGCGATCCCAGAGCGCCACGATCATCCCGCCGGCCTGGAAGAAGACGACGTCGTCCTGCGCGGCCGCGCCGGTGCTCCAGCCCAGCGCCTCGTAGAAGGAGCGCGCTCGGGCGAGGTCATCCACGCCGAGCGTCACCAGGCTGAGCCTCTGCTCCACGGCGTCCTAGGCCTCGAGCGCGGCCAGGACCGCCTCGAGCTCGTGGACCACGTCGCCCCCGAGCTTGATGTCGGCCTCGCCGTCGTAGGGGGTCTCGCCCTCCGTCACGAGCGCCACCCGGCCCCCGGCTGCGCGAGTGAGGCCCGGCAGCCCCGCGACCGGGTACACGGTGAGCGACGAGCCGATGCAGACGATCAGGTCCGCCTCGGCCGCGAGCGTCTGCGCCTCGGCCATCGCATCGTCGGGCAGCAGCTCGCCGAACAGCACCACATCGGGCTTCAGCGGGCTCACGCAGGCCGCGCACTCGGGCGCGCCCTCGCCGGATCCGAGCAGCTCCACCACCCGGTCGAGCGCCACGCGTCCGTTGCACTCCATGCACCGGCTCCACTCGATCGAGCCGTGGACCTCGACGATCCGCTCGCTGCCCGCCATCCGGTGCAGCCGGTCGATGTTCTGGGTGATCACCCCTCGCACGAGGTCGCGCCGCTCGAGCTCGGCGACCACCTCGTGGGCCCGGTTGGGCCTCGTGTCGATCAGCGACGCGAACCGCTGCCCGTAGAACTCCCAGAACCGATCCGGATCCCGCCGCCACGCATCGATGTGCGCGACCTCCATGGGATCCACGTTCTCCCACAAGCCCGTCCCCGGACTGCGGAAGTCGGGAATCCCGGACGGCACCGAAATCCCAGCCCCCGTAAGAACAACCGCCGAGCGAGCCTCGGAGATCAGCCGGGCAAGAGCCCCAGCCCCCGACGACCGACGACCGACGACCGACGACCCGGCCGTCACTCGCCCTTGAACCGCGGCTGGCGCTTACCGAGGAACGCGGAAATCCCCTCCTTCGCATCGTCCGACCCGAAGGCCGCCGCGAACCCCGCCTTCTCGGCCTCGATCCCCTCGTCGAGGTCCCCGCGAGCCGACACCTGCTTGATCTGCTCGATCGCCAGCGGCGCCTGCTTCGCGAGCTTCTGCGCCCATGCGAGCGCGGTGTCGAACAGCTCGTGATCCGGCACCACCTGGTTCGCGAGCCCCAGCTGCGCCGCCTCGTAGGCGCCGATCGGGTCGCCCACCAGGTTCATCTCGAGCGCCTTGGCCTCGCCCACCAGCCGCGCGAGCCGCTGGGTGCCGCCGAAGCCCGGGATGATCCCGAGGTTGATCTCGGGCTGGCCGAAGGAGGCCGACTCCGCCGCCAGGCGGAAGTCGCACGCCATCGCGAGCTCGCAGCCGCCGCCGAAGGCGATCGAGTTCACGGCCGCGATCGTGACGGTGGAGGACTTCTCCATCGACCGCATGAAGCCGTGCCCGGCGTCGATCAGCTCCTTGCCCTCCTTGTCGGGCGCCATCTTGGTGAACTCCTTGATGTCCGCGCCCGCGGAGAACGTGAAGATGTTCGAGCTGGCGAACACCACGGCGCGCAGCTTGCCGTCCACCTCGCCCCACAGCTCGGTGAGCTCGCGGATCACCTGCGGCGAGAGCGGGTTCGCGGGAGGCCGGTTGAGCCACACGATCCCCACGTCGCCGCGGGTCTCGAGCGCCACCGTCTCCCGCGACTGGCCGTCGTCGGGCTGCGGGTAGGGGAAGAACCCCTGGCCGCTCTTCTTGCCCAGCCGGCCCTGAGCCACCAGGCGCTTCAGCACCAGCGGCGGCTCGAAGCCCTCGCCCCACTCGGCGTGCGCCCGCTCGAGCGCCTCGAGCACGGAGTCGAGACCCTGGTCGTCGGCGCGGCTGAAGGGCCCCGGCAGGATGCCCGCTCCCATCATCATCCCGATCTCGATGTCCTTGGCCGAGGCCTCGCCCTCCTCGAGCACGAGGCACGACTCGACGATCGTCTTGAGCGACATGCGCTCGACGATCGTGTCCAGCGCGGTGGTGGTGTCAGCCGTGCTCATAGAAACCCTTTCCGGTCTTCTGGCCCAGGTCGCCGGCGTCGACGAGCTCCTTCATCGCGGGTGAGACGAAGAAGCGGTCGCCGTAGCTCTCCTGCAGGTGCTCGGCCACGTGCAGCACCGTGTCGAGGCCGAGCAGGTCGGTGAGGTAGAACGGGCCCATCGGCACGGTGCCCGACTCCTGGATCACCTTGTCGACCTCCTTCACGTCGAGGCCCTCCTCGTCCGTGACCCGCCACACCTCGGAGACCGAGGAGTTGAGGATGCGGTTGACCACGAAGCCGGGGCCCTCGCCGCAGCGGATCGCGGTCTTGCGGATCGCCTGCGCGAAGGTGGACGTGGCCTGGATCGTCTCCTCGGAGGTCTCCTCCCCCTCCACGACCTCGATCAGGCGCATGACCGACGCGGGGTAGAAGAAGTGGAAGCCCACGACCTTGTCGGGCCGGTTGGTGGCGTCCGCCATCTCCGTGATCGAGAGCGACGAGGTGTTCGAGGCGAGGATCGCGTGGCCGGGGGTCACCTCGTCGAGCTCGGCGAAGACCGCCTGCTTGATCTCCATCCGCTCGGGCACCGCCTCGACCACGAAGTCGACGTCGCCGAAGCCCTCGTACTCGGTGGTGCCGGTGATGCGCCCGGTGATCTCCTCGAGCTGGGAGTCGGCGTCCTCCTGGGTGATCTTCTCCTTCGCGACCAGCCCGCCGAGCTGCGCCTGCGTGACCTCGCGGGCCTTGTTCAGCCCGGTGTCCACGAACTCCTGCTTCACGTCCTTGAGCACGACCGGGACGCCGGACGACGCGATGACCTGCGCGATCTCCCCGCCCATCGTGCCGGCGCCGACGACGGCGGCTTTGAATACGTACATGGGTCCCTTCCAGGATCGAAGTGCGGCGCGGGAGGCTACCGGAGCCCGGCGTCCTCCTCCGCCTCCAGGCGGAAGCGGCGGAGGGTGCGCGACAGGGCGTCGCGCACGGCCCGGCGGATGAACAGCACGTCCGCCACGGCGCTGAAAGGACTCTCACTCGTGAGCTCGTACTCGAGGCTCAGCTCCACGCGGCTGCCGTCCGCGTGCTCGGCCGCCTCGAACGCCTGCGTGCCGGCCAGCCGCTGCTCGTAGACCAGCGTCACGAAGCGCGTGGGTGAGCCGCCCTTGACCTTCTCGGTCACCCGGCCCCGGCCTCCCTCACCCGAGACCCAGACGATCCTCGCGCCCGTCGCGGGCCACTCCTCGCCCAGCTCCTCGATGCGCTGGAAGCCCTCCACGAACCCGGCCCACCGGCGGGTGTCGCGCCACAGCGCCACGGCCGCCTCGGGGCCGAGCGGCACCTCGGCCGCCGCCCGCGCGGTCCTCGCCATCAGCCGTAGACCTCGCGCACGATCTCGTCGATCGAGCGGCTGACCGACTCGAGGAAGGGCCTCGACTCCTCGAGCAGCCGCTTGTACTCCTTCCGCCCGCCCTTGGTCAGCGAGTAGAAGCGCCGTGTCCGGCGCTCCGGGTGCTCCCACTGCCCCTCGATCAGCCCCTCCTCCTCCAGCCGGCGCAGCAGCGGGTACATGGTGTTCGGGTTCACCGACAAGACGCCCTCGGTCATCGCCGCGATCCGCTCCATCAGCTGGTTGCCATACGACGGTCCCTGGGCGATCAGGTGAAGCACCAGCAGCGGCAGCACCTCGCGCCGCCGCATCTCCCCGCTGAAGGGGTCCGCGCCCTTCGGCGGCTTCGGCGCCGGCTCGGGGACTCCGCGCGCCCGCTCGATCCCACCTGCCTGCTTGACGGCGTCGCGAACGGCCTCGCGGCTGCGGTCGCGCTTGGAGGACCGGGGCGGCATCGGGTCGGATCGTGACAGGAGCCTCAGTCCTCAGTCGTCAGTCGTCAGTCGTCAGGGTCCCGGTTGCCTGTGCCCGGAGGCGGGTGTACGTTGGACCTGCAGGGGTAAGTAGAGCTCGGATACGCAACCGCGCAAGGAAGGGGCGGCTCCATCGTTGGAACTAGTGCAATGCACGCCGCCCTGCCGTCCCCGCCCTCGCGCCACTCCCGGATCGGGCTCGTCTCCCTGCTCGCGCTGGTCGTCTCGCTGACCTGGGCTGCGGCAGCGCAAGCGACCGTCGTCACCGGCGCCGCGAGCGATCCCAGCGGTGACCTGGCGTTGTCCGATCGACCGGACATGCCGGACCCCCCCGTTGACTTCACGAACGCCGGCGTCAGATACGACGACCAGACGGGCCGTGTCGACGTGTCGTTCACCTTCAACACGACTCCTCCCTCCTCGTATGGGTTCGAGGCGAGCGTGGGGCTGGGGGTCCGAGCCAGTGACGGGAGCTGCAACGCCCCGGGCTACACGAGGTGGTGGAAGGTCAACCCCAGCGAGGAGGCAGGCCAGCTGGCCTTGTACGGGTTCCGGTCAAAGTCGGGAGCCGGCCCGGTGCAGCCGACGTCGGATCACGAGGTCGTCGGTACGGTCTTCGACGATGGACCCGGAGCCGATCCGGAGTGGCACGACCTCGACCCCCTGTCCGATTGGGATGCCGGCCCCAAGCAGACCTGGAACTTCAGCACCGTCAACGCCGAGCTGCTGAATCGCGACTACATCTGCGCGTCGGCCCACTTGACCGTTGCGGATGGCGCCGACACAGGCGAGGACGGGGGCGCGCGGTTCGCGCTGAACCCCGCCTCGGCTCCGCCGGGTGCGGCCCCCAGCGGCTCCAGCACCAGCGGCGGCAAGGCAGCGGCCCCGAAGGCGGTCGACGTCACCCCGCCGCTCGCGATCCTCGCCGGCAAGAAGACCCAGAAGCTCGGCAAGTCCATCGGACTGGTCGTCCGGGCCACCAACGAGAACCTGTTCGTGTCCGTCTCCGGCAGCGTCTCGGTGCCCGGCGCGGCCAAGACGTACAGGCTCACGGCGGTCAAGAACCGCTTTCTCGCCCGTGGCACAAAGCGCACGCTCAAGCTGAAGCTCTCGAGGAAGGCGCGCCGGGCGATCAGACGCGCGCTGAGCAAGGGCAAGAAGGTCAGGGCCAACCTGACCGTCCGCGTCCGCGACGCCGCCGGCAACAGCACCACCAAGAAGCGCACCGTCAAGCTCAAGCGCTGATCTGCCGATCCTGGGCGTGGAAGGGGCGACCGATGCCGCCCTCGGATCGCCAATGTTCCTCCCCCGCTCGAACGTCGCCCTCCGCCTCCTGCTCGTGGCCGCCCTAGGCCTCGCGGTCGCCGGCGGGCTGGCGACCGACGCGCAGGCGGCCCGCTGGGACTCGGTCTTTGCCCGCAGCGAGCAGCTCGCGACCCAGGCATTCACGCCTACCTGCTCGCAACCGTGGGTCTACTTCGCGGCCCCGCCCGCCGGCGTTCCCGGCGCGGATTCCGCCACCGCATGGGCGCTGGAGGACAAGTGCGCAGTTCACTTCAGCTGGAACAGCCTTCCTCGCCTCGTCGAACACCCGGAGGAGTTCTGCGGGGCGCTCGTGCACGAGTGGGGACACCTCGCCGGGCGGGAGCACGCGGCCGACCCCGGCGACGTGATGTATTCCGGCGGGCCCGCCGTGTCCCGCTACGAGCCGTGCCGGCGCGCGTTCGCCCCCGAGATCGAGGCGCGGAAGCGGAGCGCCGCCCGCCGAGCGCGCACGCTACGCCGGCTGCGAGCCCGCGTGAGGCAGCAGGAGCAGCGGATCAATCAGCTCGAGCGCAGGCTCGCGCGCCGCTGAGTACTACGCGGCGGCGGTGGCCGGCTCTTCGACCCGGCGGGGCATCAGCACCTCGCGGGCGATCACCAGGCGCTGGATCTGGGACGTGCCCTCGTACAGCTGCATGATCTTCGCGTCGCGCATCAGCTTCTCGACCGGGTACTCCTTGATGAAGCCGTAGCCGCCGTAGACCTGCACGGCGTCGACGGCGATCTCCATCGCGGAGTCGGCCGAGAAGCGCTTGGCGTGCGAGGAGACGAGCGTGTTGCGCTCGCCCTGGTCGAGCTGGACGGCGGACTTCCAGACCAGCAGGCGAGCCGCCTCGATCTTGGTCGCCATGTCGGCGATCATGAACTGGATCGCCTGGTGCATCGCGATCGGCACGCCGAACTGGACGCGCTCCTTGGAGTAGTCGGCCGCGAACTCGAAGGCCGCGCGCGCGATGCCGACGGCCATCGCCGCCACGCCGGGGCGCGTGCGGTCGAGGGTCATCATCGCGAGCTTGAACCCCTTGTTCTCCTCGCCGAGCAGGTTCGCGGCGGGGATCTCGACGTCGTTGAACGAGATCGTCGCGGTGTTGGAGGCGCGCTGGCCGAGCTTGTCCTCCTTCTTGTCCACGGTCACGCCGTCGGCGTCGCGCGGGACGACGAAGGCGGAGATGCCGCGGTGGCCGGCCTCCTTGTCGGTCTTCGCGTAGACCGTGTACTAGTTGGCGTGCGAGCCGTTGGTGATGAAGCACTTCGAGCCGTTGATGACGTACTTGTCGCCCTGCTTCACGGCGGTGGTCTTCATGCCCGAGACGTCGGAGCCGGCGTCCGGCTCGGTCAGGCAGAAGGAGGCGAGCTTGGGCTCCTCGGTGAGCATGCCGAGGTACTCCTTCTTCGTCTCCTCGGAGCCGCCGATGCCGATCGGCGCGGTGGCCAGGCCGTTGCACATGAGCGAGGTGCCGATGCCTGAACAGCCCCAGCCGAGCTCCTCCTCGATGAGGCAGCCGGTGAGGTAGTCGAGGCCCGGGCCGCCGTACTCCTCGGGGATGTGGGTGTTCATCAGGCCCACCTCCCAGGCCTTCTCGACGATCTCCTGCGGCCACGTGGCGTCCCTGTCGTAGTCCCAGGCGACCGGCCGGATCTCCTTCTCGGCGAAGTCGTGGGCCAGCTCGCCGGATGTCCTTCTGCTCGTCGGTAAGCGTGAAATCGACCACTGTGTTGTGCTCCTTCAGGTGGGGCGGCCCTGCGGGCCCGATTGATTCGTCAGTCAACCCTCGTCGAAACAAGGGTACCGAAACCCGGGCGGACCGCCAACACCCACCGGGAAGGCGCTCTAGAAAGCGATCCGCACGACCATGTAGATGCCGCCGCCGATGGCGATCAGCGAGAACAGCACCAGCCCGACCTGCTCCGGGATAGAGCAGCGGGCCGGCTCGGAGCCAGCGTGCGCCGGCGTAGGCGGTGCCACATGCCGTCACACTCTAGGGCCGTGGGAGTCTTCGGCACCGTGCTGATCGTGGTGGTCGTGGTCGCGGTCGTGGTCGCCTGCCTGAGCTACATCGGCAGCGGCGGGATCTACAGGGGGCTGGGCCGCACCGGCCTCTCGCTCGACGAGCCGGACCTCCGCCCCGGCCCCCCGCCGGGCAGCCCCGCGGCCGACGCCGAGGCGCGCGAGGAGATCCGCCAGATGCTCGAGGCGAAGTCGGCGCGCAGCGAGGCGCGGGGCGAGGGCCGCTCGACGTCGAGGCCGAGCTCGCGGCCCTCACGTCCGCCGCCGGCGCCGGCCGACCCGGCCCTGCGCGAGGAGGTCCGCCAGCTCGTCGTGGCGCGCAACGAGCGGCGGTGCGCCGCGGCGAGGAGCCCCTCGACGTCGAGGCGGAGGTGGAGCGCCAGCTTCGCGATCTGGGCGCCTAGACGCGGCCATCCCGTCGGGTATACGTAGCCCATGGCAGACCAACGCCGCTACGAGATCGACGAGCTGCTGGTCCGCCCCGGGACGTATTTCAACCCCCAGACCGAGGTGATGGTCGTGGTCGACGACTCCGCCGTCGATGGACAACGAGATCTTCAACCTCGAGGAGTTCGAGGGCGCGGACTGGGTGCTGATCTCCGACGACTCGCCGGTCGACGAGGCGCAGCGCGACGAGCTGCTCGAGACCTTCCAGGCCACCTACCACGGCGGCGACGGCCGCCAGACGCGCGCCATGGACGACCCGGACGACGACGGGCACGGTCGACGGCCTCGACGACGAAGAGGACGACGCCCCGCCAGACGAGGCGGCAGGAGTACGACACTAGGTTTCCGCGCCTGATGCGCCCCGTCCACTCCCTCGGCATCTTCATACCCGTAGCGGTCGCGCTCGAGCTGGCGCACGCGTCGCCCGTCCTCGTGTTCACCGCCGCCGCGCTCGGCGTGATCCCCACCGCGGCGGTGATGGGCGAGGCCACCGAGCACCTCGCCGCCCAGACGGGGCCCGGCATCGGCGGCTTCCTGAACGTGACCTTCGGCAACGCGCCGGAGCTGATCATCGCCTTCTTCGCGCTGAAGGAGGGGCTCCAGGAGGTCGTGAAGGCCTCGATCGTCGGCTCGATCGTCGGCAACTGCCTGCTCGTGCTTGGCGCCGCGATGCTCGTCGGCGGCCTGAAGCGCGAGAAGCAGACGTTCAACCGCACCGCGGCCAACGCCCAGTCCTCGATGCTGCTGCTGGCGCTGACCGCGCTGATCCTGCCGGCGGTGTTCCAGCTCATCCACGGCGGCGGGCTGCCCGGGGTCGGCGACGAGCGGGTCGACTTCGGCTCCGACCTCGAGAAGCTCTCGCTCGGCGTCGCGCTGGTGCTGATGGCCAGCTACGCGGCCGGGCTCGTGTTCTCGCTCAAGACCCACCGCAAGGTGTTCAACCCGTACGAGGCGAGGAGGAGGAGCACCCCGGGGCACTGGTCGATCAAGCGCTCGCTGATCGCGCTGGCGGTCGCAGCGCTCGCTCGTGGGCGTGATGTGCGAGGTGCTCGTCGGCTCGATCAGCGAGGCGTCGGAGGAGATCGGGCTGTCCGAGTTCTTCGTCGGCGTGTTCGTGGTGGCGATCGTGGGCAACGCCGCCGAGCACTGGGTCGCCGTGCTCGTGGCGGCGAAGGACAAGATGGACCTCGCGGTATCGATCGCCGTGGGCTCGAGCGCGCAGATCGCGCTGTTCGTGGCGCCGCTGCTGGTGCTGCTGTCCTTCGTGATCGGCCCCGACCCGATGGCGCTCGTGTTCAACGGCTATGAGCTCGGCGGGCTCCTGTTCGCAGTCCTGATCGCAAACTTCGTGACCCAGGACGGCGAATCGAACTGGTTCGAGGGAGTGCAGCTGCTCGCGCTCTACGCGGTTCTGGGCCTCGTCTTCTACTTTGCGTAGATGAGCGCGCTCGTACTCGGCTTCGGACTCGGGCTGTTCGTGGGCGCTCAGCCCGGCCCGGTCTCGCTGCTCTGCATCCGCTCGGTGCTGCGCGGCTCGGTCTCGTCGGGCCTCGCCATCGGCGCGGGCGCCGCCCTGGTGGACGCCCTCTACGCGGTGCTCGGCCTGGCCGGGGCCGCGGCGCTGCTCGAGATAGACGCCCTGAGGGTCGCCCTCGGCATCACCGGCGCGCTGGTCCTGGGGATCATCGGGGCGCGCACGCTGTGGTCCGCCTTCCGTGTGCGCCTCGGCGGCGAGGCGACGGAGGAGGTCTCCACTCCGGGGCGGGCCTTCCTCACCTCGGTGGCGGCCACGGCGTCGAACCCGCTCACCATCGCCAGCTGGGCCGCGATCTTCGCGGCGGCCTCCACGGCCTCTGTCGCCGACGTGACCGGCTCCGCCGCGGGATCGGCGGCCCTGATCGCCGGCGTGGCGCTCGGGACGCTCACGGCCTTCTCCGCGCTCACCGGGGTGGTCTCGCTGTTTCGCGCGCGAGTCGGGCCGAGGCTGCTCGCGACGGTGGACGCCGTCGCGGGGGCGGGGCTGCTCGGCTTCGCGGGCCTCCTGGCCCTGCGCACCGCTCGCGAGGGATGATGGGCCGGGTTCCGGCGTTCGCCGCGTGCCTCGCCCATGTGCTCGACATGCCGGTCGGGGATCTGCCCGATCCGGCCCCTGAGGATCCCGCAGCATGCCGGGCCTGGCTCGCCGGGCGCAACCTGGGGCTGGTGGTCGTTCGCGACCCGGAGGGCTTCACCTGGCCGGGGCCCTTCCTGGGCCGCCTTGCAGGAGCGCCGGACGCGTGGGTCGTGATGTTCGGCGTGCCGCCGGGCGTGCTTCACGACCCCGCCGGCGGGACCTCCGCCGGGGCCCTCGAGGAGGCGCTCGTGGTGGCGCCGCTCAACCACGATGTGCCCGCCGGGGAGCGGCCGTACGGAAGCCCGGAGCGGATAGAGGGCCGGGTGGAGGCGATCGTGATCGCGCCGGCCGCCGAGGCGCAGGGCGCGGACCGTCGAGCAGGTGAGGGCGATCGCCGGGCGCGGGCTCGAGGGCGACCGCTACGAGGCCGGTGCGGGCACCTTCTCGCCCGGGCCCGGCGGCGGGCGGGCGCTGACCCTGGTCGAGGGCGAGGTCTTGGACGAGCTGGGCATCACCCCCGAGGTGGCGCGCCGGAACCTGGTGACCCGCGGCATCCGGCTGAACCCGCTCGTGGGCTCTCGCTTCACGGTGGGCGGCGTCGAGTGCGCCGGGCGGCGCCTGTGCGAGCCCTGCGCCCACCTCGAGCGGCTCGGCGAGCCGGGGATGCTCCGGGCGATGGTGCACCGCGCGGGCCTGCGGGCGGACATCCTCACCGACGGCGAGATCGCCCTCGGCGCCGCGATCTGCCCCTGAGCTATCTCGTGCTCGCGGTCTCGCGCTCCGTGCGCTGCGAGCGCTCCTCGCGCTTGCTTGTCGGAGTCGGGATCGCGGCTTGTCGGCCCACAGCGACGCGGTGATGCCGACCGCGAACAGCACGGCGATGATCGCGAGGCTCGCCACGCGGGCCGACCTTCACGAGGTCCTCGATCAGCAGCTTGACGCCGACGACGCCGAGCACGACGGCGATCGTCTCGTCGAGGTAGCGAAAGCGCGCGATCAGCCCCTCGACGAGCACGAACAGCGCGCGCAGGCCGAGCAGCGCGAACACGTTGCCCATCCAGATCAGGAACGGGTCCCGCGTGATCGCGAAGGCGGCGGGGATCGAGTCGATCGCGAACGCGATGTCGGCGAAGACGACCGCCACGAGGCAGAGGAACAGCGGCGTCGCGTAACGCGGCGCCCCTTCTCCTTCACGAACCAGTGGCCCTCGCGGAACTCGTCGGTCACCGGGTAGAAGCGCCGCACGAGCCGGACCATCAGGTTCCTGTCGGGGTCCACGTTCTCGTCGACCCCCTGGAAGATCCGGTAGGCGAGCACCAGCAGCGCCACGCCGAGCAGGTAGATCACGAAGTGGAACTGCTCGATCAGCGTGATCCCGGCGAGGATGAACAGGCCGCGCAGCACCAGCGCCGCCGACGATGCCCCAGAACAGCAGCCGCGCGCGCTGCGTCGTCGGGCACGCCGAAGTAGGCGAACAGCAGCAGGAACACGAACAGGTTGTCGAGCGACAGCGAGCGCTCGATCAGGTAGACGGTCGTGTAGAGGACGGCGTCCTCGGCGCCCTCGAGAGCCCACACGACGAGCGCCGCCGACCAGGCTGAGCGCGAGCCAGCCGACCGACCAACCAGACGGCCTCCTTGAAGTTCGGCTCGCGCCCGCGCGCGAAGAAGTGGAGGTCGAGCCAGAGGAAGAGCAGCAGCGCCACGATCAGCCCCGCGCCAGGGAGCTATCGTCTTGGAGGACATCGGGCCGCCACGCTCAGCGCGGCGCCCAGGCGTCGGCGAGCTGCCGCGCAGCGCTCGCGCCTCGGCGTCGTCGGGCTGGGCTCTGCGTCGAGGCACTGCGCCGTAGCTGCTCGAACGCGTCGGCGTCGTGCCGCCTCTCGTCGCTCGGGCCGCGCCCTCGGGTCTGCCCGTGGCGCGGTAGTGGTGCTCGCCGCCGCCCGAGCCGCTGCCCCGGCCGAGCGCCGCAGCCCGCCGAGCTGACGCGTCAGGTCGGCGATCGGCCGCGACTTGGCGGGCGCCTCGACCTTCTGGTCGCCGTCGACGTCGCCCAGCTCGACCGAGAAGCGCAGCGACGCCGCCGTGATGCCGTTCGACGTTCGCGCGGTCGTCCTCGGGCACCGTCGATCTCGAGGTTCAGCGACACGCGCCGAATCACGTCGTCGCTCCTTGCCGACGTAGATGTCGAAGGTCGGGTCCTCGACCGACCTCGACAGCTGCGTCGATGTCCTCGTTGCCGAGCGGCTGGGGCGCCGCGGCGGCGCCGCCGAGCGCCCCCGCGGAGCGCTCTACGCAGCTTGTTGAGGTCGGTCACCACCGCCGCGACGTCGAGCGTTCCGCTCACGTGCTGGGTCTCGACGCCGGCCACCTCCTCCTCGCCCTCGCCCGAGGCGTCGACGACCCACGCACGCGGCGTCGAGGCCGAGGTCGGCGAGCGATCCGCCGCCTTCGTCGCCGCCCTTGGCCAGCTGGCGGTTGGCGGCCGCCACCTCTGCCTTCGGCTGCTCGTAGTACTCGCCGCCGAACTTCACGAAGGCACGGTCACCGGTGGAGAGCAGGCCTGCCTGGACCGACTGCCCTGCGCCCGCGGTCGCCGATCCTGAGGTCCATGTCGAGCTTCGGGCAGCTTGTCCTCGCGGCCGATGTACGGGCCCGGCCGCCAGCGGATCGGGCTGGTCGAAGCCCTGCAGCCCGTCGACCTCGAGCTCGGCGTCGAGCTCCACGTCGGCGCTCGTGATCGGCTGGCTGAACGCCCGGTCGAGCAGCGCCTCGGCGTCCTCGCTCGCTGCCGTCGCCGCCGCCGCACGCCCGAGCGCCAGCGGGCGCCAGCGAGCACGGTAAGCAGGCAGGACGGCGGCGCCGGCGTCGAAGTGCTGTCGGGATGGTCAGGGCTCATCGCGAAGGCGGAGGGGCAGAGCGCAGCGAGGCGATCCTGCCGTCCCGACGCAACTTCCGAGCGCCTCGCTGCGTTGGGGCACCAGATGTGCCCTGCAAACCGCGCGGCTGCTCGGCGCAGCCGTCGCGCTGCCTGCGTGGCGGTCCCGGCCGCGCGCCGGCGAGGTGCTCGCGTCGACGGCCGCAGCGAGCGCGTGACGACCCGTCTGTGCCCGCCCGCCCCGGCCGAGCTTGGCCGCATCGGCGGGACGCAGCCGGGCCAGCGCGCAAGAAGACAGAAGCGCAAGGGGCCCGACACAAGGGGCAGAAGGCCGTGGCCAAGGCGCTGCGGACGGCGGCGCGCGCAGCGCGGCATCTCGCGCAAGGCACTCGCACCGCTACCGCAAGTACCACTGCGCGGTCGCGCGGGACGCGCAAGCGCCTCGGGGCGGCGCGGCGCGCGAGCTCGGCAACGTGATCGCACGCTCGACGCGATCGCGCTGCGCCGCCGCTGACCGCCTCGCGGATGCCTGCGCTGTTCCTGATCCTCGAGCGCAACCCGCAGTTCTGGCCGCGCAAGCCGTTCCCGGCCAACCGCGACCGCGTGCACCTTCCGCGGCAGCGAGCTGCTGTTCGAGTACTACGCCGGCAAGGGCCTGCAGCTCCAGCCGCTGGTCAACTTCAAGCAGGCCAACCTGATGCACGGCGCCTGCGTCAAGGACACCGGCGAGCCGTGCGACCGCGCGGGCTGCGCCGGCTGCTGGCCGAGCTGGTGGCCACCGCGTCGCGCCGCGGCGGCTTCACGGCCTGGGAGTACTACTTCGACTTCGGCGGCGGCCGGCCCCCGTGGATCAGCGGCATGGCGCAGGCGACCGGCATCCAGGCGTTCGGCCGCGCGTCGCAGCTGCTCGGCGACACCGCGCTACCTGCACCCTACGCACGCGAGGCCCTCGGCGCGTTCAGCAAGCCGCCGCCCACCGGCGTGCGTCACGCCGGGCCCGTTCGGCGGCCCCCACTACCTCCAGTACTCGTTCGCGCCGCGGCTGTACATCATCAACGCCTTCCTGCAGTCGGTGATCGGCCTCTACGACTACGCGAGATCACCGGCGACCCCACCGCCGCGGCGCCTGTTCCGCGCCGCCGAGCCCGAGGCGCGCCGGGAGCTGCCGGCCAACGACACCGGCGACTGGTCCACCTACTCGTACCGCGGCCCCGAGTCCACCCGCGAGTACCACGAGCTGCTGCGCGAGCTCGCTGCCGAGCATGTGCAGACCGCGACCTGCGCACCGAGTGTACTGCGAGCCGCGCAGCGACTTCCTCGCCTACATGACCGACCCGGCGGAGCTCGAGCTTCGCTCGGGCCCGCGACCGCGACGTCAAGGGCGAGGAGACCCAGGTGCGCTTCACCGTGTCGAAGCTCTCGGCCGTCCAGGTCACGATCACCACGCGACGGCAAGACCGTCGCTGACAAGCTCGGCCACCTTCCGGCGCGGCAACGGCCGTTGCGCTGGAAGCCCGGCGCCGCCGGGACCTACCGATCCGCCTCGCCGCGAAAGAGCTGCGCACCGGGCACGGGGGCTGCGCAGCAGCGTCACCGAGCCGGGTCGAGTGAGCCGAGCGCCCTGCGGCCTAGCGCGCCCCCATACGATCCCGCCGATGGCGCCCCGCGCACCATCCTCTACACGGGCAAGGGCGGCGTCGGCAAGACCAGCGTCGCCGCCGCCACCGCGCGCCGCTGCGCCGCCGCCGGGCTGCGCACCGTCGTGCTGTCCACCGACCCGGCGCACAGCCTGTCCGACTCGCTCGAGGCGCGAGCTGGGCAGCGAGCCGACCGAGGTCGCACCGGACCTGTTCGGCCAGGAGGTGCAGGCCCAGGAGGAGATGGAGCGCCACTGGGAGGCCGTGTCGGGCTGGCTCGGCGAGCTGCTGGCCGACCGCGGCGTCGACCGGATCTCGGCCGAGGAGCTGACCGTCCCGCCGGGCATGGACGAGCTGTTCTCGCTGCTCCAGATCAAGCGCCACCACGAGTCGGGCGAGTTCGACGCGATGATCGTCGACTGCGCGCCCACCGGCGAGACGCTGCGGCTGCTCTCGTTCCCCGACGTCTGCACGCTGGTGGCTGGAGAAGGTCTTCCCGTTGCAGGGCGGCTGATGGTCGCCGCCGCGCGGCCGCTCGCGCGCGGATGCTCGACATGCCGCTGCCCGGGCGAGGCGGTGTTCGACGACGTCGAGCGGCTGGTGCGCAACCTCGTCGCGATGAACGCCATCCTGCGCGACCGCGTCCACACCTCGATCCGGCTCGTGATGAACCCCGACCGGATGGTGGTCAAGGAGGCGATGCGGACCTTCACCTACCTCAACCTCTACGGCTACCTGACCGACGCCGTGGTGGTGAACCGGGTGCTTCCCCGAGGAGGCCGCCGACGGCTACTTCGCCGGCTGGCGCGAGCGCCAGCAGGAGCACATGGAGCTGGTGCGCTCCGGCTTCGCGCCCGTCCCGATCCTGACCGCGCCGTACTTCGCCGCAGCGAGGTGATCGGGCGCGGCGATGCTCGACCGGCTCGGCGACGAGCTGTTCGACGGGCGCCGACGCCGACGCGCGTGCTGCACGACGAGCTGACCCAGGAGCTGACGGCCGAGAACGGGCGCGCCACGCTGCGGCTGCCGCTGCCGTTCGCCGAGCGGGGCGACATCGAGCTGAAGAAGATCGGGCTCGAGGTGATCGTCCGGGTCGGCGGCCAGAAGCGCACTATCATCCTGCCCCCCGCGCTGGCGGCCTACGAGACCAGCGGCGCGCGCTTCGAGGACGGCGCGCTGGAAGTCGACTTCGAGAAGGCAGCCGATGGACGGAGCACGACGACCACCTGAGGACAACCGCGACGCCCGACTGGGGCGAGCGCCGGCGCGGCGAGCCGCGCCTCCGCCGCCGCGGAGCCCCGCCGCAGCGAGCCCTCGCCGCACGGCGAGCCCCGCGCGACGGCGAGCCACGGCGTGGGAGACGCCTCTACGCCGGGGCCGACGAGGACTGGGGAGCACGCCACGGCGCCCGCCTCCGCCTCCGCCGCCCCGCACCGGACCTCGACCTCTCCGCGTCTTCGTGCTGCTCGACGCGCTCCGCCGCGCCGCGCCCGCCGAGCTCCAGGACCGCATGACCGCGCTGATCCGCGAGGCGCTGCTGACCCTGCGCTCGCTGATCGACTGGTACCTCGAGCGCCTCGACCGCCCGCGCGGGAGCCGAAGGTCGAGGACATCCCGATCGATTAGCCCGTGCGGCATCCGTGCCGCACTTTTTGAGAGCCATGGCGCCATCCTGGCGCCGTGAGACGGTCCGCTTCGCGGACCTCCTGGCCCGTGCGCAGGTCGATCCCCCGGATCGAGTGCTCGTCCGGCAGCTTGTCGAGCACCTCGCGGACAACGCGGTGGACGTCGTGCTCCTCGTGCCCGAAGTCGTCGAGCAGGCGACTTGAGCGCGGTGTGGGTGATCTTGAGCTGGGCGGGGGTGAGCTCGAGCCGGAAGGCCGTCTCGTCGGGCCCGATCAGATCGAGGTCGTCGGTCATACCGGCATTGTGCCCTAACCTTCGGTCCGTGGCGAGCGCCTGCACGACCTGGGTCCTGACCGGATCGCTCGACAACTTCAAGGCCACGCGCGACCGCGGCTTCAGGCTGATCGGGGCGAAGGAGAGGCGCCGCGCGATGGCCGAGCAGATCGAGCCCGGCGACGAGATCGTGTTCTACGTGACCGGGGTGCAGGCCTTCGGCGGCATCGTGCGCGTGACCTCGGAGATGTTCGAGGACGCGCGAGAAGGTCTGGCCGGGCAAGCCCGGCAAGGTCGACCCCTATCCCTGGCGGTTCGAGACCGAGCCGGTGGAGGTGCTCGACGAGGAGCGGTTCGTGCCCGCCGTGGAGCTCGTCGGCAGAGCTGGAGCACGTCGCCAAGTGGCCGGCCGAGCACTGGCACCTGGCCTTCCAGGGCCAGCTGCGGACGGTCTCGGAGAGCGACGCACGGCTGCTCGAGCGAGCGGATCGGGCGCGCGGCCCGGGGCGCCTCCCCGGCAGCGGCGTGACCGACGCCGCCGCCGCGGACCGCGTGCGCACCTTGCTGCTTCGCACGGACAATCTCCTGAAGAAGGGCCGCACCGATGCGGCGAGAGAGGCCCTGGCCGAGGCGCGCGAAGCCGCGGCCGACCCGTCCGTGGAGCCGAAGGTGCGCGATCTCGTGGACCGCCGGCTCTCCGCGCTGGAGCAGCTCGGGGACGGCTGAGTGGAGCACGAGCGCCACTACTCCGTGGAGCAGGCCAACGCGGCGCTCCCGTGGGTACGGGAGCACATCGAGCGCCTGCGGGAGGCCCGCGAGGGCCTGAACGACGAGGAGGCGCAGCGTCGCCCTGACCGAGGCCGGGCCCGGCAACGGCGGCGGCGCCGCCGGGAGGGTGGTGTCGGAGGCCTTCATGTCGATGCGCTCCGCGCTGATGGAGCTGCGCGAGATGGATGTGATGCTGCGCGACCTCGACCGCGGGCTGGTGGACTTCCCGTCGCTGCGAGAGGGCCGGGAGATCTACCTCTGCTGGGAGGAGGGCGAGGACGAGATCGCCTTCTGGCACGAGCCCGACGCCGGCTTCGGCGGCCGCCTCCCGCTCGGCGATGGCTGAGCCGCCTGGCGCAGCTGAACTTCGAGCAGCGCGTGGCGGCGGTGGGCGCCGTGCTGCTGATCGTGAGCACCTTCGGCCCGTTCTCGTTGGTCGAGGCGGCAATCATCCTGACCGGCGGCGGCGTGCTCGCCCTGCTCAAGCAGCGGGCCGACCGCAAGCAGTTCCACCTCCCCTTCGGCGACGGGACGGTGATCATGGTCGCCGGCCTGTGGGCGGCATTCCTGATCGTGGTCCGCCTGTTCGACCGTCCCCTCGGCCAGAGCGTTCTGGCGCTCGGATGCGCGGCGATCCTCGCTGCGGCCGGCGCGCGCGAGCGGGCCAAGCGCCCTCCGGACGACCTCCCCCCGCCCCCGCCGCCCCGGGTGCCTCAGCCCGTGCCGTCCGAGGATCTGACGGTCAGGCTGCCGTCCGAGACGGAAGCTCCGCCGGCCGCTCCCGCGCCGCCTCCTGAGGAACCCCGCTGAGCTGACCGCCGGGGCAGTCGCAGGCATCCACCTTTCGGCGCGGGTTCTGGATGCCCACGAGCCCGAGCACTCCTCCGAACGCCACCAGGCCCGCCGAGATCCCCATGGCGAGGTGGAAGGCGTCCACCGAGGTGTCGGCGGCGTCCCCGTAGCGGGCGGCCACGATCGCCCCCACGATCGCTATGCCGAGCAGCCCGGCAAGGCGGGCGATGGCGTTGTTCACTCCGCTCGCGATGCCCGCGTTGTGCTCGTCCGCATCGCCCAGCACGGTGGCCGTGAGGGGAGCCACGGTCATCGACAGCCCGACCGCGAAGATCAGCAGGGGCGGCAAGAGGTCGGTGGCGTAGTTGAGGTCCGCCCCTACCTGGGTCAGCAGCGCCATCCCGGCCGCGGCCACAAGCGGCCCCACCCCCATGAAGAAGCGCGGACCGTAGCGGTCGGCCAGCGCACCGAACCGCATGGAGGTCAGGAACATCACGAACGTCACGGGAAGGGCGGCGCTGCCTGCGGCGACCGCGGTGTAGCCCGCCGCCCCCTGGAGGAAGATCACGAGGAAGAAGAACAGCAGCGACAGCCCCGCGTACATCGACAGCGTCTCCAGGTTGCCGAACGCGAAGTTGTGGCGGCGGAACAGCTCGAGCGGGAGCATCGGATTCGAGGTCCGGGACTCGAACAGCAGGAAGGCGGCGAACAAAGCGATGCCGCCGACCAGCGGCACGAACACCGTCGGGTCGGCGAAGCCGACCTCGGGCTGGCGGATCAGCCCGAACGTGAGCCCGGCGAGGCCCAGCGCGCACAACAGCGCCCCCGTGAAGTCGATCTTTGTGCCCTCCGTGGCGCCGCGACCCCCGGGCACCACGCGCGCGATCAGCACCATCGTCCCGATCACCAGCGGCACGTTGATCGCGAAGATCCACCGCCACGAGGCCGAGTCCACCAGCTGGCCGCCGATCAGCGGGCCGATCACGACCCCGATCGCCCCCCACGCCGTCCACGCGCCCACCGCCTTCGCGCGCTCGCCCTCCGGGAACACCGCCACGATCACCGCCAGGGCGGCCGGCGTGAGCAGCGCTCCCGCCACCCCCTGCAGGGCCCGGGCCAGCACCAGCAGCTCGATCGTGGGCGCGACGGCGCAGAAGATCGAAGTGACCCCGAACGCCCCCACCCCGAACAGGAAGACGCGCCGCTCGCCGAGGATGTCTCCCAGCGATCCGCCCAACAGGATCAACGAGGCGAGCGTGACCAGGTAGGCGTTGGCGGTCCACTGCTGGCCGGCGAAGCCTCCGCCCAGCTCGTCGCGGATCGCGGGCAGCGCCACGTTGACCACGGTGGAGTCCACGGTCACGACGGTCGTGCCGAGGATGCACGCCACCAACACGAGCCGCTTCTCCTTCGCGCTCACTGACCCGAGTATGCAACAACGCTCAAGCGGCCCGGGAGAACCGCCGATACATGCCGCGCTCGCAGACTCCCTCCTACGAGCTGGACGGCCGGCCCCCCGGGGGCCGGCCGTCTTATTTCGGCGTCGTCCAGAATTGGATGGTGTTGACCCGTCAACTCGGCCAACTCGAGCACCCCGTCGTGCAGGCGCCGATGAGCGGCGGACCGTCCACACCCGCGCTTGCCGCCGCGGTCGCTGAGGCCGGCGGGCTGGGCTTCCTGGCCGCGGGCTACAAGCCGGCCGACGCCGTGCGCTCGGAGCTCGCCGAGCTGCGCCGACTGACCGACCGGCCCTTCGGGGTGAACCTGTTCGCGCGGGCGGGCCCCGCGGCCGACCCGGGGGAGCTGGAGCGCTACGCGGCGGAGCTGCGCACCGAGGCCGAGCGCTACGGGGTCGAGCCGGGCGAGCCGCGCCACGACGACGACGCCTACGACGAGAAGCTGGCGCTCGTGGCCGAGGAGCGCATCCCGGTCGTGTCGTTCACGTTCGGCTGTCCCGGGCGGGAGGAGATCGAGCGCCTGCAGGGCGCGGGCGCCGAGGCCTGGGTGACGGTGACCACGCCGGCGGAGGCCGCCACCGCGGCCGCAGCCGGCGCCGACACGCTCGTCGTCCAGGGCGTGGAGGCGGGCGGGCACCGCGGGAGCTTCGACGACGACCGGCCGGGCGACATCGCGCTGCTGGTGCTGCTCCAGCTCGTGCGCGAGGCGACCGAGCTGCCGCTGGTGGGCACCGGGGGAATCGCCACGGGCAGAGGTGTGGCGGCCGTGCTGGCCGCCGGGGCGCAGGCCGCCCAGCTCGGCACCGCGTTCATGCGGACGCCCGAGGCAGGCACCTCCCCGGCCCACCGCGAGGCGATGGCCGGCGACCGCCCGACGGCGCTCACGCGCGCGTTCACCGGCCGCACCGCACGCGGGATCGAGAACCGCTTCATGCGCGAGCACGGGGAGCACGCGCCGCGGGGATACCCGGACGTCCACCACATCACGGCGCCGCTGCGAGCCGTCGCGCGCGAGAGCGGCGACGCCGACGGCTTCAACCTCTGGGCGGGCCAGGCCTACCAGCTAGCCGAGGAGATCCCAGCCGGCGAGCTCGTCAGGCGGCTGGCCGAGGACGCGCGCGCCGCCTAGGGCCCTGGCCGGAGCTGGGTAGGGGCAGTCGGGCGGCCGTAGGCCACCCGACGAGAGCTGCTGCTCAGCACGGATCCGATCACGGTGATCGGTTGAAGCATTGCCGGGGCTATAGCCCCGGTGACCGTTCAACAGATCGCTCACGGGTCGAACTGTGTCCGTCACCACCGGAGTGGCGAGCCGGGCCTCCCTCACCAGCCATCGGCCCGGATAACCTCGCCCGTGGCATCAACCATCTAGTCCTCGGCGAGGACTGAGCTGGGCCGACTCAGGCGGCGGCTGCCAAGGAAGCAGGGAGCGAAGCCTGGCCCGCCAGGCGAGCGACCGATGACGCAGGCAGGCGCCGATCTGAGGCGTCCAGGTCAGTCCTCGAAGAACGCGTAGCCGTATTCGCCGCGCTTGTAGCGCCAGCTTGGCGATCGCGATCATCCGCTCGTCGTCGTTGTACTCGATCTGGTCGAGCTGGGCCTTCACGCGCTGGGCCGCGCGGGTGCAGAACGTCTCGGCGATGTAGTGCTCCTGGCCGGAGGGCTCCACTCCGTGCTCCTCGAAGATCGCCGTGACGCGCGAGAGCACCGCGATCTGGGCGTAGATGTCCGACACCGCGTCGGCGAGGCGCTTCTGGTGGAACTGGCGCTCGATGATCCCGCCCTTGTGCTCGCGCAGCAGCGACTCGGTGCACGAGGCGCAGCCGCTTGACCTGGTCGGTGAGCGGGTCGGCGAGGGGCTCGAGCTCCTCGTGCGCCTTCGTGACCCGGTCCGGGCGCACCTCGCGCTGGACCCGCCCGACGACGTAGTCGGCCAGCACGCCGATCGAGCCGATCGGGTCGCCGAGGTTCACCTCGCCGAGCTCGCCGAGCCGCTCGCCCACGGGCTTCATCGCCGAGAGGGCGATGAACGCGCGCATCACGTCGTTGGCGCCCTCGAAGATCGGGAAGATGCGCGTGTCGCGCAGCGCCTTCTCGTAGGGCTCGTCGCGCATGTAGCCGGCGCCGCCCTTGAGCTGGAGCGCGCGGTTGGTCTGGTACCAGAGGAACTCGGTGCCGGAGACCTTCACGATCGCCGACTCGAGCGAGTAGTCGGGCACGCCCCTGTCGACCAGGCCGCAGGTCAGGTAGGCCATCGACTCGAGCCCGAAGAGGTAGGAGACCATCCAGCCGATCTTGTCCTGCACCAGCTCGAAGTCCGCCGAGCGGCCGGCCGAACTGCTTGCGCTCCTTCACGTGGTCGATCGTCCTGGTCGAGCAGGATCTTCGCGCCGCCCACGGACCCGGTGCCGAGGCTCATGCGGCCGTTGTTCAGGATGTGCATGGCGATCTTGAAGCCCTCGCCGGGCTCGCCGAGCACGTTCTCCGGCGGGCACGCGCACGTCGTTGTAGTGGAGCTCGCGCAGGTCGTTGCCGCGCAGGCCCATCGTGTCGAAGCGCTGGCCGACCTCGAACCCCTTCATGCCCTTCTCGAGGATGAAGGCGGTGTGGCGCCGCTTGCCGTCGATCTCGGTGGCGGCGAAGGTCACGAACACCGAGCCCTTGTCGCCGTTGCCGATGTAGTGCTTCGTCGCCGTTGAGGCGCCAGGAGCCGTCGGCCTCGCGCTCGGCGCGGGAGTGCATGCCGTGCACGTCCGAGCCCGCCTCGGGCTCGGTGAGCGCGAAGCCGGCGAGCTTGCGGCCGGCGCAGAGGTCGGGCAGGAAGCGCGCCTTCTGCTCGTCGGTGCCGAACAGCACGATGCCCTTCATCCCGATCGACTGGTGCACGCCCATGATCACCGAGAGCGTCGCGTCGATCTGCGCGAACACCTCCGACACGCGGCAGTAGCCCGTCTGGGAGAGCCCCTGGCCGCCGTACTCCTCGGGCACGTAGAGGCCCATCAGGCCGCGCTCGCCCAGCTCGGCGATCGTTGTCGTCGCCGATCCAGCGGTCCTCCTCGGTCTTGCGCGGGTCGTACCCCTCGGCCCACTCGCGCAGGCGACGCGGTGAGCGCTCGGATCCTGTCCTGCTCGGCGTCGTCGGGCTTGGGGAACGGGAAGACGATCTCCTCGTGGATCTCCCCGAGGAACAGCGACTTCGCGAACGAGGAGACGCCCTCGACGGGTCGGCGTGTCCTGCGTGGTGGTGGCGGCCTCCATCAGGCCGCAGGCCCTCGGACGACCGGCCGCGGGCCGGGGCCCGATGTACTTGGCCGTGGGCCGGATCAGCCGGGCCTCGCGCTTCTGCTCGAGGATGTGGGCCGCCCAGCCCGCCACGCGCGCGCAGGAGAAGAGCGGGGTGAACAGGTCGGGCGGCACCTCCGCGAAGTCGAGCACCACCGCGGACCAGAACTCGACGTTGGTGGCCAGCACGCGGTCGGGCTTGCGCGCGTGGAGCTCGGCCAGGGCCGCCTCCTCGAGCGCCTCCGCCACCTCCACGCGCGGCGCGCCGATCTCCTTCGCGGTTCGGCGCAGCACGCGGGCGCGCGGATCCTCCGCGCGGTAGACCCGGTGGCCGAAGCCCATCAGCCGCTCGCCGCGGTCGAGCCAGTCCTTCACCCAGGCCTCGGCGTCGCCGTGCTCGGCCACGGCGTCGAGCATCGTCAGCACGCGCGAGGGCGCGCCGCCGTGCAGCGGGCCCCGACAGGGCGCCCACGGCGCCGGAGAGGGCTGCCGCCACGTCGGCGCCCGTCGAGGTGATCGACCCGCGCGGTGAAGGTCGAGGCGTTCATGCCGTGCTCGGCGGCGGAGATCCAGTAGGCGTCGATCGCCTTCACGTGGCGCGGATCCGCCTCGCCGCGCCAGCGGATCAGGAAGCGCTCTGGGATCGAGGTCGCCTTGTCGATCTCGGTCTGCGGCACCGGCGGCGCGCCGATGCCGCGGGCCGACTGGGCCACGAACGACAGCGCCATCACCGACACCCGCGCCAGGTCGTCGCGCGCCTGCTCGTCGGTGATGTCGATCACCTCCTGCAGCCCCCACTCCGGGCCGAGCATCGCGAGCGCCGCCTGCAGGTCGACGCGCGGGTCGCCGGTGCGAACGGAGAGCGGGTGCGGCATCGCGGGCGGCAGGCCCGGGTCGAAGCTGCCGTCCACCAGGAGGCCCCAGACCTTCTCGAAGGGGACCGCGCCCACGAGGTCCTCGATGTCCACGCCGCGGTAGCGGAGCGCGCCGCCCTCCTTGTCCGGCTCGGCGATCTCCGTCGCGAACGCGACGACGCCCTCGAGACCGGACTGGACCTCAGCAACCTCGGGCATTCCGTCTCCTTCTGCTCTCTGGGACGAAGCGGGGAGAATAGTGGGGTGGCATATGTGTGGAGAGCAACGCCGGACGAGGCCGCCGCGGTTGCGGGCCTGCTGATCGAGTTCCGGGACTGGTGGGGCTACCCCGGGCCGCCGGACGAGACGTTCCACCGCAATGTGGGCCGGCTGATCGCCGATCCGGGAACCGAGTACCTGCTCGTGGCCGAGGCAGAGGGCGGCGAGCCGGTGGGCGTGTGCCAGCTGCGATTTCGGCTGGGTGTCTGGCGCAACGGCGACGACGCGTGGCTGGAGGACGTCTACGTGCGCGATACGGCCCAAGGGCGGGGACTCGGACGCGCCCTGACCGAGGCCGCCGTGTCCCGCGCACGTGAGCGCGGCGCGAAGCGCATTCAACTCGACGTGGAGGAGGCCAACGAGACGGCGCGGGCCCTCTACGGGACGGCCGGCTTCGCCGTCAAGGGCTCGAAGGCGCTGGTCCTGCAGAGAGAACTGTGACGGGCATGCCCAACTCGCTGAAGGCGGCGTCCGCCGCCTCGAGCAGATCGCGCGCGCGTTTCCGGTCGCCAGGCCTGTCTCGCGCGCGCAGCACCCGCGCGTAGTCGGACTGCGTGAGGGCTAGCCAGGGCCGGGCCCCGATCCGCTCGTTCATCTCCAGAGCCGCCTCGAAGTGCCCCTCTGCGTCGTCCCATCGCTCCATCGTCTCCGCCAGCAGGCCGAGGTTGCGGGAGACGGAGCCGGTGCTGAAGTCGCCATAGCTCACGGCGACGCGGTCGGCCCAAGGGTGCAGCAACTCGTAGAGATCCGCCGCCCGCTCGGGATCCGTCAGAGCATTGGCAGCCTCCGCGAGCAGGCCTACGCCGGCAAGCCATGCCTCGTCCAAGGGCATCTGGGCGAAGTCGTCCGCCGCAAGGGCTCCAAGCGCCTCGCGCGCCTCGGCCTCATGACCCAGTCCCGCCGCCATCTGAGCCTGCACGCACTGCCAGATCGGATGGGTCGGGTCGGCGTGAGTGGAGCGTCGAACGAGACCCTCGACCTCCTCGAGCCTGCCCTGGTGCCGGTGGAGCACGTACACCTTAAGGTCGTAGCCGGCGCGCGCGCCCCAGGTCTGCACGCGCTCCGCGAGCCGAAGCGAGTCCGCCATCAGGTCCTGAGCGTCCGCGAAGTCTCCCTCGAGCAGCGCGAAGAGCGCTCGGTAGGCCACAGCGAGCGCTTCCTGGGAGGGCTGGTGAAGGTCGGTCGCGAGCTTCGCGAGAGCGGCGACGTCGGCCCTGGCCCTCCCCATCTCGCCGAGCTCGATCAGCGCCGCCGCTCGCTGCTCGTGTCCTTCTGCCGCTCGTTCCAGCTCACCCAGGTCCATCGCCACCTGGATGAGCTCCGTAGTCAGCGCCACCTGCTCGCGCGTGAACTCCGGCCGATGGTTGGCGGCGTTGTAAGCGGCGAGCGCATACGCCAGCGTTCCCGGGTCGCCGATCCGGCGGGCCATCTCGAGCGCCTGCCCGCTCAGCGCCCAGCTCCTCTCGCGCGGAAGATCGACGTCCCGAAGCGGACCGGAGGCAAGGCGGGCGAGCAACCTCACCCGGAGCGGGCCGTCCTCGTGGCCAACGGCCGCCAGGGCGCGTTCGAGCAGCGGCGCGTAGTCGGAATCTCCCTTCACGACCTCCCAGATCAGCCGGCCGCCGTAGCCGAGCGCTGCCTGGGCCAGGTTCTCGTTCAGGCCCAGCGTCTCGGCGAGCTGGGCGGCCTCGCCGAACGACCGCCTCGACGCCGGCGTGGCACCGGCCCGCGCCTGAGCGTCTCCGAGCGCGAGAAGCAGCTCGCAGCGCCCTACACCCGCGCCCACCAGCGTCAGCGCCATCTCGTAGAGGCGCGCGGCCTCCTCGTACGCGAGCTGGGAAGCCGCTCGGTCGCCGGCGCGGCTGGCGTACTCGACGGCCCTGTCCGCCACCCCGGCCGGCGCCGCGGCGAAGAAATGGTGCGCCAGCTCGGCGAGATGAGGCTCGAGATCGGCGGAGTAGGCGGCCTCGAGCGCCCCGGCGGCGTCCTGGTGGAGCTGCAGCCTCCGTGCGGAGCTCAACTCGTCGTAGAGGGTGTCCCTGATGAGCGCATGGCCGAAGCGCAGCCGGCCCGGCGCACCCGGCACCTCGCCCACCACACGCTCGGCCACGGCCTCGTCGAGCACGTCGAAGAGCTCGTCGCGCGGAAGCCCGCTGAGTCGCGTCAGTGGGTCCAGCCCGAACTCCCGACCAATCACGGAGGCAACCACGAGCAGCTCCCGGCATCGCTCCGAGAGCCTGCCCACGCGCTCGCCGATCACGGCCCGCACGCCCGGCGGGATGCGCAGGTGCGCGTCCGCCTCGGCCATTCGCCCCTCCGCGTCCAGCAGGTGAACGACTTCTCCGACGAACAGCGGGTTCCCCTCGGTCTCCTCGTGGATCGCCTGCGCCAGCCGAGGCGCCGCCTCCGTGCCGGTTGCGAGCTCGATGTACTCAGCCACGTCGGGCTCGCTCAGCCCGGCGAGCCCGATCTGCGTCGTGTGCGGCTCTCGCACCAGCTCGGCCAGGGCCGCGGACAACGGCGCGCCCAACGTCGGATCGACGTCCCGGTACGCGCATACGACCAACAGGCGGCTGTCGGCGATCTCGCGGGCGATGAACCGGAGCAGGAGGAGCGAGGGCTCGTCCGCGCGCGTGGAGGTCGTCGAGCATGAGCACGAGCGGGCCGGCGTGCGCCGCGTTCCGGAGGAAGGCGCTCACCGCATCGAACAGGCGGAAGCGCGCGCCCTCCGACTCCAACGCCGGGGGCTCCGGGAAGCTCGGGGAAGAGCTCGCGCAACTCGGGAAGCAGCTGGGCGAGATCCCCCGCCCCGGCGCCGAGCTGCGCCCGCAGCGCCTCGGGCTCGGTCTCACGAACATAACTCGCGCAGCGACTGCACCCACGGCCAGTACGCGGGCGCGCCGCCGGCCTCCCAGCAGCGGCCGACGAGCACGCGCGCCGCCGCGCCGCCCGCGCCTTTCCCATCAGCTCGTCGGCGAGCCGGCTCTTGCCGATTCCGGGCTCGCCCGCAACGAGTACCAGACGACCGCGTCCGGCGAGGGCGTCTTCGAGACGCGTCCAACGAGCTCGGCCAGCTCGCGCTCGCGCCCCACGAACACCCGCGGCGGGCTCGGGGTGGTGACCTCCGCGCCGCGGCGGCGCGGTCGAGCGCGGGGTCCTGCTGCAGAATCGCCGCCTGCAGCTCCTGGAGCGTCGCGGCCCGGTCTCAATCCCGAGCTCCTCGATCAGAGCGCGTCGCGGGCCTCCTGGTAGGCCTCGAGCGCCTCGGCCTGGCGTCCCGAGCGGTAGAGGGCGAGCATCAGCTGGTGCCGGAGGCGCTCCCGCAGCGGCTGCTGCGGCCACCAGGTCCTGCAGCTCGGCCGACCAGCTCCGCGTGCGCGGCCGAGCTCCAGGTCCGCCGCGATCCGGTCCTCGTGCGCGGCCGCGCGCAGTTCGTCGAGCCGCGCGATCTCGCTCTGGCAGAACGACTCATACGCGAGATCGGCCAGCGGCTCACCGCGCCACAGGCCCAGCGCCTCGGTCAGCGTGGCGGCCCCGGCGCCCGGATCGCCCGCCGCCAGCGACCCGCGGCCCTCGGCGACGAGCGCCTCGAACCGGCGCAGGTCGAGCTGGCTCGGCTCCAGCTGCAGCTCGTAGCCCGGACGGACGCGTCACGATCAGCCGCCTCGCCGACGGCCGGTCGGGCTCGAGCGCCTTGCGCAACCGCGATACCGCCACCTGAAGCGCCCTCGAGCCCTCCTCGAGGCCCTCCTGTGGCCACAGCTCCTCGATCAAACGGTCGTTGGAGACGACCTCGTTGGCGTGCAGCAACAGCATTCCCAGAAGCGCGCGCTGCCTGGCCCCGCCCAGCGCGACCGCCCGATCGCCGTCGGACACCTCCAGCGGGCCAAGGATGCGGAAGTCCATGCGGGTTCGAGTCCTCGAACGAACGTAACACGGCTGTTACCGGTTCGTAGGCGGTTTGAAGGCGGCTGGGCGGATGGTGGGTCTCGTTCAGTACCCCATCCCAGGAGGTCGGTCATGTCCCAGTTCTCACACCCCACCATCCCGATCAGGTCCCAGCTGCGCTCGCACTGGGTCGCCGGACTCGCCGCGCTGCTGGCGCTGCTCGGCACCGCCGCGATCGTGCTCGTGCTGGCGATCGACGGTGGATCGTCCACGACCAGCTCGGTGAGCGAACAGTCCCAGCCCGCCGCGCGTCCCGACAACGGCCCCGACGAGAGCGCCGTCGCCGCTTCCGTCGGCTCACGCCCGAGCCCCGGCCCGAGCGAGAGCGCCGTCGCCGCGTCGCTCGCGAAGCCGCAGGTGCAGTCCACCAGCACCGGCTCGAGCGAGAGCCGCGTCGCCGGATCGATCAACACCGGCGCCACCACCCAGTCCAGCAGCGGACCGGACGAGAGCAAGGTCGCAGCGTCCCTGTCGAACGAGCCCTCGAACGCACCGCAGCAGTCTGGCCCCACGCCCGCCTCGGGCCCCCGCTAGGCCGACCTCGGCCCGAGCGGCACGAAGCCCGCGGGATCCAGGCCACCGACACCGGTGGCTCGGGTCCCGCGGGCTTCTCTTTTGCGCGATAGCGTTCCGGCCGTGCGGGAGCGGGTCGGCCTCTTCCTCCTCATCTTCGGGATAGCCCAGCTGGCGCTGGGCCTCTCGATGGCCATCGTGCCCGGCACGTTCTTCGAGGAGATCGGCCCCTACGCGCCGCGGAACGACCACTACATCCGCGACACGTCCACCTTCTACCTCGCGCTGGGCGCGGTGTCGCTCGTGGCGTGGCGCCTGCCCTCCTGGCGCATCCCGGTGCTGGTGTTCGCGTTCCTGCAGTACGCGCTGCACTCGCTCAACCACCTGCTCGACGTCGGTGACGCCGACCCCGAGTGGCTCGGCCCGGTCAACCTGGTGTCCCTGGCGCTGACCGCGGGCCTCCTCGCGTGGGCCCTGCAGGCGGAGAGGTCGCGGGCATGAAGGTGTTCGTGGCGGGGGCGAGCGGCGCGATCGGGCGCTATCTGGTGCCCCAGCTGGTGGCGGCCGGGCACGAGGTCACGGGCATGACGCGCTCCGAGGAGAGCGCCGCGGCGATCCGCTCCGCCGGGGCGGCCGCGGCGGTCGCCGACGTGTTCGACGAGCAGCGGGTGCGCACGGTGCTGGCGGAGGCGGCCCCGGAGGTCCTGGTGCATCAGCTCACGGCCCTCCCCGCGCGATTGGACCCGCGCAAGATGAAGGGGATGTACGAAGCGACCAACCGCGTCCGTACGGAGGGCACGCGCATCCTCGTGGACGCCGCGCGCGCGGCGGGGGCGCGGCGGATCGTCGCCCAGAGCATCGCCTTCCTCTACGCCCCCGCGGGCGAGATGGTCAAGGACGAGGACGGAGCCGTGTTCCAGCCCGCCCCGGAGCCCTTCGGCACGGCCGTCGAAGCCGTGCTCGACCTCGAGCGCCAAGTGACCGAGGCCGAGGGGATGGAGGGCGTCGTGCTGCGCTACGGCTGGTTCTACGGTCCCGGGACCTTCTACGCGAAGGACGGCTCCACGGCCGATGACGTGCGCCGCCGCCGGCAGCCGGTCGTCGGCAAGGGCGAGGGCGTGTTCAGCTTCGTGCACCTGGAGGACGCTGCCGGCGCAACCGTAACTGCCGTCGAGGGCGGTCCCCCCGGGATCTACAACGTGACCGACGACGAGCCCGCCCCGATACGCGACTGGCTCCCGGCATTCGCCGAGGCCGTGGGGGCCAAGCGGCCGCTCCGAGTGCCCGTCTGGCTCGCGAAGCTCGTGGCGCCGCGGATGATCGTCGACCTGGCCACGTCGCTCCGGGGCGCCTCGAACGCCCGCTTCAAGCGCGATTTCGGCTGGGAGCCCCGGTACGCCAGCTGGCGTCAGGGCTTCCGGGAGGGGCTGGACTAGGAGGCGGGGCGTTCCGCCGTCGCCGCTTCGGGCGACGGGGGCTCCACCGCGGTCGGCTCGTCGGAGCCCGCCTGGGCGCCTTCCTCCGGCCCCACGGCCACCTCGTCGGTGGTCTGACCGCCATCTCGCTCCGGCGGGGCCATGCGGTCGAGGGCGTCATCGGCCACGCCGAGCACCTCGTCGGCCAGCTGGCGCATGTCCTCCAGCAGCCGCGCGCGCTCTTCCCAGAGCGCCGTCATGTCCGTCTCCAGCTGCTGCGCCCGCTTCTCGGCGTCCCGCACCGTGATGTCCGCCTCGCCCTCGGCCCGCCTCAGCCGGCCGTCCGCCTGGGAGCGCGAGCGCGAGGTGATCTCGTCGGCGGCCTCGTGGGCTTGCTTGAGGATCGCGGAGGTCTGCTCCCCGACCTCCTCGAGCGCGCGATTCACCACGGCGTCCCGCGGGGCCTGCTGCTCGAGCTCGTCGATCAGCCGCGCGATCTCGCTCTTCCACGCGTCCACGGCCTCACGGTCGTATCCGCGCAGGACCATCGGGAAGGTCTGGTTCAGCACCTTGTCCGCTGCGCTTTGTCTCGCCATGGGGCGAAAGTTACCCGTAGGACCCGATGGCCACCATGAAGACCGCCGTGCCGATGAAGATCAGGGCTATCCCGACGATCACCAGGGAGCGCGACTTGAACACATGGCCGGCGATCCCGATCAGGAAGCCCCCTCCAAGCAGCAGGTAGAAGACCGTGAGGAGCTGCTGAAGGTCGCCGGGCCCCTCCTGTCCCAGTCCGGGCAGGTCGATCTGGCCGAGCACGCTTGCGAGGGCCGTCACCGGCCCGAAAACTATCCTCACGCCATGAATGGCGCACAGGCGGTGGTGGAAGCGCTCGAGGAGCTGGGCGTGGAAGTGGCGTTCGGGCTGCCCGGCGTGCACAACCTGGCGCTGTGGCGCGAGCTCGACCGGTCGCCGATCCGCCTGGTGGGAGTTCGCCACGAGCAGACCGCCGCGTACGCGGCCGACGGATACGCCAGGACCGGCGGCGGGCTGGGCGTGGCCCTCACCACCACGGGTCCGGGCGCGGCGAACACGCTGGGGGCCGTGGGCGAGGCGTGGGCCTCGCGCTCGCCCGTGCTCGTGATCGCCACGGACGTGCCCTCCACGGTGCGCCGGCCCGGGGTCTGGCGCGGCGCGCTCCACGAGGCGGCCGACCAGGCGGCGATGTTCGCGCCGGTGGTGAAGCACCTCGAGCGGGCCAACTCGGCGGGCTCCCTGCGGGCCGTGGTCGAGCACGCGGGCCGAATGGCGCTCGCGGCGCCCTCCCGCCCGGCGTACGTCGAGGTGCCCACGGACTTCCTCTCCGCGGAGGCCGGAGAGCCCGACCCGGTCCGGCCGGCGCCGGCCGCGCCCCCGAGGGCCCGCGATGAACACGTGGCCCGCGCCGCGGAGCTCGTGAACCCGTCGCGGCGCCCTCTGATCTGGGCCGGGGGCGGGGCACGGGAAGCCGGCGACGCCGTGGCGGCCCTCGCGGAGCGGCTCGTGGCGCCGGTGATCAGCACCTGGTCCGCCCGCGGGGTGCTTGCGCCCGACCACCCCTGCCTGGTCCAGGTCCCGCCCCACGTGCCCGAGTGCGGGGCGCTCTGGGACGAGGCCGACTGCGTGATCGCGATCGGAACCGACCTCGACGCGATGATGACCCAGGGCTGGCGGATGCCGGCGCCGCCGCACCTGGTGACGGTGAACGTGGACCCGGCCGACGCGTCGAAGAACTACCTGCCCGACGTCGAGCTGGAGGCGGACGCCGCGGACGCCACCACTTCGCTGGCCCGCCGGGTGGGCGAGCGCGGCGGGCTCGAGGCCCTCGGCCGCCGCGTCGGGGAGCTGAACGCCTCGGCGCTCCGCAGCCTCGAGGCGAGCGACCCCGGCGCCGTCGAGCTGCTCAAGGCCATCGCCGCGCTGCCCGACGACGCGGTCGTGGTGTGCGACATGTGCATCCCGGGGTACTGGCTGGGCGGCTTCCACCTGCCCCGCGCGCCGCGGCAGCTGATGTACCCGCTCGGGTGGGGAACGCTCGGCTGCGCCTTCCCCCAGGCCCTCGGCGCAGCGCTCGCGGGCCGGGGACCGGTGGTGAGCGTGTCCGGCGACGGCGGCTTCCTCTATGCGTGCGGCGAGCTCGCCACCGCCGCGCAGGAGCGGATCGCGATGACCGCCGTGGTGGTCGACGACGGCGGCTACGGGATGCTGCGCTTCGATCAGGACCAGCACGGCGACCCGCACGTCGGCGTGGACCTTCTGACCCCTGACTTCTCGGCCCTCGCCGGGTCGTTCGGCGTGAGGTCACACGCGTCGGAGGGGTTCAGCGGGGACTTCGCAGCCGCCCTGCTGCGCCACGCGGCGCTGGACGAGCCCTCGCTGCTGACCACCAAGGCCGCGCTGGGCCCGCCGCCGAACGTCTCGCCGCGGTGGTACCGCGCTGTTCCGTGAGCAGGCGGTGCCTGCGAACGGGATCCTCTCCTACAGCTTGAAGTTGGGGTCGCCCTCCAGCTCGGCCACGTCCATCTGGGCCTTCTGGAGCTTGCCGGCGTAGTCCCAGTTCATCGCCTGCCAGCGGGTGAACTGGTCGAGCACCCAGATGCCCGACTGGCGCGAGCCGTTGCCCGACTTGCCGTTGCCGCCGAAGGGCAGGTGCGCCTCGGCGCCGGAGGTCGAGTTGTTCACGCTCACCATCCCGGCGGAGACGCGCTCGCGGAAGCGGAACGCCGACCTGGGGTCGCTGGTGTAGATCGACGCCGACAGCCCGTAGCCGTGGCCGTTGGCCAGCTCGATCGCCTCGTCGAAGTCGCCGAAGCGTCGCCACGCCGACGATCGGGCCGAAGGTCTCGGTGGAGTACAGGTCGTCGTCGGCGGTCACCCCGGCGACGATCGTGGGGTGGCAGTAGAGCCCGGCGTCGGGGTCGCCGACGAAGCCCTCGCGCGGGCTGTCCGAGGTGATCCGGCCGGTGGCGGTGGAGCCGGAGACCGTGTGGTGGTCGCTTGACCAGCCCCAGCCAGTCCTGGAACCGGTCGCAGAAGCGCTCGTCGATCATCGGGCCGTACAGCACGTCCTGCGTCGGGATCGCCGATCGGCGCCTGCTCGACCGCGGCGCGTGAAGCGCTCCAGGAACTCGTCGTGGACCGACTCGTGGACGATCACCGTGCCGAGCGAGGTGCAGCGCTGGCCCGCGGTGCCGAAGCCGCTGAACAGCGCGCCCTCCACGGCCAGGTCGAGGTCGGCGTCGGGCATCACCACCAGCGGGTTCTTGCCGCCGAGCTCGAGGCAGGGCTGCTGGAGGTGGCGGCCGCACAGCTCGCCGATCCGGCGGCCCACCTCGGACGAGCCGGTGAAGCCCACCTTGTCGACCAGGCCCTCGTCCAGCGCAGCGCTCGAGCCCCTCGAAGGTCGCCGCGCCGTCGGCCTGCACCAGGTTGAGCACCCCGTCGGGCAGGCCGCCCGCGCAGGAACAGCTCGCGTGAGCGCCTCGCCCAGCGCCGGGCGTGTACTCGGCCGGCTTCCACACCACCGCGTTGCCGCACAGCAGCGCGGGCACGAGGTACCAGGACGGCACCGCCACCGGGAAGTTGCCGGCGGTGATGATCGCGGCCACGCCGACGGGCTCGCGGAAGGTGAACAGCTGCTTGTCGGGCATCTCGCTCGGCACCGTCTGGCCGTACAGGCGCCGGCCCTCGGAGACGAAGAAGTCGCAGGTGTCGATGATCTCCTGCACCTCGCCGAGCGCCTCGGCGTAGCGGCTTGCCGATCTCGCTGGTGACCAGCCGCGCCAGCGCCTCGCTGTTGTCCTCCACCAGCCGGCCGATCTGGGCGATCGCCCGGCCCCGCACGGGGGCGGGCGTGGCGGCCCAGCCGGGCTGCGCGGCGCGCGCCGCGCGGGCGGCCTCCACGAGCACGTCGGAGCCCGCGAGCACGGCCTCAGCCACGACGTCGTCGAGCCGGGCCGGGTTGCGCGACAGGACGCGCTCGCCCCGGTCGTGCACCCGGCCGCCGACGATCGAGGCGACCGTGCGCGCGCCTGAGGCTGTGGCCTGCTCCATGTGTGGAGCGTACTCCGGCCCGTATCCTTTCCCGGGTGAGCACGGAGTTCCAGTCGATCGAGGAGACCCGCGACGGCCCTCGAGGGCGCCGGCTACCTCGCCGACGAGTCGACCGCGCTCGTCTCCTACCTCGCCGCCCGGCTCGGCAAGCCGGTGCTGGTCGAGGGCCCGGCCGGGGTCGGCAAGACCGAGCTGGCGAAGGCGCTCTCGCGCGCGACCGGCCGCAAGCTGGTGCGCCTGCAGTGCTACGAGGGGCTCGACGAGGCCAAGGCGCTGTACGAGTGGAACTACCGCAAGCAGCTGCTGCGGATCCAGGTCGAGGCCTCCGACGCCGGCTGGCAGGAGGTCAAGGACGACATCTTCGGCGAGGAGTTCCTGCTCCCGCGGCCGCTGCTGACGCGCGATCTCCGCGGACGAGCCGGTCGTGCTGCTGATCGACGAGATCGACAAGACCGACCAGGAGTTCGAGGCGATGCTGCTCGAGGTCCTGTCCGACTTCCAGGTGTCGATCCCCGAGCTGGGCGTCGTCGAGGCGAAGACCCACCCGATCGTGCTGCTGACCTCGAACAACTCGCGCGAGCTGACCGAGGCGCTCAAGCGCCGCTGCCTCTACCTGTGGCTCGACTACCCGGACGTCGAGCGCGAGCTGGAGATCGTGCGCCTGCACGCGCCCGAGCTCGTCGAGGAGATGGCGCGCAAGCTGGTCGAGGTGATCCACATGGTGCGCAACCTCGACCTGAAGAAGCCGCCGTCGATCGCCGAGTCGATCGACTGGGCGCGCGCGCTGCTGCTGCTCGGCGCCGAGGACGTCGACGACGACGTGCTCAAGCGCACGATGAGCATCATCGTCAAGCACCGCACCGACCTCGACCTCGTCGCCGAGCGCGTCGGGGTGAAGCTGACCGATGGCCTCGTCGGACGACAAGCCGGCCGGACCGGGTAACCCCGAGCCTCTACGGCGGGATGCCGGCGGCCGCCGGGCCCGCCGGCATGGCGCCGCGGCTGCTCGAGTTCGCCGACGAGCTGCGCCGCGAGGGCATGGCCGTCGGCACCTCCGAGCTGCTCGACGCGTTCGCGGCGCTGGAGGCACGTGAGCTGGACCGACCGCGAGGACTTCCGCGAGGCGCTGGCCGCGACGCTCGCCAAGTCGCAGGAGGACCGGCGCGTGCTGGAGCTGGTCTTCGACCGCTTCTTCTTCCGCGCCGTCGAGCGCGAGGCGGTCGAGCGCGGGGTCAACGAGGGCGAGCTGCGCGAGGGCGGCGACCGAGCGGATGGACCTCGACGCGCTGCGCGAGGCGATCCGCGACGCGCTGCGCGACGCCGACGGCCCGACGGCGAGCTGCGCGACCTCGCCCGGCTCGCGATCGCCGCGTTCGGCCGCCAGGGCGAGGGCTCCGGCGTGATCGGCGTCGACGTCCAGCGCATCCGCCGCACGCTCGGCCTCAAGGGCGAGCAGCGCCGGGGCCGAGCTGCCCGACCCCGACTCGGTGCCGCGCGAGCGCCTGCGCGAGTTCGAGCGCCACATCCGCCGCGAGCTGGAGCGGGCGCTGATCGAGCGCACCGAGTCGCTGCCGCCGTCGCAAGCCGCTGCGCGAGTTCGACCGCGCGCTGCCCACCGGCGCCGCCCAGGACCTGGCGGCGGTCCACCGCGTGGTCGCCCAGCTGCGCCGCCGGCTGGCCACCCAGGGCCGCGAGAAGCGCGGCCGCAGGCGCTCCGCCGGCGGTCGACGTGCGGCGCACGATGCGCGCCTCGCTGCAGACCGGCGGCGTGCCGCTCGACCTGCGCTACCGGCCGCGCCGGCCGCGCCGGCCCGAGCTGTTCGTGCTCTGCGACGTCTCGACGAGCGTCACCAGCGCGTCAGCGTCTTCTTCCTGTCGGTGCTGCACGCGCTGCACGACTCGTTCCGCAAGCTGCGCTCGTTCGTGTTCGTCGAGCGGATCTCGGAGGTCACCGAGGTGTTCGAGCGCGAGCGCTCGTTCGAGGCGGTCTCGCGCGCGATCGCCAGCGACGCCGGCGTCGCCGACGTCTCCGGCTACACCGACTACGGCCGCGTCTGGCTCGAGTTCCTCGACCAGGTGGTCGACGACCTCGACCCGCGCTCGACGGTGATCGTGCTCGGCGACGCCCGCACCAACGGCCGCGAGCCCCACGCCGAGGCGTTCGCCCACGTCGCCGAGCGCGCCGGCCGCACCTTCTGGATGAACCCCGAGCCGAAGCTCTACTGGAACTACGGCGACTCGGTGATGGCGGCCTACGAGCCCTACTGCACGGCGGTCTTCGAGTGCTGGACCACCAAGCAGCTCGAGGGGTTCGTGAACGCGATCGCGGACCTGCGGCCGGCCGAGACGGCTTAGAAGCAGATGCCCGGGTTGCCGACGGTCACGGACGAGCCGGGCTTGGCCTCGACGACGACGTGGTCGCCCGCGCGCACGGTTCCGCAGGGGTAGGCCTGCGAGCCCGCCGTGGCCGTGGATCACGATCGGCTCGGGCCTGCCCGGGCCGCGTGATCGTCACCGCTCCAGCCGTCGGGATCGCCGTTGCCGGCGATGCCGCCCGGCGCCCTTGCGGGTCGTACTCGCAGCGCGGCGTCTCGCCGTTGGCGCGCGCAGTTCTCGATGCTTGAGGTTGGGCGGCTGCAGCGTGCTCGGCCGGCGGATTGAGCTCGCCGGGCGTGCCCGACGGCGGCGGCGGGATCGTCGCGCCGCAGTGCTTCGGCGTCTTCGGCAGCTTGCCGCCCGTGAACCAGGGATCCCGGTCCTCCCAGCCGTACCAGTTGGCGAGCAGCTCCGACCAGGCGAAGCCGTTCACCGGGCAGCCGTCGTAGGAGCCGCTCACGTCGAACGGCACGCGCTGGGTCAGGCGGTTGTTGCGCTCGTCGGGCAGCGGCTCGTCCTTGCCGAACGGCGGCGCGAGGCCGAGGTCGAACGGCGGCACCTTGACCATCTTGCCGTCGGCGTCCTCACGCTTCCCGCCCGGGTAGCTGACCCGGAACTTCCAGTTCTGGGTCCAGGCGCTCGCGAGCGACGTGCCCGTGGCGGAGGCGATGCTGTCCAGCGTCCGGCGATCGAGATGCTCGGCGTGGAGCTTGTCGTCGAGCGCGGACCGACTCCCCGCTCGGCAGGCGCAGGGTCGCGAGCACGCGGTAGGTCGGCTGCTTGGGGTTCAGCTTGACCAGCCCGCGCGGGGTGTCGTGGTAGGCCTGCAGGTCGAACATCAGCTGCGCGCCGTTGCCGAGGTCGGCGTAGATGAGCTCCCACGGCCACTGGAGGTTGTAGCTCTGGAGGTAGCGGGCGTGGAGCTGTGTCGAGAGCGGCCAGCGCCGATCCCGGCCGGGATGGCCTCCGGCGGGTTCGACTCGCGCGTCATCGACAGGATCGAGCGCTCGGGGTCCGACCCGCTCCTTCAGGTCGAGCCGTCGGGCTGCTCGATGTCGAAGGTCCCCGGAGCCGCCTCGCCCCCTGCTGGTACTGGTAGGCGCGCGACGGATAGCCGAAGTCCTCCGGGCACCCCGTAGAACCAGCGCCCGGTGCCGCCGGCGAGGAGCGGGCGCCTGCATCTTGGCGCGGAGGTCCACGTGCGAGGCGATCGGCGCTCGCCCGCCGGGTGGACCTTCGCCTCGTCCTGGTCGAGCGTGAAGCGGTAGTCTCGCGGTCGAGGCCGATGCGCTCCCAGCGCGAGATCACCTTCATGCCGTTCTGGGTGTCGAAGGTGTCCAGGCTGAGGCGCTGGTCGGTCCCCGGCGCGTTCACGGTCATCTTGTTGCACGAAGCGCCCCGCCGGCTGCTCGGGGTGGCCCCACTCGACCGGCCCCTCCATCGTCATGATCGACTGGCCCTTGTAGGGACCCTGGAGCGGGCAGACCTGGTAGCCGGCGGACATCGACGCCGTCGAACGACGTGAAGGCGAGCCCGACCACGTAGCGGTTGCCCGACTTCGGTCACCAGTCCGGCCGGCGCCCCACCAGTAGTCCCAGCTCGCGGGCTGGGCGTTCTCGTTCTCCGGAAACGTGAGGTCGCCGTGGCGCGTGGAGCGCATGCGCGGACGAAGCCGCCATGGCCAGCGCGAGAAGGCCGGCGAGAACGAACCTCAATTGTCGGAAAAGCACCCCTGCCCTCCTTGCCGCCCGCGGCGGCGTCACGACTCCCAGTCCTACGCCGCCGCTCTGTCCGGAGCGCTCCTCGCCTCGCCGTCCGCCTGCCTCGCCACCCGCTCGTCCGCCAGCGCGCGGAACGGCGGCGTGCCGAACGCCCAGCGCAGCGCCCGCGCGTAGGTCGCATCGACGGCGCCTGAATGAGGCGCTGCGCAACCGCCGGGCGGTCGAAGCCGGTCATCCGCTGCGCCCAGCGCGGCGTCAGGCTCATCCCCGACTCGACCTGGAAGCGCTTCACCGGCCGCGCGCAGCGGCCCCGGCGGGACGCAGCGCGCCGAGCGGCCCGTCGAGCAGGAAGTCGAAGAACTCGCGCGTCAGGTCGGTGACCTCGAGCTTCGGGCGCATCGCCTCGACGAAGGCGTCGAGTTCGGCGACCGTGGTCGGCACCTCGTCCGCGCCGCTCATCAGCCCGATCACCGACTGCTCGGCCAGGTATCGGTCCTTCTCGCTCGGTGCTGAGCGGGCCGGTTGAAGCGCTCGTAGGCGGTCATCACTCCCCACGGGATGCACGTGTGGACCCAGCGCGATCAGCTCGGGGTCGAGCGCGCGGTAGGGAACGCCGTCCGGGCGCACTCCGTTGACCCGGCTGTGCATCCGCTTGACCCGCTCGATCAGCGCCTCGGCCGCCTGCGTGTTCCCGAACGTCGTCGTGACGACCCAGCCGAAGGTCGTCTGCGCTCGCCGGTAGGGCTGCTCGCGGTAGCTCGACTGCTGGCCCACTCCCGCCATCACCGAGGGGTGCAGCAGCTCCATCACGATCGAGGCGACCCCGGCGATCGCGACCGCGGAGACGTCCGAGTGCATCTCCCAGGAGACGCTGCCGGGGCCGATCAGGCCGGGATCGCCGGCGGGCTCGGCGAAGATCTCGCGCTGGTCGTGCCGGCCGATCTGGCGGACGTGGTCCTCGACGATGACTTGTTTGACAGAATCCAGCATTCCCACCGGAAGCGACCGTACCGGAAACTTCCGGAGAGGTTTATAACGAGGATGTCCACCCAGCGCAAGTCCGAACCAGGCGAGAGCGCCGCCCTGACCATCGACGAGCTGGCGCAGCGAGTGGACATGACCGTCCGCAACCTGCGCGAGTGGCGCACGCTGGGCGTCTTGCCCCCCGCCGAGATGCGCGGCCGCGTCGGCTATTACGACCCGTCTGTCGTCTCGCGGATCGAGCGGATCAAGGAGCTCCAAGGGCAGGGGTTCACGCTCGATCTGATCCACCGCATGCTCGATGCGAGCGACGGGTTCGGCGAAGACGTGATGCGCCTGGCCAGCACGCTGCGCGCGCCGTTCCGCGAGGAGAACGCACCGGTCGTCGACCTGGTCGACCTGGCCAAGCGCTGGGGGTCGGTCAACCCGGCCAAGCTGCGACGCGCCGCGGAGCTCGGCCTGATCCGCAAGCGCCCCGACGGCCGGTACGAGTTCACGAGCGCGCGCATTGCCCGGGTCGGCGAGGCGCTCCACGAGCTCGGGCTGTCGCTCGATGAGACGCTCGAGGCCACGGCCGAGATCCGGGCCCACGCCGACGGCATCGCCGAGCTGTTCGAGCGGGTCTGGATGCGGCACGTCTGGCAGCCCTTCCTCGATGCCGACATGCCCGAGAGCGGCCTGCCGCAGCTTCAGCAGACCCTCAAGGAGGTTCAGCCTCTCGCGATGGACGCGGTCGTCGCACTCTTCGCGGTCGCGATGGAAGCGAGGATCGAGGAGGGCATCGCCCGCGAGGTCGAGCGAGCGATGCGGGAGAAGGGCCCGGTTGCACCCGCCCGCCCCGAGACGCGATGATCGCCCCCATGGAATCCGCCGCAGCGACCGAGACCGCCGCCCGCCCCAAGGCCCTCCAGGCCGCGACCATGTGCGAGGCCTTCCAGACCACGGCGGCCGAGCAGGCCGGCGAGCCCGCTCTGCGGCTGAAGGACACCGACTGGGAGTGCACCTTCGCCGAGTACGCCGACACGGTGCGCCGCCGGGCAGCGGCGTTCAGCGCCCTGGGCATCGGTCGAGGCGACACCGTCGGCTTCATGCTCGTCAACCGGCCCGCGCTGCACCTCTGCGACTGCGCCGCAATGCACCTCGGCGCCACCTGCTTCTCGATCTACAACACCTCCTCTCCGGAGCAGATCGAGTACCTCGTGAGCGACGCCGCCAACCGCGTGGTGGTCACCGAGCAGGCGTTCCTCGAGAGGGTGCTCGAGGCCCGCGACCGCGTCGACACGCTGGAGCACGTGGTGGTGATCGACGGTGAGGCGCCCGAGGGCGTGATGACGGTCGAGGAGTTCGAGGCGCTCGGGGACGACGCGTTCGACTTCGAGGCCGCCTGGCGCGCGGTCGAGCCGGACGACGTGCTCTGCCTCATCTACACCTCGGGCACCACCGGCCCGCCCAAGGGCGTGCAGCTCACGCACGGCAACATGGTGTCCGAGTGGCAGGCGCTCGAGCAGGTGGTCCAGCCGTCTCCCGGCGGGCGCAGCGTCTCCTTCCTGCCCACCGCTCACGTGGCCGACCGCTGGGCCCAGCTGTACGGCCAGATGGTCTACGGCCACACCGTGCACTGCTGCCCCGACCCGCGCGAGATGGTCGCCTACTCGATCTCGGTCAAGCCCACCGTGTGGGGCGGCGTGCCGCGGATCTGGGAGAAGCTGAAGGCGGCGCTCGAGGCCGGCTTCGCGAGCGAGCAGGACGAGGCGAGGAAGGCGGCGCTGGGCTCCGCGCTGGAGATCGGGCTCAGGCGCGCGAAGGCGAAGCAGGAGGGCGCGGTGCCGGAGGACCTCGAGCGCTCCTGGCAGCAGGCGGACGAGCAGGTCTTCTCGAAGATCCGCGCGACGCTGGGGCTCGACGAGTGCGAGTGGTTCGCGGTCGGGGCCGCCCCGACTCCGCCCGAGGTGATCCTCTTCTTCGACGCGATCGGGATCGAGATCGCCGAGCTGTGGGGGATGTCGGAGACCTCCGCGGTGGCGACCCTGAACCCGCCCGGCGGGATCCGCGTGGGCACGGTGGGGCCGCCGCTGCCGACCGTCGAGCTGAGGCTGGCCGAGGACGGCGAGATCCTCGTGCGCGGGCCGATGATCATGAAGGGCTACCGCAACCTGCCCGAGAAGACGGCCGAGGACCTGTCCGAGGACGGCTGGCTGTCCACCGGCGACATCGGAGAGATCGACGCCGAGGGCTACGTCAAGATCGTGGACCGCAAGAAGGAGCTGATCATCAACGCGGCGGGCAAGAACATGTCCCCCGCGAACATCGAGGCGAAGGTCAAGGCGGCCTGTCCGCTGGTGGCCCAGGCGGTGGCGATCGGCGACCGCCGGCCCTACAACACGGCCCTGATCACCCTCGATCCCGACGCCTGCGGGGCGTTCGCGGCCCAGCACGGCCTGAGCGATCCGTCGCCCGTCGCGATGGCGGGCGAGCAGGCCGTGATCGAGGCGGTGGCGGCGGGCGTCGAGGCCGCGAACGCCCAGCTCTCGCGGGTCGAGCAGATCAAGCGGTTCCGCGTGATCCCGGCGGAGTGGGAGCCCGGCGGCGAGGAGCTCACGCCCACGATGAAGCTGAAGCGCAAGCCGATCGCGGAGAAGTACGGGGACGAGATCGAGGCGCTGTACGCGGGCTAGACGTTCCTAGCGCAGGATCCGGAAGAGCAGCTTGCGCGGCCGGCCGGCGTTCCCGGCCTTGTCCTTGGCCGTGATCGTCAGCCGGTAGACCCCGGGCGCCAGCCGCTTCCGGCCGATGCGGCCGGAGAACTCGACGCGGCGCCTGCCCGCCTTCCCGTGCGCTGCAGCGTCCCGGCCCGCCGGTAGCGCTTGACCTTGCGCCCGTTCCTGCGGACCACGCGCCTGCGCTCGATCCGGAGGCCGGCGGTCGCCGGCTCCGAGAGCGTGTAGCCGATCACGGTGCCGCGGCCGATGGCGGCCGTGCGGACCGTGGCGGCGCGACCGACGCGGAAGCGCCTGCGGCTGAGTCGCGGCCGGGAGACGCGCGGCGCGACCTGGTCGACGGACGCGGCTTGGCGGCGCCGGGCGGGGCGGCGGCGCCGGAGGCTCCACGCAGTCCCCGGAGCCGGCGTCGGAGAACGCGCTCCCGGACATGCCGTCGTTCGACGAACTGCCACTCGTACCAGCCGAACGGGTGGCCGCCGCCCGGTCCGTGGAGGGTGAGCTTGAGTACGCCATGCGCCGTGTTTGCAAGCACCTCGCTCCCGGGCTTCGGCGGCTTGAGCGCCAGCAGGTCCTTGCCCCCTGTGCCGACCACAAAGCCCCGGATCCCGCGCCCCGGCTCGACCGCGCCGCTCTTCCCCTTCGGGGCGAAGCGTTCGTAGTTGTGGTCGTGCCCCGTGAGCACGATGTCCGCGTGGTCGTCGTACAGCGCGTCCCAGATGGGCGCCATGATCACGTTGTCGCCGAGGTTGCCGGAGCTGAACCGAGGGTGGTGCCAGTAGGCGATCGTGCAGTCGCTGGCGTCGGCCGCCAGGTCGGCTCGCAGCCACTGCTCCTGCTCGGATCCGGCGTCGCAGTCCCCGTCCCATCCGACCGTGACCCTCAATCCGGCCGCGCACTCGGAGTTCAGGGCCACCACGTGCCACTTCGTGCCGCCCACCGGTACGTCGAAGCTGTACCAGCCCTTCTGGGGATCGCCGGCGTCCGGGCCCTCCGCGGCGAGCTGGCTCTGGAAGTAGGTGAAGTAGCCAGTCGCGTTCGGGTCGTTGTGGATGTTCCCGCCGTTGGTGTTGCCGGCGCCGTACTCGTGGTTCCCCGGCACCGGCTTGGTCTTACCCGCAATCGCGGCGCGGCCCCACGACGCGTCGTAGGACACGTTGAACTTCGCGAGCGCACCGTCCTCGTACTGGAGATCGCCGAGCGCGAGCATGTGCGTCGGGTTGAGCGCCTCGATCAGGTTGGCCGTGTAGTTCTGGTGGCACCGCCCGGGCGTGGCCGCAGGCGGAACGGTGCCGGCACCCCCGTTGTAGTCGGCGTCCCCGGGAGCACAGGCCGAGTCGCCGGCGGCCACCAGCACGGGGTCGGCGGCCTGGGCGGGCACGGCCGCCAATGCGATCACCAGAACGGCAAGAGCGGCAACCCGCATGGGTACAACGTACCGGGCAGGGGACCACGAAGAACTAGACTGCGCTCACCGACAAGCAGGGGTGCCCGCACGGCGCGGGCTGAGATCAGACCCTAGGAACCTGTAGGGGTAATGCCCGCGAAGGGAGCGAGATGCAGACCGGAGCGGCTCCCGTGATCGAGCCTCGGCTCATCTCGGAAGCGCAGATCGAGATCGACGGTGTGGAGCGGCGCTTCGGCAACGTGGTCGCTCTGCGCGACCTCGACCTGCGCGTCCGCATGGGCGAGGTGCTCGGGGTCGTGGGCTCCTCGGGCTGCGGGAAGTCCACCCTGCTCGAGCTCGTGGCCGGGCTACAGCGTTCCGATGCCGGCACAGTGGCGGTGCGGGGGGAGACCGCCTACATGCCCCAGCGCGACCTGCTCCTGCCGTGGCGCGACGCGCTCGGCAACGCTGCCCTCGCGCTCGAGTGCCAGGGGGTGCCGCCGAAGGAGGCACGCAGCCGCGCGCAGCCGCTGTTCGAGCGCTTCGGGCTCGGCGGCTTCCAGGACACCCGCCCCGCTGGGCTGTCGGGTGGGATGCGCCAGCGGGTCGCGTTCCTGCGCACGCTCCTCCCGGGACGACCCGTGCTGCTGCTGGACGAGCCGTTCGCCGCGCTCGACGCCATCACGCGCGCCGAGATGCAGCAGTGGCTCGCCGATGCGCTCGAGCAGGAGCCGCGCACCGTGCTGCTCGTGACCCACGACGTCGAGGAGGCCCTGTTCCTGTCGGATCGTGTGGCCGTGATGTAGCCCACGGCCGGGCCGGATCGTGACGGAGCTCGAGGTCCCCCTCCCGCGTCCCCGGGACCGCCGCGCGGCGGTCACCGACCACAAGCTCGCCGAGCTGCGCGCCCGCGCGCTGGAGGCGCTGGCATGAGGCGCGTCGCCCTCGCAAGCCTGCTGCTCGCCGCGTTCGTCGGCGCCTGGGCCTGGGTCGCCTCGCTCGACTCGGTGGACGACCTCACGCTCGCCTCGCCGGGGGAGACGATCCAGGCGTTCGAGGACGACTGGTCGCTGCTCTGGGAGAACGCTTGGGTCACGTTCTACGAGGTGGTGCTCGGGCTCGCGATCGCGGTGGCCGCGGGGCTGGCGGCGGCGCTGGCCATGCACCTCAGCCGTACTCTGCGCGACGCGGCCTATCCGCTGCTCGTGGGCTCCCAGGCGATCCCGATCGTGGTGCTGGCGCCGATCTTCGTGCTCGCCTTCGACTACGGCATCGGCCCGAAGCTGGCGATCGTCGCGCTCATCTGCTTCTTCCCGGTCACCGTCAACGATGCTCGACGGCCTGCGCTCGGTCGACCCCGAGCAGCTCAAGCTGATGCGCTCCTTCGGGCGCCTCGCGCCTGCAAGCACGCTGCGCAGCGTGGAGCTGCCGGCCGCGCTCCCGAGCTTCTTCAGCGGCCTGCGGATCGCCGCCACGGTGTCGGTGATCGGCGCCGTCTTCGGCGAGTGGGCGGGCGCCGACGAGGGCCTCGGCCGGCTCGTGCTGCTCGGCAACAACCAGCTGCAGACCCCGCGCGTGTACGCGGGGATCGTGATCCTCACCCTGATGGCGGTGGCGCTGTTCGCGCTCGTCTCGCTCGCGGAGCGGCTCGCCTGCCCGTGGAACCGAAGACGAAAGGCCCGCATGACCCGGACCCGCCCTCTGCTCGCTCGCTCTGCTCGCGCTGGCGTGCTGCCGTCGCCCTGGCCGCCTGCGGCGAGAAGGAGGACGCGCCTCAGCCCGAGGGGTCGCAGGAGCTGAGCGCTGATGCTCGACTACTTCCCGAACGCCGACCACGCCGGGATCTACGCGGCCCAGGCGGGGAAGCACTTCGAGGACGCGGGACTGGAGGTGGACGATCCGCCAGCCGGCCGACCCGGCGGCGCCGATCAAGCAGGTCGCCGCCGGGCGGGTCGACCTGGCCGATCTCCTACGAGCCCGAGGTGCTGCGGGCCCGCGACCAGGGCCTGAGCGTGGTGGCGGTCGGCGCGCTGGTGCGCAAGCCGCTCACCTCGATCATCTCGCTGCCGAAGGCCGCGCAGATCCGCACGCCCAGGGATCTGAAGGGCAAGCGGTGGGCACCGCCGGCATCGACTACCAGTCCGCCTACCTGCGCACGATCCTGCTCGACGCGGGCGTCGACCCGAAGCACGGTCAAGGAGCGCAACGTCGGCTTCAGCCTCTCCCCCGCCCTGCTGACCAGTCGGTCGACGCGGTGCTCGGGGCGTTCTGGAACTACGAGGGCACCGAGCTGCGCCTGAAGAAGCGCCGACCCGCGGATCATCCGGATGGACGAGGCCGGCGTCCCGACCTACGACGAGCTCGTGCTCGTCGCCAACGAGGACGCGCTCGAGCGCGACGCGGGCCGCATCCGCGCGTTCATCGGCGCGCTGGCGCGCGGCACCCGCGAGCTGGAGCAGGATCCCGACAAGGCGTCCAGGGGCTGCTCGACGCCAACCCCGATCTCGACCCCAAGCTCCAGCGCGCGGTCGTGAAGGTCACGCTGCCGCTGTTCCTGCCCGCCGCGCGGCAAGCCGTTCGGCTACCAGGACCCGCGCCGAGTGGCAGGAGTTCGCCGCCTGGGCGCGCGAGAACCGGCTGCTCAAGAAGCTCCCCGACGCCGGCGGCGCGTTCACGAACGAGCTGCTGCCCGGCGCGGGGCTGTGACGCGCGTCCGCTATAAGCGAGTGGCATGAGGATTCGCTCCTCGCTCGCGCTTGCGCTGCTCTTCGCCTTCGCTGCTGGTGGTCGCCGGATGTGGCGGCGACGACGGCGGAGGCGGGCGATCGAAGGAGGCGCGGGCGCTGCTCGAGGACGCCTTCGACAAGCAGGTCGACAGCGCCGAGCTGAAGCTCGATCTGAAGGCCGACCTCGACGGGATCGCCCAGCTCGGCGGCCCGCTGTCGCTGAGCATGAGCGGCCCGTTCGAGTCCAACGGGCACGAAGGCGCTCCCGCCCTCGACTGGGACATCAAGGCCGAGGGCGCGGGCAAGAAGCTCGAAGCCGGCGCTGACCGTGACCGACGGACAACGCGTTCGTCGAGTTCCGGGGCCAGAGCTACGAGGTGGGCCCGCAGGTCTTCGCCCAGCTGCGGGACAGCTTCGCTCGCAGCAGAAGAGCGCCGAGCCGCGAACCAGAGCCTGAAGCAGTTCGGGCATCGACCCGGCGACCTGGCTGAAGGAACCCGAGGTCGAGGACGGCGATGACATCGGCGGGCGACTCCACCCGGCACGTCTCCGGCACGGTCGACGTGGAGGAGGTCGTGCGACGACCTGCTCGATGCGTCGAGTCGACCGCTCTGCGAGCGCCAGCTCGAGTCCCAGGGCCAGGCCGTCCGGCGATCGCCGGAGATCGACGACGAGAACGTCGAAGAAGATCGCGGACGCGATCGACGACGTCGACGTGGAGGTCAACGTCGACGACGAACGGCATCGCCGCGCCGGCTGTCTACGCCGAGCTGCGTTCACCGTTCCCGAGGACGCAAGAACGCGGGCGCTCGACGGCGGCAAGATCGCCTTCGAGCTCGTGCTTCGAGCAGGTCGGCGACGTCGACGGCCGACATCCAGCCGCCGCCCGACGCCGACCGCCGCGAGCCCCTTCACGAGCTCGCTCGGTCGATCTTCGGCCTCGACGAGCTGCAGCCTCCGGCGGCCCGAGCTAGCGTCCAGTCGAAGCGTCCGGCTAGCCGCGTGCCAGACCCTATCGCTAGTCCGGCGTTCTCGTCCAGATCGAGCGCCAGCGAGTTGATGCAGTAGCGCTGGCCCGTCGGGCCCCGGGCCGTCGGCGAAGACGTGGCCGAGGTGCGAGCCGCAGCGCGCGCAGAGCGACCTCGGTGCGGCGTCATGCACGAGGCTGTTGTCCTCGCGCAGCTCGACGTTCTCCGCCACGCGCCGGCTCGGTGAAGCTCGGCCAGCCGGTGCCGGAGTCGAACTTGGCGTCGGAGCTGAACAGCTCGTTGCCGCAGGCCCCGCAGCGGTACATGCCGTCGGCCTTGGAGTGGTGTAGGCGCCGGTGAAGGGCGGCTCGGTGCCCTCCTCGCGCAGCACGTGGTAGCGCTCGGGGTCGAGCTCCTCGCGCCACTCCTGCGTCGGTCTTGTTCACCTTCGCTGTCCATCCCTCAATGGTAGGGCAGGTCCTCTGTACCGGGGTCTGACCGATGCGCGAGCGCGCACCGGCGACTGGAGCGAGCAGGTGCCGGCCAGCCCGGCGAACGGCGCGTACGGCGCGAAGAACTCGCGCACCTCGTCCTCGGTCGCGCGGCGCCCCAGCCCGGCGAGGCCGCCCGACCAGCTTGACGTACGCGAGGTCGCCGGCGGGCAGCTGGTCGTCGCGGCCCTGGCCGTGGAACGCCAGGCACTCGACGCGTCCAAGGCGCCGATGCCGCGAGATCGTGCGCAGCCGACGCCCAGGCCGGCTCGTGGGCGGCCAGGTCGGCGCGCCCGCACGCGACCTCGCGCGCCGCCGCGACCAGCGCGATCGCCCGCTTCGGCGACAGCCCGCACGCCTCCAGCTCGCGCCGGCGCAGGCCGCGGCGACGCGCGGCCGCGCGCGGCACGTCGCGCAGGCGTCCGCACGCGCTGCGCGGCCCGTGGCGGGCGACGAGCGCACGCTGGATCGCAAACCGCCCGTCGGACCGTCGATCAGCTGCTCGACACCGCCCAGGCCAGCGCCTCGAACGGCTCGGGCCGCCGGCGCGGGCGCAGCCACGGCTAGCGCCGCGGATCGGCCGGGCCGAGCAGCGCGGTCGCGGCGGAAGCGCGCGGTGGAACGGGACGCAGGTCGTGGTCGACGCCGAGCGCGAAGCGCATCCGCTCGACCGCGAGCCGCGGCCGCCTCCGCGCTGGGCGCCTCGGCCCGGATCCGCACGCCGCCGCGCGGCGGCCCAGGCCCGCACGGTCACGGGCTCGCCGTCGACGTGCATGCAGCCGCGCCAGCACCGCCGTCGCGCGCGGCGCAGCACACCGTCCCGCCCCGCCCCGGGCAGCCGGTAGGGGCCGACCGGCACGACGTCCTGCTCGACGACGGCCGCGTCACGGTGCTGCGGCAATCGCGTTCAGCGCTTCAAGCAGGTGGACGTCGACCAGGAACGAGCGCGTGGCCTGCGACGTCGACCCCGCGCCGCCGGGCCGCCAGGCGCCCGCGCCGCCGCGCCAGCGCCCGCGCCGCGCGGGCGGCGCAGCACGCGCAGCGAGCACGAAGGCCGCCACGCCGAGCACGAAGCCCCCGGTTGCGGCGACCACGGTCGCCGGCACCGACACCGGCCGCGGCCTGTCGAGCTCCGTGGCCGGTGCTCGACCGGCACCGGCAGGTGCCGGACCTCGGCCACCTGCTCGCCCTCGACGGGCTCGGGCGGAGTCGGGGAGGAATCCGGTGCGTTGTCGGCGGGCACGGGGGCGAGTGTACTCCGGGCCGGACGGGGCGCAGGGATCCGGTCGTCGGTCGTCGGGCTCGGGACGAGGCCCGGGCCCGCTTCACGACCCGACGACCGAGGCTGACGACTGCCGACTACAGCCCCGCTCGTAGACGCGGTACCGCTTGACGACCCGCCCGCCCATCCCCTCCATGCCCCGGTTCATCGCCTCGTTGGTCTCCAGGATCCAGCCCATCTCGCCCCAGGTCTGGGGGCGCCGCCTCGGCCATGTCGAAGTGCTCGATGTAGAGGCCGGCCGCCACGCCGGTGTGCTGGTACTCCGGCTTGACGCCGAGGAAGCCGACGCGGACGCGGTCGATGATCTTGCCGCGGCGGAGGAAGTGCCACCAGCCGAAGGGCAGGATCCGGCCGCTTCATCCTCTTCAGCACCTGGTTGATGTCGGGCACCGTGATCGCCACGCCCACGCTCTCGCCGGTGTCCACCTTCTCGGCGACCATGAACCAGTTGCGGTCGTACACGAGCTGCAGGTCCTGCGCGTAGGTGTCGAGGTCCTCCTTCGGTGTAGGGCACGAAGCCCCAGTTGTCCTTCCAGGCCTCGTTGTAGGTCTCGCCGAACACGTCGATCTCGCGGCGCAGCCGCCGGCGTGACATCTTGCGGATGCGGATGCCGTGCTCGGGCTCGAGCTTGCTCGGCCATCTCGACGATCGCCGGCACGCACCTTCGAGCGGTCCTCGATGTGGAGCTCCCACATCAGAGGTCCACCGCCTTGCTCAGCCCCGCCTCCTCGCACAGCGCGCTGGTAGTACGGCGGATGCCAGGGCTGCTTGATGAACGGCTCGCGGTCGTAGCCCTCGATCAGCACGCCCGACCTCGTCGTTCATCGTGAAGTCCATCGGGCCGACCATCCGGTCGCGGCCGCGCTCGCGCAGCCAGCCGGCGGCGGCGTCGAGCAGCGCGCGCGGCGACCTCGCTCGTCCTCCTCGAGCTCGAGGAAGCCGAACATCCCCCAGTCGTTGCCCTGGTACTCGTTGAAGTCGCGGTCGATCTGGGCGCTGATCCGCCCCACCACGCGGCCGTCGCGGCGGGCCAGGAACAGCTCGGCCTCGGCGTGGCTGAAACCAGCCGTTGAAGCGCGGGCTGAGGAACAGCGTGCCGCTCGAGCCGCAGCGGGGGAACCCACTGCTCGGCGTTAGCATGCAGCCGGAACGGCAGCTCGATGAACTCCCGCCGATCCCGCCGCGAGCGCACGGGCGTGCACCTCGAGCGCCACGGCGCGGCACCCTAGTCCATGGCGATCGAAACCGACCTCTTCGAGAAGGCCCGCACGCCACGAGCGCCTCGAGCAGCTCCAGGCGGCGCGCGAGCACGACCTGCTGCCCTACTTCCGCGTGGTCGAGGGCGAGCCCGGGCCCGATCGTCGCAGATGGAGGGCCGCGAGCGGATCACGCTCGGCTCCAACAACTACCTGGGCCTGACCGGCGACCCGCGTCGTCAAGCAGGCCGCGCGCGACGCGCTCGAGCGCTACGGCACCGGCCTCACCGGCTCGCGCTTCATGAACGGCACCACGCCGCTGCACCTCGAGCTCGAGCGCGAGCTGGCCGACTGGATGGGCACCGAGGACGCGCTCGTCTTCACCGCCGGCTACCAGGCCAACGTCGGCTGCATCGCCACGCTGCTGGGCCCGGAGGACACGGTGATCTGCGACTCCGGCGACCACGCCTCGATCCTCGACGCCGTGTCGATGTCGCGGGCCCGCATCCGGCCGTTCCGCCACAACCGGCTCGACAAGCTCGAGAAGATGCTCGAGCGCGCGGCCGAGCGACGGCGGCGGCGTGCTCGTCGTCGTCGACGGCGTGTTCTCGATGGAGGGCGACCTCGCCCCGCTGCCCGAGATCGTGCGCGCTGTGCCGCGAGCACGGCGCACGCCTGATGGTCGACGAGGCCCACGGCGTCGGCGTGCTCGGCGAGCACCGGCACCGGCGCCTGCGAGGCTGTTCGGCGTCGCCGGACGAGGTCGACCTGCGGATGGGCACGTTCTCCAAGTCGCTCGCCTCCTGCGGCGGGCTTCATCGCCGGGCCCGGCCGAGGTGATCGACTTCCTGCGCGTCCAGTCGCGCGCGTTCATGTTCACCGCGTCGGCCGTGCCGGCGGCCGTGGGCGCGACGCTCGGCGCGCTGCGGATCATCCGCTCCGACGAGGGCCGCGAGCTGCTGGCCCGGGTGCTCGAGAACGCCCGCTACCTGCAGGCCGGGCTCGCCGAGCTCGGCTTCGACGTCGTCGAGCCCACCCCGATGCCGGACGGCTCGGACGTGCTCACGCCGATCGTGCCGGTCACGATCGGCGACGACTGGCAGGCCGTGCTGTTCTGGAAGGCGCTCTACGACGCCGGCGTCTACGCGAACGTCGCGCTCTACCCCGCCGTCCCGCGCGGCGGCGCGCTGCTGCGCACCAGCGTGATGGCCACCCACGAGCGCGCAGCACCTCGACCGCGCGCTCGAGGCCTTCGACCGCGTGCGCACGCGGCTCGCGGAGAGCGAGCCGGTGCCCGAGCCCGCCTCCTAGATCGCCCGCAGCACCGCCGTGACCGAGGCGGCGGCGAACACCGTCACGAGCACCGGCAGTCGTGCGGCCACGCAGGCGCCCGCGGCGGTTAGTCCCGCGGCGCGCTCGTCGAGCACAAGCTCCTCGTCCGAAGCGAAGGTCTGGGTGGCGACGAGGGCAGCCAGGAGCGCCGGAGCCAGGAGGTCCACCAGGCGGGCGAGCGGCGCCGGCAGCTCACCGCCTCCCGCGAGCACCGGGCCGGCCGCCTTCAGCGCGATCGTGCAGACCCCGACGACTCCCACGAGGAGCCAGGCCTCACCGTTCACTGCCGCACCCCGATCAGGCACGCAGCGGTGGCGGCGAGCACCGGTACGCCGGCGGGCACCAGCGGCGTGAGCGCCAGCGCGAGCGCCGCGCCGGCCAGGGCCGCCGCCAGCTGGCGCCCCGACTGGATCAGCTGGGCCAGCAGGGCCAGGAACAGCGCCGGGAACGCCACGTCGAGCCCGAGAGCGTCCGGATCGCCCAGGGCCTCCCCCGCGAGCGCCCCGAAGGCGGTTCCGGCGACCCAGGCCACGTACAGGAGGAGGCCGGCGCCCAGCAGCGTCCCGCGGTCGAAATGGGCGCCCTCGCGCTTGGAAAGCGCCCACCCCTCGTCCACGACGAGCTGGGCCTCGGCGGCGCGGCGAACCCGCCCGCCGCGCAGCGCTCCCGAGGATGCCAGTCCCATCGGCGCGTACCGCGTGTTGAGGAGCACGGCCGCGGCGATCGCGGCGGCCACGCCGCCGCCGGTGCCCAGGATCGACACGGCCGCGAACTGCGACGAGCCGGCGAATGTCGTGGCCGACATCACCACCGGCGGCAGCACGCCGAGGCCGGCGGAGCGCGCGAGCACCCCGAAGGAGACGCCGAAGAACAGGACCGCGACTGCAAACGGCAGCGCCGCGCGGAACCCCGATCGGAGTCCCGCGGGCGCTTCTAGCGGCGGAGTGTCCAGCGACGGTGCGATCGCCGGCTGAGCCTACGGCCCGGGCGGCAGGCGGCTGGGCCGCCCAGCCGGTGGAGCTCTTCCCGCCGGGCCTCGGCGAGCTGCAGGTTGAGCAGGCTGGTCATGCCGCCTTCTCCTCCTGGTCGGCCATCAGGTCGAGCATGTCGACCAGATGGGCGGTGTGCCTGAACGGGTCGGCCACCAGCGTGCCCCGCTCCAGCGGGCGCGCCGCGGCCAGCTCGCCGTCCACGAAGGCGAGCAGGGCCTCACCGTGCGGCGCCGGCCGGTCGTCGAGTGCGGCAAGCTGGAGGACGGCGGCGGAGTCGCTGTCGGTGGAGTGGCGGATTGTGATGGACCTCATGCTGTCCTCCTGTTTCTCTTCGTAACCGGCATTCCCGGTTCGTTGGAAGAAGCTTATCACCAGCTATCCTTGATTGGTAGTTATGTGTTCTGATAGGGTGTATTAGCGGAGATGATCGAAGAGACCCAACCCGATAAGCGTGCGCCGGATCCCCTCCGGCTGGTGCAGCAGTTCGTGAACAGCGTCGAGCTGGACGAGGACACCGACGACCTCGCCTCCCCCGAGGCGCTGGCGGACTGGATGGCCGCGCGCGAGCTCTCCGAGCCCGACGTGTCCGTGACGGACGCCGAGCTGCGGCGGGCGATCGACGTCCGCGAGGGCCTACGGGCGGTGCTCTTCACCCACAACGGAGGCGGGCGCGACCAGCCCGCACTCGACAGGCTGGAGCGCGCGTCGGGCCGCGCGGCGCTGAGGGCGACCTTCGCCGGAGACTGTGCGCCGCGCCTCACGCCGGCCTCGGGCGGGACCGACGCAGGCCTCGCCCGGCTGCTCGGGATCGTTGCAACGGCCGCCGCCGACGGCACCTGGGAGCGCCTCAAGGCATGCGCCGACGAGGAGTGCCGGTGGGCGTTCTACGACAAGTCGAAGAACCGCTCCGGGCGCTGGTGCTCGATGGCCACGTGCGGAAACCAGCACAAGGCGCGCGCCTTCAGGGAGCGCACGAAGGCCTCCGGAGGCTAGTCCCGGAAAACCCCGCTCTTAGCGCATGGCCCGGTCGGAACGGGTTGACGCCCGTCTCGGGAGGGGCTTTATTGGACCGCGGTCGTCCCGCCCGCAAATTCGTATCGGAGAGGGATCCGAACGCGCGAAGCTCACGGCCACCGGGGAACTGCATCCGCTGTCTTCACTGTCTTCAAACACTGCACGCTGTGCGGGGAGGTCTCGATGGGTGAAACCGCCATATTGGCCCGTGGCCACACCGACCAACACCTGAAAGCGCTGGAGCATGCCAATCGCGTGCGTCTGGCCAGAGCCGACATGAAGCGTCAGATCGCCGCAGGGAGACTTGCCGCGTCCGAGGTGATCCTCGGTCGCCCCTGGCAGGCGCAGAGCATGTCCATCAGCGACCTGCTGATGAGCCAGAAGCGCTGGGGCCGCGCACGCTGCCGGCGGCTGCTGGTGTCGATAGGGGTGCCCGAGAACAAGGCAGTCGGCACCCTCACGGAGCGTCAGCGCCTCGCCCTGGCCGAGGTGCTCAGCGCGAAGGCCGCGGTCGACCCGCCGCCACATCCGCTGCACGCTCTCACCGCCGCCTGACCGGTAACCGCGGCCGGATGGACCCGGCCGCGCATCCGCCCGCTTAGGGGTCGGGATCGATCCCGGGGCCCGCGGTCGCCAGTTCGATGATGTGGCCGTCGGGGTCCCGCAGGTAGATCGACTTGAAGAAGGTCCGGTCCATCACCTCCGTGCACGCGACTCCCTGAGCGGTCAGGTAGTCGCGCCAGCCGCGCAGCTCCTCCTCATCCTCCACCGAGAGCGCGAAGTGGTGGGTCGAGCCCACGCCCACGGTGCCCGCCTCCAGCTGGGGATACTCGAGGCAGGTGACCAGCGTGCCGGGCGCGCCCTCGTTGTCGCCGAAGAACAGGTGCCGGGCGCCGCTGTCGTCCTCGTTGACGGTCTGCTTGACCATCCTCATCCCGAGGAGGTTGCGGTAGAAGGCGCTCGAGCGCTCGAGGCTCGCGCAGATCAGGGTCACGTGGTGGATCCCGGCGATCCGGAGGCGGCGGGGCTCGTTCATGGCGTGGAGACTAGTGCTCGTCCGGGCCGGGCTAGAACCCGAGGCCGGTGGGCAGCGGGCTCGACCCGCTGAAGAGGAAGAACCAGGCGGCGAAGCCGAACAGTGCGAGCACGGCGCTCACGCTCATCACTCCCTCGAGCGCCGTCTGGCCGTGATCCTCGAGCCCCCGCGCCTCGCGCAGCTCGCAGTGCTTCCGGTTGAGCCAGCCGAGCGCCACCATGATCACCGCGATGCTCACGAGCACGCCCATCATCATCACCACGAGGGCAGTGCTCAGCGAGTCGGTCGACGCCTGTACCTGTGAGCCGATGTAGAGCCATCCGAGTGGCACGCCGACCCACAGCACCACGCCGCCCCCGAGCATGATCAGGATCAGGATGAACCCGCTGCCGCCGCGGTTCGCGAGCAGGCGGTGCCTGCGAGCTGAGGATTTCATGTGAGGAACCGCTTCACCTGAAGCTGAGGCCGCCCGAGCGCCGCTTGAACAGCTCGCGCAGTCCGTAGAAGGAGGCGGCGAAGGCCGCGAGGCCGGCGACCAGCAGCACGCCGAGGATCTGCACCCCCGCCCCCAGCCCGAGGGCCACAACCACGAGGATGCCCGCGGCGCCGGCGAGCATGGTCGTGTGGGAGCGAAAGCCGGTCACGTGCTCGCGTATCGCCAGCTCGAGCCCGGCCAGGGCCGCGATCGCGAGCCCGGCGGCGATGCGCGCCTCGCCGCCGTCGCCCGGGCCCGACAGGAAGCCCCAGGCCATCAGGACGATCCCGCCGAAGATCACGATCTCCGTGAGGGGGAACGGGCCCCAGAGGGGCGGAGGGCGCTCGTCCATCGAAGTTCGCCCGGGGCGCGCCCTGGACGGCCGTGGGGCGTCCTGGCGTGCGTGGCGTGCCTGGCGCGCGCGCTCGCGGCGGGCGGCATCGCGCTCGGCGCGGGTGGTGCCGGAGGCGACCGGGGAGCCGGACTCGGCGACCCGCTTGCGGCTGCGCTTACCCATCGGATGTCAGGTGGCTAATGGACAGCCGGAGGAGATGCGGACCCGCCACCAGTTCAGCAGCATCCCGAGGATTCCCCAGCGGGGCTGCACGTGCCAGTGCTTGCAGCCCGGCTCGCCGATGTCCTCGTTGGAGACCCGCACCCACTTGTGCTTATCGGGCTCGAGCAGCATCTCCTCGATCCGGCAGCGATGCTTCTCCTCCACGTAGGTGCGATCGCCGAGGCTGCGGCGGGCGTCGTCGACCCGGTACGCGAGGTCGTCGCGCAGGCCCTCGAGCTCGTCCAGGGTCAGCATCCGCGGGCCCCCGCCGAGGCCGGCTACGGAGAAGTCGAGCCCCTTGCGCGGCCAGGTCGACATGAACAGCGAGGACAGCTCGCTCTCGAGACGCTCGACCTGGTCCAGGAGCGTGCGGCGGGCCGGGCGCTCGTCCGGAGTGGTGCGAGGCGCAAGCGGCGGCCGAGAGGGCGGACCCTGCGGCTGCAGAATGCGGGGCTCTAGGACTTCGGGCACAGTGCGTCTCCCCTGGTCGACGTGCGACCACTCTACCAGCGGCCAGATTGGGTTTCACCCGCTCAGGTACCCAGCGCGAGGATGTCCGTCACGGTCCAGAGCGCCTCCTCGACGCTGATCTGGGGCACGCCCTTCACCTGGATGGAGGCCAGCACCATCCGCTCCGTGGTCGGCGTGACCCCGCGCTCCTCGGCGACCTCGCCCGACATCACGGCCAGTGGACGGTCCTCGTCCGCCACCACGATCTGGCGGCTGGACAGCGGCCGGCCGGAGCCGCCCAGCAGCTCGTCGGCCCTGGTCAGGCGCAGTCCGATGGCCGTGCCCACCTTGTCGGCGTCGAAGGCGACCACCGGCACTCCTGTCTCGAAAGTGGCGATCGTGATCGCGTCGTCGAGCAGGTTGCGGCTCCTCAGCCCTCCCCACTTGAGCCTGTCGAGGGCGATCTGCTCGACCGGCGTGCGGTCCGTGTCGGGGTCGATCCCCACCTGGCGCCAGAAGACCCGGTAGGCCCACGGCACCGGGTCCTGGCGCATGTGGATCACGTGGCCGCCGGTGATCCGGTCGGCGAGCTTGTTCAAACGGGCGCGGACCGGCTCCGGACTGCGCCCCGACCGCGCCGCGGCGCGCGTGAGCCACAGGCCCAGCTCCGGGAACTCCTCCGCCAGCTCGGCATCGACCCAACCTTCCTCGAGCTCGGGCTCAGCCATCAGCCGCGCAGGAGCCGGCGGGCCCGCGCCCGCAGCCCGTCCTCGGAGATCGGGCCGAGCACCGAGCCGAGCACGCGTCCGCCCGCGAAGGCGAACACCGTGGTCGGGCAGCCGCCCACCCCGTAGAGGTTCACCACCGCCCCGTCGGGGGTGTGCGCCACCGGCATCGTCCAGTTGCGCCGGCGCACGATCTGCTTGAGCTCCGCGCGGTCCTCGTCGCTGAAGTACACGACGGCGAAGTTCACGCCCGGGAACTCGTCCTTCATCCGCTGGACCCGGTCCACCTGGGGGTTGCAGTCCGCGCCCCTGTCGAACACGAACGTGAGCACGAGCGGGCGCTCGCGCGCCTCGCACACGTTGAAGATCCCCTCGCTGCGGACCTGGCACGCCGGGATCGGCCCCGCCTGGTCGTTGCACTCGGAGGCCCTCTGGCAGACGTTGGCGTCTCCCTCCGTGTCCCCCGTGGCCAGCGGCGCCGCGAAGTCGGGCAGCGAGTCGCCGCGCTCCGGGCCCTTCAGGCCGGCGCCCGTGTTGGGCAGCGCCGTGGTGAACAGCAGCACGCAGATTCCCATGAACAGCACGATGCCGACCACCCACGCGTACTTGTTGCCGGCCCGCGGGACCTCGGGCGGCCCCTTCGGCATGTCGGGCTCGGGACGAAGCCGGTCCTCCTCCTCGAACCGCTCGGCCGCGCTGCGGCGCTCGCCGGTGCCGAGGTCGCCGAAGCGGTCCTCCGGCTCCTTGTGGTCATCCGAATTCCCGTCAGCCATGCCGGCGCGGCAACCGGGGCCGCAGGGCCCGCAGGGACGGGCGCTTCAGGCGCGGGCGCGGAAGGCGCGGTCGCCGGAGGCCGGGCAGCCCGGGCCGCCTGGCCCACAGGTCGCCGAAGGCGTCCCTCAGCTCGCGCAGGAACGGCCGCGGGTCGAGATCGCGAACCCCGAAGGCGCCGTGCTGCTCGGCCCAGACGAGGGCGGCCGGCAGCACGAGCATGACGCCGAGGAGCGAGACGCTCAGGTCCACCACGGTGAGGATCCCGAAGTCCCGGAGCATCCGGATGTCCGACGCGATCAGCGCGGCGAATCCCGCGATCGCGGTGGCTCCCGAGGCGAGCACGGCGGCGCCCGTGGACGTGTAGGTGAGCTCGATCGCCCGGGCGGGCGGGGCGCCGGCCTCCCGCTCCTGGCGGTAGCGCGCCGAGAGCAGCACGCTGAACTCCGTCGAGATGGCGATCACCAACGCGCCGAGCGTGACCGACATCGGGTTGAGCTTCACCGACAGCGGGCCCGGAAGCAGCCCCAGCACGAACAGCAGCCCCGCGGACCAGCCCGTGGCGAGTGCGATCGGGATCAGGGGCACGGCCGCTTCGCGCCTGCTGCGCCGGAACGCGAGCAACACGAGGAAGACGGCCACGAGCGCCGCCAGCAGCGTCAGGGCGCGCCTCCAGGGGGAGGAGAGCGCGGCGTTGGCGTCCGCCGCCAGCACCGGCAGCCCCACCACGGACGCGCTCACGCCCTCCGGCGGGTCGAGCCGGTCCTTGATCCGGTCGACCACCTCCTTCTGCTCCTCCAGGGACTGGAGGCGGATGCCGAACGCGAGGTTCGCGGTCTTGCGGTCGCCGGTGACCACCCCCTGGGAGAAGTAGGCCGGGACCGAGTCGAGCAGGGTGTTGATCTGGCGCTGGTCGCTCGCGTTCACCGACCTGAAGATGTCGGGCAGCGAGAGCGCCGGGCACAGCGCGGGCGGGTTCTTCTCCTGGCGGCAGGTGTCGCCCGCCTCGTACCCGCCGTCCTTCAGCGTGGCCTGCTGGAACTTCGTCATCCAGGCGATCACCTCGGGCCGGGTGATGTCGTCCGCGCGGACGGTCACGTCGATCTCGCCCGACACCCCGGTCTCCTCCTGGAGGGTGTTCACGTCCTTCAGCGCCTGGAGGTCGCGCGGAACGAGCTCGCGCACGTCGGACACCACCTCGGTCTGGGTGTCCACCGCCCAGCCCACGATCGCCACGGCCAGCCCGATCGCCAGCACCCGCTTCGGCCGCGCCACCGCGAAGCCGAGGCCCCGTTCACCGCGCTCCAGGGCGCGCAGCCGCACCCTCCGCCACCGCCGCCCGGTCGCCTGGCCCGGGCGCGAGTCGGCCATGCGGCGGCCCGCGTCGCGCGCGCGCTCCCGCACGCGCGGGAAGACCGGGGGCACCTCCTCGCCGCCGCGGCTCGCGGCGCCGAAGCGCACGAGCGCCGCGAATCCCGCGGTCACGGCGCACACCAGCGCCAGCACGATCCCGAGCACGAGCAGGGCGCCGAACCCGCGCACCATCGGCACGGGAGACAGGAGGAGCACCAGGAACCCCACGGCGGTCGCCAGGCCGGCGCTGGCGATCGTGGGCCCTCCCGCGGCCGCCGCCCGGGCGGCGGCCTCGCGCTCCCCGAGGCCCTCGCGGCCGCGGATCTCCTCGTGGCGGGCCTGGAATTGGATCGCGTAGTCCACCGCCAGGCCGATCAGCACCGGGAGCACGGCGATCGAAGCCATCGTGAGGTTGCCCCCCGCGAGCGAGAGCGCCCCGAAGGTCATGGCCGCCGCCGCCAGGGCGAGCCCGAGCGGAAGCAGCCGCAGGCGCGTCCGGAAGACGACGGCGAGGGTCCCCGCCATCACGAGCAGGGCGGCGCCGAGCAGCACGAAGATCGCCCCACGCACCTCGTCCGCCAGGCCCTCCACGACCACCGGGACGCCGGTCACCACGTAGCGGGCGCCGCGGGTCGGCCTCAGGCGCTTGTCGCGCGTGACCTCCTGGATCAGGTCGATCGCCTTTGCCCGGTCGGCGTCGCCGAGGCCGGGCTTCAGGCGCACCTGGATCAGCGCGGAGGTGTCGCTTGGGAACAGGTAGGCGAAGCGGGACTTGGGCACGCCCGTCTTCCCCTGCTGGGCCCCGGCGCGCGTGTCGAACACGAGCGTGGACACGAAGTCCGGGTTGTCGATCGAGGGCAGCCCGGTGATGCCGTAGCGCAGCGCCAGCTGGAGCGTGTCGCGGGTGAACTTGCCCTGCACGAGCTGGCGCGCGTTCGCCGCCAGGCGCCGCTGCTGCGCCCTGGAGTCCCCGCGGCGGGCCGAGAGCTTGCGGGCCGCCTCGGCGGCCTGGTCGGCCTCTTGCCGGTTGGCCTGCTGGCGGCGGAGGAACTCGTCGGTGATCTGGCCCGCGGCCGTGTTGATGAAGGTCCCTGGGCCGAACACCACCTTCGCCGGCTTCAGCTTCGAGAGCTCCCGGCAGCCGGGCGGGAGCTGGCGCAGCGCCTCCTCGGGCACGTTGCCCGAAAGACATCCCTCGAGCCGGATCAGGCGCCCGAGGTCGGGGGTCAGCACCGTGCGCTGCAGATCGCCCTTCACGAGCACCACGACCGCCTCGTCCCCGAAGTCCTCCTTGAAGCGCTCCGTGGCCTTCGAGGTCTCGGAGGAGGCGGAGACGAGCGTGTCGGTGCCCGCGCTCGGCTCGAGCCGCAGCGCCAGGGCGGCCCCGGCGAGCGCGAGCACGGCCACCACGAGGATGGCCACCATCGGCCGCCGCGTTACGGCACGCACGACCGCTGCGAATCGCTCTCCCCTCACGGAATGCAGCTTAGGCGAGGGCCCCAGCGTGCCACGCCAGTAAGTCGGTGGAAACGGTCAGGGGCGGACGTAAGGCAGGCGGCGCCGGGGGTCCGGGGGCGGGAGCCCCCGGCTCAATTCGCGGGCGGGGCGATCGGCTGCAGGCGCGGGTAGCGCCCGCTCTGGCCCACCAGGCTGCCGAGGGCGGGCTGCTCGCGGCACGGCGGGGCCGTCGGCCCCGTGGGCGTGAACACAAACTGCTGGATCAGCCGCCGCAGCTCGGGGTCGAGGTTCGGGTCGCTGGCGGCAAGTTGCGGCCTCGGAGCGTCCGCTCCCGGGCAGAGGTAGCTGCCGAACAGCGGGAGCCCCTGCGGCAGCTGGGAGTAGGCGCCGGGCACGGTGTAGGGGTTGGAGCGGTTGGTGGAGATCCGGCGCGGGTAGGCGGCGAGCACCTCGGGGTTGAGCGGATTCGTGGTGCGCAGGTAGCTGAGGGGGTTCGGCGCGATCGCCGAGGGGTCCGCGCCCTGGGTGGCGGCGGAGCCGTTGGCGAAGAAGGCCGTGATCTCGCGCTTGTACAGGCCGAGGTAGTCGAACACCGGCTGGAGGTCGCGCAGGAACGGCTCGAGCCGTGCGAGCAGCGGGCGAGTGTCGTCGAGCGAGCGCTCCAGCGCCGGCAGCCCCTTCAGGGACACGTCGACCAGCGGTCCGAGGTCGCTCATCAGCCCCTTGAAGTCGGGCGCCAGGCCCTTCAGGTTGATGAGCGTGGGCGAGATCTGGCGGGCGGCGGGACGCAGCTGGGTGATGAGCGGGTTCGTGTCGGCCGCGAACTTCGACAGGCGGCGGGTCGTGACGCGCGTCTCGCGGAGGAAGGTCGGGAACACCACGAAGGCGTCCGCCAGCTCGCGGTTGCGGGCCGCGGTGGTGCTGAACACCCTGTTCGAGTTCGCGATCAGCCCGCGCAGCTGGCCCTGACGCTCGGTCAGCGCCTCGAAGACCGCCCCGGTGTCGCGCACGAGACCCTGTGTCGCCTCGCTCTGCTCGTCCAGCAGCTGGAGGGTGTCCCCCACGTCCTCGGCGAACGGGGTCAGGTTGCCGAGAGCGTCGTTGAGCGCCTCGGCGCCCTCGCCCACGCCGCGACCCTGCTCGGCCATCCAGTCGGAGAACGCGCGCCTGGTCTTGGGGTCGAAGGTGCGGAAGATCTCGTCGAGCTCGACCGTCGGCGACACCTGTCCGGGCAGCAGCGTGCCGCCGTCGTCCAGCATCGGGCCGTTGCGGCTGCCCTGCGACAGCTCCACGTAGGTCTCCCCGAGCAGCGTCTTCTGGCGCAGGATCGCGCGGGTGTCCCGCGGGATGGGGGCGTACTGGTCGTCGACCTCGATCACCGTCTTGGTCAGGCCGGTCTCGCGATCGGGCTCCTTGGACTTGACCTTGCCGACGTTCACGCCCGAGATCCGGACGTCGGCCTCCTGGGCCAGCTGGGTGGCCTCGGGGAACTTCACCTCGAAGCGATAGCCCTCCGGGCGCAGCGGGATCGAGCCGCCGAACACGAGCCAGAGGTACAGCAGGATGGCCACGCACGAGAGCGTGAACGCCACCATCGCGATCATCCGGCCGACGCTGGGGGCTTCCTTGACCATTAGGGGGTGCCTCCGGCCGGGACGTTGCAGACCTCCGCCTGGGTGGGCGCGTTGAGAAGACGGGTGAGCACGTCCAGCTGCGGGTTCGACGGCCGGACCGTGTTCTCGAGCAGGCCGAGAGCCGGGCAGGAGATGACCACGAGGCCGCGCCGGACCGGGCCGTGCGCATCCTGCTGGGCGAAGAGGCTCGCGCCGGCGTGGTTGAGCCACGAGGCCCAGAACAGATAGCCCTCCTCGGAGCCGCGCGGGTTGTACGCCAGCTTGTTGAGAAGCGTGTTGACCACCTTGAACGTGTTGGTGAGCCGCGGCGTGACGACGGCGAGATCGGACGCCGCCCCCCTGAGATCCCTGATGGTCGGCTGAACGTCACGCGCGAACGGCCGCAGCTGGTCGCGGATCACGGGGGTGGTCGTGCGCAGGAACGGCCGCGACTGGCGCAGCGCCGGGCCGAGGGCCCGCGCGCCCGGGCGCAGCTTGCTGAGCGCAGGGCCGAGGTCGTTCGCGAGCGACCCCACGTCGGTGAGCGCCGACTGCGTCTCGTCGAGCGTGCCGGGAAGCAGCCTCAGCGCCTCGCGCAGGCTCGCGTCCTGGTTGGCGATCGCCTCGAAGTTGGCGTTGGCGGAGTCGATCAGCGCGGCCAGGTCCCTGTCCTTCGATCCGACCTCGGTGGCCAGCTCCTGGAAGTTGTGGATCGAGCGCCGGATGTTGCGCCGACGCTGGGCGAGGAGCTTGGTCGCCTTCGCGGCGTCGCGGGAGGTCGGCTCGAAGCGCTTGAAGGTCTCCCGCAGGTTCGCCGGCGCGTCCCCGTCGAGCGCCTCGGCGCCCGCGTTCAGCAGCACGCGCACATATGCGAGCGTGTCCGCGTCGAGCTGGGCGAGGATCTCATCCGGGTTCACGTCCGGAAGCGTGTTGGCGACCCGGACGCGCTGGCCCTCCTTCAGCTCACCGGCCCTGCGGTTGCCCGGGTCGAGCTCGAGGAACATGTCCTTGAGGCCGGTCTTGGGGCGCAGGAGGATCGACGCGTCGCGGTAGATCGGGGCGTGCTTGGGCTGGATCTTCATCTCGACCACGGCCTTGCCGTCCTCGAGCTTGACCGAGCCGATGTCGCCGACCTTGACGCCCGCGATGTTCACGGTCTGCCCCTGGCCCGGCACCACGGCCTGGGCGGTCTCTAGCTCCGCCTCCACCTCGTAGAACTCCGTGCCGAGCACCGGCACCCACGCCGGCAGGTAGAAGCGCTGGTTGGACAGGATGTAGCCGGCCACGCCGGCGGCGACCAGGATCATGAAGAGGATCGCCAGGAAGTCCCGCAGGTGCTTGCGGATCGCGCGCCTCACGGGCCACCACCGATCCGCGCGCCGTTCAGGTTCGGCCGCCTCTGCGTGTGGCAGGCGCGGTCACTGCGCTTGGGCGGGCGTGCCCCCGGCTTTGCCGGGCGCGTTCCCAGCGGCGTGCGAAGGGCCTTCGCGAACAGCGGGCCCTCGGCGCCGATCGAGCCGGTCTGGACCCGCTTGTCCCCGCCGCCGGTCTGGAAGCGCGTGTACTGGCCGTTGCCGTCGAAGTTCTGGGACTCGCCGCTGAGCCCCACGAGGCTCTGGAAGAACTCCTTGTAGTTCTCGACGCCGCTCGTGAGGTTGCCCTCCTGGATCACCACGTCGCCGGTGGGCAGGAGGTTGCTCAGGAGGCAGCGGTTCACGAGGTCGGCCTGGGGCAGGAACTGCACGAAGCCGTCCGTGAACTTGGCCAGGTCGCGGGTGGCGGGCTGGAGGTCGTCGAGGAGACCCTGCAGCTCGGCGGGCGCGAGCAGCTTGCGGGTCTGGGCGATCCAGGGCAGCGCCGCGTCGATCGACGCGGGCGTCTCGCGCACGCCGGGGATGATCTCGAGCGAGAACGCCCGCAGCGGCGGGAGCGCGGCGTTGAGCTTGTCGAGCGCCGGGTTGGCGGCCGCGAGCACCTCGGGGAGCTCGTGGATGGTCCGCCGCAGCGAGGCCTGCTCGGCCGCGAAGGCGCCCGCCGTGGTGTTGAAGTTCGAGATGAGGTCCTTCAGCTGGGTCTCACGGCTGGCGAGGGCCGCGGTCACCTTCTGCCCGCCCTTGATCAGGTTCCGCAGGTCGTCCGGGCGGGTGCCGCGCAGCGCGTCGTTCACGATCGCGGTGCCGCGCAGGGCGTCCGGCGAGTACTTCAGCGTGTCGTTGAGGGACTTGCCGGCGGTCTCGCCCTGGGTGTCGGGATCCTGGTCGTCGTCCTCCCCCGGCTTCGGCTGGCCACCGATGGCGTCGCCGTAGCCCTGCACGAGCCTCTGGAGATCCCTGCGGGCGCTCGTCTTCAGGCTGCCGAGCACCTGGTCGAGCTGCACCGGGGCGCTCGTCTGGGTCAGCGGGATCGCCTCGCCCTCGTCGACCTCGCCCGCCGAGGGCGTGCCGGGCTTCAGGTCCACGAAGAAGTTGCCCTCGAGGAAGATCCGCGGGCGGATCTTGAGCTCGGCGTTGCGGTGGATCGGCAGCGCCTCCTTGTCGAGCTTCATCGTGACCACCGTCGCCGTGGCGTCCCCGTCGGCCGCCTCGACCTTGGCCACCTTGCCGACCTCCACGCCCGCGATCCGGACCGGCGAGTTCAGCTGGAGGCTGCTGGCGTTGGCGAACACCGCCTTCATCTCGTACGGCTTGGTGAACGGGATGTCCTTGACGAACGCGAACCACACGCCGACGGCGATCACGAGCATCGCCAGGGCCCCGACCTGGAACCTGGACAGCCGCTCTGTCTGCCCGGGCCTCATCGCCTCGGCTGCCCCGATGTCACGGTGCCCTGGTTGCCGGGCACGTTGCCGATGGTGGTCCTGCCGCTCCTGTAGTCCTCGTTTCCGGCCTCGCACTCCTTCGTCTGGCCCGGCGCGGCCGTGTTCGGGTACGGGTTCACGTGGACGTGGTTGTCAGGCGCCGGGCCGTTCGACGGAGCGTTCGACGGGCCGCCCTCTGCGTTCGGCCCCTGCGGCGCGGAGATGATGATGAACCGCTGCCAGGTCCCGTTCGAGTCGCCCTCCGAGAGCAGGCTCGCCGCGTTGCGGAAGAACAGCGTCACGTAGTTGCAGCTGGTCTGTGCCGGGGCCAGGAACGCGATCGTCGGGCGCAGCGAGCGCGCGAGGTCGCGCAGCCGGCGGATCCCCCGCGGAACCAGCGGGTCCTCGGCGAACTCGGCGAGCGACTCGAAGACCGATGCCAGCCTGCGGTTGAGCGCCGGCGTGCGCGGGAGTGTCCGCGTGCCGATCTCGAACGCGTCCGCCAGCAGCGGGGCGGAGGCCGGCAGAGTCCGCACGCCGGGCGCGAGCTCGCGGAAGAAGGCCGCGTTGTTGCGCAGGAACGGCCGCTGCTTCGGGAACTCCGCGATGCCGGTGTCATAGGTCGGCGGCTGCTCGGAGATGAAGTCCTGCACGAAGGGCCGGGCCACGCCGGCCAGCGCGCCGAAGGTCGTGTTCATGTTCACGAAGAGCTCCGCCTGCGCCTCTGCCACCGGGGACACCTCGCCCGCGGTGTCGCCGAGAGCGCTGAAGAAGCGGGCGAGCTGGGTCTGCCTGTCGGCCAGGTTGGCGGCCACGGGCTCGAGGTCGTCGAGCAGCGGCCTGAGCTCGGCGATCGCCTCGTTGAGGGACCGGCCGCGGCCCGCGAGCCCGCCGCCGAAGCCGTCGAGGGACTGCTGGATGCCCACGCGCGTACGTGCGTCGAAGACGTTCAGCACCTCGTCGATCTCCACCGGGTCGGGCGTCGCCTGGGACAGCGGCACGACGGAGCCGGCCTTGAACCCAGCCTTCGCCCGGCCGGGCGTGAGCTCGATGTACTTGAGGCCGAGCGCCGACCGCGGCCTCACGATGAACGTGGAGTCCACGGGCAGCGGCTCCAGGTCCTGGTCGAGCTTGGCGTCCACGATCGCGTTCGTCTCGTCGCCGTTCTGCACGGCGTCGATCGTCTCGATCACGCCCACGCGCGCTCCGCCGATCCGGATCTCGTTCCCCTTCACGAGGTTGGCCGCGTTCGGCAGCTGAATCCGCACGTCGTAGGTGGGCACGAACGGCAGGCCCGAGTTCGCGTTGTAGGACAGGAAGACCGCCACGATGCTGACCAGCAGGGTCACCGCGCCGACGAGCACCGGGCTGGCGGCCAGTCCCTGGACACCCGCGCGCCGGGTCACTCGCCGTCCCTCCCGAGCAGGTACTCGAGCGCGGGCTCCTCGGAGCCCTCGAGCGCGGGCGAGCCGCCCTTCGAGCGCTCGCCGATCTTCTGGGCGTTGCGCCGCCCCTCCTCCGCCGCCGGCCCGCCACTGCGGCCGAGGATCCCTCCGAGCACCTGGCCCGTCGGGGGCACGCTGCCGGCCTTCCCCTTCTCCGGCGGCTTGGCGATCCCATCCTTGTCGGCCTTCGTGGCCACGCTCGTGGCCCGGGTGGCCGTGTAGTTCGCGTTGCACCCCGCCGCCGGCGTGATCGCGTACGTGGAGCAGAGGTTCACGAGCAGCGCGGCGCGGAGGTAGTGGCCGATGTCGTCGTAGCCGTTGATGGCCGTCACCCCGAAGAACACGAAGTCGAGCAGCCGGTCGATGCCCCCGGTCTTGTCGATGCTCGCCGTGACCTTGTCGAGATCCGTGGAGAGCGGCCTCGCGTCCCGGCCGAAGGCGGCCAGGTCGCGGATCAGCGGCCGGGTGCGGATCAGCGCGGGGCGGCCGACGTCGGCGGTGTCCCCGAGGCTCGTGAGCGCGGTCGTGGACGCGCGCGAGAAGGGACCGAGCTGCTGGATCAGCCGGCTCACGTCGTTGCCCGCCAGATTCAGGCCGCGGGCCACCGGGGCCGCATCCCCGGCGAAGCCGCCGAGGTCGGCCATGAGCGGCCGCAGCTCGCGCAGGAACCGCGGCAGGCGCTGGATGCCGCGCTCGATGTCTCCCCGGCGCTCGGCGGTGGCCTCGCCAAAGCGATTGGCCTGCACGATGAAGCCGGACACCGCGCGCTTCTCCCGCGCGAGCGGGGCGAGCGCGGCGTCCGAGTCGCGCGCGAGGTTCGCGAGCACCCGGTTCTGCTTCGCGAGGATGGCCAGCACCCGGTCGGTCTCACGCAGCGCCGGGTTGGCCCGGTTGATCGCCTCGTTCAGCTCCTGGCCGCGTCCCGCCAGGCCCGTGCCGAACTCCGCCAGCAGGATCGAGAACCGCTCGGCGAACGGGCGCCGCATGATGTTGTTGAGCAGGTCGAGGTCCACCGGCGAGCTGGTGCCGCCGCCCGCGGCCGTGGTGACGCCCAGCAGGTACTGACCCTCGCCATCGCCGTCCTCGATCTTCTCCAGCGGCGCCGCCTTCGAGGTGCCGGGCTGGCACTCGACGAACTTCTCGCCGATCAGCGACTGCGGGCGCACGCTGCAGCGGGCGTCCTCGCGGAATGGCGTGAACCGATCGTCGTCGATCCGGAGCACCACCGCCGCCTTCTTGTCGTCGGTGACGTCCATCGACTCGATCACGCCGACCTTCGCCCCCGCCACCTTCACGTCCTCGCCCGGGACGGCCGAGGCGACGTTGTCGAAGATCGCACGGACCTCGTAGCCGGCGCCGTCGTCGCCGGAGGCGCCGACACCCACGAGGACCACCACCGGTAGCGCGGCGCAGAGAGCGAGGATGGCGATCAGGCGGCGCATCAGTCGGGGCTCGACTCAGGTCGGCAACCGGGAACGGGGAAGGGAGCGGAGCCGTCGGGCGATGCCTGTGTGGCGCCGCCCGGGCAACGCCGGAACTGGCGCAGCTGGAACTGGTCGAGCCGCTGGCCATCGGGCGTGCGGGTCAGCGTGTCGTCCGCGTCGTTGAAGCGGAAGGGCAGGAACAGAGGCTGGACGCGGGCGTAGTGGCCGTTCGCGTCATACGAGGAGGCGGCCTGGCCGAACTTGGTGAACCAGCCGGCGAAGTCCGGCGTGTACTGGCGCAGCGTGTCCACGAAGTCCTGCGAGCGGTCGAAGGTCCGGATCGAGCGCGGGAACACCGTGTTCGTGAGCCGCTCGAGCCGCGGCAGCTTGCCGGTCAGCTCGATCAGGTCGTTGTTCTTCCCGGGCGCCCGGATCAGCGTGCGCAGGTCGCGGATCGTGGGACGCGCGTCCGCGACCAGCGGCCGCAGCCGGGCGAAGAACGTGTCGAGCTCCTTCGTGTTGGGCTTCGACTCCGCCACCAGCTTGTCCACGTCCTCGAGCGCGGCGCGGAGGTTCACGAAGGTGGTGTTGGCCTTTCGCAGGGTGGTCGGCAGCAGGCCGAGCGCGCGCCCGAGGGCCGCGTTCTCGTCCCCGATGGCCGCGAACGTGGTGTTCGCGTTGCTCACGAGCTCGGACAGCTCGCCCCGGCGCTCGGCGAGGGCGCCCACCGCTCGCGACGTGTCGATCAGGAAGCGCTCGAACAGCGCCTCGTCGGCGATCAGCTCGCGGGTCAGGCGGGAGGTGCTCGATAGGGCCGGGCTCAGGTAGCGCAGCGATTCCGCGGCCTCCTTCGAGCGGCCCCGGTAGTAGTCGGCCTGTCCCTGGATCAGCTTCTGGAGACCCGCGCGCGTCTTGGGGTCGAGGGTGTTGAAGAGCTGGTCGAGGTCGACCGGGGCGCTCGCGTCCTCCACCGCGATACGGCCGCCGTCGTCGATCTCGCCGGCGCTGTTGGGCCCCGGCTGGAGCTCCACGTAGCGGTTGGCGATCCCCGATAGCGACGTCGCCCGGATCGTCGCCTTCGTCCCCTGGTGAAGCGGGGAGAGCTCGTCGTCGGTCACGGTCATCTCGACGACCGCCTGGGCGCTGTCGTTCAGCTCGATGCTGTCGACCGTTCCGACCGGCCGGCCGCCCACGTGGACCTCGTTGCCCCGGACGAGCTGGCCGCCGTTCTCGAAGGTGGCGGTCACCTTGTACCCGCCGCCGCTCCCGAACAGCAGGAGGCCGATCAGCACCGCCAATCCGATGAGTCCCGCTAGCACGGCGAACCGTGCTATCGATGAGCCGCGCTCTCCGGCTCCCGCGTCGGATGTCGCTGGATCAGGGGTGGTCAAAAACGGCCCGAAACCGGTACCGGTACCGCCCGCGGCGCCAGACTACTAGGAAAAACCGTTGCTCGCCCGGCTTCAGAAGCCGACTCAAGGAGAAATCAACACTCGCGCGAGAACGCGAGCGAACCCACCATTAAGTGGGGCCGGCCAGAGGCTCTAGGAATGGACGCTTATTCCATTCCGAGCGGGCCGCGAGCCTCGCCGGAAAGGAACTGCCGCACGAACTGGTTGGGTGAGTTGAACAGCTCGCTCGCGGGGCCGGACTCCACGATCCGGCCCTTCCACAGCACGGCGATGTAGTCGGCCACGCGGCGGGCGGACATGATGTCGTGCGTGATCACCACGTAGGCGCCGCCGTTCTCGGCGTGCACCTCCTGGATCAGCTCGCACAGGAGGGCGGTGCGCACGGGATCGAGGCCCGAGTCGGGCTCGTCGAAGAGCACGATGTCCGGGTCGAGCACGAGCGCGCGCGCGAACCCGGCGCGCTTGCGCATCCCGCCGGACAGCTCGTTGGGCATCTTGTCCATCGCGCCCTGGAGCCCCACCTCGCGCAGGCGGCGGTGGCAGATCTCGAGGATCTCCTCGTCGCCCTTGTCCGTGTGCTGCCGCAGCGGGAAGGCCGTGTTGTCGAGCACGTTCATGGACCCGAAGAGCGCGCCGTCCTGGAACAGGACGCCGAACTTCTTGCGCATCTCGAACAGCTCGTCGTCGACCATGTTCGGCACGGACTCGCCGTGCACGAGCACGTCGCCCTGGTCGGGGTAGAGCAGCCCGACCATGTGCTTGATGCACACGGACTTCCCCGTGCCCGACGGTCCCAGGATCATCGAGATCTGGTTGTCGGGGATGCCGAGGTTCAGGCCGTTCAGGATCGTGTTGCGGCCGAAGGACTTCTTGACGTCGATGAACTCGATCGCGTCGGTCGACCCGTGGTCGCGCTTGAGGCCGGAGTGCCACTGGTAGGGCTCCTCCCCCTCGCGGGTCTGGTCGATGATGTTGCTCGGCACCTCTTCGCCGCTCGCCCTCGCGTCCGGGGGATCGGCCTCGCCCTCGGGGCTGTGCATCACGACGTCGCGCTGGGTCGTGGCAGCGGGCACGGTGGCGTCGCCGGCGTCGTGCTCGACGGTCGGCTGATCGGCGGGCGCGTCCTGCTGCGCGGGGGCGTCCGGAGCGGCCGAGGGCTCGGCAGCCTCCTCGGGAGGCGGCGCGGTGCGGCCCTCGTCCTCCATCTCGTCAGGCTTGAGGGGCTTCCCCCACGGCGGGTCGTTGCGCTCGTCAGCCACTAGTTCGCTCCTCCTTGATCAGCCGCCGATTGGCGCTCTCGGATTGGATCCCCAGAAGATCTGGGTTCCCACCATGCCGATGATGTGAACCATCACGGTGTTCAGCACCATCGACTTCGCGGTGGCGGTTCCCACACCGACGGGCCCTCCGCCCGCGGTGTAGCCGTAGTAACAGCCCACGAGCACGATGATCGTGGCCATGCTCATCCCCTTGATGAGCGAGTACAAGAGATCGGGTGGATTCTGGAACATCCAGAAGATGAGGAAGAACCCTCCGGATGAGACCTCGCCAATCTGTTGGACCACCGCCAGGTACGACGCGAAGAAGCCGGCTCCGACGGCTGCGATGTACATGAACGGGAGCACCAGCCAGGCGGCCAGCAGGCGCGTCGAGCAGAGGAAGGTGAGGGAGCTGATGCCCATCACCTCGAGCGCGTCGATCTCGTCGGAGATCCGCATCGCGCCGATCTCTGCGACGAGGCCCGTGCCCACCTTCGCGGACATCATGTAGCCGAACGCGTAGGGCATGATCTCGCGCAGATCGCACCAGGCGGAGAACACGCCGGCGTAGGCCGGAGCGCCCACGGAGCGGTTGAAGTACGCGCCCTCGATGCCGCAGGTGAGGCCGAGGATGAACGCCAGTCCCCAGATAACGATCGCCGACCCGAGGATCAGGATGCCGGCCTGGCGCAGGGCCTCGCCGAAGAAGCGCAGGACGCGCCCCGTGTAGACCTCGCCCATGACCCTCGCCATGAACTTGGCGATGTCGCCGAAGGAGGCGATCCAATCCTTGGGAACTGCCAGCCAGGTGCGTCCCATCAGTTGGTGAGCACGTGGCGCGTGCGAACGTTGGTTTTCACTTGATCACCGAGATCTCAGGATGCGTTGCCAGCAGGGTTTGGGTGAAGACGTAGTTGAACGCGAAGATGCCGAGGAAGGAGATGACGACGCCTTGGTTGACGGCGCGGCCGACGCCTTCGGCGCCGCCGGAGGCGGTCATTCCCTTGTAGCAGGAGACGATCGCGATGATCGCCCCGAACAGGGTGGTTTTGACGACCGACCCCCACAGGTCGGTGGTGGAGGCGTTGTTGAGCAGGGTGGCGAAGAACGGTCCCAGCGGGGCGTCGAAGGTGAGGGTGGCGAGCACGCCGCCGAAGATGCCGAAGATCAGCGCGTAGATGTTGAACAGGCCGGTGACGATCATCAGCGCGAGGAACCTTGGGACGACGAGGTTCTTGATCGGATCGACCCCCAGCACCTGCAAGGCGTCGAGCTCTTCGCGGATCTTTCTGGCGCCCAGGTCTGCGGTGATCGCGGTGCCGCCGACGCCGGCGAGGATGATCGCGGTCACAAACGGCGCGAACTCCCGGATCGACGCCAACACGAAGAACCCGCCCAGCCGGTCGATCGCCCCGAACAGCACCAGGAAGTTCCCCGCCTGCAGGCCCGGCGCGCCGTATCCGAACGCGATCGTCGAGATCGTCAGCGGAAACCAACACAACCGCAGCGCGAACAGGAACTGCTGCACGAACTCGGTCCCATACGGATACGGCGGACGCAACGCCGACAGCAGCGTCTTGCCCGTCAAGATCATCATGTCGCCAACCTGCTCCAGCAGGTTCTTCGTCGGCAAAAACGCCCGATCGGCTACAGCTCTGACCACTACTGCTCCTCCCAGCGTCGGTGCGCTCAGCGGCACCGATCTCGGGCTCGAACCTTACGGTATGCATGCGGAAGGTGGCAATAGGGAACCGTCGCGCAGGGCGCCACCCCCCTGCTATGTTCCGGTCGCTTTGCGGCGGAGGAGACTGCACCTGGCACTCGCGTGCGCATGCGCGCTGACGGTCGGTGCCTGCGGCGGCGGAGAGCGCCAGGACGAGAACGAGCCGGAGGGTGATTTCAAGGTCGAGATCACCCAGGCCGAGTTCCCCTCCAAGCAGAAGCTGGCGAAGAAGTCCGAGCTCCTGATCACCGTCAAGAACTCGGAGTCCGAGAAGACGATCCCGAACATCGCCGTCACGCTCCGCGGCCTCGACACGAGACTCGAGAACCGCGGACTGGCCGACCCCAAGCGACCCGTGTTCGTGATCAACGGCGAGCCGCGGGACATCGGCACGTTCCCGGAGTCCAAGGAGGCCTCCCCGGAGGGCGGCGAGACCGCCTACGTGGACACGTGGGCCCTCGGCCGTCTGAGGGCCGGCGACGAGAAGACCTTCCGCTGGAGCGTGACCGCTGTGCGGCCTGGCGAGTACCGGCTGCGCTACCGCGTGGCCGCCGGGCTCGACGGCAAGGCGAAGGCGGTCGGCGCGAACGGCAGCCCGCCGATCGGGCTCTTCACGGGCACCGTGAGCGACGAGCCCCCGGACACGCGCATTGCCGACGACGGAAAAACCGTCGTCGAGGGCACCCGCTAGGGCGCCGGCGCCCTCTTCTCGTACCCGCGGCACTCCATCACGGGCACGCGCGGGTACTTCGGGTAGCTCGGGTCTGTCTTCGACCGCTCGCACATCGAGAAGGAGCTTCCGCGTGTGTTGCGCACCACGCGCTGGTGCCGGCAGCTGTCGCAGAGGCCCGCGCGCACCGGCCTAGTATCCCGCGCGTGGAGAGTCTCCATACGCCGGCGGCGAAACGCGGCGGCGTAATTTTGGACAGCGGGACAAGGCCCCTCGCGCAGCAGAAAGCTAGGCTGCCCGCTTACTTCCGAAACCCTCGGCCCACCGCGCGCGCCCGCACCCCGGCGCGCGCGCCCACGTAGGAGGCTCACCCGAAGAAATGGCAAGGATCCGGCAGAAGAACGTCACGGCCGCTCAGTGGAGCCCCAACGGGGGAGCGCTCGGCGCGGTGGACCTCACGCAGCCGTCGAACAACCCGTTCGGCGCGAACGTCTTCTCACTGTCCGTGCAGCGACAGCGCCTGCCCAAGGACGTGTTCAGGAAGCTCCAGCGCACGCTCGACAAGGGCGAGGCGCTGGACCCCTCGCTCGCCGACGCGGTCGCGCAGGCGATGAAGGAGTGGGCGCTCGAGAAGGGCGCCACCCACTTCACGCACATGTTCCAGCCCCTCACCGGGTCCACGGCGGAGAAGCACGACTCGTTCTTCGGCCCCGCCGGCGAGGGCTCCGCGATCGCCGAGTTCTCCGGCACGGAGCTGATCCAGGGCGAGCCCGACGCCTCCTCGTTCCCGACCGGCGGCGTGCGCGCGACCTTCGAGGCGCGCGGCTACACGGCCTGGGATCCGACCAGCCCGGCCTTCATCCTCGAGAACCCGAACGGGGCGCTGCTGTGCATCCCCACGGCGTTCGCCTCGTGGACCGGCGAGGCGCTGGACCTGAAGATCCCGCTCCTGCGCTCGATGGACGCGCTGTCGCGCGCGGCCGTCCGCGCGCTCCGGCTCCTGGGTGACACCGACTCCGAGCGCGTGTTCACCACCGTCGGGCCCGAGCAGGAGTACTTCCTGATCGACGAGCAGTACTACTTCGAGCGCCCCGACCTGCTGACCACCGGCCGTACGCTCTTCGGCGCCCAGCCGGCCAAGGGCCACGAGCTGGACGACCATTACTTCGGCTCGATCCCCGAGCGCGTGCTCGCCTACATGATGGAGACGGAGCTCGAGCTCGCGAAGCTCGGCGTGCCGGTGAAGACGCGCCACAACGAGGTCGCCCCCGGCCAGTACGAGATCGCGCCCGTGTTCGAGAACTCGAACGTGGGCTCGGACCATCAGCAGCTGACGATGCAGCTGATGCAGTCGACCGCCCGCAAGTACGGGCTCGTGTGCCTGCTGCACGAGAAGCCGTTCGCGGGCGTGAACGGCTCCGGCAAGCACAACAACTGGTCGATGGGCACGGACGCGGGGCACAACCTGCTCGAGCCCGGGGACACGCCGGCGGACAACGTCAGCTTCCTGTTCTTCTGCGCGGCGGTGATCCAGGCGGTGAACAAGCACCAGGGCCTTCTGAGGGCGTCGGTCGCGAGCATCGGCCAGGACCATCGCCTCGGTGCCAACGAGGCGCCTCCGGCGATCATCTCGATCTTCCTCGGCGGCGAGCTCGACAAGGCGTTCGAGGCGATCGCCTCCGGCGAGGGCGACCCGCACACGCCGGGCTCGTTCCTCGGCCTGGGCACTCCCGTGCTGCCGCCGCTGCCGATGCACGGCGGCGACCGCAACCGCACCTCGCCGTTCGCATTCACGGGCAACAAGTTCGAGTTCCGCGCGCTGGGCTCGAGCGGCGCGCTGGCGTTCCCCAACACGGTGCTCAACACGATCGTGGCCGAGGCGATCGACGACCTCGCGGACGCCCTCGAGGGCGCCCCGGGGGCGGACGTCGCCGAGAAGGTCTCGGCGGTCGTGGGCGAGTCCTACACCGCCAACAAGCAGATCATCTTCGGCGGGGACAACTACGACGAGGAGTGGCACGAGGAGGCCGAGAACAAGCGCGGCCTGAAGAACCTGCGCACCACTCCCGACGCGCTGCCCGAGGTGCTGGCCGACGAGAGCGTCGCGGCGTTCGAGAAGTACGAGGTGCTCTCGAAGCGCGAGCTGGAGTCCCGGTTCGAGGTCTGGACCGAGCAGTACGTGATCAACGCGAACATCGAGGCCGAGACCGCCGCGATGATCGCGCGCACGATGCTGCTGCCGGCCGCCCTGCGGCACCTGGCGCTGATCGACGCCGCCGAGGTGGCCGAGCTGGCGAGCGAGAGCCGCGGCCTGATCGACGAGTTCGTCGCGGCGATCAAGGAGCTCGAGGCGGCCAACGCCTATCCGGACGGCGTGGAGGGCCTCGATCTCGCGATCTACGCGCGCGACAACCAGGTGACCTCGATGGAGAAGGTCCGCGAGGTGGCCGACAGGCTGGAGAAGGTGGTGGCCGACGACCTCTGGCCGCTGCCGAAGTACTCCGAGATCCTGTTCGTCAGGTAGCCAGTCTCCAGTCCTCAGTCGTCAGTCGTCAGGGGGCCGCGGCTGCCGGCGTGGCGCGTTTGCCTACCTATAGCGGGCAAAAAGCGCCACGCCGGGATCAACAGCAGCAGGCGCCACGAGCCGCCGACGACCCAGCCCCTCGACCGCCCCGAAGGCCCGCCCCGGTGCCTAGATGGCTGATTCCAAGGGCGGTGTTCCGGTGAACGATCTGTTGAGCGCGTACCGGGGGTCATAGCCCCCTGAATGCTTCAACCGATCACAGTGCGGGCGTCACGGCCGATCGGATCGGCGCTGGCAGCGGCTCTCGGCCGGGCGGCCCACGGCCGCCCCTACCCAGCCCTCCGGCGAGGGCCGCCAGCAGCGGAATCAACCATCTAGCCCGGCTCCAGCGGCCGGAAGCCCGAGCAGAGCACGCGCATCCACTCGATGCGCTCCTCGCGCTCGGTGAAGAACGCGTTCTGCTCGACGAGGAAGGGCCCGCGGGCGTTCCGGCCGCGAATCCGGTAGGCGAGCCAGTCGCGGTCGCCCACCGAGCCGGTCTTGACCTCGACGAGCTCCTCGATCTCGTCGGACGGCTCGAACCACCTGCTGAGGACTATCTCGACCACCGTGTCCGCGTCGGATGCCTCCCAGTTTCGGTTGGGGGTCATCCCCCGGAAGTCGATCTCCGGCGCGAGCAGTCCGGCCAGCCGGTCGGCGTCCTTGGCCGCAACAGCCTGCGCGAACGCCGTCGACAAGTCCATGGAAGCGATTCTTGCGCTTGGGCGCTTACCGCGGCAACTTCGGCTCGATGATCCGGTACGCCTTCAGCCCCAGGCCCAGGCGTTCGCGGTCCTCGGAGGTGAACGGGTCGAGGCCGCTCAGGTCCTTCACCCGCTCCAGGCGGTAGCTCACCGTGTGGCGGTGCGCGTGGATCGCCGCGGCGGTGGCGTTCATGTTGCAGTTCTCGCCCAGGTAGGCGTCGAGGGTGCCCACGAGGTCGGTGGAGTACTGGTCGTCGTAGCGCACCAGCGGGGCGATGGTGTCCTCGTAGAAGCTCCTCACCTCCTCCGGGTGCGAGGCCAGGACGCGGAACAGGAGCCGGTAGGTCCCGCCGCCGATCTCGTCGCCGGGGGGACCACCGCCGGCGGCCCTCACGCCCAGCACGAGCTCGGCCTCCTCGAGCGCCCGGCGCACGTCGGCCGCGTCCGAGTAGTGCGAGGACACGCCCACGAGCGCCTGCCGGCCGAGGCGCCCCGCCACCCGGCGGGCGTCCTCCACCGCGCCGGGCAGGAGCGCGTAGACGCGGCCGTCCACGGTCTGGGCGAGCGCGCCCGGCTGCTCGCCCGAGATCGCGGCCAGGAGCCGCCCCGGGGCGCGGTCGCCAGGATCGGCGCACAAGCCCACGGCCCCGCCACTGAGGTCGCAGCCGAGCCGCCCCGCGCGGCGCACGACGTCCGCCGGGTCGAGGTCGTCGCGCGTGAGCAGCTCCTCGAGGAAGGAGCCGCGAAGCGTCTGCTCGGTCTCGTCGCGCGCCTCGGCCACCGCGACCTCGGTGAGGGCGGCCACGGCCGCCACGTGCAGGTACTCGCCGGCGTCGGCCTTGCCGTCGCCGAGCAGGAGCACGGCGCCGAGGTCCTGGCCGCCGGAGACGATCGGCACCTCGGCCGTGACACCGCCGGGCCGCGGCGGCTTGCCACCGGCGAGCCGCTTGGCCACGTAGCGCTCGAGAGGGGCCCAGGCCTCGACTGGAGCGCCGAGCCTGGGCACGATCACGGCCACGGGCGCCCCGGCGTGCAGCGCCGCTATCTCCGCGACCCGCTCGAGGCCATCCCCGGCCAGCACGGCGCCCACCATCTCCAGGTGGGCGCCGCGCGGGCTGGGAAGGGCTTCTGGAGCCGGCATGGCCATCTGAGACGGCGGGTGCCGACCGTCAGGCCCCCGCCGGGATCTCCTCCGACTCGTGGGCCTGGAGCACGGGCTCCCCGTCCTCGCCGGTGCGGATGCGAATTGCCTCCTCCACCGGCAGGACGAAGATCTTCCCGTCCCCGACGTCGCCCGTGCGGGCGTGCTTGAGGATGGTCTCCGTGATCACGCCCACGTCCTTGGACTCCACCACGATCTCGAGCTTGAGCTTCGGACGCAGGTGGATGGTCAGCTCGGAGCCTCGGTACTGCTCCGTGATGCCCTTCTGCCTGCCCGAGCCCTTGTACTCGGCGATCGAGAGGCTGGGAAATCCCTTGTCGAGCAGCTCCATGCGGATCGGCTCGAACGCCTCGTGGCGGATGAACGCCTCGACCTTCTTCATGAGCTCACCTCCGTTGGGCGCGGCGCAGCCGCAGCCGCGGCGGTCACGGGCGCGGGTGCGCCCCTAGCCGACGCGGGTCCGGTCGAGCCGGCCCCGATCTCGGCCTCCGGGATGAACTGCTCCGGGTAGCCGTACATGCCGTGCTCGACTATGTCGAGTCCGGCGTCCTCCTGCTCCTCGGTCACCCGCAGCCCGATCGTGGCCTTGATGGCCGCGAAGGTCGCGTAGCTCATGGCGAACACGAACGTGAACGCCACCGCCACCCCGACCGCCTGCGCGATCAGCTGGTCGAAGCCGCCCCCGTAGAGCAGACCGCCGTCGGGGTTCCCGAACGCGTTGTACTGGGCGAGCCGCGGCGCGGTGAAGATGCCGCACGCGAGCGTGCCCCACACGCCGGCCAGGCCGTGCGCCGACAGTGCGCCGATCGGATCGTCCAGCTTCTTGTCGATCGCGATCACTCCGAACACGACGATCAGGCCGGCCACGAAGCCGATCGGCGGCCCGGCCCACGCCTCCACGTAGCCCGAGGGCGCCGTGATGGCCACGAGGCCGGCGATCACACCGTTGCCGACCATGCCGATGTCGATCGTCTTCAGCTTGATCTGCGACGCCGCGAAGGCGCCGATCACGCCTCCCGCGGCTCCCAGGATCGTGACCACCGCCACCTCCGCCAGCCGGCCGTCCGTCGCGCCCAGCGTCGATCCGGCGTTGAAGCCGAACCAGCCGACGAACAGGATGATCACGCCAAGCCCCACGAGCGGCATTGAGTGCCCGGGGATCACCCGCGGCTTGCCGTCGGGCCCGTACTTCCCCTTACGCGGGCCGAGCAGCAGCAGCGCCGCCAGCGCGCCGGTGGCGCCGATGAGGTGCACCGCCGTCGAGCCGGCGAAGTCCTGCATGCCGGTCGGCAGCAGCCCGGTGTCGCCGTTCTGCAGCCAGCCGCCACCGAAGACCCAGTGGGAGCCGATCGGGTAGATGATCGCCGCGAACACGATCGCGTAGATCACGTACGCGCCGTACTTGATCCGCTCGAGCGTGGAGCCCCAGACGATCGCCAGGGACACCGCGCAGAAGGCGAACTGGAACAGGAACTTCGCCTCGATCGTGGCGTCGGAGACCCCCATCACGGGGATCGCCTCGACAGGGTTCCCCGCGAACTGCAGGAAGAACCCGTTCGACCCGAGCAGCGAGCTCGAGATGCCCAAGCACGTCGGCGCTGCCGAAGGCGAAGGCGAAGCCCACCGCCCAGTAACAGATGGCCGCGATCGACAGGTTCGTGAGGATCTTCGCGACCCCCGTTCCCGCGTTCTTCCCGCGGGAGAAGCCGATCTCGAGCATCGCAAAGCCCGCCTGCATGAACAGCACGAGCACGGCCGCGATCACGACCCACATCGTGTTGATCGGGACGGTGTCGCCGAGACCCCCGTCCACGAACTGCTTCAGGTCGTTCTCGGTTGCCATCGCGGACGCGGGCAGCAGCAGCAAGGCGGCAAGCGCCACCAGGGCGAGCGGCCCGGCCCTCCTCAGACTGGTTCTCATGGGTGCGAAGTCCTCCTGGTCGCAGTTCTCGGAACGTCTCCCAGGCTGCCAGCGGGTTCGCACGCGGTCTTTAGACAGGTGTCGAAGATTTGAGGTGCGGCGTTTGTCCCCTCGGTAGAGGGGGAGGTGGCCCACCGGTAGGAAAGCCGCTCTGGGAGCGGGATTCAGGGGCGAAGGGTGAGACGGCGCACGAACGGGCGGGCGCCGGGGAGGGTGACCTTCACTCGCAGCGCCACCCTCTTCCTGCGCCGCAGCGCGCGGCGCAGCAGGGCCCTGCCGCGGCGGTTCGGCCGCGCCACCGCCACCGCGCTGCGACCCATGGCAAGGCGCTTGGTGCCGTAGGCGAGACGCTTGCCCCGCCTGCTCACCAGCACGCGGCAGCGCCCGCTCCCTGCGGCGCGGCACCGCACCCTCACGCCGCGGCGCAGGATGGTGCGGATGCGGTCGCGCGAGCGGAGGGAGATCCGGGCGGCGCTCCCGGCGCGGCTACTGCCCGCGGGCGCCCCGGGACCGCCTCCGGGGAGGCCGGCCACTGCCTGCCGGGCGTTGACGATGCCGGCGCCGTAGAGCGGGTCGGGCCCGGACGAGCCCACGTCGCGGGCCGTGGCCATGAGGCGGTGGACGACCTCCTGGCCGCGCAGCCCCTTGCCCACGAGCAGCGCGGCCACACCAGCCACGTGAGGACTGGCCTGCGAGGTCCCCGAGATCTCCTCGTATCCGCTGTTGTTGAAGGTCGACAGCACCTGGTTCCCGGGAGCCACCAGCGCGAGCCCGGCCCCGAAGCTCGAGAACGAGCTCTTCGTCCCGTTGTCGTCCACGGACCCCACGCACAGCAGGCCCTCGGAGGCCGCCGGCTGCTCACAGGCGGGCGCACTGTTGTTGCCGGACGAAGCCACCACGACCCGCCCCGCCCCCAGGGCCCGCCGGATCGCGGCGTCGTACTCGTCGCCCCCGATCATGCCCACGAGCGGAACGTCACTGCCGAGGCTGAGGTTGATCACCTGTGCGCCCTGCGCCACCGCGTAGTCGATCCCCTTCGCCACGTCCTCGACGAATCCCGCGCCGGTGTTGTCGAGCACGCGCACGGGCAGCAGCCGGGCGCCGGGCGCCACGCTCGAGATGCCCACGCCGTTGTTCTCCGCCGCCCCGACGATGCCCAGCACGTGTGTGCCGTGGCCGTCCACCGCGTCCTGGGGCACCCCGTCGTTGTCGACGAAGTCGTAGCCCGGGAGCAGCCGCCCCTGGAGATCGGGGTGCGAGGCCTGCACGCCCGTGTCGACGATCGCGACGATCGCCCCGGCCCCGGTGGCGGTTGCGTGGGCGGCGTCCGACTCGACCATCGACAGGTTGGGCTGCTGGCCGCGCAGCGGGTCGTTCGCCGCGGAGGCGCCCGTCGCCGCCGCGAGCATCAGCACCGCCGTGCAGACCGTGGCTATGGCGCCCCTGCCGAGCACCCCATCAGGGTGCCAGACCCACAGAGTGGGTGCGCCGCTCGCGCTAGGCGGGAACTTCGTCCGCCGCGCGCTCCTGGCCCTCGTCCTCGACCGAGCCGTCGCGCGGGTCCTGCTCGGGCGGCAGCTCGCCGCCGCGCTCGGTGCCCGCGATCAGCTCGTCGGGCGCCTTCTCCTTCGGGACGAAGCCGGACTTCATGCCGAAGTACACCGACTGCGGATGGTGGGAGACGATCGCCACAGTGGACTGCTCGGGCATCACGGCGAACCCGTCCGAGAGGTACATGCCGATGTCGTCGAGGCCGAGCAGCTCCCAGACCTTGGTGTGCTCGGACTGGTCCGGGCAGGCCGGGTAGCCCCACGAGTAGCGGCGGCCCTGGTCGAAGTCGATGCCCAGCTCCGAGCGCGCCCGCGCGTGGAGCCACTCGGCCAGGCCCTCGGCGGACTGAACGCCGAGGCCGTGGGTGAAGAGCTGCTCGGAGAACTCGCCCTCCTTCTCCAGGCGTGCCATCAACTCGGTGACCTCGTCCCCCACGGTCACGCCCTGCAGCGCCACCACGTCGCGCTGGGCTGAGTCGATCGGCTTATAGAAGTCGGCCAGGCAGATGCGGTCGTGCTTGGGCTGGCGCGGGAAGCTCAGCCGGTTGATCTCCTTGTCGTGGTCCTCGGGGTCGAAGATCACGAGCTCATTGCCGTCGGAGTTGCACGGGAAGTAGCCGAGCTTCGCGCGGGGGTGCAGGTAGTCCTGCTCGCGCCACATGCGCTCGAGCTTGGGCTGGAAGCCCTCGTCGTCGCCGTCGCCCTCCACGATCTTGCGCCACTCCTCGCCCTTCTTGCCGCGCCCGCCCCAGTGGAGCTTGAACAGCACGTGACGGTCCAGGTGGGGGTAGACCTCGTCGAGGTCGACGTCGACCTCGCGGACCCCCCAGTAGGGCGGCTCTGGCACGGGGGCGTCGGTGGTCACGGCGGAGCGCACGCTGTCGTCGGTGACCGGCGGCCCGTCGTCCTCGACCACCGGCTTCTCGCGCAGTGTCTTGGCCTCGGAGCGGATCTTCTCCACCAGCGACGCGCGCGCGTCGCCGTCGATGAGTGCGTCCATCGTGTCGAGCCCCTGGAACGCGTCCTTGCAGTAGAAGACACCGGGGTCGTAGACGTCGTCGGACTCCTTGCCGCCGGGGTAGAGCATGCGGCGGCCGAAGTCGCGGTTGATGGCCGCGCCGCCCACCAGCACCGGGAACTCGAGCCCGCGCGAGTGCAGCTCCTCGATGCAGATCGGCATCTGCTTGGAGGTCGAGACCAGCAGCGCGGAGAGTCCGATCGCGTCGGCCTTGTTCTCGACCGCGGCGTTGATGATCGTGTCGACCGGGACCTGCTTGCCCAGGTCGACGACCGTATAGCCGTTGTTGGTCATGATCGTGTTCACCAGCGACTTGCCGATGTCGTGCACGTCGCCGAACACGGTGGCGATCACGACCGTGCCCTTCGTGTGGCCCTCCATCTTCTCTAGGTAGTTCTCGAGCTGGGCCACGGCGCGCTTCATCACCTCGGCCGACTGCAGCACGAACGGCAGGATCAGCTCGCCGGCGCCGAACTTGTCGCCGACCTCCTTCATGGCCGGCAGCAGGACGGTGTTCAGCGTCGGGACGGCGCCGATCTTCTCGTTGCACTTGTCGATCTGGTCCTCCACGCCCTCCTTCTTGCGGCGCAGGATGTGCCAGTGCAGGGCCTCCTCGGGCTCCATGTCCGCGGTGGGGTCGGCGGCCTCGTCCTCGGCCTCCTCGCCCTTGGACTCGAAGTGCTCGATGAACTTCTCGAGCGCGTCCTCGGAGCGGTTGAACACCAGGTCGTCGGTGAGCTCGCGCTCGTCGTCCGGGATCTCCGGGTAGGGCGTGACCTCCGCCGGGTGCACCATCGCCAGGTCGAGGCCCGCCTCCACGCAGTGGTGCAGGAACACGGAGTTCAGCACCCGGCGCGCGTTGGGCGACACGCCGAACGACACGTTCGAGACGCCCAGCGACGTCTTCACACCGGGGATGTTCTCCTTGATCAGCTTGATGCCCTCGATCGTCTCGATGGCCGACGGGCGCCACTCCTCGTCGCCGGTGGTGAGCGTGAACGTGAGCGCGTCGAAGATGAGCAGCTCGGGGTCGAGCCCGTGCTCGTCGCAGATCAGCTCCTTCAGGCGCTGGGCGATCTCGAGCTTGCGCTCGCGCGTCTTCGCCATGCCGACCTCGTCGATGGTCAGCGCGATCAGCGCGGCGCCGTGGGCCCTGGCCAGCGGCACGACCGTGTCGAGCTTGTCGCGGCCGGCCTCCAGGTTCACGGAGTTCACGATCGCGCGGCCGGGGGTCTGCTCCAGGCTGCGCTTCATCACCGCGGGCTCGGTCGAGTCGATCTGGAGTGGGGCCGGGAGCGCGAGCGAGACGCGCTTGGCCAGCTGGCGCATCTGCTCGTCCTCGTCCTCGCGCTCGGTGAGCGCGACGCAGAGGTCGAGCACGTGCGCGCCGCCCTCCACCTGATTGGTGGCGATCTGCAGCAGGCCGTCGTAGTCGTCCGCGAGCAGCAGCTCCTTGGCCTTGCGCGAGCCCTGCGAGTTCACGCGCTCGCCCACGATCGTGGGCGCGGGCTCCTGAGCCAGTGCGCTGGCGCCCATCATCGAGGAGACCATCGGCGGTCCCGGCGCGGGGCGCGGGCCGACCTCGCGGCCGCCGACGCGGTCGACGATCGCGCGGATGTGGTCCGGCGTGGTGCCGCAGCAGCCGCCGACGATGCCCACACCGTGGCGCTCCACGAACTCCTGAAGGGCGTTCGCAAGCGGGTCGGGCTCCTCGGGGAAGATCGTCTCGCCCTCTGGCCCCTGGATGGGGATTCCGGCGTTGGGAATGCAGTGCACCGGCACCGGGCTGTTGTCGCCGAGGTAGCGGATGGCGTCGCGCATGTCCTCTGGACCCGTGGAGCAGTTGAGCCCGATCACCTGGACGTCGAGCGCGGTGAGCGTGGTGAGCACCGCCTCGATGTCGGTGCCGAGCAGCATCTTGCCGCCGTTGGGGAGGAGCGAGACCGAGCACTGGATGGGCAGGGTGCGGCCCGTGCTCTTGAACGCCTCGCGGGCGCCGAAGATCGCGGCCTTGACCTCGAGGATGTCCTGCGCGGTCTCGATGATGATCAGGTCGGCGCCGCCGTTGATCAGGCCCTCCGACTGCTCGGTGAACACCTCGACCAGCTCGGGGAACGTGATCTTGCCCAGCGTCGGGTCGTCGGACGCGGGGAGGTGGCCGGTCGGGCCGATCGACCCCGCGACGAAGTTGTCCTCCCCCGCGGCCTTGCGGGCGATCTCGGCTGCCTTCTGGTTGATCTCTACCGTGTGCTCGGCAAGCCCCCACTCCTCGAGCTTGATCCGGCTGGCCTGGAAGGTGTCGGTCTCCAGCACCTGGGCGCCGGCCTCGATCATCGAGGTGTGAACCCCCTCGATCACGTCGGGCCGGTGGAGAATCAGCGCCTCGTGGCACTTGCCCTGCAGCCCTCCGTAGTCCTCCTGCGTCAGGTCGAACTGCTCGAGGGTCGCTCCCATGCCACCGTCGTAGACGAGGACGTGCGAGTTGACCGCGGCAATGAAGTCGCGCTCAGCCAAGGTCCGCCAATGCTAGCGCAACCTTGACAGAGTTGTGTGAAGGTTCGCCGGGCGTTGCACCTCGGAGGCCGCTCGGTATCTTGGGTTGGTGCCCTCCGCGTCCAAAAGCGGTAGTGGCGGATCGAGCACTCCTGCTCGAGAACGGATTCTGAACACCGCCTACGACCTGTTCAGCCGCAATGGCATCCGGGCCGTGGGGGTGGACACCATCGTCGCCGGCTCCGGCGTGGCGAAGATGACCCTCTACCGGCACTTCCCCTCGAAGAACGACCTGGTGGTCGCCTTCCTGGAGCGCCGCGAGGAGCGCTGGACCAACCAGTGGCTGCGCGCCGAGGTCGAGAGCCGCGCGGAGACCGGTGCGGAGCGCATGCTCGCGATCTTCGACGTCTTCGACGAGTGGTTCCAGAGGAAGGACTTCGAGGGGTGCTCGTTCATCAACGCGCTGCTCGAGTTCGACGACCGCAAGCACCCCGCCCACCGCGCCAGCGTGATGCACCTCGCCAACATCCGGAGCTTTCTCCGCGGGCTCGCCGAGGAGGCCGGCGTGCGGGACCCGGACTCGGTCGCGCACCAGTGGCACGTGCTGATGAAGGGCTCCATCGTCGCCGCGGGCGAGGGGGACAGGCTTGCGGCCCGGCGCGCGCAGCAGCTCGGCGAGCTGCTGCTGGCGCGCGAGGCTGAATACGCTGACGTGAAGTGACCGTCTCGCTCACCGACGTCTACGCCCTCCCCGAGGAGCACCTCGACTTCCGCGAGACGATTCGAGCGCTCGCGCAGGAGCAGATCGCGCCCCGCGCCGCCGAGATCGACCGGACCGACGAGTACCCCTGGGACCTGCGCAGGCTGCTCAGAGCACGACGTGCTCGCGCTCCCGTTCGACGAGGAGCACGGCGGGACGGGACGGGCACGCTAATGCTCCAGATGGCGGTCGAGGAGATCGCCAAGGCGTCCGCGGCCGTGGCGCTGATCCTGATGGTCCAGGAGCTCGGGACCCTGCCGATCAGGCTGTTCGGCACCGACGCCCAGAAGGAGCGGTGGCTGCCCCCGTGCGCCTCGGGCGAGCTCTCGCCGGCGTTTGCGCTGTCGGAGCCCGAGGCGGGCTCGGATCCCGGCCTCGATGCGGACCAGCGCCGTGCGCGACGGCGACGAGTGGGTCATCAACGGCCAGAAGAACTGGATCAGCAACGCCTCCGTCGCCGATCTCTACGTCGTCTTCGCGATGACCGATCGCGACGAGCGCCGCAGCTCGGCGTTCGTGGTCGAGAAGGACACCCCCGGCTTCGACCCGGGCAAGCTCGAGAAGAAGATGGGGATCAAGGGCTCACCCACCGGGCAGCCCACGTTCACCGACGTCCGCGTGCCCGCGGAGAACCTCATCGGCGAGGAGGGCCGGGGCCTGTCGGTGGCTCTGGCCACTCTCGAGCGCACGCGGCTCGGGGCCGCGGCGCAGGCGGTGGGCATCGCCCAGGGCGCGATCGACTACGCCGTCTCCTACGCGCGCGAGCGGGTGGCGTTCGGCAAGCCGATCATCGAGCTGCAGGGCATCCAGTTCAAGCTCGCCGACATGGAGACGCGCACCGCCGCCGCGCGGGAGCTGCTCTACCGCGCGTGTGCGGCGGCCGATCGCGACGAGAAGGGCCTCGGCAAGCTGACCTCCATGGCGAAGCTCTTCGCCTCGGACACCGCGATGGCGGTCACGGTCGAGGCGGTGCAGGTGCTGGGCGGCTACGGGTACGTGAACGACTACCCGCTCGAACGGATGATGCGCGACGCGAAGATCACCCAGATCTACGAGGGCACGAACGAGATACAGCGGGTGGTCATCGCCCGCCACCTCCAACGCGGGACGTAGGGCGCCCGCTCAGAAGAGCGTCAGCCGGTTTCGCTGTGTCGCGATCACGGTGCCGCCGTCGAGCACCTCGAGCGTGATCGTGTACGTGCCGCCGCGGGGGAACACGTGCAGCACGTCGAGGCCCGTGGCGCGGTTCGCCCACCCGCTGTCCGGGTCGCCGAAGTTCCACCTGTAGGTCAGGGCGTGGTTGCGACTGGCGGCGCTGAAGCCGTACGGCCTCGGTGTGAAGGCCAGGATGGACTCGGTCGGGTTGAAGAGCGCGATCGAGCGATCCGCGGCGCGGAAACTGAACGGGTTCCGATAGAGCGCCCGCGCGCCGCGTACATCGTCGCTTGTCAGGTGGCGCCTTCGCAGGCGCGCCGCCGCCGAGCGCGGGCACCTCAGCCCCACTCCGGTGCGGACCCCTCCCCTCGAGTTCATCAGCGCGCAGCGGCGATTCTCGTGCCCCAGTCCCAGCACGTGGCCCAGCTCGTGCGCGGCCGTGAGCCTGCGGATGGCCTCGCTGCGGCAGTTCCGGATGACCTGTACCCGCAGCGCTCGGAAGAAGGGCCCGGGCCAGCCTGGGGTGGTGCCGCCCGATATGCCCTCGCAGCCGGTGGGCCCGAAGCCGCGGGCCCGGCGCGCGTAGCGGAACACGACGCGTGCGTTCGCCGCGGGCGCCTTCACGAAACGGACCCCCACCCGCGCTCGGTTCCAGATCCGCACGGCGTAGCGAACAGCCGATCCGTAGGCCGGCGCCTCGTTGGCGTACGTGATCGTCGTGCCCGGCCACCGCTCGCCGGCCTGGCTGTAGGCGTGCGCCGCCGGAACAGGCAGCGAGAGCGAGATCGCCGCCGCCAGGATCGCTCCGAGCCCGGCGGCGCGCACGCGCGTTGGCGCGTGCAACCGGCTACGCCTCGGCTTCGGCCGCGTCGCCGCGCCGACCGGCCGCGCGCAGCTCGACCGGGGTTGCGTGCAGGGCCCGCAGGCGCAGGTCCTTCCAGGTCATCCCCTCGCGGACGAGCGCGGGCATGCCCATCACCAGCGCGGTGGCGATCTCCACCGCCTGGAGGATGATCCCGTAGGCCAGGGCGTCCGTCTTGCCCACTCCGTAGGCGGACAGCACCGCCACGCAGGCGGCCTGGAAGACGCCGAGGTTCGAGGGTGTGGCCGGCAGCGCGGCGGTCACGTTGACGGCGAAGAGCACCGCTGCCGCCGCTCCGATCCCGGCCTGCTGATCGAGGCCGAGGGCCACGAGGAGCACGTAGCAGGCGAGCCACTGCACCGCCCACGCCGTGAGCTGGGCCGTGGTCGCCCACGCGCCGAGCTTCGGCTTGCGGAAGACCGAGAGGCCGGTGCGCACCTGCACCATCGCGCGTCGGGCCGTGGCCAGCGCCTGCTGGACCCGGACGAAGCGCGACGGCTTGCCGCGGCGGATGAGGGCGGGCGCCCCGATCAGCAGCGCGAGCAGCACCACCGGGGCGATCGTCGCGACCACGAGCGCGTCCTCGCCGCCGCGGAAGATGCCCACGGTCGCGAACATCACCGTGCCGAGGACGACGAGCGCGAAGATGTTCAGCAGGGTCTGGGACACGAGCGTGCCCAGCACCACCGGGAAACGGTCTCGCACGCGGCCCACGCGCCGCGCGAGGATCAGGGCACGCGAGGGCTCGCCCAGGCGGGCCGGCAGCGTGGCCGACATCAGGACTCCGATCATGGTCGCCCGGGCGGTGTCGCGCCGGCGGACACGGGTCCCCGGGAGCGCGGCCCGCAGGATCGCGTGCCAGGCCTCGGCGCGGATGAGCATCGAGGCGCACATCAGCGCGAACGCCACCAGCACCCACACGGGCGTGGCCGCCACGACCGCCCGGCCTATCGACTGGATCCCGATGTGGTCCAGGGCGAGGAGGGTCAGGCCGATGCCCGCGACCGCCAGGGCCGCCACCGCGGCCCGTCGCGCCACGCGCGCGGCCCCGCGGCCGCGCGACGGCGGGCCGCCGGGCTCGATCGTCGGCAGCCGCCGGGGCGGCGCGGGCGGGCCGGGGTCCGCGCTGACCAGGCCGAGCCGTGCCCGGGCGCGCTCGGCCGTGCGCTCGGGGGCCGGCATCTCGATCGCGTCGCCGTAGGCGCCCAGCACCTCGTCGGTGACGCGCGGCCATCCGAAGCGCTCCGCGCGCTCGCGGGAGGCCGCGGACATGTGGCCGCGCCGCTCGGGATCGAGCGCCAGCCCGCGCAGCGCCTCGCCAAGAGCCGCAGGCTCGGCGGCGGGCACGAGGATGCCGTCCACGCCATCGCGCACCACGTCGCGGTAGCCGGCGATGTCCGACGCGACCACGGGGGTCGCCGAGGCGAACGCCTCGGTGAGCACCATCCCGAAGCTCTCGCCGCCAAGGGAGGGCGCGCAGAGCACGTCCGCCTCTCCCAGCAGCCGCCACTTCTCCTCGTCGGTCACCCTCCCGGCGATCCGGACGCCCTCGGGGTCGAGCAGCAGCGGCTCGACCTCCTCGTCGGTGGTGCCCGCCACGGTCAGGCGGGCGTGAACGCCCGCGCTGCGCAGGGCCTCGAAGGCCCGCAGCAGGACCGGTAGGCCCTTTCGGGCCTCGGCGCGCCCTACGAAGAGCAGCTCGAGCGGCCCGTCACCGGTGCGGTGCGCGGGCAGCGCCGCCGCGAGGTCCACCCCGTTGGGCACGATCCGGTAGCGGCCGCCGTAGAAGCGCTCGCAGGTCCAGCGCGCCGCCTCCGACACCGCGATCCGCACGTGCAGCTTGTTGTAGAGCCGGCGCGCGCCCGCCACGTTCGCGGCGAAGCCATTCGACAGGACGCTGCGCGAATAGCAGTGGAAGGTGCCCACCAGCGGCGTCCGCGCCGCCTCGGTCGCGAACCAGCTCACGAACGGCGCGTTGGGCTCGTGGACGTGCACCACGTCGTAGCCGCCGTGCCGGAGCTCACGGCCGAGCGTCCCCACCGCCTGGCTTGAGACGGCGAGGTTCGACACCGCCCCGTTCATCGGCAGCCCGACCGTGCGGCCGAGCGAGATCAGGTGGTCGGGCAGGGGCCGACGATCCGGCGCTGCGCCGCGATGCATTACACGTGCCAGGCGGTCGTCGGGGTCGTACGGAGCCAGCAGGCGGACGTCGTGGCCCCGTTGCAAAAGCTCTGCGGAGAGGGCCTCGACATGACGGCCGACACCGCCCGGGTACGTGTACGAGTAAGGGGAGACAAGCCCTACGCGCACCGCGACATCGTAGTGCACCTTCCCGGATGCCACACTTCGCGGCCGTGCCAGACCGGAATTTCGTCAAATTCACCTTCATCCGGGTGCTTCCCGAGTGGCGCAGGCGCACCGCGGAGGAGCGCGCCGGCGACAAGCGCGAGTTCGCGGCCGCATGTGCGGACTTCGCCCAGGACCACCTGCTCCGCGCCTACTCGCTGGTGGGAACGCGCGGGGACTGCGATCTCATGGTCCGCGCCCTCGCCCCGTCGCTGGATCCGATCCACGAGCTCCACGTGCTGCTCAACCAGAGCGGGCTGATGCGCTGGGCGGAGATCTCCCACTCCTACCTCGCGATGACCAAGGAATCCGTGTACTCGGACGAGCCCCAGCCGCTCGAGCCCCGTCCGGGCTCCGACGCGAGGTACCTGATCGTCTACCCGATGTGGAAGAAGCGGGAGTGGTATCTGCTCCCCGCCGAGGAGCGGATGCGGGTGATGAAGGGCCACATCGAGACGGGTCTGCGCTACACCGGGATCGAGATCAACACCGCGTATTCCTACGGGCTCGACGACCAGGAGTTCGTGGTGTCCTTCAACGCCGACGACCCGGGGAGTTCCTCGACCTCGTGCAGGAGCTGCGCTCGACGGAGTCGAGCTCCTACACCGAGTCGGAGACTCCGATCTTCACGTGTATCGCGGCACCGGTGGAGCGGGCGCTGGACGCGCTGGACGGCGGTTAGACGCTTCTCGGTTGCGCCGCCCCCTCTTCCCTGCTACAAGTCCTGCGATGGCGGTACCGCTATCGGCCCGGTAGGGGGGCATGAGAGGAGGATGGGTCGTGCCGTACATGGAATGTCCCGGCTGCCGCCTGAAGCTGTATTCCGCCGCCCGGAGGGTGACCCCGGCCCGGTGCCCGCGCTGTGACCTCGAGCTGAAGCCTCGCGGACGCGGCGGCGCCGACACGCGACCCGTCGAGAGCGCCGCCCGGAGCATGCTGCACCGCCTGCGTGCGGACAGCGAAACGCGGTCCCCGTGACGTCCGCCTCCACGAACGGCAAGCACTTCGCATTCCTCATCAACGGCGGGGACGCGGCGCCGCGGCGGGCACGAGAGCTGGTGTCCGCGAGCGTGAACGGCGCGTACTTCGACACCGCCCTCCTCGACGACCTGCTCCTGACCGTCACCGAGGTGGTCACCAACAGCGTCAAGCACGGCAGCGCGGACGAGAACGAGGTGATCGAGCTCGTGCTGGCGTTCGACTCCGACCGCGTGCGAGTCGACGTGTCCGACAACGGGCCGGGCTTCACGCCGGGGCTGCCCAGCGCGCGCTTCGGGGAGCCCAGCGGCCTGGGGCTGCAGCTCGTCGAATCGCTGAGCGACCGCTGGGGCGTCGCCAGCCGCGCACCCACCCGTGTCTGGGTCGAGTTCGAACCGACCCAGGTGCACGCGATCTAGACGGGGGCCGGTGCGGCGGGCGCCTTGCGCGCCAACAGGTGCATCCAGCCGGCCATTAGGAGAGCGGTGACGCCCAGCAGCGGGTGCAGCGCGGCGATGCCGGCGGCGTCGTCACGGGTCTCGACCAGGAAGATCTGGACGGTCACCAGGACGAGCAGCCCAAGCGCCCACGGGGCGTCGCGGCGGCGGTCCGGGCTGACGAGCGCGGCGATCAGTAGGAGGAGGGTGATCCCGTGCAGGACGCCTCCCCCGATCGTCTCGTGCAGGCCGAAGTCGTCCGAGGCGCCGAAGTAGCCGAGCCCGAACGTGAAAGGCTGGAAGAAGGCCCCCAGCACGAAGATCCCTGTCAGGACGAGGTACACGGTGGTCGCTGGGTGGCGTCGCATCCGGGGCAGTCTAGGAAGCGCCTAAACGGAAGACTTCGCGGCGTCGAGCATCTCCTCGACCCGGGTGAACTTCACCCGCGGACGGCCCTGCGGCTCGCCGGCCGCCTTCTCGGCGGCGTCGATCAGCTCCCAGCCGGCGTATGACACGAAGTCGGGCCGGCGCTCGGCGACGAGCGCCTCCACCTCGGCCGGGTCGGCCTGGCCGGGCTCGGGCAGGCGCCCCTCGTCGAGGTCCTCCAGAACGTGGTCCACGGTCTCCTGCGCGTCGCGCTTGTTGGTGCCAATCACCCCGGAGGGGCCGCGCTTGATCCACCCGACCACGTACTCCCCCGGGATCGCGTGCTGCTCGTGGGGGTCGATCACACGCCCCTCCTCGTTCGGGATGGTGCCGTGCCACTCGTCGAACGGCAGGCCCTCGATCGGCACCCCCCGATAGCCGATGGAGCGGAACACGATCCCCACGTCGATGGTCTCGTGCTCGCCGGTGGCCTGGGCGCGCAGCCGGCCGTCGCTGCCGTGCTCGAGCTCGTTGCGCACCAGCTCGATCCCCTCCACCTTCCCGTCGCCCAGGATCGCGACGGGGGAGCGCAGGAAGCGCAGTACGACCCGCCTGCGCTTGCCCTCGGGCTTGCGGCGCGAGTAGTCGGTGAGGATCTCCACGTTGCGCCGGGGGGTGATCTCCCCCTCGCCCTCGATCGAGCGGGCGCTCTGGGCGTCCAGCCTCACGTCCTCGGGGTCCACGATCACGTCGGCGTCGGTCAGCTCTCCGAGCTCCAGCAGCTCCGGGTTGGTGAAGGCCGCCTGCGCGGGCCCCCGGCGGCCGATGATCAGCACCTCCTCGATGCCGTTGTCGGCCATCGGGTCGATCGCGTGGTCGGCCGTGTCGGTGACCTCGAGCTCCGCCCGCGGCAGCACCAGCATCCGGGCGACGTCCATCGCGACGTTGCCGTTCCCGATCACCGCCGCCCGCTTGCAGGAGAGGTCGAAGTCCAGGTCCCGGTAGTCCGGGTGGCCGTTGTACCAGGCCACGAACTCCGTGGCGGCCCAGCTCCCGGGCAGGTCCTCTCCTGGGATCCCCATGCTGCGGTCGGTCTGGGCTCCCACCGCGTAGATGACCGCGTGGTAGCGGTCCTTCAGCTCCGCATGGGTGATGTGCTCGCCCACGTCGACGTTCCCGAAGTAGCGGAAGCCGTCCTTCGCGGCGGTCTTCTCGTACACCCGGATGACCGACTTGATCTTCGGGTGGTCCGGGGCCACGCCCGCGCGGACGAGCCCGAACGGCGTGGGCAGGCGGTCGAACATGTCCACCTCGACGGTGCGCTCCTTGGCGTTCAGGAGGTGGCCCGCGGCGTAGAAGCCGGCGGGACCGGAGCCGACGATCGCGACTCGCAAGGGATGCTCGGATGTACCCGCAGAAGTAGCCATATCGAGGAGGTGCCGCGCCCCCGCGCTCGCGGCGGATTGGCGGCGGCGGGCGATTATAGGGAGGAGACGCGGCTAGGCTGACCACCGATGGGCGAGTACGTCTACGACCAGGCGTGGCGGGAGGAGCGGGAGCGCCTACGCGGGATGGAGGCGCTTTGGGATCCCGGGACCGAGGCGCTGATGGAGCGGCTCGGGCTCCAGCCTGGCTGGAGGTGCCTCGAGGTGGGAGCAGGCGGAGGCTCGATCGCGGAGTGGCTCGCCGGGCGTGTGGGAGCCGGCGGCGAGGTGCTGGCCACCGATGTGACCACCCGCTACCTCGACGCGATCGACGAGCCCAACCTCGAGGCCCGCGAGCACGACATCCGCTCGGACCCGCTCCCGGAGGGCCATTTCGACCTGGTCCACGCCCGGCTGGTGGTCGAGCACCTCGGCCGGTCGGCGCTCGAGCCGATGGTCGCCGCGGTGAGGCCCGGCGGAGTTCTGCTGCTCGAGGACTACGACTTCTCGTCGGCCGTGACCCATCCGGACTCGCCGGACCTGCAGCGCGCGCTGGAAGCCGTGCTCGAGTTCATGAGCCGCGCCGGGTTCGATCCCTTCTACGGCCGCAAGATGCTCGATGAGCTCGCATCCGCCGGGCTGGAGGACGTGGCGGCCGAGGGCAGGTCGCGGGTCTACCGCGGCGCGAGCACCGGCACCGCGTTCGCGCGGCTCAGCCTGGAGTCGCTGCGGGGCGCCGTGGTGGAGGCCGGGCTGGTCACGGACGACGAGGTGGAACGGGCCCTGGAGTCCATCGACAACCCCGCCAACGCCTTCATCAGCCCCACGATCGTGGCAGCGTGGGGCCGCCGCCCGAGCTGAGCGCAATGGAACGCGTCGCCGTGATCGACATGGGGTCGAACTCCTTCCGGCTCGTGGTGTTCCAGTACGAGCCGGGCAGCTGGTGGAGCCTTGCCGACGAGATCCGGGAGGCCACGCGCGTGAGCGCGGGAATGGGCGACGAGGGCGTGCTCAAGCCCGAGCCGATGGACCGTGCCGTGCACACCGCCTCCGTGTTCGCCTCGTTCCTGCGGGCGCAGGGCGTCGCCCGCGTGGACGTGGTGGCCACGAGCGCCATCCGGGACGCCGCCAACCGCGACGACCTGCTGGCGGCGGTGAGGGACCGCACAGGGCTCGAGGTGAGGGTCATCAGCGGCGCGGAGGAGGCCTGGTACGGCTACCTCGCGATCGCGAACTCCACGACGCTGGCGGACGGGTTCGGCATCGACGTGGGCGGCGGCAGCGTGCAGATCATGCGGATCGAGGACCGCCGGCTGCGTGAGGCGGAGTCCGTGCGGCTCGGCGCGGTGCGCGTGAGCGAGGCGTTCCTCCCGGACGACGAGGCCACCCCGAAGCAGATCAAGGCGCTCCGCAAGCACGTGTCGCGCACCCTCGACGAGTTCGAGTGGTGGGGGGACGGGGACGCGCGCCTCGCGGGCGTCGGCGGCACGATCCGCAACCTCGCCGCCGCGGCGCAGAAGCGGCTCGACATGCCGGACATCGACGTGCAGGGGTTCGAGCTCACGCGCGACTCGCTCGAGGAGCTGATCGAGCTGCTGGCGTCGCGCCCGGCGTCCAAGCGGGGCTCCGTGCGGGGGATCAAGCCCGACCGCGGAGACGTGATCCTGGGCGGCGCGCTGGTTGTGGCCGCGGCCATGGAGCACGGCGGCTTCGACCGCATGGAGGTGACCGAGGCGGGGTTGCGCGAGGGGGTGTTCTTCGAGCGCCTGCTCGAGGGGCGCGACCCACCGCTGCTCGACGACGTTCGGCGCGAGTCCGTGACCAACCTCGCCCACCGCTTCAGCACCGACGATGCGCACGTCGAGCACGTGGCGCGCCTGTCGCTCCAGATGTTCGAGGCCCTCGGCGAAGCCGGGCTCCACGCGCTGGGCCCGGAGGAGCACGAGCTGCTGTGGGCGGCCTGCATGCTGCACGACATCGGAGTGACGATCGACTACGACGACCACCACCGCCACTCCCAGTACCTGATCGTCAACTCCGGCCTGCCGGGGTTCTCCCCGTGGGAGGTCGAGCTGATCGCCGCGGTGGCGCGCTGGCACCGCAAGGGCGAGCCGGACGCCGGCACCCTCGGGGTGCTGGAGCGCAAGGGCGACGCCACGCGCCTGGGGGTCCTGTGCGGGATCATCCGCCTGGCGGAGCAGCTCGAGCGCAGCCGCGACCGCGCCATCGCGGCCGTAGCGCTGGAGGAGGCCGACGGGGTGGTGCGCCTGCGAGCCGAGACGAACGGCGCCGGGGCCGCCGACCCGAGCGTCGCGATCTGGGCGGCTCAGCGCAACGCGGACCTGCTGGCCGAGGCGATCGGCGAGCCGGTCGAGGTCGTGGCGACGGCGCCCTACTAGCCGCCGGCGCGGGGGTCGATCGGCGTCAGCAGCCCTTCGTCGAGGCTCGCCGCCCACACCCGGCCCTCGCCGACGGCCATGCCGAACGGCGAGCCCTGGACGCTCACGGTCGCGGCCACCTTCCGGGACGAGATCCCGATGGCGGTCACCGTGCTCGTGTCGGCCATGGTGACCCAGATCGCCCCCTCCCCCTCACGGACCTCGCGCGGGTTCGACTTCACCGGGACCCGCGAGACCACGCGGCGGGCGGACGGGTCCACGACCGCCACCGAGTCCGAGTCGCTCACGGAGATCCACAGCGAGCCGCCCGCGAAGGCGATCCCGCGGGGCGTGCCGCCGATCTTCACCGGCTCGTCCGTGGGGCGGCCGGTGGTCGGGTCCAGCGAGACCGCCGTGCCCTCCCCGCTGACCGTGACCCACACGGCCTCCGGTCTGATCGCGATCTGAACGGGCTCGGCGCCCACGTCGGCGGTGCTGGTGGTCCCGGCTTCCGGGTCGACCCGGCTCACGGTGCCGGCCCCTCCGTTCGCCACCCAGACGGCGCCGCCGCCGACCGCGATGCCCTCCGGCTCGTCGCCCACGTCGATGGTGTCCGCGACGGTCCCCTTGGCGGGGTCGATGCGGCTGACGGTGTCGTCGCTCGTGTTCGTGACCCACACCCCGCCCTCGCCCACGGCGAGGCTGTCGGGCTCGCGGCCGACCTTGATCTTGCGCACGACCTTCACCGGGCTCGGGTCGAGCTGCACGACCACGTTCGAGTCCTTGTCGGCGACCCAGACCGACCCCTCTCCCACGGCCACGCCGTCGGGACTGGCGCCGACGCTCACGGGTGAGAGGGCGCGCGGCGAGAGAGTGCCCACCGAGCCCGAGGACCGGCTCGACGCCGAAGAGCCGGACGACCCGCCCCCGTCGTCGTCGTCCCCGCCGCCTCCCCCGCCCACGACGACGAGCACGACGAGCACCACGGCAGCGAGGGCCAGCGCGCCCAGGATCAGGCCCGCGCGGGCCCCGACGCCTCGTGCCGGGGTCGGCGCGGGCACCGCCGGCTCGGCGCGGGCAGGGGGCGGGGCGGCCGGTGGTGCCGCCGGCGGCGGGGCTTCCGGCGGCGGCGGAGCGGACGCCGGGCGCGTGGGCCCGGCCGCGGGACGCGTCGGCTCGGCCGCCGGCTCCGGCGCGGGCGGCGGCACCGGCACCGGCGCCTCCGCCGGTGGGCTCGGCGATCCGGCCGTGGAGCCCGTGGCCGTGGCGGCCAGGAGCGCCTTCGCCATCTCGTCGGCCGACTCGAAGCGGTCCTCCGGCGCCTTCGACATCGCCCGCATCGCGATCCCGTCGAGCTCCTCCGGGGTGTCGGGCCGCAGCTCGCGCGCCGAGGGCACCTCGGCGCTCATGTGGGCGAACATCTTCGCCGGCTCGGTGTCGCGCTTGTAGGGCACCTCCCCGGTGAGCGTCTGGAACAGCACGCAGCCGAGGGCATAGATGTCGGCGGGGGGCTCGCCGTGGGCCCCTTCGATCCGCTCCGGGGCCAGGTAGTCGAGCGTGCCGACGACCGAGCCGGTCACGGTGAGCGCGGTGTTCGCGCTCACGTCCCGCGCGATCCCGAAGTCCGTCAGGTAACAGTGCTCCTCCTCGCCCTCGCTCGCGACCAGCACGTTCGCGGGCTTCACGTCGCGGTGGACCAGCCCCCGGCGGTGCGCCGCCGCCAGCGCCGCGGCGGTCTGGGCCACGAGCTTGGAGGCCCGCTCCGGGGCGAGCGGGCCCTCGTCGATGATCAGCTCGCGCAGGTCGGTGCCCTCGATGTAGCGCATGAGCAGGTACAGGAGGCCGTCCCCCTCGCCCGCCTCGTGGACCGGGATCACGTTCGGGTGCTCGATCGAGGCGGCGAGCCGAGACTCGCGCTTGAACCGGGCGATGAAGTCCTGGTCCATCGCGAGCTCCGGGGCGATCACCTTGAGCGCGACGGGCCGCTCGAGCGCGAGCTGGGTGGCCGCGTAGACGACGCCCATCCCGCCACGGCCCACGACCCGCTCGATCCGGCAGCCGGCGACCAGGGAGCCTGACGCAAGTTCGGGCACGGGCCCTTTATACCCCGCCCGCGGGGCGCGTCCGGTCTAGCGCGGCAGGAGGCAGAAGAACGACGTGCGCCTGGCGCCCTTGCCCACGCGCGGCAGCCCGGCGAGATACGCGCGCTCCTGCAGCGGGCTCATCCAGCGGCCGTTCTGCGCCGACTGCCCGCCGGAGGCCTCGAACTTGTAGACGTCGAGGCCGCGGGCGATGTCGTTGCCGTAGAGGTAGAAGTCGCCGTTCGCGTCGATCTCCGGCGTCTTGGCCGACCAGGTGTCGGCGTCGTCCACGCGGTAGAAGCCGATCTCCTTCATGCCCTCGCCCTGGAGGTCGGTGCTCCCGAGCCCGATGCCCTCGAGCGCCGAGATGTCGACCACCCGGACGCCGCCGTTGTAGTAGGCGACGGTCATCACCTTCTCCTGCTCGTGGATGTCGAACACGTGGGCGGTGCAGGAGTTCGTCGGGCTGGTGGTGGGCCGCACCTCGTCGATGTTCCACGCCCCGACCTTCACCGGGCTCTTCTCCTTGTCGCCCGTGATGTCGTAGACGTGGAAGCCGCCGCTGGGGCAGATCGGGCCGCCCGCGGCTCCCGCGAACTCGTCCTCGACCAGCAGGAACTCGCGGTCGCCGAGCTTCACGGGATCGGACTGGTGCCACACGTTGATCGCCGGGTCGAGGAAGCTCGACACGATCGACGGCTTCGCCGGATCGGAGGTGTCGATCACCACGCCCTGGGAGAGGGCGGCGGAGTAGCCGCGGTCGCCCTCGGTGTTGAAGGTGATGTCGTGCGACTCGGTGCCGAGCCCGGGCCGGGTCGGCAGCGCCAGCTCGCCGGTCTTGACCGGGGCCGCCAGGTTCGAGATGTCGAACACCTCGATCGCGGGCTGGAACGAGGTCATCAGGTCCGCGTTCGAGTTGTAGAGGTAGTTGCCGCTCGGGTGGACGGTCTGGTTGTGCGAGCCCTGCGGGACGTCCACGAACGACACGGTTCGCGGCTCGGCCGGGTTGGTGATGTCGACCACGAACGTGCCCTGCCGGCCCCTGGCGGCCGCCTCGTCGACGGCGTCGAAGCCGAGCGCCTCGGCCTCGGTGTAGCAGGCGGACTCCTGATTGCCGAAGGCGTCGGCGGTGTAGGTCGCGAACGTGCGTCCCGGGTTCTGGCTCTGGGTGAACACCTGAATGTCGCCCTGGAGGACGTCGCAGTCGTAGACGCCGGCGATCCGGGCGTTCTCGGGATCGCCGATGTCCACGATCTGCATCCCGTTCTCGTACGAGCCCGCGATCGCATGGCGGCGGCCGCCGAGCGTGGCGAACTCCATGTCGGTGCCGAAGTTGGGCGTCTCGTTGCGCGCCTCGTAGGGCAGGTTCTTGACGAAGCTCATGTTGTCGCTGTGGGCGCCCGCCGGCTCCTGGGCCGTCGCGGCGGCCGGCAGCGCGGCGAGCGCGAGGCATGCGCCCGCGAGCACGCGACGAAGCAATCCCCCCTGCCGAGACACGAAAGACCTTGTACCCGTTGCCGCGAGAAGCGAAACGGGTCAGGCGATGGTGGTGGCGAGCGTCCCGAGCTGCGGCGAGGAGAGCACGACCTCGTCGCCCGGCTTCAGCCAGACCCTCGGATCCCGCGTGCTGCCGACGCCCGACGGCGTTCCGGTGGAGACGATGTCCCCGGGCTCGAGGGTCATCAGCGCCGACAGGTGCGCGACGAGGGCGGGGACCGAGTGCACCAGGTCGGCGGTCGAGGCCGACTGCATCACCTCGCCGTTCAGCCTCAGCTCGATCTCGATCGCGTCGTGGGCGCCGGCCTCGTCCGGGGTCACGAGCGCCGGGCCGCAGGGCGCGGAGCCGTCGAAGACCTTGCCGGGCATCCACTGCGGGGTGGAGAACTGGAGGTCGCGCGCGGACAGGTCGTTCAGCAGCGTGTAGCCGGCCACGTGGCCCATCGCCTCGGCCTCGGGCACGTCCCGGCAGCGGTCGCCGATCACGAATGCCACCTCGGCCTCGTAGTCCACCTTGGAGCTGTTCGCGGGGAGCTTGACCTCAGCTCCGGGAGCCGCGAGGGAGTTCGCGAACTTGGCGAAGAAGGTCGGCGTCTCCGGCACCTCGATTCCAGCCTCCTCCGCGTGTGAGCGGTAGTTCAGCCCGATGCAGACGATCTTCCCGGGGCGGGCGATCGGGGCGAGCAGCCGCAGGTCCTCCACGGGGCGCCCTTCCTCCTCGACCGGCTCCACCTCGCCGAGCAGACCGCCCTGGAGGAGCGCGAAGATCGTGCGGTCCTCCTCGCGCACCGAGGCGAAGGCCTCGCCCCAGATGTCGTGGACGCGCCCGTCGCGGAGCATCGCGCCCCGTGGCCCCCGCCCGGAATCGAAACTCACGAGTTGCAAGGGCTGCAGCGTATCTTTGACGCGTGGCTCGTGAGAAGGACACCTCGATCCCGACCGGCCGGATCCGGCGCACGGCAAAGGTGGCCGGGCTCGCCGGCGGCCAGACGGCGCGCAACTACGCGACCAAGGCCGCGAACCTGACGCGGGGCGGCGAGGGCCGTCGCGAGGCCGCCATGCGCCGACAGGGCGAGGCCGCCGAGCAGATCCTCGACGTGCTCGGGAACATGAAGGGCGCCGCCATGAAGGCCGGGCAGATCGCCTCTTTCATCGACACCGGCGCGTTCCCCGAGGAGGCGCAGGCGCGGATCCAGGAGAAGCTCGCCGAGCTGCGCGACTCGGCCCCCCGCGTGGCCTTCCGGGACATGCGCGAGGTGATCGAGGACGAGCTGGAGCAGCCGTTGGACGAGGCGTTCGCGGAGTTCGAGGAGGAGGCGGTGGCGGCGGCCTCGATCGGTCAGGTCTACCGCGCCACCCTGCACGACGGGCGCGGCGTGGCCGTGAAGGTCCAGTACCCGGGCGTGGCGCAGGCGGTGCGCTCGGACCTCCAGAACCTGGGGCTGATCATGCGCGTGGCCAAGCGGATCGCCCCCGGCATGGATGCCAAGGCCATGACCGAGGAGATCAAGGAGCGGCTCTCCGACGAGCTCGACTACGAGCAGGAGGCCCAGGCCCAGCGCTCCTTCGCCCGCGCCTGGCGCGGCCACCCGTTCGTCGTCGTACCGGACGTGGTCACCTCGCTCTCGCGCGAGCGGGTGCTCGTCAGCGAGTGGGTCGACGGCCTCAGCTTCGAGGAGGTCAGAAAGCTGCCGCGCCCCGATCGCGACCGCTTCGGCGAGATCGTGTTCCGGTTCTTCTTCGGCTCGCTCTACCGCACGGCCCACTTCTCGGGCGACCCCCATCCGGGCAACTACAAGCTGATGGACGACGGCCGTGTTGCCTTCGTCGACTTCGGGATGACCAAGCGGCTCGCGGTCGAGCAGCTCACGGCCGAGGTCGACGCGGTCCGGCTGGGGATGGCGCAGGACGCCGAGGGCCTGCATGCCCACCTCGCCCTGATGGGCTTCTTCGACGCCGACGACCCGGCGCTCGAGCCCGAGGCGGTGCTGCGCCACTTCCTCGACGCCACCGGCTGGTACATCGAGGATCGCGAGGTCACGGTGGACCGGGCGCTCGTGGCCCAGGTGCTGATCGACTTCGGGGACCCGCGCTCGGAGCACTGGGAGCTGATGAAGCGGGAGACGATGCCGCCCGCGGCGATGCTCGCGAGGCGCATGGAGGCGCTCACCCTGGGCGTGCTGGGGCAGCTGGGCGCCACCGCGAACTGGCACCGCATCGCTCGCGAGTGGATCTTCGGAGACCCCCCGTCCACGCCGCTGGGGGAGCAGGAGGCCGAGTTCTTCGGGCCCAGTCGTGCCGCGGCCTGACGGGATGGAGCACCTGCTGGGCGCCGACGCCGTGATGGCGGCGCTCGTCGAGGCTCACGGCAAGCTCGACGAGGAGGAGCGGGCCCGCGCGCGCCCCTCGGACGCCTACGGCGCGCTGCTGCGCTCGATCGTGGGCCAGCAGCTCTCAACCAAGGCGGCACGCACGATCTACGAGCGCCTCACCGGCCTCTACGACGGCGGGGCGCCCTCCCCGCAGCAGATCCTCGACACAGACCCCGACGAGCTGCGCGCCGTCGGCCTCTCGCGCGCGAAGGCGAAGTACCTCCGTTCGCTCGCGGAGCACGTGCTGTCCGGCGACCTCGAGCTGGAGCGCCTCACGAAGCTGCCGGACGACGAGGTGTCCGAGCAGCTCACCGCCGTGAAGGGGCTCGGGCAGTGGACCGCGGACATGTTCCTCATCTTCCACCTGCGCCGGCCCGACGTGCTGCCGGTGGGCGACCTGGGGATCAGGCGCGCAGCGCAGCTCTCATACGGGCTGGAGGAGCTACCCGACCCCGCCGAACTGGAGAAGATCGCCGAGCCGTGGCGCCCGCACCGCTCGCTGGCGTGCCTCTATCTGTGGCAGTCGCTCGACAACGCGCCCGCGTGAGGCGCTAGGCGGCGCTGCCGCAGCTCGGCTCTTCGTCCGCGACGCGGAAGGAGGAGCCGCATCCGCAGGAGGCGACCACGTTCGGATTGGTCACCTCGAAGCCCGAGCCCTGGAAGGTCTCGGTCCAGACGACCTCCGAGCCGTCGACGTAGCGCATGCTCGCCGGATCCACGAACACGCGCAGGCCCGCGGTGTCGAACACCTCGTCGTCGTCGCGCTTCTCGTCGAGCGCGAGCGCGTACTGGAAGCCCGAGCAGCCCCCGCCGCGCACGCCCACGCGCAGTCCGACCTCGCCCTGCGTCTCCTGCTGGGAGAGGAAGGCTCGCACCTTCTCGGCAGCCGTGTCACTGAGGGTGACCATGCTTCACGAAATGTAGCATTGGGTCCCCATGCCGACCAGCAACGAGCTCAAGCACCGCATTGAGGAGGCGTTTCCGGGCGCTAACGTGAGTGTGGACGACCTCACGGGCGGCGGTGACCACTTTCGCGCGGAGATCGTCTCAGACCACTTCGAGGGCCTCAGCCGGATCGAGCAGCACAAGCTCGTGTACGGCGTTTTCGGCGACGAGGTGGGCGGGCCGATCCACGCCCTGTCAATCAAGACTTCGACTCCGGGAGGAGACCGATGACGAACACGGAGATCCGCGACTTCATCGAGAACGCGATCCAGGAGAACCAGGTGATGCTCTTCATGAAGGGCACGCCCGAGCAGCCGGCCTGCGGCTTCTCGATGCGCACCTCGGGGGCGCTCAACGCCCTGGGCGTGCGCTACGCCGCGCTCGACATCCTGCCCGACCCGCGCATCCGCGAGGAGCTGTCCGGGCTCTCGGGCTGGCCTACGATCCCCCAGCTCTTCATCGAGGGGGAGCTCGTGGGCGGCTGCGACATCGTCACCGAGATGTACGAGACGGGCGAGCTCGCCGCGCGCCTCGGGGTCGAGATGCCCGAGGACGACGACGAGGCTGCCGAGGCGGTTCCCGAGGCCCCGGCGCAGCAGGGCCCGATCCCGCTCGAGAACAAGCTGAACTGAATGGCGCGACGCCGGACGCTCGCGTGGCTGGTGGCGGGCGTTTCGGTGTGCGTGCTAGCGGGGCTCGGGCAGCCGGCCGCTAGCTCGGCCAACCACGTGACCGCGTCCCCCTCGGTGAGCGCGCGGGGTGAGCGGTTCAGCGACCGGACATGGACGGTCATCGTCGATTGGGCGATCAACTGCAACGTGAGCGGCGGGCAGTACTTCGGCGACCTCAACCTGGTCGACGCCGCCAACGGCGAGAGGACCTACCTGGGCGGCACCGCCAACCCGTCGGGCACGAGCAGGCAGCTGGTGGAGAGGCGCACCACCGCCCGGTTCCTGTTCCCGTTGATCAAGGCGAGCTGCGGCAGCCCGCCTCCCTACCTGCACGGCTCGGACGTTGAGGAGAGGACGGGGCCCGGGGTGCGGATTCCCCCGCTTGGAGAGGATGACCGCGGCGGCCGCGGCGGCTCGGACCGTGACGCCGGCGACCAGGGGCGCCGCGACTTCCCGCGCACCGGCTTCGGGGGGCCGCGGACCCCGCTCCGCCGCGGCGGATGCGACGCAGAGAAGCTCGGCACCCAAGGCAATGACAGGCTGAACGGCACGGGCGCCGCGGACCTCATCTTCGGCCTCGGCGGCAACGACCGGATCGGCGGCCGGGGCGATGACGACTGCCTCATCGGCGGCCGCGGCAACGACCGGCTCGCCGGCGGCAGCGGCTGGGACCGCCTCACGGGCGGCCGCGGCCGCGACAGGCTCGTCGGCGGCGGCGGCAAGAACCGCTACGACGCGGGCCCGGGGAACGACGTGGTGTACGCGGCGAACAATCGTGCCGAGCTCGTCTCCTGCGGCACGGGGCGCGACCGCGCCCGGGTCGACCGCGCCGACCGGGTTCGCGGCTGCGAGCGGGTCAGGCGCGTCCGCTAGCTGCGGAAGCGGCCGCCGCCGCCGCGATTCTTCCGGGCCCTCTCGATTGCCACCCGGCCGCGCTGGGCGGCCTCTCGCGCGCGGGCCTTGTAGCGCTCCTTCTCGTCGTCCGGGAGCGCCTGCCAGCGCTCCCAGGCCATGAGGATCACGGGCCAGGCGCGGCGCCCGGCGGAGGTCGCGCGGGAGAAGCCGGACTGCGCCCCGGTCTTGCGCGGAATGCGAGCGGGCATCAGGCGGGCCTCGCCTCCGGCCCCGGGGCGGCGGCCTCGGAGGTGGCCTCGACGTGATCGAGGTACTCGAGGATGCGGTGGGAGTCGTGGATGACCTCCTCGCCGTGCACCAGCACGGGCACCCACCGCTGCCCGGTGAGCTCGTCCACCTCCGGGCGATCGCGCTTGAGGAAGGGCACGCGCACCTCGTCGTAGTCGATGCCCGCGGCACGCAGCCTGCGCGCCACCTTGCCGCAGCGGCACACGAGATCAGTGGGAGCCTTGCACCGGTAGAGCGTGGCCATATCGCTCCCGCCAGATTAGCGCCGCGGGAGCCGCACGCCACGGGCAATTCGCGCCGCTGCGCCCGCCACGCCCTCGCCCGCCGAGATGGCCGCTCCGGCTAGCCGGTACTGCAGCTGCTGGGAGCGGCGCGTCCGCACGATCCGGTCGTGCTCGCGATCGAGATACCAGCCCACGGTGGCCTCGAGCGTCTCCTCGTGCGGCCGCGCCTTCCACCCGAGCTCGCGCTTGGCCTTGGTCGAGCGGTAGGTCCAGAACCGGCTCGCCGCCAGCACCTCCTGCGGGCTGAGCGTGGTCCGGCCGGGTCCCACCGGCAGCAGCCCGGCCGCCGCCGCGGCCAGGTTGCGGGGAACCTTCAGCGGTGGCTCGACTCCGCTCAGCCGGCCGAGGTCCGCGAACAGCCGGTCGAACGTGAAGTTGCGCCCGCCGAGGATGTAGCGCTCGCCCACGGCGCCGCGGGCGTCGGCGAGCAGGTGGCCCGACGCGACGTCGCGCACGTCGACCACGTTGATCGCCCCGTCCGCGTAGGCGGGCACGCGCCCGAGCAGGAAGCTGCGGACCAGCCGGGTCGAGGTCACGTGCGTGTCGCCCGGCCCGAAGACTCCGGCGGGGTTCACGCACACCACCGGCAGCCCCTTCGCGGCCAGCCGCAGGGCCTCGGCCTCCGCCTCGTGGACCGAGTTCACGTAGGCGATGCCCAGATGGCCGGCGGTGAACAGCTGCGTCTCGTCGGCGGTGCCGCCGTACGGAGCCGGCCCGAGAGCCGCGGCGCTGGAGGTGTAGACCACCCTGCCGACCTCCGCGCGGCGGGCCTCCTCCAGCACGGTGCGGGCGCCGCCGACGTTCACCTCGAAGAGCCGGTCGTCGTCCTGCGGGCGCACGGAGGTCATCCCGGCCGCGTGGAAGACCTTGTCCACGCCCTTCATCGCGCGGCGCACCGCACGCCTGTCGAGCACGTCGCACTTGACCCGCTCCACGTCCAGCTCACCGATCGCCCGGGTGTCCGAGCCGTCGCGGAAGGTCACCCGGAGGTCGTCGCCGCGCTGCGCGAGCGCGTGCGCCAGGTGGGCCCCGATGAAGCCCGTGCCCCCCGTGAGCAACGTCTTAGCCATCGCGCGGCGAGTGTAAAGGCCGAGGCACCGAGCGATGGCCGTATAGGGTGCCGGGCTGCATGCCACGGGTCGCCGTAGTCACGGACACGACTGGATACCTCCCGGCCGACCTCGTTGACAAGCACGAGCTCAGCCTCGTCCCTCTCTATGTCGTCTTCGGTTCCCAGCGCACGGAACGCGAGTCGGACATCACGGACTACCCCGCGTTCTTCGACGAGCTGCGCGGCGCCGACTCGCTTCCCACGACCTCCCAGCCATCGGTGGGGGACTTCATCGCGTGCTACGAGCCGCTGCTGGCCGCCGGCAACGAGGTGGTCTCGATCCACATCTCGGCGGGGATCTCGGGCACGGCGGACTCGGCCCGTCAGGCGGCGGATCAGCTCGAGCGGGAGGGCAAGGGCGGTGAGCACGTGAGCGTGATCGACTCCAGGACCGCCGCCGGGGGGCTCGGGCTCCTCACGCTCGCGACGGCCAAGGCCGTGGCGTCCGGGGCCACGCCCGAGGAGATCGAGGCCACCGTGGGCCAGGCGCGCGAGGAGCTGAAGATCTGGTTCGCGGTCGACACGCTCGAGTTCCTCAAGCGCGGCGGTCGCATCGGCGCCGCCAGTGCCTGGATCGGCTCGACGCTGAAGGTGAAGCCCATCCTCACGTTCGAGGACGAGGTGACCCCCGTCGAGCGCGTGAGGACGAGCTCGCGCGCGGTCGACCGGTTGGTCGACTACGCCAGACAGCGCCACGAGTCGGGAGCCGACGGATGGGTCGTGCAGCACATCTGCGCGCCCGACGAGGCGGAGAGGCTGGCCGACCGATGCCGCGAGATCTTCGGTTGCGAGCCGGCCTTCATCAGCGAGATCGGACCGGTGCTCTCAGCGCACACGGGGCCCGGGCTGCTGGGCGTGGGCGCGATCCCCAGCCACTACCTGGATTGACACGAACCGGGGGCTCACGCCCCCGGACCCCCGTGACACCTGCCTGGTAGCTCAGCTACTGGGCGCCGTCCGGGGCCGGGGAGAGAATCCCGGCAGGGATGGCCAACCAGGAGATGCCCGCGGCGAGAGTGATCGTGAGGACGGTGCTGATCATCGTCGCCGTCATCCTGTTGCTCTACCTCATCTACCTCGTGCGCAAGCCGATCGGCTGGCTCCTGGCCGCCACCTTCCTGGCCGTGGCGCTCTCCGGGCCCGTCAACTACCTGGAGCGCCGCATGAAGCGCGGCTTCGCGATCACCCTCGTGTACCTCGGCCTGCTGTCGGTGCCGCTCGCGCTCGGCGCGCTCATCGTGCCGCCGCTGGTGAACGAGGGCAACAACCTGGCCGATAATGCCCCGGAGTACGCGCGCGACGTCACGAGGTTCGTCGAGGAGAACGAGACGCTCCGCGACATCAACGAGGACTACGACGTGACGAGCAAGCTCCAGGAGGAGGCCGGCAAGCTGCCCGACAAGCTCGGAGGCGCCGCCACGACGCTGCGCGACGTGGGCTTCGGGATCATCAACTCGATCTTCGCGCTCGTCACGATCCTCATCCTCACCGCCTTCATGCTCGGCGGCGGCTCGAGATGGATCGCGGCCGGATTGCGCTACTTACCCGAGGAACGCGAGGCGCGATTGCAGCGCGTGCTCAGCCGCTCCGCCAACGCGATCGGAAACTACGTCGCGGGCGCGCTGGCGCAGGCCACGCTTGCCGGGATCCTGTCCTACATCGTCCTGTCGATCCTCGGCGTGCCGTTTGCGGCGCCCCTGGCCGTGATCATCTTCTTCCTCGACCTGATCCCGCTGGTCGGCGCGACCATCGGCGCCGTGCTGGTCGCGTCGTCACGCTGTTCAACGATTTCCCGACGACCACGATCATCTGGGTGATCTTCTCGATCGTCTACCAGCAGCTGGAGAACAACCTGGTCCAGCCGCAGATCCAGCGCCGGGCGGTGGACATCAACCCGTTCCTGGTGATCGTGGCGGTGCTGTTCGGGAGCGCGCTGCTGGGGATCCTGGGAGCACTGGTGGCCGTCCCGGTCGCGGCCTCGATCCAGATCGCCGTGCGCGAGTGGGCCGACTACCGCGGCATCACCCCGCGGCCGGTGAAGCCCCCGGAGCCCCGCCCGAGCCGGACCCGCCGGCGGCGGCCGGGCCTGAAGCCGCCCCGGCGTAGGCGATAAGCCTCGCTGCGGGATACTGGGCGGGCGATGTCGCAGGAGAACGTGGAGGTGGTGCGCCGAGGGGTCGAGGCGTGGAATCAGCACGACGCCGACCTCTGGCTTAGCTATGCCGCGCCCGAGATCGAGTGGATGCCAGCTGGTCCCGCGGCGCTGGAGCGCACCGTCTATCGAGGCTACGAAGAGGTGGCGACTGGGTTTGCCGCGGTGTGGGAGACCTGGGAGGAGTTTCGCTTCCAGGAGTTCGAGGTCCGCGACCTCGGCGACTCGGTGCTCTGGCTGGGGCGCGTGAAGATGAAGGGCGGCGCCAGCCACGTCGAGCTGGACCAGGAGTTCGCCATCCACGCCGTGCTACGCAATGGCAAGGTCACTGCCGTGCGCGCGCTTCTCGCCTGGGAGGAGGCCCTCGAAGCTGTGGGGCTGCAGGAGTAGCGCGCTTATAGAGAGGTGAGGGCCGCGGCCTGGGAGGCGTCCATCCAGATCTCCCAGCGCCCCGAGTCCGACTCGCGCTCGCCCAGGAAGCGGTAGGGACGGCGCCCGGCGAACTCGGTGTGACGCATGTGCGAGACACCACCGAGAACCGAGGCGATGCGCCGCGGTGGCCAGCCCAATGCCGCCTCGACCTCGGGGAACGCCCTGGGGACGTCGGGCGTCCGCGCCAGCTCCTCGAGCAACGCTCCCATCAGCTCGCTGCAGCGGTCGCGGAACCTCGCTATCTCATCGGCCTCCACCATCGCGTTGTGCGGCGCGTGCTGGGTGGCGCGAGGCGGGAGAACAGCTAGCCGCGCCGGCGCCTGAACAGCGACACTGTGGCGGCCACTCCGCCACCGATCACGAAGCCGGCCACCGCTGCGGTGGCCAGGGCGGCCGTGCGGTTGTCTGAGAGCTGGCGGCGCCAGTTGGTGAGCTCCCCCACCTTCGAGCGCAGGTCGTTCACCGAGAAGGCCAGCTCCTTCCGGGTGTCCTCGATCGAGCTGCGGATCTGCTCCGGGCTGCGGTTGGCTGGCAGGCTCGATGGCATCAGGTCTTCGCCTCCTCGGCTTCCTTGGTGCTCTCGAGCGAGCGCCCGAGCTGGTCGCGCTCGATCTTCTGACCCTCGAGCGTCTCGCGTGTGATCTTGGCCTCCTCGATCGCCCAGTCGGGCGTGGGCGGTCCGGTGGACAGCCACCGCTTGGCGAGCAGGCCGGCCACCACCGCGAGCAGCACCAGGATCCCGGTGACGATCAGGTAGCCGACCCACACGCTGCTGTCGAGCAGGTCCTGGAAGAAGTAGGCGAGCGCGTGCAGGAGGTAGATGCCGGCGAGGGCGAGGAAGACCCCCGCCGCGATCGCGACTCCCGCGCCGCGCGCGAGCGTCTTCGCCTTGGTCGTGACCTCGGTCTTCGCGAGCTCGATCTCCTCGCGCACGAGGAGGGACGCCTTCTCGGAGACCTCCGCGACGATCTCGCCGAGGCTCTTCTCCGCGCCGTTGTCCCCGGGCGGCGTCATCGGCTGCCGAGCCACCTCAGCACGCCCGCCACGACGAGGCCTCCCGCGAATGCGGCGCCCACGAACACCTCAGGGCGCTCCGCGAACACGTCGGACTCGGACGCGTCGTGAGCGTCGGCGGGTGACTCGCCCGGCGTCTGCCACGGCGCGTCGCGCGGCCCCTCGTCGGCTGCGGTCTCGGCGGCCTCCATCAGGAGTCCGGCGGATCCTCGTCGAAGATGCGGATCCAGATGGCCGTAGCGATCCTGGTCGAGACGATGGTCGCGATGGCGCCCACGCCGGCGAGCAGGCCGCTCCACATGAGGCGCTTGGTGAGCTCGTTGTTCATGCGGGCGTGATTCAACCAGACGCGGCCGGGCTACCCGCGGCAGGGGTCTCCAACCCCCCGCAGATCGCCTCGACCACCAGGCCCTTGGCCCGCTCGAACTCCTCCTCCGTCTGGGGGACGAGGTCGAAGATCCAGCCCGAGAGCAGCTGCTCGATCGCGCCGTAGAAGCACATCGCCGCGAACTGGGCGTCGATGTCCGACTTGAAGCTGCCGTCGGCACGGCCGGCCTCGACGATCTCGGCGATGCCCTCGTATGCCTCGCGGATCTTGTCGAGGTGCTGGCGCCCGAACGAGTTCGCGGCGCGCGTGACCTCCACGATGATCACCTTCATCAGGTCCGGCTCGTGGCGGTACGAGTCGATGATGAACGCGGCGACCATGTACAGCTTGTCGCGGACCGGCACCTCCTGGCGGCGATCGATCTCAGAGATCGCGTCGAGCATCACCTGCCACCGCTCGAGGAAGAGCTCGTTGAGGATCTCCTCCTTGGAGTCGAAGTAGTGGTAGACGAGCCCGTAGGCGACTCCCGCCTCGTCCGCGACGTCGGACACGCGGCAGTGGTGGAAGCCCTGGCGCGCGAACACGGTGATCGCGGCGTCGAGGATCATGCGGCGCTTGTCGACGGCGCCCGCGCGCGAGGTGGCGGCCACTAGACGCTCGCCCCCTCTTCCCACCGGTAGGCGGACGGCACGCGGTTGGCGAGGCTCGGCAGCGTCTCCCTGACCTCGTCCTGGCGGGCGAGGTCGAGGTCGGCCGCCACGAAGCACTCCTCGTCGGGGGCGCGGGCGAGGATCTCGCCCCACGGGTCCACGATCTGGGAGCCGCCGAAGCTCTCGTTGTCGGGCGGGTGGGTGCCGATCTGGTCGGCGGCCACGACGAACGCCTGGTTCTCGATCGCCCGCGCGCGGACCAGCGTGTCCCAGTGCGCCGCGCCCGTGACCTTGGTGAAGGCGGCCGGGATGGTGAGGATGCGGGCGCCGCGAACGGCGAGGATCCGGTAGAGCTCCGGAAAGCGCAGGTCGTAGCAGACGGTGAGCCCCAGCCGGGCGCCCTCGGCCTCTGAGACCACGACCTCGTCGCCCGCCTCCTGGGACGCCGACTCGCGGTACTCCTTGCCCTCGACGGTCACGTCGAACATGTGGATCTTGCGGTAGACGCCGCGAATCTCGCCGTCGGGCCCGACGTGGACGCTGGTGTTGCCGAGCTTCTCGTGGCCCTCGCGCGTCTCCACGAACGAGCCCGCCACGAGGTCGATGCCGAGCTCGCGCGCGGTCTCGCGCGCCCAGCCGACCGTCGGGCCGTCGAGGGGCTCGGCGCCGGCCCGGTACGCGTCGTGGCTGCCGAGCACGTTCCACTTCTCGGGCAGCACCACGAGGTCGGCGCCGTCCGCCGCCGCGGCACGGGTCAGCCGGTCCGCGGTCGCGAGGTTGCGGTGCTTGTCCTCCGTCGAGTTGAGCTGAACTGCCGCTGCGCGCATTTCCCCTCCCACGGGGAGCCAGATTGACTGGTCAGTCAGTGTACCGCCGACGGGGGACGCAGGTGCCGGAAGCGCTATCGGCGCTCGCGCACCGTCATGCCCAGCCCGCCCCGCGGGCTCAGGGTGGGCATCTGGCGCACGGTCATCGAGCTTCCCGGCAGCAGCTCGAGCCGGAAGCGCTGTAGGAGGAGCGTGGCGACCGTCTTCACCTCCATCTGGCCGAAGCGCATCCCGATGCAGGTCCGAGACCCGCCGCCGAACGGCACGTAGGCGCCCTTGGGCAGCTGCGCCTTTCGCTCGGGGGCGAACCGCTCGGACACGAAGGCGTGCGGGTCGGGGAACACGTCGGGCAGCCTGTGGCTGGCCCAGGAGCAGTAGTTCACATACGTGCCGCCGGCCACGCGCGTCCCCGCCACCTCGAAGGGCTCGAGCGCGAGCCGCGGGCCGATCCAGGCGGGCGGATACAGCCGCAGGGTCTCGTCGACGGCCATCTCCAGGCGCGGCAGGCCGCCGGCGAGGTCGGCCGGGGACGGGTCGCGCCCCCCGAGCACGCGGTCCTGCTCCTCGGTGAGAGTCGCCAGCTCGCCCGGGTTCCGCGCCAGCTCGTAGAGCAGGAACGAGATCGTCGAGGTGGACGTGTCGTGGCCGGCGAACAGGAGCGTCACCGCCTGGTCTCGCACCTCGCGATCGGACAGGCGCGAGCCGTCCTCGTCGGTGGCGGCCATCAGCATCCCGAGGATGTCCTCCCCGTCCGGCTCCCCGTCCGCCCGGCGGCGCTCGATCTCGCGGTAGACGATCCGGTCCAGCACCTCGCGCGCGAGGTGCATCCTGCGCCAAGGGGAGCCGGGACCGCGCAGGATGCGCACGCCGTACTCGGTGCCGTAGAAGGCGAGCGCGCGCTCGAACTCGCGCGCGGCCACGGCGCCGGTACCGCGATCGTCGGGATCGAGCCCGAGCAGGGCGCGCATGGCGATCCGCATGGCGAGCTCGCGCGCCCAGGCGTACACGTCAATCACCTGTCCCGGACGCCAGGGCTCGAGCGCCCGCACGGCCTCCTCGATCATCGTCTCCGCGGCGGTCGCGATCTGCTCGTGGTGAAACGCGGGCAGCATGATCCGCCGAGCCCGGCGGTGATAGTCGCCGTCGATGGTGAGAAGGCCGTCGCCGAGCAGCGGCTCGAGCTCTCCGAAGCCTCCCTCGCGCCACCGGAAGTTGCGCGCGTTGGAGAGCAGCACGTGGTGGTTGGCCTCGGGTCCCAGCAGGAAGACCTGCAGGCCGTGGAACACGCGCACGCTGAACACCGGGCCGTACCGCTCGTAGCAGTCGAGCAGGACCGGCAGCGGGTCGGTGGCCATCTTGTGGGTTCGCGACGCGCTCAGGGAGGTCGCGCCGGGCGGGAACCCGTGACGCGCCTTGAACTCCGCCCGGACGTCGCCGACGATCCGGGAGAAGGGATTGTGCGAAAGGGACGCTGGCGTACCGGCGGCCATAGGCCCGAGGATACGCTGCGGCGATGGACGGACTCCCGGCCCGCGGCCCCGCGGTGAGGCAGCTCGGCCTGGCGCTTCCGCCGGAGCGCATGCCGGCGTGGCGGCGCACGCGGCCGCTCAAGCGCTGGCGCTACGTGGGCGTGTACACCCCGGAGCTGATGCTCTGCGTCGCCGATGCCCGGATCGGGCCGGTGCCCCAGCGGTGGTGGGCGGTCGCCTTCCCCGACGGCACGCTCAGGGAGCGGACGACGATCGGCAGCGGAGGGGTGAGCATCGACGGCTCGCTCGTGCGCGTGGATGCGAGGGGCGTGCACATCGAGCTGGAGCTCCGCGAGGGTGACGCGGTGGAGACCGTCTCCCAGGCGGGCGAGAGCTACATCTGGACGGGCAAGCAGGCCGCGGTGCCCGTGCGCGGCCATGCGGAGCTCGACGGCCGGCGCCACGAGCTCGACGGCGACGTCGGCTTCATCGACGACTCAGCGGGCTACCACCCGCGGCGCACCGTCTGGAAGTGGTCGGCGGGCGTGGGCCGCCTCGACGACGGCCGGCGCGCGGGATGGAACCTCGTGACCGGCGTGCACGACTCACCCGAGCGCAGCGAGCGCACCGTGTGGGTGGATGGCGAGCCGGCCGAGGTGGCCCCGCAGGAGTTCGCGGACGACCTGTCCTCGGTGGGGGGCCTGCGCTTCACCGAGTGGTCCGCGCGCGAGGAGAACAAGAACCTGCTCGTGATCCGCTCGCGCTACCGCCAACCGTTCGGGACCTTCGAGGGAGAGCTGCCCGGCGGGCTAAGGCTCGCCGAGGGCTTCGGCGTGATGGAGGACCACGACGTGCGCTGGTGACTTCCCCGGGGGCTCCCGCCCCCGGACCCACGGCGCCACTCGCCCTACGTCCGCCGGCGACCCTTTCTACCTAGCCCGCGACTCGCGCTGGCGCCTGAGCTCCTCCACGAGCAGCTTGGAGTGCAGCGCAGCGATGAAGTCGCGCAGCGGCTCCGCCCCCGCCTCGATCAGGTCCACGACCCGGTCGGGCTCGAGCTCGCCGGCCAGGCGCTCCAGCACCACCTGGACCTCCTCCTTCACGAGCTCCTCGAGCGAGCGCTTGTAGCGCAGGGTGTCGTACACCGTGAAGCCGACCTGCTCGTCGTAGCCGCCGGCGCGGAAGCGGCTGATGGCCTCGATCATCTGCACGTCCAGCTGCGTGTAGCCGCGGCTGTTCGGCGTGAGCAGGCCCAGCTGCTCGAGACGGTCGAGCACCTCCGCCGGCATGTCGTAGCGCCGCTTCACCTCCGCGACGGAGACTCGGCTCTGCTCGCCGCGCAGTGCGCGGTCGAGGATCCGGTCCTCGACCTCGACCATCGCCCGCGCCCGCTCCGGGCCCTCCTCGAGCACGGTCTTGATCGCCTTGAGCGGCATGAAGCGCTCCTCCTGGAGCTGCTTGATCAGCCGGATCCGCTCCACGAACTCGGGCGGGTACCAGGACATGTTGCGCGAGGTCTTCACGATCTCGTCGCGCTCGCCCAGGAGGCCCTCGCGCAGGTAGTGCTTGATCGTGCCCGCGCTGACCCCGCTGGCCTCGGCCAACTCGCCCATCCGCAGAAGCCCGTTGTCGCTCATGACATGAACGAGCCCCGCGCCCCGGCGGCCGGGCCGGCCACGGCGCCCGACTCCTCCAGGGCGGCGATCTCGTCCTCCGAGTACCCGAGCCCGCCGAGCACGTCGGCGGTGTGCTCGCCGAGCGCGGGCCCCGCCACGGTGGGGTCCGCGGGCGTGCGGCTCATCTTCACCGGGGTCCCGAGCAGCCGCACCGGCTTCTCGGCGCCCGGCTGCTCGACCTCCACGACCATCTCCCGCTCGCGCACGAGCTCGGAGTCGAGCGCCTCGTCGAGGTCCAGGACGGGCTCGAGACAGCAGTCGTGGTTGGAGGCGAACTCGCGCCACTCCTCCCTGGTGCGCTCCATGAACACACGCTCGACCTCGCCACGGGTCTCGGAGTCCGGGCCGTCGAACTGCCGCTCGATCAGGTCCTCGCGGTCCACTCCCCGGCACCACGCCTGCCAGAACTTGGGCTCGAGGGCGCCGAGGCTGACCCATCCGTCCTTGCACGGGTAGGGCCGGTAGCAGACGAGGCCCCCGGCCAGCTGGAGCTCTCCCCGCTGGGGGACCGAGCCGTCGGCGAAATGCCGGGCTGCCTCCATCGCCAGCCACGAGAGCGACCCGTCGGCCATCGAGACGTCCACCAGCTGCCCCTCGCCCGAGCGCTCCCGCTCGCGGAGGGCGGCCATGATCCCGAACGCGGCCATCAGCGCTCCGCCGCCGAGGTCGGCGATCTGGCCCGCCGCCTGGATCGGCGGCCCGCCCTGCTCGCCGGTGAGGCCCAGCAGCCCGATCAGCCCGAGGTAGTTCATGTCGTGGCCCGAGCGGTCGCGGAAAGGACCGTCCTGGCCGTAGCCCGTGATCGCGCAGTACACGAGGGCCGGGTTCTCCTCGCGCAGGCGCTCATAGCCCACGCCGAGGCGGTCGAGCACGCCGGGGCGGAAGGACTCGAGCAGCACGTCGTACTCCTTCGCCAGCTTGAGCAGCACCTCACGGCCGCCCTCCTCCTTGAGGTTCAGCCTGATCGAGCGCTTGCCGCGGTTGAGCGCCAGGAACAGCGCCGACTTCGCGGAGTCCTCCGCGCCCTCGTGGTAGGGCGGCGACCAGCGCACGTAGTCGCCCATCCCCGTGTCCTCGACCTTCAGCACCTCGGCGCCGAAGTCGGCCAGGAGCAGCGAGCAGAACCCGCCCGGGAGCAGGCGCGAGAGGTCGAGCACCTTCACGTCGGAGAGCGCGCTCACGCCGCCTCCACCTCCACCGGGCAGCTCACCGAGTTGGCGATGAAGCACCTCTTGTGCGCGCCCTCGTGCAGCCGCTCCAGCGTCTCCGCGTCGACCTCGGCCTCGAACTCCACCCGCGGGCGGAGCACCACGCGCGTGAAGCGCCTCCCGTCCATCGTCCCCTCGGCGCTGTCCTCGTAGCGCGTGACCCGCAGGCGCTCGCGACGGGAGAGGTCGAGGAACCACAGCATGTGGCAGGCCGACAGCGCGCCCACGAACAGCGCCTCGGGATCCGCCTGCGCGGGGTCGCCGCCCCACTCGGGCGAGCACGAGCCGCCGATCTCCTGGCCGCCGGCGCGGACGGTGTGCGAGCGCAGGTCCTCCTTGTCGCCCTCCCAGACGACCTCGGCCGCGTGGGTGGTCACCGTGGCTTGGGTCATGCCTCCACGCGCTTTGGCACCCCGAGCAGCTCGCGCGCCTCCGCGACGCTGGCCGGGCGCCGCCCCACGTCCTCGGTCATCTGCCGCGCCTTGGCGATCAGGTCGCCGTTCGAGCGCGCCATCTCTCCGCCCGGCAGGTAGAAGTTGTCCTCGAGACCCACGCGGACGTTGCCGCCGAGGGTGAGCGCCGCGGCCACGAGCTGCCACTGCTTGCGGCTGACGCCGATCACGCCCCAGTTGTTGCGCCCCTCCGGGCCGCCCGGCACCTGCTCGGCCATGTGCGCGAGATTGCGGGCGTTCGGCCGGATGCCCCCGGTCACGCCCATCACGCACGAGATCTGGAGCGGCTCGCGCAGGAGCCCCATGTCGAGCAGCGGGTCGAGGTTCGCCACGTGGCCGGTGTCGAAGCACTCGTGCTCGGCGCGAATGCCCAGCTCGTTCATCTCGGTGAGGAACGCGATGATCGTGTCGAACGAGTTCTCGAACACCGCCTTGAACACGAAGTCCTTGCGGCTCTTCGAGTACTTCGCGTAGTTCATCGAGCTCATGTTCAGCGCGGCCACGTCCGGCTTCAGCTCGCGCAGGTACTCGATCCGCTTCTCGATCGGCACGCCGATGGCGCCGGTCGAGTAGTTGATGATCACGTCGTCGACCTCGGCGCCGATCGCCTCGGTGATCGCCCGGAAGTCCTCGATCTCGTAGCTCGGCACCCCCTCCCGGGTGCGCGCATGGATGTGGATCATGCTGCCGCCCTCGTCCACGATCCGGCGGGCCTCGGCGGCGTACTCCTCCGGCGTGTAGGGGATTGCCGGGCACTGGTCGCGGTTGGCGACGGCGCCGGAGATCGAGCAGGTGATGACGACGGGGTCGCTGAAGCGGCTCACCTCGCCACCTCCGGACAGTCGACAGTCGACAGTCGACAGTCGACAGGGTGCGGGTTCGGGCGGAGCCGGCGATGCCTCATCGCTGCTTGCTCCAGCGGAACTGCGGCAGGTCCTCGCCTTTCGCCGAGGACTCGATCAGCTGTCCCAACCGTCTCAATCTGGTCTCCTCTCGCTTTGCGCTCACGACCCAGTGGATGGCCGTGCGCTTGTACGACGGCGCACGCCCCTCGAAGTACTCGTTGGCCCGCTTGTCCGCGGCGAGCTGGTCCGCGAGCTCGGGCGGCAGCTCGGCCGCCGCCTTCTCAAACGAGTAGACCGCCGTCTTTGCGTTCGTCCGAGCCTCGAACGCCTTACGCCCCGCCGGCGCCATCAATCCCTCGGCCTCGAGCTTGGCCATCTTCTCCACGTTCACCTTGCTCCAGTTGCTTCCGGGCTTGCGCGGGGTGAAGCGCTGCATGTGGCGCTCGCCGTCGATGCTGCGCATCACGCTGTCGATCCACCCGAAGCAGAGCGCCTGGTCCACGGACTCCGACCAGGTCATCGTCTGCTTGCCGGTGGCCTTCTTCCAAAAGCCAACGAACACCTCGGTCTCGGACTCGTGGTGCTCGGCAAGCCAGTCGTAGAAGGCCTCGGGGCTGTCGAAGAAGATGGCGTCTTGTTCGCGGAGCTCAGGCATCGGTCGACAGTCGACAGTCGACAGTCGACAGGGGGCGAACTCGGCCGCTCTGGCGACTTCTCTTGGTGTGGCAGTTCGAGACGTCTCTGATCTGATCGCGTACCGGCGGTCCTTTGAGTTCGCCAACGACGCGCACGAGCATGCGGCATCGTGGGCCTCGAGTGACCGGTGGACGGTCGGCATTCAGCTCATCCGCGCCGCGGATTCCGTCGGCGCGAACCTGGCCGAGGCGTGGGGTCGCGACACCCGCGCAGATCGCCGCCGGATGGTCTTCCTCGCCCGCGGGTCGGCGTGCGAGGTCGAACACTGGGTTCGCACTGCAAGCGCGCGTGGACTGCCGCTGCCGCGCGATGCCGATCAGCGAGCAACGGAGCTCAGCAAGCTCCTCAATGGCCTGCTGAAAGGCTGGTCCTGAGCCCTGTCGACTGTCGACTGTCGACTGTCGACTCATACAGGCATCACCCCATGCCGCTTCCAAGGCCGCTCGACCCGCTTAGTAGCCGCCATCTCGAACGCCCCCATCACCACGGCCCGCGTTTCCCGCGGGTCGATCACGTCGTCGATCATCGCGTTGCCCGCTGCGATGTAGGGGTCGATGATCTTGCGGATCCCCTGGATCATCTCCGCGCGCGTGGCGTCCGGGTCGTCGGCGGCCTCGATCTGCTTGCGGAAGATGATGTTCACAGCGCCCTCGGGCCCCATCACGGAGATCTCGGCGGAGGGCCAGGCCACGATCAGGTCCGGCTCGTAGGCCTTGCCGCACATCACGTAGTAGCCCGCGCCGTAGGCCTTGCGGACCACCACCGTCACCTTCGGCACCGTCGCGCGGGAGACCGCGTAGAGCATCTTCGCGCCGTGGCGGATGATGCCCGCCTGTTCGACCTTCGTGCCGACCATGAAGCCGGGCACGTCCTGGAGGAACAGCAGCGGGATGCCGAACGCGTCGCAGAGGTTGATGAAGCGCGCCGCCTTGTCCGCGGAGTCGTTCTCGAGGATGCCGCCGAGCTGCTTGGGCTGGTTGGCCACGATGCCCACGGGACGCCCGCCCATGCGCGCGAAGCAGGTGATGATCGTGCGGGCGAAGCGCGGCTTCATGTCGAAGTAGAAGCCGTCATCAACGATCCGGCGGATCACGTCGTACATGTCATAGGGCTTGCGGGGCGAGTCCGGCAGCACGTCGAGCAGCTCCTCGGCGGCGGCCTGGCCCTCCGGCGGATCCGCCGGCTCGCGCTGCGGCGGCGGCTCCTCGCAGTTCTGCGGGAAGAAGGACAGGTAGTCCTTGATCGCCTGGATGCACTCCTCGTCGGACTTCACCTCGAGGTCGCCCACGCCCGAGATCTTGGTGTGGATCTTCGAGCCGCCCAGGTCCTCCTGGGTCACGTCCTCGCCGGTCACGGCCTTGGTGAGGTGCGGGCCCGCCAGCGCCATCGAGCCGCGGCCCTTGACCATCGGCACGAAGTCGGCCAGGCCGGGGATGTAGGCGGTGCCCGCGGCGCACGGCCCCATCAGGGCCGCGATCTGCGGGATCACGCCGCTCATCACGACCTCCTCGCGGAACAGGTGGCCCGAGCCGGCGAACAGCGAGCCGGCCGCCTCCTGGATGCGCGCCCCGGCCGAGTCGAGCAGCCAGATGAACGGGATCCGCTTCGACAGGGCCATCTCGCGCAACCGGGTGACCTTCAGCTCGCCGGTCATGCCCATCGAGCCCGCCATCACGGTGAAGTCGTAGGCGCACACGCACACCAGCCGCCCCTCGACCTTGCCGTAGCCGGTGATCACCCCGTCGGCGGGAGCGTCCTTGCCCTCCATCGACTTCTGGGAGAAGTGCGGCCGGCCGTGGACCCCCAGCTCGGTGAACGTGCCCTCGTCGATCAGGAGCGCCAGGCGCTCGCGCGCGGTCAGCTTGTCCTGCTCGTGCTGGCGGTCGATCTTCTCCTGGCCGCCGCCCAGCCGCACGTGCTCGCGGCGCTCGTGCAGGTCGTCCACCAGCGACCGCAGCGGCGGGCGGGCCACCAGCGTGTCGGCCTTCACGGACTCCTCAGTCGCTGACATGGGCTCCTTCCGGGATGGCTTCGATGAGAGGCTCGAGGACGTGGGCCGCCGTCGACGCGGCGGCCTGGCACTCGAGGTCGTCCTCGGGCGCCTCGAAGGCTGTGATCTCGGCGCCGACGATCTCGCAGTCGGCCGCCACCGCCTCGAGCAGGTCGTACAGCTTCTCCGCCCGCAGGCCGCCGGGAGCCGGGAACTGCGCCGGGAACTCCTCCGGATCGATCACGTCGAGGTCGAGGTGCACGTAGACGGGGGCGCCGTCGAGCGCGTTCTTCACCGCCACGAGGGTCTCCACGGGGCTCGCGCCGATCACGGTCACGTCGTTGCCCTCGAGCGCCTCGCGCTCGGGCGCGTCGAGGTCGCGCACCCCGGCCAGCACCACGCGGTCGTGCGGCACGGGGCCATCCGCGAGGCCGGCGTCCCAGCCACCACACGCGCCGGCCAGCGCCATGCCGCCGAGGTAGCCGCTCGTCGTGGTGTCGGGGGTGTTGAAGTCCCCGTGCGCGTCGAGCCACAGCACGCGGGCGTCGGGCCGCCGGCTGAGCACGGTCGGGAGGGTCGTGAGGGCGATCGAGCACTCGGCCGCCAGCAGCACCGGCACGTCCCCGGCGGCGAGCGCGTCGTCCACCTGGCCGCCGGCCTCCAGCAGGCAGCCGCGGGAGTCGCGCAGGTCGTCGTCGAACCGGCTCTCGCTCGGCTCGCCGGGCTCGCCGATCGTGCGTGGCTCGCGTCCGAGCAGCTTCGCGACCAACGGGGCGAGCGCCTCCACGCCGCGCCCGGCCGCGGGCGTGCGGTCGGACGTGCGGCACCGGAGTGCCACGAGCGAGGCGCTCACCGGCCCCTCCATTCGGGCTCGCGCTTCTCGAAGAACGCCTTCACGCCCTCCTGGATGTCCTCGGTCGAGAACGCCAGCGTGAGGTTGTGGTGCAGGTATTCGAGCGCGTCCGCGAACGACATGTCCATCTGGCGGAACATCGCGTCCTTGCCGAGCCGCATCATCACGGGAGACTTGCCGGCCAGCTTCTCGGCCCACGCCTTCACGGTGCCGTCGAACTCGTCCGCGCTCACGACCTTGTTCACGATCCCCGCCTCGCGGGCCTCCTGGGCGGAGATGCGCTCGCCGAGCAGCAGCAGCTCGTTCGTCTTCTTGCGCGGGACATTGCGGTAGATCAGCGCCATGATCATGAAGGGGAAAACGCCCACGTTGATCTCGGGCGTGCCGAACGTGGCCTCCTCCTTGGCGAGGACCAGGTCGCACGCCAGCGCGAGGCCGAGCGCCCCCGCGAGCACGTGGCCGCCGGCCGCGCAGATCGTGGGCTTGCCGAGCTCCCCGATCACCCGGAAGATCCGCGGGAAGTGGTCGGTGCCGAAGTGCTTGTGCACCAGCGGCGCATCGGCCGCGAATCCGGCGAGGTTGCCGCCGGCCGAGAACACCTTCTCGTGGGTCGAGGCGAGCACCACGCAGCGCACGGAGTCGTCGGCCTTCGCCTCCCCGAACGCGGCGAGCAGCTCCGCCAGGATGTCCGGCCCGAGCGCGTTCCGGCTGTCCGGGTCGTCCAGCGCGATCGTCGCGACACCCGTGTCGGCGACTTCGTACAGGATCTTCTCGTACGCCAAGCTCCGCTCCGCTCGTGGGAAGTGGGAAGTCCTACTGCCTACTCACTCTACCGCCACCCAGGCGGCCCGCATGTCGACCCGGTCGCCGAGCATCGGCACGTCCTCGGCCGCCAGCAGCGCCCGCTGGCGCTCGCCCTTCGCCAGCGAACCGTCGGCGCGCACGACCCGCTGCCACGGCACGTCGGGCTGGTCGCACGCGAACAGCACCGCTCCCGCGAACCGCGGGGCGCCCGGCGACAGGTCGCCGTAGGTCGTGACGCGGCCGGGCGGCACCGCGCGGGCGCGCCTGAGCACCTCGCGTGCGCGGGGTGAGGACAGGTCCATCAGAGCGCCCGGATCGCCTCGTCCACAGGAACGTCGCCCCCGACGAGGTTGAACGTCTTCCCGATCGTGTCGGGGGCGGCCAGCACCTCCGCCAGCGCCGCCGCCACGTCCTCGCGCGGGATCTCGCCCCGCTCGACGTCCGGGCCCGCCGCCACGCGCCCGGTACCCGGCTCATTCGTGAGCATCCCCGGCCTGACGATCGTGTAGTCGAGCCCGCTGCAGGCGAGCGCCTCGTCGGCCTCTGCCTTCGCCTCGATGTACGGCCGCATCTGCTCGGAGGCCGCCTCCGGGTCGCCCGCGCCGATCGCGCTGACCATCACGTAGCGCTGCACGCCGGCATTGATCAGCTTGAGCGCGCCGCCCAGATCCATCGTGCGCTTGCGCTCGGGGCCGCTGCCCGGCCCGGCCCCGGCTGCGAAGACCACCGCGTCCGCGCCCGCCACCGCGCCGGACACGTCCGTCTCCGCCTCGAGATCGCAGATCACCGCCTCCGCGCCGACCGCCTCGAGCTCGGCGGCGTGCGCCGGGTTGCGGATCAGGCCGCGCGCCCGGTCGCCCCGCGCCGCCAGCAGCGCAAGGAGCTTCAGCCCGATCTGCCCGTGCCCTCCGGCAACGACTACATCCATCGAAGCGAGCCTACCCGGGTAGGAGTAACACCGACCCCGAGAAAGGAGCGGCACCATGGCCGTCAGCGTGCGCTACATCGTCGACGACACCGAGGCGGCGATCGCCTTCTACACGGATCACCTCGGTTTCGAGGTCGAGATGAGCCCGGCACCGGGCTTCGCGATTCTCTCCCACGGCGACCTTCGCCTGCTGCTCAACGCGCCCGGCGGGCCGGGCGGAGCGGCGCAGCCGATGCCCGATGGGCGCGAACCGGCGCCCGGGGGCTGGAACCGGATCCAGGTGACCGTCGAGGACCTGAATGAGACGGTCGAGCGACTTCAGGGGGCGGGCGCCTCGTTCCGCAACGAGATCGTGGAAGGCCGAGGCGGTCGCCAGATCCTGCTCGACGACCCCGCGGGCAACCCGGTGGAGCTGTTCCAGCCCGGCGACTGACCCGAGCCTAGGGCCTGGCCTCCAGGATCAGGTTGAACGGGGTCTCGGTGGCTCTGCGGACACTCGAGAAGCCCCCCTCCTTGATCACCTCGGCGAGGCGCGTCTCGCCGGCCTGCGCCCCGAGCGCCAGCCCCACCTCCTGGTCGAGCGACGCCGGCGTGCAGATCACGGTGGAGGCCCCGTAGAACACCCGACCCACGGGGTTCAGGTTGTCCTGGACCTCGTCATTCGCGAACGGCTCCACGATCATCCACGTGCCCTCGGGGGCGAGCGACTCGAGCACGTGGGCGGACGCCCCAACCGGGTCACCCATGTCGTGCAGGCAGTCGAACACGCACACGAGGTCATAGTCCGTGCCGGGGTAATCCTTCGCGGCCGCGACCTCGAACGTGGTCCTCCCCCCAACCCCGGCCTCCTCGGCCGCCTCCTTCGCACGCTCGATCGACTCCGGGTGGTAGTCGAAGCCATGGAACTCACTGTTCGGGAAAGCGGCGGCCATGATCACGGTCGATGCGCCGTGTCCACAGCCCACATCGGCCACCTTGGCGCCGCGCTCCAGCTTGTCCTGGACCCCATCGAGGGCAGCGATCCAATCGCCCACGAGGTGCTGCCGATAGCCGGGCCGGAAGAACCGCTCGGTACCGCGGAACAGCCTGTGGTCGTGCTCGTGCCAGCCCATCCCCTCCCCGCTGCGGAACGCCTCGAGGATCCTGTCCTCGTCCGCGTAAAGCGAGGCGATCGAGTCGTACACGCCGAGGATGTAGAACGGGCTGTCCTCGTCGGCGAGGGCGAGTGCGTGCTCGTCCGGCAGCGTGTACTTGCCGCTGTCGGCGTCGTAGGTCACGTAGCCGCCGGCCGCCTGGTTGCGAAGCCACTCGCGTACGGAGCGCTCGGCGGCACCCGAGCGGTCGGCGACCTCCTGTGAGGTCAGCGGTCCCGCGTTGGCCATCGCCTTGTAAAGACCGAGCTTCTCGCCGATCACGAACAGCGGCGCGCTGATGACCGCGCCCATGTCCGTCACGGCCTGCCCCATGAAGGCCTCGAGCTTGGCCTCGTCGATGCTTGTGGCGCTCATTGCGCCTCCTTCCGTTGAGTCCCTAGGCCTCAGCAGACCCCATCCGGGAGGGCTGAGTCAAGTCCGCTTAACGAACTCGTCAGAGGCCCAGCTCCTCCAGCAGGTTGAGCCACACCTCGCTGCGGGTGGGGAACGAGGGGACGGCGTGGGCGAGCCGCTCCAGGGGCACCTCGCCGACCACCGCGATGGTGGCCGCGTGAAGGAAGTCCGCTATCTCGGCGCCCGTGAACGTGGCTCCGGCGATCACGCTCCGGTCCTCGTCGATGACGAGCCGGGTGGTGCCCGGAGCGTCCTTGCCGTAGAAGCTGCCGCCGGCGTTGCCGGACGTCGCCATGTCCACGGACATGGCGTTGATGCCGGCCTGCCGTGCGCTGTCCAGCGTGTGGCCGACGGCCGCCACCTGGGGGTCGGTGAAGATCACGCGCGGCGATACCGGCCCGTCGGCGGTTGCCCTGGCCTCCTTCCCGAGGATCACGTCGGCGGCGATCCGGGCCTGGTACTTGCCCATGTGCGTGAGGAGCGTTCGCCCGTTCACGTCGCCGATCGCGTACAGCCACTCCCCATCCGCCCCGGTGGAGCGCATCGTGTCGTCCACGTCGATGTTCTTGCCGGGCTCGAGATCCACGGTCTCGAGGCCCAGGTCGTCGGTGTGCGGGCGGCGGCCGATCGCGACCACCAGCTCGTCGGCGACCACGGCGGGGCCCTCCTCGAGCTCCACGGTGACCTCCCCGGAGCCATCGCGGCCCACGCGGGTGGCCTTCTGGCCCAGCCGCACGTCCACGCCGAGCTCGCGGAGCGACTCCGCCACCTCCTCGCTCGCGAACGGCTCCTCGCGGGCGATGAGCCGGTCGGCTGCCTCGATCAGGGTCACCTGGGAGCCGAGCGTGCGCCACGCCTGCGCCATCTCCACGCCGACCACGCCGCCTCCGAGGATCGCCAGCCGCGCCGGGGCCGCCTTCGCGGTGGTGATCTCGCGGTTCGTCCACGGCTGCGCCTCGCGCAGTCCGTCGATCGGCGGGATCAGCGCGCCGGTGCCGGTCGCCACCACCACCGCCTTCTCGGCGAGCAGCACGTCCTCGCGCCGCGGTCACGCGCCGCTCGCCGTCGAGGCGCGCGTGGTCGCGGAACAACTCGATCCCCCGGCTCTCGAGCCAGGGGATCTGCGACGAGTCGTCGAGGCCGTGGATCACCTCGTCGCGCCGGTCGAGCACGGCCTGCACGTCCAGGTCCCCGGTCACGGCGTCCGCGGCTCCGGGCACGCGCCGCACCTCGGCCAGCAGCTCCCCGGGTCGCAGCAGCGCCTTGGACGGCATGCACGCGTAGTAGGAGCATTCGCCGCCGATGAGCTCGGGCTCCACGATCGCCAGCTTCAGGCCGCCGTCCGCCAGCCGGCCCGCGCACACCTCGCCGGCAGGTCCGGCTCCGATCACGATCGCGTCGAAGCTCTTTTCGCTCATGGTGTGCCCTCTTGTGCGCCGCGCGCGGGTTTCATCCCGCGTACCGTTGACCTTCGTGGCCCGCGCCGTGGCAACAGTAACGCTGGCGCTCGCCGTGGTGGGGGGCGCGCTCACGCTCGCCGTTCCCGGTGGCGACACGCGCTCTGCGCCCGCGGAGGGCGAAGCCCTGTCAGTGGTCCCCGGGCTTCGCCCCGTCGGGGCGCTGGCAGCCCCGGAGGGCCAGGTCGACTCGGGCGCGGGCGTCTACCCGGCGCTGGCGCCCCCGCCGCGGCTGGCCTTTCCGAGCGATTCGGCCATCGCCGCGGCGAGCAAGTTCGCATCCGATCGCGAGGGCGAAGTGGCGTTCGCGGTGGCCGACGAGCGGGGAGGAGTCAGCGGGCTCGACCCCGGCCGCGGGTTCGAATCGGCGAGCCTCACGAAGGCGATGATCCTCGTCGCATTCCTCCGCCAGGCGGCGGCGACCGGGACCGAGCCGACACACGCGGACCGCCTGAGCCTGGGCTACATGATCCGGCTGTCCGACAACTCGTCCGCCGACCGCATGTACGCGAAGGTGGGCGACGAGGGCCTGCTCGACCTGGCACGACACGCGGGCATGCGCGCCTTCGCCCGCTCCGGCGGGTGGGCCAACGTGAAGGTCACCCCCGCCGACCAGGCGCGCTTCTTCCTCGAGCTCGACGGCCTCGTGCCCGCCGCCGAGCGGCGGTTCGCCCGCACGCTGCTGGAGACGATCTCCCCGCTGCAGAGCTGGGGGATCCCCCGGGGCGCGCGGCCACGCTGGCGGGTCTTCTTCAAGGGCGGCTGGCGGCCGGAGAACGACGGCGAGCTGGTGCACCAGGCCGCGCTGCTCGAGCGCGGGGCACGGCGCCTCGCAATCGCCGTGATGACGCGGGGCAACCCGCAGATGCCCTACGGCCAGCACACGGTCGAGGGGGTGGCCCGGCGTCTCCTGGGCAGGGGCGCCGCGCCGCTACTGCCGCCCGCCCCGGCAGCCACGGCGCCACCACTGCGGCGCCTGCCCGAGCTCACCCAGTAGAAAGTAGGAAGTTCCACTCCTTACTCGTGGTACGGTCCCTGGGCGAGCACGTCGACGAGGGGAGCGCTAGCACCGATGGCCACTGCCGAGAACGTCCTGAAGCCCGACTTCGGGTCGAAGAAGAAGCACTTCATCTTCACCGAGGAGCACGACCGGCTGCGTGAGTCGATCGGCTCCTTCGTCGAGAAGGAGCTGGCCCCGCACGCCCCGCGCTGGGAGGAGGAGACCTTCGACGACTGGGTCTTCGAGCGGATGGGCGAGCTGGGCTTCCTCGGCCTCTCCTACCCCGAGGAGTACGGCGGCCAGGGCGGCGACTACTACTGCAACCTCGTGCTCGCCGAGGAGATCACCAAGTCGAACTCGGGCGGCCTCGCGATGGGCGTCGCCGTGCACACCGACATGGCCACTCCGCCCGTGTTCCTGTTCGGCACCGAGGAGCAGAAGCAGGAGTACCTCGTGCCGGCCATCAAGGGCGAGAAGATCTCGTGCCTCGGCATCACCGAGCCGGACGCCGGCTCCGACGTCGCCGGCATCAAGACGCGCGCCGTACGCGATGGCGACGAGTACGTGATCAACGGGTCGAAGACCTACATCACGAACGGGCACCGGGCGCACTTCATCGTGCTCGTGACGAAGACCGACCCGGACAAGGGCTACGACGGCTTCACGCTCTTCCTCGTGCCGATGGACTCGCCCGGCGTGATCCGCGAGAAGAAGCTCGAGAAGCTCGGCATGCACGCCTCCGACACCGCGCTGCTCGCATTCCAGGACGTGCGCGTGCCGGCGGACGCGATCCTCGGCGAGGAGGGCAAGGGCTTCTACCACATCATGTGGGAGCTCCAGGGCGAGCGCCTGATCGGTGCCGCCGGCTGCGTGGCGGGCGCCCAGCGCTGCTTCGACCGCACGCTCCAGTACGCGCTCGAGCGCAACGCCTTCGGGCGCCAGATCGGCAAGTTCCAGGCGATCCGGCACAAGTTCGCCGAGATGGCGACGAAGATCGAGTCGGCCCGCCAGCTCACGTACACCACCGCGTGGCGGTTCCAGAACGGCGAGTACCCCGTGCGCGAGATCTCGATGGCGAAGCTGTACGCCTCGCGGATCGCCGTGGAGGTCGCCGACGAGTGCATCCAGATCCACGGAGGCGCCGGCTACATGAAGGAGTACGGCGTGGAGCGCGTGTGGCGCGACATGCGCCTGAACCGGATCGGCGCCGGCACCGACGAGATCATGCTCGACGTGATCGGGCGCTCGTACGGCCTGTAGCGCGCTGTGTGACGGACGCCACAGCGGGGGCGGTGGAGGTTTGGTGTGCTGACCAAACCATTAACTCCGCACGGAAGGACTCGCAATGACCCCCACGCTCCTCGCCCCCGCCCAGGTGAGCAAGGCGACCGCAGCCCAGGCCCCGGCGGTCGTCAACGCCCTCTGCCGTGGCTTCTACGACGACCCCGTGTTCCGCTGGATGGTGCCCGACGACAAACGGCGCGCGGCGCTGCTGCCGGCGTTCTTCGCCATCTTCACGGAGCCCTTCCTGGCCCAGGGCGAGACCTACCTCACCGCGGACGCGAGCGGGGCCGCCCTCTGGGCGCCGCCCGGTCAGGAGGCGGTCGCCGAGGAGGACGGCGAGGAGTTCGTCGCGCGGCTGCTCGACGCGTCTGGCGTGGATGCGCCTCGGGCGCTCGAGATCATCGGGCTCATCGACGAGCATCACCCGCACGGCTGGTTCTACTATCTGAACTTCATCGCCGTCGTGCCGGAGGAGCAGGGCCAGGGGATCGGGTCCGCGCTACTGGCCGAGGTGCTCGAGCGCTGCGACCGCGAGTGCGTCCCCGCCTACCTGGACGCGACGAGCGAGGACAACCTACGGCTCTACGAGCGCCACGGCTTCGAGGCCGGCGAGCCCTACGCCCCGGAAGGCGGCCCGCCGTTCCACCCGATGTGGCGCGAGCCCGTCCTCAACGGTCAGTTCTCAGTCCTGACGACTGACAACTGACGACCGACGACCGAAACGGGTACTCCGCGGGAGTTGAGCACGCCACCTGTCGCTACAGGTGGCTCGTGACTCCCGCGGGGCTTCCCGCTCCGTTCGACCCCTCTGGGGCCGAACCTTCCTCCGCTCCCTCATACCACGACAGCGCGTACTTGCCGTCGTCGAGCGCGTGGGCCAGCTGCGTGAGCCGCAGCGGCTTGAAGGTGTCGCACATCACGGCCAGCTCGTCGGTCTCGGTCGACCCGAGCGACTTCTCCGCAAGGCCCGGCTGGGGTCCGTGCGGCAGGCCCGACGGGTGGAGGGTGATCGTGCCCTTGTCCACGCCCTTGCGCGACCCGAACTGCCCGTCCACGTAATAGATCATCTCCTCCGACTGGAGGTTCGAGTGGTTGTAGGGGATCGGCACGGCGTCCTCGTGCCAGTCGAGCTTGCGCGGGCAGAACGAGCAGATCACGAAGTTCGGGCCCTGGAAGGTCTGGTGCACGGGCGGCGGCATGTGGATGCGGCCCGTGATCGGCTCGAAGTCGTCGATCGAGAACGTGTAGGGGTAGACGTAGCCGTCCCACGCCACCACGTCGAGCGGGTGGTAGTCGAGCTTGTAGTGCTGGTAGCCGTCGCGGACGCGCACCATGAGGTCGTAGTCGCCGCGGTCGCGGTGGGTCACGAGGCGCGAGGGCGCCTTGAAGTCGCGGTGCGAGAACGGCGCGTGCTCCAGCAGCTGGCCGTAGCGGTTGCGGTAGCGGTTGGGGGTCTCGATCTCACCCGGAGTGTGGAAGGTGAGCAGCAGCGTGCCGTTGCCCTCCGGCCGGAAGCGGTAGATCGTGCTGCGCGGGATCACCACGTAGTCGTGCTTCTCGTAGGGCAGCGTGCCGAAGGTGGTCTCCAGGTGGCCGCGGCCCTCGTGGACGAACACGACCTCGTCGCCCTCGCCGTTCTTGTAGAAGTAGTCCTGCTCCTCCGCCGGCCGGCAGATGGCGATCTCCACGTCGTTGTTCCACATCAGCAGGCGGCGCCCCGTGATCGGATCGCCCTGCGGCTCGATGCCGCGCGTGTCGACGAGGTGGTGGACGTGCGCGTCCGGCACCCACTCCTCGCGCTCGATCGGCGTGAACTCGCCGACTTCCATCACGCGGCAGGGCGAATGCAGGTGGTAGAGGATCGACTCGTTGCCCGAGAAGCCCTCGTAGCCCATGACCTCCTCGGTCAGCAGGTTCCCGTTCCCTGTGCCCCCCTGGGTATCGCGGAAGACGGTGTGTCGCTTCTGCGGCATGTCGCCGCGGCGCTCGTACCTCACAGGTTTCCCCTCCGCTCCTGCTCGCGCTCGATCGCCTCGAAGAGGGCCTTGAAGTTGCCCTCGCCGAAGCCGCGCGAGCCGTGGCGCTCGATTACCTCGAAGAACAGCGTGGGCCGGTCGCCCAGCGGCTTGGTGAAGATCTGGAGCAGGTACCCCTCGTCGTCGCGGTCCACGAGGATGCCCTGCGCGCGCAGATCCTGCAGGTCCTCCTCGATCTCGCCGATCCGGTCCGGCACCTCGTCGTAGTAGGAGTCGGGGATCGCGAGGAACTCCACGCCGCGGCTGCGCAGCTCGCCGACCGTCCCGACGATGTCGGTGGTCGCGACGGCCACGTGCTGCACGCCCGGGCCGTTGTGGAACTCGAGGTACTCCTCGATCTGCGACTTGCGCTTGCCCTCGGCGGGCTCGTTGATCGGGAACTTGAGCCGGCCGGAGCCATCGGTCACGACCTTCGACATCAGCGCCGAGTACTCGGTGGAGATGTCGTCGTCGGAGAAATGGATCATCTCCGTCATCCCGAAGACGCGCTCGTAGTAGCCGACCCACTCCTCCATGTGACCGAGCTCGACGTTGCCCACCACGTGGTCGATGCCGGCCAGCAGGCCGTCGGGACCGCGGTCGGCGGTGCCGCGGGCCTCGTAGCCGGGCAGGAACGGCCCCTTGTAACCATCGCGCTGGATGAACGTGTGGCGCACCTCCCCGTAGGTGGCGATGCTGGCGACCTGGACGCGACCGTGGTCGTCCTCGATCCAGCGCGGGGTCTCGATGCCGCGGGCGCCGTGCTCCACGGCGTGCATGTACGCGGCCTCGGCGTCCGGCACGCTGAGCGCGATCACGCGAACGCTGTCGCCGTGGTGGCGGTGGTGGTCGCCGATGTCGTCGTCGCCGCCGAGGGTGCCGGTGATCACCAGCCGGATGCGGCCCTGCTCGAGCACGTGTGAAACGCGGTCGCGCTCGCCAGTCTCGAGGCCCGCGTACGCGGTCTCGGTGAACCCGAAAGCACGGGTGAAGAAGAAGGCCGCCTGGGCGGCGTTGCCGGAGTAGATCTCGAGATGGTCGATGCCGTGGACGGGCATCCGGTCGTCCGTTTCGGCCGCGGCCGGATGCTCAAGCTGATGCACTGTCGCCATCTCACGTAATGTTCGTGGTGTCAGAGCGCCTTTTCAACCGCGATTCGTTGCGAATTCGGCGTTGTGACCCTGATATGGACGACACAGACCGGAAGATCGTTGCGTTGCTCCGCGAGAACGCCCGCCGCTCGTTCCAGGACATGGGGAAGAACGTGGGCCTGTCGGCGCCCGCGGTGAAGCGCCGGGTGGACCGGTTGGAGGCCGACGGGGTGATCCGCGGCTACACGGCGGTGGTCGACCCGCACGCCTTCGGCTGGCACGCCGAGGCGTTCGTGGAGCTGTTCTGCGAGGGCGGCATGTCGGGCGAGGCGATCAAGCGGGTGGTGGAGTCCGAGCCGCGCGTGGCCTCGGCGCACACCGTCGCCGGCGAGTCGAGTGCGATGCTGCACGTGATGGCCGAGGACACGAAGGACCTGGAGCTGGCGCTCGAGCGGATCCGCAACACCGAGGGCATCACACGCACCGTCACGGAGGTCGTGCTCTCGACCCTGTTCCAGCGGTGAGCCGGCGCCCCTACCCGGACGGGCAGCCGCCCTCCATCCGCGACTTCTTCGCCTTCGAGGAGCACGTGAAGAACGCGCGCGCCAATCGGGGGCTCGAGGTGCCGCCGGCCTGGTACGACATGCCCGTGTTCTACTTCTCGAACCCGGCGGCGGTGTACCGCCATGGCGACGAGATCCCCAAGCCCACGGACACGGCAGCACTCGACTACGAGCTCGAGCTGGCCTGCGTCGTCGGCGCGGACGGGCGGCCCGAGGGCTTCACGGTGATGAACGACTGGTCCGCGCGCGACCTCCAGATGAAGGAGATGTCGGTGGGCCTCGGGCCGGCCAAGGGCAAGGACTTCGCCACCTCGCTCGGCCCCGAGCTGGTGTCGCCGGACGAGCTGCCGGACGACCTCGACATGCGGGCGGTCGCGCGCGTCAACGGCGAGGTGCGCACCGACTCCCGCACCGGGGGAATGTGGTTCTCCTGGGACGAGATCCTGAATCACGCCGCGCGCCACACGCCGGGCCTCCAGCCGGGCGACGTGCTCGGCTCGGGCACGGTGGGCAGCGGGTGCATCCTCGAGCACGGCGACGAGCGCTGGCTGCAGAGCGGCGACGTGGTGGAGCTCGAGATCGAAGGAATCGGCGTTCTGCGAAACACTGTGGCCTGATGGCTCTGGCGCGGACAGCCCCCCTCCGGCAGGAGATCGAGCGAGTTTTCCCGTCGCGCCCGTTCAAGGTCGAGTTCTGGGACGGCACCGAGCTGCCTTCCACGAACGGCGGACCCACCTTCCACGTCCGCTCCCCCGAGGCGGTGGCCCAGGCGCTGCTCGCGCCCGGGCAGCTCGGCCTCGGCCGGGCGTACGCGACCGGGTCGCTCGAGGTGAGCGACCTCGACGAGGTGATGCGCCTGCTCGACACATGGAGGCCCCCGCCGGTGGAGACACCAGCGAAGCTTCGCCTCGCGGCGGCCGCCGCCCGAGCCTCCGGGCTCACGCTGCCGCCCCGGCCCCCCGCCGCCGAGCTGCGCCCGCGCGGCCGGCGCCACAGCCCCGAGCGCGACCGGCGCGCCGTGCGCCACCACTACGACGTGTCGAACGAATTCTTCGCCCTCTTCCTCGACGAGTCGATGACCTACAGCTGCGCGATCTTCTCGCGCGGGGCGAGCACGCTGGAGGAGGCGCAGGTCCAGAAGAACGAGCTGGTGTGCGCGAAGCTCGGCCTGTCCGAGGGCGACCGCGTGCTCGACATCGGCTCCGGCTGGGGCGCCTTCGCGATCCACGCCGCGCGCGAGCACGGCGCGCGGGTCACGGGCATCACGCTCTCCGAGCCCCAGGCGGTGGGTGCGAGGGAGCGCGCCGAGCGAGCGGGCGTGGCGGACCTGGTCGAGTTCCGCGTGCAGGACTACCGCGAGCTCTCGGGCGAGCGCTTCGACGCGCTCGCCAGCATCGGGATGGTCGAGCACGTGGGCGAGGAGCAGATCGACGTCTACGCGCGCCAGCTCGCGGAGCTCGTGGCGCCGGGCGGCAAGCTGCTCAACCACGGCATCGGGCGGATACGCCACAGCGACCCGGAGGCGGGCCCGTTCTCGGAGCGCTACGTGTTCCCGGACGCCGACCCCCTCCACCTCTCGCGGGTCACGCTCGCGCTCGAGCGCGCGGGCTTCCAGCCCAACCACGTGGAGGACTTCCGCGACGACTACGTCGAGACGCTGCGCCACTGGGCGCGGCGCCTGGACGACAGCATGGACGAGGCCGTCCGCCTCGCCGGCCCCGAACGGGCGCGGGTCTGGCGTCTCTACCTGCGCGCCGCGCGCAACGGCTTCGAGACCGGCTTCACCTCGGTCTACCAGGTGCTCTGCACGAAGGCCTAGCGGGTCAGCCGAAGCGCCCAGCGCAGTCCGCCCGCCACGATCCTGCCGTTGCGCGTGCCCGGCGCCCAGGCCTCGCCGAAGTGACCGAGCGCGCTGTAGAAGACGCGCCCCCGGCCAAAGCGCCGGGTCCAGACCACCGGCAGGTCGCGGGTCGTCTCTCCCTCGATGCTGTCGGGGTCCACCCGCGCCAGCACGTTCACCCGCGGACGCGGCGGGGTGCGGAACTCGTAGGTCTCGTCGCGCGCGCGGAACGAACGGGGCAGCCCGCGGGTGGCCGGATGGCGACGATCCTCCACCACGACCCGCCCCGTCTGTGCCGGCGGATGGCGCACGAAGCGCGCGCCCAACATCCGCTGGAACGGCGGCCAGCCGTCGAAGGTGTTGGTCGCCGAGTGCGTGCCGACGAACGCGCCGCCGCCACGGACGAAGCGCAGCAGCGCCTCCTTGGAGCGCCTCGTGAGGGGCAGCTCCCCGGTGGTGCTCGCGAACACCACGGCGTGGGCCTTCCCAAGTCGGGCGGGCGTGAGCTCGCGCGCTCGGCGCAGCGCCACGACGCGGAGGCGCCGGTCTCGCCGCCCGAGCCTCCCGAAGAAGTCCACCGACTCCGGAATCGAGTCGTGCACGAAGCCCCGCGCCTCGCTCACGACCAGCACGGTGCGCTGCTTCGCCGGCGCGGCGTCCGACCCTGGGATCAGCGCCACCGACCCCGTGGCCGCCGCGATCAGGGTCAGCACGGTGAGCACCCGGACGCGCACGGGGCCAGATTAGCCAGCGGGCACGGTTGCCAAGATGCGCGCGTGGCCGACTGGTCGAGAATGGTCCACGGGATCGGCGACCTCCATGCCGGGGGCGTCAAGCGCCCTCGTGTGTCGGCCCTGCTCGACGACGTGAAGACCCTGAGGACCCCCGCCCTGCACCTCCAGGCGGGCGACTCCACCGAGCATGGCCTGCCGGAGGAGGACGTGCTCGCCCTGCGGTGGCTCGGGCGCCTGCCGGGGCCGCACCGCACGATCCTCGGCAACCACGACGTGATGCACAACAAGCGAACCCCGGAGCAGTGGGCGAAGATCTACGGCAACGAGTCGCCGAACTATGTGATCGACCTGCCGTTCGTGCGGATCATCTGCGTCGCACCCGATCGCGACGACCCCGACGAGGAGGCGGGCCTGCTGTCGGACGCGACGCTCGCGTGGACGAAGCTGCGGCTCGAACGCTCGGAGGGCCGCGACTGCTGGATCGCCTGCCACTGGCCGCTGAGGAAGACGGTGCTGGGCGACAAGCGGACCCACTACAGGTCGGACTCGCAGCACTTCTACGCCAAGCCCGACGCCAAGATCCGCGCGCTGCTCGCCCGCTACCCCATCGCAAAGGCGTGGCTGTCCGGCCATACCCACTCGCCCATCGGCGCGCCCGGCTTCGTGACCCGCGCGCCCCTCGCCCCCAGGCGGTCGATCCTCTCGGTGAACCTATCGGCGATCGTCGGCACGGGCAGGGTGCGCCAGCCCACCGACCCCGTCCGCTCGGTCTACCTGACGCACCTTCCCGGCCGAATCGAGATCCGCTTCCGCGACCACGGGGAGCGCCGGTGGAAGACGGTCGGCGGGCGGCGTGTCGTGACCGTCAAGGTCTGACGGCGGCCTTCACCAGGGGACCGGTGCGCCAGGCGATCTGCTCGGACAGCGCGATGTAGCTGGTCGAGCGCTGCACCGCGCGGGGTCTCGAGGATGCGGTTGATCACGTCCTGCAGCTGGCCCGGGTCGTGGGCCACCACGCGGCAGTGCAGGTCGTGGGGGCCGCTCGTGCCGTGGGCCTCCAGCACCTCGGGCACGTCGTCGAGCCAGGCGACCGCCTCCTCGAGCCGCCCCTGGGTTATCTCGAGGAACACGAACGCCAGGACCGGATACCCCATGTGCTCCGGGTCCAGATCCGGCCCGAAGCCGGTGATCGCCCCGCGCTCGACGAGCTTGTCGAGCCGTGCCTGCACGGTCCCGCGCGCGACACCCAGCTGGCGGGAGATCTCCATCAGCCCCACGCGCGGATGCTCCGCCATCGCGGCTATCAGCCGTGCATCGAGCTCGTCTATTCCATTGGACATATCGCTCACTCCTGCACGCAGATCCTCGCACGAATTGGTCAATATGACCAGTGCTGCTGTGCACAGTTGCCAGTGCGGCCCTCAGGTGCTTTTCTCAGGGGAACGAGCGACCAGGAGGGAAGTGATGTTCGAGGAGGCCCAGCTCTACGCCCCGGTGACCACGGGCGACGACGGCCAGGTCACGGTGCACCTGGCGGACGACCACCCCGGCGTGGGCGATCCCGCCTACCGCGAGCGGCGCAACCACATCGCTTCGCTGGCGCTCGACTGGAGCCCCGGCGCTCCGATCCCGCACGTGCACTACACGGACGAGGAGCACGAGGTGTGGCGCACGGTCTGCCGCGAGCTGGAGGCCAAGCACGAGCGCCTGGCCTGCGCCGAGTACCGCGAGGCGGCCGCGCGCCTGGGGCTTCCCACGGACCGGATCCCCCAGCTCGACGAGGTGGGCCGCCTGATGCGCCCGCTCACCGGCTTCGAGTACCACCCCGTGGCGGGCCTGGCCTCGTTCGACCTCTTCTACGGCTCCCTGGCCGACGGCGTCTTCCACTCGACGCAGTACATCCGCCACCACGGCCTGCCGCTGTACACACCCGAGCCCGACCTGATCCACGAGGTCATCGGCCACGGCAACATGCTGGCCGGCAGCCGCTTCGCCGAGCTGAACCGCCTCGCCGGCAAGGCCGCGCAGCGACTCGAGACCAGCGAGGCGCGCGACTTCCTCGCGAAGGTCTTCTGGTTCACCGTCGAGTTCGGCGTGATCCGCGAGGGCGGTGAGCTGCGCGCGTACGGCGCCGGGCTGCTGTCGTCCTACGGCGAGATCGAGGAGTTCCGCGGCGCTGAGATCCGCGAGCTCGACGTGGCCGCGATGGGCATGCAGGAGTACGACATCACCCACTACCAGCCGATCCTCTTCGCGGCCGACGGGATGGACCACCTGATGGACGCGGTCGGCGGCTTCTTCGCCGAGTGCGACGACGACACGCCGGCGCGGCTGGCGGGCACGGGCGCCTCCGCCTAGAGCGTCACCCGGGCGGTTAGAGTCGCCTCGTGCAGATCGAGCGGCTCGAAGACGGACGCGCACAGCTCCGAGACGAGGCCTGCACCTTCGCGTTCGACCGGCTGCGGCCGGGAACGCTGCTGGTCCAGATCGAGGGAAAGGACAGCGGCCAGTTCGGGACGGCGGTGATCGACGAGTTCCGCTCCGAGCTGCAGCGGTTCGGGCGCCTGACCCTGCTGATCGACGCCGAGCACGCGCAGGCCGCGGGGGCGCCGGTCACGGACCTGTGGCGCGACTTCTTCAAGGCGAACCGCGACGGGCTGGAGTCGCTCACGGTGCTCGTCGGCTCGCGCTTCATGGAGTTCATCGTGGGGGTGACCACGCACCTGGCGCAGGTGGGCCGGCTCGTTACGGTCACCACCGATGCCGACCGGTTCCGCCGTGACGTGGAGCGGGAGCGCGCGGCGGCTCCCGCCCGCAGCTAGCCCTCGCCGGCCGGGCGCCTGAGCAGCGGCACCAGCAGCCGAGCGTCACCCGAGACCGTGACGTGGATGGCCGCCGGCTCGCGCACCCACGCGACCAGGTCGAGAGCCTGGAGCCGGTCGAGGGCGAACTGGAACGCCGCTGCCTGGGCGCGCGAGGCATAGGCACGCGAGACGTCGAAGGCGAATCCCGTGGTGTGAAGCGAGTAGGCGTCCGTGGCCTCGGCGTTTCGGCTGGCCAGAAGCTCCTGGTACTCCTCGTCGCGCACCGTGCTTGTGACCGTGAGGGGCGCCTCGCCTCCACCGGCCTGGCGCACCAGTCGCGCCAGGTAGGCCGCCAGAGCGTAGGCCTCCGGGCGCAGCCCCTGGTAGAGGCGGCGAGGCTGCTCGAGCCGCTGCGCCAGCTCGCCCATCCGGGCGTCCCGCCTCAGCCCCAGGGCCCGCGGCGCGTTCGGGAAGGAGCGGATCCTGCTGTCGCGGTAGGCGGCCTCGAGCTCGTCGGGGTCGGCGAACGCGTCCGTCTCCCCCTCGGGGTGGAGCACCTCCTCCGCCGAGTTCTTCGCGGTCTGGAGCTCGGCGGAGCGCTCGAGCGCCTCGCGGTCGGTCCGGAAGGCGCGCATGATCTCGCGCGAGGCGAGCACCCGCCAGAGGTAGGTGGACGAGTCGTCGCCCAGCTCCGCCAGCCGCCGCCAGGCCGCCGGGCGGCTGACCGGGCTGCTCGCGAAGTAGAGCTCGGCGTAACTGCGCGGCGGGGCGCCCCCCGCCGTGAAGTCGCCGATCGCGCCCTGCAGGTTGCCGATGCCCATGTGGTACGAGGCCACGGCGAGGTCCTCGCGGCCGAACCGGGCACGTGCCTGCGTCAGGTACCGGCCCGTGGCGGCCAGCGCCTTGCGCGGGTCGAAGCGCTCGTCGATGCGGGCGCGGCGCGCGCGCAGCCGGCCGGCCCGGCGCTCTTCGCCGGCGCGCTCCGCCCGCCCGATGCGGCGCGTCAGCCTGCGCGAGGCGCGCACGTCGATCTTCATTCCGAGCAGGTTGCGCCCGGTCTCCGCGAGGATCTGGGTCAGGCCCACCGCGCCCTCGAGCTTCGGATCCGCCACCGCCCCCGGCCGCCCCGCGGACTCGAGGAACACGATCGCCTCGAGCAGGTCCGGCGTGACGCCCGCCTTCGCGGCCGCGGCGTCGATTTGGGCGCGAAACGCCGCGGTGCGCTCGGCGGTGGCCACCACGCCACCGGGGCTCTTCGCGTACACCACGTGCGCGTTCCCGCGCGCTGCGCGGCGCTCGAACTCCGCCCGGCGCGCCTCGTCGTATGCGAGCGGATCGGGCGCGCCGGCCGGGATCACCGCGAGCTCGTCGGGCGGCGGCAGCCCGCGGTCCCTGGTCAGGAAGAAGGCGGCGCCGACGAACGCGAGCGCGAACGCCCCCACCGCCAGGCCGATGCGCCGCCTCCGGGTCACGCCCTCGACCCTAGCCAGCGCATAGCCTCCACCGCATGGCGGCCCTGATCGACCACGTCCGGTCCTACTACCAGGCGCTCAACACGGGCGACGCGGACCAGGTGAGCGAGCACTTCACGGAGGACGCCACCCACTACTACACGCGGCTGGGGCCCCACGAGGGCGGGCGGACCATCGGCGAGCACACGCACTGGGCCGTGGAGCACATCGACGGGCAGTGGGCGATCGAGGACGCGATCGAGGACGGGGAACGCGTGGTGATCGAGTGGACGATGACCTGGCGCGACCCGGAGTCCGGTGAGCGCAGGCTCGACCGCGGCACCGAGTGGTTCGAGTTCCGCGACCGGAAGATCTGCGAGGTGCGCGCCTACCACCACGGAAACCGCAAGAACCCGAGCGGCGACCTGCTCGGCTTCGACCACGCCGGCCGCGGCTACACGACGCTGTGAGCGCGCGCGAGTTCACCAAGGGCGTGCCGTCCGCCGCGCCGCAGCGGCCGATCCCTCCCTTCACGGAGGAGCACGGCGAGCTGCGGGAATCGATCCGCCGCTTCGTCGCGAAGGAGCTGCGCCCGCACGCGATGGAGTGGGAGGACGCCGAGTGGTTCCCCGACGAGGTGTTCCAGAAGCTCGCGGCGGTCGGCTTCCTCGGCCTCAAGTACCCGCAGGAGTACGGCGGCGAGGGCGGCGACTACGTCCACGACGCCGTGTTCACGGAGGAGCTGTCCGGCTGCGGCTCGGGCGGCGTGGCCGCCGGCATCGGCGCGCACATCGGGATCGCCACCCCGCCGGTGTGGAAGTTCGGCACCGAGGAGCAGAAACAGCGCTTCCTCGCCCCCGCCATCCGCGGCGAGAAGATCGCCGCGCTCGGGATCACCGAGCCGGGCGCCGGGTCCGACGTGGCGGGCATCCGGACGTTCGCCAAGAAGGTGGACGGCGGCTACGTGGTGAACGGCTCGAAGACGTTCATCACCAACGGCGTGCGCGCGGACTTCGTGGTCACCGCCGTGAAGACCACCGAGGACGGCGGCCACGGCGGGCTCTCGTTCCTGCTGATGGAGAAGGGGATGGAGGGGTTCACCGTCTCGAAGAAGCTCGAGAAGATGGGCTGGCGCGCCTCCGACACCGCCGAGCTGGCCTTCCAGGACGTGTTCGTGCCCGACGAGAACCTGCTGGGCGAGGAGAACAAGGGCTTCTACCTGATCATGGCCAACTTCCAGTGGGAGCGGCTGCTGATGGCCCTAGGCGCGGTCGGCTCGATGCAGCAGGTGCTCGAGAAGACGATCGCATTCGCGCTCGAGCGCAAGGCGTTCGGCCGCGAGATCGGCCGCTTCCAGGCGATCCGCCACAAGATCGCCGAGATGGCGCTGAAGCTCGAGTCCGGGCGGGCGATCACCTATCACGCGCTGCGCCTCTTCACCGACGGCCACGACGCCATCCGCGAGGTCACGGAGGCCAAGCTCCAGACCCAGCGCGCCGCCTTCGAGGTCGCCGACGAGTCGCTGCAGATCCACGGCGGCGCCGGCTACATGAAGGAGTACGAGATCGAGCGGGTGGCGCGCGACCTGCGCCTGGGCCCGATCGGCGGCGGGACCGACGAGATCATGAAGGAGATCCTCGGGCGGCAGCTGGGGCTCTGACCCCCCGCCTTGGCAGGCGGCTAAGCAGGCGCGGCGTCCACCAGGCGTGCCGGCCGAGCAGCCGCAGGACGGCCGGGAGCAGCAGCAGGCGGACGAGCAGCGTGTCGAGCAGCACCGCGACGCCGAGGATCACGCCCATCTCCTTCGGGGCGAGCGGTCCGGAGAGGGCGAAGGTGAAGAACACCACCACCATCACCCCGCCGGCCGCGTTGATGACTCTGCCCGAGCCGGCCAGCCCCTCGACCAGCGCGGCGCGCGGATCGCCGCTGCGCTCGAACTCCGCCCTGACGGAGCTGAGCAGGAACACGCTGTAGTCCATCGCCAGCGCGAAGATCAGGGCGAAGAAGAAGATCGGCGCCCAGGCGTCGACGAAGCCCTGCGAGGAGAAGCCGAGCAGCGCCTCCCCGTGGCCGTCCTGGAACACGAGCTTCGCGATGCCGAACGTCGCCGCTGTCGCGAGCAGGTTCAGCAGAACGGCCGCTGCCGCGGCGATCGGCGCGCGCACGACGAGCAGCAGCAGCGCCAGTCCCACCACGACGACCAGCCCGTAGACGACCGGAAGCCGCCCGGCCAGGGCCCGCTCGAGATCGTGGGCCTCAGCGGTCGCACCGCCGAGGGCCGCGCCGTCCGGCAGCCGTGACCGCACGCGGGAGACGAATTCGGTTCCGCGCTGACCGGCGGCGGGACGCACCCGCGTCAGCACGAGCCGCCCGCTCGGCTCCGGCGGGGCAGCCACGCCGCCGCTGTGCTCGACCGCGGCGCGTACACGGGCCGACGTGCCCGCCGGCGCAACCACCTGAAGCTCGGCGGCCGCCCCGGCTCCGAAGGCGTCCTCGACACGCTCGTAACCGACTCGCGCGCTCGCGTCGGCGGGGAGCACACCGGTCGTCGGCATGGCCGTACGCAGGCCGAGCACGGGTAGGGCGAGCACGACGAGCGCGAGGAGCGCCGCTCCGCCGGTCGCGACGGGGCGGCGCCATATCAGCCGGCCCCAGCGCGCAAACGCCTCGCTGCGGTGCTGAACGGCGCCGGCCCAGGGCAGCGCGAAGCGGTCGATGCGCGTGCCGAGGCGCGCGAGGAGCGCCGGCAGGAGGGTCAGCGAGGCCGCGAGCACGAACCCCACCGCCAGCAGGATCCCCAGCGCGCTCGTGCGAAACGGCTGGCTCGGCACGATCATGACCGCGGCCAGCGACGCCAGCACCGCCACACCGCTGACGAGCACCGCCTTGCCCGCGGTGTCCATCGTCTCGGCCACGGCGTCAACCGGGCGCAGCCCCGCTCGCAGCGCGGCGCGGAAGCGCACCACCACGAAGAGCGCATAGTCGATGCCCACCGCGAGTGCGAACATCAGCGCGAAGTTCATCGCCCAGATTGTGATCCCGATGAACTGCGCTCCTACCCAGAGCGCGCCGGCGGTGGCGACGAGCCCGAGGATTGCGAGGACCAGCGGGATCCCCGCCGCCGCGAGCGAGCCGAAGGCGATGGCCAGCACGGCCATCGTGACGGGCCAGGACATGACCTCGGAGCGCAGCATCGCGGCCTTGTTCTGCTCGTTGAACTCCGACCACAGACCAGCGGAGCCGGTGAGCGAGACCTCGATTCCCGGTCCGCCGGCCGCTCGCAGCCGATCGCGCAGACGATCCGCGGCGCGCACCATCTCGGCCGAGCCGGCTGCCGCGCCGCCGCGGACGATGGCCACTCGGCCGTTCGGCGCGATCGCGTCAGGGCCCGCGGGCACCCGCACCGCTCCGACGGCGGGGTCGCGCCGGAGGACGGACACGACCCGGCCGATCGCGCCGCGGAAGACCGGGCTCGCGCTGTCATGCCTCGGAGAGCTGACGACGGCGACAAGCGCGTAGCTGCCCTGCCCGTCGAAGTGCCGGTCGATCAGCGCGCGGGCCTCCACGGACTCGGAGCCGTCGGCCTGCCAGCCGCCCCCGGAGAGCGCGTGCTCGGCGCGCGGGGCAAGAACGCCGAGTCCGATGGCCACGCCAACCCAGACGAGCACGACCGTGCGGCGGTGGGTGGCCGCCCAGCGGCCGAGGCGACCGAGCCGCCCCAGCTCCGAGCGGGTGGAAGTGATGGCGGATGAGGTTCTAGATAGCACGATCGTTCGTGCTAGAACGTACGACCGATCGTGCTAAGTTGTCAAGGTGACTGTGACGGGTCTCACTAAGCCCGATACGCCCGCGTCCCGAGGCCGCCGCTCTGACGGCGAGCGCAGCCGGCGCGCGATCCTCGACGCCGCCGCACGCCAGGCGACCGTCGAGGGCATCGACGGGCTATCGATCGGGCGGCTCGCACAGACCATCGGGATGAGCAAGAGCGGCCTCTACGCCCACTTCGGGTCGAAGGAGGAACTGCAGCTCGCGACCATCGCCTCGGCCAAGGAGGTGTTCGACACCGATGTCGTCGACCCGGCCATGGCGACCGACGACGGCCTCCCCCGCGTCAAGGACCTGTGCGAGCGCTTCCTGTCGCACGTCGAACGCGGGGTGTTTCCCGGCGGCTGCTTCTTCGCCTCGGTCGCGGCCGAGCTCGACACGCGGCCCGGGCCGGTCCGCGACCGGATCGCTGACGTCCAGGCGGACTGGGTGGAGCGCATGGCGTCGAGCCTGCGCGCGGCACAGCGTCAGGGCGAGATCGACCCGGACGCGAGCATCGAGCAGCTCACGTTCGAGATCAACGCGATGCTCGGCCAGGCCAACACGCTGTTCCTGCTCTTCGGCAGCCAGGAGGCGTTCGACCTGGCGCGCCGCGCGATCCGGGACCGCCTCGAGCCCTAGACCGCGGCAACCGGCGCCTGGGCGGGAACGTCGGGCGCGTCCTCCCCGTACTCGCGCCGCAGGTCCGGCGCGAGGCTCATGAACCGCTCGACCAGCGCGGGGTCGAACTGGCGCCCGGCCTGGCCCGTGATCTCGGCGAGCGCCTCGTCGACGCTCCAGCTCGTCTTGTACCGGCGCGAGGAGGTGAGGGCATCGAACACGTCGCAGATCGAGCAGATCCGCCCGGGCAGCGGGATCTGCTCGCCGCTCAGGCCCTCCGGGTAGCCGCCCCCGTCCCAGTGCTCGTGATGGGTGCGGGCGATCTGCTCCGCCACCTGGACGATCGGCGAGCGCGAGCCGCTGAGGATGCCCGCGCCGATCACCGTGTGCTGCTTTATCAGCTCCCACTCGTCGGCCTCGAGCGGCCCGGCCTTCTGCAGCACCGCGTCCGGCACTCCGATCTTCCCGACGTCGTGCAGCGCCGCGGCGCGCTTGAGAACGGAGGCCTCGGCCTCGTCCATCCCGGCGGCCCGCCCGAGCCGGTAGCACAGGGCGCTCATCCGCTCGACGTGCTCACCGGTCTCCTCGTCACGCCACTCCACCGCCTGGCCCAGCCGCTGGATCACCTCGAGCTGGGTGTCGTACAGCTCGCGGGTTCGCTCCCGGACCTCCTCCTCGAGGACCGCGTTGAAGAGGGCCATCCGGCGGCGTTCCTGGTACTCCGCCAGATATGAGCTCGACACAGCGAGCACCAGGGAGAGCACGAGCGACGTGAGGGGAGCCGCCACGAGGACGACGCTGCCGGCGTCGAACAGCAGCTTCGCCGCGAGGGCGTAGGCGACGCCGAGGCCGATGCCGCCGAGCGCGGCGATGGGCAGCCGGATGCGGCATGCCGCGAGAGGGACCGCCAGGCCGAGCACCACGATCGCGAGGACCCCGAACGGCTCGGGAGCGCTCCGCAGTGGAATGCCGGTCATGGCCGTCCGGATCGCGTTCGCCTGGATCTCCGGGCCGGCCATGAGGCCGGCCCCCCCGACAGGCGTGGGATGCACGTCGTGCAGGGTAGGCGCGGTGGCTCCGATCACGACGATCTTGCCGCGCACCGCCGCCGCCGGGAAGCTGCCGCGCAGCGCGTCCGAGAACGAGATGCTCGGCACCGTGCCGGTCCGGCCGCTGTAGTCGATCCACGCCCCTTCGGCGTCGAAGTCGGATCGCTCGACGGGCCGGCCCAGGCGGTCCGCCACCGCCACGCCGATGCTCTCGAGCCCACCCTCCTCGTAGCTGAATCGGCGCAGGACCCCGCGGTCGTCCTCGGGGAGGTTGGCGGCGGCCGCCCTCGCCCCCACCGCTGCGAGGTTCTCGTCTCCTCCCAGCACGTTCGTCCTCCCGCGCCCGTCGGTCTCACTCGTCGCGAGCAGCACCCCGCCGGCCCGGTCGATCGCGTCGTAGAGCGCGCCGTCCTCGCGCTCCGTGGTCGGCTCCGTGAACTGCACGTCGACGACGATCTCGCGCGCTCCGGCCGCGCTCAAACGATCGATCACCCGCCCGAACATCGACCGCGGCAGCGGCCAGCGCTGCTGCAGCTCGGAGAACGTCTTCCCGTCGACGGCAACGACGGCGAGGTCTGCCGGCCGCTCGGCGGCACGCATTTGCATCCGCCGGTCGAAGGCCTCGTGCTCGAGCGGCTCGAGGGCGCCGCCGAGGTGGACGGCGAGTGCGATCGCGATCGCAAAGCCCGCCGCGAGGAGCAGCGAGCCGCGGCGGTTTCCCTGCGCCCTATCGCGGGCGGCGCGCGACATAGCGCTGGCCGGCACGGACCGTCCGCTTCCTGCCGGTGTGGCGGTTTCGGACGACCACGGAGCCCTCGAGGACCTTCGTGGCGGTCCCCGTGCAGTTCTCGGCCGTGACCCAGAGCGTGCCGCGGGTCGTGGCGACGCTGTTGCTCCCGCGGGTGCGGAAGCGCCCCCGCTTGTCCTTCGCCCAGAGGCGGCGGGCGCGGCGGCGCTTGCGTTTGGCGCTGCTCTTCGCCCGGCCCCGCCGGCCACTCGAGCAGCGCGGCTTCGCACCGTGGAGGACGATGTCCGTCATCCCGCGGCCGGAGCGGCTCTGGCGGACCTGGAAGACACCCGCCCAGAACTGCGCCGTCTGGGTCTTGCCCTTCCGGTCGAGTGCGCTCGAGAGGCTCACCCTGCCCCGGATCACGTCGATGATCGAGCCCACGGGTACACGGGCCGAGCCGGTCAGCCGCACGAAGCGCTTGCTGCGCGGCCTGCGGACGCGCACCGTGCCCTTGGCCGGCGAAACCGTCACGGACTTGCCGAGCACGGGCGGCGGCGCCTGGCGCGGCGCCTGGCGCTCGCCCCCCGGCTCCTGCTGCCGGCCGGTGGTGGGCTCGGGAGCGCGCTCGTCCGGGCCGGGGTCCTCGGGCGGCGCGCCCAGAGGAAGTGAGACGTCGCGTATGCGGTTGTTCCGGGAGTCCGCGACAAGGACATGATCGCCCGGGAGGGTGGCCACGATGCCCACCGGGGAGTCGAACGTCGCCGCCAGCGGATTGCCCAGATCGCCGCCGAAGCCCGGGCTGCCCGAGCCCGCGACGGTCTCGATCACGCCGTCCGCCGACACCCGGCGTACGGAGTGGTCGCCCTCGAGCGCGACCAGGAAGCCGCCCCCTGCCAGGGGTGCGACGCCCGCCGGCTTGTCTAGCTTCGCGTCCGTGGCGGGGATCCCTTCGGCGCCCGAGCTGCCGCCGCCCGCCACCGTCGTGATCGTCCCGAGCGCATCGACCCTGCGCACCACGTCCTCGTCGTAGTCGGCGAAGAGAAAGCCCCCTCCGGCGAGGGGGGCGACGTCGTGAGGGTCGTCGATGTCCGCGTCCACCGCGGGCCCGCCGTCGCCCGTGTAGCCGCCGTTGCCTGTGCCCGCCACGACCGTGGACGCGCCGAGCGCATCGACCATGCGGATCAGGTGGTTGCCGGTGTCCGCCACCAGAAAGCCGCCGCCGGGAAGGGGCGCGACCGCGTGGGGGTCCGCCAACGACGGTCCGGAGCCTCCCGCGACGGTGTCGATCGTGCCGTCGGGGGCGACTTCGCGGATGCGGTCGTTCTTGGTGTCCGCGATCAGGAACCCGCCGCCCACGATCGGGGCGACCCCGAGCGGCTCGTCCAGCTCGGCCGCGACCGCCGGCCCGCTGTCGCCGCTGAAGGAGTTGTTTCCCGTGCCCGCGACGGTGTTGATCTCGCCGTCGAGCGCCACCTCGCGGATGCGGTTGTTCTTCGTATCGGCGATCAGGAAGCCGCCGGCCGGCACCAGGGCGACGTCCGCGGGCCTACCGAGCTCGGCGAGGGTCGCGGCGGCGCCGTCGCCGGAGCTCCCCTCCGTGCCGTTTCCGGCGACCGTCGAGATCGAGGGATCGCTCGCCACCGCCACGGAGACGCCCACCGCCGAGGCGAGGACCGCCGCGCACGCGAGCGCCGCTCCAAGCCGGGGGGAGACTCCCCTTTCGGGAAAGAGGGCCATGAAGGGGGTATCGGGCGCGGGAGGGTCGAGCCCTATCGCCCATTCGTCCAGCTCCCACGGTTCCGCGTCAGGGACCGGCCAGGCGTCCACGGGCTCGTTCGCGTGCATGTGCTCGCGATAGGCGACCGTCATCCGGCGCAGCGCCTCGCTTCGCTCGAGCCGGCGCTCGTCGTACAGGTGGTGGAAGACCGCGCTCTGCCACGCCGCCCCGTTTTGCATCGTCACGCAACGTCGCTCGACGATCCCGAGCAGCCGGTCACCATCGGCGGAGTCGATCCCCCACCGGTCGAAGCCCTCGTGGGCGAGCGGGAGCAGCCGGCGCAGCACCAGCTCGGCCGCCGGCACCTCGCCCACGCCCGGCCAGTAGACCTGCGCCTCGATCCCGTCGCGCGCGCCCGCGTGGAAGTTCTCCTCGGCGGCGGAGAAGGACATCCGCGACCAGAGTGGGCGGTCGTCCTCGGCCAGGACCCGAACTAGTCCGTAGTAGAAGGCGGCGTTGGCGATCGTGTCGACGACCGTCGGCCCGGCGGGCAGCAGCCGGTTCTCGACCCGCACGTGCGGCCGCTCGCGGACGACCTCGTAGATCGGCCGGTTCCAGCGATAGACGGTTCCGTTGTGCAGCCGCAGCTCGCCGAGCTGGGGGACATCGCCTGCCTCGAGCACCTCTCGTGGGTCCTCGTCCTCGCAGACCGGCAGCAGCGCCGGGAAGTACCGCACGTTCTCCTCGAAGAGGTCGAAGATCGACGTGATCCAGCGCTCCCCGAACCAGACCCGCGGCCGGACACCCTGGCCTTGAGCTCCTCGGGGCGCGTGTCGGTCGCCTGCTCGAAGAGGGCGATGCGCGTCTCCCGCCACAACTCCCGGCCGAAGAAGAACGGCGAGTTGGCGCCGACCGCGAGCTGGATCCCCGCGATCGCCTGGGCCGCGTTCCAATGCGCGGCGAAGCCGTCCCGCTCCACCTGCTGGTGCAGCTGCACGCTCGTGCAGGCGGCCTCCGGCGCGATCGTGTCGGCGTGGGTCGACAGACGCTCGGCGCCCGTGATCGAGATCTCGAGGTCCTCGCCGCGAGCCGCGAAGATCTGCTCGTAGCGGGCGCTGGGACTGAACGAGTCCGCGGTCAGGTGCTTCTCGGCGACCGTCGGCAGGATGCCGATCACCATCATGTGCGCCCCCACCGTGCGGGCGCGCTCGTCGGCGCTGTTCAAGCTCGCGCGAACCGCGGTCTCGAGCTCCGAGAACACATCGCCCCCGAGCAGCGCGGGGCGACGTTGATCTCGATGTTGAACTGGCCGATCTCGGTCTGGAAGTCCGGGCCGGCGATCGCCTCCAGCGCGGCCGCGTTGGCCAGCGCCGGGTCGCGAAGCGGGCCTCGACGAGCAGTCGCTCGAGCACGTCCAGGCAGGCTCGTACCTTCTGCCGGTAGCGCTGCCGGTCCCCGCGGCTAAAGACTGTGGCCGTGACTCCTGGCCCACGGTGCCCTCCTCCGCTTCATGCTCCCACGACCGCGTGCGCCCGCGCAACGCCCGGCGCTGACCATCGCATACCCTCCCGGCCCCGAACTACGGAGGAGCGCAAACGTGGGAGTACTGGACGGAAAGGCTGCGATCGTCACAGGCTCGGCGCGCGGCATCGGCCGGGCGACGGCCGAGCTGCTCGCGGAGCATGGCGCCAAGGTCCTGATCAACGACCTCGACGGCGACGTGGCCGAGGAGGCCTCGGGCGAGATCAAGGGCGAGACGGTGTCCTTCGCCGGGGACCTGACCAAGGAGGGCGTGCCGGACAAGCTCGTGGAGACCGCGGCGGAGGCGTTCGGCCGGATCGACATCGTGGTGAACAACGCCGGCTACACGTGGGACGGGCCGATCCACAAGATGTCCGACGAGCAGTTCCAGGCCATGCTCGACATCCACAACGTGGTGCCGTTCCGCGTGCTGCGCGCCGTCGCGCCGCACCTGCGCGAGCCCGCGAAGAAGGAGCGCGAGGAGGGCAAGGAGGTGTTCCGCAAGGTCGTGAACATCTCGTCGATCTCGGGCACGATGGGGAACGCCGGCCAGGTGAACTACTCGTCCGGCAAGGCGGGCGTCGTGGGCCTCACGAAGACGCTGGCCAAGGAGTGGGGCCAGTTCAAGATCAACGTGAACGCCGTGGCGTTCGGGTTCGTGGAGACGCGCCTGACGGCCGCGAAGGAGGAGTCAGAGTCGATCGAGCGCGAGGGGCAGGAGATCAAGCTCGGCATCCCCGAGCAGCTGCGCCAGATGGCCTCGATGATGATCCCCCTGGGCAGGCCGGCCACCCCCGAGGAGGCCGCCGGCGGAGTGTTCTTCCTGTGCTCGCCGTGGTCGGACTACGTGCACGGGCAGATCTTGAACGTGACCGGGGGGCAGTTCACGGGGATGACCACCTGAGCAGCGACGCGAGCTCGTCCGCAGTGGGCGCCGGCTCGAAGGCCACCTCTTCGTAGGTGAATCGCACCGGCCGCCACAGCCCAGCCGTCAGCTCGCGGTCCCGCCGTTTATCACGGCGCATCGCCTTGCGGGACGAGTGGTGGGCGTAGCCGTCGACCTCCACGACAAGCCGCTGCTCTCGCCACACGAAGTCGCGCTGTCTGTTCTCGATGACTATGTTCACCTCGGGCTCCGGAAGTCGGCGGTTTCGGACGAGCCTGAGGAAAAGACGCTCCAGATATGACTTCGCGCCGTCCGCATCGGCCTCGAGCAGGGGAATGAGGTCAAGCAGCGGGCGGCAGCCCGGTCGGCGCCGGTTGCGTTCGAGAACGGCCTCGATCCGCCCCGGGTCGAAGCGGCGCAGATCCTGCGCGCGTTCCACCAGCTCCCGCATCCGCCTCGGTGGGAGCTCGCCGGCCATGTCGACGATCGTGCGTGCTGGAGTCGTCAGCCGCAGCCCATCCAGCACCATCCACTCGGACCGATCGAGCGTCATCCGGCGCGCGCGGATACGAGCGTGCTTGCGGCCACGGTCTCCTTGAGCGATCACCGAGACCGGGAACGTCTCCCCGTGGCGCAGGCGCCACAGCTGTGCGGCACTGCGATGGCTGAGGACCGCGCCCTCCCCACACGCCAGCAGCGCAGCCTGCCACCACGCCTCGGGTCCCACCGCGACGTGGCCGACCGCGTAGACGCCCCGGAACATCGGCCGTAGCCGTCCCGCCTTCAGCGAGCCCCCAATGGACTCGCGACTTATTCCGGCGGAGAGCAACTGCCCGCGGGCGGCGGTCCCGTGTTGGCGATCGGCGATCCGACCCGCCACCCTGTCCCGGTGATTGGGGCCTTTGACCTCCATACGACCTCAAAGGCCCCAACAAACCCGAGTTCGCCCCCCCTTGCCGCAATCAGGCCTTGGGCTTTCGCTCCTCCGCAAGCGGCTTCCCCGCCTCGTCGGTCATGCGCCCCGGGGGCCACGGGCCGAACCAGTTGTCGCGGGCGCCGTCGATCGTGAGGATCGAGCCGGAGAGGTAGTCGCCGCCCGGGGAGGCCAGGAAGGCGACGAGCCAGGCGAACTCCTCCTCGGTGCCGAGGCGGCCCAGCGGCACCGTGCCGGCCACGCTCTCGACCACCTGCTTCGGGTACTTGGTGCGCAGGGTCTCGGTGTCGAAGTGGCCGGCGGCCAGGGCGGTGAGCGTGATGCCGAACCGCGCCCACTCGATCGACAGCACGCGGGTGAGGTTCTCGACCGCCGCCCGCGCCGCAGAGGAGTGGGCCATCCCGGGCAGGCCGTGGTGGGGGGAGAGCGTGACGTTCACGATCTTGCCGCCCTCCCCGCCCATCATCGCCTTGGTGGCCACCGCGTGGCTCATCAGCCACGTGCCCTCCACGTTCAGGCGGATCACCGTCCGGAAGCCCTTCGGCGTGATGTCCTCGGCCGGAGTCATGTACTGGCCGCCCGCGTTGTTCACCAGCACGTCGATCCGGCCGTGGCGCTCGAGCACCGCGTCGACGAGCGCAGCGACCTGGCCCTCCTCGCGGATGTCGCAGGAGTGCGCCTCGCAGCGGTTCTCCTCGCACATGCCGGCCGTCTCCTCGAGCGGCTCGAGCCGCCGCCCGCAGACAACCACCTGCGCCCCGCACGCCGCGAGCTCGACCGCGGTCGCGCGGCCCAGCCCGGAGCCGCCGCCGGAGACGAGGGCTATCTTGCCCGCGAGAAGCTCAGGGGCGAAGAGCTTGGATGCCATCGCGGCGGGAGCCTACCGCCGTCCGCCGGCCACACCCCGGCGAGAACGTCCACAGCGCCAGCCCGCCGATCGCCCATCCCGGCCAGAAGTAGCCGGCGCCGGTGAGCGCCCAGATCGCGATGAGCAGCACGGAGATCGCCACGAAGCTGTGCCTGAACACGCCTCGCCGCCGGCGGCGGGACGAGCGCTCGCCGCGGGGGCGCGGCGACCGCGGCAGGTCCGCCACCACGGCCTCCAGGTCCGCATAGGTGCGCGCGCCCAGCGCGCCCTCGAGCCGCTCCTCGAGCTCGTCGGTGTCCAGCCGTCCCTCGGCGCCCGCGCGGCGCAGCCGCTCGGCCACCCGCTCGCGATCGGCGTCGGACGCCCTCATGTCCCTGCCCTCTGCCATCAGGCTTCCCTCCCGAAGTCGCCGTGAAAGCCGAATGGTATGTGGTGGGGAGCCTCAGCGCGACCCAGTTCGGTGAAGTCGCGCGCGTCGAGCACGAGCAGGAACGACCGCTCGGCGGCGGAGTCCAGGACGACGGAGAGGATCACTCCGTCGTCCTCGGCGGCCGAGCCCGGCGCGGCCACGAACACCGGCTCCCCGGGATAGCAGCCGTCCTCGTGCCAGAGCGTGGCCGACCGCTCGGCGATGTCCACCTTCACGAGCTGGTCGATGAAGTCGCCTCCGCGCTGGCCGGCCCCGTACACGTAGCGGTAGTCGCGGCCGCTGCGAGCCCGGTAGGCGATCCGCGGCAGCTCGATCTCCTCGTCGCAGAGGTCTTCGCTGCGGGCCCGGCCGCCGTCGAGCGGCAGGCGGTAGCGGCGAAGCCGGCCCGCGGCCGTGGGAGAGCCGCTCCTCAGGTTGTCCAGGTAGAGGTCGTCGATGATCGAGGCATCGTCGTAGGCGACGAGGTCGACCACCAGCTCGCCACCCTCCTCGAAGGCGTTGACGGCGTGGAAGGTGAAGAAGGCGTCCGCCTCGACCGTCGAACGCAGCGCCCCCGTCTCGCGGTCGATCACGAGGAAGCGGGCGCCGCGCTCCGGCTTCCACTCGTAGTTCTCGATGAACGAGCGCTTGCCGAGCGCCAGCTTCAGCGGGTTCACCACGAGCGGCTGGTCGAACAGCACGGCGTAGCGATCCGTGAGCGCGAACGAGTGCATGTACGCGGGCTGACGCACGGGGAGCTTCGCCACCTCGCGGCGCTCCGTCGCACCGTCGGGCCAGGTCATCAGCCGGTAGCTGCTCGAGGGCCCGAAGCGGACCGAGTAGCTCACGGCCTCGCCGCGCTCGAAGTCGTAGTGGGGGTGCGCCGTCCCCTGGTCGCTGCGGCCGGCCCACTCGACCGGGCCGATCGTGTCCAGCGTCTCGCGGTCGAACTCCACCGCGATCGGCGTCTCGGTCATCGCGATCCAGCGCTCACCCAGGCGGGTCACGTTCACGTTGCAGTTGTCGGTCATCCCCGGCGAGAACAGCGACGACACGCGCTGGAAGATCGTCCTGCACGGATCGCTCCCGAAGGTGCGCATGCCGACCTCGCCCTTCTCGCGCACGTTGCGGTACGCGCGGCTTTGGAGGAAGCGGTTGGCGTAGGTGACCTCGCCGCCCCCGATCGCGAACGCGTGCAGCATCGCGAGCCCGTCGAACCAGTGGCGCACCGCCTGGCCGCCCGGTTCGAGCATCGCCGGGGTCACTCGGACGAGCCTGCCCGCCAGCCAATCCGGGAGCTGACCCCGCACCTCCAGCGGGCGCGAGTCCACCTCCTCGTCGAGCGTCGTGAAGCCAAGCGAAGGGGTTGCCTGCGTGGTGGTATCGGTAGCCATCTGAGCGCCTCCATACAATGGTCTAGAACTAACGGAGCAAACCGTACCGTCTATTCTGGACTAATGCAAGAGGTAAAGCTCACCCCCACCTCCTACATCGTGCTCGGGCTGCTCGAGCTCTCCGGCGAGGCCACCCCGTACGACCTCAAGCAGGCGGTGAGCGTCTCGCTAGGAAACTTCTGGACGCTCCAGCACGCCCAGCTGTACTCCGAGCCGGAGCGGCTTGCCGGCGCCGGCTACGTGACCGAACGGCGCGAGGAGGGCGGTCGCCGCCGCCGCCACTACTCGCTCACGCAAGCCGGCCGCAAGGCCCTCGAGGAGTGGCGCGCCGCACCCCCCGCCCGCCTTTACGAGGTCCGGGACCTCGGCCTTCTGAAGCTCTTCTTCGGCGCGGATCCCGAGGCGGTCGCGCAGGCCCAGCTCGACGCACACGGGCGCCGGATCGCCCAGTACGAGGAGCTTCAGGCGCTCGATCCGGGCCACGGGCCCCGGGGCCCGTGGCTGACGCTGGAGGCCGGTATCGGGCACGAGCGCGAGTCGATCCGCTTCTGGGAGGGCCTGCGGGCGAAGCCCGGAAGGCGCAAGCGAAGCGCGTAGGCTAGGCGCCGATGGCCACCGCAGCGGAGCCCCGCCGGCCTCCCTCCCGCTGCCGGGCGGCTCGGAGGGGGCGACCGTGAAGCTGCACCCGCTGCTGTGCGCGCGGATGGTCAGCCCGCCGGCCATGTACCACCGCGAGGAGGGCCGGCTGGCCACCCTGAAGGCACTGGGCGTCCGCGTGCCGAAGGACGAGTGGCTCGAGCTTCCGATCGTCTCGTTCCTGGCCGAGCACCCATCGGCCGGGCCCGTGCTGATCGACACCGGCTTCCACCCCTCCGTGGCGGTCGACCCGAGCAAGGCCATGGGCCGCTTCGGCGGGCTGCTCTTCAAGGACCTGCGGATGGACGTGGAGGACGCCGTGCCCGGTCAGCTGCGAAGGCGCGGGATCGACCCGTCGACGGTCCCCACCGTGGTGATGACCCACCTGCACTCCGACCACGCGAGCGGGATCTCGGAGTTCCCCGGCGCCGCCTTCGTCCTCAGCAGACAGGAGTGGGATGCGGCGTCGAACGGCCGCGAGACCGACGGCTACATCAAGCGCCAGTACGACCACGCCTTCGACTATCGGACGCTCAACTTCGAGGGCCAGGGCGCCGAGTCGTTCGCGACCTTCGGCCGCTCGTTCGACGTGTTCGGCGACGGCAGCGTGCGGATGGTGTTCACGCCCGGCCACACGCACGGTCACTGCTCGGTGATCCTCCGCCTCAGGGACCGCGAGGCGCTGATCGTCGGCGACGCCGCCTACACGATGCGCACGATCGAGGACACCCACCTGCCGTGGAAGATGGCCGACGAGCACCGGTTCAGGCGGTCGCTGAAGGAGATCCAGCACTACGTCGCACAGACCCCCGACGCTTTGATCATTCCCGGGCACGATATGGCTGCCTGGCGGCGGCTTGACTCGAGTTACTAGTTGCTAGTTGCTAGTTGCTAGGGCTAGGGGCCGGTGAAGCCGTCGGAGAAGCAGGGCCCGACGCCGCAGGTGTTCACCAGGCTTCCGTTCAGCTGCAGGAACGCCGACTTCTGCTGACGTGCCTTCGGGTCGTTGCGGGGGAAGCTGTGCGGGTCGCGTCCCTCCCTCGGTGGGACATTGCCGGTCGGCGGCGCGGGGGTGCCGCGCTGATCGCCGTTGACCATCCGGCCCAGCGGCCCGCCGTCCCAGTAGACGATGCCCGAGCCGTTGCACTCCGCGGCGCCGAAGTCGGGGATGCCGAAGAGCGGCTCCACGTCGGGTGAGCGCCCGGGGTAGAGCGCCGGCCGCCTGGCGCACGCGCCGATCGTGCGGGCCTCCACCTCGGCCGTCACGTTGGCCACCTGGTGGTCGCCGAACGCGGGGTGCAGCAGCACCTGGTGCTGCGGGCGTGTTCGGCAGCGGGTCCGTGGTCATGTGCTGGGCGTAGCCGTTCGACTCGCCCCGGTCCCAGAGCAGCTGCATCAGCGAGAGGATCAGCGGGCGCTCGAGCTCGTTCGGGTAGTTGTCGTAGAGCCCGATGGGCAAGTCGGTGCCGATCTCGCCCTTCGCGTACATGTCGAAGTCCACGCTGCGGCGCAGCAGCGTCGAGTAGTTCATGCCGGGCACGCCGAGCACCGCGCGCTGGAAGTCCGGCGCGAGCGCCGTGAGCCCGCCCGAGAGGATGCCGCCCTGGCTGTTGCCGTCGTAGAAGAGACGGCGGCTGTCGAGCACCGACGCGCCCCCGACCTGGAACGCCGGGTGTGCGCGACGCGCCCTGCGGATGGATCATCCAGCGGCCGAGGTACAGGAAGTTCACGTAGCCCTGCTGGATCCGGTCGACGAGCGTGGGGAAGCCGGACAGGTCCTGCAGCAGCGTGGCCACGTTCGGGAGGTCGAAGGTCGACATGCCCACCCAGTCGGTGGCGCAGAAGACGAAGTCGTGCTCGCTGCCCCATCGCCTGCACGTTGCCGGCGCCCACCTCGCCCGCACTGCCGAGCAGGCCGTGGCCGTAGAGCGAGGGCCGCGAGACCCCCGGTAGCCCGCCGCCGTCGACCGCCTTGCGCGGCACGGTGCAGATCACGTTCGCGAGCGCGGTGTTGCCCCGCCGTCTGCGCAGGGCGTCCCGCCCTGGAACCCCGAGCCCGGGGACAGCCGGGAGCGTTCAGGTAGCACGGCACGGTGATCTGGCCGGTCACCCGCCGCGCCGTCTGGTCGCTCTCGCCCTGCTCGCACTCGGGGCCGGCGCCGGCCGAGCACGGCGGATACTCGCGCAGCCCGTCGAAGTCGCCGAAGTCGAAGAGCTTCGGCACCGGGTCGGTGTCGATGCCGTCGAGCCCGTCCACCGCGTCGTCGTCCAGGTCGGGGTTCTGCACGAACTGGGGCGCCGTGCCCTGCACCTCGAGGTCGGCGAGGTCGGTGTCCCCGAGCTGCTCGAACGCGTCGTCGCGCATGTCCAGCGCGCGCCCGGCGAGGCTCTCCCTGCTGGCGACCGTGAAGTCCCAGGCGAGGTACAGGTCCTCGCGCGCGATCCCGGCCGCCCCGAGCGTCTTGAAGATGTCCTCGAAATGCGGGCGCCGGCCCTCGATGGCCCCGTTGCGGGTCGTGATTCCGTCGCGGTACGCGCGGAACTCCTCGCGCGGCTTCAGCACGTTCCCCTCGGCGTCCTTGAGGTTTCGCAGCGCCACGATGTAGCGCTCGCCCTCCAGGAGGTTGCGTCCCGGCCGCACGATCAGGGTCACGTCCTCCTTGTTCTGCGGGTTGGAGTCGATCTCGGCCCAGATCAGCTGCCGCTCCCTCGTGCGCGCGTTGATCACGACGACCGGCTGGCCGGGATCGAAGCTGCGCTCCATGTCGGTGATCGGCACGGCGCCGGTCCTGCCGAACGCGGCCTTGCTGTCGAGGCCCGGCACGCGGGTCACGATCAGGTTCCCGGGGCTGAACCCATCGGCCCGGTTCTGGTCGGTCGGGTCGATCGGCTTGCCCAGGCGGTTCTTCGGCACCGAGTCGGGGTCCAGGTTCAGCCGCCGCCCGGTCACCGCCTCGGCGTCAGCGACCGTGAAGCGGTCGTTGGGGAACGGATACAGGCAGAGCGAGGGATCGAGGAAGTCGCAGCGATCGGCGTTCTCGGTGTTCAGCTCGCCGAGCGGGGGGCCGCCGGGGGGATCCGAGACTCCCCTGCCCGGCTCGCCGGCGGGCGCCCGGGCGGGCGCGCTCCGGCAGTGGCGCGCGTCTCGCGCGAGCGCCCGCGGGCGCGACCCGAACCGCTTGCGGCCCCTCCGTCCGCTCGCATCGAGCACGAGCCCGCGGCAGGAGCCGAGGATCCGGCGGCCCGGCCGCGTGAGCGGGAGCCGGACGGAGGCGGCGCCGGCGCGGCGCAGGCGAATCCGCCGCACCCTGGTGACGCGTCGGGTGGAACCGCCGCCGGTGCGCCGGGCGCGCGCCGCGACCCTGAGCGTGCCGCCGGCGCGGGAGCTGACCCGCACCCGCACGTAGCCGAGCCGCAGCGCGTTGCGCTGGCTCGAGGTGAGCACCTTCGCGCCCGCCCCCTTCGCCGAGACAGTCGCCCCCCCACGCTCGGCGGCGGCGAGCGCCGCGCTGCCTCCAAGCAGCGCGAGCGCAACCGCCCCTGCAGCAGCCGTCCGTGACCGCACACCTCCCACGGCCTGGATGATGCACGAGCGCACCCCCGCCCACAATGGGGAACCTCTGAAATCCGGGCCGCGGTCTTGTGACCGCTCCCAATCGGTCAGGGAGCTGCGGGGCGGCGGCCGGCCGCCTCGGCCGCCCGGCGGGCGGCGCGGGCCGCCTTCACCGTGGCGCCGCGGCCGTTCGAGCGGAGCCCCTGCCAGAGACCGCGGATGCGGAGAAGATCTGCTCGGAGGCGGCCTGGGACTGCTCGCGGGTCGGGTTCTCGACCCGCTCGAACCTGATCGGCTCGCCGAACTGCACCGTCACCTTCGGGAACTGGAGGCGCTTCCAGTCGCGCACCTTCTCGGACCCGACCATCGCCGTCGGCACGACCGGCGCGCCCGACTCGAGCGCCAGCCGGCCGATGCCGGGCTTGGCCTCGCCCAGCTCGCCGGTGCGGGAGCGCCCGCCCTCGCAGTACATCACCACCATGCCGCCGCGGGCGAGCACGGCGTGGGCGGTCTTGAACGCCTCCTCGTCGCGGTGGCCGCGCCGCACGGGGAACACGCCGCCGTTGTGGTAGACGAACTGTAGCGGGCCGCTTGAACAGCTGCGACTTCGCCATGAAGTGCACCTTGCGGCGCAGGTACACGGCCACGAAGAAGTGGTCGAGGAACGAGAAGTGGTTGGGCGCGACGATCACGGGCCCGTCCGCCGGAACCTTGTCCGAGTCGATCGCGCGCGCGCGGAAGAAGATGAGCGAGGTACGGCGTGAGCACGAGGCGAACGAGCTCGTACATCCAGTTCGGCCGCCTCGCGCGCGTGCGCTCGTGGAAGCGCGTGAAGTGCTCGGCCGGGCGCGGGTCCTTGTAGACCTGCGCCTTCACTGCGTCTTGGGCCCTCCGCTACCCATGTGCCGCCTACCCGTCTGCTTCTGGTTCGTTACGCGCCCACGCGCGCGAGCGCTCGAGCGCACGGCCCCATTCGGCGAGCAGCTGCTCGCGCTCGGTCCTCCGCCATCGCGGCTCGTAGCGGGCGGCCTCGCGCCACATCGAGCGCACGTCCTCCTCGGTCCACAGCCCGGTGGCCACGCCGGCCAGGTAGCCCGCGCCGAGCGCCGTGGTCTCCGAGATCTCGGGCACCACGACGGGCACGCCGAGCACGTCGGCCTGGAAGCCGCATCAGCCACGAGTTGTGCACCGCGCCGCCGTCGGCCTTCAGCTCCTCGAGCGCGCACCCCGGAGGCGCTCTCCATCGCCCGCACCGCGTCCACGGTCTGGTAGGCGATCGCCTCGAGCGTCGCGCGCGCGAGATGCGCCGCGCCGGTGCCGCGCGTGAGGCCGACGATCGTGCCGCGCGCGTAGGGGTCCCAGTGCGGGGAGCCGAGGCCGGTGAAGGCCGGCACGAGGTAGACGCCGTCGTTCGAGGAGAGCGAGCGCGCCAGCTCCTCGGTCTCGCCGGCGGTGTCGATCACGCCGAGCCCGTCGCGCAGCCACTGCACCGCCGCGCCGGTCACGAAGATCGCCGCCTCGAGCGCGTAGTCCACGCGGTCCGTCCACGCCCCACGCCACCGTCGTGAGCAGGCCCTCCGGCGGCTCGGGACGCTCGCCGCCGGCGTTCTCGAGCACGAAGCTGCCGGTGCCGTAGGTGTTCTTGCCGAGCCCGGCCGCGTGGCAGGCCTGCCCGTAGAGCGCGGCCTGCTGGTCGCCCGCGATGCCCGCCACCGGGACGCTGCCGCCGAAGACGCTCGGTCTCGCCGTAGACGTGCGCGCTCGGGCAGCGGCTCGGGCAGCGAGTCGGGCGGCACGCCGAGCAGCTCGCACAGCTCGTCGTCCCAGTCGAGCTTCGCGGATGTCGAAGAGCAGCGTGCGCGACGCGTTCGAGTAGTCGGTGGCGTGCCGCCCCGTGAGCTTGAAGACGAGCCAGGAGTCGATCGTGCCGAACGCGGCTCCAGCGGGTCCACGCCGCCCTCGCGGATCAGCCACTCGATCTTCGTGCCGGAGAAGTAGGGGTCGAGCACCAGCCCGGTGCGCTCGCGCACCAGCGGCTCGTGCCCCTGCTCGCGCAGCTCGTCGCAGCGCTGCGCGGTGCGGCGGTCCTGCCACACGAGCGCGCGGTGGAGCGGCTCGCCGGTCTCGCGGTCCCAGGCCACCACCGTCTCGCGCTGGTTCGTGATCCCGATCCCGGCGAGGCCGCGGCCGTCGATCCCCGCGGCGTCGAGCGCCTCGCGCGCCGACCCGCTGCGTGACCTCCCAGATCTCGCTCGGCGTCGTGCTCGACCCAGCCGGGGCGCGGGAAGTGCTGCTGGAACTCGCGGTACGCCCGCCCGGCGGGGTGGCCCTCGTCGTCGAAGACGATCGCCGGTCGAGCCGGTCGTGCCCTGATCCAGAGCAAGGATCACGCCGGGGACTAACGGCTCACGCCCGGACGCTCACCTGGCGGGCGGGTGGCCAGTGCTGAGTGGCCAGTATCGTCCCGCGCGCGAACGCCGACCAGGAGGAAGCTTTGCCCGACGTCGAGGCCCACATCACCGGCACCGTCTGGAAGATCGAGTGCGAGGTCGGCCAGGAGGTCGAGGAGGGCGACACGCTTGTGATCCTCGAGTCGATGAAGATGGAGATGCCCGTCGAGGCCGAGGACGACGGCACGGTCAAGGAGATCGTCTGCGAGGAGGGGCAGTCCGTGTCGCGAGGGCGACACCTGGTCGTGCTCGAATAATTCGATGGAGCTCGCCTCCGGCAAGCTGATCCTGGACGAGCCGGCCGCCGGGGTCGCGCGCCTGCGGATCTCGCAACCCCGAGCGCCGCGGCGCGCTCGACCACGAGATCCTCGACACGCTCGCGGAGACGGTGCGCGGGCTCGAGGCCCGCTGCCTCGTGCATCACGCGGGACGGGCGGATGTTCTCCGCGGGCTACGACCTCGGCAACCTCGAGGGACAGCAGTTCGAGCGAAGCGGCCGCGCAGCTCGTCGCGCATCCCGTTCCACGCAGCGATCGAGGCGCTCGACGCGTACGACTATCCCGTGATCGCGCAGATCAACGGGCACGCGATCGGCGGCGGGCTCGAGCTGGCGCTGACGTGCGACATCCGGATCGCCGCGCAGCGGGGTCAAGCTCGGGATGCCGCCGGCCAAGCTCGGGCTGATCTACTCGCACACCGGCCTGCGCAAGTTCGTCGAGGTGTGCGGCGCCCGCGAACACCGCGCGAGCTGTTCTACGTCGGGCGCAACGTCGACGCCGACCGAGGGCGGCGAGATGGGCCTGGTGAACCAGTGGTCGAGCCCGAGCGAGCTCGAGGAGCGGCGTGCTCGAGCTCGCCGGCCGAGATCGCGGCCAACGCGCCGCTCTCGCTGGCCGGGAACAAGCGCATCATGCGCGCGCTGCGCGACCACTCGGGCGCACTCCCGCCGGACGTCGAGGGCGACCTGATCGAGCTGCGCGAGTCCTGCTTCAGCACCGAGGACTTCCGCGAGGGGGTGCGCGCCTTCGGCGAGAAGCGCCCGCCCGAGTGGAAGGGCCGCTAGCTCACCGCGACCTGCTCGCGCCCCTCGAGCTTGCCCTCCTCGAGGCGCCGCCTCAGCACCTTCTTGTCGAACTTGCCGACGCTCGTCTTCGGCACCTCGTCGATGAACGCCAACTCGTCGGGGATCCACCACTTGGCCACGCGCTCGCGCAGGAAGTCGCGCAGCTCCTCGCAGCGTGACCGTCGGCGCCCTCCTCGACACACGACGCACGCGAGCGGCCGCTCCTCCCAGCGCTCGTCGGGCACCGCGATCACCGCCGCCTCGACGACGCCGGGTGCGCCATGAGCTCGACCTCGAGCTCGACCGACGAGATCCACTCGCCGCCCGACTTGATGACGTCCTTCGACCGGTCGGAGATCTGCACGTAGCCGCGCGGCGTCGACGCGGCGATGTCGCCGGTGCGCAGCCAGCCGTCGTCGAACTTCTCCGCGCCGGCGGGGTCGCCGTAGTACGCGCCGCGCGACCCACGGGCCGCGCACCTGGATCTCCCCGGTCGCCTCGCCGTCCCAGGGCAGCACGTTGCCGTCGTCGTCGACGATCCGCGCTCTCGACGAGCGGGAGCATGCCGCCCGGCGGTGGCCCGCCAGCTCCATCTCCTCGCCCTCGAGGCCTGCCGGGCGGGCGCGCAACCGCGCCGAGCGGGCTCGTCTCGGTCATGCCCCACGCCTGCACGATGCGCATGCCGTAGCGATCCTGGAACGCCTCCATCAGCGTGCGCGGGACGGCCGAGCCGCCGCACATGACCTCGCATGCGACGACAGGTCGGCGCTCCTGCTCCTCGGCGTAGCGCAGCAGATCGATCCAGATCGTCGGCACCGCGCCCGTGATCGTGACCTTCTCCTCCTCGATCAGCTTGGCCAGCGGCTCGGCCTGGAGGAACGGCCCGGGCATCACCAGGTCGGCGCCGGACCATCGCCGCCGCAGTAGGGCATGCCCCACGCGTTGGCGTGGAACATCGGCACGATCGGCAGCACCCGGTCGTCGTAGCCCGTGCCGATCGAGTCGGTCAGGCACTGCCCGAGGGCGTGCAGGACGTGCGAGCGGTGCGAGTAGAGCACGCCCTTCGGGTTGCCGGTCGTGCCGCTCGTGTAGCACAGGCCGGCGGCCGCGCTCGTCGAGCTCGGGTAGTCGTAGCCCGGCTCCTGCGGCGGCGAGCAGCTCCTCGTAGGAGACGGCGTCCGGCGAGCGCGTCCAGGTCGCCGTCGCCGACCACCACGTACGGCGCACGCCCTCGAACCTGGGCGCGAGCTCGGCGAGCGGCTCGACCAGCTCGCCGTCCACCAAGATCACGCTGTCCTCGGCGTGGTTCACGATGTAGACGAGCTGCTCGGCGAACAGCCGGATGTTCAGCGTGTGCAGCACGGCGCCCTGCACGGCACCGCCGAAGTACGCCTCGAGGTGCTGCTGGGTGTTCCACGCGAACGTCGCCACACGGTCGCCCTGCTTCACGCCGAGGGCGTCGAGCGCGCGGCAGAGCCGGTCGACGCGCTCTGCGACCTCGGCATACGAGGCGCGCTGGCGACCGCCGGCCGTGGCGGTCACCACCTCGCTGTCGCCGAACATCCCCCGCATCCGCCCCAGCACGTGCTGGAGCGTCAGCGGGTGGTCGTGTTGCATGAGCCCCTCGAGCACGCTGCTATCCCTTCCGCTGCGCCTCGAGGACGTCGCCCTGGAGCACCCAGCGCTCGCCGTTGAACCGCATGATCTGCATGGCCTCGATCGGGTAGCCGTCACCCTCGCCCGTCTGGATCTTGATCCCGGGCAGCAGGATCGGCAGCTCCAGGTCCATGCTGCGTATCGAGTCCATCAGGGCCTGCCGGGTCGGCTCCTCCATGCCCTTCAGGGCCTCGACCATCGTGCTCGCCGCGCCCCAGCCGTACACGTTGAACGGGTCGTCCGGGTTCGCACGCGGCGCGTACTTCTTGAGCGCCGCCTTGTACTCCTTCATGGCCGCGTCGTTCTCCCACTGCGGATCCTCCGGGTCCTTGAAGTACGCGGTCGAGACGATGTCCTTGGCGTTTTCGAGCCCCGCCGGGGTCAGCACGAGCGTCTTCGAGGCCCCCACGTTGTTGAGGATGTGCAGCGGCTTCCAGTCGGACTTCGCCACCGCCACGATCGCCTGTGCCGAGAACTTCGGCGTGGTGATGTTCAGGAACGTGTCGGCGCCCGAGCCCGCGAGCGTGCGCATCTGAGAGGTGATCGCGGGATCGGTTACCTCGTAGCTCTCCTTGGCCACGACCTTGATGCCGGAGCCCTCGATGGCGCTCTCGAACCCGCCCAGCAGGTCCTTGCCGAAGCCGTCGTTCTGGTACAGCGCCGCGACCTTGGCGTTCGGCTTCTCCTTCTTCAGGTAGTCGGCGTAGGCCTGCGCCTCGGTCACGTAGTCGGGCTGCCAGCCGATCGTCCATGGGTGCGCGTCCACGTCCTCGCCCCAGTCTGAGCCGCCGGTGGCCAGGTAGGTGTGCGGCACCTTCTTGTCGTTCACCTGGTCCCAGATCGCGAGGTTGTTCGGCGTGCCGAGCGTGTTGAACAGCGCGAAGACCTTCTCCTGGTCGATCAGGCGGCGGGAGTTCTGCACTGCCCGCGGCGGCTCATAGGCGTCGTCGAGCGTGACGAACTTGATCTTGCGGCCGTCGACGCCGCCCTTGTCGTTGACGAAGTCGAAGTGCGCCTTGGCGCCCTGCGCGATCGTCTGGTAGGCGGACGCGGGCCCGCTGAACGGGTAGCTCCCGCCGAGCTTGATCTCGTCGTCGGTTATCCCTGGCGAGCTCTCCTCGTCATCGTCCCGTCCGCACCCCGTCACGAGCAGCAGTGCTGCCATTGCCAGCAGCGCCAGCCAGCCCAATCCCGGCTTGCCTCTCATCTGATGCCTCCCTCTCCCTCTCTTGCGGTTGCACCGACTGCCGTGGCCGTATCAGCCCGGCGATCCGTCGTAGAAGTCCCATCACCCCGTCCCGCATGACGTACATGCACGCGATCAGCACGGCACCGTAGATCACGCCGGCGAGCGCCTCGTTCACGTCCGAGGCGTACACGGGCACGAACTCGATGAACAGGGCGCCGAAGACCGCCCCGCCGACCGTCGCCAGCCCGCCCACCACGATCGCCGCCAGGAACGCGAACGAGATCGTGAGCGTGAACGACTCCGGCGCCACGAACCCGATCGAGAACACGTACAGCGCACCACCGACGCCCGCGTACAGAGCGCTGACGGCGAAGGCGCCGGTCTTGTAGCGGGCAAGGTCCACGCCCATGGCCTTCGCGGCCACCTCGCTCTCGCGCATGGCGATCAGCGCGCGCCCGATCCGACCGCGCACGAGGCCCGCCGCCAGCACGAACATCGGCACGGTGAGGACGAGCGTCAGCAGGTAGAGGAACTGGTCGTCGGCGAGCGGCACCCAGCCCGGCGCGGCGGGCTGGGCGACGTTGATCCCCTGCGTGCCCTCGGTGAGCGTTTCGAAGCGCTTGATCAGCTGGGGGAACGCGATCGCCACCCCGAGCGTGAGGAGGGCCAGGTAGAGCCCGCGGATGCGCAGAGCCGGAAGGCCGAGCAGAAGCCCGAAGGCGAAGCAGACGGCCGCCGCGACCGGCACCGTGGCGAGGTGTGGAAAGCCGGCCTTCTCGATCAGGATCGCGCTCGTGTAGGCGCCGAGTCCGAAGAAGGCCCCGTGCCCCAGCGAGATCTGGCCGCCGTAGCCCACGAGCAGGTTCAGCCCGAGCACGGCGACCGCGAAGGCGAGCACCAGCGTGAACTGGCCGACCCGGTAGGAGCCGAACATGAACGGGATCGAGATCGCGATCACAGCCAGGGCCGCGTAGCCGCAGGACCTGAGCATGCGCTCGCTCACGCTCTCGCCACCTCCGGCGAGCCGAACAGGCCGGAAGGCCTGATCAGGAGCACGACGAGAATCACGGTCAGCGGCACCAGGATCTTCAGGTCGGCGCCGATGAAGTCGACGTACGTGCTGGCGAGGGCCTCGCTGACGCCGATCACCCAGCCGCCGATCACGGCGCCGATCGGGCTGTCGAACCCGCCGAGCGTGGCCGCCGCGAACGAGTAGATCAGCACGCCGCCCATGAAGTTCACGTCGAGGAACAGCCGCGATGCGATCAGCGCGCCGGCGAGCGCGCCCACCGCGGCGGCGATGCCCCAGCCGATCATCAGGGTGCGTCCCACCGAGATGCCGGACAGGCGGCTCGACTCGGGGTTGATCGAGACCGCGCGCACGGCCAGCCCGAGCTTCGTGCGCTGGAAGAAGAGGTAGAGCACGCCGACCACGGCGAGCAGCAGGCCGACGATGCCGATCGACTCGACCGCGATGTCGGCGCCCGCCAGGTTCACGCTGTCATCGGGGAAGATGCTCGGGAAGCTGCGGTTCTCGAAGCCCCAGATCCACCCGGCGCCGCTGTTCAGCAGGATGAAGAGCCCGAGCGTGACGATCGCGAGGGTCAGATGGCCCTCGCCCTCGACCGGCCTGATCAGTGCCCGCTCGATCAGCATGCCGCCGAGGAGCGACAGGGCGAGCGTCGCCAAGATCGCGAGCCCGAGCGGGAACCCCGCCTGGAGCAGCCCCCAGGCGACGAAGGTGCTGAACATCGCCATCTCGCCCTGGGCGAAGTTGACGATGCCGGTCGTGCGGAAGATGAGCACCACCGCGAGGGCCAGCGCCCCGTACAGCGACCCTGTGGCCACGCCGTCCACCAGTGTCTGGATCAGCCGTTCCATCTCACACCCCCAGGTAGGCGTGCTGGACCGCCTCTTCGTCCTCGATCTTCTCGGCCTCCCCGGAGAGGACTATGCGCCCGGCCTCGAGAACGTACGCGTAGTCGGCCAGCGCGAGCGCCAGCTTGGCGTTCTGCTCCACCAGGAGCATCGTCACACCCTCCTCGCGCGCGATGTCGCCGAGGATGCGGAAGAGCTCGCGGGTGAGGACCGGCGCCAGGCCGAGCGACGGCTCGTCGAGCAGGAGCAGGCGCGGCTGGAGCATCAACGCCCGGGCGATTGCCAGCATCTGCTGCTCGCCGCCGCTGAGGTTGCCCGCCCGCTCGCGGCCGCGCTCCTTGAGCCGCGGGAAGTACTCGTAGCAGCGCTCGCGGTCGCGGCGGACCCCGTTGCCGTCGCGACGGCGGTAGGCGCCCACGCTCAGGTTCTCCTCCACGGTCAGCCCGCCGAACGTGCCGCGGCCCTCGGGCACGTGGGCGATCCCGAGGCGCGCGATCTTCGACGGGTTCATCCCGGTGATGCTTTCGCCGTCGATGCTCACTCGGCCGCTCGGACGCACGATGCCCGAGATCGCCCGCAGGACCGTGGTCTTGCCGGCGCCGTTCGGCCCGAGCACGGCGGCCACGCCGCCCTCCTCGACCTCGAAGGAGACGTCGCGCAGCACGATCACGTCCCCGTAGCCCGCCTCGACTCCTTCGACCTCGAGCAGGCTCACTCGTCTGGCCCCAGATAGGCGCGGATCACGGCCTCGTCGCTTTGCACGTGGCTCGGCGGTCCCTCGGCTATCTTGCGCCCGAACTCGAGCACCACGACCCTCTCGGACAGGCGCATCACGAGCCCCATGTGGTGCTCCACGAGAAGCACCGTCAGCCCGAGGGAGTCGCGCAACTTCAGGATCAGCTCTCCCAGCTCCTCGAGCTCTCCGTGCGTGAGTCCGCTGGCCGGCTCGTCCAGCATCAGCAGGCGCGGCCGCTGGAGCAGGGCGCGCGCGAGCTCGATCCGCTTGAGAGTTCCGTACGGCAGTCCGCCGGCCCGCCGGTCGGCGAGAGGCGCGAGCTCCAGCTGCTCCAGGATCTCGTCGGCCTCCTCGCGCAGCTCGTCCTCCTCCGCCCTCACGCTGCGCAACGAAAGCGCGGACGCGACTAGCCCGGCGCGCGCGCGGTGGTGTGCGCCGAGCAGCACGTTGTCGCGCACCGACAGGCCGTGCACCAGGGCGAGGTTCTGGAAGGTGCGGGCGATGCCGAGCCCCGCGATCTCGTGCGGCTTGCGCCGGAGCACGTCCTCGCCCTCGAAGCGGATCTCGCCGGACTCCGGCGTGTACAGGCGGCTGATGCAGTTGAAGAGGGTGGTCTTCCCGGCGCCATTCGGGCCGATCAGGCCGCACACCTCGCCCTCCTCGACCGAGAACGTCGGGCCGTCGAGAGCCATCACCCCGCCGAAGCGGACGACGACGTCCTGGATTTCCAGCGCGCTCAACTTCCCTCCTCCTTGCTGGGCGGTACCCAGAAAACGCTCAACCAACTCGTTCGAACTCCCGGGGAGGGCTACCCGCGGCCGCGCGCCGGCGCATGGCAAGGGCCGAGAGCAGGCCCAGGCCGGCGGGCAGTCCGCCGGCGAGCAGCCACATCCAGGAGGACGCGCCCGCTTCCCCGGCGGCCGCCCGGCCGACCCGGCGGGAGGGAACCCAGCTGGTCGTCCCGGCGATCTCGGCGCGGCGGGCGCCGAGCTCCAGCGGGACAGACCACTTCCGCAGGACCTTCCGCTCGCCCCCCTGGGCGATGGCGTCCGGCGGCACCTGCCGCGCATAGAGCGCGCGCGAGTCCAGCCACGAGTAGCGGTTGACGGAGTCCACCCGTCGCCACCGCGGCGTCGCACTCGCGTCCGCGGCGACGTCGTTGCGACGGCCCTTCGCGGCCTGGTCGGCGGCGTGGGTGGGGCTGTGCAGGTTCACCTCGGTCCCGCGTGGGCCGATGCGAGCGAACGGCTCCCCCTCCTTCCCGATCACCGTGACCGGCCGCGCCCCCGCGTTGAGCAGGAAGATCCCGGGCATGCGGCCGGGGAGCACCGCCGCCTGGATCCCCGGAGCCGGCGTGGGCGAGGATCCCAGCCGCGCGACCACGGCGCCGAGGATGGGGCGGTACTCGACGTGCCCCGAGACCTTCAGGTCGCGGCCCCCGAACCGCGCGGGCACCGTCCAGCCGTCCAGCCGCGCGCGGCGGCCGGCGCTCACGATCTCCTGCGTGAGCGGCACCTTGCCGGGATGCAGGCGATGGTCGAACCAGACCCACTCCGGCCGCCGCGCCACGCGCTCCCAGCGCGGCGGCGAGCCGATGCGCGCCTCCGCGGGAGGCCGCGCGAAGCCGTCGGGATTGCCCGACCGGTACCAGTCGATCGAGTTCACGTTCGCGAACACGCCCCGCGGGCCGATCCGCAGGAACGCCTCCCCGCCCGTTGCGATCACCTCGAGCTCCGAGCGCGTGCGGTTCACGGCGCCCAGCCGGGCGGCGTCGCCCGGCACGATCCGGAACTCGAGTCCCCGCTCGCCCGGGTCGCTCCCGTCCACGAACGTCCGGATCGTGGGCGAGAACTCGCCGTGCGCCGCGACGGGGGCGGCGGTGGGCCCGAGCGCAAGCGCCGCGACCGCGGCGAGCGCCCATGCCCACCTGCGGCCCCCGGGCGGCATCGCTAGAGGCCGGCCCGCCGCAGATAGATCCTGACGGTGCGGTCGCGGGCGAGCACGCGCTTGCTCGCCACCGCGAGGAAGCGCACCCTGCCCTTGCGCGTCCCGATCAGCCGCCGGCTCCCGGGAGCCGTCCGGTAGAGGTTCCGCGCCAGCCTCACGCGGCGGGGGAACTTCCTCCGCATCGCGGCGGCGGTGCTCCCGGGGTGCACGCCCCGGGCGCCGTGCCTGCGCGCGCCGGTGGCGATCAGCTCCACCTTCGCCCTGCGGCCGAAGACCGCCACCACACGCCTGCTCGTGCCGGTGACGCAGTACCGGTAGCGCGTCCTGCTCTTCGAAACGGTGCGTATCCGCTTCAACCGCGCCGACCCGGCGAGCGCCTTGCGCGAGCGCCCGAGCGAGATGCGGCCGATGCCGCGCGAGCCGACCGAGGCGCGCGCGGCCAGGCAGGTCTGGAGCGCGGACACGCGGCCGCCCGCGGTCGCCATCACCTGCTCGGCGATCGAGGGCTTCAGGCCGCCGCTCACCTTGCGGTTCACGAACAGCATGTAGGGACCGGGCGGCACGGCGTTGCCGCTCCCGGCCTGCGCGACCGTGATCGTCGACCCGCTCCGCGAGAGGACCCTCAGCGCGACGTTGCGCTGATCGGCGTCCACGATGTGGGTGACCGAGGGGTTGCGCACCAGCACCACGTTCTCGATCTCGGACGCCGGCACGTCGGTGTCGATCGTGAGCGTGTCCGCGGTGTCCTTCACCGACTGGATCCGCGGCTGCTTGCCGGGGAGGGACAGATAGGGCGGGCTGTAGACCTCGAACGTCGGATCGCGCCCGTCGTTCGGAGCCGTCGCCCCGCCGGGGATCGTCAGGTTCCTCGTGTACGAGTTCGAGATCGTGGCGTGGCCGCCGATCAGAACCTTGCCGTCCCGCATCAGGTTCGCCGTGTTGTGGTACGTGCGCGGGCGGTTCTGCTTCGCCACCTTGTGCCACGTCTTCGTCTTGGGGTCGTACAGCTCGGCGGTCTGCACCGGGCTCTCGAGGCCGGGCACCGCCACCTCGTCGCGGTCGGCGCCGGAGGTGGCGAGCACCTCGCCGGTCGGCAGCAGCGTGCCCGACCCGTACCAGCGGCCGATCCCGGGGGCCGTGGTGTCCGCCATGTCACCGGCGTCCTGGTTGCTCAGGGCGTTGCCGCGAGCCGTGTCGATCGTCGTGAGGAAGCTGTCCTTGAGCGCCACGTAGCTGCCGGGGCTCGGGGCCGCGATGCCGCCGGTCACCCCGCCGCCGGTGAGGAAGCTCGCCTTCGTGTACTTGCCGTCCGCCCCCGGCGTGAGGGGCATCATCACCGAGAACGTGGAGCCCCTGAAGCCGGGGACCGGGGAGACCCCAATGCCCGGAATGCCGAGGTCCTTCCACCTGCGGGCGCCGGGGTCGTAGGAGGCCGCGACGTTCCACAGCGCCTGGTCGTAGGCCTGGCCGAGCGGGTTGAACGCCTGGCCCGCGGCGTTGTAGTAGACGTGGCCGTTCGGCAGCAGGTGCGTGCGCGCGAACAGGGGCAGCGAGCGTCGTGCGTTCGGGCCGTTGCGTGTCCACTTGTTGGTCGCGGGGTTGAAGGTCTCGGTCTCGCGCTCGTTCTGGCCCTCCTGCACGCCGGCGCCCGTGGCCGGCAGGGAGGGATCGACCGGGTCCGTGGTGTTCACCGGCTTCACCAGCCGGCGCAGGCCGGAGACCACGAACTGGCGGCCGTCGGCGAGTGTCGTGACGGTGGGGTACCAGCGCGCGCGGTTCATCGACCCCGCCTGGGTCCAGCGGCCGGTGTCCGGGTCGTAGATGCGGGTGTTCTCGATCCCGTACAGCTCGGTCGAGCCGAACTTGGAGGCGTCGTTGCCCGGGTCGTTCACGTACTTGGTGCCGCCGGTGGCGAGGAACCGCCCGTCGGCGAGGAAGTTGCCGTCCGAGCAGAACAGCGAGCCGTCGTTCTCGCTCTCGGTCGAGCGCAGGATGTCGCCGGGTACGATCGGCTCGATCTTCGCCTTGCTGCGCGCGCCGGCGTCCACCGGCGTGGGCTCGGTCCACCTGCGCGCGCCCACGTCGAGCACCCGGCTCTGGTCGTTCAGGCCGACCACTCCGTACTCGGCCAGGATCGACGCGTCGATGTTCTCCGTGCCGGCCAGGTTGTCCCAGTAGAGGCTCTTTCCGTTGATCAGCTGCACGAGTCCGCCGGCGGCGGGCTTGCAGTCGATGAAGCCGTGGCCGACCCCGCCCTGCCTGGCGCCCTCGCGGCCGGGGCGCTCCACGCAGCGCGCGTCGGTCTTCACGCGGGGATGGCCGGTGAAGTCGCTGACGGTGGGCTCCGCGAACGGCTGGCTGAAGCTGCCGAGCTCGATCTTCGCCGGCGCCGGCGCCTGGGCGCCCGCCCCGGCGCCCGGGAGGAGAAGTGCGGTGGGGATCACCAGGGCGCCCGCCGCGACCGCTCCGGCGCGCGCACGCCGGCTCTTCAGGGACTTCCGCCTGCTCGCCATCGTGTTCCTCCCGTCGTCTCCCACGCCGAACCGGCGCCCTCCCGCGGCAGTGACGCCGCGTCAGGTAAGTCCTACCCCCGCGCCGGGAGGCCTTCACCGGCCGCCACGCCAAACTTTCGCGCGAGTTTCTGTCCAACCCCACAAACGCGGGGCCTCGGGCGGCGTGACCGGAGTAGAGTGCCGGGGCAGGGCAGACAGGGGAGGAGCGATGGCGCCGGGAACGGCGACGGTCGAGACGCAGGACGCGGTCGAGCAGATAGTCGGCGTCCTACAGGAGCGCCACGAACGGCTGGCCGAGGCGATGGTCGTCGCGATCAAGGCCGAGATACCGGCGTACGCCCGGGCGAGCGGCGAGGTGGTCGAGGACGTGCGGGCCCACTGCGACACCCACGCCGGCCTGATCCTGGAGGTCGCGCGCGCCGACAGGGAGCCGCGGCGCGAGGAGCTGGCCTTCGCCCGCGAGGCGGCCGCCCGGCGGGTGCGCCAGGGGGTTCCGCTCGACGCGCTCCTGGCGGCGTTCCGCGTCGGCCACCGCACGGTGTGGGAGGCGATTCTCGACGAGGCGAACGAGACGCTGGGCGGACGCGACGCCGCGATCGCCCTCGCGCGCCCCGCGATGCAGTACATCGACATCGCTTCGACCCAGGTCGCCGAGGCGTACCTCAAGGAGGAGCAGCGGCTGCTCGCGACCGCCGACCGCGAGCGGCGCGACCTGCTCGAGAACCTGCTCGCGGGAAGGCTGCCCGGCCCGGCCGAGGGCCACGTGGCCCGGGGAATCGACCCCGCGGGCGATCTGCTGGTGGCGGTGGCGCGGGCCGAGGAGGGCCCGGCCGGCGATCCGCACGTGCTGCACCACGTGGCAGAGACCCTGACCGCCCACGCAGCGTCCGGCGCGGTCGAGCCGTTCGTGGTGGTGCGCCAGCGGGAGGTCGTCGGCATCATCCCCACGACCTGCGAGCGGGCCGGCGTCGCCGCCGATGTGCTGCGCGCCGCCTGCGAGGCGCTGCTCGCGCGACGCGGGATCCGGCTTCTCGTCGGGCTCAGCACGAGCTGCGCCGGGTTCGCCGGGGTCGCCCACGCCTACTCCGAGGCCCGCGAGGCCCTGGAGCACGCCGACCCGTCAAGGCCGGTGGTCGCCCTCACCGAGATGTCTCCCTTCGAGTACCTCGTGGCGAGCGCCGATGCGAGCGCGCGCCGCTCGATCGCCGCGAAGGGGCGCCGGCTGCTGGAGGCCGACACCGACGGGACCGCGCGCGAGACCCTGCTCGCCTACGTGGCGGCGGACCTCAGCGTCCGCGCGACGGCCGAGCGCCTGGTGGTGCATCCGAACACCGTGCGCTACCGGTTGCGGCGGATCTCCGAGCTGACCGGGAGCGACACCCGTCGGTTCCAGGACCTGGTCGACCTCGTCACGGTGATCCAGGTCTCGCGCGACGGGGCCTGAGCCCGCCCGCCCGCGGCGCCGGCCTCAGCCGCGCCTGGCCGCGCGGCGATCGAACCATTCGCCGAGCGTCCCGGCGGCGTGGCCCACCGAGTGGGCGGCGCGGCCGAGCTTGGAGGCGTCCACGGGAGCGATCGCCCCGTCGAGGTCCTCCCCGGTCGCGACCGCCGCCTTGCGCGCCTCGCTCTCCAGGCGCTTGAGCTTTCGCTCCCAGCGGCCCGACAGCTCCGCCAGGTCGGTGTTGCCCGCCGACGCGCTCGCGACGGCGAGATAGGCGAGCAGGGTCACGAGGTGCTGGAGGTCCTCCACCGCGAGCCTGGCCGCCTGGTTTCGCTCGAGGAAGCGGTCCCTGATCCTCGCGCCGCCGGCGATAGACCTCCCGGCGCCCTGCGCGGCGGGCTCGCCGTGCAGTCCGTGCCGCGCGGTCGCCGGGCCCAGCTCGGCGGCCAGCTCCCGGGCCATCCGGGCGCCCCGCTCGAGCACGTCCGCGAGCGCTTCCTCCCCGGCGCGGGAGGCAAGCGCGTCCCAGTGGTCGGACAGCTGCCGGGAGTAGGCGTAGAGCTCGCGGTAGCCGCGGTTCTCGGCGGGGTGCAGCGGCACGCCGGGATCTTCCCCGATCCGGCGAGGCCCCGCACGCCGCTCTCCGTCCGACCTCGCGCCTACCGTGGCGCGCAACCGCCATCCCAGGGAGGTTCGGAGCTTGCCGCCGCTCATCACCTACGAGGAAGCCGTTCAGCTGGGCGAGATCGAGGACCACGCCGAGATCGAGGCGCTCGTCGAGCGCGCATGGCGATCGCGGGTCGAGAACTTCGGCGACTCCACCGACATGTGCTCGCTCGTGAACGCGAAGTCGGGCGGATGCGCGGAGGACTGCGGCTTCTGTGCCCAGTCGCGCTTCGCGGAGGCCGACACCCCGATGCACGCGATGATGACCCCCGATCAGATCCTCGAGCACGCCCGCGCGGCCGAGGCGGCCGGGGCGCACCGCTTCTGCATGGTCACGCAGGGGCAGGGGCTCTCGAAGCGGGACTTCGAGAACGTGGTCGAGGGCGCGAAGCTCGTCGCGGAGCACACCAACCTCAAGCGCTGCGCGTCGATCGGGCACATGTCGGTGAAGCGCGCGAAGGCCCTCAAGGAGGCCGGCATCCAGCGCGTGCACCACAACGTGGAGACCGCAGAGAGCTACTACGACGAGGTGTCCACGACCGTGCGCTACGAGGGCCGCCTGCGCACGATCGACGCCGTGGTGGAGGCCGGGCTCGAGACCTGCGTCGGGGGCATCCTCAACCTCGGCGAGTCGCGCGAGCAGCGGGTGGAGATGGCCTTCCAGCTCGCGAAGATCGACCCCACCAGCGTGCCGATCAACATGCTCAACCCGCGTCCCGGCACGAAGTTCGGCGACCGCGAGTACATGGATCCCGTGGGAGGCGGTCAAGTGGATCGCGATCTTCCGGCTGATCCTCCCCTCCGCGCTGTTCCGCCTCTGCGGCGGCCGCGTCGAGAACCTCGGCGAGCTGCACACGCTCGCGGTGAAGGCCGGCATCAACGGGGTGATGATGGGCAACTTCCTCACCACCCTCGGCTCGGAGCCCGAGGACGACCGGGCGATGTTCGAGGAGCTCGGCCTCAACGTGGTGCGCCAGGACGACAACGGCGCCAACCCCCGCCCCGACAACCGCTCCGGCTGGCTCGACGGCGACACCCCGGGAACGCCGATCGACGACCTGATCGACAGCCAGGCGGAGGCCAACTTCTGGAATCCCGAGATCCAGCTCCGCCGGGTGAAGAAGGACAAGGTGCCGCCCCGGCCCGACGGAGCCCCCAACCGGGGGCTCGAGGTCGTGCACGTCGAGGGCGAGGCCGGATGACCGAGATCGACCGCGCGCTCGCGGAGATCCGCGATCGCGGGCTGCTGCGGCGGATGCGGATGATCTCCGGCCCCCAGGGCCCGCGGGTGCTGCTCGACGGCCGGCCGGTGCTGCTGCTGTGCTCGAACAACTACCTCGGGCTCGCGGACCACCCGCGCGTGCGCGAGGCGGCCGCCGAGGCCGCGATGCGCTACGGCGCGGGCGCGGGGGCGTCGCGCCTGATCTCGGGCACCATGCGGATCCACCGGCGGCTCGAGGAGCGCCTGGCGGACTTCAAGCGCAGCGAGACGGCGCTGCTGTTCGGCTCGGGCTACCTGGCCAACATGGGCGTGGTGCAGGCCCTTGCGGGCAAGGGCGAGGTCGTGTTCTCCGACGAGCTGAACCACGCCAGCATCGTGGACGGCTGCCGCCTAGCGGGGGCCGAGACGTTCGTCTACGACCACGCCGACCCCGACCACCTCGCGTGGGGCCTCGAGCAGGCGGAGGGCCGCGGCAGCCTGATCGTGACCGACGGCGTGTTCTCGATGGACGGCGACATCGCTCCGCTCGCGGAGATCGTGGAGCTCGCCCGCGAGCACGACGCCCGCGTGATGGTCGACGAGGCGCACGGCACCGGCGCGCTCGGCCCCGAGGGCCGCGGCGCGGTGGCGGCGGCCGGGCTCGAGGACGAGGTCGACGTGGTGATGGGGACGCTCGGCAAGGCGCTGGGCTCCTATGGCGCCTACGTGTGCTGCGACAGGTCGCTCGCCCAGTACCTCGTGAACACCGCGCGCACGTTCATCTTCTCCACCGCGCCCGCCCCGCCGTCGGTGGCCGGGGCGATGGCGGCGCTCGAGCTGCTGCGCGAGCAGCCGCGGCGGGTGGAGAAGCTCCAGCGCAACGCGGCCGTGCTGCGAGAGGCGCTCGCCGAGCAGGGCCTCGGCGCCGTTGCGGGCGAGACGCAGATCCTCCCGGTGCTGGTCGGCGACGCGGACGCCGCCGTGGCCGCGAGCGAGCGGGCGCTCGCGCAGGGCGTGTTCGCCCAGGCCATCCGGCCCCCCACCGTGCCCGCCGGAACCTCGCGGCTGCGACTCACCGTGATGGCCTCGCACACGAAGTCCGAGCTGCGCGAGGCGGCGGGGACCATCGCCGCGGCGCTGCCGGCGTCCGCCCGCAAGGGGACGGTCGAGCGCGTGTTCGACGGCTTCGCGACCGCGGCCTAGAGCGGCTCGCGGCGCGTGCGGGGCGTCTTCGTCACCGGCACCGACACGGAGGCCGGGAAGACCGTCGTGGCGGGCGCGATCTGCGCCGTACTGGCGGCACGGGGGGAGCGGGTGGCCGCCTTCAAGCCGGCGGTCACCGGGCTCGACGACGAGCCCTCCGACTGGCCGCCCGACCACGAGCTGCTCGCCGCCGCTTCGGGCGGGCGGGCGGAGGACGTGACCCCCTACGAGTTCGGACCTGCCGTCTCCCCCCACTGGGCCGCGGAGCTGGCAGGACGCGCGATCGAGCCCGAGCGGATCGTGGCGGCCGCGCGCGCCGCCGGCGAGGCGGCCGGCACGCTCGTCTGCGAGGGGGTCGGCGGGCTGCTCGTGCCGCTCACTACCGGCTACTCGGTGCGGGACCTCGCCGTGGACCTGGGCCTGCCGCTCGTGGTGGCCGCGCGCCCAGGGCTCGGCACGATCAACCACACGCTGCTCACGGTCGAGGCGGCGAAGGCCGCCGGCCTACGGGTCGCGGGGGTGGTCATGACGCCGTGGCCGGAGGACCCGGAGCCGATCGCCGTCTCGAACCGGGAGACCGTCGAGCGGCTCGCCGCGGTGCCCGTGAGCGGCCTCCCGCCCGCGACGCCCGAGTCGCTCGCCGCCGCCGGCGCGGGGCTGCCGATCGACGACTGGCTCTGAGCCCGCGCCACTAGATGGTTGATTCCGCCGGCTGTGATGCTCGATACGACGGCCGTGAGGGAGAGCGGTAGTGCTCCGCCCGCGGCGCGGGAGGGGGCTACTCATCGGTTGAGCACTCAGCGGGGTTACCACCCCGGGAAGTGCTCAACGGATCGCCGCGAGTCGCTCCCTGGCCGGGGTACACCGACGCTCGCCCCTCACCGCCCGCCGTGCCGAGCTCGGCACGGCCGCGGAATCAGCCATCTACGCTGTCGCGACCGTGGACTCCGCTCCCGAGACCCGCGACGGGCCGCTCCCCGGCTCGCACGACGACCACGATCCGGCCACGATGCCGGAGGAGGACAAGCCGGAGCTGCTGAAGAAGCTCCAGGAGCGCAAGGAGCGCCACCAGGAGCGCGGGATCGTCGCTCGCATAGGCGTCGTGATCATCGGAGTGCTGCTGGTGCTCGCCGGGATCGTGATGTCCGGGCCGGGTGTCCCGGGGCCGGGCATCCTCGTGATCCTCTTCGGGCTGAGCTTCCTCGCGCTCGAGTTCGAGCGCGCGGAGCGGCTCCTGGAGCGGGCCATCATCTGGGGCGACAGGGCGGCGGAGCGCGCCGAGAACGCGAGCCCGCGCCAGAAGGCGATCACCGCCGTGCTCGGCCTTCTCGCGGTCGCCGCGTTCGTGGTCGCCGCGATCCTCTGGGACATCCCCCTGCTGCCTATCGTCTGAGCGTCCGGCCTCAGGCCGGCGCCTGAGTCTGCTTCTTCTTCTCGCGCTCGGCCTCGCGCAGCTCGATCCGGCGGATCTTCCCGGTCAGCGTCTTCGGCAGGTCCGTCCACGAACTCGATCTCGCGCGGATAGGCGAAGGCCGAGAGGTGGCCCGCGGACGAAGGTCTTGATCTCGTCCGCCGGTCTCGTCGCTCGCCTCGTGGCCCTCGGCGAGCACCACGAACGCCTTCACGATGTCGCCGCGCTTCGGGTCGGGCGAGGCCACCGCGGCGGCCTCGAGCACGGCCGGATGCTCGACGCAGGCCGACTCGACCTCGAACGGGCCGATCCGGTAGCCGGCGGAGATGATCACGTCGTCGGCGCGCCCGGCGTACCAGATGTAGCCGTCCTCGTCGGCCTCCGCCGCGTCCTTGGTGTGGAACCAGTCGCCGCCGAACACCTCCTCGGTGTCCTCGGGGCGGTTCCAGTAGCCGAGCGGGTAGTGCGGGTTCGAGCGCGCCCGCAGGCAGATCTCCCCGCGCTCGCCCTGCGGGCAGCGGCTGCTCGTCCTCGTCGAGGATCGCCACGTCCCAGCCGGGCACCGGCCGACCCATCGACCCCTCGCGCACCTCGACCGTCGGGAAGTTCCCGCACAGCGGGTAGCTCTCGGTCAGGCCGTAGTAGTCGAGCACGGTGAGCCCGTACTGCTCGCGGAACCAGCGGATCACCTCGGGGTTGAGCGGCTCGCCGGCCGAGCAGGCGTTGCGCAGCTCGGGCAGCGGGAAGCTGCTTGCCCGGCGTCGCCGATGCGCGGTCATCGCGCGCAGCGCGGTCGGCGTCGTGAACATGCCCTGCACGCCGTGCTTGGCGAGGAAGCGCAGCTGCTCCTCGGGGTCGAACCCGCCCTTGCGCGCATAGACGAGCGCGGTCGCGCCGTAGCGCCACGGCCCGAGCAGCGGCGCGATGCCCGCGGCCCACGCCCACTCGCCCATGCCGTGGAACAGCTCGCCGTCGCGCACGTCGTGGCAGAACTCGAACTCCTCGTGCGCGAGCAGGTAGCGGTGGGCGTGCAGGATGCCCTTGGCCAGCCCGGTCGTGCCCGACGAGTAGTAGAGCTGGGCGGGGTCGTCCGCCGCGGTGTCGACCACGTCGTAGTCGGGCCGGCGCCGCCTCCATCTCGGCCGTGAGGTCGATGTCGCCCGCCTCGCCGGAGCCGAGCACGAACAGCTTCTCGACCATGCCCGCGGGGATGCGGTGGCGGTTGGCCTCGTCGGTCACGAGCGCCTTCGCCCCCGAGTCGCGTCAGGCGGTGCTGGATGCCCTCGTCGCCGTAGAGGACGGACATCGAGAGCAGGATCGCGCCGCGCTTGTAGGTGCCGAGGAACACGGCCGCGGTCTCCGGCAGCGATGGCAGCAGGGTGGCCACGCGGTCGCCGCGCTCGACGCCGTTCGCCTCGAGCACGTTGGCGAAGCTGTTCGAGAGGTCCTGGAGCTCGCCGAAGCTCACCTTCCGCTCGGCTCCGCTGCAGTCCTCCCAGACCATCGCGAGCTTGTCGCGCGGGTGCTTGTCGCACACGTCGCGGGCGATGTTGTAGCGCTCGGGCACCTCCCAGCGGTGCGCCGCGCACATCTCCTCGTAGCTGCCGAGCTCGTACTTGCGGTGGCTCATGCCGGCTCCTCTCCTCGACCAGGAACCTACCCGAGCACGGCCCGGCTCAGTCGTCGCCGGCCGCGTAGTCCACGATCGACCTGTCGATCAGCCACTCGACCGGCGCCTTGTCGTCGGTGTAGACGCGCGCCGCCCTCGAGCGGCGGCGCCGAGCCGGGCGGCGGCCGCGAGCGCCGTCGCGCGCAGGCCGGCGGGCAGGCGCGGCGCTCTGCTCGTCGCAGCGTCGGCCGTGGACATCGGCGCGCCGGCTCGCCACGATCAGCGTGTTGGTGTCCTCGATCGGGTCGCGCAGCGACGTGCGGGAACACCTCGCCCATGGTGGCGGTGAGCACCTTCTCGAGCTCGTCCTGGTCCTCGGGGTGCCCGACGTTGATGATCACGACGCCGCCGGGCGCGAGCCGGTCGCGCACGAGCTCGAAGAACTCCTTCGTCGCGAGGTAGAACGGGATGTAGGGCTGGCGGTAGGCGTCGACGAAGATCACGTCGTAGCGGCGCGTCCGTGCGGCGCAGGTACGGGCCGCGCGTCCTCGTGGTAGAGATGCAGGCCGCGGGTTGTTCATGTCGAAGTACTCGCGCCCGATCTCGGACAGCTCGCGGTCGATCTCGACGCCGTCCACGCGCGTGCGCGGGAAGAACTCCTCGTATGCGCGCGAGGTCGTGCCGGCGGCGTTGCCGAGGATCGCCACCCGCCGCGGCGGACGGTCGAGCGCGGTGAACGGCAGCACCAGGTGGCCGTCCCAGTAGTCGCCGGTGAGCACGGTGTCCGGGCTCGTAGAGCGAGTGCTCGGCCTGGCCCTCGTTCAGCTCGAGGGCGCGCGAGCCGTCGTCGCGCTGGACCACGCGCGCGTACTGGTACTCGGTGTCGGTCTCGTGGATCACCCGCCCGTCGTCGGTCTGGGCCTTGAGCGCCCCGACGGGCAGCGCCATCAGGGCGAGGATCGCGGCCGGCGCGAGCGCGTAGCGGCGCACGGGCCGCAGGCCCCGCACGGCCACGAGCGCGATCGCGAGGGCGAAGATCAGGAACGTGCGCCGCGTGCCCACCAGCGGGATGAACACGAGCGCGGAGAGCAGCGTGCCCACCAGGCTGCCCGCCGTCGAGAGCGCGTAGAGGCGGCCGGCGACCTGCCCGCCTTCTCCACGCTCTGGACCGCGAGCCGGAGCGCCCAGGGCGAGACCGCGCCGAGCAGGAGCACCGGCACCGCGACCAGGCCGAGCACGCCGACGAGCGAGCCGACGAACGCGCCGGCGGAGATCGAGTCGAGCGCCTCCACGGCCGACGTCGAGCAGCGGGTCGGCCGACGAACGGCACGAGCGCGAGCAGGACGGCGGCCGCGAGGGCCAGCAGGCAGAGCCCGCGCATGTGCGGGTGGCGGTCGGCGCAGCGGCCGCCCAGCCAGTAGCCGATCGACAGCGCCACGAGCACGACGCCGATCGTGTTCGCCCACACGATCGTGGAGGCGCCGAAGTACGGGCGAGAGCAGGCGCACGGCCGCGATCTCCGCGCCGAGCGAGCCCGTTCCGACCACGAACACGAGCAGCGGCAGCGGCGGCATTCCGACCGGGACGATAGCTAGGGTCGCCCCCCGTGAGACCAGACGCACGACCGCCTCGCCGCGCGACGACCGAGACCACCTCTGGCACCCGTTCACGCAGCAGCGCGGCTGGGCGGACGAGGAGCCGCTGATCGTCGAGCGCGCCGAGGGCATGCGACCTGATCGACACGGCGGGGCGGCGCTACATCGACGGCGTCTCCTCGCTCTGGTGCACCGTCCACGGCCACCGCCACCCGCGCATCGACGCCGCCGTGCGCGACCAGCTCGACCGCGTCGCGCACTCGACGATGCTCGGCCTCACGCACCCGCCGGCGATCGAGCTGGCGCGCGCGGCTCGTCGAGCTCGCGCCGCCCGGCCTGACCCGCGTCTTCTACTCCGACAGCGGCTCCACCGCCACCGAGATCGCGCTGAAGATGGCGTTCCAGTACTGGCAGCAGCGCGGCGAGCGACGCCGCCGCGCGCAAGTTCATCTCGCTGCGCGACGCCTACCACGGCGACACGATCGGCTCGGTGTCGGTCGGCGGCATCGACCTCTTCCACGCGATCTACCGGCCGCTCCTGTTCGACACCCTCAAGGCCGCAGCCCGGCGACGCCGCCGACATGGAGCGCCTGTTCGACGGAGCACCCCGGCGAGGTCGCCGCGGTGATCATGGAGCCGCTGGTGCAGGGCGCGGCCGGGCATGCTCGTGCACCCGGAGGGCTACCTGCGCGCGGTGCGGGAGCTGTGCGACCGCCACGGCGCGCTGCTGATCTGCGACGAGGTGGCGACCGGCTTCGGCCGCACCGGAAGGATGTTCGCCTGCGAGCACGAGGACGTGGCGCCGGACCTGATGTGCCTCGCCAAGGGCATCACCGGCGGCTACCTGCCGCTGGCCGCCACGCTCGCCACCGAGCGCGATCTACGAGGGCTTCCTCGGCGAGTACGAGGAGTTCCGCACCTTCTTCCACGGCCACACCTACACGGGCAACCCGCTGGCCTGCGCTGCCGCGCTCGCCACCCTCGACGTGTTCGAGGAGGAGCGCACGCTCGAGCGGCTGCAGCCGAAGATCGAGCTGCTCGGCGAGCTGCTCGAGCGGGTCGAGCAGCATGCCCGCGGTGGCGCGAGGTCCGCCGCCGCGGCTTCATGACCGGGATCGAGCTCGGCCGGCTACCCGCTCGAGGCCGCGCATGGGCCACCGCGTCACGCTCGAGGCGCGCCGCCGCGGCGCGATCGTCCGCCCGCTCGGCGACACGGTGATCCTGATGCCGCCGCTGGCGATCTCGCGAGGCGAGCTGGCGCGGCTGGTCGAGATCACCGCCGAGGCGATCGAGGCCGCCACGGCGGTTGTCGCTCGCGCCGAAGCTGCCTAGCCTGCGGCGGCATGGATCGAAGCATCTACCCATCGCCTCCGCTACGAGGACGCCCCCGCCGCGATCGAGTTCCTGAAGCAGGCCTTCGGCTTCGAGGAGGTCGCCGTGATGAGGGGCGACAACGGCACGATCGGCCACGGGGAGCTGGCGCTCGACGGCGGGGTCGTGATGGCCAGCTCGAAGAGCGCGGGCGACGACCGCTTCCCCGGAGGGCCGATCCACGATCTACGTCGCGACCGAGGATCCCGACGCCCACCACGACCGCGCGAAGGCGGCGGGCGCCGAGATCGACGATGGAGCTGACCGACCAGGACTACGGGTCACGCGAGTACGCCGCGCAGGACCCGGAGGGGAACGTCTGGGTCTTCGGCACCTACCGCCCGAAGGTCGCCGGGCTAGCGCCTAGCCCTCGTGCGGCTCGAAGTCCTTCTTGCGGGCGCCACACACGGGGCAGAACCAGTCGTCCGGGATGTCCTCGAACGCGGTGCCCGGCGGAATGCCGCCGTCGGGGTCGCCCTGCTCGGGGTCGTAGATGAACCCGCAGGACTGCAGACCCACTGCTGTGCTGTGACGGCGGTCTCGCTCACGGCGGCGAAATCTAGCGCCGGGCGGTCGAGTACGCTGCGCCGATGCGGGTGGACGGGCCGCCGCCCGGCGAGGAGCTGAACACCGGCGAGGTCACCGACGCACGCGAAGCGGCGTCGCTGATCCTGCTGCGCGACTCCGGCGTCGGGTCCGGAGGTGCTGCTCGTGCAGCGCAACCCCGAGCAGAAGTTCATGGGCGGCGCCTGGGTCTTCCCGGGCGGCTCCACGCACCGCGACGACGGCGACGAGATGCGCACGGCCGCGGCGCGAGCTGGAGGAGGAGGCCGGCATCGCACTCGGCGACGACGCCGACCTGGTCCGTTCTCGCGCTGGATCACGCCGGCGCAGGTCACGGTCCGGTTCGACACCCATTTCTTCGTCGCCCGCGCCCCGGAGGGCGCCGAGGCCCGCGTCGACGGCAGCGAGTGCGTCGACGCCCGCTGGGTCCGGCCCCAGGACGCGCTCGACGAGCACGCGCGCGACGAGCTGTTGCTCGTCTTCCCCACGATCAAGCACCTCGAGCAGCTGGCCGAGCACGAGTCGGTCGAGCGACGCGCTCGACGACGGCCCGGGAGCGGAAGGTGATGCCGGTTGAGCCGCGGGTGCTTGTGGATGGGGGGGTGGCGCAGGTGCTGTTGCCCGGCGAGCCGGGCTACGACGACTAGCTGCTGGTCGCAAAGTTGCTAGCTGCTAGTTGCTAGGCCTAGGGTCGTACTGCATGAGCTTCTCTGTTCAGCTCGGTTTGCGTGCTTCGCGCTCCTGCTGCGCGTTCACCTCCATCGTCGGGTTTCTCTATAAGCACCGCGGGGCGGTCGAGTCGCCGCCGGTCGAGTGGCGGCGGCCGGTCAGCACGTCGCTCGCGCTGTTCCGGTCGCGCTGGTACACGCTCGGGATCGTGGTCGCCACGGGTCGTGGGGCTTCCACGTCGGCTGCGCTCGCGCTTGCGCCGATCTCGCTCGTGCAGTCGGTGATCGCCGGCGGGCTCGTGCTGCTCACGGTCGTCGCCGACCGCCTGTTCGGCTTCACCGTCACCCGGCGCGAGTGGATCGGCGTCGCGCTCACGGCCGCGGGCCTCGCGTTCCTCGCCGCGACGCTCGGGGACACCGCCGACGAGGCGCACAGCGACTACGCGGTGGCGACGCTCGTCGTCTACGTGGGCGGCGGCCGCCGCGCTCGGCCTCGGGGCCGCGGCGCTCGCGCGGTCGAGCCGAGCGGGCGGGACGCTCCTCGCCGCCTCGGCGGGCCTGGTCTGGGGCGCGTCCGACGTGTCGATCAAGGCGCTCAGCGGGCGCCTCGACGACGGCTTCGTGGCGGTGATGCTCCACCCGCTCGCCCTGGTGATCCTGACCGCGTCGCTGGTGGGCCTCGGCATCTCGGCGCGCAGCCTCCAGGTGGGCAAGGCCGTGCCGGTGATCGCGGTCACGAGCGCGGCGGCGAACGTGTGCACGATCGCCGCCGGGCCGATCGTGTTCGGCGAGCCACTGCCCGACGATCCCCTCGCGCTCACGCTGCGGATACTCGCCTTCGTGCTGGTGATAACCGCCGCGGCCCTCACCCCGCCGCCGATCCGCGCGGCCAGGGCCGAGCCCGACCCGCAACCGGCGTAGCCGGATCCGTGTTCACGGTCGAGCAGCGGGATGCCCTCCATGAGCGCGTACTGCGGCTCGCGGGGGAGGACGATCGTGTCGTGGCCGGAGCGGCCGTGGGTTCGCTCGCCGTGGACGGCGGCGATCGCTTCTCCGACCTGGATCTTGCTTTTGGCATCGACGACCGCGTTCCGGTCGCGGAGGTTCTCGATGCTTGGACGACCACGCTCACCGATGAACTCGGCGCGGTGCAGCTCGCCGATCTTCGGCGCGGTCCGACGATCTACCGCGTGTTCCTGCTGCCGGAAGCGCTCCAGCTAGACCTGTCGATGGCACCGGCGGCCGAGTTCCGTCCTGCCGGCCCGCGATTCCGGCTGCTCTTCGGCAAGACGGCCGCCGGCCAGTCCGCCGTTCCCACGCCGACAGGTGGCCTGTTCATTGCCGCCCCGCCCATCGCGGGGGACATCTTCGGGTGGGGGGTCATCTACGCGCTCCACGCGCGCGCGTGCATCCAGCGCCGCCGCCTCTGGCAGGCCGAGCACTACGTCGGTGCCGTGCGCGACCACGCGCTCTCGCTTGCGTGCCTGCGCCAGGGGCTACCCGCAGTGCAGGCGCGTGGCTACGACGACCTCCCCGCTGAGACCCTTGCTCGATTCGAGGACACCCACGTCGGTACGTTCGAACCCGAGGCGCTCCTGGCAGCCCTCGCCGCATCCGTTCTGGCGCTCATGCAGGAGGGTGCGCACGCGGCCCTCCCCGCTGCCGATGTCGTCAAGGAGCGTCTTGCAGAGCTGTGCTGACCTGAGATGAGAGGCGTAGCCGGATCCGCTATCGGATTCACCCGGTGAGGGTGTAGGGTGCTCGCGGCCCTGGCTGGCCCCAGGGAACTCGGAACAGGAGGTACACGATGGGAGCAGATGAGAACGTCGCGATCATGCGTCGCGCCTATGAGGCGTTCAACACGGGCGACGGCGAGACGCTCGCCGCGCTCTTCGACGAGAACGCTGTGTGGCACCTGCCGGGGCGGAGCTCGTTCGCCAGCGACTACCAGGGCCGAGACGCGACCCTGGCGTACTTCGGCCAGCTCGCGGAGGAGACCGGGGGCACATTCCGAGCCGAGCTGCAGCACCTGCTTGCAGACGATGAGGGCCGCGTGGTCGGCATCCACCGCAGCACCGCGGACCGAGACGGCAAGCACCTCGATGTTGGCGACTCCATCGTCTTCGAGCTCAAGGACGGCCGGATAGTTGACGGCCGGGAGCACTTTCACGACCTCTATGCCTGGGACGAGTTCTGGTCGTAGCTCCGCCGGCGTAAGCCGCTGTCGCTCTAAGTCGGCAGCGGCATTCGCTCCATCCTGAAGCGCAGGCCCAGCTCGGTCTCGGCGGAGAACGAGTCGCCGCCGGGATCCTCGCGCGCGTCGATCACGACCTCACGGCCGTCGAACAGGTCGAGCAGCGCGGCATCGAGGTAGACGGGGACGCCCGCGGCCTCTCCCACGTGCGCCTCCGCCGGCCCGGGCGCGTAGCGGGAGAAGAGGAACGGGGCGGTGGAGTCGCAGCAGCCGTTGCCGATGAGGAGCGTGAGGTCCGGGCCCAGGGCGCCTCGGACACTCTCGACGGCATCCGCCGCCGCGTCCGTGAGCACCACCTTCACGTCGGCCACGGGACCAATCGTAGGTGACACCTCGCCGCAACGAGTACGGTCTTCGCGGGTTTGGACCAATGATGAAGCGGAGCCTCCTCATTCTTCTCGTGGCCACCGGGCTGCTGGCCGCCTACGGCGCGGTCGCCGTGGCGGATTCGCTGATCGGCACCGACGGCTCCGACACACTCGCCGGCACCGCGGGTCCCGACCAGCTCTACGGCGAGGCGGGCGATGACCAGCTGAACGGGCTCGACGGGAACGACTACCTCGAGGCGGGGACCGGCGCCGACCGCGTGGAGGGGGGCCGGGGGCTCGACCTGACGATCGGCGGCACCGGCAACGACCGCGTGGACGCCGGATCGGGCAACGACGTGGTCTACGCGGGAGCGGGCGACGACACCGTGCTCGGCGGCTCGGGGAACGACACCCTGTTCGGCCAGGCGGGGGACGACAGAGTTTTCGGCGGCTCAGGCCGCGATCGCCTGTTCGCCTCCGGGGGCGGCGACGTGGCCGACGGCGGCAGTGGCTCGGATCGCCTGACGGCGGACGCCGGCGACGCGACCCTGCTCGGTGGTTCGGGGAGCGACGTGATCCTCGCCTCGGGCGGCGACGTGACGGTGCGAGGCGGCCCGGGGCGCGATCGCATCCGCACCGGCTCGGGCGACGACGAGGTCTCCGGGGGCGGCGGAGCCGACGGCATCGCCGCGGGCGCCGGAAACGACGAGGTGAACGCCCGCGACGGCAGGCGCGACCGCGTGCACTGCGGCGCGGGAGCCGACACGGTGAGGGCGGATCCGTTCGACATCCTCAACGGATGCGAGACCGTGGCCGGGTCGCAGCGCCGCGCCAGGCGACGCTGAGCGCACGTATCGGATAGAACCGCGGGGTGGCGACCCAAGGCCTGACCGTCGCGGTGACCGGCCCCACCGGCGACCTCGGGATCGCGGTGGTCGCCGCGCTCGAGCGCTCGCGCTCGGTGAAGCGCATCGTGGGGATGGCGCGCCGCCCGTTCGACCCGGCCGACCAGGGCTGGAAGAAGACCGAGTACCGCGAGGGTGACGTGCAGGACCCCGCGAGCGTACGCGGGCTCGTGAAGGGCGCCGACGTGATGGTGCACCTGGCGTTCGCGATCCTCGGCGCGAGCGAAGCGACCCGCGAGCTGAACGTAGACGGCTCCCGGCGCGTGTTCGAGGAATCGGCGAAGGCCGGGGTCGAGCGCATCTGTTACGCGTCGAGCGTGGCGGCGTACGGGTTCCACGAGGACAACCCGGACTGGCTCACCGAGGACATCCCGGCCCGCGGCACGCCCGAGCACTTCTACTCCCAGCAGAAGGCGGAGGTGGAGCAGGTGCTCGCCGAGGTGCTGCTGCGACGGCGCAAGACCGTGGCCTACGCCTTCCGGCCGTGCATCGTGGCGGGCCCTCTGGCGCAGACGCTGGTCGAGGAGATCCCCTACGTGCGGCTGTCGGAGGCGATGCCGGACCCGGTGCGCTCGCTCCTCTCGATCATGCCCGTGCTGAAGCCGGTGATCCCGGACCCCGGCACCCGCTTCCAGCTGGTGCACGAGGACGACGTGGCGTCGGCGTTCCTCGCGGGGACGCAGGGCAAGGGCGAGCCCGGGCCCTACAACCTGGCGGGCCGCGGCACCCTCACGATGTCGGACCTCGCCGACGCGCTCGGCTGGTACTCCCTCCCCCTTCCGGATCTCGCCGTCGACGCAACGGCCGAGGTCGTCTCGCGGCTCCCGCTCCCGGCCGTGACCTCCTGGATCCACAGCGTGCGCAAGCCGGTGTTGATGAAGACGGACCGGGCGAAGACGGAGCTGGGCTGGAAGCCCAAGTACACGGCGAAGGCAACGCTGAAGGAGCTGGTGTCAGCGCACCGGCAGGCGGAGGCGGACCCCGCGGCCCGCTAGCGCGGCCAGCCCGAGACCGAGCGCGGCGAGGGCAAACCCCGCCACCCCCGGCCACTCCCATGCCTCCCAGGCCAGGCCCGGTACGAAGCCGGCGAGCGCGCCGGCCGCGTAGTAGAGCGTGAAGTACACGGCGCTGGCGGCGCCGCGATCCGCGTCGCCTGCCTCCGACACTCCGAGCTGCGCGGCGGTCACGCCGGTGAACATCCCAAGCACCACCATCGCGAGCGCCGGCACCACGGTCACGATGTGCTCCGGCAGCGACAGCAGCACGCCGGCGAGCGCGAGGAGCGTGCCCGTCACCGCCACGGCGCGCCAGCCGTAGCGGTCCGCGAACCGACCGGCGAGCGGGCCCGCCGCGCCCATCGCCCAGAGCAGGAACAGGAGGCTGGTGGTCACCGCGCCGTAGTCGAATGGCGCTTCGGCGAGCCGGTAGGTGACGAACGAGAAGATGCTCGTGAAGGTGAAGAAGAGCGCGCTTGCCACGAGGGCGGGCCGCAGCACGGCGCCCCTGCGGAGCTGCGCCGCAACGGCCGAGCGGCGGCGCTCGGTGTACGGCGCGCGGGGCGCCTCCGGGAGCGTGCGCCGCATGAGCAGCGAGGCCGCGACCGGGAGGGCCACCAGCGCGCCGAGCGCCCAGCGCCAGCCGACCGCGGCCGAGAGCAGCCCCACGCCCGCGCGCCCCACGATCCCTCCCGCCACGAGGGCCGCGACGTAGTAGCCCATCGCGCGGCCGCCGAGGCCGGGCGTGAACACCTCGGCCACGTAGGGCACGCCCACGATGATCAGCCCGGGCATACAGAGCCCCTGGCAGGCGCGGAAGAACAGCAGCAGCCCGAAGCTCGGCGCCAGCGCCACCCCGAGCGTCGGCAGCGCCAGCAGGCCGCTCGCAAGCGTCAGCGAGCGCTTGCGCCCGATGCGGTCGGACACCGGGCCCCAGATCCAGCCGGCCGCGGCCACCGCGATCACGACCACCGAGATCGTGAGTCCCGTCTGCGAGGGCGTCACGTCGAAGTCGCGCGCCAGCTCGGGCAGGATCGCCTGGGTCGAGTACATGGCCGCGAACATGGCTGCGGCGCCGACCAGCAGGCCGGTCATGTCGAGCGCGCCGGCGGGCCGGCCGGTGGCGGCCACTAGCCCTGGCCGAGCCCCGCGGCGTCGAGCAGCGAGCTCGCCGGGCGGTCGGGATCGTCGAGCGCTCCCACCAGCCGCTCCCCCGCGAGGTCGCGTTGCTTGGCGGCCATGGCCTCGGCGTCCAGCGGATGCCCCGGTGAGCCGCGCGCCGCCTCGACCCGCACCTCGCGGCCGCCCGCCGTGAGCACGGCCTCCGACTCGAGCAGCGCCCCGTCGGTGCGCACCCGCACCTCGCCGGCGAGCCGAGCCGCCTCCGCGTCGAGCTCCCGGAAGGCGCCCAGCCCCGGCGGGCCGTGAAGGAGGGTGAAGGCGGTGCAGTAGTAGATCGAGAACTTGGCCTGGAGCCCGTCGGCGGGATCGGGGCCGCAGCGCGCCGCCTCCAGCGAGATCGGATGCACGACCACCTCGACCGGCGCCCCCGGCTCGAGGCCCTCGGCGCGGGCGCGGTCGGCCGCCTCGATCGCGCCGTGCACCTGCAGGCAGCATGGCCATGCCTTGATCCAGTTCTCGCCCACTGCGGGCTCGCCCTCCGATGGCTCCTCGAAGCTCGCGCCGAACGCCGCCTCGAAGCCCGCTGCACCGGCGGCCACCTCGTGGAGCGGCGCGGAGGCGCCCTCGGCCGCGAACCGGGCGGCCGACACGCCCGCCGCAGCGGCCATGCCGACCTGCAGCGCCTTGCCGTCCGAGCCGAAGGCGGCGCGCAGGCCGCCCGCCAGCAGCAGGGCGATGGCCACCGCAGCGCGCTCGCGCTCGGCGCCGAGGCCGAGCAGCCGCGCGGAGGCGGTGGCGGAGCCGACCACGCCGCACACCGCGGTGGGGTGCCAGCCGCCGTCGTAGAGCGCGGGGTGGCTCGCGCGCGCCACCGCCCCCATCGCCTCGAAGCCCGCCGCGTAGGCGGCGAGGACCTCGCCCACGGGACGGCCGAGCTCCGCGCCGAGCACGAGCGCGGCCGGCGCCGTGGGCGCGCTCAGATGCGCGAGCCCCGGCAGGTAGGTGTCGTCGAAGTCGAGCACGTGCCCCGCCGTCCCGGCGGACACGACACGATCGAGCGGCCCGTCGCCGGCCGCCTGCGCTGCCCGCGCCGCCGGTTCCTCCCGTCCCGCGCTAGCGCACGCCAGCCAGTCGAGAAAGGCGGTGCGGTAGGGCACTAGGCGACGCTGAGGTACGCCTCCCGGACGCGCTCGTCCTCGAGCAGCTCCGCGCTCGGGCCACTCACGACGATCCGTCCGGTCTCGAGCACGTACCCGCGCTTCGCCAGCCGCAGCGCGGCATCCACGTCCTGATCGACCAGGAGCACGGCCGTGCCGTCCTCCGCGACCGTGCGCAGCCGCTCGACTATCTCGTCCACGAGCTTGGGCGCCAGTCCGAGCGAGAGCTCGTCGATCATCAGCAGGGCGGGGCTGCTCATGAGGCCGCGGGCGATCGCGCACATCTGCTGCTCACCGCCCGACAGGCTGCCGGCAGCCTGGCTCAGCCGCTCGCCGAGCAGCGGGAACAGCTCCACCGCGCCCTCGATGTCCTCGGTGTGGCCGCTGTAGCCGCCCACGAGCAGGTTCTCGCGCACCGTCAGGCCTGGGAACAGGCGCCGCCCCTCGGGCACGTGTGCGATGCCGTGGTCGACGATCTTCTCGGGAGTCAGCCCGCCGATCTCGTCGCCGTTGAAGCGCACCGAGCCCGTCGTCGGTTCGATCACCCCCGAGACGGCGCGCAACAGGGTCGTCTTGCCGGCGCCGTTCGAGCCGACGAGCGCCACGATCTCGCCCTCCCCCACGTCGAGGTCGACGTCTTGGAGGACCTGCACGCGGCCGTAGCCGGCATCGATTCCGGAGACCTCAAGCATCGCCGTTCTCCTCCGCGGCCATCCTCTGCGCGTAGCGCTTGCCGAGGTAGGCCTCGATCACGCGCTCGTCCTTCACGACCTCGTCCGGCTTGCCGCGGGTGAGCTCGCGGCCCTCGTGCAGCACCAGCACCTCGTCGGAGACCGACAGGATCACCTTCACGATGTGCTCCACCGCCACGATCGTCATTCCCTCGTCGCCGAGCGAGCGGATCAGGTCGAGCGCCGGCTCGATCTCCGAGCCGCGCAGGCCGGCCATCACCTCGTCGAGCAGAAGCAGCCGCGGCCCCAGCGCCAGCGCCTTTGCCAGCTCGAGCCGGCGGGCGTCGGCCACGCCCAGCTCGCCGGGCGGCACCTCCTCGCGGCCCTCGAGCCCGACGCGCTCGAGCACCTCGTCGGCGCGCCGCTGGGCGTCCTTCACCGAGCCGGCGCCGTGGGGCCCGTACATGGCCCCGATCGCCACGTTGTCGCGCACGGTCAGCTCGCGGAAGGGCTTGACGATCTGGAACGTGCGCGCCACGCCGGCCCGCGCGATCGTCCACGGCCGCCGCCCGGTGACCTCCTGCCCGTCGACCATCACCGAGCCCGAGCTGGGCTTGAGGTGGCCCGTCACGAGGTTGATCAGCGTGCTCTTGCCGGCGCCGTTCGGCCCGATGATCCCGAGCACGGTGCCGGGCTCGACCGACAGCGACACGTCCGAGAGCGCCTCGAGGCCGCCGAAGCGGCGCGAGAGACCGCGGGTCTCCAGGGCAGGGGAGCTCACAGCCGGTACGCCCGGATGTTGTCGAACAACGAGAAGCGCCGCGTGCGCCACCCCTCCCGCACGAAGCTGACGAGGCCCTGTGGCAGCAGGATCACGGCCACGACGATGATCACCCCGAACACGAGCGTGTGGTAGTCGGTGACGTTGTCGCGCAGGTACTCGGAGAGGAACTGCAGGCCGAGCGCTCCGATCACTGGCCCGAGCACCGTGCCGGATCCTCCGATCACGGCCATCACCACCATCAGCAGGGTGATCTGCACGTCGAAGAGCCGCGCCGGGTAGATCGTGACCTGCTGGAAGGCGTACATCGCGCCCGCGAGCGAGGTGATCACGCCCGCGAGGCCGAAGGCCGTGATCTTTGCGCGCGTGGTGTCGATGCCCATCGCGGCCGCAGCGTCCTCGTCCTGGTTGATGGCCCGCAGCCCGTAGCCGAAGCGGCTGCGCGACGTCCAGAAGACGATCGCCGTGGCGAGCACCGCCAGCGCCAGGAACATGTAGTAGAAGCCGGCGTTGCCGGGGTAGGAGGTGGTGGCCTCGGCGCCCACGGCGGGAACGGTGAGGCCGGAGCCGCCGCCCGTGAGCCCATCGAGGTTGAGCACCACCTCGCGCATGCCCTCAGCCACGCCGAGGGTGGCTATGGCGAAGTAGTGCCCGCGCAACCTCAGTACCGGAATGCCCATCAGCGCCGCGAACCCGAGCCCCACGAGTGCGGAGGCGGGAAGGGCCAGGTAGAACGAGGCGCCGGCCTTCGCCATCAGGATCGCCGTGGTGTAGCCGCCGAGGCCGAAGAACACGACGTTGCCGAAGCTCGGGTAGCCGGCGTAGCCGCCGATCAGGTTCCAGCCCTGGGCCAGCGCGACGAACATGAACGCCGCGGCCATCGTGCGCTGCTGGCTGCCGTAGAGCTGCAGGGGCAGGACGAGGAAGAACAGCAGCGCCACCGCCGCGGCGGCGAAGCCGGCCCGGCCGCTCAGGAGGCCAAGCCGGCGTGGTGGCTCTTGCCCGGTCTCCTCGGCGGCCGCCGGCCTGTCCCTGCGCGTGTCGACGGCCATCAGGTCTCGAGCCTCGCCTCGTAGAAGGGCTTGCCCAGCAGCCCGGCGGGGCGCACGATCAGCACGGCCACCAGCACGCCGAAGGCGATGGCGGTCACGAGCGTGCCCGACAGGTACTGACCGCCCCACGACTGCACCAGGCCGAGCACCAAGCCTCCGGCCAGGGCGCCCCACATGTTGCCGAGGCCGCCGAGCACCGCGATCACGAAGCTCTGGAGCGTGAAGGCGGGAGCGGAGGCCGGGCTGAAGGTGCCGACGGTGCCGAGGATCGCCCCCGCCGCCCCGGCCATGGCGGCCGCGATGGAGAACGCGATGGCATACATGCGCCGCGCCCGGACGCCCATCAGCCGAGCGGCGTCACGGTCCATTCCCGTCGCCTTGATCGCGAGGCCGAGCCGGGTGCGCGACATGAAGAGCACCAGCGACAGGGTGAGAGCCACCGCGACGAAGAAACCGGCGAGCCGGCCGTACGGCACCCGCACGTCGCCCAGGGCGAAGGCATCGCCGGCCCAGCCGGTGTCGATCGAGCGGAAGTCGCCGCTGAACACCAGGACCATCGTGTTGATCAGGATCAGCTCGAGGCCGAAGGTGACCAGCAGCGTCATCCAGATTGGCGCCTTGATCACCTGGTTGATCAGCAGCATGAGCACCGCGTAGCCCCCCACGAAGAGGCAGGCCGCGGCCGCGAACATCCCGAGGAAGGGATCCACGCCGGCGGACTTGTTGAGCTGCCACGCGATGTACGCCCCGATCACCACGAACGTGCCGTGGGCCAGGTTGACCACGTTCATCACGCCCCAGACCAGCGAGAAGCCCACCGCTACGAGGGCGAGCAGGCCTCCCTGAAGCAGGCCGTAGACCGTGGACTGGAGGAACTCCGTCACGGCGCCGCGCTCAGCCGGCGGCGGGCCACTTCAGCTCGGCCTCCGCCTGCTCCTTGGGCCACACCGTGACCGCCTTGCCGTCCTGGATCTGGATCACGGACATCGGCTTGGCGGGGTTCTCGCCCTGCTCGTTGAAGTCGATCGGGCCGAAGAACGTCTCCTCGTCCAGCCCCGCCACCGCATCGCGCACCTTCTGCGTGTCGGTCGACCCGGCCTTCTCGAGCCGAGCGCCAGCGCCAGGCAGGCGGCCGTCGCCTCGGCGTTGTGGTACTCGGGGTCCCCGCCGAACTTCGCCTGTACGACTTGGCGTAGTCCGTGGCGGTGCCGAAGAACTTGTCCTCGCCCTCCACCTGCGGCACCCACTGCGTCGAGCCGAGCACGCCCTCCGCCGACTTGCCGAGCGTCTTGACGAAGTCGGGCGTGGGCGGCGCCACGGTCTCGCCGAACCCGCCTGCGGGCTTCACGCCCAGCTCACGGGACTGCTTGATGATCGCGATGCCCTCCTCGACGTGCACCGAGCCGATCGACCAGGTCGGCGTTCTTGCCGCGGACCTTGGTCAGCGCGGCGGACACGTCGGTCGCGTCCTCCGGGAACGACTCTGTCGCGAGCACCTTGATGCCCTGCTTCTCCGCCTCGGCCTTGCCGCCCTCGGTCACGGTCTTCGAGAACCCGTCGTCGGCGGTCAGGAAGACCACGGTCTTGGGCTTCGGCTGCGCCAGCTCAGCGGCCGACCGGACCATCGAGGCGGCGTACTGGGTGGCGGGCGACAGGACCGCGAACGTCTGCTTGTAGCCCTTCTCGAAGATCTTGTCGTCGGCGCCCGCGCCCTCGACCATGACCTGCCCGTTCTCTCGATCACGGCCGCGGCCGCCTCGGTGGACGACGAGCCGTAGGGGCCGAGGACCAGCTTGGTCCCCTCGTCGTTGAATCGGTCGACGAGCTGGGCCGCGGTGTCGGGCTCGGACTTGTCGTCCCGGTAGGTCATGTCGAGCTTGTAGCTCTTGTCGCCGACCTTGACGCCGCCCTTCTCGTTGATGGTGCTCTTGCACAGCTCGTAGCCCTCCTTCGTGAGCTGCCCCTCGCGGGCGAGCTGGCCTGTCAGCGACAGGGCCGCTCCGAGCTTGATGGTGTCGCCCTTGACCGCGCCGCCGCCCTCTTCCTCCTTGCCGCAGCCGGTCGCGAGCACGAGTACACAGAGGGCCACACCGGTGGCCCCGAGCCTCTGCAAAAGCATGGTTGGACTCTCTCTCCCTCTTAGTGAATCCTCCCCTTCCCCCTTACCTGACGCCGGCGGGGGCTAAACGCCTCGGAAGGGTGAGAGCCAGCAGGATGCCGGGCAGCGGCAGCGCGGCGACCACGTACATCAGCGTGGAGAGCCCCACCGAGTCGGCGAGCACGCCGAGCAGCGGCGCCGCCACGCCGCCGAGCCCGATCGCCAGGCCCAGGATGACTCCCGAGGCCACTCCGATCCGCCCCGGCAGCAGCTCCTGCCCCATCGTGAGGGTCACCCCGAATGTGGCGATCGCGGTGGCGCCGATCACCACGGCCATCGCGGTGGCGAGGACCTGATCGGCGGCGTGGAACAGCAGGATCTGCGGCGGGAGAAGGGCGAGCGAGCCGAGCACCACCGTGCGGCGGCCGAAGCGGTCCGCCAGCGGCCCGCCCACGAGGGTCCCCGCGACGCCCCCGAGCAGCAGCAGCGCGAGCGCGGTGGTCGCCTCGGCCTCGGACGTGTCGAGCACGGCGACGTAGTAGAGGGGGAGGAAGGTCACGAGCCCGAAGTAGACGAAGGTGCGGGAGGCCACGACCCCGGCGAGGCGGGCGAACGCGCTCCAGTCGTCGTCGGGGTCGCCGTGCCCGCCGGAGGCCACGCCCGCGGCCGGGTGGAAGCTCCGGAGCCGTGGCAGCTCGCGCGCGAGCAGCACCGCCACGATCGTGGTCGGCACGGCGATGAGCGCCGCGCCCTCGATGCCGAGCAACAGGACGAGCGGCGTGACGACCACCGGCCCGAGGGCGAAGCCGAGGTTCCCCCCGACCGAGAAGTAGCTCATCCCCGTGGCCCGCCGCTCGCCCGACAGGTAGCTCGCGAAGCGGGAGCCCTCGGGGTGGAAGGCGGCGACGCCGAGCCCGCTCACGGTGACCGCTGCGAACATGAGCGCGTAGGAGTCGGCCAGGCAGGCGAGCGCGATGCCCGCGCCCGCGACGAGCACCCCGCCGGGCACCAGCCAGGGCAGGCCGAGCCTGTCCGAGTAGAGGCCGAACAGCGGTTGGACGATCGAGGAGCTGCCGGCCATGGCGGCCACGAGCGCGGCCGCGGCCGCGTAGGTGTAGCCGCGCTGCTCGACGAGGAACGGCAGCAGCGCCGGCACAGCGCCCTGACAGACGTCGGCGAGCATGTGCCCGGCGGCGAGCGCCGCCATGCCGCGGCGGTCGATGCCGGAGCCGGTGGCGATCGTCATCCCGAGGTGCTACCCGGGGACCCCTACTCGGACAGCAGCACGCCGAACATCTTGCGCTCGGGGATCGCGCGTGAGGTCCACGTGCACGTGCTTGACCTCGGTGTACTCGTCGAGGCCGTAGGTGCCGAGCTCGCGGCCGATGCCCGACTGCTTGTAGCCGCCGAACGGCGCGATGCAGTTGATCAGGTGGTGGTCGTTGATCCAGACCGTGCCGGCGCGCAGCTGCCTGCGCCGTCTCGAGGCAGCGGTCGTAGTCCTCCGACCACACCGCGCTCGCCAGCCCGTAGATCGTGTCGTTCGCGATCTCGCACGGCCTCCTCGTCGTTCTTGAACTTGATCACCGACAGCACCGGCCCGAAGATCTCCTCCTGCGCGATCGTCATCGAGTTGTCGACCTCGGTGAAGATCGTGGGCTCGAAGTAGTAGCCGCCGTCGGGCGCGTCGTCCGGGCGCCTGCCGCCCAGCACGAGCTTCGCGCCCTCCTCCTGGCCGATCCGCACGTAGTTCTCGACCGTCTCGAGCTGCTCTGCCGACACGAGCGGACCCATGTCGCTGTCGTAGTCCAGCGCGTCGCCGATCTTGATCTGCTTCGCGCGCGCGACCAGCTTCTCCACGAACTCGTCGTGGATCGACTCCGGCAGCAGCAGCCGCGTGCCCGACTCGCACACCTGGCCCTGGTGGAAGAAGGTGGCCCACAGCGCGCCGTCCACCGCGGCGTCGAGGTTCGCGTCCTCGAACACGATGTTGGGCGACTTGCCGCCGAGCTCGAGCGTGCACTTCTTGATCGTGCGCGACGCCAGCTGCATGATCCGCCGGCCGACCACGGTCGAGCCCGTGAAGGACACCTTGTCGACGTCCGGGTGCGAGGCCAGCTCCTCGCCCACGGTGGCGCCGCCGCCGGTGATCACGTTCACGACGCCCTTCGGCAGGTCGGTCTCGTCGAGCAGCTCCGCCAGGCGCAGCGCCGTGAGCGGCGTGTCGGACGCGGGCTTGAGCACCACGCTGTTGCCCATCGCAAGCGCCGGCGCGAGCTTCCACACGGCCATCACCAGCGGGAAGTTCCACGGGATGATCCCCGCGCACACGCCGATCGGCTCGCGCAGCACGAAGTTGTAGGAGTGGGTGGGGAAGGAGACCGGCTCGAGCGCCTCCTGGCGCGGGCGCGCGGCCTGGCGCGCGAAGTAGTCCCAGTGGTTGATGCAGTAGCCGATCACGACCGTCGCGGTGGAGCGCATCGTCATGCCCGACCTGGAGCGACTCGAGCTCGGCGAGCTCGTCCTCGTGCTCCGTGAACTTGTCCACCACCGAGCGCATGATCCGAACGCGCTCGTCGGGATCCATCTCCGCCCACACGCCCGAGTCGAACGACTCGCGCGCCGCCGCGATCGCGGCCTGCGCGTCCTCGCGCCCACCCTTCGGGACGGTGGCCACGATGTCGCCCGATCGACGGGTTGCTCCACCTCGAACGTCTCGCCGCCGGAGGCCTCCACCCACTCCCCGCCGATGTAGTTCTTGTACGCCTTGACGTCCTGCGTGGGCGCGACGGCCATGGTCTCTCCTCGTCCGACTCCCGTGTGCCCGGGGAGGGTACCGATGAGTCCCCGGACTACCTCGTCGGCGGCTTGATCCGCAGCAGGCGGTCGTCGCCCGCCCGCACGTCGCCGCGCCCGTCGCGGTTGCTCGTGAGGGCGTAGATCCTGCCCCGGGGGCCCTCGACCACGGCGCGGATGCGGCCGAAGCGCCCGGGGAAGAGCACCTGCTGGCTCACGACCTGATCGCCGTTGAACACGAGGCGCCGGATGTGCTCGCCCCCCAGCGCCGCCACGAGGTAGCTGCCCGTCCACGCCGAGCCGCGCCTGGTGACGAAGGTGGCGCCCGACGGCGCATCGAGGAGCCGTAGACCACCAGCGGGGCGGTGAAGCGGCCGTGGTCAGGGCCGTCCACGATCGGCCAGCCGTAGTTCTGGCCCGGGCGGATGTGGTTGATCTCGTCGTTACCGGTCGGCCCGTGCTCGGTGGCGATCAGCCGCCGCGAGCCGGGCTGCCAGTCGAGGCCCTGGGGATTGCGGTGCCCGGACGAGACGATCTCCGCCCTCCCGCCGGACCCCCGGTAGCTGCCCGCCGAGAGGCGCAGGAACTTCCCGTTGAGGGAATTCGGCCGCTGAGCGAGGTCCGGGTCGCCGGCGTCGCCGGTGGCCACGTACAGCTTGCGATCGGGCCCGAAGGCGATCCGGCCGCTGTCGTGGTTCGACCCGGCCCGGATCCCCGCGAGGATCGTGCGCACACGGAAGAGGCGGTTGCCCCTCATGCGGTAGCGCGCGAGCACCATGCCCGACCCCGTCGTGTAGTAGAGGTAGACGAAGCGGTTGCGCCGGAAGCTCGGATCGAGCGCCAGGCCCAGCAGCCCGCCCTCGCCGAGCGCCTGTACCCGCACCCGCGCCGCGGGCGTCCGCCGCAGCCTGCCGCTCTTGGTGAGCACCCGTACGCGCCCGGGGCGCTCGGTGATGAGCGCGCGGCGGTCGGGGAGGAACGCGATCTCCCACGGAATCTCGAGCCCTCGGACCACGGTCTTCACAGCCGGCGCCGCCGCGCCCGCACGCCGCGAGTCCGAGGCCACCGCGACGCCGCTCGCTGCCACGAGGACCGCAAGCGTTGCCGCTGCCCAGCCGCGGCGTGCCGTCCTCACCTACAACGCCTTCTTGAACAGCTCCGCGTAGTCCTCCTCGGTGGGCTCGCGCGGGTTGAGAAGCGAGAGCCCGTCGCCCATCGCGCCCTCCACGAGGTCCGGGATGCCTTCCTCCGGGACGCCCACCTGGGAGAGGCGGAGCGGCAGGCCCATGCGCTCCACCATCCCCTCCACGTGGGCGGCGAGCGCGTCGCCCACGTCGGCGTCCGATCCGCCGGCCTCGACGTCGAAGATCTCGGCGAGGTCGCGGTAGCGGTCCGCGATGTCCTTTCCCCCGGCCGCGTTGAAGCGGATCACGTGCGGCAGGTTGATCGCGTTGGCCACCCCGTGGGGCACGCCGAAGTGGGCGCCGCAGGGGTGGGACATCGAGTGGGTGGAGCCGAGCGAGATCGTGATGGCGAGCGACGCCGCGATCAGCATGTTCCCGCGCGCGTCCTCGTCGGTGGGGTCCTGAACCGCCTGCTCGAGGTTGTCGCGGATCATCCGCAGCGCCACGATCGACCGGCCGTCCTGGTGGGGGTTCCAGTCGAGGGACACGTAGCCCTCGATCGCGTGGGTCATCGCGTCCATGCCCGTCGCCGCGGCGATCTTCGGGGGCAGCGTCCGGGTGGAGTCCGGGTCGAGGATCGCCACGCGCGGGAACAGCGGGAAGTCGGCGATCTCGAGCTTGACCTTGCGCTCGTGGTCCTTCATCACGGCGCCCATCGAGACCTCGGAGCCCGTGCCGCAGGTGGTGGGGATGCACGCCAGCGGGGCGATCGGCAGCGGCGCGCCCATCCCGTCGTCGGCCCGGGGCATGAGGAAGAAGCCCTCCGACTCGGCGGCGCTGCCGCCGTGGGTGAATACGGAGTCGGCGATCTTCGCGGTGTCCATCACCGACCCGCCGCCCACGGCCAGGAACGAGTCGGCGCCCGCGGCCTTCGCCTCCTCGGCACAGCGGTCCACCACCTCGGTCGAGGAGTCCTGCGGAACCTCGTCGAACACGCCGGCCACCTCGAGGCCGCCGTCCTCCACGCCGGCGATCACCTTGTCGGTCAGGCCCGTCTCGCGGATGACCTGGTCGGTGACCACGAACACGCGGTGCGCCCCCTCCTTCGAGAACTCGAAGCCCGCGCTCCCGAGCAGGTCGCGCCCGGCGATCACCCGGGTCTGCTGGGCCGACTGGTAGAAGTCCTTGAAGCCCGCCATCTGGCGGGCGCCGAGCTCGAAGCCCGCCTCCACGCCTAGGCCTCGACCAGGTCTGTGCGGCCCTTCTCCTCGAGCATCGCCCGGTAGCGCGGGAACACCGGCTTCACGAGCGGCACGAGCTTCAGGATCTTGGCGACCGGGCCCTTCGCCTTCATCTGCCCGCGTGCGAGCGCGACCGTCACGTTGACCTTGCCGAGCCAGAACTTGTGGGCGGTGTCCGCCTCCATCGTCATCACGACCTCGGGCTCGAGCTGGGTGTCCCCCATGTCCACCTGGCCGTCCTCGCCGTCGAGCATCTTCACGGTGATCTGCGACTCGGGGTTGGAGTACTGGTACTGGACGATCGTGTTCGCCTTGCGGAACTTGGGGCCGAGCTCGTCGTCGTCGGCCAGATCCTCGAACAGCCGGCCGATGAACTCGTAGACCTCGTTCGCGTCCTTGAAGTAGGCCAAGGGTCGTCTCTCCTCGCTCGTTAGCTAGCGGGCGCCATTGTTCCCGACTTGGCTGCCTCGCGCAGTGCGGCGACCTCCTCGGTCACGTAGTCGGCGAGGTCCTCCAGGTCGGGCATGCCGTCGTAATCGCCCATCAGCGACAGGGCGACGCAGCCGTTGTAGCTGATGCAGGCGATCGCGAGGCGCTGGCCGGGCGCCAGGAAGGCGACCGGTATGAACTCGCTCATCTCGCGCCCGAGCAGGTAGAGAGGGAGCTGGGGCCCGGGCACGTTGGTGGTCAGGAGGTTGTAGGCCCGGTTCGAGAAGTGCAGTCGCGAGGCGCGCGCGAAGATCGTGGGCGGCGCGAAGTCCTCGATGCCGATGATCGCCTGCGCGCCGAGGGCCTGCTTGGACTCCTTCAGGTCCTTCATCGACTCGGTCACGACCCGCAGCCGCTCGGTCGGGTCCGCGACGTAGGTGGGGAGACGACCGACCATCACCGTGATCTGGTTGCCGAGCCCGGAGTTGTCCCCCTCCGCCCGCACGGACACCGGCACGGCGGAGCGGATCTCGAGGCCCTCGGTCCTGATCCCGCGCGTGCGGAGCCACTTGTGCAGGGCGCCGGTGACGGTCGCGAGGAACACGTCGTTCACCGTGCCGCCGAGCACGTTCTTGATCTCCTTCAGCTCGCGCAGCGGCATCCGCACCCAGCTCACCCGCCGGTGCGGTCCGATCGGCCCGTTCAGCGGCGTCTGCGGCGCGCTGTTCAAGGTGCCCCACAGGACCTCGCCCACGCCGGCCGCAGCCTCGCGCGCCCGCTCCACGGTGACGCCCGGGCTCGTGACCGCTCCCACCGCTCGCCGGGCGAGGCTGAGGGGGGTTCCGGCGAGATCCGTCGCCCCCTTGACGACCACCTCCGTGTCGCTGGGCTCCGGCGAGGGCATCCACCGCCTCTCGGGCGCGGCCACCTCGGTGCCCTCCCTCGAGAGATCGAACAGGACCGTCGTGAGGTCGGCCCCCGACACGCCGTCCACCAGCGCGTGGTGGGTCTTGTTGACGATCGCGAACCCGCCCTCGTATCCCTCCACCAGCCACATCTCCCACAGCGGCTTGGAGCGGTCGAGCCGCTGGGAGAAGATGCGCGACACGAGCAGCCGCAGCTGCTCGACGCTGCCGGGCGACGGAAGCGCCGTGTGGCGCACGTGGTAGCCGAGGTTGAAGGCGGGATCGTCCACCCACAGGGGGCGGCCCATCTCGAAGCGCGGGAACGACAGCTTGTGCCGGTAGCGGGGCACCAGGTGGAGGCGCGACTCGATGTGGTCCGCGAGCTCCTGCCGCCCCGGCGCATCGCCGTCGAAGAGCAGCACGGCGCCGATGTGCATGTGCGACCCCTCGCGCTCCTGTGCGAGGAAGGAGGCGTCGATCGACGTGAGGCGGTCCACCGCGGTCCAGACTACTTCGGCTGGGGGAACTGCGTGCCCACGAAGCGGTCCCACATGCGGTCGGACAGCAGCTTGCGCTGACCCATGATCAGGCGCGCGGACGCTGTGACCTTGTAACGCGTCCGGGGCCTGCTGCTCGTGATGGCCTTCGCGATCACCTTCGCCACGGCCTCGGGCGGCCCCCCGAGCTTGGCGGTCGGGCCCTCGTAGGCGCCCACCGTCCCCGCCGCGACGGCCCGGTTGAACGCGTCGTACGGGCCGTCGTCGGTGGTGCCGCCCTCGAGTGCGCCGACGGCGGCGGTCGCGAACTCCGTGGTGATCAGGCCCGGCTCGATCAGCACCACGTCCACGCCAAAGCCCTTCACCTCGAAGCGCATGGCGTCGCTGATCGCCTCGACCGCGTACTTGGTCCCGTGGTAGATGCCGCCGCCGGGGAAGGTGAGCCTGCCGCCCATCGAGCTCACGTTCACGATCCGCCCCTCGCGCTGGCGCCGCATTCCCGGCAGCACCAGCTGACACATGCGGATGAGGCCGAAGACGTTCGTCTCGAACTGCGCGCGCACGTCGTCGAGCTTCACGGACTCCACGGCGCCCGACTGGCTGTAGCCCGCGTTGTTCACGAGCGCGCCCACGGCACCCTCGGCGTCCTCGACCGCCTTCACCGCCGCCTGCATCGACGCGTCGTCGGTCACGTCGAGCGCCAGGGTCCGGCACCCCTTCGCCTCGAGGTCCTCGATCGACTCGAGCCGCCGCGCGGTCGCGTAGACGGTGTCGCCCCGCTCGGCGAGATGCTCCGCGGTGGCGCGCCCGATTCCGGTCGAGCAGCCGGTGATCAGCACGACCTTGCCGGCTTTTCGGCGCTCGCTGTTCATCACGCGCGAACCTACTACGCTGACGACGTGAGCGTAGAAGTGCACGGACCGACCGCGGCGGACATCCAGCCGGTCGCAAACGAGACGAGGGACCGGATCGCGACGGGCACAATCACCGCGGTGCCCTTCGTCGGGCTCGGGCTCGTGTGCTGGCAGCTGTGGGAGAGCGCGCTGCACTGGCACGACCTGGTCGTGTTCGCGATCGTCTACATGCTCACGGCGCTCGGCGTGACGGTGGGCTTCCACCGCCTGCTCACCCATCGCAGCTTCAAGACGAAGACGTGGCTGCGCGCCACCTTCGCCGCGCTCGGCTCGGCCGCCGTCGAGGGGCCCGTGATCTCCTGGGTGGCCGACCACCGCAAGCACCACGCCTTCGCAGACCAGCACGGGGACCCCCACAGCCCACACGTGGACCACGGCGTGGGCCTGCGCGGGGCGCTGCGCGGACTGCTGCACGCACACGTCGGCTGGCTGTTCATCCACACCCAGCGGGGCGCGAAGGACCGCTTCGCCCCGGACCTGATCCGCGATCCGGCGGTCCGGTTCGTGGATCGCACGTTCGTGCTGTGGGTGTTCGCAGGGCTGGCGGTGCCCTTCGGCCTCGGCGTGGCGATCGGCGGGAGCCTGACCGCCGGCCTCACGGGCCTGCTGTGGGGCGGCCTGGTGCGCATGCTGGTGCTGCACCACGTGACCTACAGCATCAACTCGCTGTGCCACTTCTTCGGCCGCCGGCGCTTCGACACCGACGACGAGTCGCGCAACCTCATGTGGCTCGCCCCGCTCTCGATGGGCGAGTCCTGGCACAACAACCACCACGCGTTCCCCACGTCGGCGAGCCACGGGCTGCGCCCGTGGGAGATCGACGTCTCCGCGCTGGTCATCCGCGGGCTCGAGGCGGCGGGGCTGGCGTGGGATGTGCAGCGGGTGCCCCGTGAGCGACAGCTCGCGAAGGTGTCCGCATGAGCAGGTAGCCGGTCCCCGCCGCGACGAACTGGACACAGGCCGCGATCAGCAGCGCCCCGGCCGACCCCGCCCCCAGCACCACAGGGCCGGCCATCGCCGAGCCGAGCGAGAACGCGCCCACCTTCAGGCCCGCCCCGGTGGTGAAAACCTGGCCGAGCAGCTCGGGCGGGACGTAGCGCTGCCGGGTGGCGAACGTGGCCGCGAGGCCGGGGCCGTCCGCGAAGCCCGCGAGCGCCACCACGGCCAGCATCACCGGCAGGCTCGACTGGATCGGCCACAGCAGCATGAGGCACCCGAACGTCGCGATCGCCCCCACCACGATCGACTCGGGCGGCCAGCGGTGCTGGAGGCGCACGAGCATCAGCGCTCCCAGCATCGAGCCGAGGGCGAAGGCGCCCCACAGGTAGCCCGCCGCGCTGCGCTCGGCCCCGAGGTGCTCGACGCAGAAGAACGGGAACGCGACGGTGAGCAGGCCGAGCCCGGCCAGCCCGAGCATCCCGGCGGCGGTCACGCCCCTGAGCTGCGGCACGGACACGACCAGGTGCAGGCCGGCCCGGCGACGTCCCACACCGAGCTGCCGTCTTCGGCGGGCCGCCCGCCGCGGTCGAGCCCGGGCACCACCAGGATCAGCCCGAGCGCCGCGAGCGTGAGCGCGATCTCAACGATCAGCGAGGCCTCGGGCCCGAAGGCGGCGGAGAGCGTTCCCGCCAGGGCGGGTCCCACGATCAATGCGAGGTTGAAGCTCGAAGCCTCCATCGCATTCGCCGGAGTGAGCAGGCGGTCCGGCACGAGCACGGGGATCAGGCTGGTGAATCCGCCGAAGGACAGTGGGTAGGTGAGGCCGGCGATCACGGCGACCAGCGGGAGCACGAAGTCGGGCGCGTGCCCCGCGAGCAGCAGGATCCCGAGCACGCTGGCGGCGATCGTGAGCTGGTCGAACACCATCAGAGAGCGCCTCCGCCCGGTGAGGTCCATCCACGCGCCGAGCAGCGGGCCCGTGATCAGGCTCGGCAGGGTGACCGCGGCGACGGTGGCGCCCGCGAGCGACGGGCTGTCGGTTCGCTCGAGCACGAGCAGCACCACACCGACCGAGAACATCTCGTCGGCCACGCGCGCGAGGGTGGCCGCCGCCACGAACGGCGGGTAGCCGGGCTGGCGGCGGAGCCCGCGGATGCTCGAGCGGTCCACCGCCCAATCCTCGCAGCGCTGCCGTTTACGGATTCGGCACGACGCCGAATCGTCCAGAATAATCTGCGCCATGCGAGCGGTCACGTTCCAGGCGCCGGGCGAGGTGCGGGTCGACGAGCGGCCCGAGCCGGAGCTGCTCGCGGACGACGACGCCGTCGTGCGCGTCGAGGCCACCGGGGTGTGCGGCTCGGACCTCCACATCTACCACGGCCGGGTGCAGATCGAGCCCGGCTTCACGATCGGCCACGAGTTCGTGGGCACGGTGCTCGCCGCGGGTCCGGACGTGACGCGGGTGGCCGAGGGCGACCGCGTCCTGGGCTGCTACTGCTCGGCCTGCGGCGAGTGCTTCTTCTGCCTGCGCGGCGACTTCCACAAGTGCGACAAGGGACGCGTGTTCGGACACGGGAAGACGCTCGGGGAGCTCCAGGGCGCCCAGGCCGACCAGGTGCTGGTGCCGAACGCCGACCTCACTCTGCGCAAGGTCCCCGACGGGATGACCACCGACGCCGCGCTGTTCGCGGGCGACGTGATGGGCACCGGCTACCACGCGGTGCACGAGGCCCAGCTCGAGGAGGGCGCCACCACCGCGGTGCTCGGCCTGGGGCCCGTGGGGCTGTGCGCGGTCCAGGCCGCCAAGGCGATGGGCGCCGGGCAGGTGATCGCCGTCGACTCCGTGCCGGACCGGCTCGAGATGGCCGAGTCCTTCGGCGCGACGCCGCTGCACCTCACCGAGGACGACGTGCGCGGACGGGTCAAGGAGCTCACCGAGGGGCGGGGCTCCGACGTGACCGTCGATGCCGTGGGCCATCCCGAGGCGTTCGACATGGCCTGCCGGCTGACCCGCAAGGCCGGCACCGTGTCGGCGATCGGCGTCTACGCGGAGAGGATGGAGGTGCACATGGGCGTGGTGTGGATCAAGGCCCTGACCGTGCGCACCGGCCACGCCAACGTGATCGGGCACGTGGACGCGGTACTCGACCTGATGCAGGCGGGGAAGATCGATCCCACCCCGCTCGTGACCCACCACATGAGCCTCGACGACGCCGAGGAGGCCTACGCGGTGTACGACCGGCGCGAGGCGCTCAAGATCGTGATGGAGCCGTGAGCCCGGAGCTGGTCGAAGCCACGCGGCGACAGCTCGCCCACTGGCGGGCGGGGCTCGACAGCGGCGCCCACCGGGTCGGCTGGAAGATCGGCTTCAACGTGCCGGAGGTGCAGGAGAAGCTCGGCCTGGAGCGCTCCGTGATCGGCCATCTCACCTCCGCCACGCTCGTGGGAGCCGCCGGCGCCCACTCCCTCGCCGGCGCCGCGAAGCCGCTCCTCGAGCCCGAGATCGCCATCGAGGTGGGCCCGGACCACACGGTCGCCGGCCTCGCGCCCGCGCTGGAGGTGGTCGACATGCCCGCGATGCCCTCGGGCCCCGAGGAGGTCCCCGGGGTGATCGAGCACAACATCTTCCACCGGGCGGTCGCGATCGGCTCGTCCAGCGGGCTCGACTCCGCCGAGGGCGTCGAGGCGCAGCTCACCGTGGACGGCGAGCTGCACGGCGGCGCCGACGCCGCGAACGTGGACCTTCCGGGCACCGTGGCGCTGGTGGCCGACGCGCTGGAAGAGGCCGGGGAGCGCCTCGAGGCGGGGGACCGGATCATCGCCGGCACGCTGACCCCGCCCGCCGCCGTCGGCCCCGGCACCACCGCCGCGCTCGACCTCGGTCCCATCGGCCGCCTCCAGATCGACTTCACCCACTGACTCCGACGACGAAAGAAGGCACGCCATGACCACCGCCACGCTCCCAGACGCCCTCTCGGACGCCGCGCGCGACTTCGCGGGCGGCCCCCACCTCCACCTGATCGGCGGGGAGCGCAGCGCGGCATCGGACGGGCGCACCTTCACGACCATCGACCCATCGACCGGCCAGGCGATCGCCGATGTCGCTCAGGGCGGCGCGGACGACGTCGAGCGCGCGGTGACCGCCGCCCGGGCGGCGCTCGAGGGCAAGTGGGGAAGCCTCCCGGCCGCCAAGCGCGCCGGGCTGCTCTACCGGCTCGCCGACCTGCTGGAGCAGAACGCCGGCGAGCTCGCCGAGCTCGAGTCGCTCGACAACGGGAAGCCCGTGGGCCTCGCGAAGGTGGTGGACGTGCGCCATGCGGTGGAGCACATCCGCTACTTCGCCGGATGGCCGACCAAGATCGTGGGCCAGACGATCCCCGTGGCCCAGCCGGACATGCACGTCTACACGCGCAAGGAGCCCGTGGGCGTGTGCGGCCAGATCATCCCCTGGAACTTCCCGCTCCTGATGGCCGCCTGGAAGATCGCGCCGGCGCTCGCCGCCGGCTGCACGGTGGTGCTGAAGCCCGCCGAGCAGACGCCGCTCACAGCGCTGCGGCTGGGCGAGCTCGCGCTGGAGGCCGGCCTCCCGGAGGGCGTGCTGAACGTCGTCACGGGCGACGGCGAGACGGGCGCCGCGCTGGTGGACCACCCCGGCGTCGACAAGATCGCCTTCACCGGCTCCACCGCGGTGGGCCGCGAGATCGGCGCGAAGGCCGGCCGGGCGCTCAAGCGCGTGACGCTCGAGCTGGGCGGCAAGTCGCCGAACATCGTGCTCCCCGACGCCGACATCGAGGCGGCGGTCAAGGGCAGCTTCCAGGCGATCTACTACAACACCGGCCAGGCGTGCAACGCCGGCTCGCGCCTGTTCGTCCAGAAGGACCAGTTCGACGACGTGGTCGCCGCGCTCGCCGAGGCAGCCGGCAAGGCCCGCGTCGGCCCCGGCCTGGAGGAGGGGACTCAGCTGGGGCCGGTGGTCTCGGCCGAGCAGCACGAGCGCGTGCGCGGCTACATCGAGAAGGGGAGGTCCGAGGGGGCCGAGCTCGTGACCGGCGGGAACGGCGGGTCAGACGAGGCGAATACCCCGGAGGGCACAGGCGGCGGCTACTTCGTGGAGCCCACGCTGTTCACGGCGACGAGCGACGACCTCACGATCGCCCGCGAGGAGATCTTCGGCCCGGTGCTGGTGGCACTCCCCTACGAGGACCTCGAGGAGGTCGCCCGCCGCGCCAACGACACCGAGTACGGCCTGGCCGCCGGGCGTCTGGACGCGCGACGTTGGGAACGCGCACCGGCTCGCGGCGATGCTGAAGGCCGGCTCGGTGTACGTGAACGTCTGGGGGCCGAGCGACGCCGCGGCGCCGTTCGGCGGGTTCAAGGCCTCCGGGATAGGCCGCGAGCACGGCGCCGCCGGGCTCGAGGCCTACCTGGAGGACAAGACCGTCTGGGTTTCGACCGGCTAGCCTAGCCGGGGACTGCGGTCCCCGGGCTGCTCCGGCGCGGGCGGCTGCTCCGCGGGCGGCTGCTGCGGCTGCGCCGCGGGCGGGGCCGGCGCCTCGGGCGCGGGCTGCGGGATCGCGGCGCCCGGCAGCGCGCCGCCGCCGCCGCTCGCCTGGGCCTGCAGCACCTTGTTCAGGTTCGACTGGGCGATGTACGCGGCGATCGGCGACAGGAAGACGTAGAGGAGGAACAGCAGTCCGGCCTCCATCCCCTGGGGCGTGCCGGTAGGCGCTCGCCCGCCGAGAGCCGGGTGCAGAACTTGTAGGCGGACACGAACGGCGGGACGAGGATGAAGGCGCCGAGGGTGACCGCGAGCACCGAGGTCCCCGGCGAGTCGCCCATCTCGTCGGTGCCCCGGGCCTTGCCGATCTCGGCGAGCTCCTTGTTGGCGTAGTAGTACCAAAAGAATGCGTAGATCCCGAGGGTGATGATCGCCAGCCCGATGATTCCCAGCGGGTTGCGGATCTTCCCTATGTAGCTGGAGCCCTGGATCTGAACCGGTTCAGCCATGCGTGTCCTTTTCTCGAGTGCGTGTCAGCGCGCCAGCCTAGGGCTCTTGGTGCCCCAGCGCCAGCTATCGCCTCGGGCGCGAGGCGGAACACCCCTCCTGACAGGGACACCGCGTGTACCCGCCCGCGGGCGTCCTCCCCGAAGGACACCAGGTTGGCCACCCGCACCCCGAGCGCGCGATCGCCCCGGGCCCGGCCGGAGCGAAGCCTCGCCACCCGCAGCCGCGAGTCGCACACGTCGCCGTACACGTAGGCGCCGTAGAGGCGCCCCAGCGACCTGTCCCGGATCACGTACCCGCCGCTGATGGAGCACGAGCCCTGGGAGTGGGTGCGCTGGATCACCGGCGGCACGTGCCCGCGCGCGCTGCCCCCCTCGTAGCGCCGCCTTCCCTCGAAGGCGTCCCAGCCGAAGTTCGCCCCACCTCGCGGCCGCCTGGCCCTGCGCGAGGCCGGCAGGAAGTCGATCTCCTCCACCGCGTCCTGGCCCACGTCCCCGAGGGCGAGCGCACCGGTCCGGCGGTCGAACGAGAAGCGGTAGGGGTTGCGCAGCCCGTAGGCGAACACCTCCGGCCGAGCCCCCCGGCGCCCCACGAACGGGTTGTCGCGCGGGACCCGGAACCCTCCTCCCGGCAGCGGGTCGATGCGCAGCAGCTTCCCGAGCCGGCGGCCCAGGTCCTGGGCGTTCTCGTCCGGGTCGCCACCGCCGCCCCCGTCCCCGAACCCGGTGTAGAGCATCCCGTCCCTGCCGAACTGCAGCTGCCCGCCCTTGTGGTTGAACCGCGGATGGGGCTGGCGGATCACGGTCCGCCGGGAGCCGCCCTGGGTCCGGTTCGGGTTGCCCGGCGCGGCGCGGTACTGGTCGACCCGGATCGCGCCGGCGTTGTCCACGTAGTAGACGAAATAGCGGCGGTTGCGGGCGTAGCCGGGGTGGAACGCCATCGACAGCAGGCCGCTCTCGCCGCTGTTCTGCACCCTGCCCGGAATGTTGAGGAACGGCGTGCGCAGCTTCCGGCCGTCGCGCACGACCACGATCCGGCCCGCGCGCTCGACCACGAACCGCCGCCGGGTGTCGCCCGGCGGCGAGGCGAGGTAGGTCGGCGACTGGAACGTGCCCAGCCGCAGCAGGCGCACGCCCGTGGCGGCGGGCTCGGCGGCCTGCGAGGGACGGGCGGCCGCGGTCGTGCCCCCCTCGCCGCCATCCGATGACGAGCAGGCCGCCACCGCGGCGAGCGGTGCGCAGAGTCCGGCCAAGGCGCTCCAAGCCCTCACCCAGGCCAGTATGGCAACCGGCCCCAGGCGCTCCGATGGGTACTAGTACCCTTCCTCACCGCCACGGGCTGTGGCGCAGTCTGGTAGCGCGCTCCGTTCGGGTCGGAGAGGTCCCCAGTTCAAATCTGGGCAGCCCGATTTGGATAGCCCGTGCGGGCGTCCCGCCCGCACTTCTGAGAATCAGGGCGCCATCCTGGCGCCGTGAACGGTCCGCTTCGCAGACCTCCCAGCCTCAGGCTGCAACCGCGTTGTAGTACCGCACGGCGAGGCCCGTCAGGAGCGTCTCGAAGCAGGCCTCGGCGCTGAGGTCGTGCTCCTCGGCGTAGCCGCGGATGCCCGCCGCTCGATCGCCTCGCTCTGGGCGATCACCTCGTCGACGAGGTCCGGGTGCTCGTCGGAGAAGAACGCTCCCATCGAGTAGAGGCTGGTATCCATGAGCGACTCGAGGAACGAGTCGGCTTCGCCGCGTGCTCTAGTGCCCTTCGCCATCGGCGGCCAGAGTACCCGGACCGCCCGGAGGGCGGCAGGTGCAGCCGGTCAGCCGGCGCCGAGGGCGCTGCCGACGGCTCCGGTGATGTCCGGCGCCGAGGTGCTCGCCCTCCGGTGGCGCGGGAGCGGGGAGCTGCGGCTGTGGGATCGAGAGCTTCGGAGTGGCCGGCCCCTGCGAGCCGGTCCCAGCTCGGATCAGGCGACTCTCCCTCCGGCGGAGGCGGCGGAGGCTCCGACCGTGGCAGGACGGGCAGCGCCGGAAGGGCCGGCAGTGCGGCCCCGCCCCGGCCGGCCTTGCCCGCCGGGGCGCTGCCGGCAGGAGCCCTGGACGTGCTGGTCGCCGGACTGCCCGACGCTTGCCGCTCTGGCCCTTGACGCCGGCGCCTGCAGAGTTGTCGCCGCGCCCCGGGCCCTCGCCGGCGTTACGCGGAGTCGCGGCCCCGCCGCCGGCGGGCTCGCCGCGCTGCTTCTCGATCGCCGGCGCGCCCTTTCCGCCGACCGCCAGCGGACCGACGCCGCCGAGCGATGCGCCGCCGCCGCCCACGAGCGCCACGGCGGCGACCACGGCGGCCGCCTTGCCGGCCATGGCGGCGCCCATCTCGAGCGGCGCCGCGGCCATGGAGCCGAGCGGCCCCGCCGCGTGCTGGGCCCCGGCGCCGGCGCCCTCGGCGCCGTTGCCGGGGAAGCGGCGACGGGCAAAGGCCGGCAGGGGCAGAAGGCCGCCGCGCGGGCCGCGATGCTCGTGCGCTGCAGCATGGGCTCGACGCCGAGCTCGCGGGCCCGGCGCCGGCAGTGGGAGCAGCGCCGCGCGTGGCGGTCGAGACGGCGCCGGTCGCGGTCGGACTCGATGCCCTCCGCCAGCGGCCGATGAGCGCACCCATCGAGCTGGCAGCGGCGGCCGGTGTCGAGCTGCTCGTACTCGTGCTCGAGCTTGCGGCGGGCGCGGAACAGCGTGCTCTCGACCGCCGGCGGGCGTGAGCTCCATGCGCTCGCCGATCTCCCGGTAGGAGAGCCCCTCGAGCTCGCGCATCACGATGATCCGGTGGTGGGTCTCGGACAGCTCGTCGAGCGCCCCGCGGAGATGGTCGAAGCGCTCCTTGTCGATCACCGACGAGTCCGGCGCCGCCGGGCCCGACAGGCGGGCCGCGTCGACGGGCGAAGCCGCCGTCGAGGTCGATCGAGACCTCCTCGGTGCGGGAGCTGCGGCGGTACTGGTCGATCGCCGCGTTGCGGGCGATCTCGTAGATCCAGGGCTTGAAGTTGATCTCCGTGTCGGTCTGGCGCAGGCGCCGCAGCGCCGACATGAACGCCTCCTGGGTCACGTCCTCCGCGCGGCCGCCGTCGCGCACGAAGCGGCGCACGAAGGCGGCTATCCGCGGGTGATAGCGGCGGTACAGCTCCTCGAAGGCGACGTCGTCGCCTGCCCGCACCGCGGCCACCAGCTCCGTGTCGGTAGCCACAACGGTGTTTCCTGCCGCGATCCCTGCGGCGCTCATCTCCTGAAGACCCTCCCCAACGGTCGCGGTTTCCCCTACTGGCCGGAAATGTACCCATTCCCGGGCGATTTGCAAACCCCCCCAGGGGGGACCCCGTCGGTAGGTTGGGGGCGATGGCCGCCCGCGACGAGATCATCGCGCTACCTGGACGAGCTGCTCGAGCCGGCCGCGTTCGACGACTACGGGCCCAACGGACTGCAGGTTCCCGGCGCCGCGGAAGTGCAGACGGTGGTCACCGGCGTATCGGCCCAGCTCGAGCTGTTCGAGCGCGCGGCCGCGGCCGGAGCGCGCAGCTCGTGCTCTGCCACCACGGGCTGTTCTGGAACTTCCACCCGCGCTCCCTGACGCCGGCCATGAAGCGGCGGCTCGGCGTGCTCTTCGACGCCGACATCTCGCTCGCCGCCTACCACCTGCCGCTCGACGCCCATGCCGAGCGTGGGCAACAACGCGCTGATCTGCGAAGCGCTTGGGCTCGAGCGCGCCGAGCCCTTCGGCGCGAGCCGCGGACACTCGCTCGGCTGGGTGGGCCGCTCAGCGGAGGGCGTCCCCTTCGCCGAGCTCGCGACCGCTGCGAATCCCTCTTCGGGCAGCAGCCGCTCGTGTGGGACGGCGGGCCGGAGGTGGTGCACAGCGTCGGGGTGATCTCCGGCGCCGCGGCATCGTCGCTCGGCGAGGCGGTCGCCCGCGGCCTCGACGCCTTCCTCACCGGCGAGCCGGCCGAGCACGCGATGGCCGACGCCCGGGAGGCCGGCGTCCACTTCCTCGCCTGCGGCCACTACGCCACCGAGACGTTCGGCGTCCGGCGCCTCGGCGACCTGATCGAGGAGCGCTTCGGCATCGTGCACAAGTTCGTGGACGTGCCCAACCCGATCTAGGAAAAAGAGTTGCGCCGTCTTCATCAACGGTTAACCTGATGACACCGCGCAAGCAGCGACGAGGAGGAGCAACACATATGGCGATCCACCTGACGCCCACCGAGCTAGGACGCGAGGCGGGAATGCACCGGCGAGAAGTCATCACAAAGTGCATGGAATTGGGAGTACCGATCTTCCAGGGCAGGATCGACAAGACACTCTTCACCCAAACGCTCAAGGACGCGCAGCGCCGCGGCGCCGCTCAGCTGGCGAAGGCGTAGTACCTCACACGCTTCGCCTGGACGCATAGAATCCTCGCTCCAGCGAGGACTCTGAGGAGGAGCGAATGGAAGCAGGAACGGCCGCCGCCACGGGCACCGGCTCGAAGTCGATGGCGGACTTGGCGGCCCTGGCCGCCGAGAAGCACGGCGCGAAGCCCGCGCTCCGGCACAAGGTCGGTGACGAGTGGCAGGACGTGAGCTACGAGCAGCTCGGCGCCGCCGTCAGCGAGATCGGCCGCGGGCTGATCGACCTCGGGCTGGAGCACGGCGACAAGGTCTCCATCCTCGCCCACACCCGGCCGGAGTGGACCTTCGCGAACCTGGCGATCCTCGCCAGCGGCACCGTGTCGGTCTCGATCTACCAGACGAACTCCGCCGAGGAGTCCCACTACGTGCTTCACCACTCCGAGTCGAAGGCCGTGTTCGTCGAGGACGCCGAGCAGCTCGCCAAGGTGCGGGCGGTCCAGGACGACCTGCCGAACCTCGAGCACATCGTGATCTTCGACCCGAGCGGCGACCTGGGGGACGCGATCCCGCTGGCGGACCTGCGCGAGCGCGGCGCCGCGCGCGACGTCGCGGAGCTCGAGGAGCGCACGAACGCCGTGACCAAGGACGACATCTGCATCACGATCTACACCTCGGGAACGACCGGCCCGCCCAAGGGCTGCCTGATCAGCCACGGCAACTACCGCGACGTCACCTCCATGACCGAGTCGATGCGCGTTCTCCAGGAGGAGGAGGTCGTCTACCTCTTCCTTCCGCTCGCGCACGCGTTCGCGAAGCTGATCCAGTTCGTCACGCTCGACCTCGGCGGCACGCTCGCCTACTGGGAGAAGGACCCCCAGAAGATCATCCCCAACCTGATGGAGACCAAGCCCACGTACTTCCCGAGCGTGCCGCGCATGTTCGAGAAGATCTACACGCTGGCCACCTCCAACGCGCCCGACAAGGAGCAGCTGGAACAGGCCGTGCAGGTGGGGCTGAAGGTGCGCCAGATGCAGCAGGCGGGCCAGGAGGTGCCGGCCGAGCTGCAGGCCGGCTTCGACAAGGCCGAGGAGGCGCTGTACAAGAACGTGCGCGGGATCTTCGGCGGCAAGATCCGCCAGTGCGTGACCGGCGCCGCGCCGATCGCCAGCGAGATCCTCGAGTTCTTCTACGCGTGCGGCGTGCCGGTGATGGAGGGCTACGGGATGACCGAGACCTCCACGATCGCCACGGCCAACACGCCGGAGGATCACCGCTTCGGCTCCGTCGGCAAGTTCATCCCCGGCGTGGAGGGGAAGGTGGCCGAGGACGGCGAGCTGCTGCTGCGCGGCCCGAACATCTTCAAGGGCTATTACAAGAACGAGGAGGCCACGAACGAGACGATCGTGGACGGCTGGCTGCACACCGGCGACCTCGGGAAGATCGACGAGGACGGCTTCGTCTACATCGTCGGGCGCAAGAAGGACATCATCATCACCGCGGGCGGCAAGAACATCACGCCGGCCAACCTCGAGAACGGACTGAAGCAGAACCGCTGGATCTCTCAGGCGGTGGTGATCGGGGACCGCCGGCCGTTCCTGGTCGCGCTCATCACGATCGATCCGGAGGAGGCCCCGGCGTTCGCCGAGCAGCACGGCATCGCGGTCGAGGAGGTTCACGACTCCGACGAGATGCGCGCGGAGGTGCAGAAGGTCGTGGACGAGGTCAACACGAAGGTGGGGCCGGTGGAGCAGATCAAGAAGTTCACGATCCTGCCAAAGGACCTGGCGCAGGAGACCGGCGAGCTGACGCCCACCCTCAAGGTGAAGCGCAACGTGGTGAACGAGAAGAACGCCGACGCAATCGACGCCCTCTACGCGAAGTAGACCGAGGGCTCCCGCCCCCGACCCCCGGCGCCACTTGCCCTACGTCCGCCAGTTACCGTTTCGACGGTGAGTCGCTAGCTTGGAAGGCCACGGATGGCCAGCAACGACCCCTCTGACACCGGCGGGCTCTTCATCGGGCGCCGTCCCGGCACAGCGCCCGTCCGGTTCCGGGAGGACGTCGTTCGCCGCAGCGGGGGCCGCCAGCGCGCGGATCGCGTGCTCGCCGCGGGCCTCCTCCTGCTGGAGACAATCCTCTGCCTGACCCTCTTCGGCCCGCAGCCCCTGGGTTGGCTCTGGGTCGGCTCCCAGGTCGAGTACCTCACCGGCTTCGTCACCGCAGGCATTACCACGATCATGCTCGGCTGCGTCGCCTCTTTCATGTTCACGATGGTGCTGGCCAAGCGGGTCGATCACGCGTGGAAGCTCGTGCGCCGCGCCGGGGGCTACCGCCAGGAGCGCGGAGCGCTCGAGATCATCTTCGCCGGCTGCGTGGGAATCGCCGTCGTGGCCTTCGGGATCTGGTTCCTCCTCATCGAGGGCCCCGGGCCGTCACTGGCCCCGACGAACTGAGAAGGTCGCGAGCGTCACGATGGGCCTGCTCGACTATTACAGGCAGTTCGAGGACGTGGACGAGGAGGAGGAGAACAAGCTCCTCCGCGCGCGCCGCGCGCGCGAGAAGGCGCTGGCGCTCGAGCAGGTGCCGGACCTCGACCTCTCCGGCACCGAATGGCCGGAGCTTCCCGACTCGGAGGTGATGAACCTCTCCATCTACACGGCCCGCGGCCGGGTGAACGGCTATCCGGACCGCCACGCGGAGTCGGTCCGCCGCGTGCTCGCCGAGCGCCACGACGCGGAGCCCGAGCGAATCGTGGTGGGCAACGGGGCGGCCGAGCTGCTCCAGGCCGCCGCCCTCGCCCTCCTCGCCCCGGACGACGAGCTGCTCACGCCGTGGCCCTCCTATCCCCTGTATCCGCTGATGGCGGCCCGCGCGCAGGCGCGCCCGGTGCCGGTGGAGAGCCTCGATGACCTCCCGGCCGCGATCACTGAGCGGACCCGGCTGCTCGTGCTCTGCAACCCCAACGACCCGACGGGCACGCACCTGACCGCCGATCAGATCGCCTCGCTGGTGTCCGGCCTGCCCGAGCGCGTCTACGTGCTGGTGGACGAGGCGCTCGTGCATTTCCAGGACGCAGAGCCGATGGACGCGGTGCTGCGGCTGACAGACGCCTTTCCGCGCTTCGCGGTCGTGCGGACCTTCTCGAAGATCTACGGCCTGGCCGGCCTGCGCGCAGGCTACGCCGTGGGCTCGACGGCCTCCACCAACCTGCTCGACGCGATGTCTCCCGTCCTGGGCGTCAATGCCCTCACCCAGTCGGCCATCAACCAGGCCCTGAAGATCAGCGGCCCCGAGGTGGCGCGCCGCCGCGCCGCCGTGATCCGCGAGCGCCACCGCCTGCTGGACGCCCTCACGAAGCTCCCCGTCCAGGTGGACCCCAGCCAGGCGAACTTCATCTGGATGGCCGCCGCGGGCCTGACCGGAGTCGAGCTGACCTCCCGCCTGGGCAAGGAGGGCGTGATAGTCGCCCCCGGTGGCCCGCTCGGAGCAGACGACCACGTGCGCATTGCGATCCGCAGCAAGCCCGCGACCGACCGGCTGCTGGCCGCGCTCGAGAAGGTGCTCGAGCGCGGCTAGCCGCTCAGCTCGGGCCCACCTCGGCCTTGATCTCGCAGCGGTCGATCGATGCGCGCGTGCCCGGCGTGTCGCCTGGATCCATCCCGTCGAGCGCCGCCTCCGACGCCGCCATGTCGTCTGCCGTCTCGAACAGCTGGATCACCACCGCGGTGCCCTGGTCGGCGTCGTGGAGGATCTGGACCGTCTTTGCGGGGATGTCCACCGGCGGGCTCTCGCGGGTCTCGGTGTCGGCCACGCGCTCGGCGAGGTGGTCGGGATCAACGTCGGTGAACCTGACTATGCGTGCGTACATGACTCCCCTCCGTTCAGTGTCCTGGCGAGCCGAACCTACACCCTCGATTGGTGTCGGACGCTTGCGAGTCCAGCTGCGAACGGAGTGTCCGTCTCCCACGAAAGCGGAGTCGCGCACGCTACTGCTCACTTGGGCCTGCTCGCGGCGCGACTGGTTTGTGGCCGAAGGGGTCGCGGTGATCGGGATCGTTTCCGCAACCTCCTCGGTAGGGCAGCGGTTCACTAAGGCTTTGGATGAACCGCGTGACGTCGGGTCACGGCTGGGTCCTATGCCCCGGACCCCGAGGCACGATTCGGGTTACCTTGGAGGAGTGCGCCGCGCGCTGGTCTGCTCTCTCGCCCTGTTCCTCTCGCTGCCTGCGGCACCCGCCTTTGCCCATCACGTGGGAGCGAATCCGGAGGTGTCGGCGCGGCTCGGCGAGCGCATCGGCGACAACCATTGGTATGTGATCGTGGATTGGACAGTCAACTGCTCGGGCCCGTCGCCCGGAAGCGATAGGTACTTCGGCGGCGGCCGGAGCCTCGACGACCTGGGCTCCGGCGAGGTCATCTACATGGGTGGCGTCACCGCCGCGTCGGGGAGCAGCAGGCAGCCGGTGACCCGCCGCACCCTGCCGCGCCAGCTGCGGCCGAGGATCGAGGCCGGCTGCTATGACGACAGCGGCCGCCACGGCTCGGGACTGCAACAGGCCATTGGGAACACAGTCACAGTGCCGGCCCTGGGCGATGACAATGGCGACGGCGTGCGGGACGGCAGCTCCGTCCCTCGGGGCGGTGACGGCGCCCAGGGTAGGCGGGACTTTCCGCGCGCCGGTTTCGGCGGGCCGAGGGATCCGCTGCGCAGCGGCGGCTGTGCAAGGGTTCGGCTGGGTACGAGACGCTCTGAGACCCTCAACGGCTCGGCTGCGGCCGACCTCATCTTCGGGCTCGGGGGCAACGACCTGATCCGCGGGCGCGGCGACGACGACTGTCTCATCGGAAGCTCGGGGAAGGACCGCCTCCTCGGGGGTCCCGGACACGACCGGCTGACAGGCGGCGCCGGCGCCGACAGGCTCGTCGGCGGCTCAGGCGTGAACCGCTACGACGCCGGCGGAGGCAATGACGTCGTCATAGCGGCAAATCGGCGCGCTGAGCTCGTCTCGTGCGGCAGCGGGCGCGACAGGGCGAAGGTCGATAGGAGGGACCGAGTCCGCAACTGCGAGCGGGTAACGCGCTCTCGCTGACCCGCTGAAGGCGGTGGCCGGAATGGGGCCGCGTCGAGCGGATGCAGGGCGGGACGAAAAGCCCACCGGAGCCAGGACCCGCGGCCACCAGCGCCGCGGACAAAGCCGGAGCCCTAGCCCTCCTCGGACTGCCTCAGCAACGCGCCGGTGGTCTGCTCGAGGATCCGCCGCCAGGCTGCCGTCTTCTCGCGCTCCTTGGCGAACTTCCGCACCACCTTGCGCACGCGCGTCGCCGAGATCTCGATCCCGTGCTTGGCGCACACAGACTTCAGGGAGTCGTAGTCCTCGGCCAGCTTCAGGGTCACGGACTCGAACCCGTGCCGCGCGATCTCCACGCGGCTCGTGAAGTTCATGATGTTCGTCTCGAACATCAGCTCGTCGTTCGGGTCGGGCTCGATCAGGATGATGTCGACGCCCGGGTACTTCTCCTGCCAGTGCTTCACGGCCTCGTGCAGGCGCTGGTGCGCGAGCAGCTTGAAGCTCTGGTAGCCGATCTGCGGGAACCCCATGTCGGCCACCCGCCGCACGCGGCTGCCGAGCATCGTGGGGATCACCTTCTGGAAGTCGTTCACGTAGGGGACGAGCGGGTTCACGACGATCACGAACTTCGCCCCGCGCTCGACGGCGATGTCGACGTTGGTGGTCGACCTGATGCCGCCGTCCACCAGCTGGCGCCCCTTGATCTCGACCGGCTTGTAGACCATCGGCAGCGCGGTCGAGGCCGCCACCGCGCGCGAGATCGGCACGTCGTCCCAGTCCTCGCCCCCGAGCACGATCCGGTCGCAGGTGTCGAGGTCCGTCGCGGTCAGGTAGAGCTCGTTGTCGAGCAGGCGGAAGTCGTTGGAGCGATCGGGGTCGCCCAGCACCGTTCCCAGGTACTCCTCGACGCCCGAGCTGTTGTAGACCCCGGCCGGGAGGCCCTCGGCGAGCTGGACGCCCAGGTCGATCAGCGATACCTGGCCCACCTGCGACACGAGATTGCGCGCGAGGCCGAGCAGTCGCAGCGGCATCAGCGCCGCCGCCGCGGCGAACTCCAGGTAATTGGGGCGCATCAGCGACCCGCGGTCCACGTCCCGGAACGGCGTGGGGACCTGCTGGTTGACCACCCGCATCATCTCCTCGGGGGTCACGCCGTTGGCCACGAGGCTCCCCACGAACGAGCCGGCGCTGGTGCCCACGTACACGTCGAACTGGTTCACCGTGCGGTTCACGGCCAGCAGGTCGAGCGCCCTCAGGGCCCCGATCTCGTACACCCCGCCGGTGAAGCCGCCGCCGCCCAGCACCAGGGCGGTGCGGGAACGCCGCGGGCGGCGGCGCGCGGGCTTGGCGGCCGTCTTCTTGCCCGACTTCTGGAGCTTGAGGACCTCGCCCACGGAGACCCATTATCGGGCAAGTGCCGGATCTTCGCCCGGCCACCGCTCCTGGCGCGTCGCTAGCGTGTTCCGACCGAGATGGGCTCGCGCCGCAAAACGCTGCTGCTTGGCCTGATGGCCGCCACGGCCGGTCTCGGCCCGGTGGCGGAGGCGGGGGCTCAGAGCGAGAGCGGCCTCTCCGGGAGGCTCTCCAGCGCCATTCGCGGGGCCGGCGGAGCCTCGGGGGCCTACGTGGTGAACGCCGACACCGGCCGGCCGGTCTTCCGCTGGCGCTACGACCGGCCCCGGATCCTGGCGTCCAACACCAAGCTCTACACCACGACCACCGCCCTCGCCCGGTTCGGCGTCGATGCCCGGCTCGCCACTGAGGTCAGGGGCGAAGGTGAGCTGGAGGAGGGCGGCGTCTTCCGCGGCAACCTCTACCTCGTGGGCGGCGGCGACCCCACGTTCGGAAGCCGGCGCTTCTCCAGGCGCTCCTATCGCGGCGGCGGCACGGTGGAGGGCCTCGCGGTGCTGCTCGAAAGGGCGGGCATCCTGCGCGTGACCGGCCGGATCTACGGAGACGAGTCGCGGTTCGACTCACTCCGCGGCGGCCCGGACTCGCGCTTCCGGATCTCGCCGTACGTCGGCCCCCTCAGCGGGCTGGCCTACAACCGCGGGCTCTCGAGCGAGAGCGGGCGCGGCTACCAGCTGAACCCGCCCGGCTTCGCGGCGGCGAGGCTCGATTCCGCGCTGGCGCGGCGCGACATACCCGTGAGGGGCGCCCCGCGCGCGGGCCGGGCGCCCGCCACGGCGCGCAGGCTCGCGGTGGTCGAGTCGCCGACGATGGCGCGGCTGGCGGCCATCACGCAACAAGCCGTCGGACAACTTCTTCGCCGAGATGTTGCTGAAGAACCTCGCCGCCCAGGCCGGAGGGCGTGGCACGACCAGGTCCGGGGCCCGGCTCGCGGCGCGGTTCGCACGGCGCATCGGCGGGCGCCCGTCGCGGCTCGCGGACGGCTCCGGCCTGTCACGCGCCAACCGCGCGTCGCCGTACCGGATCACGCGGCTGCTGCTGGCGATGCGAAAGCGCGACGAGTTCAACCCGTTCTTCGCCTCGCTTTCGATCGCGGGGCGGGACGGCACGCTCGGTCCCCGGATGCGCGGCGGCCCCGCGCAGGGGCGCTGCCGAGGCAAGACGGGGACGCTCTCGAACGTCTCCGCGGTGTCGGGCTACTGCCGCGCGCGCTCGGGCCAGACCTACGCCTTCTCGATCCTGATGAACGGCGTCAACCCGTTCGGCGCCCGCAGGATCCAGGACCGGATGCTGCACACGATCGCCGCCGTTCGCTGACCTAGCCGCCCAGCAGCGCCAGCAGCCCGTCCTCGTCGAGCACGTCCGTGCCGACCTTCTCCGCCTTCGCCAGCTTCGAGCCGGGGTCGGCCCCGGCAACCACGTAGTCGGTCTTCTTCGACACCGAGCCGGTGACCTTGCCCCCGGCGGCCTCCACCTTCTCGGTCGCCTCCTCGCGCGTGAGGTTCGGCAGCGTGCCGGTGAGCACGACGGTCTTCCCCGCGAGGGGGCCCTCCGCCTCGCGCGGGTCCGGGCCCTCCTCCTCGAACTGGAGCCCGTGCTCGCGCAGGCGCCCGATCAGCTCCCGCGTGGCGTCCTCCGACAGCGTCTCCGCGATCCCCTCCGCGAGGATCGGCCCGATGCCCGGCACCTCGGCGACCTGCTCGGGGGTGGCGTCCAGCAGGCGGTCGATCGTGCGGAAGTGGCGCGTGAGGGCGCGCGCGTTGGTGAAGCCGATGCCGGGGATGCCCAGTCCGAACACCACCCGGCTGAAGGGCCGCTCCTTCGAGCGCTCCACCGCCTCGACGAGGTTCCGCGCCGAGATCTCCCCGAACCCCTCGAGCCCCTGCAGCCGCTCGGCGTCGAGGTCGTAGATGCCGGCGATCCCGTCGATCACCTCGTCGCGCAGGAACTGGAAGACGCGCTCCTCGCCGAGGCCCTCGATGTCCATCGCACCGCGGCTCACGAACTGCTTGACCGCCTGGAACAGCTGGCCGGGGCAGCCCGTGCGGTTGGGGCAGATCGTCCACACCCCGCCGTCCTGCTTCACCGTCGGCGTGTCGCACGACGGGCACTTCTCCGGCGGTTTGGGCAGCGGCGAGCGGTTCCTGCGCTTCTGGGCCTTGGCGGTCGGGGAGACCACGCGGGGGATCACGTCGCCCGCCCGGGTCACGATCACCTCGTCGCCCTCGCGCACGTCCTTGCGTTCGATGTCCTCCTCGTTGTGGAGGGTGGCGAGCTTCACGGTCACGCCCGACACCTGCACCGGCGTGAGCTGGGCGAAGGGAACCATGTGCCCTGTGCGCCCCACGTTCCACATCACCCGCTCCAGCGTGGTCGTCGCGGTCATCGGCGGGAACTTCCAGGCGATCGCCCCGCGCGGCTCGCGGCCGACCACGCCCAGGCGGCGCTGCAGGTCGAGGTCGTCCACCTTCACCACCACGCCGTCGATCTCGAAGTCGAGCGACTCGCGGCGCTCCTCCCACCCCTTGCAGGCCGCGACGACCTCGTCGAGGGTGTCGAGGCGCTCGATGTCCGGGTTCACCGCGAAGCCGTGGTCGCGCAGCCACTCGAGCGACTCCAGGTGGCTCTCGAACGAGAGCCCCTCGAGCGCGCCGATCGAGTACGCCCACATCGAGAGGGGACGCGAGGCGGTCACCCCGGGGTCCAGCTGGCGGATGGAGCCGGCGGCGGTGTTCCGGGGGTTCGCGTAGGTCGGCTCGCCCGCGGCGGCGCGCTGCTCGTTGAGCTCGGCGAAGGCGGAACGCGGCAGGTAGGCCTCGCCGCGCACCTCCAGCAGGCGAGGAGCGCCCTCCACCCGCCGCGGGATCGCCTTGATCGTGCGCAGGTTCTGAGTCACGTCCTCGCCGATCTCGCCGTCGCCCCGCGTGGACCCGCGGGTGAGCTTCCCGTCCTCGTAGAGCAGCGAGATCGCGAGCCCGTCCACCTTCGGCTCTGCCACGAACAGGATCTCGGCGTCTTCCACGCCCTCCTTGTTGAGCAGCCGCTCCGAGCGCTCGAGCCAGGCCCGCAGCTCCTCCTCGTTGCGGGCGTTGGCGAGAGAGAGCATCGGCTGGAGGTGGCGTGCCGGCTCGAACCGCTCCTGCGGCCTGGCGCCCACCCGCTGCGTGGGCGAGTCGGGCGTGAGGAGGTCGGGGTTGTCAGCCTCGAGCTCGCGCAGCTCGTTGAGCAGCGCGTCGTACTCGGAGTCGGAGATCTCCGGGTCGTCGAGGGCGTAGTAACGGTGGTTGTGGTGGTCCAGCTGCGCCCGCAGCTCGTCCACCCTCTGGGCGGGGCTGGTCAAACCTCGCGAGCGGCCGGCCTGAGCAGCCGGCCGAGGTCGAAGCCTGAGAGCTCCTCCACCCCCGCCTCGTCGGTGAGGTCGAAGTGGAGTGGGGTGACGGCTATCTCGCCGTCTGCGATCGCGGCGAAGTCCGTGCCGTCCTCGTGGTGGTAGCCGGGATCCTCGCCGTAGATCCGGTAGCGCCGCCGGCCCTCCTCCTCCTCGGCCAGCTCGAGCCGGTCGCGGTAGATCCGCTTGCCGAGCTTGCAGGCGCGCGCGCCCTCGATCTTCCCGGCGGGGCAGTTCACGTTCAGGAGCGTGGCCGCGGGCATCGGCACCTCATCCAGCTCCTCGACCATCCTCCCCACGAATCGCGCCGCGTCCTCGAAGTCCTCGGGCGACCAGCGGCGCCCGGCGCGGAAGTCCACCTGGCCGCGATCCGCCTGCTGGGAGACGGCGATGGCCGGGATGCCGAGCACGATGCCCTCGAGGGCGGCCGCGACGGTGCCGGAGTAGGTGATGTCGTCACCGAGGTTGGAGCCATGGTTGATGCCGGACACGATCAGCTCGGGCTTGAACTCGATCAGGCCGAGGGCGGCGAACCGCACGCAGTCGACCGGGGTGCCGTCGGTCGCGTACCCCGTGGTGCCGTCCCCCAGCTCGACCTCGTCCACCCACAGCGGCGTGCGGGTCGTGATGCTGCGCGCGGTGGCGCTGCGGTTGGAGTCCGGAGCGATCACCGCAAGCTCGAGCCCGGGCACCTCCAGGAGCGCCCGGCGCATGGCGTGGAGGCCGATGGCGTTGATGCCGTCGTCATTCGTGAGGAGGACCTTCAAGGCCCCCCGAGGATAGTCGGGAGCCAGGTGCGAACCGGGGCGGCTAGGCGCCGACCCAGCGCACGCGAGCGCCCTTCAGGCTGACGCTCGAGCGGCGCGCGGGGTCGGGGTCCGCAACCGGCGGGGGAGCCCCGGCGTGCTCCTGCTCAGAGCGAAGCCCCTCTAGCCGGCGGACGATCTCCGCGCGGTCCTCGTCGAGCTGGCGCAGGCGGGCCATCAGCTCGTCGTGGATCTCGGCGAGCTCCTCCGTGGTCGCGAGCCGGCCCTCGGCGCGGCCTCCCGCCGCCGCGGCCTCGGCCGGCAGCTGCGGGCGCCGGACCAGCTCCGACTCGAGCATGGCGATCCGCCTGCGGAGGTCGCGCCGCGTGGCGGCGTCGTCGACCGGCGCGGGAGCCGACCCCACGAACGTGCCGCGGCCCTGCTCCGACCGCGTCAGGCCATCGCGCTCGAGCCGCGCGTAGACCGCGCGCACCGTGTTCACGTTCACGCCCGCCTCGGCGGCCAGGTCGCGCACGCTCGGGAGCCGGTCGCCCGGGCCCAGGGCCCCGCTCGCGATCCGCTCCTTCAGCGCCCAGGCGAGCTGCACGCCCAGCGGCACGTCGGCATCGCGATCGACGCGAAGACCGAGCTCTGCAGCGGGCGAAGTCATAGCGGGCATCTTAACGGCCGTATCGGTGGACTAGCACAGCTACTCGAAGTTGTACGTTCTGCGATGGTGTGCTATTACAGTACACCATGGTCAGAGCTGTAGCCGATCGGGCGTTTTTGCCGACGAAGAACCTGCTGGAGCAGGTTGGCGACATGATGATCTTGACGGGCAAGACGCTGTTGTCGGCGTTGCGTCCGCCGTATCCGTATGGGACCGAGTTCGTGCAGCAGTTCCTGTTCGCGCTGAGGTTGTGTTGGTTTCCGCTGACGATCTCGACGATCGCGTTCGGATACGGCGCACCGGGGTTGCAGGCGGGGAACTTCCTGGTGCTGTTCGGGGCGATCGACCGGCTGGGTGGGTTCTTCGTGCTCGCGTCGATCCGGGAGTTCGCGCCGTTTGTGACCGCGATCATCCTCGCCGGCGTCGGCGGCACCGCGATCACCGCAGACCTCGGCGCCCGAAAGATCCGCGAAGAGCTCGACGCCTTGCAGGTACTGGGGGTCGATCCGATCAAGAACCTCGTCGTCCCAAGGTTCCTCGCGCTGATGATCGTCACCGGCCTGTTCAACATCTACGCGCTGATCTTCGGCATCTTCGGCGGCGTGCTCGCCACCCTCACCTTCGACGCCCCGCTGGGACCGTTCTTCGCCACCCTGCTCAACAACGCCTCCACCACCGACCTGTGGGGGTCGGTCGTCAAAACCACCCTGTTCGGGGCGATCATCGCGATCGTCTCCTGCTACAAGGGAATGACCGCCTCCGGCGGCGCCGAAGGCGTCGGCCGCGCCGTCAACCAAGGCGTCGTCATCTCCTTCCTCGGCATCTTCGCGTTCAACTACGTCTTCACCCAAACCCTGCTCGCCACCCACCCCGAAATCTCGGTGATCAAGTGAGCGAGCGCGCTACCTTCGGCGACGTGTTGCAGCGCCTCGTGGTCGCCACGCTGGCCGCCGGCATCGTCCTCGGCAGCCTGTTCCTGTGGATCGTCGTGCCGGTGCTGGGGATGTGGATCGCGGGCCAGCTGACCACGAGCAACGTCGGCTTCCTCTTCGCAACCCTCGGGGGCATCCCGCTGACGATGGTGGGGACCGGCTTCCTGCTGTACCGGCTGAACGCCGTCTACGAGGAGGTGCGCCCCGGCGAACGCAGCGCCCATGCCCACTCGGCCTGGAACGTGAGCCTGAGCGAGGAGCGTGCGGGCGAGCGCCGCGCCCGGGCTCCACGGCCGCTGGTCGACGTCGCCATGACCGCCTCGGCGGTAACCGCCCTCGTGCTGCTCCTCGTCTGGTTCTTCTTCATAGCCGAGATGAAGCTCGCACCGATGCAATGAGCTGGCTCTCCGTACCCAGGGACTGGATCGCATCCTTCGGCGACATCGCGCGCTTCATGGCGCGCGTGATGGGCGAGGTCTACAGCGGCCGGGTGCTGCGCTTCTTCGGCGAGGCCCTGCGCCAGTCGGGGATCCTGATCCTCGGCTCGGCGCTCGTGATCCTGGGTCTCGCCTTCATCCTCGGCCTCACGTGCGGCATCGAGGGCGCCTACTTCTCGCGCAGCGTGGGCGCGCCCGCGCAGGCGGGCGTCTTCTCGGCGTGGTGCGACCTGCGCGAGGTCATGCCCTACGCCTTCGGGTACATGATGTCGGCCAAGGTCGGCACCGGCCTCGTCGCGGAGATAGGGGCGATGCGGATCTCCGACGAGGTCGACGCCCTCGAGGTGATGGGCATCTCATCGCTCACGTTCCTCTGCTCAACGCGACTGCTCGCCGCCTGGATCGTGCTGCCCTTCATCTACATCGCGGCCGTGGGCGCCGGCTTCTTCGCCTCCTACATCGCGGTGGTGCAGCAGATCGGGGAGGTGTCGAGCGGAGGATTCTTCCTCATCTTCTGGATGTTCCAGAACCCACCCGACCTGCTCTACAGCACGGTGAAGGGCATGTTCATGGCCACGGTCATCGTGCTCGTGGGCTGCTACTACGGCTACACCGCGGGCGGTGGCCCCGTCGGCGTGGGCACGGCCACGGCGAAGTCGATGGTGCTGAACACCGTGATGGTGCACCTGATCGGGATGGTCGGCACGCAGATCTTCTGGGGGTCCAACCCGCGAGCCCCGATCGGAGGCTGACATGCCCGCGATGCTCACCACCCACCATCCACCGATCCCGCGCACAGCGCCGGACGAGCGGGCCGCGCGCCGGACCCTGCTCGACCAGGTCGCGCGCCTCGAGGAGGAGCTGTCCTCGCTGTTCGTATCCGCATGGCCCCGCAAGGGGCTCGACTGCTCCGTGGCCGGCCGCGGCGGCGGCCCCCGCCTGCTCGGCCTGACCGAGCTGGAGGCCCTCCGCGACGACCTCGCCCAGGAGGTCGACCAGGCCCAGCGCCGCTTCAGCGACCGCACCCGGATCGAGGAGCAGCACCGCTGCCGGATCGAGGAGATGCTGCTCGATCCCGAGAAGCACAGGTGGGTGCGGGTCTCCAACGAGGACATCGGCGAGCCGGGCTGCAAGCACTGGCACGTGCAGCCCCGCTGGGGAATCCTCGGGATGTTCATGAACTGGTGGCGGGTCCGCATCTCCAGTGGATGTCCATTAGCCACCTGACACCTCAGTAGTGCACGGACTCCAGGTAGAGCCCGTGCGCCGCTGCGGTGTCGCCCGCCTCCCTGCGTGGCCGCCCCTCGAGTAGTGCGCCGAAGGCTTCCACCGTGATCCGGCCCGCGCACACCGCGAGCATCGTGCCCACCAGCGTGCGCACCATGTGGCGCATGAACGAGTCCGCCTCGACCCAGAACGCGAGCACGCCGTCCTCCTCGTCGACCCACTCGGCCCGGAGCACGCGGCGCTGGAACCGGTCGTGCTCGGACTGGGTGGGGGTGAAGGCGGTGAAGTCGTGTGGGCCGGGAAGCAGCGCGGCGCACTCCTCGAGCAGGTCGCGATCGAGCGGGTACTTCCAGTGGAGCGCCCGGTGGCGCTCGAACACCCGCGCCACCGGCGAGGTGAGGACGCGGTAGCGGTACGTGCGCGACAGCGCGTCCCGGCGCGCGTCGAAGCCGTCGGGCGCCGCCTCGCTGGCGAGCACGCGGACGTCGGCGGGCAGCACTCCGTTGAGCGCGGACGCGCGCGCCGGGTCTCCGGGATGGCTGGCCACCTGACCTCGGGCGTGCACGCCCGCATCGGTGCGGCCGGCCACCGTGAGGCTCGCCTCCTCGCGCCGTATCCGCAGAAGCGCCTCCTCCAGGGTCGCCTGCACCGTGCGAAGCCCGGGCTGGGCCGCCCAGCCCGCGAACCCGGTCCCGTCGTACTCCAGGAGCAGCCGTGCGGCCAGGGCTATCCGCGCTTGCGCGCCACGATCAGCAGGTAGTCGGCGTCGACCGACAGCGGCCCCTCGCCCCCGGCCCACTCCCGCATCAGCGCGAGCTGCTCGGCGCGCATCTTCTCGTACACGTCCGCCGGCATCCTCGCCTTCGCCATGGCCTGCATCGGGGCGTGGCCCTCCAGCAGGGACACGAACTCGTCCGGCGAGCCGGCCCTCCACGGCAGCGAGCGCCGCTCCATCTCGATCGCGTTCGCGAGGCCGTCGAAGCGCTCCCGCACCACGTCCTCCACGCCCCACTCCTCGATCTTCGGGACCTCGGGATCGGGCCGCGCGTACTCGCGTGCCACCTTGAACAGCTGCGTGGCGGCGCCGTCGGGCACCCAGGCGGTCATCCCCACGGTGTTGCCGGGCCTCACAACCCTGAACAGCTCCTCGGCGACGACCCGCGGGCGGGGGGCGATCATCGCCCCGAACACCGAGCCGGCGCACTCGAACCGCCCGTCGGCGAACGGAAGCTCCTCGGCGTCCGCCTCCACCCACTCGATCTCGTAGCCCTCGGCGGCTGTGCGCGCCCGCCCCTTCTCCAGCATCGCGGGCGCCAGGTCCGATGCCACCACGCTCGCCCCCTCCGCCGCGCACGCGAGGGCGAAGTTCCCGTCGCCGGCCGCCACGTCGAGCACCTCCTGGCCGGCGGACACCGCGCACGCGTCGCAGAGCGCCTCGGCGGCCGGCCGCAGCTGCTCGGACAGCCACGTGTACTCGCCCATCCCCCAGCCGTCCCGGGCCTGCTCCTTGATCTGGTCGACGTCCACGGGGCGGTAAGTATCGCGTAGCGTCCCGCGTGTGCCGGGCCCGGGAGAGACCAGCGCCGATTGGGACCAGGTCGCGGCCTGGCGCACCCGCCGCCAGGGCCTCGGCGCCCGCCGTCCGGCATCGGAGCTGGTGGAGGTCGCGAGCCGGCTCTGCGGCCTCCACGCGCAGCTGAAGGCGTCGGCCGAGCTGACGGCGTGGGCGCGGCTGGACGACCTTCCGCCCGGCGCGGTGACGGCCGCGCTGTGGGATGAGCGCACGCTGGTGAAGACGTGGGCGATGCGCGGGACCCTCCACCTCCTGCCGGCGTCCGAGATCGGCCTCTGGTGGGCGGTGCTCGGGACCGACGACCGCCACACCAAGGCGAGCTGGCAGAAGGCGTTCGGCGCGACGCCCGAGGAGCTCGACGAGCTCGTCGCCGCGATCGCGCGGGCGCTGCACGGGCGGGAGCTGACGCGGGCGGAGCTGGCCGACGAGGTCGAGCGGGAGACCGGCTCGGCGCATTTCGGGGAGGGCCTGCGAGGCAGCTGGGGGCCGCTGCTCAAGCCTGCCGCGTGGCGGGGAGGGCTCTGCTTCGCTCCCGGCGAGGGAAGCAAGGTGCGCTTCACGAACCCGGCCACCTGGCTGCCGGCAACGGGGGAGGAATGGGAGCCTGAGGAGGCGCTCCGCGAGGCCGCCCGCCGCTACCTCGCCACGCACGGGCCCGCCACCCGGGAGGACTTCGCCCGCTGGCTCGCCAAGCGCCCCGCGCCGGGCGGCCGGATCATCGAGTCGCTTGGCGACGATGTCGCCCAGGTCCGGATCGAGGGCGAGCCCCACTGGGCCCTCGCCGCCGACGCCGCCGACCTCGCGGCGGCCGAGCCGGTCGAGACGGTGCGTCTCCTGCCGGCATTCGACCAGTACGTGATCGCGGGGACCCTGCACGCTGAGCGGCTGATGCCCGGCCCGCACAAGCCCCGCGTCTACCGCGACCAGGGCTGGATCTCTGCCGTGCTCCTGGTGAACGGCCGCATGGACGGCATCTGGAAGCACGAGCGAAAGGGCAAGCGGCTCACGGTCTCGATCGAGCCGCTCACGAAGCTCACAAAAGCGACCAAGGCAGCCGCCGAGCACGAGGCCGACCTGCTGGCCGCCTACCTCGGCGGCGACCTGACCCTCACCTGGACATGACGGGCCCCCGCACCCTCGCCGCACTGGGCGGCCTGATCCTGCTCGGCTCCCTCTGGTTTCCCTGGTACACCCACGAGGGAGCGGACTCCATCAACGCCTGGCAGACCTTCACCGGCCTGGACTACACGCTCGCAGCGCTGGCACTAACCGCGATCGCGGGCACCGCGATCAGCCTCCGCCTGAAGTCCTGGAACCTCTGGTCCCTCATCTCCCTCTCAGGTGCCCTGGCGACGATCGCCATCGCCGCCCGCATCCTCTACCCGCCCGACATCCCGGGCACCGACCTCGACCCGACCATCGGCACCCTCACAGCCCTGGCCGGAAGCGTCGCGATGCTGGCCTCCCTGGGCGGCGCCAGCCGCGACTGGGAAAACCTCTAGAGGCGCTACACCAGCTCGAGAAAGACCATCTCGGTCGAGTCCGACTTCCTCGGACCCAACTTCAAGATGCGCGTGTAGCCCCCCGCGCGGTCGGCATACCGGGGGGCGATCTCCTCGAACAGCTTGTAGACGATGAACTTGTCCTGCCCGAGGCGCGCCATCGCCTGCCGCCTGGCGTGGGTGTCGCCCCGCTTGGCCAGCGTGATCAGCCGCTCCAGCTCCGGCTTCACCGCCTTCGCCTTCGCCTCTGTGGTCTGGATGCGCTCGTGGTCGATGACCTCGCGCGAGAGGTTCATCATCAGCGACTTGCGGTGGGCGGGATCGCGGCTGAGCTTGCCCTTTTGCTTGCCGTGGCGCATCGGACGGCGGAGTCTACGCGGCCCGCAGCGCCAGTCCGCGTGCCTCGAGGGTCTCCTTGACCTCCTCGATGGACTTGCGGCCGAAGTTGGGGATCGCGTTCAGCTCGGACTCGCTCTTCTGGACGAGATCGCCCACCGTCTGCACGCCCGCCCGCTTGAGGCAGTTGTACGAGCGCACGCCCAGCTCGAGCTCCTCGATCAGGATGTCGTCCATCCCGTCGGCGCCGGGGATCGACCCGCCGCCTCCGCCGACCACGCCCAGCTCCGCGGCGGCGCCGGCGCCCGCGAGCGAGGCTCCCGCCTCGCGGAGGGCGTCGACACGCTCCGGCTCGGAGAAGATCGCCAGGTACTTGATGAGGATCTCCGCCGCCTCACGCAGTGCCGCGTGGGGGTCCAGCGAGCCGTCGGTCTCGATGTCGAGCGTGAGCTTGTCGTAGTCGGTGCGCTGCCCGACTCGCGCGGACTCGACCTCGTACGCCACGCGCTTCACTGGCGAGAAGATCGAGTCGATCGGGATCACCCCGATCGGCTGGTCCGGCGTCTTGTTGTCCTCCGCCGGGGAGTAGCCGCGGCCGTGGCCGACGGTCAGGTAGATCTCGAGCTTGGTCTTCTTCTCGAGCGTGGCGATGTGGGTCTCGGGGTTGAGGATCTCCACCCCGGAGGGCAGGTCGATGTCGCCCGCGGTGACCTCGCCGGGACCGGTGACCACGAGCGGCGCCTCGATCTCGGCGGCGTCCGAGTGCATCCGGCAGACGATCTCCTTGAGGTTGAGGACGATGTCCGTCACGTCCTCCTTGACCCCGGTGATCGTCGAGAACTCGTGGGCCACGCCCTCGATCCGCACGCTGGTCACGGCTGCGCCGGCGAGCGAGGAGAGGAGCACACGTCGCAGCGAGTTGCCGAACGTGTAGCCGAAGCCGCGGTCGAGCGGCTCGATGGTGAACGTGCCCTTGTTGTCCTGCACGTTCTCTGCGGAGATCTGCGGGGTCTGGAACTCGATCATGGGTGGTGTCCTTCGCGTTGGTGCGCGCACATCCACCGTCGGCGGTGTGCGCGTCTTTAACTGACTACTTGGAGTAGAGCTCGACGATCAGCTGCTCCTGCACCGGCGCGGCGATCTCGTCGCGCTCGGGGTGGCGCAGCACCTTGGCGGTGAGACCGTCGTGGTCGGCCTGGAGCCAGGCGGGCACGACCGAGACCAGCTCCGTGGCCTCCCGGATGGTCGCGTCGCCCTTCGAGCCCGGCTTCAGCGTGATCACGTCGTCGGCTCGCACCTGGTACGAGGGAATATCCACACGGCGGCCATTTATGCACCAGTGGCCGTGGCGGATCATCTGGCGTGCCTGGCGCCGGGATGCTGCGAAGCCGAGGCGCACCAGAACGTTGTCGAAGCGGGTCTCGAGCAGGCGGAGCAGGTTCTCGCCGGTGACCCCCGGCGCGCCCGACGCCCGCGCGTAGTAGTTGCGGAACTGCTTCTCGAGCACTCCGTAGTAACGCCGCGCCTTCTGCTTCTCGCGCAGCTGCACGCGGTACTCGGACTGGCGTGAACGCCCGCGGCCATGGTCGCCGGGCGGGTAGTTGCGCCGCTCGATGCCGCACTTGTCCGTGAGGCAGCGCTCGCCCTTGAGGAAGAGCTTCTGGCCCTCGCGGCGGCACTGCTTGCACTGGGGGCTCGTGTCGCGCGCCATGCTCAGACCCTCCGCCGCTTGCGGGGGCGACAGCCGTTGTGGGCCTGCGGGGTCACGTCGCGGATGCCGGTGACCTCGAGGCCGGCGGCCTGGAGCGAGCGGATCGCGGTGTCGCGGCCGGAGCCCGGCCCCTTCACGAACACCTCGACCTTCTCGAGTCCCTGCTCGATGCCCTTCTTGGCGGCGGCATCGGCGGTGACCTGCGCCGCGAACGGGGTCGACTTGCGCGAGCCCTTGAAGCCGGCGCCGCCGGCGGACTCCCACGCGAGCACGTTGCCCTCGCGGTCGGTGAGCGAGACGATCGTGTTGTTGAAGCTGGTCTTGATGTGGGCCTGGCCGAAGGGAACGTTCTTCTTAGGCTTGCGGCGGCCGCGGGAGCGCCCGGGGCGCTGCTGAGCCATCAGTTATCCGCCTTCCGAGCGTTGAGCGAGGAACGGCGGCTGTCCCGCATCACTTGGTCACCTTCTTCTTGCCGGCCACCTGCATGCGCCTCGGGCCCTTGCGGGTGCGCCCGTTGGTCTTGGTGCGCTGGCCGTTCACGGGCAGGCCGCGGCGGTGCCTGATGCCGCGGTAGGCGCCGATCTCCTGGAGCCGCTTGGTGTTCTGGGAGCGCTCCCGGCGCAGGTCACCCTCGACCGTGAGGTCGTTGTCGATCACCTCGCGGAGCTTGAGCACCTCGTCGTCGGTCAGGTCCTTGACGTAGGTGTCGGGGTCCACACCGGCCTTCTCGAGCGCCGCGCGCGCCTGCGAACGGCCGATGCCGTAGATGTAGGTGAGACCTATCTCGACCCTCTTGTTGAGCGGGATGTTGATGCCTGAGATGCGTGCCATTCGTGCCTGTTCAGCCTTGCCGTTGCTTGTGCCGGGGGTTCTGGCAGATCACGAGCACCGCTCCGTTGCGCCGGATCACCTTGCACTTCTCGCACATGGGCTTGACCGAGGCTCGGACCTTCATGGCTCCGTTGATCTACCTTCCGTATAGAGAGAATCGGCAATCAGCCCAGGAGACGGCTGAACGCCAACGGAGAAAGATAGCAACCGCAGGCAGGTGGCGACCCGCGCTCAGGCCTGCGCACCCGAGGCTGCGGGGGCCTCCGCCTGGACGCCGTCCTGGAGGTGCCAGGGGGTGAGGATCCTCGGCCCGTTCGAGGTGATCGCCACCGTGTGCTCGAAGTGGGCCGTGAGCGACCCGTCCTGGGAGTAGACCGCCCAGTTGTCGGCCCCCATCCTCACCTCGTGGCCGCCGGCGTTCACCATCGGCTCGATCGCCAGCACCATCCCCTCCTCGAGCTCCGGCCCGCTGCCGGGCTTGCCGAAGTTCGGGATCTGGGGATCCTCGTGCATGTCCCGGCCGATGCCGTGGCCCACCAGCGAGCGGATCACCGAGTACCCATCGGCCTCCACCCGCCTCTGGACAGTCGCCGAGACGTCGCCGAGCCGGTTGCCGGCCCGGGCCTGCTCGATGCCCTCGTAGAGCGATGCGCTGGTGGTGGCGAGGAGCCCCCGCGCGACGTCGCTCACCGGCCCGATCGGCAGGGTCACCGCGGCATCGGCCACCCAGCCGTCGAGCACCACGCCCACGTCGATCGACAGCACGTCTCCGCGCTTGAGCTCATACGAGCCGGGGATGCCGTGCACGACCATCGAGTTCGGCGAGGCGCAGATCGACCCCGGGTATCCGCGGTAGCCCTTGAAGGCCGGCTCCCCGCCCTGGGAACGGATGAGCTTCTCCACGGCCTCGTCCAGCTCGCCGGTGGTGACTCCCGGGCGGGCCTTGGTCCTCATCAGCCTGTGACAGCCGGCCACCACCTGGCCGGCGGCGGCCATCTTCTCGATCTCCTCGGGGGACTTCTTGATGATTGCCACGGCCAGGTCAGAGCTCCTCTTCCAGACGCAGTGTGGCGATCGTGGCGCGGATGTGGCCGTTGACCTCGTCGGGAGCGCGTGTGCCGTCGAACCGGCGCAGCACTCCCTGCTTCTCGTAGTGGTCGATGAGCGGCGACGTCTGCTCGTGGAAGACCTCGAGGCGGTGCCTCACGGTCTCCTCCTTGTCGTCGTCGCGCTGGATCAGCGGCGATCCGTCCTGGTCGCAGAAGCCGTCGTTCTTCGGGGGGTCGAACTCGAGGTGGTAGACGTGGCCGTTGTCCCTGCACACGCGCCGTCCCGAGAGCCTGCGGATGACCTCCTCGTCCGGCGCGTCGATCAGGAGGGTGGCCGTGAGATGCCGCCCGAGGCGCTCGAGCGCCTCCGCCAGCGCATCCGCCTGGGGGATCGTGCGCGGGAAGCCGTCCAGCACGAAGCCGTCGCGCGCCTCGGGGCTGTCGACTCGCTCGACGACCACCCTGCAGATCAGCTCGTCGGGCACCAGGTCGCCGCGGTCCATGTACGCCTTGGCCTCGCGCCCGAGCTCGCTCTCCTCCTTCACCGCGGCGCGCAGGATGTCGCCGGTCGCGTAGTAGGGGAGGTCGAAGTCGGCCACCAGCCGCTCGGCCTGGGTGCCCTTCCCGGCGCCGGGGGGGCCGAGGAGGATGAGGTTCAACTCGGACATCGGACGGGCAGGGTATCCCGTGCGCCGGGGAGCCGTCCTCATCCTCATCTCATCCGCCGATGGTGGGATATACGGCCAAACGGGTACATGCCTCTAACGGTTGTCCCAGGAGGCGCCGATGGGCTTCTGGAGCTCGGCGAGCCCTTCTCGCGCCGGCCGTCTCGGCGCCACGCCACCGATCATGCCCATACCGCGCCCACAAGCCGTCCGTCTTCTCATTCGCGCCCATCCCGCGCTGCTGCTGGCCTCGGTCGGCGCGATCGCGGTGGCCGTGGAGCTCAGCACCACGGTCGTGAGGCTGGACGCGGCTCTCGGGAGCCTCGCCCGCGCAGGAGCCTCGGCGCTCCCCCACAACCTCGAGTTCGCCGTGAGCACGCTCGCGGGCACGACCCTCGTGATGCCCCTCACCGCCGTGTGCGCAATCGGGCTCTGCGCGGCGCGGCACTGGCGCGGCGCTCTCACGGTGGTGCTGGCCGTCGTGGGCACTCAGGCGCTGGTCGCGCTCATCAAGGGGCTCGTAGAGCGTCCCCGCCCGGAGATGAACTCGGCGCTCGCCGACGCCTCGGGCTTCAGCTTCCCGAGCGCGCACTCCGCGACTGCGATCGCGCTCTACGCCACGCTCACGCTCATCGGAGCGCGCGCCACCCGAGGCCACGCCCGGGTGCTCGTCGTGCTGGCGGGCGCCTCTGTCGTGGCCGCGGTGGGGCTCAGCCGCGTGCTCGTTGCCGCGCACTACCCGAGCGACGTGCTCGCCGGGTGGCTCACCGGGGCGGCGGTGGTCGCCGCGTCGTCGCTGCTCGTCAGCCGGCTGGCCGTTTCGCCCCGCGCGACCGCACATCCCTGAGCACCACCAGGAACGCGCCGGCGAAGACGGCCTCCGCGAGCAGCTTCAGGGTCTCCTCCGCCACGAACTCGCTTGAGGTGGCCGGCGCGAACGAGTCCAGTCCCTGGGACGCCGCCCCGAGCAGCCCTGCCAGCACGAGCAACGCAACTGCCGTGGGGTGATGGCGCAGGACGGCGGCGCGCGGGAGGAGCACCAGGCCGGCGGCCGCGAAGCCGAGGGTAAGCAGCACCGCCTCGAGGTCGTGGAAGCCCGCGGTGGCCGTGAGCCCGAAGCTGTCCTCGAGCAGGTGGCTGAGGAAGATGGCCGACTGGGTGATCTCGTCGAACGCGAACACGACGAAGATCGCCGCGGATAGGCCCCAGAAGGTCTGGTGCCAGGACAGCGCCCCGCTCTCGCGGTGGATCGCCCATGCGACGGCGGCGATGAAGAGCAGCTGCGCGAAGCTCAGCCAGGTGCCCGGCGCGAGCTCCCGGAAGAACAGCGCGTCGTCGCCCGCCGCGCGCCCGGCGACGGCGAAGCACATCGCCAGGCCGAGGTTCACGCCGATCAGCGCCGCCACGACAGCGACCGGCCTGCGGGCCATCTGGTCGGCCAGCCGATCGGGGAACTCCGGTAGGCCGCGAACCCGCGCCCCTGCCGCCAAGGCCAGATCGGCCTTGGACCGCAGACGCGCGGGCCATTGCGCGTCTGTGTACCTCATATGGCGCATCCATCCTGGAACAGGTCGGGCGACCTGTCAACAACTTGCAAACGCTACTTCAGGAAGCCCTCGTAGTTGCGCATCATGAGCTGCGCCTCCAGCTGCTTCATGGTGTCGAGCGCCACGCCCACGACGATCAGGATCGACGTGCCGCCGAAGAAGAAGTTGGCGCTTGTCTGGTTGATGAGGATGGTCGGGAGCGCCGCGACGGCCGCGAGGTAGAGCGCGCCCGGGAACGTGAGCCGGGCGAGGATGCGGTCGAGGTACTCGGCCGTCGGCCGGCCGGGTCTCACCCCGGGTATGAACCCGCCGTATTTCTTGAGGTTGTCCGCCTGCTCGACGGGGTTGAACGTGACCGCCGTGTAGAAGTAGGTGAAGAGCACGATGAACACCGACTCGCCGACGATGTAGGCCCAGCCGTTGGGGCTGAAGAAGGCCGAGAAGTCGCGCGCCCAGTCGGCCTGGGAGAGCTCGCCGATCGTGGGCGGGAAGGCCATCAGGGAGGCCGCGAAGATCACGGGGATCACGCCGGCCATGTTCACGCGCAGCGGCAGGTAGGTGGAGCCCCCGCCGGACATCCGGCGGCCCACCACGCGCTTGGCGTACTGCACCGGTATCCGCCGCTGGCCCTCCTGCACGAACACGATCGCGGCGATCACCGCCAGGCCCAGGAAGGGCATCATCACCTTGAAGACCTGGTCGGGCGTCGTCCACCACTGCTGGATCCCGTTCGGGAGGCCCGCGACGATGCTCGCGAAGATCATCAGCGAGATGCCGTTGCCGATGCCGCGCTGGGTGATCAGCTCGCCGAACCACATCAGGAGCACGCAGCCGGCGGTGAGGGTGGTCACGATCACGAAGACCCGCCCGAAGGTGAAGTTGTCGACCACGTCGGCGCCGCCGGTCGAGAAGCTGCGGAAGAGGAACACGTACCCGATGGACTGGCCGAACGCGAGGCCGACGGTCAGGTAGCGGGTGTACTGCGTGATCTTCTGCTGGCCGACCTCGCCCTCCTTGCGGAGCTTCTCGAGCGACGGCACCACCACCGTCATCAGCTGCAGGATGATCGAGGCGGTGATGTAGGGCATGATCCCGAGCGCGAAGATCGCGAAGCGCTGCAGGGAGCCGCCGGAGAAGAGGTTGAGGAACCCGAGGACGTTCGAGCCCTGGAAGTTGTCCGAGATGTCCTTCACCGCGTCGACGTTGATGCCGGGCGCCGGGATGTAGGCGCCCACGCGGTAGAGCAGGAGCATCGCCGCGGTGAATGCAAGCTTCTTCCGGATCTCGGGGACCCGGAAGGAGGTGAGGAACGTCTTCAGCACGGCCTAGTCCTCGAGGACCTGGACCGTGCCCCCGGCACCCTCGATCTTCTCGCGCGCGGTGGCGGAGAACGCGTGGGCGTGCACGGTGAGCGCCTTGCTCAGATCGCCCGTGCCGAGGATCTTCACCGGCGTGCCGCGGCGGGTCGCGAGGCCTACCTCGACGAGCGCGTCGGGGGTCACCTCCGCGCCCTTGTCGAACCGCGCCTCGAGGTCCTTCACGTTCACCGGCTGGGTGTGCGTGCGGAACTTCTCGAACGGCATCGACTTCTTCATGTGCGGCCCGCGCAGCTTGCGCATCCGCATGTGGATCGGCATCTGCCCGCCCTCGAAGCCCACCTTGCGCTTCGCGCCGGAGCGTGCGCCGGCGCCCTTGTGGCCGCGGCCCGAGGTCTTGCCCGAGCCGGAGCCCTCGCCGCGCCCGACGCGCTTGCGCCGGTGAGTCGAGCCCTTTGCGGGCTTCAGGTTGTGAAGGCCTATGCGCTCGTCGTCGGCCATCACTTGACCTCTACGAGATGGGAGACGGCGCGCACGAGGCCGCGGTTGACGGCATCGTCGGGGCGCTCGGACTTCTTGCCTATGCCGCCGAGACCGAGGGTGCGCAGCGTGTCGCGCTGCTTCTTGGAGGCGCCGTTGGAGGACTTCACCTGCTTGAGGTTCATGTCGGCGCGGGCTCCTCTGTCGACTGTCGACTGTCGACTGTCGACTCCTCGGGCTTCTCCTTCTCGTCGAGGCCCAGGACCTCGGCGATCGAGAGGCCGCGGAGCTTGGCCACGTCCTCCGGACGGCGCAGCCCCTCCAGCGCGGCCATGGTGGCCTTCACGAGGTTGATCGGGTTCTGGCTGCCGAGCGACTTGGACAGCACGTCGTGGATGCCGGCCAGCTCGAGCACGGCGCGCACGCCGCCGCCGGCGATCACGCCGGTGCCGGGCGAGGCCGGCTTGAGCAGCACGCGTGAGGCCGAATGGACGCCCACGTTCTGGTGGGTGATCGTGGAGCCGTGCATCGGCACCTCCATCAGGTTGCGCCGAGCACGCTCGACGCCCTTCTGGATCGCCACCGGCACCTCGTTCGCCTTGCCGTAGCCCACGCCGACCTTCGACTTCTCGTCGCCGACGACCACGAGCGCGGTGAACGAGAAGCGCCGGCCGCCCTTCACGACCTTGGCGACGCGGTTGATCTCGACCACGCGCTCCTGAAGGTCGCTGTCGCGCCCTCCGCGGCCCTGCTGTCTGTTGCTCTCGCGTGCCATTAGAAGCCTTCCCGAGGGTAGCTAGAACCCGAGCCCCGCCTCGCGCGCGCCGTCGGCGAGCGCCTTGACGCGTCCGTGGAACCGGTAGCCGCCGCGGTCGAACACGCAGGCCTCGACGCCGGCCTCCTTGGCGCGCGCCGCCAGGGTCTCGCCAGCCTTCTTCGCCTGCTCCATCGGCTTCAGCTCGCGCAGGTCGGACTCCGTCCAGGTGACCGCCGCCACGGTGTGGCCGCGCACGTCGTCGATCAGCTGGGCGGTCATCCCGCGGTTGGAGCGGAACACCGACAGGCGCGGGCGCTCGGCGCTGCCGCGCACCTTGGCGCGCACGCGGCGGCGGCGGCGCAGGCGGCTCTGCTGCTTGGTCTGGACGCTCATGCCCGCTTGCCGACCTTCCGCGCGACGTACTCGCCCTTGTAGCGGATGCCCTTGCCCTTGTAGGGCTCCGGGGGGCGCTTCTTGCGGATCTGCGCGGCGATCTCGCCCACGGCCTGCTTGGAGATCCCCCTCACGACCACCTCGGTGGGCGAGGGAACCTCGAACTCGATCCCGTCCGGCGCCTCGATCGGCACCGGATGCGAGTAGCCCAGCGCCAGCTCCAGGTTCTTGCCCCTGAGCTGTGCGCGGTAGCCGACGCCCTGGATCTCGAGGCGCTTCTCGAAGCCCTCGGTCACGCCCTGGACCATGTTGAAGATGAGGCTGCGGGTGAGCCCGTGCAGCGCGCGGTGCTCGCCGCGGTCGGAGGGACGGCTGACGACCACGTCCCCGTCCTGCTGCTCCACCTTGAGGTCGCGGCTGAAGCGCTCGGTGAGCTCGCCCTTGGGGCCGTTGACGCGCACGAGCCCGGTCTCGATCGAGACCATCACGCCCTCGGGCACGGGTACGGGCTGCTTTCCGATACGGCTCATCGGGCTACCAGACCTTCGCCACCAGCTCGCCGCCGACGCCGGTGCGGCGGGCGTCGTGGCCCGTCATCACCCCGCGGGAGGTCGAGACGATCGTCGTCCCCATTCCGCCCTGCACCTTCGGCACCTCGCCGGCGGCCACGTACTGGCGGCGGCCCGGCTTCGAGACGCGCGCCATCCCGGAGATCACCGGCCTGCGGTCCTCCGTGTACTTCAGCGTCACGCGCAGCACCTGGCCCACGCGGCCGGGCTCCACCGAGAAGGACTCGACGTAGCCCTGCTCGGTGAGGATCCGGGCGATCTCGTTCTTGAGCCGGGAAGCGGGCAGCTCCACGTCGTCGTGATCGGCCTGGAGGCCGTTGCGGATCCGCGTGAGGAGATCGGAGATCGGGTCGGTCGTGCTCACCAGGAGCTCTTCGTCAGTCCGGGGATGTGGCCCTCGTGGGCGTGGTCGCGCAGGCAGATCCGGCAGAGGCCGAACTTGCGCAGGTAGGCGCGGGGCCGGCCGCACTTGCGGCAGCGGTTGTACCCGCGGGTCTTGTACTTCGGTGGGCGCGCCTGTCGAACGCGCTGGGAAGTCTTTGCCATTTACTCCTTGTCCTCCTTGGGCTGCGAATCGGCGGCGGGCTGCTCGCCTTCGCCCTCTTCGCCCTCCTCGCCCTCCTCGGGCTTCTCGGGCTTGGCGTATGCCTCGGGGTTCTCCTCCTTGAGCTGCTCCAGCGCCGCGGCCTCGGCCTCGGCCTTCGCCCGGTGCTCCTCGGCGCGCCGCTCCTCCTCGGCGTCGTCGGTCACCTCGGGCTGGCCGGGACGACCGGCCTCCTGGAAGGGCATGCCGAGCGCGTCGAGGAGCGCGAAGCCCTCCTCGTCCGTCGGGGCGGTGGTGGTGATCGCCACGTCGAGGCCGCGCACCTGATCGATCGCGTCGTAGTCGATCTCGGGAAAGATGATCTGCTCGCGGATGCCGAGGGTCCAGTTGCCGCGGCCGTCGAAGGAGCGCGGGTTGAGCCCGCGGAAGTCGCGGATCCTGGGGATGGCGATCGACATCAGGCGGTCGAGGAACTCGTACATCCGTGCGCCGCGCAGGGTCACGGAGACGCCCACCGGCATGCCGTCGCGGAGCTTGAACGCGGCGATCGACTTGCGCGCCCGCCGGACGCTCGGCTTCTGGCCGGCGATCGTCGCGAGCTGCTCCTGGGCGGCCTCGAGCATCTTCGAGTCCTGCTTGGCCTCCCCGACGCCCATGTTGAGCGTGATCTTGTCGACCTTCGGCACCTGCATGGGGTTCGTGTAGCCGAAGCGCTTCCTGAGCGCCGGAGCGATCTCTTCCTCGTAGCGCACCTTCAGGCGCGGCGTGATCTTTGCCTCGGTGACCGGCATCAGTTGTCGATCTCCGTCCCGGACTTCTTCGCCACGCGGATGCGGCGACCGTCCTCGCGCTTGATGGCAACCCGCGTGGGGTCGCCCGACTTGGGGTCGACCACCATGACGTTCGACACGTGGATCGGGCCCTCGACCTCGATCACGCCGCCGATGTCCTGCGCGCGCTGGGTGTCGCGCAGGGAGCGCGGGCGCTGGTGGCGCTTCTGGATGTTCATCCCCTCGACGTACACGCGGGCGCGGCCCGGCTCGGTGCGAAGCACGCGCCCGGTCTTGCCGCGGTCCTTGCCGGAGATCACCTTGACCATGTCGTCCTTGCGGACCTTCATGCGGTGGGCCACGGTCAGAGCACCTCCGGCGCGAGGGAGACGATCTTCATGAAGTTGCGGTCGCGCAGCTCGCGGGCCACGGGTCCGAAGATGCGCGTGCCGCGCGGGTTGTTGCCCTGGTCGATCAGCACGGCGGCGTTCTCGTCGAAGGCGATGTAGGTGCCGTCGTCGCGCCCGAACTGCTTCCGCGTACGGACGACAACGGCCTTCACGACCTCGCCCTTCTTGACCGAGCCGTGGGGGATCGCCTGCTTCACCGTGGCCGTGATCACGTCGCCGACCCCGGCGTAGCGGCGCTTGGAGCCGCCGGACACGCGGATGCACAGGATCTCGCGAGCGCCCGTGTTGTCGGCCACCCGCAGGCGTGTCTCCTGCTGGATCATCGCGCTCGCTCAAGGATCTCGACCAGTCGCCAGCGCTTGGTGCGGGAGAGCGGCCGGCTCTCCACCACACGGACCATGTCACCGGCGCCGGCCTCGTTCTGCTCGTCGTGCGCGTGAAGCGTCGAGGACGTGCGGACGATCTTGCCGTAGGTGCGGTGCTGGCGCGCGATGTCGATGCGCACGGTGATGGTCTTGTCGGCCTTGTCGGAGACCACGACCCCGAGGCGTTCGCGGGGGCCGCCGGTGTCGCTGCCCTCCGCCCGCGGCGTGCCCTCGCGGGCGCCCGCGGCAAGGCGCTTCTCGCGGCGCTTGGCGCGCCAGCGGCGGCGCTGCTCCGCGTTCTTGCGGCGCTTCTCCAGACGATCGGCCGTGCGCTCCTCGACCGAGCGCTCCGGCCTGGCCTCGCCGGTGTGCTCGGAGCGCGAGCGCTTGCGAAGCTGCTTCGGGGAGAGAACCTCCTCGGGCTCGGCCGTCGTCCTCGGGCTCCGCCTCCGCGACGGGCTCTTCGGCCGGCGGTTCCTCGGCAGGCGGCTCCTCGGCAGCAGGCTCCTCCTCGGCCGGCGCCTCCTCAGCGGGGGCCTCCTCGGCAGCAGGCTCCTCGGCCGGCGCCTCCGCCTCGGGCGCAGGGGCGTCCGAGCCCTCGTCCTGAGGACTGACGGCTGACGACTCGTCAGCCTCCGGCGCCTCTTCAGGCGCAGCCTGCTCGGCAGCTTGTTCGTTCTTTTCTTCGTCAGCCATCTACTTGTTGCTTTCTGAGCTCGGCCTGAAGATCCAGCCCGCGCTCGCGGGCGATGGTCAGGCCACGTGCCAGGTCCTTCTTGGCGTTCTTCAGCCCCCCGGTGTTCTCGAGCTGGCCGGTCGCATGCTGGAAACGGAGGTTGAACACCTCCTGGCGGGACCGGTCGACGAACTCCACCAGCTGGGGGTCGTCCAGATTGTGCACATCCACCGACTTCACTGTTGCCCGGCCCCCTCGCGCATCACGAACTTGGTCTTGATGGGGAGCTTGTGGCCGGCCAGGCGCATGGCCTCACGCGCGAGCGGCTCCGGCACGCCCGAGAGCTCGAACATCACGCGGCCGGGCTTGACCACGGCGACCCACCCCTCGGGGGAGCCCTTGCCCGAGCCCATGCGGGTCTCGGCCGGCTTCTGGGTCACGGGCTTGTCGGGAAAGATGTTGATCCAGACCTTGCCGCCGCGCTTGATCTTGCGCGTCATCGCGATTCGGGCGGCCTCGATCTGGCGGTTGGTGATCCATCCGCGGTCGAGCGCCTTCAGGCCGTACTCGCCGAACTCCACCGAGGTGCCGCCCTTGGCGTACCCGGCCCTGCGGCCGCGGTGCTGCTTGCGGTGCTTGACGCGCTTGGGCTGGAGCATCAGCGCCCACCTCCGCCACGGGGAGGCCCGCCGCCGCGTCCACCGCCGCCACGACCGCCCGGTCCGCCACGTCCGCCACCGCGCTGGCCACCGGGTCCGCCGCCGGGTCCGCCGCCGCGTCCGCCGGGTCCGCCCCCGCGTCCCGGGGCTCCGCCCCGGCCGCCGGGGCCGCCGCCACCCGGACCGGGCCGGCCGGCCGCGGCCTGCTGCGGCGCCTCGAGCTCGGTGAGGTCCTGCGCGAAGCCCTTGGGCATGATCTCGCCCTTGTTGATCCACACCTTCACGCCGATCCGGCCGAAGGTGGTCTTGGCCTCGAAGAAGCCGTAGTCGATGTCGGCGCGGATCGTGTGCAGGGGCACGCGGCCGTCGGAGTAGCCCTCGGTGCGCGCCATCTCGGCGCCGCCCAGCCGTCCCGACACCTGCACCTTCACGCCCTTCGCGCCCGAGCGCATCGCCGAGGTGAGGGAGCGCTTCATCGCGCGGCGGAACGCCACGCGGTTCACGAGCTGCTCGGCGATCGACTGCGCCACGAGCTTCGCGTCCAGCTCCGGGCGCTTGATCTCGAGGATGTTCACCTTCACGGCCTTGCCGGTCATCTTGTGGAGCTCCTTGCGGAGGGCGTCCACCTCGCTCCCGGACTTGCCGATCACGATGCCCGGCCGGGCGGTGTGGATGTTGACCTCCACCTCGCCCTTGTTCTTCTTGATGGTGATGTCCGACAGGCCGGCGTGGGCCAGCTTGTTGTCGATGTGCTCGCGGATCTTGATGTCCTCGAGCAGGTAGTCGGAGAACTCCTTCTCGGAGAACCACGTCGACTTCCAGTCGTGGATGTAGCCGACCCGCATCGACTCGGGATGGACCTTCTGACCCATTACTCGGCTCCTTGCTGAGTGGATTGCGAATCATTCGGCGTCAGGGTGATCGTCATGTGGCTCGTGCGCTTGTTGATCCGCGTCGCGCGGCCCATCGCCCGGGGGCGGTAGCGCTTGATCGTCGGGCCCTCGTCCACGAAGGCGCGGCCGACCTTGAGCTCATCGGGGTCGAGCTCGAAGTTGTTCTCCGCGTTCGCGACGGCCGACTCGAGCAGCTTCGAGATGTCGGCGGCCACCGCGCGCGGCGTGTGGCGGAGGATCGCGCGGGCGTCCGACACGTCCTTGCCGCGGATGTGGTCCATCACGAGGCGCGCCTTGCGCGGGGCCGAGCGCACGTACTTGGCCTGGGCGCGCACGGCCACGGCGCCGCTCTCGTCGCGCGGCGCGGGGCGGGCCTCCTCCTTGGTCTTCGTGGTGGTCTCCGCGGCGCCACGGCGCTTGGGCTTCTCCTCAGGCTCCTCAGGCAGCAGGCTCTTCAGGCCCCTGCCCGGCGTCGTCGTCCACGAGCCGCTCGATGAGCTCGGCCTTCTTGCCGCTCTTGGGCAGGCCGCGCTCCTCGAGCTCGGTGCCGAGCTCGTCGACCGTCATGCCGGAGTAGCGCGTCTCCTCGGCCATCACTTCACCCGCACCCGGTCGCTGCCGGCGTGGCCGCGGAACACGCGCGTGGGCGCGAACTCGCCGAGCTTGTGGCCGACCATGGACTCCGAGACGAACACCGGGACGTGCTTGCGGCCGTCGTGGACGGCGATGGTGTGGCCCACCATCTCGGGGAAGATCGTCGATGCGCGCGACCAGGTCTTCACCATCTGCTTGTTGCCGGACTCGTTCATGGCCTCGATGCGCCCCATCAGGCGCTCCTCGACCCACGGGCCCTTCTTGGAGGATCTGCTCATCGGTTGCCCTTCTTGCCGCGCCGGCGCCCGCGCACGATGTAGGGGTCCGACTTCTTGTTCTTCTTGCGAGTGCGGTAGCCGAGGGTCGGCACGCCCCAGGGCGTGACCGGATGGCGGCCCGCCGTGGTGGAGCCCTCGCCGCCGCCGTGAGGGTGGTCCACCGGGTTCATGGCGGTGCCGCGTGTCTGCGGGCGGCGGCCCTTGTGGCGTGAGCGGCCGGCCTTCCCCAGGTCGATGTTCTGGTGCTCGGCGTTGCCGATGGCGCCGATCGAGGCGCGGCACTCGATCCGGACCATTCGCATCTCGCCCGAGGGGAGGCGCAGAGTGGCGTAGTCGCCCTCCTTCGCAACCAGCTGGATGGCCGTGCCGGCCGAGCGGCCCATCTGGCCACCCCGACCCATGGTGAGCTCGACGTTGTGCACGGTGGTGCCCGTGGGAATGTTGGCCAGCGGCAGGGAGTTGCCCACGGTGATGTCGGAGCCGACGCCCGACTGCACGGTGTCGCCAACCCTCAGCCGCGCCGGGGCGAGGATGTAGGACTTGTCCCCGTCCGCGTAGTGGATGAGCGCGATGTAGGCGCTGCGGTTGGGGTCGTACTCGATCGCCGCGACCTTGGCCGGCACGCCGTCCTTGCGCCGCTTGAAGTCGACCTTGCGGTACAGGCGCTTGGCGCCGCCGCCTCGGTGGCGGGACGTGATCCGGCCGTGCGTGTTGCGCCCGCCGGACTTCTTCAGCCCCTCTGTGAGCGAGCGGTCCGGCTTCGCCTTGGTCACCTCGGCGTGGTCCGAGTACGTCGCGAAGCGGCGTCCGGGGCTGGTGGGCTTGTGCTTCCTGATGGCCATCAGTCGATCTCCTGGCCTTCGAACAGCTCGATCGAGTCATCGGGGTGGAGCGTGACCACGGCCTTCTTCCAGTGGCGGCGCTTCCCGGCGGTGAAGCCCCGGCGCTTGGGCTTGGGCTTCACGTTGACCGTGCGCACGCCCTCGACGCGCACGCCGAAGATCTCCTCGACGGCCTGGCGGACCTGGGTCTTGTTCGCGCCGTCGTGCACCCGGAAGGTGTACTTGTTGGCCGCGAGGAGCGCATAGCTCTTCTCCGAGATGACCGGGCGGATGATCACGCTGCGGGCGTTCACGCAACCGCCCCCGCGACCTTCGCCAGGTGCTCGAGCGCCGACTCGGAGGCCACCAGGCGCGTCGCTCCGATCACGTCGGCCACGCCCACGTCGTCGGCGTGCAGCACGTTGACGCCCTTCAGATTGCGGAAGCTGAGCACGGCGTTCTCCTCGCCGTCCACCAGGACCACGAGCGCACGGCCGCCGTCCGCGAAGCCCTCGAGCGCCTCTCCCGCGGCCTTCGTGGAAGGCTCCGAGAAGGCTCCCGGGTCCACCGCCGCGAGCGTGCCCCGCCCGGCGTGCACCGAGAGGGCTGCCCGCAGCGCGCGGCGGCGCTCCTTGCGGTTGACCTTCACCGTGTAGCTGCGCGGCTTGGGGCCGAAGGCCACTCCACCACCCGTGCGGTGGGGCGCCGACAGCGCGCCCACGCGGGCCCGGCCGGTGCCCTTCTGACGCCATGCCTTCGCGCCGGTCATGGCCACCTCGCCGCGCCTCAGCGTCGAAGCCGAGCCCGTGCGGCGGGCGTTCAGCTCCGCGCGCACGGCGCGGTGCACGAGGTGCTCGTGGAAGCTCTCGCCGAACACGGACTCGTCCAGCGCGACCTTGCCGGTCTTCTTTCCGATGAAGGGGGCCTGGGGGGCGGCCATCGCCTATCCCTTCCCTCCCGCATCCGACCTGATCTCAACGATGGTGCCCTTCGGGCCGGGCACCGAGCCGCGCACGAACAGCAGGTTCTCGTCGGCGCGCACGTCCACGACCTCGAGCCCGCGCTGGGTGACCCGCTCGTTGCCCATCTGGCCGGGGCCGCGGACGCCCTTGAACACTCGCGAGGGCGTGGCCGAGGCGCCGATCGAGCCCGGCGCGCGCACGTTGTGGGAGCCGTGGCTCACGGGGCCGCGGGAGAAGTTGTGGCGCTTGATCGTGCCCTGGAAGCCCTTGCCCTTCGAGACGCCGGACACCTTCACGGTCTGGCCCTTCTCGAACATGTCGCCGACCTTCACCTGATCGCCGAGAGTGAGCTCGCCGACCTCGTCGCGGAACTCCGCGAGGCGGCGCAGCGGCGGCGCATCGACCTTCTTGAGGTGGCCGAGCTCGCCCTTGGTGATCTTCTTCTCGCGTATGTCGCCGAAGGCAAGCTGCACGGCGTCGTAGCCGTCGCTCTCCTCGGTGCGAATGGCGGTGACCCAGCAGGGCCCGGCCTCCACGACCGTCACGCGCTCGACGTGGCCGTCCTCGGGGTCGAAGACCTGCGTCATGCCCAGCTTGCGTCCCAGCATCGCGCCCATCAGATCAACTGGATCTGGATGTCCACGCCGGCAGGCAGATGGTCGAGCCGCTGGAGCGAGTCGACCGTCTTCGGCGTGGGCTGCAGGATGTCGATCAGCCGCTTGTGGGTGCGGATCTCGAAGTGCTCGCGCGAATCCTTGTCCTTGAACGGGGAGCGGATCACGCAGTAGACGTTCTTCTCCGTCGGCAGCGGCACGGGCCCGGAGACGCTCGCGCCGGTGCGCTGGGCCGTCTCGACGATCTCCCGCGCAGCGGTCTCTATCGCCGAGTGGTCGTAGGCCTTGAGCCGAATCCGGATCTTGTTCTGGGTGAGCGTTGCCATGGGCATTAGACGTGCGTACGGCGGGCCCCGGGTGCAGCGGGCCCGCCGTTAGAACGACACCGGGGCCCGTGAGGCCCCGGTGTGTTGCTACTCGACGATCTCGGAAACCACCCCCGAGCCGACGGTTCGGCCGCCTTCGCGGATGGCGAAGCGGAGGCCCTGGTCCATGGCGATCGGCTGGATCAGCTCGACCGTCATCTGGACGTTGTCGCCCGGCATGACCATCTCGACGCCCTCAGGCAGGTTGGCGACGCCGGTCACGTCGGTCGTGCGGAAGTAGAACTGCGGCCGGTAGCCGTTGAAGAACGGCGTGTGGCGGCCGCCCTCCTCCTTCTTCAGGCAGTAGACCTCCGCCTTGAACTTCGTATGCGGCGTGATCGAGCCGGGCTTGCAGAGCACCTGGCCCCGCTCGATCTCCTCGCGCTTGGTGCCGCGCAGCAGGCAGCCGACGTTGTCGCCCGCCTGGCCCTCGTCGAGGATCTTGCGGAACATCTCGACGCCGGTCACGGTCGTCTTGTCGGTCTTCTCCTTGATGCCGACGATCTCGATCTCCTCGCCGATCTTGACGATCCCCTGCTCGATGCGGCCGGTCGCCACGGTGCCGCGGCCGGTGATCGAGAACACGTCCTCGACCGGCATCAGGAACGGCTTGTCGAGCGGGCGCTCGGGCTGCGGGATGTAGGTGTCGAGCGCCTCGGCGAGCTCGAGGATCTTGGCCTTGTGCTCCTCGTCGCCCTCGAGCGCCTTGAGCGCGGAGCCCAGGATCACCGGGACGTCATCGCCCGGGAAGTCGTACTCGGAGAGCAGGTCACGGACCTCGACCTCGACCAGCTCGAGCAGCTCGTCGTCGTCGACCATGTCGACCTTGTTGAGGAACACGACGATGTACGGCACTCCGACCTGGCGCGCGAGCAGGATGTGCTCGCGGGTCTGGGGCATCGGGCCATCCGCCGCGGAGACCACCAGGATCGCGCCGTCCATCTGGGCGGCGCCGGTGATCATGTTCTTGATGTAGTCGGCGTGGCCGGGGCAGTCCACGTGCGCGTAGTGGCGAGCGTCGGTCTGGTACTCGACGTGCGACGTCGCGATCGTGATCCCGCGCTCCTTCTCCTCCGGAGCGTTGTCGATCTCTTCGAAGCTCTTGGCCTCACCACCCTGCGCCTCGGCCAGGACGTTCGTGATGGCCGCGGTCAGCGTCGTCTTTCCGTGGTCGATGTGACCTATGGTGCCGACGTTGCAGTGCGGCTTGTCGCGCTCGAACTTCTCCTTCGCCACTGGAAACTGCTCCTTTCCTGAAGTCTTAAGGGCCGGCTCCGCGCTTGGCGAAGGCGAACCTCGGAAACATACTCCCTATGCGCCCGCTCCGACCGGCTCACCGGTGCGGTGCTCGACGATCTCCTCGGCGATGTTGCCGGGGACTTCCTCGTAGCGGTCGAACTGCATCGAGTAGTTCGCCCGGCCCTGGGTGTTGGACCGCAGGTCGGTCGCATAGCCGAACATCGATGACAGCGGAACGCTGGCCTGAACTGCGATCGCGTTGCCGCGCGGCTCCTGGGCCTCGACCCGGCCGCGACGGCTGGAGAGGTCGCCGATCACCGTGCCGAGGAACTCGTCCGGGGTCACGACCTCCACGGCCATGATCGGCTCGAGCAGCACCGGCTTGGCGCGCTTTGCGGCCTCCTTGGCCGCCAGCGAGCCGGCCACCTTGAAGGCGACCTCCGACGAGTCCGTGTCGTGGTACTTGCCGTCGGTGAGCGTCACCCGGACGTCCACCATCGGGAACCCGGCCTTCACGCCCGACTCGAGCGCCTCCTCGATCCCCTTCTCCACGGCGGGGATGAACTCCGAGGGAACCGAGCCGCCCTTGATCTTGTTGATGAAGTCGAAGCCCTCGCCCGGCGCCGGCTCCATGTCGATGTAGACCACGCCGTACTGACCCGAGCCGCCGGTCTGGCGGATGAACTTGCCCTCCACCTTCTTCGCGTCGCCCCGGACGGTCTCGCGGTAGGCGACCTGGGGCCGGCCCACGCCGGCCTCCACGTTGAACTCCCGCTTCATGCGGTCCACGATCACCTCGAGGTGGAGCTCGCCCATGCCGGAGATCACCGTCTGGCCGGTCTCCTCGTCGGTGCGCACCTGGAACGTGGGGTCCTCCTCGGACAGGCGGCCGAGCGCAACGGACATCTTCTCCTGGTCGGCCTTCGTCTTCGGCTCGATCGACACGTGCACGACGGGATCCGGGAACGTGATCGTCTCCAGCACGATGGGCGCGTCCGGCGCGCAGAGCGTGTCGCCGGTCGAGGTCTGCTTGAGGCCCACGCCGGCGGCGATGTCGCCCGCGTACACCGTCTCCTCCTCCTCGCGGTGGTTGGCGTGCATCATCAGGATGCGTCCCACGCGCTCGGTGCGACCGGTGGCGGCGTTCAGGATGCGCCCGCCGGCGTCGAGGGTGCCGGAGTAGACGCGGAAGTAGGTGAGCTTGCCGACGAACGGGTCCGACATGACCTTGAAGGCGAGCGCCGAGAAGGGGGCGTCGTCGTCGGGCGGGCGGGTGGCCGGCTTCTCCTGGCCGTCGTCGCCCTTCTGCGGGGGCTCGAGGCCCTCCATCGGAGGCACGTCGAGCGGGCTCGGCAGGTAGTCCACCACGGCGTCGAGGAGCGGCTGCACGCCCTTGTTCTTGAACGAGGAACCGCACATCACGGGGAAGATCGAGATGTCCAGCGTGGCCTTGCGGATGTCCTCCTTGAGGCGCGCCGGCTCGATCGGCTTCTCCTCGAGGTAGTCCTCCATCAGCTCGTCGTCGTAGTCGGCGAGCGCCTCGATCAGGTGGGTGCGCGCCTCATGCGCGCCGTCCGCGAGGTCGGCGGGGATGTCCTCCACGCCCCACTCCTGGCCGAGGTCGTCGTGGTAGATGATCGCCTTCATCGTCACGAGGTCGATGACGCCCTTGAAGTCGCCCTCGGCGCCGATCGGGAGCTGGATCGGGATCGCGCTGCCGGCGCCCTCGGTCTTGCCGTCGGCGCCCAGGCGCTCGTGCATCGTGCGCACCGACATCTCGAAGTCGGCGCCGGTGCGGTCCATCTTGTTGATGTAGGCGATGCGGGGGACCTTGTACTTGTCCGCCTGGCGCCAGACCGTCTCGGACTGCGGCTCCACGCCGGCGACCGAGTCGAACAGCGCGATCGAGCCGTCGAGCACGCGCAGGGAGCGCTCCACCTCGACCGTGAAGTCCACGTGGCCGGGCGTGTCGATGATGTTGATCCGGTGGTCGTTCCACGACGCGGTCGTGGCCGCGGAGGTGATCGTGATGCCGCGCTCCTGCTCCTGCTCCATCCAGTCCATGACGGCGGCGCCCTCGTGAACCTCACCCATCTTGTGGGTGCGTCCCGTGTAGAAGAGGATGCGCTCGGTCGTGGTCGTCTTGCCCGCGTCGATGTGGGCCATGATCCCGATGTTGCGCGTCTTCTCTAGTGAAACCTTGCGTGGCATCTAGCGTCCTGGTCAGGTGTGGTTTTGGGGCAGAAAAAAGGCCCTTCCGGGCCCCTTGCATCGCAGTGATCGTGCCCGGGTGGGTTCCTATGTAAGCGTGGTCTCCATCGACACGTGTGAAAGCCTCCCGGGCAGCGGAGCGAACCGGCCCGTGGGCGACGGACGATGGTAGCAGAGGGTTTTCGCCCCTCCCGCCTGGGAAGCGGGATTGCGGGCTCTGTGCCGCCCATCCGGCCGGACGCCGGATACCCTGCGGCGCGATGGAGGCCTCGCCCACACGCGTGACCCGCGCCCTCGGCGCCGCGCGCTCGGTGGGCTGGCTGCCGGTCCTGGTGATCGCGCTCGGGGTGATCGGCGGCGTGCTCGTGATCATCGCCGAGCTGTCCTCGATCGTGCACGTGGACGTGCTCACCACGGGCACCTGCGAGGAGATCGCGGACTCCCGGGTCCGCGATGCGTGCGACTCGAACGGGTTCGAGCAGCACGGCGGCGCCTTCCTGCTGCTGGGCGCCGTCGCGATCGCGATGGCGTGGGGCGCAGGGCACGGGGCGAGCCGCCCGGCGGCGCTCGCGCTGGTGGCGATCGGCGTGGTGGTGCTGGCCTTCGCCCTCCTGCGGGACATCCCCGACGCAGGCGAGACGGGCCTCGTCGGGCTCCAGTACGAGGAGGCCGAGGCCAAGGCCGGCTCCGGGCTCTATCTCGAGATCATCGGGGCGGGCCTGATCCTGCTCGCGGGAGTGGTGCGCCTCAGGCGCCCGGGGGCTACCGCGCCCCGCGCCGGTAGCTGATCAGCTCCTCGCGGTCGCTCCCACCCGACACGCTGACCGCCAGCACCGGGCCCACGCCCTTCGCGAAGAACTTGAACTCCAGGATCTTCGGCTCGAGCGGGTTGACGTCCCGCGTCATGACCACGCCGGTGTAGTGGCCCGCGGGGACCTCGGCCTGCTCGCCGACGCTCACCACGCGGGCCTCGTCCTCGGCCTCTCCCTCGTAGTACTCCTGCCGGTACGAGAGTCCGGGCTTCGGATCGGCGGGCATGATGATCCCCGCCTGCGCCCCGTCCCTCCCTGCCTCGAACGAGCCCGCCTTCGTGACCGGCTTGCCGTTCTCGTACTCGGTCGTGTCCTCGCCGAGGTACCAGACGTTGCCGTCCCTGTCCTGGGCATACCAGTCGTCGGTGATCTCCACCGGAACCCCGCCCTCGGTCACCTCGTCGCGGATGACCGAAGCCTCGACCCCGTTGGCGATCTTCTTCGTCTTGCCCGTGACCGTGACCACCACCTTCTGCCGCGCGCCTTCGGGATCGGTCTCCCTGTAGACCCATCGCGTGCCGGGCGCCATCGGCCAGTAGGCATTGTCGATCTCCGTAGTGAAGTCAGCCGGGTCGAGCTTCACGCGCTCGCTGCCCTGCGGCAGCGCCGCCGAGCCGCCGCCGGGGGTAGTCGCGCCCTCGTCGTCCGACCCGCAGCCCGGGAGGCCCAATGCCACGAGCGCCATGGCCGCTGCGATGTCGATACGCCTCATGCCAGAAGGTCTACCGGGGGCCGGATGAGAGCCCGGTGAGAACCAGCGAACCGCTGGTTGCAGGGGGCCGAGAACCAAGCCTGGCAAGGAAGCAGGGAGCGAAGCCTGGCTTGCCAGGTGAGCGGCCGACGTGGCGAAGCTCGCGAAGCGCGCCAGGCGCCGGTTATCGGCGTCCTGCTACCAGCGGTAGTGGGCGAACGCCTTGTTCGCCTGGGCCATGCGGTAGATGTCGTCCTTGCGCTTGTAGGCCAGCCCCTGCTGCGACTGCGCATCGAGCAGCTCGTTGGCCAGGCGCTCCGACATCGTCTTCTCGCGGCGCCTGCGCGCGAACTCCACTAGCCACCGCACCGCGAGCGTGCGCGCGCGGCGTGAGGGCACCTCGACAGGCACCTGGTAGGTCGCGCCGCCGACCCGGCGGGAGCGGACCTCGAGGACCGGGGTCAGGATCTTGATCGAGTTCTCGAGCGCGACCGTCGGCTCCTCGTTCGTCTTGCGGGAGAGGATGTCGAGGGCGTCGTAGACGATCTTCTCGGCGGTGGACTTCTTGCCGTCCACCATCACCTTGTTGATCACCTGCTGCACGAGCTTGGAGCCGTGCATGGCGTCTGAGTCGATCGGGCGGATACCCGCTGCGGCGCGGCGCGGCATGCGTCTAGCGAGCCTTCGTCCCGTACTGGGAGCGGCCCTTCTTGCGCTCGCTCACGCCAGACGCGTCAAGCGATCCGCGCACGACCTTGTAGCGCACTCCCGGCAGGTCCTTGACGCGGCCGCCGCGGATCAGCACCACCGAGTGCTCCTGCAGGTTGTGGCCCTCGCCCGGGATGTAGGTGGTGACCTCCATCCCGTTGGTGAGCCGCACGCGGGCGACCTTGCGCAGCGCCGAGTTCGGCTTCTTGGGGGTCACCGTGTAGACGCGGGTGCAGACCCCGCGCCTCTGAGGCGCCGCGATCCGCTTCTTGCGCCCCTGCCCCGACTTGAGGCCGGGGGTGGCCACCTTCTTCTTGGGGGACTTGCGTCCCTTGCGGACGAGCTGATTGATGCTGGGCATGCGGCCGCGCATCCTAGCAACGGGGGAGAGCCTGCACCGCGACCCTACGGACTCCGAGGGCGACGGCGTGCAAGCCGCGGAGGTCCGCCGTTCGGCTCCGACGGTGGCGGGACGGTAACGTTTGCCGCGATGGCCGAGGTAGCACTCGATCACCGCCGTGCGGGCAGCGGCGAGCCGCTCGTGGCGATCCACGGGATCGGCTCGACGTGGCAGGTCTGGTCGCCTGTCCTCCCGGCGCTCGAGGAGCGCCACGACGTGCTCGCCCTGAGCCTGCCGGGATACGGCGAGTCGGCCCCCATGGCCGGCGAGCCGACGGTCCCCGCGCTCGTGGACGCCGTGGAGCAGGCCTTGGACGCGGCGGAGCTCGACGCCCCCCACCTGGTGGGAAACTCGCTCGGTGGCTGGATCGCCGCCGAGCTGGCCGCCCGGGGGCGTGCGCGCACCGTCGTCGCGATCTCCCCCGCCGGGATGTACACGCGCAAGGAGCTCAGCTACACGACGGCCGTCCTGCGGTCTTCATACGCCGCCGCTCAGCGGCTAGCGCCCCACGCCGAGCGCGTCGCGGCCACGGCGGCCGGGCGCCGGCTCGCGTTCGGGATCTTCTACGCCCACCCCGAGCGGCTGGACCCGGACGAGGCGGCCTACGGCCTCCGGGTCTTCGCCGGCTCGCCCAGCTTCACCCAGACGCTCGACTGGATCGTCGATGGGCAGGAGATGCCGCGTGGGCTCGCCGAGATCGACTGCCCGTTCCGCGTGCTGTGGGGCACGAGGGACATGCTGCTACCGCTGCGTCAAGGGCCGCGATGGGCTCGGCACGTGCCGGGCGCCGAGTTGGTGGAGCTACCCGGGCTGGGGCACGCCCCGATGGGCGATGACCCGGCGGCCGTTGCGGCGAAGGTGCTCGAGCTGACTAGCGCGCCTCGGCGGCACGCAGCGGCGCCGGCGTGAGCGCGGCGGCCACGATCACCAGCACGAACGCGACGCTCTGAACCACGATGCCGAGCGTATCGCCCGGCATCGGGTCGCCGAAGACGACGATCCCGCCGGTGATGGCCGACACGTTGGCCGCGGCGCTGGTGAGGGTGATGACCGGCACGGCCTCGCCCTGCTGAAGGCCACGGGCGGAGGCGTAGAAGGCGAGCACTGAGGCGGCGACGCAGGTGAACAGCCAGGGCGACATGAGAAGACCGCCGACCAGCCCTTCGGCCCCGACGCTGCCGGTGAGAGCCTTGATCGCGACGTCCGAGACGCCGAAGAGGATGCCGGCCGCGGCCCCCATGAGCACGCCGTGGTGCTCGTGGTGTGCGCCGAACCGGGGCGAGAAGACGAGCAGCATGCCGATCCCGAGCAACCCGACCTCGAAGGCGATCATCCCGCCGACCGAGTAGCCGGCGGAGGCGTCGCCGCCGTGCGGAAGGGTGACGGCGAGCATCGAGAGGCCCAGGGCGGTGAGGCCGACACCGGCCCACTGCCGGGGTCCGACCTCGCAGCCGAAGTAGCGGTCGGCGAGCACGGTGAGGAACACCAGCCCGCCGGAGATGACCGCCTGCACGAGCGACAGCGGCGCCATCGCGAGGGCGGCCACGTGGAAGATCCACGCGCCAAGTGCCACGAGCATGCCGATGGCGAACCACTTGGACTTGAAGAGGCCGACGCCGCTACGGATCGGGTGGCGCATGCTCACGTCGGGAGCAGCGCAAGCCCCCCGGTGCTTCAGAAGGAAGCCCAGGTTGGTGGTAAAGGCGCAGAAAAGCGCCAGCAGAATGCCTAGTTGAAGCGTCATAGAGAAAGCTCGGCGGGAGAATCGCTACGCGGCTTCCCTGCCGTTATTCGTCCTATCGGCCGTACCGCCTGCCCGCTTTACTACATCGAAGGTGACTCAACGAAGTCGCAGTACCCCTGCGGCTTTGGAGAGTAACCCCTTGCACCCAACGAAGTTGCAGTACCCGAAAGCGCCGCCGTGCCAAACACACTTCTCAAGCCCGTTCTTTTCGTCGATGTGGACGGCGTGATCAGCCTCTTCGGGTTCCCTCCGTCAGCGGCCGACGTCCCCGGGCCGTTCCACTGGGTCGACGGGATGGCGCACTGCATCTCCGAGGGCTGCGGCGCCCGTCTGGAGCGCCTTGCAGAGCGCTTCGAGCTCGTGTGGGCCACGGGCTGGGAGGAGAAGGCCAACGAGTACCTCCCCTTCATCCTGAAGCTGCCCTTCCGCGAGCTCCCGGTCCTCACCTTCGACGGCAACGCCGTGTTCGGCTCCGCCCACTGGAAGCTCGACGCAATCGATACGTATGCGGCGGAACGCCCCGCCGCCTGGATAGACGACAACCTGGACGACGAATGCCGCGCCTGGGCCGCGCAGCGGAAGGCCCCCACCCTCCTCGTCCAGACCGAGAGCGCCACCGGGATGTCAGACGAGCACGTGGCGGAGCTGCTGGCGTGGGCGGATGCCCAGGGCTAGGCCGGCTTTCGATCCTGAGTGAGGCGGATGTAGTTGCCCGAGGGGTCGCGGAAGCCCGACTCGATGCCGTAGGGGCGTTCCTCGGGCGGCTGGACGAACTCCACGCCGCGGCTCGTGAGCTCCTCGTAGGTCGCACGGCAGTCGTCAGTGTTGAGGAAGATCGTCCCGCCGACGCCCGTCGCCAGCAGCTCCTTCGCCTGGTCGGCCGTGCTCGGGTCCATGAACGGCGGGCCGGGGGCCATCAGGACGATCTCCATGTCGGGCTGACCGACGGGCCCAACGGTGAGCCAGCGGAAGCCCATGTCGGGCACGGCGTAGTCGGCACGCACCTCCATGCCGAGCTTCTCGGCGTAGAAGGCGAGCGCCTCGTCCTGGTCGTGCACCAGGACCTGCGCAGCGTTCACTTTCATCATCTGGTCCTCCTGGGTCCGAGAGAGGTCGCCGGCCAGGCTACGACCGGGCGGCGGCGCTGTCTTCTCGAAACGTGCTGTGTTGGGGGCGGCCATACATCTGCACGACGCACGAGGGGATCCACGCGTGGGCCGCGGCGGGCGGGAACGAGGCGCGGTAGGCGGCCGGCGAGGTGCCATACGCACGCGTGAAGCTCGTGGTGAACGAGCCGACGCTCCGCAGGCCCACCGAGAAGCAGATGTCCGCCACGGACCGGTCGGTGTGCCGCAGCAGCGCCGTGGCGCGCTCGAGCCGCCGGGTCAGCAGGTACGCATGCGGCGACTCGCCGAACGCACGCCGGAACTCGCGGCTGAAGTGCGCCCGCGACAGCCCCGCCGCCCGCGCCATGTCCTCCACATCCAGCGGCTCGAAGTACCGGACGTCGACCAGGTCCTTCGCGCGCAGGAGATGGCGAGCGGGCGGAGGGAAAGCCATGGAAGGCAGTATCGCGCCGATCATGGGGCGCCACTGCGGGGCGGCGCCCAGATCTCGACGCCGAATGTTGGATTTGTCCGCGTCGCGCGTACGAATACGACAGTGGACGCCGTGCGGCGTTCGAGAGGGACCCGCCGACGCTCCACCCGCGGGAGGCGACGGTGGGACTTTTCGGAGCCGCCCTGCGAAGCGAGCGAGGCCCCATGGAAAGCCCACCGGAGCCGGGACCCGCGGCCACAAGCGCCACGGGCCCAGCGCCACCAACCAGCTACTTCTTGTCGTCGCCCTCAGCCGGAGCCGGCACGTCCGCCAGCTCGTCGCCGAACGCCGGCTCGCCGTTCCCGCCACCGTCGCCGCCGAACCCGAAGCCCTCGAGCTCGCCGTCCTCGGTGAGCCCCAGCTCCGCGGCCAGCTCGTTCTCGTCGAGCAGGCCGATCTCGTCCGGCGTGTGCCGGCGGACGGGCTCCGTGGGCTCGATCTCCAGCCGCCGGTAGTGCTTCAGACCGGTGGCGGCCGGGATCAGCTTGCCGATGATCACGTTCTCCTTGAGCCCGAGCAGGCGATCCGTCTTGCCCTCGAGCGCGGCATCCGTGAGCACCTTGGTGGTCTCCTGGAACGAGGCCGCCGACAGGAACGAGTCGGTGGCCAGCGAGGCCTTCGTGATGCCGAGGATGATCGGCTCCACCTGGGCCTGCTCCTTCTTGGCCTTCTTCAGGTCGCCGTTCACCTTGGCCATCTCGTGGCGGTCGATGAAGGCGCCCGGCAGGTAGGTGGAGTCGCCCTTCTGGTCCACCCGCACCTTCTTCATCATCTGCCGGACGATGATCTCGACGTGCTTGTCCTGGATGTCGACGCCCTGCGACTTGTAGACCTTCTGGACCTCACGGACGAGGTAGACCTCGGTGGCGGTCCGCCGCACCTCCGGCTTGTCGCCGCCGAACTCGAGCAGCTCGTGCGGGTAGATCGACCCCTCGTTGAACTGGGTCCCGGCCTCGACCTTCTGGCCCTCCTCCACGAACAGGCGCGTGCGCACCGGGAACGAGTAGGAGTGCTCCTCGCCGGCGGCGTCGGTGATGAGCACCTTGAGCGCCTTCTCCGAGCGCTCGATCGACACCTTGCCGTCCTGCTCGGCGAGCTTCGCGAGGCCCTTCGGCTTGCGCGCCTCGAACAGCTCGACCACACGCGGGAGGCCCTGGGTGATGTCGAGGCCCGCCACACCGCCGGTGTGGAAGGTCCGCAGCGTGAGCTGCGTGCCGGGCTCGCCGATCGACTGGGCGGCGATGATCCCCACCGCGTCGCCGATCGCGACCAGCTTGCCGGTGGCCGGAGCCACTCCGTAGCAGTGCTGGCAGATACCGGTCTGCGCCTCGCACTTGAGCACTGAGCGCATGGGCACCGTGGCGCCCTCGTCCTCGGAGAGGCCCTCCACGATCTCCGCCAGCGACTCCTTGACGATCAGCTCGTCCTTCGATGCCAGCGAGCGGCTGCGCTTGGTCTTGACCTCCTTGGCCGTGAAGCGGCCGAGCAGGTTCTCGTTGGGCCGGCCGTCGTCGGAGTGGAGCGGCATCTCGATGAACTCCTTGGTGCCGCAGTCCTCCTCGCGCACGATCACGTCCTGCGCGACGTCCACGAGACGGCGGGTCAGGTAGCCCGAGTCGGCGGTACGGAGCGCGGTGTCCGCGAGGCCCTTCCGGGCGCCGTGGGTCGAGATGAAGTACTCGAGCACGGTCAGGCCCTCCATGAAGTTGGCCTTGATCGGGCGCTCGATGATCTCGCCCTTCGGGTTTGCCATGAGGCCTCGCATGCCCGCCAGCTGGCGGATCTGCTTGAACGACCCGCGGGCGCCCGAGTTGGCCATCATGAAGATGGGGTTCAGCTCGTGCAGGTTGTCCTGCATCGCGATGCCGACCTCGTCGGTGGCCGCGTTCCACTTGTCGACGACCGCCTCGTGGCGCTCCTCCTGGGAGATGAGCCCCGTGTCGTACTGGTCGAGGATCTCGCCGACGTCGCTCTCGTAGCGCTCGAGGATCTCGTCCTTCGAGGGAGGGATCACCACGTCGTTCTTCGAGATGGTGATGCCCGCCTGGCTCGCGAAGTGGAAGCCGAGGTCCTTGAACGCGTCGAGCACCTGCGCCGTGGCGTGCGGGCCGTGCTGCTCCACGAGGCCCTCGATCACCGCGCCCATGTCGCGCTTCTTGAGCGGCTGGTTCACGAACGTGTAGCTCGTGGCCGGGTCGTACTTGTCCTCGAGCACCTCCTCGAGCGCGCGCTCGACGCGCTCGTTGAAGATGATCCGGCCGACCGTGGTGAGCACGTGGCCCTGCCCGTGCAGTCGCCGGTACTCGGCGAGGTCGTGCAGCTGGACCATGTTGTGCTCGTAGGAGAGCTCCGCCTCCTGGGCCGAGCGGAACACGTGCGGGCGCTTGCCGTTCTTCTTCTCGTCCCACTTGCCCGCGCGGACCTTCTCCTCGAGCTCCTCGAGCTCGGCATCGTCCGGGCCGTAGGTGAGGTAGTACGCGCCCAGCACCATGTCCTGGGTGGGCGTGGCGAGCGGCGCGCCGTGCGCCGGCGACAGGATGTTGTTCGCCGACAGCATCAGCAGCCGCGCCTCGGCCTGGGCCTCGGCGGACAGCGGGAGATGCACGGCCATCTGGTCGCCGTCGAAGTCGGCGTTGAAGGCGTGGCACACCAGCGGGTGGACCTGGATCGCCTTGCCCTCGACCAGCACGGGCTCGAAGGCCTGCAGGCCGAGGCGGTGGAGCGTGGGCGCGCGGTTGAGCAGCACCGGGTGCTCCTGGATGACCTCCTCGAGGACGTCCCAGACCTCGGGGATCATCGAGTCGACCATCTTCTTGGCCGCCTTGATGTTCTGCACCGACTTGCGCTCGACGAGCCGGGCCATGATGAACGGCTTGAACAGCTCGAGCGCCATCAGCTTCGGCAGGCCGCACTGGTGCAGCCGCAGCGACGGGCCGGCCACGATCACGGAGCGGCCGGAGTAGTCCACGCGCTTGCCGAGCAGGTTCTGGCGGAACCGGCCCTGCTTGCCCTTGAGCATGTCCGAGAGCGACTTGAGCGGGCGGTTGCCCGGCCCGGTCACGGGACGCCCGCGGCGGCCGTTGTCGAACAGCGCGTCGACGGCCTCCTGGAGCATCCGCTTCTCGTTGTTCACGATGATCTCGGGCGCGCCGAGGTCGAGCAGGCGCTTGAGCCGGTTGTTCCGGTTGATCACGCGCCGGTAGAGGTCGTTGAGGTCGGAGGTGGCGAACCGGCCGCCGTCGAGCTGCACCATCGGCCGCAGCTCCGGCGGGATCACCGGGATGGCCTCGAGGATCATGTCCTCGGGCTTGTTGTCGGAGTGGATGAACGCCGACACCACCTTGAGGCGCTTGACCGCGCGGCTCTGCTTCTGGCCCTTGGCGGTCTTCACCTGGTCCTCGAGCTCCGCCTGCTCGGCGGTGAGGTCCACCTGCTGGAGCAGGTCGCGAACGGCCTCCGCGCCCATGCCGCCGCGGAAGTACTCGCCGAAGCCGTACGGGGACCCGAACCGGTCCTTCAGCTCGCGGAAGAGCGTCTCGTCCGAGATCACGTCCTTCGGCTTCATCTCCTGGAAGAGCTCCCACACCTGGCGCATCCGCTCGGCGGCGTCCTCGATGTAGGCCTCGGTGTCGGAGATGTCCGACTCGAAGGTCTTGGTGATCTCCTTCTCGAGCTTCTCGCGGTCGTCGTCGGAGAGCTTCTTGATGTTGATGTCGAGCGAGTCCGCCCACAGGTGGTCCTCGTCGGAGAAGCCGGCCTGCTTGGCGGTCTTGAGGTACTCGAGCCGGCGCCCGAGCGACTCGCGCAGCTCGAGGATCTGCTGCTCCTTCTCCGCGTCGTAGGCGTCCGTGACCTTCTGGACTTCCTTCTCGAGCTTGGGCACGTCCTTCTCACGCGCCTCGTCGTCCACCCAGGTGACCATCGAGGCCGCGAAGTAGAGGACCTTCTCGAGCTCCTTCGGAGCCATGTCGATCAGGTAGCCGATCCGCGACGGGACGCCCTTGAAGAACCAGATGTGGGAGACCGGCGCCGCCAGGTCCACGTGGCCCATGCGCTCGCGGCGCACCTTGGAGCGCGTGACCTCGACCCCGCAGCGCTCGCAGACGATGCCCTTGTAGCGGACTCGCTTGTACTTGCCGCAGTAGCACTCCCAGTCCTTCGTCGGACCGAAGATGCGCTCGCAGAAGAGGCCGTCCTTCTCGGGCTTGAGCGTGCGGTAGTTGATGGTCTCCGGCTTGGTGACCTCGCCGGAGGACCACGATCGGATCTGCTTCGAAGCAGCGAGCCCGATCGAGATCTTGTCGAAGTTGTTGATGTCGATCATGTGTTGGGCCCTCAGTCCTTTTCAATCATTTCTTTGTCCTGCTTGGCGGCGGACTCATCCGTCTGTCCGCCCTCGCCCTCGGCCTCTTCCGTCTCCTCGGACTCGTCGGCCGCCTGGCCGTCGGTGGCGCGCACGCCCGAGAGATCGATGCCCAGCTCCTCCGCGGCGCGCAGGAGGTCGTCGTCCTCGTCGCGCATCTCCACGCCTCCGCCCTCCTCGGAGCGGACGTCCACGTCGAGCGCCAGCGACTGCATCTCCTTCAGCAGCACCTTGAACGACTCGGGGATCGAGGGCTCGGCGATGTTCTCGCCCTTGACGATGGCCTCGTAGGCCTTCACGCGCCCGACGGTGTCGTCGGACTTGATCGTGAGCATCTCCTGGAGCGTGTAGGCGGCTCCGTATGCCTCGAGCGCCCACACCTCCATCTCGCCGAAGCGCTGGCCGCCGAACTGCGCCTTGCCGCCCAGCGGCTGCTGGGTGACGAGCGAGTAGGGGCCCGTGCTGCGCGCGTGGATCTTGTCGTCCACGAGGTGCAGCAGCTTCAGGATGTACATGTAGCCGACGGTGACGGTCTCCTCGTAGGGCTCGCCGGTGCGGCCGTTGTAGAGCTTGGCCTTGCCGGTGGCGCGCCTGCCGGGGATCTCCTTCATGTCGACCCCGAGGTCGATGCCGCGCTCGGGGTGCTCCTCCTGCCAGCGCACGAGCGCCTCGTCCACGTCCTCGACGGTCGCGCCGTCGAAGACCGGCGTGGCGATGTTCACCCTGCCGCCGTTCTCCTGCGAGTGCTTGTAGGCCTCGGAGCCGTCGTCGTACCAGCCGTTGCCCGCGGCCCACCCGAGGTGGGTCTCCAGGATCTGGCCGATGTTCATCCGGCTCGGCACGCCGAGCGGGTTGAGGATCACGTCGACGGGGGTGCCGTCCTCGAGGTGCGGCATGTCGGCCTCGGGCACGATCTTGGAGATCACGCCCTTGTTGCCGTGGCGGCCGGCGAGCTTGTCGCCCTCGGCGATCTTGCGCTTCTTCGCCACGTACACGCGCACGAGGTCGTTGACTCCCGGCGCGAGGTCGTCCTCGTCGTCGCGGGAGAAGGTCTTCACGTCGATCACCACGCCGCCCTCGCCGTGGGGGACCTTCAGCGAGGTGTCGCGGACCTCGCGCGCCTTCTCCTTGAAGATCGCGCGGATCAGCTTCTCCTCGGCGGTCAGCTCGGTCTCGCCCTTAGGCGTGACCTTTCCGACCAGCAGGTCCCCGGACCCGACCTCGGCGCCGATGCGCACGATGCCGCGGTCGTCGAGGTTGCGCAGCGACTCCTCCGAGCGGTTCGGGATGTCGCGGGTGATCTCCTCGTCGCCCAGCTTCGTCGTACGGGCGTCGATCTCGTACTCCTCGATGTGGATCGAGGTGAGCTCGTCGTCCTTGACCAGGCGCTCGGAGATGATGATCGCGTCCTCGAAGTTGTAGCCCTCCCAGGACATGAAGGCGACCAGGCAGTTCTTGCCCAGCGCGAGCTCCGCGTTGCGAGTGGAGGAGCCGTCGGCCAGCGCCTCGCCAATCTTCACCTTGTCGCCCACCGAGACCATCGGCCTCTGGTGGATGATCGTGCCCTGGTTGGAGCGCATGAACTTGTGGAGCGGGTACTCGGCCTTGTCGACCACGATCCGCTCGGAGTCCACGTAGCTCACCTCGCCGGAGTTGTCGGCGGTGATCACGTCACCGGAGTCGATGGCGGCGCGCGTCTCCATGCCGGTGCCGATCAGCGGCGCCTCGGTCTTCAGGAGCGGCACGGCCTGGCGCATCATGTTCGAGCCCATCAGCGCGCGGTTCGCGTCGTCGTGCTCGAGGAACGGGATCAGCGCCGTGGCCACCGACCAGATCTGGTCGGGCGAGACGTCCATCAGGTCGACGTCCTTGGGCGCGGCCAGCACCAGCTCGCCGTCGCGTGAGCGACAGGTGACGCCGGGGCCCTTGAGCTTGCCCGACTTCTCGTCCATCTCGGCGTTGGCCTGCGCGATGACCTTCTCCTCCTCCTGGTTCGCATCCAGGTGGACGATCTTGTCGGTGACCACGCCGTTCTCCACCTCGCGGTAGGGCGTGGTGACGAAGCCGTGCTCAGAGATCTGCGCGTAGCTCGAGAGCGAGCCGATGAGGCCGATGTTCGGACCCTCGGGGGTCTCGATCGGGCACATGCGGCCGTAGTGGGTCGGGTGGACGTCGCGCACCTCGATGGGGGCGCGCTCGCGGGTCAGGCCGCCGGCGCCGAGGGCCGAAAGGCGTCGGCGGTGGGTCAGGCCGTCCAGCGAGTTCGTCTGGCTCATGAACTGCGACAGCTGCGAGGAGCCGAAGAACTCCTTCTGGGCCGCCACGACCGGGCGGATGTTGATGATCGTCTGCGGGGTGATCGTGTCCGAGTCCTCGGTGGTGAGGCGCTCGCGGACCACGCGCTCCATCCGGTAGAGGCCGATCCGGAAGGCTTCCTGGATCAGCTCGCCGACCGTGCGCAGGCGGCGGTTGCCGAAGTGCTCGTACTCGTCGAGGCGCTCCTCGATCGGCTCGCGCGGGTAGGTCTGGGCCTCCACCGCGTAGTCCTTGATCGGCTCGCCCTCGTACTCGCCCGACTCGGGGATGCCCAGCTCCTTGGGCAGGGAGACGAGCTCCTTCATCAGCTCGATGATGTCCCTCGGGGTGAGCGTGCGGGTGTCGAGCTCCTCGTCGATGTGCAGGCGGGAGTTCAGCTTGTAGCGGCCGACCCGCGTGAGGTCGTAGCGCTTGGGGTCGAAGAAGAGCTGGTTGAGCAGGTTCTTCGCAGCGTCCACCGAGGGCGGCTCGCCCGGGCGCTGCTTCTTGAACAGCTCGATCAGCGCGCCCTCCTCGGACTTGGTGACCTCGGTGTCGGCGTCGATCGTGTTGCGGATGTAGAGCGAGTCCTCGAAGAGCTTGAGGATGTCCTCGTCCGAGCCCGTCCAGCCGGGCACCATGCCCTGCTTGACGCCGCGGCCCTTCTCGGCCTCGGTGCCCTCGCGCAGCACCTCGCCCATGGCCCGCAGCAGGACCGTGACCGGCAGCTTGCGCTTGCGGTCGATGCGGACGAAGACGCGGCCCTTCTTGTCGATCTCGAGCTCGAGCCACGAGCCGCGGGCCGGCATCAGGTTCGCCACGAACACCTGCTTCTCGCGGTCCTTGGGCTCCATCACGTACGCGCCCGGGGAGCGCACGAGCTGGGTCACGACCACGCGCTCGGTGCCGTTGATGATGAACGTGCCCCACTCCGTCATCCACGGGAAGTCGCCCATGAACACGGACTGCTCGCGGATCTCGCCGGTCTCGCGGTTCTGGAACGCGACCTTGACGGTGAGCGGGCGCGCGTAGGTGAGGTCCTTCTCGCGGCACTCGGCGATCGTGGCCACCGGGTCGTCGAAGGTGATCTCCTCGAAGACCACCGCCAGGTTGCCGGTGTAGTCCTCGATCGGCGATACGTCGTCGATCGTCTCCCGCAGGCCCCCCTTCTCGGTGTCGACGAGCCACTCGAACGAGCGGCGCTGGATGTCGATCAGGTTGGGGACTTCAAGACGGTTCTCGAGCCGCGAGAAACTGCGGCGCAGACGGGAGGCATCAACTCGTGCCAAGACGGCGACTCCTTAGAAGGTCGGCGGACAGACGTTCGGCGGGGCTGCGGAGGGGGCGCAAAGCGCGACCCACAAAGATAGCAAAGTGAAACGCGCCCCCACAAGGGGACGGTTGCCGCGGCGCTGTAGAGCGCGCGGGCGCGGCCGTCACGGACCCCGTCCCGAGGCCCCGCGGTATGTGGCGGGGCTGCTCCAGAGGGACGGCTGCGGCTATAGGCCAGGGCACAGGGTAGCGCGCACCGGCAACGTTTGGGAAGATCGACGCGATGGAGGCTTCAGCCCCACACGGCTCTCTGGGCGCCGCCTTCGACCCGCGGCGGCGGATCTACCGCGACCCCTTCAACGAGCTCGTCGTGTTCGTGATCTCGGCCGTGGGCGCGTCGGTGGTGGCCCCCGTCCTGCTGCTGATCGTCGGGGCGTTCACCGGCGAGTTCGACTTCCTCCTCTTCGTCGCCGGCTGCGTGGTGATCGAGATGCTTCTGATCTTCGGGCTCGCCCGCCCGGCGATGCAGCCGCTCGAGCGCGTCGGCTGGGCGCTGCTCTGGGGCTTCGCCGCCGCCGTGCTGGGCGCCGCGTTCTGGGACCTCGTGTTCGCCCCAGTGCTGAGCTAGATGGGTGAGCAGGTCCGCGTCGTGGTCGTGGACGACCACGACCTCTTCCGGCGCGGGCTCCGCGAGCTGCTGACCGAGCAGGGCCTGAGCGTGGTCGGCGAGGCGGGCAACGGCGACGACGGCGTGCGGCTGGTGACGCACGCCCAGCCCGACGTCGTGGTCATGGACCTCAACATGCCGCGCATGTCGGGCGTCGAGGCGACCCGCCGGATCGCCCAGACCTCGCCGGGCGTCCACGTGCTGGTGCTGACGATCTCCGCGGGGGACGCCGCAGTGATGGAGGCGATCGAGGCGGGCGCCAAGGGCTACCTGCTCAAGGACGCCTCGATCGACGAGATCGCATCCGCCGTGAGGGCGGCCGCGGCGGGCGAGTCGCCGATCGCGCCGCCGGTGGCCGGCCGCCTGCTGGACCGGCTGCGGCCGCAGGCGGACGAGAGGGCCGCCGCGGACGAGGTCGACCTAACCGAGCGCGAGCTCGACGTGCTGCGACTGATCGTGGCGGGGATGGAGAACCGCGAGATCGCGGAGGAGCTGGTGATCTCCGAGCCCACGGCCAAGAACCACGTGTCGAGCATCCTGGCCAAGCTCGAGGTGGACAACCGGATCAAGGCGGCCGTCTACGCGGTGCGCCGCGGGCTGGTCTAGCCGCTACAGCTCGAAGCTCTGCTCGAGCAGGTCCACGGCCGCGGCGCGATCGGCCACGTCGAGCTTGGCGAGCGTCGAGGACACGTGGCGGCGCACCGTGACCGGCGAGACGAACAGCCGCTCGGCGATCTCCTTGGTGGTCAGCCCGTCGCGCAACAGCTCGAGGACCTGCCACTCACGGCTCGTGAGCTCGGTGCCCCGCTGGCCTGCCAGCGCCAGGCGCTTGCCGCGGCCGCCGGCGCGGAACTGGTCGAGCACCCGCGCCACGAGGACGCGGGGCAGGGCGGCCTCCCCCGCGAGAACGCCGCGCAGGGCGTGGGCGAGGCGGTCGGGATCGGTGTCCTTCAGCAGGTAGCCGCCGGCGCCGGCCTGGAGCGCGTCGAAGAGGTCCTCGTCGTTGCGCGAGACCGTGAGCATCACCACGGCCGTCTCCGGGAGCGCGGCCGCGATCTGGCGCGCGGCGTGGATCCCGCTGCCCGGCATGTGCACGTCCAGAACGCACAGGTCGGGCCGCTCGCGGAGCGCCAGCTCGATCGCCTCGGGCGCGTCGCCCGCCTCGCCGCAGACCTCGAAGCCCGCCTCCTCGAGCGTCTCCCGCACGCCGGCCCGCATCGTCACGTGATCGTCCGCCAGCACCACACGGGTGGGCGCGGTCATCGCAGCTTCACCCGCACCTCGGTGCCCTCGCCCGGCCGGGAGCTCACGTCCAGCGCGCCGCCGAGGGCCTGGGCGCGCTCGCGCATGCTCGTGAGCCCGAAGCCGCCGCTCGGCTCCTCCGGGTCGAAGCCGCGCCCGTCATCGGTGACCTTGAGCAGCACGGCGTCCCCGTTGCTGAGGGACACGCAGACCTCGTTCGCCCCGCCGTGGCGGATCCCGTTCGCCACAGCCTCGCGGACGATGTTCAGCAGCTGGTCGCGGCGGTCGGAGTCGAGCTCGATCCCTGAGTCGATGTCGAGCCGCAGGCGCGTGCCCGCCCGGGAGGTGAGCTGTCCCGCGACCTGCGCCACCGCCTCGCGCAGTGGCTCGTCCGGCCTCCGGCTGAGGGCCACGATCGCCTGCCGCGACTCGGCCAGGGCGTTCTCGGCCGCCACTGCCACCTGCGCGGCCCGCTCGTCGCCGGTGCCGGCCATCCGCCTCGCCTGCATGACCATGTACGCGAGCTCCTGGGCCAGCCCGTCGTGCAGGTCGCGGGCGAGCCGGCGGCGGTCGTCCAGCACAGCGGCAATTGCCGTGCGGCGCTGATAGCGGCGGATCTCGCGCAGCGCACCGGCCAGCAGCACGAGGTAGGCGGCGAGCCGCAGCAGGTCGCCGGTGACCACGACGTCCGAGTCGATCGCCGGGAAGACCAGGATGTTGAGCCGCGAGACGGCCGCGAGCAACGTGCCGGCGGCGAACCAGGCGATGAGCTCATCACGGGTGGCGGCGGCCCGCCGCGCGAAGCCCGCCGCGGCGATGGCGAAGAGCAGCATGGTCACGGCCTGAGCGGCCAGGAAGCCCGCCGGGGCGTCGAAGGCGACGTCGGCGCCCCCGCTCGCGGTGCCGAAGTCGGTCGGTAGACCCGAGCCCACCGCAACCGCCACAAGCGCCAGCGCCAGCGCCACGGCGGCGAGCATCACCGCGGCCGCGCGGCGCGGCGAGCCCATCCGGACGTCCGGCAGGAAGGCGGCCGCCGCGAAGGCCATGGCCGCCACGAGGCGTCCACCCACGGGCGCCCAGACGTTGAACGCGGTCACATCGTGGCCCGCGAGCGCGGGCACGGTGGAGAAGGCGACGTTCCCGATCGCGAGGGCGATCAGCGCGCCGAGCAGAGCGAGATCGCGCAGGGCGCCGCCCGCCCGGTAGCGGCCCACGATCAGCGAGGCGGCCAGGACGGCGATCATGGCGGAGGCCGTCTCAATCCCCGCGTGGACCTCGGGCGAGCGGAACGAGACGCCGGCAGCCGGGAGGGTCGCAAACGCCAGCGTGGCAGCGAGCACCAGCGTCGCTCCTGCGATCAGGAGCAGGCGGCTATGCAGTCCGCGGAGGGGCTCGGAGTCTGTGCGGCGCTGGTTTGTCACCCTGCCATTCACCATCGGCACCTCGGGTGTCCTCCCGCTCCCCGCCGGCCAACCTACCTCCAACCGCACGGGGTGTGCGCCGGTTTATGGTGCAATTAGGGGTGAGTGGCCTGGTGCGCCGGCCCGGCGGCATCGAGCGCCTCGGCCACGGCCTGAGCGGCCTCGCGCAGCCGGGCCAGGGAGACCCGGAGGGCCACGAGCTGGGTCTCTAGCTCGCGCTTGCGCTCGGCATGCTGCTCCCTGACGTGGGTCTCCGGCTCGTACGGGCTGCGCTGGATGCGCAGCCACTCAGCCTCGAGCGCATGAACGCGCGCGTAGCCCGACGTGAGTGTGTGGTCCACCTCGACCAGGCCCGGGCTCATCGCACCCTCCGGCGGATGGCGAGGCCGGATGCGGCGGCCGCTGCGCCTGCGAGGGCGATCCCCACGAGGCCAAGGCCGGTGAACGGGAGGTCGCCGGAGCCCGAGCCGGTGCTGTCGCCGGAGCCGGGGGAGACCGCGTCGCCCGCGACTTCGCCATCGTCGATGCTCTGGTCGCTGGTCCCCTCCCCGGGGCCGCCCTCCTCGGAGCTGCCCGCGACGGCGCCGTCGTCCCCCTCGGTCTCGGTCCATACGAAGCCGGTGCTGGTGCTCGAGCCCTGGTAGCGGTCGTCCGCGCCCGCGGGGAGCGACGCCGTGAAGAGATAGGTGCGTTCCGCGCCCTTGGGGATCTCGCCCAGTGCGACGCTGCCCATCGCGCCGAGCTTGCCCGCGTACTTCTGGGCAGGCGCCGCCGACGAGGTGGTCACGTCGTCGATGCGCAGGTCGAGCGCCTCGGAGAGCGCGCCCCCGTTCGGGCCGGCGGTGTCGTGCAGGCCGTCGAGCCCGAGCGCGAAGACACCGTTCACATCGCCGGTGTTCTTGATCGTCACGGCGCCGGTGACCGGTGGGTCGCCGGGGAACATCCCGCCGGCCTGGAGCACCGCCACGCCGTTCTTGGAGTTCGACACGCCGAGCGGGTTGCCGTCGGCGCTCGCCGTGAGGCGGGCACCGCCCTGGTCGGGGCCGGCCGCGGCGGGCATCACGGCGACGGCGACGAGGCAGAGGGCCGCGAGCAGCGAGACGAGCAGTGACTGGAAGGAGCGCCGCATCAGAAGTCCACGTCCGCATCGGTCTCGACCGGGTCGAAGTTCTCGATGAACACGCCCGTCGCGCCCTTGATGTCGCTGTCGGGGAAGTACTGCATGTTCCTCGCCGTCACCGCGGTGGGGCGGGCGTTGGAAACGGTGGCGAGCGTGATCGTGAGCTGGGTGCGCGCCGCGTTGATCGTCATCGACGAGCTCGTGAAGTTCGCGTCGGCGCTCAGGTAGTCGCCCTCGAGCTCCACCGGGCCGACGTTCACGCCGGAGACGGTCAGGTCGTCGTTGTCCTCGTTGGACCCGCCCTGGGAGTTGCCGAGCACCGTCACGCTCTGGGCGGTCGCGGGCACGGTCCAGGTGGACCTGATCGAGGTCTGGTCGATCGCCTCGTCGAAGGTGATCACCAGCTTGTCGCCGTTCTCGAGCTTGCCGGGCGTCGCTCCGCCGTTGACCCCCGCCACGGTGGTGGCCCGCGGGCGCTTCGTGAAGACGGTGCTGTCGTCCTCCGTTGCCGGGGCGTCCTCGTAGTTCCCGACCTCGTCCCGGGCCCGCGTGTAGAAGCGGTAGGTCCCGTTGCCGGCGTCAGGCGAGTAGTCGAAGTCCGAGCTGCTCGGGCTCGAGTCGGTCTGGTTGAGGCTGAAGACGGCATCGCCCGGGCGCTTCACCCACAGCTCGACCTCCTCCACACCCGATCCGGATGAGGGGTCCGAAGCCGTGTAGTCGACCTCGAACGGAGAGTCGTTCACGGTCGTGGGAACGCTTGCGGACGACGTCGGCTTGGTGGTCTCGACGACCGTGTCCGTGTCGCCGCTCGTTCCGCCGGGCGCGCTCTCGGCGTTGTCCGCCGCGTCCCGTGCGCGGGTGTAGAAGCGGTAGGTGCCCACTCCGCCATCCGGCGTGTAGCTGAAGCTGGCGCTGGAGGGGTCGGAGTCGGTGGCGACGAGGCTGAAGCCGGAGTCGCTCGGGCGCCGGACGTACAGATCGACCTCGGCGACGCCAGAGAGGCTGTCGCTTGCCGAGTAGGTCACGGTGAAGGGGGATGCGCCCGCGAACGAAGGAGAGTTCGCGTCGGAGCCGGGCGCGGTGGTGTCGTAGACCGTGGTGCTGTCGGGCGGGGTGGCCGGCGCGTCCTCGTAGTTGCCCGCGTTGTCACGGGCACGCGTGTAGAAGCGGTAGCTCCCCTGGAGCGGACTGCCGTTCGGGGTGTAGCTGAAGCTCGGCGTCGAGGGATCGCTGTCGGTGGACACGAGGCTGTAGGTGCTCTGGCCCGACCGCCTGACCCACAGCTCGACCTCGTCGATGCCCGATGGGTCGACCGCCGCGTAGGTGACGGTGAACGGCGAGGTCTTCGTCGCGGCCGGCGAGCTGGCGGACGAGACCGGCTTGAGCGTGTCGGGGGCCGTGAGCGAGGTCGTGGTGTCGGCGACGCCCGGCGCGGCCTCGTAGTTGCCCGCGTTGTCGCGGGCGCGGGTGTAGAAGGAGTAGGCCCCGATGCCTGCGCTCGCGGTGTAGCTGAAGGTCGCGCTCGCGGGAGACGTGTCGGTCTGGCTGAGGGCGTAGGAGGAGCCTCCGGGCGCTTCACCCAGAGCTCGACCTCCTTGACCTCGGTGCCGGCGTCGCCGGAGGTGTAGGCCACGTTGAAGGTGGTGCTGGTGGTCGTCGCGGGCGACGAGGCCGAGGAGAAGGGCTTGACCCAGTCGGCCTTGGCCGCGAAGGAGTTCGCGGGGTTCGAGCTCCGCGAGACGAAGTTCGCGCTCGACACCGTCGCGCCGGCGGCGGCGCACACGGCCAGCAGGAGCGCCAGGAGAAGCTTGCCCCTCATGCCGCCACCTCGGGCCGGCGACGCGTGTCCGTGCCCGCCTCGTGCCAGAGGCCGGCGAGCATGGAGAGGGCCAGGAGCAGCGCCGGGAGGCCGATGACGAGCATCCGCAGGGTGCGGTCCTGGAGGGCCGTGAGCGCGTGGCCCACATGGGGAACGTCGAACTCGGCGCGCGGCTGGGTCGGGCGGTCGAGCCTGAAGGTCCACGGGTCGGGCGTCTGGTTGGCGTCGCCCTTGGTGCGAAGCGTCGTGGCGCCCGAGCGCTCACGCGAGATCGCGTGGATGCGGTGGGTCACGTTGCCCTTCGGGCCGGCGCCGGGGGGCGGCCGGTAGGTGATCGCGTCGCCGAGCCGCAGCTCGGAGACCGGCACTTCCTTCGCGAACACCACGGACCCGCGGTCCATCGCGCCGGCCATCGAGTTGCCCGTGATCACGTAGCGCTCGTAGCCGAACAGGCTGGGCAGGAGGATCGCCGCGGCGATCAGGCCGACCGCGGCGATCCCGAAAGAGGAGGAGAGCCTCCAGATGCGATTGATGTGATTGACGGTGATCATTGGGCTCTCCTCATGCGGCGATCCGGACTCGAACCGGAAGCAGCTCCATCGCGTGCTCAGCGCACGGCTGCCTTTCGCCGCAACGGGTCGCAGGAGGGCGGCGCGAACCCGCCCCCGCCATGCGACCGTGGTTCCTACGGCTGGACCTCGTCCCAGGTGTATCCAGCGCTGTAGGAGCCTCCCTGGTACGTGTTGCCCGTCCCGCTGGGAAGGTAGAACTTGAAGTCGAGCGTCTTCGAGGCGCTCTGTGCCAGGTCGAAGTCGGCGATCGACAGACCGGTCACGAGGTCGTCGTAGAGGACGGTCGACCCGTCCTTGACCTCGACCTTGAGCGCTCCGCCGAGCCCCGCGCACGGGGTGTTGCCGCCGTCGACGCCGCTGCACGCCTCCGTGTCGGTGCCGGCGGTGTTCGTCTCGGTCTTCGAGAACTGGAAGCTGCCGGTCCGGTCGCCCGCGTTCGACAGGGTGATCGACCCGCTCTTCTCCTCGCCGGGCATCATGTCGCTGAGCGTGGCCACGGCGGTGCCGTTGGCGCTGTTGCTCTGCTTGAAGATGCCGGTCGAGAACGAGTTGCCGGGGTTGGTGCTCTGCGACGTGAAGGCCGCGCCCGAGCCGATCGCCACGGCGACGGCCAGGGAGACGGCCGACAGAGCCACGAGGGTCCGCTTCGGCCGCTTGATGAGATTCGAAAGACGGGACATGCCCGCTCCTTTGGTCGGATGACTTGACGAGGTCCCGGCCAAGGACCGGGTGCTGTCATCCAACGTGGGGCCGATCGGGAGCCCCGGCGCGGGCCGGACGGCCCCTCTTGCGTTCAATCGTATGAACGCCCCTGAACGCACGAAGGGCCGCCCCGCGGGCGGCCCTTCGATCAATCCGTGGCAGTGCTGCGGGCGCTACTTGAGCTCGACTGTGCCTCCGGCCTCCTCGAGGTCGGCCTTCAGCTTGTCGGCCTCCTCGCGCTCGATGCCCTCCTTGATCGGCTTCGGGGCCTCGTCCACGAGCGCCTTGGCCTCCTTGAGGCCGAGCCCCGTGGCCGCGCGCACGACCTTGATCACCTGGATCTTCTTGTCGCCCGGGCCGGTGAGCACCACGTCGACCGTGCTGCTCTCCTCCTCGGCCGCTGCGCCGTCAGCCGGCGCCCCGCCGCCGCCGGCGCGGCCGCCGCAACGGCGGTCGCCGACACGCCGAACGCCTCCTCGAGCGCCTTGATGCGCTCGGACAGCTCGAGCACCGAGATGCCCTTCAGCTCTTCGATCCACTTCTCCGTGGTGGTGGCTGCCATCTAGCCCTCCTTCGTTTCTGCGTCGCCCTCGGAGGGCGCTTCGCTCTCGTCGTTTTCAGCGGGCTCGCTCAGCCCGCAAGTCTCTTCTGCTGCCGGCGCCTCTTCCTCGTCTCGCCTCAGCGCGCCTCTTCTGGCTCGCCGGAGCCTCTGCCGGGCTCTGCCTGCTGCGCCTCACCGCTGACGAGCCCCTGCTCGGCGATCTGGCCGAGCTGTACCGCGAGGCCCTGGATCAGCTGGTTCAGCCCGCGCACCAGGCCGGTGACCGGCGAGGCGAGCACGCCCACGAGCTGTCCGTGCAGCACGTCCTGGGCCGGAAGCTTGGAGATCGCCTCGATCTCCTCGACGGTGACGGTCTCGCCGTCCATCGTGCCGCCCTTGAAGGCGAGCACGCTCGTGCTCCCTGCGGAAGGTGGCGATCGCCTTCGCCGCCAGCGCGGCGTCGCCGCGAACGAACGTGAACGCCGTGGGGCCCTCGAGCAGCTCCTTCAGCGCCTCGGCGCCGGCCTTGTCGGCGGCGCGCTCGGTGAGGGTGTTCTTGACCACGCGCAGGGTGGCGTCGGCCTCGTTCAGCCGCTGGCGCAGCTCGGCGACCTGCTGGCACGGAGATGCCCGCGGTAGTCGACGGCGAAGATCGCCTCGGACTCCTGGATCTGCGAGGCCACCTCGATCGATGACCGCTGACTTCTGTTCTCTGTTCACTTCGTCTCGTCTCCAATGAAAAGAGCCCGCACGCAGGCGGGCTCGAGGAGGATGCTGGCTCTTCTCGCTCTCGCCTGCACCGGGCTTACGGCTCAGCCCGCCGGTGGTCTGGGGCTGGAAGGTCTGACGGTCAGGCTACCGCGGCGGCCTCCTCGGCGGCTCCCGCCGCTGGCGCCGGGGTCGCACCTTCACGCCCGGCCCCATCGAGGTGGTGAGCGTGATCGGTGTAGATGTAGCGGCCCTTCGCGGCCGCGGGCTTGGCGCGGGTGATCTCGTCGAGCAGCGCGACGTAGTTCTCCAGCAGCGCGCTCTCCTCGAAGTTCGCCTTGCCGATCGGCAGGTGCACGATCGCGTGGCGGTCGGTGCGGTACTCGACCTTGCCGGCCTTGGACTCGGACACCGCCTTGGCGATGTCGTTGGTCACGGTGCCGACCTTCGGGTTGGGCATCTTGCCCTGCGGGCCGAGCACCCGGCCGAGCTTGCCCACCACCGGCATCATGTCCGGCGTCGCGATCGCCACGTCGAAGTCGGTGAAGCCCTCCTCGACCTTCGTGGCCAGGTCGTCGTCGCCGACGTGGTCGGCGCCGGCCTCCTCGGCCTCGCGCGCCTTGTCGCCCTTGGCGAACACGGCCACGGTCATCTCCTTGCCGAGCCCGTGGGGCAGCGAGATCGTGCCGCGCAGCTGCTCCTCGGCGTGGCGCACGTTCAGGCCGGTGCGGATGTGCACCTCCACCGTCTCGGCGAACTTGGCCGGGCCGAAGCTCTTGATGATCGCGACCGCCTCGGCGGGCGGGTACTGGCGTCTCGCGGTCGACCTTCGCGAGGTTGTCGCGGTAGCGCTTGCCGTGCTTGGATCGATTACGCCACCTCCACGCCCATCGAGCGGGCGGTGCCCTCGATGATCTTCGAGGCCTGGTCGAGGTCGTTGGCGTTCAGGTCGGGCATCTTCTTCTCGGCGATCTGGCGGACCTGGGCCTTGGTGATCGTGCCGACCTTCTCGCGGTTGGGCTCGCCCGAGCCCTTGTCGATGCCGATCGCCTGCTTGATCAGCACGGCGGCGGGCGGCGTCTTGGTGATGAAGGTGAACGAGCGGTCCTCGAACACCGTGATCTCCACCGGGATGATCGTGCCGTTGTCACCCTGGGTCTGGGCGTTGAACGCCTTGCAGAACTCCATGATGTTCACGCCGTGCTGGCCCAGCGCCGGGCCGACCGGCGGGGCCGGGTTGGCGGCGCCGCCGGGGACCTGCAGCTTGATGAGTGTCAGAACCTTCTTGGCCATCTAGATCTTCTTCACCTGGTCGAAGCCGACTTCCACCGGCGTCTCGCGGCCGAAGATGGATACCAGCACCTTGAGCTTGGCGCCGTCCTCGTTGATCTCGGAGATCTCGCCCGAGAAGTCCGACAGCGGGCCGGAGACGACCTTGACGGACTCGCCGATGGAGAACTGCGCGCGCGTGCGCGGGCGCTCGGCCGTCTCGCGGTTGAGCAGCCGGTCCACCTCGACCTGGCTCAGCGGCACCGGCTTCTGCGAGGCGCCGACGAAGCCGGTCACGCCGGGGGTGTTCTTCACGAGCACCCACGAGTCGTCGGTGAGGTTCATGTTCACCAGCAGGTAGCCCGGCATCGTGCGCTGCTCCTTCTGGATCTTCTGGCCGTCCTTCATCTCCTGCACCTGCTCGGTGGGGATCACGACCTGGCGCACGGAGCCCGCCTGGCCCATGGACTGGACCCGGTGCTCGAGGTTCTGCTTGACCTTCTTCTCGTGGCCTGAGTAGGTGTTGACGGCGTACCAGCGGAACATTCGGGAGGTGTGGCTTCCTTGGGGCTAGAGGGGGCTAGAGGATGGCTTGGATGACTCGGGAGAAGATCGCGTCGAGCAGGCCCAGGTAGCCGCCCGCGATCAGGACGAAGCCGAGCACTACGCCGGTCAGAGTGGTCAGGGCCTGGCGGTCCGGCCACTGCACACGACGGCAGCTCGGCCACGACCGCGATAGAGGAACTGTACGAGACGACGCGCGCTCCTTGTGTTCCGCCTCGTCGCCGCCCCGGTGCCCGCGGGGGCCGCGGGTGGGCGCGGGGCCGTCCTCCTCGGGATGGTCCTCGGCCGGGTCGAAGTGCTCGCCCTCCTCCTCGTCGAGGTCCTGCTCGTACTCGAGCACCTCGCCCGAGCTCCCGACGTCCTGCGGCGGGGCGCCGGTCTGGAGGCGAATCTCCTCGGAGGCCGCCAGCTCGCGCCCGTCGCCGTCGCCGGGCGGCGCCTGGGCGGGCTCGGGCGGGGCCGGGGCGGGCTCGGGCGGCGGGGCAGGCTGCTCGCGCTTCGGCGCGCCGTCGCCGGGCGCGCCCTGCTGCTGCGCCTTGCGGCGCGCCTGGCGCTCCTTGGCCCGCTGCCTGTTCCGTGCCACCGGCCCTCCGCCTCAGTTACGCGCGCGCGAGCGCCGGGCGCTCAGCGCGTCTCCTTGTGGGGCGTGTGCTTGCCGCACCAGCGGCAATACTTGCGCAGCTCGATGCGGTCCGGGCTGTTGCGCTTCGACTTCTGCGTCTGGTAGTTGCGCCGCTTGCACTCCTGGCACTCCAGGGTGACGGCGATTCGGACGTCTCCGCGAGCCATGACTCCTACAGATTCTGTGGTGATGGGCGGCCGGGACAAAGGAAAACCCCGCCGGCCGCGAGGTTCCGATGCAGGATAGCGCGGTATGTAAAGTCGCAGAGCGAGATGCCCACAGAGATAAAGACCCAGCTACTCCACGGCAGGGAGATCGCCTACCGCCGGGCCGGATCCGGCCCCCCGATCCTCCTGGTCCACGGCATCACGAACGACTCGCAGAGCTGGGCCCCGGTGATCGGGCGCCTCGCCGCCGAGCACGACGTGATCGCACCCGATCTGCCCGGCCACGGCAGCTCTGCGCGCCAGCGGGGCGACCACTCCCTCGGCGCCCACGCGTGCGTGCTGCGCGACCTGGCCCAGGCGGTGGGCGTCGAGCGCGTCACCCTCGTCGGCCACTCGCTCGGGGGCGGGATCGCGATGCAGTTCGCCTACCAGTTCCCGGAGATGGTTGACCGCCTCGTGCTGGTTGGCAGCGGCGGCCTCGGCCGCGAGGTCAGCCTGCTCATCCGCAGCGCCACCCTCCCGGGCGCGGAGCAGGTCCTTCCGCTCCTCACCGCCCAGCCGCTGCTCGACGCCGGCACGAAGGTCGCGTCCGCCTTCGGCCGCCTCGGCTTCAAGCCGGGCTCGGACCTCGCGGAGATGTCACGCGGGCTGGCCTCGCTGGGCGACACGGAGCGCCGGGCGGCATTCGTGCGCACCGCGCGCTCGGTGGTGAGCCCGTTCGGCCAGCGGGTGAGCGCCACCGACAAGCTCTACCTCGCCGAGCATGTGCCCACGCTGATCGTGTGGGGCGAGCGCGACCCGATCATCCCGGTCGAGCACGGCCACTCCGCCCACGAGCGCGTGCCGGGCAGCCGGTTCGAGGTGTTCGAGGACTCCGGCCACTTCCCGCAGCTCGAGGACCCGGAGCGCTTTTGCCTGCTTCTGTCCGACTTCATAGCGACGACCGAGCCCGCCGCGCACGACATGGCGGCCCTGCGCGAGCGCCTGCTGGCGGGCGCAGGCACCGCTTAGGCGCGGCCCCCGCGCACAAGGTTCCTAGCGGTAGGCGCGCCGAATCCGGCGCACTTTAGCCGCCCTCTCGCCATCTGGACGGATGTTCGATCACGTCCCCCCACAGGGGGACCGACACGGACAGCGCAGGACCCGCACGGAACCCGCCCCAGGCCCAAGGAGGGACCCTCATGTCCAGCACCCCCGCCCACCTCGCACGCCAGCATGTGCGCTCCCTAGTCGTCCTCATGATCCTTCTCGCGTTCGCGATCAGCGCTCCCCCCGCCGACGCAGGTCCGCTGGTCGCCTCGAGCGGCGACTGCGCCGACAACACCCTCGAGCGCCCATTCCTGCCCTGGCTCGACCCCGCCAACTACGTGCTGATCCCGGGCGGGACGTTCGAGGGCTCGACCGAGGGCTGGCAGGGCGCCGGCTCGACGGCGAACGACAACGAGCCCTGGCAGGTCCACGGTCAGGGCGAGACGCGCTCGCTCCCGCTCCCCGCGGGCAGCTCGGTCACGTCGCCCACGATGTGCGTCGGGCTCGACGAGCCGACGATGCGCTTCTTCGCGCGCAGCTCCGGCTCGCTCCTCTCGCTGCTGAAGGTCGAGGTGCTGTTCGAAGACGGGCTCGGAAACGCCCACTCGGCCCCGATCGGCGTGGTCACGCCCGGGAACTGGGCGCCCACGCTTCCGCTCCCGATCCTGGTGAACCTGCTGCCGCTCCTGCCGGACGCCAAGACGCCGGTCCAGTTCCGGTTCACTCCGCAGGGCTCGGCCAGCTGGCGGATCGATGACGTCTACGTCGATCCGAGGAAGCACTAGGGATAATCAGACGTACGGTGAGACTCGCCACCCTCCACGGGGTCGGGCGCGCCCAGTCCCAGGCGCAGCTCGACCCCGGGCAGGAGCGGCTCCTGGAGGAGTTCCGGTCCCGTGCGATGGAGCCCCTGACGCGACGCGAGCGTGCCGGCGAGGCGGTCGCGGGGTCCGCCTTCGTGGTCACCGCCGCGGCGATGGCGATCCTGATCCCGTGGCAGCAGTCGTTCTCGCTACCCCTGGCGGGCGCTCTGGTTCTGACATACGCGCTCCTCTCGCGGATCAAGTTCGAGGCCGGCCCCTGCCACACGGACCCGACGCAGCTCGTGTTCGTGCCGATGCTGTTCCTGATCCCAGCCGCCTGCGTGCCGCTGGCCGTCGTCGCCGGGAACCTCTTCGGCGACCTGCCCAGCTACCTGCGCGGCGCCAGGCATCCCGAGCGTGCGCTGCTCCACCTCGGGGACTCCTGGTACGCCGTCGGCCCCGCCCTGGTGCTTGGGCTCGCGAGCGCCGGGGATCCCTCCCTCGCCGACTGGCCGCTCTACCTCGGTGCGCTGGGCGCGCAGTTCGCGGTCGACGCCCTCACGACGACGCCGCGGGAGTGGTTCGAGGAGCGCGTGGCCCCGCGGGACCAGCTCGCCAGCATCCGCTGGACGTATGCGGTCGACGCCGCGCTCTCGCCGGTCGGCCTGTGCGTGGCGGCGTTCGCCGTGAGCGACGGCTCATATGCGTTCATGCTGGTCCTGCCGCTCGCCTTCCTGCTGGCCATCTTCGCCAGGGAGCGTGAGGCCCGTCTCGACGCCGCGCTCATGCTTGGCGATGCCTACCGCGGGACCACGACGCTGCTCGCGGACCTCGTCGAGGCGGACGATCTGTACACCGGCGTGCACAGCCGGGCGGTGGTGGCGCTGTCGCTCGAGGTGGCGGACGAGCTCGAGCTCGACCCGACCCTGCGGCGCAACGTCGAGTTCGGCGCGCTCCTCCACGATGTCGGCAAGATCAACGTGCCCAAGGAGATCATCGCCAAGCCCGGCCCACTCACGGAGGAGGAGTGGCACCTCGTCCAGCTGCACACGCTGGACGGCCAGCGCATGCTGGACCGGGTCGGCGGCACGATGCGAGACGTGGGGCGGGTCGTGCGCTCCTCGCACGAGCGCTGGGACGGAACGGGCTACCCGGACGGTCTCGCCGGCGAGCAGATCCCGATCGAGGCGCGGATCGTCTCCTGCTGCGACGCCTTCAACGCCATGACCACCGACCGGCCGTATCGCGGCGCCCTCCCGCGCGACATCGCGATCGAGGAGCTGCATGAGTGCGCCGGCACGCAGTTCGACCGGTCCGTGGTGCAGGCGCTGATCGCCGCGATCGACAGGGAGGCGGCGGACCGGGCCGTCCCGGTCGCGACCTAGCGGCCGATCAGAGTCTCGACCGGGCGCCGGCCACCGCCGCCGCAGGGCCCTCCCCCCACGGCTCGCCGTGGCCCGTGAGCAGCACATCCGCGTCGAGGCCCTCCAGCGCCGCCAGCGATTCGGCGCAGGCCGCGTTGCTCTCGTTGAACGCCTTCGGCATGAGCTGCGGGGCGCGCTCACCCGTCAGCGGGTTCCAGGTGCAGAGCTCGTCGCCCACGAAGAGCGCCCCGTGGCCCTCGAACAGCAGCGCGCAGTGGCCGGCGGTGTGGCCGGGCGTGTGGATCACGCGGGGGCCGCCGGGCACGTCGAGCACGTCGCCGTCGGTGAAGGTCTCGGGGTTCTCGATCTTCGGAGGCTTGGCGCCGCCGCCGCGGGCCATGTACCCGAAGAAGCGCCAGAAGCTGGGGCGGCGCAGCTGGGGCAGCAGGTGGATCGGGCTCGCGTCGCCCTTCTTCGCGCCGGGCTTGGCGAGCGTGGCCTCGTCGTCGCGGTGGATGAGGATCCTCGCCCCCTCCTCGCGGAGGTCCGGCGCGAGGCCGGTGTGGTCGGAGTCCGAGTGGGTCAGGACGACCGCCTCCACGTCGGCCGCTGTGAAGCCGATCGCCGAGAGGTCCGCGCCGAGGTCGGAGCGGAAGCGCGGGAGGCCGGCGTCGACCGCGGTGAGGCGGCCGCCGTCCTCGACGAGGTACCAGTTGACGATCTCGGAGCCGAGACGGTGGATTCGCGGGGCGGGTCCTGTTGTGGGCATGGCTCCAGTTGCTAGTTGCTAGTTGCTGGTTCCGAGGAACGGAGCGGGTGGTCGCACGGCGGCGAAATAGCGCTCTACGACGGATCCCACGTCGGTCACGAAGCCCTCTTCCGGACTCGAACCGGAGACCCCTTCCTTACCATGGAAGTGCTCTACCAACTGAGCTAAGAGGGCGCTGCGGGGCAGCCTAGCGCGGCGAAGTGGCGGGAGCAGGATTCGAACCTGCGTAGGCATAGCCAATCGGTTTACAGCCGATCTCCTTTAACCACTCGGACATCCCGCCGAGCGAGCGCGGAGTCTAGAGGCCGCGCGGAGCCAGAGGCTAGCCTGACGGCCGCGCCGCGATGGTCTTCTCCTCGATCGAGTTCCTGTGGTTCTTCATGCCGGCGGTGCTGGCGCTCTACGCGCTCGTGCCCCCGCGGTGGCGCAATGCGCTGCTCGCGAGCGTCAGCCTCGTGTTCTACGTCTGGGGCGCCGAGGCGATCCTGTTCCTGCTCCTCGCGAGCATCCTCTTCAACTACGTCGCGGGGAGGCTGATCGGCAGCCGGCTCGACGCCGGGCGCGAGGACTCCGCGCGGAAGATCATGTGGGCGGCGATCGTCGCCAACCTGCTGGTGCTGTTCGGCTGGAAGTACACGCTGTTCGCCGTCGACCAGGTGAACGACGTGATCGGCCTCTTCGGCGACGCCCGGATCGACAAGCCGTCGATCGTCCTCCCGATCGGGATCTCGTTCTTCACGTTCCACGCCATCAGCTACGTGGTCGACGTGACGCGCGGCGACGCGCGGCCGACGCGCTCGATCTCCGACTACGCGCAGTACATGGCGTTCTTCCCCCAGCTGATCGCCGGGCCGATCATCCGCTACAAGCAGATCGACGATCAGATCCGCAACCCGCCGCCCCGCAGCCGGCGGCTGGAGGACATCGCCGAGGGGTTCCCGCGCTTCGCGCTCGGCCTCTCCAAGAAGGTGCTGATCGCCGACCAGGTGGCGCCGATCGCGGACGCCGCCTTCGGCGATCCGGGCGGGCTCGACCATGGGCGCGGCGTGGATCGGCGCGCTGGCCTACACGGTGCAGATCTACTTCGACTTCTCCGGCTACAGCGACATGGCGATCGGGCTGGCGCGGATGTTCGGCTTCAGGTTCCCGGAGAACTTCGACCGCCCCTACTCGTCCGTCTCCCTGACCGACTTCTGGCGGCGCTGGCACATCACCCTGTCGCGCTGGTTCCGGGACTACGTGTACATCCCGCTGGGCGGATCGCGCGTGTCCCCGGCGATCGACCGCACGCAACCTGCTGATCGTCTTCGTGCTGGTGGGCGCGTGGCACGGAGCGGCATGGACCTTCGTGCTGTGGGGGCTCTACCACGGCGCCCTGCTCGCGGGCGAGCGGGTGACCGGCGTGGCGAGGATGCCCGAGGAGCGTCTGGCGGTCCCGAGGCGGGCGGTCACGTTCCTGCTCGTGGTGTTCGGCTGGGTGCTGTTCCGGGCCGCCTCGCTCGGCGACGCCACCGAGATCTACGGGGCCATGCTGTCGTTCGACACCGGCCCCCTTCCCGCGGCGCTCGACGACGCGCTGAACCCCCAGCCGGTGCTTGCGCTCGCGATCGGCCTCGCCACCGTCCTGCTCCCGCGCGACCTCGTGCTCGGGCGCGTGGTCCAGGGTGAGTGGAGCGGGCGCGCCCTCGGCGCGCGCGTCGCCGTCGTCGCGGCGGCGCCGCTCGCCGCGATCACCGTCGCGGCCGGCAGCTTCAGCCCCTTCCTCTACTTCCAGTTCTGATGAAGATCCTCTTCGCGATAGCCGCCATCGCCTTCTTCGCCACGCCCGTCGCGGCGCGCGTGGTGGGCGTCAAGGCCGAGCCGTTCGAGAACAGGCCGCTCGCCGGGGCCCCCTCGCTCCACGACGGCTGGAACGTGTTCGACCAGACCACCCGCTTCCTGACCGACCGGATGCCATTGCGCGAGGAGGCCGTCCGGGCGAACACCCGCATCTCGCAGGACCTGTTCGATACGACGCCCCGCTACGGGCGGGCGGGTGGCCGCGGCCTGCCGTTCGCGGGCCCTGCCTCGCGCGGGCGGCCGGCGGCCCCCAACCTCGAGGGGTTCAGGGTGGCCGCGGGTCGCGACGGCTGGCTCTACATCGCCGAGGAGGCGGAGCGCTCCTGCAGGCCCCCGTTCCCCAGCGATGCGGCGGTACGGCGCTGGCGCGAGCTCGTGCGGATCGTCGAGCGGAGCGGGCGCCGGGCCGCCGTCGTGATAGCTCCGAACAAGTCCACGATCTATCCCGAGCACCTCGCGCTGGACGAGGCGAAGCGGCGGTGCGCGAGCCGAGGCAGCAACGCACTGTGGAGCCGGATCGAGGGCGTGCCGCGCGACGAGAACCTGATCGCGCTGCGCGATCCGCTGCTGAGACTGAAGCGGGCCCAGCGCGCGCCGGTGTACCTGCGCGTCGACTCTCACTGGACCGACCGCGGCGGCTTCGAGCTGGTGGCCGCGGTCCTGGAGCGCCTGGGCGGAGACGTGCGGCCGGCTCCCGGGGAGCTGGTGGACATCCGGGCCGAGGAAGCCCAGGGCGACCTGAGCCGCCTGATCGGCAATCCAGAACGGGAGCGCCGGCCCCGCCTCATCGTGAGGCGCCGGCCGGGGGCACCCACGGTCCCCGGCCGCACGGTGGTCGTGCTCGACTCGTTCGGCGAGAGGATCATGGGGCTCCTGCGGCCCTACTTCGAGACCTTCGAGCCGGTCTACTGGAACAGGAGGCGCAAGACGCCGCCCAGGGAGCTGGCGGAGGCGGTCGAACGAGCCGACACCGTGATCTTCGAGACCGTGGAGCGGGAGTTCGCCCTCAGGGCGAGCAGGGAGGAGCAGGTGAACGACGCGTTCCTGCAGCGCCTGCGCGAGCGGGTGTCGAAGCGCTAGGAGGCGTCCCGCAGGCGCTGTGCCTCGGGCAGGCACTCGAGCTTCTTCAGCGTGTTGTTCTCGATCTGGCGGATGCGCTCGCGGGTGACTCCGAAGGCGCGGCCCACCTCCTCGAGGGTGCGCGCCTGGTGGCCCTTCAGGCCGTATCGCATCTCGATCACCTCGCGCTCGCGCTGCGGCAGCGCGTCGAGCGCCTTGCGCACGTTCTCGCGGCGCAGGTTCTCGGAGGCCGTCTCGAAGGGCGACTCCGCGGTGTCGTCCTCGACGAAGTCGCCGAGCTCGGAGTCCTCCTCCTCGCCGATGGGCTTCTCGAGCGACACCGGCAGCTGGGCGATTCGCAGGATGTCCTTGACGTCGCGCGCGGTCCACTGGAGCTCCGCGGCGATCTCCTCCGGTGACGGCTCGCGGCCGTACTCCTGCACCAGCTGGCGCTCCACGTGCACGACCTTGTTCAGCTTCTCGACCATGTGCACCGGGATGCGGATCGTGCGCGCCTTGTCGGCGATGGCCCTCGTCACGGCCTGGCGGATCCACCAGGTGGCGTAGGTGGAGAACTTGTAGCCGCGGCGGTAGTCGAACTTCTCGACCGCGCGGATGAGGCCCAGCGAGCCCTCCTGGATCAGGTCGAGGAAGGAGAGGCCGCGGCCCAGGTAGCCCTTCGCGATCGAGACCACCAGCCGCAGGTTCGCCTCGACCATCTGCTGCTTGGCGGCCATGTCGCCGCGCTCGATCCGCTTCGCGAGCGAGACCTCCTCGTCGGCGGTGAGCAGGTTCACCCGTCCGATGGAGCGCAGGTAGAGGCGCAGGGAGTCGAGGCTCGGCTCGACCGTGAGGTCGATCTCCGGCTTCTTGGCCTGCGCGGGCTGGCCGTCGCCGGTGGCCGGCTGGCCGTCGGCGGGCACGGCGGACGGCTTCGCGCCGTCGGCGGAGACCACGTCGACGCCGTTCTCCACGAGGTGGGCGTGCAGGTCGCGCACCTGCTCCTTGGTGACCTCCACCTCCTCGAGGCACCCGGCGATCTCCTCGAAGGTCAGGTAGCCGCGCTCCTTGCCCTCGGAGACGAGCGCCCGCAGCTCGTCGACCTCGAGAAACGGGGCTTCGGGCTGGGCGGCCATCAGAGCTACAGCTTCGTCCTTCTCGCTCAAACTCTTGCTCCCTCGGAAACGCTTGCCGGTGCGGGACGGGAGGCCCTGGCCTCCGTTTGCATTGCGCTATTCGGTTGTCGGGCGTCCGCGGGAGTACCGCGAGGGGCTGAGCCTGATCGGGATCCTTCTAAGAGGTCCTCCAGCTTCGAGCCGCGGCCATAGTAGCGCCGTTTTGGCGAAACGGCACGTGATTCGTCGGTAGCGCTACCGATAGCGCCATTTGTCCATCGGTATCGTCCGGGCCAATGGCCGATCTCACAGTCACGGCACACGAGGACGTCCAGGCCCGCCGCCCGACCACCCACGTGAGTCTCTCGCGCGTGGGCGTGACGAACGTGGACAAGGTGATCCGGATCCGAGCGAACGGAGCGGAGCAGCTCTTCTACGCCCAGCTCGAGTGCTTCGTGGACCTGGGGCCGGAGCAGAAGGGCGCGCACATGTCGCGCTTCGAGGAGGTCGTGAACGAGGCGATCGACGAGGTGATCCTCGGCGAGGCCTTCAAGGCGGAGACCCTGGCGCAGCACATCGCCGAGCTGGTGCGAGACCGTCAGGACGGCCTGCGCGCGGAGGTGACGATCGCGGCGCGCTACCCCGAGCACAAGGCGGCCCCCGCCTCCGGCTCGGCCACGCAGGAGATCTACACGCTGTTCGGGTCGGCGGTGGCGTCGGCGCGCGGCACCCGCCGGCTGATCGGCGTGGAGGCGCACGGGATGACCGCCTGCCCCTGCGCACAGGAGCTGGTCACCGCCCGCTCACGAGAGCGCCTGGCCGCCGACGGGTTCGACGAGGACGAGATCGACCGCGTGCTGCGCGCGGTGCCCGTGGCCACCCACAACCAGCGGGGCATCGGCCGTCTGCACGTCGGGTGCCCGGAGGGGTGTGACGAGGGCATCGAGGCGCACACCCTGCTGAGGATCGTCGAGAGCTCGATGAGCTCCGAGATCTACGAGCTGATGAAGCGCAGCGACGAGGTCGAGGTGGTCGAGAAGGCCCACATGCACCCGCGCTTCGTGGAGGACTGCGTGCGCGAGATGGTGCGCATGGCCGTGGACGAGTTCGGCGCGCTCGGCGAGGGCGCGTTCCTGCTCGCGCGGCAGGAGAACCTCGAGACCATCCATCGCCACAACGTCGTGGCCGAGCGCCACGGGCTGCTCGGCGAGCTGGGCCGGGAGCTGCACGACCTGGTCACGGTGCCCCACCACGTGACGATGCGCGAGTGGCTCGAAGGCCGCGCGCCTTCGGACTAGTCCTCACCCAAACTGCACGAAATTGCCCGCCGCAGGTGACGTATGGCCAGTTCTGTGTTTGGTGGCTCGTGGAAATGGTCACATTGCCGATGCGGGAATCAAGGCAAGGAGCCGCCTGTCCATGACTGAATCCGAAATGACTGCCATGTCGCAGGATGCGACGCTCGTGGCCGCACTCGCGGGCACGGCAATGCCGTTCGCACGGTCCGCCGAGGACCAGGTGGAGCGCTGGGTACGCGCGCTGCGGCTGCATGGGCGTGTGGGCTCCGCCATGCAGGGCCTCGGGATCGGTGAGGCCCCCCTGAGGGTCGAGTACAAGATCAACGGCGACCCCCCGGCCGTGACCCCGGCGCCGAGCGGCGACGTGACCGAGCAGGTCGTGCGCCGCGCCTGCGAGATCGGCACCGCCCGTGGGGCGGACTCCGCCGACACGGCCGACCTGCTCAATGCTCTGCTCGAGATCTACGAGCCGCTCTTGGACCGTGCGCTCGAGATGCGAGGGTCGTCCCGCAAGGAACTGCTCGCCCGCCTCTCTGAAGTGACCGAGTCCGTCGAGTCCGGCAGCTAGCCGCCGCTCTTCATCAGGTTCCCCCCGCGGCCGTCTCCCCGGCCGCCGCGCGCTGGCGCGCCAGCTCCTCGAGCCGCCGGCGGAAGTTCAGGAAGTAGTCCGCGCCCGACACCACGGTGGCGAGGACCATCGCGTACACGAGGCCCTGCACCCAGGCCGCGTCGGGGTCGGACGCGGCGATCAGCGCGAGCACGGCCGCGGACTGCACGATCGTCTTCACCTTGCCGAGCGCGCTCGCGGGGATCACCACCCCCTGCTGGCCCGCGGCGATGCGCAGTCCGCTAACCGCGAACTCCCGCGCGATGATCACCATCGCCACCCAGGCGTCGACCCTGTCGAGGCTCACGAGCGCGAGCAGCGCGGCGGCGATCAGCAGCTTGTCCGCGATCGGGTCCATCACCTTGCCGAAGGTCGTGATCGACTCCCGCGAGCGGGCGATGTAGCCGTCGAGCCCGTCCGTGACCGCCGCGAGCACGAACACCGTCGCCGCGATCGTCGGCCCGTTCGGGATCTCCTCGGTGAGCGCCACCACGAGCACCGGCACCAGCAGGATGCGCAGGAGGGTTAGGAGGTTGGGGAGGTTGAGCGGGAACATCGTCGCTGGTCCTCATCCTGCGGGCAAGGTACTCCAGCCCCGCGGTGCTACCCACCGGGCCGAGCGGCGACACCGTGGCCGCGAGCAGCGGCCACGGGAACACCCGCCGCCGGCAGCCCACCGCCACCGCCACGCAGAGCAGGATCCACCCGACCCCGTGCGACCAGCCGAGCACCAGCTCGGCGTCCTCGCTCAGGCCGCCGATGGCCGTGACGAGCAGTGCCGTGAAGAGGCAGAGCTCGAAGAGGGAGTACAGGCGCACGGCGGTGAAGTAGCTCATGCCTCCGCCTTGTACTGGCGCCGCGCGATCACCAGGCCGGTGAGCGCGAGTGCCACGAGCATCCCGATCGCGACCAGCGCCTCCGGTCGCGTGAGGTCGTCCAGGTTCCCGCCGAGCGCGACGTAGACGAACACCTTCGGCGTGCCGCCCGCCACCGTGGCGAGCAACACGTCGCGCAGGCGCACCCGCGCGAGGCCGGCGGCGTAGTTCACCACGCCCCACGCCACGCCGGGGATGATGCGGCTGTAGAAGACGGCGAGGAAGCCGTTGCGCTCGAGCGCCGCGTCGATTCGCGGCGCCCGCTCGAGCACCCGGCTTCGAAGGTGCTCACCGGCCACCTTGCGCGCCACGCCGAACTGGAGCGCCGCCGCCAGCAGCACGCCGACGAGGGCGACTGGCGTGCCGGCGGCCGTGCCGAAGATGAGGCCGGTGGCCCCGGCGAGGATCGGCCACGGAACGGCGAAGTTGAGCACCGCGAACAGCGGCGGCCAGAGGAAGGGTGCGGTCGGCCCCAGGTCGTCCCCCCAGTCGCGCAGCTCGTCCGTCGACGGCGCCAGGCCGGAGAGCCACAGGGCGATCACCGCTGCGCTCACGATCATCGCGCCGGCGATCCGCCATAGGCCTATCCGGCCGGGTGGGCGCTCCGGCGCTCCGGCGGACACGGACGTCAACCGTCGTCGCCGGCGAGATCCTTGCGCCGCAGCGACCACATCTGGGACGCCCGCTCCATCTCGAGCGCCGCCGGCCAGGGCAGCGGCGGCGGGCCCAGCTCGGTGCGCAGCGAGCGCGCCGTGCGGCGCGCGAGCTCCGGGTCCTTGGCGGCCCGCGCCGCGAGCGCCGCGGCCACGCCCTCGACCTCGTTGTCCTCCACGGCAGCCCAGGCCAATCCGAGGTCCGCCGCGCGGGCGCCGTCGATGGTCTCGCCGAAGAGGGCCATCGCCGCCGCGGCCTCGCGCTGCCCCGTGCGGCCCAGCAGCACGCCGTGGCCGCCGCCGGGGTGCAGCCCGATCGGGAGGAAGCCGGAGACGATCTTCGCCTCCCTGGACACCACCCGCAGGTCGGTGGCGAACGCCAGGTTCACGCCCGCGCCCACCGCTCCGCCGCGCACGGCCGCGACCGTGGGCGGCTCGAGCTCACCCACGCGCGCGAACGACCGGTAGACGGCCCCAAGACCCTCGAACGCCTCGGGGGCGGCGGGGTCGCGGCCGGCGTCCGCGAGGGTCGCGCGGTCGCCGCCGGCGCAGAAGAACCCGCCGGCGCCCTGGACCACCACGGCCCCGACCTGGGGGTCGGCGTCTACCTCCTCGCAGGCGGCCACGAGCTCGTCCGCCATGGACAGGGTGAGCGCGTTGCGGCGGTCGGCGGCGTCGAGCAGGATCGTGGCGACGCCGTCGCGGCGCTCAATGGAGATCTCGGCTGGCATGGGCGGGGACGCTAGCGCGAAGCCCCCGTCCCGGTGTTACCTTCATCGCGTGGGAGGAGCGAAGGGCCGGATCGTGGGGCTCGCGGCCGTGGCAGCCGCTGCCATCGCCGCGCCCGCGCAGGCCGGCCATCCGGCGAGGTCCGTCTCGGCCGAGCCGGTGATCGCCGCCAGCGCCGCCGACACGGTCAAGGCCCGCGAGCACTTCTTCGGCGCCGAGAACGTCGACGCGCGCGGCCGGGTGCGCTCGGATCGCGTGATCCTGTCCTGGTTCAGCGTCGCGAGCGTGGCGGCCGCGATCGACGGCCGGGTGGTGCTCCTCGACACCTACATCCACAAGGGCGAGGACCGCCCCAACTACGTCCCGACCACCACCAACGAGGTCGTGGCGCTCGCGCCCGAGGCGATCTTCATCGGGCATGGCCATTTCGACCACGCGAACACCGGCGGCGAGATCGCGGCGCGCACCGGCGCGCTCGTGGTGGGCACGCCCGAGCACTGCGACCAGGCCCGCGAGCAGGCGATCGCGTTTCGTCCCGGGGCCCAGATCCGCTGCACCGCGGCCGTGGGGCGCGGCTCCGCGCCGGGCGCGGAGGTCAAGCGGTTCAAGCCGCTGGGCGCGGGCGTCGACGTGAGCGCCTTCAAGCACCTGCACAGCGCCGCCGAGCCTCCCGACGGCGAGGGCCACGAGACCAGCCTGCGCGGCCTGGGCTCGCCCGACGCCAGCCAGATCCTGCTGCACCCTCCGGGCCAGGGCACACTTCAGGGCCTCGCCACCCGCGGAGACGAGGGCTCGAGCGTCCTCTACCAGTTCCGGGTCGGCAAGTTCACGCTGACGTGGCACGACACGGTCGGCCCGCTGCGCGAGCGGGCGCCGAAGATCTTCTCGCTCCTGCGGGGCCTGCCCGCGACGGACGTCGAGCTCGGATCGACGCTCGGGTTCAACGACCCGACCAACGGGCAGCGCGACCCGGTCGACTACGTGGCCACCCTGAAGCCGAAGCTCTTCTTCCCCCTCCACCACGACTTCATCGCCGAGTACGGGGTCTCGAAGGGGCTCGAGGGGGTGTTCCGCCGCGAGATGGCCAAGCGCGGGCCGCTGCCCAGCGAGGTGCGCTGGCTGTACGACCCGTTCGACTACCTGCGCCCGAGCCTGATGACGTTCGACGTCGAGGCGGCGCGGTTCGCCGACCGGCGGGAGTGCCTGTCGCGACGGTCGCCGATCGGGCAGGCGAACATCGGCCGCATACGGGTCGGGCTCCGGCGGGCCCAGCTGCTGCGGCGCCGGCCGGCGCCGATCGCGGCGTCCCGGCGCTCGGTGCGCTGGTGCGTGGCGGGCTCGCGCGGGACGGTCCGGGCGGCGCTCTCCTCGCGCGGCAAGGCGGAGCTCGTGATCAGCACGGCGACGGGACACGGCAACCGCGGGGTGCGCCCGGGGGCGAGCGTCGCTCGCCTGCGGCGGGCCTACCCCGGCCGCGTCGGGCTCGGCCGCGGCCTCTTCCTCGCGCGCGGCGGGAGCCCGCGGCTGATCGGCGTGCGCCGCGGCCGCGTGAGCTTCACCGGCGTCGCCACGCGCAAGCTGATCGCGAACCGCCGGGCGCTGCGAGCCCACCTGCGGCTCGCGCGATGACCTCCACCTCGGTTCGCGAAGCGACCCCCGAGGACGCCCGCGCGATCGCCGAGGTGCACGTCCGGGCCTGGCGGGCGGCCTACCAGGCGATCGTGCCGGCGGAGCTCCTAGACGATCTCTCGGTGAGCCTGCGCGAGGACGGTTGGCGGTCGATCCTGAGCGACCCGGAGCCTGTGGCGTTCACCCTCCTGGCCGAGGATCCCGATGGCGCCGTGGCCGGCTTCTGCTCCATCGCGCTTCCGAGCCGGGACGAGGATGCCGGCGAGCGGACCGCGGAGATCGCCGCCGTCTACGTGGATCCGTCCCGCTGGGGGTCCGGCGTGGGACGGGCCCTCCTGGAGCAGGCCCTCGAACGCCTGCGCGCGGAGGGCTGGAGCGAGGCGACGCTGTGGGTGTTCCGCCGCAACGCCCAGGGACGCGCCTTCTACGCCCGGCTCGGCTTTGCGCTCGACGGGGCGACGCGAACCCACGAGGCGAGCGGGGCGACCGAGGTCCGGATGCGCGCGGCGCTCGCCGCCGGCTGAGGGGCGAAAGCCGACGCCCGGACTCGAACCGGGGACCCCATCTTTACGAGAGATGTGCTCTACCAGCTGAGCTACGTCGGCGGGCGGTTTGCAGTGTAGCCCGGGTTCGCGGGGGCGAACTTCGCCGCCGCGGGCCCTTCAGAGGACGTGGTGCCGAGGAGGCTCAGACGACTCCGGCGGCTCGCCGACGAGCACGGCGCGGCCGTGTACGTGGCCGCGTCGCCGCTCGCCCGGCTGCTCGGGCTGGCAGGCCTGCGGGAGATGCCGCCGCGGTCGGCTCTGCTGGTCACGCGCTGCTCCTGCGTGCACACCTTCGGCATGCGCTTCCCGATCGACGTGCTGTTCCTCGACGACCACTGCGACGTGGTCGCCGAGCGGCGCGGGGTCCGGCCGGGCCGGGTCGTACGACACCGCGGCGCCGCGGCGGCGCTCGAGTTCCCCGCGGCCGCGGCTCAGGCCGGCGAGCCCACGAGCCCGGCCAGGCGGTAGCCGAGCGCCTCGAGCGCGAGCTCCTCGCTCACGTTCACGTCGAGCGAGAGCCGCACGTCCTCACAGCGCTCGGCCGCCTCGCGCAGGCGGCGGGGATCCCTCGAGTGGACGCCGTCGGACAGCGCCCGGGCCCTGTCGGGGTCGAGCGCGGCGTCCTCGGCTCCCTCGGCGATGCACAGGAGATCGCGGAAGCCGAGCGCCGCCAGGCCCAGCCCGAGGTCGAGCAGCTCCGTCCGGGCGCGGCGGCCGTCGCGCTTCGCGGCCTCCTCGAACTGGCGCTCGATGGCCGTGCGGTCGCGCCCCTTGGGCTCGCTCTCCAGCCGGGCGTCGCGCTCGGCCGCCACCCGCTCCTCCGCCGCCACCTTGCGCTCCTCGGCCCGCAGGAGCAGGCCGCGCCACGGCTCGGGCTCGTCCGCCCCGCGGGCCCGGCCGGACAGCGCCGCGGAGAGCATCCGGTCGACGTCGGCGCGCAGCCCCTCGCCGTCCTCGGAGGCGAGCCAGCGCGCCCGCTCGCCGTTGCCGAGCGCCAGCCGCGCGCAGGCCTCGGCGCGGCCCGGCTCGACGCCCGCCGCGCGCAGGTCCTCCGCGATCCGCGCAGGGGGCAGCGGGTCGAAGCGCACCAGCTGGCAGCGCGACACCACGGTGGGCAGCACCTGGGTGAGCGCGTCGGTGAGCAGGATCAGGTGCACGAAGTGGGCCGGCTCCTCGAGCGTCTTGAGCATCCGGTTGGCCACCTCGTCGTTCATGGTGTCCACGCGCTCGAGCACGAACACCCGCCGCGACGACTCGAACGGCGTCCGCGACGCCGCGGCGATCACCGGCTCGTCCACGTCCGAGGTGCGCATCACGTGGGCGCCCGTGGGCCTGACCCAGGTGAGGTCGGGGTGCGAGCCGGCCTCCACGCGGTGGCGCACGCCCGCGGGGTCGGAGTCGCCCTCGGCGAGCAGCTCCGCGGCGAAGGCGCGCGCAGCCGCGCGCTTGCCCACACCGGCCGGGCCGTAGAAGAGGTAGGCGTGCGACGGGTCGCCGGCGAGCCCCGCCTCCAGCGCCATCCTCGCCTGGGGGTGGTGCTCGACCCCCGCGACGCCGCTCACGCCGGCGCCTCCGCGCGGGCCGCCTGCACCGCCGTGAGCACGTCGGCGTGCACCTCCTCGGCGGGCCGGTCGGCCGCTATCCGGCGCCAGCGCCCCGGATCCGCGTCGGCGAGCTCGGAGTAGGCCATGGCAACGGCGCGCTGGAGGGCGGCGCCCTCCTGCTCGAAGCGGTCCTCCTCTCCCGCGCGTGCGAAGGCCGCCTCGGCGTCGAGGTCTAGCAGCAGCGTGAGGTCGGGCTCGAGCCCGCCGGTCGCGAGGGCGTTCACCGCCGCCACCCTCTCCACCCCCAGGCCGCGCGCGGTGCCCTGATATGCGAGCGAGGAGTCGAGGAAGCGGTCGGACACCACCACGCGCCCCGCCTCGAGCGCCGGGCGGATCACCTGGCGCACCAGCTCCGCCCGGGCGGCGGCGAACAGCAGCGCCTCGGCCTCGGCGGAGAGCGTGACCTCGGGGTCCTTGAGCACGTCGCGCACGCGCTCGCCGGCGGGCGTCCCGCCCGGCTCGCGCACCCCCACGGCCTCGTCCCCGAGCGCGTCCAGCAGCATCGCCGCCTGGGTGGTCTTCCCCGAACGGTCGATCCCTTCGAAGGTGACGAACAGGCCGGGCATCGGCGGCGACGCTAGCAGGGGGTCCCGAAGGCGCCGAGCGGGCGCCGGATAGAGTGCCGCGCCTCATGCGCGCGCTCGTGACAGGGGGCTCCGGCTTCATCGGATCCAACCTCGTGGACGCCCTCCTCGAGAGGGGCGACGAGGTGACCGTGCTCGACGACCTCTCCACCGGCAGGCGCGAGAACCTGGACGGCGCGCTCGGCGCCGGGGCGGAGCTGGTGGAGCTCGACATTCGCGACGCCGAGGCGGTCGCCGACCTGGTCGGAAGGGTCTCGCCGGAGGCGATCTTCCACCTCGCCGCGCAGATCGACGTGCGCAAGTCCGCCGCCGACCCGGCGGTCGACTCGCGCATCAACGTGGAGGGCACGATCAATGTGCTCGAGGCCGCCCGCGCCGCGGGCGTGCGGCGGGTGGTGAACACCTCCACCGGCGGCGCGATCTACGGCGAGGGGAAGATCATCCCGGCGCCGGAGGACCACCCGGTCGCGCCCGAGGCGCCCTACGGCCTGTCCAAGTTCTGCGCCGAGGGCTACTGCGACATCTTCTACCGCCTCCACGGGCTCTCGACCGTGTCGCTGCGCTACGGCAACGTGTACGGCCCGCGCCAGGACCCGCTCGGGGAGGCCGGGGTCGTCGCGATCTTCTGCGGAAAGCTGCTCGACGGCGGGCGCCCGACCGTGTTCGGCGACGGCCTCCAGACGCGCGACTACGTGTACGTGGGCGACGTGATCGAGGCCAACCTGCGCGCGGCGGAGTCGAACGGCGGCGGCGCGTACAACATCGGCACCGGTGTCGAGACCAGCGTGCTCGACATCGTGGAGGCGCTGGCGCCCCACGCCGAGGGGTCCTTCGACGTCGACATGGCGCCGGAGCGCCCGGGCGAGGTGCGGCACATCGCGCTCGACGCCACGCGCGCCAGGGCCGAGCTCAGCTGGACCGCGCAGGTCGGCCTCGAGGACGGCCTCGAGCGCACCCTCGCCTCGCTGCGCTAGGACCGATCGTCCGCGTCGATGCCCAAGCGGGCCGACGGCGGCGGTTCGTCGAACTCGTCGTGGCGGCGGAACCAGAACGACCCCGGCGCCCGCGGCCAGCCCTCGGGCAAGTCCTCGTCGTCGGACTGCCCGCCATAGGGCGTCAAGGACCACAAGCTCCAGAGGCTGCCGATCCATTGGACCATCGCCCCGTGCTGCAGGAAGTAGGTGCGGTAGACGTCGTTGCCGTCGCGCAGGAAGACGTTGAAGCCGAACCACTCGTCGACCCCGAAGTCAGCCGAGAAGCGCTCGCTGCGGATCGTGTACCAGGGCACGTCCGTCCAACCCATGCGCTCGGCGTAGCCGCGGAGGTTCGCCTGGGGTGCCGGCGATGCCATCGCGAAGGTGATGTCGCGAGCATGCAGGAGGCCGAGCTCGGGGATGCCGTCGGCGACGGACGAGCAGCCAACGCACCCGGCGTCGGCCACCTCACCCTCCTCGAAGAAGAACCGGTAGAGGATCAGCTGGCTGCGCCCGTCGAACAGCTCGGGCAGCGACCGCCGCCCGTCAGGACCCTCGAACGCGTAGTCGTGCTCCACCCGCACCATCGGCATGCGCTTCCGTGCGGCGGCGAGCTCGTGCATCGCGGCGGCGACGTTCTGCTCGCGCTCGAGCAGGGCCGTCCGCGCCGCGTCCCACTCGGTCTGACTGACGACAGGCGGACGAGCAAGGTTCGCCTCGGTTGTCTCCATGCCGGTCGTCTACCCCAACTGTGGCGGGACCCAAACGATCCAGGACCTGTCCTGCTCAGACGGTGCGGGGTCGCCATGGCTCGTGCTCGTGCGCGAGCCAGACCAGCTCGGGGTCGAGCGCAAGCACCCGCAGCCGGCCCTCGGTGGGCGGCTCGTCGAACTCGCCGAACCAAACCGCCACGTCGCCGCCGACGATGACCGGACGCCCGCCGGTCTCGACGACGACCACCTGCATGCCGCCTGTGTGGCCCGGCGCCGGGACGAGTCGGAGCCCGGGAAGCAGCTCGAGCTCGCCGTCGACCGGCACGTACCGCACGCCGGGCGCCTCGACCCACTCGCGAATGGTGTAGTCTCGTCCTCGCTGCGCGCGTCGTCGAGCTCCCGACGCTGGACGTAGATCGGCCGGCCGGCGAAGAGGTGGTTGCCGCCGCAGTGGTCGGCGTGCAGGTGGGTGTTGACGACGATGTCGATGCCGGCGAGATCGAAGTCCTGCTCGCTCAGCGGCCGGAGGCGGGGATCCATGTCGGCCATCGCCGGGTGCAGCTCCGTCATGCCGGTGTCGACCAGCACGCGCGCATCGGGATGGTCGATGACGTGCACGTAGACCGGCATCCGCTCGCCCTCGACGAACAGGTCGGCAACGAAGACCGGCGTGACGGTGATCGAGGCGGGGGCGCTCATCTCGTACCGACCGCCGCGCTGAGCGTGGCCGGCAGGTCGAAGTGCTCGAACACCGCGCCGTCGAAGGTGACGATCTCGGTGACGACCCCGTCCTGCACCCGCAGGACGTCGATCGCCAGCGGTTCGTACGCGGCGTCGCCCGGCTTGCGCACATAGGCCGCGACCGCGGGCTGACCGTTGGCGCGGGTGACCACGCACCGCATGCTGCCGAACGCCTCCGATCCGAACCCGCCGTCGATCCAGCTCTGCACGACCGTGCTTCGGCCGGTCCAGACGCCGGGCGTCGGCGGCATCGAGAAGCGGACGTCCTCGTGCATGAGCGCGGCCAGGCCCTCGGCGTCGGCGCGCTCGCTGCAATCGACGTAGCGGGCGAGCAGCTCCCGCTCGGCGGCGGTCGGCTCGGCGGCGTGTTGCCACCCCTCGCGGTCCTCGGGCAGGCTCTCCCGCAACCCAGCCCGCGCGCGCTGCAGCGCGGAGTTCACCGACGCCTCTGTCGTCTCGAGCAGCCGCGCGGTCTCCTTCGCCGAGCAGCCGAGGACGTCGCGCAGCACGAGCACGGCCCGCGGCAGCGGCGCGAGGTGCTGGATCGCGGCGATGAACGCCAGCTCGACGGTCTCCTTGGCGAGCGCCACGTCCTCCGGGCCCTCGCGCCGGTCGGGCAGCTGCTCGAGGAGCTCGTCGGGATAGGGCTGCAGCCACGCGACCTCGCCGCTCGCGCTCGGCCGCCGCGGGCGCTTGTCGAGCGCGTCGAGGCAGGCGTTAGTCGCGATCCGGTACAGCCACGCGCGAACCGACGCGCGGCCCTCGTACGTCTCGCGCCGGCGCCACGCGCGCAGGAACGCCTCCTGGACGAGGTCCTCGGCCTCCTCGAACGACCCGAGCAGGCGGTAGCAGTGGACGTGCAACTCGCGGCGGTGCGGCTCGACGCGGGCGCCGAAGGCCTGCTCGTCGAGCGGCCGGAGATTTTCGGTGATGGAGCTCATGGTGTGTGTGACGGCGGGCAGCCCGAAAGCTCATCACCTACCTGCAACCTTGACCTTTGCTGGGAGTCGGTAGGGTCGCAGAGGCGTCTAGCCGGACGGAGGCGATGGACCAAGCCGATCACTACCGAGAGCTCTTGGCTCGCCACTACACCTGGATGCTGGGCGGCGATGTCGAGGCGGTCGCAGCGCAGGACCGCCTACTGCTCGAGCGGCTGGTCGACGCGCCCGACCCGTCCGACAACGCGGTGGCCTGGGATCTGGGGTGCGGCCCCGGCCCGCAGAGCCTTGCCCTGGCCGACATGGGCTTTGCGAGCGTCGTGGGCGTCGATACAAGCGAGGAGCTGCTCGCCGAGCTCGGCGAGCACGCACGCTCGCGTCCCGCTGTGCGGACCCTCCAAGCGGACCTGCTGGACGCTCTGGCGGCCCTCCCCGCCTCGGGTCGGGTTGACGTGGTGGTCTGCATGCGCGACACCCTCCTCCACCTGCCCGATCACGATGCGGTGGACCTGCTGCTGGACCGCGCCGCAGCGGCGTTGGATGAGGAAGGGATGCTCGTGCTGACCTATCGCGACCTGACCCAGGCGCTGGAAGGAGTCGACCGCTTCGTACCGGTTCGCAGCGACTCCGACCGGATCATGCTGTGCGCCCTCGAATACGAGGACCCGAGCAGGGTGACCGTCAACGACCTCGTCTACACCCGAACGCTCGATGGCTGGGACCTGCACAAGAGCAGCTACCGAAAGCTCCGGATCGCCCCCGACGCTCTGGTCGAGCAGATCGAGGCCGCCGGGTTCTCGGTCACCCACCACGCCCAGCAGACCAACGGCATGTGGGCGACCGCCGCGCGCCCTCGACGTTGAGCCGCCGCAGGAAAGCGCCCAGCCCCACTACCCGAGAGGACGCCGATGCCGGACACCACCTGCCACATGTCGATCTCGCTCGACGGTTTCGTCGCTGGGCCCGACCAGAGCCGCGAGAATCCACTCGGTAAGCGTGGGCGCGAGCTCCATGCCTGGCATCTCGGCGACGAGCGCGCCAACGACGCCGACGCGACGGCGAGCGACTGGCTCATGCGCCCGCGCGGCGCGTACGTCATGGGGCGGAACATGTTCGGGCCGATCCGCGGCGAGTGGGATGAGGACTGGCGCGGCTGGTGGGGTCCCGAGCCGCCTTACCACGCGCCGGTGTTTGTGCTCACCCGTCACGCTCACGAGCCGATCGAGATGGAAGGCGGGACGACCTTCCATTTCGTCACCGGCGGCTTCGACGCCGCTTACGCACAAGCGCGGGAGACGGCCGGGGAGGGCGGCGTAGACGTCGCGGGCGGCGCCTCGACTGTGCGCCAGGCCCTCATTGCCGGGGTCGTCGACGAGCTCACGCTGGACGTTGCGCCGGTCCTGCTCGGCTCCGGCGAGCGGATCTTCGACGGCGTCGAGTCGTTCGGGTTTGAGCCCGTTGAGGTCTTGCATTCGCCGCTAGCCACACACATCCGCTACCGGCGGGCGGGATGAGCCGATGAGCGAATAGAGCCCGCGGTGACAACGGCCGCTGGCGTCACCGGGCGATCGTGACGTCGCTTCAGCCGGGGCGGCCTAGCCCTCGAGCCGGAACGGGTCGCCGCTCGGCGGCGGGTTGGACGGCTGCCTCGGCGGCGAGCGCCGCGGGGTGGGCGCGGGCTGAGGCGTGGGCGGCGCGGCGGGCGCCGGGAGGGCGCGGGAGCAGCCGGGCCCGCGGGGGCCGGTGTCGCGGGCGCCGCTCGACGGCGTGCGCGCCTGAGCTTCTCCGGCAGCGGAGTGCCGGTGGCGCTCGCCGAGCGGCGCTCGTCGTAGAGGTAGGACAGCACCCCGAGGCGCGCCGCGAAGCGCGCCGGGTCGAGCGAGGCGGCGGTCGCGAGCGAGCGCAGCGCCGAGGCGGAGTCGTCGACCAGGATCTGGAACCGCGCCAGGCGGCTCCACGTGTCGGGGTTGTCGGGCTGGCGCTCGACCGCCTCCACCAGCAGCCCGGCCACGGCCGACTGCTGGTTGCCGCGCTCGAGGATCGAGGCCTGGGCGAAGACCGGCCGGACGGCGAACGGGTTGAGGCGCTTGGCGCGCGCGGCCTTCTCCGCCGCCTCGCGGAGGTCGGCGGCGCGTCCGCTCGAGGCCTGGCTGAGCGCCTCGTCGGAGAGGTCGTCCGATATGGCGGGGAGCGCGGCGAGCGCCACCACCGCGGCCATCGCCGCTCCGGCGCCGAGCAGCGCCAGCCCGCGGCCGCGCGTGGGCGGCGGGGGCCTGCGGACGCCCGGGCGAAGCGGGCGCGCGGCGAGCACGCCGAGGAACACGAGCACGGGCAGCATCACGCCGGGGATGTCCCAGTCCCAGTCGACCCAGCGCGTGCAGCGACCACGCGAGCAGGCCGGCCATCATCGCCACGGCGAACGCCGCGCTCGCGCCCGGGCGGGCGCGCACGTGCGGTCCGCACCGCGGCGGCGCCCAGCAGGCCGAGGCCGCCGAGCGCGAGCAGCGCGCCGATCACGCCCGTCTCCGAGAGGAACTCGAGCGGCACGCTGTGGGCGTTTCGCACGTCGAGCGCGTTGTCGCGGTAGATGCGGTGGGCGAGCGGGAACGAGCCGGCGCCGTGGCCGACGAACGGGCGGTCGGCGAACGAGCCGGCGGCCTCCTCCCACCAGATCCAGCGGTTGCCGGAGTTCGTGCGCAGCACGCGCGCCGGATCGTTCTGGCGGTCGAACTTGACCTCGGTGAACTCGTCGACCTGATCGGACACGGTGCCGCCGATCCCGCGCTCGGAGAGCGCCAGCGCGCCCACCACGGCCACCGGCACCGCCACGGCCGCCACGATCCCCGCCCAGCGGGCACGCGCGCGCCCGGCGGGCCCGAGCGCCAGCGCTCCCCGGCCCGGACCAGGAGGCGGCCCAGGAGCGCCGCGACCATCAGGCCGGCCACGAGCGCCGCCGAACAGCAGAAGGCCGTCGCCGGTGCGCTCGGACGACGGACAGGCCGTCCGTGGTGAGGTCGTCGAGCATCACGGCGGTCGACCACGGGCAGCGCGGTTCCCACCAGGCCCACCCCGAGCGCGGCCAGCAGGCGCAGGCGCTCGCGGGCCGATCCCGATCACGAGCGCCAGCGCCGCCACCAGCGCCAGCAGCCCGCCGCGCGAGTAGGTGAGCGAGAGCGTCGTGAGCAGGGGGACGAGCGCGAGCAGCGCGGCGATCCGCGCGCGCTCGCGGCCGCCGAGGTCGGCGGCGGCCCGCACCGCGACCGGCACGGCGAGCACGCACACCATCCCGAGCGCGTTCCAGTAGTCGAGCGGGGCGCGCAGGCGCGAGAAGCGCTCGGTGTGGTTGAGGTCGATCAGGCCCGGGATCTCGAGCCCGGGGAAGAGCTTGCCGCCGAGCGCGTAGAGGGAGATCGACCGTGGCGATGGCGAGCCAGCCGAGCGCCACCCGCTCCGCGGAGCGCGTGATGCTCGAACCGAGCGCGATCGCGAGCGCGACCACGAGCACGTAGGAGATCGCGCGGTTGACCTCGAGCCAGGTCTCGTCGGGCGCCACCGACCAGGTGATCGACAGCGCGGCCCACGCGGCGAAGCCGGCGAGCAGGCCCAGGCCGGCCAGGCCGCCGGGGGCGGGGTCGAAGCGCAGGTCGCGGCTGAAGAGCAGCCCGCCGACCGTGGCGAAGGCGATCGCGGCGACGCCGATCTGCAGCCGGCTCCCCTCCGCGATGCCGATCGCGCCGCTCGCGAAGGCGGCGTAGAGGACGGCGACCGCCAGCGCCGCGCCGAGCGCCGCCGCGCCGGGCGGCACGTCGCCCAGGACGGTCCGCAGCCGGCCGCCCGCGGAGGCGGGCGCGCCCGCGGGCGCCCTGGTGCCGGTCGCTGCCATCGCGCGCATTGTGACGGCCGCGGCCGGCCCGCCGGCCGCGCTACGGTTCCGAGCGTGCGCCGACCGGGACTCACAGGCCTGCTCGCCATGCTCGCCGCGCTCGCCGTGGTGGCGCCCGCGAGCGCGGGCCCGCTCGACGACTTCCGCCGTGACGGCACGATCGACCCCTGCCGCTACTCCGACGGCGAGCTGCGCCGCGACCTGAACGCGCTCCCGCCCGACGTCGCAGCAGTACGCGCCCGGCCTGGCCGACCAGCTGTCGGCCGGCCGCGAGGGGTGCGGCGTGGGCGGAAGCGCGGGAGCGCCCGACACGCGCCAGCTCGAGGCCGTGCCCGGGCCGGGCTCGGGCGGCGGAGGCGGCGGCAGCCAGAAGGCCAAGGTGCCGGCGCCGCCCGCGCCGACTCCGGACGCGCGCGTGCGGCTGGCGGACCTCGCCACGCCGCCGATCATCGGCGACGCGAGCGGCAGCGACGCCCCCGGCTGGCTGCTGTCGGTCCTGCTCGGCCTCGGGGCGGTGGCCGCCCTTGTCGCTCTCGCGCGCGTGCGCGGGAGCTCCCCCGAGCGCATCACGAGGCCCCTGCGGGCCTCCTTCGCCGACGCCGGCGGGCGCACGGCGGACGCCTTCGCGCAGCTGCGGGACAGCGTGCGCCTAGGGCGCTGACCCCGCAAATACCACAATATGTTGTGTTTGGAGCAGGAGAAGGACACAACACCTAGTAATATGGAGCTGTGCGCTGTCCGTTCTGCTCCTTCGAGTCGACCCGCGTGGTCGACTCCCGCCTGACCGACCCGGGCGACTCGATCCGGCGCCGTCGCGAGTGCGGCGGCTGCGGGCATCGGTTCACCACCCACGAGCGGGCTGAGGAGCTGCCGATCGACGTGTTGAAGCGCGACGGCACGACGCAGCGCTTCGATCGCCGCAAGCTACTTCGAGGGCTCGTTCGGGCGGCCGGAGGCCGCCCGGTGGGAGGCGAGCAGCTCGAAGGGCTTGCGGACTCGATCGCCGCGCAGGTCCGGCGCGGCGGCCCCGAGGTCAGCGCCGCGGTGATCGGCGACCTCGCCGAGCGCGGCCTCGCCCGGCTCGACCCCCTGTCGGCGATCCAGTTCGCCTCCGTCTACCGGCGGCTTGCGGACCTCGACGAGCTCGAGGACGTGATCCGGCGGCTGCGCGACCAGCCGGCCCCCGGGGACGACCAGCTGCCGCTCGACGGGACCCCAGATCCGTCCGACCCCAGGAGGAGCATGGCCGGTCCACCCGCAGCCCAGCCCGAGGGCGCGACCAACCTGAGGAGTGAGCATGCCGACCAGCCGTAGCACCGCCCCGCAGACCTCCCCGAACACCGATGGCGTGACCATCGAGCGGCGGTTCACGGAACCCGGCAAGCATCCCTTCGACGCCGTCGAGTGGGAGATCCGCGACGCGGTCATCGGCGACCCCGAGAGCCCGGCCTTCGAGCAGAGCGGCGTGGAGTTCCCGGCCACCTGGTCGCAGAACGCCACGAACATCGTCAGCCAGAAGTACTTCCGCGGTCGCCTGGGCAGCGACGAGCGCGAGTCCTCGGTGCGCCAGATGGTCGGCCGCGTGGCGGGCACGATCGCCGGCTGGGGGCGCGAGAGCGACTACTTCGCGAGCGACGAGGACGCCGACGCCTTCGAGGCCGAGCTCACGCACATCCTTCTCCACCAGATGGCGGCGTTCAACTCGCCGGTCTGGTTCAACGTGGGCTTCGAGGAGCACCCGCAGTGCTCGGCCTGCTTCATCCTCTCGGTCGAGGACACGATGGAGTCGATCCTCGACTGGAACACCAAGGAGGGCAAGATCTTCCGCGGCGGCTCCGGGTCGGGAATCAACCTCTCGAACATCCGCGGGTCGATGGAGCACCTGAGCAAGGGAGCAATACAT
>CAVRNY010000007.1:0-19313 GCA_963722705.1 uncultured Thermoleophilaceae bacterium | reverse complement strand
CCTGCGCCGCGCACGGGCGGTCCGGAGCCCGTGGCCGAACCGGTACAGCGGGTCGTAGCCAGGGTCTCCCACGTTGATCGGCTCCTGGGCGAGCCTGCGCGGCCAGCTCACCGGGAGCTTGCCGGTGAATGGTCGGCGCCCGAACAGCGTGTCCGCCACTCCCGCGCCCTCACTGCCGGGCAGCCAGGCGGCCACCAGGGCATCGATCTCGCGCCGCTGGGCCGAGTCGATCACAAGCGGGCGCCCGGACACCACGACCACCACGCACTTCGCAGCCGCCGCGCAGACCTTGTCCACCGCGGCGCTGTCGTCCTCGGAGAGCTTCATGTCCTTCACGGGTCGCAGCTCGCCGTTGTCGCCGGGGTCAAAGCCCCACAGCGGGCCGCCCACGTCCCCGAAGCCCTCGGAGTAAGGCGTCTCCCCCACCACCACGATGCCCACGTCACGGCGCCGGATCGGCGCTGACGCATCGCTGCTGTGGACGACCCGTCCCCTGGCCGCCCGGCGGATCCCGTCCAGGATCGTGGTGCCGGGGATCTTGTTGGTCGAGCCGCCCTGCCAGGTCAGCGTCCAACCGCCGGCCTGGTTGCCGATGTTGTCGGCGTTGGAGCCGGCCACGTACACGCCGCCCTTGCGCCCGAGCGGGAGGGTGTGGCGTCGGTTCTTCAGCAGCACCTGGGACTTCGCGGCCGCCCGGCGGGCGAGCGCGTGGTGGGCGCGCGAGCCGACCTTGCCCAGGTTGGCCCGGTCGGTGAACGGGCGCTCGAACAGCCCGAGCTCGAACTTCTTGGCGAGAATGCGCCTGACGGCATCGTCGATCCTGCTCATCGGCACGCGGCCCGCCTTCACCTCGTCGAGCAGCGTCGTGATGAAGCTCTGGTACGCGTTCGGCTCCATCATCAGGTCGATCCCTGCATTCACGCCGGTGCGAACCTGGGTCGGCCAGTCGCCGGGAATCTGGTGGATGCCCTCCCAGTCGCTGATCACGAGGCCGTCGAAGCCGATCCGGCCCTTGAGCACGTCGGTCAGGAGGTCGCGGTTGGCATGCATCTTGATCGGGTTGCCGACGCCGTCGTCGGTCCAGTCGACGCTCGAGAACGACGGCATCACCGAGCCGACATCGTGGTCGCGCACCGCCGCCACGTACGGGGGCAGGACCTTGCGGAAGAAGTCCCGGCGACTGGTCACGACCACGCCCTGGTCGATCGGGTAGTCGCCACTCCCGGTCCCGTACTTCGTGTGGCCGTCGCCCGCGAAGTGCTTGGCCGTGGCCAGCACACGGTTGCGCGCGGCCAGGTCGCGGCCCTGGAAGCCGTCGATTGCGGTCTCCATCCGCTCGACCAGGCGGGCGCTCTCGCCGAAGCTCTCGTACGTACGCCCCCAGCGGTCGTCCTGCGCCGAGCACAGACACGGGGCGAACGTCCACTGCGGGCCGCTCGCGCGGGTCTCCTCGGCGGTCACGCGCGCCACCGCGCGCGCGAGCGCGGGGTCGCGGCTCGCGCCCAGCCCGATGTTGTGCGGGAACACCGTGGCGCCGTACATGTTGCCGTCGCCGTGCACCGAGTCGATCCCGTAGAGCAGGGGGATGTGAAGACGTGTGGCCAGCGCCGCTCGCTGGAAGCGATCGACCATGTCGGCCCAGGCCTCCGGAGTGTTGCTCGTTGGCGTGGAGCCGCCGCCTGAGAGGATGCTGCCGAGCTTCCAGGTGGTGATCGGGGCGGCGTCGTCGAAGACCTGGCCGCGCTCGGTCTGGGTCATCTGCCCGACCTTCTCCTCGAGCGTCATGCGCTCCAGCAGGTCATCCACGCGCTGGCTCACCGGAAGGGTGGGATCCTCATATGGCAGGCCGGCGGCGCCCGCGCCCGGCGCAAGCGCGACGCCACTCACGAGCACGGCGGTCACGGCGAGGGCGATACGCCCGCGCAACGATCGGACTAGGAACATCGGCACTCCCCTTCCGCTTGGTCTCCCAGTGGCGCCGACTCGGTGCCGTTGGCCTAATACCCGAGGCCGCGCTTCACATCACATCCGCTCGAGCACCACGACGGGGATCTCCCGATCGGTGCGCTCCTGATAATCGTCGTAGTCGGGCCACATCGCGGTCATGGTCCGCCACATGTCCGGCTTCTCCTCCGGCGTGGCTGCCCGTGCCCGGGCGCGGAAGTGGTCGTCCTTGATCTGCACCTCGACCTCGGGCTTGTCCTCGATGTTGCGGTACCAGGCCGGTGGCTCGTCCGACCCGCCCTTCGAGGCCACCACGAGGTTGAAGCCGTTGTAGGGGCGGTAGATCAGCGGGGTGCTCCGCGGCTCGCCTGAGCGCCGGCCCGTCGTGGTCAGGATGAGCACGGTGGAGCCCTTCTGCCAGTCGTGCCCCAGCTCGCCGTCTGTTTCGCGGTAGCGCTCGACGTGCTCCTGGCCGAAGAGGTCCTCGGAATGTCCGTTGTTGCTCGTTTTCTCCATAGCTGACCGATGCCCGTGGCGGCGCGAGAGAAACGTCGTCACGCTATGGCCATGGCATCGTCGTCGGCAGGGGCGATTCCCGCTCGCACCGCTGGGCCGGCTGGAGCGCGATCGCGGCTGTGATCCTGTTCGCCGTCGGAAACGCGCTCTGGGCCTTCGAGCAGCCCGCCCCGGACGCATCCGGCGCAGAGCTCGTCGACTTCTACACAGACCTGTCGGGGGAGATCGAGGTCGGAGGGCTGATCAGCCTCACGTCGATCGCGGCCTTCGCCGTCTTCGCGGGTGCGTTCCGGGGCGTGCTGGTCGAGCTCGAGGGCGATGAGCTGCTCGCCAACATCGCCTTCGGCGGGATGCTCCTCGGCCTGGCGGCCGGCCTAGGCGCGGAGGGCATCAACATGGCCGCGGCGCTCAGAGCCGGCGACGGCGAGCTGACCGAGTCGCTCGCGATCGCGCTGTTCGACATCTCCTACTTCTTCGGGTCCAGCGCCGCCGGGATCGGGTTCGGGTTGTTCACCTTCGCGACCGGTGCGGCGGCGCTTCGAGCCAAGGCCCTGCTTCCACGCTGGCTCGCCATCGTCGCGGTGGTGCTCGGCGTCGCCCTGGTCACGCCGCTCACGGGATGGGTGCTCGGCGAGTACGCGGTCGGCCCCACGTGCCTGCTCCTGCTCGTCCTGGGCGTGAAGCTGCTTCGCGACTGAGGCCATGCCCCGCTTCGTCATCCAGAAGCACGCGGCCACCAGCCTCCACTACGACTTCCGCCTCGAGATCGACGGCGTGTTCGTCTCCTGGGCCGTACCGAAGGGACCCTCCACCGACCCGCGCGACAAGAGACTGGCCATGCAGGTCGAGGACCACCAGCTCTCGTGGGGCGACTTCGAGGGCGTGATCGGGGAGGGCTACGGCGCCGGCGCGGTGATCGTCTGGGACAGGGGCACCTACGAGCACCTCGGCGAGGGATCCGCCAAGGACGCGCTCGAGAAGGGCACGCTGCGCTTCTGGCTCGACGGCGAGAAGCTGAAGGGCGGCTACACGCTGCGTCGCACCAGCGGAGGCGACAAGCCGCAGTGGCTGCTGATGAAACGCAAGGACGACGGAGGCCGACGCCCGGCGCAACCCGGTGAGCACCCAGCCGGAGTCGGTGCTGAGCGGGCGGACGATCGAGGAGGTGGCCGCGGAGTGACCGACAGCGGTCCTACCTAGCGAGCCCGAACCGCAACCGCCGCGATCTGCCTCTGCCCGAACGAGCCGGTCTCCACGGGCCCGGCGGCGCTGAGGCGGTCGCCGGGGCCGGGCAGCGGGCTCGGGCGCAGCGAGCGCTTCACGTCGATGACCGAGATGCCGGGGCCGGTGATGCTCTCGTCGCTGGCCAGCACGAAGTGGGCGTCGCCGTCGCCGTCGGGATCCACCCGCTCGACGTAGAGCACCCTGCCGCTCGCGGTGCGACACCCGGCCACGCCGGACGGGCAGCGTGGTGCGGGGAGGTCGGGCGGCGGCTTGGCCTTTTCGCGCGCAGGCGGAGGAGCGGTGGCCTCTCGCGTTGGCTCCTCCTCATCCCCGCCGCAACCGGCCGCGGCCACCAGGCAGGCCAGCGTGACCGCCAGCGGCCGTCCGGTCACCGCTCGAACCGCGCGAAGTACCCGAGCGGACCGCCCGACCGGCGGGCGAAGGTCAGGCCGGCGCCCTCGGCGCGGCCGGTGAGCTTCGCGGGGCTGACCCAGTGGGGATCCCCGAAGAGCTCGCCCACGACGAGCCGTCCGCCGGGCTTCAGCACGCGCGCGAGCTCGCGCAGCGCGGCATCCTGATCGGGGATCTCGCCGAGCACGGTGACGAGGTAGGCGGCGTCGAAGGTGGCGTCGGGGTAGGGCAGCTCGCGGGCGTCGCCCTGGGTCGGGGCGATGTTGGTGTGGCCGCGGTCGGACGCGCCGCGCATGGTGTGGTCGAGCATCTCCTGCTGGAGGTCGAAGATCTCCAGCTGCCCGCCTGGCTCGATCCAACCGGCCACTTCGAGCGTGTAGTAGCCGGTGCCGGGGCCGACCTCGAGCACGCGCTCGCCAGGTTGCGGGGCCAGCACTTCACGCAGGCGCCCCCGCGTGATGAACGGGTGCGGCGCTTCGACCCAGAATCGCTGTCCGTAGGGGCACGCCGACGGGTTCTTGCGCCACCACAGCGCGACGCCGGCGACGGCGCCGGCGGCGGCCAGTCCGAGTGCGCGCGTGAAGGTGATCGCCACGGTCCGGGCAAACTACCTCGCGATGACCGAGTTCCTGAAGATCGGCCGGCACGACGTGAAGGTCACGCACCCCGACAAGGTGCTCTTCCCGAAGGCGAAGCTCACCAAGCGCGACCTCGCGCACCACTACGAGCGCGTCGCGCCGGTGATGCTGCCCTACGTCAAGGAGCGGCCGCTCGCGCTCCAGGTCTTCCCCGACGGGATCGACGGCAAGGGCTTCTTCATGAAGGCGGTGCCCGACTACTTCCCGGACTGGGTCGATCGCGTGACCGTGCCCAAGCGCGGCGGCACCGTGACCCACGCGCTCGCCAACGACGCCGCGACCGCTGTCTACCTGGCCGGCCAGAACGTGGTGACCCCCCACCTGTGGCTGTCGAAGGCCGACGAGCCCTACAAGCCGGAGCGCCTGATCATCGACTTCGACCCCTCGACCGGCGGCTTCGCGGACGTGCGCGCAGCGGCCCGGGACGCGGGCGAGCGGCTGCGGGACAAGGGCCTGGCCACGTACGCGATGGTGACCGGCTCGCGCGGCATCCACGTGGTGTGCCCGCTGCGGCGGGGACCCGGGTTCGGCGACGTCCACAAGTTCGCCCGCGCGCTCGCGGAGGGCATGGTCGAAGACGACCCGAAGCGGCTGACGCTCGAGTACAAGAAGGTGAACCGCGGCTCGAAGATCTACGTGGACGTGAACCGCAACGCCTACGCGCAGCACGCGGTGGCGCCCTACGGGGTGCGGGCCAAGCCGAGGGCTCCGGTGGCGGCGCCGATCCACTGGGACGAGCTCGAAGACGCCAAGCTCAGGCCCGACCGGTGGACGGTCAAGACCATCGGAGGCCGGATCGACGCCGAGGGCGACCCCTGGAAGGGGATGGCCCGCCGGGCGCGGGCGCTTCCCTCCGCCTAGCGCGGCGCGTCGGCCTCCGGAGCGAGCCGCAGCTCGGCCTGCTTGCGACACGCCAGCATGTTGCGGTCGGCGCGGTCGATCAGCTCGAGCGGCCCGTCGGCGTCGCGCAGCTCGCTGAGTCCGACGGTCACCGAGCTGAACGGAGGTTCCGCCGACAGCTCCGACTTCAGCTCGGCGAGGCGCCGCATCACCTCGTCGACCGTGACCCCTGGCAGGACGCAGAGGAACTCGTCGCCACCCAGACGCACGATCAGGTCGTACGAGCGCATGTGATGCCTGAGGCCGTCGGCGACCGCTCGCAACAGCTTGTCGCCGGCGCGATGGCCCTGCACGTCGTTGACAGCCTTGAGCCCGTCCACGTCCACGTATGCGGCCACGAGCGGCTGGCCCGTGCGCCGCGCCCGGTCTATCTCGCGCTCGAGCTCCTCGAGCCCCACGCCGCGCCTACGCGCTCCGGTCAGCTCGTCGGTCCCGGCCCGGTCGCGGTCGAGCCTTGCCTGCCGGCGGTCCTCGGCGGCGCGCTCGCGGTCGCGGGCGGCCTGCTTTCGGTCGTACGCTGCGCGAGCGCGGTCCTCCGCCGCTCGCCTGCGCCCCTCGATCGCCCGCGCACGCAGCTCCTGGACGCGGAGAGTGTGCCTGTCCGCGAGCGCGTCCCTGGCATCGACCTCGAACGATCTCTGGTCGGCGACGTCGGCGGCGCGGTCACGCTGGGCCCCGTGCTCGTCCCGTATCTGCGCCGCGATGTCTCGCTCGCTCGCCGTGTCGTCGCGGCCACGATCGCTCAGCCGCTCCAACCTGTAGGCGTCAGATCCTTCCTCCGGGGCGGGGATTGTGTCGCTTCGCATGGGCTTGGTCCCTCCGTGACAACAGCGCTGTCCACGCTTCCCCTTGCAGTTACTCGTTGCGTACCCGGCTTGGCTCCCCCTCGAACCCACTCGGGTGATGCGAGGGCGCCAACCGCGCCTGCGCCAGAGCGCTCGCCACCTGGCTGCTGCGCGGATGCCCCGTGACCGCGGCGAGGAACTGCTCACGCTCCAGCGTGAGCAGGCTCGTGGCCGTGGTCGTCCGCACGGTCGCCGTCCGTGGCACGTCGTGCAGCAACGCGATCTCGCCGAACGACTCGCCCACGCCCGCGATGTGCCGGAAGTCGCCGTCCCCGATCACCTCCACCTCGCCCTGATCGATCAGGTAGAAGAGATCGCCCGGCTCGCCCTCGGTGATCACCTCGTGCCCGGCCGGGAACTCGACACGCGCCAGGTCCTGGCTCACGCGCTCCAGGGTGGCCACCGGCAGCGGCAGGAAGATCGGGTCGCCGCGCAGCAGCGCGTACTCGCGCTCGGGCGCGGGCGCGCCCGCCTCGAACGAGCGCAGTGCCGCCCAGCGGGCGGCGGCCACGAGCGGCAGGAAGGCGCCCACGGCGATCAGCGCTCCCCGCACTCCCGAGCAGCGCCACGAGCAGCGGCACCGCGATCGAGCCGATCGCCATCGCGAACAGCCGCAGCGTCTCGAGCACGCCGAACACGCGGCTCAGCACCTCGTCGGAGGCCAGGCGCTGGAGCAGGGTGTTGCCGGCGACGTCGACGAACGTGTAGCCGAAGCCGATTCCCGCGAGGCCCAGGAACGCCGCGGCCGACACGGGCCAGATGCCGATCAGCGCCGTGGCCGCGCCGGTGATCAGGGCGCCGGCCACGAGGCCGGCGGCGAGGGCGCCGCGCTTGAGGAGCACGGTCAGGGCCGCGGAGCCGACCAGCGCTCCCGCCCCCCAGGCGGCGTTGAGGTACCCGACGCTGCCCTCGCCGATGCCCAGCAGCTCGAGCGCGACGACCACCGTGAGCACGTCCATCATCCCCTCGAACGTGACGAGCGCGGTGAGCGCGACGGTGATCAGCCGCAGGCCCGGGTCGGCCCTGACGGTCCGCGCGCCCAGCAGCGTCTGGCGGACAACGCCGGCCTCTCCGGGCTGGGGCGCGTAGTCGGGCCGCTCGTCGGGCGTGACCCGCCACAGCGTGAACCCGCCCGCCGCGGCGATGACCGCGCCGAGGACGAAGACCGCCTCCGGCCCCTCGGCGGCCAGGAGCAGCCCGGCGCCGACCGACCCCGCGAGGAAGCCGGCGTTGTCCATCACGCTCAGCGCGATGTTGCAGGCCGACAGCTCCTGTGGCGTGCGCGAGCACACGGGGAGGAGCCCGGCCTGCGCCGGCGCGTAGGCCGCCGTGGTCACGGTGAACCCGACCCCCAGGAGGTAGACCACGGCGGCCGGCCAGCCGGCGTAGACGGCCACGGCGGAGAGCGCGACCGTGGCCGTCATCGCGATCGTGGTCCACATCAGCACCGCGCGGCGCGAGTGGCGATCGCCGAGCAGGCCCGCGAACGGCGCGGCCACCGCGGCCGGCAGCAGGCGGATCAGGCCCACGAGGCCGACTGCCGTGGTCCCGCCGATCTCGAACGCGTAAACCGCGAGCCCGATCGAGTAGGACCAGACGACGAACTGGTGGGCGCCCCAGCCGAACTGCACGCAGCGCAGATCGGGGTTCGTGAAGACGGGGCGCAGCGCGTCCAGCGAGGCCGTCAGCCGTCGCAGGGGCGACGCGTCGCCCTGGGCCAGGGGCTCCGGCTCCACGCACTCCAGTCTCTCACGCGAATCGGTACGCGCAGTGGCGGCATTGCCGCCCCTGCGTGGGCGTCTGAAGCCCGCAGTCCGGGCAGGAGCGCATCGGTGGCCTGTACATGAGCGCGGCTATCGCGCACATCAGGAGGCCGCCGACGAAGACACTGAAATAGAGCGTTGGGTCCATGGGAGGCAGTCTGCGCCCGCGGGGCCTGCAACTCATCGGGGCGGCTCCCTCAACCGGGACCCTGATCGTGCGGAGGCCACGTCTCTAGAGTCGACCGGGTGGAGATCGGGATCGGTTTGCCCAACGCACTCCGCGGCGTCGACCGGCGCGGCATCGTCGACTGGGCGCGCCGGGCCGAGGAGGCGGGGTTCTCCTCGCTCGGCACGATCGACCGGCTCGCCTACCCGACCTTCGAGTCGCTGATCGCGCTCTCGGCGGCCGCCGCCGTGACCGAGCGGATCCGCCTGGTCACCGACATCCTGCTCGCGCCGCTGCGCTCGAACACCGCCCTGCTGGCCAAGCAGGCCGCCACGGTCGACCAGATCTCCGGCGGGCGGCTGGTGCTCGGCCTGGGGATCGGCGCCCGCGAGGACGACTATGCGACGGCGGGAGTCGACTACCACAAGCGCGGCGCGATCTTCGAACGCCAGCTGGGCGAGCTGCGCAGCGCGTGGGCGGGCGAAGGCGGCGTGGGGCCGGCGCCTGCGAACGGCGAGCGGCCGGCCATGCTCATCGGCGGCGGCGCGGACGCGGCCTACCGGCGCGCCGCCGAGTACGCCGATGGCTGGACCCTGGGCGGGGGAGGCGCCGACGTGTTCACCGAGGCGCTACCGAAGCTCAAGGACGCCTGGAGCGCCGCCGGCCGCGACGACGAGCCGCGCACGATGGCGCTCGTCTACTTCGCGCTCGGCGACGGCGCCGAGCAGGCCGCGGAGGAGAAGCTCGGCGACTACTACGCCTTCCTGGGGGAGTTCTCCCAGCAGATCGTGCAGTCCGCGGCCACGGACGAGGACACGGTCAAGCGCTACCTGTCCGAGTTCGAAGCAGGCCGGCGCGGACGAGCTCATCTTCTTCCCGGGCTCGACCGACCCGGATCAGGTCGAGCTGCTGGCGGGCGCCGCCGGGCTCTGAGCCGGCTGCATCCGCGGGTGCGCCACACCGGTCGGAGCGCTGCGGCCGCGCAGCACGGCCGCCTCGGTCATGCTCCAGGCCTCGTTCTCGTCGTTCGCCGCGACCCTGAGCGCCGTCTCGGACGCCAGCACGCGCTCGGGCCGCCGCTTCGCGAGCTCCGACAGCCGCGCCGCCTCGTTCACCGGGTCGCCGATCACCGTGTACTCGAACCGGTGCTCCGCGCCCACGTTGCCGGCCACGGCGGTGCCCGCCGAGATGCCGATGCCGAAGTCGATCTCGGGGACGTCGCGCGTCAGGCGCGTCGCGAGCGCCCGGGCCGCGCGCAGGGCGTCGCCCGAGGGGTCGTCACGCGGGACGGGCGCCCCGAAGACGCACAGCGCGGCGTCGCCCTCGAACTTGTTCACGAAGCCGCACTCGCTCTCCACGACCTCGACCACCACTCGGAAGAAGCGGTTGAGCGTTCGCACCACCTCGGTGGGCGGCATGGCCATCGCCATCGAGGTCGAGCCGACGATGTCCACGAACAGGGCCCCGATCTCGCGCTCCTCGCCGCCGAGCCGGGTGCCGTCGCGCAGCGCGGCGCGCGCCACGTCCTCGCCGACCTGGCGGCCGAACAGGTCGCGGATCCGCTCGCGCTCGCGCATCATCTCGGCCATGCGGTTGAAGCCGGCCTGGAGCTGGCCGACCTCGCTGCTGTCGTCGACCGGCACGTGCGCGTCGAGATCGCCGCGCTCGATCTGCTCGAGCCCGCGGCGGACCGAGGTCACGGGGTGGGCGATCGCCTTGGCGGCGAACAGCGTGGCGAGCAACCCGACGGCCGAGGCCAGCAGGCCGAGGAACACCACCGCCGCGGCGAGGTAGTCGGTGTTGACGTCCGACTTGGTGAGGCCGACGACCCCCACCACCAGCACGCCGAGCAGCGGCACGCCGGTGCCCAGCGCCCACGCCCAGGTGAGGCGCATGCGCACGCCGGGGGCGGCGGTCCCCTCGGGTGTGCGGGCCGCGAGGGCGCGCGCCGTGATCGGGCGAAGGATCCGCTCGGAGGCCAGGTACGCGAGCGCGCAGTGGGTCTCGCCCCCGGCCCAGATGGTCACCGCCGTGACGGTGGCGAACTCCAGCGAGTGGGCGACGCCGTTGAGGACGAAGAAGAGGATGCCTCCCACGACCCAGCCGATCGCCATGAGCTTCGTGCCGTACAAGGCGAGCCCCAGGGTGCGCCGGTGCTCGCGCTCGTCCGGCGCGCGCCCCTTCACGAGCCAATCGAGCGTCGCCGGGATGTGCCGGTTGGAGTGCCACGTGATCGCGCTGCCCGCGATCACGATGTAGACCGCGAGGACGGCCGCGTTGAGCACCGCCAGCTCGGGGCTGTCGCCCTTCTCGATGAAGATCGGGGTCAGGAAGCTGATCGAGATGAAGACGACGATCGCCCCGGCGGTGCCGGACAGCCACCCCAGACGGCTCAGGCGTGCGCGGATGTCGCCGACCAGCTCGCCCTCCGGGCGCCCGGGTACCCGCTCCCCGATCACAGATCGATTATGAACACAGGAGATGCTGGGGGCGAAGGTTCTCGGCATGGGCTCAGGCCACCGCGACCGCCGCCGGGCGGCGCTCGCCCAGCACCGCGCGGGCTCCCGCCGCCGGCCTGACCGTGATGTTGCGCCGGCGAGGGAGCTCCGCCCCGCTGGACGTGGCCCCCAGCTCCCTCTGGGAGAGAACGGCCCGCAGTACCAGGCGCATCTCCACCATCGCGAAGCTCGCACCGAGGCAGCGGCGCCGGCCGCCGCCGAAGGGGATGAAGGTGTAGGTGCCGGGCCCCTCGTCGAGGAAGCGCTCCGGGCGGAAGACGTAGGGATCGGGGTAGACGTCCTCGTCGTGGTGGAGCAGGTACGAGTTGGGCACGAGGCAGACGCCCGGCGGGTACTCCCAGCCGCCGACCTCGATCGGCTGCTTCACAAGCCGCGGCTGGTTGTTGGGCAGCACAGGCCGGTGGCGCAGCGTCTCGTTGATCGTGGCGTCGAGGTACTCGCCGCCATCGCCGTTGCGGACCTCCTCGGTGAGGCGGTCGAGAACGGCAGGATGGTGCGGCAGCTGCGAGAACGCCCAGGCGAGGGTCGAGGCGGTGGTCTCGTGTCCGGCCACCAGCAGCGTCATGAGCTCGTCGCGCAGCTCCTGGTCGGACATCGGCGAGCCGTCCTCGTGGCGCGCCTCGAGCAGCATCGCGAGGATGTCCTCGCGGTCGCCGGGGTCCGCCCGGCGCTCGTGGATCTGCTCGAAGATCAGCTTGTCGGCTTCGGCCTGCAGCTTCATGAAGATGGCCCCCGGGCCGAAGCGCATCATCAGGCGCTCGGCCAGGCTGTCCTTCGGCGCCACGATCAGGCTGCTCGGCCGGTCGCCGAACTCGAGCATCGCGCCGAGCCGCTCGCGAAGCGCCTCGAGTCGCGGCCCGGGGTCGAGGCCGAAGGCGGCGCGCAGGATGATCTCGAGGGTCAGACGCTGGGTGACCGGATGCAGCTCCACCGGCTCGTCGCGCGGGAGGGCTGCCACCTCGCGATCGGTGACCTCCTCCATCAGCCCCGACAACGACGCCATCTTCTCGCCGTGGAAGGCCGGGAGCATGAGCTTGCGCTGGCTCATGTGGGCGTCCTGGTCGAGCAGGAGAACGGAGTAGCTGCCCACGATCGGCTCGAGCACACGCGCGCCCTCGCCCGGATGCAGGACGTCGGGCTTCGCGGTGAACACCTGCTTCAGCTGATCCGGCTCGGTGAGCATCACGAAGTGCGGCGTGAACGGCAGGCGGATCGTGAAGCGCTTGCCGTACTGCGCGCGCAGCTTCTCGAGGTACGCGATCGGGCGATGCCAGAACCCGATCCCCTGGATGTATGGGGGGTAGCCGGGCCCCGGCGGCAGGTCTGCGCGCATCGCCACTTCTCCTCCTGATCGTCGCCTCCACGGGAGTGCATACCCGTGGAGGCGACCAGGAAGTGTGACGTTGGTCACATGTCTAGATGCTCAGCGAGGCGCGGCAGGTCTCGCCGCTCGCACGCTTCGCGACGGCGGAGATGCGGTCCTTGCCGGCGGGGTTGCCGATCTTGCGCTCGAACGAGAACGATCCGCTCGGCGCCCTGGTGCGGCGGCTGCCGGTCGCCACGGTCTTGCCGTTGCGGCGGAGCCGGAGGTTCCACTTCACGTTGTTGCGGTTCTGGTCGACCTCGAACTCGACCTCGAGGCGGCCGTCGTCCGGCTTGGCCTTGAGCTTCCAGTTGGAGGCGCCGCTGCAGTCGCCGCGCTTGATCACGCGGCCGTCGTCGTCGCCGCCCTTTGCGAAGCCGGGCGCGGCGAGCGCCATCAGGGCCGAGACGACTGCGATTGGAACGAGTATGCGGAGTGTGCGCTTCATGGCTCTCATTTCGGTCGGGTTCGCCATGGATAACACGGAAAACTCGCCTCGAACGAGACTTGACCAAGGCTTTACCGAAGCCTTCCCTAGCGCTGCCCGGAGTCGTACTCCTTCACGACTTTCTTGGGCGATTTGATCCGCCAGGCCTCCTCCAGCAGCTCCGCCAGCTCGGTCGGATCGACCGCCTCGAGGCGCACCAGAACGTACGGGTAGCCGTCGTAGTGGGGGGTCGAGAAGAAGGCCTCGGGCTGGCCCTGCAGCAGCGCCTCGCGCTCCCCCATGTCCGCCACCCGCAGCACGAGCGCATCGGGATCGGTGCGCAGGCGGCACACGCCGCCCTTGCCGCTCACCTTCAGCGCCGGAGTGCCGAACCACGTGCCCTCCTCGACGCCCGGGAAGCGGAGGCCGATCTCCACGACGTCGTCCCAGGTGGGCATGGCCGCAGCCTAACCTGGGATCTCGCCATGGCCGTAGTGATCGCATCGGACCTCGGGAAGGACATCGCCGGCAGCCCGCTGCTGCGGGGCGTGTCGTTCAAGCTCGAGCGCCGCGACCGGATGACGCTGTCCGGGCGCAACGGGTCGGGCAAGACCACGCTGCTGCGGATGCTGGCCGGCGACGCGACCGTCGACCGGGGCAAGCTCTCGGTCCAGAAGGCGGCGAAGGTGGCGCTGCACGACCAGCGCCCGCCGCGCGAGCGAGACCTGAGCCTGCGCGACTACGTGCTGGCGGGCGCGAAGGAGGTGACCGCGCTCGAGCGCGAGCTGGCGCGGCTTGAGCAGGCGATGGCCGACGGCGCGCACGACGAGGCGACCCTCGGCGCGTACGCGAAGACCCAGGAGCGCTTCGAGCTTCACGGCGGCTACCGCTGGCGCGACCGCGCGCTCGTGACCCTGCGCGGCCTGGGCTTCCACTCCGAGGATCTCGACCGCCGGCTGTCGACCTTCTCGGGCGGCGAGCTCACGCGCGCGTCGCTCGCCCGCGCGCTCACCGGCGAGCCGGACCTGCTGCTGCTCGACGAGCCCACCAACCACCTCGACATCCCCTCGCTCGAGTGGCTCGAGCAGCACCTGACGGGCCTCGACGCGGCGATCGTGCTCGTGGCGCACGACCGCTGGTTCCTCGAGGCCGTGGGCACCTCGGTGCTGGAGCTCGAGGCCGGGCGCTCGCGGTTCTTCGCCGGCCCCTGGCACGCGTGGCGCAAGGAGCAGGCGGCGCGGGAGCTGGCGCTCGGCCGGGCGATCGAGAAGCAGGAGGCGGAGATCGCGCGGCTGGAGCGGTTCGTCGAGCGCTTCCGCGCGAAGGCGACCAAGGCGCGCCAGGCGCAGTCGCGCGTCAAGCGGCTGGAGAAGATGGACCGGATCGAGCGCGACCCGCGGGACACGCGCGAGCTGTCGTTCTCCTTCGCCGACCCGGAGCGCTCGGGGCGGGTGGTGTTCGAGCTGGAGGGCGGCCGGATCGAGGTGCCCGGCCGCACGCTGATCGAGGACGCCTCGCTGTGGGTCGAGCGCGGCGAGCACGTGACGCTCGTGGGCGGGAACGGCAGCGGGAAGACCACCCTGATCGAGACCCTGGTGGGCCGGCGCGAGCTGCCCGCCGGGAAGCTGAAGACCGGCCACAAGGTGACCCTCGGCTACGTGTCCCAGCACGCGGAGGAGCTGTCCGGCGGGGGCTCGGTGCTGGCCGCCACGCAGCGGGCCACCGGCCTCACGCCCGGCAAGGCGCGCGCCCTCCTCGGGCGCTTCCTGTTCACGCGCGACGAGGTGGAGAAGCCGCTCGACGGCCTCTCCGGCGGCGAGCTGCGGCGGCTCTCGCTCGCCGTGCTCGTGCACTCGGGGGCGAACATGCTCGTGCTCGACGAGCCCACGAACCATCTCGACCTGGAGAGCCGCGAGGCGCTCGAGGACGCGCTGCGCGTCCTTCCCCGGCTCGCTCCTGCTCGTGTCCCACGACCGCGCGCTGCTGGACGCGGTGGGAAGCCGCACGTTCGCGATCGAGGACGGCGAGCTGCGCGGCTACGAGGGCGGGTGGGCCGAGTACGTGGTTGCTCGCGACGAGCGGCGGGCGGAGGAGGCCGCGGCGGCTGCTCCCAAGCCCGAGGCGAAGCCGAAGAAGTCCCGTCGCGAGGCGCCCGAGGGGAACGGCAGGCCGCGCCTCTCGAAGAACGCGCAGCGCGCCCAGCGGGAGCTCGAGCGCGAGATCGAGGCGGCCGAGTCGGCGCTGCGCGCGCTCGAGGAGGAGCTGGCCGATCCGGCCGCGTGGGCGAGCCCTGGGAGCTCGGCGAGGTCGAGCGAGCGGCACGCGGAGGCCAAGCGCCGGATCGAGGAGCTGTACGCCCGGTGGGAGGCCGTCGGCTCCTAAGATCCCGGGGGGTGTCCGACGCCGAACACCGGATCGAGCACGACCTGCTGGGCGACCGCGAGGTCCCGGCAGAGGCCTACTACGGCGTGCACACGCTCCGCGCGCTCGAGAACTTCCCGATCACCGGCACCGGGATCTCGATCTACCCGCAGCTGATCTCCGCGCTCGCGTGCGTGAAGCAGGCCGCGGCGCTCGCCAACCGCGACCTCGGCCTGCTCGAAGCAGCACAAGGCGGACGCGATCGTGAAGGCGTGCGAGGAGATCCGGCACGGGCGCTTCCACGATCAGTTCGTGGTCGACCCGATCCAGGGCGGCGCCGGCACCTCGACCAACATGAACGCCAACGAGGTGATCGCCAACCGCGCGCTCGAGCACCTCGGCCACAGGCGGGGCGAGTACGCGTACCTGCATCCGCTCGAGGACGTGAACCGCAGCCAGAGCACCAACGACGTGTACCCCACGGCGGTGAACGTGGCCGTGCACGTGGCGGCGAACGAGCTGCACGCCGCGATGGGGGTGCTGGGCGAGGCCTTCGAGTCGAAGGCCGAGGAGTTCGCCGACGTGCTCAAGATGGGGCGCACCCAGATGCAGGACGCGGTGCCGATGACGCTCGGCCAGGAGTTCGGCACCTACGCCGTGATGCTCGCCGAGGACCGGGCGCGGCTGACAGAGGCGTGCGAGCTGATCTGCGAGGTGAACATCGGCGGCACGGCGATCGGCACCGGGCTGAACGCCCACCCCGAGTATCCGCGGACGGCCTGCGGGCATCTCGCGGAGATCACGGGCCTGCCGGTGGTGTGCGCCACGAACCTGGTGGAGGCCACGCAGGACCCCGGCGCCTTCGTGCAGCTCTCGGGCGTGCTCAAGCGGATCGCGGTGAAGCTGTCGAAGACCTGCAACGACCTGCGGCTGCTGTCCTCGGGGCCGCGCGCGGGCTTCGGGGAGATCAACCTCCCGCCGGTGCAGGCCGGGTCGAGCATCATGCCCGGCAAGGTCAACCCGGTGATCCCGGAGGTGGTCAACCAGATCGCCTTCGAGGTCGTCGGCAACGACGTGACCGTGACGATGGCGGCCGAGGGCGGACAGCTCCAGCTGAACGCCTTCGAGCCGATCATCGCCCACAGCCTGTTCGCCGGCCTCTCGCACCTGCGCGCGGGCTGCCTGACCCTGGCCGAGCGGTGCGTGGCGGGAATCACCGCCAACGAGGAGCGCCTCCACGGGCTCGTGGAGGACTCGATCGGCCTGGTGACCGCCCTCAATCCCTACATCGGGTACGAGCAGGCCACCGCCGTGGCGCGGGAGGCGAAGGCGAGCGGGCGCGGCGTGTCCGAGCTGGTGCTCGAGAGGGGCCTGCTGACCAGGGGCAGCTCGACGAGATCCTGCGGCCCGAGCGGCTCACGCGGCTCGCCGAGCAGGACGTGCCGGCCGCCGCCGACCGGCCTCCCGTCGAGGGCGGGACACCGGAGGCCTAGCCCGCCTCGTCCGCGCCCGTGCGCGTGACGAGCACCTTCGCGCTGCCGCCGGTGAGCACGCGCCGCACCAGCCGCGGGGCGACCAGCCGCAGGGCCGCGACGATCGCGTAGGGGCGCGGCACGTAGCGCTCGGGCCGGCCGCGCAGGCCGGCGTCCACGATCGCCTCGGCGGCCGCCTCGGGCGTGGACACCGCCCACCTCGTCATCCGCTTCTCCACCAGCTCGCGCTGGGGAAGCCCTCGGTGGCGATGAAGCCGGGCAGCACCATCCCCACGTGCAAGCGGTTCGGCTTCTCCTCCGCGTACAGCGCGTCCGTCCACCCCGCGAGCGCGAACTTGCTCGCCGAGTAGGCGCCCGATCCGCCGCGCGCCACGCGCCCGGCGGTGCTCGCCACGTTCACCACGGCGCTCGGCGCCGACTCGCGCAGCACGGGAAGCAGCGCCTCGGTGAGGCGCACCACAGCGTCGAAGTTCACGGCCATCGTGCGCTGGACGTTCGCCCAGCCGCCGTCGGCGAAGGTGGCGCGCCAGGCGGCGCCGGCGTTGTTCACCAGCAGGGAGAGCCCGTCCGCCTGCTCGCGCACGTGGGCGAGCACGCGCTCGGGCGCGTCGTCCTCGGTGAGGTCGGCCGCCACGTAGGTGGTGGGGGCGGGCAGCTCGGCGGCCAGCTCCTTCAGGCGCTCCTCCCGCCGGGCGACCAGGATCAGCCGGGCGCCCGGCTCGCGGGCGAGCCGCCGGGCGGTCGCCTCACCGATCCCGCTGGAGGCGCCGGTGACGAGCGCCACGAGGGGCTGAGTCGAGTCTGGCGGCACGGCGGGAGATGATGACGCGCCGGGCCGGAGTGTGGGCCGGCGCCTCGCTCAGCTACGGTGGCCCGGTGTCCGAAACGACCAAGATGACCGCCGCTGCCTACGCACAGCTCGAGGCGGAGATCGCCGACCTCGAGGGCGAGGGCCGGCGCGACAAGGCGGAGCGCATCGGCGTCGCGCGCGAGTGGGGCGACCTGAAGGAGAACGCCGAATACCACTCCGCCAAGAACGACGCCGCGATGCTCGAGGCGAGGATCGCCCGGCTGCGCGATCAGCTGCGCTCGGCGGAGATCGTGGAGGAGGCCGGGGGCGCCGAGGGCGCCGGGATGGGCTCGACGGTGACCTACGCCGACGAGGACACGGGCAAGGAGATGGAGCACAAGCTCGTGCCCGAGCCGGAGGCCAGGCCCGCGGACGGGCTGATCTCGATCGACTCCCCCGTGGGCCAGGCGCTGGCCGGCTCGCACGCGGAGGACGTCGTGACGATCGAGACGCCCCGCGGGAAGCGCAAGATGCGCGTCGTGGCGGTCCGCCACTCCTGACCCGCTACCGGCGGGTCTCGAACGCGGGGTCGTCCTCGTGCTCGCGGAAGAAGCGCACCATGTGCTCGACGTAGTCGCCGAACTTCGGCGGCGCCAGGCCGCGCGCGCCGAGGAGGTCGACCGTCGCGGCGGGTGTCGAACACCACCGGGTGGTTGAGGTAGGCGATCGACTCCGCGCGGCGAGCCGCCGAAGCGCTCGCGGACGATGCCGATCCGCAGCGCGGCCATCACCACGGCCGGCGGGATCCTGCCCTTGGGCTCCTTGGCGCGCGTACTCGCGCGCGAGCACCCGCAGCAGCTCGCCCGCTCGTGAGCGGCTCCGTGTCCACCAGATGGAGCGTCTCCCCCTCCGCCTCGGGAAGCCGGGCCGCGGTGGCGATCGCCTCCACCACGTAGTCCACGGGGACGACGTTGAACGGGGCGTCCGCCGCGGCCGAACTGCATCATCGGCCGGCCGGACTCCTCGGTGGCCGCGATCGCGCGGAGGATGTAGTAGGGCCCGTCGAACTTCTGGGTCTCGCCGGTGCGCGAGTCGCCGACCACGATCGCCGGGCGCAGGATCGTGGTGGGGATCCGGCCCATCGCCTCGCGCACCCAGACCTCCGCCTGGAACTTCGTCGACTCGTAGTGGTTCTTGAAGTCCTGGCCCATCACCAGCTCGTGCTCGTAGACCACGCCGCGGCGCAGGCCCGCGACGTACGCGGTGCTCACGTAGGCCAGGCGCTCCAGCCCCTCGGCGGCGGCGCACAGCTCGAGCACGTTCCCGGTGCCGTCGACGTTGACCCGCTGGGCCACCTCGATCGGGACCGCGAGGTCGTAGATCGCCGCCAGGTGGAACACGCGGCGGACCTCCTTGCGCAGGCGGTCCCAGTCGGCGTCGCCCAGTCCCAGGCGGCGCTCGGCGATGTCGCCCTCCAGGATCTCGATCCGGTCGGCGTCGATCGCGGCGGCGGCCTCCCGCGCGGCGCCGGCCATGCGCGGCTCCACCAGCGCGACGACGCCCTCGGCGCCGTCGTCCTCCAGGAGCCGGGCGGCGAGGCGCCTGCCGATGAATCCCGGGAAGCCGGTGATCAGGTCGCGCGGCACCGGCGGCAATCTATGGAACGGGGGCCGAGCGGGGCCCCGAGCGTCGGATTCGTCCGCCTAGCGGTGACAGATCCGACACTCGTCGCCGGTGCCCAGCTGGCGTGTTTCCTGGTACGTCCCAGGGTCGTGGAAACCGCTTAGCCGTCCGCCGGCTTGCCCGTGCGCGAGCCCGGCAGCCGGTCGACGATCCGCCCCAGCCGCTCGACCGTTCCCTCCAGTGGCTGCGCCAGCGCCACCGCGCGCTCGAGCGTCGGCAGCGCGGCGGCCACCTCTGCGCCCCGGACGGCGACCTCCTTGGCGGCGTCCG
>CAVRNY010000006.1:0-1037713 GCA_963722705.1 uncultured Thermoleophilaceae bacterium | reverse complement strand
CGTGCCAGGTCGGCATGACGGCGGAGGCTAGCTCGGGGGCGAATTTCGATCGATTGGAGGCTTGTGGTTGCAATGGCGACAACTGCCCTCCAACCGATCGACCCGTGGGAGCTGGCTCGGCAGCAGCACGGCGTTATCTCCCACGCACAGCTCCACTCCCTCGGCTTCAGCGAATCCGCCATCAGGCACCGGTTGCGGAGCGGCCGCTTGTTCGTCCTGAGGCGGGGTCTCTACGCGGTCGGCCGACGCGAGGTCTCACGACGCGGCAACTGGAAGGCCGCGACGCTGGTGAGCGGAACAGGCGCCGCCCTCGACGGGGAGTCCGGCTTGGCGCTGTGGGGCGTGAGGAGCGCTGAGGGGAAGGCGATCGAGGTCGCGATTCCCGAGCGCGCTCGCCGCACCCAGCCGGGGATAAGCCTCCGGCGAGTGCGCGGGCTCGCCGACCAGGTCACCGAGATCGACGGCATCCCCGTCCTCTCCCTGCCGCCGTTGTTCGTGCGAGCTCGCCGGCCGGGTCAAGCCCGGTGCTCTGGAAGCTGCGATCAACGAAGCTGACAAGAAGGATCTGATCCACGTCGAGCAGTTGCGCCGCGAGATCGAGCAGCTTCGCGGACGACCCGGTGTCGCGACTCTGCGGCGGGTGATCGACCGCGCCACCTTCCGCTACTCCGACTCCGAGCTGGAACGGGCGTTGCGCCCGATCATCCGCAAGGCAGGGCTGCCAGAGCCCGAATGGGCGAGCTGGGTAAACGGCCACAAGGTCGACTTCTGGTGGCCGTCGCTGAACCTCGTGATCGAAACCGACGGCGGGCGCTTCCACCGTACGGCCTTTCAACAGAGCCAACGACCGCCGGCGCGACCAGGCCCACACGCTCGCGCACACCGCCCACCTGCGCTTCACCCACGGCCAGATCAGGTTTGAGCGGCCGTACGTCGAATGGTCCGTGGCGAGGCTTGCACGCGACCTCATGCGATCGGTTGGAGACTTAGTCGTCGCCCCGGCGACGGTAACCCTCCAACCGATCCGAGACGGGCGGCATCGCGCCTAACATCGATCGCCGCCATGGCCGTAGTGATCGCATCCGACATAGGGAAGGACATCGCGGGCAGCCCCCTGCTCCGCGGCGTGTCGTTCAAGCTCGAGCGGCGCGACCGGATGACGCTGTCCGGGCGCAACGGCTCGGGCAAGACGACGCTGCTGCGCATGCTCGCCGGCCAGGCGGGGATCGACCGCGGCAAGCTGTCCCTCCAGAAGAGCGCGCGGGTGTCCCTGCACGACCAGCGCCCGCCGCGCGAGCGCGACCTCTCCCTGCGCGATTACGTGCTGTCCGGCGCGGAGGAGGTGACCGCGCTCGAGGCCGAGCTGGCGCGCCTGGAGCAGGCGATGGCCGACGGCGCGCACGACGAGGCCACGCTCGCCGCCTACTCGAAGGCGCAGGAGCGCTTCGACCTGCACGGCGGCTACCGCTGGCGCGACCGGGCGCTGGTCACGATGCGCGGCCTCGGCTTCCACGACGACGACCTCGACCGCGCGCTGTCCACCTTCTCCGGCGGCGAGCTCACGCGCGGCTCGCTCGCCCGGGCGCTCACCGGCGAGCCGGACCTGCTGCTGCTCGACGAGCCCACCAACCACCTCGACATCCCGTCGCTCGAGTGGCTGGAGCAGCACCTGACCGCGCTGGACGCCGCCATCGTGCTCGTGGCCCACGACCGCTGGTTCCTGGAGGCGGTCGGCACGTCGGTGCTGGAGCTGGAGGCGGGGCGCTCGCGCTTCTTCGCGGGGCCGTGGCACGCCTGGCGCAAGGAGCAGGCGGCGCGCGAGCTGGCGCTCGGACGCGCCATCGACCGCCAGCAGGCCGAGATCGCGCGGCTGGAGCGGTTCGTGGAGCGCTTCCGGGCGAAGGCGAGCAAGGCGCGCCAGGCCCAGTCGCGCGTGAAGCGCCTGGACAAGATGGAGCGGGTCGAGCGCGACCCGCGCGACACGCGCGACCTGTCGTTCTCGTTCAAGGCGCCCGAGCGCTCGGGCCGCGTGGTGTTCGAGCTGGAGGACGGCCGGATCGAGGTGCCGGGCCGGACGCTGCTGGAGAAGGCCTCGCTGTGGATCGAGCGCGGCGAGCACGTGACGCTGGTGGGCGGCAACGGCTCCGGCAAGACCACGCTGATCGAGACGCTGGCGGGCCGCCGCGAGCTGTCCGGCGGGCAAGCTGCGCACGGGCCACAAGGTGAACGTGGGCTACGTGTCCCAGCACGCCGAGGAGCTGGCCGGCGGCGGCACCGTGCTCGAGGCCGCCCAGCGCGCCACCGGCCTCACGCCCGGGCAAGGCGCGGGCGCTCCTGGGCCAGTTCCTGTTCTCGGGGGACGACGTCCAGAAGCCGCTCGCCGGGCTGTCGGGCGGAGAGCTGCGCCGGCTCTCGCTGGCCGTGCTCGTGAACTCCGACGCGAACATGCTGGTGCTCGACGAGCCCACCAACCATCTCGACCTGGAGAGCCGCGAGGCGCTGGAGGACGCGCTCACGTCGTACCCCGGCTCACTGCTGCTGGTATCCCACGACCGGGCCCTGCTCGACGCCGTGGGCACCCGCACGTTCGCGATCGAGGACGGCACGCTGCGCGCCTACGAGGGCGGCTGGGCCGAGTACGTGCAGGCGCGCGAGGAGCGCAAGGAGGCCGAGCGCAAGCCGGCGCCACGCCGCCGAGCCAGAAGGCCGCGAAGCCCTCACGGGGAAACGGCAAGCCCGGACCGTCGAAGAACGCACAGCGGGCCCAGCGGCAGCTGGAGCGTGAGATCGAGGCGGCCGAGGCCGCGCTGCGCGCGCTCGAGGACGAGCTGGCGGACCCGGGGGCCTGGGCGGACCCGGAGCGCTCGGCGGAGTCGAGCGAGCGCCACGCCAGCGCCAAGCGCGAGCTGGAGGAGCTGTACGCGCGCTGGGAAGCGGCGGGCTAGTCCCTGTCGTCCGCGCCGGTGCGCGTGACCAGCACCTGCGCGCTCCCGCGGGTGAGCGCCCCGCGGATGACGCGCGGGAGCACGATCCTCAGTGCCGCGAACACCCACCAGGGGCGCGGCACATAGCGCTCCGCGCGCCCGCCCAGGCCGGCGTCCACGATCGCCTCGGCCGCCTTGTCCGGCGTCGAGACGGCCCAGCGGGTGGCGGCGCGCTCGGTGAGCTCGGCCTGCGGGAACCCCTCGGTGCTGATGAAGCCCGGCAGCACCATGCCCACGTGCACGCCGTTGGCCCGCTCCTCGACATGGAGCGAGTCGGTCCAGCCGGCGAGGGCGAACTTGCTCGCGGAGTAGGCGCCGGTGCCGCCGCGGGCCACTCGCCCGGCCGTGCTGGCCACGTTCACGATCGAGCTGGGCGCCGACTCCCGTAGCAACGGCAGCAGCGCCTCGGTGAGGCGCACCACGGCGTCGAAGTTCACGGCCATCGTGCGGCGCACGTTCTCCCAGCCGCCGTCGGCGAAGGTGGCGCGCCAGGCCGACCCGGCGTTGTTCACCAGCAGGTCGAGGCGCCCGTGCTTCTCGCGGACGTGGTCGAGCACCTTGCGGGGCGCGTCGTCGTCGGTCAGGTCGACCGCGACGTACGTCGCGGCCAGCTCGTCCGCGAGGTCTCGCAGCCGGTCCTCCCGGCGCGCCACCAGCACGAGCCTCACCCCGGGCTCGCGCGCCAGGCGCCGTGCCGTGGCCGCGCCGATCCCGCTGGAGGCGCCGGTGACCACGGCGATCATGGCTTGGCTCCGAACGCCGGGTCATCCTCGTGCTCGCGGAAGAACCGCACCATCGGGCCCGACGTACTCGGCGAAGTTGGGCGGCGTCAGCCCCTGCGCGCCGAGCAGGTCGACCGTCGCGGCGGGTGTCGAACACGACCGGGTGGTTGAGGTAGGCGATCGATTCGCGCGGGGTGTCGCCGAAGCGCTCGCGCACCAGCGCGACGCGCATCGCGGTCATCACGATGCGTCGGCGGGATGCGTCCCTTGGGCTCGCGCGCGCCGTACTCGCGGGCCAGCACGCGCACCAGCTCGGCGCTGGTGAGCGGCTCGGGATCCACCAGGTGGAAGGTCTCCCCCTCCGCCTCGGGCATGGCGGCGGCCGTGGCGATCGCCTGCACCACGTAGTCCACGGCACGACGTTGAACGGCGCGTCCGCGCGGCCGAACTGCATCATCGGCCGGCCCGCGCGCTCGGCCTCCGCGATCGCGCGCAGGATGTAGTACGGGCCGTCGAACTTCTGGGTCTCGCCGGTCTGCGAGTCGCCGACGACGATCGCCGGGCGCAGGATCGTGGTCGGCACCGTCCCATCTCGTCGCGCACCCAGACCTCGGCCTGGAACTTCGTGGACTCGTAGTGGTTCTTGAAGTCCTGGCCCATCACGAGCTCGTGCTCGTAGACCACGCCGCTGCGCTTGCCCGCGACGTAGGCGGTGCTCACGTAGACGCAGCCGCTCGAGCTTCTTCGCCGCGCGCGCACAGCTCGAGCACGTTGCCGGTGCCGTCCACGTTCACACGCTGGGCCGCCTCCACGGACACGGCCAGGTCGTAGATCGCGGCCAGGTGGTAGACGCGGCGGACGCTCCTTCGTCAGTCGCTCCCAGTCGGCGTCGGCCAGCGCGAGGCGCCGCTCGGAGATGTCGCCGGCCATCACCTCGATGCGCTTGGGGTCGATCTCCGCGGCTGCGGCCGTCGCGGCCTCGAGCATCCGCGGCTCGACCAGCGCGACGATGCTCACGCCCTTCTCCTCGAGCAGCCGCGACGCAGGCGGCGGCCGATGAAGCCCGGGAAGCCGGTCAGCAGATCGGTCGGCATCGCGGGGAACTTACGGAGTTGCGTGCTCGAGCGGCGCAGCGGCCTCGAGATCGAACGCCTGCGCGATCAGCTCGTAGGACCGCCTCCGGGCCTCGTGGTCGAAGGTGATCGTGACGACGATGACCTCCTCGGCGCCGTAGTCGCCGGCCACCTGCTCGATGCCCGCACGCACCGCCGCCGGGTCGCCGATCACCGCCCGCCGCCCCGACGGCGTCGACGGCCGCCCGCGCGACTCCAGGTAGCGCAGCGCCTTGTCCACCGGCGGGACCGGGATCAGCCGGCCCTGGCGCAGCATCGACATGCTCATCCGGCTGCTGGCGGCCAGGCGCTCGGCCTCCTCGCCGGTGTCCGCGCAAATCACCCAGACGCACACGGCGGTCCGCGGCGCGGGCAGCCGCTCGCCCGGGACGAACTTGTCGCGGTAGAGCGCCGCGATCTCTGCGCCGCCGGGGTTGATGAAGTCGGCGAACGCATACGGCAGGCCGAGCTCGCCTGCCCAGATCGCGCTCTGGGGGGAGGAGCCGAGCATCCACACCTCCGGGCGCTCGGGCAGGCCGGGCAGCGCGGTGAGCCGCGCGAAGGGGTGGTTCTCGGGCATGGCGTCCTCGAGGTAGGCCAGCAGCTCGGCGAGCTGCTGGGGGAAGTCGTCGGGAGCGTGCTGGCGGCGGTCGCGCTGGAGCGCGTGGCTGGTGGCCTGGTCGGTGCCGGGCGCGCGCCCCAGGCCAAGGTCGATGCGGCCGGGGTAGAGGCCGGCGAGCACGCTGAACGCCTCGGCGACCTTGAACGGCGAGTAGTGGGGCAGCATCACGCCGCCGCTGCCGACTCGGATGCGCTCGGTGGCCGAGGCGACCGGCCCGATCAGCACCTCGGGGCTGGTGCTGGCGAGCATCGGCGTGCCGTGATGCTCGGCCACCCAGTAGCGGTGGTAGCCGAGGCGGTCGGCCGCCCGTGCCAGATCGAGCGTGTTGTGCAGCGCCTGGGCGCCGGTGGAGCCCTCGGAGACGGGCGACTGGTCGAGCACGCTGAGGCGCATGACTCGAGGTTATTAGTGTGCGACCGGATGCCCGCCATCGACATCCAGGGCGTGAGCAAGCGCTTCGGCTCCATCCAGGCGGTGTCCGACCTGTCGTTCTCGGTGGAGGCCGGGCGGGTGACCGGCTTCCTCGGACCCAACGGTGCCGGGAAGTCGACGACGCTCCGGGTGCTGCTCGGGCTGGTGCACGCGAATTCCGGCACCGCGACGTTCGACGGCACGAGCTACGGGGACCTCGAGCATCCGAGCAGGCAGGTGGGCGCCGTGCTCGAGGACGCGAGCTTCCACCCGGGCCGCACCGGCCGCAACCACCTGCGCGTGCTGGCGGCGGCCGGCGAGCACCCGCTCGGGCGATCGGAGGAGGTGCTCGAGGCGGTCGGGCTGACCGAGGCGCGCGACCGGCGCGTGAAGGGCTACTCGATGGGAATGCGCCAGCGGCTCGCCATCGCCGCCGCGCTGCTCGGCGACCCCGAGGTGCTGATCCTCGACGAGCCCGCCAACGGCCTCGACCCACCCGGCATCCGCTGGATGCGCGACCTGCTGCGCCACGAGGCGGGGCGCGGCCGGGCCGTGCTCGTGTCCAGCCACCTTCTGTCGGAGGTCGCCCAGAGCGTGGACGACGTGGTGGTGATCTCGCACGGCGAGCTTCGCGCGAGCGGTCCGCTCGCTCAGGTGCTCGGCGGCGTGGACGGGCCCGTCACACGCGTGCGCGCCGCGGAGGCGGAGAAGCTGGCGGGCGCGCTGCGCGGCAGCGGCATGGCGGTCGACGCCGCGGACGGTGCGCTCCTGGTCCGGGCCACCGCGCCCGAGGCGGTCGGCCGGGTAGCGGCCGAGCACGGGATCGCGCTGTCCGAGCTGGTCGCGGCCTCGCGGTCGCTGGAGGACGCGTTCTTCGAGCTGACGGGGGGCGAGGAATGAAACCGCTGCTGCGCGCGGAGCTGATCAAGCTGCGCACGACCCGCACGTTCGTTGCGCTCGCCGCCGTGGCTGTCGCGACCTCGGTGGTGATCGTGTGCCTCATCACCCTTCTCAGCGAGCCGAGCGAAGAGGACGTGCTGGTCGATGTGTTCACCACGGACACCACCAGCCTCTTCATCACCATCCTGGCGATCGTCGGCATCACCGGCGAATGGCGCCACCGGACCATCACCAGCTCGCTGCTCGCCGCGCCCGACCGGACGAGGTTCCTGGCCGCCAAGGTCCTGGCCTTCGCGGCGGCCGGCGCCCTGCTGTCGGTGCTGATCTCGGTCAGCATCGGGATCGTCGGTTACGTGATCCTGTCCGCGCGCGACCTGCCCACCCCGGAGCTCGGCGAACTACTGGGGCAGTTCGCACGCAACGTAGAGGTCGCGGCGCTGCTCGGTGCGTTCGGGGTTGGCCTCGGGTCGCTGGTGCGCAACCAGGCCGTCGCGATCGTGTTCGTCCTGCTGCTCGGCTTCCTGATCGAGCCGACGCTGCTTGCCCTGGCGCCCGATGTCGGCATCTGGGGGCCGTTCACCGGCCTTCCGACCGCGGTGCAGGACATCCCGAGCGAAGACATCGGTTTCGAGGACGCGGACTTCCTCGCGCCCGGTGTGGCCCTGCTCGGGATGCTGGCCTGGATCGGCGTGCTGTTCGCCGGTGGCGCCGCGCTGCTGCGCAAGCGGGATCTCGACTGAATCAGGCGCGCTCCGGCTAGTACAGCCGTCCGGATTTGCTAGGTAGAGCGGCTGTCGGTGGGGCGGGCCGCGGCCCGCCCCTCCGCGGCCCGTCTAGTCCCTGCGCTTCGCGAGCAGGGAGGTGTCGGCCCGCTCGACGAAGTCGTCCGCGGAATCGCTATCGCGCAGCTCGCTGTAACCGATGCTCACCGAGGTGCCCGAGGAGCGCTCCAGCTCCGAGCGCAGTTCGCCGAACCGCCTCTGGGCCTCGGCGACCGTGACGTCGGGCAGCGCACAGAGGAACTCGTCGCCGCCGAGCCGCACGAACAGGTCGTAGGGGCGCATGTGGCGCCTGAACCCGTCCGCGACTTTGCGGAGCACCTCGTCTCCGGCCGCGTGGCCCTGCTCGTCGTTCACGGCCTTGAGGCCGTCCACGTCCACATACGCGATCACGAGCCCGTCCCTCTCCCTGCGGGCGCGCATGATCTCGTTGTCCAGCTCCTCGAGGCCCACACCCCGTCGCCTCGCGCCGGTCAGGTCGTCCCGTCCGGCCTGCTCACGGTCGACGGCGGCCTGCCGGCGATCGGCCCCCGCGTGCTCGCGGTCTCCGGTGGCATGCTCGCGATCGAGGCCCGCCTGCGTGCGGTCGCCCGCCGCGCGGCGCCTGCTCGCACGTCCGCGGTCGCGCAGCTCGTCCATCCCCAGCGCGTGCCTGTCGGCGAGCTCGTCCCTGATTTCCCAGTTCCTGGCGGTCAGGTCACGGCCCTTCGCGATGTCGTCGCGCTTCGTCGAAGACGCGTCGCGTCGCTGTGCGGCGAAATCCCGCTTCTGGCCTGTATCTGGACCTTCTTCCCTGACAGGGCGACGGTCGTCCATGAGTACGTCCTCTCAGTCCGCTGCCGGAAGGGCCACACGGCCCCCCATCGGCAAAACGGCCTACACCCAGGGTAGACCCATTTCAGGCTTACCGCGCGGCGAGCCGCTTTCGGCCGATCAGTCGTCGTCCGCCGGCTTCGCCGTGCGCGAGCCCGGCAGCCGGTCCACGATCCGGCCCAGCCGCTCGACCGTTCCCTCCAGTGGCTGCGCCAGCGCCACCGCGCGCTCGAGCGTCGGCAGCGCGGCGGCCACCTCTGCGCCCCGCACGGCGACCTCTTGCGGCGTCCGTCATCAGCACCGCGCGCTCGTTCGCCAGCTCGCCCACGTCGAGCAGCCTCTCGCCCAGCTCGACCATCGCGGTGCCGCGGGCGTCGATCCGCTCGCCCAGCTCGAGCACGGCACCGGCGCGGGCGTCCACCCGCTCGCCGATCTCCAGCACCCGCTCCATCCTGCGGTCGATCGTCTCGGCCACCTCGAGCGCGCGATCCAGGCGGCGCTGCACGTCGTCCAGGCGGGACGGGACCTGGCGGGCGACCCGGGCCAGCTCGCCCAGGTCGGACAGCGCGCGGCCGATCACGCGGGTGGGCAGGTCGATCGGGACGCCGAAGACGCTCACGCGCCGGAGCCTACGGCTCAGGCGGCCGGGCGCGCCCGGCGCTCGGCGACCCGGGCGCGGGGGAACTCCCGCATGAGGCGGGGCGTGATCGGCAGCGCCGAGCGCAGCAGCCGCGTGTGGGCGCGCAGCACGCGCTCCCTGACGGGGCCGCGGCTGAGGCCGAGATCGCGGCGGAGGCGCTCGGGCAGCATGTCCGCGGTCGCCATCCGCACGGGCTCGAACAGCGGCCAGCCGAGCGTGCGGGTGACCGCGCCCCCCGGCACCTCGGGGTTCTGGATCGAGTCGAGCACGTCGCGGACGACGTCCGTGACGGCGAGCTGCTCGTCGATGACCGTCGCCACGTACTCGTTGAACTCCGCGTAGGTCTCCGGCTGCTCGGAGCGGGGCACGCCGAACGCCTCGCCCAGCGCCTTCTGCTCCTCGTAGTAGCGCTCGCGCTCGGCGATCGAGAGCCGGCGGACGTAGCGGTCGTACACGAGGATGCTCGTGTCCACGAGGGTCGCGTGGACCCACATGAGCAGCTCGGGGTCGCGCGCCCGGTAGGGCGTGCCGGAGGGGAAAGGGCCGGCCGTGCCGTTGGTCGAGCCCTTCACGCGGCCGTGCACGTTCCACACCGCGCTCGCCGCCTGCTCGGCCTCCTCCGTGGTGCCGAAGACGATCGCGGTGGTGCGGTCGAGCGTCCGGAACAGCCGGCCCCACGGATCCTTGCGGTAGTTCGAGTGCTCCGCGACCCCGGCGCCCACGAGCGGGTGCGCCACCTGCAGCACGAGCGCGCGGCCGCCGCCGAGCACCAGCACGTTCTCCCGGTTGATCCGCCAGGTGATGCTGTCCGGCCCGAATAGGCCCTCGTCCCGCACCGCCGTCTCCATCACGCCGCCCTCCTCACAGTTCGAACTCCCTCCACCGCGCGGCAACACGTCGTCGACCAGCGCGATGAGGCTTGCCAGCAGCAGCTCGTGCACCTGCTCGCGGCCCAGCGGCGGCGCAGCAGCCACTCGAGCGTCGCCGCCTCGGCAAAGCCGGCGTAGGCGCGGATCAGGGCGCGCAGCTCGCGCGGCGGGCGCCCCGCGCCGGGCCGCACCAGGTCGATCACGCGCTGCGCGGTCGCCTCGCGCGCCTCCTCCAGCACCGCCTCGACCTCGGCGTCGCGGCCGAAGCCCTGGGCGCCCACGGTGGCGAGCCACGTCTCGCGGTTGGCGCGCACGGCGTCGAGGAACAGGTCGACCGCGTGGCTCAGCACCTCGTCGCGGTCGCCCTCCGGCAGCCCGTCGAACAGGTCGGGGGGCGGCGTGACCATGCTGCGCACGACCTCCACGTACAGCCCGCGCTTGGTCCCGAAGTAGTGGGACACGAGCCCGCGCGCGACGCCGGCCGCCCCCGCCACGTCCGCGAGGGACACCGCGCCGTAGTGGCGCTCGGAGAAGAGCCGCCGCGCGCAGCCCAGGATCTGGGCGCGGCGCTGGTCGGATTCGAGGCGGGTGAAGCGTGGCGGCGCGCTCGCCATTCCCGGCACGGTACCTTGTTGGCGTTGCGCCAACAAGGTCAACTACGGTCTAATGGGAAGCGCATGGCGGACAAGGGCATCCCACAGGGCGCTACCGGCGGCTGGCCAAGGTGGGGAGGGCGGCCGCCTCCTCCGCCGTGAAGCAGGCCGGGACGAAGGCGGCGAACGTCGCCCGCTCGGAGGAGAACTCCCAGGCGGCGCTCGAGAAGCGTCACGTGGAGACGGCCGAGCAGATCGTGGAGGTGCTCGGCACGATGAAGGGCGCCGCGATGAAGCTCGGTCAGGTGCTCTCGTTCCTGGACGTGGGCCTCGTGCCCGAGGACCACCGCGAGGAGTTCCAGAAGAAGCTCGCCAAGCTGCGCGACGCGGCCCCGAAGGTCGGCTTCAAGGACATGCGCAAGGTGATCGAGCAGGAGATGGGCGAGCCGCTGAAGGAGAGCTTCGCCGAGTTCGACGAGGAGCCGATCGCCGCCGCGTCCATCGGCCAGGTCTACCGGGCGAAGCTGCACGACGGCCGCGACGTAGCCGTGAAGGTGCAGTACCCCGGCGTGAACTCCGCGGTGCGAGCCGACATGCAGAACCTGGGCGTGATCCTGCGCCTGATGCGGAGGATCACCCCTCAGCTCGACATGCAGTCGGTGGCGGAGGAGATCCGCTCCCGTGTGGAAGAGGAGCTGGACTACGAGCTGGAGGCCGACAACCAGCGCACGCTCGCGCGCATCCTGCGCGGCCATCCCTTCATCGTCGTGCCGGACGTGGTCATGTCGATGTCGCACGAGCGCGTGATCGTCACGGAGTTCGTGGAGGGCAAGGGCTTCGAGTCGCTCAAGGAGGAGCCGCAGGACGAGCGCGACCGGGTCGCCGAGATCATCTTCCGCTTCTACTTCGGCTGCCTCTACCGCTACCGGCGCTTCTCCGGCGACCCCCATCCCGGCAACCTGATCCGCCTGGCCGACGGCCGCGTGGCGTTCCTCGACTTCGGCCTGTTCAAGCACGTGGAGAAGCCCGTCGTCGATCTCGAGCTGGCCTGCCAGCGGGCGGTCGTGGAGGGCGACGACGAGGAGCTCCACCGCCTGCTCACGCAGTCGGGGTTCATCCCCAATCCGGAAAAGCTCGACCCGGGTGACCTGATGGCCTACGTGGTGGACAGCATCGGCTGGTACACGGTGATGGACAAGCCCGTGACGCTGACGCCCGAGCTCGCTGCCAGGACCGCTCTCGAGGGCGCCGACCCGCGCTCCTCGCACTACTCGACCATGCGCCACCAGGACATCCAGGCCGAGCACCTGCTCGGACGGCGGATGGAGATGCTCACGCTCGCGGTGCTGGGGCAGTTGCACACCCGCAACAACTGGCACCGCATCGCCCGCGAGTGGATCTACGGCGACGACCCGGTGACCGAGCTCGGCCGGCAGGAGGGCGAGTTCCTGGCATCGAAAGCACCAGCGTGAGAGCCAAGGGCTCGCAGGCACCGCCTGCTCGCCGTACGACCGACCAAGGCCTGCTCGGCCCCGATTCGGTCGCGTGGAAGGTGATCGGGCACCCGGTGGCCCTCGTGGGCGGCCTGCGCTCGCTGATCGTCCAGTCGCTGCACCCGCTTGCGATGGCCGGCGTGGCACAGCACAGCGACTACAAGCGCCGCCCGCTCGACCGCCTGCGGCGCACAGCCCACTACGTGGCGGCCACGACGTTCGGCGACACCGAGACGGCCGTCAAGGCGGCGGCGCGCGTGCGGCGGGTGCACATGAAGGTGCGCGGCACCGATCCCGTGACCGGCCTGCCCTACAGCGCGGACGACCCCGAGACCCAGGTCTGGGTGCACGCGGTGGAGTGGCACTCGTTCCTCGCGACCTATCGCACGTACGCCGGCAGGCTGACCGAGGAGGAGCAGGACCGCTACCTCGCCGAGGGCGTGCGCATCGCCGAGCTGCTCGGCACGCCGGGCCGGATGGTGCCCGCGTCCGTGGCCGAGTACCGCGAGTACTTCGAGTCCGTTCGCCCGTTCCTGCGCATCTCCGAGCAGGCCAAGGAGGCGATCACGTTCGTGCTGCGCCCGCCGCTCACCCGGGACCTGCTGGCACTCCAGGTGCCGCTGCGGGTGACCTCGTCGGCGGCGCTCGCGACCGTGCCGCGCCACCTGCGGGCGATGGCGGGGATCGACCGGCCGTCGCTGCTCGACGGCGTGACCGTGGCGGCGGTGCGCCCGGCGGCGGCGGCGATCGCCCTGCCGGTGCTGAGGGACGCGCCCGCCCTGGTGCTCGGGCGGCGCACCCACGACATCGGAGTGGCCGCGCGGCGGGGGCTGCGCGACGCAGCATGAAGGCCTTGGCTCGCAGGCACCGCCTGCTCGCCGGACAAGCAGGTGCTTGACAGCACAGGACGGGACTGACAGAACTCGGGCTGGGAGGGGTACGAGCTGAAGTCGAGGGAGAGCGTCGGCATGGATGCGGTAGCCAGGTGAGGGCGGCGCTCGTCGGCGGGCTGATCGCCGCGGTCGCGGTCGTGGCGCTCGCGCTGTTCAGCGGCGGCGACGGGGGCTACACCGTCACCGCCAGGTTCGTGAACGCCGGCCAGATAGTGAAGGGCAACCCCGTGCAGGCGGGCGGGGTCTCGATCGGCTCGGTGAAGGACATCGAGCTGACGGACGACGGCCAGGCGGACATCACCTTCAGCGTGGAGGACGGGCACGCGCCGCTACCGGGGGGCACGCGCGCCTCGATCCGCCAGCTCTCCCAGTCGGGGATCGCGAACCGGTTCGTGGACCTGCGCTACCCCGCTCACCGCGAGGGCGCGGGCTCGATCGACGACGGCGGCCGGATCGGCGCGGACCGGACCACGACGCAGGTGGACCTCGACCAGGTTCTGAACGCGCTGCAACCCCGGACCCGGCAGGCGCTGAAGGGGGCGCTCGAGGACTCCGCGCGCTCGCTGGACGGGCGCGGCGAGCAGCTCGGGCGCGGCATCGAGTACCTGAACCCGGGTCTCAGCACCACCGCCAGGCTGCTGCGCGAGCTCACGCGCGAGCGGCCGGTGCTCGAGCGGGCGCTGGTGGACCGCTCGGACCTGGTGAGCGCGGTCAGCGAGCGGCGCGAGAGCCTGGCCTCGCTCGTGGGCGACCGCGAACGAGGCCACCGGCGCGCTGGCGCGGCAGAAGGGGGCGCTGGCGGAGTCGATCGACCTCCTGGCGCCCGTGATGCGAAGGGCCAACACCTCGTTCGTGAACCTGCGCGCGACGCTCGACGACCTCGACCCGCTGGTGCGGGACGCCAAGCCGGTGGCGCGCAACCTCTCCCCGCTCCTCGCCGACGCGCGGGCGGTGGCGGCCGCGGCGAAGCCGACCCTGCGCGACCTGCGGACCGCGATCCGCCGGCCGGGGAAGGGCAACGACGCCGTCGAGGTGATCCGCGCCGTGCCGCCCCTCGCCGACATCGCGACGGTGAAGAAGAGGCGCTCCCTATCCCCAGGCGGCCGGCCGGTGGACGTGGGCGAGACGCAGGGGGCGTTCCCGCAGGCGGCCAAGGCGTTCGGAGAGGCGACCCCGGTGATCGCGTTCGCGCGCCCGTACTCCATGGACTTCGTCGGCTGGCTCGACGACTTCTCCTCCACCGGCGGGTACTTCGACGCGCTCGGCGGCCAGACGCGCACGCACGTGAACATCGCCGAGAACATCTACGGCGCCCCGCCGAACACCGGCCAGTTCAAGCGCTGCCCGGGCGGCGCGGACATCGTGCTGCCCGACCGCTCCAACGTCCTGAGCCAGGAGGAGCAGGACCGGCTCGAGTGCACCGAGGCGCACAGGGCGGTGCGATGAGGCGGCTGGCCCTCGCACCGCTGGTCGTGCTCGCCGCGGTGGCGGCCGCATTCGTGCTCGCCGGCGCGGGCGGGGATGACGGCGGCAAGCGCACGTACCGGATCGTGTTCGACAACGCATTCGGACTGGTCGAGGGCGGGGACTTCCGCGTCGGCGGCGTGCGCGCGGGGCAGACCTCCGGGTTCGACGTCCAGGCCGCCCCGGGGAAGCCGCCCAAGGCGATCGTCACGGCGGAGGTGAGCGAGCCGGGTGTGCCCGCCTTCCGCGCCGACGCCAGCTGCAGCGTGAAGCCGCAGTCGCTGATCGGCGAGTACTTCGTGGACTGCCAGCCCGGCACCTCGCGCAAGCGCCTGGCCGACGGGGCGGCGGTGCCGGTCACGCAGACCGAGGGCACGATCCCGCTCGACCTGATCCAGAACGTGCTGCGGCGGCCCTACCGCGAGCGGGCGCGCCTGCTCGTGGCCGGCCTGGGCACCGGCCTGGCCGGGCGCGCCGAGGACTTCCAGGAGGTGCTGCGCCGGGCGCACCCCGGCCTCCGGGAGACGAGCCGGGTGCTCCGCATCCTCGGCGACGAGCACCGCACGATCGAGCGGTTCATCGCGGACGCGGACACGGTCTTCACCGGCTCGACGGCTCCCGCCGCGACGCGCGCCGGTTCGTGACCGAGGGCGCCGATCTGGCCGAGACCGTGGCCTCGCGACGGGGCGACGTACGCGAGGCGGTGCGGCGCACGCCCGCGTTCCTCGACGAGCTGCGGCCGTCGCTCGTGCGTCTCGGCGAGCTGGCGGGCGAGTCCGAGCCGCTGCTGGCGGACCTCCAGCGCGGCGCCCCGGACATCGAGCGGGTGCTCACCCGGCTCGGTCCCTTCGCCTCCACCGCGCGGCCCGCGCTGCGCGAGCTCGGCAAGGCGGCCACGCCCGCGACCCAGGCGCTGCGCGAGGGCAGGCAGGAGATCGACGAGCTGCGGGCGCTGGCAGGCGACGCCCCGGGCACCGCCAAGCCGCTGCGGCAGCTGCTCCAGAGCCTCGACGACCGCAAGCGCGCGATCGACCGCGACCCCCGCGCGCGAGTCGACGGCCCGCCCGCCACGGACCCGAGCTACGAGGGCGGGCGCGGCGGCTTCACGGGCTTCGAGCAGATCTCGAACTACTTCTTCTGGCAGGTGCTGAGCACCAACGTGTTCGACGAGATCGGGCACCTGCTGCGCGTCGGGGCGACCGTGAACAAGTGCAGCCCGTTCACGAACGACCCGAGTGACAAACAGCTGCTCGCCGACTGCAACTCGTGGCTCGGGCCGCGCCAGCCCGGCATCAACGCGCCCGACCCGTCGGTGCCCTCCCCCGCCGCCACCAGCGTGCGCGAGCGCTCGGAGCGGCCCGCGCGCCGCCGCGGCGAGCGGCGCGGCCCCGGCGAGCCCGACGCCGGCCCGCTGCCGGGGCAGCGCGACATCTCCAAGCCCGAGGTGGGGCTGCCGCCCGCGGTGGAGGACCTGCTGAAGCGGCTGCCCGAGCTGAAGCCGCCCAAGCTGCCGTCGGCGCCGGATCGGCCCACCGACCTCCTCGACTTCCTGCTCGGCGAATGAGGAAGGCGAGCTCCACAGCCCTCACCGCCTCTCCCCTCCTGGTCGGGGCAGTGACCCTGCTCGTGGGCTTCGTGGCCGTGTTCCTGGCCTACAACGCCAACAGCGGGCTGCCGTTCGTGCCGACCTACAACCTCGAGGCCGAGCTGCCCACCGGCTCGAAGCTCGTGAAGGGCAACGACGTGCGGGTGGGCGGCTTCCGCGTGGGCTTCGTGCAGCGGCTGCGGCCGGGCGTGAGCGACGCCGGGAAGGCCGTGGCGATCGTGGACCTGAAGCTCGACAAGAAGGTCGAGCCGCTGGCGGCGGACACGAAGGCGCGCGTGCGGCCGCGCTCGCCGCTCGGGATCAAGTTCGTGGAGATCACGCCGGGCGCCTCGAAGCGCACGCTCGCGCCCGGCGACACGCTGCCACTCGCCCAGACCTCGAGCGCGCTCGAGTTCGAGGACATCTACGACACCTTCCGGCCCGACACGCGCGAGGACCTCCAGGGGGCGACCGAGGGGCTGGGGAACGCGCTGGCCGGCCGTGGCGAGTCCCTGAACGAGTCGATCCGGGCGGGCGCGCCGCTGCTGCGGCGCCTGACCCCGGTGATGACGACGCTGGCCGACCGCCGCACGCGGCTCGGCCGGCTCGTGCGCGAGCTCGGGCGCACCACCGCACAGGTGGCGCCGGTGGCGCCCGCGGCGGCCGTGGCCCTCGGCGCGGGGGCGGACACGTTCGCCGCCCTCGACCGCGACCCGGCGGCGCTGGCCGCCGCGCTCGAGCGCATCCCCCCGACGCTCGCGGAGGGCACCACGAGCCTCCGCCGCACGCGCGGCCTGCTCGACGACACCACCGAGCTGGCGCGCCGCCTGCGGCCGCCGTCGGCCGAGCTGACGAGCACGCTGCCGCCGATCGGAGCCGCGCTCGGAACCGGCACGCCGGTGCTCGAGCGCACGATTCCGCTCAGCCGGCGCCTGCAGCGCGCGTCCGTGGAGGCGCGCGACCTGATCCGCAACCCGAGCACGCTGATGTCCCTGCGCGACCTGCGCACCGCGCTCCGGATCCTGCGCCCGGCGATCGAGTACATCGCGCCGTACCAGACGGTCTGCAACTACGCGAACTACTTCATCGGCCCGCTGGGCGAGCACCAGTCCCAGCCCGCGGCCGGGGGCACGAACGAGCAGCAGTTCCTGAAGATCCTCAACTACGCCCAGCCGAACTCGATCGCGCTGACGACCAACTCGCGGCCCGCCGACGTGCCGCCGGACCAGAAGCCCCAGGGCGCCACCGTTGGCGGCCTGCCGGCGGTGCGCCTGTTCGGCCCGCCCTACCAGCCCGCGATCGACGCCCAGGGGAACGCCGACTGCCAGAACGGCCAGGCGGGCTACCCCAACGGCCGGCTGATCGAGCCGTTCGCCCGCAGCCGGCCCGACAGCTACGGGCTGCTCCGCGACGGCACCCCCGCGGGCGGCAACGCGATCATCTCCAGGAGCGACTTCCCCGGGCTGGCCGGCGGCACCTACAAGTCCCGCGAGCTCGGGATCGAGAACCTGGAGGACGTGCCGTGAGCCGCTTCACACCGGCCTCCTGGCAATCGTCCTGATCGCGGGCTTCTCGCTCGGCGCGTGGTTCCAGTGGAACCCGTTCGCCAATCCCTACGAGCTGCGCGCCGACTTCCAGGACACGAGCAACCTCGCCAAGCGCTCGCCGGTGCGGATCGCCGGGATCGAGGTGGGCAAGGTCACGGAGATCGAGGCGCTGCCCGGCGGCGGCGGGCGGGTGACGATGGAGCTGCGCGACGAGGCGCTGCCGGTGAAGGAGGACGCCGAGCTGAAGGTCCGCCCGCGGATCTTCCTCGGCGGCAACTTCTTCGTGGAGCTCGAGCCGGGGACGCCTGACGCAGCCGAGCTCGGCGACCGCGCGATCGTGCCGCGCGACCAGACCAGCGCGGCGGTACAGCTGACCGACGTGATCGGCTCGCTGCAGGCCGACACGCGCGCGGATCTCCAGACGCTGGTCGAGGAGTACGCGGAGGCGCTCGACGAGGGCGGCGCCGAGGGGCTGCGCGGCGCTCTCCCGAAGCTCGCCCCTGCGCTGCGGGACCTGGCGCTCACGAGCGACGCCTCGCTCGGCGAGAAGCCCGCCGAGGACGTGCAGAACGGCCTGCGCGGCAGCGCGCGGGTGGCGGCCGCGCTGGCGGAGGACGAGGAGGCGCTGAAGGGGCTCGTGACCGACCTCTCGGTGACCACCGGAGCGCTCACGCGGGAGGACGGCGCACTGGAGGCCTCTGTTCCGGCGCTCCGGGACGCGCTGCGCGCGGCGGGGCCCGCGCTCGCGTCCGTGAACGGCGCCTTCCCCTCGCTGCGCACGGTGGCGGCGGAGGCACGGCCGGGCGTCCGCGTGCTCGGCCCGGCCACGACCGCGGCCCGGCCCGCGCTGGCCCAGCTGCGGGAGCTGCTGGGACCGACCGAGCTGCGGGGCACCGCGCGCGTGCTGCGCCGGCGCGCGCCCGACCTGTTCGCGCTGCTCGACCGCTCGGTGGGGGTCTTCGAGCAGGGCCGGGCGGCCTCGCGCTGCACCGCGGAGGTGCTGGTGCCATTCATCAACACCGAGTTCCCCGACCCGGACTTCCCCGCCAACAGCGGCACGGTGAACCAGAAGCTGATGCGGACGATGGTCGGGCTGGCGGGCGAGAGCCGCCTGAGCGACGCCAACCAGAGCTACTTCCACACCTCCTTCGTGGAGCCGGGCGGAGCGGTGCGCCCCGCGCCGCCGCCCGACGGCGGGGTCAACCCGCCGCCGCGCCGGCCCGACGTGCCGTGCGAGACCCAGGAGCCGCCCAACCTGAACGCTCCCGGCGCCCTGGCGAGCCCCGAGGGCACGCTCGCGCCGTTGCCCGCCGGCTTCACGGCCAGGGGCACCGCGTCGCGCGCGAAGCAGCGCAAGGCGCTGCTCGAGGCGAGCACGCTCGTGAAGGACTGGCAGCGCAAGATCGGCCGCCGGCAGGCGAAGGTGCTGCGGCAGCTGAAGGCGGGCGCGCGGTGAGGCTCGCCATCCGCAAGTACCTGGCGCACTTCGTGGCCGTGCTGGCGCTGATGGGGCTGGCCGCCGGCATCGCCGCGTACATCCTCTCCCAGCAGAACTTCCGCTTCCCGGTGGTCGAGGAGGGGCCGTTCCGGGTGAACGCGGTGCTCGAGAGCGCTCGGGCGGTCGCACCCGGCCAGGGCCAGTCCGTGCGCGTGGCCGGCGTGAAGATCGGCGACATCGGCGACGTGGAGCTAAAGGACGGCCGCGCGGTGGTCACGCTCGAGATCGAGCAGCGCTTCCGCCGTCTGCTCCGGCGCGACTCCACCGCACTGCTGCGCCCGAAGACCGGCCTCAAGGACATGTTCATCGAGGTGGACCCCGGCGACGGCCGGCCGCTCGACGAGGGAGCGCGGATCCAGATCGCCAACACGGCCCCCGACGTGGACCTCGACGAGATCCTGTCCGTGCTCGACCAGGACGGCCGCGACTATCTCAAGCTGCTGATCTCCGGCGGCGCGAAGGGGATCGAGGGGCGCGGGGCCGACATGCGCGAGGCGCTGCGGCGGCTGGGCCCGACGGTGCGCGACTCCGCGCGGGTCACGCGGGCCTCGGCCAAGCGGAGGCGCGAGCTGCGCTCGCTGGTGCGCCACTACGGCCTGCTCGCGCGCGAGCTGGGGCGCTCGGACAAGGAGATCGTGCGGCTGGTGCGCGGCTCGAGCGCCGTCTTCGGCGCCATCGCGCCGGAGCAGGAGAGCCTGTCGCGCTCGGTGGCCGACCTGCCCGAGACGCTGCGTGCCGCGCGCGGCACGCTCACCAAGGTCGACTCGCTCGGGCAGCGCCTGCAGCCCGCGCTCGAGGCGCTGCGGCCCTCGGTGCGCGAGCTCGCCCCGGCCGGCGAGGCGGTGCTCCCGCTCGCGCGCGAGGCCACGCCGGTCCTGCGCGACCGGATCCGGCCGCTCGCGCGGGTGGGCCGCACGGAGCTGGAGGACGTGGGCGTGGCCGCCGCCCGCGTTGCGCGCGCGGCGCCCGACCTGGAGAAGGCGCTGGTCCCGCTCAACCGCCTTCTCAACACCCTCGCCTACAACCCGGGCGGAGCCGAGGGGCTCACCGGCGACCTCGACCGCGACCGCGCGCGCCGCGAGGGCTTCCTCTACTGGCTCGCCTGGAACGCGCAGAACGGCATCACGCTGCTCGGGACGGGCGACGGCCAGGGCGTCTTCCGCCGCTTCACGTTCGGCAACGTGAGCTGCACGGTGTTCAACGCGATCGGCATCCCCACCGACGTGACCGATCTCCTGGGTGCGGCCCAGCTGTGCGGGGGGTCGAGCCCCTGATGGTGAAACAGGCGCCGACATTCGGAAAGCTCATGGCGATGGTGGTCTTCGCGATGTCCTGCGTGGCCATCGTGCTGTACCTCTGGCTCACGTTCGGCGGCCCGGTCCCGCTGCGGCCCGAGAGCTACCGCTTCGAGGCGAAGGTGCGCGAGGCGGCCACGCTGCCGGTCGAGGCCGACGTGCGGGTCGCCGGGGTGACCGTGGGCAAGGTGAAGCGCAAGGAGCTGGACGCGCCGGGGGCGAGCACCCTGCTGGAGATCGAGATGAAGCCCGAGTACGCGCCGATCCGGCGCGACGCGCGGCTGATCCTGCGCCAGAAGACGCTGCTCGGCGAGACCTACCTGGAGCTGGCGCCGGGCTCCGGCGAGGACCTCGACGACGGCGGCCGGCTCGCGTCCACGCAGGTCGAGCCGACCGTCGAGCTCGACGAGGTGTTCTCCGCCTTCGACAAGCCGACCCAGCGCTTCCTCCGCCGCTGGGTGCGCGAGGTGGACCGCGCCGTGGCGGGGCGCCGGGGGCGCGACCTGAACGACGCGCTCGGCAACCTCGCCGGCTTCACGATCGATGGCGAGCGGCTGTTCCGCGTGCTCGACGAGCGCCGCGGCGCGCTGCGGCGGCTGGTGGCGGACGGCGGCACGGTGCTCGGGGCGATCAACGAGCGCGACGGGGCCCTGCGCGGGCTGGTGCAGAACTCGAGCGAGGCGCTCGAGGCAACCGCCTCGCGCGACGACGCGCTGGCCGACACGGTGCGTGTGCTGCCCACCTTCCTCGACGAGACGCGCGCCACGCTGCGCAGGGTCGAGCGGTTCTCCGGCGAGGCCCGGCCGCTCGTCCGCGCGCTGCTGCCTGCCGCGAGGGACCTCGGCCCCACCCTGCGCGACCTGCGCGACCTCTCGCCCGACCTCGAGGCCACCTTCCGCAGCGCGGGCCCGCTGATCCGCGCCTCCGAGACGGGCCTGCCGGCGCTCGAGCGCACGGTCCGCGGCGCGGGGCCGGTGGTGGACGCGCTCGACCCCTTCCTCGACGAGCTGAACCCGGTTCTCTCCCTGCTCGGCTTCTACCAGACCCGCGTGTCGGGATTCCTGACCAACGGCGGCGCTGCGCTGCAGGGCGACTTCGGCGGGGAGCGCTACGCCCCGAACACCGTGCTGTTCGAGTCCCGGTCCTTCGAGCGCTTCCTGGAGCGGCCGGAGTTCGATCGAGGCCACACCTACCTGCCCCCGAACCAGTTCAACCGGATCCAGCCGCTGGGCGCCTACGACAGCCCCGACTGCTCGCGCGCCCCGGGCAAGCGCAACCGCTACGGGGACGTGCCGCCGAACGACGCGCTCGACACGCCCCCGCTCGCCAAGGAACTGGTACGGCGCCCCGCCTGCTTCACGTCCGGGCCCAACCTCTACGACGGCAGCTACTTCCCCATTCCGAAGAGCGGCAAGGCGCCCGTGCTCAAGCAGCTCGGCCCGCTCGACGGGTTCCCGCCGGCGTCGCAGGAGCGGCCGGACGGCCCACGGTAGGGCGGGGGCGAATTCAAATCTGTTGAGCACTTACAGGGGTGATGACCCCGGTCAGTGCTCGACAGATCACCGGCGACGCGTGGGCTCTCGCCCGATCCCAGCACGATGTGATCAGCCACGTCCAGCTGCGCGGGCTCGGATACACCGAAGAGGCGATCCGGCATCGCCTCAGGACCGGGCGGTTGTTCGTGCTCTGGCGAGGCGTGTACGCGGTCGGGCGGCCGAACGTCACTCGGCGCGGACGCTGGAAGGCCGCCACGCTCGCCTGCGGAGTGGAGTCCGCGCTCGCCGGGGAGTCCGCGGCCGCGCTGTGGGGCGCCAGGAACCAGGAGGGGGAGGGAGTCGCGGTCGCGATTCCCGAGCAGCTCAGCTCGCGGCTCGCGGGGATTGATGTCCGGCGGGTCCGTGGACTCGAGGACCACGTGACGGTGCTCGACGGTATCCCGGTTCTCTCCCTGCCCATGGTGTTCGTCCAACTCGCCGGCCGACTCCGGCCGGGCGCCCTCGAGGCCGCCATCACAGAGGCCGACAAGCTCGACCTGATCCACATCGAGCGGCTACGACGAGAGCTCGAAGCGCTGCGCGGGCGGCCCGGCGTCGCACCCCTCCGGAAGCTCATCGACAGGGCAACCTTCCGCTACTCCGATTCCGAGCTCGAGCGCGCGATGCGCCCGATCATTCGCGAGGCGGGACTGGTCGAGCCAGAGATGGGCGTGTGGGTGAACGGCTACAAGGTCGACTTCTACTGGCCGGACCTCGACTTGGTGATCGAGACCGACGGCGGACGCTTTCACCGGACCGCCTTCCAGCAAACCAAGGACCGCCGACGCGACCAAGCCCACACCGTCGCCGGCACCGAGCACCTCCGCTTCACCCATCCACAGATCAGATGGGAGCGGCCCTACGTCGTCGTCTCCGTCACCAAGGTCGCGCGACGCCTGATGACATCGATCCGAGCTCCGCGCGGCTAACCTCCCGGCGATGGCCCGCCGCGACGAGCAAGCCGTCGTCATCGACGGTGCCACCAAGTCTTTTCTCATCCCGAGCGAGCACCGCAACACCCTCAAGGAGCGGGCGCTGCACCCGGTGCGCCGCTCCAATGCACACCACCTGGACGCCCTGCGGGACGTCACGTTCGACGTAAAGGCCGGCGAGTTCTTCGGGATCGTCGGCCGCAACGGCTCGGGCAAGAGCACGCTGCTCAAGTGCCTGGCCGGGATCTACCGGCTCGACGGCGGCCGGATCGACGTGGCCGGCCGCATCTCGCCCTTCATCGAGCTCGGCGTGGGCTTCCACCAGGAGCTCGCCGCGCGCGACAACATCCTCCTGAACGGCGTGATGCTCGGCCTGACGCCGCGCCAGGCCGCGGAGAGGGTGGAGCGGGTGATCGAGTTCGCCGAGCTCGAGGACTTCACCGACCTCAAGCTCAAGAACTACTCGCTCGGGCATGAACGTCCGGCTGGCCTTCGCGGTGATGATCCAGGTGGACGCCGACGTGCTCCTGATCGACGAGATCCTCGCCGTCGGCGACGCCGCCTTCCAGCAGAAGTGCTTCGACGTCTTCTTCCGCCTGCGCGAGGAGGGCAAGACGATCGTGCTCGTGACCCACGACATGGCCGCCGTCGAGCGCTTCTGCCACCGCGCGGTGCTGCTCGAGAAGGGCGAGGTGGTGGCGCTCGGCGAGCCCCGCGACGTGGCGGACCGCTACCTGCGAGCTGAACTTCAGGCGCGAGCTGGGCGACCCCGAGGGGTCCGGCGCGGGGCGCGGCGGCAGCGGCGAGGGGCGCGTGGTCGAGGCCTGGATGGAGGACGAGCACGGGGTGCGCCAGTCCACGTTCCCGCAGGGCGCGACGTGCGTCTTCCGCGGCGCGTGTGGAGTTCACGGAGGAGGTGCGCGACCCGGTGTTCTCGGTCACCTTCGTGAACCCGCAGCTGCAGAACGTGTTCGTCGCCCACAGCGCCACCCACGGCGAGCCCTCCGGGCACGTTCGCGCCCGGCGACGGCGCCACCTTCACCGTCAGCTTCGACAACGCGCTCGCGCCCGGTCGCTACGCGCTGTCGATGGTCGTCGCGCGGCCCGGCACGGGGGCCGCGATGATCGACCGCTGGGAGAACATCGCCTCGATCGTCGTGACCGGCGGCGCGTCCGGGCGGCGGGCTCGTGGACCTCCCCCACGACCTGAGCATCGAGCGCACGGCCGACCCCGCCGCGGTGCGGAGGCCCGCGTGAGCGCCGTGGGGGCGAACGCCTCCGCCGCTGCGCCGGGTCACGGGCTCCACCGCCTTCGGCGGCGAGATCCGCCGCTTCATCGACCTCACGGTCACGCTCGCCGTGATGGAGTTCAAGGTGCGCTACTTCGGCTCCGCGCTCGGCTACCTGTGGCAGCTCGTGCGCCCGCTGATGCTCTTCGGCGTCCTCTACGTGGTGTTCACGCGAGTTCGTGCGCTTCAACGAGGGCGTGGAGTTCTTCCCGGCCGTGCTGCTCACCTCGATCGTGCTCTACACGTTCTTCGCGGACGCCACCTCGGTGGCGCGTCACGTCGGTGCTGGACCGCGAGAACCTCGTGCGCAAGATCCAGTTCCCGCGCGTGGTGGTGCCGCTGGCCGCGGTGCTCACCTCGTTCTTCAACCTGCTGACCAACCTCGCGGCCGTGGCGGTGTTCGTGGTGGCGACGGGGGTGCGGCCCCACTGGACCTGGCTGTTGTTCCCGCTGCTGCTGATCGCCCTGTGCGCGATGACGACCGGCGCCGCGATGCTGCTGTCCGCGCTCTACGTGCGGTTTCGCGACGTCGCCCCGATCTGGGAGGTGATCCTCCAGGTGCTCTTCTACGGGTCGCCGATCCTGTACGTGATCGAGGTCGTGCCGAACGAGACGCGCGCGAGAGGCGATCATGTGCAACCCGCTGGCGGCGCTCCTCCAGCAGGTGCGCCACTGGCTGATCGACCCCGACGGCGCCGAGCGCCGCGGAGGCCATCGGCGGCACGGCACGGCTGGTCGTGCCCGTGGCGGATCGCCGTGACGGTGTGCGCGCTGGGCGTCTGGTACTTCAACCGCGAGGCGCCGCGGATCGCCGAGGAGCTCTAGGCGCTCGACGGACCCGAATCGGGCACCGCCCCGCTGTGCTGCGGCCGCTCGTCGGCCACGCGCATCAGGAACTCCTCGAGCTGGTCGATGCGCCGATCCCAGGCGTATTCCCCCACCGTCGCGAGGCCGCCCGCCACGAGCCGCTCCCGCAGCGCCGCGTCGCCCAGCACACGGCCGATCCCGGCCGCCACGGCGGCGGGATCGGGCCTCCACCATCAGGCAGTTCTCCCCGTCGCGGCAGAAGTCGCGGTTGCCGTGGGCGTCGGTGCACACCACCGGCGCCCCCGCCGCCATCGCCTCGAGCGGGGGCAGGCAGAAGCCCTCGTGACGCGAGGTCTGGACGAACACGGCGGCCTCGTTGAACAGCTCGTTCACGCCGGCGTCGCTCGGGCTGAACTCGTAACGCGCCCCCAGCGGCTCCGCCCACCTCCGGCTCGACCCCGAACAGGCACAGCTCCGGGCGCGGGTCGAGCCGCTGCCACGCCGCCGCGGTGAGCGGGAAGTTCTTCAGCTGGTTGGCGCGCCCGATCGCGAGCATCATGTCCGTCCGGCGCTCCACGTCGAGCGGCCGGAACGTGTCCAGGTCGATTCCCGGCGGCACCAGCTCCGCGTCCAGGCCGAACTCCCGCAGCCGGTCGCGGTTCCAGCGGGAGATCGTCATGTAGCGGAACTCCTGGCGGTAGCTGGCCAGGACCCGGCGGCGTTCGTTCACGGAGCGGGTCGTCGCGCCCCGGGTAGTACGAGGTCTCGATGTCCTGGACGAAGTACACGGGCCGGCCGCGCCGCACCGAGCCCCGCCAGACCGCGTTGCCCGTGCCCCACCAGGTCGCGACCTTGATCGCGTCCTCCTCCGCCAGCGCCGCGGCCAGCTCGTCGAAGCCCTCGAAGCTCTGCACGGGAGCCTCGAGCGGGAACCACTCCGGGGGGCCCCTCGAGCGAGTAGAGGGCCACCGAGTGCCCCCTCGCCTTCAGGCGGTTCAGGTGCTCGAAGATGTCGCGGTGGCCGCCGCCCACCTCGGTCCCCTCGGTCACGTAGATCGATCCGCAGCGCGCCGTCGGCGGTGCGCACCGGCCGGTCCTCGAACCAGCTCTCCCAGCGCTCCCAGAATCGGCTCTGTGAGCGGCGCTCGCGGTCGCCGACCTCCGTGCCGCGCGTGGGCGACTCGAGGTGGGTGAGCGTGGCGCTGGGCTCGTAGCGCACCGGCCGCCCGGCCTCCCACGCGCGCAGGCAGTAGTCCACGTCCTCGTAGCCCATCGGGTAGCTCTCGTCGAACCCGCCGAGGGCTTCGATCAGGTCGCGGCGCAGGTACATGCAGGCGCCGGTGACCGCGATCGCCCCGGCCGGGACCTGCGCCGGGCCGAAGTCCGCCGGGCGGAAGCGATAGCGGTGGTCGAACCACTCCGGCGCCTCGAGGTTGCGGTAGGAGCCCGCCGACTGGATGCGGCCGTCCGGGTACAGCAGCCGCGGGCCCACGACGCCGGTGTCGTGGGAGTCGTAGGCGGCGTGCTGAAGCTGCGGGAGCCAGTGACGGTGAGCCATCACGTCGTTGTTGAGGACCACGACGTCGTCCTCGGGCCCTGCCTGCTCGAGCCCGCGGTTGACGCTCGCGGAGTAGCCGGCGTTCTCGGGCGACAGGACGAGCTGCACCCCGTCCAGGGACCGCAGGCGCTGCTGGTGCTCGGGCGGGCTGCCGTCGTCGACCACCACGATGCGGGTCCGGGAGGCGTCCGTGGTGCGCCGCAGCTTGCGAACCGCCTCGAAGGTGATGTCCGGCGGGCCGAAGGTGGGAACGATCACGGTCACGGGGCGGCCCTCGGCGCGGTACCAGCGCCGCTTGTCCCTCAGCTCGGCGCGGAGGCGCAGCCGCTCGCGCAGGCCCCGCTCGAGGCCGAAGGGACGCAGGGGCGCCGTCAGGAATCGCACGAGCAGCGTGCCCCACCCGTGGACCCGGACCGTGAGCACGGCGCGGCGCGGCAGGTCGTTCAGCAGGCGGTTGAGCATCTAGCGGGCCCTCTCCACGGGCGCCTGCGGGTCGAACCCGCCGCGGCGCTCCAGCGACAGCAGCCGCCGCGCTCTCCGCGGGATGCGGTCCGAGCGCGCTCCGAGCGCCGCGCCGAGCGTGCGCGCGAGGTGGTGGGCGGCCGATCTGGGCGCGGTGGCCGCCCGGCTCGAGAACGGCGCTCCCTCGGCGCGGAGCATCTCCAGGTCGTCCCTGACCTCGCGCTGCACGACCAGCGGCAGCCGCCGCAGCCGATGGCCCCGGTGGCCGTGGACCTCGAGCAGCGCCCGCCACTCGTCGAACGAGCGCAGGAGCAGGTCCCGGAGGCTGTAGTCGTGGGAGTGGACCACCGCAGCCGCGGGATGGTACGCCTTCGACCAGCCCCCGGAGAGCATGTCGCGGGCGAGCATCTGGTCCTCCGCGTACCCCACCTCGCGGAACGGCACGCAGCTCCCAGGCCCGGCGGGCGACGCAGCCGTTGGCGTCGGTGAAGAACCGCCAGCGCCGCCCCGCGACGGGATCGGCGGGCTCGTCCCCGCCGCGGTCGACCGCCGGCGCTCCGGCCGGTGACAGGCCCGCGAACCAAGCCTCCAGCTCCCGCCTCACCATCGGGCTCGCACCGGGGCGCGGGCGGTAGGGCCCGAAGGCCAGGCCCACGTCGTCGGCGAGGTCGAACGCCGCCAGCAGCCTTCCGAGCCAGCCCCTGTCGGCGGGCACCGCGTCCTGGGTCAGGAAGGCGACGTGGGCGCCGCGCGACTCGGCGACGAGCAGGTTGCGCGTGCCGCCGTGGGAGAACTCCCCGCGGGGCACGTCGATCACGCGCGCGCCCGCCCGGGCGGCCGCCTCGCGCGAGCCGTCGGTCGACCCCGAGTCGGCCACGAGCAGCTCCAGCTCGGGCTCGACCTCCTGGTCGCGCACGGCGGCGAGCACCTCCACGAGCTGCGCGCCTCCGTCGAGCACCGGTATCGCGACTGTGACCACGGCGTCCGGCATCAGGGCTCGACGGACCTGCGCAGCGCGGCGGCGAGCAGCGCCGGCACTCCCAGGGCGACCGCGATCAGCATGACCCAGAACGTCCACGCACCCACGAGCCCGGGCCGGAAGAGCGCGGCCCGCTGGAAGATGTCGGGGACCTGTGAGAGCACGGACCGCGACTCGTCGCGGAGGAACACGAGCGCCAGGTCGGCGTTCTCGCGCCTACCGCCCTGGTACACGGCGCTGCCGTCGTCGGCGCGCGCCCGCGCGCCGTAGAGCGCGACCACGCCTTGGCCCACGTTCCTCATGCAGAGGGCGAACCGCGCCTCCTGGGGCACCGTCCTACCCAGCTCCACCGTCACGTCCGAGCGCCCCGGCGGGAACGCGATCCGGGTGGCCGCGAGACGAGGGCCGCCGTCGGGCAGCGGCACGGCGGCGACGGACAGCTCAGCGCGCCTGCCCGAGCCCACCTGCAGCTGGACCGCCTCGAAGTCCTCCTGCGCGGTGATCGGGCGCTGGCACGCCGTCTCTCCCGGCCAGATCTTGGCGGTCGGCCCCACGGCGCCGACGGGGAGCGAGAAGGCCAGGTCGCGCTTCTCGCCCGCGGCGACGGCCGTGAGCGCCAGCAGCCCCGCCAGCGCGATCCCGAACAGGGCCATGGCCGCCCTAGACATAGAACCTCTCCGCGACCATGCCGAGCGAGAAGAGCTGCAGCGCGAGCAGGCCACCCAGCAGGACCCCCACGGCGAGCGGCCGGCGCGCCCTGTCCAGGAGCGTCAGAGCCCCGGCGAGCGAAAGCCCGAGGAGGGGGAGTAGCGGCAGCAGGTAGCGGCCCTGCATCACCGGGACTCCCTGGTCGGCCATGATCCGGAACTCGGTGGCGTGGAGGCCGCCGAGCAGCCCGACGGCGGCCAGCCCCAGGAACACCGCCGTGGGCACCTCGCCTCGCAGGCCGCGGCGAAGGAGCGCGACGAGGCCGCCCGCGAGGATCGCCGCGGTCACGAGCCCGAGGACGATGTACACGGGATCGGGAAAGATGATCTCGAGCCAGCCGAACTTCGCCCACCCTCCCTGGAGGAAGTAGTCGAAGGCGGGCAGGTCCGGATAGCTCTCGGGGAGCGAGGCGCCGAAGGGGAGCTTCGGCAGGTAGAACTGCCACAGGTAGCCGAGCGGGCCGGGGAGGTCGGGGCCGAGGTATCCCGAGTTGTCGCCGACCTGGTTCACCGCGGGACGGTCGGACAGCCGCGCGTAGACCACCCATGCGAGCACCGGAGCGGCCAGGGCCACGCCCGCCGCGACCGCCGCGCGGCGCTTCACCGCGCCGGCGTCCAGCCGTGCCAGCCCCACGCCGAGCACGACCAGCACGGCGGGGACGAACGCGTAGGCGGTGGCCTTCGAGAGGATCGCCACCGCCAGCGCGGCGCACAGAGCGGCACCGCTCCACGGCGTGAGGCCGCGTTTGAGCACGCGAACGCCGAGCCAGAGCACGATGGCCGTGGCCGCGTAGAGGAGGCTGTCCGGGTTCACCGAGGCGGAGACGAACACCGCCATGGGCTGGAGGCCCACGATCGAGGCGCCGGCCAGCTGGAGGAGGGGTCGCGACCCGAACAGCTCCCCGATCAGGAGCCACGTGGCCGCCACCATGACCAGCAGGAAGGCGAAGCTGAACAGGCGCATCAGGTAGAGCTGATCGATCACCGTGCCGCCCGAGGTCGCGTAGTAGGGAAGCGACTGGAGGGCGTAGTAGAGGGGCGGGTTGGTCCGGGCGGGATTCGCCTTGTTGTCGACGCCCTGCCCCCCACCGTCGTCGCGTGCGGCCAGCGGCGAGGCGCGCCAGTCCTCGTACAGCCGCTCGCTCCACACCGGCCTGACGTTGACGTTGGCCGACAGCTGGTCGGCGTTGACCGCCTCGGCCGCCCGCTGCTGCTCGCTCGAGGTGATCTGGCCCTCCTCCTCGCCCGGGATGCCCGCTCCCTCGGCGAGGCCCTGCACGTAGGCGAAGTGGTAGTTCTCGTCCGGCGCCTGCCACGGCGGCACCAGGAGGGACCAGGCCAGGCCGAGGACGACAACGGCGGCGAGGAGGAACAGGAGCGGACGCGGCAGGCGACTCGCAAGCTCTCGAGGTCGCATGCGGCCGGAAGGCTAACGATGCGTGTACGGTCCCGACCCGTGACGGACACGCGACGCGCACTCATAACGGGGATCACGGGCCAGGACGGCAGCTACCTCGCCGAGGTCCTGCTCGAGAAGGGCTACGAGGTGCACGGCATGGTGCGCCGGTCGTCGACCGAGACCTTCCAGCGGCTCCACGACTGCCGCGACGCCCTCGTGCTCCACACCGGCGACCTGCTGGACCAGCGCTCGCTCGTGGACGTGATGCGCGAGTGCGAGCCACACGAGATCTACAACCTCGCGGCCATGTCGTTCGTGGCCGCCTCCTGGAACCAGCCCGTGCTCACGGCCGAGTTCAGCGGCGTCGGCGTCACGCGGATGCTCGAGGCCATGCGCGAGGTGGCGCCCGAGGCCCGCTTCTACCAGGCCTCCTCGTCGGAGATGTTCGGCCAGGTGCTCGAGGTGCCGCAGACCGAGACGACCCCCTTCTACCCGCGCTCGCCCTATGGCGTGGCCAAGGCCTACGGCCACTTCATCACCGTCAACTACCGCGAGTCCTATGACCTCTTCGCCTGCTCGGGGATCCTCTTCAACCACGAGTCCGAGCGCCGCGGCCTGGAGTTCGTGACCCGCAAGGTCACCCACGGGGCCGCGTCGATCAAGCTCGGCCTGAGCGAGAAGCTGCCGCTCGGCAACCTCGACGCGGAGCGCGACTGGGGCTACGCGAAGGACTACGTCGAGGCCATGTGGCTGATGCTCCAGCAGGACGAGCCGGACGACTTCGTGGTGGCCACGGGTGAGACGCACAGCGTGCGGGAGCTCGTGGACGTGGCGTTCGCGCACGTGGGGCTCGACCCGGCCGACCACGTCGAGATCGACCCGCGCTTCCTTCGCCCGGCCGAGGTGGAGCACCTGATCGGGGACGCCACCAAGGCCAAGGAGAAGCTCGGCTGGGAGCCGCGCACCTCGTTCGAGGACCTGGTGAAGCTGATGGTGGACGCAGACCTGGAGCTGCTGGCCAGCGGCGTGCCCCAGAAGCAGGCCGGCTGACCCGGCCGCCCGAGTGAGCCCGGCGGCGGATCCGCATGGCGAGTGCGATCTCGCCGTGGTGGGAGCCGGGATCGTGGGGTTGGCGGTGGCGCGCGAGATGCGAGCTCGCCGGCCGCAGCTGTCGGTGACGGTGCTCGAGCGCGAGGACGAGGTCGGGCTCCATCAGACCGGTCACAACAGCGGCGTGATCCACGCCGGCATCTACTACGAGCCCGGATCGCTGAAGGCGCGCCTCTGCGTCGAGGGAGCGAGAGACCTGTACGAGTTCTGCGAGCGCCACGGGGTCGCTCACGAGCGGTGCGGCAAGGTGATCGTGGCGCGCGACGAGTCGGAGCTCCCCGGGCTCGACGAGCTCGAGCGGCGGGGGCACGAGAACGGCGTGCCGGGCCTCCGGCGGCTCGAGCCCGACCGAGCTGAGGGAGATCGAGCCGCACTGCCGGGGCGTCGCGGCGCTGCACTCGCCGCACACCGGCATCGCCGACTTCCGGGGGGTGGCGCGAGCGCTGGCCCGCGAGCTGGCGGAGGGCGGCGTGCGGGTGAGCACCGGCTCGGGCGTCAGCGGGGTGGCTGTGAACGGCTCTCGCCTCTCCCTCCGCCACGCCCGCGGCGAGACCCGCGCGCGCTTCGCGGTCTTCTGCGCGGGCGGGTGGTCCGACCGGCTCGCGGTGATGGCGGGCGCCCCGCCCGACCCGCGCATCGTGCCCTTCCGCGGCGCATACCTGCGGCTCCGTCCCGAGCGCCGGGAGCTGGTGCGCTCGCTGATCTACCCGGTGCCCGATCCGAGCCTGCCATTCCTCGGCGTGCACCTCACGCGCACACACCGGCGGCGAGGTGCTCGTCGGGCCCCACCGCTCTGCTCGCCCCGCGGAACCTGGCCGCCACGCTCTCCTGGCCGGGGACCTGGCGGATGTTCCGGCGCTGGTGGCGGACCGGCGTCAAGGAGCTGCGGCACGCCGCGAGCAGGCGCGCCCTCGTGCGCGCCGCGGCCGAGTACGTGCCGGCGCTCGAGGCGGGCGACGTGGAGTTCGCGTTCGCGGGCGTCCGCGCCCAGGCGCTGGGCCGCGACGGCTCGCTGGTCGACGACTTCGTCGTGCACGAGACCGAGCGCGCGATCCACGTGCGCAACGCGCCCTCGCCGGCGGCCACGTCCTCGCTCGCCATCGCCCGCCTGATCGCGGACCGGGCGGAGGCGGGCCCGGGCCGCTACTAGGGTGGCGCCCGTGAGCCGACCGACCAGCGCATGCGCCTCCTCCACCTGACGCCCGAGGTGCCGTGGTGGCCGGGCGGCACCGGAGGCCAGACGCGCCAGTTCCACCTGCTGCGCCGGCTCGCCGAGCTCGGGCACGACGTGACCGTGGTGGCGCCGGTGCCTGCGGAGGCGCCGGATGCGCGATCCCGGCTGGCCGAGGCGGGCATCGAGCTGCACGGGGCCGAGCGCCCCGCGTCGAGGATCGGCGAGTCGCTGCGCGCGCTCGCGCGCGACCCGTTCCTCGTGCCCCGCGCGGCCACCCTCCCCGTGCTCGCCTGGCAGGTGGGCGTGATGTGGACCGCGATGCGCCCCCTCGTCCGCGAGTACCTGGCCGGTGACCGCCCCGGCGTCGTGACGGTCGAGCACGACAACGCCGCCGCCTGGATCCGCGACCTGCCGGGCGACCTGCCCGCGGCGCTGACGCTTCAGAACGTGGGGCCCGACTACTACGAGAGCCGCGCCCGCGCGGCGTCCGGCCCGCTCGCCGCGGGCCTGCGATTGGAGGCCGCCCGCTTTCGCCGCCACGACTCCCGCCTGCTGCCCCGCTACGCGGGCCTGATCGCGGTGTCCGAGCTCGACGCCGAGCGCGCGCGCCCGTGGGCCCGCAAGCTGGCCGTGGTGCCGAACGGCGTGGCCACCGACGAGCTCCGGCCGGCGCCGGCGGCCGAGGGCCCGCCGACCGTGCTCTTCACCGGCACGCTCAACCACCCTCCGAACTCGGAGGGGATCCGGTGGTTCGCGGATGCGATCTGGCCGCGGGTCGTGGCCGCCGGACCCGAGGCCAGGCTGCTCGTGGTGGGTCGCGATCCGCCGCCCGCTGTGACCGAGCTCGGCGGCCGCGACGGCATCGAGGTGGTCGGGCCGGTGCCCGAGATCGCCCCGTACTTCGCCAGGGCCAGCGCGGTCGTCGTGCCGCTGCGCTCCGGGGGCGGGACCCGGCTCAAGGTGACCGAGGCGATGGCCGCCGGGCGCGCCGTGGTGTCCACGTCCGTGGGCTGCGAGGGCCTGGAGGTCGAGGACGGCCGGCACCTGCTCGTGCGCGACTCCCCGTCGTCGTTCGCGGACGCCGTCTTGGCGATGCTCGGCGACGCCCAGGCGCGGGAGCGCCTCGCCCGCGCGGGCCGCGACCTGGTGGAGCAGCGCTACGACTGGAGGGTGCTCGGCGACGCGCTGGCGGAGGTCCTGGACGAGATCGCGAGCGGGCGGCGATGAGCGCGCCGAGGGTCGCGGCGGTGGTGCCCACGCTCGACCGGGCCGACGACCTCCGGGCGAGTCTCGAGGCGCTGCGCCACCAGCGCCGCGCGCTCGACACGGTGGTCGTGGTCGACAACGGGTCGAGCGCCCCCGTGCAGGCGGAGCTGGCGGCCGCCGGCGACGTGGAGGTGGTCCGGCCCGCCTCGAACCTCGGGGCGCCGGGCGGCTTCGAGGCGGGGATGCGCGTGGCGTTCGAGGCGGGCGCGGATCTCGCGTGGCTGATGGACGACGACGCCGTGGCCGCGCCCGACGCCCTCGAGCGGATGCTCGCCCGCCTCGACACGTACGACGGGGACGCAAGGATCGGCGGCGTGGTGCCGACGGTGGAGTTCGGGGACGGGAGGACGGAGACCGGCTGGCTCTGGGGCGTGCGGGCCGCGCGAGGCCACGGGCAGTCACCCAACCCGCCGGGGGAATCCCGGCCGGACGTGGACTGGGGGCCCTTTGCCGGGCTCATGCTGAGGCGGGACGCCTGGGAGGAGGCCGGCCCGATCCGCGCCGACTTCGTGCTCTGGCACGCCGACGTGGAGTACTGCCTCCGCCTGCGCGCGGCGGGCCGGGTCCTCCTCGCGGCACCCGACGCGGTGGTGCGCCATCCGGCGATGCCCATGGTGTCCCGGCGGGTCGCCCGGCGCACGGTGACGGTGGGCAGCATCGCTCCCTGGCGCGAGTACTACGACACGCGAAACCGCGCGATCCTCAGCCGGGCTCTCCGCGGGGGCGACTTCGACGAGGGGACCCCGCTCAGGACGCGGGCGTCCCACGAGCTGAGGCGCGCGGCCGCCGTGCTGGCCGCCGATCCGGCCGGTCCGCGGCGCGTGGCCATGCGCGCGCTCGGTGCGTGGGACGGGCGCCGGGGGCACATGGAGCGTCGCCCCGAGTTGCGAGACTCCTGAGGTGTCGCCGACGAGCACCGAGGCACCCGGGACCGGGGCGGTCTGGCCCGCGGACGAGCTGGAGCCGGTGGACGCCTGCCCGGCCTGCGGCGCGTCCGCGCGAAGCCCCCTCCGCGCCGGCCTGCGCGATCGCCTCATCGGCTCCCCGGGCAGCTGGGAGCTGTCCCGGTGCGCGTCCTGCGGGTCCGCGTACCTCGATCCGCGCCCGACTCCGGCCTCGATCGGCCGCGCGTACGAGGGCTCCTACATGACCCACGCCCCTCCGGCCCCGCCCGAGCCCTCGGGGGCGGTCGGGCGGGCGAGGCGAGCGCTGCTCAACGCCCACCTGAACGCCCGCTACGGCTACTCGCTGCGGCCCGCTCCCCGCGCCGGCCGGCTGCTGGCGCTGGTGCCGGGTGTCGCGGTGCGCACGGACCGCTGGCTTCGCCACCTCTCGCCGTCCGGCCCCGCTCCGCGGCTGCTCGACCTCGGCTGCGCGAACGGCGAGTTCATGCTCCGGATGCGCGCCCTCGGGTGGGAGGCCGAGGGGCTCGACCTCGACGACGCCGCTCTCGCGGAGGCGCGGCGCGCGGGGCTGTCCGTGAGCCGGGGCGGGATCGAGGATGCCGCCGGCTCGGGCTACGACGCCATCACGCTCGGGCATGTCGTGGAGCACCTGCACGACCCACGCGCGGTGCTCGCCCGCGCTCGCGAGCTGCTGCGCCCCGGCGGCATGCTGTGGCTCGCGACGCCGAACGTCGAGGCGCTCGGGCACCGGCTGTTCGGAGCCGACTGGCTGGCGCTCGACCCCCCGCGCCACCTCGTCCTGTTCACCGGCGGCGCGCTGCGCGACCTCCTCCTGGAGGCGGGCTTCGCCCGCGCGGAGCTGCTCCCGCCTGTGGCGGCGGCCGGGCATGTGTTCGCCGCGAGCGCGGCGCTGGCGCGCGGCTCCAACCCGATCGAGTCGACTCCCTCCCTGCCTCCGGCCCTGCGCGTCCGCGCCCTGGCCGCCGACCTCGTGTCGCGGCGGCGACCCCACCTCGCCGAGGAGATCGCGGCCGCGGCATGGGCGCCGTCATGAACGACCCGGGCGACGGGAGCGCGCTGAGGATCGGCTTCCTCGGGCGGGTGCCGCCGGCGCTCGGCGGGGCGGGCCTCGAGCTGCAGATGGAGCGCACGGCCGAGGCGCTCGAGCGCCTCGGCCACGAGGTGGTGCAGGTGGATGCCGCCGGGCGGGAGGCGAAGCTCGACGTGCTGCACGCCTTCGGCAGCGAGCCGGCCGTCTGGCACCAGCTGCGCCACTGGACGCGCAACAGGGTCCCGCTCGTCGTGACCTCCGTCGTCGTGGTCAGCCCGGGGCTGCGCGAGCTGCTCCTGCGCCTGTCCACCCGCGTGCCCGGGGTCGCGACCAGCGGCCGGATGCGCGCCGAGCTGCTCGGGCGCTCTGACGTGGTGATCGCGGCCGGCGAATACGAGGCGCGGCTGGTGGCGCGCCTCGGCGCGCGCCGGGACGCCATCGAGATCCTGGGGAACGGGGGCGACCCCGTCGAGCCGGGCGAGCCTCCGGGCGCGCTCCCCGAGCGCTATGCGCTGATGGTGGGCTCGGTGTCCGGGCGAAAGCGCCAGGTCGAGGTCGCGCGCGCTCTAGCCGGTGGGGGCGTGCCGCTGGTGGTGGCGGGCGGGTTCGCCGGCGCCGATGCCGCGCGCGGCGAGACCGAGCGGGCGCTCGCGGGCGCGGGCGCCCGGTGGCTCGGCGAGGTGAGTGACAGGCGGGTCGTGGCGGCGCTGCAGCGGGACGCCGTGGCGATGGTCCAGCTGAGCGACGCCGAGGTGCAGAGCCTGGCCGTGCTCGAGGCGCTCGCGCAGGCGACACCCGTGATCGCCAGCGACATCCCGAGCCACCGTGAGCTGGCCGAGCGCTATCCGGGGTGGGTGCGAGTGGTGGGTGGCGCCGCGGACGTACCCGGCGAGCTGGAGCGCCTCACCGGGGAGGCGGGGCTGGGAGCGCCCCCCACCGTGCCCACCTGGGAGGCCGTGGCCGAGCGGCTGATCGCGATCTACAGGCGCCTGCTGGCGCGATGAGCGCTTCCGCGGAGGGCGTTCGCTGGGCGCGGCGTGTGCGGTTGTGGGGCTCCCCTCCGCCGGACGGGGGCCCGGCCGCGGGAGCCGACCTGATCCTGCACGCTCCCTTCGCGGACACCTCGTTGCTCCCGCACGGCACGCTGCTGGACGACTGGTTCGAGCCTTCCGAGCGCGCATCCCTCGATGCCGCCGCGAACTCCGACCTGGCCGGGTGGCGCACCGAGACCGAAGCGGCCCTGACCGTGGCCGGGACCTCCCTGGGGAGGCTCTTCGAGGGGGAGCTCTACGCGGACGTGTTCCTGCGCGAACGGTTCGCGCTCAGCGGGCTCGAGCGCGCGTTCGCCGAGTCGCCGCCGGAGAAGGTGGAGCTGAGGCGCGTGGACGCGGACCTCGCGGCCGCCGCCGAGGCCGCGCTCGCGCGACTCGGCATCCGCTCGCACGTGCACGAGGAGGCGGGGCCCCCCGCGTACCCGATCGCGTACGCGAGCTCGATCCAGGGCGGGCGGCGGGTCACGGGTTTCGTGCGCGAGACCGTGGGCGCTCCGGCACTGGTGCGGGGCGGTGTGCTGATCCTTCCCGCCCCCGCGCTCCTCCCCCTGTGGGACGCCTTCGAGGCCGCGGGGGCGCGGCCGGTGGTCGACCTCGTGAACCCGCCGCCGGCCGGCGCGCGGTCCCGTGCGGCGCGGGGTGGCTGGATCGCCCACCCGGGGGCGCGGCTGCGGCGGGCCGCGCGGAGAGGGCTCGCGGAGACGCTCGCCAGCCTCGATCCGCCGGAGTCGCCGGCGACCGATCCGCTCGGCTGGCTCCAGCGCCGCCGCGCGCCCCGGCTGCTCGCCATCCGCGGCCCCGGAGGTGCTCGCCCGCGAGGCGGCGCTGCGGCGCACGTTCGCTCGCGGGCGGCTGCGCGCCGCCGTGCTGCCCTCGGACGGCACGGCCGCCGGGCGGGCGCTGATCGCCGCGGCCGCCACGGCGGGCGTGCCCGTGACCCACGTCCAGCACGGCTTCTTCAGCGACCTCTGGCGGCTCGACGGCGATCCCGCGCCCTACGTGGACGGGCTCGCCGCCGACCGTGCGGGCGTCTGGTCGGAGGCCCACCGCCGCCGCATCGCCCCGCACGCTCGCGGAAGGGTGGAGGTCACCGGCAACCCCGCCGCCGCCGACCTGGCGGCCACCGAAGCGCCGGCCCGGGACGCCGAGCTGGCGCTCGTGCTGGTGCAGCCGCCGGGGATCGGCACCCCCGCGGTGGACCAGCGCGCCACACGGCGATTCACCGAGGCGGCGCTCGAGGGACTGGCCGCCGCCATGCCGCGGCTCGAGGTCGTGCTGCGTCCCCACCCGCTCGACCGCACCGACTGCTCCGCGATCGCAGCCGCGTCACCGGTGGAGCGGTGGAGCGTCGTGGCGGAGGGCCCCTTCGAGCCGCTGCTCGCCCGGGCGGGCGTATGCATCGGTCCCGCCTCGACCGCCACCCTTCACGCCGCCGCCGCGGGGATCCCGACAGTTCACCTGGACGTGACCGGAGCGACGCTCCCCCACCCCTTCGACGGCGCGGGCACACTGCCGGCGGCCACCGACTCCGCGTCGCTGGCAGAGGCGCTCGGGCCGGAGGGCCCGAGCACTGACCCGGCGGCTGCGGGCGAGGCGCTCGGCGCGCTGCCGGATGCGGCCGAGCGCGCCGTCGAGCTCGCGCTCGCCTGATGTTGATTCCGCGGTTGGTGGCCTGGGCCGGGGGCTGGGTAGGGGCAATAGACAGCCCCAGGCCGCGCGGCGAGAACCGCGGCTCAAGACGGATCCGATCGGCCCATCACGGCCCGCACGGTGATCGGTTGAAGCATTGCCGGGGCTATAGCCCCGGTGAGCCTTCAACAGATCGCTCACCGGTCGAAATGTGTCGCGTCACCACCGCGGCGGGGAGCCGGGCCTCTCCTTACCAGCCACCGGCCCGGACCACACCGCCCGTGGAATCAAGCATCTAGGCGCCCGGAACGAACCCCCTCGCCACATCGCGCACGAGGGCCCTCTCCTCCGCACTCAGCACGAGCGAGTAGAAGGCGGCCCAGTAGAGCGCGCCCCCCGCGACGATGGCAGCCGCAACCGTGAGCACGGTGTCCAGCTCGGCTATCACCCGCAGCACCCCGAGCGCCGCAGCCAGAGCGGCCCCGAGCACCCACGCGGGCATGAATCCCTGCCGCAGGAGGTCGCTGCCCTCCACGCCGGTCTCGGCGAGCACCACGCGCAGCAGGATCGGGAAGGCGCAGATGTATGGCACCGCGGTGCCGATCACCACGCCCTCGAGCCCCAGCCACGGCGTGAGCGCCAGGGAGAGCGCGAGGTTCGAGACCGCCACGACCCAGGCGTATCGCGCGAGCACCTTCGCGCGCCCGGCCGCGACCAGGATCCCCTGCAGCACGCCGTTGCACCCGTTCAGCAACCAGTAGCTCATGAGGATCGCCATCGCCAGGCCCGCCTCGCGGAACTCCGGACCGAGCCAGACCTCGAGGATCTGTGGGGCGAGCACCATGCCCGTCACGGTGATGGGCACGGCCAGGGCGAGCGTGTACCGCACGCCGCGAACCAGCAGCTCCGCCAGCCGTCGCTTGTCGCCCTCGCCGACGTAACGCGAGGCCGAGGGCAGCACGGTGGTCGTGACCGCGGCGTTCAGGGCCCGGACGACGTTGTGGGCGCGCACGGGGCCCTCGTAGAGACCCACGGTGGCCGCGTTGCGAAAGAGGCCGAGGATCACCCGGTCCATCGCGTAGATGATCGTGCCGGCGGCCTCGGCGAGCGACACGTAGAAGGCGAGGTGGGCGAAGTCGCGGAGGCGCTCGCGGGTGACGCCGGCGCGGGTGAAGTGAAACGGAGCGTGGGTGACACGCGCGAGCACCGTGCAGCCGATCCCCGCCAGGAGCGGGATCGTGCCGCTCGCCGCGATCAGCACCGCGAGCGACGCGTCGGCGAACGCGAGGCCGAGCACCAGGCCGGCGTAGACGACGAGGGAGGCCATCTCCACCAGGGCGGTCGGCACGAACAGCTGGCGTGCGCGCAGCGCGTCCCGCCATACGGTGATCGGCCAGCCCACCGCGATCACCGCCCCGATGGCCAGAGAGCCCGCCCGCGCGTCGGAGCGCAGGTCCGCCGGGAGATCCACGGCTTCCGCGAGCACCAGCCCGACGAGCGCGACCAGCGCGCCGGTGACCACCCCCGCGGCCGTGTACACGAGCGCAGCCGTGGAGAACGCGCCGTCGCGCTCCGGCTGGGTCACCGCGGCGGCCATCGATCTCACGCCGGCGCTGGCCGCCGAGTTCTGGATCACGAGCAGGTAGCCGGCGAGCGAGGTGAGGAGCCCATACACGCCGAACTCGGAGAGCGACAGGCGCCGGGCGAGCACCGTGACGATCGCCAGCAACGCCAGCAGCCCGGTGACCTGCGTGAGCTGCTGGACGAGCGAGCCGGACGCGATCAGCCGCGCCTGCCCGCCACCGCCCGGCGTGTCCTCGGCCCTCGGCATCGAAGGCAGACTACGATCCACGGCCGATGCCGCGGGAGCCCACGACACCCCTGCGCGAGCTCTGGTCGGGCCCGTTCGGTGATGCCTATGCGCAGCGCAACGCCGAAGCAGGCCGCGGGCGCGACGCGCTTCTGGAACGACCTGCTCGAGCGCTTTCCGATCCGGTCCGCGCTCGAGGTGGGATGCAACGTGGGCGGCAACCTGCGCTGGGTGGCCGGTGCCCTCGGCGCCGAGAACGTGGCCGGGGTGGACCTCAACCGCAGCGCGCTCGACGAGCTGGAGCGGCGGGTGCCGGGAGTGACCGCGGTCGAGGCGCCCGGGCAGGAGCTGCCCTTCGCGGACGGGAGCTTCGATCTGGTCTTCACGGCCGGCGTGCTGATCCACGTCGGTCCCGCCGACCTCCCGGCGGTCACCGCGGAGATAGTGCGCTGCTCACGGCGATTCGTCCTCTGCGCCGAGTACTTCGCCGAGGAGGAGACCGAGGTGCCCTACAGGGGCGAGCGCGGCGCGCTCTTCCGCCGCGACTACGGGGGCCTCTACGCCGAGGCGCACCCGGAGCTGACCCTCGTCCACCGGGACTTCCTGGCCCGCGGGCCGGACAGCACCTGGGACGACGTGACCGTCTGGGTCTTCGAGAAGCCGCAGGGCTGATGCGCGAGCAGGCCCGCGCCGTGGCCGTGGTGCAGGCGCGCATGAGCTCGTCCCGCCTGCCCGGCAAGGTGCTCGCCGACCTCGGCGGCGAGCCCGTGCTCACGCGGGTGACCGACCGCCTTCAGCGCTGCGAGGAGGTCGAGGCCGTGGTGGTGGCCACCTCGGACGACCCCTCGGACGATCCGGTCGCGGCGGCGGCGTCCGTGCCGGTGGTGCGCGGCCCGCTGGAGGATGTGCTGGAGCGCTACCGGCTGGCCGCGGAGGAGCATCCCTGCGACGCGGTGGTGCGGATCACCGGCGACTGCCCCCTGATCGACCCGGCCGTGGTCGACCAGGTGATGCGGCGCTGGCGGGACGGCACCGAGGCCTACGTCGCCAACGTGATCGAGCCCCGCACCTTCCCCAAGGGGATGGACACCGAGGTGGTGTCGGCGGACGCCCTCGTGGAGGCGGCCGCGCGAGGCCTCCGACCCCTACGACCGAGAGCACGTGACCCCGTTCATCCGCTCGCGCCCCGAGCGCTTCCCGCAGGCGGCGGTCACGCTCGAGCCGCCGGCCGGAGACGTTCGGCTCACGCTCGACACTCCCGAGGACCTGGAGGCGCTCCGCGCCCTGGTCGCCCGCGCCGGACCCGACGCGTCGCTGGCGGAGCTGCTCGCCGCGGTCGGCCGCGAAGACGGCTAGCGGGCCGGCGCCGCGGGCTCGAACACTCGCGCGAAGAACCCCTCGCCGAGCCCCACGTCGTCGCCGAGGGCGACCTCCTCCACCTGCGCCATTCCCAGCCCCTCGAACACCTGGCGGTAGTCCCGGGGGAAGTGGCGCCAGGTCACCGCGCGCTCATCCTCGATCGTGATCAGCACGCCGCCGGTCGCCCGGACCAGCTCTGCGAACGCCCACTCGCTGGCGGGATGGATGTGCTCGAGGACGGCCATCGTGTACACGAGGCCGTAGTGACCGGCCTCCAGCCCCGGTGCCGCCTCCTCCACCGGCGAATTGATCAGCGTGGCCTCCCGGGACAGCTCGGGATGGTGCTCGCGAAGCTGCTCGAGCGCTCCGGCGCTGATCTCGATCCCCGTGAGATCGGTGTACCCCGCGCGCCTCAGCGCCTCCAGATTGCGGCCCACGTTGCAGCCGACCTCGAGCACCGGTGAGTCGCGGGGAACGCGTTCGGCCAGACCCACGAGGAACTCGCTGCGCGCCTGCGTCTCCTCGGAGCGATAGGCCTCGGGCCGGTTGCCGTCGTCCTGGGGGTCGCGCCAGTACTCGTGCAGGTCGTCCGCGGTCCACTTCCCGCCCCGGAGCACGCGGCGTGCCCTTCTCATCAAGCTCATTTGGTCAGACCATCTCCCAGGTGATCGGTTCGTCGAAAGGGATGTCCACCCGCGCCGACCGGCCCACCAACAGGTCCAGGTGCTTGGGCGCCACCCCGGTGCCCGGGCGCTTCACGGTCAGCATCTCCGCGGTGATCTCCGTGCCGGCCGGGATCTCCACAGCCGCGATCACGCTGCGCCGGGCCAGCGTGTACATCTCGCCGGCCTCGGCCTCGGACGGGTCCCTCCAGGCGCCCGTCGCCCAGCGCCGCCTCCACGCTGCGCACCCCCGCCACCAGCGCCGCCAGCTCGTCGGGCTCGACCGCGAACGGGTGGTCGGGCCCCTCCATCTCGCGCGACGAGCGTGAAGTGCTTCTCGATCAGCTCGGCGCCGAGCGCCGCGGCCCCGGCGGCCACGGCGACGCCCTCCGAGTGGTCCGACAGGCCCACCGGCACGCCGAACGCGCCGCGCATCGTGCGCCATCGCGCGCAGGTTCATGATCTCGTCGGGCGCCGGGTAGACCGAGGCGCAGCGCAGCAGCGCCACCTCGCGCGTTGCCCGCCTCGGCGACGGCGCCCGAGCGCGTCCTCGATCTCGCCGTAGGTGGCCATGCCGGTGGAGACGATCAGCGGCACGCCGGCCGCCGGCGGCGTGGCGGATCAGCGGCAGGTCCACGATCTCGAACGAGGCGATCTTCATCGCCGGCACGCCCAGCTCGCGCAGCGCGTCGACCGCGGCGCGGTCGAACGGGCTCGAGAAGAAGTGCGATGCCGCGCTCGCGCCGCGTGCTCGGCCAGCTGCGGCTGCCACTCGCGCGGGAGCGCGATCGCGTCGAGCAGCTCCTGCGGGCTGCGGTCGTCGTCGAGGTACTCGAACTGCGGCGTGCGCGACGAGTAGAGGTCCTTGCCGGTGTAGGTCTGGAACTTCACCGCGTCCGCGCCCGGCGTCGCGCCGCCACGTCGATCAGCTCCAGCGCGATGCCGAGGTCGCGGTTGTGGTTCGCGCCGGCCTCGGCGATCACGTACGCGGGCTCGCCGCCGCCGACCCGGCGGCCGCCGATCTCGAACGTCGGCGCGAAGCGGCTCACGCGCAGCGCCCTCCGCGAGCTCGCGACACCACCCGCTCCACGTCGGCCTCGGTCATCGCCGGGAACATCGGCAGCGAGATCAGCCCGGAGTACAGCGCCTCCGCGTGCGGGCACTCGTCCTGCGGGTAGCCGAGCGTGTCGCGGTAGTAGGGCAGCCGGTAGACGGGGATGTAGTGCACCTGCACGCCGATGCCGGCGGCGCGCAGCGCCTCGAACGGCCGTCCAGCCGGGCCTCGGCGCCGGCGCGCACCCGGATCGGGAACAGGTGGTAGCCGTGCAGCGACCCCTCGGGCGCCGCGGGCGGCAGCTCGATCCGCTCCTCGTCCGGCCAGGCAGCTCGCGGTAGGCGGCGGCGATCTCGTTGCGGCGCGCGACCCAGCCGTCGAGCCGCGCCGAGCTGGCTCATGCCGAGCGCGCACTGGAAGTCCGTGATCCGGTAGTTGAAGCCCGAGCGCCTGCATCTCGTAGTACCAGTCGCCGTCGTCGGGCCCGGGCGCGATGCCCTCGCGCGTGATCCCGTGGGTGCGGAAGAGCCGCAGGCGCCGCGCCAGCTCGTCGTCCTCGGTGGTCACCGCGCCCGCCCTCGCCGGTGGTCATCGCCTTCACCGGGTGGAACGAGAAGCGCGGTCATGTCGGCCGCCGCCCGGCGCCGCCGACCTTCGCGCCGCTCGCGGTGGCCGCCGAGCGCGTGGCAGCCGTCCTCGATCACGGTCACGCCGGTCGCGCAGCGGCGCGAGCGGCTCGAGGTCCACGGGCAGCCCGGCGTAGCTCACCGCCACCACCGCGCGCGTGCGCTCGCCCGCGGCCGCGGCGGCCGCCGTCGGTGTCGAGGTTCCAGGTGGCCGGGTCGATGTCCACGAACCGCGGCCGCGCGCCCATGTAGAGCGCGCAGTTGGCCGACGCGGCGAAGGTCATCGGCGGCACGATCACCTCGTCGCCCTCGCCGAGCCCGGCCGCGAACGCGGCGGCGTGGAGCGCGGCGGTGCCGCTCGAGAACGCCACCGACGTGGGCGCGCGCCGAGGTAGCTCGGCCAGCGCGTCCTCGAAGCGCCCGACCGCGGGCCCCTGGGTGATCAGCTCGGCGCGCAGCGCCGCGGCCACCGCCTCGACGTCCGCCTCGGAGATCTCCTGGCGCCCGTACGGGAGGAAGGCTCCGTCACCGGTCACGCCACCGGCGCGTCACGCCGGCGGCCATCTCGCGCAGCTCGTCCACGCCCAGCCAGCGCTCGTTCGTGTCGCTGGAGTAGCGGAAGCCCTCCGCCATGCGCGCGCCGCCCTCGACCTCGCGCAGCGGCCAGGACGCGTACTCGGGCAAGATCACGTAGCGGTCGTCGCAGCTCGAAGCTGTGGCGCGACTCGTCCTCGGTGACCAGCACCTCGTGCAGCTTCTCCCCGGGCCGGATGCCGATCACCCTGCCGCTCGGCCTCGGGCGCGATCGCCTCGGCCATGTCGGTCACGCGCATGCTCGGGATCTTCGGGACGAACACCTCGCCGCCGCCCATCGCCGAGAGGCAGCCGAGCACGAAGTCCACGGCCTGGTCGAGCGTGATCCAGAAGCGGGTCATGCGCTCGTCGGTGATCGTGAGCACGCCGGTCTCGGCCTGGGCCTTGAAGAGCGGGACCACCGAGCCGCGGCTGCCCACCACGTTGCCGTAGCGCACGCTCGCGAAGCGCGCGGGGCTGTCGGCGGCGTAGGCGTTGCCCTGGCTCACGATCTTCTCCGCGCACAGCTTGGTCGCGCCGTAGAGGTTCACCGGGTTCACGGCCTTGTCGGTGGACAGGGAGAGCGTGAGCGGCACGTCGTTCTCGATCGCGGCGGAGACCACGTTCTCGGCGCCCACCACGTTGGTCTGCACCGCCTCGAACGGGTTGTACTCGGCGGCCGGGACCTGCTTCAGCGCCGCGGCGTGGATCGATCACGTCGACCCCGCGGGTGGCGCGCGTGAGGCGCGGCAGGTCGCGCACGTCGCCGAGGAGGTAGCGCAGCCGCGTCGTCGTCGGCGAACCGGCGCTGCAGCTCGGACTGCTTGAGCTCGTCGCGGCTGAAGATGCGCACGGCGCGCGGGTCGTGGTCGCGCCAGCAGCGTCTCCACGAAGCGGGTGCCGAACGAGCCGGTGCCGCCGGTGACGAGGATGGTCTTGCCGTCAGATTTCCTTCATCGTCCGGCGTGATGCTAGAGCCGGGGCGGTCGAGGATGAGCAGCGACCCGCCGCCCTCCGCGGCGCCGGGCGCGGGCGCGAACCCGGCCCTCGTGAAGGCGGCGAGGGACGCCTCGTTGCCCTGGAGGACCTCCGCGCGGACCCGTTCGAGCTCCGGACGCGCGGCGAGCAGGAGCTCCGACGCCTCGCGCACGGCCTGCGCTCCGATGCCCTCCGACGCGCCGCTCGGGCGCCACGACCACGCTGATCTCGGCCTCCGGCGGGTCGAGGTCGAAGCGCACCGATCCCGCCGGTCCCGCGCGCGTCCTCGACCACCAGGAGCGTCGCGCCGCGGTCGGCAGTACGGCCCGCGAACCAGCGCTCGTGCTCCCCGGCCCCGATCTCGTCCTGCTGCGGGACACGGCCCGGGTCGCAGGATCGTTCCGCCAGGCGAGCTGGCGCTGCGGAGTCGCCCGGCGTGGCCGGCCGGTAGCGCAGCACGTTCGGGACCGAATTGCCGCCGCAAGCGCGCCCGCAGCGCGTCGCGAACGCGGAAGGCGCCGTAGCCGTCGACCGTGGCCGGGCCGGCCGCCGCAAGGGCGTCGCGCACAGCGGCATCCGCGAGCGCCGCGACCAGGGCGTGTGGGTCGTCGCCGCTCGCGCGCCAGGCCCGCGTCCGCCGAACGAGCGGGCCACGCGCTCCTGGTTGGGCGCCACGGGCACGAGCGCGGCCGGGACGCCCGCGCAGGCCAGCTCGTACGCGGTCACGCCCGCCGCGCTCACGGCAACGTCGGCGGCCTCGATCAGGTCGTTCAGCCCGGCCGCCGACCCTGCTCGGCGCCGGTTTGCAGCGGCTCGAGGCCGTGCTCCTCGCAGGCCTCCAGCGCGGCGCTCGCGCAGCGCCGCGCCGGCCGATCCGCCGCCCACCGTCACCAGCGCCCGCTCGAAGCCGCGCGCGCGCCGGCGCGCGGACAGCGCCGGCGACACGGGCGCGTACGCCGGCCCGGCGATGTCCCCCTCGCCCGCGTCCACGTGGTAGTCGACCGCCACCACCCCGGGGTCCCGCCCGGCGAGGTCGTCGACGATGGCCGCGACCGGGAGCGAGCCGGCGGCGGACTCGAGCGCTCCGTCCGGCAGCTCGTAGGAGTCGGCCACGGCGGCCTCGCACCCGGGCGGGAGGCCGAGCGGCGCACCAGGGTCCGGCGGCGGCCACCGGCATCCCCTCCGACTCCAGCAGCGAGGCCGCGAGCCCGTCGTAGGAGCCCACGAACAGCGGCTCGTCGCCGGCCGAGCCGGAACGCCCGCGCGATCTGCAGGCAGCGGGCCACGTGCCCCGCGCCCACCGCGCTCGCCGCCGTCGCACCGGAACGCCACGGTGGTCATCGGCTGCGCCGCAGGGCCCGCATCGCCCGGTAGATCCACACGATCAGCCTGCTCGTCACCCCGTTCACCGCGACGGCAACGCGGTGCCCCTCCCCGTGGAGGCGCGCCACCTCAGCGTGCTCCGCGAACTGGCGCTCGAAGCCCTCCATGCTCATCGTCCCCTCGACCATCCGGAAGTTGGAGAGGTACCGGCGCAGCAGCACCGGGTCGCCCTGCCTCGCCACGCGCAGCCACAGGTCGTAGTCGTGGGAGATCGCGTAGCGGCCGTCGAGCGGCCCGGCCTCCCGAAGCGCGTCGCGGCGCACGAACGTGGCCGGGTCCGACACGAAGTTCTGGGTCAGGTAGAGGCCGTAGGAGAACCGCCGCAGGAAGAAGTTCTTGTATGCGGTCACCCCCTTGCGGATCTCGCGCCCCTCGCCGTCGATGATCCGGCAGAAGCCGGTGGCCCACGCGGCCTCGGGCCGCTCGGCGAGCGCCTTCCCCACGGCGGCCAGCGCGCCCGGCTCGTAGCGATCGTCGGCGTTGAGCCAGCCGATCACCTCGCCGGACGCCATCGCCACGCCCTTGTTCACCGCGTCGGCGCGGCCCTCGTCGGGCTCGGAGACGAACCGCACCCCCTGGGCGCTCTCCAGGACCTCCAGGGTCCCGTCGGTCGAGCCGCCGTCGATCACCAGGTGCTCGACGGCCGGGTAGTCCTGGGAGCGCACGCTCTCCAGCGCGTCCTCGATCGTCCCCGCCGCGTTCAGGCAGGGGGTCACGACGGTGATCGAGGGCAGGTCCGCCACGGCGCGGGCGAGTCTTGCACGCTCCGTAGCATGCGGCCTCGTGCACGTCGGGTTCGCGCTCTTGACGCTGTTCCCCGGACGCGTGGGCGGGTCGGAGGCGAACGTGCGCGGGCTGCTGGGGGAGTTCGCGCGCGGCAACGGCCCCGAGCGGGTCACGGTGCTCGCCAACCGCCACGTGGCGGCGGCCTACCGCGGGGAGGGGCCGGTGGCGCTGCACGAGGTGCGCTCCTACCGGGCGGGCGACGGGTCGCTCACGCGCGCCCTGGCGATGACATCGGCGCTCGCCGCTCCCCGCCTCGCGGCCCGCGACGTGCCCTCCGGCCTCGACGTCGTGCACTACCCCGTGACCGTGCCGATCCCTCGCGTGCCGGCGCCCTCGGTCGTGACCCTGCTCGACGTGCAGCACCACGACCTCCCCGGCTTCTTCGGGCGCGGCGAGGCGGCCTTCCGCCGCAGGGCGTACGACCGCGCCGCACGCGACGCGACGCTGGTGGTCACGATCAGCGAGTTCTCCCGCGGCCGGATCGTCGACGCGCTCGGGATCGAGCCGGAGCGGGTCGAGGCCGTGCCGCTCGGGATCGACCATTCGCGCTTCGCGCCGGAGGGCCCGGCCACGACGATGGACGTCCCCGAGCGGTTCCTCCTCTACCCCGCGAACCTGTGGCCCCACAAGAACCACGAGCGGCTGCTGGAGGCGCTGTCGCTCACCGACGGGGTCGAGCTCGTGCTGTGCGGCCAGGAGTACGGGCGCCTCGCCGGCCTGATGGACAGGGCGCGTGAGCTCGGCGTCTCCGGCCGGGTGCGGCACCTGGCACACGTTCCGAACGAGGCCCTGGCGCCCCTCTACCGCGCCGCCACCGGCGTCGTGTTTCCCAGCCTGTACGAGGGATTCGGCGCTCCGCCGCTCGAGGCGATGGCGTGTGGCTGCCCGGTCGCGGTGGCCGACGCGGGGGCGCTCCCAGAGGTCGCGGGCGAGGCCGCCATCACCTTCGATCCCCGCTCCCCGCGCGGGATCGCCGACGCGATGGGGCGCCTGTGGGGCGACGGCGAGTTGCGGGAGCGGCTGCGCGGCCTGGGTATCGAACGCGCAAGAAGCTTCTCGTGGCGCGTCGCGGCCGAGCGTCACCGGGCAATATATGAACGCGCGGCCGCAACTTCTCCACCCGTGGCGCGCTCCTAGAGGCAATGCACGCGAGCAGGTCAAACCTCGCCGTTATCCCGGCGTACAACGAGTCCCACACGATCGTGCGGGTCGTGGACTCCCTGCGCGAACACGCGCCGGACTTCGACGTGGTCGTCATCGACGACGGGTCGACGGACGGCACGGGCGAGCTCGCCGGCGACGCCGGAGCCGTGGTCGTGCGCCACCCCTTCAACCTGGGGATCGGCGGCGCGGTGCAGTCCGGGTTCGCGTACGCACTCGAGAACGGCTACCAGCGGATGGTGCAGGTCGACGCCGATGGCCAGCACCTCCCGGACGAGATCAAGGTGCTCTGCCGGGCGATGGACGCCGACCCCGGGGTGGACCTGGCCTGCGGCTCGCGCTTCCTGACCGACAAGGGCTACCCCGCCACGATCAGCCGCCGCACCGGGATCCACATCTTCGCGTTCCTGCTCTCGCGGATCATCGGCCAGCGTGTGAGCGACCCGACCTCGGGCTTCCGGCTCTACAACCGGCGCGCGATCGCGCTGTTCGCCCGCGACTACCCGCACGACTACCCGGAGGTGGAGGCCGTGCTGATGGTGCACTTCCACCGCCTGAACATGCTCGAGGTGCCGGTGCGGATGCGGGAGCGAGGCGGCGGGCAGTCCTCGATCCGCTCGGGCAAGTCCGTCTACTACATGATCAAGGTGCTCCTGGCGATCTTCGTCGGGCTGATGCGAAGGCGGCCGGTCGTGGAGCCCGGCGACGAGGCGCCGGTGGCGGCGAGCCACGCGATCTGATGGAAACGCGGATCCAGATACTCGCGATCGTCGTCTCGGCGGGCCTGCTGCTCCTGATCCTCGAGATGGTCCGCCAGCGGCGGCTGCTCGAGCGCTACGCGCTGCTGTGGCTGTTCAGCGCGCTGGTGCTGCTCGCGCTGGCGGTGTGGCGCGACTTCCTGGAGACGATCGCCAACGCGGTCGGGATCATCTACCCGCCGAACGCGCTGTTCCTGATCGCGTTCGGCTTCGTGATGGCGCTGCTCCTGCACTTCTCGATCGCGGTGTCCCGCCTGGCCGACCAGTCAAAGGTCCTGGCCCAGCGCGTGGCGCTGCTCGAGGAGCGCCAGGATCGCGCGGAGGGCGCAGAGGCCCAGGAAGAGCGCGAGGTCCTCGAGCGCTCGCAGTCGTGAGCACGGCGGAGGAGCCGAGGCTGCTCGGGCCGCTTCTGATCGAGCCCTCGGTGCATGCCGACTCGCGCGGGTTCTTCGCCGAGACCTGGCGGGCCACGCGGATGTTGGAGCTCGGCATCGAGCACGAGTTCGTGCAGGACAACCACTCCCGCTCGGAGAGGGGCGTGGTGCGCGGGATGCACTTCCAGGTGGGCGAGGGACAGGCCAAGCTGGTGCGGTGCGCCCGCGGGTCGATCTACGACGTGGCGGTGGACCTGCGCCGCGGCTCCCCCACCTACGGCGAGTGGGAGGCGTTCGAGCTGGACGACGAGCGGATGGCGCAGGTGTACGTGCCGGTCGGCTTCGCGCACGGCTTCTGCGTCACGAGTGACGTGGCCGACGTCGTCTACAAGTGCTCCTCGTACTACGACCCCGAGCTCGAGCGCGGAATCCGCTACGACGACCCGGACGTCGGGATCGAGTGGCCGGCCGGCCTGGAGCTGCACGTCTCCGAGCGCGACGCCTCCGCGCCGCTCCTGAGCGAGATCGCCGGAAAGCTGCCGTTCCGCATCTAGTGGGAGCGGCTCGGGTTATTTACTAAACTGCTTGGTCCCCGGGGGGCCCTGGCAGGAGCCCTTCTTATCCATGGAACCTCTGAAGGCAAGCAGCGTCGCGACGATCGCGGCCAAGCCCGGCTCCTCGCTGCGAAGGCGAGACGTCCTCGGCATCCCGATGGCGATGACCGACTACACCGGCGCCATGGACGTGATGGACGAGATGGTCGCCGCGCGCGACCCCGGGCTGGGTCTGCGCCGCCGCCGTGCACTCCGTGATGGTCGCCCAAGACGATCCGCTGATGCGCAAGGCTCTCACCGACTCGGTGATCACGGTGCCCGACGGCATGCCGATCGTGTGGGCGGCGAACATGCTGGGCGAGGACCTGCCTAACCGCGTCTACGGCCCCGAGCTGATGCGCCGCTACTGCGACCGCGTCGGCCGAGCGCGGCCATCGCGTCTGGCTCTACGGCGGCCGCGACCAGGGCGCGCTCGTGCAGCTGGCGCTGACGCTGCGCAGGAAGCATCCCGGGCTCCAGATCGTGGGCGGCTACTCGCCGCCGTTCCGGGCGCTGACCGAGGAGGAGGACGACGCCATCGCCGAGCAGATCAACGACGCGAGGCCCGACGTGCTCTGGGTCGGCATCGGCGTGCCCAAGCAGGAGAAGTGGATGGTGCGCATGCGCGACCGGCTCGAGGTCCCGGTGATGTGCGCCGTGGGCGCCGCGTTCGACTTCCACGCCGGCCGCGTGTCGCAGGCGCCGCGCTGGATGCAGGAGCGCGGCCTCGAGTGGACGTACCGGATCGCGCAGGAGCCGCGCCGGCTGCTGCCGCGCTACCTCTACACGAACCCGCGCTTCATGCTCGGGTTCGCGCGGCAGTACCTGGCCGAGCGGGCCAGGACTTAGACTGCGCGGCGTGCCGCAGCGCGCCGCTCTGGATCGGGACGCGGCCGGCGACCCGCCCGGTCGAGCCGGCACAGCCGCGGGTGCGGTGCTCGTGACGGGCGGCGGCGGCTTCGCCGGCGCACATCTGGTGGAGGCGCTCTCCGGTGGGACGAGCGAGGTCTCCGCGCCGGGGCGCGCCGAGCTCGAGCTGTGCGACCGCGAAGCCGTGCGCGCGGCGGTCGCCGAGATCCGACCGGCGGCGATCTTCCACCTCGCCGCGTTCAGCTCGCCGCGGCTGTCGTGGGAGCGGCCAGCGGATGCCCTGCTCCCCAACATCGAGATGACGCTCAACCTGCTCGAGGCCCTCCGCGCCGAGGCGCCGGACGCCGTGCTGGTGCTCGTCGGATCGGGGCAGGTGTACGGAGCGCATGCCTCCCTTCCGGTCACCGAGGACGAGCCACTGCGGCCGGGCAACCCCTACGCGGTCTCCAAGGCCGCCTGCGACATGCTCGGCGCCCAGTACGCGGAGGCGCACGGCCTCCGCGTGGTCCGGCTGCGGCCCTTCAACCACGCGGGGCCCGGGCAGTCGGACGAGTACGTGCTCAGCTGGCTCGCCCGCCAGGTGGCCGAGGCGGAGGCGGCCGGGAAGGACGAGGCGGTGCTCGCCACCGGCGACGTTTCGGCCGCGCGCGACTTCACCGACGTGCGCGACGTGGTGCGCGCCTACACGCTCGCGACGAGCGCGGAGCCCGGCGCCTACAACGTCTGCAGCGGCCGGGCCGTGCAGATCCTGTCGCTGATCGAGGCGCTCGCCGCGGAGGCTTCGATCCCCGTCCGGCACGAGGTGGACCCCGCGCGGCTGCGCGCGAACGACGCGCCGGAGATGCGCGGCTCGCACGAGCGGCTCACCGAGGCGACCGGGTGGGAGCCCCGCATACCGCTCGCGGACACCGTGCGTGCCACGCTCGACTGGTGGCGGGCCCGCCCGGAGTGACTCGGGGCGGCTGCCCCGCCTGCGGCGGCGCTCTCGAGCCGTGGATGGAGGTGCCGGCGGGCGAGCCGGCCGACGCGCGCCGGTTCCCGCTGCTGCGGTGCGCGGTGTGCGCAAGCGCGGTCACGGGCGGTGAGCCGCCGGGGCCGGAGGCCTACGAGGAGGGCGTCTACGCGCCGGGGCCGCCGCGGGCCCGCCCGCTGGTCCGGGCCGCGCAGCGGATCGTGGCGGGCCAGCCCGCCCGGGCGCTGAGCCGCGCCGGCGTGGCCCCGGGCGCCCGCGTGCTCGACGTGGGGGCGGGCGCCGGGCGGCTGGTGGAGGACCTGCGCCGGCGCGGCTACAACGCGACGGGGATCGAGCCCTCGGCCCGGAGCTCCGCGATCGCGGAGGCCGCCGGCCGCCCCGTGGTCCGGCGCGCGATCGGGGAGCACGAGGACTCGAACCTCGACGCCGCGGTGCTGTGGCACGTGCTCGAGCACCTGCACGACCCGGCGGCCGCCCTCGAACGGGTCGCCGGCTGGCTGCGGCCGGGGGGGCTGCTGCTCGTGGGCGTGCCCAACGTGGCCTCGTGGCAGGCGCGGGTCGCGGGACCCGGCTGGCTCCACTTCGACGCGCCGCGGCACCGCGTGCACCTCACCCCCGCCGGACTCGACGCCCTGCTGCACGGCGCCGCGCTCGAGCCGGTGCGTGCCGAGCACATGGTCTGGGAGCACAACCCGGCGGCGATGTGGATGGCCCTGCTCACCCGCGCGGGGATGACGCCGGGGTTCCCGTTCCATCTGCTGAAGCGCAACGTGCGGGCGCGGCCGAGGGATGTGGGGCTGTGCGTTCTGGGTGCGCCCTTGGTGCCGGTGGTCGTGGGGCTCGAGGGTCTGGCGGCCGCGTTTCGCCGGGGGGGCACCATGGCCATCGTCGCCCGGCGCGCTTACTGAGGCTGGGTAGGGAGGGGGCTGGGCGGTTTATGTGTCGTATAGACGCATTTTCCGCCCCACCCCCTCAGCGTGACTCGCCGAGGAGCTCCGGCGCCGGTTCTCCAAGGCTGGCCTTGCGGTAGGCGGTGATCACGGGGAAGGCGTCGCGCGGGCCCGGGAAGACGCCGAACTCCTCGCCAAGGCGGAACCCCACCGCCTCCATCATCCAGCGGAACGCCAGCCGTCCGGGCACCCACCACCAGGTCCGATCCCCGGCGTAGGCGCCCGGCACGAAGCGGGCGTACTCGGACAGCTCGGGCCGGGCGAGGAGCATCGTTCCCAGCAGCAGCTCCCCGTCGTCGGCCAGCATCGGGCGCAGCCGCTCCAGCATCAGCATCGGGTTGGGCTCGTGGTAGAGCAGTCCGTTGCAGTGGATGAGGTCGAAGCGGCCGTGGGTGTCGGGGTCGAGGTCCTGCCAGCCCATGCGCCGGAAGTCGACGCCGCTCTCGTAGAGCCCGTCAAGGAAGAGGGCCTGGTCGTGGGGGAAGGACGGCTCGCAGCCCAGGACCTCGGCCGCTCCCCGCGCCTTGAAGACGAACGGGTCGTAGCCGGCGTTGCAGCCTACGTCGAGCACCCGCTTGCCGGAGAGGTCCTCCGGCACGTTCCGGCCGAGCACGTTCCAGCGCAGGTCGCTGCGCCAGCTTCCCCCGAGGGTCACCCCGCCGCCGAGGTCGAACGGCCCCTGGTACCAGGGGCCGAGCTCCTCGGCGCGAGCGAGGATGCGGGTCTTCTCCGCCTCGCTCCACTCGCGGGGCAGGTCGACGGAGAACGGCGCCGCCCCGGGCGGCGGCGCGCCCGGCGCCGAGGCCGGCTCGGGCAGCGCCGTGGCCTCGAGCTCCTCCAGGGCCGCCGTCACCTGATCGGTCGTCGTCACGTTCAATTGATCCTCGCTCTCAATCCGAATCTCGATGCCCAGCGGGGCTTGGTGGCTATGGGACCGAGCGCCCCGGTCTCCGGTGCCTGTCCCACCAGATACCCGACCAGCTCCGTGCCTACATAGCCGAGGTCGGTCCCCTCCAGCTGGCCCGTGGAGAGCAGCTGGTCCCCGGTCACCGGGTGGAGGCTGGAGTAGAGAGGCAGGCGGCCGATCCCCGGACGGCGATGCAGGTACCCGACCTGCCGCTGCCCGTCGGCATCGGCCCGGCGGCGAGCCAGGCTGATCGCGCCGTCCGCGGCGCGACGCGCGACCGCGCGCGCCCGGGCGCTCGCCGGAAGCTCCACGTCCCGCCACGCGGCGGGCGCCGCGGCCCACTTGGCCACGTCCTGCAGCGCCGGCGCCCCGGGGCTGGGCGTGTACTCGGCGGTGCTCAGCCGGGCGCCCTCCTCCGAGACGTTGACGGGCAGCGTCGCCGGCCCGGGATCTCTGCACAGCGCCCCCAGCTCGCTCACCGAGCGCCCGCTCGGGATCTCCCCGATGCCGTACCGGTGCCGCCGCGCGGACTCGTCCAGCGCCCGCAGGAGCCCGATGAGGCCGAACGGAAGCGTCGCGCCCGGGGGCGCCTTCGGCCGGATGGGGACGGAGTCGACCCAACCCACCAGTCCCAGCGGCTCGACCTGGCCGTGGAGCGGATCGGCTTCGCCGCAGAGGAGCGTGTGCTCGCCGGTGGACCGGACCCGTACGAGCTCCAGGGGCTCGAGCATCGGGAAGGCCATGCGATCGACATGGCCGAGCAGACCGGGACTCTCCAGAGAGCGGTCGCCGCTCCTGTCCTCGCTGGCGTCGAAGGTCTGCCCGCCGCCGTTCGCGCCGGCGTGCGCCATCAGCCGCGCGGTGCCCGCCAGCGGGTAGTTCCACGTGACTCCCAGGTAGTACTCGAGCGCCCAGCCGTCGGGCGGGTGGCCACTGCGGGTCACCAGCCGGCGGCCGGTCACGTGGTGGACGTGCCGGCAGAGGACCTGTGCCTCGGCCGGAAGCCAGGTCGGGGCCCATTTCAATCGCTGGGGCCGCTCGGCGACCCCGGGCAGCCTGGGCGCCGCCTTCATGCGCAGGCGGCGCTCGCCGCGAGCCGCAGGATCGTCCGGGATGCGCGGGGCGGCGTCGACCTCGACCTCCGGCGGGCGCTCCGACGACGCACGACCTCCGGCGTGCAGGTGCCGCCACTGGACTCCCCCGTCCGACTCGAGCTCCTTCACCAGCTCCCACACGACGTTGGCGCTGTGGGCGAGCGGGCGCGACTCCTCTTCCTCGAACTGGCGCCAGACGACGCTGTGCGGGTCGGGCTCCACCTGGTCGGACCGGCGCAGGAGCCGGTATGCGAACCGGCCCCCTTCACCCGCGTCCGTGAACGCGATCGCCCGCAGCGATCCGTTCGACCGGAAGGTCCGGACGATCTTCTCGATCAGAGCGGGGTCGGCGAGCAGCACGCCCGGGGCGGCGTCGCTGACCATGACGAGCCGGCCCCGGACCTCCTCCAGCGCCCAGGCCGCGGTGTCCGCCGCCGTGGAGCACAGGGCGGGCGGGAGCCGCCGCACGAATGGCCCCTCCCCATCGTCGAGCCAGTCGTCCTCACAGGCCACGAGCACCTCGGCATCCACGCAGCTCTGCCGCCGCAGGCGATCGGCGAGGAGCCCGCGATCCCGCCCAGGCACGGCACTCGTGAGCACGAGGCTGAGGGCGGGAGACCAGCGGGCCTTGAGCCCCGCAAGGCTGCTCGGGCCCTCCTCGGTCTCCCGCAGGGAGTCCGGATGCGGGCCGGTCCTGTAGGCGCCGTCGATGCCGTACCAGGCGGTGTCGCCCCTCGACCAGCCCCGCTTGCGGAACAGCAGCGACTTGGTCAGCGCCGGCTCTCCCCGCACCCCGCGCGCCGCCAGCCTGAGCGCGAGGTTCCAGTCCTCGTGCGCCATCCGGATCTCGGGGGAGTAGCGGAACCCGGCGTCGAAGACCTCGCGGTCGAACAGCGAGCAGGTGTCGCAGAAGTTGGACTCGAGGAGCGAGTGGAGGTTGAAGGCCGGGGCCTCGAAGTAGTCGTCCCGCTTCCCGAAGAACTGCAGGTTCGGATAGATGTAGCCCACCTCCTCGCCCGCGTTCTGCAGCTGGCCGACGAGCCGCTCGATCGCGTCGGGAACGAGCTGGTTGTCCGTGTCCACGGGGAGCACGTAGCGCCCGGTCGCGATGTCCAGCGCCGCGTTGCGGGCCAGGCCCGGACCCCGGTTCTCGGGCTGGCGCAGCACGGTCAGGCGGTCGTCGCGGCCGAGGCGGTCGATCAACTCGACCGTGTGGCGCTCGGTGGACCCGTCGTCCACGACGATGACCTCGACGTCGGGGTAGGTCTGGGCGAAGACCGACTCGAGGCAGCCGGGCAGGTAGTGGCCGTCGTCGAAGCAGGCCACGACCACGCTGACCCGGGGCGAACCGCTCGAGGGGCGGTTGCGGAACCGCAGCGGCGGCGGCGCGGCGGGCTTGGGGGCCACCGGCGGCACCTCCTCGATCAGCTCGTCGTAGAGCCGCTCGTGCTCCCGCGCCATCCGTTCCACGGACAGCCGTTCCACGGCGGCCCGCCGGCCGCTCTCCGCCATCTCGCGGTAGTGCCCCTGGTCGGTCGCGAGCCGCATCAGCGCCGCGGCATAGGCGCTCGCGTCGTCGCGGGGATCCACGAGCACGCCCTCGCCGTTCGTAACGAGCTCGCTGAGGCCGGGCAGCGCCGGGCCGACGAGCGGCCTGCCCATGGACATCGACTCGAAGCCGACGTAGGGCACACCCTCGAAGAGGCTCGTGAGGAGGGTCGCGTCGGTCGCGGCCAGCCAGTCGGCGATCCCGTGCTGAGGGCCGTGGAGCAGCACGTGCCGCTCGAGCCCCTCGCGGCGCATTCGCTCGCGCACCTCCGCCTCCAGGTCCCCGTCACCCAGCGCGTGGATCCGGTAGTCGAGTCCCTCCGCCTTCAGACGCGATGCGACCTCGAGCATCAGCATCGGGTCCTTCTGCTCCACGAGGCGCGCGGGGAAGAGGATGTTGAACGGGTCCTGCGGGACGCCCGCGCGCGGCGCCACCAGCTCGGGCGAGAACTCCCGCTGGGCGTCGACGCCGGTGTAGATCACGCGGCATTTCCCGCTCGCCACCTCGTAGTCGTCGGTGATCGCGCGGGCGAGCTGCCGGCTGGTGACCGAGAACGCGTCGACCAGGTTGCCGTAGCGGGTGGTGACGTACCGGACGTATCCCGCGCGGTGGTGCTCCTCCACGTGGAGCTGGACGACCGTCGCCGGGCGCCGCGGCAGGGAGCAGATGTCGGGGAGCAGGTCGTACCCGAGCCGGGAGTCCATGATGTGCACGGCCCGGATCCCCCTCGCGTGGATGAAGTCGAGGATGAACCCGGGCATGTCCTCGCCCTTCACGATCTCCGGCAGCGGCCAGAGCTCGTCGACGTACGGCGCGACGTCCGCGAGCCAGGGATTGTCGGAGGGCTGAGTGGTGATCAGCGAGGGCCGGAAGCGGTCCCTGTCCAGCCACCGGAACCAGTCCAGGGTGCCCTTGCTCGTTCCACCCAGCTCCATCCACGGCGCGATGTAGACGAGTGGGATCCGGGCGCCGCCGCCGCTCATGGGGCATCGGGGGCGGGTGGCTTCACCGCCACCGCGGAGTAGCCGAGCGGCAGCGTCCACGCGGTGTCCAGCGGGGCGAGGCGGGCCATCTGATCCGCGATCCGCCAGAGCTCGGCGGAGGCGCGTTCGCGCTCCTGGTCGAGCCCGTCCGGCGCCCGCCCCATCGCCGAGGCCGCGTTGCGCATCAGCTGGGCGATGGTCGTGAAGGTGTCGTTTCGCGGCTCGATCCTCACGCCGGCGAAGCCGGCGCCGGCGAGCAGGTGGCTCAGGCCCTCGGACGTGTACCGGTAGAAGTCGTAGGGCATCTCGTGGAGCTCCCAGGTGAGGGGCGTGGTCATGAACAGGGAGCCCCCCGGGGTCAGGACGCGGCGGGCCTCCGCGAGGACCGCCGCGGGGTCGGGCACGTGCTCCAGCACCTGGGTCATGAGCGCGGCATCGAACTCCTCGTCCCCGACGGGCAGCGCGTCGGCGCTGCCGAGCAGGTCGGCCTCCCGCCCGCCCTCGTGGATCGAGTTGTCCCAGTCGTGGGTCACGTACTCGACGTGGTCGAAGAGCTCCCGGTAGGGGGCGTCTCCGGCGCCGATGTCGAGGAGCCGCGCACCCGGCTCGAGGCTCGCGGCCGACCGCTGTACGAAGTCGAGGATCGACCGCCGCTCCCAGGGCACCTCTTCGACGAACGCGCGCAGATCCTCGGAGACGCCGCGGCGTCCGCTGGCCTCCGGCCTTGCCGTCGCGTACGCCTCCGATCCCGCCATTCGCGCCAACCCCTTGTCGCCCACCCAGAACGTAGCAGCGGTTTCGCCTCCGCTAACCCCCCAGCCGGCCATAGAGACGCAGGAGGTCGTGCACGTAGCGCTCCTCGCCGTGGCGCTCCCGGGCCCGGGCCAGGAGCTCCTCGCCCTCCGCCTGCCTCAGCCGCGCATCGCCCCAGAGGGCGGCGAGCCGGGCGGCGAACGCGTCGCCATCGCCCGCCGGCGTGCAGCGCCCCTCGCCCAGCAGCTCGGGCAGGCCGCCCATCGCGGTGGCCACCACCGGCACGCCCTGCGCCATCGCCTCGAGGGCCGAGTAGGGCGAGAACTCGTGGTAGCGGGAGGGCATGAGCACGGCGGCCGCGCCGCCCAGCAGCTCGCGCACGCCCTGTGGCGGCACACGGCCGAGGAAGCGGACGTCGGCCCCCGCGCCCCGCGCCAGCTCCTCCAGGCGCTCCAGGTCAGGCCCTTCGCCGGCCACCCGCAGCGGCACGCCGGCCGCGGCCGCGGCCTCGATCGCCACGTCGATCCCCTTCTCCGGCGAGATGCGCGAGGCCACCAGGGCGTACGAGCCCTCGCCGGCGCGCGAGCCCTCGGCGAACGCGTCCTCCGGGAGGTAGTGGCCGAGGGGCTCCACGCGGTCGCGGGGCAGGCCCAGTGCGGCCACCCGGTCCGCCGCGAAGGCGCTCGGGGTCACGAACCGATCGACCGCGGCGAGGACGCGCGGCTGGTGCAGCGACAGCGCGGTGGCGTAGACCGCCGCCTCGGGCAGCGACTTCCTGCAGTTCAGCACCAGCCCGGGGAGCGTTCGGCGACCCCGGCAGCGGGCGCAGGGGCGGCCGAAGCGCTCGCCGAAGCCGGTCGCGCAGAAGAGGCGCACGTTGTGCAGGTGGAGCACGACCTTGGCCCCGGCCTCGCGGGCGGCCTCGAGCCCCCGCGGCCCGATCAGCGGAAGCATGTTGTGGACATGTGCCACGTCCGCGCCCAGGTCGCTCACGGCGCGGGCCACCCCGCCCGAGTCCGAGCCGCCGCGCAGCATCGCGGCCGCCGCCCCCGCCCGGCCCGCGTCGGCCGAGCGCCGCTCGAACAGCGCGTGGGGAATCCCGGCCCGCTCCATCGCGCGCAGCTGCAGCTCCGCGGAGCGCTCCTCGCCGCCCACGACGCGGTAGCGGTTGTGCAGGACCAGTACGCGCGGGTGCGGAGGGTGGGCCACGGAGGGCTGAAGGCTAGGCCCTAACCTTCCCGCGCGATGGACCCGCCCGCCGTCTCCGTGGTCATCCCCACCCGGAACCGGGCGGGCTACCTCGAGGTGGCCCTGCGCTCCCTCGCCGGCCAGGAGGGCGACGTGCCGCACGAGGTGGTCGTGGTGGACGACGGCTCAACCGACGCCACCCCGGAGGTGGCCGCGCGGGCGGGCATACGGCGGATCGAGCCGGGTTCCGGCGGAGGCCTCAACGCCGCCCGCAACGCGGGAGTGGATGCGACGACCGGTCCCGTCGTCGCGTTCATCGACGACGACGTGTGGGCGTCGCCCGGCTGGCTCTCGGCGCTCGCCGCGGGCGCCGAGGCCCATCCCGGCGCGGCGGCCTTCGGCGGCCCGATCCGCGCCCGCCTGGAGGGACCGGCGCCTCGTGCGTGCGGGCGCGAGCCCGCCCCCATCACCACCCTCGACCTCGGCAGCGAGGACCGCGAGGCCGAGATGGTCTGGGGTGCGAACTTCGCCGTGAGGCGCACGGCGTTCGAGCGCTTCGGCCGCTTCGACGAGTCGGTGGGCGGACACGGTGACGAGGAGGACTGGCTGCTGGCGCTGCGCGCCGGCGGCGGGCGGATCGTCTACCTGGCGGGTGCCGCGCTCGACCACCGCCGTGCCGGGGAGGACTCGCGCCTGCGCTCCCTGGCCCGCGCCGCCTGGCACCGCGGCCGTGCCGCCCGGCGCACGGACGCCCGCCGTGGCAAGGCGCCGGGCACGGCGCGGGAGCTCCGCAACGTCGCCGGGGCGGGATGGCACACGGTGCGCCGCGCCTGCCCCCAGGGGCTGATCATGGGCGCGCACTCGGCCGGGCGGCTGGCGGAGGCGCTGCGCCCGCGGTGAGCGAGCGAGACGACTTCCTCTCCGGTGAGTCCGGCCAGGTCACGGGCCTGCGCCTGACCAGCCGCGCCATGGCCGCCGACCTGCTGCTGCGGGCTCGGGCCGGGGCCGCGCTCACGGGGCGGCGGCTCGACCGCCTGGCGAGCCGGGCGGAGCGCCGCAGCGTGCTCGTGCTCTCGATCTACCGGCCCGGCTCGCGCCTGCCGGGCACGATCCCGTCGCTGCGCTCCGAGCGCCACGACGTGCGGCTGGCCCTCGGCGCGACCTCCCCCGCCGCGGACCCCGCGCTCGGCGCCCGACACGGTCCTGACCGGGCTCTCCGGGGGCAAGTTCGAGAACCTCAACCGGCTGCTCGAGACCGCGGGCGGGGATCACGACTGGATCGTCGTGGCCGACGACGACGTGGACCTTCCGCCGCGGTTCCTCGACCGCTTCATCGCGCTCTGCGACTCACTCCGCCTGGACATCGCCCAGCCCGCGCAGAGCGCGCGCAGCCACGCCGCGTGGCGGGTCACGCGCCGCCGGCCCGGCGTGGCGCGGATCACCCGGTTCGTGGAGATCGGCCCCGTCACGGCCTTCTCCCGGCGGGCCGCGGCCGGGCTGCTCCCGTTCCCCGAGCTTCGGTTCGGCTGGGGGCTCGACAACCACTGGGCCGCGCTCGCGCGCGAGCGCGGCTGGACCCTCGGAGTGATCGACGCGCTCCCGGTGCGCCACGAGTGGCAGCCGGTGGCGACCGACTACACCCACGCCGAGGCGATGGCGGAGGCGCGCGACTTCCTCGCGGACCGCCCGTACCTGACGCGCGCGGAGGCAGGCCAGACGCTGCAGACGTTCGGACGGGTGCCTACGTGATGGCGACCGCGCGACAGCCACGCGGCAATCACCCCGGGGTCCGGGGGCGCGAGCCCCCGGTTGGCATCAATGAGGATCCTGGTCGTGCCGAAGTGGTATCCGTGGCCGGAGCTGCCCGTGTTCGGCATCTTCTGCCGCGAGCACGCCCGCGCCCTGGCCACACGCCACGAGGTGGCGGTGCTCGCGTCGCTCGCCACGCCCAAGCCGGACTTCCTCGTCTTCCGGCTCACGGACGAGGTCGAGGACGGCCTGCGCACCCTGCGGGTGCGCTACCGCCGCCCGTGGTTCCGGCCCGCGGCCATGGGCTGCCAGCTGCTCGGGATGCTCGTTGCGCTCCGCCGGCTGCGACGCGAGGGCTTCAAGCCCGACGTGGTGCACGCGCACGTGTTCTCCGCGGGGCTGCCCGCGCTCCTGCATGGGACGCCTGTCCCGGGCCGCGGTGGTGGTCACCGAGCACTACACCGGCTTCCAGCGCGGGCTGATCACGGGAGCCGACCGGCTGGGTCGCGCGCGTGGCCTTCCGGCGCGCCGACCTGGTGGCCCCCGTGAGCCAGGAGCTGGCCGGCCACCTGCGCGAGATCGCGCCCCGCGCCCGCATCGAGGTGATGCCGAACGTGGTCGACACGGAGGTGTTCACCCCCGCTGCCGCACGGCTCCCACGACCCCCCGCGGCGGCTGCTCGTGGTGGGGGCCCTGGCCCAGAAGAAGGGCCACGCCGACCTGCTCGACGCGCTCCCGCGGCTCGACGGGGTCCACCTGGACGTGGTGGGCGACGGAGAGCTGCGGGAGGAGCTCGAGGCGCACGCGGCCCGGCTCGGCCTGGGCGGCTCCGTGCGGTTCCACGGCGAGCTGCCCAAGGAGGAGGTGGCGCGGATGATGAGGGAGGCGGACCTCTACGTGCTCCCGAGCATCAACGAGACCTTCGGCTGCGTGCTGATCGAGGCGATGGCCAGCGGGCTGCCGTCCGTGGCGACCCGCGTGGGCGGCGTGCCCGAGGTGCTCGACGCGGACGCCGGCGAGCTGGTGGAGCCGCGCGACCCGGCCGCGTTCGCCGCGGCGATCGAGCGGGTGCTCGAGCGGCGCTTCGACCCCGGCGCCTTGGCCCGCGCCGCCGAGGAGCGCTACGGCTACGCCGCCTTCGCGGAGAGCTGGACGAACGTCTACGAGGAGCTGGTGGCGAGCAGGCGGGGGAGCACTTCCTCCGCCACGCGGCGGCGCAGCTCCTCCTCGCGGTAGGGCGCGAGGAGCGTCGCGGCAGCGGTGGCGTAGCGCTCACGGGCGGGCCCGTCGAGCGCCAGGCCCGCGCGGATCGCGGCCGCGAGCGCGTCGGTGCTCCGCTCGCCGGCCACGAGCTCCGGGGCGAGCTGCCGCGCGAGGGGCAGCGCCGCGTTCGCCCCCTCGGTGGGAACGGTGACCAATGGCGTGCCCGCGGCGAGCGCCTCCATCTGGGCGATGCCCCAGTCCTCGTAGCGGGAGGCGTTCACGAACACGCGCGCGGCGGCAACCTGCCGCCGCCAGGCGGCGGCGTCCAGTGAGCCGAGCCACTCCACGCCCGGCGGCTCGGAGCTGCCGAGCTTGCGCAGCCACCGCAGGCCCTCGGCGCGGTCGAGCCCGCTGATGCCGAGCCGCGCGCCCTCCGGCGCCGCGGCGCGCCACGCGTCACACAACAGGTCGAGTCCGCGCTTGTCCGGGTTGGCGGCGTAGGCCACCGCGTCGAGCCCCCCTCTCCCTGAGCGACGGCGCCCTCCACAGCCGGCGGCAGGACGACCGTCGGCGGCACCGGGCCGGCCACCACACCTGCCGCGGCGGTCGCGGCCACCTCGCTCAGCGGCAGCAGCAGGGCCGCGCGGCCGAGCACTCCCCGCTCGCGACGGCGCTGCCATGCGCCGCCGAGGCCAGGGCGGTTGAGCGCGGCGATCGCGTCGAAGCGCACCGCGTACGGGCCCCGCGGCGGCTGCAGGAGGGCCACGGTGATGCTCGAGTACACGAACGCCCCCGCCTTCGCCCCGCGCGCCGAGCGGCGCGCGGCGGCCGCCTCCACGAGGTCGGTGAGGGCCATCGAGCGCCGCAGCTGACCCGCGGCGCCGATCCTCACCGGCAGCACCTCGCAGCTCGCGCCCGCCGCCCTCACGTGAGCGGCGAACGCCTCGTCCCCCCGGCGCCACCCCATCGTGGTCCCGAGCGACACGAGCGCGATGTCCGGCCGGCCGGCCACGGCAGGGAGAAGGGTAGGGCCAGGGGTAGGGTGCCGCCGTGGCAGGCACCGCCAACGACCCCCGCCCCGCGTGTCTCGTGACCGGCACCGTGTCGCCCTACCGCCGGGAGCCGTTCCGGCTCCTGGCCGAGGCGCAGGACGTGGAGGTGATCGCGTGGGAGGGGGCGGGCCCGCCCGTGGAAGGCCTGGCGGTCCACCGCACCACGCAGGCGGGCGCCGTGGCGCTGGCCGGCTCGGGCCGCTACCGCGCGGTGATGTGCAGCCTCGGGGGCAGGATCGCGCTGCCCGGCAGCTACCTCGCCGCCCGGCGGCGGCGGGTCCCGTTCGTGCTGTGGGCAACGATCTGGGCGCACCCGCGCACCCCCGCCCACGCGCTGTCCTGGCCGGCCACCCGGCACCTCTACCGCCAGGCGGACGCGGTGGTCACCTACGGCGCCCACGTGAGCCGCTACGTGGAGGAGCACCGGGGCGGGCGCGGCAACGTGTTCGTGGCGCCGCAGGCCGTCGACGTGGACCACTTCGGCGCACAGGTGCCCGACTCCGCGCGCGCCGCCGCACGCGAGCGTGCCGGCGCCGGGGAAGCGGGGCTGCTGGTGCTGTTCGCGGGGCGCCTCGAGGAGGAGAAGGGCGTGGACGTGCTGCTGGACGCCTGGCGCCGCGCGGGCCTGGGCGACGACGCCCGCCTCGCCCTCGCGGGCAGCGGGCCGCTCGAGGGCGCCGCCCGCGCAGCGGGGAGGGGCGTCCGGTGCCTCGGGTACGTTGCCGCGGCCGATCTCCCGGCGCTCTACGCGGCCGCCGACGTACTCGTTCTGCCGTCGATCCGAACCGCAACTTTCGTGGAGCCGTGGGGGTTGGTCATCAATGAGGCCATGCTTCAGCGAACGCCAGTGATCGCCAGTGACGCCGTGGGTGCGGTCGCGGGCGGGCTGGTCCGCGACGGCCGCAACGGCCTGGTGTTCCCGGCCGGCGACGCCGGCGCCCTGGCGGCCCGGCTGGGCAGCCTCGCCGCCGCTCCGGAGCTGCGTGCGCGGCTGGGTGATGCCGCCCGCGAAGACGCGTCCCCGACTCACGCCGGCGGCGTGGGCGCAGGGCGTCGGTAGGGCCCTCGAGGCCGCCGGAGTGGGCGCGTGAGGATCAAATTGCTAGCCTGCAACGCGGTTCAGGGGATTTACGTCCGCGACGCTGGGGCATACGCGCGGACATGCCTTCTTTTCTTCCGATGAACAGCCGTTTGCGACATCTCACTGCGCTCGTGGCCGCTCTCGCGGCTCTGGCGCTGCCTGCCGCCGCAGTGGCGAGCCCGGGCGCCGTCGTGCGCGATTGCGCCGAGGACGGATCCGTGGACGGCAACTACTCCGACAAGGACAAGCGCGCCGCCCTCGACCAGATCCCGGCCGACCTCGACGAGTACAGCGACTGCCGCGCGGTGATCGCCGCCTCGGTCGGCGGAGGAAAGGCGAAGGGCTCCGGCAAGGGCGGCTCCGGCGGAGGCGCCACCGGGCGCGCAGCCAAGGCCGCTGCCGCGCGCAAGAAGAAGGAGCAGGCGCGCAGGCGCAAGGAGAAGCGCGAGGCCACGCAGCTCGCGCTCGGCGATCGCAAGGTCGACCCCAGCCGCGCCGGTGTGTTCAACGCCGCCGAGACCGCCAACGGCGTGCCGATGCCGGTGCTTCTCGCGCTGGTCGCACTCGCCCTGCTGTGCGCAGCCGGAGGCGTGGTTGCGCTCCGCAAGCGCAACATCAGCCTGGCAGAGGCGTGGAGTCGTGTCCCGATCCCGCGTCCTCGCCGCTAGCCTCGCGCTCGGCGGCGTACTCGCCGCGATCGCGTTCGGCGCCGCGGGCGGGACCGAGCTCGGCCGGACCACCACCACCGAAGCCCTCATAGTCCTCGGCGCCGGGGCGTTTCTCGCACTGGCGTCACTCCACCCCCGCGCCGGCCTCCCGCACGGCGGGGCGGCGGCGCTGCTCTTCGTGGTCCTCACCGCGGTGACCGCGCTCTCCATGGCCTGGTCGATCGCCCCGGGGACGTCGCTGGAGGAGGCGTCCCGGACGTTCGCCTACCTCGCCGTGTTCGCCGTGGCGCTGATGGCGGCCCGGCTCGCCCCGCGCGCGACCCCGGCCGTGCTCGGCGGGGTGCTGCTGGCGACCGTCGCCGTCGCCGGCTGGGCGCTCGTCACGCGCGTCTGGCCGGATGCGCTGGCCGGCGACGTGCTCGGCGCCCGCCTCGGTGAGCCGTTCGGCTACTGGAACGCGCTGGGCAGCATGGCCGCGCTCGGCATCCCCGCCGGCATCTGGCTCGCGGCTCGCCGCGGCGGCGTGACCAGCGCGCTCGCGTACCCGGCGCTGGGCGTCCTGCTGCTCGCCGTGCTGCTGACCCAGTCTCGCGGCGCGCTGGCCGCGGCGGCGGTAGCGGTGGTCGTGTGGCTGGCCTGTCGTGCCGCTGCGGCTTCGCACCGTCCCGGCGATCGCGCTCCCGGTGCTCGGGGCGGGGCCGATCGCCGCGTGGGCGCTCTCCAAGGACGCCTTCACCCAGCCGCTCCAGGCGCCCTCGGCCCGCGAGGCCGTGGCCGGCGAGTTCGGGCTGATGGTGCTGGCGATGTGTGCCGGGCTGCTCGCGGCCGGGCTGGCCGTGAGCCTGGCGGGGGCCCGCCGGCCCCCGTCCGTGCCCGTCCGCCGCCGTGCCGGTGTCGCGCTCGCCGTCGTCGCGTGCGCGCTGCCCCTCGTGGCCCTCACCTCGGTGGCGTTCAGCGACCGCGGCATCGGCGGAACGATCGCCGATCGCGTCGAGCAGCTGACCGACGAGGAGGAGGCCCCGCCCGAGGGTGCGGCACGCCTTGGCTCGCTGTCGAGCACCCGCGGCAGCTACTGGGGCCAGGCCGCCGACGTGTTCGACGAGCGGCCCTGGATAGGCGTCGGCGCGGGCGGCTTCGCCCTCGCCAGCCTGCCCTACCGCGAGAGCGCCAGCGGCGCGAAGCACGCCCACGGGTTCGTGTCCCAGACGATGGCCGACCTCGGGATCGTGGGCCTCGCGGCCTCCCTCGCGCTACTCGCCGCCTGGCTCGCCGCCGCGGCGCGCTCCACGGGCCTGCTGCCACGCGGCCGCCCGCGCCCGCCGTGGACGGAGGAGCGCGCGGCCGTCACCGCGCTCGCCCTGTGTGCGGTGGCGTTCGGCCTCCAGTCGATCGTGGACTGGACCTGGTTCGTGCCCGGGCCGGCGGTTGCCGGGCTCGTCGCGGCCGGCTTCGTGGCAGGGCGCGGGCCGCTGCGCCGCCTCGGCGAGCACCGCACGCCGGGCTCGGAGCCCGAGGGCGGACGGCTCGGCGGATTGCTGCCGGCAGGCCGCCCGAGCACCCCGCGCGCCATCGTGGCCGCGGCCGTGCTCGTGACCGCCGTGCTGTGCGCCTGGGCCGTGTGGCAGCCCGAGCGGGCGGCGCGGGCGAACGACCGCACCTACGAGCTGCTCGACGAGGGCAGGACGGAGGAGGCCGCGCGCCAGGCGCGCGACGCCCGCGACATCGACCCCTACTCCCCCGATCCCTTCTACGCCCTGGCGGCCGTGCAGGCCAGGCGGAACCGCACGATCGCCGCCCACCGCACGCTCGAGCAGGCCGTGCTCGAGCACCCGCGCGATCCGGAGCCGTGGCTGCACCTCGCCCGCTTCGAGCTCGAGACGCTCGACCTGCCCGACCGCGCCATCCAGAGCACGCTCGGCGCATTGCGGGTCGACCCCAACTCGGCCCGCGCGAAGTCCCTCAGGGAGCGGGCCGGGGCGGAGCGGACCATCGACTAGCGGTCAGACCCCGGCGCGCCGGCCGTTCGCCGGGGCGGTGGCGCGCTCGAGCTCCTCGAGCTGCTCCATCGGCAGCGGGCCGTAGCCCGGTCGACTCCGACACCTCCAGCAGCAGCTGCTCGTACGCGGCCGCGACCGCGTCCCACGAGTAGAGCTTCGCGCGCTCGCGCGCCTTCTCCGCGGTAGCCGGCCACGAGCTCCGGGTCGTCCAGCAGCCGCTCGAGCTGGCGCGGCCAGGTCCGGCGACGCCCTCGGCGCCCGAGAAGTACACGCCCGCCTCGCCGACCGTCTCGGCGTTCGGGCGGTAGTCGTTCACGAGCACGCAGTTGCCGGCCACGAGCGCCTCGAGGATCACCGGGTGGGTGCCGCCGACCTCGGTCGGCGCGCAGAAGAGGTAGGCGTTGCGCTGGAGCTCCCAGTAGCCGCGGCCGAACACGTAGCCGGGGAACACCACGCGCGGGTCGGCCGCGCGGCGCACCCGGTTGATGTACTCGGACGCGTACGGCGCGCCGCCGACCACCACGAGCTTCATCCCGCGGGTGCGCTCGCTGGGGATCCGCGCCCACGCCTCGACCAGCAGGTGCGGGTTGTTCTCGGGCTCGAGCCGGCCCGACGAACAGCACGTAGCGGCGCGGCTCCAGGCCCGAGCCGCTCGAGCACGTCGCTGTCCGTGGCGCCGGGGCAGCTCGGCGCCGTAGGGCACGACGCCGATCGCGCGCCCGTAGCGCTGCTCGTAGATCGCGGCGACGGCGTGCGAGTCGGTGATCGCGCGCGTGGCCATCCGCGGCGAGAGGCGCTCGGCCGCAGCGCAGGTAGGCCTTGGCGAGGCCGGTTCCACTTGCGCCGGTCGGAGTCGAGCCCGTCGACGTTGATCACGGTCGGGATGCCGGCCAGCCGCGTGACCAGGCACAGCGGGCTGTTGCCGGCGATGAAGAACAGCGCGACGTCGGGCTTCACGCGCCGCGCGGCGTGCAGCGCTCGACAGCAGCGTGTGCACGAACGTGTCGAGGTACTTGTTGCGGACCGTCGGCAGGTGGACCAGCTCGCGCGCCCTTCCACTGCCGGATCCCGCGGTCGACCACGTGCGGGCGGCAGTAGACGACCACCCGTGCCCGCGCGCGGTCAGGCGGCTCGGCGATCTGCTCGACGGCGGTCTCGAAGCCGCTGTAGGAGGCGGGGATGCCGCGGGTGCCGAGGATGGCGACGTTCATCGTCGGCGCAGTGCCGCGCCGGCGAGCCGGTATAGGCGCGCTCGTGGAGCCGCGCGCCGAGCGCTCCCAGGAGAAGCCGGCGGCGCGCTCGCGGCCCCGCGCGCGGCGAGCTCGCTCGCGCAGGCGGCGTCCTCCGAGGCGATCCGCGCCAGCGCCGTCGGCCAGCGCCGTCGCGGGTCGACCAGCAGCGCGGCGTCCCCGCACACCTCCTCCGTGCCCGGGTTGCGCACGGCGAGCACCGGCACGCCCAGCGCCATCGCCTCGAGCGGCGTGAGCCCGAAGCCCTCGTGCAGCGACGGGTGCACCAGCGCCGGGCGCCGCGGAAGAGCGCGACCAGCGCCGCCGCGTCCGGATTCGGCCGCGCCGACCACGCCGGGCTCGCGCGCGGCGGAAGCGGCCGCGCCGGCGAGCACGAGTCGGCGGGGTCGCCGCCTCCGCGCGATAGGCCGCGTACGCGGCGAGCAGGCCGCTGAGGTTCTTGCGCGGCTCCGTCGTCGCCGACGTACAGGAAGTGGCCGCCGCGCCTCGGCCGGCTCGCGCCGGCTGCGCCTGGCCCGGCCCGTGGGGCGCCACGACGATCCGGTCGTCGATCCGCCCCGAGCAGGCCGGCCACGTCGTCCGCGGTGGCCTCGCGTGGGGCAGATCACGACGGCGCAGCCGCGTGCCGCGCGCCGGTAGGTGCGCCGGGCGAGCTGCGCGCCAGCCGGGGTCGAAGCGGTCGCGGCAGGCGCACGAAGGCGAGGTCGTGGACCGTCACCACCTGCGGCGCCGGGATGCGGCGGCTGTAGGCGGGCAGCGGGTGGTGGACCACGTCGGCGCCGGCGATCCGCGCGGCCCGGGGCAGGCCGACGTGGAGCCACAGCAGGTCGAGGGCGCCGTTCGCCGCGCTCCGCAGCGGGTTGCCCGCGCCGGGGCGCAGCCGCATCCGCTGGCGCGCCTCGACCACCTCGACCGTCCCGGCGCGCCGCAGAGCGGCGGTGATCATCTCGATGTAGACGCCGGTGCCCGACGGGCCGCGGTCGGCGTAGGTGGTGTCGATCAGGACCCTCACCTCGCTGGCCACGGCGAGGAGGGTGCCGGACTCCCGGCGCAGCTCGCCCACGTCGAACCCCATCGCGTCGAGCAGCGCTCGCAGGGAGCGGCGCGACAGGAAGCGGATGTGCGGCGAGAGCGGGTCGAACTGGCGCTCGAAGCCACCCGCGAGCACCCGCAGGCCCGCGAGGCGGCCGTGCGCCGGCGTCGTGAGCGCCAGGCGGCCGCCCGGCCGCAGCACGCGCCGGGCCTCGGACAGGAGCAGCTGCACGTCCCGCACGTGCTCGATCGTCTCGGCGCAGAGCACGAGGTCGAAGGCGCCGTCGGGCAGGGGCAGAGGCGCGTCGGGCTCGAGCTCCACCGCGCGCGCCGCCGGCAGGCGCTCCCGCGCCCGTGCCAGCGCGACCGGCGACACGTCGGCCAGGGTCCGCTCGTCCGCCTCGAGCAGCGCCGCAAGGCGCCCGTCGCCGCAGCCGAGATCCAGCACGGCGCCGGCCGGGCCCAGCCCCCGGACGAATCGCGCGATGTGGCCCGGCGGCTCGGCGCCGGGCACCAGCTCCCAGATCTCGTCGTCGTAGCGGCTGGCCACGGCCGGGACGCTACTAGCCGATTCCCGCCACCTAGAATCGCCCCGTGCCCGCCGAAGCGAAGCCCGGAACGGTGCTCGCGGTGGCGACGGTGCGCCGCGCGGGCGGCGCGGAGGTGGTGCTACTGCGCATGCTGAGGCGGCTCGCGGAGCGCGGTTGGCGGGTGCGGCTCGCGACCCCCGGGCCCGGCCCTCTGCGTGTGGCGGCCGAGGAAGCCGGATTCGCCGCGACCGGCCCGGTGCCCGTGGGGCGCATGGCCCGCGGCTCGGTGGCCGCCCTGGGCGGCGCCCTCGCGCTGGCGAAGCTCGCCCGCCGCGAGCGGGCCGACGTGCTGCTCCTGAACGGCCGGCTCACGCAGCGGCTGGTGCCGGGCGCCGCGCTCGCGCGAAAGCCCGTGGTGCTGTTCCTGCACGACGTGATGGGGCCGGGGGACGCCTCGCGCCTCTGGGGCCGGCGATGGTTCTGGCGCACGGCCCGCTCGGTGCTCGTGCCGTCCGACGCCGTGGGCCGGATGCTCGCGGCGCTCGGGGTGGATCCGGGAATCGTGCGCAACGCCCGCGTGGCCGTGGAGCTGGATCCGCCTGAGCCGGCGACCGTGCCGGAGTGGGCGGACGAGAACGGAGAGGTGGTGGGCTACGTGGGCCGGATCGAGCCGGACAAGGGCACTCTCGACCTCGTGCGCGCCGCGCCCGGCATCCTCGCCCGCCGCCCTGAGGCGCGGATCGTGATCGTGGGTGGCGACGACTTCGGCTCCGACCCGGCCTACGCCCGCGCGGTGCGCGACGAGGCCGCACGCACCGACCGGGTGGTGCTCGCCGGGCCCCAGCCCGACGCGCACCGGCTGATGCGCTACTTCGACGTGCTCGCGTTCCCGTCGCACCGGGAGGCCGGCGCCACCGCCGCGGCCGAGGCCCTCGCAGCCGGCGTGCCGGTCGTGGGCGCCGACACCGGCGGGATGGCGGAGGTCGTGCTCGAGGGCCGTACCGGGCGGCTGGTTCCCGTCGGGGACCCGGCCGCGCTCGCCGACGCGGTCGTGCAGGTGCTGGAGAGCCCCGACCGCGATGAGATGGGGCGCGAGGCCCGCCGGCACGCCGAGCTGTTCTCGGCCGAGCGCTCGGCCGACGTGGTGGAGGGCGCCCTGCTCGACGCGCTCGCGGCGAACCCATGAGCGGGCTGCGCGTGGCGGTCGACGCCCGCCCGCTCGACATCGACTTCCTCAGCACCCAGGGGATCGGCCGCTACGCGCACTCCCTCATCGGGCCTCTGGGCGCGGTCGCGGCGGACCGCGGCGGTGAGCTGGTGCTGCTGCGCTCGCGCCGCCGCGGCGCGCCCGCCTACGTGGGCGGCACGGGCGAGCCCGCCGAGCTCACGGTCCACCGCCCCCCGGTCCCGGGCCGCGCGGCCGACGTGCCCGAGCAGGCGCTGCTCCCCGTCGACGTGCGCCGGGCGCGCGCCGGCGTCTACCACGCGCTCTCGATCTACCGCACGGCGCCCACCCGGGGCGTGCCGGCCGTGACCACGGTGCACGACGTGATCCCCCTGATGTGGCGCGACCGCTACCTGCGCAGCGGCATCGTGCACCGGATGCTCTACCGCGCGGCGCGGCGGGCGGAGCGCCTGATCACGGATACGGAGGCCGCCCGCAGGGACATCATCCTGCACCTCGGCGTGCCCGAGGAGCGCGTGCGCGTGGTGCACGCGGCGGCGGACCCGCACTTCCGCCCCGCGCGCCGGCAGGAGGTGATCGCGACGCTGGGGCTGAGCCCGCCCTATCTGCTCTACGTGGGCGGCCTGGCGAACACGGACCCGCGCAAGAACGTGGACGCGCTGATCGACGCGTTCGCCTCATGGTCCCGGGAGCGCGAGCGGCCCGAGACGCTCGTCCTGTGCGGCAGGCTGGGTGTGGGCGGGCGCCCGCTGGTGGACCGGGCGCGCCGAAGCGGCGCGCGGATCGTGTTCACGGACTTCGTGCACGACAGCGACCTGCCGGGCCTCTACAGCGGCGCGGAGTGCCTGGTGACCGCGAGCCTCTACGAGGGCTTCGGCCTGCCGGCGCTGGAGGCGATCTCCTGCGGAACCCCCGTGGTTGCCTACGACATCGGCGGAGTGCCCGAGGTGGCCGGCCCGGGGGCCGCGACGGTCCCCGTGGGCGACGCCGCCGCGCTGATGGGCGCGGTCGAGGCGATCTGCGACCGGCCCGAGCACCGCGCGCAGCTGGCGCGCGCGGGGCGCGAGCACGCGCGCCGCTTCTCCTGGCGGCGCGCCGCCGAGGCCACCTGGGACGTGTACGAGGAGGCGGCGCGGTGATCGCGGGCGTGATCGTGCCGGTGCGAGGGCCCGCGCCGTGGCTGGGCGAGGCGCTCGGCTCGGTGCTCGGGCAGGACCCCGCGCCCGCCGAGGTCGTGGTGGTGGACGACGCTTCGGAGCCGGCGGTGGAGGTGCCCGGCGGCGTGCGTCTGGTGCGCCTCGACGCGCAGGGCGGGCCCGCGGCGGCCCGCGACGCCGGCCTGGGCGAGCTCGGCACGGACCTCATCGCCCTCTGCGACGCCGACGACGTCTGGGAGCCCGGCAAGCTCGCCGCCCAGCTCGAGGCGCTCGAGCGCCACCCCGACGCGGCGGTGTGCTTCGGCCGCGCCGGCGTGATCGGGCCGGACGGCCGGCCGACCGGCGAGCGGTGGGAGGAGATGGCGCCGGGACTGCACGAGGCCTCGGAGATGGTCCCTCTGCTCTACGAGCGCAACCCGATCCCCTCCGCCAGCGCCGTGGTGCGGCGCTCTGCCCTCGTGGCCGCCGGGGGCTTCGCCGGCCCGGCTCCGCTGGCCAGCGACTGGGACCTGTGGCTGCGGCTGGCCGCGGCGGGGCACGCGTTCGTGTGCGAGCCGGCCGCGCGCATCCGCTATCGCCGTCATGGGGGCGGGGTGAGCGCTGATCTGGCCGCCACGGCGGAGGCGGCTCTGGCGATTGCGGACGTCCATGCGGAGTTGGTGGATGACCGCTTACGGCAGCGCGTGAGGGCGAGTCACCTCACCACGCTCGCGCGGGGGGAAGTGAGGCGACGGCGTTACGGGGCGGCGCGGGAGCGGCTCGCCGAGGCGGACGCCCTGGTGCCGGCCGGCCCGCGCGAGCGCGCCCTGCGCGCCGCCCTCGCCGTCCCTGGGCTTCGCGCCGCGCTCGGGCGCCGGAGCCCCCACGGGCGAGGTTGACGGGGGGGGTTGGGCGAGTTATGGGTCGTATGGACGCAATATCCGCCCAACCCCCTCCGTTCAAGGCAGATCCCTCCCCAGCGATGAGAGGTCATCGCGGGACATCGGTCCCCAGTTCCGGTAGTACCCCTCCTCGCCACAGCTCGGATCGGCCCAGCGAGCGAGAGCGTCGACCAGTTGCGTCTCCTCGGTGGAGCCGGCACGCAGCCCCTCAGGCACCTTCAGCGCGGTCAGAGCGGCGGTGACGGCCGGATCAGGTTCTGCCAGCACAAGCCCGATGGCTGTTTCGAGCGTCAGGAACTGAGCGAGCTCGCCAGCAGAGTGAATGCTGTAGGCGTCATGGTCCGCGATCACCAGCACCGGGCTCGGCTGCGATAGCTGCCCACGCTGGAGCCAGAATGTCCAGACATCGTCGCCGAGGTTCCCTCCGAAGACCTGCAGCTGGTCGGTCAACGGGAAGTCGGATTGCTCCTCGATGCCGTAGGGGACTGCCGACTCCGGCGGCCACGGATGCACCGCGATTGACAAGTCGGTGAGCTCGATACCTCCGTGGCCGCCTTCCGCAAGCTTCGACCACGCGGCGAGGACTGGCTCAAGCTTGGGCACACGCGTCTGCGGTGGAGGAATCGCGGCTACTCGATCCATTCAGACCACCGGGTAAGGCACCCTAGGTCCCCTTCTCGAACCGCGCCACGAGCACGCCGTTGCGCGGGCGGGGGTCGGCGGCGTCCCAGGGCACGGCGCGGTCGACGCTCTCGTAGACCCCCGAGCCGAGCTTCTCGAGGCGGCGCTCCTCGACCGGCAGGAGCGGCGGCGCGAACGCCTGGGTGACCTCCCACGAGAACTCCTGGGGCTCCAACACGGTTGCGTCGTGCCCGAGGTCGGTGATGAGCAGGAAGGTGCCGCCCGGGCGCAGCACGCGCACGATCTCGGCGGCGGCCGCGTCGAGGTCGTCCACATGGTCGAGCGAGTTGAAGGAGCTGACGACGTCGAACGACTCCGGCTCGAAGGGCATCGTCTCGGCCTGAGCCTCCACGTACTGCATCGCGTGGCGGTCGGTGCCGAGCTCCCGGTAGCGGCCCGCGAGGGGGTCGAGCCCGACGCGCCGGGAGGCCTCCGAGGCCCACTCGAGACTGCCGCGCGGGCCACAGCCCACGTCGAGCACGGCGCGGCCGGCGTAGAAGGACGGGTCGAGCCCGAAGGAGGACGTGTAGGCCCGCTCGTAGTGGCCGGCCCCGAGCTCGCCCTCGACCTCCAGCCGCTCGCGCCAGTACGCCAGCTCGCCCTCGTCCTTGCGCCCGCGCGTGTGCCACGCCCTGAGTAACGGGCGCAGGGGCCAGGTGCGGGCGAGCCTGCGCTTCACGGGAGGCCAGGGTACTTTCCGCCGCGATGCCGACCGTGGCCATCGACGCCCGCGACGCGCGCGGCCCCGAGCTGCGCGGCTGGGGCCGCTACACCCGCGAGCTCGTGGACGCGCTGCGCCGCGACCCCGGCGGGCTCGAGATCGAGCCGCTCTACGAGGGCGGCGCCGGACCGGAGCTGCTGTTCGAGCAGGTGCGGCTGCCGCGTGCGCTGCGCCGCCTGGGCGCCGGTGTGGTCCACGCGCCCAACGCGTTCCTGCCGCTGCGCCGCCCGTGCCCAGGCGTGGTCACGATCCACGACCTCGCCTTCGAGGAGTTCCCCGAGGACTTCTCCCGGCGCACCGGGTGGAAGTACCGCGCGTTCGCCCCCCGGGCCGCCCGGTCGGCCGAGCGCGTGATCCTCGACTCGGCCGCCACCCGCGACGACGTGTGCGAGCGCTACGGCGTCGACCCCGAGCGCACGCGGGTGATCCCGCTGGCGCCCTCCCTTCCGCGGGGCGAGCAGGAGCCGCCGCCCGGCCCCTACCTGCTGGCGGTGGGAGACCTGCGCCGCAAGAAGAACCTTCTCCGCCTGGTCCAGGCCTTCCGGGCGCTGCGCGAGGGCGGGCTCCCCCACCGGCTCGTGCTCGCGGGCCTCGACGCCGGCGCCGGCTCGCGTCTGCAGGAGGAGGCCGGCGGGGCGCCGGTGGACCTCGAGGGGTACGTGAGCGACGCGCGCCTCGACGCCCTCATGCGCGGCGCCGACGTGCTGGTCTACCCGAGCCTCTACGAGGGATTCGGGCTGGCGATCGTCGAGGCGATGGCCCGCGGCTGCCCGGTGGCGGCGTCGAACGCGACGTCGCTGCCGGAGGCGGGCGGCGACGCCGCCGTGTACTTCGATCCCCGCGACGTGGACGCCATGGCGGATGCCGTACGGCGGGTGACCTCCGACCCGGCGCTGCGGGTGCAGATGGTGAAGCGCGGCCTGGAGCGGGCCGTGGAGCTCTCGTGGGACCGCACCGCTCGCGAGACCGCCGCGGTCTATCGCGAGCTGCTCTGACGCGAGCGAGCCGGTTCCGGGCGGACCCGTCCATATCCTTTGGCCCGATGACCGCGCGCACGGACGCCGTCCTCGCAGTGGACTGGCTGGGGCTGTGCCGGCGAGCGGTGGACGGGGCCCGCGGTGCGCTCGAGCGCCATCCTCTCTCCGCCGACCGCGCCGCCACGGCCGGTCGCGGCATGGGCGGGGACATGTCGCTGGTGATCGACCGCGCCGTGGAGGACGCCGTGTTCGCGGAGCTGGAGGCGCTGGGCACCGGGCTGACCGTGGTGTCCGAGGAGCGGGGCGAGGTGGAGATCGGCGGAGGGGGGCCCGTGCACGTGGTGGTCGACCCGATCGACGGCTCGCGCAACGCCCGCCGCGGCCTGCCGTCGTTCGCGCTGTCCATCGCGGTCGCGAGTGGACCGTCGATGGACGCGGTAGAGCTCGGCTTCGTCCACGACCTGACCACCGGCGAGGAGTGGCGGGCAGCCCGCGGCGCCGGCGCCCACCTTGGCGACGGCCCGCTCGGCCCACCCGATCCCGAAGGGCCCCTCGAGCTCCTGGGTGTCGAGACCTCGCCCCCCGAGCAGCTGGCGGAGCGAGCGCAGGCGCTCGCCGCGACCGGAGCGGAGCGCCTGCGGACGATCGGCTCGGTCGCGCTCGCGCTCTGCTGGGTCGCCGGGGGGCGCCTGGACGGCGCGCTCACGCTGCGGCCCATCCGGTCGGTCGACGCCGCCGCCGCCCAGCTGATCGTGCGGGAGGCGGGAGGAGCGGTGGCCTTCCCCGACGCGGGCGACGGCGCGCTCTCCGCCGGGCTCGACCTCGAGATGCGCTCCCGCGTGGTCGCGGCGTGCGACCCCGCCCACCTCGCGACGCTCCTCGCCGTATGACCACGACCGTCCTGATGATGAGCTGGGACGAGGCGCACCTGCTGCGCCACTCCCTCCCCGCCGCCGCCCGGCAGGAAGGCGCGAGCGTGGTGGTGGTGGACAACGCGTCGAGCGACGACACCGCCGCCGTGGCGGCCGAGCACGGCGCCCGGCTGGTGCGCCTCGACCGGCGCGTCTCCTACTGCGCCGCCACCAACGAGGCGCTGCGGCAAAGCGGCGGGGACGCCGTGCTGCTGCTCAACGCCGACTGCTTCCTCGAGGACGGCTTCCTCGCGGCCGCGAGGCCGCGGCTGGAGGAGCACGGAGTCGGGTCGGTGGCCCCCAAGCTGATCCGCACGCTCGGGCCGGACCCCTCGGAGCGGCTCGACGCGATCGACGCGGCGGGGATGGCCGTGGACCGCCGGCGCAAGAACCACCTCGCCGGGCACAACCGGCCGGCGCTCGCATTCGACCGGCCCGCCGAGGCCTTTGGCGCGGACGGCGCCGCCGCCCTCTACCGCCGCGAGACCCTGGAGGACTGCGCCATCGGCGGCGAGGTGCTGGACGAGGACTTCGAACGCTGGGCCTCGGACGTGGATCTCGCCTGGAGAGCCCGCACCCTGGGCTGGAAATGCGTCTACGAGCCCGGCGCGGTCGCCTACCATGTCCGCACCTACAGCCCTTCCACGCGGGGGCGAATGCCGGAGCGGGACCGGCGGATGCAGTTTCGCAACCGCTACCTGATGATGGTCAAGAACGACACCCCTGGGGGCCTGGCGCGCGACCTGCATCGCGTGCTGGCCTACGAGGTGCTCGCCCTCGGGTATGCCGTGGCCGTCGAGCGCGGCCTGCTGGGCGGCTACGGCGACGCGGCCCGGCTCCTGCCCGCCGCGCGCCGCCGCCGCCGCGCGCTCCGCGAGCGCCGCAGCCGGAACGGCGCGCCGCGCGCCCCGCTCGGGCTCGAGGTGCCCGCGTGACGGCGGTCGGCACGCGGGCGGCCCCGCCGCACACGACGCCCACCGACATCTTCGGCATCTCCGTCGAGACCGAGCCGCCGGCCGAGCTGCTGCGCCGCATCCTCGGGCTGGGCCGAGCGCGGCGAGCGCCGCCGGGTGAGCTACGTGAACGCCCACGTGCTGAACCAGTCGCTCTCCAACCCCGAGCCTCCGCCACGCCCTCCAGGCCTCCGACCTCGTGTACTGCGACGGCTACGGCGTGCGGCTGGCGGCCCGCCTGATCGGCCTCACGGTGCCCTACCGGATGACGGGCGCCGACTGGATCTGGGGCGTCGCCGCGCTGTGCCAGCAGTCCGGGCGCTCCCTCTACCTGCTGGGCTCGGACCCCGGCTCCTCCGCCGAGGCGGCGGCGACCCTGCGCCGGTGGTACCCGCGGCCTCGACGTGCGCGGCACCCACCACGGCTACTTCGGGCTCGGCAGCCCCCATTCCGAGCGCGTGCTCGAGCACATCGCCGAGCACCGGCCGGACGTGCTGCTGGTGGGCATGGGCACGCCGCAGCAGGAGCTGTGGGTCGACAGCAACCACGACCGCATCGACGCGTCCGTCGTCTGGACGGTGGGCGCGCTCTTCGACTACGTCGCCGGCCGGGTGCCCCGCGCGCCCCACTGGATCGCCGACAACGGCCTTGAATGGATCTTCCGCCTGGCGGTGGAGCCGCGCCGGATGTGGCGCCGCTACCTGCTCGGCAACCCGGCGTTCCTGTACCGCGTGCTGGGGGAGCGGCGCAGGCGACGCCAGGACCAGTGAGCACCCTGGCGGCCGGGGAGGCGCACCGGGTGCGCTCCAGGCTGCCGCCGCCGGACGGGCGCACCGCGGGGATCGTGGCGGCTGCGGCGCTGGCGGCCGTCGCGCTCGGGTTCGCGTGGAACGCCGGGGTGAAGTCGGCATCGGCCGTGCCGGACGTCGCCCGCGTCCTCGCGGCCGCCGGACTGCTGTTCACCGCCGCCGGCTACGCGCCCACGAGGCTGCTCCTGCCGCGGGGGATGCTGCCGCACCTGGCGGTGGCGGTTCCGCTCGTCGGCGCCGCGGTGTCGTCGCTCGCGCTCACGGTGCTCGGGTTCCTGCACATCCCGATCGAGGCTGTCGCTCGCGGCGGTCGTGGGCGGGGGAACGGTGGCGGGGGTGGTGCTGCGGCGGCGCCGCGGCCCGGCGCGCGCCCCGGCCGAGGACCTGGAGCGAGCGGGCGGCGTGGCCCGGCGGCTGCTCTGGCCGGCGTACATCGTGGCCCTGATCGTCTCGATCACGCTGATCCCCACCTGGCGCGCGGGCTTCGCGAGCACCACCGGGCAGAACGGCGACGCCGTGCTGGCCGCGGGCACGGCGGAGTTCCTCAGCAAGACGCCGCCCCGAGGCGAGGACACCGACCTGTACGTGGACCGGATGCCGAGGAACTGGCGCTCGAAGTACCCGATCTACTACGCGCTCGCGGGCGTGTCCGAGCTGTCCGGCCTCGAGACCACCCAGGCGTTCGCCACGATGATGTCGCTGATGCTCGCGACTGGCGGCGGCGGGCTTCTTCCTGCTCGCCTACCACGCGCTCGCGGCGGGAGCGATCGGCGCGCTCCTGGTGATGGCGCTCGTGCCCTTCGACCGCATCCTGGTGTACCTGGCGGTCCAGCCGTTCTACAACCAGATCTGGGGGGTGTTCGCCCTTCCGCTGATCCTGCTGTTCGGCCTGAGGTTCCTGCGCGAGCCGAGCCGCGGCGCGGCGGCGCTCCGGTGCTCTTCCTGGCGCTCGGAGCCTTCGCGTACCCGCTGATGCTGCCGTTCCGCGGGACTCCCCCTCGGGCTCGCGGCGCTGATCCTGTGGCGCCGGCGCCGGGCCGAGGGGCGCAGCCCGGGCTGGATCGCGGCGCTGGAGCTCCCGCGCGGCCGCCGCGCGCGGCATCGGCTGGATCGCGGCGGGCGTGATCCTCTCCCCCGCCGCGGCGATCGCCCTGCTGGGAGTGATCGAGAAGGCCTGGGGGGCGGCCGAGGTCGTGCTCCCGGGCTCCAACCTGCTGGGCTGGAACGCGCTCCCGATCTACCTCCCTCTCCACAGGTTCTTCGGGCTGATGGACCCGCTCGGGATCGGCTGGCTGCCGGTCGCGGGCATCGTCCTGGTCGCGGGCTGGTGGTGCCTGCGGCTGCCGCGCGAGACGGGCGTGCCGCTCGCGGTCACGATCGCGGGCGCGCTGCTCGCCGGCGCCTACTTCATGGCCCGCGAGCACGGAGCGTTCTTCTACTTCAAGGACCTCTCCTTCCTCGGCCCCCTGGTCGTCGCCGTGGCCGTGGCCGGCCTGGCGGGGCTCGCCGCCATGCGCTCGCGGAAGCTGCGGGTCCTCGGCGTCGCCGGACTCGCGTTCCTCGCGCTCAACACCGTGGTGGGCGCCCGCGACGAGACGTTCGATGCCACGCCCCAGCTCACGCGCGAGATCCTCGAGCTGCGCGACTGGGCGCGGGAGCTGCCGCCAGGCTCGACCTACCTGATCGCCGTTCCGCCGAGTGGGCAGCAGCTGTGGGCGGGCTACATGCTCGCCGAGCACCCCGTGTCCGCCACGGCTCCGCTGGTGGGCACGACGTTCCCCTACCCGCCCGGCGGGCTGAGAGCGGACTACCTGGTCGACCGCCCGCGAGAGCGGCGGCCGCCCCGGCGGTTCGTGGTCGGCGCCCCGGTGCGCCGCAACGGCACCTTCCGCGTCTGGCGGATGCGCTCCGGGCTGCCATATCCCGACAACTCCAGCCGCCGCTCGGTCGAGAACTTCTCCTCGGTGTTCGAGTGAGGCCGGGCTAGCTGATGGATGCCGCGGCGGCAATCTGTTGAAGGGTCACCGGGGCTATGGCCCCGTCAATGCTTCAACCGATCACCGTGCGGGGTGACGGGCAGATCGGATCCGCGCCGAGCGGCACCTCTCTCCGCGCGGCCGACGAGCCGCCCATGCCCCTACCCAGCCCTCCGGCCAGGGCCGCCAGCCGTCGCCGTGGAATCAACCATCTAGCGCCGCGCGATCAGCATCAGCGTGTGGCCGAGCGGCGCCGCGCGCGCGCGGCGAGCCCAGCGCGGAGTCGACCGGCCACAGCGCCCGCTGCAGCCCGGCCGGCATGCGGCGCCAGCTGTAGGTCACGGCGTGCAGCTCGGGCTCCAGCCCGGCGTCGCGCGCCTCTGCCACGAGCCGCGCGGCGACAGCGGGATGTCGTCGGGCGTGCCGTGCACCGCCGTCCCGAGACCGAGCGCGGTTGGCCGCCGCCAGGCCGGCGCCCACCGGATGCCAGGAGCCCGGCTCGACCGCCACCAGCGCCCCGCCGGGGCGCAGCAGCCGGCGCCGCCTCATCGAACACGGGCGCGAGCGGGCCCTGGAAGGCGATGTGGTGGAGCACCAGCCGGTAGAGCACCACGTCGAAGCTCTCCGGGCTCGAGCGGCAGCTCCCCCGCCCGCCCGGCCAGCCCCTCGTCGAGCACGCCCTCCTCGACCAGCACGCGCGGCTTCTCCTCCTCGAGCTCGACCCCGGTCATCCGCCACGCCGGGCGCCGGGAAGGCGTGCCGGCCGGGGTTCCAGCCGCAGCCAACCGACAGCACGTCGCCGCCCCGGAGGCCGAGCCGGCGGGAGAGCAGCTCCGCCTCGCGCCGGAACATGTGCTCGTACTGGAGCTCCATGGTCGACCGTGCCGTGTGGCGGTCGAGCAGGTTGTCGGGGTCGTAGGCCTCGCTCATCGCAGGGCCTGCTCGACCGTCTCGATCACGTCCCGCGCGGTGCGCTCGTAGCGAGTACTCCTCCAGCCGCGCCCGCCCGCGGCGCGCCAGCTCGCCGCGCAGCTCCGTCGTCGCCGACCGCGAGCTCGAGCAGCTCGGCCGCCACCGCCAGGTCGTCGTCGCGTCCCACAGCACGGCGTCGCCGCCCACCTCGGGCATCGCCGCCCGCGCGGGCGCGCCACCACCGGCACCCCGAAGTGGAACGCCTCGAGCAGCGGCACGCAGAAGCCCTCGTGCTCGGACAGCGAGAGCAGCGCGTCCGCCTCCGCGTAGCGCGGCGTTCAGGTCGGGCTGGGCGAGCCCGCCCGCCAGGGTCACGCCGCGCGGCGCCCGACTCGGCCGCGATCGCCGCTCCAGCCGCGCGCGGTAGGAGGGCGTGAGCGGCTCGCCCACGCACAGCAGGCGCGCGCCGCGGCGCGTGCTCGCGCTGGTACAGGCCGCGAACGCGCGGATCACCAGGTCGTGGCGCTTGTGCGGCGCCAGCCGGCCGACCGCCAGCACCAGCGGCCCCGTCGCCCTGCGGCGCGCGGCCCCGCGCGGCTCGAGCCGCGCCGGGGTCGAACAGGATCGGCACGACGCGCGCGCTCGGGCGCGCCCGCGGCGCGCAGCTCGCTCCGCGTTGAAGCGCGAGTCGGCCGCGCGCCACGTCGGCCGCGCGCGCGAACGCGCGGCAGCTGGGCGCGCCCCAGCGCGCACGCGACGGCCACGCCCGGCGTGGTGGTCCAGAAGTACCGGGCGGGCGTGACGTTGTGGTAGACGAGCAGCTTGCGCTGGGGCAGCTCGAGCAGCGGCCGCAGCCGCGGCGACGTAGGCCGAGTAGTGGATCAGCAGCAGGTCGCCGGCGGCCGCGCGCGAGCCGCGTCGAGCGGCTCGATCGGCCCGGCGCACCCGCGGGTCGATCGCCGCGGCGTGGATCGCCGCCGCCGAGCCCGCGCTCGCGCGAGCAGCCGCGCCACAGCCAGCGCCTGCCCGGTCACCGCGTCGTAGGGCCCGGCGCCCGACAGCGACCTGGTGGACGCGCGTCACTCGCCGTCGCGCTCGCTCGAGCCGCTCGACCCGCTCCTCGAGCTCGCGCAGCCGGCCGAGCAGCGCGATGTTGAAGCGCGTCTGCTGCGCCTCGAGCTCGACCAGTGTACTGGCGCAGCAGGCGCAGCAGCAGCCGCTTGAACGACGTCATCGGGCGCGCCGACGCGGCGGGTCGAGTAGACGACCTCGTCGGGTCGACCTCGATCACCGCCCACTCGCGCAGCAGCTCGCGGCGTCGGCGCGCCGTCGCACGATCGTCCGCTCGAGCGCGCCGCGCTCGCGGCTCGCCGGCGTAGCCGCCGGCGGCGCGCCGGCGCTCGGCCGCCGCGCGCGCCTGCTCGAGCGCGTCCTCGGGCGCGCGTCACCGCAGCACCGCCTCGGCCGCGGCGCGCGCCGGCCACGCGTCCAGCGTGCCGCGCAGGTCGGCGACGCCCTCGCCGTCGAGCGTCTGCGGCCACCGAGAAGCGCGCCACGCGGTCGAGCAGCCGCGCCGGCGGGCGCGTCCTGGTCGTAGCGCGCCCACGGCCACGTCGTAGTCGCCGCCCAGCAGCGCGAGCCGCGGCGACCTCGAAGCGCACCGTCGACGCCGCCCGTCGCACCGCGCCGAGCGGTCGGTCGGTGCGGAAGCAGCAGCTCGCCGCGCTCGTCGCGCACCTCGAGCGCCACCACGCGCGCGCTCCGCCGGCTCCGCGGCGGCCACCGCGAGCTCGCACCCGCAGCGGCTCGCCGGGGCGGAACACGTGGCGGCGCCGGCCGTCGGCGTCCCGCAGCTCGAGCTCCGCGACCTCCAGCGCGCCGTCGCGCGCCCGGGCCGCAGCGACGCGCGAGCCGCCCGCGCTCGGTGCCCAGCAGCCGGTGGTAGAAGAGCAGCCCGTCGGCCACCGGCGCCGTCGAAGGCCACCCGCCCGTCGTCGAGCACCACCACGCGCCGCAGACGCGCTCGATCGCGGTCGGGTCGTGCGAGACGAGCACCAGCGTCGCGCCGGCCTCCATCCGCTCGGAGATCCGCGCGCAGGCACTTGCGCTGGAACGACTCGTCGCCCACGGCGAGGATCTCGTCGATCAGCAGCACGTCGGCGTCGAGGTGCGCGACGATCGAGAAGCCGAGCCGCAGGAACATGCCCGGCGCTGTAGGCCTTCACCGGCACGTCGATGAAGTCGCCGAGCTCGGAGAACTCGACGATCGCGTCCATCCGCTCCTCGATCTCCTCGCGCGCCGAAGCCGTGCAGCGCGCCGTTGAGGTAGATGTTCTCGCGGCCCGGTGAAGTCGGCGCCGAAGCCGGCGCCGAGCTCGAGCAGCGACGACCACGCGCCCGCCGCACTCCGCGCGCCCGGAGTCGAGCGGGACGATGCCCGCGAGGCAGCGCAGCGTCGAGGTCTTGCCGGCGCCGTTGCGGCCCGACCATGCCCGACCGCCTCGCCCGGCTCGATCGCGCAGGTCACGTCGTCGCAGCGCCTGACACGCGTGCGTCCGCGCCGCCGCGCCGCGGCGCACGAACAGCTCCTTCAGCGTGCGGCTGCGCTCGTGCGCGAGCGCGAACGAGCGCGAGGCGTCGCTCGAGCACGATCTCGCCCGGGCGAGCCGGCGCTCACAGGACCACCGCCAGGTCGCGCTCCATGCGCCGGAACAGCGAGCACGCCGAGCGCCGAGCGCGCCGAGCGCCCGCCGCCAGCGAGGTAGAGCGAGCGTGCCCGGCCGACGGCGCCGCGCCCGCGTAGAGCACGTCGCGCACGGCGTCGATGAACGGCGCGACCGGGTTGCGCCCACTCGAGCAGGTCGCCGAGCCAGCTGGTGGTCGGTCGACGCCCGGGCATGTCGTCCACCGGCAGGAAGATCGGCGTGAGGAAGAACCACGGCAGCAGCGCCGCGGCCGAGCACCGGCTCGACGTCGCGGAAGTGGGCGTGCAGCACCGCCACCACCAGCGACAGCCCGAGCACGAAGCGCGAACAGCAGCGCCACGATCACGCGGCAGCAGCAGCAGCGCCGGCGTCGAGCGAGCCGCGCACGACCAGCGCCACCGGCAGCACGCAGGCCAGCATCACCAGGAAGGTGACGAGCTGGACGGTCGCCACCGAGGCCGGGATCGTCTCGCGCGGGAAGCGCACCTTGCGCACGAGCGGCGCGTTCAGCACCAGGCTCGGCGCCGCCGCGAGCAGCGCCTGGGAGAAGAACACCCAGACGATCAGCCCGACGAGCAGGAACAGCGGGTAGTCGGGGATGTCGGCCACCTTGAGCAGCACGCTGAACACGAGCGCGTAGGCGCCCATCAGCACGAGCGGGTTGACGAGGTACCAGAGCACCCCGAGCGCCGAGCCCTTGTACTTCTGGCGCAGCTCGCGCCGCACCATCTGCTCGAACAGGAAGCGGTAGCGCACGCAGGTCGCGGTCGCTACCAGGCGCCGCGGCGCGCGAAGCACGGCCGGGATCGTCTTCAGCAGGATCGTCAGGTCGAGGAAGACCGACCAGCGCTCGAGGTAGAGGAAGTCGAGCCGCACGAGCTCGTCGAAGTCGAGCTCGGAGCGGCCCGAGACCTGCCACAGGCCGGTCATGCCCGGGCAGCACGAGGTAGCGCTTGCGGTGCCAGTCCTCGAGCCGCTCGTAGTCGCGCTCGGGCAGCGGCCGCGGGCCGACGAGCGACATCTCGCCGCGCAGCACGTTGAGCAGCTGCGGCAGCTCGTCGAGCGACCAGCGCCGCAGGAACGCGCCGACGCGCGTGACGCGCGGGTCCTCGCGGATCTTGAACAGCGCGCCCTCCTGCTCGTTGTGCTCCTCGAGCTCGTCCTGCAGCGCGCTCGGCGCCCTCGCTGCATCGTGCGGAACTTGAGGCAGGCGAACGGGCTGCCGCCGATGCCCGGGCGCAGCGAGCGGAACAGCACCGGCCCGCGCGAGTCGAGCTTGATCGCGAGCGCGATCAGCCAGCAGCAGCGGCGACGAGCACGAGGAGCAGCAGCACCGAGCCGACGATGTCGAAGCGTGCGCTTGATCGACGAAGTCGACCCCGTCGAACACCGGCGGCTTGAGCTCGAACAGCGGCAGCGACTGGCCGGGCACGAACTCGACCCGGTCCATCAGGATCTCCATCGTCGACGGCGCCACGCGCACGCGCACGCCGTGGCGGTGGCAGCGGTCCACCAGCTCGACCGCCTGGTCCTGCGGGAAGTCCGGATCGGCGATCAGCACCTCGTCGATCGCGTCGAAGTTGCGCTCGAGCGTTCTCCAGCGAGCCGAAGTCGCGCAGGCCCGTCGCTGGAGCGCGGCGTGAGCGAGACGAAGCCGAACGGCTCGACCTCGCGGCTGCTCGCGCAGCGCGTGGGCCACGGCCTCGATGTGCGCGCCCGAGCCCACGAGCACCGCCCGGCGGCGGTAGCCGGCGGCGCGCAGCAGGCGCGCCGCTGACGCGCTCGAACAGCCAGCGGAACGCTCGACACGTAGATCAGCGCGAAGAACAGCGAGCCGTAGAAGATGTAGTACGAGGAGAACTCGAAGCCCTCGATCTACCGCGTACAGCAGCAGCACCACGGTGACCTGGAACAGCGACGAGATCACCCTGGCGAAGCCCGGCCGCTGCGGCGCGGTCGCGGTAGAGGCCCGAGCGCGCGAAGAGCAGCAGCATCACGAGGCATCGCGAGCGGCGCGAACGTCCTGCGCCTGGTCGAACTGGCGGCCGACCAGCGTCGGGGTGCTGCACCAGCCGTCTTGATCACCAGCGCGGTCCAGATCGCGAGGAACATGCCGGCGACGTCGAGCGACGCCAGGGTCAGCACGCGCAGCCCGCGCCGCAGCGTCTCGAACTTGAGCAGCCCGCCCAGGAAGGGAACCGAGCCGGCGCGCACGTCACGGCTCGGAAGCGCGACCGGCTCCGCCGGCTTTACCTCCTGCAGCTCTCGTGCCAGACCATTGCCCATGCGAAGTTCCGCTGCTTGAAACAGCCGAACCGGGTGAATGTAGCGCGGAGGTGCGGACGCATGGCGCGCAGGAGGGGGGCGAACTTCCGCGCCTCGGGCCCTCTACGGGTACTGGCCACGAGCGAAACGCCGCTACGTGCGGGAATCGGGCGTGCACGGCCTGGCGCCCGGGTGCACCATCGACGCAGGAGGCAAGACTCGTTGCAGACACGGCGGCAGAGGAAGATCCAGGGCAAGCAGGCCGCCAAGCTCTCGCTGCTCGAGCGCTTCTCGCCGCAGATGCTCGCGACCGCCCGCCGCTACTCGGCCAACCTCCACGACGCGGAGGACGCCTACCAGCGCGCCGCCGAGATCCTCCTCACGCGCGAGCCGACCGGGACCGACGACGACGTCTGCCGCTGGCTCCGCACCACCGGCTTCCTCAACGGCACCGCGTCGACAGCGGCACCTTGACCACGAACGACGTGGGATGCAGCGGCTCCGGGTTCTCCTTGCACCAGAACAGCTGCGCCGCCGCCAGGTCTGCGCGGCCCGAGAAGCGGTAGCCCACCGACACCTCACCCACACCCTGCGGGCGGAAATCCCGCCGGCCCGAGAGGGTGAAGCAGTTGTAGCTCGCCTCGCGCGCCGCTCGGTCGCGAACCGGTCGGCACTCCGTGTCGCGTGCAGGACCCTCCAGGAGGCCGGCGCGAATCCGGCTCTGGACGTCGGCCGTGATCCCCTCCTCCATCCGCGCGCCCACGATCGCCGCTGCCGCCGGGTCCGTGAGGCCGCCCAGGCGTCGCACGTCGTTTACCACCGCGGCCCCCACCGGAACGCTGCGCGGTCGCTGGTCCTCGATCAGCTTGCGCCGTTGCGCCGCCTTGGCACGCGCGTCCGCCTCCCGCGCGGCGTCGGCCACCTCGTAGCCGGTGCGCACCGCTGCCGGAATCGCGATGGCAAGGCCAGCCAGCGACAGGACACCGAGCACCACCACCACCCGCCGCCAGCCCGTGGAAAGCCCGCGCCACGCTTTTCGCGGCAGGCCCAGCACACCCGGGAGCGGTTGCCGGCGCTCGGGCTCACCGGGCGGGCCGTCGGTTGCCGTCCTGGCGAAGATCTCCCGCACCTCGGCGCGAGTGGCGTCCCCACCGCTTTCCCACCGATCCTCTCCCTTGGGCATGGCCCTTGAACGGTACCCCCACATGGAGGGGGGCGAACTTCCGCGCCTCAGGCCCTCTACGGGTACTGGCCACGAGCGAAACGCCGCTACGTGCGGGAATCGGGCGTGCACGGCCCGGCGCGCGGGTGCACCATCGACGCAGGAGGCAAGACTCGTTGCAGACACGGCGGCAGAGGAAGATCCAGGGCAAGCAGGCCGCCAAGCTCTCGCTGCTCGAGCGCTTCTCGCCGCAGATGCTCGCCACGGCCCGCCGCTACTCGGCCAACCTCCACGACGCGGAGGACGCCTACCAGCGCGCCGCCGAGATCCTCCTCACGCGCGAGCCGACCGGCACCGACGACGACCTGTGCCGCTGGCTCCGCACCACCGTGAAGCACGAGGCGCTCGCCATCCGCGGCCAGCGGGAGCGCGTGCTGCCGCTGGGCGGCCCCGAGTGGGTGCCCGAGCCTTCCGGCGCCCAGCCTCCTGATACTCATGAGCGGGCCGAGCGGTTCGAGCGGCTGCGCGTGGGCGCCCAGGCACTCGGACGGCTGAAACCACAGGAGGTGCGCTGCCTGCTGCTGAAGGCGGAGGGCTATACGTACGGGGAGATCTGCTCGAAGACCGGGTGGAGCTACACGAAGGTCAATCGCTGCCTTACGGAGGGCCGCCGCGCGTTCGTCGAGCGCGTCGCCGGGATCGAGTCGGGTGCCGAGTGCGAACGCCTCCGGCCACTACTCTCCGCGCTCGCCGACGGCGAGGCCGGCCCTGACGACCTCGCCGCCCTGCGTCCCCACCTGCGGACGTGCCTGCCGTGCCGCGCGCTGCTGCGCGAGTACCGCGAGGCGCCCTCGCGCGTGGCGGCGCTGGTGCCGCCGGCCGCGCTCGCGGCCGCGGGCGGCGGTGGCGACGGCGGGCCGGTGCGGGCGCTACTGGAGTCGATGGTCGGGGCGGCGCAGGACCGCGCGGCAGCGCTGGGGGAGCGGGCACATCAGGCGACTGAGATGGCGGCGGGCCAGAAGGCGGCCGCGGTTGCTGCGTCCGCGGCCGCTCTTGCTGGTGGCGGTGTTGGCGTGGAGAAGCTCAGCGAGCGGGCGGGGGATGGCCTTGCGCCGGCGGCGGAGGTGGCGCCGGGGTCTACGGAAGCGGTGAAGGAGGCGGACCCGGCTGTGGCGCCGCCTCCATCGCCCACGGCGGCGCCCACGCCCGCTCCGCCAGCCGCGCCGGCACGTGCCGCGGCGCCCGCGCCCGAGCCGAGCCCGTCGAACGAGTTCGCGCCCGAGGCGACTGCCGCACCCACGCCCACACGCCCCGCGGCCGCTGCCGCGAGCGGCGAGTTCTCACCGGGCGGGGGCGGGGGCGGCGCGGGCGGCGGCGAGTTCGCGCCCTAACCGGTCCCATCGAACGAAAATGTCGACTCAGGTACTGGTAGGAGTACCTGAGGCTTCAATCGCCGTAAGACAGTCTGGAAGGGACGCGAGATGCAGAGATCACCTGAGCTGGAGGACCTCGTCCGGGCCTGGTTCGAGGCCGCGACGAAGGGCGATGCATCGCTCGTCGACGCGCTCGTGTCGCAGGAGGAGGGGACGCGCCTGATCGGTAGCGACCCCGGCGAGCGGTTCGCCGGCGGGGCCGCGGTCGCGGAGTTCCTCCGAGGAGAGGTCGAGGGGGCCGGCGGCCAGGCCGAGTTCGCGCCCACCGAAACCGAGGCCTTCAGCGAGGGCACCGTTGGTTGGGCCACGACGATGCTCACGATCACGATGCCAGACGGCAAGTACGTGTCCCCGCGCTGGAGCGCCGTCTTTCGCCAGGAGGATGGAGAGTGGAGGTTCGTCCAGACGCACGCCTCGATCGGCATCCCGAACGAGGCGATCGGCTGGGAGTATCCCGAGTGAGGGGCCATCCCTGATGCCAACCGCCATCGTCACAGGATCCGGCGGCCTCATCGGCTCCGAGGCCGTGTCGCACCTCGTGCAGATCGGCTTTGACGTGGTGGGCGTCGACAACGACATGCGCGCCGAGTTCTTCGGCCCGGGCGCCTCGACCGAGCCGACCACCCGCCGCCTGGTCGAGAGCCACCCGGAGTTCGAGTCGCTGCCCCTCGACGTCAGGGACAGGGAGGGCATTGAGAAGCTCGTCCGGAGCCGGGCAAAGGATCTCGAGCTGGTCGTCCACGCCGCCGCACAGCCCTCCCACGACTGGGCGGCCTCCGATCCGCACACGGACTTCGGCGTCAACGCCACGGGCACGCTGAACCTGCTTCAGGCCGTGCGCGACCACAAGCCCGACGCGACCTTCGCCTTCCTGTCGACCAACAAGGTGTACGGGGACCGCCCGAACGACCTGCCGCTGGAGGACAAGGGCGAGCGCCTGGACCTGCCGGAGGACCACCGCTGGCACAACGGGATCGACTCCTCGATGTCGATCGACACCTCCCTGCATTCGCCCTTCGGCGTCTCCAAGGCGGCGGCCGACCTGATGGTGCAGGAGTACGGGCGCTACTTCGACATGCCGACGGTGTGCTTCCGGGGAGGTTGCCTGACCGGCCCCGCCCATGCCGGGGCCGAGCTCCACGGCTTCCTCTCCTATCTCATGCGCTGCACGGTGACGGGCGAGCACTACACCGTCTTCGGCTACGAGGGCAAGCAGGTCCGCGACAACATCCACTCGAAGGACGTCGCCACGGCGATCGAGGCCTTCCACCGCGCGCCGCGACGGGGTGCGGTCTACAACCTCGGCGGGGGCCGACCGTGCTCCTGCTCGGTCCTCGAAGCCATCGCCTCCTGCGAGCGGATCGCAGGGCGCAAGTTGGACTGGTCAATCGCCGATCGTGCGCGGGTGGGCGACCATCGCTGGTGGATCTCCGACCTTTCGGAGTTCGAGCGGGACTATCCGGACTGGTCCTTGCGCTACGACCTGGAGACGACCCTGAGCGAGATACACGGCGCGTCCGTCGAGCTCATGCCGTCTCCGCCGCCGCGGGGCTGATCGACGGTTCGGTGTATTCGACCGGAGCCGGTCCCGACCTTGCCTCCTTGAGCGCATGGCCGACCTGGATCGCCAGGCGTCGCTTGAACGCGTCGACGGAGAAGAACCCCGCCTGCGCCTTGATGAAGTTCGGGTCGAACCGGTCGAAGGGCGTCTCCCGCATGGCGAGGGCGAGCTCGTCCACGTCGCCGGGGGTCACCAGCACCCCGGTCATCCCGGGTATCACGGTCTCGAGCACGCCGCCCGCGGCCGCCGCGATCACGGGCCTGCCGGCCGCCTGAGCCTCGACCGCGGCGATGCCGAACTCCTCCACGCCGGGGACCACCAGCGCAAGCGCGCCGGCGCACAGGGACTCGACCTGCTCGTCGCTCACGCGTCCGAGGAACTCGGCGCTGCCGCCGAACGCTTCGCGCAGCTGCCCGAGCTCCGGTCCGCCGCCCACGACCTTGATCTTCCGCCCCGCCCGGCGGGCCGCCTCGAGGGCAAGCTCGACGCGCTTGTGACGGACGAGCTCGGTCACCACCAGCAGGTAGTCCTCCGCGGAGCCGATGCTGAACCGGTCGACGTCCACCGGGGGATGGACGATCGTCGACTGCCGGCCCCAGACCTCGTGGATCCGGTGGCGGGTGGTCTCTGAGACCGCGACATAGTTGGTGACCCGGCGAGACGCCTCGACGTCCCACTTGCGCATCCATCTCAGGTACCGCCGCAGCGCCGGCCTCATGATCGGGCGCATCTCGTCCAGCGCGCGCTGCTCCTCGACCCACGCGTAGCGGAACGGCGTGTGGCAGTAGCAGACGTGTACGGCTCCGGGGGCGGTCCGCACGCCGTGCGCGAACGCGCTGCTGCTCGAGATGACCAGGTCGTACTCCTGCACGGGCAGGTGCTCCACGGCCCGCGGGAACAGCGGCAGCAGTCGCCGGAAGCCGTCCCGCTTCGCGTGGAGGCTCCTCAGGTAGGAGGTGTGGATCTCGCGGCCCTTGAAAATGCCGTCCGTGCCCTCCTCGTCGTACAGCAGCGTGTAGATCGGGGCATCGGGCCAGGAGTCCGCGATCACCGCGAAGGCTCGGTCGGCTCCCCGCATCCCGATCAGGTAGTCGTGGACCAGGGCGATCCGGTGCCCAGAGCCCGGAGCCGCTCCCTGTTGGCCGTTATGTGAAGAGAGCGCCATTCGCGGGGTTCTCCCAAGGTAGGTCCGCCCCGTCGTTTGCGCCACCTCGCGCCCGCATGCGGAATGCGGGCGATCTGGCGCTTTCCGGGCTACAGTGCTCGAAGCGGCCGCACCGAGGACTTCTCCTGGATCTAGACACGCAACCCACCGAGTCCGTCGACCTGCGCGAACTCCTGCGGCCGCTCCAGTCGCGGTGGTGGCTCATCCTGGCCGTCGTCGCCGTGGCGACGCTGGGGACCTACGTGTACTACTCCTCCAAGCCGGATGAGTACACGGCCTCCACCGACCTTCTGATCCGGGCGAGCGAGGCCGACGCGGGGTTCGCCTCCGGCGACCCGGCCCGCACCTCCAACAACATCGTCCGGCTGCTCGAGTCGAGCGCCGCCGTCGAGCGCGTCAAAGCCGGGGCCTCCGGGCGGGTCGCCGTCGGAGGGTCCGCGGACTCGGACTTCGTGACGGTCACGGCGACCGCGGGCAGCGCCGACGGCGCCGCCGGCCTGGCGAACGCCTACGCCGACGCGCTCGTCGCGGGCCGCCGGGCACAGATCCGCAAGGACACCCAGGACGCGCTGCGCAACGCCCGCAAGGACCTCGCCGCGCTGCCCACCGGCCCGCAGAGCGCGGACGCAAGGGATTCGGTCCGGTCGCGGATCGGCGACCTGCAGGCCGCCCTGACCCTTCCGCGCGCCGGCGCCGTGCGCCTCGGCCGGGCGACGCCGCCGGGCAGTCCCTCGGCGCCCAAACCCGGGCGGAACGCGCTCTTCGCGCTGCTCCTGAGCCTGATGCTGGGCATGGCCGCCGCATACGTCCTCGACCGGCTCGACCGGCGGATCAGGCGCGTCGAGGACATCGAGCGGGTGTATGGCCTGAACCTGATCGGCGTGGTACCCCACGTCCCGCCGCTGATCGAGGGCGAAGCACGAAACCCGCTGATCGACCGGGGCTTCCGCGAGGCGTTCCGGACGCTACTCACGAACCTCCAGTTCACGAGTCTCGATCGGCCGCCTCGGACGATCCTGGTCACGAGTGCCCTCCCGGGCGAGGGCAAGTCCACGGTCGTGCGCAACCTCGCGATGGCGTATCGCGACTCGGGGCTGCGGGTGGCGGTAGTCGAGTCGGACCTCCGGAATCCGAATCTCGCGGCGATGTTCCGGATCCAGGCGACGCCCGGCCTCATGCACGTCCTCTCCGGCGGGGTCGCGCTCGGGGACGCTCTGCAGCCGGTGGCCGCGGACGCGGCGCCGGCCACGGAGGTGGCCCAGCCCGCCACCATCACGGTGGCTGCCAACGGTGACTCGTCTCCGGTCCAGCCCGGGAGCATCTCCGTGCTCACGAGCGGCTCCGCGACGGCGAACCCGCCCGCCGTTCTGGCCACCGAGAGGGTCCACTCGCTGTTCGACCAGATCGCCGCGGACTACGACGTGACCCTGATCGACTCCGCGCCGCTGCTAGCGGTGAGCGACTCCGTGCACCTCTTCTCGAGGGTGGACGCGACGATCCTGGTGGGCCGGGTCGGGCTCGCGACGGACCAGGCCGGTCGCCGCATCGCCGACATCATGGAGCGCCACCCGAGCGCGAACGTGCTCGGCGTGGTGGCGAACGACGTGCCGGCGAACGAGTTCGAGCGGCGCTACGCCGGCTACTACGGCACGCCCTCGTGACGCCCGCACGGTTGGAGTGACGCTCCCGTGGGCGCGGCGGTAGCGGCACGGCTCGCCCCGCTTCGCTCTGGGCTGGGATCGCGCCCACTGGTGGCGGCGGTGGTCTGCGTCGCCGTGGCCGCCGTATCGCTCGAGGCGGCGATCGCCTTCCCGGAGGCGCCCTTCGCGGTCCTCCTCACCCCCGCATTCGGCGCGGCATGCCTCTGGATGTTCCTCAGCTCCCGCTACGAGTGGAGCCTCGCGGTGCTGCTCCTGTACCTGGCCCTGGCCGACGGGTTCATCCGGCTCAAGACAGGCACCTCGGAGCTCACGCTCTTGCGGGACGGACTGCTCTACGCGATCGTGCTCGGAGCGGTCGCACGCGGTTTCGTCCAGCGCAAGCCGTTCGAGGCGCCTCCGCTGACCGCCTGGGTCGTGGCCTTTGCCGCCGTGGTGCTGGTGCAGCTGGCGAACCCCGCCGCCGGCTCATTCGGCCACTCGCTCGCATCCGTTCGCCCACACCTCGAGTGGGTGCCGCTCTTCTTCTTCGGCTACTTCGTCATGCGCAGCGCCCGGCGGCTGCGCGTCTTCTTCGTGCTGCTGCTGGTGGTCGCCACGGCCAACGGGTTCGTGAGCCTCGTGCAGCTCAACCTCTCGAGAGACCAGTTCGCCGCCTGGGGCCCGGGCTACTCGGAACGCATCTTCGGCACCGGCAACAGCCCCGAGTCGGGCCGCTACTACATCTCCGGGCACGACGCGACCGGGGCGCCGATCCTCCGCACCAGGCCCTTCGGACTGGGGCCCGATTTCGGCTTCGGGGGAACGCTCGGGATGCTGGCCCTGCCCGGGGGGCTGGCGCTGACCGTCCTTGCCCGCCGCCGGGCGAGATCGTCGCTGCTGTACGCGGCGCTCAGTGGCGGAGCCGTGTTCGCGGTCCTCACCTCGGCCCAGCGAACGGCCGTCGTGGCCGCGGCGGTGGCCGCGCTCGCGTTCTGGCTCGTGGTCAGCACTCGCCGCCGCGCGAGCCACGTGTTCGCGGGGCTCGGCCTCGTCGGGGTGGTCACGCTCGGCGTTGTCATCGCCCTGTCGGGGGGCTCCAGCGGTGCGTTCAACCGATACTCGGACATCGGTCCCACGCGCGTCCTCTCCACGACGTACGACTACAAGGGGGGCACTCTCGCACTGGTTCCCCGCTACGCCGCGGACTTCCCGCTCGGTGCCGGGATCGGGAGCCTCGGGCCGGCGGGCGTCCTGGGGACCGGGGGACGCCCGGACCGGGTGCTGAACGGAGACAGCGCGGCGACGTTCCTGCTGGTCGAGCTGGGCGTCGCGGGCTTGCTGGTGCTCTTGGGGCTGAACATCCGCCTGCTGGCCGGGGCCTGGCGACGGGTGCGGCGGCTGGCCGACTATGAGATGCGGCTTCTCCTCGGCGCCCTGGTCGCGGCGATGGTCGCGCTGTTCGCCTCGTGGATAACCGGGGCCGCGCTCTCCACCACACCCGGGGCGCCCTACTTCTGGTTCGTCGCCGGGACGCTCGCGTTCTGGCTGTTCCGCCGCCAGGGGGAAGCGGCGCCGAGTGCAATCGCCCCGACCCTGCGCCCGATGGCGCCGGCCCTGCCCTCCGCGCCGGTCCTCGAAAGAGCAAGCCCCCCGGCGCCAGTGCCACCCGCACCCGTGGCAGTACCAGCCGCGCCGGTGGCAGTGCCAGCCGCACCCGCGACGGTGCCGCGGGTCAGGATCGTGTGCGGGCCGAAGCGGTCGGAGGTCGACGGCATCCGCGACTACGCCGACCACCTGGCGGCCGGTCTCACCGAGGCCGGGCTGGATGTGCAGGTCGACCACGAGAAGCCGGACGCCCGGCCGGCCGACGTGATCCTGCTCAACTACAACCCGTTCTCCTTCGGGCGGTGGGGCTTCGCCCCCGGGCTGGCGGCCGACCTGAAGCGGGCGCGGCGGCAGAACGGGCTGATCTGCCTGATCGTCCACGAGTCCTACGTGCCCCCGAACAACTGGCGGTGGGCCGCGATGGGAGCGTGGCAGCGCCGCCAGCTCCAAACGGTGCACCGCTACGCGGACTTCATCTTCACTCCCGTCGGGCCGCTCATCGAGGAGCTCGAGGGCCTCACGCCCAAACGGCCCGTGATCCACGTCCCGGTGGGCTCGAACCTGCCTGACATGAGGCACTGCCGGAGCTCCGAGCGGGCCCAGCTCGGCATCGAGCCGGACGCGCTCGTCATCGCAGCCTTCGGGACCGACCACCCTTCCCGCCCCATCAAGGACGTCGCGGCCGCGGCCGACGCGGTGGCCGGCCTTGGCGGCGAGATCGTCCTGCTGAACCTCGGTGCGGGCGTCCCGCCGATCCACGGTCTCCGGAAGTCCGTGCGCGTGATCGAGCCAGGCTGGCTCGAGGCCTCGGTCGTCGCACGCCATCTCGCCGCCGCGGATCTGTTCGTGGCTCCGTTCGTCGACGGCGTGTCGACCAGGCGGACGACGCTGATGGCCGCGCTGCAGCACGGTCTGCCGGTCGTGGGGACCGACGGCCGGCTCACCGACGATGTCCTCCGCCGCTCGACGGACGCCCTCACCCTGGTGCCGGCCGGCGACCGGAGGCGCCTCCGGGAAGCGGTCCGATGGCTTGCCCGCGACCCGGACGAGCGTCTTGCCCGCGGCGCCGCGGCGAGGGACCTGTACGAGCGCTCGTTCGACTGGCCGGTGATCTCGGCCACGATCGTGGCGAACCTCCCAATCGAGTGACGCCCTCGGTCACGCTCGTTGCCCACGAGGTCGGCTCGGTGGGCGGGATGGAGCGCCAGCTCGCGGAGCTGGCGAGTGGCCTCCTCCTGCGCGGGCACGACGTGACTGTCGTCGCGCGAGCTTGCGAGCTGCCGCCCGACCCCCGCCTGCGCTGGATACGCGTGCACGGCCCGGCACGGCCGTTCGCGCTCGCCTACCCGTGGTTCTTCCTGGCGGGCTCGTTCCAGGTCTGGCGTTGCCGCCGCGGGCTCGTTCACACGACCGGCGCGATCGTCTTCAACCGGGCGGACACCTCCACCGTGCACTTCTGCCACCGCGCGTTCTTCCGGCGCAGCGGCACGACGACCCGGGCGCGCCGGCAGACGGCGCTTCACCGGATCAATGCCCGGATCGCCACACGGCTCAGCCTGGCGGCCGAGGGCTGGTGCTACCGCCCGCGGCGGACCAGGAGCATCGTCGGCGTTTCCGAGGGGGTCGCCCGCGAGCTGGAGTCGGAGTTCCCGCGGATGGCCGGCAGGGTCAGCGTGATCCCGAACGGCGTCGACCTCGAGGAGTTCGGGGGCCACGGGACAGCACGCCGGGAGGTCCGAGAGCGCTTCGACGTGGGAGGTGGTCAGCTGGTGGCCGCCTTCGTGGGCGGGGACTGGGAGCGGAAGGGGCTCGGTTACGCGATCGAGGCGCTCCCCCGCGCGCCCGGGTGGGTGCTGCTCGTGGTCGGGGAGGGCGACCGGGCCAGGTACGCCGCGCTCGCCGCCGCCGCCGGGGTGCCCGACCGCGTGCGCTTCGCCGGCCACGCCGCCGACGTGGGCCCCTTCTACTCCGCCGCGGACGGCCTCCTGCTCCCGACCGCGTACGAGGGGTTCCCCCTCGCCAGCCTCGAGGCCGCGGCCGCCGGCCTCCCGCTGCTGATCACCCGCGTCAGCGGGGTCGAGGAGCTACTGGTCGAGGACGTCAACGGCTGGTTCATCGAACGGGATGCGGGCGTGATCGCGGACCGCCTGACCCGGCTGGCGGCGGACTCGGACCGGCGAAGCTCGATGGGGGCTGCCGCGAGAGAGGCGGCCGCGCGGTTCGGGTGGAACCAGGTGGTCGACCGCTATGCGGAGCACTACGAGCGGCTTGCCTCGGCGCCGTAACTACGGCCCATGACTCGCATCGCGGTGTGATTACCAGCGCGCGGGATCATCGCTCCTGCGATCACGCGAGAGCAGCAGGCGGGATACTGGGCGCGCGATGTCGCAGGAGAACGTGGAGATGGTGCGACGGATGGCCGAGGCGTTCAACGCCGGGGGCGTGGGCGCGGTGCGCGAGTACTTCCACCCCGAGATCGAATGGCACGAAGACCCGGCGTTCCCCGAGTCGGGCATCTATCGCGGCATCGAAGCGGTGGTCGACTACACGGATCAGTTCCTCTCGGAGTTCGGGGAGATCCACTACGAGGCAGCCCAGCTGACCGAGGCAGGGCAACACGTCCTCGCCAACATGAAAATCAAGGGAAGCGGCAAGACGAGCGGGGCCGCCTTCGAGGTGTCGGCCTGGTGGGTTCTGACGGTCCGCGATGGCCAGGTGATTCGCGGTTACGCCTACCTCGATCGGGCCGACGCCCTCGAAGCCGTGGGGCTGTCGGAGTAGGCGGGCTCTTCCGCTTTGCGCGAACACGAGCAGCCGATGGCTAGAGGAGCAACCCAGCGCTCGCGGGCATCGTCGGCGCTCGGCGCGAGTGGACCGCGCTGATGACCTCGGTGTTGTCAATTCCCTGCAGATAGACAGACGTGACACCGAGGTCGGCGTGGCCGAGCTGGCGCTGGATGACGTTCAGCGGCACACCCTCCCGGGCCAGCTCGACGGCATGGGCGTGACGGAGCTGGTGAGGAGCGAAACGGCGTCTCACTCCGGCGCCGAGGGCGAGCCGCCGAAGCTGTGTTCGTGCGGCCGGGCCAGACCACGGGCGCCCGCAAGTCGGCCCGTTGACGACGCAGAAGAGCGCGCCGATCGGCATCCGAGCGCGAAGGTCGAGCCACGGGCGAAGCTGCTCCCAGCCCCACTCGTCCATCCCGACCTCACGCCGCTTGCCGCCCTTGCCGTTGCGGACGAGTAGCGCCCCGCGGGCACGGTCGAGGTCTCGCTCAGCTAGAGAGAGACCCTCTGAGATCCGAAGCCCGGCACGCCACAGGACGACGATCAGTCCTCGAAGCCGCGCCCCGTGGATCCCAGGTCCGGCCTGCCGCATGACCGAGACGATCTCTTCGACGCGGGGCGGATCGGCCGGGTAGCGGATCCCCTTATTTCGGGGTGGGCGTCCGGCGTGGTATCCCGGCAGGGTCGCTGGTGAGCGTGGTCGGCCCGCGGCGTCGAGCAGGCGTTCTTCGGTGACGAGCATGAGTTCTCCGTTCGTTCGACGGTCCCCGGTCGGGACCGCGTTGATCGAACGAAGTCATCCACGACGCGGTCTGGCCGCTGCCACGCGGTTCCGACACCCCGTTGCGCTGTATCGGCTTACAGGCCGCTGACATCCACCCCGCGCCCATTGCCCCGGCGCCCGCGCGTGGCGTACGCTCGCCACGTATCCGACAACGGGGGAACAGGCGTGGTGAGCAATGAGGTGAGTATCGACCTCGATGCCTTTGACGACTTCGAGGCGAGTGCTTGGGAGGAGCGGGTCGAGGGGTACACGGGGTTCTTCGGTGCCGTTACGGGAAGGTTGGTGGAGCCGCTTCTGGATCTCGCGCGGGTTGGCCCGGGGACGCGGGTGCTCGATGTGGCGACCGGTCCGGGGTACGTCGCGGCGGAGGCGGCTCGCAGGGGCGGGGCCGTGTGTGCGGTGGACGTGGCCGAGGCGATGGTCGCCCAGGCCGTGGCGGAGCATCCGGACGTCGAGTTCAGGCAGGCGGATGCGCAGTCGCTCCCGTTCGAGGACGGCATCTTCGACGCCGTAGTCGGCAACTTCGGGCTCCCCCACTTCGGCCGTCCGGAACTGGCGGTGGCGGAGGGTGTACGGGTCCTGGCCCCGGGTGGTCGGTTGGCGCTGACGACCTGGGATGTGCCGGCGGAGATGCGTATGTTCGGCGTGTTCCTTGAAGCCGTCGCGGACGCGGGCGCGGGACCGCCGGACGGCTTGCCACCGGGGCCCGATGTCTTCCGGTTTTCCGACGACGAGGAGTTTCAGCACCTCTTCGAAGGACGCGGCCTCGTCGACGTGGACGTACGACGCATTGCTTTCACCCACCCCGTGGGGTCGTTCGAGGACTTCTGGGACGCTCTGCAACGCGGGACGGTTCGGATGGCCTCGCTCGTGCTGGGTCAGCCGGGGGAAACCCGCGAGCGCATCCGGGGCGCCCTCGAGCGCCGCCTGGCCGCCTACGCGACCGACGGCGGGTTCGACCTGCCGGTTTCGGTGAAGCTAGCGGCCGGCCGTAAGAGCGGTTGACCGAAAGCCAGTGGCGGGGAGCACGTTCCCGCGCGCCACTCGCCAGAGGATCCTCGGATGTAGGACCGCCCGGCTCGCATCGTGCGCGATCGCTGCTCCGGGGTCATGGTGTCGGGCACCAAGCGGAGCCTATGCGGTCAACGAAGAGCTAGTCCTCGGCCTGAAGGTCCTGCTCCTCGAACGCCTCGGCGGGCAGGTGCAAGCGATCAAGCTGCTCACGCATCTTCTTGACGTTGCGCTGGTACTCGGGATGCTCGTAACACGCGCCAAAGTCAGCCCAAGGGATTAGTGCACGCCACGGTGTGCACCCCTGGCAAAGTCAGGCGAGGCCGGCGATTTTCGGCACGAGGTCGGCGGGCCTCGGCAGCGTCGCGATCTCGTCGGCCACCTCGGAGGCGGCCCGGCCCAGCCCCGGGTCGGTGAGCAGGCGGTCGATCAGCTCCGCGTCCACCTGATCCGGCTCCGAACGCAGACCGAGCCCGCGCCGCGCCACGGCGTCCGCGTTCATGTACTGGTCGGCGCCGTGCGGCAGCACGAGCTGCGTGACTCCGGCGTCGATCGCGGTCAGCGTCGAGCCGGCCCCGCCGTGGTGCACCAGCGCCGCGCAGGTCGGCAGCAGCGCGGACAGCGGCACCCACCCGGCCGCCCGCACGTTGTCCGGCAGTTCTCCCAGTGGCGACGGGTCCGCGTCGCCGAGGGCGAGTACGAACTCGGCGTCCAGATGCCGTGCCACGTCGACGAGTTTGGTCAACGACGTGAGCGCGCCGACCTGGGTCAGCACCGTGCCGAGTGTCACCGCGACGCGCGGGCGCGCGGGCCGTTCGAGCACCCACTCGGGCAGCACGCCGCCTCCGTTGTACGGCACGTACCGCATCGGCCAGCCGCGCACCGGCCGGTCGACCATGCTCGGCGGCGCCACGTCGATCGACTCGCGCACCTCGGGAAACCCTTGCACGCCATGCCGTTCGCGTTCCTCGACCATCTTCTTGAAGATCGCCTCGGTCATCGACGCCTCGTCGGCGAACCCGAAGCCGTGCGACACGGCCGGCACGCCGAGCTTCGCGGCGACCAGCGGCCCGGTGCCCTCCATCGACGAGTACACGACCACGTCCGGCCGCCACGATTCGGCCGCCGACACGGTCAGGTCCACCGACACGCCGGACAACTTGGCGAAGATCGCGCCGACGAACTCCAACCCCTTCTCGGTGTCGACGTCCGTGCTGTAGTCGAACTCCTCGGGTTGCTCGCTGGCCGCCTGCTGGAACACCGCGCCGATGTCGACACCCGGCGCGGTGTCCACGACGTGCAGGCCGGCGTTCGCGGCCTCCTTGCCGCCCGGGGTCGCCACCAGCACCTCGTGGCCGGCGGCACGCAGCGCGTGTGCTAGGGAGATCGTCGGGAACACATGGCCAAGACCGGGGGAGGTCGCGAAGAGTACGCGCACGATTCCCATTTAACACGCGGGCTCGTCACGCGCATCGGTTAGGAACGCCTCCTCGGAACTTGCGGTGCTCCTGCTCTGCGCGACAGGCGGGCGTCTCGATCCACCGAGTTCCCTACTCGGCAGGGACGGCCGATCGTAGAGGCGGGAAGTCGGCGAGCAGGTCAGTCGCGTCCGCTTGGAAGAGATCGATCGGCTCGGGCAAGCCGCGGAATCGCCAGGCTCCAAGGCTCCTCAGGCTGACCCCGTCTGCGAGCGACTCGTGGATCGCCGCGCGAACGGCAGAGGACGCAACGATCTGGCCGCCGTGCGCCGCGAAGCAGATGCGCGCGGCGGCGTGAACCGAGAGGCCGACGTAGCCGCTATCGGTGAGCGCGGGACGCCCGCGATGCAGGCCGATTCGCAACCTCACGTCGTTCCCCCCGGGCCAAGCGCCGGCCTGCATCGCCCGCTGGATCGCCAGCGCGGCGTCGAGCGCCGCCGGGGCACGCTCGAACACTGCGAAGACGTCGTCGCCGCGGGCGGACACCTCGCGACCCCCGGCAGACCGGACCGCGGCGCGGACTCGACGGCGGACATCGGCGAGCAGAGGAGCGTATTGATCGTCGAGGCGCCCAAGCAACTCGGTTGACCCCTCGATATCGGTCAGCAGGAAGGTCACGTCGCCTGTCGGCAGCTTCCGCTGGGGTTGCAGCTGCGCACTGATGAAGCCGATGGGCATGATCCCGTGCTTCTTGGCCGCCCGCAGCAGCCGGCTGCGCGCCCGGTCCCGCGCGTCTTCGTCCTCGAACGCCACCTGGCTAAACCGCGCGAGGGCATTCCGGACGTGCGCCGCGTCGTGGATCGGCAGACGACGTCTGCCGCGCGAATCGATGTATGCAAAGGCGCTGTTGGGGAGTTGCGCGCGCTCCTTCGCGCTGAGCGGTGGCATGCCCGAATGATCCCAAGAACCGACACGCACACACCACGACCGAAGCGCTCGCAGCGGCACGCGCAACCAGACAGCCAAAGCCAGCGATCACACCGTGATGTGAGATACCGGGCTAGAGCTTGCGCAGCACGAGCAGCATCGTGCTCGCGTTCGGCAGCCGCCGGAGGAGCCGTAGGTCGGTGAGCGCAACCTCGTCGAGCACCCGCGAGAAGGCCTCATCCGCCCGCACCGAGCGCCGCCTGATGTCGAGCCGGCGCTTCACGGCGAGCTCCAGCCTCTCCGCCAGGTGCGTGAAGAGGTGCCCGCTGAGGTAGGTGCGGCGCGAGTCGAGCCCCCGGGCGCGGCACAGGCTCTCCAGCTCGCGCCGGCGGTAGACGCGCAGGTGCGTCGGGTCGTCGATCCGCCCGAAGCGAACCCCAGCCTCCTCGCCGGCGGAGAGCTGACCGGTCAGCCGGGCGTGGACCCACGGAAAGGACCCCCTGTTCCCGCACGGCGTCGAGATCAGCGCCCATCCGCCCGGACGCAGCAGCCGGCTCACCTCCTCCAGCATCCCGACCCCTGAGGGCACGTGCTCGATCACCTCGATCGACACGATCGCGTCCACCGAGGCATCCGCGAGCGGCACCGCCTGCGCATCCGCGACGACGTGCCGCACCTCGGGGTGCCGGCTCGCGGATCGCTCGGAAGCCAGCGGCGACAGCTCGGCGGCGACGATCGTCGCGTCCGGGTTCGCTCGTTGCCAGAGCGGCAGGTAGCGGCCTTCCCCGGCGCCGAGATCGAGCAGCGTCCCGGTCGTCCTGAGGTCAGGCTCCCGTTCGAGGATCCACTCGACGGTCCGGACGCGGACCCGTTCGAAGACGTCGCCGAACACGGCGGTGCGCCCCTGCTCGTGGTAGGCGTCGTAGTCCGCGCTCATCCCCGCCGGATGCCCTGCCTGGCCTCGCCCGCCGCCTTGCGGATCATGCCCGCCGCCTCCCTCAGGTCGTCCCGGTCGAAGATCCACATGAGCACCGCGAAGCCGGCCGTGGCCGTCAGCAGCGAGAGAAGCGCCGACGGCACGGTCACGCCGAGGCTCTCGGCGACCGCCCATCCCGCGGCCGTCGAGAGAATCCCGGCAACCGATGGGCCCAGCACGCGTCGCACCACCCGAGCTCCGCACCTCTTCCGCGTGCGGCTGGCGATCAGCGGCAACTCGCTGAAGGCCGCGGACGCCCATCCGACTCCTATCGCCGTCACGCCCATCCCGGGCAGCAGCGCGAAGGTCGTCGCCCAGCGCACGGTGCTGTTGATGACACTCCCCTGCAGGGCGGTGGTGGAGTCCCCCTGCGCATACAAGTAGGCGTAGGCGCTGATCCCGATCGGCCCGCACACCCCGAGGGCGAGCGCAGAGCCGGGAAGGATCAGGCTGGCGTCGGCCCAGACGTCGCCGAACAGGAGCGGAACGAGCGCGGGGCTGGAAGCGACCAATGGGCCCAGCACGGCGATCACCGCGACCGAGATGGTCGCGACCGTGCGCTCCAGGAGGCCAGCGACATCCTGGCTGTCCGGAGCGTCCTCCAGGCGGGAGAAGAGCGGAAACCCCACGTGCCACACGGCCTCGAAGAGGAGGTACGGCACACGGAGGATCCGGAAGGCGAAGTTCCACAGCCCGAGCACCGTGAGGCCGCCGATGGCGCCGATCCCCGCGATGAGGACGACGTCCCCCACCAGATGGCTCGCGTTCACGCCCTGAAAGCGAAGGCCGAAGCCGAGGATCGGGCGGAGCCGCGCGAAGTCCAGGGAGGGTGCGAGGAAGCCGGTGGGGCTCAGCACGCACGCCACCACGGTCGCCACCGCCGCGGCGACCACCATCGCCGTCGCGAGGCTCCATGCCCCGAAGCCGAGCGCGGCGGCCGGGATCGCCCACGCGAGGTTCACGACGACCTCGCTCGCGTCGACCTTGACCTGCGACCTGAAGTCCATCCGCCGCTGCAGCAGCAGCATGGCCGGCGACCTGAATGCCGACAGCGGCAGCGCGAGCATCATGACCGCGGTCACGAGCGCGTCGTCTCCCACCGCGATCGCTACCCCCGCGGCCACGACGGCGATGGCCGAGGTCACGAGCAGCTGAAGCCCCGTGATCGCGCGCAGCTCCAGCCGGTCGGGCGCCTCCGCCCGCCCGACGAGGGCGTACCCGAGCCCGCCCACCGCGAGGAACTTGCCCAGGTTGACCACGGTGAAGCCGATGGCGACGAGGCCGAAGTCCTCCGGGACGAGCAGACGGGCGAGGACCAGGTTGCCCAGGAACCCGAGGATCTGGAACGCGACGCCCCGGCCCATGAGCATCGCCACACCGGTGGCGGCCCGTCCCTTCACCTGGGCCGAGCTCAGCCGCTCCTCGGCGATGGCGCCGGGGTCCGTGCTCACCTGGCGAGCCCCGACAGGAAGCGCTCACGCACCTGACTCAGCGAGAACTCCGCACGCGCAAGCGCCAGGGCGTTGGCGCCGATCGAGCCGGCCCGCGGGAGCCCGCGATCCAGCGCCGCAGCGAGATCCTCCGGACGCTGCGAGTCGACGACGATCGCCGCGTCATGCTCGATCAGCAGCTGTGCCGCGGCGGACTCCCGTGGCCCGTGGTACAGGATCGGCCGACCGCTCCCCAGGTAGGTCACGAGCTTGGTCGAGAGGCTCGACCTCACGAAGTCGCTGTGAGCTCTCCCGAACGGGAGCGGAAGGTAGAGCAGGTCCGCGGCGCCGGCCTCCTCCCGGAGCACCTCCTCGGGCGCGAAGCCCCGGACCTCCATCGGCACCTCCGAGTCGTGCTCGAACGGGAGGCCGCCGCCGCGCCACGTGAGCGAGACCTGACGCTCCGCGCGGAGCTGCGCGAGCGCGGCGAGCAGCGCGTCGAAGTTGTCGCGGTAGGCCGCGTGGTACGCCCCCATGAAATAGACGTGCAGGTTCGGGCCGCTCGGCTCCGGCGGGCGTTCCGGGATGCTCTCGAGCCCATCCGTCACGATGGAGAAGGGCCGGTCGCCGTAGCGCCCGGAGTACTCCGTTCCGAGCTGGTCGGTGATCACGAAGCGGGCATCCGCCCCCCGCCAGGCCTCACCCAGGCGCCTCAGCGCCAGGGTCCGTACGGGGCTGCCTCGCAGCGCGTAGCGCAGGTCGTCGTGAGCGGACAGCAGGTAGGGCAGGCGCAGCTCCCGCGACACCCGGAACGCCGGCCAGAAGTCGAGCGAGTGGGCGACCGAGTGAACGGCCTCGGCGCGCCAATCCACTGCCGCCGCCTGCACGTCGCGGGCGAGGCGGCGCTGATACGGGAGCTCGAGAGCGCTCAGCGCGGGCGCGAGTCGCGTGTGCTCGACTCGTCCCAGCCGGGGACGCGACGGGGAGTGGCGCTCCTCCACCCGATCGGCCGGCGGGGGCTGGTCGGGAGAGGTGCAGACGCTCAGCGCGTCGACCGACGCGGCCCCGGTCAACATGCGCAGTATCCGGGCGCCCCCCGTGGGCCCGCCGACTCCAAATGGTTGGACGAACAGGATGCGCAAGGCTAGAAGTGAGCCAGATGCCCCGAGTAAGCGTCGTCGTGCCTGCCTTCAACGCGGCCCCCTACATCGGGGAGACGCTCGCGAGCGTGGCCTCGCAGTCGCTCGAGGACTGGGAGCTGACCGTGGTCGACGACGGCAGCACGGACGGCTCGGCCGACATCGCCGCCGAGTGGACCCGCCGGGATGCCCGCGTGAAGGTCGTGCGACAGGCCAACCGCGGCGTGGCCGCGGCGCGAAACGCGGGGCTCGCGGCGTCGGACACCGACTCGGAGTACCTCCTGTTCCTCGACGCCGACGACTCCCTCGAGGCCTCGATGCTCGAGGTCATGACCCGGTACCTCGACGGTCATCCTGAGGTCGGGATGGCCCATTGCGGCTACACGCTGGTTGATGGTCAAGGGCGCCAGATGGAGTCGGATGGAGAGCCTTGGACGCCGCGCTGGGTTCCCTCCGGCCGCCGGATGCGAAAGCTCCGGCCGGACGAGCCCGACACCCCGTTCGTCTCGGTGTTCTGCCTCGCAGCCATTGTGCCCTCCCTTGCGCTCATCCGGCGCTCGGCCTATCGCCTGACCCCCGGCTGGGACGAGGGGTTCGGCCAGCCCTTCGAAGACACGAACCTGTTCCTTCACATCGGACTCGCAAGCAGGATCCACCACGTGGCGGAGCCTTTCGTCCGGCATCGGCGCCACGGCGCCCAGTCGACCGCGGACCTCGACAAGCTCGGCAGCCAGGAGCGCAGGCTGTATGAGCGCTGGAGGGACCCCGCCGGCCTCACCGACGCCCAGAGGGAGACCCTCCGGTCGGCGTGGTGGTTCCGGGAGCACCGGCTGATCCCGGCCCAGGCGATCGAGGCGGCGCGGCGATACGCACGACAGCGAAAGCCGCTTCTGGCGCTGCGCTTCCTCGCCGGCGGGGCGCGCAGGTGGCGGCCGTGACCACGATCGTCGTCACGCCCGTTCGCAACGAGGCATGGATTCTCGACCGCTTCCTCAGCTGCGCGAGCCTGTGGGCGGATCACATCGTGATCGCGGACCAGGGCTCGACCGACGGGTCGCGCGAGATCGCCGCCCGCCATCCCAAGGTCACGCTGATCGACAACCCGGAGCCCGGCTACGACGAGGGGGCGCGGCAGCGGCTGCTGCTCGACGCCGCGCGCGAGTTCCCCGGGAGGCGGCTGATCTTCGCGCTCGACGCCGACGAGGTCCTCGCGGCCGGCTGGGCCGAAGGTACGGCCTTCAAGGAGCTTGCGACCGCGGAGCCCGGAACGGCCGTGCGGATGCGATGGGCGAACGTCCTCCCGGGCTTCGGCTCCTGCTGGCTGCCCGACGAGGAGATCGTGTTCGGCTACGTCGACGACGGCGCCGATCATCCCGGCGAGCGGATCCACTCGGTCCGCCTTCCCGTCGCCGCCTCGGCGCCCTCGGTCTCGCTGGATACCAAGGTCCTGCACTACCAGTACGCGAACTGGGAGCGGATGAAGAGCAAGCAGCGCTGGTACCAGTGCTGGGAGCTGCTCAATTTGCCCGGGAAGCGCCCGATCCAGCTCTACCGCCAGTACCACCACATGGACGCGATCCCGCCCGATCGGATCGAGCCCCTGCCCGGGCGCTGGATCGCGCCGTACGAGGCCGAGGGGATCGACATGAGGTCGATCCCCGAGGAGGCCGACCACCACTGGGACGAAGAGGTCGCCGGCTGGATCCGGGCCCACGGGGCGAAGAGGTTCAAGAAGCTGGACATCTGGGATGCCGGCTGGGAGGCGACCGACCCCCGCGGGCCGGTGACCCGGCTCGTCCACCGCTGGCTGCGCGCAACGCAGGGCGGGTATGAACGCGGGCGCATCCGGCTGGTCCAGCGCGCGCTGATCCCCTTCGGCTGGTAGGCCCGCGCGCCGGCTCAGTGCAGCCAGCGGCGGTAGGGGGCCAGGGAGCTCTGGGCCTCCTTGGGCCTCTCGCCCACCTTGCGTGCGGGGTTGCCCGCGACGATCGACCAGGGCTCGACCTCGCCCCGGACCACTGCTCCGGCGCCCACGACCGCGCCCTCGCCGACGCGAGAGCCGGGCAGGATCATTGCCCGCGCCGCGATCCAGGCGCGATCCCCGATCACCACTCCTGAACGCAGGCCCGCGAAGTCCGGCGAGCGCGGATCGTGCTCTGCGGTCAGGATGAGCGCCTCCGGCGAGATGTTCACCTTGGAGCCGATCTCGAGTCCCCCGCGCCCGTCGAGCACGACCCCCGTGTTGATGTTGGTGCCTCCGCCGACGGAGACGCCACCCTTCTCGGTCACGCGCACGCCGCGCTCGAGCGAGACGTCGCTCGGCCACATCGGCCCGGACAAGCTTCGCGAACACGAGCCGGCGAAAGCCGTGGCCGGGCAGGCGAAGCAGGACGTTGACGAGCCTGACGTATACGTCGTAGGCGACCGCGATGACTGGCGAAGCTAACACGAGATGCACGATCGTCATGCCGCTGGCCGAGCAACTGGGCGGCGCCGAGTCGATGCTGCTCGAGCTGGTGCGCCACGGAGGCAACCTCGGCTTCGAATGGCGGATCGTGTTCCTGGAGGACGGCCCGATGGTGGCCGAATGCAGGGCCGCCGGAGCGCAGGCGACGGTCCTGCGGGCGGGGCGGCTTCGCCAGGTCCACCTCTATGCGGGGTGCGTAGCGCGGCTCGCCCGAGAGCTCCGGCGTGAACGAGCGGACGTCGTCGTGGGGTGGATGACCAAGGCGCAGCTCTATGCCGGCCCGGCCGCCTGGCTCACCGGCACCCCCGCGGTCTGGTGTCAGCAGGGCATGCCGTCGGGCCGGAGCGCGCTCGATCGCGCCGCGACCACCCTGCCGGCCCGTGGAGTGCTCGCGGTGTCGGAGGCGGCCGGCCGCGCTCAGCGAGCGCTTCGGCCGCACAGGGCGGTCGAGGTGGCCTACCCCGGCACTGACATCGAGCGCTTCGATCCGGCACGCCTCCCAGAGCCCGCCGAGGCCCGGGCCCGCCTGGGCCTGCCCGCCGAGGGCGGACTCGTGGGCATCGTCAGCCGCCTACAGCGCTGGAAGGGAGTGCACGTACTGATCGAGGCACTCCCGAACGTGCTGGAAGAGCATCCGGAGCTCCACTGCGTCGTGGTCGGCGGCGTCCACCACCTGGAGCCCGACTACGAGCCCTACCTGAGGCGGACCGTCGCCGGCCTCGGCGTGGAGGAGCGCGTGATCTTCGCCGGGCGGCAGACCGACGTCCCGCTCTGGCTGCAGGCGATGGACGTCGCGGTCAACGCATCCGCCGCCGAGCCCTTCGGGCTGACGATCGTGGAGGCGATGGCGCTCGGCAAGCCGGTCGTGGCCATGGCCGGCGGCGGACCACTCGAGATAGTGCGCGACTCCGTCGACGGCCTGCTCGTCCCACCCGGCGACACCAGGGCTCTCGCGTCCGCGATCTCGCGGCTGCTGGGCGACCGGGAGCTGGCGGCCCGGCTCGGAATGGCCGCCCGGGAGCGGGCGGATGAGTTCTCGAGCCCCCGTTACGCAGCTCGGTTCGACGAGACGATCCGGCGGCTGGCTCTCTGACATGCGCATCGTCTTCGTCGCACGCGCGTACTGGCCGGCGATCGGGGGGGTGGAGGGGTTCGTCGGGCTCCTCGGACGGGAGCTGGCGCAGCGCCACGAGGTCACCGTGCTCGCCCAGCGCATCGACCGGCGGCAGTCGAACCGCCTGACCGACTCGCTCGACCCGCCGCCCTCCTTCCGGCCCTTCGAGGACGGTGGGGCGCACGTGGAGCAGATCCGAGTGGCCCCGATGCGCAGGGCGCTGCTGTCTCCGCTCGTCTACCAGGTGACCCCCGGCCTTCGCCGCTATGCCTTCGGGCGCAGCCGGATCGCCGCCGCCGCGCTCTACGCCCGCGTGGTGGCCCCTGTCATCTCCGAGCGGATCCGGGGCGCGGACGCCGTCCACGTGTTCGGCGGGGACCTGATCAAGGCCGCCGCCGTGCGGGCCGCCCGGGAGGCTCGGGTTCCCGTCTCGATCACCCCCTTCGTCCACCCCCGCCAGTGGGGCGACGATCCCGCCTCGGCGCGGGTCTACCGCAGCGCCGACCGAGTGATCGGGCTGCTGGAGGCCGACGCCGAGGTCTGCCGGCAGCTGGGAGTTCCCGGGGACCGGACCGCGGTGTGCGGCATCTGCTCCCCCGCGCTGTCGCCCGGCGGGGGAGACGCCCTCCGCGAGCGGTTCGGGATCGGCGGCCCGATCGTGCTCTTTCTCGGAGCCCGGCGCGGCTACAAGGGCGAGGACGTGCTGCTCCGGGCGGCTCCCTCCGTCAGCCGGGTCCACCCCGACGCGACGTTCGTCTTCGTGGGCCCGGGTCCCGCCCTGTCCCGATCCGGGGGAGACGCGCGCGTGATCGACGCCGGCGTGGTGGATGACGATGAGCGCAGCGCCTGGCTCGACGCGGCGAGCGTGGTCTGCCTGCCGTCCGAAGCCGAGATCTTCCCCACGGCCTTCCTCGAGGCATGGAGCCTGCGGACACCCGTGGTCGCCAGCGACCTGCCCCCCCTGCAGGAGCTGATCGACTCCTCCGGCGGCGGTCTGGCCGTGCCGAGGGATCCCGAGCGCGTCGGCCGGGCGATCCTGGAGCTGCTGGACCATCCGGAGACCGCGAGCAGGATGGGTGACGCCGGGTACGCCTTCTGGAAACAGCGGTACACGCCGACCGCGGTCGCCCGCTGGCACGAAGCCCTCTACGCCGAATTGGGAACGCGGGCCGGCGAAGGCTCTCGCTGATACGTTCGCCGACCATGCGCGAGCTCAGCCACGCGCTCGTCCTGGGGGCTTCGGGCTTCATCGGAAGCTGGGTCGTGGAGCAGCTCCTCGGCGAAGGCGTCGAGGTCACTGCGCCCGAGCGCGGAGCCGACCTCGAGGAGGTCCTCGCGCAGGCCCCGGTGGACGCCCTCTTCCATCTCGCGGGTGCCGGCCTCGTTCCGCCGTCGCTCGAAGCTCCGCTGGAGGATCTCGAGAGCAACGCGATCACCGCTCTGGCGGCGCTGGAAGGCCTGCGGCGCGCCGGGAGCGGTGCACCGATGGTGTTCGTGTCCTCGGCCGCCGTCTACGGCGATGCCCGGTACCACCCCATGGACGAGGACCACCCGCTCGAGCCGAAGTCCCCCTACGGCGTGTCGAAGCTGGCGGCCGAGCGATACGTGCGCCTGTACACCCGGCTCCACGGCATGCCAGCCCTGTCGGTCAGGCCCTTCTCCGTCTACGGGCCCCGCCAGCGCAAGCTGGTGGTGTACGACGTGCTGACCCGGCTCCACGAAGGCGAGCGACCGCTGCGGATGCTGGGCTCGCCCGACGTGAGCCGCGATTTCGTGTTCGTGGAGGACGTGGCGCGCGGGCTGGTCACCCTCGCACGGGCCGCGCCCGCCGAGGGCGAGGCCTACAACATGGCCTCCGGCCGCTCCACCAGCCTGCAGGAGCTCGCCACGACGCTCGTCGACGCGAGCGGCATCGACGCGGAGGTGGAGTTCAGCGGAGAGGTCCGCGCGGGCGATCCACTCCACTGGACAGGTGACCCGCAGCGGGCCCGCGCGCTTGGCGTGCGGTGCGAGACGCCGCTCGAGGAAGGGCTACGCCGGACGGCCGAGTGGTTCGCCGCGGAGGGATAGGCCTGCGGTCCGCCTCGTTCATCACCGCGCATTTCCATGACTTCGGCTGGACCGAGCGCCTTATCGGGCAGCTGCGGGCGACCACGCCCCCCGAGGCGATCGCGGAGATCCTCGTGATCGACCAGGACCGGACGCCAGCCTCGACGGAGCGGTTGGCGGCGCTCGACCCCGCGGTGCGGGTGCTCCAGTACCCCCGGAGCCCGAAGCACTTCGAGTGGACGCGCCACGATCACGCGGCGGTCCTCAACCGCGCCGTGACCGAAGCACGCGGAGAGCTGACCTGTCTCTTCGACTCGGATGCGCACCCGACCACCGCAGCGTGGTGGCCGCAGGTGACGGAGCTGCTCGACTCGTTCGACGCGGTGCTCGCGCGCGAGCCGGGCACCGACTTCTCACACCCCTGCTTCATGGTGTTCCCCGCGGCCGAGGGACCCGGGCTGCGGTTCGACGAGGACCTGTTCACCGAGCACCGCGACACCGGCCGGACGGTCGCCCGGCAGCTCGAGGATCGAGGACAGCGGGTGTGCCTCCTGTCGCCCGAGGCCGCTTTCGGGGGGCGCTTCGGGTCCGTGTATCTCGGGTCCATCTACCACCAGGGCAAGGGGGTGTTCGCCGGCGTCGACGACCCCCTGCTGCAGCGTCAGATCGGCTGGGAGCACCGCTGGTACAGGGCGCGCGTCCTGGACGACGAGACATACGACCTGACCTGGCCGCGGCGGCTTCAGCTGGCGCTCGTGCGAGCCGGCCGCCGGCTCGCCCGCCCGGTCAGGGGGTCATCTGTGCGCCGCCGCGACGTCTGACACGAACGCCGCCGCGGCGCGCTGCTGGCGCGCCCTGTCGAACAGCTCGAGCTCTCGCGGCACCGCCGCCGCCCGGCGCTCGAGCTCGGGCGGCGCGATCGTTCGCATGAGCTGCGCGAGCGCTCCGACGTACTCCGGGCTCCACGGCGCGTCTCCGGGCAGCCGCCAGAGCCAGTCGCCGCCCAGGTCGTAGGCGAGCGGGATCTGCCCGGTCACGACCGGACGCCCGGCGCTGAGGTACTCGGGCAGCTTCGTCGAGTAACGCAGCGCCCCGACGGCGTCGGTGCTCTGCGGCAGGCTGAGCACGTCCATCGCCCGGAGGTGCGCCATCACCTGCGCCCGCGGGACCGCCCCCGGGAGCAACACGCGCCCGCCGAGCAGATCGCCGGCCTCGGCAGCCAGCCGCTCCCTGCCGGTTCCGTCTCCCACCACGAGCACGACCACCTCGTCGCGATCCACCGCGCGAATCGCTCGCACGAGCTCGAGGCCGTAGGCGTAGCGCCGGCTCGGGGTCCACTTCAGCGAGCCCACGAGCCCGAAGACGAGGGCATCGGTGGCGATCCCGAGCGCGGCGCGGAGCTCCTCCCGAGACGGGCCACCGCCATCGTCCGTCGCCCAGCCCGGAGCGGACATCGCGCGCGGGGCCCCGAGAGTGACCGCACGGCCGGCGAGGTATGGCGTCCACCCGATGGCGCCGGCGCTTCCACCGAGCAGCCGGCGCTCGTATCGCTCACCGAGCCAGCCCGCGAGCGGGCCACGCAACCCGTGGAAAGGGCCGACCGCGTCGCCCGTGGAGACGACGTACGGCCGGCGAGCGGACGCGAGCGCGATCCACCCGCCCACCCCGATCCCCTCCATCACAACCACGTCCGGCGCCCTAGCTCGCAGCTCGCGCGCCAGGCGGCGCGCCCCGCGCAGCCTCGCCGACCGGTCGAACGCCAGCACCTCGGGTTCGAGCGGCGCCAGCAAGTCGCGCACCCTTGCCTCGTCCGGACTGCCCGGCCCCTGTGTGGCGAAGCACGCGACCCGCGGATCCGCCGTCACCGGCGGTCCCCGACGGCAAGGAGCACCTGTTCGACCTGCCCGGCGATGACCGGCCAGGCGAATCGCTCGGCATGGGTGGCCCCGTTGCGGCCCATGGTGGCGGCACGCTCGGGGGACTGGAGCAGCTCGACAGCGGCCCCGGCAACCGCGGCCGGGTCGGTTGGATCCACCAGCAGGCCCGTCTCCCCGTGAACGACGGCGTCGAGCGCGCCGGCCACGTTCCCGGCGACGACGGGAAGCCCGCGCGCGCCCGCCTCGAGATAGACGATGCCGAAGCCCTCTCCTCCCCCCTCGGGCGGGAGACGACTCGGCATCAGGAAGACGTGGGCAGAGCCGTACCAGTGGTCCCGCTCCGCGTCGGAAACGCCTCCGAGGAAGCGAACGGCTCCGTCCAGGCCCTGCTCCGCGGCCTGCCGCTCCAACCTCGGGCGGAGCGAGCCCTCTCCGAGCACCACCCACGAGACATCCGGGACCTCTCGCGTGATCAGTGGCAGGGCGCGCAGGATCACGTCGTGCCCCTTGTAGTCGTCGTCGAGCCGGGCGACCGTCAGGAGCGTGGGCCGCTCGGCGCGCGGGGCCTGAGCCGTTTCGGTGGGAGGTCGACGCCGGGAGGGATGTGGTGGATCCGGCTGGGATCTGCCCCGAGCACCCGGGCCAGCTCCTCGGCGTGCCGGCTGATCGCGATGACCGCGCTCGCGTCCCGAACTGCGAACCCCGTCAGCCTCGGCGAGGCGCGGACCTCATCCGCGTACAGGTATTGGACCGCCCGGGGACCGAGCGCCTTCCGTATTGCCCAGGCCGCCGGCGCGGTCACCATGTGGCCGCTCAGCACCGCGTGGGGCCGGAAGCGCCGCGCCTCCCGCAGGGCGACGGCGTTCAACCACCCGAACGAGGCCCGCCGGGAGCCCGGCACCCGGTTGACTCGCCGCACGTCGAAGGGCTGCCCGGCGTCGAACTCCTTCGCTCCCGGAGACGTGAGGGTCACGACGCGCGACGCGAAGCTCGGTGAGTGCCGGATCACCCGGTCGAGCAGCAGCTGGATGCCCCCGCGGCCGGGCGGAAAGTCCGGCGTCAGGACCAGCAGGCGAAAAGGGGGCGCCATCACGCATGGGCCGGACGCGACCGGTCCGGACGGCGGCGACTCCCGCGGAGCGACTCGTCGTAGCCGGCCAGGACCCGCTCCACGTAGTTCGCGACGTTCATCTGCTCGATGACCCGCTCCCGGGCGGCACGGCCCATCGATCTGCGGAGCTCCGTGTCCCCGATGAGCCGGCTCGCCTCCGCGGCCCATGTGGCCGGCTCGCGCGGCGGCAGGAGCAGCCCGTCCCTTCCGTCGGTGATGACCTCCTTCGGCCCGCCCACCCGCGTCGCCAGCACGGGGAGCTCCATCGCCATCGCCTCGATCACGCAGAGCCCGAACGGCTCCTCCCACGACGGGACCAGGGCGATGTCCGCCGCGCGCAGGACCTCCGGGATGTCGTCGCGCTCCCCGAGCAGGCGCACCTCCTCCTGAACGCCGAGCGACGAGATCAGCCGGTCCAGCCCGCTCGCGAACCCCGCGTGGTCATACCGGGTCGCACGGCTGGTGAACTTCTGCGAGCCCGCGAGCAGCAGGCATATGTCCGGATGCCCGCGCTTCATCTCGGCGACGATCCGGATGGCATCGTCCTGGGCCTTCCACGGCGTGATCTGGGCGACCATGACCAGGACGGCGGTCGCCGGCTCCAGCCCGAGACGAGCGCGTGCCGTATCCCGCGAGATCGTGGACGGGTCGAACCGCTCGACGTCGACCGGGTTGTGCACGACCGTGACCGGCGCCGAGTGCTTGAGCGCCCGCAGGGGCTCCGCGACGTAGGAGGAGCACGCGAACAACCCATCGACCGCGCCGGCCATCTGCCTCAACATGAGGCTCGGGAGGCGGCCATGCGGCAGACGGTCATGCACGTGCGCGATGGTGGGAACCCGCCCCCGCACGGCCGCCGTTGCGGCAATCAAGCCCGTCCGGATCGAGTTGGCGTGCACGAGATCGGGCTTGACAGCACGCGAGAGCCGCACCAGCTCACGCGTGGTGGCGCCCGCGTGGTAGAGCCCGCGTGTGGTGTGGACCGCGTGAACACGCAGGCTGGCGTCCGTGCCGGCGATCGTGTGCACGGGCACCCCGAGCTCCCGCCCCGCGTCGGCGAGGGCGCCGGTCGGACAGGCCAGCACCGGCGTGTGCTCGGAGGGGAGCGCCTCCATCAATGTGAGGAGCGACCGCTCGGCCCCGCTCACCTGCGCCGTGTGATTTGCGTAGAGGACTCTCACTTCTTCGGCCTTCAGTCACAGGCGGAAGCGTGCCCTTCCAGCTTCTCATGGAAGCGCGCGTACGGCCCGGGTTGTGAATCGCGGCGGCTCCCCCGGAACGATCTCCGGGAATGTGGACTCAGGTACTGCTAGGAGTACCTGAGGCTTCGAAACCCTGAAGTGGAGGGTCTAGCGTCCAGGGCCGGGCTTGGAGCACCATCCCTGCCCCGCGCTCCCGCGCACCCTGTTGCCCGACTCACTCGGCGTCGGCAGCGATGAGCTCGTGTGGGGCAGTATCTCGACGAGTACGGCGGCGGTTGGCAGTCGTAGGGTGCGCTGATGGCGGGGCGTCGCGTCGAAAAACACGCTAGTCCCCGCGTCCCTGCCCAGGTAGAGCACACAGCGGGGGAGCGTGGGGCGCCGGGGCCCTGGGCTATCTCCGGAAGGGGTTCGACCTTCGTTCGAGAGGACCCATTCGGCCAGTGATCGCGATCACTACGAAACCCGCCGCCGCTCCCACCCAGGCCCCGACCCACACCAGCAGGATCTCCCAGGTCACCAGATAGCCGGCGACCACGGAGGCGAGCAATGACCCAACGAACAGCCAACCAAGCAGTTTCTCTGCCCAGGGCCGTTCGTCTGTCTTGCTAATAGCCCAACCAGCCGAAATGAGGACGGCACTGACTACTACTCCCAGCGTCACCACCACCAGCACACCAAGCACGGCGCGAGCCAGCAGTTCGGTGTAGCCGAGGCCGACCTCGCTCGGGCCGACGCCGACCGGGTCGTAGGCCAGCAAGGTTCCTGCTGCGATTCACGCCCCAGACTTCATCTGCGCCACATACCCCCGCACGTCCCCCGCCGGCTCCGAGTAGGCATCGCCGAGCGCGGCCTCCATCGCGCTCATGTACTCCTCGGCCCAGGCCGGGAAGTCGTAGTCGATCGCCCGCAGGAACTCGAACGTCGCGGCCAGGCGGATGTCGGCGATCGAGGGGCTCCCGCCGCCGATGAACTTCCTGCCGTCCAGGAAGAACGCGCGGTAGGCGTCGAGCGGCATCGCGAGCGCGTCCTCGGCGTCCTTCTGGGCCTTTGCCTTCATCGCGTCATCGGCGTCCGAGGTCGCCACCTCGCCCGCGTACTGGGGGAAGCCGAGCTTCGGATAGGTGGCGCGGGCGACGAGCGGATAGAGCGTGCCGACGAGGTAGAACATCGCGCTGTCGACCATCGCCCGCTCACCCGGGTCCGTGGGGTAGAACTGGCTCAGGTCGTGCTTGTTACAGAGGTACTGCATGATCGCGCAGCTCTCCCAGAGCGATCCCTTCGGCAGCCCTGCCTCCTCGAGCATCGGCGTTAGCTGGGCCGGGTCCTTCTCGACGAACTCGGGGGCGTCCTTCTTGCCCCACACGTCCAGCTCCTCGAAGTCGAGTCCGGCGGCTCGCACGAAGACCCGCGTGGTCAGGTTGTTGACGCTCGGCGTCAGGATGCTCAGCGTGTTCTCAGCCATGTGATCCTCCACTACTCGTAGGGGTCCTTCGGCGATCGGTCGTCCGACAGCGACGCCCGCGATCGCGTGACGAGCGTCTCGATGGCATCGGCGAGGTGGACCTGGTCGATGTTGCCGTCGCCGCGCTCCACCCGGATCTTGTGGGCCTCGAGCAGCACGTCGGCGTGCGTGTGGCCGTGTGGCGGCTCGAAGCGGTAGGACGCGAGCTCGATCAGGAGGCCGAGCGGATCCTCGAAGTAGATCGAGTCCATGAAGCCGCGGTCCTTCACCCCGCTGTGCTCGATCCCGCGCTCGTCGAGCCGCTCCACGGCCTGCTTGAAGGTGGCCTGCGAGACCGCGAACGCGATGTGGTGCACGGCTCCGGGGTCCGTGGACGTGCGGGTCGGATCGACCTCGCGATCCTCGTTGGTGAAGATCGTGATCAGGCGCCCGTCGCCCGGATCGAAGTACAGATGGCTGTCCGCCGGGTGGTCCAGGTTCGGCTGCTCGAAGATGAAGGGCATCCCGAGCACGCCCTCCCAGAAGTCGATCGAGGTCTGCCGGTCGGCGCCGACGAGCGTGATGTGGTGAACGCCCTGGGTCTGAAGCTTGCGCACGTGCCTAGTGCTCCACGAGTTTCGACTTGTACTCGCTGCGCTGCAAGCTACCCCAGGGCACGAGGTCCACGTGCATCTGGACGACGAGCGCCTCGCGCAGCCGTGCTCGGATGGCCTCCGCCAGCGCGGCATCCGCCTCCCGGTCGCGCGCGAGCTCGACGCTCACGGGTAGCGGCGGCTCCTGCTTCACGCCACCTGCCCGCGGCTTAACGAGGATGTGGCCGCTCACGTCGGGAGCGAACCCGCCCACCACCTCGCGCACGGCCGAGGGGAAGACGTTGACCCCGCGGACGATGAGCATGTCGTCGGTTCGCCCGGTGCACCGCACGCGGGGGGCCGTGCGGCCGCAGCCGCACGGGCTCGTACCGACCTCGACGTGATCGCGCGTGCGGAACCGCAGGAGTGGCGCCGCCCGGTGCCGGAGATGGGTCAGCACGAGCTCGCCGGCGGCGCCGTCGGCCATCTCGACGGCGGCGCCCGACCCCGGGTCGATCACCTCGGCGTGGACGAAGCCGCGCGCGCCGAGGTGCATGCCGTCCTGCTCCTCGCACTCCCCCCAGAGCGACACGCCGATGTCGCCGACGCCCATCGCCTCCGTGACCCTCGCGCCCCAGCCTTCCTCGAGCCGTGCCCGGAACGCCGCCTCGCCACCGCCGGGCTCACCGGCGACGAGCAGGCGCTCGACGCTCGACTCCGGCAGATCGACGTCGTGATCGGCTGCCCATTCGACGAGATGGGCGGCGTAGGAGGGCGTGAGCGCGATGGCCTCGGGCCGCAGGAGGCCGATCGCCCGCATCAGGCGATCGGTGTTCCCGCTCCCGACCGGGATGTGGCGGAGCCCGATCCGCTCGAAGGCGTCGAGCGCGGCGCCCGCCGCGAACGGCCCGGCGTTGTAGGTGGTCACGATGCCCTGCCCCGCGACGATGCCGGAGGCCGCGTAGCTGCGCGCCGAGGCGGTGATCCAGTTGTCGAGGTCGCCCGCCGTCAATGGGATGTAGGTGGGCGCGCCGGTGGTGCCGCTGGTCGAGTAGACCCGGACGATCTCGGACGACGACGCGCAGAGGTGTGCGCCGATCGGATCGTCGGGCGTGCACGTTGCCCGGAGCTCGGCCTTCTCGGTGAGCGGCAGCCGCGCGATGTCCGCGAGCCCGCCCGCCGCCTCCTCGGATTCGAGCCCCGCCCTCGCCAGCTTCTCGCGGTAGAAGGCCGAGCGGCGGAAGAGGTAGGCGAGCTGGGTGCGGTAGCTCGCATCGTCCGCGCCGAGCTGATCGGCCCACGGGACGGTCTCGACCTCAGGCGCGAGAATCAGTCGAGCCCGTCCTCGGGCCGGTGCTGGTACTCGATCGCGTCCTCCGCCTTCGCCGCCATCAGGAAGCCGAGCGGGCGCTCCTGCTCCTCGGCGAGGTGAGCGAGCAGGCCCGCGGTGCGGGCGAGGATCGGGACCGCCTTCACGGTGGCGGACGGGAAGCCCAGGTCGAGCATCACCGCCGCGATGGGCATCGAGACGTTCATCGTGAGCGGCTTGCCCCAGACCTCGGCCACGGCGTCGCGGAGCCGGCCCGTGAGCAGGATGTGCGGACCGCTCGCCCCGCGGTCGTCCGCGAGCTCGAGGATCCGCTCGGCGCGGGGGTCGAGCGGGCGATGGAGCGGATGGCCGAACCCCGGCAGCTTGCCGCCGGATGAGTGGACCTCTCGCGCGACCTCGCCGGCGACCGCCTCGGGCGCCTCACCGGATGCCACCTTCGACTGGGCCTCCTCGAGCAGCAGCGCGCACTCGTGGGCCGTTCCGAGGATGACCGGGCCGCAGCCGAGGATCCCCGCGGCCACTGCCCCCTGCAGCGATCCGGGGTCGGCCGCGAGCGTCATGCGCGCGGTGACGTTGGTGGGCATCATCCCGTGCTCGGCGATCGCGACCAGGAGCAGGTCCAGGAAGAAGCGCTGGTCCTCGGTCGGCTCCCGGCCGGTGAGCAGCAGGTGGAAGTACTCGGTGAAGCTGAGCCTGCCCATCAGGTCGCCGGTGAGATCCCGTCCGCGCACCTCGACCCTGTCGGGATAGGCCTGGCTGATGTGGCTGACAGGCTCGCCGGCCTTGCCGATCTGCATCCCGGCGAAGCTAAGCACTTTGTTAGAGCGAGCTGCCGTGGCGGTGTGATCGAATGGCCGTGATGCCCACGGCCACGATCGAGCTGACCGGCGACCAGGTCGACCGGGACGACGTCGTCGCCGTTGCCCGCCACGGCGCGCCGGCGCGGCTGTCGGAGCAGGCGCGGGCCGCCATGGCCGAGAGCGCGGCCGTGCTCGAGGGACTCGCCGGCTCCGACCGGCCCGTCTACGGCGTCTCCACCGGCTTCGGCTCGCTCGCCGGCACGTGGATCCCGGCAGAGCGGCGCGAGGAGCTGCAGCGCGCCCTCATCCGCTCGCATGCCGCCGGCATGGGCGCGCCCGTCGAGCGCGAGGTGGTGCGGGCGATGATGTTCCTGCGCGCGCGCTCCCTGGCGATGGGCCGCTCGGGCGCGCGGCCCGTGATCGCCGACACGATGCTCGCGCTGCTCGAGGCCGGGCTCGACCCGGTGGTCCCCGAGCACGGCTCGCTGGGGGCGAGCGGCGACCTCGCTCCGCTCGCCCACTGCGGCCTGGCGCTGATGGGCGAGGGCGAGGTCTTCGATGCCGCGGGCGAGCGGGTCCCGGCCGCCGGGGCGCTCGCCGGCGCGTCGATCGAGCCGCTCACGCTCACGGCCAAGGAGGGCCTCGCCCTGATCAACGGCACGGACGGCATCCTCGGGATGCTGCTGCTCGCCCTCCACGACGTGGGCCGGCTGGTGAAGGTGGCGGACGTGACGGCCGCGATGTCCACCGAGGCGCTGCTCGGCACCGACCGCGCCTTCGCCGCCGACCTCGTGGCGATGCGCCCCCAACCCGGTCAGGCGCACAGCGCGGCCAACCTCACCGCGCTGCTCGCCGGCTCCCCGATCGTGGCCAGCCACCGCCACGACGATCCGCGCGTGCAGGACGCCTACTCGGTGCGCTGCGCGCCGCAGGTGAACGGCGCGGCGCGCGACACGTGGGTGCACGTGGAGAGCGTCGCCGGCGCCGAGCTGCGCTCGGCGATCGACAACCCGATGGTGCTGCCCGACGGACGCGTGGAGTCGTGCGGGAACTTCCACGGCGCCCCGGTGGCGATGGCCTGCGACTTCCTGGCGATCGCGGCCGCCGAGCTGGGCGCGATCGCGGAGCGCCGCACCGACCGCATGCTCGACGCGAGCCGCTCCTACGGCCTGCCGCCGTTCCTCGCCGAGGACGCGGGCGTGAACTCCGGGCTGATGCTCGCCCACTACACCCAGGCCGCGATGGTGGCTGAGAACCGCCGCCTGAGCGTGCCCGCGAGCACCGACTCGCTGCCAACGAGCGCGATGCAGGAGGACCACGTGTCGATGGGCTGGGGCGCCGCGCGCAAGCTGCGCACGGTCGTGGCCAACCTCGGCCGCATCCTCGCCGTCGAGCTGACCTGCGCGGCCCGGGCGCTCGACCTGCGTGCCCCGCTCGAACCGGGGCCCGGCACAGCAGCCGCGCGCGCCGCGGTGCGGGACACGATCCCCGGTCCCGGGCCGGACCGCTGGCTTGCCCCCGAGCTGGCGGAGGCCGAGGCGCTGGTCGCCTCGGGCGCATTCCTCCACGCGGTCGAGGAAGCGATCGGGGACCTCCAGTGAGCGCCCGCCCCGTGCACGCCCCGCGTGGCAGCGAGCTGTCGTGCCGGGGCTGGCAGCAGGAGGCGGCGCTGCGGATGCTGATGAACAACCTCGACCCCGACGTGGCCGAGCGGCCCGACGACCTCGTGGTCTACGGCGGCACCGGCCGGGCGGCGCGCTCGTGGGAGGCGTTCGACGCCATCGTCCGCACGCTGCAGACGCTGGCCGACGACGAGACGATGCTGGTCCAGTCCGGCAAGCCCGTGGGCGTGTTCCGCACCCACGAGTGGGCGCCGCGGGTGCTGATCGCGAACTCCAACCTCGTCGGCGAGTGGGCGACGTGGGACGAGTTCCGCCGCCTCGAGGCGCTCGGCCTGACGATGTACGGCCAGATGACCGCGGGCTCGTGGATCTACATCGGCAGCCAGGGGATCGTGCAGGGCACCTACGAGTGCTTCGCCGAGATCGCCCGCCGGCGGTTCGAGGGCTCGCTGGCGGGCACCGTCACGCTGACCGCGGGCCTCGGCGGCATGGGCGGGGCGCAGCCGCTGGCCGTGACCATGAACGAGGGCGTCGCCCTGTGCGTGGAGGTCGACCCGGAGCGGATCCGCCGCCGGCTCGAGACGCGCTACCTGGACGAGGAGGCGGACGACCTCGCGGACGCGGTCGAGCGCTGCATGCGCGCCAAGCGGGAGCGTCGCGCGCTGAGCGTGGGGCTGTGCGGGAACGCCGCCGACGTCGTCCCCGAGCTGCTGCGCCAGGGCTTCGAGGCGGACATCGTGACCGACCAGACGAGCGCCCACGACCCGCTCGCCGGCTACGTGCCCGCCGGCATGACGCTCGCCGAGGCCGAGGCGCTGCGCCGCGACGACCCGGACGAGTACGTTCGCCGAGCGCGCCGCTCGGCGGCCGCGCACTGCTTCGCGATGGTCGGCTTCATGGACGCGGGCGGCGAGGTGTTCGACTACGGCAACAGCCTCCGCGCCGAGGCCAAGCTGGGCGGCTTCGAGCGCGCGTTCGACTACCCCGGTTTCGTGCCGGCCTACATCCGGCCGCTGTTCTGCGAGGGCAAGGGGCCGTTCCGGTGGGTGGCGCTGTCGGGCGACCCCGCGGACATCGCCGCCACGGACCGCGCCGTGCTGGAGGAGTTCCCCGAGGACGAGGCGCTGGCGCGCTGGATCCGGATGGCGGGCGAGCGGATCGCGTTCCAGGGCCTGCCGGCGCGGATCTGCTGGCTCGGGTACGGCGAGCGGCGGCGGCTCGGGCTGCGCTTCAACGAGATGGTGCGCAGCGGCGAGCTGAGCGCGCCGATCGTGATCGGGCGGGACCACCTGGACTCGGGCTCGGTCGCCTCCCCTTACCGCGAGACCGAGTCGATGCGCGACGGCTCGGACGCGATCGCCGACTGGCCGCTCCTGAACGCGCTGGTGAACACCGCCGCCGGCGCCTCCTGGGTCAGCATCCACCACGGCGGCGGCGTGGGGATCGGGCGGTCGATCCACGCCGGCATGGTCTGCGTGGCCGACGGCTCGCCGCTCGCGGCGGAGAAGCTCGACCGAGTGCTCACCACCGACCCCGGGATGGGCGTGATCCGCCACGCCGACGCGGGCTACGAGCGCTCGGACGCGGTGGCCGAGGAGCGCGGCGTGCGCGTCCCGATGCGCGAGCCGAACGGGTGAGCCGGCGCGAGATCGTGGAGATCGGCCACCCCGTCCTGCGCGAGCGGGCGCGGGAGGTAACGCCCGAGGAGCTGGGCTCCGAAGAGGTGCAGCGGCTGATCGACGACATGATCGAGACCAAGCGCGCGGCGAACGGCGCCGGGCTCGCCGCCAACCAGATCGCCGAGACGCTGCGGATCGCGGTGGTCGAGGTCGAGGAGGGCAACCCGCGCTACCCGTACAAGCCGCCGGTACCGCTCACGGTGATCGTGAACCCGGTGATCGAGCCGCTCGACGACGAGACCGAGCAGATCAACGAGGGCTGCCTGTCCGTACCGGACCTGCGGGGCGAGGTCCCGCGGTTCGTGAACGCCCGGCTGCGCTACCTCGATCGCGAGGGAGCCGAGCACGAGGAGGTCGTGCGCGGCCTGACGGCGGGCACCTTCCAGCACGAGGTCGACCACCTCGACGGCACGCTGTTCGTCGACCGCGTGACCGACCCGACGACGCTCACCACGTGGGAGCAGTTCGAGCGCTTCCACCGCGACGCCTTCGTCGAGCGCGCGCGCCGGCTCGTGGAGCGGGTCGGCTCGTGAGCGCCTACTGGTGCGAGTTGGCCTGGCTCGGCGGCGAGCGCGCCGAGGCCGGGGTCGTGGTCGAGCGTGGAGGACGGCCGGATCGCGTCGGTGGCCGCCGGCGCCGCCGCACCGCCGTCCGGGGCCACGCGGCTCGACGGCCTGACGCTGCCGGGCCTCGCCAACGCCCACTCGCACGCGTTCCACCGCGCGCTCCGGGGCCGCACCCAGCACGGCAGCGGCTCGTTCTGGACCTGGCGCGAGCAGATGTACCGCGTGGCGGCGCGCCTCGACCCGGACAGCTACCTGGCGCTCGCGCGCGCGACATATGCGGAGATGGCGCTCGCGGGCGTGACCGCCGTCGGCGAGTTCCACTACCTCCATCACGGTGACGGCGGGGAGGTCTACGACGACCCAAACGAGATGGGCCGCGCGCTGATCGCCGCGGCGGCCGAGGCGGGCATTCGCATCACGCTGCTCGACACGTGCTACCTCCGCGGCGGCGTGGGCGAGCCGCTGAGCGAGCCCCAGCGTCGCTTCGCCGACGGCAGCGCGGACAAGTGGGCGGAGCGCGTGGAGGCGCTGGGCGAGGACGAGTCGACCCGGATCGGGGCGGCGATCCACAGCGTGCGGGCGGTCGACCCGATCGCGGCCGCGGTCGTGGCCGCATGGGCGAGGGAGCGGGAGTGCCCGCTGCACGCCCACGTGTCCGAGCAGCCGGCGGAGAACGACGCCTGCGGCGCGGCGTACGAGCGGACTCCCACGGCGGTGCTCGAGGGCGCGGGTGCGCTCGCGGCGCGCTTCACCGCCGTGCACGCCATCCACGTCGAGGACGGCGACGCCGAGCTGCTGGGCGGCGCGGGCGCATGTTGCTGCGCGTGCCCGACGACCGAACGTGACCTGGCCGACGGGATCGGGCCGATGCGGCGGCTGGCCGACGCCGGCGCATCGCTTTCGCTCGGCAGTGACTCCCACGCCGTGATCGACCTCTTCGAGGAGGCCCGCGCGGTCGAGCTGGACGAGCGCCTGGCGAGCGGAGAGCGCGGGCGACACACCGCCGCCGCGCTGCTGCGGGCGGCGTCCGAGGACGGGCACGCCTGCCTCGGCTGGCCCGATGCCGGTCGGATCGCCGCCGGTGCGCGGGCGGACCTGGTCACGGTCGATCTCGGCGGCGTGCGCATGGCCGGCACCGGCGCGGAGAACGCCGTCGAGGGGCTCGTGTTCGCGGCGACCGCCGCGGACGTGCGGGACGTGATCGCCGACGGGCGCCCGATCGTCCGCGACGGCCGGCACGTGAGCGTCGACGTGCCCCGCGAGCTGCACGAGGCCGTGCTGAGGACGGCGTGACCCTCGTGATCGACGACATCGGGCTGCTCGTGACCTGCGAGCCGTCCCTCGGCGAGGGCCCGCTCGGGGTCGTGCGCGACGCCGCGCTCGTGATCGAAGACGACCGGGTGGTGGCCATCGAGCGCGCCGGCGCGGCCGGGGACGAGCGCGTCGACGCCGGCGGGCGCTGCGTGATCCCGGGGTTCGTGGACAGCCACACCCACCTCGTGTTCGCGGGCGACCGCGCCGACGAGTTCGCCGCCCGGATGGCGGGGCGGCCCTACGCGGCGTCGGGGATCAGGGTCACGACCGAGGCGACCCGGGCGGCCGGCGAGGACGAGCTGCGGGCGCTCGCGGGGGCGCGGCGCGCCGAGGCGCTGCGGGCCGGGATCACCCACCTGGAGATCAAGTCCGGGTACGGGCTCGAGCCGGAGGCCGAGCGTCGCTCGTGTGAGGTCGCCGCCGAGCTGACCGACGACGTGACGTTCCTCGGAGCGCACGCCGTGCCGTCCGAGTACGAGGGCCGTGCGGACGAGTACGTCGAGCTGGTCTGCGGCGAGATGCTCGAAGCATGCCGGCCGTACGCGCGCTGGATCGACGTCTTCTGCGAGGAGGGCGCGTTCGACGCCGGCCAGTCGCGCGCCGTGCTCGAGGCGGGCCGCGATGCCGGGCTCGGGCTGCGCGTCCACGGCAACCAGCTCGGCTTCGGGCCGGGGGCGCAGCTGGCGGTCGAGATGCAGGCGGCGTCTGTCGACCACTGCACGTACCTCTCCGACGACGACGTCGCCGCCCTGGCGCGAGCGACACCGTGGCCACCTTCCTGCCCGCCACCGACTTCTCGACCCGCCAGCCCTACCCCGACGCCCGGCTGGCGATCGACGCCGGCGTGGACGTCGCGATCGCCACCAACTGCAACCCGGGATCGAGCTACACGACCTCGATGGCGTTCTGCATCGCGCTTGCCGTGCGCGACCTCAACATGACCCCGGAGGAGGCGCTGCTGGCCGCGACCAGCGGCGGAGCCCGCGCGCTACGCCGCGACGACATCGGCCGCCTGGCGCCCGGCGCGCGTGCCGACGCCGCGATCCTCGACTGCCCCTCCTACACGCACCTCGTCTACCGCCCAGGGGTCCCTTTGGTCGCCGCGACGGTGACCGCCGGCCGTCTCATCCAAATCTCATCGGGCGGGCCTACGGTCGCCCCATGAACAACAAGCTCAAGCGCACACTCATGGCCGGCGGCGCGATCGCCGGGCTCGCCCTCGGCGGCGCCGCGATAGCGGGCGCCACGGGCGGCGGCGACGACGACGGCACCGAGAAGGCGATCACCGGCAGCGCCCTCGACAGGGCGAGCGCGGCCGCGCTCGACCACACCGGCGGGGGCAAGGTCACCGACACCGAGGTCGGGGATGAGGAGGGCTACTACGAGGTCGAGGTCACCCGCCGGGATGGTGGGCAGGTCGACGTGCATCTAGATCGGGGGTTCAAGGTTCTCGGCGAGGAGGGTGAGGACGCCGGGGAGGACTGAGTTGCTAGTTGCTAGTTGCTAGTTGCTAGTTGCTAGGGCTTTGGGTCGGGGGTGTTCCCTCGACCCAGCGGCCTTCTTCGCCTTCGATCTCCTTCTTCCAGATCGGGGCTTCGGCTTTTACGCGGTCGATGATCTCGCGGGCGCCGGTGAAGGCCTCGCCGCGGTGGGGGGCTGAGACCGCCACGGCCACGCTGGGGTCGGACAACGGCACGTCGCCGACCCGGTGCTCCACCGCGGCCGCGCAGAGGCCGTGGCGCTCGATCGCCTGTGCGGCGATCTCCGCCAGCTTTGCCGAAGCCATCTCGGCGTAGGCCTCGTACTCCAGCCGCTCGACCTCGCGGGTCACGCCCTGGAAGGTCACCACCGCGCCGGCGCGGGGGTCGCGCACGCGGGCGACGAGCGAATCGAGTGACAGCGGGTCGGGGGTGACCCGCGCCCACGGCGCCACGGCCGGCTCCGGGGACCCGCCGCTCACGGGCGGGATAAGGGCCAGCTCGTCGCCGGCGCCGAGCACCTGGTCCTCCGGGGCGTACTCGCGGTTCACGGCCATCACCAGCGGCAGTCCCTCGGCCAGCCCACCGAGGCGCTCGAGAGCGTCGCTCACGCGCGCGCCCTCCGGGAGGTCGAGCACCATCTCACCCGCGCCCGGCGCGCTCGCGCAGCATGGCGAACAGGCGGACCGTGATCTCCATGGAACGGATGCTACGTCGCTTCGATCCGGTCCTTCATGCCCAGAGCGCCGAACGTCTCCATGGCGGCATGTGACAACTCGCCCGCTCGTTTCACGTCCTCGGCCGAGCCGCGGCCCTGGAGGCGCGCGCGCAAGATCGGCCTGCGTGCGCGCCAGCCAGGGATGGAACCCCATCCGCTCGTTGGCGGCGACAGCCCGCTCGAGGTGCGACACCGCCTCATCCGCGCGCCCCATCACCGAAGCCAGCAGGCCCAGATAGCGTTCGGCCGAGCCGAGGTTGATCTCCGGATGGGTGACCACGACGTAGTCTCCGTAAGGCACGAGCGCCTCGTAGAGGCGGGGCGCAGGACCAGGCTCGTCGAGACGCTCACAGACCTCGGCAAGCAGGCTCGCCGCGCAGAACCACTCGGTGCCCACCTCGAGCTCGTGTAGCTCATCCGCCGCAAGCCTCTCGAGCTCCAACCGGGCGCTGTTCTCTTCCCCGGTCTCGGCGTAGGTGCTCACCAGCATGCAGCGGAAGAGGAACTGGTCGGGGTAGTCGGCCACGTACCGCTCGAGCGAACCGCGCGCCTCAACCAGCTCTCCACGCTCGCGGCGAAGCGCCCAGTTGCAGCACTGGCTCACGTACTGGAACGTGGCGTCATCGGCGAGCCCTCCCCGGATCCCGGATCCCAGCGCGACTCCCCCCTCCACCAGCTGCTCCGCCTCCTCGATTCGCCCTACCTGCAGCGCGCGCTGGAAGCGCGCCATCGCGAGCCCCCACAGCTGAGGAGGCTGGCGCAGCTCGTGGGCGATGGCCGCTGTGGCCTCGAACTCGAGCTCGGCAGCCTCGACGTCCCCCTTCACCATGGAGGCGCCAAAGGCGTGCATGTGACCCGAGAAGGCCTTCTCCGGGTCCCCAAGCTGCTCCGCGATCTCACATAGCTCCCTCGCCATGGAGAGCCATCGGTCCGCGTCGCGGGGCCACGAGATCGACGCGTAGGTGCCCTCGAGCGCGTAGGCGAGCGTTCCCGGATCTCCGACCGTGCGGGCGATTGCCACCGCCTCTTCGGTGAGCGTTGCCCGGCGCTCGGGAACCGGCCGGTCGCGCAGCGCCCCCGCCAGCCGGGCGAGGAGCATCGCTCGCATTCCGCTGCGTTCGGGTTGCGCGTCCAGAGCATCCTCGAGCAGGGTGATGAGCCGCTGGTCCTTGCCCGCCCGGAACCACACGTACCGTCCGCCGTACCCCAGCGCGGCGCGAGCGAGCTGGTCGGCGGCTTCGAGCTTTTGCGCGACCCCCGCGGCACGCACGAAGGTCTCCTTGGCGGCGCCGACGGAGCCGCCACGGGCCTCGGCCTCACCGAGGGCGAGCAGCAGTTCGCAGCGGACCGCCTCCTCTGGCCGTTCCGCAAACTCGAGGGCGGCGATGGACATCTCATACAGGCGAGCCGCCTCCTCGTAGGCGAGCAGCGCGGCCGCGCGGTCGCCGGCACGGCGGGCGTAATCGACCGCCCGCTGGGCGTCACCCGCCGGGGCCGCCTGCGCGAAGTGGTAGGCCAGCTCCGCCAGGTGTGGCTCCTCGTTGCCGGCATGAAGCGCCGCGATCGCCTCCCCGGCCTCCGCGTGCAGACGAAGCCGGCGCGCGGGAGTCAGCTCGTCGTAGAGGGTGTCCCGCACCAGCGCGTGGGAGAACCTGAGCCTGCCCGGCGAACCCGGAGCCTCGCCCACGACGCGCGCATCGACGGCCTCGTCGAGAAGCTCGAGGGCCTCGCGTGGCTCGCCGTCGGTCATTCGCGCGAAGGCGTCAAGCGCGAACTCGCGTCCGAGCACGCCCGCCTTCGTCAGCGCCTGCGCGCATTCCTCGCTCAGCCTCCGGATGCGCCGATCGATCACGTCACGAATGCCCTGTGGGATGTCGACGCCCTGGGCAGCGCCGTGCTCGAGCGCGTCCTCGGCGATCAGCATCCGCGTCACCTCGTCGACGAAGAGCGCATTTCCTTCCGTCTGGGCGTAGACGGTCGCCACGGTCTCCGAGTCCGGAGTCACCTCGGCCGTCAGCCCGATGTACTCAGCCACGTCCGGCTCGGCGAGCCCGCGAAGAACGAGGCGCCGCGTCGCCCGCTCGCCCGCAAGCTCGCCGAGCGTGGCCGCGAGCGGAGCGCTGATGGTCGGATCGACGTCGCGGTAGGCGCCGACCACGAGCAGGCGGCTGTCTCCCAGCTCGCGCGCGACGAACCGGAGCAGCAACAGCGAGGGCTCGTCCGCGGCGTGCAGGTCGTCGAGCACGAGCACGATCGGCCGCCCGGCGGCTGCTCGGGTGAGAAAGGAGGCGACGGCTTCAAAGAGGCGAAAGCGAGCCGCCTCGGGCTCGAGCGAGGGTTGCTCCGGGATACTCGGGAGGGCTTCGCGCAGTTCTGGCAGCAGCTGTGACATTGGCGCAGCGCCGGCGCCGAGCTCCTCGCCCAGAGTGTCCGGGTCGCGCTCACCGATGCAAACCCTCAGTGACTGAACCCAGGGCCAGTAAGCGGGGGCCCCGCCCGCCTCCCAGCAGCGGCCGACGAGCACGCGGGCGCCGCGGGCCCTGGCATGTGCGACCAGCTCCTCCGCGAGCCGGCTCTTGCCGATGCCCGGCTCGCCGGCGACCAGAAAGAGCGACCCGCGGCCTCGGTCGGCGTCGTCGAGACCGCGAAGCAGCTCGGCAAGCTCGCGCCGGCGTCCCACGAAGATGGCGCCGGTCGGCGCCGCACTCCGGGACGGAGGCGACGGCCTCGACATCGAGCTCCGGATCGTGATTGAGGATCGCCCCTTCCAGCTCCTGCAGCTCCCGCCCAGGCTCGATGCCAAGTTCGCCGACCAGAACCTGCCGGGCGTCCCGATAGACCTCGAGTGCCTCCGCCTGCCTTCTCGAGCGGTACAGCGCGAGCATGAGCTGGGCCCGCGGGCGCTCGCGCAGGGGCTCCCGCTCGACGAGCGTTTGGAGCTCCGCCACGAGCTCCTGATGCTTGCCGAGAGCGAGATCTGCATCGATGCGGTCTTCGAGTGCCACGGCGCGGCGCTCCTCGAGCCGCGCGATCTCCGTCTGGGCGAACGACTGGTAGCCCAGGTCACTCAGCGGTGGGCCACGCCAGATCGCGAGAGCCTCCCGGAGCGTGTCTGACGCCGCGGCCGAGTCGCCCGACGGCGATCGCGGCACGGCCCTCGGCAACCAGCTCCTCGAAACGCTGCAGATCGAGCCGGCCGGACTCGACTCGCAGCTCGTAGCCGGGCGGACTGGTGGCCAGAACACCTGCCCTGTCCGGGTCGATGACCCCTCTGAGGCGCGACACCGCGACCTGGAGCGCCCTCGAGCCCTCGCCGAGCGCCGCTTCCCCCCAGAGCTCCTCGACCAGGTGATCGCTCGCTACCACCTCGTTGGCGTGAAGCAGCAACAACCCGAGCAATGCCCGCTGTTTCGCCCCGCCCAGCGCCAACCGGCGCTCGCCGTCGGTTACCTCGAGCGGGCCAAGGATCCGAAAGTCCATCGCACAGCCTCAGGCGAACGTAACACGCCCGCTGCCGTGCCGCAGCATCCGGGGTGGGGCTGACCGCGGTCAGCTCGCCACGGCCGCCAGCGCGACGCCGGGGAGGACGTAGCCTCCATCTGCCTCGGCGAACGGCGGGAACGCCTCCCGGAGGGCTTCCGCGACCCGATCGCGATCGGGCTCGGACAGTCGGGCGAGCACCGGTGCCAACGGACCGGCGGTGTCGGCGGCGTAGCGCAGGTAGTCGTCCACGTCGGAGAAGGCGAAGCGCACCGACACCTCCTCCGAGCGAACCGCGGTGAACCCCGCGTCAGCGAGGACGCCCTCCGCTCGCTCGGCGATCGCCATGCTGAACGGGTCCGGACCCCCGGGCTCCGGGGGCGGCACGAGACCGGTCTCGACCAGGGTCCCGGCGAGCAGCGTGATCCACGGGTTCCGCTCGGGGGCACTCCACACCGCCAGCACGAGCCGACCGCCGGGGCGAAGGACGCGGCGGGTCTCCGCCAGCGCCGCAGCCGTGTCCGCCATGAGCATGTAGCCGAACCGGCAGATCACACCATCGACCGAGTCGGCGTCGAGCTCGATGCGCTCGGCGTCCATCGTCCTGTAGTCGATGTTCTCCAGCTCGATCTCGCCGCCTCGGCGGCGGGCGACAGCGACCATCTCGGGAGAGAAGTCGGTTGAGATCAGGCGCCCGCGGGGACCCACGATCGCGGCCGCCTCGAAGCCGGTGTCGCCGGCCCCGGCGGCGAGCTCGAGAATCGTGTCGCCGCGGCGCGGCGCGAGCTCCCTGACCATCCATTCGCGCACCGGGGCCACTCCGACCTCGATCCGGGCTCGCTGGCGCTCCCAGCCGGGCGCGACCGCCTTCGCGATCTCGTAGACGGCACGGCGGTGCTCCTCGGCCGCAGGGGCGGGGTCCGGTGGCACTGCGCACCTCCTGTCTCGACTTCGGTCGCCCGGGACGCTAAGAGTGGGCCGCGTCGCCGCCTATCGGGAGTTCTCCCCATTTCGCGAGCCCGTGCTCCATCGCGAACAGCGCAGCAGCTGCGCGGGTGGAGACGCCGATCTTGCGATAGGCGTTCTGGACGTGGCGGTCGGCGGTCTTGGTCGAGATCCCGAGCGCACGCGCGACCTGCTTGGTCTGCAGACCGCGGGCGAGCAAGCCGATCACCTCGGCCTCGCGCTGGGTCAGCCCCGCGGGACGCTCGATGCGCGGCGGCGGTTGCCCCGACGCCTCGAGTACGGCGGCCACGGCCTCGCCGCAGAGCCGGCCCGCGCGCGACTCGTCGGCGAGGACCCGACCTGCTTGCTGAGGCGCCAGCGCCGGACGGTGCGGCCTGGGCTCGGTCATCGCGTGGTATGCGTCGGCGGCCGCCAGGAGTCGCGCGGGCGCCGGGAGACCGGCCGCCGTGGTTCCGCGGTGGTATCCGGAGCCGTCGAGCCGCTCGTGGTCGGCGCTCGCGATCGGCGCGAGGGCCGCCAGCGAGGCACAGCGGGACAGGACACGCTCGCTCTGGTACGGATGAAGCCGAACCCGCTCCCACTCGTCGGGGGTCAACGGTCCCGGCTTCTGCCAGATCCGAGTGGGCACCGCCACCCTCCCGATGTCGTGCACCAAGGCGGCGCGGCGAAGCGCCGTCACGTCATGGGGGCCAAGATCGGAGCGATCGGCCGCGGCGGTCGCCAGCTCGGCCACGCCGGCCGAGTGACCCACGAGGTACGGAGAGGAGAGATCGGCGAAGTCACCCATCGCCGCAAGCGCCCGATCGATCACCTCGCCCTCCAATGCCAACCGCGGAGAGGGTTCGCAGGCAAGCGTCTCCTCCCAGGCCGATCTGCCGGTCTCGAACGCCAGGATCGCGGGAGCCTCGTCCGCGAGCAGCGCCGCGATGGCCGGGTCGAACGCGTGACCCGCGCGCTCTCGAATGACCGTCGCGGCGCGCTCCTCCCCGCCCGCCGCCCGGTGGACGACGGCGTCCCGCGCCACGTGGGCAATCCGAACCGCCAGGGGGATGTCAGCGCCACCGACGCGACCCGGCAGGCCCTTGCCGTCCCAGCGCTCTGCGAGGTGTCCGAAGAGCTCCTCCACGGAGGGGGGCAGGCCAAGCCGGCGGGTCAGCATCTGGCCCACCTCGCACAGCGCTGCGACATGCATTACGCGACCCTTGGATGCTCGCCGCGCCCCGCCTGCGATCTGCACAGCCCGGATGGGAGCTGCGCGGCCGGGTGCGGGCAGCGAGCGCATGAGCCCGGTCAGGATCTCGGCCCGCGAACCGAACATGGCCGGGGTGAAATGCGTGGCGAGCGCGGCCTCGTCGGGGAAGAGCTCAGCGGCGATCTCCGCGTCCGCGGTGCAGCCGACGTAGAACAGCAGACACGCGTAGTAGGTCTGCGACCTGGTCTCCGAATCGACCCCCAGGCGTTCGGCCAACCGCATCGCGACCAGCGTGCTCTGCAAGCCGTGCTCGAATGGCAGTCCCGTCGCCAGGTCCGTAGCCAGCGAGAGCACCCCCATCACCTCTGCGGCGCGAACCTCCAGCTCCTGTTGTTCCGCCCGTGCCTCGGCCTTCACCCTGGACGTATTCTCCCCGTATGGCCACGACCCCTGACAGCAAGCCCACGATCGCCCCGATCGTCGGCCCCGACGACCAGCGCCGGTTCACCGACTCGGGAATCGAGGTCAAGCACCTCTACACGGAGGACGACCTGCCGCCGGACCTGCCCGAGCGGCTGGGTGAGCCGGGCGAGTACCCCTTCACGCGCGGAATCCACCCGGAGATGTACCGCTCGCGGCGGTGGACGATGCGCCAGTACGCGGGCTATGCGTCGGCCAAGGAGACCAACGAGCGCTTCCACTACCTGATCGACCACGGCTCCACCGGCCTGTCGATGGCGTTCGACCTGCCCACCCAGCTCGGCCGGGACTCCGACGACCCGCTGTGCGAGGGCGAGGTCGGCCGCACGGGCGTGGCCATCGACACGATCGACGACATGCGCCGCGTGTTCGACGGCATCCCGCTCGACGAGGTCTCCACCTCGATGACGATCAACGCGCCGGCGCCGTGCTGCTGCTGCTGTACGAGCTCGTGGGCGAGGAGCAGGGCGTGGAGTCCAAGCAGCTGCGCGGCACCACGCAGAACGACATCCTCAAGGAGTACATCGCCCGCGGGAATTTCATCTACCCGCCCAAGCCGGCGATGCGGCTGACCACCGACCTGTTCGCCTACTGCCGCGAGCGGGTGCCCAAGTGGAACACGATCTCGATCTCCGGCTACCACATGCGCGAGAAGGGCTGCTCCGCCGTGCAGGAGGTGGGCTTCACCCTCTCCAACGCGATCGCGTACGTGCAGGCGGCGCTCGACGCCGGGCTCGACGTGGACGAGTTCGGCCCGCGCCTGGCGTTCTTCTTCAACGGCCACAACAACGTCTTCCAGGAGGTGGCCAAGTTCCGCGCCGCGCGCCGGATGTGGGCGCAGATCATGGTCGAGCGCTTCGGCTCGGAGAACCCCAAGTCGCAGACGATGCGCTTCCACACCCAGACCGGTGGGGTGACGCTGGCCGCCCAGCAGCCGGAGAACAACATCGTGCGGGTCGCGCTCCAGGGCTTCGCCGCGGTGGCCGGCGGCACCCAGTCGCTCCACACCAACGGCTTCGACGAGGCGCTGGCGCTGCCCACCGAGAAGGCGGCTCGCATCGCGCTGCGCACTCAGCAGATCCTCGCCGCCGAGTCCGGGGCAACCGACACCGTGGACCCCTTCGCCGGCTCCTACTTCGTCGAGTCGCTCACCGACCAGATCGAGGTGGGCGCCCAGGGACTGATCGACAAGGTCGACGAGCTGGGCGGCTCGGTCGAGTGCATCCCGTTCATCCGCGCCGAGGTGGAGGAGTCCGCCTGGGGCTACGAGGAGCGCTACCGGATCAAGCAGGACGTCGTGGTCGGGGTCAACGAGTACGTGACCGACACCGTGGACGAGGTGGAGATCCTGAAGGTGGATCCGGAGTCCGAGCGCCACCAGGTGGAGCGGCTGAAGGCGTTCAAGGAGGATCGCGACGCCGGCGCGGTGGAGAAGCGGCTCGAGGAGCTGCGCGCGGTGGCGGACGGCGATGGCAACCTGCTCGAGCCGATCCGGGCGGCGCTGTCGGACCGGTGCTCGATCGGCGAGGTGTGCGGCGTGATGCGCGACGAGTTCGGCGAGTACTCGGAGGCATGAGCACGACTCGCCGCAGGGTCCTTGCCGTCTGCTCGGTTCCGCCGTGGCGCTCGTCGCCACTCCCGGCCAGGCGGGCGCGGCGACGAGCACATTCCAGACCCCGTCGCACAACATCGTCTGCCTCTACTCGTCCAGTGGCGGGCCCGGGCCCTTCATCCGCTGCGACGTGCTGTCGCTGAACGATGTCGGGTTCTTCCTCCAGAGGCGGGGCAAGGCCCGGCGCCGCCACGTGACCGACGTGGCGGCCGACACCACCCGGGCCAGAGTGCTGCGCTATGGCAAGAGCCTCCGCCGCGGGCCGTTCCGCTGCCGTTCGCGGCGCAGCGGCCTGACCTGCCGCAGCGTCGTCAGCAACCGCGGCTTCAAGCTCAGCCGCGAATCGCAGCGGCTGTTCTGACCCCCGCGGTAGTGGGGTTGGCTGCCCAGCCAATTATGTAAGCTGGCGCGCAGGCACCCGCCTGGTACGGCGGTGTCCCCGGGCAGGGGAGAGAGTTGGCAGGGTTCATCCATGGCTTGACGCGGGAGCACGGCGCCGGATTGACGGACGCCGGTCGCATCGTGGGCTGCGCCACCGGGCTGTTCTCGATCGCCGCGGGCGTGATCCACGTCTCGGCGGCCGCCGACCACCAGAACCTGCCGGTGATGATGGTGGGCTTCATCGTCGTCGCCTTCCTGCAGGTCGGCCTCGGCGGCCTGTTGATCTGGCGCCGCCCCGACCCGCTGCTGATCGTGGCTGCACTCGGGCTGATGCTCGGCTCGGTGGGCATGTGGCTCATGTCCCGCACCTCGGGGCTGCCCTTCCTCCCCGGCGGGCACATGGAGCCGATCGGGTTCAAGGACTCCGTGACCGTCCTCTTCGAGCTAGCCACCGTCCCGGGCCTGATGCTGCTGATGAGCCCCGACCTGAGGGGCGTGCGGCTTCCCTCCGCGCGCCTTGGCACCCAGGCCCTGGGCTTCCTGTCCGCGTTCGCGTTCCTGCTCTTCGTCCCCGCGCTGATGCTCGACGGCGGTTCCCACCACGCCGCCGGCCAGGCGGGCCACCCGCACGCGGACGGCGGCGGCCACAGCCATGGCGACGGCCAGGTGCTGAAGGCCGGCGCCGGCGGCCACGAGCACGGAGACGGAGCCAAGGGCGAGGCCGGGCACGGCCACGACGGCAAGTCCGCCGGGAAGTCGAAGGCGCACGGGAAGGACGGCCACTCACACGGCGGCAGCGGCGGCGGGAACGCCACGCTCGCGCAGGCGGACACAGAGGCCCCCCACGGCGATCACGAGCACGGCGACTCGGCCGGCGGCGACATGGGCGGCTCAGGCGGGTCCGGCGGCCACGAGCACGGCGCCGGCGGTGACACCGGGGGCCGCAGTGAGGAGCGGGCCGGCGGCCACGGCGACGAGGGCCACCCCCACGCCGGCGGCGGCAAGGGCAAGGAGCCCGCGGACGGCCACAGCCACGGCGAAGAGAAGGGCAAGGGCAAGGGCAAGGGCGACGGGAAGGAAGACGGACACCAGCACGGCGCCGGCAAGGACGACGGCAAGGGCGACGGGCACGAGCACGGCGGCGGCAAGGACGGCGGCAAGGGCGACGGGCACGAGCACGGCGGCGGCGGCGCCAGGGCGATGGCGGCGGCGATCACGGCCACGGAGGCGGAGGGGGCGGCAGCCATCCCGAGCCCGACCGCAGCGATCCGCCCTCCACCGGCATCATCACCCAGCGCGCCGGCGCGATCGAGCCGAAGGCGCCCGGCACCCGCGAGACGATCAAGCTCCAGTACGGCCCCTTCACGCTCGCCCCGGGCGCCGACGCAAGCTGGCCGATGCTCGACGTCGGTGGAGCCGAGGGCTTCATGGCCTCGGCCAAGCCGAGCATCCGCTTCGCCGACGGCACGGAGGTCGGGCACGACGACGGCGTCCATCTCCACCACGCCCACCTCTTCCGCAGGGACCAGGACGCCGCCGGCGCCTCCGACGGCCGCACCGGCTACCAATGGATCTTCGGCACTGGCGACGAGCAGACGCTGGGCAGCTTCGAGGCCCTCTCCAAGGGCGACCCGTCCGGCAAGCGCTACGGCGTGAAGCTGAACCGCGAGCCGATGCTCATGGTCTGGATGCCGATGAACATGACCGACCAGACGAAGGTCGTCTACCTCGAGTTCGCCTTCGACTTCATCCACGGGAGCGCCGAGCAGGTCGAGAAGGCCACCGGCAACCAGATCAGGCCGCTAACCCCGGTGCTCTACGGCGAGACCTTCAACGTGCCGAAGACCGGCGGGTACTTCTCCTGGCCGCTCGACGCCAAGCGCGAGCCCGAGGACTCGCTCGGCAACAGCGAGGCCGACCCGGAGCAGTTCATGACGGGCGACCCGGCGCGGACGGGCTCGGTGAAGCCCGGGGTGGGCCACATCTGGACCGCGCCGTCGGACGGCGAGCTGGTGGGCGCCGCCGGCCACGGGCACGAGGGGCTCATGAACGTGACGTTCTCGAACCTGGGCAGCGAGGCGAGCCCCTGCGCGAACAGCGACGGCGACCGCTTCCCCGGAACCAAGGTGCTCGAGAGCAGGGCGTTCTACCCGCCGGGAATGTTCCCGACCCACATGAAGATGGGAACGAGCCAGACCGGCTGGCGGGTGAAGGTGCGCAAGGGAGACCGCATCGCCATCAACGGGGTGTACGACACGCGCACCTACGCCTGGCCCGACCAGATGAGCGTCGTGGGGATCTACTACGACGAGAACGTGACGGTGTCCGACGACGAGCGCTGCCGCGTCAAGCTCGTGAACGAGCCCGGCGCAACGCCGGCGGAGGCGGCCGAGTCGGTGCCCGCGCAGCGCCAGCGCGGCGCGTCCGCGGACGACCTCTTCCACCACATGAAGTCGGAGTGCGTCGGCGACGCGTGCAACGACTACGACGCGGCGCCCGCCCCGCGCGGACCCCACACGAACACCGTGAACATCGAGAACTTCACCTTCGCGCCGGGCGACCTGTTCCGCGGATCGCTGATGACCGGCCTGCTGGGGCCGACCACGAGCGGCGCGCCCGTCGTGAAACGCGGCGAGAAGATCAACTTCGTGAACCACGACTATGCGCGGTTCGGCGGCACGCGCCACTCGATCACCGCATGCCACGGCCCCTGCAACGGGCCCAAGTCGATGAGCTACCCGAACAGCAACGGCGACTTCTTCTCAGGGCCGATGGGCTACCTGGCGCTGGCCGAGACGGCGTCCAACGAGAACCAGGCGACCCCGACCTGGACGCTCGACACGGCGAAGCTCCAGCCCGGCTATCACGCCTACTACTGCTTCCAGCACCGCTGGATGCGCGGCGCCTTCTACGTGGAGTAGCCGCCGCGCCGGGCGGCGAAGGAGAACTGGCCGCAGAACACGAGCTTCGCCGCGTTCGCCGCGGCGGCGTCCATCCGGTTGGCCCGCGCGTAGAGGTCGATCGCGCGGTTGAGCGGCGACTCCCGTGCCCACCAGCGGTCGAAGAAGGCGGGGCCTCCCAGGCCGCGGCGCACGATCAGAGTGAGCGAGTCGATGCTGGGCCGCAGCTCGAGCTCGGCGAAGCCCGCTTCCTCCAAGAGCAGCGACAGGCCATATGGCGTGTGGTTGAACGTGCTGCGCGAGTGGAAGGGCTCCAGCTGCGACGTGGAGCCCGCCAGCCAGCCGCCCGGGCGCGTGACGCGGGCGACCTCGGAGAGCAGAGGCCCCGGCTTTCGGACGTGCTCCAGCACCTGGGTGCAGTAGACGACGTCGAAGCGCCCGTCCTCGAACGGCAGGTCGACGCCGTCGAAGGTGTGGAACTCCACGTCGGTGCGGGTGCGGGCGCGAACCTCCGGGGAGTCCTCGATGTCGACGCCCGCCCACGACGCCGTGGGCGCCAGGGAGCGGATGATCTCCACGGAGCGGCCGTAGCCGCAGCCCACGTCCAGCACCGCGGGGGCCTCGAGCCCGGCGAGCGCCCGGGCGACCATCCGCTCCGGCGGCGTCTGGCGCGCGTGGTCGCCGGGCAGGCGGTCGCCGAGCAGCTCCCGCAGGTCGTCGCCGATCACGACCGGCAGTCAAGCAGAGGCGCCGCACGGTCCATTTCGCCCGGGAGGAGTCGGCGCCGGACAGGCGAACCGGGAGTGCGATGCCAGATCTCAGCGTGAAGCGCACACTCGTCAAGTCCCCGCCGGAGCTGTGGAGCGAGCTGAGCGAGGTCGAGAGCCTCGCCCGCCACCTAGGCGAGCTCGGGGAGATCACGATCAGCCGGCTGGAGCCGGAACGCACGGTCGCCTGGGAGGGCGAGCACGCCCGCGGCACCGTGGAGATCGAGGCGTCGGGGTGGGGGACGCGGGTGACACTGCGGGCTGAGGTTGAGGGCTCGGTCAGTCGACAGTCGACAGTCGACAGTCGACAGGAAGTGTCAGAGCCCGAGCCGGAGCCGGCTGCCGTGGAGCCGGAGCCGGAGCCCGAGCCGGAGCCGGCTGCCGTGGAGCCCGCGCCGGGAGCCCGAGCCCGAGCCTGAGCCGGAGGTCGCTTACTACGGGTCTCGGCGGGGGTTCTTTTCCCGGTGGTTCTTCCGGGAGCGCACTGAGCCGGTTGTGTCGATGCCCGAGCCCGAGCCGCTCCCCGAGCCCGAGCCGCTCCCTGAGCCGGAGCCCGAGCCCGTGTACTTCGAGCCCGAGCCGGAGCCGCCCGAGCCCGAGCCCGAGCCGTCCGTCGACGAGGAGCGGGTTCTTGCGGTGCTCGAGGGCGTGCTGGACAACCTGGGCTCCGCTCACCACAGGCCCTTCTCGCGCGGCTAGCCGGGGCGCAGGTACCATCCCGCGCCCATGCGGGAGCACTCGCCCGAGACCTACGAGGAGAAGCTGGCCCGGCTCACGGAGCTGCGTGAGCAGGCGATTCACACCAACCCGGAGGCGGAGGAGAAGCAGCACGCCAAGGGCAAGCTGACCGCCCGCGAGCGGGTGCTGAAGCTCCTCGACCCGGACAGCTTCCAGGAGCTCGACACGTTCGTCCGCCACCGCACGTCGGACTTCGACATGCAGAAGAACCGGCCGTGGGGCGACGCCGTGGTCACCGGGCACGGCACGATCGACGGCCGCCCGCGTGTGCGTCTTCTCGCAGGACTTCACCGTGTTCGGCGGCTCGCTCGGCGAGGTGATGGCGGAGAAGATGTGCAAGATCATGGATCTGGCGGCCAAGATCGGCTGCCCCGTGATCGGGATCAACGACTCGGGCGGCGCCCGGATCCAGGAGGGCGTGGTCTCGCTGGGCGCCTACGGGGACGTGTTCGTGCGCAACGTGCAGTGCTCCGGCGTGATCCCCCAGATCTCCCTGATCATGGGCCCGTGCGCGGGCGGCGCCGTCTACTCACCGGCGATGACCGACTTCATCTTCATGGTGAAGGAGACCTCGCACATGTTCATCACGGGGCCCGACGTGATCAAGACCGTGACCGGCGAGGAGGTGGAGTTCGAGGAGCTCGGCGGCGCGATGACGCACAACACGAAGTCGGGCGTCGCGCACTTCGCCGCCGAGGACGAGGAGGCGTGCCTGGAGGACGTGCGCTACTTCATGTCCTTCCTGCCGCAGAACAACCTCGAGCAGCCGCCGAAGATGGACACCGGCGACCCGCACGACCGGATGGAGATGGACCTCGACTCGATCGTGCCCGACGCCCCGAACAAGCCCTACGACATGCGCGACGTGGTGACCCGCATCGTCGACGACGGCGACTTCTTCGAGGTGCAGGAGCACTTCGCCACGAACATCATCGTCGGCTTCTCCCGCCTGGGCGGCCGGCCGATCGGGATCGTCGGCAACCAGCCCGTCGCAGATGGCGGGCGTGCTCGACATCGACGCGTCCGAGAAGGCCGCCCGGTTCGTGCGCTTCTGCGATGCGTTCAACATCCCCCTGCTGACCTTCTGCGACGTGCCCGGCTTCCTCCCCGGCACCAGCCAGGAGTGGGGCGGGATCATCCGCCACGGGGCGAAGCTGCTGTACGCCTTCACCGAGGCCACGGTGCCCAAGCTCACGGTCGTGACCCGCAAGGCCTACGGCGGGGCCTACGACGTCATGAACTCGAAGCACATGCTGGCCGACTTCAACTTCGCCTGGCCGCAGGCGGAGGTGGCCGTGATGGGGCCGGAGGGCGCGGTGAACATCATCTACCGCCGCGACATCCAGAGCTCCCCCACGCCCGACGACGCGCCGCCAGAAGCTGATGGACGACTACAAGGCGCGCTTCGCCAACCCCTACTCGGCGGCCGAGCGCGGCTACATCGACGACGTGATCGTGCCGCACGAGACCCGCCCGCGGCTGATCAAGGCGCTCGAGACGCTCGAGACGAAGCGCGTGCCGGGCCCGAAGCGCAAGCACGGGAACATCCCGCTGTAGCCAAGCGGGCCTTCGCCGGTGACCTGGTAGGCCAGGCTCACGTCGCCGTTGCGGGCGTAGCGGATGTCAGGCTCGTCCATCAGGGCGAGTCTCCCCCGAGCGGCCAGGGATGCGCAACCGCCGGACGAGCCGCCCGAGCGGGGTCCGGTGGCGGGCGACGAGCGCGTATGCGCGGTCGGTCAGGCCGGGGGTGGCGCGGGCGAGCGCCGCGAACGGCCGTCCGCCCGGGAGCAGCCGCATCAGCGGCTCCACCGCCCGTCCCGCCGAGTGCACCGCCCCGCCGGGCATGACCAGGTGCCACGACGCCATCCTCGTGTCCTCGTCCATCGCGCCGAGGAGCAGATCCGCCTCGGGGTCCTGGAGCGCGACGGGACGCAGGCGACCGTGGCGATCCCACTTCAGGAACAGCCCGAGGGACCACTTGCAGAAGCCGCAATCAGCGTCGTACAGGATCGCCGCGCGGGTCACGAGCCAAGGCTAGGCGACCGGCGGCGGACTAGAGTGAACGCGCAGTGCAGGTAGCCCTCGCCGCCCTCGCCGCCGGGCTCGCCGCGGCCGCTCCCGCCCCGCCCGCCGAGCGGCTGAGCGAGGCGCAGCTCGCGGGCCAGCGCGTGGTGTTCGCCTACGGCGGGCCGGCGCCCCCGCGCGCACTCGTCCGGCGGATCGAGCGCGGCCAGGCGGCCGGCGTGGTGCTCTTCTCGCGCAACGTCCGCTCGCGGGCTCACCTGCGCCGCACCCTCACCGGGCTACAGCGCGCGGCGGGGCGCTCGCCGGTCAAGGCGCCGCTGCTGGTGATGGTGGACCAGGAGGGCGGTGCGGTGCTGAGGCTTCCCGGCGGGCCGCGCCGGAGCGCCGCGGCCGTGGGCGCGACGGGCAGCGCCGCCGCCGCCCTGGCCGACGGCCGCACGGCGGGCTCGGCCCTGCGCGCCGTGGGCGCCAACGTGGACCTCGCGCCGGTGGCCGACGTGTGCCGCCGCGGCAGCGCGCTCGAGCGCGAGCGGCGCTGCTACGGGCGCTCGCCCCGCACCGTGACCCGCATGGCCGGCGCGTTCGCCCGCGGGCTGCGCTCGCGCGGCGTGGCCGCCACGCTCAAGCACTTCCCCGGGTTCGGGGCGGCGGGCGTGAACACGGACCTCGCCGCGCAGCTGATCCGCACCCCGCTCGGACGCCTCAGGCGGATCGACGGCGCGCCGTTCGCGTCGCTCGCGGGGCGGGTTCCGCTCGTGATGCTCTCCACGGCGGTCTACCCCGCCCGCAGCCGCCGGCCCGCCGCGCTCTCGCACGCCTGGGCCACACGCGAGCTGCGGGGCCGCCTGGGCTTCCGCGGGGTGAGCGTGACCGACGCCCTCGACACGCCGGCCACCGCCCGCTATGGCGGCGCGGGCCGCCTGGGCGTCGAGACCGCACGCGCGGGCACGGACATCGCGCTGTTCGCCGGCGGCTACTCCGCCGGGGATCGCGCGGCCAGAGCGCTCACGTCCGCGCTGCGCAGCGGCCGCCTGAACCGCGGTGCCTTCCAGCGCTCCGCCGGCCGGGTGCTGGCCCTGCGCGAGTCGCTGCGCCGCTGAAGGGCGGCGAGCCCGGCCAGCCCGGCCCCGACGCAGCCGAGGCCGGCGACGAGCAGCGCCATCCGCGGGCCGAGGAGGGCCAGCACCACCCCTCCCGCGCCGATCGCACCCAGCTCGGCGGTGTTGCGCGCGGCGTTGTAGGCCGCGAAGGCGCGCCCGTGCAACTCGTCCGGCACCCGGAGCTGGATCGTGGTTCGCAGCAGCGTGTTCTTCACACCGTGGCCGAGCCCGCCGATCGCGTATCCGGCCACTGCCATCGGCACCACGGCCCACACGGTCTGGAGCGCCAGCCCGGCGCCTTGCACCGCGAGGGCCGCGAGCGCCGCGGCGGCGATCACGCTGTGCGGCACGCGTCTCGCCAGGCCGGTGGCGCCCGCGACCATCCCGGCCATCCAGACGGCCAGGATCAGGGCGTAGCCCGTGTCACCCGCGCCGAGCACGTCCTTCACGTAGAAGACCTCCACCGTCAGGCACGCGGAGATGAACGCGAGCCCGGCGGTGGCCGCCAGCACCGTCGGGCGCAGCACGGCGTCGTTCCAGAGGTGCGCCACGCCGTCGCGCGCCCGCGTCCGCCCGCCGTTGGCAGGGGCCGGGCGCCGGCGCGCGCGCATGAGCGACGCCGCCACGGCGATCGCGACGAAGCTGGCGGCGTTCACCAGCATCGCCGCCCGCGGGCCGCCGGCGGCCGCCATCGCGCCGGCCAGGGCCGGTCCGATCGCGAAGCCCGCGTAGCGCGCGGACTCGACCAGCCCGTTGGCCTGGGTCAGCCGGCCGCGCTCGGCCACGGCCGGGACCAGGGCGAACTCCGCCGGCTGACCGAAGGTCGCGCCCGCCGTGAGCAGGGCGGACAGCGCGAGGATGCCGGCCAGGCCGTCCGTGAACGCGAGTCCCACCGCCAGGGCGGCCTGGGCCACGGACGCGACGGTGAGCAGCCGCACGCTCTCGACCCGGTCCGCCAGGAGCCCGGCCACGGGCGCGAGCGCGACCACCGGCACGAGCGTCGTGGCGAACAGGGCGGAGACGGCCAGGCCGCTGCCGGTGGTCTCGTGCACCAGCAGCACGAGCGTGACCAGCGCGAGCAGGTCCCCCGCCGCCGACAGGAAGACGGCGCCGGCGAGCAGCCGCAGGTCGCGGCGGGGGCCCATCGCTACGACTCGGCCCCGTCCGGGGTGATGGTGCGGTTGGGGTGGAACACGTTGTCCGGGTCCCACTCCGCCTTCACCCGGCAGAGGCGCTCGTGCGCCCCGGGGGCGAAGCCCGCCCGCGCCCGCTCAGCGCCCTCGTCCCCGATGAAGTTCAGGTACGTGGCGTCGATCGCGTACTCGCGCAGGTCGTCGCGGTAGCTGCGGCCGAGCCGCATCATCAGCTCGTCGTCCGCCGGGTCCTCCCAGAGGAAGAACGGATGGACGATGAACCGTGCGTCCCTGCCGCCGAGAGGCGACTCGGCGCCCCCGCGCGCGACCTGGCCGCCCCACGGGGCGATCAGGACCTGCGCCGGGCCGGCCGGGATCTGCGCCGAGCGCTCGACGATCGCGTCCACCGCGGCGTCGGGCATGTCCGCGAGGGAGTCGGATGTCCAGTAGTTGCGGTAGCCGGGCGGGTCGTCCAGCGAGCACTGGAAGTCGGCGTATGGAACCGGCCCGAACAGGTCCGCGGCGGGAGGGCCGAAGGCGCGGATCTCCCGCAGGGCCTCCTCCCCGTCCTCCACGCTCCCGGCGTACGTGCCCGCGATCAAGACGACCGGCTCCCCATGCAGCTCCTCGGGGATCTCGGGCTCGTCGGGGCCGGTGGCGAACAGGAACGCCAGGCCCAGCTCGTCCGGTGCCGCGTTCATCACGTCGCGGAAGAGCCGCAGGGCTTCCCGCGCCCGGTCGGCGTGGTGGATGACCAGCCCGCCCAGCACCTCGGGGCCCACGGGGTGCAGCTGGAACTCGAGCGTCGTGACGACGCCGAAGTTGCCGCCGCCGCCCCGCAGTGCCCAGAGCAGATCGGCGTTCTCGTCCGCCGAGGCGCGCACCAGCTCGCCGGAGGCGGTCACCAGCTCGGCGCCCACGAGGTTGTCGCACGCCAGCCCGTGCTTGCGCTCGAGCCACCCGGAGCCGCCGCCCAGGGTGAGGCCGGCCACGCCTGTGGTGGAGACCCGCCCACCGGTCGTGGCCAGCCCGTGCTCCTGCGTCGCACGGTCGAGCTCGTTCCAGGTGCAGCCGCCGCCCACGCGCGCCACGCGGCGCTCGGGGTCGACCTCGATGTCGGTCATCCCGCGGGTGTCGATCACGAGCCCGTCGTCGCAGAGCGATGCGCCGGTGACCGAGTGGCCCCCGGACCGGACGGCCACCTCGAGCCCGTGCTCACGGGCGTAGGCGAGCGCGGCCACCACGTCGTCCGGCGCCGCGCACCGGGCGACCAGTCGCGGGCGGCGGTCGATGCTGGAGTTGTAGAGGGTGCAGGCGTCCTCGTAGCCCGCATCTCCCGGCGCGTACAGCCCGCCGCGCAGGCGGAACCGCAGCTCGTCGGTGGAAGTCTGGGTCAAGGGGGTCATCTCGAGCCTCCGGAGTAGGTGACCGGAGGACCGTACGAACGCCGAGGCGCGCTGCCTTCGCCTTTCCCGGCCATCTTCCGGGGATGGCCGGAACCGGCCAGGCGGCGTCTAGAGCAGTCCGGCGCGGGCCGCGTAGGCCACAGCGGCCGCGCGTGAGGGGCCCGCAGCTTGGTGCGCACGTTCGCCACGTGCCGGTGCACGGTGTGCGGGCTCACCACGATCCGCTCCGCGATCTCGGCGTCGCTCAGGCCCTGCGCCACCAGCCGCAGCACCTCCAGCTCCCGCGCCGTCAGGTCGCCGGGCGGGGCGCCGTCGCCGGCCCGCGCCTCTCCGGCGCCGACCGCGGCCGCAGCGCGCTCGCCGTCCCGGGTCGCCCCGAGGGAGTCGAACACCTCTCCCGCGGCACGAGCCTCCTCGCCGGCGCGCTCGGCGCGCCCGAGCGCAGACAGGGCCTGCGCCAGGACGACACGGGCGAGCGCGGCGTCGTAGGGCGCAGCGCTCTCGCCGAAGCAGTCCACGCTGTCCTCGCACCGGCACCGCGCCTCCTCGAGGTCCCCGCGCGCCAGCGCGAGCTCCCCCGCCACGCGGTGGGCGCGCCCCATCAGGTAGGGAGTCCCGAGCTCGCGCGCCCCGGCCTCCAGCTCGGCGCGGGCCTCCTCCGCCTGGTCGAAGTCTCCGAGCGCCGCCCGCGCCCTCACGAGCAGCTCCATCGCCGGCAACCGGTCGAGCACGCCGTCAGCCGGGATGCGCCGCAGCACGCGCTCCGCGGCGTCCGCGGCGCCCGGGGCGTCGCCGTCCTCCAGCGCCAGCTCGCCGAGCCCCAGCACCGCGAGGCCGTGGTGCCCCGCCCGTTCCAGCAACTCGCGCGCCTCGCCCGTGCGCCCCTGCCGAGCCCTCAGCTCCGCCAGCCGGACGAGCCCCATCCCGGCCATGCCGGGGCGGGCGTGCTCGAGGTCCCCGACCGCGGCGGTGAGCTCCGTCTCCGCGGCGGCCCAGTCGCCTCCGGTCGCCAGGACGCGCCCGTACGAGGTGCGGCACACGCCGAGGATCTGACGTGCTCCCCAGCGTTGCGAGAACTTCCTCATCGCCTCGCACCACTGGCCCGCGCGCGCGAAGTCCCCGACCCCGTCGCAGGCCGAGACCAGGTAGCAGAGGGCCCAGGCCGTCGAGACGGGCAGCTGCAGCTCCTCGCCGCCCGCGATCGCGGAGGCCTCGTCCAGGCGCCGCATCCCGTCGTCGACGCGGCCGAGCGCGACGAGCGCCAGGCCCTCCTGTGCCAGGCCGATCGCCTCGAGGTCGGGGACTCCGACCCGGCGCCCGATCTCCGACGCGTAGCGCGCGAGGCGCTCCGCCTCGGCTGCCTGCCCGTCGCCGATTGCGAACGAGCCCTCGTGCAGGGCCACCCAGGCGTGGTCCGGCGACTCGGGCAGCCCCTCCAGCAGCCGGCGGGCTCGCTCGAACCAGCCCTGCCCGGTCGCGCTGTCGCCCCGGTACTCGCGGTAGTCCGCCGCCAGCCACGCCGCCACCCTCGCGGCGGCGCCCGGATCGCCGGCGGCGCGGTAGGCCCGGTAGGCCCGCTCACGTGCGCGCATCGTCAGCTCGCCGTCGGCGAGCCACCACCCGGCCCAGCCAAGTCCCTCCCATGCCTCTGCGCTCTCCGCCGTGGCGAGCGCGGCCTCGAACCGCTCGCGCGCGTCGTTCCACGCTCCTTGCTCGAGCGCCTCCTTCCCGGCCTCGACCGGGTCCTGGATGGCGGAGCGATCCGTGGCCATGCGGACGTCGCAGGCAAGTCTGGCAGCCCGCGAACCGCCGCGCCATGCGTGTACCGATTACGTCAGGCCGGCGGGCGGACCGTGTAGGTCCGCGTGCCTGCGGCCACCCTGAGGGTCACGCCCTTCCGGGCGGCCCTCGCGCCGCGGGGCGGGCCAAGGTCGATCGTGATCGTGGATGCGCCGTCGCTCGTGACCTTCACGCGCAGCGGCCGGCCGGGATCGAGCTTCGCCCGCCGGCCGTCCACGGTCGCGCTCGACACGTTCTCGAGCGTCAGCTCGAGCGCGTTCTCGGGCGCCCTCTTCGGGATCGGGCCCCAGTCGGTGCCCTCCACGGTGTTCACCTGCGGCGGGCTGGGACCGGCGCCCGCGGAGAGCACGGGCCTGCCCGGGGCATCGCCCTCGCCGAACGCGAGCGAGCGGGCGTCGATCTCCGCGCGGGCGGGATCGGAGGCGGCGTCGCCGCTCGTGTCCCTCGCGCGCAGGTCCGAGACCCAGTAGGCGTGATCGTGCACGAGGCCGAGCTTCGGCCGGTCGGCGGCGGGCACGAACGCGTAGTTCACCCGCGACGGGTCGCGCTTCACCCGCGCGTCGCCGAGGAAGTCGCGCGCGGCTCCCCAGCCGTCGAGGATCGCGAGGGTGAAGTGCTCGCCGGGGCCGAAGGACCACAGCTGGCTGCGCAGCCCGAGGGAGTCGAAGCGCGCCTGCTGCGCGCGCGTGCCCGCGTAGGGCACCAGCTCGTCCGTGACCTCGACCCAGTTCAGGTAGGGGATCCAGCGCGCGTTCTCCAGCACGAGGTTGGAGTTCGTGTCCTGGCCGTCGGTCGGCGAGCCCGGCGGGACCCATATCCCTCGCCCGGGCGGACCGACCGTGGTGAACGCCTTGCCGAACAGGTCCGGGTACTGCGTGCCGAGCTTGTAGGTGCCGTACCCGCCCATCGAGTACCCGCTGAGGGCCACCCGCTCGGAGTCGAGGCTGAAGTTGCGCGCCACGTCCGCCCACACCTCGAAGAAGTCGGCCTCGGCCTCGTCGGTGTACCAGCCGTCCGTGCCCCTGCCGAGGGGAGTCGCCACGAGGTTGCCGCGCTGGTCGCCGAACTGGCGCAGCTGATTCGGCGAGAACACGGCGTACTGGTTGTAGTTGCCGCCCAGCGAGTGCAGCGAGAAGGTGAGCCCGGCCGGCTTGGACGGGTCGTAACCCGGCGGCACCGTGAGCGTGTACGGCTGGAGCTGGCCGCCGTAGCCCGGGAACTCGTCGCGGACGCCTTCCGGAAGCCCCAGGGACGACGCGAATATCCGCGCCTGCTCGCGCCCCGGCGGCGAGTGCAGCTGCTCGTCGGCCCCGGCGGCCAGCTTCGCGAAGTCCACGTCGGCGCCGAAGTCGCCGGTGGTCCCGCCGGCGAGCGTGTTCGCCTGCTTGTCCTCGAACCAGTTGCCGACGCCCGGGAAGGTCGTGTAGGGCGGCTCCGGCGTGGACGCCTGCGGCTCGTCGAAGCGGAAGCCGAGGTTGAACACGGCCGGCGCGCCGCTCACGGAGGAGCCGGATGCGGGAGCGGTCTCGGTGGGCTCGTCGGCCGTGGGCACCGCGAGCCAGCCGTCGCCGTCCCACAGGCCGGCGCCCATCACGTAGCGCCAGGTGGCGGTGCCCGGGTCGAGCATGGCGCGGGGCACGCGGATCGTCATCTGGTTCGTGGTGGAGTCGATCGTCACCGCTCCCTCCGGCAGCGCCGTGGAGGTGTCCGCGCCGAGGTCGTGCACCGTGCCGCCCGTCCCGTGCGCGGTGATGAAGCTGTCGAGCCCCGGCGAGCTGACCCCGGCCCCCAGCGGCCACTCCACGGCCCCTCCGCCGCTGCGGTCCTCGTCGATGCCGAGGCCGACCACGGCGGCGGCGTCCTCCTTCACGGTGTTGAGGGTGACCCGGTAGACCACGGCGTCCTCCGTGGGCTTTATCCGCAGCTCCACGATGTCGGCGGCGTTGCCCGCGTACTTCGCGGCCGTGGGATAGAAGACGTCGCCGGCGGTGCTCGCGGCGATGTCGCTGCCCGGGTTGGCCCTGCCACGGCTGCCCGTCAGGGGCACGGTGTCCGCCCCGCGGTCGTCGAAGAGGTAGTCCTGGTACAGGTACTCGCCGTCCCGCAGCGCGTCCGTGCCGGACACGAGCAGCGGCTTGGCGCCGAACGGCGCCTGCACCGACAGCGGCGGGGCGTCCGGAGGCGGCGCGTAGAGGAGCGGCGGCCCGGGCAACGGGCCAGAGCTCACGCTCGGCAGCGACGCCGCACCCGCACCCTGGGCGCACGCCAGCATCATCGTCAACGCGCCTCCCAGCGCGAACAGCCTCCGCACGCCGTGGACGCTACAACGCGAGCGCCCGCCCGTGCGTCACAGGCGCGCGCTGCCCGCCGAGATGACGCCGGCGCGGTGAGCCTCGAGCACGGCCAGGCAGATCGCCACGTCCTGGATCGCGAGGCCGGTGGAGTCGAACAGGGTCACGGCCTCCGGCGAGCTGCGGCCGGGGGCCTTGCCCGTGAGCACGGCGCCGAGCTCCGTGACCCGGTCGCGGGTGACGAGCTCCGCCTCGACGGCGCCCGTCAGCTCCCCGCCGTGGCTCGCCTGCAGCCACTCGTCGCAGAAGAGCTCGCAGCGCAGGACCGCCTCGATCTCCGCCTCGGCCTTGCCCGGCCCGTCCGCGCCCAGCAGGTTCAGGTGCACCCCGGGATGCAGGTCGGCCGCGTACACCACCGGATCCACGCCCGGGGTCACGCAGGTGACCACGTCGCAGGCCAGCGCGTCCTCGCGGGCGCCGGCCTCCCAACCGAGCTCACCGGCCAGGGCGCCGGCGGCCTCGGGATCCGGGTCGAAGCAGACGCCCGGCCCGTACTCGGCGGCGGCGAGGCAGCGCGCCGCCCACGCTCCGTGCAGGCCGCAGCCGATGATGCCGACGGTCCCTGCGTCCTCCCGGGCGAGCTCCTGGCTGGCCACCGCGGCGACCGCGCCCGTGCGGAGGGCGGTCACCGAGCGCACGTCGAGCAGCGCCAGCGGCTCGCCGTCCACGGCGCTCGACACGCAGATCACTCCCATCACCACGGGCAGGCCGGCCTCGGGGTTGCGGGGGAACGAGGTGACCCATTTCAGGATCGCGATGCCCGCGCCCGCGCGCGGGCATGGCGCGGAAGTCGCCGTTCGGTGAAGCGTCGAGATAGACCTTCGGCGGCATCATCCATTCGCCGCTCGCGTACTCCACGAAGCCGTGGCGAACCCTGTCGATGGCTTCGCCGGGAGAGACGGCCGCGAGCACCGCGTCGTGGTCGAACACCGGAACGTCGATGGCACGACGGTAGTCGGTCGTCGGTAGTCGGTCGCCGGGTATTACGGTTCAGACGTGGCAGGCAACGGCAAGCGGCATCCCCCGCGCCCTCGTATCGAGGTCCGCCAGGCCGCGGCCTCGCCCGAGGAGGCCGCCGCGATCGCCGCCGCCATCGAGCAGTTCCTGCGCGACACCGCCCCGCCTCCCGCCGCCGGGCCGTCGGTGAGCCCGTGGCTGCGCGCCGGGCTGTACGAGAACGCCCGGCTCGACGCCGCGAACGCGAACGCCTGGGGCGACGGCGAGCCGTGGGGCAGGTGAGCGCCGAGCCCGTGGTACCGGGGCCACGACGATCTGCGCCGGTTCGGAGAGGAGATCCGACCTAGACCTGGAGGTCCTTCAAGGTCGACCTGCAGGACCTGATCGAGGTGGACGAGGAGCGCGTGGTCGCCCTTCACCACAGCCGAGCCGTGGGACACACCAGCGGGGTGGAGGTCGTCGAGGCGGACTCGGCCACCCTGTGGACCGTCAGGGACGGGCAGGTCGTCCACGCCAAGCTCTTCCTCGACCGCCGCGACGCCTTCCGGGAGGCGGGTATTCCTCACCCCGACGGTTAATAATCGAAACTCCGATCGGGTTTTGCTACTTTCACCCGATGGAGCCGACCACCACCCCCAAGGGCCGCAAGGGCTCGCTGAAGAACCCCGAGGTCGTCGAGAACGTCCCGGGCCACGTGATCCCGATCCTCGAGCGCGAGTTCGACGACTTCGACAACGAGGCGGAGAAGTTCCTCGGCGGCGAGACCGAGGAGAACGAGTTCATCGGCTTCCGCCTCAAGCAGGGCGTCTACGGCCAGCGCCAGGCCGACGTGCAGATGATCCGCGTGAAGCTCCCGATGGGCGGCATCACGCCCGAGCAGATGGACGCCTTCGCCGACGTGGTCGAGAAGTACGCGCCGCTGAACAAGGGCCACATCACGACGCGGCAGAACATCCAGATCCACCACGTTCCGCTGCGCGACGCCGCCAAGCTGATCCGCGAGCTCTCGGACTCCGGCCTGTCGAGCCGCGAGGGCTGCGGCAACACCGTGCGCAACGTGACCGGCGACCCGTGGGCCGGCGTGTGCGAGGGCGAGCTCTTCGACATCACCCCCTACGCGGGCGCCTACGTGCGCTACTTCGTGCGCCACCCCACCACGCAGCTGATGCCGCGCAAGGTCAAGACCGCGTTCACGGCCACCGACGACGACCGCGCGATCACCGGCATCCACGACATCGGCTTCATCCCGCGCGTGCGCGACGGCGTGAAGGGCGTCGAGATTCGCGTGGGCGGCGGCACCTCGATCATGCCGCGCGTCGCGCCCACGCTCTACGACTTCGTCGAGCTGGACAACGGCGACTACCTGAAGGTCGCCGAGGCCTGCTTCCGGATCTTCGACCGCCAGGAGTGGCTGCGCGTGAACCGCGCCCGCGCCCGGATCAAGGTGCTCATCGACAAGATCGGCATCGACGCCTTCCGCGAGCAGGTGGAGGAGGAGCTCGAGGGCGACTGGGTCGCCGAGCGCGACTTCGACCCCACGCCGCTGCTGCTGATCCACGACGAGGAGGCGAACGCACCCGAGCTGCCGCAGAACTACGCCCAGCCCAACGGCGACGGCACGGAGTTCGAGCGCTTCCGCGACTCGAACGTGCAGGCCCAGCGCCAGGCCGGGCTTCTCGACCGTGCAGGTGAAGGTCACCCGCGGCGACCTCACCCCCGAGCAGTTCCGCGGGCTCGGCCAGATCATGCGCGACTACTCGCGGCGGCTACGCCCGCACCACCGTGGAGCAGAACCTCGTGCTGCGCTGGGTGCGCGACGAGTCCGTGTACGAGGTGTGGCAGCGCCTGCTGGCGCTCGACCTCGGCGACGCCGGCGCCGACGAGATCACCGACGTGGTGAGCTGCCCCGGCACCGACTCGTGCAAGCTCGGCATCACCAGCTCGATGGGCCTCAACCAGGCCGTGCAGCAGCAGCTCGAGGAGATGGACATCGAGGACCCGCTGACGAAGCGGGTCCACATCAAGATGTCCGGCTGCCCCAACGGCTGCAGCCAGCACCACATCGCGAACATCGGGTTCTACGGGGCGTCGATCAAGGTCGGCGACAAGACGATCCCGGCCTACATCCCGCACATCGGCGGGCGCTACGAGGGCGGCGAGGTCGTGTACGGGACCCGGCTCAAGTCGCGCCTGCCGGCAAAGCGCGTGCCCGAGGCCGTCGAGCGCTGGCTGCGCTACTACGAGGCCGAGCGCCAGGACGGCGAGGAGTTCAACGACTTCGCCGAGCGCGTCGGCCCCGACAGTTCACGGAGCTGGTCAAGGACCTATCGATGCCGGTCGAGTTCAACGCTCGAGAACATGGACTTCTTCATCGACTGGAACCGCCGGACCTGTACCAGGTGATCCGGGGCGAAGGCGAGTGCGCGGTCTGAACGCCAGGGCACCGCCCTCGTCCCGCGCGCTCGAGCGACACCACCCGCGGCATCGCGCTCGCGTGCTCCTTCCAGAAGGAGGAGTCGGTGCTGCTCGCACATGCTGCTGCAGCTGGCGCCCGACGCGCGGGTGTTCACGATCGACACCGGCGTGCTGTTCCCTGAGACCTACGAGACCTGGCGCGAGTTCGAGCAGCGCTACGGCGTGAAGGTCGAGGTGTTCGACGCCACGCAGCCCGACGGAGCGCCCTGGACCGCCGACCGCTGCTGCGGGACCAGCAAGGTGGCGGCGCTCGAGCAGGCGCTCGACGGGCTCGACGCCTGGATCACCGGGCTCCGCCGCGAGCAGGCGCCCACGCGCGCCGTCGCCGAGGAGAGCTCCTGGGACGAGGCGCACGGCCTGCTGAAGGTGAACCCGCTGGCCGACTGGACGGAGCAAGGACGTGTGGGCCTACATCTCCGAGCACGACCTCCCCTACAACCCGCTGCACGACCAGGGCTACGCCTCCATCGGCTGCGCCCCCTGCACCGTGCCGGGCTCCGGCCGCGAGGGCCGCTGGGCGGGCCAGGACAAGACCGAGTGCGGGCTGCACACGGACCGATGAGCGTCGCGGTCACCAGCCCCCGACCAGTCTGCGAGCTCTCGCACCTGCGCGAGCTCGAGTCCGAGGCCATCCACCTCTTCCGCGAGGTGGCCGCCGAGCTGCGAGCGGCCCGTGCTGCTGTTCTCCGGCGGCAAGGACTCGATCGTGCTGCTGCGGCTCGCCGAGAAGGCCTTCCGGCCCGCGCAGGTTCCCCTTCCCGGTCATGCACGTGGACACCGGGCACAACTTCCCCGAGGTGATCGAGTTCCGCGACCGGCGGGTCGAGGAGCTGGGCGAGCGGCTGATCGTGGCCTCGGTGCAGGACTCGATCGACACCGGCCGCGCCGTGGAGGAGACGGGCCCGCGCGCCTCGCGCAACCGGCTCCAGACGGTCACGCTGCTCGACGCGATCGAGGAGCACGGGTTCGACGCCGCCTTCGGCGGCGCCCGCCGCGACGAGGAGCGCGCCCGCGCCAAGGAGCGGATGCTTCTCCTTCCGCGACGACTTCGGCCAGTGGGACCCCAAGGCCCAGCGACCCGAGCTGTGGGCGCTCTACAACGGCGCGCATCCGCAAGGGCGAGCACGTGCGCGTGTTCCCGCTCTCGAACTGGACCGAGCTCGACGTGTGGCAGTACATCGCGGAGGAGGAGCTCGAGGTGCCCTCGATCTACTTCGCCCACGAGCGCGAGGTGTTCGAGCGCGACGGGATGCTCTACGCGATGTCCGACCACGTGGAGCTGATCGACGGCGAGCAGCCGTTCAAGGCTTCGGTGCGCTACCGCACGGTCGGCGACATGAGCTGCACCGGCGGAGTGCGCTCGGACGCGTCGACGATCGTCGAGGTGGTCGTCGCCGAGATCGCCGCCACGCGGATCACCGAGCGCGGCGAGACCCGCGCCGACGACCGTGTGACGGAGGCCGCGATGGAGGACCGCAAGCGCGAGGGGTACTTCTGATGCCTGGAAGGCATCATCCGTCTCAGGAGTGCGGGCTGGAAGCCCGCACGGGGTATTCGTAGTGGCCGTCGTATCCCGGTCCGCCGAGCTGCTCCGGTTCGCCACCGCCGGCTCGGTCGACGACGGCAAGTCGACCCTGATCGGCCGGCTGCTGTTCGACTCCAAGCAGATCCTCGCCGACCAGCTCGAGCACGTCGAGCGAGGTGTCCGAGAGCAACGGCGACGGCTACGTGAACCTCGCCCTGCTCACCGACGGCCTGCGCGCCGAGCGCGAGCAGGGCATCACGATCGACGTCGCCTACCGCTACTTCCAGACCCCCCGGCGCAAGTTCATCATCGCCGACACGCCGGGCCACGAGCAGTACACGCGCAACATGGTCACCGGCGCCTCCACCGCCGACCTGGCGCTGGTGCTGATCGATGCGCGCGCCGGGTGTGATCGAGCAGTCCAAGCGCCACGCCTTCATCGCCTCGCTGCTGCGGATCCCCCACCTCGTCGTGTGCGTGAACAAGATGGACCTGGCCGACTGGAGCGAGGAGAGGTTCGAGTCGATCCGCGAGGAGTTCACGGAGTTCGCCTCGGACCTGGAGTTCGAGGACGTGCTGTTCATCCCGGTGAGCGCTCTGCTGGGCGACAACGTGGTCGAGCGGTCGGAGAACATGCCCTGGTACCAGGGTCCCTCCGCTGCTGCACCACCTCGAGCACGTGGAGGTGGCCTCCGACAGAACCTCGAGGACGCCCGCTTCCCGGTCCAGTGGGTGATCCGCCCCCACCCCGCCGAGCGGCCCGATTACCGCGGCTACGCCGGGCAGGTGGCGGGAGGCGTGCTATCGCCGGGAGACGAGCTGGTGGCGCTGCCGTCCGGCCGGCGGACGCGCATCGCCGCGATCGACTCGTTCGACGGCGAGCTCGACGACCGCCTTCCCGCCGATGTCCGTGACGCTGCTGCTGGAGGACGACATCGACCTCGGGCGGGGCGACATGCTCTGCCGCCCCGACAGACGCGCCCGCCCCCGTGCGCGAGCTGGTGGCCGACGTGTGCTGGATGGCCGAGGCGCCGCTGTCGCCCCGGGGCCGCTACGCGATCAAGCACACGACCCGTCAGGCGCGGGCGATCGTGGAGGAGATCGAGCACCGCGTGGACGTGCACACGCTCGAGCCGGGTCCCGCCGAGGGCCTGGGGCTGAACGACATCGGGCGGGTGCGGCTGCGCCTCTCCGAGGCGCTGGTGGCGGACCCCTACTCGCGCAACCGCCAGACCGGCAGCTTCATCCTCATCGACGAGGCGACGAACGACACCGTCGGCGCCGGCATGATCGTGGACCCGGTCGCCTCCGGCGACTGATGGACCCGGCTCTCGTCGCGTTCGGCCTCGGCGTCGGCCTGCTCGTGGGCATGACCGGCATCGGCGGGGGGTCGCTGATGACCCCCCTGCTGATCCTCGTGTTCGGCGTGAAGCCGATCACCGCCGTGGGCACGGACCTCGCCTACGGAGCGGTGACCAAGACCGTGGGCGGCTTCAAGCACTGGCGGCAGAAGACGGTGGACATGAGCCTGTCCGGATGGATGGCGGTCGGCTCCGTGCCCGCGGCGATCGGCGGCGTGTACGCGCTCGAGCTGATCGAGCAGCTCCGCCGGCGAGGACTTCGACGACCTGCTGCTCACCGTGCTCGGCGGGGCGCTGCTCTTCTGCGGCGCGCTGACGCTCGCGCGGGCGCTCTTCCTCAAGCGGCTCGTCGGCCGCGAGCGCGACACGGTCGAGATGGAGCGGCGCCACAAGGTCTCGGCGGTCGGGCTCGGGGTGTTCGTGGGCTTCGTGCTCGGGGTCACCTCCGCGGGCAGCGGCGCGATCATCGCGGTGGGCCTGATCCTGCTGTTCCGCCTGGTCCCCACCCGCGTCGTGGGCACCGACGTGTTCCACGCGGCGATCCTCCTGTGGGCGGCCGCGGCGGCGCACATCGTGGCCGGCAACGTGGACTTCGCCCTGGCGGGGACGATCCTGGTGGGATCCGTCCCCGGCGTGTGGGTTGGCAGCCACCTGTCGGTGCGCGTGCCCACGGGCGCCTGCGCACCACGCTGGCCGTCGTGCTGCTCGGGTCGGGCCTCGGACTGCTGCAAGGGAGGCATGGGCGTGCCCGGCTTCTTGATCGCGGCCGTGCCCGTGGTCGCGGCGGTCCTGATCGGGTGGAGCACGCTCCGCGACCGGCGCCGGGAGGTCCAGCTCGCGCCGCCCACCGCGGCTCCCACGCGCTCCTGACGGGCGCCCGGTACCCTCCCCGGCCGCATGTTCTCGAAGGTCCTGGTCGCAAACCGCGGTGAGATCGCGATCCGCGTGATGCGCACGCTGGAGGAGCTCGGGGTCGGCACGGTCGCCGTCTACTCCGAGCCCGATCGCGACGCGCCGCACGTCCGTCGCGCCGATGAGGCCTACCTGCTCGGCCCCGGTCCCGCCGCCGAGAGCTACCTGGTGGTGGAGAAGATCCTCGACGTGGCGAAGCAGTCGGGCGCGGAGGCGATCCACCCCGGCTATGGCTTCCTCGCCGAGAACTCGGCGTTCGCGCGCGCCTGCGACGACGCCGGGGTCGTCGTTCATCGGCCCGCCCGCCGACGCGATCGACGCGATGGGCTCGAAGACCAAGGCGCGCGAGCTGATGAAGGAGGCGGGCGTGCCGATCGTGCCGGGCACGACCGACCCGGTCGACACCGTCGAGGACGCGAAGAAGATCATCGACGCCGACATCGGCTACCCGGTTGCGATCAAGGCCGCGGGCGGCGGCGGCGGCAAGGGCTTCCGCGTGGCGCTGTCCGAGGACGAGCTGACCGACGCCTTCGAGGGCGCCGCCCGCGAGGGCGAGAAGTTCTTCTCCGACGCCACCGTCTACATCGAGCGCTACCTGCCCGACCCCCGTCACGTGGAGGTGCAGGTGCTGGCCGACGCCCACGGGAACGTGGTGCATCTGTTCGAGCGCGACTGCTCGGTCCAGCGCCGCCACCAGAAGCTGATCGAGGAGAGCCCCGCCCCGGCCGTCGATCCCGAGCTGCGCGAGCGGATCGGCAAGATCGGGACCGAGGCCGCGAAGGCGGTCGGCTACCGCTCGGCCGGCACGGTCGAGGGCCTGCTCCAGGACGGCGAGTACTTCTTCCTCGAGATGAACACCCGCGTGCAGGTCGAGCACTGCGTGACCGAGATGGTCACCGGCATCGACATCGTGCGGGAGCAGATCCGCGTGGCGGCCGGCGACGAGCTGCCGTTCGCACAGGAGGACATCGAGCTGCGCGGGCACGCGATCGAGTGCCGGATCAACGCAGAAGACGCCTCCAAGAAGTTCGCCCCCGCGCCGGGCACCATCACCTCCTACGTGCCGCCGAGCGGCCCAGGGGTACGCGTGGACTCGGGCGCCGAGGAGGGCTACGAGGTGCTGCCGCTGTACGACCCGATGATCGCGAAGCTGATCGTGTGGGACGTGGACCGCGAGGCGTCCACCAAGCGGATGCTGCGCGCGCTGTCCGAGTACGAGATCGGCGGGCTGAAGACGCTCATCCCCTTCCATTCGGCCCTGCTCGACACCGACCAGTGGCGCGCGGGCGAGACCTGCCGCGACCTGGTGGAGGACAAGGACTGGCTCAAGCAGCTGGCGTTCCCGAAGCCGGAGAAGACGGAGGGCGGCGAGGACGAGGAGCCCAAGATCGAGCGCGACTACGCCGTGGAGGTGTCAGGCCGCAGGTTCGACGTGAAGGTGATCGGCGAGGCCTTCGGCGGCCTCGCCAACGGCGCGGCTCCAGCCGGCCGTAAGCCTCCCAAGCGCGCGGAGCGCAAGAGCTCGGGCGGCGGCGGGCCCGATCAGATCACCTCGCCGCTCCAGGGAAACATGTGGAAGGTGGCCGTGAAGCAGGGGGACACGGTCGAGGAGGGCCAGCTGCTCTGCATCATCGAGGCGATGAAGATGGAGAACGAGATCACCGCCCACAAGGCGGGGACCGTCGCCGAGCTGCCGATCGAGGAGGGCAAGCCGATCGGCACCGGGGACCCGATCGCCACGATCACTTCGGCTGCCTGACGAGCCCGTGAGCGAACCGTCGCAGTGTTGTGACGGACAAGCCTTGTGATGTAACCAGGCGCCCGACACGCTCGCGGCGTGCTTCGCCCCTGCCGAGAACCCGAGTCTGCCGAGCTGCGCGTCGACGACCCGGTGTGGGAGCCACTGCTCGAGGTATTGGGCGAGCGGCTCACCGCACAGTTCATGTGGATGTACGCGGCCGATCTGCCTGGCGGGGCCACGCTCCACGCCTACAAACACCGCTGGACGCGCTGCTACATCTTCCTCACTGAGGACAGTCGAGCGTTTGAGTGGACGGCCTGCGGCCGTTACGCACCGACCCGGCTGGACTGGGCAATTGAACGGGCACTGTGTAGCTGGTGGCTGCTAGCCGGCTGGACTCCCGAGGACCGCGACGCGATTCACGAGGCCGTGTTGCGAGCGCAAGAAGACCGGCTTGGCGCCGCATGACACGTGCGAGCGCCGGCGTTACCCTCGGTTCCACGATGCTCGAGACCGAGCCGCAAGTCCACCGCCTCTCGGTGGACGACGTCTACAAGATGGGCGAGGCCGGAGTGCTCGGCCCTGAGGAGCGGGTCGAGCTCATCGACGGCGTTCTGTACGACATGACGCCGCCGGGGTTCGTGCACAGCGATGTCGTAGCGTCGCTGACCGAACACTTCGTCGGTGCCGTGGGAGAACTCCAGGTCCGCGTGCAGGACATGCTGATCGTGGACGGCGGCTTTGTGATGCCCGACCTGATGGTGATCGAGCGGCCGCGCAGCGAGCAGCCGTCGACGGCCGCGCTCGTAATAGAGGTGTCCGTTTCCACCAAGCGCCACGACCGCGCGAAGGCGGACCGCTACGCGCGATCGGACGTCGCCGAGTACTGGATCGTCGACCCGGACGCCGGCTCAATCACGGTCTTGCGCGACCCCCGCGAAGGCGCATATCGCGACGTGGGGACCCACGAGCGCGGGGCCAGTGTGCCCACGCCCGTCGGCGCGCCGCCGGTCGAGGTCGCCACTCTGCTGGGCTGAGGGCCCCGGCCGGCTCGCAGCCCCGCTGAGCGTTTGCCTGTTCCGCAGACCGGGTGTACGTTGGTTACAGGCCCCCCGGAACGACTCAGATGCGACCTATACGCATCGCGAGATCGCCGTAGCGCTCACCGAGAGCGCTACGGCGTTTTGCGTTCTAGGGCCTCAGGCCGCGCGCCTTCGGCCCGGCCGCGGCGTCCATGCGAACCAGCTCGTGCGCCCGCTCGGCCCAGTCGCACAGGAGCGGGCGGGTGTCGCGCGGGTCGATGATCTCCTCGACCCCGAAGCGCTCCGCGGTGCGAAACGGCGAGCGCACGGCGTTGAGGCGCTCCTCGATCTCCGCCCGCAGGGCGACCGGGTCCTCCGCCGCCTCCAGCTCGCGCCGGTAGGCCGCCTCGATCCCGCCCTCGATCGGAAGCGAGCCCCAGTCGCCCGACGGCCAGGCGTAGCGGAGGTTCAGGCGCGAGTGGTCGCCGTGCGCGGCGCCCGCCACGCCGAACACCTTGCGCACCAGCACGGAGACCGCCGGGATCGTGGCCTGGTAGACCGCGTACATCGCGCGGGTCCCGCGCCTGATCGTGCCGCGGCGCTCGGCCTCGGTGCCGATCACGAAGCCCGGCTGGTCCACGAAGCTCACCAGCGGCAGGCGGAACTGGTCGCAGAGGTCGACGAAGCGGGCAGCCTTCTCGGAGGCGTCCGCCGTCAGGCCGCCGCCGTAGTGCTTGGGGTCGCTCCCCATCACGCCCACCGGGCGGCCGCCGAGCCGCGCGAGCGCCGTGACGAGCGGGCGGCCGTACGCGGCGCCCATCTCGAACACGGAGCCCGAGTCGAGCACCAGCTCGAGCACCCGGCGCACGTCGTACGGGCTGCGGCGCTCGCGCGGGACGATCGAAAGCAGCTCCTCCTCGCGGCGGTCCCCGGGGTCGGAGCAGTCGATCGGCGGCGGCGCCTCCCACACGCTCCCAGGCAGGTAGGAGAGGAAGCGCCTGAGCTGCTCGAGTGCGTCGTCCTCGTCGGCCGCCACGTTGTCCACGGCGCCGGCGCGGGCCTGCGCGCGGGCGCCGCCGAGCTCCTCCTTGTCCGGCGTCTCGCCCATCGCGGCGGCCACCACCGGCGGCCCGGCCACGAACAGCTGGGCGGTGCCCTTCACGATCACCGAGAAGTGCGAGGCGACCACTCGGGCCGCCCCGAGGCCCGCCACGGGGCCGAGCGCGGCGGCGACCACGGGCACGCGTGAGAGATTGGCGGTGGTGAGCTCGAACCCGGGCACGAGCGGCACGTAGGTGAAGCCCATCGTCTCGAGGGACTTCACGCTGCCGCCCCCGCCGGTGCCGTCCACCAGGCGCACGAGCGGCACGCGCAGGTCGTGGGCCATCCGCTCGGCGTAGACCATCTTCTGCCAGATCGCGGCGTCCGCGGCCCCGCCTCGGACAGTGAAGTCGTCTCCCTGGACCACCGCCCGGCGGCCCTCCACGCGGCCCTGGCCCACAACCATGTTCGCGGGCAGGAAGTCGGTGAGCTCCCCGTGCTCGTCGTACTCGCCCCGGCCGGCGATGCCGCCGGTCTCGTGGAAGCTCCCCTCGTCGAACAGCCGTCCGATCCGCTCGCGCACCGTGAGGCGCCCGCTCGCGTGCTGTCGCTCGACCCGCTCCTCGCCCCCCATCCGCCGGGCCAGCTCCTGCCGGCGGCGCAGCTCCTCGAGCTCGGGGTCCCAGGTCACCCCGGGACCGTACCCAAGGGCTGCGATCCTGCCGTTCGCCGATGCCCTCCCGTGCCCGCAGGCTCCTCCCCCTCGTGCTCGCGACGACCGCCACCCAGGCGTCGATCGTGGTGCTGGCGCCGCTGGTGGTGGAGATCGCGCGCGACCTGGGCACGTCGGTCAGCGCGGTCGGCGTGGCGCGCTCGGTGCTCGCGGGCACGGCCGTGGGGGTCTCGCTCGCGATCGGGCCCGTGATCGATCGCGTCGGCGTGCGCCCGCTGATCGTGCGCGGCGCCGCCCTCGCCCTCGCGGGAGCCGGGCTCACAGCGGCCTCGCCCTCGCTGCCGCTGTTCTACGCGGCGCATGCCGTGACGGGCGCTGGGGTGGCCTGCCTGCTCTCCGCCGGGTTCGCCGGCGTGGCGTCCTACTTCGAGGAGCGCGACGCGGCATGGGCGCTCGGCTACGTGGTGGGCGCGCAGTCGCTGGCCTGGACCGTGGGCAACCCGATCATCGGCGTGCTGGCCGACGCCGGCTCGTGGCGGCTGTCCTACGCCGTGCCCGCGGTCATCTGCGTGGCCGCCCTGGCCGCCGGGCTGGCCGCGCCGCGGAGGGCGGGCACCGTGGCGGCGCGGGGTGAGAGCACGTCGATCCGCGAGGGGCTCGCGGCCGTGTTCCGGGATTCCTCGGCGCGGCGCTGGACCATCGCCGAGCTCGTGGCGTATTCGGCGTGGACAGCCGAGCTGACCTACGCGGGCGCGTTCTACATCGAGAACTACGGGGTCTCGGAGACCACCGTGGGCTTCCTGCTGGCGGTCGGCTCGGTCGTGTTCCTCGTCGCGTCGCTCAGCACGGCCCGGCTCACACGCCGGCTACCGCGCCGCCGGGTGCTCGTGACCTGCGCCCTCGGCATGGCGGTCATGCTGATCCCGGTGCTGAACGTGGCGCCCTCGGCGGGGGTCACCCTCGCCCTGTTCTGCGTCCTGGCCGTGTTCGCGGCCATCCGTTCGACCGGGTCGAGCGCGCTGGGGCTCCAGCAGCTCCCCGGCCGCCCGGGAAGCATGATGGGCGCTCGCACCGCCAGCGCTCAGCTCGGGTACACGATCGGAGCCGCGGGCGGTGGCCTCGTGCTCGCGATCGCCGACTTCGGCACGCTCGGATTCGTGCTCTTCGCCGGGATGGCGGCCTCCGCGCTGCTGCTCGCCGGTGTGACCGACCCCCAGGCCGGCGAGCGCGGGACGATCCGCGAGGGCCTGCCGGAGTTCGTGCCGGACTGACCGGTGGAGCGCCGGGTCAGGTCAGCGGCGCTTCGGCGATCCGCGTGGTGAACGGGACGCACCAGATGAGGACGCTGGAGTACCGCTTCAGATCGACCTCGGACGGGATCGCGTACTGCTGATCGCCCTTGTTCCCCTTGAGCTTCGCGAGATCCACGAACTCGCCCAGGTCGTCGCTCTCGGTCTTGCCGGCGTGCAGGTAGACCCTCAGGTTGCCGGCCCCGGGGTCCACGTCGAACTCGCTGAACGTGACCACCCGGCCGCCCTTGGCCAGCTTCACCACGGCCGCCTTGCCCTCGCCGCGATGTCCGCTCTCACCCGAGAACCGGCCCGCCAGCACCTGCACGTTCCGCGGCGGGGCCGCCGGGCGATCCGAGCCCGACGGCGGCGGGGCGGCGGGCTCCGCCATGACGATGTCCTCATCGACCGTGTTGCCGCGCGTCGCCACGAAGGCCACCACGATCGATGCCACCGCCGCGACCGCGAGGGTCGCGCGCACGGGGGTCCGCAGGTCGGGCCTGCGCTTGAGCATGGTCTTGCCGATCACCGCGCTGGCGACCAGCCACCAGACGATGCCCGCCGCGATCGCGACCTTGCCGCCGGTCCCGACGTTTGCGATCGCGAGGAAGGCGCCGCCGCACACCACGATCAGCGCGCCGGCCACGGCCAGGACCTTCAGACCGAGAGGCGTCTTCTGCATGTGCCCAATGATTACGTGTGCTTGGCCACGTTGTACGCGTGGATCTTGCGCTGCGCCTTCGTCACGCGGCCCTCGGGCAGCCGCTCTTCCCCCCGCTCCAGCGCATCCAGGTACCCGACGTCCTCGTCCAGGATCTCGAGCGCGCGCTCCGGGGTGTGAGGCGACCCGTGGCCCGGCACCACCACCTCGGCGCGCTCGACCAGAGGCGCCAGGCGCGCCAGCGTCGCCCTGTAGTCCTCCACCGACCCGTCCTCGTTGATCCAGGGGATCTCCACGTCTGAGAGGTAGTCGCCCACGCACAGCACGCCGAGCCAGGGCGCGAGCACGGCCATGCCGTCGGGTGTGTGCCCGTCGGCCGGGTGCAGCTCCAGCTCCTCCTCCCCGATGCCAAGCTTGCCGGGCACGGGCAGCGACTGGGTCTGGCCGAGCGCAAGCGGCCGCGGGCGCTCAACGTATGCCTCGGAGTCGTAGTCCCGCAGGTGACGCTGGGCCTCCCCGGGGTTCTCACGGATGCGCAGCATCGTGCTCTCGGCCACGCCCAGCGAAAGGTCGGGGAAGGCGAGCCGGCCGAGCAGATGGTCGAAGTCGCCGTGGGTGCAGAGCAGGGCGGTCGGTTCGAAGCCCGACTGCGCGAGCACGGTCGGCAGCAGCTCCAGCTCGTCGGGGAAGTAGGGCGAGTCGATCAGCATCGTCTCGCCGCCCGCCCGGATCGCGGTGGCGTTGATCTGCCACCACAGGCTCGTGACCACGATCACGTCCTCGTGGACCGATACGGCGCGCACGGCTCCTCCGGGCTACGCGGCCTTCAGCAGCTTCGCGGCATCGCGGAAGGTCTTGACCTCTTCCGTGGGCTTCTTCTTGCCCTGCTCGAGCTGCTCACCGTGGCGGTTCACCCAGATCACCGCCACCTTCTGCTGCAGGCACGGCTCGATGTCGGTCGGGTAGCCGCTGGCGACGTGCACCCAGTTCTTCTTGCGCTTCTCGATCCGGCGGGCGCACTCCTTGAAGTGGGCGGGGTCCGGCTTGTAGCTGCGCACCTGCTGGGCGGTCACGACCAGGTCGAAGTCGGTGCGGAAGTGGCGCCGCGTCGCGCCGAGCAGCTTGTCGTCGATGTTCGAGAGGATCCCCGTGTCGTACTTCTTGGCGAACCGCTCGAGCTGCGCGTTCGTCTCCCGGAAGGGCATCCAGCGCGGCACGCTGTCGGGCAGGAACTGGGCGCGGGAGGACTCGAGCTCCCAGCCCAGCTCGGCGGCCACGCGCACCGCGGTGCGGCGCAGCACCTCGGCGTAAAGCTCGTAGGAGCCGCTCTGGATCTCCCGCTGGATCTCGATGAACCGCGGGATGAGGACTTCCCTGTCGATCGTGAAGCCGTCCCGGTCGGCCTCCTTCTGGAACGCCTCGTAGACGCCGGTCTCCCAGTCGATGAGGGTCCCGTAACAATCGAAGGTCACGAGCTGGACGTCCTTGGGCAGCGGCATCGGCGCGGCATATTACGCGGCCGCTCCTATAGGCTGCCCCGCCGCTTCATGGACTTGCTCGAGTACCAAGGCAAGCAGCTCTTCGCCAAGCACGGAGTTCCCGTACCGGAGGGCAGGCCCGCCAAGACGATCGAGGAGGCGGCGTCCGCCGCCGAGGAGCTCGGCTACCCCTGCGTAATCAAGGCGCAGGTGCTGGTCGGGGGCCGTGGCAAGGCAGGCGGCATCAAGCTCGCGAATGACCGCTCCGAGGCCGAGGAGCATGCCGGCGCCATCCTCGGAATGGACATCAAGGGCTTCACCGTGCACGAGCTGTACGTGGAGGCCGCGAGCGAGATCGACGAGGAGTACTACGCGGCCTTCGTGTTCGACCGCTCGGCCAAGAAGCCGATGGCGATGTTCTCGAAGATGGGCGGGATGGACGTGGAGGCCGTGGCCGAGCAGGACCCCGAGGCCATGCGGATGCTCCACGTGGACCCGCTGATCGGCTTCCAGGACTTCCACGGCAGGCGGCTGGCCTTCGAGGCCGGCATCGCCGCCGATGTGATCCGGCCGGTCGGGCGCGCTGCTCTCGAAGCTCTACGACGCGTTCGTCGCCGAGGACGCGATGCTGGTGGAGGTCAACCCGCTGCTGGTCACGAAGGCGCGCGAGGTCGTGGCCCTGGACGCCAAGGTCACGGTCGACGGCAACGCCCTGTACCGCCATCCGGACACGGCCCAGTTCCGCAACGAGGCCGCGGAGGACCCGCAGGAGCAGATGGCCCACGAGCGCGGGCTCACCTACGTGAAGCTCGACGGCAACGTGGGGATCCTCGGCAACGGCGCCGGCCTCGTGATGTCCACGCTCGACGTGGTCGCCCAGGCGGGCGGAAAGCCGGCCAACTTCCTCGACGCCGGAGGCGGCTCCAAGGCGGAGGCGATCACCCAGGCCGTGGAGGTGATCCTCTCGGACGAGAAGGTCACCGCCGTGCTCTTCAACATCTTCGGCGGCATCACCCGCTGCGACGAGGTCGCGCGCGGCCTGATCGAGGCGTTCGCCCAGATCAATCCCACGGTGCCCTTCGTGGTGCGCCTGGACGGCACGAACGACAAGGAGGGCCGCGAGCTGCTCGCGCAGGCCGACCTCCCCAACGTGCACGCCGAGGCGACAATGCTCGGCGCGGCGAAGAGGGTCGTGGAGTTGGCGGGCTGATGTCGGTACTGGTGGACCAGGACACCAAGCTGTGCGTCTCCGGCATCACCGGCAGCGAGGGCACCTTCCACTCGCTCAACAACCGCAAGTACGGCACGCAGGTGGTGTCGGGCGTGACGCCCGGCAAGGGCGGCCAGGACGTGGAGGGCATCCCGGTCTTCAACACCTTCCGGGACGCGGTCGAGGAGACCGGCGCCAACACCGCGATGGTCTTCGTCCCGCCCGCGCTTCGCCGCCGACTCGATCCTCGAGGCCGAGGACGCCGGGATCGAGCTGATCGTGGCGATCACCGAGGGCATCCCCGCCCACGACGAGCTGCGCGTCTACAACCACCTGAGGCGCGGGTCGTCGCGGCTCGTGGGGCCCAACTGCCCCGGCATCCTCTCGCCGGGCAAGGGAAACGTGGGGATCATCCCCGCGTCGTTCTTCAAGGAGGGGAACGTGGGCGTGGTCTCGCGCTCGGGCACGCTCACCTACCAGATCGGCTACGAGCTGGCGCAGAGCGGGTTCGGGAACTCCTCGATCGTCGGGATCGGGGGCGACCCGGTGCCGGGCTCGAGCTTCGTGGACATCATCGAGCTGTTCGAGGCCGACGACCAGACCGAGCTGATCGTGCTGTCGGGCGAGATCGGCGGCGACGCCGAGGAGCAGGCCGCCGACTACATCGCCGAGCACGTGACCAAGCCGGTGGTCGCCTACATCGCCGGCTTCACCGCCCCGCCCGGCAAGACGATGGGCCACGCCGGCGCGATCGTGTCCGGCTCGAAGGGCACCGCGGCGGCGAAGGCCGAGGCGCTCGAGTCGATGGGAGTGCGCGTGGGCCGGACCCCCGACGGAGGTCTCCGAGATCGCCGTCGACGTTCTGGGCGCCTAGACCGCGGCGGCGGCCATCAGGTCGCGCGCCTGAGCCTCGATCGGCGGCGAGCCGAGCTCACGGCCGGTGGCCCGCGCCTGCTCGAGCAGCGCCTTCGCCTTCGGCGGATCGGTTTCCAGCAGTAGCTTCGCCTGCTCGATCTGAGTGCGGGCGAGGAACAGTGGCGCGCCGAGGCGCTCATGCGCCTCCGCCGCCCCCTGGAAGCGCGCGGCCGCCTCCTCCGCCTGACCGAGCGAGGCGGCCATCAGGCCGAGGCAGTGGGATGCCGAGCCCCAGAGCGACGCACCGTTCCACACGAGCTGATCCGCGCAGGGCAGCATCAGGTCGTACAGGGTCCGGGCGTGCTCCTCCTGACCGCACCGGGCCGCGACCTCGCCGAGGAGGGTCATGCCGGTGAGCCAGGTGAGGTCCAGCCCGAAGCGGTCGAGGCCCTTCGCGGCCGCCGACGCCAGCGCGGCGGCGGCATCGGCTTCGCGGCCGCTCTCGAGGTAGGAGAGGGACAGCACCGTCTCGAACGCCGGGAGCCCAGGGTTGTCCTCGACCGCCTGCACCAGGATGTCCTCGAGCTCGTCCATGCGCCCCTGCTCGCGCCGGAGGCCGCAGGCCTGCGCCATGTAGACCACCATGGCGTCGCCCTGCCCGCTGTCGAGCCCCATCGCCACGGCCTCCTCGACCAGGTCGTCGGCTTCCTCGAGCCGCCCGTGGATGATCGCCCAGGAGCCCCGCAGCCAGGTCGCGAGCCAGCGCATGAACGGCTCCCCCAGGCCGTCGCTCACCTCGCGCACATCGGCCAGGCTCGCCTCGGCCCCGCGCGGCGTCCCCCGACTCGACGCTGACGTGGAAGCGGAGGATCCCCGCCCAGTAGCGGAACAGCGGGTCGTCGAGCGTGGCGGACACCTCCTCGAGCTGGGTGACGAGCTCCAGGCGCTCGTCCAGCGTCTCCGCCGTCCAGAGCGCGAAGAAGCGGTCGATCATCACCAGGGCGATCAGCGTGGAGTCGCCCGTCTCCCGCGCCGCGGCCAGGGCGTCGTCCGCGAGCGAGCGGCGCTCCTCCAGCGTCCCGCCATAGCTGAGCTCCGCGGCGAGCACTGACAGGAGGCGCGGCCGCCGCGGGTCCTGCTCGGGCACGCGCTCGACGGCCGAGCGGAGCACCGCGACCCGCTCGTCATCCACGATCCCGATCTCACTGGTGTAGCCGCGATTGTTCGCCAGCGCGGCCTCCGCGAGCCTCGAGGCGTCATCCAGCTCCTGCGCCAGGCGCGCCGCGTCGAGCAGGGTGGTCCTGTACTCCGCCTGGCCCGACTGGCGCTGTGCCTTGCCCAGCCCGATCAGGATCTCGCAGCGGTCCCCGGGATCGCGCTCCGGCCGCTGAGCCTCCATCTCCAGGCCGTTCGAGAACCACCTCATGGCCTCCTCCGGCGCGAGCTCCGCGAGGGCGCGCTCCGCGGCGCGGCGGCTGTAGTCCATCGCCTTGCTCGCGTCGATGCTGGCCGTGGCCGCCGACCAGTGGTGCGCCAGCTCGGCCAGGCGCGGCCCCGGGTCGGGGCCGCACATGTCCTCGAGGGCCTCGGCGATGCGCAGGTGCAGCCGCGCCCGGCGGGTCATTCCGTGCTCCTCGTACAGGGTGTGGTTGATCAGGGCGTGGGCGAACATGAACCGTCCCGGGCGGACGCCCGACTCGACCAGCAGCGAGGACTCCACCGCCCCCTCGAGCAGGTCGAGCAGCTCCTCCCCCTCCTCGCGCGCGACCCGTTCCAGCAGGTCGACGTCGAACTCCCGGCCGATCACGGCGGCCACCGTGAGCACGCCACGGGTCTCGTCGCCCAGCCGCTCCACCCGCCGGCCCACGACCTCCCTCACGCTCTGCGGCAGCCCGATCTCGGACAGTGGGCCCTTCAGCGTCCAGCGCCCGTCGTCGCGCTGGGTGAGCACGCCCGATTCCGACAGGTGCCGCAGGAGCTCGGCCACGAAGAACGGGTTGCCGTCGGTCTCGGTCGCGATCTCCTGTCCCAGCGCGAGCCCGGTGTCGTCCATGTCGTGGCCGGCGGCGGCCTCCATGATCGCCACCACGTCCGCCGGCCCCAGGCCGGTGAGCGGCACGCGCTCGACGCCCTCCTCCCGCCGCAGCGCGGCGAGCGCGTCGGTCAGGGGGTGCTGGCGATCGAGCTCCGAGTCGCGAAAGGTGCCCAGCAGCATCACGGGCAGGCCGACGCTGCCCGCAACGACGTGCCGGAGGAGGGTGAGCGACTGGACGTCGGCCCAGTGCAGGTCGTCGAGGATCAGGACGAGCGGCGCATGCGCGGCGGCGTCCTCGAGCAGGCCCAGCACTGCGCCGAACAGCAGGTAGCGCTCTGTCTCGAGGTCGCTCGCGCGCGGCTCCGGGACGCTCTCGACGCGGCGTGACAGCGCCGGCACGAGGCGGCTCAGCTCGCCCCCGCGACGCTCGACATGAGCCTCGAGGACCTCGGCCGGCGCGTGCTCGACGTAATGGGAGAGGGCCTCGATCCACGGCTCGTACGGGGCCCCGAGCTCCTCGGAGCAACGACCGAAGAGCACCACCGCTCCCTCGCCGTGGCAGGTGAGCGCCGTGTGCGTGGACAGGCGCGTCTTGCCGATCCCGGGCTCGCCGGAGAGCAGGGCGAGGCGACGCGACCCGTCGCACGCCTCCCGCCAGAGCCCTTCGAGCGCCTCCCGCTCCTGCTGGCGCCCGACGTAGCCAAGCGGGGGCACGCCCCTCAGCGGCTGCGGGAGGGGCAGGGTCTCGGGCTGGGCCGGCTCCCATGCGACCTCGTACGCCGTGTACGGGGACGGCAGGCCCTTCAGCTCGAGCTGGCCGACTCCCGTGAAGGCGTCCCCGTGCCGTCCGGCGGCCATCATCTTCGCGAGCTCGCTGGTCAGGATCTGCCCGCCGGCGGCCGCATCGCAGAGCCTGGCCGCCTCCGTGGGGGGCATTCCGAAGTAGTCCCCGTCCTCCTGGCTCGCTTCCCCGGCGGCAATCCCGACGCGCACGAACAGCTGCTCCGCGGCCTTCGCGTTGCGCAGCTCGAGCTGCTGCTGCATGGCGATCGCGCAGTCGACCGCGGCGGACGAGCTCGAGAAGGCGAGCATCAGGCCGTCGCCGGTGTTCTTCACCTCGCGGCCCTCGGTGTCCCCGATCGCCGAGCGCAGCACGGAGAAGTGCTCCTGGCGCAGCTCCTCGGCGGCGGCCGGGCCGAGCCGCGAGGCCAGGCCGGTGGAACCGACGAGGTCGGTTATCAGGATCGTGACTGTTTCGAGGGCGGGCACGCTGGGGGCCAGTGGCGGTGCCTCTCCGCGGTTCGATCGTACATCCGGTCACAAATATCCGCCTGAGCCCACCTAGTGTGTGGTGATGAGGAGCGAGGGACCGCTGTCGGACTTCGCGGCGTTCTACGCCGAGCACGCGGAGCGGGTGCTCGTGTTCCTCGCGCGGCGCTGCCTGGACCCCGAGGTCGCGGTCGACCTGATGGCCGAGAGCTTCGCCCAGGCGTATGCGGGCCGGCGGCGCTTCCGCGGCACGACCGAGGCCGAGGCCGCCGGCTGGGTCTTCGCGATCGCACGCCACCAGCTGGCCGGCTACTTCAAGCGCGGCCGAGCCGAGCGCAGGGCGGTCGAGCGCCTGGGCATCCAGATCCCGCCCGTGGAGCCCGACGATCTGGCTCGGATCGAGGACCTCGCCGGCCTCGCCGCGCTGCGCGACGAGGTCAGTCACCAGTTCGGTGAGCTCTCCGCCGACCAGCGCGAGGCGATGCGCCTGCGCCTCATCGACGAGCTGCCGTATCCGGACGTCGCCCGCCGGCTGTCGGTGTCCGAGCAAACGGCGCGCGCCCGCGTGTCGCGCGGGCTGCGCCGCCTGGCGCTCGCCCTGGAGGCAACGCCGCTACCCGAGAGGAGCACACGCCATGAGTGAGTTCGGCTCGAGCCCGCAGGGCGGGCTGAGCATCGTCGCGGCGGTCGGACGGGAGTTCGACCGGGTCATCGAGCGCGACGCCGCCCGCCGTCGGCTCGCGTGGCCCGGCACACGCAGGCTCGCTGCCGCCTGCGCGGTAGCGCTCCTCGCGTTCGCGGTGCTCACCGCACCCGGGAGGGACGCGGCGGCGTGGGTCGGCGGCCTGGTCGGCATCGGCGAGGTCGGCGGGCCGCCGACCCGGGAGAAGCACGTCCTCCAGGAGCCGGGCGCCCCGTTCGCGCCGGTGGTGGTCGACAACGGGCACGTCGCCCGACGGCGCGCGCTACGAGTGGGTCGCCTACCGATGCGAGGTGGACCTCCGCGACGAGGGCCAGCCGGGGCCCGCGGTTCGCGGCCTCAACCTCGTTCTCGAGTGGCCGGAAATGAAGCGGCGTCGTGAGAGCGGCTCGTGTGAAGGACCCCGCGGCAGGCGCGAGCGGATTCCGCTCTTCGGCAACTTCCGCACGGACATCGTCCCCTCCCAGCTCAGGGGCGTGACGAAGCCCGACCTCGTCGTATACGGGACGCTGACCTCCCGGACCGCTCGCCGTGTCCGCGTGGTGTACCGGGACGCGCGCGGCAGGGACCACGACCTCGCGGTCGAGTTCGCGCGCCTGGCCCGCGCCTCCGCGCGACCGGCCCAGAGGAGCGCCGCTGCGCGACCTTCGCCGCGTTCCTAGACGGTGCGCAGGCGGCCCGCGACCGGGTGGTGGACTGCCTCGACCTCCGCGCGCTGGGGGCCGCGCGCGACCGCGCCCAGACACGACGCTGCGACGAGGTGCACCCTGAGATACGGGCATTCAGGGCAGAGGCTGAAGAAGTGCTCCGCGGGCGTCACGGCGACCCGTCCCGCCTCGCTGAGGCGCCTCGAGCGCTGCGCGGCGCCCCGGCCGAGCCCGATCACGGCGATCGCGTACGACGGCAAGGGCAGGGAGCTCGGCCGGCAGCAGTACCCGGTCCACATGCCCCTCCGGCGTGCTCCGAAGCGCGTCGGCAAGCCCGGCTACCGCGGCCGTGGCAAGGGCAAGCGAGGCCGTCCTCCCGTTCAACCGGGGGCCAGCGGGAAGCCGGTCGTGCTGGCGAGCGGGCGCACCCCCGACGGGGCTCCCTACGAGTACGTGGCGCAAAAGTTCGCGCGCCGCAACGGCCGCATCTACAGCGTCTGCCTCATGCACTGGTTCCCCTACGTCAGGTTCGCCGGGGCGAGTGGCCACTGCGGCCGCGGCTATCCGCCGACCAAGGCCTACGGCAAGGCGTGGCCGCGGCGGGTCATGGCGCGCCCGTTCGGCTTCCTGGGTGACGGCGAGCCCGCGACCGCCTACTACGCGCTCGAGGGCTTCGCCCGCGCACGGGTGGCGCGGGTGCGAGTCGTGCACAAGAACCCGAAGGGCGGCAAGCGCGAAGCGCCGGTGAAGTTCGTGCGGGTGCGCGGCGAGCTGCGGAGGCGGGTCGGCTCAGCCGAGCCGTTCGGCTTCTTCGTCTCCTTCCTGCCGCGGTCGGTGGGGCGGTACTACAGAGGCCCCGCCGGCCGGGCCTCAGCCCCGCCGGCGATCGAGGTCTTCGCCTACGACGACCGCGGACGGCAGATCGGACGGTTCAAGCACCGCAACTAGCTGAGCCCTCACCGAAGCGCGGACAGCGGCACGCGCAGCACGCTCTGGCCGCTGTGGTTGCGGTTCGAGTCGGCCGGCTCCCGCGACACGTCGATGAAGCGGAACCGCTCCCAGCCGTCGGGCAGCCGCGTCTCGAGCCGGAAGCTTCCCTCGCTGCGCGGCCTGGTGAGCGGACGCGACTCGAACACGGAGTTGTAGAGCCACACCACGTAGCCGCCGCGCCCAGGGTCGGGCAGCCCATCCACGGTTAGAAGCAGCCGGTCCCCGGTGAGCCGGGCCGTGCCGGAGCCGTCGCCGCCCGCCGGGGCCGCGAGCGCGGCGGGGCGGCCGCCCTCCGTCGCCCGGGCGTCGCCACCCGAGTCGCCCTCGTCGCCGCCCGCGAGCGCGAGCACCAGGCCCACGGTGAGCGCGATCACGAGCCCGCCGGCGGCGGCGAGCACGGCGCGCCGCCGCCCCGGGTGCTCGGCCTCCGAGGGCTCGGACGCAACGGGGGCGCGCCACCGGGTCGTGGGCAGCGCCCGCATCTCGTGGACGAGCCGGCCGACCTCCTCTCCGGATGAGGCGCCCACCTCTGCCGCGAGCTGGGCGAGCGCGTCCTCGCGCCTGTGGCGCACGTGGTCCGGACCGACCCCGAGCAGATCGGCGATGTCCCCATCCGCCACGCTGCGAATCAGCGAAAGCTCGAGCAGCGCACGGTCCTCGGCGCCGAGATCGGCCAGGGCACCCTCGATCCGGTCCACGTCCATGGTTAGGCTTCCATCACGATGCGTGCGACTAGAGAGGTGCGGGCGGCTGCGGGCGTCATCGCAAGCGCCACGATCCTACTTTCGGGCTCGGTCGAGGCCGCGGCGGCGACAAAGGTCAGCTTCGTTCACGCCGTACCGGGCGCCCCGGCCGCCACGCTCACGGTCAGCGGCGGATCCGGGGCCGAAGCCGCGCTCCGCGGCGTGAGCTTCGGCGAGGCCTCCGCGAGCGCGGACGGCCCGTCCGGCCGCGTGACCATCACCCTCATCGTGAACGGCGACCGCGCGGCGAGGTCCACCGAGACCCTCGCGGACGGGTCCGGGTACACGATCGTCGCGGAGCCCGGCCAGGGCAACGCGGTCGAGCTGATGGCGCACCGCGCGGGCACGGCCACGGCGGGGCGCGCGCGGCTGCGCGCGGCGCACGGCGCCGGCGAGGTCGGCCGCGCTGACTTCAAGGTGGGCGACGTGAGCCTCGGCACGCTCAGCCGCGGCGAGGCCGGCGACTACGCCACCGTGGAGCCGGGCACCTACACGGTCATGGCCACACCCCCCGGCACGAACGACGCCGCGATCGAGGATCCATCGGTGAACCTCGCGGCCGGCACGGCCTCCACCGCCTACGCGATCGGCAGCGGAGGCGAGCGCACGCGCTTCGTGATCGTCCAGGACGCCGTGGCGGCCCCCGCCGGCGGGCCCGCCACGGGGCTGGGAGGGATCTCCGGCGGCGGCGACTCGCCCTGGATCACCGCGCTGCTGGCCGCGCTCGCGGCCGGGGCGCTGGGCGGCCTGGCGTACATGCGCGCGGCGCGGCGCGGCCGTGGCGCGGCCTGACGCCTGCCGGCCGGCCCGACGGCGCCTGTTCCGCCTCGGCCTGCTGCTCGCCGTGCTCGCCCCGGCGGCCGCCGCCGGCGGAGCCGTCCTGGTGCTGGCCTCCGACGGCGCGGAACCGGTCCGCGAGACCGGCCGCGCCGCCGAGCTGGCGCGGGAGGCCGAGTCGGGGCGCACGCTCGGGCAGCACGCGACCCGCGCGCTGAGGCCGATCCTCGCCCGCCGCGGCCGGTCGGGCGTGCAGTCGATCCCGCTGGAGGGCCTCGAGGGCGGCGTCCGCCCGGCGCCCCCGCAGCGGATCTCGATCCCGGCCGCGGGCGTGGAGACCGTGATCGACCCGGTCGGCACGCGGAAGGGTGCGATCGAGGTGCCCGACCTCGGGCGCGCCGGCTGGTACGAGGGCGGCCCGCGCCCCGGCGAGGCCGGCCGCGCCGTGGTGATCGGCCACCTCGACACCCGCCGCGGCCCTGGGCTCTTCGCGCGCGTGCCGCGGGTGCCGGTCGGCACCGGCGTGCAGATCACCGACCGGCGCGGCGAGGTGCACTCCTACGAGGTGATCGGCCGGGCGCAGGTCCGCAAGGACCGCTTCCCCACCGCCGAGGTCTACGGCGCTGCGGCGCGCCCCGTGCTCGTGCTCGTCACCTGCGGCGGCCCCTACACCGAGGGCCGCGGCTACCGCGACAACGTGCTGCTGTACGCCCGCGCGGCCTGACCTCCGGCACGCCGGTATCGTCCGGGCGGTGAGCCAGCCCGCCAGCATCTCCCTCGCGCGGGGCGCCCCCTCGCTCGACATCATCGCCGTCGACGACCTCCGCGCCGCGGCCGACCGCGCCTTCGAGAAGGACCCCGGCGGCGCGTTCGCCTACGGCACGTCGGCCGGCTACATCCCGCTCGTCGAATGGATCGCCGCCGCCAGGAGGTCGAGCCCGGGCAGGTGATCGCCACCAACGGGTCCATGCAGGCGGACGCCTTCCTGTTCCAGGCGCTCGTCGAGCCGGGCGACGTGGTGATCGTCGAGGCCCCCACCTACGACCGCACCCTGCTCTCGCTGCGCCAGCTCGGCGCCGAGATGCTGGCGATCCCTCTGGACGACGACGGCATCGACGTGAGCGCGCTCGAGCAGGCGCTCGAGGGCGGCGCCAAGCCCAAGCTCGCCCACATCATCCCCAACTTCCACAACCCCGCCGGCTGCACGCTCTCGCTGGAGAAGCGCAAGCGGCTGGTCGCCCTGGCCGAGCAGCACGACTTCGTGATGTTCGAGGACGACCCCTACGTGGAGCTGCGCTTCGAGGGCGAGCAGCTCCCGACGATGCTCTCGCTCGACGACCGCGGGCAAGGTCGTCTACGCCTCCTCGTTCTCGAAGACGGTCTGCCCGGGCATCCGCGTCGGGTACCTGGCCGGGCCCGCGGAGCTGATCGGCGCGTACGCGCAAGCTGGCGACCACCACGTACATCTCACCGAGCATGGTGGCCCAGGCGATCGTGGCCGAGTTCTGCGCGTCGGGGCGCTCGAGCGCTCGATCGAGACCGTGAAGGACGCCCTGCGCGAGCGCCGCGACGCGGTCTGCGCCGCGCTGGAGCGCGACCTGCCCGACGCCGAGTTCGTGGTGCCCGAGGGCGGCTACTTCCTGTGGGTCGATCTGCCCGAGGGCACCGACGTCGCCGCGCTCGCGGAGCTCGCCGAAGGAGCGCGGGGTGGTGTTCGTGAAGGGCACCGACTTCCTCCTCGAGGGCGGCGAGAACTCGCTCCGGATCGCCTACTCGGGCGTGCCCGCCGACCAGATCGACGAGCGCGTCGCGCGCCTTGCCGGCGCCTACCGCGAACTGCCGCCGGCGCGCGAGCGTGAACGAAGGGCCGGGGCTCGACCTCGGCCACCCGCGAGACCTCAGCGCGCTGCTGTCGGACTCGTTCCGCGTCCTGCGCGAACACCCTGGCCCCTTCATCGCTCATGGCCGCCGCGGTCGTCGTGCCGGTCCACCTGATCGTCTCCGGCATCGGGCTCGAGCAGATCTCCGCTCCCTACGACGACAAGCCCGGCACCGCCGAGACCGTGATCCCCACGGTCGTGAGCTTCTTCGTGGTGGCGCCGCTGATCACCGCCACGTGCATCCACGCCCTGTCGCAGGTCGCGGCCGGCGAGCGGCCGCGGCCGGGCCGCGCGATCCAGGCCGGGCTCGACGCGTTCACGCCGCTGTTCCTCGCGATCCTGCATCGCCGCCGCCGGCATCGCGCTCGGCCTGGCCGCCCTGATCCTGCCCGGCATCTACCTGCTGATCCGCTGGTTCTTCGTGCCCCAGGCGGTGGTGATCGAGGGCAAGCGCGGGCTCGACGCGCTGGCCCGCAGCGGGAAGCTCGTCGAGGGCTTCTGGTGGCGCACCTTCGGCGTGGTCGTGGTGTCACAGGTGATCGCAGCCGTGCCGACCCTCCTCATCATCGAGCCCATGCGCGGCGCTGGCCGAGTCAGCCGACCGCGAGGTGGTGCGCGCTGATCGGGACGATGGCGATCGAGTGCCTCACGACGCCGTTCGTCGCGCTGGTGGCGACGTTCCTCTACTACGACATGCGGGCCCGGCGGGAGGGCCGGCACGGCTAGCGGCCCCAGTGCTCCTTGGCGAGCACGAGCTGCTCTGGCAGCGCGGTGCGCTGCGGCGGTGAGGGGTCGGCCACCACCGAGACGGTCTCCGCCACGCTGCGGGTGACCGCGTAGCGCGTCGCCGTTGCGTCTCGATCGCGACCTCGTCGTCGCCGTGGTCGCCAGGGTGCCCTCGAGGCCCGGGCGCGAGCCCCGAGTCCATCAGGTAGTGGAGCAGGTCCTCGGCCTCGTTCTCGAACCGGAGCACGCGCACCTTGGCGCCCTCCTCGACGTCGGCGAGCGGGACGCCCTGCTCGCGCTGCCCGGGCGAAGATCGGATGGCCGTGGGGGCACGTCTTGGCGTCGCCGATCGCCTTCAGCATCCGCTCCTCGACGACGGGCGACATCCAGTGCTCCAGCCGCTCGGCCTCCTCGTGCACCTGGTCCCAGGGGATGTCGAACACGTCGGTGAGGAAGCGCTCGATCAGCCGGTGGCGGCGAACGATGTCCTGGCCGCATGCTCGCGGCCCGTGTCGGTGAAGGAGAGCGACTTGTCGTCGGCGCGGGTCACGTACCCGTCGGCCTCGAGGCGCCCGATCATCTCGTGGACGGTCGGCGCGGACACCTGCATCGCGCGGGCGATGTTGGCGCCCGTCATCGGCAGGCCGGCCTCCTGCGAGCCAGAAGATGATCTGGAGGTACTCCTCCTCGGCGACGGTCGCCTGCTCGTGGCTCATGGATGCCATGCTACCCACCGTGCCCACCTGCCTCTCGAGCCCCCGATCAAGCCCCAGCTCGCCCGCTCCGCCAAGGAGCTGCCGGAGGGCGACGGGTGGCGCTACGAGCCGAAATGGGACGGCTTCCGCACGATCGTCTTCCGCGACGGCGACGACGTGTACCTCCAGAGCCGCGGCGGCAAGCCGATGAACCGCTACTTCCCGGACGTGGTCGAGCAGGTGCGCCGGATGCCCGCCGACGGCGTGGTGCTCGACGGCGAGATGGTGATCGAGGTGGACGGCGTCCAGGAGTTCGACCTGCTCAGCCAGCGCATCCACCCGGCCGCCTCGCGCGTCGAGAAGCTCGCCGAGGAGACCCCGCGCCGAGTACGTCGCCTTCGACCTGCTGGCGGCGGACGACGAGGCGCTGCTGGAGCTGGGCTACGACGAGCGGCGCGAGCGGCTTGCGAAGCTCGATCTGGCGGCCCGTCCAGCTGACGCCGGTGGCCGCGACCACCGAGGACGCCGGCCAGTGGCTGACGGGCCACTCGGAGGGGGTCGTCGCCAAGCAGGCCGACGCGCCCTACCTGCCCGGCGAGCGCAAGGGGATGGTGAAGATCAAGCGCCTGCGCACGGCCGACGCGGTCGTGGCCGCCTTCCGCTTCGGGCAAGGAGGAGGGCACGCGTCGGCTCGCTGATCCTGGGGCTCTACGACGACGAGGGCGAGCTTCGGATCGTCGGCCACACCTCCGGCTTCAAGGCCAAGGAGAAGCGCGACCTGCTCGAGAAGCTCGAGCCCTACCGCACCCACGAGACGCGGATCGGGCGGGCCCACCCGATGGAAGTCCGACGAAGAGCTCCAGTGGGAGGGCCTGCGGCCGGAGCTGGTGGTGGAGATCGCCTTCGACCACATCACCGGCGACCGGATCCGCCACGGGTCCAAGCTGCTGCGCTGGCGGGAGGACAAGGAGCCGCAGCGAGTGCACGATGGACCAGCTGCGCGGGTGAAGTAGGTTGCGGTCGTGGCTCATCTGAAAGCACCCCTCTTCGCCAAGAAGGTGTTCAACCCGATCGCGCTCCGGTTCGGCCTCGGCGGCGCCAAGGGGCTGGTGGTGAGGGGACGCACCACCCGGCGGCCCATGCAGGTTCCCGTGATACCGGTCGAGTACGAGGGCGAGCGGTACCTGGTCTCCACCCGCGGCGAGTCCGACTGGGTGCGCAACATCCGCGACGCCGCCGGCGGCGAGATCGATGGTCAGTCCTTCCGCGCGGTCGAGATCCCGGTCGAGGAGCGCGAGCCGATCATCGAGGCCTACCGCGAGGTCGCCGGCAAGACGGTGGCGAGCTACTGGAAGAAGTTGCCCGATCCGGCGGACCACCCGGTCTTCCGGGTACAGCCGGACTAGGGCTCCATCCGCCCATGGCCAAGGGCGACGCCACGATGGTCGACGCGGGGGGTCGCGAGCTGCGGGTCTCCAGCGCAGACCGCGTGATCTTCCCCGCGACGGAGCGAACCCCAGAGATCAGCAAGCTCGAGGTCGTCGAGCACTTCCTCGCCGTCGAGGACGGCATCATGCGCGCGCTGCGCAACCGGCCGACCACGCTGGAGCGCTGGCCCAAGGGCGTGCACGAGGGCATGACCCTGTCCACGCGGGAGGGCCACAAGGGCGACGCCTTCTACCAGAAGCGCGTCCCCAAGGGGGCCCCGGACTACGTCGAGACGGCCCGGATCGAGTTCCCCTCGGGCCGCCACGCTGACGAGGTCTGCCCGACCGAGATCGCGGTGGTCGGCTGGTGCGCCCAGATGGGCACGCTGACCTTCCATCCGTGGCCGGTGCGCAGCGCGGACGTCGACCACCCCGACGAGCTGCGGCTCGACCTCGACCCGCAGCCGGGCACGGACTTCGAGGACGCCCAGCGGGTGGCCGCCGAGGCACGGACACTGCTCGGCGAGCTCGGCTACCGCGGCTTCCCGAAGACCTCGGGCGGGCGCGGGATCCACATCTACGTGCGGATCGAGCCGAAGTGGACGTTCACCGACGTGCGCCACGCGGCGATCGCGTTCGGGCGCGAGCTCGAGCGCCGGATGCCCGGCGAGGTGACCACCAAGTGGTGGAAGGAGGAGCGCGGCGAGCGCGTGTTCATCGACTACAACCAGAACGCCCGCGACCGCACGATCGCCTCGCCCTACTGCGTCCGCGCCAAGCCCGGCGCTCCGGTCTCCGCGCCGCTCCTGTGGGACGAGGTGCCCGACGTCGCGCCCGAGGACTTCACCGTGGCGACGATGGCGGCGCGCTTCGCCGACGTGGGCGACCGGTTCGCCGAGATCGACGACGTGACCCACTCGCTCCAGCCGCTGCTGGACATGTACGAGCGCGACGAGGAGGGCGACATGCCCTACCCGCCCGACTACCCGAAGATGCCGGGCGAGCCCAAGCGCGTGCAGCCCTCGCGGGACACGGACCGCAAGAAGTGAAGGTCGAGGTCCTTCAGGCGGACGTGACGCGAGCTCGAGGTGGACGCCATCGCCAACGCCGCCAACACCCAGCTGCTCCACGGCGGCGGCGTGGCCGCGGCGATCTCCAGGGCGGGCGGCCCGGCGGTGCAGGAGGAGTCGCGCGAGCGCGCTCCGATAGAGCTCGGCGACGCCGTCGAGACCACCGCCGGCGACATGCCGGCGCGCTGGGTGATCCACGCGGCCACGATGGAGCTCGGGGGGCCGACGTCCTCCGAGATCATCGAGCGCGCCACCCGCTCGACGCTCGCGAAGGCCGACGAGCTCGGCTGCCGCTCCCTGGCGCTGGTGGCGTTCGGCACCGGGGTCGGGCGGTTCCCGCTGGACGAGGCCGCCCGGCTCATGGTCGGCGCCGCCGCGCGAGCACGACGCCGGCTCGCTCGAGCGCGTGGTGTTCGCGGTGCACGGCGACGAGGCCGAGCGCGCCTTCCGCGCGGCGGCGGCGGTGAGCGACTGGGCAGAGCGGCCCGCGCTGGTCGCGCCCGACAGCTTCAAGGGCACCTTCTCCGCCGCCGAGGTGGCCGCGGCGATCGCGCGCGGGCTGCGCGCCGAGGGGCGCGAGGCCGTGGAGCTGCCGGTGGCCGACGGCGGCGAGGGAACGATGGACGTGCTGCTCGGCGCGCTCGGGGGCGAGCGGGTCTCGGCTCAGGTGAGCGATCCGCTCGGGCGGCCGATCGAGGCCGACTTCGGGCTGCTCAGTGGCGGGTCCGCCGTGGTCGAGTGCGCCCAGGCCAGCGGGCTCGGGCTGGTGAAGGAGGAGGAGCGCGACGCCTGGGCGGCCTCGACGCGCGGCACCGGCGAGCTGATCGCCGCCGCGTGCGAGGCCGGGGCGTCGTCGGTGCTCGTCGCCGTGGGCGGCTCGGCGACCACGGACGGCGGTCAGGGTGCGGTCGAGGCGCTGGAGGAGGCGGGCGTTCGCCCGCGCATCGACGTGCTCTGCGACGTGCGCACCGCGTTCGAGGACGCTCCGCGGGTGTTCGCCCCGCAGAAGGGCGCCGATCCCGAGACCGTGAAGCGGCTCGAGAAGCGCCTCGCCGAGCTGGCGGCCGCGGCCCCGAAGGACCCCCGCGGCACGCCGATGACGGGCGCGGCCGGCGGCCTGTCCGGGGGCCTCTGGGCCCACATGGGCGCGCGCCTGCGCCCGGGCGCCCCCCACGTGCTCGACGCCCTCGGCTTCGACGCGCGGATGCGCGCGGCGGCCTTCGTGGTCACCGGCGAGGGGCGCCTCGATCGCCAGTCGTTTCAGGGCAAGGTGGGCGGCGAGGTCGCCACCCGCTGCCGCCAGTCCGGCGTGCCGTGCCGCGCGGTGGTGGGCTCGACCGCGCTCGACGAGTTCGAGCACCGCATCCTGGATCTCGAGGCGGTCGTGGAGGCGTCGACGCTCGAGGAGCTCGAGGCCGCCGGGCGGGAATTGGCTTGAAGTGGCGGATCGGATCGCTCGCCGTCGCGGCGGCGGTGGCTGCGCTCGTGATCGCGCTTCCCTCGCCCGGCACGGAGGCGGAGCCGGTCGTGACCACTGCCGCCAAGAAGAAGCCGAAACGCTTCGACCGTGCGAAGAGATTGCGGATCCGCGGCGTCGGAGGCAGCCAGCAGAACCCGTGCTTCTCGCCCGACGGCAATCGGCTCGTCGTCACCCAGTGGAGGGCGGGCTACAACGAGGGCCTCGCAAACGTTCTGCTGATCGGCAGGGAGAGCGGGCGGAGGCTCAAGCTGCTGAGCCGCGAGGCGCCACGAGCGTGAACATGCCGGGGAGCTGCTGGAACGCACCCACGAACCGGATCGCCTACGCGTCGGAGGTGAAGGGCCCGGACTCCCCGTTCCTGGTGGATCCCAGCGGCGCCAACCGCAAGCTGGTGATCCAGCGCCGGGGCAGGATCGGCATCGAGCCCACCATCTCCCCCGACGGGCAGTGGATCGCCTTCCAGGACGGCGTCTTCGACGCCGAGGGCCTGAACTCGATCTACAAGGTCCGTGTGGACGGGAGCGGACTGGAGCGGCTGACGAGCGGCAACAACGACACCCAGCCCAACTGGTCGCCGCGCGGGGACAAGATCGTCTTCCAGCGCCAGCCCGGCACGCGACTCGACGAGGAGAGGCCCTGGGACGTCTTCACGATGGACGTCGACGGGGGCAACGTGTTCAACGTCACGCCGGACGCGGACGACGAAGCGAAACGGACGTGTCATGGTCGCCCAGCGGCGCTTCGCCGTGTTCTCGAGCGACGGCCCTGGCATCCAGGTGGCCGGCCTCTTCGCGATCGCCGAGAACGGCTCCCGGCGGACCAGGATCACGCGCACGCGAGGGTGGTACGACGGTGCTCCGTCGTGGTCGCCGAGCGGTCGCGTGATCGCGTTCGAGTCCCGCCCCGGCGATCCCGACGGGTCCCCACGGAACGCGGATCTACCTCGTGAGGGCCCCCGAAGGCATGCGCTGACCGGCGCCTCAGGCCCGGGCTACGCCGCTGCGCCGCAGCACCGACTCGGCGTACGCGTGCGAGCGGATGTGGAGGATCTGGTCGTCGGAGGGCTCGATGCCGTCCGTGACCCGCATCGGGTCGAACACGAGCACGTCGCCCTCCCGCTCGCGCTCGGTGTCCGGGCCCGGTCAGCTCGAGCCGGGCGGCCACGACCTGCTCACGCTCGTCCGGCCAGATGACCGTCGGGTCGTCGGCGGGTCCCCTTCCTCGCCGAGCGTCACGACGAGGCGGAACGCCACGCCGTCTGCGGCGGCCCGCTGCTCGACCTCCTCCAGCAGGTAGTCGTCGCCGCGCTCCTTCGCGTCCTCCTTGGAGATCGCGGCCTCGCCGGCCTCGGGCTCCCAGCACCCACCGGACCCAGCGCGAGCTCCCCGTCGCCCGCCGTCCAGCGGAAGGCGTGGATGCCGTTGTAGCGGACGCTCGCGTAGCTCTCCGGGCGCTCCGGCAGCAGCGCGGCCTGGATCGCCGGCATCGCCTCCGGGTGTGCCTCGAAGAACTTGCCGAGCTTCTCCATGTCCGGCTGGCCGGTGTCGGGGTCCGGCACCCGCGCGCGGGTGAAAGCTAGGAAGTCCTCGGCGGTGCGCACGAAGAAGCAGGGCAGGTTCACCGTCACGAAGTCGCTCGTGGAGCCGTCGGGGAGGTAGGCCTTCACAGCGAGGCCGCGGCCGTCCTGGCCGTGGTCGGGCGCGCCCGGGTTGCCGCCGCCGTTCGAGAACCGCGCGGTCACCCTCGTCGGATCCCCCTGCAGGTGGGCCGCCCGGGTCAGCGCCGCACCCTCAGGGGTCGCGGTGAGGGTGCCGGCGAGAAGCGTCCCCTTGGCGTGCACCGCGCGGTGGCCCTCGTGGCGGCCGGCGAGGTCGTTGATCGCGTCGACGATCTCCTTCGCGAGGGCCTGCGGGGCGGCCATGGACCGACTCTAACCGCACAAAGACGGCGGGCGCCCTAGGGCGCCCGCCGCACTGGCCTATCCCCCCGACGCTTCAGTGAAGGGCCAGCGGCCTGAACCCCTTGTACTCCGGCGGGTGCTCCCAGTCCTCGTCGGACTCCGTGAACACCATCCGGCCCACGGAGCCGAGCCCCACGAGCAGGAACGCCGCGCCCACGATGCCGAGCCACTCGGTGGCGAAGAGGCCGCCGAGGGTCAGCATGATCGACGCCGCCGCGATGAACAGCGCGAAGTAGCTCTGCACCGCCCGGGCCCGGTACAGGCCCGCGGCCAGCACCAGCATCCCGATGCCAAAGCCGAGCGACATCACGAGGAACGGGACCACGAAGCCCGTCGAGTCGTAGAGCCGTTCGAGCAGGGCGACCATCTCACCGCGGTCACCCGTGGCCGCCTGCCATCCGACGAATCCCTCGACGGCCACGATGCCGACGAAGGCGATCAGCCCGAGCATGGCCAGACCGCCCCCCACGTGCCCGAAGGCAACCTCGCGCTCGCGCAGCATGTGCATGAGCCCGAGGACCGCCGGGATGGCGAGGACGAGAGAGACCAGCGCGAGTAGATGGGCCGTGTACCAGGCGTCGGGCTCGCTCGCCGCGGCTGCGACGATCGAGGCCTCGCTGGTGCCCGTGTCCGGGTGGATTACGAGTGCCACCAGGAGCACGAGGGGCGCGGCCACCATGCAGATGCCCGCCACCGTCTTGCGGAAGTGGTGGGCGTTGGACAGACCGTTCATCGAGACCCTCCTTTCAGGGGTGCACGACGATGGACCATGACTCCTCAGATACACCCGCTCGTGACGATCGTTACTTGACCAGCGACTGCACGACCGCCTCGTAGAACCCCTCTCCATAGCCGGATTCGGTGCGCTCGACGTTCGGCCCGCCGGCGCCCTCGGGCGCGTTCGCCACCAGGAAGAAGCGATCGACCAGCGGGGCCACCCCGAGGTCCTCCTCGGAGTCTCCGACCGCGATGCAGTCCCCGGGCGCGTAGGCACGCGCGCGCATGTGCAGCTCGACCGCCGCCGCCTTCGACGCCGAGGCCGGGATCAGGTGGTAGCTGTGTCCGCCCTCCGCGGCCTCGCCGTTGTCGATCAGGCGCAGGTCCGCGTGTCCCTCGCGCCCGAGCAGGGCGTTCGCCTCCGCCGCATCCACCTGGCCGCGGTAGAGGTGCGAGGAGAAGCGGTCCACGTGCCACGGCGCGTGCGGTTCGAGCCGGCCCGCGAAGGCCTGCTCGAGCAGCGCCGGCGCGCCGCCCTCGGCGATCAGCTCATGGGGCGTCTTGCCGTCCCGGGGGGAATAGTCGCCCGTGAGGAACTGCTCCTCCCCGTCGATCACCACCCCCGAGCCCACCTCGTAGATGTAGGAGCTCTGCCCGATGAGGCGCGCGTCCTCCATCACCTGCGCCTTGCGGCGCCCGGACTTGAGCACGACCTCCACCCCGGCCCGGTGGCACGCCTCGAGCGCGCGGGCGGGCAGGAGCGTGAACCCGCCCTCGCCGTCCCGGAACAGCGACCCGCCGGCGCCCAGCAGCGTGCCGTCGAGGTCGGCGTAGACGCAGCGCAGCGCCATCAGGCGGCGGCGCGCACCGAGGCGAACGCCGGGCGCTCCACGATCTCGGCCGCCGCGGCGGCATCCGGGGTGAGGCGGCCCTCGCGGCGCAGTCGCTCGCACACGGCCGCCAGCACCGCGTCGGCCATCGGGCGCAGCGCGTCCAGCGGCTGGTGGTGGTTGCGGCGCTCGCCGATGTCCACCTGCGCGATCGCACCGGCGCCAACGGCCGCGCGGACGTCGATCAGCATCGCGATCTCCACCGCGTAGCCGGTGCTGAACGGGACGCTCTCGAGCACTTCGCGCGGCGCCGCGATCTCGCCTGCCAGCGGCTGGGTCAGGCCGGCGAGGTCGGGGTAGAAGGCCGACAGCAGCGGCCGGGCGGTCAGCTGGCTCACCCGTCCGCCGCCGCCGGGCAGCTCGGTGCCCCCGGCCGCGAACGGCCGGCGGTAGGAGCCCTTCACGAAGCGGACCCCCTCGCCCGCGATCAGCGGCCCCGCGAGGCCGGTCACGAAGTGGGGCGAGAAGTCGCGCGTGTCCGCATCCACGAACACCACCAGCTCGCCCCGCACGGCCCCCAGCGCGCGCCACATCGCGTCGCCCTTGCCCAGGACCGGCGCCCAGCTCGGGCATCAGATCGCTCTGGCTCACGACCTGCGCGCCCGCCCTCGCGGCCACCTCGGCGCTGCCGTCCTCCGAGTCGGCGTCGACCACCAGGACCTGGTCCACGAGGTCCCCCAGCGAGCCGATCCGGTCCACGATCGGCCCGATGGTGTCCGCCACCTCGCGCGCCGGGAGCACCACGGTGAGCGGGGCGGCCTTGCGCTCGAGCAGCCGCTCGAGCGGGAACTCGGCGTGGTCGAAGGAGCGCGTCACGCCGCGCGTACTATGGCGGACCCGTGTCGAAAACCCGCGAAGCGATGCCCTGGGAGCCGATCCTCGACCGTGGCGACGGCGAGCAGCTGGTGGCGCGCTCGCGGGAGCGCGCCCAGGACGCGCTCACCGAGCCCATACCCGAGCACGCTGCACCCGGAGCTGCGCGAGGCGCTCGCGCGCACCGGTGTGGAGGCGCTGTACGCCCACCAGGCCGACGCGCTGGCGTCCGCGTACGAGGGCCACACGATCGTGACCACCGGCACCGCCAGCGGCAAGTCGCTGGCCTTCAACCTGCCGGTGCTCGACACGCTCGCCGACGACCGCTCGGCGCGCGCGCTCTACCTCTACCCGACCAAGGCGCTCGCCCAGGACCAGGCGCGGGCGCTGCACGCGCTCAAGCTGCCCGCTACCTGCGCCCGGCGATCTACGACGGCGACACCCCGCGCGAGGAGCGCCGCGCGATCCGCCAGCGCTCGAACCTGATCCTCACCAACCCGGACATGCTGCACGTGGGCGTCGCTCCCCGAACCACCGCCACTGGGGCGACCTGCTGGCCAACCTCGCCTGGATCGTGGTCGACGAGGCGCACGTGTACCGCGGCGTCTTCGGCTCCCACGTGGCCAACGTGCTGCGGCGCCTGCGCCGGCTGGCGCTCGCCTACGGCACCGAGCCGCGCTTCGTGCTCGCCAGCGCGACGATCGCCAACCCGCGTGGAGCTGGCCGAGCGGCTGACCGGGCTGCGACGTGCGCCCTCGTCGACCGCGACGGGCGCGCCGCGCGCCGAGCGGCAGATCGCGATGTGGAACCCGCCGCTGATCGACGAGCGCACCGGCGCGCGGGCCTCGGCCGCTCGGCGGAGGCGGCCGACCTGCTCGCCGACCTCGTGGAGCAGGAGGTGCGCACGATCTGCTTCCTGCGCTCGCGCCGCGGCGTCGAGCTGATCCAGCAGCTTCACGCACCTGCGGCTCGAGGAGCGCGGGCGGGCCGACCTCGCCGAGCGGATCGCCCCCTACCGCGCCGGCTACACCCCCGCGCAGCGGCGCGAGATCGAGCAGCGGCTGGTCGGCGGGCGAGCTGCTCGCCGTGGTGGCCACCGACGCGCTCGAGCTGGGCATCGACGTCGGCGAGCTCGACGCCGCGATCTGCGTGACCTTCCCCGGCACCGTGGCCAGCCTGCGCCAGATGTGGGGCCGCGCCGGCCGCCGCGGCACCGGCCTGGCCCTCTACGTGGCCGGCGCCGACGCGCTCGACCAGTTCTTCTGCCGCCACCCCGACGAGTTCCTCGAGCGCCCGGTGGAGTCCGCGATCCTCGACCACGAGTCCGAGGAGATCCACCTCGCCCACCTCTGCGCCGCCGCCTACGAGCTGCCGCTCATCGCCCGGCGACGAGGAGTTCTTCGGCGACGGCTGGGAGCGGCGGCGCCGAGCGGCTCGTCAAGCTCGGCCAGCTGCGCGAGCGCGGCGGGCGCTACCTGCCGCGCGGCGAGGGCTTCCCCGCGGCGCGGATCGCGCTGCGCTCCGCCTCGCCCGACTCGGTGGCGATCGTCGAGGCGGAGGCGCGGCGAGATGATCGGCTCGGTCGAGACCGCGCGCGCGCGCTCCGCCGTCCACCCCGGCGCGATCTACCTGCACATGGGCCGCTCGTACGAGGTCGAGGAGCTCGACGTGGACGACCGCCGCGCGCTCGTCGCGCCCCTTCGCCGGCGACTTCTACACCCAGCCGAAGAAGGAGACCGACACCGTACATCGAGCGGACGTGCACGAGCGTGCGCGAGGTCGGCCGAGGCCACGCTGTCGTTCGGCACCGTGTCCGTGACCGAGCAGGTCACCGCGTTCCAGCGCAAGCGGGTGACCGACCACGAGGTGCTCGACCTGATCGCGCTCGACATGCCCGAGGAGCACTTCGTGACCCAGGCGCTCTGGTACGAGCTGCCCGAGCAGGCGCTGGCGGACGACTTCCCGCTCGACGTGCTCCAGGGCTCGCTGCACGCCGCGGAGCACGCGCAGATCGCGGTGCTGCCGCTGATCGCGATGTGCGACCGCTGGGACATCGGCGGCCTCTCGACCGCCTTCCACGCCCAGACCGGCCGGCCCGACGGTCTTCATCTACGACGGCCACCCGGGCGGCGTCGGGATCACGCGGATGGGCTTCCGAGCGCTTCGAGATCGCTCGTTCGGCGACGCGCTGCGGCTGATCGGCGAGTGCCCGTGCCGCGCGGGCTGCCCGTCGTGCGTGCAGTCGCCGAAGTGCGGCAACCTCAACGAGCCGCTGAACAAGAACGGCGCGCTCGAGCTGTTGACACGCCTGCACGCCTGATTGCACGAGGTTCAATACCGGCCGCCCACGGTCGACACTCGGAGTGCATGCACCGGTCCCTCCCCGTGCTGGCAGTACTCGCACTCGCGACGCCCGCCTCCGCATTCGCCGATACCGGCGGGACCGCGGTGCCCGTGGGCGGCGGGGTCCTCGTGTCGGATGAAGGCGGCGGGGCCGTGTACACGCCCTCCCGCGCCCGCCGCGAGGTGGCGAAGAGGAAATCGGCCAAGCGCAAGGCGGCGCGGCGCAGGGCCGCCAAGCGCAGGGCGGCCGCCCGCGCGCGGCGCGCGCGACCGCTGCTCTCCTCCTTCTCGGTTGGCGCGCGGCGGCTGTACCTCTTCGGATCCCCGGCCACCGTGGCCTTCCGGATCAACGCACGTGCGGAGCTGCGCGACGTGCGCATCTACGTGACCCCCGCAGGGGCGAGGAAGCCCGTGAGCACGATCCGCCTTGGCGCCCGGCCCCGCGGCGTGATGCAGCAGGTGGGCCTCACCGGGCAGGAGAACGGGATGCTCCCGCAGGGCGAGTACACCGTGCGCATGGGGGCCAAGGACGCCAGCGGCAGGCGCCTGCGCCGGGGCGTGGGCATCAGCTCGACGAGCGCGATCTCCGTCCTGCACCACGCCTTCCCGATCGCGGGCCCGTTCAGCTGGGGCGGAAAGGACTCGCGGTTCGGCGCTCGCCGCAAGGGCCACACCCACCAGGGCCAGGATCTCGCGGCGGCGCAGGGCACCCCCCTCGTGGCGCCGCGCGGCGGCACGATCGAGGCCGTCGAGTATCAGGCGGGCGGCGCCGGCCACTATGTGGTGCTCGACGCGACGGGCGAGGACCGCGACTACGTCTTCATGCACCTGCGCACGGGCTCGATCCCCGTCCGCCGGGGCCAGACGGTGCGCACCGGCCAGAAGATCGGCGAGGTCGGCAGCACCGGCGGCTCATCCGGCCCGCACCTGCATTTCGAGGTGTGGGTGGGCGGCGGCTGGTACACCGGGGGCCACCCGATCGACCCTCTGCCGCTGCTGAGAGCCTGGCCGCGGTAGGTTCATCCGCCCTGGGGCCGCCCCATCGCGCAGACCGCGGGGACCGGGCGCAGGTCTTCGACCAGCACCCTGTCGACGGAGAATCCGCCCTCGCGTAGCCGGTCGGCCAGCTCGTTCCCCAGGTCCCGGGCTCGCTCCGGCGCGGAGTGGCGCGCGTCCCAGAAGAGGTAGACGGCCCCATCCCGGGCGAGGTGCTCGCGGACGGCACCGAGCGCCGCCTCCGGCTGCTGCCAGAAGGGAGCGACGTTGAAGGCGAAGACCTTGTCGAAGCGCCGATCGCCGAGGTCCGCGTCCTCCAGCGCGATGGCCTCGAGCACAGCCCGGCCCGCGTCGACGTGCTCGCGGTTCCTCCGCGTGGCGATCTCGATCATCTTGGGCGAGCGGTCGATCGCGGTGATTGTTCCCGTCGTCAGCCTCTCGCAGACCAGGGAGACCGCGACGCCGTGGCCGCAGCCGACCTCGAGCAGGCGGTCGGCCGGGCGGACCTCCAGAGTGTCGACCGCCCAGACGAACCGCTCCGATGCCTTGCCCGCCATGCCCCAGCAATAGCATCCTGCGCCCGTGAAGCCCATGCTGATCTACTCGATGAGCGTCTCGGTGGACGGCTTCATCGCCGACCGACAGGGCGGGTTCGGGTGGACCGAACCTGGTGAGGAGCTGTTTCGCTTCCACCTGGCGGAGGTACGTGAGCTAGGCGGCTATCTGTGCGGCCGCAGGCTCTACGAGACGATGCGAGATACCGGCCCGGTCTAGTCGAACGTCAGCTTCAGGTTGCCGACGAGGCCGTCCGGGCTCGCCGACATCGAGCCGGTCAGCTCACCGAGCGGCCCCGCCACCAGCGCGCCGCCGAGCGCGCCGCCGAGGCCTCCGCCCTGGGCCTGGATCGCACGGCTCACGAGCTCCTCGGCGTCGGCGCTGACGACCACGGAGCCCTTCGCCCCGTCGACCGTCTGCGTGTCCGCGCTACCCAGCTCGCGCGCCCGCGCGGGGTCGTTCGCGAGCACGAACACCCCGTCGACCACGCCGTAGACGACGCTCTTGCCGTCGCTCGTGGATAGCGAGTTGAAATCGCCCCGCTTCGTGAGGCGAACCGGCTCGCCGGCCGCGGACTCGAGCAGCGCCGGCAGCTCCTTGCCGAGCTTCGCGAGCGTGCGCTCGAACGCCTCGGCGTCCTTCAGCTCGGCGCGCATGCCGAACTTGCCGTCGGGGGCGAAGCTCATCGAGAGGTCGTCCTTCAGCTGGCCGAGCAGGTCCTTGTCGATGTCGATGTCCAGCCGGCTCTCGATCGCACGCCTGGCGGTGCGGTAGTCGCCGAACTGGGACGGGTTGGTGGCCTGCAGCGCGCCCTCGGCGAAGGTCACGATCTGGCCGGGGTCCCGCAGGCCGGCTCCGATCTCACCGGCCCGGTCGATCACCGACGGGCTGGCGTCGCCGCTCGCGATCGGCAGGTCCTCGTCGGTCAGGTCTTCGCCGTCGGTCGTCAGCCGGAAGTCCACGTTCAGCTCGTCGCCCTTCGCCGACGCGGTCAGGCCGAGCGTGCGCAGCGCCCCCACCCACTTCACCTTCGCCGCGTCCTTCGAGTCCGGGTCGCCGGCGATCAGCGCCTGGAGGTCGCTCGACAGGCGCACCAGGGCGTCCTTGGGCAGGTCGGCCGTGCTCTCGTCGAACGTGTCTTCGGTCAGGCGGTCATCGGCGTCGCGCTGCTCGAGGGCGGATTCGAGCTGCTGCCGTGAGCCCGCCACGATCAGCACGTCGTCCTTCACGGCGAACGCGTCGCCGTCGTCGTCCTCGTAGACCTTCGCGCCGGACTTCTCGCCGACCTCCTCCGCCTTCTCGCGCTTCACCGCCTCCTCGAGCTTGTCCTGGCTCTTGGTCTGGATCGCCCCGACGAAGTCCTGGTCGTCGGAGTCGCCCCCGGTGAGCGCGCTCACGTCGGTCGCCCCAACCACGAACTCGTTGCCGAGCAGCGGCTTGAGGTCGTCCTCGAAGTCGAACGACTGGCTCTCGAGCTGCTCCTTCAGCGAGTCCTCGATCGACCCCGAGAACGGGAGCTTCTTCACCAGCTTCTCGACCGCCTTGATCTGGTCCCCCTCGACATCCGTCTGGATCGAGACCACCAGTGGCGCGTCCTCGGGCAGGTACCCGCAGGGCGTTGTCGAGCGCGCTGTCGCCCGAGTCGCTGCTCCCGCCGCCGCAGCCCGCGATTGCGAGGGCTGCGCAGGTGGCGCCGAGGGCCGTGATCTTGCGCGCGATCATCGGTGCGGCAGGGTAGCGACCGGGGGAGCGCGGCTACGATGCCGCGGGCTTGGCGAGGTAGCTCAGTTGGTAGAGCACACGACTGAAAATCGTGGTGTCGCCGGTTCGATTCCGGCCCTCGCCATCTCGCGGCTGCGGCGCATCGTCTGGCTGCGTCATCGGTCGCTCGCGTGCTCACGCACGCGTCGCTCCCTGCTTCCTTGCCAGACGGGCGCCTCGCCGCGAGTTGAGCATTCCGGCCCTCGCCACTTCGCTGCTGTAAGGCTGTGAAGGGTGACCGCCGCCCTGTCTGCCCGTGCCCTTTCGAAGCGCTACGGCAAGACGACCGCGCTCGACGCCGTCGATCTCGAGGTCGCGCCGGGAGAGCTCGTCGGCCTGCTCGGCCCCAATGGGGCGGGCAAGTCGACGCTGGTCAAGATCGCCTGCGGCCTGGTCCGGCCGACGGCCGGGGAGGTGCGCGTCGCCGGGGCGCCGGCCGGCAGCCGGGCGGCACGCGCGTCGACCGGCTACCTCGCCGAGCTGTTCCGCTTTCCGGGCTGGGCTCGCGCCGAGGAGGTGCTCGCGCTGCATCAGCGCCTGGCCCGCTCCGACGGTGGAGCGGCGGAGCGCGAGGCGCTGCTGGCGCGGGTCGGCCTCACGGGCGAGGACGGGCGCCGTGTGGAGACGATGAGCAAGGGCATGCAGCAGCGGTTGGGCATCGCGCAGGCGCTGATCGGCGCCCCCCGGCTCGTGCTGCTCGACGAGCCCACGAGCGCGCTCGACCCAGGCGGGCGGCGCACGGTGCGCGACCTGCTCGTCGGTCTACGCGACCAGGGCGTCGGCGTGCTGCTGAACTCACACCTGCTCAGCGAGATCGAGCTCGTCTGCGACCGGGTGGTCATCATCGACGGCGGCCGGGTGGTGGCCGAGGGGCGGCCGGAGGACCTGACAGCGCCCGGCGGTGTCGAGGTCGAGACCTCCGAGGGCGTGCGCCGCCTGCCCGATGCGCGCCGGGAGGACGTCCCGCGGATCGTCCGCGAGCTCGTGAACGGTGGCACCGAGGTCTACGGCGTGCGCGTGGTGAACGGCACGCTCGAGGACGCCTATCTCGCCGCCGTGGTGGGGCGCGACGAATGAGCGACGCAATCACCATCGCCGGTCATGCGCTGCGGGAGGCGGTCCGCCGCCGGGTGCTGCTCGTCGTCGCGCTGCTGACCGCGGTCTTCCTCGGGCTCTATGCGCTGGCGGCCTTCGCGGCCTTCAACTCGCTCGAGGAGACCACCGGCGGGGTCGTCATCCCGATCGACGAGCGGGCGCTCACGGGCGGGACGCTGCTCGGCCTGGCGATGTTCGTCGCGCTCTTCCTCGGCGTGGTGCTGGCGGTGTTCCTCACGCTCGGCGCGGTCCGCGGCGACGCCGAGCGCGGCCTGCTGCAGCCGCTGGTCGTGCGTCCGGTGGGGCGTACGACGCTGCTCATGGGACGGATGCTCGCCGCCTCCGCCGTCTGCGCGCCCTACGTCGTCATCGTCTTCCTCCTCGCGGCGCTCATCACGCGGGCCGCCGGCGACTTCACGCCCTCGTCGCTCGTCGTCCCCGCCACGGGCCTGGCGCTGGGAGTCGTGACCGTCGTGGCGATCTCCCTGCTCGGTTCGACGATCCTCGGCACCACCGCCAACGGCATCGCCATCTTCATGGTCTTCGCAACCGGTCTCGCCGCCGGGCTGCTGGGCCAGATCGGCGAGGGCCTCGATGTCGACTCCTTGACGACGGCGAGTTCGATCATCTCGTGGATCGTCCCGTTCGAGGCGCTCTATCAGAACGGGCTCCACGCGCTGACCTCGGACATCGGCGGCGCGACCGGCGTGATCGTGCAGCTCGGGCCGTTCGGCGGCGCCAGCGGGACCGGCGCGGCGATCTGGCCGTGGGCGGTGGCGTGGTGCACCGCCGTGCTGGCGCTGGCCGCGCTGGCGTTCGGTCGCCGGGACCTGTGAGCCGGCGCCGCTCCTACGCCGCCGGCGCGTAGGGCTCCGGCAGCGTGAACAGCCCCATGAAGCGCTCCACCGCCTCGAGGTCGCCCTCGATCTCGATCTCGCCCGCGTCGATCGCGTCCGCCAGCTCCCGGCGGCGGTGGGCCAGCGCCAGCAGCGTGCCCTCGTCGGTCGTCACGATCGCGTCGGGCGAATCAATCCCGCCGCGCTCGAGCTCGAGGGAGCCGTCCGAGATCACGGCGCGGAAGCGCTGCTCGCCGAGTCGCAGGTCGAAGCTCGCGCCGAAGTCGCCGGCGAGGGTGGGGTCGAACAGGGTCTTGATGGAGAGGAGGTGGGCGTCGAAGCTCATCCCGGTGTCCTCGGGGGCAAGCGGTGCGCGCGCCCCCCAGCGGCCGAGGGCATCGACCACCGGCTCGAGCTCCTTGCCCCACTCGGTCAGCTCGTAGACGCGCGACCCCGCGGGCGGCGGGAGCATGCGGCGCATGACGATTCCCGCGTGCTCGAGCTCGCGCAGGCGCTGGGACAGGACGTTGGGGCTGGCGTGGGGAAGCCCGGTCTTCAGGTCGGTGAAGCGCTTGGGTCCGAGCAGCAGCTCGCGGACGATCATCAGCGCCCAGCGCTCGCCCACTCGGTCGAGTGCTCGGGGGATTCCACAGGCGTCGCCGTACGTGCGTGACGTGGACATGACGCCCAGTCTAGACGCTTAGTCCTAAATTTGCAACTTGTGGTTGTTTTTTAGGACCAATGTGTTAGGGTGCCACGCACAAGCCCGATACGACCAAAGCTAGCGAGAGGAACTCAGCGCCGATGACCGAGACCGCCACACCCACCAAAACGGCCCAGAGCGAGGACCGCTCTCGCTGGCTGGCGCTGTACGTGCTCTGCGCAGGCGTGCTGATGATCGTGCTCGACGCGACGATCGTGAACGTCGCGCTGCCCTCGATCCAGGACGACCTGGGCTTCTCGCAGAACAACCTCGCGTGGGTGGTGAACGCCTACCTGATCGCGTTCGGCGGCCTGCTGCTGCTCGCCGGCCGGCTCGGAGACCTCATCGGCCAGCGGCGTGTCTTCCTCGTCGGCCTGGCTGTGTTCACCGCCGCCTCGGTGCTGTGCGCCGTGGCCCAGACCCAGGGGATGCTGATCGGCGCCCGCTTCGTGCAGGGAGTCGGCGGCGCCCTCTCCTCCGCGGTCGTGCTCGGGATGATCGTGAAGATGTTCCCCGAGCCGCGCGACATGGCGAAGGCGATCGGGGTCTACGGGTTCGTCGCCTCCGCCGGTGGCTCGATCGGCCTGCTCGCCGGGGGCGTCCTCACCGAGGCGATCAACTGGCACTGGATCTTCTTCATCAACGTCCCGGTGGGCATCGCGACCGCGATCCTCGCCCGCCGGCTCGTCGTCGACGACGAGGGGATCGGGTTCGAGGGCGGCGCGGACGTGTTCGGCGCCGTGGTCCTCACGACCGGCCTGATGCTGGGCGTCTACAACATCCTCGAGGTCGGCAAGCAGGGCTGGGGATCGACCCAGACGCTGGTGCTCGGCGCGATCTCCCTCGCCCTGGTGGCCGCGTTCGTCGTGCGACAGGCCCGCATCCCGAACCCGTTGATGCCGCTGCGCCTGTTCCGGGCGCCGAACATCGCGGCCGCGAACCTGGTCATGGCCCTCCTGGTCGCCGGGATGTTCGCGATGTTCTTCCTCGGCGCGCTCTACATGCAGCGCGTCCTCGGGTACGACCCGCTCGAGGTGGGCCTGGCGTTCCTGCCCTCCACCATCGTCATGGGCACGATCTCGCTGCGCTACACCGAGCGCCTCAACATGCGGTTCGGCGCGAAGCAGACGCTGCTCCCCGGCATCGTGTCGATCGCCGTCGGGCTGCTGCTGTTCTCGCGGACGCCGGTCGACGCCAGCTATCTGGTGGACATCGTGCCGCCGGTGGTCTTCATCGGCCTCGGCGCCGGCCTCTGCTTCCCCTCGCTCATGACGCTGGCGATGGCCGGCGCCCCCCAGAGCGACTCGGGGCTGGCATCGGGTCTCGTCAACGCCACGGTGCAGGTGGGAGGCGCCATCGGGCTGGCGGTGCTGGCCACCCTCGCAACCGAGCGCACCGACGGCCGGCTGGCCGACGGCGCGTCCAACGCCGCGGCGCTGAACTCCGGCTACCACCTGGCCTACGTGATCGGTGCCGTGCTGGTGGCGGCGGCGTTCGTGGCCGCCGTGACCGCCCTGCGCTCGGTGCGGCCGGAGGAGGCACAGGAGGCCGGCGCAGCTCCGCCGTCCGAGCCCGCCTACTCGGAGGCGGCGTGATGGCGGCCAAGGTGAAGACGGCAACGCGCGAGGAGTGGCTGGCGGCCCGCAGGGAGCTGCTGGAGCGCGAGAAGGAGCTCACCCGCCGCAGCGACGAGCTCGCACGGCAGCGGCTCGAGCTGCCGTGGGTGCGGATCGACAAGGAGTACACCTTCGAGACCGCCGAGGGCGAGAAGACCCTGGCGGAGCTCTTCGAGGGGCGCTCGCAGCTGATGGTCTACCACTTCATGTTCGGCCCGGATTGGGACGAGGGCTGCCCGAGCTGCTCGCTCTCGGCCGACGGGTTCGACGGCCAGATGGTCCACCTCAACCAGCGCGACGTGACGATGGTGTGCGTCTCGAGGGCGCCGCTCGACAAGCTCGACGCCTACAAGCGGCGGATGGGCTGGGAGTTCGACTGGGCCTCGTCGCTGGAGAGCGACTTCAACTTCGACTTCAACGTCTCGTTCAGCGACGAGCAGCGGGCCGCCGGCGTGGAGTACAACTTCGCGCCGATCGGCGACCCGGGAATCGGCGAGCTGCCGGGCATGAGCGCCTTCGCGCTCGAGGACGGGGTCGTCTACCACACGTACTCGGCCTTCGCCCGCGGCGGCGACGTGCTGATGGGCATCTACCAGCTGCTCGACAGGGCTCCGAAGGGGCGCAACGAGGAGGGCATGTCATTCCCCGATGGAGTGGGTGCGCCGCAAGGACGAGTACGACCACACGGCGGCGGCCCGATGACGCTCGTCGGGCACATCTCCGGCCTGCCCCTCGAGGAGCTCCTGCCGCTGGCCTACGGCAGCGCGGGACTGTGGATGACAATCCGTCTGCTGCTCCCTAGCCGCGCTCGCGTATCTCCTGCAGCGCCCAGCCGTTCCCGTCCGGATCGCTGAAGGAGGCGAACTTCGCTCCGTCCGCGTCAGGCGGGCCGAGCACCTCGATCTCACCCACGTCGACGCCGCGTTCGACCAGCCCCGCTCGGGCCGCTTCGATGTCGCTGACCACCAGCTGGAGGCCCTTCACGGAGCCCGGCTCCATGTCCGACAGGCCCGTTCCGATCACGATCGAGCAAGCCGACGCCGGAGGCGTGAGCTGGACCACGCGCAGGTCGCTGCCGGGGCTCACGTCGTGGTCGGCGTGGAATCCCACCTGGTCGGCGTAGAACGCCTTCGCGCGATCCACGTCGGAGGTCGGGACCTGGACCACCTCGAGTCGGAAGTCCATCTCTGCTGCCATCTGCACCTGTCCTTTCGGTTCTTGGAGTCGCTCACGCATCGCGGGCCAGCAGCGCGATCAGCGCCCGCTGCACGATCGGAGGTGGCGAGAGGAAGACGGTCTCGTCGCGATATCGCTTCAGGAACCGCGCCGCCCAGCGCGCGCCGCGCAGGCCGCGTGGGAGCCCGCGGGAGGTGAACAGGCCGTCTCGGGCCGCCGCGGCGCTCTCCTCGAGGAAGGCCTGGAGGCGGAGGGCGGGCACGGCTACACAGCGCAGGTGTGCGTCGCGATCGCTGACGCTGGCGACTCCGTGCTTGGTGTTCGGCTCGACGACCATCTCGCCGTCCTCGGGGCCGATCACCCGCTTCTCGTCGCCGAGCTGGAAGCGAGCCTTGCCGTCCACCACCGACCAGCGCTCCGTCTGGCGCGGATGGAGGTGAGGCGGCAGCCCACCGCCGGGCTCGAGCCAGACGTCGACCACCAGGTTCTCGCCCTGGGGCTCGAATGCCATCCGGACGCCGCTGACCGGATCTCGGACCTGCTTGGTAATGGCGCTCCTCCTCGGGTCCGGGGAGTTTGGATCGCGGCGAATGCGGGGGAAATGGGGACTACCGGCCAATCGCGGTGCGGGTAGCCGTACCGCGTTCGGCGCTCCTGGTAGCAACAATGCCGAGGGGGAATGGGAAACAGCGTCCTGACCGGCAGTGCAATGCGAGTGGTCGTTGCCGACGACTCGGTGCTGCTGCGTGAGGGGATCGTGCGGCTCCTCGAGGAGGCGGGCCTCGAGGTGGTGGGGCAGACCGGGGACGCAGAGGACCTGATCCGGAAGGTGTCGGCGCACAAGCCGGACCTCGCCATCGTCGACATCCGGATGCCGCCGACCAACACCGACGACGGTCTGCGCGCGGCGCTCGAGATCCGCCGCCGGCTGCCGGGCACCGGCGTGCTCGTGCTCTCCCAATACGTCGAGGAGGGCTACGCGCTCGATCTCGTGGCCGACGGCGCCGACGGCGCCGGCTACCTGCTCAAGGACCGGGTGGCGGACGTGGATCGCTTCGTCGGCTCCGCGAGGCGGGTCGGGGAGGGCGGCTCGGCACTCGACCCGGAGGTGGTCGCCACGCTGCTCGGCCGGCGCCGCCGGGACGATCCGCTCGACCGGCTCACCGACCGCGAGCGCGAGGTGCTCGGGCTCATGGCGGAGGGTCGCTCGAACCGTGCGATCGCCGAGGAGCTCGTGGTGACCGAGCGGGCCGTCGAGAAGCACGTGACCAGCATCTTCAGCAAGCTCGACCTCGCGCCGGCGCCGGAGGACCACCGGCGCGTGCTCGCCGTGCTGACCTTCCTGCGCGGGTAGCGGCTACGCCTCGGAGTAGGCGGGCTTCGCGTCCGCGGAGGCGTGCTCGGCCTCGACCCGGTCCTCGGGCTCGAGCACCGTCACCGCCACCACGATCGCGGCCACGACCAGCGCGGCCCCGATCAGGAACGCGAGCTGATAGCCGTCGGTCAGCGCCGCGGCCGTGGAGTGCCCGCTCTCGATCAGGTCCTTGCTGCGGGTGGTCGACAGGGTCGCGAGCACGGCGAGCCCGAGCGCGCCGCCGACCTGCATCGTGGTGTTGACCAGGCCGGAGGCGAGTCCGGCGTCGCTCTGCGTGGCCCCGGACATCGCCAGCGTCATCAGCGCCGGGAACGAGAGGCCCGCGCCGGTGCCGAGCAGGATCATGGTCGGCAGGACGTCGGTCACGTAGTTGCCGTCCACGGGCACCCGCGCGAACAGGGCGAGTCCCGCGGCTATCAGCACCAGGCCGGGGAGCAGCGTCGCCCTCGCGCCGAAGCGCATGATCAGCCGCTCGGCGTAGCGCAGCGAGAGGGTCCCGATCACGATCGTCACCGGCAGGAACGCCAGGCCGGTCTCGAGCGCGTCGTAGCCGAGCACCCGCTGCAGGTAGAGCGCGCCGAGGAAGAACATCCCGAACATCCCGGCGACGAACAGCGCCTGGATCACGTTGGCGCCCGAGACGTTGCGCGAGCGGAAGATCCGCAACGGGATCAGGGGGCTGCGGGCCGTGGCCTCGCGGAGCGACGAAGGCGACCAGCAGAGCGAGCGAGACCGCGCCGAGCGCGAGCGTCGCGGCCGGCACCCCAGCCGTAGTCGGCGGCGGGCTTGACGATCGTGTAGACGCCGAGCATCAGGGCGCCGGTTATCAGCACGGCGCCGGCCACGTCGGCGCCTCGCCCGAAGCCGATTCCCTTGTCCCTCTCGATCAGCGCGCAGCGCGAACACGGCCGTCGCGATGCCGATCGGGATGTTCACGAAGAAGATCCAATGCCAGTTGATGCCCTGTGTCAGGACGCCGCCGGCGAGCAGGCCGACCGAGCCGCCCGCGGAGGCCACGAAGCTGTAGACGCCGATCGCCTTCGCCTGCTCCCGCGGCTCCGGGAACATCGTCACGATCATCCCCAGGATCACCGCCGAGGTCATCGCGCCGCCGACGCCCTGGACGAACCGCGCCGCGACCAGCAGCTCCTGGCTCTGCGCGACGCCGCACAGGAGCGAGGCCAGGGTGAAGACGCCGAGGCCGGCCAGGAAGACCGACCTGCGGGAGATCAGGTCCCCGAGACGGCCCGCCAACAGCAGCAGACCGCCGAACGCGATCAGGTACGCGTTCACGACCCACGCGAGGCTCGACTGGGAGAAGCCGAGGTCGTCCTGGATCGAGGGAAGGGCGACGTTCACGATCGTGGCGTCGAGGACGATCATCAGCATCCCGACGCACAGCACGACGAGAGCGACCCAGCGTGAGCGAGTGTCTTGCGTTTCTGACATGCGACGAGGCTGCCAGGCGGGGGCGGGCACTCCAATGCGGCCTCCATGTGTCCGCCGGTGCGGCTAACCGAACGTAAGCGGGATCTCGCCGATCACCGCGGTGCCCGCGCCGTGCTCGCTGTCGACCTCGAACCGGCCGCCCAGGGCCTCGACCCGGTCTGCCAGCCCGAGCAGCCCCGAGCCGTCTCCCATCGCGGCGCCGCCCTTCCCGTCGTCGCGCACTTCGATCCGCGCGCGGCCGTCCGTGCGGGTGATGGCCACCGTCGCGCCGTTGGCGCGGGAGTGCTTCGCCACGTTGGTCAGGGCCTCGGCGACCAGGAAGTAGGCGGCCACCTCGACGGGCTCCGGAAGGCGCTCCTCCGGGATCGCGGTGACCTCCACGGGCAGCGGCGTGCGAGCCGCCGCGGCCTCCAGCGCCGCACCCAGCCCGCGATCGGTGAGGAGCGCCGGGTGGATGCCGCGCGCCAGCTCGCGCAGCTCGTCGAGTGCGAGCGAGAGCTCCCGCCGGGCGTCGCTGAGCAGCTGTCTGGCGGCCTCGGGGTCTCCGTCGAGGGCGGCCTCCGTCTCGCGCAGGGAGAGCGAGAGCCCGACCAGGCGCTGCTGCGCGCCGTCGTGCAGGTTGCGCTCCAGCCGCCGCCGCTCTGAGCTCTCCGCCTCGACGATGCGCGCGCGGGAGGCGGCGAGCTGCTCGCGGGCGTCGGCGTTGGCGAGGGCGTCCGCCACCAGCTCGGCGAAGCCGGCCACCCGCTCCTCCGTTTCGGGGGGGAAGCCGTACGGCTTCCCGCTGGATGCGACGACGGCGCCCCAGAGGCTGCCGGCGACCTTGATCGGGGCCGCAACCGCGGACGCGATCCCCGCCGCACGGATCCTCTTGGGGAGCTCACCCGGGAGGCCGGAGTAGTCGTCCACGCGCTCGGCGCGGCCGCTGCGGCTCACCTTCGCGACCGCCGCGGCGCTGTCGAGCGGCACGTTGGGGCCGACGGGGAACACCGGCGCTCCGTGCACGCTCCAGCCGGCGAGGATGTTCTGGGTGCCGTCGCGCTCGAAGCGAGTGAGGTTCGTGCTCTCGACGCCCAGCACGGCGCCGACCTCCTCGCAAACGCGTGCGAATACCTGCGAGGGCTCCGGGTTCCCCGCCACGAGCGTCGCGACCCGGCGCAGAGCCGCCTGCTCCTCGGCCAGGGCCTGGAGCCTGGCGAGCGATTGGTCGCGGACCATCAGAGCAGCTCCTCGAGGGCCTCCCTCGAGAGCTCGTGCTTGGGCACGAAGCCCCGGGCGCCGCTGCCCGCAACGAGCGCCTCGAGCTCAGCGCGATCGTGGCTCGAAGTGAGCACCACCGCCAGGCGGCCGTCGAGCGCCACCAGGCGCGAGGCCACCTCGAAGCCGTCGACGTCGGGCAGGTACACGTCCACGAGCGCGATCTCCGGCCTCTGCCGGCGTACGCAGGCAACGCCGGAGGCGCCGTCGGCGGCCTCGCCCACCACGCGGTACCCCTCCCCTTCGAGCATCCGCCGCGCGCAGGCGCGGAAGCCGGAATGGTCGTCGACTACGACGATGGTCGTCTCACTCATCCGTTGCGATTGTCGCGCCCGGGCGCCATCGTGGAAGTACGGCTAGCCACACACCCGCCTCCTATGCTGGCGGCGTGGTCGAATCGGACCGACCCGTCGAGCCGGAGCCCTGGGGAGAGGACCTGCGGCTGGTCGCACTCCTAGGCGAACAGGGCGCGGCGGAGTTCCGGGCGCTGTTCGACGCGTTCCCGGAGCTGGTCGGGGTCCTCTGGGCCCTCCGGAAGGGGGAGGGGCGGATCACCGACTTCGCGTTCGGCTACGGCAATCCCTCGATGCTGCGGACCTTCCGGCTGCCCCCCGCGACGCGCGACCGCTACACCCTGCTGGAGGCGCTTCCACAGATGCGGGGAAGCCACGCCTTCGACGAGTACGTCCGTGTCTGCGACTCCGGCCTGCCGTGGGTCAACGAGATCACCTACGACACCCCCTTCGGGGACGGGTACATGCTTGGGACCTTCGTGCAGCGCGCCGCGAAGCTCGGCGACGGGCTGATCGTCTTCCTCACCGAGGTGACCGACCAGCGGCGGATGGAGGCCGAGCTGCGCAACTACGCCGACGTCGTCGCTCACGACCTGCGCGAGCCGATCAGCGGGATGGCGCTGCTCGTGGCCCTGCTGGAGCGGAGCGCCGAGGAGCCGCCGCCGGCCGAGGTGCTGCGACGGCTGCGGGAGGGGACCGAACGCGCTCGCGAGCTCATCGACGGCGTGCTGGCCTACGCCCGCATGGGCGAGCTCCGGCGCGAGCGGGTCGCGCTGGGCCAGCTGATGACCGAGGTCGCGGAGGATCTCCGCCCGGGCCTGGAGCAGTCGGGCGCGACCCTGGAGGTCGGCGAGCTGCCGGAGGTCGACGGCGACCCCGGCCAGCTGCGCCGCGTGCTGCTGAACCTCGTGGACAACGCCATGAAGTTCCGCGCCGACGCGCCGCTGCGGGTCGACGTGTCGGCGCTCCGCGACAGCCGCGAATGGGTGATGACCGTGCGCGACAACGGGCTCGGCGTCGACCCGGATCACGCGAGCCGGATCTTCGGCATGTTCTCGCGCGTCGACTCCGCGGCCGACGGCATCGGGATAGGCCTGGCCGTGTGCCGGCGGGTCGTCGAGGCCCACGGCGGGCGGATCTGGGTCGAGCCGGCCGAGGGCGGCGGCAGCGCCTTTAGGTTCACGGTCCCGCGCTGAACACGTACGGGTAACCGCACACGGGGATGCCTGCTAGCCCCATTTATCGCGGCCCGCTCGCGCGGGAACCTGCGCGCATGAGCTTCTGGCGCCGTCGCATCAACCAGCACTGGCGCCGCCGCCGCGAGCGGCGGGACGCCCCGGCCGCCATGCTCGCGGTCGGCGTACAGTTCGGCGGTGCCTAGATGACTGCCCGGGACAACACCCTCGCGATCGAGGCCGACGGCCTGGTCAAGTCCTTCGGCGAGACCCGCGCCGTCGACGGCGTCGACCTCGCGGTTCGACAAGGCTCCGTCTACGGCGTGCTCGGCCCGAACGGCGCCGGCAAGACGACGACGATCCGGATGCTGGCGACCCTGCTGCGCCCCGATGCCGGCTCGGCGCGGGTGCTGGGGCACGACATCGTGAGCGAGGCCGACGCCGTGCGCAGCGTGGTCAGCCTCACCGGCCAGCTCGCGTCCGTCGACGAGGACCTGACCGGGCGCGAGAACCTGATTCTGATCGGTCGCCTGCTGGGCCTGAAGCGCCCCAGCGCAAAGGCCCGAGCGGCCGAGCTGCTCGAAGCCTTCGAGCTCACCGAGGCGGCCGGGCGGCTGGTGAAGAACTACTCCGGTGGGATGCGCCGGCGGCTCGACATCGCCGCCAGCATCGTCGTCACGCCGGAGCTGATGTTCCTCGACGAGCCGACGACCGGGCTCGACCCCCGCTCTCGCAACCAGGTCTGGGACATCATCCGGGCGCTCGTCTCCGGAGGGACCACCATCCTGCTGTGCACGCAGTTCCTCGACGAGGCCGACCGGCTCGCCGAGGGAATCGCCGTGATCGACAACGGCAAGGTGATCGCGGAGGGAACGCCCGGCCAGCTCAAGGCCTCGATCGGCTCCGGCGCCCTGCACGTGCGGTTGCTCGATCCCGTTCAACGGCCCGCGGCCGAGCAGGTGCTGTCGGGCGCGCTCGGCACGGTGCATCTGGAGCCCGAGCCGGCCGCGCTCTCGGCCGGCGTGCGCCGACGCCGACCGGGCAGCCGCGGCCCTCGCCGAGCTCAGCCGGTCGGGCATCGGGATCGCAGACTTCTCGGTCGGCCAGCCGAGCCTCGACGAGGTGTTCCTGGCCCTGACAGGGCATCCCGCCGAGCAGGAGGCCCGGCGACGAGGCCGCCGAGACCCAGGAGGAGCGACGCAGCGTGACCAACGAAGCGGCTCTCCGCAACGCGCTCGCCACGACGCCGCGCCCACCACGCGCGAGCGCCGTCTCCGCGACCCTCACCTTCGGCTGGCGGGGAATGCTCAAGGTCAAGCACGTGCCCGAGCAGCTCCTCGACGTGACGATCTCGCCCGTGATGTTCGTCGCTCATGTTCACCTACCTGTTCGGCGGCGCGATCGCCGGATCCACGGGTGAGTACCTGGACTACCTCCTCCCCGGGATCCTCGTGATGTCGGTGCTGTTCACCACCGTCTACTCCGGGGTCGCGCTGAACACCGACCTCACCCGGGGGGTCGTCGACCGCTTCCGCTCGCTCCCGGTCTGGAAGCCGGCGCCGCTGGTCGGGTCGCTGCTCGGCGACAGCGTGCGCTACCTGGTCGCGGGAGTCGTGATCATCGTGCTCGGGGTCGCGCTCGGCTTCCGGCCCGAGGCCGGTGTCGGCGGGGTGCTCGCCGCTCTGGCGCTGGTGGTGTTCTTCGCCTTCGGCCTCTCCTGGATCTTCACGACCCTGGGGCTGCTCCTGCGCTCGCCCAACGCCGTCATGAACGCCGGGTTCATGGGGATCTTCCCGCTCACCTTCCTCTCCAACGTCTTCGTCGAGCCCGACACGCTCCCGGCGGGCCTCGAGGCCTTCGTGGACGTCAACCCCATCTCCATCCTCACGACCGCCTCGCGCGGGCTGATGCAAGGCAACGCCGAAGCCGGGGACATCGCCATCGTGCTGGCCACCGCCGCCGTGCTGACCGCCGTGTTCGCGCCGCTCACGACTCACCTGTACCGCAGCAAGGCCTGACGGCGTCGCCACCTCCCTATCGTTCGCCCCGCGTGTCGCAGGGCACCGACATCGAGCGGCTGACCGAGGTTCCCGACCCGCTCTGGCGGCAGATCCTCGAGCGGCCCGAGCGGGCGCCGGAGCTGATCGCGCTCGCGGCGAGCGAGCGCTTCGCCGAGCCGGCCGAGCGGTGGGTCCAGGTGGCGGGCGCCGGCCACGATCCCCACTCGCTCGCGAAGGAGGCCTACAAGAAGCACGTCCGGCTGTCGCGGCTGGAGGGCCTCGCGTTCGGGTTCGGCGGGATCACCACGAGCGCGGCCAACCTCGCGGGGCTGGCCTGGATCCAGGCGCGGATGGTCTTCTACATCGCGGCCGCCCACGGGTACGACCCCCGGCACCCGATGCGCCCCGCCGAGCTGCTCTCGCTGTGGGAGGTGTACGAGACGCCGGCCGACGCCCGCGCATCGCTGGACGGCATCGGCAAGACGATGGCGCAGTCCCTCGTCGAGAAGCAGCTTTCGAGGAGCGGCGAGCGCCAGCTGCGCCAGCGGCTCACCCGCTACGTGGTCCACCGGATGGCCAAGCGCGGGGCCGGGCGCCTGATCCCGTTCATCGGCGCGCCCATCAGCGCGGTCCAGAACGGCGGCGTGACGAAGGAGCTCGGCCGTGCGGCGCTCGCGTACTACGGCGGGGAACGGCCCATCCCTTAGGTTGGCGGAGGGTTCATCACCTAACGAGGGGAATCAGAGATGTCCAAGCGACTTGCAGTCCTGTTCGCATCGCTGTTCGTGCTCGGGTTCGTGGTCGCCGGCTGCGGCGACGACGACGACGATGGCGGCTCGAGCGGATCGGGCGACACCACGGTCCAGACCGACCAGAGCGACGACACTCCCGAGAACCGCGAGGAGGTTGCGGATCGATGCCTCGAGGAGGCCGAGAAGATCGACGATGCGGACGCCCGCAAGACCGCCGAGGAGGCCTGCAAGGCCGTCGAGAGCCAGGACACGGACGACCTGAAGGAGGCCGCTAGAAAGCAGTGCCTGGAACTCGCGCGGCAGCTTCCCCAGAGCGAGGCGCGCGATCAGGCGGAGGACGCCTGCGAGAAGGGCACCGAGTAGGCGTCAGGCGCGGCCGTACACCGGTACGGCCGCGCCGCTCGTGGGCGCGGAGTCGTCCGACACGAGGAAGCGGATGACCCGAGCGATCTCCTCCGGCGCGACCCACTTGGACCAGTCGGCGTCCGGCATCGACTCGCGGTTGGCGGGAGTGTCGATCACGCTCGGCAGCACGGCGTTGCAGCGCACCCCGTCGCCGCGAGTACTCGGCGTCGAGCGCCGCACGAAGGCGAGCACCGCGGCCTTCGCGGTCACGTAGCCGGCCGCGCCGGCGAACGGGCTCAGCGCCGCGCGGGCCGACACGCACACGAACGCGCCGCCGCCGCGCCTCGACCAGCGCCGGCATCGCCGCGCGCGGGCGAGGTTGAAGGCGGGCACCAGGTTCAGCCGCAGCATGCGCTCGAAGTCCTCCAGCTCGGTCTCCTCCACCTTCGGGCCCATCGCGAAGCCGCCGACGAGGTTGACCACCGCGCCCAGGTCCGCGACCGCCGACGACCGCCTCGGCGGCACCGGCCGGATCGAGCAGGTCGGCCTGACAGGTGAGCTGCTCGCCGCCGCCGATCCGCTCGCGCTCCGCTCCTACCAGTCAGGTGGCCGTGACGTCGTACCCGGCCGTCGACCAGATCGGCCACCACCGCGCCCCCGAGCGCACCTGTTCCACCGGCCACGAGCACGCCCATGTCAGCGGACCCTATCCCGTCCGCGACTCCGCTCTACCTTCGTGTGCCCCATGGACCAGCCACAGCTCACCGGCGCGAAGGAGTTCGTGCGCGATCTGGCCGACGGCCAGGCGCGTCGACTCGGTGTTCGTGGTGCGCGAGCGCAGTCCGCCGCCAGAAGAAGCAACGGCGACGCCGTTCCTGAAGCTCCAGCTCGGCGACGTCACCGGCGCGGTCGAGGCCGTGGTCTGGGACGGCGTCGACGAGATCGCCGAGGCCGCCGCGCCCGGCGCGGCCGTGCGCGTGGCCGGGCCGCTACGCCGTCGATGCGCGCTACGGCGCCTGCCTCACGGTGCGCGGCGCTGCGCCCGGCCCAGCCGGACGAGTACGAGCCGGCCGACCTCGCTCGAGGCGCCCCCGACTCCCTGTCGAGCAGATGGCCGCCGACCTCGAGGAGCTGATCGAGCACGGTGCAGCAGCCGCACCTGCGCGAGCTGCTCGAGCGCCTCCTCGGCGAGGGCTCCGAGACCGGCGAGCGCTGGCGCGAGGCGCCCGCCGCCAAGCATCTACCACCAGGCCTACCGCCACGGCCTGCTCGAGCACTGCCTCTCGGTCGCCCAGGGCGTGAGCGCGATGGCGGCGACCGTTCCCGGGCATCGACCGCGACGTCGCGGTCACCGGCGCGCTGCTGCACGACATCGGCAAGATCGAGGCCTACGAGCAGACGAGCGGCGCGATCGAGCTCACCGACGCCGGCAAGCTCCAGGGCGAGATCCCGCTCGGCTACTACCGCGTGCGCCGCGAGATCGAGCGGATCGCCGGGCTTCCCGCCCGAGCTCGCCGCAGGCGGTCCTCCACATCGTCCTCAGCCACCACGGCAAGCTCGAGCACGGCAGCCCGGTGGTCCCGTGCACGCGCGAGGCCACCCTCGTGCACATGATCGACAACCTCGGCGGCACGCTCGGCAGCTTCGACCGGATCGAGAAGGCGCTCGCCGACGGCGAGCAGCTGGTCGGCGCTTCGACCGCGGCTCTGTCGGGCTCGGCGTTCTTCGCGCGCCGAGAGCGCGCGGCTAGCGCGCCCGCCGACCCCGCAAATAGCGGCACGTGGCGCCGCGCGCGGGCGGGTGGCCCGCGGTTTCCCGCCTTATCCTGGGCCACGAATGGCCAAGGACACCGAGAAGCTCATCCGGCAGCTGTCGCTGATCTCGTTCCTGATGGCGGAGCGGCGGCCGGTCTCGGCGCTCGAGATCAAGCAGGACGTCGAGGGCTACTCGCAGATGAACGACGAGGCCTTCGCGCGCCGCTTCTACGCCGACCGCGCGGAGCTCGAGTCGCTCGGCATCGAACTGAAGGTGGAGAAGCCGGCCGAGGGCTACTACGAGGCCGAGAACTACACGCTGCCGCCGGAGAACTTCTACCTGCCGGCGATCGAGTTCTCCGACGAGGAGCTGGGCGCGCTGCGCACGGCGCTCACGCTGCTCGACGGCGAGTTCGCCTACGCGGAGCCGCTGCGGCTGGCGCTGCAGCAGCTCTCCTGGGGCAAGCCCTCGCCGCTGACGGCGCCCGAGCAGCGCTCCGTGGCGCTGGCCGTGACCGCCGAGCCCCGGCGGGCGCGAGCTGTCGCAGCGGCTGTCGAAGATCGAGACCGCGATCTTCCGCCGCAAGACGATCGTCTTCGACTACTACACGATCGGCCGCGACGCCGAGGAGAAGCGCAAGGTGGACCCCTACCACCTGCTCTTCCGGGGCGGCCAGTTCTACCTGATCGGCCACTCGCACGAGCGCGACGACGTGCGCGTGTTCCGCCTCTCGCGCATCCGCGGCAAGGTGGGCTACTCGTCGAAGGCCGAGCACGACTTCCCGCGCCCCGACGACTTCGACCCGCGCGACTACGCCACCCGCACCGACTGGCAGCTCGGCGAGCCGATCGGGCGCGGCGCGCATCTGGCTCTCCGACCGGATCGACTGGCTCGTGCGCGCGCCACTTCGGCCACGCCGGGACGATCGAGTCGGCCGAGGACGACGACGGCGTGCTGTTCGAGACCGACTACGGCGACTCCCGCCAGCTCATCTCGTGGGTGCTCGGCCTGGGCGAGCCGCGCGCCTGGATCCTCGGCCCGCCCGAGCTCGTGGAGGAGGCCGAGGAGCGCGCTGCGAGCTGTGGTCGAGCGCCACGGCGAGCCGATCGAGCTCGCCAAGCCGGTCAAGCGCCGCCCCCGCGAGGAGCCGCAGGACGACGGCAAGCGCGAGAGCACGCCGATCCGGCCCGAGCGCTTCGCACGCCTGGTCACGCTCGCCGGCATCCTGATCGAGGCGGCGCGCGAGCGGCGGCAAGCTCGAGCTCGCCGAGCTGTGCGACCGCCTGCAGATCTCGGAGCAGGAGCTGCGCCAGGACATCGACGTGCTGAACGTCGTGAACTTCGGCGGCGGCAGCTACGTGCTCTACGCCGAGGTGCAGGGCGACACGATCGAGGTCGACCCCGAGCCCTACGGCGACAACTTCGCCCGGCCGGCCCGGCTGCTGCCGCTCGAGGCGAAGGCGCTCGTGGCCGCGATCGACCTGGTCGGCGAGCACCTCCCCGAGGGCTCGCTCGCGTCGGCGCGCGGGAGAAGATCGTGGACGCGCTCGGCCACGACCCCGCCGTGGACGGGCCTCCAGATCACCACGGCCAAGGGCGACGACTCCGAGATCGCGCGCGTGGTGAGCGGCGCGATCGCCGACCGCCAGCTGCTCGAGATCGAGTACTACAAGGAGAACGAGGACGAGTTCACCTCGCGCACGCATCGAGCCCTACCAGCTGATGAACGGCGCGGAGGGCTGGTACGTGCACTCGTTCGAGCCCGCGAAGGACCAGACCCGCTCGTTCCGGCTCGACCGCATCCGCTCGGTCACGGTGCTCGACGAGGTCTACGAGCCGCGCGAGGGCGTGGAGCCCGAGATGCAGGGCTGGCCCACCACGGGCGAGGTGCCGGCGTCGCAGACGGCGCGGGTCTGGATCTCGCCCGAGCGCGCGCGCTGGGCGCGCGAGGACCGCCGCGTGACCGAGGAGCTGGCCGACGGCTCCGTCGTGGTCGAGCTGCCCTTCGGCGGGCACGAGTACCTGGCCCGCGAGGTGCTCAAGGAGGCGGGCGACGCCGCCGTGCTGGAGCCCGAGGACGGCCGCGAGGCCGTCCTCGCCGCCGCCGAGGAGCTGCTGGGCGTCACAAAGCGGCTGAGGCCGGCGGGCGCCCAGGAGCCGCCCGCCGCCACCACTCATCGCTACTTCGCCTTGCAGGCGTTCCCCACGTCCGCCCGCTGGCCCCGCAGCACCGTGACCTGCCTCGTTGACTGGACCTTGCCGTTGGGCCTCACGCAGGAGAGCGTGCAGCTCTCGGTCGGCCCGTAGGTCGCCGGAGTCGGCTGGGGAGAACTTCACCGTCCCGTTGAACCAGTCGTCCGCGTTCCCGCTGCCGTCGAAGTTGACGACGTGGGCGACGTAGTTCCCCGGCTCCGGATCGAACCAGATGGCCTCCTCGTCCGTGTCGCCGAACCCCGCCGACGACGTCGCGAGCTCGCCGGTGTCCGCGTTCACCACGTACAGGTCCCAATCGGTGTTGGGATTGCCGCGAACTCGATGCGCACGGCCATCTTCCCGTTGTCCACGCCGTCCGCCGGTCCCTGGACCGTGAACGGGAGCGTCGTGTCGTAGGGCGGGTCCGGGTACGTGTCGTTCGCGGCGGGGATCCCGGCCGGGTTGGCCAGGGCGATCTCCGCCTGCGCCGGACCGGTCGGGTCACGCCCGTAACGGCCGGCCACGACGGGCCGGGTCGACGGGTTCACGTCCCAGTCGAACCTGCCGCCCGTGGACTTCATCTCCGACTGCAGGTAGTCCTCGAACTTGATCGGGTCGCCCACGCTCTCACCGAGCGGGTCGTCTCCACACCGGCGAGGTGGACGTGAGGAACCGCTTGTGGAGCTTGAGCGTCCACCCGTCCGGGGCCTCCCCCGTCAGCACCGAGTGGTGGCTCTGGTTCGCGGCCGACTCGAGCATCTCGTAGTACGCCGCTCGGTTGCCGCCCTTCCCGGCGCCGGCCGCCGGCGCGCGGCCGAGGTACTCGGCCTCGACGCCGGTCTCATACGGCGGGTGGAACTCGTTCGGACCGATCTCGAACGTGAACCCGAGACCACCGGCGGTCCAGAACGTCCAGTCCTCGGTCCCCCCGGTCGTGTCGTAGAGCATGAAGCTCGGGATGTTGCGATAGCCGTTGTGGCCGGCCATCCGCGCGCCGAGCTCCTTGTACGCGGGCTCCTCGTGAGGGAAGCCCATGTCGGCCACGCCCGGTGGGCGCAGCACGAGGTTCGAGTAGGTGTGGTTGGTGATCAGGTTGGTCACCTGCCGGTTCTGCACCAGGTCCCTGACGCCCTGGATCTCGGGCTCGGAGAACGGCGCGTCGCCGCGGTAGGTGTCGCTCTGCCAGTTCGGGCTCGCACCGGCGCCGCCCCAGAGCCCGCCGTAGTTGCGGTTCGGGTCGGTCGCCGCGCAGGCGGCCCGCCGGGTTGTTGTCGCACGTCCCGGTCTGCTGCGCCGGGGGCGTGTTGCGCGAGAGGAAGCAGTTCTTGCGCTTCATCTCGTAGTCGAACAGGCTGAAGTCGCCGAGCGGCACTCGCCTCGCGCGAGATGTTGAACCCGTCCACGTTCACGATCGGCACGACGATCACGCGGGTCGTCTGCACCAGCCGCTTGACGCGCGCGACCGGCCGTAGTTGCGCAGCAGGTCGTAGGCGAACTCCATCGAGTGCTCCGACGACGGCCATTCACGCGCGTGGTGCACGCCCATCATCAGGAAGACCGGCTTGCCGTCGGCCGTGTTCGCGGGATTCGTGGTGATCTCGATCCCGGAGATGTCGCGCCCGAGCACGCTCTTGTTGCTCAGCGTGATCGGCTTGACGAGCGAGGGATACCGCATCGCCAGCTGCTTGAGCTCGAGCTCGTAGTCCGGGAGGCGCCGGTAGGTGTCCCGGCGGCTCGGCAGACGCGCGCCGCCGCGCCCGCGCGGGCGAAGCGCCTGTCCTTGCGGGCGTTCGCGCGCGCCGGCCGACGGATCGGCGATCCGCACCTTGTAGGTGAACCCGGCGCGGCGCAGCTTTCGCGCGTCGCGGCGGCCGTGGAGCACGACCTCGATCGAGTTGCTGTCGCCGTGCTCGGTCAGGTCGAGGTTGAGCGACTGCAGACGCCGCTTGGCGGCGCGGGTGCGGGTGTTCACGTCGACCACCTGGACCCACTGCTTGCGCTTCGAGGCCTTCTTCAGGCGGATGAAGCGGACCTTGAGCCGCGCGCTGCGCGCGGAGCCCCGGTAGCGGCAGGCCTGGATGACCAGGCGCTCGCCCTTCTTGACGAAGCCCTCCGCGAGCTCGTTGCTGCCGAAGCCGGCCGAGCCCGCGACCCGGCGGCCGCGCCGGCCGAACACGCCGATGTCCCAGTCCCCCCCACTACCTGCGAGGCGCACTCGCACAAGCCCCCTGGCGGGGGCCTTCACCCGAGTCACGTCCCGGCCGCTGCTCGCGGATGCGACCCCCTTGTGACACGGCCGTGCGACCGCCGTCTTGGCCGAGACGCTCGCGGCGTCGGCGGCCACGGGCAGCGCCGACAGCAGGATGACGGGCACCACAGCGCCCCCGACCCGATGCAACATGCTCATGAATCCTCCCCTGGGTTCGCTCCGGACTTCCTCCGGTTCGCTCCTACCCGGAGCGCCGGAAACCCATGCGTGGGCGGCCTGTGGCAGCCTTGCGCCGGCCCATGGCCTCAAAGCGAGAGCAGATCCAGATGACCGAGGAGGAGCGGCGCTCCTTCCTCGACGAGCAGCGCATCGTCCAGGTGTGCACGATCGGCCCGAACGGCCGCCCCCACGTGATGCCGCTCTGGTACGTGGTCGAGGACGGCCAGACCCTGCGCGGCTGGACCTACGCCGCGTCCCAGAAGGCGAAGAACCTGGAGCGCGACCCCCACGCCACGATCTCGATCGACGACGGCGTGCAGTACCACGAGCTGCGCGGCGTGATGATGGAGTGCGACGTCGAGGTCGAGCGCGACCCCGAGCGCGTTGCCGGGTACGGCGTGGCCCTGTTCGAGCGCTACGGGCCGGGAGGGGAGCTGGCGCCGGAGGTCCGCGAGATGGTCGCGAAGCAGGCGCAGAAGCGGGTGGGCCTGCGGTTCGTCCCCACCCGCACCGTGACCTGGGACCACTCCAAGCTGGGGGGCACCTATTAAGGGGCTGATCCTCTCCGGGGGCAAGGGCACCCGCCTGCGCCCACTCACGCACACGAGCGCGAAGCAGCTCGTTCCGGTTGCGAACAAGCCGGTGCTGTTCTACGGCATCGAGGCGATGGCCGATGCGGGCATCGAGGAGGTCGGGATCATCATCGCCCCCGAGACCGGCGACGAGATCCGCACCGCGGCGGGCGACGGCTCCGCGTTCGGGGTGTCGATCTCCTACATCGAGCAGGCGGAGCCGCTCGGCCTCGCGCACGCCGTGCTCACAGCCGAGGAGTTCCTCGGCGACTCGCCGTTCGTGATGTACCTGGGCGACAACCTCCTGCGTGACGGGATCACCGAGCTGGTGCGGACCTTCCGCGAGGAGGCGCCCGACGCGCTGATCCTCCTCACGCCGGTTCCCGACCCCGAGCACTACGGAGTGGCCGAGCTCACGGACGGGCGCGTCTCCCGTCTGATTGAGAAGCCCGCCGACCCCGCCACCGACCTGGCGCTCGTGGGCGTCTACATGTTCACGCCGTCGATCTTCGAGGCCGCGCGCTCGATCGAGCCCTCCGACCGCGGCGAGCTCGAGATCACCGACGCGATCCAGTCCCTCGTGGACGGCGGCAGCCGCGTGGACCCCCACATCGTGCACGGCTGGTGGAAGGACACGGGACAGGTGCAGGACATGCTCGAGGCCAACCGGCTGATCCTCGACGACCTCGAGGAGAGGATCGACGGCGAGCTGGTGGACTCGCGCGTGGAGGGCCGGGTGGTGATCGAGGCCGGCGCGAGGCTGGAGCGCGCGACCGTGCGCGGCCCGGCCGTGATCGGCGCGGGCGCCCACATCTGCGACGCCTACATCGGCCCGTACACCGCGATCGCGGACAACGTGACGATCGAGCGAGCGGAGCTGGAGCACTCGATCGTGCTCGAGGGCTCGACCGTTCGCGACCTCGAGTACCGGATCGAGGCGAGCCTGATCGGCCGCGACGTGACGATCAGGCGCGGACCGGCGCTGCCGAAGGCCTACCGGTTCGTGGTGGGCGACAGCTCGGACATCGAGATCCTCTGAACGAATCCGGCGGTGTCGCTACTGCGGCCCGCGCTCGAGCCGCGCGGCGTGCTCGAAGTGCGGCGACCACGGCTGCGCCGAGCTCGTCCAAGCCTCCACCGCCGGCTCGACCCACGAAGCATCGTCCAGCGACCCAGCCTTGACGAAGATCAGCTCCGGAAGCACCGCGGAAATGCTGAAGATGGGTGAGCCGCATGCCGAGCAGAAGTTCCGCTCCGTGTCGCCGCCGTGGTCCTCGCCGGTGGTCGCGAACGAGGCGAGCGTGCTCCCCTCCACATTGAACGCGGCACGAGGCACGCCCACGATCACGGAGAACGGGTTGCCCGTCTGGCGCTGGCAGTCCGTGCAGTGGCAGGCGGCCTGAACCACCGGCTCGGCATCGGCGCTGTAGGACACGGCGCCACAAAGACAGCGACCGGTAATCGGCCCGGGCATCGCTGCCAATCCTAGACCGTGGGATGAATATCCGGTCGCGCGGAAGCGGCGCTCCGGCGCAGCGCCACGGGTACCCTCGCCCGGTGAGACGCCTGACGATCGTCCTCGCCCTGACGGCCTTCGCCGCCCACTCCGCCAGCGCGGAGGCGGCCGGGCTGCGCGCCGGTGTCGGCAAGGCCGACATCACTCCCCAGACGGGCTACTACCTGGGCGGCTGGACGCGCGCGGACCGCGTGGCCGGCGGCCAGCACACGCGGCTCTTCTCGCGCGCGCTCGTGCTCGAGCGGGATGGGCGCAAGGTGGCGCTCGTGCAGGTGGACCTGTTCATGGTCCCGGGCGGGATGGTGAAGCACATCGGTGAGGCGCTCGCCTCGCGCGGGTTCTCGGAGCGCAACATCCTGATCTCGGCCTCCCACACCCACTCCGGCCCGGGGGGATACGCGAACTTCGACACGCTCAACACCGCGGCGCCGAGCCTCCAGACCGCCACCGACCCGTTCAGCTTCTTCGGCCTGCTCGATCCCAAGCCGGCCGACCCGCAGCTCTACGCGTTCCTGCTGAAGCAGATCACCGCCGGCATCCGCCGGGCCGATGCCGACCTCGGCGCCCGCCGCGGCGGGCTGGGGCTCGTCGCGCATCCTCGGGCTGACCCGCAACCGCAGCCTGGAGGGCCACCTCGCCAACCACGGGGTCTTCCGCGGGTACGGCGAGGGGAAGGAGTCCGAGGACCCGGGCGGATACGAGCACACGATCGACCCGGACGTGAACGTCCTGCGGGTCGACAAGGTCGTGCGCAGGCGCGTCGGCAAGGGCAAGCGGCGGCGCACGAGGCGGGTGCGCGTGCCGATCGGCGGCTGGTCGACCTTCGCCGACCACGGCACCGTGACCAAGTCCTCGTTCCGGTTCTACAACGCCGACCACCACGCCTCGGCGCTGCGGGTCTTCGAGCAGCGCGTGCGCAAGGAGGGGAAGGTGCCGCGCCGCCAGGAGGTGATGAACGTGTACGGGAACAGCAACGAGGGCGACATGTCCGCCGGGCTCGACCGCCACGGCCCCGCCGCCTCCGACTACGTCGGCAGGGTGGAGGCTGCGGCGATGGTGCGGGCGTGGCGCTCGGCACGCCGCCAGCTCTCCCGCACGCCCGCGCTGGACATGCGCTGGACGCGCGTCTGCTTCTGCGGGCAGGACGTGGAGGGGCGGCCTGTGGGATCGGCGTCGCAGGTAGGCATCCCGTTCCTGACCGGCTCCGAGGAGGAGCGGGGGCCGCTGTTCGACATCACCCACGAGCATTTCGAGACGCGCCGCAGCGAGGTCGACTTCGGACCGCACGGGCGCAAGCTGTCCGCCCCCGGGGTGGGCGGCGGGGTGCCGCGGGGAGTCCCGCTGCTGGCGATCACCGTGGGCAGGCGCATGATCGTGTCGCTGCCCGGCGAGGGCACCAAGGAGGTGGGCGCGCGCATCCGCGCCGCCGTGGGCTCCGCGATCGCGGGCTCGGGGCTCGAGGGAGTGGTCCTGTCCGGCCTCGCGAACGAGTTCGTCCTCTACTTCACGACCCCTGAGGAGTACGACCGCCAGCACTACGAGGGAGGGAACACCCAGTTCGGCAAGCAGTCCTCCGTGCTGATGAAGAACGAGCTGGCGAAGCTCGCCGGCACGCTCGTGCGGCGCGAGCCCGCGCCGGCGCCGTTCGCGTTCGACCCGACGAACGGGGTGGGTCCGGACGGGCCCGCCTATCCCTCCGGCGCCGCGGGCGGCACTGCCCTCGCACAGCCCGGCAGCGGGTACGGCCGCCTCCAGCGCGCGACGTTCTCGTGGCAGGGCGGCAAGCTCGGGCTGGACCGTCCCGTGGACCGCGCGTTCGTGACGGCGCAGCGGCGCAAGGGGCGGCGCTGGGTCACCCAGGACTCGGACCTCGGCCTGGCGATGCTGTGGAAGGTGGACGGCGACGGCCGCTACTCGGTGGCCTGGGAGATCCCGCTGGACGCGCCGCGGGGGCGCTACCGGCTGCTCGTGACGGCCAAGCGCTACCGGCTCGCCTCGCGCGAGTTCCGGGTCTTCGGCGCCGGGTCGCTGGAGGTCGTGCAGGTGCCGGCGCGTCCCGGGCGGGTCGCGGTCGGGCTCCAGTACCCCGGCGCGGTGCGCGACGTGGACCTGACCCACCGGCCCCAGTTCGCCCGTGGAGGCGTGGTGCGCTTCCGGGTCGGCTCCCGGACCGTGACGGTCAGGCGAAAGAGCGGGCGCTTCTTCTCCGTGAGGGCCCCGGCAGGCGCCTCCGTGAGCGTGCCGGCCCGCCGCGCCCGCGACCGCTTCGGGAACATCAACGGGCGCGGGCGCGCCCTGCGCTGAGGAGAGCCTTCGCTCGCAGGCGCCGCCTGCTCGCCGTTCATTCGGCGAGACCGGCCGAGATAAAGCGCGCCCGCGCGCGCCGCACCCCGCCGACCGTGAGGCCGAAGCGCGCGGACTCCTCGATCGGGCCGCGCAGGAAGCCCCGGCCGACGGTCCGGTAGGTCACGCCGTCCGGTGACACGTCGAACCGGAAGCTGTTGCCTCGCGCGATCATCCGGAGGTGCTCCTGCTCGTTGCCGGGCAGCAGGATGGAGCGCAGCTGCCTGAACCTGCCCTTGCGGCGGCGCCAGACCACGGCGTCGCGGCGGCCCACGGCGATGCCGATCGCCTCGAAGCTGCTGCGGTAGGAGGCGATCCCGGCTCTGACGCCCTCGCCGAGCGAGCCGCCGTCCACGATCGCGGTGGCCGTGTAGCGCTCGGTCCCTACGCGGCGGAACAGGACGCCGCCGTCGAGCCGCCGGCGATTTGCCCCCGAGGCCCGAAGCCGCAGGCCGTCGCCCGTGCGCATCCCCGGGACGCGCCTGAAGGGCCACTCCCACTCGATCGCCGGGGCCGGCCCGGTGAAGGCGTCCGTGAAGCCCGTCGCGGCCGCGCCGAGCGCGGGCGCCGGCGGCCGGCCGGCGCCGATCCGCGGCCAGCCGTCCGCCGCGATGGTGAACGGGGCCGCGAGCAGCTGGCGCCCGGCTATCCGGCCCGCCCCGCGGCGGTAGGCGTGGAAGAGCACCGTGCTCCCTCCCGCGCCGTCGCCGATCACGGTTGCGTGGCCCGGGCAGCTCCAGCCGTTGCCGCCGCGCAGGATGGGGTTGCCGGAGAACTTTCGCCACGGCCCGAGGAGCCTGCGCGAGCGCGCGACGCCGATCGCGTAGGCGCATTTGCGGGTGCAGCAGAGGTTGGCCGAGTACAGGAGGTAGAACCAGTCCCCCCTGCGCTCCACGTGCGGCGCCTCGACCACGTTCTTCTCCCAGCGCCTGTTGTTGCGGATCAGCTCCCTCGGCCTGCCGACCAGCCTCAGTCCGTCCTCGCGCAGCTTCTGGGCGAAGATCGGCGTGGGCAGCTTGAACTCGTTGCCGTCCTCCTTCCACAGGAGGTAGAGGTGCCCGCGCTCGTCGCGGGTCGGGTAGGGGTCGATGGAGCCGTTGCGGTTGCACCGCAGCGGCTTCCCGAGGTCTCGCCAGGGGCCCTCGGGCGCCGGCGCGGTGGCCACCCCGAGGCAGAGCCACGCCTGGCCGCCGCCGGGCAGGGACCGGTTGCGCGGCAGGGCGCTGTAGAACACGGCCCAGCGGCCATTCGAGAGGCGCGTGATCTCGGGCGCCCAGAAGTCCGTCTTCGCCCAGCGCGGCGGCCGCCGGAACACCGATCCCGCGATCCGCCAGGTGCGCAGGTCCGGTGAGCGCAGCACGCGGAAGATCGGCGCGGCGCCGCCCGCGGTCGTGACCGCCACGGTTTCGTTGCCGTCCCTGACCGCGGAGGGATCCGGCCAGTCTCCCGCCAGGATGGGACTCGGAAGGGCCAGTACCGCACCGACGACCGGACGTGAGAGCCACGCTCGGAGCACCGGGCTCACTGTACCCGTGGTATCCATCGGTAGGTGAAGGTGCTCGTTTTCGGCGCGGGCGGGATGCTCGGCCAGGACTTCGTGCGGGCCGCCAGGCTCGCGAACCATGAGGTGGAGGCGCTCGACCGCCAATCGGCGGATGTGACCGACCCCTCAGACGTGGCGCGGGCGGTGGAGCGCCGGCGGCCCGATGCCGTGGTGAACTGTGCCGCCTTCACCGACGTGGACGGCGCCGAGGGCGACCGCGAGGGCGCCATGAGGGTGAACGCCGACGGCGCCCGCAACGTGGCGATGGCGGCGGAGCTGGTGGGCGCTTCTGTGCTGTACCTGTCCACGGACTACGTGTTCGACGGCTCGAAGGACGGCCCCTACGTCGAGTCCGACGAGCCCTCGCCGCTGTCGAGCTACGGGACCTCGAAGCTGGCCGGGGAGGTGGACACGGCGGCGGTCAACCCGCGCCACTTCATCGTGCGCAGCTCCTGGCTGTTCGGCACCGCCGGCCGCAACTTCGTGGAGACGATGCTCGGCCTCGCCGAGGGGGGCGGCCCGGTGATGGTGGTGCGAGACCAGGTCGGGTCGCCCACCTACACGGGGCACCTCGCCGAGGGCCTCGTCCGCCTGATCTCGACCGACGCCCACGGCCTGCACCACATGTCGGCCGGCGGGGAATGCAGCTGGTACGACTTCGCCGTGGAGATCTTCAAGGACGCCGGGCTGGACACTGCCGTGATGTCGACCACCACCGACGAGCTCGCCCGACCGGCGCCGCGCCCCGGCTACTCGGTGCTCTCCACGCAATGGGAGGACGCGATCCACCTGCCCGACTGGCGCACGGGCCTGCGCGCGTACATGGCGGAGCGCGGATGAAGCTGCTCGTGACCGGCGCGGCCGGCTTCATCGGGTCGACCTACGCGCGGCTGGCCGCCGCGGACCACGAGGTGACCGTGCTCGACAAGCTCACCTACGCCGGTCGGCGGGAGAACCTCGAGGGCGTGGACGTGCGCTTCGTGGAGGGCGCGATCGAGGCTCCGGAGGTGGTGCGCGGGGCGATGCGCGGCGCCGATGCCGTGGTGAACTTCGCCGCCGAGTCGCACGTGGACCGCTCGATCGCCGGCCAGGACCCGTTCGCCCTGACCCACGTGATCGGCACGGGCACGCTGCTCGACGCGGCCCGCGAGCTCGGGGTCGGGCGCTTCGTGCAGGTCTCCACCGACGAGGTGTACGGATCGATCGACTCCGGCTCGTTCACCGAGACCTCTCCGCTCGACCCCTCCTCGCCCTACAGCGCCACCAAGGCCGGGGGCGACCTGCTCGTCTCCGCCCACGCGCACACCCACGGGATCGAGGCCGTGATCTGCCGCGGCTCGAACAACTACGGGCCGCGCCAGTACCCGGAGAAGCTGATCCCGCTGTGCATCCTGAACGCGCTGCACGGCGACAACCTGCCCGTGTACGGCGACGGGCGCCAGGTGCGCAACTGGCTCTACGTGGAGGACTTCGCGAGCGCGATCCATCTCGTGCTCCAGAAGGGCGCGCCGGGCGAGGCCTACAACGTGGGCGGTCCCGACGAGTGCGAGAACATCGACGTGGTCCGCCGCATCCTCGAGCTCACTGACCGGGACGAGTCGCTGATCGAGCACGTGACCGACCGGCCGGGCCACGACCGCCGGTACTCCCTCGCCTCCGACAAGGTGCAGGCGCTCGGGTGGGAGGCGCAGACGCACTTCGCCGACGGCCTTGCGCGCACCGTGGCCTGGTACCGCGACAACGAGTGGTGGTGGGGCCCGATCCGGTCGGGCGAGTACCGCAAGTACTACGAGGCGCACTACGGGCGCGCTCTGGGCTCCTAGGCGCGCCGTCCCGAGAAGCGGAGCTGGATCACGGCGAAGTAGGCCTCGCCCCGCTGCGCCAGGGCACGCTGGTCCTCGCCCCAGGCCGCGGCCAGGTCGGCGTCCAGCACATCCTGCTCGACGACATACTTCTCGATGAAGGGCACCACGGAGCCGCCGTAGCTCTCGGGGTCGAGATCGGTGGTCAGGAACGCGTGACCCTCCGCCTCCACCGCCTCGAATCCCGCCGCCCGCATCTGCGGGGCGAGGACGCGCGGGAGGGCGGGATGCGCCAGGTGCTCGTCCCACGCCCGCAGCACGCGCTCGTTCAGCTCCGCGTCCGAGGCGTGCAGCGAGAGGGTCGCCCAGTCGACATCCCAGAGAACCACGCGCCCCCCCGGCTTGAGGGCCCGGTGGATCTCGCCAAGCGCGCGCCCCACGTCGGGCACGTACTCCAGCACCTGCACGCTTAGGGCGGCATCCGCGCTCGCGTCCGCCACCGGCAGGTTGGTGGCCTCGCCCTCGAGGAAGGTGGCCGTCCCCCTGCCGTCGCAGCGCTGCGCCGCCACGGGGAGCATCTCCGGGCTCGAGTCGACCCCGGTCACCGACCCCTCCGGGCCGACCTCGTCCAGAAGCTCGGCCGCGTAGAACCCGGGGCCGCAGCCCACGTCGAGGATGTGCTCGCCGGGCGCCGCCGCCAGCGCCTCGCGCACCAGCCGCCGGCGCCGCAGCGCGTCGCGCCTCCGGTACATCACCTCCAGGCGCTCTATCACCTTGCGATCGAACTCCAGCTGAGCCATGGCCGACGATCCTCTCACGCTAAGTTCGGGAGGTGTTCGATGACCGCTCCGCGCCGCACGCCCTGGAGATCCGGGGCCTCACGAAGCGCTACGACGACGGCACGCTGGCCCTCGAGGATTTCGACCTGACCGTGCCGGACGGCGCGTTCTTCGGCCTGCTCGGGCCCAATGGCGCCGGCAAGACCACCGCGATCAGCGCGATCTGCAACCTGATCCGCGTGACCGAGGGCGAGGCGCTCGTGTTCGGCGAGCCGGCCTCCTCGCTGCGCGCCCGCAGCTGGATCGGGCTGGCAGAGCAGGACATCAACCTCGACCGGTTCCTGACCGTGCGCGAGACCCTCACCTACCACGGGGGTTACTTCGGGATGGCCAGGGCCGAGGCGGAGGAACGCGCGGACGAGATGATCGACGTGTTCGACCTGCGCGCGAAGCAGGACGTGCGCGCGCCCAAGCTGTCCGGCGGGCAGCGCCGGCGCCTGCTGCTGGCGCGCGCCCTCATGCACCGCCCGCGCCTGGTGATCCTCGACGAGCCCACCGCGGGGGTCGACTACGAGCTGCGGCTCGAGCTGTGGAGCTACATCCGCAGGCTGCACTCGGAGGGCACCACGATCCTCCTCACCACGCACTACCTCGAGGAGGCCGAGGAGCTGTGCGAGGAGATCGGGCTGATCCGGGGCGGGCGGCTGATCGCGCGCGACAGCGCCGCCGGGCTGCGCGCGCACTACGACAGCGACAACCTGGCGGGCGTCTACGTGAAGGCGATGGAGGTGGAGCCCTGGTGACCGGGAACGTCGGCCTCGCCTGGCTGGCGCGCCGGGAGACTCTGCGCGTGTCCAAGCTGTGGACGCAGACCGTCCTCGCGCCCGTGGTCTCCTCCCTGCTGTTCATCCTCGTGTTCGGCCTGTCCCTGGGAGGCCGCATCTCCGGAGTCGACGGGGTGGACTACGAGGTGTTCATCGTCCCCGGGCTGATCGCGATGGCGATGGTGCAGGCGGCCTACGCCAACAACGCCTCCACGATCTTCCAGGCCCGCTTCGACCGCTACGTGAACGACATCCTGAGCGCGCCGATGCACCCCTGGCAGATGACGCTCGGGTTCGTTGTCGGCGGGGTGTTCCGCGCCTTCGCCATCGGGGTCTCGCTGCTCGTGCTGTGCATAGCCCTCACGGGCGTGCCGATCGAGCGCCCGTTCGCGCTCCTGGCCGCGGTGGCCCTCGGTCTCGTGCTGTTCGCGGCGCTGGGCCTCGTGGTCGGCATCTACGCCCAGACCTGGGACCACACGACGTTCATCGCCAACATCGTGATCCTGCCGCTGGCGTTCGTGGGCGGCACGTTCTACTCGGTGGACCTCCTCCCCTCGCCGTGGGAGGAGCTTTCGCACTTCAACCCGGTCTTCTACCTGGTGCAGGCGGTGCGATTCGGCTTCCTCGGAACCAGCGACGTGAGCATCTGGCTCTCGCTGGCCGTGACCGCCGCGCTGGCGGTCCCCGCCTACCTCTGGGCCCAGTGGCTGTTCACGAGCGGCCGGAAGCTGAAGGCCTAGCCGCTCTCGAGCGGCGGGTGGAGGCCTGCCGGCTCTGCCCCCGGCTCGTCGAGTGGCGCGAGCGGGTGGCGCGCGAGAAGCGCGCCGCCTACCGCGACGAGGAGTACTGGGGCCGCCCCGTCGCGGGCTTCGGCGACCCGGCGGCGAAGGTCTACGTGCTCGGCCTGGCGCCCGCGGCGCACGGCGGCAACCGCACCGGCCGCGTCTTCACCGGCGACCGCTCGGGCGACTGGCTGTTCGCCGCGCTCCACCGAACCGGATTCGCCAACCAGCCGACGTCGGTGCGCCGCGGGGACGGCCTGCGGCTCTCGGGCGCCTTCGTCGCGGCGGCGGTCCGTTGCGCGCCGCCGGCCAACAAGCCCCTTCCCGAGGAGCGCGAGAACTGCCTGCCCTATGCCGCCCGCGAGCTCGAGCTGCTCCCCATCCAGGTGATCCTCTGCCTCGGCGGCTTCGCGTGGGACGCCGCTCTGCGCCTGACCGGACCGCCGCCAAAGCCGCGGCCGAGGTTCGGCCACGGCGCCGAGTACGGCGTGCCGGGCGGCCCGCTGCTGATCGGCTGCTACCACCCGAGCCAGCAGAACACCTTCACCGGCCGCCTCACCGAGGAGATGACCGACGCGGTGCTGCTGCGGGCCCGGGAGGCGGCTGCGGGATCCTGACGTCCAGGCGCCCGATTCGCTAGCCTGCCCCGCTTCGCATCCAGCCCAGCCGAGTCCCAGGCCGCCCTTCGGCCCGGGAGCGGGGGAACCACCGGGCCGCAGATGGCCCCGGGGCGAATCGTCGCCAACGCGACGTAGCGCACTCTTTCGGCGCGAGCCCGTCAGCTAACCCCGCAGGCATGAGAAAGAGAGGGGTAGCACCGCCAGATGACAAGCCGCCGAGCCCGCGCCCTGCTGCGGGGACCCGTCCTCACGATCGCACTCCTGGTCGGAGTGCTGCCCGCCACCGTGGCCCAGGCCCGCTTCGGCGACGAGACCCTCGCCAAGGGCGACAGCGGCGCGGACGTCCGATCGCTCCAGCGCTACCTCAACCGAGCGGGCTACGAGACCGACGTGGACGGCGTCTTCGGCCGCCACACCCAGAAGCGGGTGCGCGCCTTCGAGGGCAACGAGGAGCTGCGCGTGGACGGCCGCGTGACCCGCTCCGACGCCCGCGCGCTCAAGGCGGCCGCCGAGCGCGGCGAGGACGAGACCGCACCGGACGACGAGCCCGGCAAGACCCAGGAGACCCCCGGCGCTGAGGCGACCCTGGGCGAGGACGGCCTGGCCACGGCGCCGGCGGACGCTCCCGCGCAGGTGAAGGCCGTGATCGCCGCCGGCAACGAGATCGCCAAGAAGCCGTACAAGTACGGCGGCGGGCACGCGAGCGAGCGCGACACGGGCTACGACTGCTCCGGCTCGATCTCATACGCCCTCCGCGAGGCCGGGCTGATGGAGGGCGCGATGGCCTCCGGCGGCTTCACTCGCTTCGGCGAGCCGGGCGCGGCGAGTGGATCACGATCCGCGCCAACTCCGGGCACGCGTACATGATCGTCGCGGGCCTGCGGTTCGACACGCAGCGCCCGCAAGCGCTCGGGCACGCGCTGGACGGACAAGATGCGCTCGGCGCGCGGTTACCGCGGCCGGCATCCCGAAGGGCTCTAGAGGCGGTTTCGCAGGTCTGCGGCCACGTCGTCGGGCCGGTCGGTCACGTCGGCCCACGTGAAGCGCAGGACATCGAAGCCCGCCGGGCGGAGCCGTAGGGCGCGGCGGCTGTCGGCATAGAAGGACGACTGGCTCGCGTGGGCCGCAAAGCCGTCGGTCTCCGCGATGAGGCGAGCGCCGCGCCAGAGGAAGTCCGCGACGTAGATGGTGCCGTCAGGCATGGTCAGGTGGACGTTCACCTCGGGTCGCGGCAGGCGGGCTTCGGCAATGAGGGTGAGAAAGCGGTCCTCGAGCTCCGAGCGTGTGGCGGCGATCCCGATCGACAGCTCCGAGAGCGCCGCTGCCAGCCTTCGCCGGCCACGATGCCCTGGCTCGCGGTCGAACAGAGCGTTGATCGCGCGGAGGTCGAACCGGCGGTCGAACTCCGCCTGCCTGACGGCCGCCTTGACCGTGGTGGACCGGGCGACGGCCGCGAGGTCGGCAAGGGTCCGGCCGACGCTGGTGCAGGGGACGCCCTCCCACGCATCGCGATCCGAGGCAATGAGAGAGGGCGTTCTGCGTACCCGCAGACCCTCACGCGACCGCGCGTTGCGCGGCGTCGATACCTCGATCGCCTCCCCGGGAGCGGCCAGGCCCCAGAGAGTCGCGGCCGAGCGGTGACTCAGAACGGCCTGGTCCCCCACCGCGAGCACGGCCGCCATCCAGCGCCCGTGCCGCGTGAGCCGGCGATGCCCGACCGCGTACACGCCTCGATGCACCGGATGCAGCCGCCCGGCCTCGATCCGAACTCGGATCTCACCCGGCGTCAGCCCGATTCCGAGCAGCTGCCGCCTGGCCACGACCCCGTGCTGAGACTCGGCCAGCGCCGCGATGGGCGGATCCAGGGCTCCTCTTCCACGTTGTAGTCCCTGAGCAACCACAAAGTGGAAGAGGCCCCGGCGGGGACGAGTTCGCCCCCTTCCGGGCCGGGGCCCACTCGCGGTACATTCGTGGGTTGCATGAGTCGCGACCCGCTCGAATCGTTCACCCCGGAGGTACGTGGTTGGTTCGAGCGCTCGTTCGAGCGGCCCACGGAGGCGCAGGTCCAGGCGTGGCCTGCGATCGCGGGGGGCGAGCATGTGATCGTGTCCGCCCCGACCGGGTCGGGGAAGACGCTCGCGGCGTTCCTGTGGGGTCTCGACCGCCTCGCCGCGACGCCATCGGCTGAGAAGCGCACGCGGCTCGTGTACGTGTCGCCGCTGAAGGCGCTCTCCTACGACGTGGAGAAGAACCTGCGCGCGCCGCTCAAGGGGATCGGCGGCGATATCTCCGTCGCGATCCGGACCGGCGACACCCCGCAGAAGGACCGCCAGGCGATGCTGCGCCATCCGCCGGACGTCCTGATCACCACGCCGGAGTCGCTCTACCTGATGCTCACGTCGCGGGCGCGCGAGATCCTCCAGGGCGTCGAGTGGTGCATCGTGGACGAGATCCACGCCGTGGCGCGCACCAAGCGCGGCGCGCACCTGGCCCTGACGCTCGAGCGGCTGGAGCATGCCTCCGAGCACTCCGTCCAGCGGATCGGGCTGTCGGCCACCCAGAGGCCGCTCGAGGAAGTGGGCCGATTCCTCGTGGGCGCGGGGCGCAAGTGCAAGGTCGTGGACACCGGCGTCCGCAAGCCGCTCGACCTCGAGATCCGGGTGCCCGTGGAGGACATGCGTGAGCCGGACTCCACCGACCTCTCGGACATGCAGGGCGACACCGGCGCCACCCGCCGCTCGATCTGGCCGGCGATCTATCCCGAGCTGCTCGAGCTCGTGCAGGCGCACCGCTCCACGATCGTGTTCGTGAACAACCGCCGCGGGGCCGAGCGCCTGGCGGTGCGGCTGAACGAGCTGGCGGGCGAGGACGGGAAGCCCGCCGAGATCGCCCGCGCCCACCACGGCTCGCTCGCGCGTGAGGAGCGCCTGGTGGTCGAGGACCTGCTCAAGTCGGGGGAGCTGCCGTGCCTCGTGGCCACCTCGTCGCTCGAGCTCGGGATCGACATGGGAGCGGTGGACCTGGTGCTGCAGGTGGAGTCGCCGAAGTCGGTGACCGCCGGCCTGCAGCGAATCGGCCGCGCGGGGCACAACGTGGGCGACGTGTCGAAGGGGCGGATCTTCCCCAAGTTCCGCGCCGACCTCCTGGAGTGCGCGGTGGTGGCGCGCCGGATGCGCGACGGCGAGATCGAGACCACCGTGGTCCCGCGGAACCCGCTCGACGTGCTGGCCCAGCAGATCGTGGCGATGACGGCCACCGGGGACGAGTGGAAGGTGCCCGAGCTGCACGACCTGGTGCGCCGCGCCTATCCCTACGCCGAGCTATCGCGCGAGCTGCTGGACAGCGTGCTCGACATGCTCGACGGCCGCTACCCCTCGGACGAGTTCGCGGAGCTCCGCCCCCGGATCGTCTGGGACAGGGTGGAGGACACCGTGCGCGCCCGCCGCGGCGCGCTCCAGCTCGCGGTGACCAACGCCGGCACGATCCCCGACCGTGGCCTCTTCGGCGTGCACCTCCCGGACGGGCGGCGGGTGGGCGAGCTGGACGAGGAGATGGTCTACGAGGCCCGCGCGGGCCAGACGTTCATGCTCGGCGCGTCGACCTGGCGGATCGAGGAGATCACCCGCGACCGCGTGGTCGTGACCCCCGCGCCCGGGGCGCCCGGGGCGCTGCCGTTCTGGCGCGGGGACGGTGTGGGCCGCCCGCTCGAGCTTGGGCGCGCCATCGGCGAGTTCGCCCGCGAGGCGGTCGACCGCGAGCCCGAGGAGCTGACCGAGCACTACGACCTCGACGACCGGGCGGCGCGCAACCTGGTCGCGTACCTGCGCGAGCAGCGCGAGGCGACCCGGGTCGTGCCCTCGGACCGCACGATCGTGATCGAGCGGTTCCGCGACGAGATCGGCGACTGGCGGCTGTGCGTGCTGTCGCCGTTCGGCGGCCGCGTGCACGCCGCCTGGGGCCTCGCGCTGAGCGCCCGCATCCGCGACAACTTCGGGCTCGAGTCCGACGCGATCTGGTCGGACGACGGGATCATCGTCCACCTGCCCGACGCGGACGAGCCGCCGGGCGCGGACCTCGTGCTGGTCGAGCCGGACGAGCTGGAGGAGCTCGTGGTGCGCGAGCTGTCCTCCTCCGCCCTCTACGGCGCCCGCTTCCGCGAGAACGCGGCGCGCGCGCTGCTGCTTCCCCGCGCCTACCCCGGCAAGCGCACGCCGCTGTGGCAGCAGCGGCTGAAGGCGCAGTCGCTGCTCGAGGTCGCCAAGAGCTACGGGCAGTTCCCGATCGTGCTCGAGACCTACCGCGAGTGCCTGCGCGACGTGCTGGACCTGCCCGGCCTCGAGCAGCTGCTGCGGGGCCTCCACACCCGCGAGCTGTCGATGGTCGAGGTCGAGACCCAGCGCGCGTCGCCGTTCGCCTCGTCGCTGCTGTTCGACTACGTGGCGACCTACATGTACGAGGGGGACACGCCGAACGCCGAGCGGCGCGCGGCGGCGCTCTCGCTCGACCGCGACCTGCTGCGGGAGCTGCTCGGCCAGGAGGAGCTGCGCGACCTGATCGACCCCACCGCGCTGGAGGAGGTGGAGGCCGACCTCCAGCGCCGCAGCGAGCGCACCAGGGCGGCGAACTCCGACGGCCTGCACGACGTGCTGAGGGCCGTGGGCGACCTGACCACGGAGGAGGCGCAGGAGCGCTGCATCGCCGCCGTGTCCGGAAAGCGGATGCTCGTCGATCTGGAGAAGGAGCGCCGCGCCGTGCGCATGCGGATCGGGGGCGAGGAGCGCTGGATCGCATCGGAGGACGCCGGGCTCTACCGCGACGCCTTCGGCGCCGTGCCGCCCGGCGGCCTGCCGGCGGCGTTCCTGGAGGAGGATCCCGAGCCGCTCGCGCGGGTTCTCAGACGCTACGCCCGCACTCACGGCCCCTTCACCAGCCGCGAGCCCGCGCAGCGCTACGCGATCGACACCCAGCCCGCGCTGCGCGAGCTCGAGCGCGCCGGCCACCTGGTGCGCGGCGAGCTGCGCCCCGGCGGGGCAGAGCGCGAGTGGTGCGACCCAGAGGTGCTGCGCCGGCTGCGCCGCGCGTCGCTGGCCTCGCTGCGCAAGGAGGTCGAGCCCGCCGAGCAACGCGCGCTCGCGCGGTTCCTGCCCACCTGGCAGGGGATCGACGCGTCGCCCCCGGGCGCCGCGGGGGTGGACCGGCTGCGCGAGATCCTGGTGCCGCTGCAGGGCGTGGCGCTCGCCCCGGAGGTGTGGGAGCGCGACGTGCTGCCTCGCCGGGCCGGCGCCTATTCACCCGCCTGGCTCGATCAGCTGTGCGCCTCCGGTGAGCTCGTGTGGGTCGGGGCCGGGGCCCTCGGGCGCCGCTCGGGCAAGGTCGCCCTCCTGTTCCGCGAAGACGCCCGCTGGGTCGGCCCGCCGTCCGTGAAGGCCGACCGCCCCGCGGAGCCGCTGCACGAGGCGATCCGCGAGCGCCTCGGTGCCGGCGCATCCTTCTGGAGCGATCTCCTGGCCGATCTCCCCGAGGCGGAGCCGGCGGAGGTCCAGGAGGCGCTCTGGGACCTCGTCTGGGTGGGCGAGGTGACCAACGACGCCTTCGCTCCCCTGCGCGCGCCGCGGCTCTCGCTCGCCCGCGACGGGCGCGAGCAGGGCCGCCGCTTCGCCCGCCGCCGCCGGCCCGGGGCGCCGCAGGTGCAGGGCCGCTGGTCGCTCGCCGAGCGCCTGTTTGCCGGCGCGCCCTCACACGGCCCGCGGATGCGGGCGATGTCGGAGCTGCTGCTCGAGCGCTACGGGATCGTGACCCGCGAGACGGTGCTCGCCGAGGGGGTGCCGGGGGGCTTCGCCGGGCTCTACGGGGAGCTGTCGAACCTCGAGACGCTCGGCACCGCCCGCCGCGGCTACTTCGTGGAGGGGCTCGGGGGCGCCCAGTTCGCGTTGCCGGCGGCGATCGAGCGCCTGCGGGGCCTGCGCTCGGACGAGCCGGCGGGGGCGCTCGTGCTCGCGACCACCGACCCGGCCAACCCGTTCGGCGCCACCCTGCCCTGGCCCAAGCGCGACGACGCGAAGAACCCCGGCCGCCGCCCCAGCCGCGTGCCGGGTGCGTACGTCGTGACGCTGGACTCCGAGCCGGTGCTCTACGTGGAGCGGGGGGCCAAGGGGCTCGTACCCCTGCGCGACCCGCTCGACCCGGCGGGCCGGCCCGAGCCCTGGCTGCGCGAGGCCCTGGAGGCGCTCGCGGACCACGTGCGCCGCGGCCGCCTGAAGCGCCTGGGCCTCGAACGCTTCGACGGGGAGCCCGTCGTGGGCTCGGTGCTGGAGGAGCTGCTCGTGGAGATTGGCTTCCGCCAGGGCCCGCGGCGCCTTACCCTGAGTGCCTGAGGCCATGCTGATCGACACGCGCGAGCCCCCGCACGACCCCGCGGTCTGGGATCCGGACTGGCGCGTGTGGGGGCGGGCGCTGGCGGCCGTCGTGCTCGGCTTCGCCGCGATCGAGACCACCGGGTTCGCCTCCGTGCTGCTCCTGTTCGCCGCGATCTACCTCGGCTGCCGGGCGATCGACCTGGCGCTGCCCTACCACGGCGGCCTCACCGAGTGGCGCCAATAGGCGGGGGACTCAGCGCAGCAGGCAGACCTGCGGCGTGACGAGCGTCTGCGACCTCTGCACGGCGCCGCCCGCGCGCCATTGCATCTCGACGACCCCGCGAATCCGGAAGCCGTGCCCCGCCGGGGGCGCCTGGAACGCCTGGTTCCAGCCGGTCTCCCGCGCAAGCCACGGGCCGGGCCCGGCATCGAGCCATGGAGAGCCGCCCGCGGACAGCCACGCGTTCCTCTGCTGGCTGAACCACTGGAGCGAGAACCGCGTGAACATGCGCCGGCCCAGCTCGTCACCGGCCTGGCTGGCACGCACGCCCACCGTGTGCGACCCCGAGTCGCACGCGTTGATCACCACCCACTGCGGCCCGAGCTCTACCCACGAGGAGCTTTTCTCCGCGAAGGCAGGGGCCGCCAGTGCGGAGAACGCGATCAGACTTAGAATCAGCGTGCGGCGCAAGTCCCTTCCCTTCCGGACCAAGCGCCTCCCGAGGGTCAGCCTAGCGTGCTTCGTACGATGGAGCGAGTGCCCGAGGGCGACACCATTCATCACGCCGCAAGACGCGTCGGAGCGGCCCTCGTGGGCCGCAAGATCACCGCGCTCGAGGCGCCCCGCGAGCGCCACCGCCATGACCGCTGGCCAGAGCGCCTCGCGGGCCGCGATGTGTGCTCCGTCGAGGCCCATGGCAAGCATCTCTTCCTTCGCTTCGAGGGCGATCTACTCCTGCACTCGCACCTCCGGATGGGCGGAATGTGGGCCGTCTACCGCCGCGGGGAGCGGTGGCGGCGCTCCGCGCGCCGGGCCTGGCTCGTGATCCGCACCGACGAGCACGAGGTGGTGCAGTTCGACGGGCCGGTGCTCGAGCTGATGACCGAGTCGCGGACGCGCTTCGACCAGCGCCTGGCGGCCCTCGGGACGGACATCATCGGCGACGGGTTCGACGAGCTCGCGTTCCTGGGCCGCCTGCGCGAGGACGATCCCACCCGCGGAATCGGCGACGCCCTGCTGGACCAGCGCACGCTTGCGGGGATTGGAAACATCTGGAAGTCGGAAGCCTGCTTTCTTGCGGGCGTGGACCCGTGGCGCCGGATTGCCGACGTGGACGACGAGGAGGCGCTGGCCATCGTCCGCGAGGCCCGGCCGCTGATGCGGGAGTCCGCCGAACGCGGCGGGCCCCCGACCACGGTTCCGGGCGCCCGGCGCGGCGCGAAGTGGGTCTACGCACGGGCAGGCCTCCCGTGCCGGCGCTGCACGACGCGGATCCGGTCCCGCGGGCAGGGCGACGACAACCGCACGACCTACTGGTGCCCGAGTTGCCAGGCCTGATCCGGGTGGGGCACAAGGGGGCCGATCACGTGGCCCCCGGCAACACGATCGACAGCTTCCGCGCGGCGCTCGACTGCGGGGTGGACATGATCGAGTTCGACGTGCTGCCGATGCGCGGCGGCCGCCTCGTGCTGGCTCACGACTACGGCGACGCGGCCGAGCGCGAGCCGCTCACCCTCGAGGAGGGGCTCGACCACTTCGCCGGGGAGGCCTACAACGGGATCGAGCTGGACGTGGACCTGAAGCTGCCGGGCTACGAGGCCGAGGTCGTGGAGGGGCTCACGAAGAGGGGCCTCGACGGACGAGCCCTGATCTCTTCCACATACCCCGAGAGCCTCGCGCTGCTCGGAGAGCTGCTCCCGGGCCTGCGCCGCGGCTGGTCGGTGCCCCGCGCGCGGCGCGACTACACGAAGAGCCTCGTCTGGGCCGTGCCCGCCTACGGCGCGCTGCGCTGGATGCGGGCGGGCCTGCCCTCACAGGCCGCGCGGGCGATCCGGAAGGGGGAGTGCGAGGCGGTCATGGCCCACCGGCTGCTCGTGAGCCGCCGGCTGGTGAGCCAGGTGCAGGGGGCGGGCGGGCAGCTCTACGTGTGGACCGTGGACGACGCCGCCGAGATCACGCGCCTGGAGGAGATGGGCGTGGACGCGGTGATCACTAACGACCCTCGCCTATTCCGCGCCGGATGATGCACATCTCGAACGAGCTGCTTGGCGGGTCTCCACCCGCCACGCCCCGGAAGCCGCCGCGCGTGCGGCGCTCGAACCGCTTGACGACGATCCACCTGGCCCGCTTCCCCTTGCGCTTGCGCCGGGCCGAGTAGCGGAACTGGACGATGCCCCTCATCACGAACTGGCCGCCGACGGGCGGGTCGGCGAACTGGAAGCTGTAGCCGGACTGGACGGAGCGGCGCCCGTCGCCGACCCTGATCCAGCGCGAGCTCGACCCGGTCGCCACGAAGCGCTGCCGCATCGCGCTGTAGAACTGGACCTCGAAGCGCATGTAGAGCCGCTGGCGGGAGCCCGTGCCGGGCATCCTCGCCCGGATCCCGACGGTGTTGGGCGATGCCGCGGTGTCGCACCGGTTCACCGTGGCCCAAAGGCTTCTGCTGGGCTCCCCCGCCGTCGCGCCGGGCGCGAGGACCAGTGGCAGGACGAGCAGCGGGATGGTCCGGCAGACGCGGCGGCGCATCGGGTCCTACTTGATCCCGACGACCATCGAGTCGGGCCCGACCAGGTGCTCGACGTAGCTCTCGCGGAATCCGGCTTCCTCCATCCAGGCGCGGCAATCGGCCCCGGTGTAGTCGAAGCCGCCGGGCGTCTCGATCAGCATGTTGAGGCTCATGAGCAGGCCGAACGCGTTGGCGCGGCGGTCGTCGTCGATGATCGCCTCGTAGACGATCAGCGCGCCGCCGTCCGGAAGAGCGTCGTAGGCCTTCTTCAGCAGCACCCGCTTCTCGTCCATGCCCCAGTCGTGCAGGATGTGGCCCATCACGAGCACGTCGGCCGCGGGCAGCGGGTCGGCGAAGAAGTCGCCCGCGGTGAAGCTCAGGCGGTCGCCGAGGCCGAATGCGGCGGCGTAGGCATCGAAGATCGGCGCGAGCTGGGGCAGGTCGAAGCCGCCGCCGGTGACGTGCTCGTGCGCGAGTGCGATCTGAGCGGGAACGGCGCCCTCCGCGCAGCCGATGTCGATCACGCTGCCGTGATCCTTCCAGGGGAACTTGGCCGCGATCGCCTGCGCCGCGCCGGTGCTGGTGGCGCTCATCGCGGCCGCGAACTGCGCCAGCCGCTCCGGGTCGGCGTAGAGGGTCTCGAAGAAGTTCTCGCCGCTGTCGCCCTTCGCCTCGTTCTGCGGCGCCCCGGTCCGCAGTCCCTCCGTCAGCGACCCCCAGAACCCGTACAGACGGGCGTTCGCCATCTCGAGGAGGCCACCGGCGTACGAGGGCTTCGCCCTGTCCAGGAAGAAGTCTGTGTCCGGCGTGTTGGCGTAGCGGCCGTCCTCGCGCTCGAGCATGCCCAGGGCGACCAGCGCGTCGAGGAAGTCGGTCGCGCTGCGCTCATGGAGGCCGAGGCGGTCTCGCAGCCCCTCGGCGTCGAGCGCGCCGGCGTCCGCCAGCTCGGAGAAGACGCCGAGCTCGACGGCGCTCAGAAGCGTCTTCGAGCCCCAGAAACCGAGTCCGAGCTGCAGGATCGCGTCGGGCGCTGGCTGTGACATGCCGCGTAACCTATCCGCGCCGCTCGAGCCGCACCTGGAAGCCCTGATCGCGGACCGCGGCGAGGATCTCGTCGCCGTGGTCGGGGCCGCGGGTCTGAATCACGACCTGGATCGCCGTCTCGCGGACGTGGAGGTCGATCCCGTCGCGCAGGTGCTCCACATCCTCGACATTCCCGCCGTGGTCGGCCACCAGCGCCAGCAGGCCCGCGAGCGCACCCGGCCGGTCCGGGACCGTGGTCGCGAGCACCATCCGCCTGCCGGCCGAGGTCTCCCCGAGGCGGATGCACTCCGCCAGAAGCGACGCGTCCACGTTTCCTCCGGACAGCACGACGCATACATCGCCGTCCGCGGGCGCCGGTATCCGCCCGTGCATCAGCGCCGCCACGCCCACCGCGCCCGCGCCCTCCACCACCAGCTTCGAACGCTCGATCAGGAAGACCATCGCCTCCGCCACCTCGTCGTCGGAGACCGTGACCACCTCGTCCACGTACCGCTCCACGAGCGGCAGCGTCAGCTCGCCGGGACGCTTCACCGCGATGCCATCGCAGATCGTGTTCGCCGAGCGCGCCCCGATCGGGCGGTGCGCCGCAAGCGAGGGCGGGTATGGGGCGCAGGCGTCCGACTGCACTCCAACGATCCGTGCCTCGGGCAGCGCCTCGGCGGCCGCGATCGCGATCCCGCTGATCAGCCCTCCGCCCCCCAGGGGCACCAGGATCAGGCGCGTCGCGGGCGCCTGGCGGGCGATCTCCGCTCCCACCGTGCCCTGGCCGGCCACCACGGGCGGGAGGTCGAAGGCGGGGATCAGGGTCTTGCCCTCGTCGGCCGCGACCTCGGCGGCCGCGGCCACGGCGTCGTCGAAGACACCCTCCACGAAGCGCACCTCGCCGCCGTACTGCTCCACCGCCGCCACCTTGGCCACCGGCGCTCCGGTGGGCATCAGGAGAGTGGCGTGCGCGCCGGCGCCACGCGCGGCGAAGGCGACGGCCTGCGCGTGGTTTCCCGCACTGGCCGCCACGAGCTCGGCGCCCTTTCCACCCTCCGGGAGCCCGCGCACCGCATTGAGCGCGCCGCGGACCTTGAACGAGCCGGTGAGCTGCAGGTTCTCCGCCTTGAGGACCACGCGCGCGCCCACGCGCCGCGACAGCTCGCCGGCCGCCAGCACCGGCGTCTCGCGCACGCGGCCGCTGAGCGCGGCAGCCGCCTGGGCGACGTCCTGTGCCGTGACAGTGCTTCCGGCTACCGCCATGTCTGTGATTATGCGCTCATGAAGCCGGGGGACGAAACAGCTCGGCTCCTCTCAGCGGTGGAGGTGTTCTCGGAGCTCGAGGAGCGCGAGCTGGAACAGGTCGCGCAGGTGGCCGTGCCGCGCAGCTTCGAGCGCGGCGAGATGATCTTCCGCGAGGGCGACGCGGGCGACACCTGCTACGTCGTGCGCTCGGGCTCGGTCAGCATCCGGCGCGAGCACATGGACGGGCGCACGCTCGCGCTCGCCGAGCTGCGGCCGGGCGAGATCTTCGGCGAGCTCGCGATGTTCGGCAGCGAGACGCGCTCGGCCACGGCCGAGGCGCTCGAGCCCACCGCGCTGGTGGCCGTGCTGTCGGGGGACATGCAGCGGGTGCTCCGCTCGAGCCCTGACATCGCCCTCAAGATGCTGCGGCGCCCTCGCCGACCGGCTGCGGCGCGGCCAACGAGCGCCTGCTCCAGCAGTCCTTCCAGACCGTGGCCGGGCGCGTTGCCTCCGCTCTGCTCACGCAGGCCATCGCGCGCCAGGCGGAGGGCGCGGGCGACACGGAGGTCCTGATCCACGCCACCCAGGCGGAGATCGCGCAGCTGGCCGGCACCTCGCGCGAGAGCGCCAGCCGGTTCCTGGCGACCCTCGAGCGCGAGGGCGTGGTGGCGCTCGGGCGCGGGAAGGTGACCGTGCATGAGCCCGAGCGGCTCCGAAACTACATCCACTGAGTTCGCCAAGCAGGCGGCGCGCGCATGGTCGAGCGCCAGCTGCGCAGGCGCGGCATCGAGGACGAGCGCGTGCTCGACGCCATGGCGGAGGTCCCGCGCGAGCGGTTCGTGCCGGACGACGTACGCGAGCGCGCCTACCGCGACGGCGCGCTTCCGATCGGCGAGGGCCAGACGATCTCGCAGCCCTGGATCGTGGCGCGGATGGCCGGGCTGCTCGAGCTCGAGGGGCCCGAGCGCGTGCTCGAGGTCGGCACCGGCTCCGGCTACTCGGCCGCCGTGCTGGCGCGCGCTGTGCTCGCACGTGGTCACGGTCGAGCGGATCGCCGTGCTGGCCGACATCGCGCGCCGAGGTGCTCGGCGAGCTCGGCTCCGCAACGTCGAGGTGCGCACCGGCGACGGCGTCGCGCGGGCGTCCCGGACCGGGCGCCCTTCGACGGGATCTCGGTCACGGCCGCCGCGGCGGCCGGTCCCCCGCCGGCGCTGCTCGACCAGCTCGCCCCGGGCGGCCGCCCTCGTCTGCCCGATCGAGCGGGGCGGCGACGAGCGGCTCGTGCGGATCCGCGACGGCGGCTGGAGTCGATCGCGCCGGTGCGCTTCGTCCCGCTGGTGGAGGAGGACGGAGTGAAGCGCGAGTTCTCCGCCGGCGGGGTGGTCGCGCCGCGTCAGCGACGGCGGTCACGGAGGTGGCCGTGGTCACGCCCGCGGCGCGGTGTCCTGGCGCTGCCGAAGGGCCACCCCGACGACGGCGAGACGCTGGAGCAGGCCGCCACCCGCGAGGTGCGCGAGGAGACCGGCCTCGTGGCCGAGCCCGGTCGAGAAGCTCGGCGACGTGCGCTACTGGTACACGCTCGCGGGCGAGCGGGTGCTCAAGTCGGTCACCTTCTTCCTCTTCGACTACCGCTCGGGCAGCGTGGACGACCACGACGACGAGGTGCGAGTCCGCCGCGTGGATTCCGCTCGAGCAGGCCCCGGAGCTGCTCACCTACAAGGGCGAGCGGGAGATGGCCGCGAAGGCGCGCTCGGCAACGCCTGCAGCACGGTAGGCTGCCTCGCGCCGTGTTCGTCCTCAACTTCTACTCGCCGGTCTTCATCGACCAGCTCAAGCGCGGCCGCAAGACGGCCACGATCCGGCTCGGCGACAAGAGCAAGAAGTACCGCAAGGGCGAGGTCGTGCTGGTGACCGTCGGCTTCCAGCACTCGCCGCGCGAGCGGATCTTCGAGGCCGTGATCGACGGCGTCGAGGTCAAGAGGGTGCGCGAGCTCTCGCCGCGCGACATCGAGCACGACAACCCGGAGTTCCGCCGCCTCGACGAGACCGTCCACTTCCTCGAGCAGATCTACGGCCGCAAGGTCGAGGAGGACGACGTCGTGACGGTCGTCCGCTTCTCCCAGATCTCCGACCGCCCGCTCGGAGATCACCCAGCGCCTGCAGCCGGGCCCGCATCAGAACTAGTCCTACGACTGACGACTGAGGACTGACGACTGTCTTGGCACTCTCGTTGCTAGAGTGCCAAGCGACCCACTGAACGCCAGTCACAGACGGAGGTTTCACCTATGAAGCTCAAGCCTCTCGGCGATCGTTTGATCGTCCAGGCAATCGAGGAGGAGGAGACGACCGCCAGCGGCATCGTGCTCCCCGACACCGCCAAGGAGAAGCCGCAGCGCGGCAAGGTCCTCGCAGTCGGCGACGGCACGTTCAACGAGGACGGCGAAGCGCATCCCGCTCGACGTCGCCGAGGGCGACGAGGTCCTCTACTCCAAGTACGGCGGCACGGAGATCAACGTCGAGGGCGACGACCTGCTCGTGCTGCGCGAGTCGGACGTGCTGGCCAAGGTCGCCGGCTAACACCCACTTCAGAAGACGGAGGAACGCACATGGCTCACAAGGAGCTGAAGTACGACCAGGAGGCGCGCACCGCGCTCGAGGCGGGCGTCGACGCGGTAGCCAACGCGGTCAAGGTCACGCTCGGCCCGAAGGGACGCTACGTCGTCCTGGACAAGAAGTTCGGCGCCCCCACCATCACCAACGACGGCGTGACCATCGCTCGCGAGATCGAGGTCGAGGACGTCTTCCAGAACCAGGGCGCCCAGCTCGTCCGCGAGGTCGCCACGGCGACCAACGACGTTGCCGGCGACGGCACCACCACCGCCACCGTGCTCGCCCAGAAGATCGTGCGCTAGGGCCTGAAGAACGTGGCGGCCGGCGCCAACCCGCTCGGCCTGAAGCGCGGCATCGAGAAGGCCGTGGACGAGGTGGTCGAGGACATCGGCAAGCAGTCCACGGAGATCTCGGGCAAGGAGCAGATCGCCCGCGTGGCGGCCATCTCCGCCGCCGACGACGAGATCGGCGACGTGATCGCCGACGCGATCGACAAGGTCGGCAAGGACGGCGTCGTGAACGTCGAGGAGGGCCAGACGTTCGGCATGGACCTCGAGTTCACCGAGGGCATGCAGTTCGACAAGGGCTACATCTCGCCGTACATGGTCACCGACCAGGACCGCATGGAGGCGACCCTCGAGGATCCCTTCATCCTGATCGCCAACCAGAAGATCGGCTCGGTCCGCGACGTGCTGCCCGTGCTGGAGCAGGTCATCCAGTCCGGCAAGCCGATCCTGATCGTCGCCGAGGACGTGGAGGGCGAGTCGCTCGCCACGCTCGTGGTCAACAAGCTCCGCGGCACCTTCACCGGCGTCGCGGTCAAGGCCCCCGGCTTCGGCGACCGCCGCAAGCGGATGCTCGAGGACATCGCCATCCTCACGGGCGGCGAGGTGATCACCGAGGAGATGGGCCTGAAGCTGGAGAACACGCAGCTCTCGCAGCTCGGCCACGCCCGCCGCGTGGTGGTCGGCAAGGACACCACGACGATCGTGGACGGCGGCGGCGACTCCGAGGCGATCAAGGGCCGCATCAACCAGATCAAGAACGAGATCGAGAACACCGACTCCGACTTCGACCGCGAGAAGCTGCAGGAGCGGCTGGCGAAGCTCGCCGGCGGCGTGGCGGTCGTGAAGGTCGGCGCCGCGACCGAGACCGAGATGAAGGAGAAGAAGCACCGCGTCGAGGACGCGCTGCAGGCCACCCGGGCCGCCCTCGAGGAGGGCATCGTTCCCGGCGGCGGCGTAGCGCTCCTGCGGGCTTCCAACGCCGTCAAGGTCGACGCCCTCGAGGGCGACGAGCAGACCGGCGCGAAGATCATCCTCCGCGCGCTCGAGGAGCCTGTCCGCCAGCTGGCGCACAACGCCGGCCTCGAGGGCTCCGTCGTGGTCAACGACGTCCGCAAGGCCAAGAAGGGACACGGCCTGAACGCCGACACCGGCGAGATCGTGGACCTCGTGGAGGCCGGCGTGATCGACCCCGCGATGGTGACCCGCTCGGCGCTGCAGAACGCCGCCTCGATCGCGAAGAACATCCTCACCACCGAGGCGATCGTGGCCGAGATCGAGGACAAGGATGGCGGCGGGATGCCGGGAGGTATGCCCGGCGGCATGGACGGCATGATGTAGAGCGCGTTTCGCGCTGTAGTTGCTAGTTGCTAGTTGCTAGTTGCTAGTTCTGAGGGCCCGGCCGTTTGGTCGGGCCCTCGTCGTTTCTATTGGCCCAGCACTGCGCTCATGCGGAGCGGGGTTACGCCCAGGGCCTCGGCGTCGGCTGTGCCGCGGGAGCTGACCATTGGCTCTTCCATCAGCTCGGCCTCTTCCCAGGTTGCGAAGGCCGTGGGGCCTGCGACTTTGCCCAGGGCCTTCAGGGAGTTTCGGACGACGGGTAGGGGCACGTGCACCAGCGGGCGGCGCCTCCCGAGGGGGCGTAGGACGGTCCGGACGAGGTCGTCGTAGGAGAGGGATTCGGGGCCCGCGAGGTCGAAGGTCGCGCGGCCGTTCTGGCCCGGGCGGTCGAGCGCAGAGACGATGCAGTCCGCCACGTCCTCGGCCCAGATCGGCTGGTAGCAGGCGCGGCCGGAGCCGGAGATCGGCATCACCGGGAGCAGCGAGAAGCGCTCCAGCAGGGTGAGCCAGGGGTCGCCGGGCGTGTAGACGATCGACGGCGCGAACACCGTGGTGGAGAGATCGGCGGACTCGACGGCCCGCCGCGCCAGCGCCTTGGCGCGGAAGAACCGGGTGGGCGACTGCAGGCTGGCGCCTATCGCCGACGTGAACACGAACTTCTTCACGCCGGACCGCTCCGCACCCCGAACGAGGCGCAGCGTGGCCATCGCGTTCAGCTCCTCGATCGAGGCCCGCGGCTGGTCGCGGATCGAGGCGCCCAGGTGGATCACGGTGTCGACTCCCCGCAGCGCGTTGCGGAACGAGGACTGATCGCCGAGGTCCCCGAGCGCGATCTGCACCCGCACGCGGTCGGGGCCGAGGCCCTTCGGATCCCGCACCAGGCACCGCACCGGGGTGCGGGCGGACACGAGCCGGCGCAGCACGCGCGCCGCCGATCGTGCCCGTGGCCCCCGTGAGCAGGATCACCGCCGCCACCGGCCGGCGCGCCGACCCGACCGCGCGCGAGCCGCGAACGCGAGCACCATCGCCAGGTTGCCGAAGCCGGCCCCGAGCATCCCCGCCCTCCCGCGCGAGTCGAAGGCGGCCGAGCGGGACCACAGCACGTCGGTGAACAGCTCCGTGCCTCGCAGCCAGGCGAGGGCCCACCAGTCCTCCGGGCGCCCGCGGGCGGCGGCGAGCGCGTGCGCGGCGGCGAAGGTGAGCCAGATCGGGCCGCAGCGGCGGAACAGCTCGCGGGCGTCGTCGGAGGGAGTGGCGTGGCCGAGCACGCGAAGCGTGGCGTCCGGCGCGGCGATCGCCCCGGTCCCCAGGAACAGGTCGAAGGCGATCATGCCGCGGTTGTGGTGCTCGACGGCCTCCTCGAAGGTCATCAGAACCAGTGGCGCTCCTCGCGCCAGGGGTCCGCGTCGTTGTGGTAGCCGTTGAGCTCCCAGAACCCCATCCGGTCCTCGCTCATCACCTCGAGCTTTCGCAGGAACTTGGCGGACTTCCAGAAGTAGCGCTTCGGGACCAGGAGGCGCAGAGGGGCGCCGTGGTCGGGCTCGAGCGGCCGCCCGTCGTAGGTGTGGGCGAGGAGCACGTCCTCGTCGCGCACCACGTCGATCGGCAGGTTGGCCGTGTAGCCGCCGTCGGAGTACGCCATCACGTGAGTGCCGGACGGCCGCGCCTCCGCCAGGTCGAGCACGTGCGCCACCGGAACCCCCCGCCACAGCGTGTCGAGCTTCGACCAGCGGGTCACGCAGTGGATGTCCGTCGTCACGTCCCGCTGGGGAAGGTCCATCAGCTCGTCCCACGAAAGGGTGATGGGCTTGTCCACCTCGCCGAAGATGCCGAAGTCCCAGGTCTTGAGGTCGAAGGCGGGGTTGGGCCCCACGGTGAGGACGGGGAACCCCTTTGTGAGGTACTGGCCGGGCGGGACGCGATCGGGGTCGATGCCGAGCTTCTCGGCCTGACGCCTCCCCCGCTGGCCCAGGACCTTGGACGTGATCGCCACCAGGCGAGTGTAGAATGCGCGGCTCGCTCGGCCCCGGTCGGGCTTGCGCAGCACCTCCGGACCCGAACTCGAGAAGGAACGAAACCATGGCTTACGTCATCGCAGAGCCTTGCATCGGCCAGAAGGACAACTCGTGTGTCGAGGTCTGCCCGGTCGATTGCATCCACCCCACGCCCGACGAGCCCGACTACGACAACGTCGAGCAGCTCTTCATCGACCCCGAGGAGTGCATCGACTGCGACGCGTGCGTCGAGGCCTGCCCGGTGGACGCATGCTTCGCCGAGGACCAGCTCCCGGAGGAGTGGACCAAGTTCACCGAGGTGAACGCGGACTACTTCAAGTCCGCTGCCGGCTAGCGCTCGCTGGTCTTGTTCCCTGCCGCGTCGGCGGCGTTCACCCGCACCCGTAGCTTCGTCGCCCCGCGGCTGCGCACGATGCGCCGTCCGCGGCTGCTGAGCTTCAGGCGCACGGTCGCGCGACCGGCCTGACCGGGCACGTCACCCCGCTTCCGCCCGACCACGCGGTTCCCGAGGAGGATGTCGGCCGTGATCCGGCAGGCCTCGGTGCAGCTGATGACCAGGGCCAGCGAGCGACCACTCAGCAGGCCGGGGATGTTCGTCTTCGACTGGCTGCGCAGGCGCACACGCGGCGGGCTCCTGTCGTCCCTGACCGAGCCCCGTGCGGCGATCGCGCTCACCGGGTCGCGCTTGCGCCCCACGTAGCTGCCGATCGCGTTGCGCGTCGCGGCCCGGAAGGCCTTGCCGTTTCTCACGTCCAGGACCCACAGCCCGACGTCCCGCTTTCCGCGGCGCCTGAAGCTCGCCCAGGCACGTCCGTCCGAGGGCGCGATGTCGAGGCCCACGGGCGCCACGGGGTCGAATCCGAGCGCTCCCCTGGTGCGCAGCACCCCGTCGTTCGGGGGGCTCTGCAGCACGAGGGTGTCGCGCACCGAGTCGATGCCGAACAGCTCCGTGGTCGTGGCTTCGGTGGTGCTGTTGGTGTAGGCGATCGCCCCCACCGACGGTGAGCGCCCGGCGCCCGGGTCTCCTGCCGCGTAGGCGAGTGGGCTGTCGACCGCCGCCACCGTCCCGGTGACCGGGTTCAGGCGCAGGTTCTGGCCCTCGCCCGTGACAAGCCGGAGCCTGTCGACGACGGGGTTGAAGTCGATTCCGACGTTGGTCCCGCTCGGGCGCGGCACGAACGGGCCGCTGCCGACTGCGGTCGCGGCGCCGGTGGCGGCGTTGAGGCGGTAGAGCCTCCCGCTCGAGCCCACGCCGTAGAGACCGCGGTCCGCCGGGCGCACGTCGAGCCCCAGAAGGCGCTCACCGGCCGCCAGCCCCGTGATGGCCACAGAGCTGCGCGTGGCGCCGGGCGAGTCGGAGTTGAACGTGATGAGCCTCCCGGAGGCAGTCACGCCAGAGAACGATTCGGCGGCCTGCGCTGCCGCGGGGGCCACGAGGCCCAGCGCGGAGGCTACGAGGGCGGCCGCAGCCCTCCTCCCGTTTTGCATCGCGCAACCCTACTGTGCCATCGGCAGCGCTGTGCCGGTGACCTCCGGGACGCCGGGAATCGGCGCCCCCGAGGGGTGCTGCAGCACGGCGGGCTCCTGGGGGGTCGCGGCGATCACGCCGCGCGCGGTGTGGAACAGCGCCTGGGCCGCCGGGGCGTCTGGGTCCTCGAGCACGAGCGGGCGGCCCTCGTCGGCTCCCACGCGCAGCTCCTCCTGGAGCGGCACCTTCCCGAGCAGAGGCACGTCGAGCTCGTCGGCGAGCTCCTGGCCGCCTCCCTCGCCGAAGATCGTGAACCGCTGGCCCTCGGGAGTCGTGAAGCCGGACATGTTCTCCACCACGCCGGCGATCTCCAGGTCGTAGCGCAGCGCGGTGTCCGCGGCCCGCTTGGCCACCTTCTGGGCGGCGGGCTGGGGCGTGGTCACGATCACGAACCGCGCCTGGGGCAGTAGCTGCGCGAGGGTCATCGAAACGTCCCCGGTGCCCGGCGGCAGATCGATGAGCAGGTAGTCGAGCTCGCCCCAGTCGACGTCCTCGAGGAACTGGCGGATGGCCTTGTGGAGCATCGGGCCGCGCCAGGTGATGGCCTGGTCCTCGCGATCCAGGAAGAACTCGATCGAGATCGCCTTGACGCCGCCCGGGCCGTCGAGGGGAATGATCTTGCGCTCGGGTGAGACCGAGGGGCGGCCGTGCACGCCGAGCATCCGCGGAATCGAGTAGCCCCACACATCTGCGTCCATCGCCGCCGCCTGCATCCCCTCGACCTGCAGCGCGCAGGCCAGGTTGGCGGTCACCGTGGACTTGCCGACCCCGCCCTTGCCGGAGCCGACGCAGATCACGTTCTTGACCCGCGCCAGCGCGCCCTGGGGAAGCGAGCCCCGGCCGAGGCGCGTCTGGAGGGTCTGCTTCTCGGAGTCGCTCAGCACGTCGAAGTCCACCGTCACGGCGGTCACGCCGTCCAGCGCGCCGACGTTCTGGCCCACGGCGTCCTGGAAGTGGGAGCGGATCGGGCAGCCCGGCGTGGTGAGCGAGACGCGCACGTGCACGCGGCCGCCCTCCGCCTGCTCGATCGAGCGGACCATGCCGAGCTCCACGATGTCCTTGCGGAGCTCGGGGTCGATCACGTTGCGAAGCGCGTCGCGGATCTGTTCCTCTGTGGGCATCGGGTTCATTCTGGCAAAGGCCAAAAAGAAACCGGCGGCGCCCGAAGGCGCCGCCGGCTGAGGGAGGAGAGATACTGCGTTACCACCGGCGGATTGCTGCTGCCGGCAGTCTCACCCCGGGCCGCTCTCTCCAAGCGGCCGGGGGGAAGTGGGCTAGGACAGGTTCGTGGTGACCTGGTCCTGGACCTTGCCGAGCTGGGTCTCGACGTCACGCCGGGCGGTCTTCACCTGGCGCTCTACGTCGCGCCGCACGGCCTTGGCCTGACGCTCGGCCTCGCGGCGGTTGCGCTTCACGAGGCGCGTGGCCTGGGTGCGGCGCTGCCGCAGCTGACGCTCAACGCGCGTCCGGGCGCGCTTGACCTCGCGCACGACGCGGTTGCGGGCGGTGCCTCCACGACGCTCGAACTTCTTGAGGTCTGTGGTCACCTGACGCTGCACCCGGTCACGCTGGGTGTAGGGCTTCGCGGCCTCGACCACGTTGTCGCGCGCCACGAGGGCGGCACCAACGGGGATCAGCACGGCACGCTCGGCCTGCTGCGCGACACGCTCGACCGTGAACAGGCCGGCATCGGTGGCCGCATCGGCGGTCCTGCCGGCGGCACGGGCGGTCTGCTTCGCCGACGCCTGAGCGGTCTTGGCACTGCGACCGGCGGCGTTGCTGCGGCGGGTCGCCGCGGCCTTCTTGCCAGCCGCGGCACGCTGCCTGCTCGTCGCGTTGGCGTTGCGCTTGCGCGTGGCGGCGGCCTTCTTGGCCGCGGCCTGGCGCTGTGTGGGGGTTTGGGTAGCCATTGGGTTGAGTTGCTCTCCTTCCCGGGAGTTATCTCGGGGGTCGGGCTTAACCTTATTAGATCTAAGGTCGGTAGTTGTATACCACCGAACACACGTTTGTAAACCGCCGATTGACGTGCGTTACACGACTTGGCGCGCGGGGGCGCGTGTGATCCAGTTCGCGGGGGCCTCCAGCTCCGGGACCGTGGGCAGCGCCTCGGGCGTCGTCCATACCCGGTTCAGGAGCTCTATTCCGCCCTCCGCCACGACGGCGTCGCAGAAGGACTTGCCCAGCTCGTACTGGCGCATCTTCATCTCCAGGCCCAGAAGCCTCATGAGCACCCGTTCGGGGGCGGAGCGGCTCCGGCGGCGGCGGTCCATCGCCTCTCGCAGCCCCTCGTGCGCGGGCACCAGCTCGGGCGCCAGGGAGTCCATCACGTGCTCCGCGTGGCCCTCCACGACCGCCATCGTGGCCTGCATCCGGTCGAGGATGCGGCGCTGCTCGCCGCTCTGCACCAGCGCGGCCAGGCCACCCTCGCGGAAGCGCTCGACGAAGACCGAAAGGTCCGGCAGCGAGGGGAGCCCCCCGGCGGCGCCCCGGTCGATCCGCACCTCCACGGAGTCGAGGTACTCGCGCAGGAGGTCGCCGAGGTGCCCGCGCAGCCAGGGCACGGCGCCGAACTGGAGCGCATGGACGAGCTCGTGGATCGTGACCCAGCGCAGGAAGCTCTCCCGCTCGACGTCCAGGTCGCGGATCGCGCGCTCCAGGTTGGGCGCCACGAACAGCAGCCGCGCGGGGGACTCCGGCCCCAGCAGGGACAGCTCGTACTGGCCGAGCACCCGCTGCGACATGTAGCCGGTGACGAGCCCGACCTCGGCCGCGAGCGTGACCCCGGCGCCCGTGCGCAACGCGCCGGCGAACGGCCCGGCCGCCTCGAACCGCGCCTCCAAGCGCTCCGCCACGGGGTCGAACAGCGACGAGAGCGACGTGAGGTTGGCCTCGGCCCACTCCACCCTTCCGACGACCTCCGCGACCGGCACGGGCGTGCCCGGCTCGAGGCGGGCGTGGGCGATCACCGCGCCCTCGATCTCACGCGCCACCGCCGCGATGTCCATGCCCAGGTCGGGGGTCTCGTCGGACCGCGCCGCGAACCGCGCTATCTGCCGGGCAAGACCCCAATCGACCATCAGTCAAACCTAGAGGTCGGGGAGCTCCTGCCGCATCTCCTGGACGGGCGCGAACACGTCGCCCAGCTCCTCCACCCGGTCGAGGACGGCCCGGGCGTCGTACACCAGCCGGTCGGGATCCCCCGCCTCGACCTCATCCCACGCGAGCGGAGTCGACACCGTCGGGCGCTCGCGTGCCCGCAGGGAGTAGGCGCCCACGGTCGTCTTGTGCCGGTCGTTCTGGCTCCAGTCGATGAACACCTTCCCGCGCCGCAGCTCCTTCTTCATCGCCGACACCACGAGCTTCGGATGCTGTTTCTCGAGCAGGCGCGCAATGCCGTGCGCGAACGGCTTGGTGGCGTCGTAGTCGGTGTCCGTGTTGAGCGGGACGTAGATCTGCATCCCCTTCGACCCCGACGTCTTGGCGAAGCAGTCCAGGGAGAGCTGGTCCAGGGTCTCCCTCAGCAGGACGGCCACCTCGCAGCACTCGGCCAGCCCGGCTGGGGACCCGGGATCGAGGTCGAAGGCGAGGATCGTGGGCTTGTCCGGGTCCTCGGCGAGGGCCAGCGACGGGTGCAGCTCGAGGTCGGCGAGATTCGCCAGCCAGACCAGCGTCGCCAGGTCGTCGCAGAGCACGAAGTCGATCAGGCGGCCGCCGGCCCGGATCGACTCCGAACGCACCCAGTCCGGCGCGTGCGAGGGCTTCTGCTTCTCGTAGAAGTGGCCCTCGTCCACCCCGTTCGGGTAGCGCTTGAGCGTAAGCGCCCTGCCGCGCAGGTGCGGCAGCACGACCGGGGCCGCGCGCGTGTAGTAGTCGATCACCTCACCCTTGGTGAAGCCCGCCTCCGGATAGAGGACCTTGTCGAGGTTCGAGAGCCGTAGCAGCCGGCCCTCGACGTCGACCTCGACGGCCTTCGCCGCCACCTACTTCTTGGCCGCGGCCTTGGCCCGCTTCGGCTTCGAGTTCGACTTCGACTTGCCGTTGGACTTCGACTTGGCGTCCGACTTCGACTTGGCCTTGGGCTTCGACTGGCGCTTGGCCTGCGCGATGGACTGCTCGAGCGCGGCCATCAGGTCCGGCACCTCGGCGGGCTCGTCGGGCACCTCCTGCACCGCGATCTCCTGACCCTCGGCCTTGCGCTCGATCATGTCGAGCACGGCCTCGCGGTACTCGTCCTTGTACTTGGACGGATCGAAGTCGGAGGAGAGCGAGTCGATCAGCTGTTGGGCCATCTGCACTTCCTTCTTGGTGGCCTTGGCGTCCGAGGTCGCCTCGAGGTCGTCCCCGAGATCCTCCGGCGGCACGACCTCGTCGCCGAACAGGAGCGTCTCCATCGTGAGCACGTCGTCGCGCGGCCGGATCGCCACCAACTGCTCCTTGGAGCGGATCACCACGCGAGCGATGCCCACCCGCCCCGACTCCTTCAGCGCCTCGAGCAGGAGCTTGTACGGCTTGGCGGCCCCCGTGCCGGGCGCGAGGTAGTACGGGTGGTCGTAGTAGATCGGGTCGATCTGGTCGATCTCGACGAAGTCCTCGATCTCGATCGTGCGCGTCTTCTTCGGCTCGATCGACTCCAGCTCCTCCGGCCGCACGACCACGTAGCGGTCGGGGCTCAGCTCGAAGCCCTTCACGAGCTGCTCGTACGGGACCTCCTCGCCGGTGGCGGGGTTCACGCGCTTCTGCTGGATGCGCGTGTTGTCCTTGGAGTCGAGCTGGTGGAAGCGGACCGTCTTCTTGCTGACGGCGCTGAAGAGCTTCACGGGGATGTTCACGAGGCCGAAGGAGATCGCCCCGCTCCAGATGGCGCGTGCCATGGGACTGCACGGTACCGGGCCGCGGCCGCGCGCATCCGGCGGGGCAAGATCGGTTGCGTCAGCCGGGGCCGGCCGGCTCTACCCCTCGCGCCTCACGTCCTCCGGCTCCACGTCGTCGCGCATGCCCTTGAAGGACGGAGCGCGCAGCGTTCCCGTCCGCGTCCACTCCGCGAACTCGACCTTCGCCACGAGCCGCGGCTCGACGAAGATCGTGCCCTTCGGCGGCTGGCGGCCCGCGAACGGCGACTCGTCGCTCCGCAGCTGCTCGAGCTCCCGCAGCGTGGACGCGAGCGTGGCCTGGGTGAAGCCCGTGCCGACCTTCCCGGCGTACGACAGGCCCTCCTCCCTGTGGACCCCCACGGCGAGCGCGCCCAGGCTGCTCGCGCGCCTGCCCTCACCCGGGAGCCAGCCCCCCACGACCACGTCCTGCGACGGGCGGTTCTTCACCTTGATCCACGCCCCGGAGCGACGGCCGGGCTCGTACGGGGAGTCGAGCCGCTTTGCGACCACGCCCTCCAGGCCCTGCTCCGCACCCGCCTCGAGCAGCGCCGCGCCGTCGCCCTCGTGATGGGCGGGGGTGCGCCAGCTGGGTCCGTGGAGGTCGAGCTCGTCGAGCAGCCGGCGCCGGTCGCGGTAGGGCAGCCCGGTCGTGAGGTGCCCCTCGAGCCACAGCAGGTCGAAGATCACGTATGCCACCGGCACGTCGCGCATCCGCCGTCTCACGGCGGAGTCGGAGGCGAGGTGCATCCGCGACTGAAGCAGCTCGAAGCTCGGGCCGGCCGTGCCGGGTTCGAAGGCGACCACCTCGCCGTCGAGGATCATCCGCCGCGCCCCCTGGGCCGCGGCGAGCGCGCGGACCTCCGGGTAGCGAGGCGTGAAGTCGGTGCCGTTGCGGCCGGTGAGCGTCAGGTGCCCGGCGTCCACGTGCGCGACCGCGCGCACGCCGTCCCACTTCACCTCGTACGCGTACGCGTCGTCGTCGCGCGGCAGCTTGCCCAGGCGGGCGAGCATGGGGGCGATCGTCTCCGGCATCGGCTCGGCCGAGGCGTCGGCCGGTGGATCCATGCGGTGGATCATCCAGTCCTTGCCGCGGGTCCGGAACAGCGCGTAGCGCCCGGCTGCGCGCTCCCCGTGGAGCGTCACGATCACCTCGTCCTCGCGGAACTTCTCGCACTCGTAGGTGCCGCTGTCCCAGACCTCCATGGTGCCCGCGCCGTAGCTGCCCGCGGGGATCTCGCCCTCGAACTCGAGGTACTCGACGGGGTGGTCCTCCGTGCGCACGGCCAGGCGGTTCTCGTCCGGGTGGGACGGAACGCCCTTTGGGAGCGCCCAGGACGCCAGCACGCCGTCGCGCTCCAAGCGCAGGTCCCAGTGCAGCCTGCGCGCGTGGTGCTCCTGGATCACGAAGCGTTCGCCGCCCCCCGCTCCCTCTCCACCAGCGGGCTCGGGCGTACGAGCGAGATCGCGCTTGCGCCGGTAGTCCCCGAGTGCCCCCGACATACGTCCACTCTTACCGACTTGGGTGATAACTGCGGGCAAAACGCCCGACAGGGGCTTATATGCGCTCCCCCCGCCTGCATGTCGTCGTTCCGGCGCTCGCACTCTCACTGGCCTTCGCCGCGCCGGCCAGCGCCGCCCCCACCGTGTGTTCGCACGTAGACGACCGGCCCCGGCGACGCGTCCAGGAAGACGCTCGCGCGGTCGACGGTCTGCCTGCTCAACGAGCGGCGTTCGAGCCACAACCTTCGCAAGCTGAGCGTCAACCGCCGCCTTTCGAGCGCGGCCCGCTCGCACACCCTCGACATGGTGCGGCGCAACTACTTCAGCCATACCTCGCGGTCCGGAAGCAACGTAGCCCAGCGTCTGGCCCGTGTCGGCTACATGCGCGGAGCGCGCAGCTGGTTCGTCGGCGAGAACCTCGCCTGGGGATCGGGCAAGCGCAGCAGCCCTCGCGAGATCGTGCGCGCCTGGATGAGAAGCCCGGGCCACCGACACAACATCCTCCAGTCACGCTTCCGCGAGATCGGGATCGGCCTGGCCTTCGCGGCCCCGTCCGGCGCGCGCTCGTCGGCGGTCACCTTCACCACCACCTTCGGCGCGCGGCGCTAGCTAGCCGCGGTAGCCGGTCCGGCGCAGGAAGCGCAGCAGCGCCCGGATGTAGGCGCGGCCGTCGGGGATCCCGTCCCCCCGCGCCCCACGGAGGTACCCCTTGCGCAACGCACTCCGCAGCGTGCGCCGCGCCCGCTTCCCCTCGCCCAGCAGATAACGGTCGGCCACCACCGCGGCCAGCACTCCGCGGGCGGCGAACCGGTCCCTGCGGGCACGCCGGAAGCTCCTGAGGTTCTCACGCAGGTCGCTCCTGATCTGCGCCCGGAAGCGCCGGGTCACATCGGCGAACCTGCCGGCACGCAGCCGGAACACCCGTACCGGCTCGGGCGTGCAGGCGCCGCATCCGAAGCGGAACTCGAAGCGCGCGTCGGTTGAGAGGAACTCGGCTGCGCCGTCACGGTCGAGATCGCGCGGGCCGCGGTGGTTGCCGGTGTTCCAGTTGCGGTCGATTTGCCGGTATAGGCCGCCCGCGGGGTCGAAGTCGTAGATGCGGGAGACCGAGCAGCAGTTCGCGCCGCCCGTGTAGAACTCGCCCAGCACCTCCGGCTCGGAGTCCGCGTCGAGGTTGCGCACGAAGATCGACTTCTCCCTCACGAAGGCGTTCAGCGGCGAGTACTCGCACCGCTCGGAGCAGCGGGGGAAGCGCGGGCCGGGTGAGTCGACGAGCCTGGTGCCGTCGCGGTGGACCGTGATCCGGGTGTTCTTGATCCCGTCGTCGGTGCGGTCGTACGTGAGGGTGGCAGTGGCCGCGCCCGCCGACGACGTCTCCGTCACGGCCGCGGCGGAGGCGGGTGCCACGGCGGACAGACAGCAGGCAATCGCCAGCGCGATTCGCATCGCGGCCACCGTAGAGCCGCACGCTCGCTCGGGCAAGTCAGGTGGCACTTATCCTGCGTGGCAGTGGGCGATTCCTCCTCCGACCCGCAGCGATCGGCCGTCACCCACACCGGCGGTCCGCTCCTCGTGATCGGCGGCGCGGGGACCGGCAAGACGCGTGTGCTCGAGCGGCGTTTCGCATGGCTGGTCGAGCAGGGCGCGCCGGCCCACTCGGTGCTCGCGCTGGCGTTCTCCCCCGGCGCGGCAGCCGCCATGCGGACGGCGGTGGAGGAGCTGGTGGAGCCGCCCTACGACGAACTGCACGTGGGGACGTTCCACAGCTTCTGCGAACGGCTGCTGCGGGACGAGGCTCCCGAGGCCGGCCTCGACCCCGGCTTTGCCGTGGTGAGCCGCGCGGACAGGGTCGCCCTGATGCTCGACAGCCTCGGCGAGCTGAGCCTTCGCCGTCACGAGATCCGGGGCAACCCCGCCCCGCTGCTGGCGGGCTTCGTGTCGCGCATCGACCGGCTGAAGGCGGAGACGGTCGGCCACGCGGAGCTCGTCGCACACGCGACCGCGCAGGAGGAGGCGTGCCGCACGGGCCCTGACGCCGAGCGCAGCCGCGTGGCGCGCGAGGTGGAGTTCGCCGGGATCTACGCGGACCACGACCGGCTGCTGCACGAGCGCGGGGCGCTCGACACCGGCGACCTCGTGCTGAACGCGGTCAGGCTGCTCCACGAGAGCCCCCACGTGCGCGAGCGCGCCGCCGCGCGCTTCCGGCACGTGCTGGTGGACGACCTCCAGGACGCGAGCTTCGCCCAGGCCACGCTGCTGGCGCTGCTGTGCGCCCACGGCGAGGTGACCGCCGCCGGGGACGACGACCAGGCGACCCACCGCCTGCGCGGCGCGGCGCAGAAGAACCTGCGCGACTTCCACAAGGAGTTCCCCTCCGCGGCCGTGGTCCGGCTCGGCGCGAGCCGGCGCTGCTCGGCGCGCGTGCTCGAGGCGGCCGCGGCGGTGGTGGATCCGATCCCGGGACGCCTGGCGAAGCAGTTCGACGGCCGCGAGGGCGGCAGCGTGCGCTTCTGGCGCTGCGCGACCGAGCGCGCCGAGGCGCAGGCCGTGGCCGGGGAGTGCGAGCGGCTCCTGTCCGATGGCGTGGCCCCCGGGTCGGTGGCCGTGCTCGTGGGGTCGCTCGCGGACGACGGCCAGGTGGTCGGCGCCGCGCTCGAGGAGCGGGCGGTGCCGTTCCGCCTATCGGGCTCCGCCGCCTACTTCCAGCGCGCCGAGGTCCGCGACGTGCTCGCTTGGCTGCGCGTGCTCGCGGACCCGGCCGACTCGGGGGCGGCGGTCCGGGCGATGTCGCGTCCTCCGGTCGGGCTCCACTCGGTGGACATCGCGCGGCTGACCCAGCTAGCGCGCAGGCGCAAGCTCGACATGCCCTCGGCGGTGGCCACCGCGCTCGAGGGGCCACAGCTCACCCCGGAGGGCCGGGATCGCGCACAGGCGTTCCTGCGGCTCTACCGCGCCGCCTCGAACGCCTTCGAGGACCGCCGGCCGGACGCGTTCGTGCTGCGGCTGATCGAGCGGATCGGGATCCGGCGCCAGCAGGTGTTCGCCACCCAGGCCGACACCGTCGAGCGGCTTCGCAACGTCGCGAAGCTGCCTGAGCTCGCCACGGCCTACATGCGCCGCGAGCCGGGTGCGACGCCACGGGGGTTCGCCCGCTACCTCAAGGCGGTCGCCGACTCGGGCCTGCCCGAGGACGAGGCCGGTGCGCCGTCGGCCTCGCCCGCGATCGAGGTGCTCACGGTGCAGGCGGCCAAGGGGCGGGAGTTCGACCACGTGTTCGTGCTCGGCCTGAGCGCCTCACGGTGGCCCGGCCGCGATCCGGGCCCGGATGGCGTGCCGGACACGTTGCTCAAGGAAAGGCTGCCGGAAGCGGGCGGGCACGAGGCCGCGATGCGCCGCCGGCTGTACGTGGCCATGACCCGGGCGCGCGAGGGGCTGGTGCTGGCGTTCGCCGAGGGCCCCGGGGACGGTCCGGTGCGGCCCTCGCCCTTCCTGGAGGAGGCGCGAGCGGCGCTGGAGGGCGTCGAGGAGCCGATCGAGGAGGAGCTGTTCGGCCCCGGGGAGGGCCTGCACTCCACGTTCCGCGCGATGCGCGACGAGTTGCTCGACATCGTGTCGGAGGTCGGCGGCCGCCTGGGCGAGATGCGCCTCGACACCGGGGTCGACGTGTCGCACGCGGTGGCGCGCTTCCTGGAGCTGGTGAAGGTGGCGGCGGTGATCGACCGCGCCAAGGCAGGTCAGGGCGTGGACGAGGCGCTGGCGGAGGTGAACGCCCTGCTCGCCCAGGGAGCGACCGGCGAGCAGCGCGAGATCCTCGACGCCTCGCCGCTCGACGAGTGGCTGCGGGACACCGGCCGCGACCCGGCCCGGCGGCCAGGGCCCAACGGCGCCGAGCCGTCACTCGACCCCTTCATCCCCCGCCGCGGGGAGGGCCTGATGCTCTCCGCCTCCGACATCGAGACCTACCGGCTCTGCCCGCTCAAGTACAAGTTCGCGCGCGTCTTCCGGATCCCCCAGGAGGCGACGATCCACCAGCGCTTCGGGATCGTCCTGCACCAGGTGCTCGAGCGCTTCCACCAGTACGGGAGCGGCTCGCGCGAGGAGCTGTTCGACCTGTTCGAGGCCTCGTGGCGTCGCAGCGGCTTCGGGGAGTCAGACGACGAGCTCCAGTTCCGCGAGCGGGCGCTCGAGGCGCTGGAGCTTACTGGGAGCGCACCCGAGACGAGGAGGGCGAGCCCGTGTGGTTCGAGCGCAGCTTCTCCTTCAAGCTCGGCGAGCACGTCCTGCGCGGCCGCGTGGACCGCGTGGACCGCCGGCCCGATGGCAGCTACGAGCTGATCGACTACAAGACCGGCAAGGCGCGCACGGAGGAGCAGCTACGCGAGGACGTTCAGCTCTCGCTCTACCAGATGGGCGCCCGCGAGTCGTGGGACGTGGAGACCTCCGCTCAGAGCTACCTCTACGTGATGACCGGCGAGAAGGTCCCCGTGGCGCACTCCGAGGAGGAGCTCGAGCGGGTGCGCGCCACGGTGGCGGAGATCGGGGACGGCATCCTCCGCCAGGACTTCCAGCCGACCCCCAGTCAGGAGATCTGCTCGTTCTGCGACTACCGGATCATCTGCCCTGCGGCTGAGCGGTGAGGGAGACCGGGGGCTCCCGCCCCCGGAGCCCCTGGGCGCCTCTTGCCCTACGTCCTCCGTAGGAGGGTCCATGCGGTGGGCGCTGCCGCGCAGCGGCGCTGGGGGTGTGTCCGGGGGCGCTGCCCCTGGACCACTGACCGGCGTATCTGGGCGGCGGCCCCCAGTGGCCGTCCCGCCAGCGGATGACGTGGGTTAAGGGCCGCCGGGGGTTCCGGGGGCGGGAGCCCCCGGGGTCATCCCGTTGCCGGGGGCGGACCGGGCCCGCACCGACAGGAGGATGCTCAGCACGAGCACGATGAGCGCGGTGCCGAGGAACGACACGAAGCCGATCGGCGTGAGGGCGGCGACTCCGAACACAATCATCACCCAACCCATCCACTTGGGCAGCGCTCCGTACTTGATCACGGAGATCCCCGTCGCCCAGAGGAACATCAGCACGCCGAACAGGATCGGCACGAAGTCGTTGTCCCAGAGAGCCTGGAGGGACTGCACCGCGATGGGGTTGATGTCGTCCGCCGCCTCGGCGAGCGCGAACAAGATCGTGGTGTCGATGGCGAAGCCCACGCCCATCACGACCAGCCCGACGAACGAGACCAGCGACAGAATCTCGCCCTCGGGCGCCGCGGCCTGCAGGATCCTGCGCAGGTAGGCGCCGAAGAAGATCAGAAGGAGGACTCCGGCCATACCGACGATCGAGCCGTATTGGATGGCGTCCTTGTTGTCGAGGTAGTAGTCGACGACCTCCCTGACCGGCTCGTCCGCGGCCTTGGGCTCGCCCGCGATGATGAAGCTGGCGATGCCGAGCACGAGGAACCCGACTCCCGTGAGCGGTATGAGCCATTCCCTGCTGCTGCGATCCATGTAGCTCTCCTTCTCGGTGTGCCAGGTCACGCGGCCGTGCGGGCGGTACTTCGACCTGCCCTGGTGTTCTCCTGCGCCGCCCAGATACGCCGGTCAGCGGTCCGGGGGCACCGCCCCCGGACACACTACGAACGTCGCTGCGCGGCAGCGCCCACCGCGTGGACCCTCCAGCGGATGCCGTAGGGCAAGTGGCGCCCAGGGGCTCCGGGGGCGGGAGCCCCCGGGATTACTCGCTTGGGCCGCGCTGCCTCAGGAACTTCTGGAAATCGCGGGCGATCGTGTCGGCCGAGGGAATGTTGTCGGGGTCGACGATGTCGTCGGAGACCTCGTCCATCGCCGACTCGAGGCGCTCGACGAACGCCTTCACCTCGGGGTCGCTGGCCACGGCCGCGCTGACCTGGCGGTCGTAGTCCTCGGCGGCGCTCTCCAGCTCGCCGGCGTCCACGATCAGGCCGGCGGCGCCCTCGAACGCGCGTACCAGCGCGAGGGCGACCTTCGGGTTGGGCGCGGCGGCGACGTAGTGGGGCACCGAGGCCCAGAGGCTCACCGAGGGCAGGGAGGCGGCGGCGCACTCGTGATGGAGCACGCCGGTGATGCCCGTCGGCCCCTCGTAGCTGGTGTGGTCGAAGCCCAGCTTGTCGACGAGGGTCTGGTCCGAGGCGATCCCGGTGATGGAGACCGGGCGCGTGTGCGGCACATCGGCCAGGAGGGAGCCGAGGGTGATCACCATGCTCGCGTCGAACGCCCGGGCGACCTCGACGATGGCCTCGGAGTAGCGGCGCCAGCGAAGTGAGGGCTCGACGCCCTGGAGGACGATCAGGTCGGCCTCGGCGCCGGCCACCTCGGTGGCGGAGATCCTCGTGTCGGGCCAGTCGATCTCGCGGGTGCGGCCGTCGGTCAGCTTGATCGTGGGCCGCGTGTTCGTGAAGTCCACGAACTCGTCCGGGTCGATGCGCGCGACGTCCTCAGGGTCGAACCGCCCGCGGATGAACTCCACGGCGGCCGAGGCGGCGTCGCCGGCATCGTTCCAGCCGCGGAACGCAGCAACCAGCACGGGGCGGCGCAGCGGGGGGCGCTCGGTCCAGATCACGTCCGACATCACACTCACGGTATACGGCGATGGCAACTACCGTCCCCGATCGCGTCACCGTCGCCGAGCTGCGCCCCGGAAGCGAAGTCGACGGGCTCTTCGCCTGCTCCCGAAAGGACCGTCTCACCGCCCGCTCGGGCTCGGCCTATCTCGCGCTCGAGCTGCGCGACCGCAGCGGCGCCATCCCGGCCCGCGCCTTCCGGAACGCCGACTTCCTGGCGGGTCAGTTCGAGCGCGGGGACATCGTGCGCGTGGAGGGCACGGTCGACCGGTTCCGCGACGAGCTGCAGGTGGAGGTGCGCTCGATCCGCCGCGCCGACGGCGAGGACGCGGACCCCGCCGGCTTCCTCCCTGTGGCATATCGCGACGTGGAGGAGCTGGACGGGTTCCTCGAGCACCTGGCGCGCGAGGTCCACGATCCCGGCCTGCGGCGCCTGCTCGCCGCGTTCCTCGACGACGAGGGATTCCGCGCCGCCCTGCGCCGCGCTCCCTGCTCCCGCGGGGGCCACCACGCCTATCTCGGCGGGCTGCTCGAGCACACGGTCGCCGTCGCCACGCTGGCGCTCGAGACGTGCACGCTGCACCCTCGGCTCGACTCGGACGTGCTCGTGTGCGCCGCGATCCTCCATGACATCGGCAAGACCCGGGAGTTCGAGTACGGCGCGGACATCGGCCTGAGCGACGAGGGAGCCATGCTCGGCCACGTCGCCCTCGGCCAGCAGCTGGTGATGGAGCGGGCCCGGGCCGCCGGCGGGATCTCGCGCGAGAAGCTCCTGGCGGTGTGCCACTGCATCCTCGGCCACCACGGCCCGGATGCCCTGCCTGGCCGCCGCTTCCGCTCCGCCGAAGCGCTGGCGCTGCAGCGGCTGAACGCCGTGGACGCGGCGGTGAAGGGCGCCCTGGAGCACGGCCTGCAGTGAAGGTCCGGCGGGCTCGGGAGGACGAGTTCGAGGCGGTCACGACGCTGCTCGAGGAGCTCGGGCGCGCCCGGGTGACCGAGGAGACGCGGGCGGAGGCCGAGCGCGTGTTCCTCGCCCAGCTCGCGGAACCGGGGGCGGGCCCGCTGGTGGTCGAGGGCGACGACGGCGAGCTCGTGGCCTGCTGCTCGCTGCACTTCCGCCCCCGCCTCAACCGAGCGACGCCGGACGCGTGGATACCCGACCTGATCGTGACCTCCACGGCCCGCCGCCGCGGGGCGGCGAGCATGCTGCTCGAGGAGGCCGAGCGCCTGGCGAGCGAGCGCGGCTGCTGGGCGCTCACCCTCGAGTCCGGTTTCCAGCGCAAGGAGGCACACGTGCTCTACGAGGCCTTCGGCATGGAGAACCAGGGCTACTACTTCGGCAAGCTGCTCGAGTAAACAGCCCGAATTGAGAGAATCCCCACTGTGGTCGACCTGATCGTCTACGCCATCCCGGCGTTCGTGCTGCTGCTGGCCGTGGAGTTCGTCTCCTTCCGCGTGGCGGCACGCGAGGACCTGAAGGGCTACGAGTCCCAGGACACGCGGGCGAGCCTGTCGATGGGGCTCGGCAACGTGGTCATCAACGCCGGCTGGAAGCTCGTGGTGCTGGTGATCTTTGCCGGGCTCTACGAGCTCACGCCGCTGCGGGTTCCCGAGGAGGCGGTGTGGGCCTGGGTGCTGCTCTTCTTCCTCGACGACTTCGCCTACTACTGGTTCCACCGCATCAGCCACGAGGTGCGGCTGTTCTGGGCCAGCCACGTGGTCCACCACTCCTCGCAGTACTTCAACCTCTCCACGGCGCTGCGCCAGACGTGGGTGCCGATGACCTACTTCCCGTTCTGGATGCCGATCGCGCTGCTCGGCTACAAGCCGTACATGATCCTCACGATGCAGGCCGTGAGCCTGATGTACCAGTTCTGGATCCACACCGAGCGGATCGGGAGGCTCCCGGCTCCGGTCGAGTACGTGATGAACACGCCGTCGCACCACCGCGTCCACCACGGCGCGAACGACGTCTACCTCGACCGCAACTACGGCGGGATCCTGATCATCTGGGACCGGATGTTCGGCACCTTCCAGGGCGAGGAGGAGCGCGTGCGCTACGGGCTCACCAAGAACATCCGGACCTTCAAGCCGTTCAGGGTCGCCTTCCATGAGTACCAGGCGATGTGGCGCGACGTGCGAGCGGCCGACAACTGGCACGACCGGCTCGGCTACGTGTTCGGCGGGCCCGCCTGGAGGCCGGGCGGTGACGGCCGCGGGCTGGCCCACAGCGAGCCGCTGCCGGCGCGAGGCGGCGGCGCTCCGCCTCCCACCTAGGAGACCTCGATCCGGAAGCGCGCGGCGAACGTCTCGCCGGGCTGGGCGTGGCGGAGGCCGTCGCCGCTGACGAGCGCGTTCGTGGGAGCGGTCATCGGCTCGAAGCAGATGAGGTCCTGGCCCTCGGGCGCGTACACCTGCGCGACCGGGTAGCCGGCGTCGAACACGACCGCGAGGCGTCTGCCCCCGCCGTGGAGGACGAAGCGGGCGCCCCGCTCGATCCCGGGGAAGAGGTCGTCGAAGACGAGCTCGCCCAACGGGCCCGGCTCGACATCGATGGGGTCCGTCCCGCCGGTCGGGATGCCCCTGTCGTCGAGCACGGCCCGCTCGGCCACCGGCATCTCCACCTGCCACTCGGCCCGCGGGACGCCCGGCAGCGTGAGGTAGGGGTGCCAGCCGAAGGCGATCGGCACCGCGCCGTCGGCGGTGGGGCGCAGCTCGGTGTCGATCGTGAGACCGCCCGGGTCGAGCGACGCCGTCAACGTGAGCTCGTGGGGGTGCGGAAAGGCCTCGAGCAGCTCGTCGGAGGCGAATCCGAAGCGGGCACGGAGGAGATCGGACTGCGCATCGACGACCTCCCAGCCGGGCGCCGCCGTGAGCAGCCCGTGCATCGGAAGGCCGTTGGCGTCGAGCTTGAGCGGCGCGCGCCCTCCTCCAAGCTGACGGTCGAGCCGGTTCGCCCACGGGTGGAGAAGCGGGATGCCGAAGCTCGAGCCGCGCTCGGCGTAGGCCTCCAGCCCGCCGCGCTGCCCTAGCAGCTCGTCCCCCCGGTGGCGCAGCGAGCGGCCAACCATGCCCACTTCCGGCACGAACACGGCCTCGAGGTCCCCAGAACGCAGCGCCACCTCCATATGGGCCAGTATCGCTCCCCGGGTAGTCTGGGCGCGTGTTCTCCGACGCCCCCATCCGGCCGTGGCTCACCGCTCTGAGGGACCAGCTTCCGGGGCTCGAGCTGTTCGACGCCCACACCCACATCGGCGCCAACGATCCGGATGGCTTCAGGTGCTCGGCAGAGGAGCTGCTCGAAGGGCTGGCGGGCGCCGAGGCGCGCGGCGCCGTGTTTCCCATGCACGAGCCCGATGGCTATCCGCCCGCCAACGACATGATCATCGAGGAGGCGGGCCGTTCGGACGGCAGGCTCGTTCCCTACTGCCGCCTCGACCCGCGCGCCGACCCCCTCGGCGAGGCCGAGCGCTGCCTTGCCGCAGGCGCCGCCGGCCTCAAGCTCCACCCGCGCGCCGAGGAGTTCCCGCTCAACACCCCCGAGCTGGAAGGCGTCTTCGCCCTCGCCGACGAGCGCCGCCTGCCGGTGCTCGTGCACGCGGGGCGGGGCATCCCGGCGCTGGGACGGCACGCCATCGAGGTGTGCGAGCGCCATCCGAACGTCCGGCTGATCCTCGCCCACGCGGGCATCTGCGACCTGGCCTGGATCTGGCGCGCCACCGGGGAGCACCCGAACCTCTTCTTCGACACCGCGTGGTGGTCGCCGAGCGACCTGCTCGCGCTGTTCGCCCTCGTCCCGCCTCGCAACATCCTCTTCGCCAGCGACGCCCCCTACGGCACCCCGGCCTTCGCGGCCACCATGCACCTGCGCTACGCGCTGCAGGCGGGCCTCACCGACGACCAGATCCGGCTCGTGTTCGGGGCGCAGCTGGCGCGGATCCTCGCCGGCGAGGAGCCCGCGGACGCCGGGCCGGCGCCGGGACCGGGCGCCCTCGACCGCGACCCGCTTCTGGACCGCGTGTACGCCTTCCTGATCAGCGCCATCGGCCAGATGTTCAACGGGGTCGACGCCGCCGAGACGCTCGCCCTCGCCGGCCTGGCGTGTGAGGTCGGCGACGACGCGCCTCAGGCCGAGACCTGCTCCACGGTTCTGCGCCTGCTCGAGCTGCGCGAGCTGCAGGTCGCGCAGGGCACGAACGACGGCCGGCCCGAGCGGTTCGTGCCGGGCCTGCCGATGATCGTGGTGGCCGCCGGGATCGCGCGCACACCCGACGTGGCGATGCCCCCCGTCGGCGAGCCGACGATGGACGTCGGCGAGCGCTCGGCCTGAGCCCCGGCCTCCGGGCACCCCTCCAGCTGGACGGCCGTCGTAACGGCTTGGCGCGGGAAGTCGAGGAAGCCCCGGGTCGCGCCGATAGGTCCAGAAGTGTCGAATGAATCCGTAACGATCGAGCGGGGATCCTCCCCCGAGGAGCTCCTCGCTCCCCTGCTGAGAGGCGACTTCGTCCTCACGGACGCCAAGGGCGCCATCACGCGCTGGGGCGCAAGCCCGTCGAAGCTCTTCGGCTGGCGTGCCGAGGAGGTGATCGGGCGCTCCGCGTTCGACACGCTGCTCGCGTCGGGTGGTTCGAAGTGGCGCCGGCGCCTGGAGGCCGGTGAGGGCGAGTACCCCGGCCCGGCGGTGGAGGCCGATGCGAAGCACAGCGAGGGCCGCGAGTTCCCCATGGAGCTCCTCTTCCTCCCGGTGCTGCTCAGCGAGAGCCTCGACTTCAGCCGGCTGCTCGAGATCGTCGCCGCCGACCTGTCGGACGAGTCGAAGCTCTCGCGCCTGAAGCGCGACCACTCACCGGCTTTCGAAGCGGTGGCCGGCGCGGCCACCGGCACACGGCAGACCCCCGAGGACGCCCGCCTGGCCGGCATGGTGCTGACCTTCCGGCCCCTGGTCGAGACCCCTTGGACGGACGAGCCGGAGGAGACGGAGCCCGATCCCGGCCCGCTCCCGCCCGCGTCTCCGGCGGTCGGCCCCACGGAGGAGATCCTCGTCAGGGTCGGTGAGATCGAGCGAGCGAGCCAGGACGCGGGAGCGGCGATCGCCGAGCAGGTGAGCGAGCTTCGCGCCGCGTTCGAGCAGCGCCTCGACGAGGCGCTCAAGGAAGCGGCGGCCGCTCGGGCCGTTGCCGAGCAGGCACTGGCACTGGCCGACGAGTCCCAGCGCGACGCAGAGCGCCAGCGCCGCGAGCTGGCGGAGGCCGAGCGCTCTGCTTCGCCGACCGAGCCTGCGGACGACGCCGAAGCGCCCGGCCGCGCCTCGCGCGACGGCTTCGACGACGCCGACGTGCCCATGGCCGTTATCGGCCTGGACGGCCACTTCGAACTGCTCAACTCCGGCTTCGAGGCCCTCGTGGGCTACCCGGAGGCGGAGTTCCGGCGCGCGCGCTGGCCCTCGGCGGTCGACAGGGACAACCTCGTGGCTCACAGGGAGCTGCTGGCGGGCTTCGCCTCAGGCGAGCTCGACGAGGCCCGCGTGGACACGATCTACGTGCACGGTCAGGGCCTGCTGGTGCCGATCGCGGGACAGCTCGAGCTCACGCGCGACGCCGACGGCTCGCCGGCCGGCATCCTGCTCTCCGTGGAGGCCTAGCCCACCACGAAGTGCCGGACGGCCTGGCCGGAGAAGCGCTCGCGCGCTTCGTCGACCACGCCCTCCTCGAGCCAGTTCTGGTCGCCCTCGGGATGTGTGACGAGCACGATCTCGTCCGCCGGGAAGGTCTGGAGGGCGTCCTGGATGGCCAGCAGCGGGTCGGACTCACCGGTGTCGCCCGCGGCATCCACCCCCTCCTCGTCCATCCGTTCGACGGTCTCCTCGGCGACCTCCTCCGCGCGGTCGATCGCCGGGTCGGGATCCGAGACCCAGAACCGGGTCTTGCTGTTCAGCGCAGGGGCGACCACGAGGACCTCCGCGTTCTCGGCCTCATCCCTGCCTACCGCGTTCTTGAGCACCTCGCCTGAGATCGGCTCAGAGGCGAGGGCGAGGATCTTCTTTCCCATGTCGCGGGGCATACCCGCGAACGCCGGACGCTAAGCGACGTCTCGCAGCGCGTCGATCTCCCGCTGCTCGGACAGGTGCTGCAGCGCCCGCGACTCGATCTGCCGCACGCGCTCCGCGGAGAGGCCCAGGCGGCGACCGGTCTCCCGCAGCGGCTTGGGGTCGTCGCCGTCGATCCCGTACCGCAGCTGGATCACGTTGCGCTCGGGCTCCGGCAGGTCCGCGACGGTCTTGCGCAGCGTCTCCTGCGCGAGGTTCAGGTGGATCTCCTCCTCGACCTCCACGTCGTCGCTGGGAAGCAGGTCGCCGAACGACGCGTCGCCGTCCTCTCCGACCGGCCGGTCGAGGCTCGTGACCGTGCGCACCGCCGCCCGCACCTCCTCGATCTCGTCGACGGACACCCCAGCCTCCTCGGCGATCTCCTCGTCCGTTGGGTCTCGCCCGAGCCTGGCGGCGAGCTCGCGGGCCGCCTTCGCCACCTTGCGCTCGCGCTGGCCGATGTGCACCGGGATCCGGATCGTGCGCGCCTTGTTCGCGAGGCCGCGCTGGATCGCCTGGCGGATCCAGAACGTCGCGTAGGTGGAGAACTTGAAGCCCTTGCGGTAGTCGAACTTCTCGGCCGCCCGGATCAGCCCGAAGATCCCCTCCTGGATCAGGTCCAGCAGCGAGAGATCCTGACCCTGGTACTTCTTCGCGATCGAGACCACCAGGCGCAGGTTCGAGTTGATCATCCGCTCCTTGGCCTCCAGGTCGCCCTGCTCGATCCGCTTCGCGAGCTCGACCTCCTCCTCCTTGGTCAGCAGCGGATAGCGGCGGAGCTCGTTGAGGAACAGCTGGAGCGCGTCGGTCGTGGCTCCGGTGAGGTCACCGGGCTTGAAGTTGGTCTGCCCCACCCCGACCCTCCCGCAGTCGTCGGAGAGGTCGATGCCCTTCGCGTCGATCCGCTCGTGCAGCGTCTCGAGGTCCTCGTCGGGAAGGTCCAGGGCGGTGACCTGCTCGTCGAGCTCGGAGAGGTTGATGCAACCCGTCTCCTCGCCCCGGGCGATCAGGGCGGCGATCTCCGGGCTCTTCGCCGGGTCGCCGGGCACCGGCCCCCTACACGTCGTCCGCGCCGTCGACGATCTCCAGTCGCTCGTCCAGACGGGTGATGGTGAAGACGCGGTGCACGGTGTCGGGACCCTTCACGATCGCGAGCCGCCGGCCGGCCTTGCGCGCCCGCTGGTCGGCCGTGACGATCGTTCGCAGGCCGGTGGAGTCGAGGAACGAGAGCGAGGAGAGGTCGAGCACGACCGTCTCCGCCCCGCCGTCCTCGACGCGCCGCAACTCGTCCTCCACCTTGTCCACGGTGGAGAGGTCGAGCTCCCCGCTCAGAGCGAGGTGGGTCTGCCCGTTCTGCTCCCGCGTCTGCACTTCGAGAATCGTCACGAGCCGGAATCTATCGTTCTGCGCAAGAGTTGGGCGGCGAAGAACACCTGGACCGCCGCGAATGCCAGCTCCAGCGCGCGCTCGCTGACCCCGTTTGCAAGCACGGTCCCGCTCACCACGCCGATCGGGGACAGGACGCCCAGGATCATCCCGTCCTTCAGCCGCAGATTCCCATAGCCGTGCTGCCGCCAGGAGCCCACGACCCCGACGAACACGATCGCGACAAGCGAGGTCGCCACCGCGCCCAGCTGCGACAGCCCGGCGAAGAACACGAGCCCGGGCACGAACAGCACGCCGCCGCCGACTCCCACGAGCCCGCCCAGCATCCCGCCGGCGAGGCCGACGACCAGGATTCCGATGACCTCGGCCGCGTCCATCAGAAGACGAGGGCGATCGCCGATGCGAGCAGGAGGACCGCGAACGCTCCCGACACCGCCCGTTCCGGGATCCGCTGCTGGAGCGCGGTGCCCGCCACCACCCCTCCCGCGGCGGGGATCCCGATCAGGATCCCCTTCAGCAGGTCCACGTTCCCGTAGGCGCCGTGGAGGCACACGGCGAAGAGCGCGATGACCACGATGGCCGCGAGCGACGTGCCCGTGGCCTCGCGCTCCCCGTAGCCGAGCCAGAGCACCAGCAGGGGCACGATGAGGGTCCCGCCGCCGACCCCGAAGAGGCCGCTGAAAGCCCCCGCCGCCGTGGCGATCACGGCGAGCCGGAGGAGCCGCGGCGACATCGCCGGGCATACTACGACCCGTGTCCGCTCCAACGGCCGAGACCCTCGCGGAGAGTCTCGCCCCGCTCACGGGCGACCCCTCCCGCGCGGCCGTCTTCTGCGATATCGACGGCACCCTGGCGCCGATCGTGAAGCGCCCCGACGAGTCGCATGTGCGCGAGGAGGTCTCCCTGCTCCTCAGCCGGCTGGGGCGCCGGTACGCGCTCGTCGCGTGCGTCTCCGGGCGGCCGGTGGCCGAGGCGCGCCGGCTCGTCGGCGTGGGCGCGATCGGGTATGTGGGCTCCCACGGCGCCGAGCTGGCACTCCCGGGGGAGAAGCGTCCCAAGCTGATGGGCGCGTTCGCGAGCTGGCAGGGGCGCGTTCGCCGGTTCGTGCGGGCGCGTGAGGACATGCGCGATCTCAAGCTGCTGCGCATCCGCGTCGAGGACAAGGGCCCGATCAACGCCTTCCACTGGCGCGGCGCGCCCGACGAGGCCGCGGCGGAGACGTGGCTGACGGGCGTGGCGCAGGAGGCGCGAGGCCGAGGGCCTCGACATCCACTGGGGCCGCAAGGTGCTCGAGATACGCCCGCCCGTGCCCGTGGACAAGGGCCAGGGCATCCGGGCGATGGTGGAGCACCGGCCGGTCCGGTCCGCCCTCTACGGGGGAGACGACGTGACGGACCTCGACGCGTTCGCCGCCCTGGACTCGCTCGTCGACAGCGGCGACCTCGAGGTCGCGGTGAAGGTTGGGGTCGAGTCGGACGAGGGCCCCGTGGAGATCATCCAGCGCGCGGACGTGGTGGTCCGCGGGGTGCCGGGCTTCACCAGGGTGCTGGCCGCGCTGGCCGGATGAGGTTCACCGAGTTTCTGCGCGTGTCCGTGCTGCTCTTCGGCGGCGCGGGCACGGCGCTTGCCGTGGTGGCGATCGCGGGGGCGTCGAACGACGACGACACGATCGCGATCGCCGTGGCGGTGGGCTGGTGGGGGCTCGCGGCGATCGGCGGGCTCTGGCTGGGACGGCGGATGGCGCCGACCGCCGGGATAGAACGGCTGCTCGCCGGGGCGCGCGCGACCAACTCGCTCCCGGAGCTCGAGCCGGGGGCCGTGCTGTTCAACCGCCTGTGGCCGCTCGCGCTGTTCACCGTCGTGTGCGGCGGCGTCGCGTTCCTGGTCCCCCAGATCCCGGCGATAGCGGCCGGGTACGCCATCGGCGTGGCGCTCACCTGGCGCAAGCAGGCGGCGGCGGTGCAGGCGGTGGAGGATCGGGATGGGGTGCGGTTTTACTTCGATCGGAGCTCGCCGTTTGGGGCGCCGAAGCTTCTCCGTACACCATGGGCGCGCAAGATCGAGGCGCCGGCGGTTTACGTTGCTAGTTGCTCGTTGCTAGTCCTAGGGCTCTTTCGTTGCTTGTTGAGCTTTGGCCAGGGTTGGGTGTTCATCACGTCTTTCTTTGTCAGCCAGCCTCGGCGGGCTGTTGCCACGCCGTAGCGCATGTTGCGCAGGGTTTCGGCTCCGTGGGCGTCTGAGTCGATCACGATCTTTGCCCCGGCTCTCACGGCCTCGCGGACGTAGACGTCGTTCAGGTCGCGGCGGTTGGGGTTGGCGTTGATCTCCAGGAAGGTGCCGGTGCGGGCGGCCGCTTCGATCACCTTGCCCACGTCGAGCGCGTACGCCTCACGGCGGCCGATCAGCCGGCCTGTGGGGTGGCCGATCGCGTCGACCAGCGGGTGCTCCATCGCGGTGACCATGCGCGTGGTCATCTCCTTCTCGCCCATCCGGAACGAGGTGTGCATGCTCGCGACCACCCAGTCGAGCTCCCCGAGCAGCTCGTCCTCGTAGTCCACGGAGCCGTCCGGGAGGACGTTGGTCTCCGTGCCCGCGAGCACCCGGAACCCGTCGAGCTTCTCGTTCGCCGCGCGCACCCGCTCGATCTGGCGGCGCAGGTCGTCCGGCGTCACGTGGTTGCCGAACCCGTGCGTGGCCGAATGGTCGGTCATGGCCAGGTACTCGTAGCCGCGCTCCTGCGCGGCGGCCGCCATCTCGGTGATCGTGTTGCGCCCGTCGGAGGCGGTCGTGTGCGAGTGCAGGTCCCCCCGGATGTCGCCCAGCTCCAGCAGCGCGGGGAGCCCTCCGTCGCGGGCGGCCTCCAGCTCGCCCCGCTCCTCGCGCAGCTCCGGCGGCACGTAGGCCATCCCCAGCAGCTCGTACACCTCCTCCTCGGTGGCGCAGGCATGTGTCTCACCCGACTCGTCGTTCGCCACCCCGTACTCGCTCACGTGCAGGCCGCGCTTCACCGCCTGGGTGCGCATCGCCTCGTTGTGCCTCGCCGAGCCGGTGAAGTGCTGGAGCAGGTTGCCGAAGTTCTCCTCGGGCACGATGCGCAGGTCCACCGGCAGCCCCTGGTAGGTCTGCGCCTTGGCGCCCGCCGCGCCCGAGGTCGTGACCTCCTCCACTCCGGGCAGCTCGGCGAAGGCCGCCACGAGCGCCGCCGGGTCGGACGCCGAGGCCACGATGTCGAGGTCCTTGCAGGTGTCGGCCCACCTGCGCGCGCTCCCGGCCAGCTCCACGCGCTCCGAGGCCGGGTGGGAGCGCAGGCCCTCCACGAGCCCCTCTGCCAGCTCGAGCGCAGTGGACAGCAGGGCACGCTCCGCCCGCGGCCCCTCGGCCAGCGCGGCGAGCACGTTCTCCTCGGCCTTGGCGCCGAATCCCTGCACGTCGCGCAGCCGGCCCTGCTCGGCCGCCAGCCGCAGCTCCTCCAGGCTCCCGACACCGAGCTGCTCGTGAAGCTGGCGCACACGCTTCGGGCCCGAGCCCCGGGATGCGCGTGATCTCGACCAGCCCGACCGGGATCTTCGCCTTCAGCTTCTCGGCGGACGGGATCGCGCCCGTCTCGAGCAGCACCTCGATCTTCTCCGCGATCGTCTTGCCGATCCCGGCCAGCTCCTCGGCCCGCCCCTGAGCGGCCATCTCGGCCACGGAGGTGCCCGAGTCCCTGATCGACTTGGCGGCGTTGCGGTAGGCGAGCACGCGGTAGACCACGGCTCCGTCCAGCTCGTAGAGGGTGGCCAGCTCGTCGAAATTGGCGGCGATCTCCGAGTTCTTCATCGCGTTCGTCGCTGGGATTTCCCCATTTCACAGGGTCGGCGGCCGGAGGCCGCCAGGGTTCTCACAGGTGAGGGCAGGATGCCCTCACGGGCTATCCATAGGGTACGCGCCCATGCCCAGCGTCTGGCTCGTCCTGCCGACCTTCAACGAGGCCGAGAACATCGAGCCGATCGTGCGCGCTGCGCTGCCGCACCTGGCCTCGACCGGGCTGCCCCACCGCATCCTCGTGGTCGACGACAACTCCCCGGACGGCACCGGGGCGATCGCCGACCGCCTGGCGGGTGAGATCGACGAGCTCGAGGTGATGCACCGCGAGCGCAAGGAGGGCATCGGCCCCGCCTACCTGGCCGGCTTCGCCCACGCGCTCGCAGACGGCGCGGACCTGCTGCTCGAGATGGACTCGGACTTCTCTCACGATCCCGGCCGACCTGCCGCGCCTGATCGCCGCCACGGACGAGGCCGACCTGGTGCTGGGCTCGCGCTACGTCCCGGGCGGCGGCGTGACCGACTGGGGCCTCGGGCGCCGCCTGATCAGCAGGGGCGGATCGCTCTACGCGCAAGCTCCTCCTGGGCGTGCCGGTGAACGACCTCACCGGCGGGTTCAAGTGCTTCCGCCGCTCCGTGCTCGAGGGCATCGACCCGACGGGCGTGGGCACCGACGGCTACGGATTCCAGATCGAGATGACCTACCGCGACGATCAAGGCGGGGTTCCGCGTGAAGGAGGTCCCGATCCTCTTCCGCGACCGCCGCGTGGGCGCTTCGAAGATGTCCGCCCGCATCGCGCTGGAGGCGTTCTGGAAGGTGCCGGCGCTCCGCTTCCGCGTGCGGTAGTAGGTCGCTGCTCGATTTGACCCCTCGCTATACTTTTTGAAGTATCAAGAACCGCGACGAAGGAGCCCAGGTGGCAGGAGCAGTCACAGAAGTGTCCGACACCAACTTCCAGGCCGAGGTGATCGAGTCCTCCGAGCCCGTGCTGGTCGACTTCTGGGCGCCGTGGTGCGGTCCGTGCCGGATCGTCGCCCCCCACCTCGAGGAGCTCGCCGGCGAGCGCGACGACCTGAGCATCGTGAAGCTCAACGTGGACGACAACCCGCAGACAGCGGCCACCTACAAGGTGATGTCGATCCCGACCCTCCTGCTGTTCAAGAACGGCCAAGTCGCGCATCAGATCGTCGGGCGCTCTGCCGAAGAACCGGCTGGTGCAGGAGATCGAGCCCGCCCTCGCGGCCTAGCGGCCCGCCATGCCGTACGTCACGATCGAGTGGTTCGAGGGCCGCTCGGACGAGCAGAAGAAGGAGATCGCCGAGAAGCTGACCGAGGTCCTGTCCGAGGTCGGCAACATGCCCGCGGATCAGGTCTGGATCAGGTTCGTCGACTCGTCCAAGTCGGACTGGGCGATGGGCGGCGAGATCCAGGCGCGGGCCCCGCCGGCGGCGAGCCGGCTCTCGGTCCCCCCGCGACGCGTAGCGCTACGCGCGGCTGACGCCGATCCGCAGCTCGCGCCCCTCGATGTCGGCGCTTGCATCCGTCGCGCCATCGCCGAGGTAGAGCGAGGTGGCGAGCGTCTCACCGGTCACGTAGTCCTCGTGGTCGCGCACGGCGTCGAGCAGGGCATCGTCGCCGCCCAGGGCGAGCGCGATCCGGTCCTCCACGTCCAGGCCGGCCTCCTTGCGGGCGTTCTGCACCGCGTGCACGACCTCGCGCGCCAGGCCCTCGCGGCGCAGCACGTCGTCCAGGGTGAGATCCAGCGCCACGGCGTGCGAGCCGGAGCGCTCCACCTGGTAGCCCTCGAGCGGCTGCAGCCCCAGGTGGACGTCCTCCGGCGCCGAGCGCGTGCTCCTTGCCGTCGATCGCGATGTGCACCTCGCCGCCCTCGCGCAGGGCTCGCGCCGCGCGGGCGGAGTCGAGGCCACCGATGGCCGCGGCCACCTGGGGCATGTGCTTGCCGAAGCGCGGTCCGAGCGTGCGGTAGTTCGGCTTCAGCTCGAAGCGCCCCAGCTCGTCGGCCTCGGACACGTAGCGCACGGACTTCACGTTCAGCTCGTCCAGCAGCACCGGCTCGAACCGCTCGATCGCCCCGCGCGCCGAGCCCGCCGCCACGACCACCGCCTCTCGCAGCGGCTGGCGGACCTTCAGCTTCCCGTGTGCGCGCGCCTCGCGGCCGAGCCCGACCGTCTCGCGCGCCACCGCCATCTCCCACTCGAGCGCCTCGTCGCGCAGCTCCGCGGCCGGCTCCGGGTAGTCGCACAGGTGCACGGACGGCTCAGAGCCGTCGAGGTTGCCGTAGATCGAGTCGGCGATGAAGGGCGTCAGGGGAGCGAGCAGCTTCGCCACCGCCACGAGGCACTCGTGCAGCGTGGCGAACGCCGCCGGGTCGCCGTCCCAGAAGCGCCGCCGGGAGCGGCGCACGTACCAGTTCGAGAGCTCGTCGACGAAGGCGGCGATCGCCCGCCCGGCGCCGGTGGTGTCGTAGTCGTCGAACCGCTCGATCGCGGTTGCGACGGTGGCCTGGAGGCGCGACAGCGCCCAGCGGTCGAGGTCGGTGAGCTCGACCGAGCCGACAGCGGCCGGCTCCACGTCGTTCACGTTCGCGTACAGCACGAACAGGCTGTGCGTGTTCCACAGCGTCTTCATGAACTGACGCACCGACTCGCCGACGGTCTCGACCGAGAAGCGGTAGCCGTCCCAGGGCTGCTTGGAGGTGAAGTAGTACCAGCGGAAGGCGTCCGCGCCGTGGGCGTCCAGCACGTCCCACGGAACCACCACATTGCCCTTCGACTTCGACATCTTCTGGCCGTCGGGGTCGAGGATCAGTCCCAGGCACAGCACGGTCTCGAACGAGGCCCGGCCGAAGAGCAGGGTCGACACCGCGAGCAGGGAGTAGAACCACCCGCGGGTCTGGTCGAGGGCCTCGCAGATGTAGTCGGCCGGGAAGCGCTCCTCGAACCTGTCCTCGTTCTCGAACGGGGCGTGCCACTGGGCGAAGGGCATGCAGCCCGAGTCCCACCACACGTCGATCAGATCGGGCACACGCCGGAACGTCTTGCCTCCGCGCTCGAAGGTCACCTCGTCGATGTAGGGGCGGTGGAGGTCGTCCGGCACCTCGCCGCCCAGCTCGCGCAGCTCGTCGGTGGACCCGACGCACACCACCTCCTCACCGTCCTCCGAGCGCCAGATCGGCAGCGGCGTGCCCCAGTAGCGCTCCCGCGAGAGCGCCCAGTCCACGTTGTTCTCGAGCCAGTTTCCAAAGCGCCCGTGCTTGATGTGGTCCGGGTACCACCGCACCGCCTCGTTCGAGGCCAGCAGCTCGTCCTTCACCTCGCTGGTGCGCACGTACCAGTTGGTCTTGGCGTAGTAGATGAGGGGCGTGCCGCAGCGCCAGCAGTGGGGATAGGAGTGCGTGTGCTCGCCGGCGCGAAACAGCCGGCCTCCCTCACGCAGCGCGTCGATGATGTGAGCGTCCGCCTCGCGGACGTGCATGCCGGCGAAGGGGCCGGTGCGCTCGTCGAACGTCCCGTCCCCGCGCACGGGGTTGTGGATCGTCAGGCCGTTCTCCTCGGCGAGGCGGAAGTCGTCCTCACCGAAGGCCGCGCCCGTGTGCACCACGCCGGTCCCGTCCTCGACCGACACGAAGTCGCCGGGCAGGACCGTGTGCCCTCGCGGGCCGTAGTCCGTGAGGTAGGGAAACGGCGGCTCGTAGCGGAGCCCGAGAAGAGCGGAGCCTGGCATCCGCTCCTCGATCCGGGCCTCCTCGCCCAGCACCCGCTCCACCAGCGACTCCGCCAGGATCAGGCGGTCGTCCCCGAGCGCGGCCCGCACATAGGTGACCTCCGGGTCGACCGCGATCGCCGCGTGTGGGACTAGCGTCCACGGCATCGTCGTCCACGCGAGGAGCGAGATGCTGGGGTCGTCGAGCAGCGGGAACGTCACGAACACCGACGGGTCGACCGTGTCCTCGTAGCCCTGCGCCACCTCATGGCTCGAGAGCGCGGTGCCGCAGCGCGGGCAGTAGGGCACGACCTTGTGGCCCTCGGTCAGGAGTCCCTTGTCGAACACCTGCTTGAGCGACCACCACACCGACTCGATGTAGGAGTCCTCGAGCGTGTAGTACGCCTCGTCCGTGTCGATCCAGAAGCCGATCCGCTCGGTGAGCCGGTTCCACTCGTCGATGTAGCGCAGCACGGACTCGCGGCACTTCGCGTTGAACTCGGCCACCCCATAGCGCTCGATGTCCTCCTTCGCCTTGAACCCGAGCTCCTTCTCGATCTCGAGCTCCACCGGCAGCCCGTGGCAGTCCCAGCCGCCCTTGCGGTGAACCAGCCGGCCGCGCATCGTCTGGTAACGGGGGAAGACGTCCTTGAACACACGGCTGAGCACGTGGTGGGAGCCGGGGCGCCCGTTGGCGGTCGGCGGCCCTTCGTAGAACACGAACGGCTTGCAGCCCTCCCGGCGGCGGATCGACTCGTGGAAGACGTCGCGCTCGCGCCAGCGCTCGAGGATCTCCTCCTCGAGGGCCGGAAAGGACTGCTTCGGATCGACGGGCGCGTAACGGGCCAACGAACCACCGATTCTATTTAGGGGCCTACGCTGCGAGCTTCCGGCAGATCTCGGCGAGTGAGCGCTTCTCGTGCTCGTCGAGCGCGGAGAAGGCGGTGCTCACCCGGGTCGTGTGACCGGGGAACAGGCGCTCCACGAGCGACCGGCCGGCCGGCGTGAGGTCCACGGCCGCGGCGCGGCGGTCGGACACGAGGCGGCGGCGCAGGACCAGCCCGCGGTCCGCAAGCGTGAGCGTGACCTCGGTCGCGTTGGCCTTCGACCACCCCAGCCGGCGGCGGAGCGCGCGCAGCTCGAGCGATCCGCCGGCCGTGGTGAGCACCACGAGCGCCGAGAATCCGGCGGCGGAAACGCCCTCGCGCTCGAGGTCGGCCGCGAGCGCGCGGCGAACGGAGGTCTCCGCCCGCAGCAGAGCCTGCAGGGCACGGTGGGCGAGCGGATCGCCGACCTCGAGCGTCATCGCGACGCGATGCTAGGCCCGAGCGCGGACGGCGCGGCTAGCGATGCGCGGCGAGGCGGATGCCGGCGGCCGGCTTGGCCTCGGCGTCGGGCTGGCCCTCGACGACCACGACCTGCTCCAGGCGGCCGTTGTCCACGTACTGCTTCAGCCTGTCGGCCGCCTCCGTGGGCGCAGAGCCGAGCGAGGGGATGGCGTGGTCGCCCGTGACGGGCATCGCCTCGCGGTACTCGAACACCGGGGCGGCGGAGCCGACCTGGCGGACCGTGTAGACGAGCCGGCCGAGGACCTCCAGCGTGGCCTCGCCGCCGCAGAACACGAAGGCGGTGGGCTCGACCGCGCGCATCGCGCGTGCCACGCGCTCGGGCGGGAGGTCGAAGGAGAGGAGCAGGGTCCGGAAGCCGGCCCTGCGGATCGCGAGCTCGAGCGCCTGCACGTGCAGGGACTCATGGTCGAGCTGCTCCGACGAATCGAACAGGAGCACGCCCTGGGGGCGCGAGGCGGGGGGCACCACGCGGCGCGCGGCGTGCAGCCAGCCGGTCGCCCAGCGGCATGCCAGCTCCCACTCGGCCTCCCGGCCGTCGCGGTCCTGCGCCATCTCGATCGAAGGAAGGAGCACCTCTTCGACCGTGCGGTCCACGGAGCGCACGGCGAGGCTCTCCTCCATGATCCGGTCGGCGCCGGCCTCGTCGAAGTGGTCGAACGCGTCGAGCAGGCGGCTCGGCGAGCTCGGCCCCTCGCCGCGCTGGCGCGCGACCTCGATGGCCGAGGAGATGTTGTGCGTCTCGAGCAGGGCCCGGCGCAGGGCCTCCAGCTCGACGAGGTCGTACTGGCGATGGCCGCCGGCGGTGCGCCGCGGCTGCGGGTATCCGAACCGGCGCTCCCAGCTGCGCAGAGTGTTGGGGCTCACCCCGAGGAGCTCGGCTGCAGCGTTGGTTCGGATTCCGCTCATGTCAGTTTTCCTCTCCCACCACTTGCACGGACAGTGGGGACGGTTTACACCGGCTTGCCTGCGAATCCCTCTTAGGTGCCGTCCCTGCACAGGTTTTCGCCAAAACCTGACGTGTTGTTGAGAGCTTTCTGCCGGAACTGGGCGAATATCGCAAGCAGTGCAGGCGTTTTTGCACCGGGGTCAGCAGTGCTTGAGCGCAAGAATTCAGCGCGGCCGGCCGAAGCCGGAGGGCTCCACGGTCACCAGTGCAGCGCGCGGCGGGCCGCACGTGGAGATGCGCCCGGCGAGCATCCCGGCTGCCTGCGCCTTGCGGGAGCGGCCCCGCATCGGCATCACGACCGGCTCCCGGGCGCGCAGCGCCGCCTGGCCCACGGCCTTGGCGAGCTGTGGCTCGCCCATCGGGCTGAGGACGATGTCGAGGAGGGAGAGGCCGAGCACCTCGCGCTCGTCTCCGAAAACCTCCTCTGCGCCAAGGCTGACCGCGTTCACCTGCAGCTCCACCGTCGCGATCAGAAACGCGGCGCCGGCACCCGGGAGCGCGTCGCGCGCGCAGCTCAGCAGCATCCCCATCCCGCAGGTCGCGCACACACGCGCGAGCGCCTTCTCGTTGCCCTCTTCGCGCGGGGGGTCCTCTGCCGGCTCGCCACACCGCGAGCAGAAGCGGATGAGATCGGCTCGTGCCGCCCTCGTAGTGAACGAGTGATCGATCTTTATGAGGGCAGCCACCGCTTGACGATGACAGCACGATTGCTCGCAAAACGCGGAGTCGTAGTGCTAATTGCAACGGTTCCGAGTGGAAGGCGGCGCGAACACCCGGGGGTCTGCGGCCCGGCTAGGATCAAAACCGTGCGGCCATCGCGCGCATCGGCCGTCCTGTGCGGGCTGGCCCTGGTGGCCGGCGCCGGGTGCAGCCGCGAGGAGAGCGACGGCACGCCGGTCTCCTGCCGCGAGGGCGAGGAGGCCGTGCTCGAGGCGCTGCGGGCCGCGCCGGGTGCCGTGACCCTCGACGGCACGCCGCTGTCCGAGTGCCTCGACGACACGACCGAAGGCGGCGAGCTGGCGGACGTGGGCACCGCCTACCTGGCGGCCGCCTCACGGCTGGCCGACCGCGCCCAGGCACGGCCGGAGGGCCGGGCGGCGCTCCAGCTTGGCTATCTCCTCGGTGCCGTGAGGCGCAGCGAGGCGGGCACCCAGGGCGTCGGATACGAGCTTGGACGCCGGCTGCGCTCGGAGGCGGCGCGGGTGCCGGGCGAGTCGAAGGCGCTGGCGCGGGGGGAGCGGGCGGGCGCCCGGCGGGGATAAGCTGCTGGAGATGGCTGTCCAGCAGGAGCTGTGGGGCATGGAGACCAGCAAGGCGGTCGAGAACTTCCCCGTGTCGGGCGAGCGGGTGCCCACGGCGGTCGTGCGGATGCTCGGGGCGATAAAGGCCGCCTCAGCCCGCACCAACGCCGAGCTGGGCCTCCTCGACTCCGAGCTGGCGGAGCGGATCGCGGCCGCCGGGGACGAGGTGGCGAACGGGGAGCACGACGACCAGTTCCCGATCGACGTGTTCCAGACCGGCTCCGGCACCTCCTCGAACATGAACGCGAACGAGGTGATCGCGAACCTCGCGGGCGAGGGGGTCCACCCCAACGACCACGTGAACATGGGGCAGTCCTCGAACGACGTGTTTCCCTCGGCGGTGCACCTGGCCGCGGTGGCCGTGGCCACCCAGCGGCTGCTCCCGGCCCTCGCGGGGCTGGCCTCCTCCCTGGGCGCCAAGGCCGACGAGTTCGCCGACGTGGTCAAGGCCGGGCGCACCCACATGATGGACGCGGTCCCCGTGACCCTCGGGCAGGAATTCCGGGGCTACGCGGCGCAGATCAGGCTCGGCGGCGACCGCATTGACGACGCGCTGCCGCGCGCGGCGCAGATCCCGCTCGGCGGCACCGCCACGGGCACCGGGCTGAACACGCACCCCGATTTCGCGGAGGGCGTCCGCGCCAGGCTGCGGGAGGCCACGGGCCTCGAGGTCGACGCCCCGGCGGACCCCTTCGAGGCCCAGGGGAACCGCGACGCCCTGGTCGAGCTGTCCGGCGCCCTCAAGGTGGTGGCCGTCTCGATGACCAAGATCGCCAACGACCTGGTGCTGATGGGCTCCGGCCCGCGCACCGGCCTGGCCGAGGTGGCGCTGCCGGAGCTTCAGAAGGGCTCCTCGATCATGCCCGGCAAGGTGAACCCGGTGATCCCGGAGGTGGTGCTGCAGGTGGCCGCCCAGGTGATCGGCAACGACGCCGCGATCACCATCGCCGGCACCCAGGGGAACTTCGAGCTGAACGTGCGGGTCCCGGTGATCGCGCGCAACCTGCTCGCCTCGATCGAGATCCTCGCGAGCGCCGCCCGGCTGCTCGCCGAGAAGTGCGTCGACGGGATCGTGGCCAACGAGGAGAGCCTCACGCGACACGCGGAGTCGACCCCCGCGATCGTCACCGCGCTCAACCCTCACATCGGCTACGACCGCGCCACGGAGATCGTGAAGGAGGCGATGGCCAGCCGCCGCACGATCCGCGAGGTGGCGATCGAGAAGGGCGTCGACGAGGCCACGCTCGACGAAGCGCTGGACCTGCGCCGCATGGCGCGGGGCTCGGGAACCGGCTAGCCGCACCCCGGTCCCGTGGTTACATAGTCGCGATGGGGGGGCTCAGCCGGCGCGACTTCATACGTTCGGGGGCGCTCGCCGCCGGTGCGCTGGCGGCGGGGCCGGGCTTCCTGCGCAGCGCGCTCGCCGCACCGGCGCGGGCGGGCGCCGGCCCCTACGGCCCGCTGCTGCCGCCGAACGGCGACGGCCTGATGCTCCCGGCCGGGTTCAAGTCGCGGGAGATAGCGCGCGGCAACCAGTTCGTCGCCGGCTATCCGTGGCACATCTACCCGGACGGCCAGGCCACGTTCCGCAGCCAGGACGGCGGCTGGATCCTCGTGTCGAACTCCGAGTCGCTGTCGGCCAACGGCGCGGGCTCGTCGGCCATCCGCTTCGGCAAGGACGGCTCGATACAGAGCGCCACGCGGATCCTCGCCGGCACCAACCTGAACTGCGCCGGCGGCCCCACGACGTGGGGCACCTGGCTCTCCTGCGAGGAGCACGACGAGGGCCTCGTGTGGGAGTGCGACCCGACCGGAACGATCCCGGCGCTGCCGCGGCCCGCCCTCGGCTCCTTCAGCCACGAGGCCGTCACCGTGGACCCCGTCGGCCGGAAGCTCTACCTGACCGAGGACAAGGGCGACAGCGGCTTCTACCGCTTCACCCCCGAGACCTGGCAGGACCTGACCAGCGGGCTGCTCGAGGTGGCGGTCGTGGCGGCCGACGGCGGGGTGACCTGGCGCGCGGTGCCCGATCCCAACGGCGGCGCCCGCGGCACCACCCGCAGCCAGGTGCCGCAGATGACGAAGTTCAACGGCGGCGAGGGCATCTGGTACGCGCGCGGGATCGTCTACTTCACGACCAAGGGCGACAAGCGGCTCTGGGCATACGACACACGGGCCGGGCGGATCGAGATCCTGTTCGACCGCGCGCAGGCCCAGAGCTCATCGCTCGACGCGGTGGACAACGTGACCGTCTCCGCCGCGGGCGACGTCTACGTCTGCGAGGACGGCGGCAACATGGAGATCGGCCTGGTCAGCGCCGAGCGCACGGTGTCGCCGTTCCTGCGCTTCAACTCGCCGGCGCACGCCGACTCGGAGCTATGCGGAGTCGTCTTCGACCCGTCGCAGACGCGCATGTACTTCGCCTCCCAGGGCGCGTACCCGACGCTGCCCTTCAGGCCGCCCATCGGCCGCCCGGGGTTCGGGGCGGTGTACGAGGTGAGCGGTCCGTTCCGCCTCCCGGCGGGCGGCGTGCCGAACGACTTCGTCTTCGGGCCTCCCGCGGGCGAGGTGCGTCGCAACCTGACTCCGGGCAGGAGCCGCCGAGGGCCGGCTGCGCCTGCGCGTGGCGCGACGAATACGCCGTTCGAGCCTCGTGCGGCGTGGGATCGTGGTGCGGGTGTACTTCGACTCCCCGGGGACCGTGGAACTGGTGCTGCGAACGCACGACCTGCTGCGCCCGGTGCCCCAGCGCGACAGGACGGCGCCGCGGCCGCGCGCGGTCACGCTCGCGCGCAAGCGGGTGCGGGTCAGGAAGGCGGGCACCAAGCGCATCCGCCTGCGCCTGACGCGGCGCGCCCGCCGCCGCCTCGCGCGCAAGCGCGGCGCGCTGAAGGCGCGCCTGATCGCCACGGGGCGCGACCGGGCGCGCAGCTCCGTCTCGACCGCGCGGGTGGTGCGGATCGGGGCGCGGGCGGGGCGCCGGCTAGAGGTTCACCGCGACGTACTTCGTCTCGAGGTACTCGTCGATCCCCTCGAAGCCGCCCTCGCGGCCGATGCCGGACTGCTTCACGCCGCCGAACGGCGCGCCGGCGTTCGACACCATTCCCTGGTTGAGGCCGACCATGCCGGTGTCGAGTCCTTCGATCACACGGATCGCCCGCTTGAAGTCGCGCGTGAAGACGTAGGCCACGAGCCCGTACTCGGTGTCGTTGGCGGCGGCGACCGCGTCCTCCTCGGAGTCGAACCCGATCACCGGCGCCACCGGGCCGAAGATCTCCTCCTTCAGCAGCCGGGCGTCGGGGGTCACGTCGCCCAGGACGGTGGGCTCGTAGAAGTAGCCCGCGCCGTCGACCGCCTTGCCGCCCACCAGGGCGTTCGCGCCCTTGCCGACCGCGTCCTCCACCAGGTCGGCCACCTTCGAGCGCTGGTCGCCGTCGATCAGCGGGCCGACCTTCACGCCCTCCTCGGTGCCGCGCCCGATCTTCAGCTCGCCCATCTTCGAGGCCAGCCGCTCCGCGAAGTCCTCCGCCACGGAGCCGGCCACGTGGAAGCGGTTGGCCGACGTGCAGGCCTCGCCGATGTTGCGCATCTTCGCGAGCAGCGCGCCCTCGACCGCGGCGTCGAGGTCGGCGTCGTCGAACACGAGGAAGGGGGCGTTGCCGCCCAGCTCCATCGACACGTTGAGAACCTGGTCGGAGGCCTGCGCGATGAGCTTGCGGCCGACCTCGGTGGACCCGGTGAAGGAGAGCTTGCGCGCGCGCGGGTCCTCGATCAGCGGCCCCATCGTCCCGCCCGAGGACCTGCTCGTGATCACGTTGAGCACTCCGCCGGGAAGCCCTGCCTCCTCGAGGATCTCGGCCAGCGCGAGCATCGACAGCGGGGTCTGCTGCGCGGGCTTCATCACCATCGTGCAGCCGGCCGCGATCGCCGGGCCGATCTTGCGGGTGCCCATCGCCATCGGGAAGTTCCAGGGGGTGATCATCAGGCTCGGGCCGACCGGCTGGCGCATCACGAGCACGCGGCCCGCGCCGTTTGCCGCCGTGCGGTAGTCGCCTGTGATCCGCAGCGCCTCGCCCGAGAACCAGCGGAAGAACTCCGCCGCGTAGATGATCTCCGCCTTCGACTCGGCCAGCGGCTTGCCCATCTCGAGGGTCATCAGGAGGCCCAGCTCGTCGGCGCGCTCGTTCAGCTTCTCGAAGGCGCGCCAGAGGATCTCGCCGCGCTCGTTGGGCGCCGTTGCCGCCCAGTCGGCGCGAGCCTCGTCGGCGGCGCCCAGCGCGTCCTTGGCGTCCTCCGGGGTCCCGTCGGCCACCTCGCAGAGGGACTCGCCCGTGGCCGGGTCCTCGACCGAGAGGGTGCCGCCCTCCCCGCCGTCGCGCCACTCGCCTCCGATCAGCAACTGCTTGGGGACGCTGTCGACGACGCTCTGCTCTTGGGTTGCAATGGCCATTTCAGTCCTCCTGTACCCGCTCGTCTGGAGCCTACTCGGGCGTACAGTCTGGGCATGGTGAGCCGCTCGTGATGGTCGTGATGACACCCGATGCGACCACGCCGGAGATCGACGCCGTGGTCGCGCGGCTCGAGCAGACCGGCGTGCACGTCGTGGTGATGCCGGGGGAGCTGACCACGGCGATCGGGGCGATCGGGGATCCCGAGGGAGTGGCCGAGCTGGGCCTCGAGGGCCTGCCCGGAGTGGATCGCGTGGTGCCGATCTCGCGTCCGTACAAGCTCGCCTCGCTCGACCTCGCCCACCAGGCTCCGAGCACGTTCGACATCGCGGGACGGGAGGTGGGCGGGGGCGGCACGTTCTGCCTGATCGCCGGCCCCTGCACGGTCGAGTCCCGCGAGCAGACGCTCACCGTGGCGCGCGCCGTGGCCGCCGGCGGCGCGTCGATGCTGCGCGGCGGCGCGTTCAAGCCGCGCACCTCGCCGTTCGCCTTCCAGGGCCTCGGGCTGGAGGCACTCGAGATCCTCACCGAGGCGCGTGCGGAGACCGGCCTCCCGATCGTGAGCGAGCTCACCGACGCCGTGCACGCCGAGGCGGTGGCCGCCGTGGCGGACGTGGTCCAGGTCGGTGCGCGCAACATGCAGAACTACGCGCTGCTGGCGGTGGTCGGAAAGCTGGGCAAGCCGGTGCTGCTGAAGCGCGGGCTGTCCTCCACCGTCGAGGAGCTGCTGATGGCGGCGGACTACGTGCTCAAGGAGGGCGACTCGCCCGTGATTCTCTGCGAGCGCGGGATCCGGACCTTCGAGACCGCCACCCGCTTCACCCTCGACCTGTCGGCGGTGCCCTGGCTCAAGCTGCACACGCATCTGCCGGTGATCGTGGACCCCTCCCACGCGGCCGGCGACCGGCGGCTCGTGGAGCCGCTCGCGCGCGCCGCCGCCGCGGTGGGGGCCGACGGCCTGATCGTGGAGATCGCCGACGATCCGGAGGTGGCGCTGTGCGACGGCCCCCAGCAGCTCTACGCGCGCGACTTCGCGCAGTTCGCCGAGGCGGTCTCGGCGCACGCGGCGCCGCTCGGGAAGACGCTCGCCTGACCGGGGTCAGGTGGCCACTGTCTCGGTGCCCAGCTCCTCGCTGATCGCCACGTCGATCGAGTAGTCGATCGGCAGCACCAGCAGCGAGGGAACGTCGAGCCGGAGCGCGTGGCGCAGCCGGGTGCCGAAGTCGTCGGCCGACTCGCAGCGCCAGGCGGGCATGCCGAAGCTCTCCGCGAGCTTCACGAAGTCGGGGTTCGCGAAGTCGACCCCGAAGTGCTCGCCGAACTTCTTGTCCTGCTTCCAGACGATCGACCCGTACTGGTTGTTCTCCCACACGACGTTCACGAACGGCGTCTTGAGGCGCACGGCGGTCTCCAGCTCCTGGCAGTTCATGAGGAACCCGCCGTCGCCGTTAACCGTCACCACGTTGCGCTCGGGGTGCACGAGCTTCGCCGCCACGGCAGCGGGCACCGCGAAGCCCATGCCGGCCAGGCCGTTGGCGATCAGCACCGTGTTGGGCTCGTAGGCGGGGAACATGCGCCCGATCCAGAGCTTGTGGAGGCCCACGTCCGAGATGAGGATGTCCTCGCGGCCCAGCGCCTGGCGGATCTCGTACAGAGCCCGCGGTGGCTGGACGGGGAAGCCGTCGTCGTCCTTCGCGGCCTCGAAGCGGCCGAGCACCACCTCCCTGAGGCGGGCCGAGCCGCCCTGGTGGGGCACGTGGCGGCACTCCTCGGCCAACCGGGTCAGCACGTGGTAGATGTCGCCCACCAGCTCCACGTCGGGGATGAAGTACTCGTCGATCTCGGCCGACAGCGAGTCGATGCAGACGATCTTCTTGTCGCGCCCGGGGTTCCAGTGCTCGGGCGAGTGCTCCACCAGGTCGTAGCCGATGGCGAGCACCACGTCGGCCTCGTCGAACCCGGCCATCGAGTAGTCGCCGGACTGGAGGCCGACCGAGCCGAGCGCCTTCGGGTGGTCGGCGGGCACCAGGCCCTTGCCCATGAAGGTCTCGGCCACGGGGATTCCCGTGGCCCGCACGAACTCGCGCAGCGCGGGCGTGGCGCCGCCGCGGATCACGCCGTTGCCGGCGAGCACCACGGGGTTGATCGCGCCGCGGATCAGGTCAGCCGCCTTCAGCAGCTCGCGCGCCTGGGGCTCCGGCCGCGGCGTCTTGCGGCGCGGGAGCGGCGACGCGTCGATCTCCGCCTCCATCACGTCCTCGGGCAGCTCGATGTGCGTGGCGCCCGGCTTCTCCCCCTCGGCGACCTTGAACGCCTTGCGCACGACCTCGGGGATGATGTTGGGCTCGTTGATGCGGGCGTTCCACTTGGTGATCGGCCGCATCACGCGCACGAGGTCGATGTACTGGTGCGACTCCTTGTGCATCCGCTCGAGGTCGCCCTGCCCCGTGAGCGCCACGAGCGGCGCGCGGTCGAGGTAGGCGTCGGCCACGGCGGTCACGAGGTTCAGGGCGCCGGGGCCCAGCGTGCCGAGGCATACGCCGGCGTGGCCGGTCAGCCGCCCGTACACGTCGGCCATGTAGGCCCCGCCCTGCTCGTGGCGCACGGGCACGAAGTCGATCGAGGACTTCGAGAGCGACTCGTTCAGGTCGAGCGTCTCCTCGCCCGGGATGCCGAACACGTGCTTCACGCCCTCGGCCTCGAGGCACTCCACGAACACGTCAGATGCGCGGCGCTTCGGCACGCCGTGCAGATTACTGGCGGGCAGTGGCCGCCCCGAGCAGCTCCTCGAGCGGCGCCGGCCTTCCAAGGTGGAAGCCCTGGCCGAGCTCCACACCGAGGCGGCGCAGGGTCCGCACCGTCTCGTCGTCGCCGACGAACTCGGCGACCGTGCGCTTGCCCATCCCGCGGGCGATGCCCACGACCGCCTCGATCAGCAGCCGGTCGGTCTTGCTGTCGACGCAGCCCTTCACGAACTCGCCGTCGATCTTGAGGAAGTCGAACGGCAGGTGCTTGAGGTAGTAGAACGAGCCGAAGCCCGCGCCGAAGTCGTCCAGCGCGAACTGGCAGCCGAGGTCGCAGAGCCGCTCGGCGAAGGTACGCGCCTCCGTGATGTTGGCCACGGCGGCGGTCTCGGTGATCTCGAAGGTCAGCCTGGACGGCTCGACACCCGTGTCGCGCAGCCCCTCCTCCACCACCTGGAGCAGCTCGTCGTCCCCGATCGAGAGCCCCGAGAGGTTCACCTCGAGGTGGATGTCGCGCCCCAGGTCGCGCTGCTCCGCGAGGATCTCGATCGCGCGCCGGGAGACCCAGCGGTCGATCGCGTTGATCCAGCCGAGGCGCTCGGCGATGTACAGGAAGGTGCCCGGCGGAATCAGGTCACCGTCCTCCCCCTCCATCCGGATCAGGAGCTCGTAGCGGTCGGTGCCCCCGCCTCCGAGGTCCACGATCGGCTGGGCCAGCAGGACGAAGCCGTCGTCGTCGAGCGCCGTGCGGATGCGGTCGACCCACTTGATGCGGCCCTTCATCCGAGCCTGGCTGTGGTCCTCCGCGCTGTAGTGAGCGAACCTGTCGCGCCCGGCCTCCTTGGCGTCGTACATGGCGAGGTCGGCGTTCACGAGGACGTCCTCGCCGGTGAGGCCCGTCTCGCCGTCGAACATCGCCACGCCGACGCTCGCGGTGATCGGCTTCCCGCGTCCCGCGTCGACCCGCGCGCCCTCCTCGCGCACGCAGTCGAGCAGGGCTTTCGCCACCAGGTGCGCGCCGTCCACGTCCTCCTTCGGGAGGATCACGGCGAACTCGTCGCCGCCGAGCCGGGCGAGCACGTCGCTGTCGCGCAAGCGCTGCTTCAAGACACCCGCCACGTGCACGATCAGATCGTCGCCGACGTGGTGGCCGAGCGTGTCGTTGTAGTACTTGAAGTTGTCGAGGTCGAGCACCAGCGCCGCGCCCTGAACCCCGTAGCGCTGCACGTTCGCGACGTGCCGCTGCAGCTCGCGCTCGAAGCTCCGCCGGTTGAGCAACCCGGTCAGGGGGTCGTGGTCGGCCATGTGCTGGAGCTGCTCCTCGTAGCGGCGCCGGTCGGTCACGTCCTGGACCTGGATCAGGAAGTGGCGCGGGCCGCCCGAGGCGTCGCGGACCAGGGTCCCGTTCAGCTGCACCCACACCGGGTGCCCGTTGGCGTGCAGGTAGCGCCTCTCCAGCTGGCGGGACGACGTGGTGTCGCTGAGCATCGCGAGCATCTCCTCGTGGGCACGCTCGAGGTCGTCGGGATGGGTGATGGAATCGAAGGAGCTTCCCTCCAGGTCCTCGCGGGCGTGGCCGACGATCTCGCACAGCGCGTCGTTCACCTCCACGAAGTCCCCGTCGAGGCTCACCACGGCCATCCCGATCGGCGCATTCTCGAAGGCGCCGCGGAAGCGCTCCTCGGCAGTGTGCACCGCTTCCCGGGCCTCGCGTTCGCCCGTGACGTCGCGGGTGGTCCCGGCCAGCCTGTTCCCGTCCCCCGGGGCCACGGCGCCCTGCACCAGAAGCGTGCGGATCTCCCCGGAGGGGTGCACGACCCTGTGCTCAGACTCGAAGTCCCCCGGCGTGACCCTCAGGCCCTCCATCGACTCGGCCACGCGCTCTCGGTCGTCGGGATGCACGAGGGCCATGAAATCGGCCCCTTGCGGCGCCGCGTGGGCGGGCTCGAGGCCGTAGAGCCGGAACTGGTGGTCGGACCAAGTCGTGAGGCCGCCGGCGAGGTCCCATTCCCAGCTTCCGACCTGCCCGATCTCCTGTGACTCCCTGAGCAGCCGCCGCTCGTTGCGCAGCGCGTCGTCCGCCCTCTTGCGCTCGGTGATGTCCTCCTGCACGGAGACCGACACGAGCCCGTGCTCGGGGTGCTCGAACATCGACACGCTGGCCTGGGTCCAGAACTCGCTGCCGTCCTTCCTCATGTTGTGGATCTGGCCGATCCACGAGCCGTACTCGGCGACGGCGCTCTGGATCTCCGTCGCGACGTCCATCGGGTCTCCGGCTGTGGGCGCGTTGACGCAGCTCACGCTCATCCCCTCCAGCTCTCCGGGGCCGTAGCCGAAGATCTCCTCGAAGCGCCGGTTGGCGTGCACGATCCTGTCGTCGGAGTGGCGCACGAGGATCACGCCCTCCGCCATGTGCTCGGTCATCTGCCCCTGGAGCCGCAGCTCCGCCTCGATCATCCGGCGGCCCGTGATGTCGAGGCCGGCGCCGAAGTAGCCGGCGGGCCGGCCGTCGGAGTCGAGCACGGTCGTTGCCCGTCCGCTCACCCACGTCACCCCTCCGTCCGGGCGCAGCAGGCGGTACTCCATCTCGAACGGCTTTCCGGTGTCGACCGACCTCTCCCAGGTCGCCTGGATCTGGCCGCGGTCGTCCGGGTGGACCAGGTCCATGTACGCGACCGTCCCGATGTCATTGCCAGGGAGGCCAGCCATCTCGCACCAGCGCTCGTTGCCAAAGGTGAGGATCCCGTCGAGATCGACCTCGTAGACACCCCCGGGCGACTGCGTCGCCAGTGCGCGGAAGCGGGCCTCGTTCGCCTTGAGCTCCTCCCGGGCCCCGGTGCGCTCGGCCACGTCCTCGTCGACCGATCTGGCGATGAAATGGACTACGACGGTGAGCGCTGCGGGCATCGCGAGCGCGAACAGGAAGACGCCCGTGCTCGGGTCGTAGAGGCCCAGCCGATACCCCTCCAGCCAGACCAGGCCGAGGATCGCGGGGGCGATCAGGGCTGCGGGGCGCAGCCGGCGGGCCAGGGCGGCGCCGGGACCCTCGCCGGCCAGCTGCCCGCTGCTTGCAGGGGGAGGTCTGTTTTGCATGCCTGATGCGGCTATCGACCGTGCAGACGAGCGCTTTAGCGCGAGGCCTGGAATGCACACCTCGGTAGCCTCAGCGTGGCGTGGACTCTCCTACGCGGTACACGAAGAGCGGCGACCTGCACATCGCGTATCAGGTGGCGGGCAAGGCGCCCGTCGACCTGGTGTACGTGCCAACGTGGATCGGCCAGCTGGAGGTCCTGATGGAGGAGCCCTCGATCGCCGTCTTCCTCGACCGCGTGTGCTCATTCGCGCGCGTGATCTCCTTCGACCGGCGTGGATCGGGCCTCTCCGACCCCATGCACGGAGTGCCCACCCTCGAGGACCAGATGGACGACGTGCTGGCGGTGATGGACGCCGCCGGCACGGAGAGGGCGGCCTTCATGGGCTCGCTGGAAGGCGGCCCGCTCGCCATGCTGTTCGCGGCGACCCACCCCGATCGCGTCAGTGCGCTCATCCTGTACGCCACGTTCGCCCGGTCTCGATGGGCGCCGGACTACGACTGGGCGCCCTCGGACGAGGACCGCGAGGCACGGATCGAGGCCTCGATCGCAATCGATCAGTGGGGCAGGGGTGGGATCCCGGCGGAGCTGGCCCCGAGCAAGAAGGACGATCCCGCGTTCCTCGAATGGGCCGGGCGGATGGAGCGCTACTCCGCGAGCCCCGCCACGATCCGGCGGATCCTCGACGCCGTGGGGAAGACCGACGTGCGCCACGTGCTGCCGACCATCCGCGTGCCGACGCTGATCATGCACCGGCGCGACGACTCCTTCATCAAGGTCGAGCACGCCCGCTACCTCGCCGAGCACATACCGGGCGCCCGCTACGTGGAGCTCGAGGGCTCGGACAGCCTCTTCTCCGTCGGGGACTCGGAGGCCATCCTGGGCGAGATCGAGGAGTTCCTCACCGGCGCGCGCCACGAGCGGGAGCCCGACCGGGTTCTCGCCACGATTCTCTTCACGGACATCGTCGGCTCCACGGAGCGGGCGGCCGAGATGGGCGACTCGAGCTGGCGCTCCCTGCTGCAGAGGCACGATCAGCTGGTTCGGCGGGAGATCGACCGCCACCGGGGCCGGTGCGTGAAGTCCACCGGCGACGGCGTGCTCGCCACCTTCGACGGCCCCGCCCGGGCGGTTCGCGCGGCCACTTCGATGGGAGAAGCGGTGCGACACCTCGGTATGGACATCCGCGCCGGCCTGCACACCGGCGAGCTGGAGGTGCTCGAGGACGACGTGGGGGGCCTGGCGGTGCACATCGGCGCCCGCGTCATGGGCATGGCCAAGGCCGGCGAGGTGCTCGTGTCGAGCACCGTCAAGGACCTGGTGGTGGGGTCCGGCATCGACTTCAGCGAGCGCGGCGCGCACGAGCTGAAGGGCGTGCCGGGCGAGTGGCGCCTCTTCGCCGTGGGCTGAGAGCTCCGCTAAGGCCGCTACCTTGAGATGCCGAACGGGTTAGAGGTTCTCGTGCGCCGTATCGCCCTGCTGACAGCCCTGATCGCCCTGGCCGCCGCGCCCGCCGCGGAGGCCGCTTCGCGCATGGTCGTTCGCGGAGCCGGCTTCGGCCACGGCATCGGGATGAGCCAGTACGGCGCCTACGGCTTCGCCCAGAACGGCTTTGACTTCGAGCGCATCCTCAAGCACTACTACCGCGGCACGACGCTGGCGCAGGCGCCCAGCCGGCCGGTGCGCGTCCTGCTCCAGGCCAGCGACCCCTACGTGCGCTTCCGCGGCGCCACCCGGGGGCCCGCCGGGCGGACGCTCGACCCGCGCACCATGTACAAGGTCACGCGCGTGCGCGGCGGGCGCCTGCGGCTGACCGGCGGCGGGAAGCGGATCGGGACCTTCGACGCGCCGCTGGGCGTCGAGGGACGCGTGATGCGCCTGATGGGCGGCGCGATCAATGGCGTCAGGAGCGGCCTCTATCGCAGCCGCTTCGAGCTGCACCCGGGCGCCGGCGGCGGCGTGACCGCGGTGAACGCGCTCCGGATCGATCCCTACATCCAGGGCGTCGTGGCGTCCGAGATGCCCTCGGGCTGGGACATCGCCGCGCTGCGCGTGCAGGCCGTCGCGGCCCGCACCTACGCGCTCGCGACCCGCAAGAGCGGCGGCATCTTCGACCAGTACCCCGACACCCGCTCACAGGTCTATCGCGGGATAGCCGGGGAGACCGCGCGGTCGAACCAGGCGGTCGCGGACACGGCCGGCCGGATCCTCACCTACGGCGGCGCGCCGGCGGTCACCTACTACTTCTCGACCTCCGGGGGGCGGACCGAGAACGTGGAGCTGTCGTTCCTCGGCGCCCAGCCCAAGGCGTGGCTCAAGAGCGTGAAGGACCCCTACGACGGCATCTCCCCCAGACACCGCTGGCGCTTCAACTTCACTCCCCGCAGGCTCGGCGCCCGCCTCGGGGCGCCGGGGCGGTTCCGCAAGATCCGGGTGCTGAAGCGCGGCAAGTCGCCGAGGATCGTGCGCGCGCGTGTGTACGGCTCGCGCGGATCGCGGGTGCTCACCGGCGCGCAGATCCGCGCGCGGCTCGGGCTCCACGACACCTGGGCCTACTTCACGAAGGTCTCCACCTCGCAGGTCCGCCCCGCTCGCCGGGCCCGCAGCGCGAGGGCCGTCCGGCCCTTCCCGCAGATCGCGGGCGCCTTCGACCCCGCGCCGCGCTCGCGCCGCGCGGTCGTGGAGCGCCGGCGCGGCAAGCGCTGGACGCGTGTGGGCGAGGTCGCGCTGACCCGAGGCGGGCGCTACAGCACCACGGTGTCCGCGAAGGGCGTCTACCGCGTGCGCTCCGGAGCGGTGGCCGGCCCCGCCGTGCGCGTGCGCTGACAACTCGGTGCGGTGCTCGCGCGATCGGCGATCGCGCTGCGCTCCTCCCGCTCACGGCGTGAAGCGCACGGTCATCACGTCGCCGTCGCGCACCTCGTAGTCGCGGCCCTCGATCCGCAGCTTCGCCCGCTCGCGTGCCTCCGCGTAGCCCCCGGCGTCCACCAGGTCGCGCCAGTTCACGATCTCCGCGGCCACGAATCCGCGCTCGATGTCGGTGTGGACGCTGCCGGCGGCACGGCGGGCCACGGTGCCCCCGGGTATCGCCCAGGCGCGGCCCTCCTTGCCCTCCCCCGCGGTGAAGAAGGTGATCAGCCCGAGCAGCGTCCACGCTTCCCGGATCACCGTCGCGAGCCCGGACTCGCCCGCCCCGAGCTCGTCGCGCATGGCCCCCGCCTCGCCCTCGGGCAGCTCGGACAGCTCCGCCTCGATCCGCGCCGAGACCGCCGCGGCGCGAGCGCCCGCCGCGGCGGCGTGCTCGCGCAGCTCGGGAGGCGCCTCCAGGCCGGCGCCCTCCTCGACATTCGCCAGGTAGAGCACCGGCTTCGAGGTCAGCGGCTGGAGGCTGCGCAGGGCATCGGGCGCCGCGGCGGGTGGCGGCACCGTCCGCGCCGGGCGGCCCTCGCCCAGCGCGGCCACCAGCTCTCTCAGCCACGCCTCCTCCGCCACCTTTGCCTTGTCGAGCGACTTCGCCTCACGCGCCACCTTCTCCAGCCGCCGCTCGGCCTGCTCGAGGTCGGCGTAGAGCAGCTCGGTCTCGATCGTCTCGACGTCGGCGAGCGGGTCGACCCGGCCCTCGGGGTGCACCACCTGCGGATCCCCGTGGGCGCGCACCACGTGCACGAGGGCGTCCGTCTCCCGGATGTTCGCCAGGAACCGGTTGCCCAGCCCCTCGCCCTCATGGGCGCCGCGCACCAGGCCCGCGATGTCGTGGAACTCGATCGTCTCGTACACGGTCGGCGTGGCGCCGATCGTCTCCGCCACCGCATCGAGCCGCTCGTCCGGGACGGGCACGACCGCCACGTTCGGCTCGACCGTCGTGAAGGGGTAGTTGGCCGCCTCGGCCCCGGCGCGGGTGAGCGCGTTGAAGAGCGACGACTTGCCCGCGTTCGGGAGCCCGACGATGCCGACCTTCACGGGACCAGCTCGGTCATGGCGGTGCCCAGCGCGGCTCCCGCCGCGATGTCCGTGGGGTAGTGCACACCGACGTAGATCCGCGACAGCGCCATCGCGGTCGCGCAGGCGTAGAGCGGGGCGGCCGGCAGCTCGCGCGAGAGCACCCGCGCGGCCGCGAATGAGGTGGTGGAGTGGGCCGAGGGGTAGGAGAGGCTCGTGACGGTCGAGGAGAGCGGCGGGAGCCCCTCGAGCTCCGGGCGCCGGCGGCGCACCACGTACTTCAGCCCGATGTTGGTGAGGTAGGCGACGACGACCACCCTGATCGTGCGGAGGTAGAGCGCGCGGCGAGCGGGGTCGAGCGCCGCGCCGGCGGCGGCCCCGGCGAGCCACAGGATCCCGTGCTCGCCCGAGCGGGTGAAGGCGAGCACGCCGCGCTCGACGGCCGGCCCGTGCGCCCGGGTGCGCAGCAGCCGAAGCAAGCGCGAGGTCCGCCGCCCGGAGCACGGCGGGACTAGAACCCGACTTTTTGGTTCCCGCTGTCGCGCCGGATGTAGACGACCTGCGAGAGGTCCACGAGGATCTCCGAGTCGTCCGTCTCGACCGTGTGCCAGCGCGGCGAGCCGTCGTCGCTCAGCGCCTTCATGAGCTTGTCGTAGGACTCGGGCAGAGCGCGAACGGCGAGCACCTGCCCGCCCTGGAAGCCGAGGTCGAGGCGGCGGAGAGCGCTCATCGGTGGCCCTCGGCGGGTTGCACGACCTCGGTGAGCACGCCCCCGGTGGACTTGGGGTGCACGAACGCCACCTGGCTCTCGCGGATCCCGATGCGCGGCTCCTCGTCGATCAGCCTCATGCCGGCGGCCCGCAGGCGCTCGAGCACGCTCTCGATGTCGTCGGTCCGGTACGCCACGTGGTGCATGCCCGGCCCGTTGCGCTCGAGGAACTTGGCGACCCCGCTGTCCGACTCCGTGGGGGTGAGCAGCTCCACGTGGGACCCGCCGATCTCCAGCAGCGCCGCCTCGACCCCGAACTCCTCGACGGTCTCGCGATGCTGCTCACGCATGCCGAGGCGGTCCCTGTAGAGGGCGATCGACTCGTCGAGGTCCTCGACGGCGACGCCGATGTGGTCTATCTCGCCGAACACGGCGGCGGATATTAGTTGCTAGTTGCTAGTTGCTAGTTGCTAGGGCTTTTGCTCGTGCCGCTCGGTGGCTGCGATGCGCGCCTTCTCTCCGCTTGCTCCGGGGAGTGGCTCCAGGCGGGCGGGGCGCGCGCTTGGGGCGCCTTCGTGCTCGGGTCACCAGACGCTCGATGTCCTCGCGTTCGAGGACCTCCTTGTCCAGCAGGGTCGCGGCGAAGGCCTCCAGAAGGGGGCGGTGCTCGGAGATCATCCGCAGGGCGCGGCGGTGTGCCTGGTCGGCGATGAACTGCTGCTCCTCGTCGATCAGACGGCGGGTGTGGTCGGACATCGAGTAGTCGCCCGCGGGGAGCTGCTTGGACTGGAGCTGGGACGAGCCCATGCCGTAGTCGGTGACCATCGAGCGGCTGATCTCGTGGACCTTCTTGAGGTCGTCCGAGGCGCCGGTCGTGATCTGGCCGAAGAACAGGTGCTCCGTGACGCGCCCGCCGAGGAGGACCACGAGGTAGTCCATCAGCTCCTCCTGGGTCTTCAGGTAGCGATCCTCCTCGGGCAGGTTGAGCGTGTAGCCGAGGGCGCGCCCGCGCGGGATGATCGAGATCCGGTGCACCTTCTCCACCGACGGGAGCATCTCCGAGCAGAGGGCGTGGCCGGCCTCGTGGTAGGCCACGACGCGCTTCTCGTGATCGGTGATCACGCGCCTCGACTGCATGCCGGCGACGACGCGCTCGAGCGCGGCCTGGAAGTCGGCCGTGACGATGCTCGTGCGGCGGTCGCGGCCGGCGAAGATCGCGGCCTCGTTGCAGATGTTGGCGAGGTCGGCGCCCGTCAGGCCGCTCGTCTGGCGCGCCACCAGCTCGAGGTCGACGCCCTCCGCGAGCGGCTTTCCGTAGCAGTGCACGTCGAGGATCTTCTGGCGGCCCCTGAGGTCGGGCGGTGTCACGAAGATCTGGCGGTCGAAGCGCCCGGGCCGTAGGAGCGCCGGGTCGAGCTTCTCGAGGAGGTTGGACGCCCCGATCACCACGAGCCCCTCGCGGCCGCCGAACCCGTCGAGCTCGACCAGCAGCTGGTTGAGCGTCTGGTCCTTCTCGCCCGAGAAGTCGCTGCCGCGGGCGGACCCGACGGCGTCCAGCTCGTCGATGAACACGATCGCCGGCGCCTGCTTGCGCGCCTCCTTGAACAGGCGCCTGATCCGAGCGGCGCCGAGGCCGGCGAACATCTCGACGAAGGCCGACGCGGATTGGGCGTAGAAGCGGGCGTTGGACTCGTTGGCCACGGCCTTGGCGAGGAGCGTCTTGCCGGTGCCGGGCGGGCCGTGCAGGAGGATGCCCTTCGGCACCTTCGCCCCCAGCGCCCGGAAGCGCTTCGGGTCGCGCAGGAACTCCACGACCTCGCGCAGCTCGTCCTTGGCCTCCTCGACGCCCGCCACGTCGTCCCAACGCGTGGAGTCCGACGACTGCGGCTTGATCTCCTGCGGCTTCAGCCGGAAGCTCGGCATCGCGCGGAGCATCACGAGCAGCAGAAGCACGAGCAGTCCCCATGAAGATGATGGGGAGCCAGATGATGGCCCAGTCGGCGAAGCCTTCCAGGATGGCGATGGGCGGTGAAACCGTCACTTGCTCCCTCCATCGGCGGGATGTGCCCTCAGCATTACCGCTCTTGCTCCGAACTGGATAGGCCCTCGACCCGCAGTATCTCGTGCATCGCCGCACGCCCCACCTCGAGCTGCTCGGCGGTCGGCTCGCGGGTCCCCACGGCGCGCTGGATCTCGAAGCCGGGCTTGCGCAGCATGCGCGACAGCGCCGTTCCGTCATGGCGCTCGGACCACGCGAACACCTCCACCGCGACGGCGGCGCTGCCGAGCGCCACGCCCGCCTCGGCGAGCCGGCCCGCGCAGGCCGGCGCGGCGTGCGGCGACGTTGCCCACGGCGGCCGCGCCGAGCATCGGCGCGACGAGGTTGGAGCCGCACCGGTCGTGCTCCTTTTCCGCGTCGGCGGCCTCTCCGTCCTGCTCGTAGGCGGCGATCGACTTGTGCTCCACGCCGTGGTAGGCGGCGAGGTCCCCGTTGCGCAGCGCCAGGATGGCGGGGGCGAGGCTCACGAGCCCCACAGCCGCCTCCCGCGCCACCGTGCGCGCCCCGCTCGAGCGGATCGCCTGCCCCGCGAGCGCGGCTCCGGCCATGGCACTGAGGGTCCGCACGTCCTGCATCGGCAGGCGCGCCGCCGGCAGCGCCCGCTTGACCAGCGGGATCACCGCCATCGCCTCGGCCAGCTTCGTGACCCCCCGCACCCCCGGGATCGCCTCGGTGACGCTGCCGCCCAGCGAGGGCTTGCGCCCCGAGGCGACCTGGATCTCCCCATCCCGGTCCCTCACCGCGGCGGCCCAGTGCGTGGGGCCGTGCACGAGCAGCCCGTTGCGCAGGGCCATGCCCCCCAGCCGGAGCTTCTCGTCGCTCACCGCAGCGTCTCCTGCATCAGGTCAGCGTAGAAGCGCGACGCCAGCCCGAGGTCCTCCACCGGCACGCGCTCGTTGGCCCCGTGCACGAGCGGCGCCGCCTCGAACAGGCTCATGGCCTTCTGCGGGAAGAACCCGTATGCCAGGCAGTCGGGGAACGCCTCGCGGAACCAGCGCGAGTCGCTGAAGCCGGGCAGCACCACGGGCGTGACGCCCGCGCCCGGATCCTCGCGCTCGACGAAGGACCGGATCGAGTCCATCAGCGGAGTGTCGATCGCGGAGCGGTTGCCGACCACCGTCTCACCGAACGCGATCTCGTAGCCATTCGGCCCGACCGCCTCGCGGATCCGCTCGCGCGCATGGTCCTCGCCGAGCCCGGGCGGCACCCGGCAGTCCACCTGGAGGCGCGCCTGCGACGGAATCACGTTGATCTTCTCGGAGGCGCTCACCATCGTGGGCGCGAGGGTCACGCCGAGCATCGGCTCCAGCAGGATCGCGATGGCGGGGTTCACGGACTCCACCTCCGCGAGCGCGGCGCCGAGGTCCGAGGAGTCCACGCCGATGGCCTCGAGGAACGCGTCCGGCTCCGGCGAGTGCTCCGGCACCACCCGGCCCCCGGCGAGCGCCTCGAGCACCGGGCCGAGCTTCGTGAGCGCGTTGTCGCCGATCCGCGGGATCGAGGCGTGCCCGGCGCGCCCGCCGGTCGTGAGGGTGAAGCGGAACACCCCCTTCTCGGCCACGCAGACCCCGTACAGGCGGCGGCCGTCGTACTCGAACACCTCGCCGGCCCCCTCGTTCACCACGAGGTCGGCGCGCACCTTGTCCGGGTGCTGCTCGCACAGCCACTTGGCGCCGTGCTCGGCGCCCGCCTCCTCGTCCGCGGTCACCACCAGCTTCAGCTCGCCCGCCTCGGGGCGCCACCCCTCCTCGGCGAGCGCCACCGCGGCGGCAACCTCCGCCGCCACCTGGCTCTTCATGTCGAGCGCGCCGCGGCCCCACACGCAACCGTCGCGCAGCTCGCCCGACCAGGGGTCGACGTCCCACTCGGCCGGGTTCGCCAGCACCGTGTCCACGTGCCCGAGCAGGCACAGGACGGGGCCGTCCGAGCCCGCGCCGAGGCGAGCCACCAGGTTCGGCCTGCCCTCGACGGACGAGAGCAGCTCCACCTCGAAGCCGGCGGCCTCGAGCAGCCCTCTGAGGAACTCCTGGGCGGCCTGCTCGTTGCCCGGCGGATTCACCGTGTCGAAGCGGATCAGGCGCTGCAGCAGCTCGGTCGTGCTGCGCTCGAGATCCTGCCGTTCGGGCATGGGGTCACCCTAGCGCCGGGTGCGCGCGAGGTAGCGCTTTCCCTATGAGGATCAGGCGGGGAACATGCGCCGCGAGCGCCACAGCCAGCGCAGATCCCCGCGCGTGCGCATGCGCCCGCGCAGGGCCAGCTTGCGCGGGTCCTTGCGTCCCGCGGCCACGTCCACGAAGTCCTCGAAGCTCAGCTTGAAGGTGACCCGAGGGGACGAGGCGAGCCCGCGCTCGGCGCGGGTGCTCCCGTTGGCGACGACCACGTGCCAGGGCTCGGCGTCGCGGAACGCCCACTGGATCGTGCCCGCGTCGGCGGCGGCGCCCGAGTCGAGCCCGCCGGCGATGGTCTCGAAGAACAGCTCCATGTCGGCGGGGTCCGTGGAGGGCGGCCCGAGCTTCTCCCCGAGGTAGCCGGCGCGGACCATCCTGTGCCCCCGCTCGGCGCGCTCGCGCGCGCTGCCGGGGACGGGGAAGACGGGCGGGCCCGGCAGGTCGTCGATCGGCAGGCCGGCCATCCGCATCTTCGTCTCGAGCGACAGCGCGCCCTCCTCCCCGATGTCCTCGAGGGTGAAGCCGAAGCACTCGATGTAGCGCATGTCCCACTCCGGCGGGATCAGGACGGACGCCGTGTAGGGGATCACCTCACGCAGCAGCTCGGCAACCGCGTCGGGGACCTCGGGATCCATCTCCCGCAGGTCGGAGAGCAGCTTCACGCCGAAGCCGATGTGGCGCTGCTCGTCGGCCGCCACGTTCTCCATCCCCTCGCGGAAGCCGGGCAGCAGGTCGCGGTCGACGAGGTAGCTGGTGATGAAGTGCTGGCCGGGCTGCGCGAGCGTCGCCTCGATGACCACGTGATAGAGCGTCACCGCCGCGGCGAGCCGCGGTATCGACGGGTCGCGGCGCAGCTCGTCGGACATCGTGACCAGGCGGTCGAAGATCCTGTTGAAGCCCCAGGTGAGGTCGGGCCGGATCGCCTGGAGGCCGTCGGCGATGCGGTCGCCGCCGATGCCGACGACCTCCTTCATGAAGCGGTTGAAGAAGACCGCGTGCCGAGCCTCGTCCACCTGCTGCGTGGCGAGGAAGTACTTCTGCTCCTCGAGCGGAGCGGCGTCGATGTACGGGCGAGAGCCCGTCGGTCACGGCGTCCTCGCCCCAGAAGAAGAGGGAGTAGTTCCAGACCGCGGCCTTGCGCTCGAGCTCCGAGAAGTCCGCCTGCCACTGCTCGGCGTCGCGCGTGAAATCGAGCTCGGTGGCGCGCCAGTTCCCCACCTCCCAGCGCCGGTAGAGATCCTCATACGTGACGTTGTCGAGCGCTGATACGGACCGGGGGCTCACGCCCCCGGACCCCCGCGCCACCTGCCTGGTTGGTGTTGCCTTCGCCATGTGCTGGTACCTTTGTTCCGGTTTGTCGGCACGAATGTACCAAAAGGGCGAGCGCCGCAGGCAGGACATCCTGCGCGCCACGCTGCGGGTGATCGGCGCCCACGGCGCGGACGCCGTGACCCACAGAGCCGTCGCCCAGGAGGCGGGCGTGCCGCTGTCGGCCACCACGTACTACTTCGCCTCCAAGGAGGACCTGCTCCAGCAGACCTTCGTGATGGCGGCGCGCGAGGAGACCGAGCGGCTGGAGCGGCTCGTGCTCGACATGGCGCCGCTGTCGCTGTCGGCGGCCGACTGGGCCGCGGCCGTGGCCGGGCAGATCGCGTCGGACATCCGCGAGGACCCGGCCAAGCACGTCGCCCTGTTCGAGCTGGGGCTCGAGGCCACGCGCACGGAGGTCCTGCGCGACGAGCTGGCGCGCTGGCAGGAGGCTCACGTGCGCCTGGCCGAGATGGGCTGCCGTGCCGTGGGCTCGGAGGAACCGGAGCTCGACGCCCACATCGTGGTGGCGGCGCTCACGGGGCTGATGCTCGAGCAGCTTGCGGGCGCCCGCGAGGACTTCGAAGAGGCCGTGATGCGACCGGCGCTCGACCGGCTCTTCGGCCGGCTCGCGGCGGGCGGAAGGGCTCCGGCCGCCGCGGTGTAGCCTCGCCCCGCGGTGGAAGAGGCGCTCCAAACGTTCGACGGCATCGCCTATCGCGAGTCCGGCCCTCCGGACGGCGAGGCGATCCTGATGCTGCACGGCTACCCCGAGTCGTCCTACATGTGGCGCGCGCAACTGGCGGCCGCCGGCGAGGCGGGCTGGCGCGCGGTCGCGCCCGACTTCCCCGGCTTCGGCGACTCCCCGCCCGACCCGCCGGGCACGTGGGAGCGCCAGATGGAGGCGGTCGAGCGGCTGCGGACGGGGATCGGGCTGGACAAGGTCGTCCTGGTGGCGCACGACTGGGGCGGACTGATCGGCCTGCGGTGGGCGTGCGAGCACCCGGAGGCGGTGCGGGCGCTCGTGATCTCGGCCTCCGGCTTCTTCCCCGACGGCAAGTGGCACGGAATGGCTCGCGGGCTGCGGGAGGAGGACACCGGCGAGGGCCTCGTCAGGGACATGACCCGCCAGAACTTCGGAGCGCTGATGGCGTGGGCGAGCCGCGGGATGGACACCGCCACCGTGGACGAGTTCTGGAAGTGCTTCGACGGCGACGTGCGCCGGCGCGGGCATCTCGAGCTGTACCGGTCGGGTGACTTCGAGAAGCTTGCGCCGTACGAGGGAAAGCTCGCCGAGCTCGGGGTCCCGACACTGCTGCTGTGGGGGAAGGACGACCAGTTCGCGCGGCTCAAGGGCGCCCACCGGCTCAAGGAGGAGATCCCCGGCGCGAAGCTCGTGACGTTCGAGGACACGGGCCACTTCGTGTGGGAGGACGAGCCCGAGCGGAGCTCGCGCGAGCTGGTGCGGTTCCTGTCCGAGCTCTGACGCTGCCAGAATCGCCCTCAGTGGAGCGGCTCTTCGAGGAGGACGACGCACCGCGCGGGCAGACCCGCGTGCCCGCGCAGGACCAGCCGCTGGCCGCGCGCATGCGCCCCACCTCCCTCGACGAGTTCGTCGGCCAGGACCACCTGCTCGAGCCCGGATCCGCGCTGCGCACGGCGATCGAGGGCGGCCGGCCCCACTCGATGGTGCTCTACGGACCGCCCGGCACGGGCAAGACCACCCTGGCGCGGGTGATGGCCGTGAACGCGCGCGCCGCGTTCGAGGAGCTGTCCGCCGTGAACGCCGGGCGCCAGGAGGTGCGCGACGTGATCGAGCGCGCGGCGCACCGCCGGAGCACGAGCCGCGAGCCGACGATCCTGTTCCTCGACGAGATCCACCGCTTCAACAAGGCCCAGCAGGACACCCTGCTGCCGGCCGTGGAGGAGGGGCTCGTCACGCTCGTCGGGGCCACCACCGAGAACCCGTACTTCGAGGTCAACTCGGCGCTGCTCTCGCGGTGCCGCGTGTACGAGCTGCACCGGCTGGAGGACGAGCAGGTGCTGGCGCTGCTGCGGCGCTCCCTGGGCGACGAGCGCGGCATCGACGAACCGCCGCCGATCGACGACGAGGCGCTCGAGTTCCTCGCCGCCCGCTCCGACGGGGACGCCCGGACCGCCCTGGCAGCGCTCGAGCTGGCGTGCGAGACGGTGGGCGACGGCAGGGTCACGCTGGCGCACGCGGAGGACGCGCTGCAGCGCCGGGCAGTGCTCTACGACAAGGGGGGCGATCGCCACTACGACACGATCTCCGCCTGGATCAAGGCCACGCGCGGCTCCGACCCCGACGCCTCGCTGCTCTACCTCGCCGAGATGCTGGAGGGCGGCGAGGATCCGCGCTTCATCGCCCGGCGAATGGTGATCCTGGCCAGCGAGGACGTGGGCAATGCGGACCCGCGGGCACTCCAGGTGGCGGTCGCGGCCGCGCACGCCGTGGAGCACGTGGGAATGCCGGAGTGCGCGCACAACCTCGCCCAGGCCGCCGTGTATCTCGCGCTGGCCCCGAAGTCGAACGCCTCGTACGTGGCGCTCAAGCGCGCGCGGGCGTGGGTGCGCGACCACGGAGCGCCGGACCCGCCCGCGGCGCTGCGAAGCGCCGCCTACCCGGGCGCCGCCGATCTCGGCCGCGGCGAGGGATACGACTACCCGCACGACCGCCCCGAGGGGGTCTCGGAGCAGGAGCTGATGCCGGCCGAGGCCGAGGGCGAGCGCTTCCTCGAGCTGACCGAGCACGGCGAGGAGAAGGAGCTGCGGGAGCGTCTCGAGCGGATCAGGAAGGGACGCGGGCGGGCCTAGGGAACCGCCGTTCGCGACAATGGTCAGCTCATGAGCAGCCCCGTCCAGACCAAAGGCCGGCTCGAGTCGTTCAGCCCGGTCGACGGCCGCCCGCTGGGCGCCGTCGAGACGATCACGCCGGGGCAGGTCCAGGCCGTGGTCGACGACGTCGCGGAGGTCCAGCCCTTCTGGGCCGCCCTGCCGGTGGCCGAGCGCGGGCGCTACATGCGCCGGGCGGCTCAGGTGGTGATCGACTCGCTCGACGAGCTCTCGGAGCTGCTCACCCGCGAGCAGGGCAAGCCGCGCAACGAGTCGTACGTGATGGAGCTGCTGCCGACGATCGACTCCCTGCACTGGATCGCCGACAACGGCCCGAAGATCCTCGGCGACGAGCGGATCTCCCTCCCGATCTTCCTGAAGCAGAAGCGCGCGAAGTTCGCCTACGAGCCGCTCGGCGTGGTGGGGGTGATCGCGCCCTGGAACTACCCGTGGTCGATCCCGTTCGGCGAGGTGGCCATCGCGCTGATGGCCGGGAACGGCGTGGTGCTCAAGCCGGCGTCGCTCACACCGCTGATCGGACAGCAGATCCAGCGCGTCTTCGATGCGCGCCGGCCTGCCCGAGGGGCTGGTGCGCACCGTGCACGGCGGGAGGCGCGGTGGGGCAGGCGCTGGTGGAGTCGAGCGCGGCAAGATCTTCTTCACCGGATCGGTCGAGGTCGGCCGGGGCGTGGGCGTCGCGTGCGCCGAGCGGATGAAGGGCTCGGTGCTCGAGCTGGGCGGCAAGGACCCGATGCTGGTGCTGTCGGACGCCAACCTGCCGAACGCCGTGGGCGGGCGCCCTCTGGGGCGGCTTCGCCAACGCCGGCCAGACCTGCTCGGGCATCGAGCGCGTCTACGTGATGCGCGACGTGGCCGAGCGCTTCACCGAGGAGCTGGTGGCCGGGCGCGAAGGCGCTGCGCGTCGGCGACCCGATGGACTGGCAGCACCGAGATCGGCCCGATGGTCTCTCGCGAGCAGTTCGACCTGGTCGGGAGCTGGTCGACGACGCCGTGGCGGCCGGCGCCGAGCTGCGCTGCGGCGGGCCGGCGCAGCCGGGCGGGGCGCCCGAGGCCGACTGGTTCGCCCCGGCCGTGCTCACCGGAGTGACGCACGACATGCGGATCATGCGCGAGGAGATCTTCGGGCCCGTCGTGCCGGTGGTCACCGTCGACTCCGAGGACGAGGCGATCGACCTGGCCAACGACTCCGACTTCGGGCTCGGCGCCTCGGTCTGGACGCATCGACCGCGCGCACGGCGACCGCATCGCCCGGCGCATCCGAGTCCGGGCATGGTGTGGATCAACGACCACATGTACTCGCACGGCGCCTGCTGCGTGCGCCTGGGGCGGCGTGAAGGACTCCGGCCTCGGCCGCTCGCACTCGAAGTTCGGCTTCTACGAGTGCGTCGAACATCAAGCTGATCTCCTGGGAGCCCGTCCCGCACGCCGCAACTTCTGGTGGCACCCCTACGACAGCTCGCTGGGCCGCGCGCTGCACTCCTCGGCGCAGCTGCTCTACGGGCGCGACGACGACAAGGCGGAGGCGCTGCGCCGCGGCGCACCCGCCGTACGCGCGCATCGTCGCGCAAGGTCGCTGCGCGCGGGTGCGCTGCGCCGCTGAGCACGACGCCTAGACTGGGAGGGCCTGCCGGCCCAGGCCTATGCAGGAAAAGAGTGCGTCTGCCAGCTCCGCAAGGGGATCTGCGACCAGAGCTGCGTGCAGGGGATGCTCGACACGCCGTTCTACATCGCCTGCCTCAAGCTGACCGGGCGCAAGTGCCTGGTGGTCGGCGGCGGCGACATCGGGCTCGAGAAGGTCGAGGGACTGCTTGCCTGCGACGGGACGTGACCCTCGTGGCGCCGGACGCCATCGAGCCGCTGCGGGACCTGGCCGGCGAGGGCTCGATCGCGCTGGGAGCGGCGGCGCCTACGAGCCGGCCGACCTCGAGGGCACCTTCATGGTGATCGCGGCGACCAACGACAGCGAGGTCAACATCGGCATCTACGAGGACGCCGAGCGGCGGGCGATGCTCGTCAACGTGGTCGACGTCCCGCCGCTGTGCAACTTCATCCTCCCCGCGATCATCCGCACCGGCCCGCTGGCGATCGCCATCTCCACCGCCGGCGCCAGCCCCGCGCTGGCGAAGCGGATCCGCAACGAGATCGCCGACGAGTACGGCGAGCCCTACGCGAAGCTCGCGATCGATGCTCAACGAGGTGCGCGGCTGGGCGAAGGGCACGCTGCCCACCTACCAGGACCGCAAGGCCTTCTTCGAGTCGATCGTGAACGGCGAGCCCGACCCGGTCGAGCTCCTGCGCCGCGGCGACGAGGCGGGCGTTCGCGCCCTGATCGAGGCCGCTAGGCGTACTGCTGCACCCGCTTAGAGCCGAGTCTCGCCAGCGGCGGGACCAGCAGCTTCTGCACGAGCCGGGGCGGCGAGCTCATCACGACCATCTCGCGGTGGCGGTGCGCCATCGCCGCCATCTCGAGCAGCGCGCCGGGGCTGGTCGGTAGCGCGAGACGGTTGATTCGCCCGGCGCGGCTCATCGCCGCGGCCTCCGTCAGGAACTCCTCGAGCGTCAGGGGCGGGGTCGCGTAGCAGCGGATGTGGGCGACCTCGTCGCTGCGGTTGCGAAACGCGTGACGCGTGCCCGCGGGCACGAGCACGCCCTCGCCCGCCGGCGCCGTCGTCCACTTTCGTCCCCCGAGGAACTGCGCGGTGCCCTCCACCGTCTCGAACCGCTCCTCCATCGCGGGATGGACGTGGGGCGTGACGCCCCCGCCCGGATCGAGCCAGGTGTCGACGACCATCGTGTCGCCTTCGCGGCGGAAGCTGCTGCGCATCTTGAAGACCGGGTCCTCGACCAGTCCCTGCGGTTCCGGCTGCATGTCGTGCCTCCTGTGGAGCGTCTAACCTAACGATCGTTAGCCAGACTACCAAAACCCCGAAGCGCATGAAGCGGGCCGAGCGGCGCGAGGTGATCGAGCGCGCGGCGCTCGAGCTCTTCGCCGAGCGCGGCTACCTCGGCGCATCGATGGACGAGCTGGCGCGGAGGTCCGGCGTCTCGGCCCCCGTGCTGTACGACCACTTCGCCTCCAAGCTCGACCTGCACGAGCGGCTGTTGGTACGCACCCGCGACGAGCTGCTGGCGATGTGGCGCGAGCATCTCGCCGGCGACGAGCCCGCCGAGGTCCGCGTCCCCAGGGCGGTCGACGGATGGTCTCGCTACGTCGAGGCCAACCCCTACGCGGCCCGGATGTTCTTCCGCGAGGCCACCGGGGACCCGGAGGCGGTGGCGGTGCACCGCCGGGTGCAGGCCGAGTCGCAGGTGTCGCTCGGGGAGATCCTCGGCGGCGAGCAGGCGGGTCAACCGGTGCGCTCGAGATGGCGGCCGTCGTGATGCGATCCGGGCTGACCGGGCTCGCGATCTGGTGGATGGACCATCCCGACGTGCCGCGCGAGCAGATCGTGGCGACGGCGATGAACGTGGTCTGGGTCGGGCTCGAGCGGGTGTGGCGCGGAGAGCGCTGGCAACCCTGACGCGCGGTACGCTCACATCGTGGGCGAGCTCTCCCACCTCGATGACGCCGGCCGCGCGCGGATGGTGGACGTGGGCGGCAAGGAGGCGACCGACCGGCGGGCGGTCGCGCGGGCGGTCGTGCGGATGAGCGCGGAGACGGCCGCGCTGGTGGAGCGCGGCGACGCGCCGAAGGGCGACGTGGTGTCCACGGCTCGCATCGCCGGGATCCAGGCCGCCAAGCGGACCGCCGAGCTGATCCCGCTCTGCCATCCGCTCCCGTTGTCCTTCGTCGACGTGGAACTGACCGTCGACCCCGCGGCGGGCGAGGTCACGCTGACCGCCGAGGCACGCACGCGGGCGGAGACCGGCGTGGAGATGGAGGCGATGACCGCGTGCGCGGTCGCGTCGCTCACCGTCTACGACATGGTCAAGGGCGTCGAGCGGGGCGTCGAGGTCGGGCCGGTCGTCCTGCTCGAGAAGAGCGGGGGCAAGGCTGACTGGCGACGCGAGAGCTGAGGCCAGCCGCGACCTTCTCGCGCGCGCCCTCGAGGCCTGGAACCGCGGGGATCTCGAGGGCGTGCTCTCCGTCTGCCACCCCGGGATCAGGTTTCGGTCGCTGATCGGCGTGGCCGAGGGCAGCCAGGCCCATCGCGGCCACGAGGAGATGCGCCGCTGGTGGGCGGGGGCCGAGGAGGTGTTCGCAGAGCGCTGGATGGAGATCGACGAGCTCGCCACACGCGGCGAGTGGGCGGTGGTCCGCGGCGCCGGTCACGGCGTCGGCCGCGCCAGCGGGGCCGAGGTGCGCTGGCCCTACGTGGGCGTCGCCCGGGGCGTCGACGGCTTCCTGACCGAATGGCGCTTCTTCGCCGACGACGCGGACGCGCGCGCCTTCATGGGCGACGGTTAGCCTCACGACCGTGAAGGCCGCCGTGCTCGTGATCTCGACCTCGCTCGCCCGGGGTGACGGCGAGGACGCCTCGGGCCCCGCGCTGGTCGAGCGCTGCGAGACGGCGGGCCTCGAGACCTCGCTCGAGGTCGTCGCGGACGACCGGGAGGCGATCGCCGCCGCGCTGCGACGGCTGGCGGACGAGGAGGGCGTGCGGTTCGTGTTCACGACCGGCGGCACGGGGATGACGCCCGACGACGTGACCCCGGAGGCGACCCTCGACGCCATCGACCGCGAGGCGCCCGGCTACGCGGAGACGATCCGGTCCGAGTCGCGCGCCCACACGCCGCTGGGGATCCTCACGCGCGGGATCTCGGGCATCCGCGGGCGGACCCTGATCGTGAACTTCCCCGGGAACCCCAAGGCGATCGGACAGTCGTGGCCCGTGGTGGAGCCGACCCTCGAGCACGCGGCGCAGACGCTGGAGCGCGGCGGCTGAACCAACCTCTCTCAACCTGTTACGATATATCGCGTACTAGCGACGAGGAGAGAGACGATGGACGAGCGATACATGCGATTCGGCGGATGCGGCCCCCGCGGCTCCCGCCACCGCTCGCGGCACGGGTATGGCCGCCACTTCGGCCGCGGCGGGCCGCGCGCGAGGCGCGGAGACGTGCGGGCGGCGGTGCTCGCGCTGCTGGCCGAGCGGCCCATGCACGGCTACGAGATGATCACGGAGATCGAGCAGCGGACCCAGGGCATCTGGCGCCCCAGCGCCGGCTCGATCTACCCCACCCTCGCGATGCTCGAGGACGAGGATCTCGTCCGGAGCGAGGAGTCGGAGGGCAAGCGCCGGTTCGCGCTCACGGACGAGGGGCGCGAGCAGGCCGAGGCGCGGAAGGGCTCCCTCCCGTGGGAGCAGGTGACCGCCGGCGTCGACCCGGGCGAGGTCCAGCTGCGCGAGGCGTTCCTCGCGCTGCGCGCGGCGGTCTTCCAGGTCGGCGTGGCCGGGAGCGAGGACCAGGCGGCGCGGGCGCGCGACCTCCTGGACGACGCGCGCAAGCGCGTGTACGCGATTCTCGCTGAAGGAGGCTGAGCACACCGGGGGCTCCCGCCCCCGGACCCCCGGCGCCGCTTGCCCTACGTCCACCGGTGACCGTTTCCACGTACCCCGGGTGGGGGCTTCGCCGGTACCGTCCCGGCGATGGCTGAGCCGGCGATCGCGCTGGAGGGACTCGAGCGCCGCTACGGCGAGCGCGTCGCGCTGAGCGGTGTGACCCTCACGGTCCCGGCGGGCCAAACGCTCGCGGTCTTCGGCGCCAACGGAGCCGGCAAGACGACCCTGCTGAGAGTGCTCGCAGCTTTGCTGCGCCCGCACGCGGGCTCGGCTCGCGTGCTCGGCGCGGCGCTGCCCGGCGATGCATGGCGGGTGCGCGGGCGCGTCGGCTACCTCGGGCACGACCCGCTGCTCTACCGGGAGCTCACCGGCAGGGAGAACCTGCGCTACCAGGCGCAGCTCTACGGCGTGGATGAGGAGCGCGTCGAGGAGCGGCTCGCGGCCGTGGGCCTCGAGCGCCGAGGCGACGAGCCGGTGCGCGACCTCTCGAGGGGCATGGTGCAGCGACTAGCCGCGGCGCGGGCGACGCTCCACGACCCGGACCTGCTGCTGCTCGACGAGCCGCGTGCCAACCTGGACCCCGCGGCGGCGGAGCGCCTCGAGCGCCTGATCGGGCGCGAGTCGGGGCGCACGCGGGTGCTCATCACGCACGACGTGGAGGGCGGCCTCGCGGAGGCCGACGTCGCGCTCGGCCTGCGGGGCGGCGCGCAGGAGTTCGTGCTGCCGGCCGCAGGCCTCGACGCCGCCAGGGCGAGGGAGCTGTACGCGTGATCCGGGCGGCGAAGGCGATCCTGGCCAAGGACCTTCGGATCGAGCTGCGTACGAAGGAGGCCGTGCCCGCCATGGCCCTGTTCACGGTCACGGTGTACGTCCTGTTCCACTTCGGGCTCGACCGGGACTCGCTCGACGGGGAGCTCGCCTCGGGGGTGCTGTGGGTCACGCTGCTGCTGGCCGCGGTGATCGGGGTCACGCGCCTGTTCGCCGCCGAGCGCGAGCAGGGCGGGATCGACTCGCTGCTGCTGGCCCCCGTGGACCGGACCGCGCTGTTCCTCGCGAAGGCGTCGGCGCTGTTCATCTACCTGGTCGCCCTCGAGCTCGTGGCCGTCCCGGCGTTCGGGCTGCTGCTGCTCGGCCCGGGCCTGCCGGGGGCGTTCCCGGAGCTGGCGGTGATCCTGCTGCTGGCGAACGCGGGGCTGGCCGCCGTCGGCGCGCTCGTGTCGGCGCTCGCGGCGGAGACCCGCGCGCGAGAGCTGATCGTGCCCCTTCTGCTGCTGCCGCTGGTGGTTCCGCTGCTGATCGGCGCGGCTTCGGCCACCGAGCCGCTCCTGCGCGGCGACCAGGCGCCCGAGGACCTGGGCCGCTTCCTGGCCCTCCTCGGCGGCTACGACGCGGTGTTCGTGCTCATCTCCCTGGCGGTCTTCGACTTTCTGCTCGATGACTGACCCCGCCTAAGTAACCTTCGAGCCTCGTGTACTCCAAGGGCTTCAGGCCGCTCGCGGCCGCCACGGTGGTCACCACCGCCGTCGCGTTCTCGCTCGTGTTCTTCTATGCGCCCCTCGACGCGGACCAGGGCTTCATCCAGAAGATCTTCTACGTGCACGTGCCGATGGCGATCGTGGCTCTGTGCGGGTTCGTGGCCGGCGGGATCATGGCCATCCGCCACCTGCGCTCCGGCGACAGCTCGTGGGACATGCGCTCCTACGTGACGATCCACATGTCGATCATCCTCGGCGTGGGGGTGCTGATCACAGGCTCGATCTGGGCCAAGGCGGCATGGGGCCACTGGTGGGTGTGGGACGAGCCGGTGCTCGTGTCCTTCCTCGTGGTCTTCCTCCTCTACTGCGTCTACTACCCGCTGCGGTTCTCGATCGAGGACCCCGAGCGCCAGGCGCGCTACTCGTCGGTGTTCGCCATCGCGGCCGGAGCGTTCGTGCCGATCAACTTCGTGGCCGTCCGGCTCGCGGAGTCGTTCACCCACCCGCGGGTGCTCTCCCAGACCGGCGGCTCGCTGCCGGGCGACATGCGGCTGACCTTCCTGGTGTGCATCCTCGCCATGACGCTGCTGTTCGTGACCCTCTGGAAGCTCGAGCTCACCTCCAAGCGCGCGTCGATGCAGCTCAAGAAGCTGCGCTCCCGGCTGGAAGCCACCGCCTGAGCGATGCCCGCGCTTCCCCTCGACGAGGCCGGCAAGTACGTGGCCGGCGCCTACGTGGTCTTCCTGACCCTGATCGTGCTGTACGTGGCGATAATCGGATCGAAGATCGCGCGGATCGAGCGGCAGGTGGATGAGCTGCTCGAGATGACGGAGGAGGATCGGGCCGAGAAGCCCGAGCGGGCGGAGGAGGCGGTCCGGTGAGCTTCGAGCTCCTCAGCCTCGGCGTCTCCCACAAGACGGCCCCGCTCGCCCTGCGCGAGAAGCTCGCGCTGCCCGAGGGCCGCGCCGCCGCGGTGCTCGCCGAGCTGTCCGGCCACGACGCCGTGCACGAGGCGGTCGCCATCTCCACATGCAACCGCACGGAGCTGTACCTCGTGGTCTCCGACGCCGTCGAGGCGGAGAGCGCGGCGCTGACGGTGCTGGCGCGCCACGCGGATATCCGCCCCACCGAATTGACCGAATGGCTCTACGCCTTCCGTGACGGCGACGCCGTGCGCCACCTGTTCGAGGTCGCGTCGGGGCTCGACTCGATGATCCTGGGCGAGGCGGAGATCCAGGGCCAGGTGAAGCGCGCCTACGAGCTGGCGCTGGTGGAGGGCGCCACCGGCCCGATCTCCAACCGGCTGTTCCGCGAGGCGCTCGGCACGGGCAAGCGGGTGCGGACCGAGACCGGGGTCGGCCGCTCGCGCGTGTCCGTCTCCTCGGTCGCCGTGAAGCTGGCGGGCGAGATGCTGGGCAACCTCGCCCGGCGGCGCGTGCTCGTGATCGGCGCGGGCGAGAACGGCGAGCTCACCGCGCGCGCCCTGCGCGAGCACGGCGTGCAAACCGTGTTCGTGGCCAACCGCCGGTACGACCGCGCGATCGGGCTGGCGCAGCGGTTCGGCGGCAGGGCGGTGCGCTTCGATGACCTGCCCGGCGAGCTCGCCGAGGCCGACATCGTTGTGAGCTGCACCGCCTCCCCCCACCAGATCGTGGGACGCGACGAGCTGGAGCTGACGATCGCCGGGCGCGGGGAGCGGCCGCTCGTGCTGATCGACGCCGCCGTACCGCGAGACGTGGACCCCACCGTCCGCGACCTGCCCGGGATCGCGCTCTACGACATGGACGACCTCCAGCGCGCGGCCGCGCGCAACCGCGACGTGCGGGAGGCCGAGGCCACCCGCGCGCGCACGATCGTCACCGAGGAGGTGGAGCGCTTCGACCGCTGGCTCACCTCGCTCGACGTGGTGCCCACGATCGCCGCGCTGCGCGAGCGGGGCGAGGAGATCGTGACCGCCGTGCTGCGGAGAACGAGTCGCGCTGGGAGTCCCTCTCGGAGGCCGACCGCGAGCGGCTGCGAGTGATGGCGCGCGCGGTGGTATCGCGGATGCTGCACGAGCCGACCCTGCGGCTGAAAAGCGCGGCGGACGACGAGGACTCCGTACGTGCTCGTGCAGGCGCTGCGCGAGCTGTTCGGCCTCGAGCGGCCCGCCCCCACGCTCGAGGGCGAGCGCCCGGAGGCGCAGGTCACCGACATAGCGTCGCGCCGCAAGCGCGGCTCGTGAGACTCGGGACACGCGGCAGCGCGCTCGCGGTGGCTCAGGCCACCCTGGTTCGCTCGCGGCTCGAGCAGCTCGGCGAGGAGGTGGAGGTGGTGACCATCGCCACCTCCGGCGACGAGCGGGCCGCGGGCGAGCTCCGCGCGCGAGCCGGCGGATCCCCGAGGACAAGTCGCGCTTCGTGAAGGAGATCGAGGAGGCGCTGCTGGCCGAGGAGATCGACCTCGCGGTCCACTCGGCGAAGGACGTGCCGGCGGAGCTCCCCGCCGGGCTGGCGATCGCGGGCGTGCCGGAGCGGGCGGACCCGCGCGACGCCCTCTGCGGCGCCGCGTCGATCGCCGACCTGCCCGAGGGCGCCGTGGTGGGCACCGCGAGCCTGCGGCGGCGCTCGCAGCTGCTGGCGCTGCGTCCCGACCTCGACGTGCGTGACGCGCGCGGCAACGTCGACACCCGCCTGGGCAAGCTCGCGGCCGGGGAGTTCGGCGCGCTGGTGGTGGCCGCTGCCGGCCTTGCACGGCTGGGGCGCACCGAAGGCGAGCCGATACCCGAGGACGTGATGACGCCGGACGCGGGCCAAGGGTGCCTGGCCCTCGAGGCGCGGGACGGTGACCACCGCGCGCGTGAGCTGGCGAGGCGCCTGACCGACCGCCAAGCGCTGACGGAGCTGACCGCCGAGCGGGCGCTCGTCTCGGAGCTGGACGCAACCTGCCATACGCCTGTCGGCGCACAGGCGCGACTGCGGAACGGCAGCCTGCGACTCGAGACGTTCGTGGGGCTGCCCGACGGCTCGGTCTGGATCCGCGACGCGATGGAAGGCGACGCGGCGGAGCCCACGACGCTGGGCCGTGCCGTGGCGGAGCGGATGCTGGCGGCCGGTGCCCGTGAGCTGCTCGCCGCCGCCGAGCGCGCTGTGACCTCAGGCGACTAGCGTTCCCCGCGATGGCTCGAGGCATCGTCCATCTCGTAGGGGCCGGCCCCGGCGATCCGGGGCTGATGACCCGCCGCTCGCTGGAGCTGATCGCGGAGGCGGACGTGATCCTCTACGACCGGCTGATCCCGGCCGGAGCGCTCGATGGCGCCCGCGAGGACTGCGACCTGCGTTACGTGGGCAAGCGCCCGGGCGACGCCGAGATGTCGCAGAAGGACATCATCGCCCTGCTGGTGGAGCTGGGCAGCTCAGGGAAGCGCGTGGTGCGGCTGAAGGGCGGCGACCCGTTCGTGTTCGGACGCGGCGGCGAGGAGGCGCAGACCCTGCGCGAGGCGGGCGTGGCGTTCGAGGTGGTGCCGGGAGTGACCGCCGGCGTGGCCGCCCCCGCCTATGCGGGCATCCCCGTGACCCACCGCGACCTGGCGTCGGCGGTGGCGTTCGTGACCGGCCACGAGGGCCCCAAGGGGGAGAGCGCGCTGGACTGGGAGGCGCTCGCGCGCTTTCCCGGCACCCTCGTGATGTACATGGGCGTGAAGAGCCTGCCCCAGATCGCCGAGCGGCTGATCGGCGCCGGGCGGGCGCCCGACGAGCCCGCCGCCGTGGTGTCGCGCGCCACGCTGCCCGGTCAGCGCACGGCGACCGGCACCCTGGCCGACATCGCGGGCCGGGCCTCCGAGGCCGGCCTGCAGGCCCCGGCCGTCACGGTGATCGGGCCGGTGGCGGAACTGCACGAGACGCTCGCGTGGATCGAACGGCGGCCGCTGCACGGCAAGGTGGTGGCCGTGACCCGCGCCCGGGCGCAGGCGAGCGAGCTCGCCGCCCGCCTCGCCGCGCTCGGCGCCGAGGTGGTCGAGACGCCGGCCATCCGCATCGAGCCTCGGGCCGTCGACCTCGGAGACCCCTCGCGCTTCAGCCTCGTGTGCCTCACGAGCCCGAACGGCGTGGGCCTCCTGTTCGACGCGCTGCGCGCGCACGGCCACGACGCCCGCGCCCTCGCCGGCGCCACGGTGGCGGCGATCGGCCCCGGCACCGCGCGGGAGCTCGAGCGCCACGGCATCCGCGCGGACGTGGTGCCGCCCCGGTCGATAGCCGAGGCTCTGGTGGATGCACTCGAGGAAGTGCCGGTGCACGGCCGCCGGGCGCTGGTGGCGCGCGCCGCCGAGGCGCGGGACGTGCTGCCGGACGCGCTGCGCAAGAGGGGCGCGGAGGTGGAGGTGCTGGCGCTCTACGACACGGTCGCGGCGCCGCTCGACGACGCGCAGCTCGAGGCGCTCGGCCGCGCCACGCACATCACCTTCACCTCGTCCTCGACCGTGAAGTTCTTCATGGAGGCGGTGAACGGCGCGGCGCCCGGCGCGCGCGTGGTCTCCATCGGGCCGGTCACGAGCGCCACCGCCCGGGAGCTCGGTCTCGAGGTGCACGTGGAGGCTGAGCGCCACGACATCGACGGCGTGGTCGACGCGCTGCTGGAGGACGCCCGGTGATCGTGACCCTGCTCACCGACTACGGCCACGACGACGACTTCGTGGGCGTGTGCCACGGCGTGATCTACGGCATCGCGCCGGATGTGCGCATCGTGGACATCACCCACGGAATCCCGCGGTACGCGGTCCGGCACGGTGCGCTGGTCCTGCGCAACACGCTGCCCTACATGCCGGCCGGAGTGCACGTGGCCGTGGTCGATCCCCAGGTGGGGACCGAGCGGCGCGCGCTCGCGGTGCGCTGCGCGGACGGGCGGGTGCTCGTGGGCCCGGACAACGGGCTGCTCTCCCTCGCATGGGAGGCCCTCGGGGGGATCGACCTCGCGGTGGACGTGACGCGCTCGCCGCACCGGCTGGAGCCCGTCTCCGCCACGTTCCACGGGCGTGACGTGTTCGCTCCCGTGGCCGCGCAGCTGGCGGCCGGGGCCGAGCTCGCGGACGCCGGCACGCCGCTGGCCCCGGAGGAGCTCGAGCGGGTCGAGCTGCCACAGCCCCGGAGCGAGGACGGCGCGCTGCTCGCCCACGCGCTCACGGTCGACCGGTTCGGCAACGCGGGGCTGAACGTGAGCCATGAGGAGATGGCCGGCACCGGCATCACCCTGGGCGGGACCGTCGAGCTCGAATGCGGCGGCGAGCGCTTTCTCGCCACCTACGCGGGCACCTTCGCGGACGTGAAGGCGGGCGAGCTGATCGTGTACGAGGACGCCTACCGCTCGCTCGCGATCGCCATCAACCGCGGGGACGCCGCCTCCACGCTCGGCCTGCGGCCCGACTCCGAGGTACGCCTGCGCCCCCGATGATCGGCCGGCCCCGGGTCCACCACGCGGTCACGGACTCCACGAACGAGCGGGCGAAGGAGCTCGCGCGTGCCGGGGCGCACCACGGGACGCTCGTGACCGCCGGAGAGCAGACCGCCGGGCGCGGACGGCAGGGACGGGAGTGGGTGGCGCCCGCCGGAAGCGCGGTGCTCATGTCCGTGGTGATCCGCGAGCCCGGAGAGCTGCTGCCGCTGACCGCCGCGCTGGCCGTCTGCGAGGCGCCTGCGCCCCGCTCGAATGCGAGTATCAAGTGGCCCAACGACGTTTGGGTCGAGGGTCGCAAGATCGCCGGCATCCTGGTCGAAGGACGCCCACAGGAGGGCTGGGCAGTCTCGGGGGTCGGGCTCAATGTCCTGACGACGCGAGGACTTCCCGCCTGAGTTGCAGGGGCGCGCGACGTCGCTCGCCCTGTCAGTCGGAGTCGCTCAGTCGTCAGTCGTCAGAGGTGGTGCTCGGATCGCTGCTGGGTGCCCTCGATGCTTGGCTCGGTGGCCGATTCCGGACGCGGTCATGGCCGCGTGGCGCGAGCGGGACGCACTGAAGGGGCGGACGATCACCTGGGACGGAGGAACGGGCACCGCGGCCGGCATCGACGACTCGGGCGCGCTGCTGGTCGAAACGGACGAGGGCCACGTGGCTCTCCACGCCGGCGAGGTGCACCTACAAGTGGGCCAAGGCCCTGACGACTGACGACTGAGGACTGACGCCTCTCAGGCCGCGTCCTCAGCCGGCGCGCCCGAGCCCTTGCCCTGCGGCTGCGCGGCGCCCTTCTGCTGACCGGCGCCGTTCTGGCCTCCGCCGCCGTCCTTGCCTGCGCCACGGCCCCGCCGGCGGCGGCCTCCGCGGCGGCGGCGGCCGCCCTTCGGGAAGTTGCGCAGCAGCTCGCGGGCGAGCGCGGAGGGCTTGCGGGCCATCCGCATCCGGGCGCCGTCGAGCACCTGCTGCGCCTCCGGGGTGTGCGCAAGCGCGGCGGCCAGCAGCGCGGCCGAGAGCCGGCGGTCCTGCTTCTTTGTGGCCTGCACGAGCCGGCGCGCGTTGCGGGCGTGGGCCCCGCCGGAGGAGTTCACGAGCAGCCCGAGCAGCCGCTTGGTCTCCGGCCAGCGCGACACCGCGTACTCCTCGTGCACCTCGCGGCTGTACTCCGCCAGGTGCCAGAGCCAGCGGCTCGCCTGGTCGCGGCGGCCGATGGGGCGCTCTGCGAGCGACTGGAGCAGCACCTTCACGCCCTCGCGGCGCTCGTCGCGCGCCCAGCCGCCCACGATCTCGACCGCCTCGTCGAACGCCTCGGGGTCCTTGAGCTGTCCGATCTCCCCGAGCGCGCGGATGCGCAGCTGGGAGTTGCGGTTGCGCTGTAGGCAGGTGATGAGGAAGCGGCGGCGCAGCTCGCCGGTTGAGTCGAAGTGGAGCATCGCCTTCGCGCGGCGCCAGTTGTTCGAGGCCACACGCGCGCCGGCGAGCGCCGCCCACGCGTGCTGCTCTCCCCAGGAGAGGTGTTCCACCGCGATCCGCCACAGCTCACGCTCGAAGACCTGCGCGCGCCGGTCCTCTTCGGCGGTCACGGGCAGAACCCGGCGCTCCACGCGCAGGCGCCGGCCGCGGCCGCGGCGAACCGGGCCCACCACGATCGCCCCGCCGCGATACACGTCGCGGTCGAGCAGGCTGTGGAGGGTGACGACCGGGTCGTCGTTCGCGGTGGCCGGGTGGACGAAGTCCACGACGATGCCCGCCTCCTTGCCCGGATGGCGGCGGGTGACGCGGCCCACGCGCTGCTGGTAGATCCGGCGCGAGGCCGTGGGAGCCAGGTGCATGCACACGGTGGCGCGGGGTGAGTTCCATCCCTCGGCCAGAAGCTGGGCGTTCACGAGCACGTCGATCTCGCCGCGCTCGTAGGCCGCGAGCACGTGGGCGAGCTCGCGCTTCGGAGTCTCGCCCGAGACCGCCTTCGCCTTGATCCCCTGCTCCTTGAAGGCCGCCGCCACGTTGTGGGCGTGGCGCACTCCGGCCGAGTAGACGACGCCGGGCACATCCTTGAAGCGGGTCTTGTAGAGGTCGGCGATCGCCAGGTTGAACGGCGTCTGGTCGAGCAGTGCGGCCAGCTCTTCCTGGTCGAAGTCCTGGTCCACCTCGCCGCGGCGCAATGGCACCTTGGATATCGAGCGCACGCCCACGCCGGGCGGGATGCGCACGCAGCGCAGCGGAGCGATCACCCCTCGGCGGGCGGCCTGGGCCAGGTCGAAGCGGGACGTCTGGGTCGGGAAGAGGTCGGTGACGTGGCGGGCGATGAGCGCGCCGGTGGCCGTCATGCCCACGAAGATCGGCCCCTGCCACTGGCGGATCGCCGCCGAGGTCTTCTCCCCGAGCGCCGTGTGGGCCTCGTCGCAGATCACGATCGAGTACGCGTCGGAGACCTTGCCGGCGTTGCGCACGAACCACTGGTAGGTCTCGACCGTGATCGGGCCCTCGGCATTCGGGTCCTTGTCGCGTCCGATCAACGGACCCTGCACGCGCTTCTTGTAGCCGCGGTCGGCCAGCTCGCCGTTGAACTGGTCCACCAGGTTGCGGCGGTGCGTGAGGATCAGGACGCCGCCCGTGCGTGAGGCCTCGGCGAAGCCGAGTGCCGCGACGGTCTTGCCGGCGCCGGTGGCGTGCTCGAACCAGAACCGCCGGGCGGCGCCGGGGTCCTCCTTGACGGCGTCGGCGGCGGCCTCCTCCTCGGCCTCCTCCGCGGCGTCCCAGTCGAGCGGCTCGTCGTCCTCCGACAGCTCTTCGTCGCCCTCGATCTCGAGCTCTCCCGACGGAAGCTCCGCGAGCTCGCTCGAGCGGCCGTTCGTGTGGCCGTTTCGCTGCGCCGCGGCCTGCGACTCGGCCGTGAGGGCGATGAGCGTTCCCGAGAGTGCGTCCACCTGGTGAGCGGAGAGCACGGTGCCGTCCACGAGCTTCGGCTCCTCGTCCGAGAGCACCCGCTCGAGCCCGAGCATCAGCGAGAACTCTTGGCGCCACTCGATCGACGGATGCTCGCGGCCGGCATCCAGCTCGGCGAGCGCCGAGTCGAGGGCGCGGCGGCGTGCGCTTCCCACGGCGAGCGCGGTCGCGGCATCCTCGCCTTCGAGCACGAAGGGCTCGCGCGCGAACTCCTCGGCGCGGCGCAGGTCGGCGCCGGACACCGGCGCTGATTCAGCCAGGGAAGTGCTTTCAGCCATGAGGCCTTGGGGTCTGGGGGAATGAACGACGCGGGACGGCTGCTTACCGCGGTGGTACTGAGGGCCGTCGCGGAGGCAACAGGTCCGCTGTCGTGCGGCGCCGCTCCTTGCGTGTCCCGCAGAGGGACGCCGGGCGCGGGGCAACCAGAGCACCGCGTCCCCACGTATTACAGCACAAGGAATGCGATCTCGGCCACCCCAGTCGTCTGCCACCCTTCACCCAAGCGTGCGAAGGCTGATCCCCATCCTCCTGTGCGGGGCGGTGCTGAGCGGCTGCGGGAGCGACGATCCCGAGAGCGAGGCGCCCTCCACGGCCCAGGAGAAGGCCGCGCTGGCGGGCGCGCCGGCGCCGCTGGCGAAGGTCCACGCCCAGGCGAACGAGCTCCTGGGCGGCGGCGCGACCGCGTTCGAGGCGCGCCTCGCGGAGCTCAAGGGCCACCCCGTGGTGGTGAACAAGTGGGCGTCCTGGTGCCCGCCCTGCCGTGCGGAGTTCCCCTTCTTCCAGAAGCAGTCCGTGAAGCGCGGCAAGGAGATCGCCTTCCTGGGGGTCGACGGGAACGACAACGACGCCGACGCGAAGGAGTTCCTCGCCGAGTATCCGGTCAGCTTTCCCAGCTACAAGGATCCCGACCTGAAGATCTCGGCGGTGATGAAGGCGGTGGCTGCCTTCCCCTCCACCGCGATCTACGACTCGAAGGGCGAGCTGGCCCACGTGAAGCAGGGCGGCTACCCGACGGAGGACAAGCTCGTCGAGGACATCGAGCGTTACGCTCGCTGAATTCTCGGGGCGCACGAAGGATTCGAGGTGCGGGAGGCCCGCACCCACGAGGAGGTGCGGGCCGCGCTGCGGCTTCGCTTCAGGGTGTTCGTGGAGGAGCAGGGGGTCGCGGTGGCCGCCGACCAGGACGGCCTGGACGCCGACGCGATGCACGTGGTCGCGTTCGAGGGCGGCCGGCTCGTGGGCACGTGCCGGGTGCTGGTGGACGAGGGAGAGGCGCGGCTCGGCCGCATGGCGGTGGAGCCGGACCTGCGCGGCCGGGGAGCGGGCGCCGCGATCCTCGTCGAGGCCGAGCGGATGGCGCGCGCGGCCGGGGCAGGGATCATGAGGCTCCACGCCCAGGTGGCGGCCCGCTCGCTGTACGACCGGGCGGGCTACCAGGCCGCCGGGAAGACCTTCTTCGAGGAGGGAATCGCCCACGTGACGATGGAGAAACGCTTTGCCAGCTGAGGAAACCCCGGATCGCAGGCACCGCCTGCTCCCGGAACTGCGAATCGACCCGCTGAGCGGACTGCGCGTGCTCGTCGCCGGCGAGCGCGGCGCCAGGCCCGGGGCGTTCATCGACGCCGGCGCCGGCACCCGGGTGGACCCGGAGACCGACCCCTTCCGGGAGGGCCACGAGGACCGCACGCCGCCCGAGGTCTACGCGCTCAGGCCCGGCGGGAGCGCCCCGGACACCCCAGGCTGGCGCGTGCGCGTGGTGCCGAACATGTTCCCCGCCCTCACGCCCGATGCCGGCGAGGACACCGGCGATCCCCTGGCCACCGGCCGGGGGGAGCCCGACCTGTTCGCCGTCCGCCCCGCGGCGGGGGCGCACGAGGTGGTGGTCAACGGCCCCGAGCCCGTGGGCTCGCTGCTGGATCTCGGCCCGGACGGGCTGGCGGACGCCATGGGCGTGTGGCGGGACAGGATCCGCGCGCACTCGGACTCCGCCTACGTGCACGTGATCGTGAACGAGGGGCAGGCCGCCGGCGCGTCGCTGCCGCACACCCACGCGCAGGTCTACGCGCTTCCCTTCGTGCCCAGCACGGTCGCGCGCGAGCGCGAGCGCTTCACCGCCTACCACGACCGCACGCAGGGCCGGAACCTGCTCGGCGACCTGGTGCAGGAGGAGGTGCGCCGCCGCGAGCGGCTCGTGGCTGTGGACGACGAGGGTGTGGCCTTCTGCCCGTTCGCGGCGCGCGTGCCCTTCCACGTCCAGCTCGTGCCCCGCACGCCCGCGCCGCGGTTCGAGGACGAGGGACCGCTGTGCGCGGCGCTCCTCCACGAGGTCCTGCGCCGGCTCGCGGCCGACCTCGGCGGCGTCCCGCCGTTCAACCTCTGGGTGCGCACGGCCCCGAGGGGAGCGGGCACCTTCTGCTGGCGGATCGACCTGCTGCCCCGGCTCGCGCACCCGGCGGGACTCGAGATGGGGGCCGGCGTGCAGCTCTGCGTGCTGGCGCCCGAGGTGGCGGCCGAGCGGCTGCGCTCCGCGGCTCCGTGATCGGGATAGCGGCCACCATCGCGGTGGCCACGGCGGCGGGCTTCGGGCTGGAGCACCGCCTCGGCGAGCGCGAGGCGGACGCGATCGCGAGCAGGGTCGTGTGGCTGATGCTGTGGGTGATCGGCCCGCCCGTGGTCTTCGTGCTGATCGCCGCGCTCGAGGTCACGGCGGAGGTGGGCGCCGGGATCGGCTTCGCGTATGCGGCGCTGGCGGTGACCCTGGGCCTTGCCTACCTCGTCGGCTCGCGAGTCCTCGGCCTGCCGCGCGCCGGGGTCGGCGCGCTGATGGTGGTGGCGGGCTTCGCGAACACGGGCTATCTAGGTCTGCCGTTCAGCGCCGCGCTGTTCGGCGTGGACGAGCTCCCGAGTGCCATCGCCTACGACGTGCTCGTGACCACCGCCGGGATCTTCACGATCGGCTTCTCGATCGGGGCCGCCTTCGGGACGAGCGCCGGGGAGACGGTCTCCGAGCGGGTCGTCGCCTTCTTCTCCCGCAACCCGTACCTGTGGGCCTGCGCCGCCGGGCTCGCCGCGCCGGACGCGCTCGCCCCCGGGTGGGCCGTCGACGCCGCGCAGATCGCCGTGTTCGCACTGCTGCCGCTGGGGTTCTTCGTGGTCGGGGTGACGCTGGCGGTGGAGGCCGAAGACGGCCAGCTGCGCTTCCCACCGCCGCTCACCCCCGCCGTCGGCACCGCACTCGTGCTTCGCCTGCTGGTCGCGCCGGCGGTGGTCCTCGGCCTGTCCGCCGCGGTGATCGAGGTTCCCGATCCCTACCTCTCCCAGGCGGCGATGCCGAGCGCCATCAACGCCATCGTCGTGGCGCACACCTACGGCCTCGACCGGCGGCTGGTGGCCAGCGCCATCGCCTGGTCGACGGGGGTCGTGGTGCTCGCAGGCCTGGTGGTCGCGCTCCTGTAGGTTCCCCGGCCGTGCCGCCCTCCCCCCGCCCCCTGCCGATGTACGCGGCCGAGCCGCCACAGGAGCCGCTTCCCTACGGGCGCTGGGGGGACGCGCTGGCCGAGCACTTCCTGAAGCGGGCGGCCGCCCTCGAGACCGAGGAGCAGCTCGGCGACCCGGGGGACATCCAGTGGTTCCCCGACCGCACGTGGGGTGGGCGCACGTACGTGCCCGCGACCGCGGCCACCTCGGAGGGCTACGAGCTGTTCGGCTACGTGTCGTACACGCGCGAGCACGAGGGTGCCCAGGCCGACGGACTTCGCCGCCGAGGTGGACTGGACCGACGAGACCGCCGAGGCCAATCCCGACTGGACGCTCGACCTCTCCGACCAGGAGATCGGCCACTGGCGCGGGCCCGAGGGCCGGCGCGGCGTGGTGACGCTCGTGTGGGGCGTGGCGATGGTGGCGAACGGAGCGGTGGCCACCACCGAGCTCGGGCCCACCACCACCGACCAGTGCTCCCTGGTCGACGACCGCTTCACGCTCGTCTCGCTCGACGACTACACCGGCGACTACGTGGAGGTCCGGCTCTACGGGCAGCGCGGTGCCGAGCTGGCGAGCGAGTCCCTCTACGAGGAGGACTGAGAGAACCTCAAAGGGGGGAGAACACTCCCCCCTTTGCAACCCCCCGAACGGCGGCTCCGCCGCCTAATTCACCCTTCGGGCCGTGGGGCTACCCTCTGCGAGCCGGCCCCGATAGCTCAGCTGGATAGAGCGACTCCCTCCTAAGGAGTAGGCCGCAGGTTCGAATCCTGCTCGGGGCGCTGCGATCCGATCGAGCGCTTCCATCCCACCAGCGCCTAGCAGTCCCCTGAAAGGAGCCTGATTGTGGCGTCCGTACCGCCCCTTCACACCAACGTCCTGTTGCGCAGCGAGCAGTCTGGCGGTCACATCTCGATGATCGAAATCGTGATCCCCGCGCACAACGACGGCCCGCCCCTGCACACGCACGACTTCGACGAGGCGTTCTACATGCTCGAAGGCCAGCTGATCTTTCATGTCGCGGACGAGCTGATTACCAAGCGCGCGACGAGCTCGCGTTCGTGCCGCGCAAGTCGCCCACACGCTCGCCAACCACAGCGACGCGGACGCGCGTTATCTGCTCATCTGCACGCCGACAGGGTTCGAGCGCCACTGGGGGCGGATCGCCGCTGCCTCGCAGGAGGTCGAGCCGCCGGACTGGGCGCTGCAGCCGATCCCCGAGGTCATCGTGGTTGGTCCGCAGATAGCGCGCTAGCCCCCCTTCACCGCTCCCAGCGAGATGCTCTCGACCTCGTAGGTGTTGCAGGCGTCCTGTGCCCGGTCCGAGACGAAGCGGTAGTCGTTCTTGCGGACCTCGCTCACGTGAAGGCCCTCGGACTCGATCGCGTCCAGGTACTTGTCGCGCGGTATCGCCCCGGCGATGCAGGCGGCCCACAGCTCGACGTTGCGCCTCGTGCGCTCCTTTAGCGCCTTGCCGCTGACGATGTCGGCGAGCGCCAGCCGGCCTCCGGGCCGCAGCACGCGCGCCGCCTCGGCGAACACGCGGCCCTTCCACGGGGAGAGGTTGATCACGCCGTTCGAAATGACCGCGTCGAAGCTCCCGTCCTCGAAGGGGAGCTCCTCGATGTGGGCCTCGGCGAACTCGACCTGCGAGAACCCGTCGCGGTCCCGCAGCTGCGCCGCCTTGTCGCGCTGCTCCTTGGTGATGTCGACGCCCACCACGCGGCCCGACTCACCCACCACGGTCGCGGCACAGAAAACGTCGGTGCCCGAGCCCGAGCCGAGGTCGAGCACGTCGTCACCCGGCTGGAGCGCGGCGAGGTCGAGGTGATACCCGACGCCGGCGAACGACGCCAGGGCCTCGGCCGGGATGGAGTCCAGCAGGCCGGCCTGATAGCCGAGGTGCTCGGCGAGGCCGCGCCCCACCTCGAAGTGCAGCTCCGCCTCCTCCTCGCGGGCGACGTGGCGGTACATGTCCTTCACCTCCGCCTCCAGCCGCTCGGCATCCACGAGCGAGCTCGCGTCGAGCTGCGGCAGGGCCTCCGCTTGGGCCATCTCGTCTTGGGCAGGGGCGGTTTTGGAGTCCATCCCCCGACGCTACCCGACGGGATCGCCCCGGGTGTGTGCCGGGAGTCACGCAGGCGGCAGCCCGAGCGGCCCGAACAGCGAGGGAGCGGGCCCGCCCTCGCCGCCGAGAAGCTCGCCGAACCGCAGCACGAACGAGCGGCTCGCGAGCGTGCCCCGGGTGTAATCCGGGTGGCGGCCCCAGATCTGGCCGGCAGACGTGCGCGTCCACTCCCGGGCGAAGGGGTCGACCGGGCGGTGGAACGTGCGCACGATGCCGTCCTCGTGCACCCGCAGCAGGGCGTAGCCGGCCGGGTACTCCTTGGCGGCGCCGTTCTCGAGGAACCACGTGCTCGGCGCGAGCGCGTCGCGCGACAGGTAGTTGCGGTGAGTGTGGCCATGCAGGACGAGCGGCACGTCGTGGCGTCCGATCACCTGCATCGCCTCGACCCCGCCGCGCGCCGGGCTGACACCGAAGAAGAGGGGCGGCGGATGGTGCGAGTTCGACTGGGTCGCGATGTGGTGGTGGAAGCAGACGAGCGGCATCCGGCCCTCGGCCCGCAGCTCGCCGAGCACCCGGTCGAGCCATTCGATCTGGCCGCCGAGCAGGAGGGTGCCCTCCCCGGTCTCGGGATCGCAGGAGTCGAGCCCGACCACGGCCAGCTTCCGGCCCACACGGGCTACCGAGGTGAGAGCGTGGTCCCCCAGCGCGCGCTCCGGGAAAGCCTCGCGGCGCAGGCAGTCGCCATCCTCCCCGCAGGCTCGGTCGGGGGTGTGGAAGCGGCGGTCGTGGTTGCCGCGGGTCACGAGCAGGGGAGAGCCGGGACCGCGCAGCAGCTCGAGCGCCCGTTTCACCTCGTCGGGCCGGCCGCGATCCGTCAGGTCGCCGTTCGCGACCATGAGGTCCGGGTCGAGCGCGCGGACCTCCTCCACCGCCGCCCGGGTCATCCGCCACGCGTAGTCGTCGCCGGTGAAGCAGGGTGGGATCGACTCGCCGCCGACGTTGGTCGCGGTGCCCGAGCACTGCTCGCCCACGTGCATGTCGTTCAGCACGGCGATCGTGGCGAGGCGCCGGCCCTCGAGCCGGGGCAGCGTGCGGAAGCTGCCCGGGTTGACGGGCGATTGCGGGATGGCGGCGCCGCCGGAGCGCAGCTCGTAGCGGTACTCGGTGCCCGGGCGAAGGCCGTCGATCTCGGCCGCGTGCACGGTCTGGCCCCGCGCGAGGCGCAGCTCGCGGACCTGACCGCCGCCCGCGCGCGCGATCCGCACGGTGGTGTCGGCCGGGGCGTCGGTTGTCCACCAGGCGGCGAACCCGCGCTGGGTCACGGTCACGAGCTCCGGCTGGAGCCCGCCGGTGACCGGATCGCCGGCGGCGAGCACGTACTTCGGCAGCATCAGCGAAGCCGCCCCCGCAGCGGCCATGCCAAGCGCCTCTCGTCTTGTCAGACGGGCGCCTCCCACGGCGCAGAATGATGCCACGCCGGCGCGGACTTCAGTCGCGCTTCAGTGACTTCTCGGAGCCGAACCCGCTCGGCGCCTCGGGCGTGCGTGCCGGGCCTCGGCTCCGGCGCTCGCCTGGCGTCTCGCGCTCGAGCTCGGCGCCCCTCGGCCTGCCGTTGGGCGTCTCACAGCCGCCGGCGTACTCGTTACGGGTCGCCGACCGCTCGAAGCGCAGCGCGTCGCCCAGGTTCGAGTTGCCCTCCAGGAAGGAGACGTCGTTCAGCTCCTCCTCGCAGCGGCCGTCGTAGCGAAGGATGTAGAGCCCGTTGCGCAGGTCGATCACGTAGATCAGCCCGTCCTTGACGATCGGGTAGCTCCACATCACGACCTTGTCGCGGCCCGCGCTGAGCGCCGGGTCCTCGGTCTGGACGACCGGCAGCGGCTGCGGGAGGTACTCGGCGAGCTGGCGCGGCTTCGCCGGATTCTCGACCGAGTACAGCTGAAAGCCGCGCGAATGCCAGGTGGTGAGCGCGAGGTTGGGCGTGAGCGTCGGGTTGTGGGCGCTCTGGCTGGAGAAGTTCTCCTGGTCGGGCTCGACGGTCTCGCAGTAGCCCGGCTGGTTGTGCGGCGCGACGCGATACTCGCCCTGGATCCGGGGCGCGCCTCGTCGGCGATGTCGATCATCCGCGTCCAGCCCCACGGGCAGCCGTGGGCGTCCAGCACGCCGCCGAGCTTCCCGTACACCTCGTCGGTCACGAGCGCGGCGGGACGGCCGAACAGCTTCACCGCGCTGTGGGCCCCCGGGTCGGCCCAGAAGACGCGGTTCTCGACCGGAGTGACCAGGCGCACCTGCGGGCTCGCTCTTGTTCGCCGCGAAGTCGCTCGTGTCGGCCACCAGGAACCCGCCGCCCAGGTGTGCGAGGTAGGCGCGCGTGCCGTCGTTGGAGACCCCCAGCGAGTGCAGCCGGTTGTCCCTCCCGTTCTCCGGGATGCCCGACCTTGAACTCGTCGATCTCCTTGAACTTCCCCTCCCGCGCCCCGGAGATGTCGGTGACGATCAGCTCCTGGTCCGTCGCGTTCGGGTTCGTGTAGTAGATGAGAGCCCGGCCGGGGTCCTTGGGGTCCTGCCAGAGGAAGAACTCGTGCGGGATCTGGGCGCCGGAGCGGCTCGGGAGGAAGGTGGAGACGAGCTTGGGGGCGGCGGCGTTCCTGCCCGAGATGTCGTAGAAGCGGATCGTGGAGGTGACCGCGGCCTCGCCGCCGGCGCAGCGATGCAGGAGGACACTGCAGCCGTGGTTGAGCACCATCAGGAGCTCCTTCTGCGGCCAGATGCGCAGCTCACGCGATGTCTCCCCCGGGTTGCCCTCGTTGGGCGGGCCGATCTGGCCCACCACCCGCGGGGCGGCCGGATCGGACACGTCCACGGTCAGCACGCCCGAGTCCAGGTGGGTGCCGTCGGTGCGGCTGCCGACGTAGGCGTAGTCACCGCGCACGGCAAGCGCGGCATTCATCCCGCGATCCAGCAGCGGCTCGTGGCCGACCAGCCGGAGCGAGCCGGGCGTGCGCTTCGGGGCCGCGCTCAGAACCCCGCCGCTGGGTGCCGCGGCGCTCGGCGCGAGCACCGGCTTTGGCGCCCCCATCGAGCCGCCGGCGAGGACGGCCTCGGAGACGCCGTGGTCAGCTCTTGCCAGGCCGGGCATGGCAAGTACGAGCGCCGCGCCCGCGAGCGCGGCGGAGGTTTTGAGGATGGCTCCCAACGGACCCCGCCTGCGGAAAGCCTTCCCGCCGCGCCCTCCACGAAAACATGCAACAAATTGGGGGGCCTTGTTGGCCCGTCGGGGTGGTGTTACGTTCGCTATCGGGCCCGCGATGGAATTCCGGATCCTCGGACCACTCGAGGCGTACCACGGCGATCGACAGCTCCCGCTCGGGGGTATCCGCCAACGCGCGCTGCTCGCAATGCTGCTGGTGCACGCCAACGAGGTGGTGGCGACCGACCAGCTCATCTCGGAGCTGTGGGGCGAACCGCCTCCGGCGGAGGCCTCGAAGACGCTGCAGGTCACCGTCTCCCGTCTTCGCAAGGCCCTGGAGCCGGACCGGAAGGCGGGCGAGGCCAGCGAGCTGCTGATCACCCGGCCGCCGGGCTACGAGCTGAGGGTCGAGCCCGGCCAGCTCGACCTCGAGCGCTTCGAGCAGGCGGCGGCCGACGGCCGAAGGGCGCTCGAGGCCGGCGATCCGGCAACGGCGTCCGCTCGGCTGCAGGAGGCACTCGCGGTATGGCGGGGCCCGGCGCTGGCGGACCTCGCCTACGAGTCCTTCTCCCAGGGAGAGATCGGGCGGCTGGACGAGTTGCGGCTCGGGGCCCTCGAGGACCGCCTCCGCGCGGATCTCGAGCTGGGCCGCCACGGGGAGCTGACCGCGGAGCTCGAGGACCTCGTCGGGCGCCATCCGCTGCGCGAGCGCCTGCGTGCCCAGCTGATGCTCGCCCTGTATCGCTGCGGCCGCCAGGCCGAGGCGCTCGAGGTCTACGCGAAGGCGCGGCTCGCGCTGGTGGAGGAGCTCGGGATCGAGCCCTCCCGCGAGCTGCAGGAGCTGCAGAGCGCGATCCTCGCCCAGGACTCCTCGCTCGACCTGGACGCCGTGCCCCAGCCCGTGACGGCTCGGGCGGCCGCCGGCCCGCCGAGCGAGGGGATCCCGCTCCCGTCGCGGCTGCGCGGCGCGTCGCTCGACGGCTACGTGGGACGGGAGCAGGAGCGCGAGTGCCTGAAGGAGCGCTGGAACGCCACCCACGGAGGCCTGCGCCAGGCGCTGCTGGTGTCCGGCGAGCCGGGAATCGGCAAGACGCGCTTCCTCACGCACGCCGCGCTCGAGCTCCACCAGGACGGCGCGATCGTCCTCGGCGGCCATTGCGCGGAGGAGCTGAGCGCGCCCTACGGCGCCTGGATCCAGGCCCTTTCACACTTCGTCGAGCACGCGCCGGAGGAGGTCCTGACGGCCTACGTCGCTCGGCACGGCGGCGAGCTGACGCGCCTCGTGCCCGCGCTCGCGCGCCGGATGCCCGACGTGCCGCCACCCAGGAAGACGGACCCCGAGACCGAGCGCTACCTCCTCTTCGCGGCAGTCGTGGGGCTGCTGGAGCATGCGAGCGCCGAATCGCCCGTCGTGCTGTTGCTCGACGACCTCCACTGGGCGGACGGGGAGACGCTCGCGCTCCTGCAGCACGCGCTCGCCGAGCTCGGGGACCTGCGCCTGCTCCTGCTCGGGAGCTACCGCGACAGCGACCTCACGCGCGACCACCCCCTCACCGCCCTGCTGGCGGACCTGCGAGGCGAAGAGGGGATCGAGCGGCTGTCGTTCCAGGGGCTGGACGAGGACGAGGTTGCCTCGATCATGCAGTCGGCCGCCGGCCACGAGATCGACGCCGACGGCCTGGCCCTGGCGCGCGAGATCACCGCCGAGACCGACGGCAACCCGTTCTTCGTCGGCGAGATGCTTCGCCACCTGTCGGAGTCCGAAGCGCTGGTACAGGCGGAGGACGGCCGGTGGGAGGTGATGCCGAAGCTCGAGGAGCTCGGCCTCCCCCAGAGCGTCCGGGAGGTGGTCGTCCGGAGGGTGGAGCGCCTCGGTGAGGACAGCCGCGCCGTTCTGAGCTGTGCCGCGGTCATCGGACGCGACTTCGACTTCGACCTGCTCCTGCGCGTGGTTCGCGAGGACGAGGACGCGCTGATCGACACGCTCGACGCCGCGGTGGAGGCCGCGTTGCTCGAGGAGCACTCGGGGCGCGCCGGTTCGTTCGGCTTCGCCCACAACCTGATCAACCACACGCTCTACGACGACCTCGGGCCGACCCGCCGCGCCCGTCTGCACCTCCGCGTGGCCGAGGCGCTCGAGGAGCTCTGTGGAGGGGATCCGGGGTCGCGCATAGCGCAGCTCGCGCGTCACTGGTCCGCGGCGGCAACTCCGGTCGACGTCGTGAAGGCCCTCACCTACACCCGGCAGGCGGGCGAGCGGGCGCTTGCCGAACTCGCCCCCGACGAGGCGGTGCGGTGGTTCGCCCGGGCGCTCGAGCTGCTGGACCAGACTGCGGATCTCGATCCGGCCGAACGCTGCGAGCTGACGATCAGCCTCGGCGAGGCCCAGCGACAGGCCGGGCGGGCGGAGTTCCGCGACGACGCTGCTGGATGCGACCCGGCTCGCGGAGGAGCTGGGCGACCCCGACCGCATGGCACGCGCGGCGCTCGCCAACAACCGCGGCTTCGCCAGCGCATTCGGCGTCGTCGACGTGGAGCGGGTGGAGGCGCTCGAACGCGCGATCGAGCTGAACCGGCCCTCCAGCCCGGGGCATGTGGCGAGGCTGCTCTCGCTGCAGGCCATGGAGCTGCAGTTCGACCCCGACCACAAGCGCCGTCGGGCACTGGCGGACGAAGGGCTGGCGCTGGCGCGCGATGCGGGCGACGATCGCTCGCTGCCCTACGTGCTTCGCGACCACTTCCACGCGACGTGGGCGCCGGACACGCTCGAGGCGCGCCGCAAGACGGCTGAGGAGATGACGGCGATCGCCGCCCGGATCGACGACCCGCTCGCGCGCATCTGGGCGCTCGACCGCACCCTCCACGCGGCGGTGGAGGGTGGCGACCTGCGCCCAGGCCACGGAGGCCTGGTCGCTTCTCAGGACGCGCACCGACGAGCTCGGCCAGCCGCGTGCTGCGCTGGCACGCGACCTACTGCGCCGCGGGCCTCGCCCTGATGAGCGGTGAGATGGAGGAGACCGACCGGCTCGCCGCCGCGGCCACCCGCCTCGGGGAGCAGGCCGGCGAGTCCGATGCCGTGCTCATCCACGGCGCGCTGCTCGGCGCGGTGAGATTCGAGCAGGGCCGTACGGAGGAGATCATCGAGATGCTCGAGCAGGGCGTCACGGCCAATCCGGGCATCCCCGCGTGGGAGGCCGGCCTCGCCGCCGCGCTCTGCGACGTCGGACGCGAGGCCGAGGCGGCGCCGAGGCTCGAGAAGGCCGCCGAGGCGCGGTTCGCGGACATCCCTTACGACCTGGTCTACTCGACCGCCCTCGCGCTGTGGGCCATGGTCGGCGGCGGACGTGGGCTCGGAGCGCGTTGCGGCGCCGCTGTACGACCTGATCGAGCCCTGGCGCGACCTGCTGGTGTGGAACGGGACGACGGGATACGGCTCGGCCGAGTCGTTCCTCGGCATGCTCGCCGCGACGCTCGGCTCGCACGAGCGCGCGAACGAGCACTTCGCCGCCGCCTCGGAGCTCCACCGGCGCGAGGGCGTGAAGGCCGCGGAAGCCCGCAACCTCTGTTACTGGGCGAAGTCCCTCCTCGCGGCGGGCGAAGCCGAGGAGGCCCGAGCCACCGCCGACCAGGCGCTCACGCTCTCGGGCGAGAACGGCTACGGATCCTGCGCCCGGCGCGCGCAGGCACTCCTCCAGGTCGAGGCGACCCGATGAGCGCCACCGGCGAGCCGCTGTCGGACATCACGACCAAGGAGAGCAAGCTCGGCTGCTACTCGAGGCTGTTCTCCACCCGCGCCCGGGTGCTCGAGCCCGCGAACACCGACGAGCTGGCTCAGATCTTCGCCCACGCCCGGGAGACCAAGGGCCGCGTGACGCTCCGCGCCGGAGGCCACTCCTTCGACGCCCAGGCGCTCGGCGACGACCTCGTCGTGTCGATGATGCGCTTCGACGCGATCGAGCTGCTCGCGGGCCAGAGGAAGGTGAAGGTCGGCGCGGGCGCGACCTGGGGCGCGATCCTCGCGACGCTTCAGCCCCTGGGCCTCGTACCGGCGGTCACAGTGACCACCGAGCACGCCACCGCCGGCGGCACGCTCTCGGGGGACTGCCTCTCACGCTTCTCGCCCGCGTGGGGGAAGGAGGGCATGCACGTCCTGGAGTTCGACCTGCTGACCACCGCAGGCGAGCTCCTCACCTGCACCCCGCCGGGCGAGGGAGTCGCCCAGGCGGACTGGACCCGGCGGAGCGGGCGTTCTCCGCGGGTCATCGGCGGCCTCGGCTACCTCGGCGCTGTGGTGTCGATCACGTACAAGGTGCTCTCGGTCGGGCAGACCGACGGCCGGATCGGAGTGCTCACCAAGGTCCGCAAGTTCGAGACGTTCGAGCAGCTCGCGGAGCGACCTCGTGCCCGCCACCGAACTGACATACGGCGAGGAATCCGATCCGCGCGACCCGGAGAAGTTCGACGCGATCTGGTCCGCGCTGCTGACCGGCGGCGGCGCCGCGACGTCCTCTGCTTCACCTCGGCCTTCACGACGACCACCAAGCGCCGGCGCATGGCGCTGCACCGGCCCCGCATGGCGCTGCGCGTCCTGATCGAGTGGCTCTTGGGGTGCCGCTCCTCTCCAAGCTGATCTGGCGGATCGCCTTCCGCTTCCTGTACCGCGACGGCAAGGTGTACATCGACGACATCGAGGGCTTCACCTTCTTCATGGACGGCAACGCGCGCGCGAAGCGGATCGGCCGAGCGGCTGGGGTTCCCGATGCGAAACGTCCAGCAGACGTTCGTCGTCCCGAGCGACCCGCGCACGGAAGGCGGCTGGGACCGCGCCAAGGACGACCTCGTCGAGTGGCTCGAGCACGCACACAGGCTCTTCCGCGAGCGGAAGCTCGACGCCGACGCTCCACGACGTCCTGTTCCTGCCGCCGGACAAGCGATTCCACCTGTCGGCGAGCGCCGAAATGCCGGGGTTCGCGGTCAGCTACGCGTTCGAGACGTCGAACAAGAAGCGGATCGGAAGGTCAAGGAGGCGTTCAGCGAGCTCGCGGACGTGCTGGGGGAGCAGCTTCGGCGGCCGCGTCTACCTGGTCAAGAATGTCTTCGCGAAAAAGGAGCGCGCTGGTCGAGATGTACGGCGACAACGCCGTCGCCTTCTTCAATCTGAAAGCGAGAGTTCGACCCCGACGGGATCCTGCGCAACGACTTCCTCGAGCGCACCTTCGGCGATCTTCTGGAGGACGAAATTTCACCCGCAGGAGCACTCGAACAGGAGTAGGCTTTTCTTACCGGTCCTCAGGTCTTCTTCCTCTGCCTGTCGCGTCGGTTCTGCCCCAAGAGGTCGGAGAAGGCTTGAATAGAAGTGGTCGCAGGTTTCGACCTGCTGCGCGACCGTTGCCGCGATAGGCGCGCGGCGCTGACCGTGCTCGCGTCGGTGGGGGCGTCGCTCGCGCTCGTCGCCGTGCTGTCGAGCAGGTGGGACGAGCTCGGCGCGGGGATCACGGGCGCGCCCCTGGCGATCGTGGCGGTGCCGTGGCGCTTCAGATCCTCGCGCTGCTCGCGCGCACCGAGGCCTGGCACGTGTGCGTGCAGCGCCGTCCGGCGGCATCGGTCGGCCGGCGCTGCCTCTACCGGGCCTCGAGCATGGGCTGCGTCGGCAACCTGCTCAATGCCCAGCTGGGAGCCGCCGCCCGGATCGCGGCGCTGCGGCGCTCCGCGCCCGAGACAGCCCCGAGGGTCCCGGCGCTGATCGCCGCCGAGCTGCCGATCCTCTTGGTCGAGGCCTCGCTCGCGGCGCTCGCGTCCTTCACGCTCGTGGGGCCGCTCGGCCTGCCCTGGTGGCTCCCGCTCGTCGTGCGTCGCCGCCCTGCTTCGGCCTGAGCGCGGGCGTTCGCGGCGTCGCGACCGCGAGGCGGCGCTGGCTGGCAAACGGGCCTCGCGGTGATGGGCACCCGGCGCGGCCGCAATCGCATGGTCGGCGTTCGTGCTCGTCGCGGTGCTCGCGCAGGTCGCGCGCAACTGGCTGCTGCTGCACGCCGTGGGCCTCGACGCCTCGGTGTTCGACGCGATCGCGGTGCTGATCGCGGTCGTGAGCCTCGGTCAGCTTCCCTTCGGCCTCAGCGTCGGCGCGGCGGCGAGCGTGCTGATCCTCGGCCCGGAAGGCGTGGCCGCGGCGGCCGCGGCCGGGGTGCTCCTGACCGCCACGGGGACCGCCGGCGGGCTCTGCTTCGCGGCCTGGGCCGCGCTCGACGTGATCGCCTGCGACGCAGCGGGTCCGCGCCGTGCTGCGCCGGCTGCCGGCCGCCGACTGCCGGTGCCCCGTGGACGGCCCTGGCCATCCTCCCGGCACCGCGCCGGCTCGCGATCGAGCGCGCCTACTTCGGCGGCCTGAGCCACCTGGAGATCACGCGCGTCCTCGGCGTCGCCGCGGTCTGACTCACGGACCTGGCGAGCGTTCGCCGTCCGAGAAGGCGGTGGCCAGCCGAGCCAGCGTGAGGGCGCCCAGCAGCAGCCCGAAGTCGCGCAGCGCGATGTCCCCGTAGCCGCCGACCAGCAGCAGGCTGACGATGATCCCGCCCAGCCAGCCCGCGACCAGGAGGCCGCCGAAACGGGGAGAGACGGCGACCACGACGCCGGCGGCGATCTCCACCACGCCGACGATGTGCATCGCGTCCGATGCGTTGCCCGGAATCAGGTCGTTGAACTCGGGCGCGAGGTACCTGGTCCAGTCGCTCGTCAGCACCTCGGCGAACTTGTCGAGGCCGAACAGGATCGGCGCGACGGTGAATGCGATCCGCAGGAGGAGGAAGGCCTGCGCTGCCGGGTCGCGGCGCAGCACGTTCGATTTGGGGATCGGGATCGGCCGCAAGGTGGCCGCGAGTGCGTTGCTCATCGTGTTCTCCTTCGAGACGTTGACGACGTCTTAGCGACGCGATCCGTCCCGAACTTACGCCGGCCTAGTGCGGGGGCCGGTCGGCGCGAGCTCGCGCAGGCTGTCGTACTCCTCGCGGCAGGCGGGGCAGCCGGCGAGATGGGGGCGCATGCCCGGGATCCGGTCGTCGGCCGGCAGCCCCTGCAGTTCGAGGTCGACGTACTGGTCGAGCTTCTCGAAGCACTCGTCGCAGAGCAGCTCCGGTTCGGCGGGGCCGAGTAGACGCTTGATCGTCTTGTCCGTGGGCTGGTCGTGCATCGTTCCTTCCTCTAGATCTCCTCGATCGGGAAGCCTCGGGCGGCGAGCACCGCACGCAGCTTGTGGCGCGCGTCGTGAAGGGTCTTGTAGAGGGCCCCGCGGGTCGTTCCCAGGCGCTCGGCCAGCACGTCGACGGGGACGCCCTCGATGGCAAGCGAGACGAGGACCCGGCGCTGGTGGGGAGTCAGGTCCTCCCCGATGGAGTCAGAGATCGCGCCGAGTAGCTCCGCCTGCTCGGCGTCCGTGTCGGGACCCGAGCGAGCGCGGGCGAGGTTGGTCCAGCTGTCGGAGTCGAGCACCACCTCGCGCTCCTGCCACGCGCGCTTGCGCAACCTCACACCGGCCTCCAGCAGCGCGAACTTGTACGCCCAGGTGGTGAAGCGGCTGGCGCCGCGGAAGTCTCCGAGCTTCGCCAGGACCGCGACGAGGGCATCGTCCGCGGCTTGCATGGCGATGTCATCGAGCTCCTCACCGCGCACGTAGGCGAGGCTCGCGCGCCGGCGCGAGACCTCGAACCGAGCGGCCCGCACGAGCAGGGAGTGCAGGCGCCCGACCGCCTCGTCGTAGGCAGGACCGCTCGAACCGAGCGCGTCGAGCCAGGCCGCGGAGTCGCTGTGCTCGGACAGCGGAACAGGCGGTGTGGAGGCGGGCAGTCGCATGCGCGAGCCACCGGCGACGGTACCAGCGACGAAGCTCCGGACGGGAGGTGTGGGCAGGCAGACGCCGGGGTGCACGCCTTCGTTTGCGACGACGCGCGCGCGGTTCTTACGTGCACCCGCCCGCCTCGCCGCGTAGCGTCTCGAGCCTTGAGCCGGCTCTGGTCCATCGTCGCGGTCTCCTGCGCCCTCGTCCCGCTCGCCGGCTGCGGCGGCGGAGACGACGAGCCCGACTCGCCGGGCGAAAGGGCGGACAGCCCAGCGAAGCCCCCGGCCGGGTGGCGAACGGTGCGCAACCGCGAGGCGGGCTTCACGATCTCGGCGCCCAAGAGCTGGGGGGCCGCCACGGAGCGGAGCGCGACCCTGATCCGCTCGAAGGACAAGCTCGTCGCGGTGACCCTGGCGGCGGATCGCAGCCACGCGGGGAAGACCACCGCTCCGAGGGCCTATGCCGGCGACGTGATCGCCGCGCTCCCCGGGTTCGAGGGGGCGGTGTCGGTGAGGGACACCCGCATCGCGGGGTCGCCCTACCGCACCGCGCTGGCCGAGGGCAGCGGCACCGTGGAGACCAGCGGGCGGGCGCAGAGGATCTCCGTCGCCGCATTCCACCGGCCGGGGCAGGTCACCTACAGCGCGGTGATCTTCCGCAACGCGCGCGCCCGCCCGGTGCCCGGCAGGGCCACCGTGGCCCGGATGCTGCGCAGCTTCCGCGCCCAACCCCCCGCCGCCGGCGGCTAACGGTCTGGCCGGTCCGGATAGAGGTCGTCGATGGTCGTGAGCGCGGTGTAGGGCGCGCCCGCGGCGGCCTCGATCGCCTCCGATCCGCCCGCCAGCCGGTCGAGCACGCTCACCACGCCGGCGACCTCCAGCCCCTCCTCCCGCACCCGCTCGATCGCCTTGACGGTCGACCCGCCGGTGGTCACCACGTCCTCCACCACCAGGCAGCGCTCCCCCGGTTCGAGCGGGGGGCCCTCGATCCAGCGCTGGAGCCCGTGCGCCTTGCGGTCCTTGCGCACGAAAAAGGCCCTCACGTCCGCGCCCGCGGCGAGAGCCGCACAGGCAACGGGATCCGCGCCCATGGTGAGGCCGCCGACCGCGGTCGCCCGCACGCGCTCCGCCTCGGCGCGGACCAGCTCGCCCAGCGCCGGAAAGCCCGCCGGCCTGAGGATCGCGCGCTTGGCGTCCACGTAGTAGTCGGCCTCTATGCCGCTGGAGAGGGTGACCTTGCCGATCACCAGCGCGTGCTCACGCAGCTCGGCGGCCAGTCGCTCGCTTGCAGGGGTCACGGTCCGCACGGCGGCTGCCGATAGTAGAGAGCGTGGCCTCCCTCGTCCGTCTCTGCGCGATCATCGCCAGCGCCTTTGTCGCGCTGAGCTTCCTCTGCTTCGCGGTCGTGGAGCTTCAGGACAGCTCGGCTGGCCAGGTAAAGGCACTGGACGGGACGGCCGCCCCCCAGCGGTTCGAGACCGCGGTCCAGCGCCAGGACCCCGAACCCGCGATCGAGCGCGTCCGGGAGGCCAACCACACCAAGGTGCGCGAGGGGATCGACGACGTGAACGACGTGCTCCTCTCCCCCTTCAGCAGCTTCACGAACTTCGAAAGCGTGTGGGGCGAGCGCTTCGCCGGGCTGCTGCTCGGCCTGCTGCTCTTCGGCGCTGGTGGGCTGATGCTCGCGAACTTCCTCCCCCAGCACCGCAACGAAGCCGGCGACTGGCGCGAAGCCACCTCCTGACGCCGCCCGCGGTCGGACGCCGACCGCAACTATCGCTACCGTGGCGCGTTCGCAGTACCGATAACCACTGTCAAGTGCCGAGTCCCGGGGCCGCCAGGCCCGGGGAACGGGGGACCCAAGGCGGTCGAGAGACCGCAGGGGCGAATCGCGGCCATGGTGCCGCGTAGCGCGATCTTCCAGCGCGAGCCCGTCAGCTAACCCCGTAGGCCCGAAGGAAGAGGAGCAAACGGCTAGATGACGATTTCGCGAGACCTTGGCGCCCCCGAGCCGTGGGTGCGCTCGATCGAGCGCTCCCGCCGCAGGCGGGCGATCACACCCCAGATAAGGCGGAGGGCGACTCGCCGCCGCCGCACCTCGGCGGCGCTGACCACCCTCATGGTCGCGGGCCCCGCGGGCCAGGCGCTCGCGGCCTCCGGTGCGGGGGCCGACACGCGGGTGGATGCCGCCTCGCCGGCCACCCGGGCGATCGACGGGCCTTCCGCCGCCGCGCTGATGCTGAAGCTCGGCAGCGCCGGACCGTCCGTGAAGGAGATCCAGCTGCGCCTCGGCCTGAACGCGGATGGCGCCTTCGGGCCCGCCACCGACCAGGCCGTCCGCGACTTCCAGGCCCGCTCGGGGCTGGACGTGGACGGCGTCGTCGGCCCCGCCACCTGGACGAAGCTGTTCGGGCTGGAGGGCGCGGCGGCCGACGCGGGCGCCGCGAAGGGCGACGTGGCGGTGATCGTGCGCGAGCGCGACGCCGGCGCGACCGTCCCGGCGGTCGGCGGCGACGATGCACCCGGCGCTTCGGGGCCCGACGCCGGAGCACCGGCCGAGGGCGCGCCGACCGGCCCTGTGGCGCGCGTTCCCGGTACCTGCGGGACGCTGCGCGTGGCATCGCCGGTCAAGGGGACCGTGACCTCGGACTACGGCCCGCGCGGCGGGCGCAACCACGACGGCATGGACATCGCCGCGCCGACCGGCACCCCGGTGCGGGCGGCCGAGTGCGGCGTGGTGAGCAGCCGTGGCGCCCAGGGCGGCTACGGCAACATGGTGTGCGTCAAGCACTCCAGCCGGTTCGAGACGTGCTACGCCCACCTCTCCCGCTACGCGGTGTCGGGCGGCGACGAGGTGCGCAAGGGGCAGGTGGTCGGCTACGTGGGCTGCACCGGCAGCTGCACCGGGCCGCACGTGCACTTCGAGACCCGCGTGGACGGCCGGGCGCAGGACCCCGCGCCGTACCTCGAGGGCCGTTCGGTGCCCGGCGAGCCCACCGTGGAGCCCAAGCCCGCGCCCAGCACCGCGCAGGCCGCGTCGCGCAGCGAGGCGAAGGGTGGCGGGTCGGCGGCGGCGCAGCCCCAGCCGGCGGCCCAGCCCGCCCCCGCCGCGCAGCCCGCGCCCGCTGCTCAGCCCGCGCCCGGCCGCTCAGCCCGCCCCCGCCGCTCCGGCGGCGCCCGCGGCTCAGCCGGCAGCGGCACAGCCGGTGGAGCAGCCCGCGCCGGCGCCTGCCGCGACGCCTGCCGCGGCCACCGAGCGCGCGCCGGAGGCGACTCCGCCGGCCGCGGTTCCGGCCGAGGAAGGGTCCGAGGCAGGGCCGGCCACGGAGGCCGCCACCGCGACGGAGGACGCGAGCGCCACACGCATCGAGTCCGAGACCGACGCTCAGACCGAGGTGCTCACCGGCTGAGCTCCTCTGACGCAAACGGGCCCCGCTGGCTAGCTCCTCCAGCGGGGCCCGAGCGTCGGCTTGATGAGCTCAGCGGCGCTTGACCGTGAGCTTGGTCGACTTCCTGTAGGAGCGGCCGGCCTTGTTCTTGAACACGATCCTGAGGGAGAGCCTCGCCCTCTTCGCGCGCCTGATCGCACGCCGGCCGGCCTTGGTGAGCTTCAGCCGCACCTTGGCCTTGCCGGCCTTCGTGAACGTGCGCTTGCCGGTGAGCATGGTCACCCTCTTCGAGGCAACCCCGCCGCGCACGTTGGCCGTGCCGCGGATGCTCAGCGTGCCCGAGCTGGGCGCCCGGAAGGTGAACGACGCGGCCCCGCTGCGGAACAGCCGTGCGATACCGAGGCGCCTGAACACCGACCGGATGGAGCTCGTGGCGGTGGTCAGCGCGGCGGTTGCCGCCGGAGGACAGCCGTCTGCCGTGGTCGCGGGGGCCGCGGGACATGCGTCTGCCGCGTCGGCGACCCCGTCGCCATCCGAGTCAGGCGGCGGTCCGCCCGAGGGGCCGTTGTTGCCACCGCCGCCGGCCGGGGCTGCCGCCCACGTGACCGTCGCCGTGTCCACGGGCTCACCGACGTCCTGGGTCGTGTTGCCGTTGAGATCCACGAACGCGCTGATCGTGTCGCTCCCGGCGTTCGCACCGGTCAGGGCCTTGTTCGCGATGCCGAAGGCGTTGGTGCCGACCGTCCCCTGGGACGGGTTCGCACCGGTGACCGTGTAACGAACCGACCGGTTCGAGAGCGGCCAGCCGGCCCGCCCGTCCGCGGTCATGGTGAGCACGTGGTTCTGCCCGGTCACCTGCCCGGCGCTGGCCGGGGTGATCGAGAGCTCCGGGGTGGCGCTGGATCCGTTTTCACCGGTGCGCCAAGCCACGCTGTAGTTCGCCGTGGCGTTGGGCGCGAGCCCCGTGACGTAGTGGTTGTCCCACTGAACGGCGGCGCCATGGTCGATGTCGGCGTCGTTCACGGTGTCGTCGAGACCGGCGCTCTGCGGCGCACCGATGGTGCTCCAGATCGCGGAGAAGAGACCGGTCTGGTGGTGCGACCACGCCGGCGAGCCCTGCTCGACGCCGGCCCAGCGGCCGGTGGCGGCGCTCTGCCCGCCCGCGAGGAGCGGGGGACCGCCGTCGAAGACGCCGAATCCGTCGTCGGTGCCCTCGAAGAGGTCAGCGCCGGCGGACGCGCGGAAGCGAATGGCGTCGGTGCTCACGTTCTTCACCGCGTAGCTCACGTTGAAGCGCCGCTGGCCGTTCGTGTAGGTGACGACCTGTGTGATGTCCAGGAGGTTGCCGCCGATGCCCTCGACCCGGTAGACCGTGGTGATCGAGTACGGGGTGGACGGAAGGCCGTTCCCGGTCACGACCGGCGCCGTGACGGGCGTGTAGGTGAAGATGCCCGAGCTCACCGACTCGGGCCCGGCCACATCCTCGGTGGGGTCGACGCGCACCTGCTCGGGGAAGCCGAGGAAGAACTGCGCGCCGCCGTTCTCGGTCGCCGACTTGTAGAGGAAGTCGTTGATCTGGGCCTCGTCCCTGGCCTGGACGTTGCCGGCGTCGAAGACGACGAGCTCGAGCGGCGAGCCGTCGACCGCCGCGGGGGCGGCACCGGCCAGCGCGGGGACGAAGGCAGGCACGGAAAACATGAGGGCACCGGCGATGAGCAGGGCTCGCCGACGGCGCTTGAAAGGCTGGACAGACAAAGAAGGCTCCTCCCGTGAGGCGGTATTCGAGGGTAGGGGGCCAACGTACACCCGGTTTTGCGATCCCGCCATTCGCGGGAGAGGGTGCCGCCGAAGCCGCTCTTAGCGGTAAACGAAGATCTTCTCGCCGAGCGAGACCTGGCTGAAGATGTCCGCTGCGTTGGGGATCGGCACGCGCAGGCAGCCGTGGCTGGCGGGGAAGCTCGGCACGGAGTGATAGCCGTGGATCGCGTAGCCGCCGATGAAGTAGCTGGAGTGGACCATGCCCTTGGCGTTGGTGCCGAAGGACTTGCGATAGAAGCGGAAGGTGCCGAACACGGTGGGGGTCGCGGGCGTGCCCGAGGAGCTGTGGTAGATCCGCCGCGCGCGGCCGCGGGCGGCGAGCACCAGCACCTGGCGCGACCAGTCGAACTCAACGTGCCTGCCGGCGCCCGGGAAGCGCAGCCTGAACCCGCCGCGGCGCTGGAGCACGAGCGAGTAGATGCGCGACGACGCGTAGCCGTTGCGCGAGAACCGGTTGACCTTGCGGAACGCGAGCACCGCCCGGGAGGTGCCGGCGTCGTAGTACCCGGTGACCGGCACCGCGTAGCCGAGGTCCTTCAGCCCGCGCTGTAGCACCACGACCTTGGTCCCGCGCGCGCCCTGACCGGCCCTCAGCACCACCGCCTTGAGGCGCACCGAGCGCGAGACGAAGGCCTTCTGCTGGAGGGTCGCGGCGTGGCGCACCCGCAGCCTCAGCACGCCCCGGCGACGTGTCCTGAAGCGGAAGGAGACCCTTCCGCCCCGGCGGATCGCCGCCCGCTGACGCGACACGACCTTGCCGCGGCGGAACACCTCGAGGATCGCCGTCTGGCCGGCCACGAACGGCCTTACCCGCCCGATGACCCGCACCGTCCCGCCGCGAGCCACGTAGCGCAGCTTGCGCGTCGGCTGGCCACCCCTGACGCCGAGCTTGATCTTCCCCGCCGCGGGCGCGGGCTTGGGCGCGGGGGTCGGCGGCGCCGGCGGCGGCGTGATGGGGGTGGTGGGCGTTCCCTGGCCGAGCGCGGACGGAGCCGCGCAGAGGGCAACGGAGAGCGTTATGACGGCCGCGAGCCCCCTCATTCGGCTGTGAACTGTACCGATGGGCCCGTCAGGCAGGGGCAGCACGAGGACTCGCCGGAAGCAGCCGCGGCGCCAGGGCGCAGGCCCCCAGCATGAGCGGGCCGACCACGACCGAGACCATCCAGCCGTCGTCCGCCTGCACCGCGAACGCGAGCGTGTTGTTGAACGCGTGCATCCCGATCACGGGGAACAGCGAGCCCGTCTTCTCGTACACGAGGCAGAAGATGAGGCCCAGCAGCGCGAGCGGCGGGAGGATCAGGAGGGCGTCCGCGCCCTCGAAGTTGAAGTGGATGACGCCGAAGAGCAGGCCGTCCATCACCGCCGCCGCGATCACGGGGAAGCGGGTGCGAAGAGCGCGGTAGAAGAACCCGCGGAAGAAGACCTCCTCGACCACCGGCGCCACCACGATCACCATCACGCCCGCCGCGATCAGCCCGAACGTGCCCTCGTCGCCGCCGAGCGCCTCGACGGTGCCCTGGTCGGCATCGGGCTGCACGATCGCGGCGTAGATCGCCGTGACGAGATAGAAGGAGAAGATGCCGAGGGCGGCCCAGCCGAGGCCGCTCCAGAATGGGGTCTTCCGGAGGCCGAAGTGCCACAGGCGGGGCTTGGCGACGCGCCCGGCGAAGAACCAGGCGGTGGCGACGAACACCGCGCCCTGCCCGAACGTGGCCACCACCACGAACGCGGGCGATTCGTCATCGGGGTCGATCCCGACGATCGCGGCGAGGATGCCGATCAGCAGGAGCGTGCCGATGATGCTCACGAGGAAGCCCACGCCGGCAAACCAAGCCGGCCAGGCGGGAGCACGCTCGGCTCCCTCGGGCAGCTCGGGCCGCTCCGGCGGCGGGCTCGTCAGTCGGGCCTCCATCGCGGATCAGAGTACGAGGAAAGGTGTGGTGCTCGCCCGATCAGCGATCGGGCTGCGCTCCTCCCAGGAGGGAGGAGACCTCTTCGAGCGATCCGACGGCCTCGACGCCGGGAGGCGCGGTGCCGGACCGGTCGACGAGCACCGCCCGGATCCCGGCAGCGCGGGCGCCCTCCACGTCGCCCTCCACGGAGTCCCCCACGTGAACCGCCTCGCCGGCCTCGGCGCCCGCGAGCTCGAGCGCCGCCCGGAAGACGGCGGGCGAAGGCTTGGGCTCCCCCGCCGCCGCGGAGGAGACCGACACCGTCCACCAGCTGGAGGATCCCCGCGCGCTCGAGCCACTCCGGCAGCGAGCAGTCCCAGTTGCTCGCCACCACGAGCAGCAGGCCCCGATCGCGGAGGGCCCGTAGCGCGGGCACGGCATCCGGGTAGGGGGCGAACTCGAGCGACTCGAGCATGGCGCTCCGCACGGTGGCGTGGTCGAGCCCCTCGACGTCCAGCGCGTCGAGCATGACCCGGGCACAGTCGTCGCGGAGCCGCTCGAGTCCCTCAGGGTCACCGCCCTGCATGTGATTCGCCAGGTAGTGCTCGATCTCGGCCGCGAACCCCCGCTCGGCGGCCTTGATGCCCACGTCCACGCCCGCGAGCCGCTGGAGGCCGGCACGCAGCCGCGGCGCGGGCGGCTGCAGCTCGACCAGCGTTCCGAGCGCGTCCAGCAGCACCGCGCGCACTTCGCGAGCAGCCGGTGGCTGCGAGCTGGCTTTCTCCTGTGGCTGCGAGCCGGCCTCCACCTATGCCACCCAGTACCAGCTCGCGAACTGCGTCACGAGCAGGCCCAGCACCACGGCCGACACCGCGGCCACCCGGTCGGTCATGCGCCGGTCCTCACAGGCCGCCGCGAGCCACATGAAGATCGGGAACAGGACCACCAGGAAGCGCGGGAGCGACATCAGCGGCTGGGGCCCCACCGGGTAGCTGAGGGGCAGCATCAGTGCCACCACGACGTAGAGGCCGTAGGCGAAGGGCAGCCTGCGCAGCACGCCGACGGCGGCGACGAGCGCGAACACGAGGAACCCGAACAGCGCGATGTTCTGCGCGCCCACCCGGAACGGGTCGCCGCCCGCGGCCTCGAAGTACACGCGCTCGCGGGAGCCCGACAGCAGCTGCCGCGCCCCCTCGAATGCCGCGACGGCGCCGTCCCATACCGCCGCCAGCGGGCCGTCGAACTCCCTCAGCCAGAATTCCTGCGCGTCGGCGAACGCGAGTGGGTCTCCGTGGGCGGCGGCCAGCCAGCCGGCATAGGCGACCAGCCCGAGCGGGGCGAGGAGCAGCCAGGCCGCGTCCGCCCGGACGCCGTGGACGGGGCGCAGGGAGGCGAGCCACCGGCCGGGCGCTCGGGCGCGGGGGTCTCACCCGGCCTGTCGGCGCGCGGGCCGTAGAGATAGAGCACCACCAGCGGCACCAGGAGCAGCACGCCCGCGCTCCGGGTGGCCGAGGCGGCCGCGCCGGCCAGCCCCGCCCACGCCCAGTGGCCCGTGCGGGCGGCATAGAACGCTCCCACCGAGCAGAGCAGGAACAGGCTCTCCGCGTAGGGCGCGCCAAGGAAGAGCGATGCGGGGAAGACGCAGAGGAGCAGGAGCGCCGGGGCCGCCGCCCTGCGTCCGAGCTCGAGCGCGGTGAGCCGGTAGAGCAGCACCATCGCCGCGAGCAGCGCCGCGAGCGACACTCCGTACGCCGCGAGCAGCACGGCGCCCCGCGAGCCTCCGCCGAGCTCACCGGCCCCGCGTGCGAGCAGCGGGTAGAGCGGGAAGAAGGCCGTGCGGGGCGAGTCCGCGTCGCCATAGCCGGAGTCCGCGATGCCGAGGTACCAGACGGCGTCCCAGCGCGCGAGCGGGCTGAGCACGACGTCCCCGAATCCGCCCAGCGGATGGGTCAGCGCCGGGGCGTCGAAGCGGTCGGCGTTCGCGGCCGGCAGTCCGCTCCCGCCCATCGTGAGCCCCGCGAACACGGCCACGGCGAGGATCGCGGCGCGGCTCCACAGGAACGCCCGGAGAGCCGCCCGGAACGACTCCGAGGCCCTGGCGCGCGCGAGACCCACCCGCACGGCCGCCCTGGCGCGGGCGGCCACGCGCGGCGCTGCGGAAGTAGCCTCATACGCCATGCCGGCGGCCGATCTTGTCATGGCCTCGTTCGTCGAGGACCACCGCAACGAGCTCACCGCGATCGCCACCGTGGTGATCGCCTTCGTGCTCGCGGAGCTGGTGGACCGCGCGCTGCTGAAGCGCGGCCGGAAGGTCACCGAGGCAGTGTCCGGCCGCAGCCTGTCCGCGGTCGCCGACACACGCCTGCGGCTCGTGCGGCGGCTGATCTTCGCCTCGATCATCGTGATCGGCATCGCCCTCGCGCTCGCGCAGTTCCCCTCCGTCAAGCGCGTGGCCACAGGCGGTGCTCGCCTCCTCCGCGGTGCTCGGCCTCGTGGTGGGCTTCGCCGCGCGTCAGACGCTCGCGAACGGCATCGCGGGCATCCTGCTCGCGATCACGCAGCCGATCCGGATCGGCGACCTCGTGACCTTCGAGGAGGAGACCGGAGAGGTGGAGGACGTGCGCCTCACCTACACCTACATCCGCCTCGACGACGGCCGCCGGCTGATCGTGCCGAACGAGCGGCTCGCCCAGAGCTCGATCCAGAACCACACGGTCGTGGACCCCCGCATCCAGGTGGAGGTGTCGGTCTGGCTCGAACCGGGCGAGGACGCCACGCGGGCGCTCGAGGTCCTGACCGCCGAGGAGGACGTGCAGGCCCGCGTCGCGGAGGTCGACAAGGAGGGCATCCGGCTGGTCGTGACGACATGGGCTCCGACCGCCCGCGAGCGCGGAGGAGTGGCGGCGCGCCTGAGGAAAGAGAGCCTGCAACGTCTCAGAGAGGCTGCTCTATCCTCAGGTGGCACCGGGTAGGGCCTCGACCCGCGCGCACGAGGCGCGCATCCGACCCGCAGCGGGCCCCGTAATACCACTCGAATGACCTACCGGCAGCGACAGCAACGACGCAGACGCCGGCGCGGCGGAGGCGGCAAGAGAATCGCCTTCAGCCTCGGCGTGCTCGCGCTCGTGCTGGCCGTCGGGCTCCTGTCCGTGGCGGGCTACGTGATCGCGGTGGCCGCGACGGCTCCCGACCTGAGCGAGCTGAAGCCCGCCGACAAGGGCTCGAACTCCGTGATCTTCGCCGCCGACGGCTCCCGGCTCGGCTACGTGCAGTCGGACGAGATCCGCACGCCGGTCGCGTGGCGCGACATGCCCGAGGACCTGCGCGAGGCAGTGATCGCGATCGAGGACGAGCGCTTCTACAAGCACAAGGGCGTCGACTACTGCGGCGATCGTGCGCGCGGGCGTCAAGAACATCCGCTCCGGCAAGAACGTGCAGGGCGGCTCGACGATCACGCAGCAGCTGGTGCGCGCGCTCTACATCAAGGACCCGGAGCGCAACTTCACCCGCAAGATCCGCGAGGCCAAGCTGGCCTCCGAGCTGGAGGAGAAGCACACCAAGACCTGGATCCTCAAGAACTACCTCAACGACGTGCCCTTCGGCACCGTCGACGGCCGCACCGCCATCGGCGTCGAGGCCGCCGCCGAGACGTTCTTCAACAAGCACGCGCGCAACCTCACGCTGGCCGAGGGCGCCCTGCTGGCCGGCCTGCCGCAGGCGCCGTCGCAGTACAACCCCTTCCGCAACCCCACCGCCGCCATCACGCGCCGCAACGAGGTGCTGGAGAAGATGGCCGAGAACCGCTTCATCACCTCCGCCGAGGCGGAGGAGGCGAGCAGCCAGGACCTCGGCCTCAAGCGCGGCACGCGCTACACCAGGCGCCGGGAGCCGTACTTCTTCGACTACGTGCAGGAGAAGCTGATCGAGGAGTACGGCGTGGGCGTGTACCGGCGCGGCGGGCTGAAGGTCCACACGACGATCGACCCCAAGCTGCAGGACGCCGCGCGCCAGGCGATCCAGGGCCAGCTGCCCAACCCGGCCGACCCGAGCGGCGGCGATCGTCTCGATCGACCCCCGGACGGGCTACATCCGCGCGATGGCCTCCAGCGGGACCTACAAGGACCGCACGCTTCAACCTCGCGGCCCAGGGCCACCGCCAGCCGGGCTCGGCGTTCAAGACGATGGTGCTGACGACGGCGATCCGCAAGGGCGTCGACCCCAACCGCACGTCCTACGCCTCGAAGCCGCTCAACCTGAACGTGCCCGGCTACGGGCCCTGGAAGGTCAAGACCTACGGCAACACCTACGGCGGCACGATGAACCTCGTGCGCGGCACGCTCGCCTCGGACAACACCGTCTACGCCCAGCTGATCATCGACCTCGGGCCCAAGGCGGTGCGCGAGACGGCCGAGATGATGGGCATCGAGACCAAGCTCGACGGCTGCCCGCCGAGGGCCTCGGCGGCCTGCGCCTCGGGCGTCTCGCCGCTCGAGATGGCGAACGCCTACGCGACGCTCGCCTCGGGCGGCATCCGCAACGAGCCGAAGGCGATCCAGAAGGTCGTGTTCCCCGACGGCAAGACCGACGATCTCGGCAAGCCGAAGCGCAAGCGCGTGTTCACCGACGGCGATGGCCTACGAGGTCACGAAGATCCTCGAGAAGAACGTCCTGGGCGGCACCGGCACCGCGCGCGCAGATCGGCTGCCCGGCGGCCGGCAAGACGGGCACCACCGACGACTTCAACGACGCCTGGTTCGTGGGCTACACGCCCAAGCTGTCGACCTCGATCTGGGTCGGCTACCCGAACGCGCTCCAGTCGATGCCTGGCGTGGCCGGCGGCACCTTCCCCGCCGGCATCTGGCACGACTACATGATCGTCGCGAAGGGCGAGCGACTGCGACTACTTCCCGCAGCCCTCGCAGGCCGCGCAGTTCTCGCCGTTCTTCGGCAAGTACTCGAGCACCGGGCGCAGCTCCAGCCTCGGCACGAGCGGCACCTACCGCTCGGCGCCGCCGACCGGCGCGGGCGACAACTCGGCCGGCGGCACAGGACTACCGCGGCTACGACCCGCGCCTCTACGAGGCCCCGCCGCAGCAGGCGCCGAAGCCGGTGAAGCCCGAGCCCGAGCCCGAGAGCCCTCCCCAGACGCCGGGGAACAACGGGAACGGAGGCGGCGGCGGCGGAAACGGCCCCGGCAACGGCAGGGGCGACGGGGACGGCTAGCTCCCGCGGTCCCCGCGCCGCTCCATGGCCATCACGGCCCCCACGAAGAGCAGCTCCACGATCGTCTGGAAGATGCGGAACCCCACCGCGATCGCGGTGGCCACCGCGCCGGCGAGCACGGCCGCCATTGCGGTCGCGAGCGCGGCATCCCGCGTGCCGAGCCCACTCGGCACGACGAACGTGAGCACCGCCACGCAGAAGGCCACCGGGTAGGAGGCGGCGATGTAGGGCAGGTCGGAGACGTCGAGCGGGTGGAGCGCCGCCGCGAACGCGAACAGCCCAGCCCGATGATCCCCCAGGTGACGATGTAGGCGACGCACAGCTCGAGCACCCGCCCGAACGGCAGGTCGGTCGGCAGCGGCTCGCGGCCGAGCTTGCGCAGCGCGAAGTTCGCGAGCGGGACCGAATATCGCGCGGGTGAAAGCCCGCCAGCACGATCGGCACCAGGGCGAGCACCGCGAACCGCGCCGACTGGCCCTGGAGGTCGGGAAGCTCGATCACGAAGTAGGCGCCCACCATCACCGCCGTCCCGAACCCCAGGCCCAGCTCGTAGACCATGCTCGCCAAGGTCACGCGCTTGCGGACCCCGTAGCGCTCCGCCATCACGATCCTTCCCACCAGCATCAGCACGTTGGTGGGCACGTAGCGCGCGAGCAGCGACTTGCCCCAGACCGCCCTCGCCGGCGCGGCCGTCTATGTGCTCGCCGAGCGATGCGATTATCGCCCGCCAGAGCTCGCTCTGGCCGTGTAGAAGAGCGCCACGCAGACGAGCGAGAGCACCAGCCAGCCGGGCTCGAAGTGCCAGTCGAAGTCCGGGAGCTGGTTCCACTGCCGGACCACGAAGCCGATCAGGAAGCCGAAGATCAGCGCGGCGAGCCCCTACTGGATCAGCGCCTTCCGGCGTGGGTCCCCGGAGCCGACCGACGATACTCCCGCGGCGGCCTCACCGGCGCGCTCGAGCAGCGTCGGTCCCCCTCGCCGGTGCCCTCAGGTCCCCGCCGAGCGGTCACGGGGCAGACTGTACCCGTGGGTGAGCTCGATCTCATCGCCGCAATCGAGCGGACGCTCGCCGCCCCGGGCGACGGAGTGGTGCGGTGGGTGGGGGACGACGCCGCCGTGGTGCGCGCCCGAGCACTCGCCGTCACCTCGATCGACACGGTCGCCGAGGGCGTTCACTTCGACCGCTCCACCCACTCGCCCGCCGACGTCGGCCACAAGGCCTGGCGGCCGCGCTGTCCGACCTGGCGGCGATGGGCGCGGAGCGCCGGCGAGGCATACGTCTCGCTGGCACTGCCGGCGAACTCGGACCGAGCCGGAGGCGCTGGAGCTCGTGGAGGGCATGACCGCGCTCGCTGCACGTGCCGGCGTGACGCGTGGCGGGCGGCGACGTGGTGCGCTCGGGTGCGCTCGTGGTCACCGTCGCCGTGATCGGGTGGGCGGACGCCGAGGACGAGCTCGCCGGCCGGGACGGCGCCGAGCCGGGTGACGTGGTGGGCGTGACGGGAGCGCTGGGCGGCTCAGCCGCCGGCCTGCTCGTGCTGAACGGCGAGGCCGCGGGGATCGCCCGCCGCCACCGCACAGGCGCTCTCGGAAGCTCACAGGCGACCCGAGCCGCGGCTCGCCGCGGGCCGCGCGCTCGCCGCTCGCCGGGGCCTCGGCGATGATCGACGTGAGCGACGGCCCGGCCACCGACGCCTCCCACCTCGCCCGGAGCAGCGGGGTGCGGATCGAGATCGAGCTGCCGGCGCTGCCGCTGGCCGCCGGCGTGGAGGAGGCTGCCGCGCGCGGCGGGCCGGGACGGCCGCGAGCTTGCCGTGACCGGCGGGGAGGACTACGAGCTGCTCTTCACGGTCCCACCCGATCGGTGGGAGGCGGTTGCCGTGGCCGCCCGGGAGGCCGGCGCGGAGGTGACGGGCTAGGCCGCGTCGACGACGGCGCCGGAGCCGCCTTCGTCGGCGCGGACGGCGCACTCGTCGCGGGCCTCAGGGGCTACGAGCACCCCTAGCCGCAGCGCCGCGAGCAGGTTTCGCTCCCGCGCGATCATCGCCTCGGCCACCGCGTGCGGGTTCACCACGTACTCGCCACGAGCCACGATTTCCATCAACCCCCGGTCCATGGGTGAATTATCGCGCATCGGGGGGTCCGGACCTCATGGGGTGACGACCCCATTTCGCCGGTTGCCGGCCTTCAGCGCCTGCCCAGCGCCGATTCGGTGCCGCCCAGGGAGCCCGGTCCGGCGTAGCTCGCCGGGCCGCGGACGGACGACGTGATGCGCGGGTCCCCACGCTCCGGCCGGCCGGCCCTCGCTATCGCGATCACCGACCCGACGGCCGCGACCAGGACGCAGCCGACAATCGAGCTCGCCGGGCTCAGGTGGCCGCCGATCACGAGCAGCAGCAGGTACCAGGCGCCGCCGAGAGCGGGTCCAGCGAGAGGCTGATGAGGAGGTAGAGCACGAGCAGGGCGGGCAGGAGCAGGCCCACGGCGACCATCGCGATCCGCGCGCGCCGCGGCGGCCCGGGGTCGACGAGCGTCGCCAGCATCCACAGGTGGAGCCCGGGCGTGAGCAGCAGCGCGGCGAACGGGTTGACCACCCAGAGCACGAGCACGGAGACAGCGAGCACGAGCGTGACCGCCACCGCGGCGCCCGGCGCCGACGCATCGGTCAGGACGAGGTCCGTGCGGGAGGCAAGGAAGCGAAGCGCGAGCCAGCCGAGGCCGATCGTCAGCCCCACCGCGGCGAGGGCGGCCAGCGCACCGGCGTCGAGCGGGTACAGGTCGGGGTCGACCGGGGCGTCGGGAGGCTCGTCGATCGCGCCGGTCACGGTGAGCCCGTACGCCAGCGCGAGCCCGACCGCCCAGGCGAGGGCGCCCGCCGCCGATCCAGAGGAACCAGGGCGCCAGGGTCTCCCCCCGGCGGCGCGCGCGTGCGAAAGCGTCGATGGCGACCACGAGCACGGGGAGGATCAGGGTGAGCGCGAGCAGGGACAGCACCCAGCCGGGCATCACCTGGCTCACGACCGTCACGTAGGTGGACGGGCCGTGCTCCGCCGGCCCTCCCTGGTCGAGGGCGGTCACCGTGCGCAGCGTGGCGCGCCCGAGGCCGCCGACCCGATCCGGGTCGACCTGCGTCGACGGGCGTCTGCCCTCGACCCGCCGTAGCTCCCCCGCGCCGGCGATGCGCACGGCGTCGTATCCGTGGTCGAGCAGCACGCCCTGAGGGCCGATCCCGAGGGGGAAGGCGAGCCGCGCGAGCTGCCCGGCGGCGCTCGCGCCAGGCGCCACCGAGCCGAGCTCCTCCCTGATCGACTCCGCCGCCGTGCGCTCGAGCCCGATGTTCGCGCGGCTCGTGTCGTCCGACCATCCGCACCACCGCAGGCGCGCCGGCGGACGGCGTGCCCAGGCCGGACATCACGATCACGCCGTCCACGAGGCCGGGCGAGTCGATCTCGTCCAGCGAGCCGCTCGGTGCCGATCTCGCCGAGCGCCGAGCCGTCAACGGAGGCGAGCACGAGCGTCTTGCGCGAGGGGCGGCCTTCGAAGACCCTCGCCAGCTCCATCAGCGCGGCGGTGTCGGCCGCGCTGCCGGCGGCGTCGGGCACGCCCGCGGCGTCGCGCGCCGCGACCACCACGATCTGGCGCCGGGAGCGTCCCGCACGGCGGCCGATCACGTTCACGAGGTCCTTGGACCCTCGCGAGAAGCGGTCGAGCTCCACCGTGAAGCCGTGGCCGCGCAGCGCGTCGATCACGAGCCGGGCCGCGGCCCGGTCCCCCGGGTTGCCGGCGCGGCGGTCGCGCGCGGCCTCGACGATCGCCCCTGTCGTGAGCACCGCCGTCGGCCCCGCGAACACCACGTCGGCGGGCAGACCCTGCGCCAAAGGCCGCGGCCGGCTCTCCAGCGAGAACATCACGAGCACGACCGCGAGCAGGGCCGGCACGAAAGCCGCCCGATAAATCCGGGGCTCGATCACACTCGCAACCTACAATCCGAACAGGCGCAATCAGCGCCACCATGGCTACGCAGGCCCCACGCATCCTTATCGTCGACGACGAGCACTCGGTTCAGAAGCTGCTCGCGTTTCCCCTGCGCCGGGAGGGATACGACGTGGTGTCCGCTCTGGACGGCCAGGAGGCGCTCGACAGGCTGCGGGACAACAACTTCGATCTGGTCGTGCTCGACCTGATGCTGCCGCGCGTGGACGGCTTCGAGGTGTGCCGCCAGGTGCGCGCGCGCAGCTCGGTCCCGATCATCATGCTCACGGCCAAGGCGGAGGAGATCGACAAGGTGCTCGGCCTCGAGCTGGGCGCCGACGACTACATCACCAAGCCGTTCTCGGTCCGCGAGTTCCGCAGCCGCGTGAAGGCGGTGCTGCGCCGAGCCGAGCTCACGCGATCCGAGGACCCCGGCCAGGAGCCGCTCGAGGACGGCGACCTGCGGATCGACTTCGACAAGCGGGCGGTGACGCTCGTCGGCGAGCCCGTCCGGCTCACCTACGTCGAGTTCGAGATCCTGGCCGCGCTCTCCCGTAACCCCGGCCGCGTCTACAACCGCACCGTGCTGCTCGAGCGCGTGTGGGGCGACGCGTCGTATCGCGACCCGCGCACGGTGGACGTGCACATCCGCCACCTGCGCGAGAAGCTGGAGAAGGACGCCAAGACCCCCGAGCTGATCCAGACCGTTCGAGGGGTGGGCTACCGGTTCCGAGACCGATGAGGGCGCGCGTCCCCCGGCTTCGCTCGCTCCGCAACAAGCTCGCGCTGGTCTTCTTCGCGATCACCGCCACGGCGTTCGCGGTCATCTACTTCTACTTCGTGCCCCAGCTCGAGTCGAACCTCGAGGAGAAGAAGCTCGACGACCTCGAGGTCGTCGCGACCGGCTCGAAGGGCACGCTCGAGAGCCTGATGGGCCGCGGCGACGTGACGGCAGGCGAGGTGGACCGGCGCGTGCGGGCCGTGGCCGACGCGGCCAGCGCCCGGGTCACGCTGTTCGGCATCCAGCAGTCGACCGGCGGCGAGGCCCCCAGCGGGGACGTGCGCTTCTTCGTGATCACCGACTCGCGCGAGGAGAAGGAGGTGCCGCAGAACAGCAGCCTCGCGGTCCGGGCCGCCATCTCCCGGAAGACGACCCGGGGCAAGGGATCGCTCGGCGGCGAGCGGCTCGGCGAGATCGCGCAGCCGCTGTCGTTCCGCGGGGAGGTGAACTGGGTCGCGCTCTACACGCGCAGCTTCGACGACGTCGCCGAGACGGTGTCGTTCATCCGGGAGCGCCTGCTGGCAGCCACGGTCGCGGCGCTGCTCGTGGCGCTGATCGGCGGCTATCTCGTGGCTCAGGCGCTGTCCCGGCGCGTGCGGCGCCTCGAGGAGGGCGCGGAGGAGGTGGCCGCGGGCCGCTTCATCGACCCCCTGCCGGTGGACTCGGAGGACGAGCTCGGCCAGCTCACGCGCACGTTCAACGAGATGCAGCACCAGCTCCGGCAGGTCGACGTCGCGCGCAAGGAGTTCGTCGCGACCGCCTCGCACGAGCTGCGCACGCCGATCTTCTCCCTCAGCGGGTTCGTCGAGCTGCTTCGCGACGAGGAGCTCGACGAGGAGACCCGGCGCGAGTTCCTGGACACGATGGCCGAGCAGGTGGCGCGCCTGCAGAAGCTCGCGGTGGACCTGCTGGACCTCTCGCGCCTGGACGCCGGCTCGGTCGCGCTGGAGCGCGAGCCGGTCGACCTCTCGGAGCTCGCGAGGGAGATCCTGGGCGAGTTCAAGCCGGCCGTGACGCACCACGGGACCGAGCTGGAGCTGCGCCTGCCGGCCAAGATCAGGGCCGACTGCGACCGCGAACGGGTGGCCCAGATCATGCGTATCCTGCTCGACAATGCGCTTCGCCACACACCCGAGGGCACGCACGTGACCGTCTCCTCGGGTCGCGCGAACGGCGCCGCCATCCTCGCGGTCGCCGACGATGGCCCGGGCCTCACGGACGAGCGCCAGGTGTTCGACCGCTTCTACACGGGAGACGCGGCGCGCGGCGCCGGGCTGGGGCTGGCGATCGCGCAGGAGCTGGCCGAGCGGATGGACGGGAGCCTCGCGGCGGAGGGACGCAACTCGGGCTCGACCTTCACGCTGAAGCTGCCGCCCACGGCCACCCGGTGAGGCGCCTCGCGCCGGTCCTGCTCGCGGTCGGAGCGCTCGCCGGCTGCAACGGAGACGACTCCGAGCCCGACGTCGACGCCCCCACCAAGCAGGAGGTGCGGACCACGAAGGTCGAGGTGGTCGAGGGCCTGGGCGAGAAGGGCTCCTTCGACGCCTCCGCGCTCTACAAGCGGCTCTCCCCGGGCGTGGTAACCGTGATCTCGATCTTCGACGACGGCGGCGCGTCCATCCTGCGCGGGGAGGACGACGGCGAGGGCGGCCAGGGCTCCGGGTTCGTGCTCGACGGCGACGGCTACATCGCCACCAACGCCCACGTCGTCACCAGCGGGGATCCGCCGAAGACCAAGCGCGCCAAGGAGGTCTACGCCGAGTTGTCCGACGGCAACCGGGTGCGGGCGAAGATCGTCGGCGTGGACCCGAACGCGGACGTTGCGCTGCTGAAGATCGCCCCCGGCGGCCTGAAGCTCACCCCGATAGCGCTGGGCCGCTCCCGCGACCTCGTGGTCGGCACGCCGGTGGCCGCCATCGGCAGCCCGTTCGGCGAGCGCCAGTCGCTGTCGGTGGGCGTGATCTCGGCGCTCGACCGCAACATCGAGTCGCTCACCGCGTTCTCGATCGGCAACGCGATCCAGACCGACGCCGCAGTCAACCCGGGCAACTCAGGTGGGCCGCTGCTGAACGGCAAGGGCGAGGTGCTCGGCATCAACTCGCAGATCAAGTCGACCAGCGGCGGCGGCGAGGGCGTGGGCTTCGCCGTGCCAGTCGACACCGTCAGGCGGTCGCTGCGCGAGCTGCGCGCGGAGGGCGAGGTGGACTATGGCTACCTCGGGGTCACCTCACAGGCGCTCTACCCCCAGCTGGCCAAGCGGCTCGACCTGCCCGTGACCGCCGGGGCGCTGATCGTGGAGGTCCAGAACGACAGCCCGGCGGACAAGGCGGGACTCGACAACGGCGACGACGAGATCGAGTTCCAGGGCCAGCCCGGCATCCCCTCCGACGGCGACGTGGTGGTGGCGGTGGACAGCCACAGGCTCACCCGGGAGTCGGACCTCGCCGACCTGATCAGCGCCAGGGATGCCGGCGACGAGGTGAAGCTCGAGGTCATCCGCGAGGGCAAGCGCAGGACCGTGACGGTGAAGCTCGAGGAGCGGCCGGACAGGCCGCCCGAGCGGCCCTAGCGCCGAGCGCCGGCTCTAGGCTGCGCCGATGCGCGCCCTCGTCCGCGACCTCGCGCTCGCCCTGCGCGAGCAGGTGCTCCCGTCGCTCGGCTCCCATGCGGCCCGGGCGCACGACGCCGAGGCTGTGGGCGGCGACGTGACCTTCGCCATCGACGCGGACGCCGAGGACTTCCTCGAGGAGTGGCTCGGCGAGCACGCCCCCGACGTCGCCTTCTACTCGGAGGACCGGGGCCTGGTCGAGCCCGCCGGCGCCGCCCGGGCGGTGCTGGTGGTCGATCCGATCGACGGCACCCGCCCGGCCCTCGCGGGACTCGAGTCGTGCTGCGTGTCGGTGGCCGCCGCGCCGCTGGACGGCGAGCCGACGATGGCCGACGTGAGCGCGGCCTGCGTCGTCGAGATCCCGTCTGGCGCCGTGTACCTGGCCGAGCGCGGCGCCGGCCTGGCCGAGTCGCCGCCGGTGCTCCTGTCCGCGAACGAGCGCCTCGACCGGATGTTCTGGACCTACGGCTTCCGCGGCCGCCCCGCGCGGGCCCTGACCGAGGTCCTCGCCGAGCTGATCGACGCGTCGTCGGTCGGCGGGGGCACCTTCGACCTCGGCTCCGCGGCGTTCGACTCCATGTGCGTGGTCACCGGCAAGCTCGACGCCTACGTGGAGCCCGGGCCGCGGATGGTCGCGGACGTGCCTGGGATGAAGGCGGAGTTCGAGCGGGTCGGCGGCGGCTCCGTGCTGAACAACTCGCCCTACGACCTGGCGGCATCGGTGCTGATCCTGGAGGAGGCCGGGGCGGTCGTGAGCGACGCCTACGGGCGCCCGCTGGGGCCGAACAGGCTGCTCGGATCGGCCGCCGAGTTCCAGATGTCCATCGTCGCGAGCGCCAATTCGGAGCTTCACAAACGCATCCTGCGGGAGATCGACGAAGGCATCTCTCGCCTACTTGGGTAACGTGCCCGCGGGATGGACGCCCAGAGTCGCGATGTGTCGCTCACGATCCCTGCCAAGCCGGGTTATCTCGTGCTCGCGCGGCTTGCGCTCGCGGCCGTGTGCCGGCTCACCGCCCTGGACTCCACGGAGGTCGCAGACCTGAAGCTGGCGGTCACGGAGGCCGCCAACGACTTCGTGGACGACGAGACGGGCGAGGACGAGCAGGTGGACTTCGACTTCCGGCTCCACGACGACCGACTGGTGCTGGAGCTGGCGGGGTCCGCGGCGAGGCCCGCGCCCATGGAGCAGGAGCTGTCCCGGGCGATCATCGAGGCGACCGTCGACGAGTCCACCTTCTCGGCCGGCCGGACCGTCCTCGTGAAGCGCCTCTGATGCTTCAACCCATCGCGGTCGGCCACAAGAGCCTGGCCGACTACACGCACGTTGCAGGGAAGCCGCTCGTGGAGGAGATCCGCGAGCTGGCGGCCGAGCTCGAGGGCCTCAAGGTGCTCCACCTCTCGGCCACGGCATTCGGAGGCGGCGTGTCGGAGATCCTCTACACGCTCGTGCCGCTGATGGGCGACGTCGGGCATCGAGGCCGAGTGGCAGGTGATGCTCGGCCGCGAGGAGTTCTACAACGTGACGAAGCTCCTCCACAACGCGCTCCAAGGCAACCCGCAGGGCCTCACCCCCGAGCAGTGGCAGGTCTTCGCGAAGTACAACGAGATGAACGCCCAGGAGCTGGCCGGCGGGTGGGACGTGATCATCGTCCACGACCCGCAGCCCGCGGCGATCCACCAGCAGGTGCCGGAGAAGAGCAAGAACTGGATCTGGCGCTGCCACATCGACCTCTCCACCCCGAACCCCACCGCCATCGAGCGGCTCGTGCCGCTGATCCGCTCCTACGACGGCGCGGTGTTCCACCTCCAGGACTACGTGCCCGGCTCGATGGACGGCGCCCCGGTGCACATCTGCCCGCCCGCCATCGACCCGCTGTCGCCCAAGAACATGGCCTTCTCGCCCGAGGACGCCTCCTACGTGTGCGACCAGTTCGGAATCGACGTGGACCGGCCGCTGATGTGCCAGGTCTCGCGCTTCGACCCGTGGAAGGACCCCATGGGCGTGATCGACGCCTACCGGCTGGTGAAGGAGGACATGCCCGAGGTCCAGCTCGCGCTGATCGGCTCCATGGCCACCGACGACCCGGAGGGCTGGGAGTTCTTCAACCAGACGATGGCGCACGCCGAGGGCGACCCGGACGTGCACATCCTCAACAACCTGAACAACGTCGGGGCGATCGAGGTGAACGCGTTCCAGTCGCAGTCCGACGTCGTGATCCAGAAGTCGACCCGTGAGGGGTTCGGCCTCACGGTGTCCGAGGCGCTGTGGAAGGCGCGGCCGTTCATCGGGGGGCGGCGTCGGCGGCATCCCCCTCCAGGTGGACGACGGCGAGTCGGGCTACCTCGTCTCGTCGCCTCAGGAGTGCGCCGAGCGCGCGCTTGGGATCCTCCGGGACCCGGATCTCGGCAAGCGTCTGGGGCGGGCGGGGAAGGAGCATGTGCGCCAACATTTCCTCACCCCACGACTGCTGCGCGACTGGCTGCGTATCTTCAAGAACCTGCAATGAATTCTGAGCCCCGCCTCGTACTGGTCTCGAACCGTGGCCCGGCCACGTTCGGCCGGTCGGACTCCGGGGAGCTCGTGCCGAGCCGGGGCGGTGGGGGCCTCGTGACCGCGCTCACCGGGCTCGTGCACCACCGCGATGCGCTTTGGATCGCCTCCACCCTGTCGGACGAGGACGCGGAGGCGGCGCGCGAGCACGGCGGCGGCAGCTTCGACTGCGAGCTCGACGGCACCACCTACCGGATCCGGCTGGTGGAGTCGGAGACCGAGGCCTACGACCGCTTCTACAACGTCGTGGCCAACCCGATGCTGTGGTTCATCCAGCACTACCTCTGGGACCTCTCGAACGCCCCGGACATCCGCCAGTGGGAGGTGGACTCCTACGAGGACGGCTACTGCGCGGTGAACCGCGATCTCGCCGATGCCGTGCTCGAGGAGATCGAGGGCGACGAGGCCCCGATCGTGATGCTTCACGACTATCACCTCTACGCCGCGCCCAAGTTCATCCGCGAGTCGCGTCCGGACGCCTTCCTGCACCACTTCGTCCACATCCCGTGGACCCAGCCCGACGCCTGGCGCGTGCTCCCGCGCGACATGCGCGAGGACATCTTCGAGGGCATCCTGTCCAACGACATCGTCGCCTTCCACACCCGCGCCTACCGGCGCAACTTCCTGCTCTGCTGCCAGGAGCTGTTCGACCTCGAGGTCGACGACCAGGCCGGGATCGTGCGCTTCGACGATCGCGAGATCTGGGTCCGGGCGTATCCCCTCCCGATCTCGGCGGAGACCTTCCGGCGCAACGCGCAGCGCGCCGCGGTCCACGAGTACGAGCGCGAGATCCTGCGCCGGCGGCGCGAGCACCTGATCCTGCGCGTCGACAGGGCCGACCTGTCCAAGAACGTCCTGCGCGGGTTCGCCGCCTTCGACCTCTTCCTCGAGCAGCACCCCGAGTTCAACGAGCGCGTGACCTTCATCGCTCACCTCATCCCCTCGCGCCAGGACGTTCCCGAGTACGCCGAGTACCTGGAGCGGATCGAGGCCCTGGTGGCCGTCGTGAACCACCGGCACGGCACGACGGACTGGATGCCGATCGACCTGAAGCTGCGCGAGAACCTCGAGGAGGCGATCGCCGCCTACAAGCACTACGACCTGCTGATGGTCAACGCGATGTTCGACGGCATGAACCTGATCGCCAAGGAGGGGCCGCTCGTGAACGAGCGGCACGGGGTGTCGCTGCTGAGCGAGAACACGGGCGCCCACGAGGAGCTCGCCGAGTTCGCGCTGTCGGTGAACCCGTTCGACGTGCAGGAGCAGGCCGACGCGATCCACCGCGCCCTCACGATGTCCGCCGACGAGCGCTCCTGGCGCGCCGAGGGGCTGAAGCGGGTGGTGGAAGCGCGCGATCCGGGGGATTGGGTTGATGATCAGATCGCGGATATTGAGGGGAAGCGGCTGGGGCGCGATCGGGTTCGGAGTTCGTAGTTCTAGTCGCTAGTTGCTAGTTGCTAGGGGCCGGGGTCGGGTGTGAATTCGGCCGGTGCGGGGGTCGGTGCGGTTGGCTGCGGGCGGCTTGGCGGCACCAGAGGTTCGGTACGTGGCGGTTGGTTTGCGGCCTTGGGGCGCTTTGCCGGCTTTCGGCTTCGCTTCGGACGTGGCGGCGGGTTCGGCTTTGGTGGGGTGAGGCGTGGGGCTGGGGGTGACTCTGGGGCCGGTGGTCGGGGTTCTCGCGGGGGGCTTGGGGGTTTCTGGGGGGTGGTCTGGCCGAGCGCGATCAGGGTCGCGGCTGCCAGTAGGGCGGCCAGGCGGGCGAGGTTGGTCCAGCGGACCCTGCGAAGCAGGCCGGGGGCCGCTTGTGAGCGCCGCCTTGCCACGTCTTTCCTAGGCGCGGGCCCCTCGGGACTCGCCCCCCCGCTGCTATCGTGCCGCGCCCTATGGCACAGCTGTACGACCTGATGCTGCTCATCGACGCGAGCGCCCCCGAGGACCGCCAGAAGGCGATCGTGGGCGAGGTCGAGTCGATGCTCACCGGTGGCGGAACCGTGGTCGGCGCCCATGACTGGGGAAGCCGCCGGATCGCGTTCGAGATCGACCACCGGCCCGAGGCCGCCTACCACCTGTTCCAGTTCGAGGGCGAGAACCCGCTCCTCGACCGGCTGAACCACAGCCTGAAGATCATGGACGGCGTGCTGCGCTACCGGATCATCCGCCAGCCGCCCGGCGCGCCGCCGGTGCCGCCGAGCCCGGAGCCGATCCGCGCTCGCCGCGACGAGGAGCCCGACGGCCGCGTGGCCGCCCGCGCCGCGGCCGACGCCGAGCCGGACGCGGCTCCCGACGCCGAGCCGGGCGAGGTGGCCGAACAGCCCGCTGCCGCCGAAGCACCCGCGGAGCCGGACCCGGCTCCCGAGCCCGAGCCCGAGCAGGCCGCAGCCGTCGAGGAGTGACCGGCTCCGGCGCTCGCCGGGACCGCTTCGGGCGGCTGCTCGCCTCCCTCCCCGCGCCGGTCCAGACGCTCCTGCGGCTGGCCTACGTCGCGACCCGGGTCACGGCCGGGCCGCGCAGCTTCGGCACCTACCTGAGACTCAGCCGGATCCGGCACCACGAGGGCTCTAACGGGCGCGTCGTGAGGATGCGGCTGCGGCCGCTCGGGGGCCGGGAGGTGCTGCGTGCGCCCCAGCACCTCCGACGTGGACACCGTTTGGGGGACGTTCGCCGGCCGCTATCACCTGCCTCCGCCGGAGGTGGCCGGCGAGGGCCTCGGCCTGGTGTGGGACCTCGGGGCGAACATCGGCCTGACCATGGCGGACATCGCCGAGCGCCACCCGGGGGCCAGGGTGGTCGGCGTGGAGCTCGATGCCGAGAACGCCGCGCTGGCCCGCTCGAACCTGGAGCCGTGGGCGGAGCGCTGCGAGGTGATCGAGGCCGCCGTGTACCCGCGCGACGGGGAGATGCGCTACCTGCGGCTCGCCGGGGCCACCTCCGGCCACCACCTCACCCCCGCGCCGATGGAGGCCGACCCCGCCGTGACCCCCGTCCACGCGATCTCGCCCCTGTCGCTGCTGGCGCTCGACGGCGCCGGCGCGGTGGTGGACTACGCGAAGATCGACGTGGAGGGGGCCGAGCGCGAGCTGCTGCGCGAGGAGACCGGGTGGGCCAGCCGCGTGCGCTCCGTGAACGTGGAGGTCCACGATCCGTACACGGTCGAGGAGTGCGAGGCGGACCTTGCGGCGCTCGGTTTCGAGACGCGGGTGGACCCCCGGCACTGGGCGTGCGTGATCGGCGTGCGGCGCACAGAAGCGCGCCAAACGTGACGCCCGCGAGAAAAGCCACCGACATTCCTGCAACTTCGTGTCAGCCCCCGCCCAACCTCGCCGACCCCATGGGTACTCTCGAAAGTCAGCCTCCCAGATCTTCCCAGCCCTACCGAAGGAGCTTCTAGATGGCAGCTACGAACATCAACCGGGTCGTCCTCACGGGCAACCTCACGCGCGACCCCGAACTGCGCTCGACGCCGAGCGGCACAGCCGTCTGCTCGCTGCGAGTGGCCTGCAACACCCGTCGCAAGGACGCCTCGGGCGAGTGGGTCGACAAGCCCAACTACTTCGACGTCACCGTCTGGGGCGCACAGGGCGAGAACTGCGCGACCTACCTGTCGAAGGGCCGCCCGGTGGCCGTCGACGGCCGCCTCGAGTGGCGCGAGTGGCAGGACAAGGACGGGAACAAGCGCCAGTCCGTCGACATCATCGCGGACTCGGTCCAGTTCCTCGGCTCCCGCGAGGGCGGGGAGGGCAACGGCTCGCGCTTCGCTCCCCAGAGCGACGTCCCGGCCGATACGAGCGATTTCCAGAGCACGCCCGCGCCCGGCGGGTCCGGCGGCGGCGAAGACGACATTCCGTTCTAGGGAGAACCTCCACCGCGATCCTACGGAGCTCCGAGGGCGCTGACGTGCAAGCCGCGGACGTCCGCCGTGTGGCGCGGGCCCTCGCTTCCGTGCGCCCGTTTGGTGCCTGGTCCTGGGGTCCGGGGGGCTGAGATGAGCTCGTCTATAGGATGCGCCGGCGATGGCACAGGCGATCCTTCTGCAGCCGGTGGAGACGCTGGGCGAGCGCGGCGACGTCGTGGACGTGGCCGACGGGTACCTGCGCAACTACCTGGTGCCCCGCAAGCTCGCGCAGCCCGCCACCACGGCGTCGCTGGCCGAGGCGGAGCGGCGGGCGGAGGCGGCCGAGCGCGCGGCCGCGGAGCAGACCGAGCGCGCGTCGGAGACGGCGGGGCTGCTGCGCAAGACCGTGCTCACCATCTCGCACCAGGCGGGCGACGACGGGCGCCTTTTCGGCTCGGTCACCGCGCAGGAGATCGTGGACGCGGTGAAGCAGGCCCGGGGCGTGAAGCTCGACAAGCGCCGCGTGCAGCTCGCCGAGCCGATCAAGTCCACCGGCACGCACATGGTCACCGTGGAGGTGGCCGACGGCGTCACGGCGGACGTGAAGACGATCGTCACCGCCGAGTAGCCGCCGGCTCCCAGAGCCGCATCGCGGGGGTGCCCGGTGGCTGAGCCGAACGGCAGCGTGCCCCCGCAGAACGAGGAGGCCGAGGTCGCCGTGCTCGGCACGGTGCTGATGACCGAGCAGGCGCTCGACCAGATCCTGGTGGACCTCCACCTCACCGCCGACGACTTCTACCGGCCTCGCCATCAGCTGATCTTCCGCGCGATGCTCCGGCTGAAGCAGAAGGCGGAGCCGGAGGCGATCGACGCGATCACCGTCTGCGACGATCTCCGCCGCGAGGGCAAGCTGGAGGAGGCGGGCGGCCAGGCCTACGTGCACCAGCTGCCCACGCTGGTGCCCTCCGTCCACGCGGTGCGCGACTACGCGAAGATCGTGCGCGACCACTCGATCCTGCGCCGGCTGCTGAACTCGGCACGCGAGATCCAGGAGCGCGTGATGACCGACGGGGGCGATCCCCGCGCGCTGGTCGAGCAGGCCGAGCAGGCCATCTTCCGCGCCGGCCACGACGAGGAGTCCGGCCAGCTGAAGTCGATCGAGGACGTGCTCCACGAGGAGATCGACAAGCTTCAGCGCCTCTCCAAGGAGGGCCAGTCGCTCACGGGCACGCCGTCCGGGTACCACGACCTGGACGAGATCACGGGCGGCTTCCAGCCGGGCAACCTGATCGTGCTGGCCGCGAGGCCGGCGATGGGGAAGAGCTCGCTCGCCACCTGCATCGCAGAGAACGCGGCCGTCGACCACGGTCGGGCGGTCGCCCTGTTCTCGCTCGAGATGTCGGAGGGGGAGCTGGCCCAGCGCTTCATCGCCTCCAGGGGCAAGATCAACGGCGAGTCGCTTCGCAAGGGACGGGTGAAGTCCGAGCAGTGGCCCAAGGTGCTCGCCGCCACCGAGAAGCTCACCAAGGCGCCCCTGTTCATCGACGACTCGAGCGACATCGGCGTGCTGGAGCTGCGCGCCAAGGCTCGGCGCCTCCACCAGCGCCACCCGCTCGGACTGCTGATCATCGACTACCTCCAGCTGATGCGCCCGGAGGACCCCCGCGACGGCCGCGTCGAGCAGGTCGGCAAGATGAGCCGTGGGCTCAAGATCCTCGCCCGGGAGCTCAACATCCCGGTGATCGCGATCTCCCAGCTGTCGCGAGCGGTCGAGGCTCGACCGGACAAGAAGCCGCTGATGGCCGACCTGCGCGAGAGCGGCAACATCGAGCAGGACGCCGACCTGGTGATGTTCGTCTACCGCGACGAGTACTACAACGGCGATGCCTCGGAGAAGCCCGGCGTGGCCGACGTGATCATCGGCAAGCACCGCAACGGGCCGGTCGGGTCGATCGAGCTCACCTTCCTCGAGCGCTATCCGAAGTTCGCCAGCATCGCGCGCGACCGTACCGCGGCCACCGCTGCGGCAGCCGGGTAGCGCGTGCTGCGTCCCGTCCCGGATCCGGGCCGCGACGACGGCGAGGCCGCTCGCGGCGCGTCCTGCCCGCTCGGCGTCTGCGACGGCAGCGGCTGGATCCTGCGCGAGGACGACCACACCGAGCCCTGCGACTGCCGGGAGAAGATGATCGGGCGGGCGCTCAGCCGCGGAATGGGCACGGGCATCCCGAAGCGGTTCCGGGGCGTCTCCTTCGACCGCAAGCCGGTGTGCGACCTCGATCCGTTCGTCCTCCGCCACGTGCGCGCCTACGTCGAGCAGGTGGAGGGCAACCTGGACGAGGGCCGGGGCCTCTGGTTCGCCGGCGACGTGGGCACCGGCAAGACATCGCTCGCGATGCTCGTGTCACAGGCGGCCGAGCGAGCCGGCCGGTCCGTGGCGATCTACCCCGTCACGCGGCTGCTGGCCGAGATCAAGGAGACCTACGACCGGGATGCGCGGCGACTCCTACATGGGCCTGTTCCGCGAGCTCTGCTCGGTCGACCTCCTCCATCTGGACGACCTCGGCGCCGAGAAGCGAACCGACTGGGTGCTCGAGCAGCTCTACTCGATCGTCAACGAGCGCTGGCAGGACGAGCGCTCGATCGTCGTGACCACGAACACCACCGACCTCGACGCGCTGCGCGAGCAGGTCGGCGCGCGGACCGTCTCCCGTCTCGCCGAGATCTGCGGCGAGCCGATCCCGATCATGGGACCCGACCTCCGCCTGGCTCCGGGCGGCTGAGCGCGCTCCTACACTCCAAGCGTCATGCCGGGACTGGTGATAGTCGGCGCCCAGTGGGGCGACGAGGGAAAGGGGAAGGTCGTGGACCTGCTCGCCGAGCAGGCCGATGCCGTGATCCGGTTCCAGGGCGGCAACAACGCCGGCCACACGATCGTCCGGGGTGACGAGACCTTCAAGTTCCACCTGATCCCCTCGGGGATCCTCTACCCGGGGAAGCTCTGCGTCGTCGGCAACGGCGTGGTGGTGGATCCCGCGCGTGCTGGCCGAGGAGATCGACGGGCTCCGCCGCCGCGGGATCGACCTCAGCGGCCTGCGCGTCTCGGCCAACGCCCACCTGATCATGCCCTACCACCTGCTGCTCGACCACGCCGGCGAGGCCAAGCTCGGCAAGCGCGAGATCGGCACCACGAAGCGCGGGATCGGCCCCGCCTACGCGGACAAGGCGGCCCGGCTCGGGATCCGCGTGCAGGACGTGCTCGACGAGAAGATCCTCAAGCAGAAGATCACGCGCGGCGCTCGAGCCCAAGCGCCAGACGCTGCGCGAGTTCGCCAAGGACCCGAGCCTCGACCTGCATCAGATGACCGAGGACTACCGCGCCTACGGCGACCGGCTCGCGCCCTACATCGCCGACACGCCCCCGATCGCCTGGAACGCCCTCGACGAGGGTCGGCTCGTGGTCTTCGAGGGCGCGCAGGGCACCCTGCTCGACATCGACCACGGCACCTATCCGTTCGTCACCTCCTCGAACCCGGTGGCGGGCGCAGCCTGCGTGGGCGCGGGGGTGGGCCCCAAGGCCATCGACGAGGTGTGGGGAATCACCAAGGCGTACTGCACGCGCGTCGGCGCCGGGCCCTTCCCCACCGAGCTGCACGACGAGATGGGCGACCGCATCCGCGACGCCGGCAGCGAGTTCGGCACCACGACCGGGCGCGCCCGCCGCTGCGGCTGGCTCGACCTGGTCGCCCTGCGCTACGCGCGTGCGGGTGAACGGGCTCACCGGCCTGGTGGTCACCAAGCTCGACGTGCTCACCGGGCATCGACCCGCTACCGGTGGCCGTCCGCTACACCGGGCCCGGAGGGCGCGAGCTTCGACGAGTTCCCCTACCACCAGTCGGTGCTGCACCAGGCCCGCGGCGAGCTCGTCGAGCTGCCCGGGCTGGCACGAGGACATCTCCGGCGCCCGGTAGCTGTCGACGACCTGCCCGCCAACGCGCGTGCCTACCTCGAGTTCATCGAGGAGCAGCTGGGGATCCCGGTCGTGATGGTCGGGCGTGGGCCCGGCCCGCGACGAGATGATCTGGACGGACGCCGCCGAGCGGCTGCGCCCGACGCGGCCGCCTAGGCTCAGGCCTTGACGACGTGGGTCGAGGCGCCCATGTCGTGGAGCGCGCGGTTCTGGTCGTCCCAGAGGGGCCAGAAGTAGTTGAGGAACCAGGGGATCAGGGGAATGATCGACGAGGCGATCCCCACGGCGAGGGTCTTCAGGACTATCTCGCGCAGCGCCGCGGACCCGAAGTCGAACGGCTGGCCGTTGTCGCGGATCACGCGTATCCCCAGCACCTGCTTGCCCCAGGTCTGGCCGTTGTGCTCGCCCTGGCGCATCATCAGGAGCGGCGCGTAGAGCAGCAGGAACACGAGCACGAAGACCAGGAAGCTGGCACGATGCGCCGACGACGACGCCCTCGCCACCTCGCTGCCGAGCGCGACGGCCGACCACGACCGCAATCAGCAGACCACCGTGGGCACCAGCAGGATCAGGGCGTCGATGAGCGTCGCGCCCGAGGCGGCTGCCCCAGCTCGCCAGCTGGCCCTGACCCGGGAGCGGAGGAGGCCCGGGCGCCGCGGGCTGGTGCCAGCCACCCGGGGGCACGGGACCGCCGTAGCCGGGCGCCGGGCGGCGCACCGACGGTCTCGGGGCCGGGAGGGGGCGGTGGCGGAACGCTCGGAGCCGGAGCCTGAGGGCCCGCGGGACTCTGTGGCCCTGCCGGGCTCTGCGGCGCCTGACGGCTCGCCCTGGCGCGGGGCTCTGCGGCCCCTTGCGGATCGTCGCCTGACTCCACGGGCGCCACTCTACTGCGCGACCGCTGGCAGTCTCGTGCTCCGAGCACGGCGCTGCTCGCCGCGGCGCAGGAACCGGCCGGCCAGGGCGCCCGCGGCCAGCATCGCCGTGACCGCGAGCGTGATCTGCACGCTCACGATCCCCTCCTCGGACCAGTAGACGTCGTCGAGCTCCAGCAGCAGCGCCGACTCGTCCAGGGTCAGGCCCATCCCGACCCCGAACGGAAGCGCGAGCCACGGCTCGAGCTCCTCGTTACGCGAGACGATCGCGGCGGCGCCGGCGCACGAACGCGAGCACGATCCCGGGCACGAAGTGGTGGATGTGGCGGCGGCCGAACCTCAGGTCACGGAACGGCCCGACCCGCCTGCGCCCGCGCAGCAGGGCCGTCGATCGCCCGCGCGGAGACGAACGTGATGACGAACGAGGTGAGCAGGTTGAAGATCGCGTTCTCGCGGGTGGAGCCCTCGCGGTAGCCGGCGCGCGCCACCTCGGCGGTCTCGACCACCGCCTCCGCGGCGGCGTGCAGGGGATCCTCGGTCTCGGTCGAGCGCGGGGGCGCTCCCCCGCAGCCACACCCGCCCCACCTCCACCGCAACCACCGCCGCGACGGCCGTGGCGGCCACCGCGCCGAGCGCCAGCGTGAGCCGGTCGTCGAGGAGCGCGAGCGGCCGCGTGGCGACGGCGCCTCACCGCCACCGCTCCAGCAGATCCTCGTCCAGCACCTCGCGCACCTCGCGAGCCGGCACGCCCATCACGACCGCCCGCGCCGGCACGTCGCGCACGACCACGGCGCCCGCGGCCACGAACGCCTCCTCGCCGACCTCGACGCCCGGTGTGAGCACGGCACCGCCGCCCACCCGGCAGGCGCGCCGCAGCGCGCGCCGCGCAGCTTGTACTCCGGGCCGTGGCGGCCCATCGTGTCGTCGTTGGTGAGCGTGACCCCGGGCGCCACGAACACGTCGTCCTCGATCTCCGAGAACGCCGTGATGTAGCAGCCGGTCTGGATCCGCACGCGGGCGCCGATCGTCACGTCGTTGTCCACCGCCGATCCGCGGCCCACCACGGTCTTCGCCCGCCGATCACCGCCCGCTCGCGCACCTGCGCCTGGTCGCCCACCACCGCGCCGATCGCCGATCCGCGCGCCCGCCACCACCACGGCGCCGGCGCACACGGTGGCGCCGGCTCCGATGCTCGGCGGCCGCGGGCTCCTCCGCGGAGGCGGTCGAGGCGGGGCCGAGCACGAGCGGCTTGCCGATCACGGCGCCGTCCTGGATCCGGGCCCCGCTCGCCGATCGACGGTGCCCGCGTGGATCACCACGTTGCCCCCCACCTCGACGACTCGGCGGAGCGCGACGTCCTCGCCCGAGCAGCAGGCCCGGCGCCCGGTCAGACGGGCTGAGCACGCCGGCTCTCGTCGAGGGAGCGCTGCAGCTCCTCGAGCACGCGGACGACGCGCAGCCCGCTCTCGCCGTCGGAGCGCGGCGTCGACCCCTCCCGGATCGCACTCGCACGAAGTGGCCGCACTCGATCCGCAGCGGCTCGTCGTTGGGGACGCGCGGGCTGTGGATGTCGCCCGAGCGGGCGATGTACTCGCCGTACGAGGAGAAGTCCTCGTCGAAGCCCTTGTCGTACACGGTGAGCTTGCGCTCGAGCTCCATGTCGTCGAACGTGGCCATCTTCTTCGATCCGACCACCGTGAAGCGGCGCTCCTTGTGCGGGATCGAGCCAGGAGAGGTGCAGGTGCGCGGCGAGGCCCGACGGGAAGCGCATGAAGCAGAAGACCACGTCCTCGACGCCCTCGCGCATGTAGGACTCGCCCACCGCCGTGCACTCGACCGGCTCCTCGCCGGCGAGGCGCAGCACGCACCGACACGTCGTGCGCGCCGAGGCTCCAGAGCGCGTTCTCCTCGGCGCGCAGCTTGCCGAGGTTCAGGCGGTTGCCGTAGATGTAGTGGATGTCGCCGAGCTCGCCGGAGTCGGCGACGTCCCTGAGCATCTCGAGCCCGGGGTGGTACTCGAGCAGGTGCCCGACCATCAGCACCCGCCCGGCCTCCTTGGCGGCGTCCACCACCCGCTCGGCGTCGGCCGCCGATTGCGCGAGCGGCTTCTCGACGAAGCAGTGCTTGCCCGCGGCCAGCACCCGCTCCGCGATCGACGCGTGGGTGGGCACCGGCGTGGCCACGACGACCGCGTCTAGCTCGAGTCGTCGGCCAGCAGCTCGTCGAGGTCCGCCGACGTGCGCGCGTCCGGGAACGCCGGCGGCGACCCGCTCGAGGCGTCTCGGGCGATCCGTCGCAGAGCCACGCGCAGCTCCGCTCCCGGCAGCCGGTCGAAGTTGCGGGCCAGGTTCGGGCCCCAGTAGCCGAGGCCGACGACCCCGACCCGCACGGCCTCGCTCACAGCCGCACCAGGTTGGGCGCCTCGATCCCCCGCGTGACGCCGCTGAAGTCCACGACCAGGGGAGCGGTCTGGACCACCTGTTCGAGGTCGAGCCCCGGATGGGCGGTCACGATCACCGCGCAGTCGGCATCCTCGAGCGCCACGTCGAGCGGGTCCGAGGTGAGCTCCATGTCGTGGCAGCTCCGGACACGTGGTCGTCGTGATAGACGAGGTCGGCTCCGCGCTCGTACAGCTGCCGCATGATCTTGATCGCGGGCGACTCGCGCAGGTCGCCGACGCCCGGCTTGTAGGACACGCCGAGGATCGCCACCCTGGAGCCGCGGACCGCCTTGGAGTGGTCGTTCAGCGCCCGGGAGACCCGCTCCACGCAGAACTCCGGCATGCGCTGGTTCACCTCGCCCGCCAGCTCCACGAACTCGGTCGGCTGGCCGTACTCGCGCGCCTTCCACGCCAGGTAGAAGGGGTCGACGGGCAGGCAGTGGCCGCCCATGCCGGGCCCCGGGTCGAAGCGCATGAAGCCGTACGGCTTGGTGGCCGCGGCGTCGACCACCTCCCAGACGTCGATGCCCATCCGGTCGCAGAGCATGGCCAGCTCGTTGACGAGCGCGATGTTGACCGAGCGGAAGACGTTCTCCAGCAGCTTGGCCAGCTCCGCCGGCTCGGGGCCGGAGACGGGCACGAGGTCGTCGCAGACCTCGCCCGTACATCGCCATCGCCCGGTCGAGGCAGGCGGGCGTGAGCCCGCCGACGATCTTCGGGCGTGTTCCGCAGCGTGTAGTCGGTGCGGCCCGGGTCCACGCGCTCGGGCGAGAAGGCCACGTTGAAGTCCCGCCCCGCGGCAAGCCCCGACTCCTCCAGCAGCGGGACCAGGCGCTCGCGAGTCGTGCCGGGGTAGGTCGTGGACTCGAGCACCACCAGCTGGCCGGCGCCGCAGGACGCCCGCCAGCGAGCGTGCCGGCCGAGACCAGCGGACCGAGGTCGGGCTCGCGGTTGCGCGTGAGCGGCGTCGGCACGGCGATCAGAACGGCGTCGCAGTCGGCCAGCTCCTCGTACCGCGTGCTGGCCAGGATGCGCTCCGACGACGGCCGCGAGGCGCTCGGCGGGCACGTCCTCGATGTAGCTCTCGCCAGCGCGAAAGCGGACGCCACGCGGCGCGGTCGGCGTCCACGCCGACCACGTCGTGACCCTCCTCGGCGAAGGCGAGCACCAGGGGGAGGCCCACGTACCCCAGTCCTACGATCCCGATCTTCATGGCCGGGGAGTGTAGTCGGAGAGAACGTCTCTGATCCGCTCAGCGGCTTGCCCCCCGCCGTACAGCTCGGGGCGCGTCATCGGCGGGCGGCGGGCGCTCCAGCGCGGCCAGCGCGGCCTCGGCGGTCGAGCCCCACCAGGGTGTTCCAGCCCGCGTCCACGGTCTCGACCCACTCCGTGCTCTCGCGCAGCGTCACGCACGGCACGCCCAGCAGGTAGGCCTCCTTCTGGACCCCGCCGGAATCGGTGAGCACCGCGCGCGCATGCATGGCCAGCCGCATGAAGTCGAGGTAGCCCAGCGGCGGAAGCACCAGCACCGCGGCGCCTCGAGCCGGGCGCGGAGCCCGGCTCGCTCCAGCCGGGCCGCGGTGCGGGGGTGCAGCGGCAGCACGCACGTCCCGGGGACCGCCTCGAGCAGCGAGACCAGCGCGCTCGAGCCGGGCCGGATCGTCCACGTTCCCGGCACGGTGGGCCGTGGCCAGCACGTACTCCGCCGGGCTCGAGGCCGTGCTCGGCCAGCGCGGTGGAGCGCTCCTCGCGCGATCGGGCCGAACGCCAGCGACACGTCCGCCATCACGTCGCCCGACCAGGTGGCGCCTCGCCGACGGCGTGCTCCCGCTCGAGGTTGTCCATCGCCGTCTCGGTCGAGCACAGCAGCAGGTCGCTCGCGTGGTCGGTCAGCACGCGGTTCAGCTCCTCGGGCATCGCGCGGTCGAACGAGCGCATGCCCGCCTCCACGTGGCGCGACCGGGACCCGCGGCCTGGGCCGCGGCCAAGGCGCCGGCCAGGGTGGAGTTCGTGTCGCCGTAGACCAGGACCATGTCCGGCTCCGCCTCCGCCACGACCTCCTCGAGCAGGCCCAGGATGCGCGCCGTCTGCTCGGTGTTCGAGCCTCCGCCCGCGCCCAGCTCGCGGTCCGGGGCGGGCACGCCCAGCTCCTCGAAGAAGACCCGCGACAGCTCGTCGTCGTAGTGCTGGCCGGTGTGCACGATCACCTCCTCGTGGCGCTCCCGCGAGCAGCCGCGAGACGGCCGCCGCCTTGACGAACTGGGGCCGATTGCCGATGACGGTCAAGTATACGCATGATGAGAGCGGCCAAGAAGCTAGTGGGCGGAGCCGTCGGCGCGCTGTCAGTAGCGCGCGACGTGGCCGTGCACGCCGCCTGGTACGTGCGCTACCAGGTGGACGGCACGGCCCGCGACGAGGAGAACTCGCCGGCGGAGCCCTCGGATTCCGACTAGCGCCCCAGCAGGCTCTCCACGTGGGCCTGGAAGGCGCCGGCGGCCTTGCGCGTCACCTCGCCGGTCTCCGGGAACTCCCGGTCCTCGATGGCCGCGACCGAGTGCACCTCCCGCGTGGTCGATGCGATGAAGGCCTCCTGCGCCTGCATCAGCTCTTCCGTGGTGACGGAGCGCTCCTCCACCTCCAGCAGCTCGATCAGGTGCGCCCGCGTGATCGAGGCGAGGATGTGGTCGTCGAGCGGCGGCGTGCAGAGCTTGCCGTCGCCGTCGACCCAGAAAAGCGAGGACGGTGGGCGCCTCGAGCACCCGGCCGTGGGGGGTCACGAGCAGAGCCTCGTCGAAGCCCCGCTCCCGGGCGATCCGGCTGCAGAGCATGTTGGCGGCGTACGAGAGCGACTTCACGCCGTCGAGCACGCGCGTGGGCGCATAGGTCACGAACGCGCAGCGCAGTCGCTCCGGCGAGCTCGGGCAGCGGCTCGGTCATGGCCAGGCGCCGGCCTCCGCGGGTCAGCACCAGGCGCAGGCAGCCGTCGAACGCCGATCCTCCGCGCGCTGCTCCAGCAGCTCGGCGGCGTCGCGCTCGAACCCCTCCGCGCTGCAAGCCCGCCCTCGAGGCGCAGGTTCGCGGCCGAGCGCTCCATGCGGTCGAGGTGCTCGTCCAGGAGGAGCGGCACCCCCGCGTACACGCGCACGACCTCGAACGCCCCGTCACCGCGCAGGAAGCCCTCGTCGGTGATCGGCACGGCGGTGTCGGCCGCGGGGGCGGTACGGCCGTCGAGACGCGCCAGCTCTTCGCTCACCCGGCGTTCATATCACCCCTGAGGCACTACTCTCGTTCGGACGATGGCCACCGCCGCACTGCCGCCAGGCCCCCGCTACCCGCGCGCACTCCAAACGCTCGGCTGGGGAACCCGCCCGATGCCGTTCATGGAGCGCTGCCAGGAGCGCTACGGGGACATCTTCACGATGCGGATCGCGCAGGAGGGCACGTGGGTCTTCCTCGCTCACCCGGACATGCTCAGGGACGTGTTCAAGGGCGACCCGCGGGTGCTGCACGCCGGCGAGGGCAACGTGATCCTGCTGCCCGTGCTCGGCCACAACTCGGTGCTGCTGCTCGACGACGAGCGCCACATGCGGCAGCGCAAGCTGCTGCTACCGCCGTTCCACGGCGAGCGCATGCAGAGCTACGGCGCGGTGATGCGCGAGGTTGCGGAGCGCGAGATCGACCGCTGGCCCACGGATCAGCCATTCGAGCTCTGGCCGCGCATGCAGGCGGTCACGCTCGAGGTCATCATGCGTGCCGTGTTCGGAGTCGAGGAGGGCCGGCGCCTGGACGAGCTCCGTGCCGCGCTCGGCCATCTCGTGAGCTTCACCACCCGCAAGACCACCATGCTCGTGGCGGCGCTGCTGGGGCCGCGGCGCATCGAACGGCTGGGCCTGCTGCGCGACGAGCTCGGCCCGGTGGACAGCCTGCTGTTCGACGAGATCCGCAGCCGCCGGGACGCGAGCGACCTCGCGGAGCGCGACGACATCCTCTCCCTGCTCCTCCAGGCGCGGCACGAGGACGGCGAGCCGATGTCCGACCAGGAGCTGCGCGACGAGCTGATGACCCTGCTCGTCGCGGGTCACGAGACCACCGCCACCTCGCTCGCATGGGCGATCGAGCGGCTCGTGCGCCACCCGGACAAGCTCGAGCGCCTGCGGGCCGAGGTGCGTGACGGCGGCGAGGAGTACGCCGACGCCGTCGCGAAGGAGACGCTGCGGCTGCGCCCCGTGCTGCCGATCGTCGTGAGGCGGCTGACCGAGGACATGGAGATCGGGGGCCATCTGCTCCCCGCGGGCGCCTCGGTCACACCCTGCATCCACCTGATCCACCGCCGGCCCGACGTCTATCCCGAGCCGCGGGCCTTCCGGCCCGAGCGCTTTCTCGAGCAGCCCGCCGGCACCTACACCTGGATCCCCTTCGGCGGAGGGGTGCGCCGCTGCATCGGCGCGAGCTTCGCACTCTTCGAGATGCGCCAGGTGCTCTCCGCGATCGTGGACCGTGTGGACCTGCGGCCGGCCCAGCCGGCCGGCGAGCGCGTCTCTCGGCGCGCCATCACGCTCACCCCCGGGCGCGGCACTGAGGTCGTCGCACAGCCCGCGTTCATGCGCGAACCGCTGCCCACCGCAGCGTAGGTTCCCCCGAGAAAACCCGGACGTTGCGGGCGTCATTGTGCCCGCAGCCACCAGATCGCACCTAGAGTGGGGACATCGCCCCTCTGACCCCGCTCACCTTCCGCCTGAAGGACTCGGGAGAGTCGGGGGTTCGCCTGGCCATCTCCGGCGAGCTCGACCGCGCCACCGTCCCCCGCTTCCAGCGGGAGGTCGCCGACCTCCATGACCCGGGCTGGCTGATCATCGACCTCGACGAGCTCGAGTTCATAGATGCCGGCGGACTGCGCGCGATCGTCGAGATCGCCCGCAAGGCCGAGCGCGCGGGTCGCACCGTGCAGGTGGCGAACGCGAGCAACACGCTCCGCCGGCTGTTCACGATCACGGGGCTCGAGCGATCGGTGACGCTCGTCAACGACTCGCCCGCCGCGCCGTAGACCGACGCCGGCCACGGGATGTTTTGCGCTGGTTCCGACCGGTTATTTGCCGCCTTGGAAGAACTGACCTAGTCTCGAACGAGACGCCTCCGACAAACGAGAACCCATGCCGAATAGCGAGCCAGTACGCCCAGCTGGTGGGGGAGTAGCGTGGGCCTAGAGAAGACGTTGTTCGTTGCCTCCGTGAGGAAGGCCGTCCTGGGCGTGTCCACCGCGCTCGTGGCGCTCATCGCGATCGCCCCGTTGTCCGCGAGCGCGGCACCCGCGCCTCCGCGGACCGACGAGCTGCCGCGCGTCCCCGCCCGCGTCGCGATCGTGCCGCCGCCGGGCGCGAGCATCCAGCCGCTCAACGAGGCGCTGAGGGGCAGTGAGACGAAGGCGGCCTCCGTGATCGACGACTCCGTGACGAGGATCGCCTCCCCGGACACGAATCAGGCAGCGCTCGGCGGGTGCCTCAAGTCGGGATACGCGGGTGGCGTGGAGCGGTGGCTGCGGGCCGCGCTGAACAGCCAGACCGCAGACCTCGACAAGCTGGATGCGACGGCTTACAACGCTTGCCTGCAAAAGGCCTTCCCCGGGGCGGCCGCCGGCTCGATCGAGATGGTCCTCAACAACATCGTGGGCCGGACCGACGAGGTCGCGACCGACGCGATCGAGACAGCCGCGGCCACTCCAACCGATAGCGCGACGACCGATGCCGGCTCAGGAGGCGACTTCGGAGGAGGCGGAACCGGACAGGAGTCCTCGCTCCTCCTCTGGGTGCTCGCCGGAGGAGTGCTGGTCGTGGCCGGCGGGCTCATCCGGCACCAGAAGCAGGTCTAGCCGGCAGGTACAGCGCGAGATGGGCCGTGTAGGGATCGAACCTACGACCTTGAGATTAAGAGTCTCCTGCTCTACCAGCTGAGCTAACGGCCCCGGGGTACTGCGGCGTCCTACAGGCTACTCAGCGGGCGCGTTGAGCGAGCCGAGGGCCGTCTCGCGATCCCGTGGATCGGGAACACGCGGTCGAGGCCGGTGATCTCGAAGATCTTGGTGATGTTCTGGTCGGTGCAGACCAGCGCCAGCGAGCCGCCGGCGGGCCGCAGGCGCTTGACGCCGCCGACGAGCACGCCGAGCGTGGTCGAGTCGATGAACGTGGCCTCGGAGAGGTCCACGACGATCTGCTTCTTGCCGGCCTCGATGAGCTCGACCATCCGCTCCTTGAACTCGGGCGCGGTGTAGAGGTCGATCTCGCCGCCGAGCTCGATCACGTGGGTCTGCTCGTCGATCTCCTCGTCCTGGATCTGGAAGTTCACTCTGCTCCTGTCACTGGTCGGTCGCTCCCCGGCAGGGCCGAACTGTACAGCCGAGCCGCCGAGGGCTACTGCTCGGGTGCCGTTCCCGCCTGCGCCCTGGGCGTTCTGGGCGGTCTTGAGCTGCTTGACCTGCGCCTCCACGTCCTTCCTCTGGGACTTCGGCGCCAGGTCGACGGCCTTCTGGCCCGCGAGGTCCGCCGTGCGGGTGTCGCCGGCGAGCGCCGCGTACTGGACCAGGTTGAGGTAGGCGTTGGTGTCGTTGCGCGTCTCGGCGATCACGCGCGCCGCCTCCTGGGCCTCCTTCGGCCGGTTCAGGGCGGTGGGGTCGTAGATCTGGAGCGCCACGTTCGCCAGCGAGGCGTCGACCTGCTTCGGCTCTGAGCTCGAGGTAGGCCTTCCAGTTGGCGGCCGCCTTCGCAGCTCGTCGCGGGCATCGTCCGGGAAGCCGGTCGAGTCCTGGCGAGGTCTGCGCGACGGCCAGCTGGTAGTAGTCGCGCACCAGCTCCTTGCGCGCGGCCTCGCTCGCGCGGCGTCGGACTGCACCCGCTTCTCGTTGCGCTCGATCCGCTTCTCGACCGCGTCGTTGCCGTTTCCGCCGCTGCCGCCGCGCTCGGAGAAGGCGTCGAAGAGGCCGCCCGAGACGTCGCCGCCGATGCCGAACAGGACGAGCCCGCCGCCCATCAGCACGGCGAGCGTGAGGTAGGTCACCTGCACCACCCGGCGGCGCTTTCCCTGGAGGTCGAACAGCATGCGCTGCGCAGAACGCTAGCTAGCTGCCCTCGGCGCCGGCCGGCTCGGCCGAGGGGCTCTCGGCGGCGGCCCAGGGCGGAGGCGAGCACGATGCTGAACTCGTACAGGATGATCAGCGGGACCATCTCGAGGAGCATCGTCACCGGGTCGATCGTCGGCAGCAAGGCCGCCACGACCGCGATCACGAGGATCGCGTAGCGGCGGTTCTTGCGCAGCTTCGCCGGGGTCGTGATCCCCAGCCGCACGAGCGCGAGGATGGCGACCGGCACCTGGAACCCCAGCCCCATCGCCAGCATCGTGAGCGTGACGAAGCTGTAGTAGTCCCGCGCGCGGACCTGGGTGTTGAACTCGTCGGCGTTGAAGCTGAGCAGGAAGTCGGTCGCGGGCGGCAGGACGACGAAGTAGCAGAAGACCACGCCGCCGATGAACAGGACCGGCACCATCAGCAGCAGCGGCGTGGCGACCCGCCGCTCGGTGGGGCTGAACGCCGGCAGGACGAAGGCGTAGACCTGGTACAGGATCACCGGCAGGGCGAGCAGGATCGCCGCGTAGGCCGCGTTGGTGAGCGTGGTGGTGAACGGCTCGGTGACGCCGAAGGTGATCGGCTCCGGCAGGTCGTCCGGCAGCGGCTTGTTGACGATCTCGAGGATCAGGTCGTTCTGCCAGAAGCAGAGCGAGGAGGCCACGACGAACGCGACCAGCGCGATGATGATGCGCGAGCGCAGCTCGTCGAGGTGGTCGACGAGCGTCAGCCGCTCCTCGTGCTCGATCGGTCTGATGCGCGGCACGGGGTCCGCGGCCTCCTTCATGGCTCCGGCGAGCCGCTACGGAGGGGTCTTGCCGGCGGCCGGCGTGGCCTCGGACTTCTCGGCGTGGACGGGCTCGGGCTTCTCCTCGGCGGCGGGAAGCTCCTTGTCGTCCTCGTCCTTGCCCGTCACCGAGTCCTTGAACTCCCGCATGCCGCTGCCCAGCGAGCGGCCGAGGTCCGGCAGGCGCTTCGGCCCGAAGATGACCAGGACGATCACGAGGACGATGACGATCTCGAGCGGGCCGATGTTCGGCATGTGCACTCCTGAGTTCGGGGCACCTCTCCGATGGTAACGCTGGGGTTCCTTCGGGCCGCGACCTCGGGCGGATCAGTTCGCCGGCTTGTCGAAGTTCTCGTAGAAGCGGCTCGGGGTGGGCTCCGCCTGGCCCTGGTACTTGCTGCCCGTGGCGCCTGAGCCGTAGGGCGTTCTCGACCGGCCCGTCCATCCGCATGAACGAGATCTGCCCGATCGGCATCGCCCTCGTAGATCGTGATCGGCAGGTTCGCGACGTTCGACAGCTCGAGCGTCAGGTTGCCCGAGAAGCCGCTGTCCACGAAGCCCGCCGTCGAGTGGATCAGCAGGCCGAGCCGGCCGAGCGAGCTCTTGCCCTCGAGCCGCGCGACGAGGTCGTCGGGCAGCGTGACCCGCTCCAGCGTCTGGCCCAGCACGAACTCGCCCGGGTGGAGGATGAACGGCTCGTCGCCGTCGACCTCGACGAGCTCGGTCAGGTCCTCCATCGGCTGCCGCACGTCGATGTAGGGTAGCGCGCGTTGTGGAAGACGCGGAAGCGGCGGTCGACGCGCACGTCGATGCTCGACGGCTGGATCAGTTCGGGCGTCGAAGGGGTCGATCACGATGCGGCCGGCCTCGATCTCCGACCGGATGGTGCGATCGCTGAGAACCACGGGCGCGGCAGTCTATTCCGGCTATCAGCGGGATAGCGGCTCAAGTTCGGTCTCAAGTCGGCTGCCGAGACGACAGCCGATATGGACGGCATGGAGGACACAGTCCAGCACTACGTAAGCGCGTGGTGCTTCCCAGCGGCAAGACCATCGAGGTCGTGTACTTCAAGGACGCCGCCGGAGCACCAGAGGAGGCCTCGGGCTTCGGCGCGGCGGCGAGCCCGACCAGGAGCTCGCACGTCTGCCGCGACTGCGGCTCGGAGCTGGTCTACCCGACCGGTGGGAGGAGGCCGGCGGCGACGCCTGGCGCGTCTGCTGCGCTGCCCCGAGTGCGAGAGCCGCCGCGAAGGCGTCTTCGCCAGAGCACGCGTCGACGCCTTCGACGAGGAGCTCGACCACGGCACCGACGCGCTGGCCGCCGACTACCGCCGCCTCATGCCGGGCCAACATGGCCGCCGAGGTGGACCGCTTCGCCGCGGCGCTGAACGCCGGCGCGATCCTGCCCGAAGACTTCTAGGTCGTAGCGCGTCGTCGGTCGTCGGGCCTTGCTCAGGCGTAGCGCTCCACCACGCCGTCCGCCACCAGGTCCAGCGCCCGGCGCCTGCCTCCGGCAGCTCCAGCTCCGCTCAGCGCCGCCTTTGCCTCGGCCACGTGGCCCGAGCGCCTGCTGCGCGGGCCTCGCCGAGGGCGCCGGTGAGCGCGATGCGGTCGCACACGGCCTCCGCCTGCGCGGGCTCGGTGACGACCGACGCGCAGGTCCATCGCGGCGCAGCTCGGGATCGCGCTCCGCGGGCGACGATCAGCGGCAGCGTGACGGTGCCGTCGAGCAGGTCGGTGCCGCGCTGCTTGCCCGTCCGCTCGCTCGGGCCCGACACGTCGAGCACGTCGTCGAGGATCTGGAACGCCAGGCCGATCCGCCGGCCGAACCCGGCCAGCGCCGCCTCCGGCGCCCGGGCTGTCGCCGAGCAGGGCGCCGAGCCGGCAGGCCGCCGAGAAGAGGCTGGCCGGTCTTGAGCTCGCAGCGCTCCAGGTAGCGCTCCGGGGCTCACGGATTCCGACCAGGCGTCGGCGCGCTGCATCAGCTCGCCGCGGGCGAGCGCCGACGAGGCCTGCGACAGCGCCTCGACCGCCGCTCGCTGCCCGTGGACGCCAGCTCGGCGAAGGCGCGCGAGAAGAGGAGGTCGCCGGTGGCGGTGGCGGCGCCGCGGCCCGCGGCGGCGAACACGGTCGGCCGCGCCGCGGCGAAGGGGCGCCTGGTCGAGCACGTCGTCGTGGACGAGCGTGGCCATGTGCAGCAGCTCGACCGCCGCCGCGGCCGCCAGCAGCCCGTCGCCCTCCCCGCCGCAGAGGAACACGAGCACCGGCCGCAGCCGCTTGCCGCCCGCGGCCAGCGTGCCGGCGGCGTGGCGTCCCAGCTCGGCGCCGTGGCCGTCGGCCACCTCCGCCAGGCGGGTCTCGGTGCGCTGCAGCTGGCGCGAGAGCTCCGGTCCGCCGGCCTCGAGCACCGAGGCCGAGCTGCGCGGAGCCGGTCACGGCTCCGCCGGGACCGTGCCCGCAGTGGATGGCGATGATCCCGCCCGCCGTGAGGATCCAGCGGACGTCGGTGAGGCCGGCGCCGCCAGCTCGGCGCCGAGCTCGCGGGGTCCGGGGAAGCGGCGGACCGAGCTCGGCAGGTAGGTGTAGGCGTCCGGGTCGCCCGCCAGCTCGCCGAGCACCGGCACCACGCGGTCGAACCAGAGCCGAAGAACCACGACAGCGGCGGCGCGCTGCGGCGTGGTGATCTCGAGCACGACGACCCGGCCGCCCGGGCGCACGACGCGGCGCCATCTCGGCCAGGCCCGCGCCGAGGTCGGAGAAGTTGCGCGCGCCGAAGCCCACCGTCGCGGCGTCGAACTCGCCGTCGGCGTAGGGCAGCTCGAGCGCGTTGCCCTGCTCGAAGCGCAGATGGCCCCGCGCCGCCGCCTTGGCGCGGGCGATCTCGAGCATCGCCTCGGAGAAGTCGAGCCCACGACCTCGCCCTGCGGCCCGACCCGGCCGGCCAGCTCGATCGCCAGGTCGCCGGTGCCGGTGGCCACGTCGAGCGCCCGTCGCCCGGGCCGACGCGCGCGAGGTCGGCCGCGCGCGCGCGCCAGCGGTGGTGCATGCCCGGCCGTCATCACCGAGTTCATCCGGTCGTAGACCCGGGCGATGCGGTCGAACATCGCCCGCACCTGGTTCTCCGGCAGGGTCCCGCTCTCGGGCGCGGCCGTGGGCGAGCTCATGCGGAGGGGTCAGTCGCCTCTCGGTGGGAGACTCGCCGGTGGCGCCCTCGCCCTTGGGCATCTCCTCCTTGAGCGAGGCGATGAAGTCCACGAGCTGCTCGAACTGCTCCGGCTCGTTCTCGCGCAGCGAGGCGTAGGAGGGCATCGGCGCGTGGGGTTCACGAGCGTGCGGGCGATCGCGTCCCGGCCGAGCCGGTCGCCGATCTCGGTCAGGTTCGGGCCGAGCGTGTTGCCGTTCTCGCCGATCTTGTGGCAGCCGAGGCAGCCGGACGAGGCGGTCACCTCCTTGCCCTCTTCGTACTTGGACGCCACCGTCGATCTCGATCTCGCTCGGCGGGCCGGCGATCGCGCCGAGCACCGTGAGGTAGGCCATCGCGGCGACGGTGGCGACGGCGCCGATCATCGCGATCGGGCGCTTGAGCGGGTGGCGCTCCGGGCCGCGGTCGTAGAACGGCAGCAGGAGCAGCAGCATCAGGCAGATCGTGGGGATGCCGATCGTGGCGAGGAACACCAGCTCCGGCGGCTTGACCACGCGCAGCAGCTCGAAGAGGAAGAAGAAGTACCACTCGGGCCGCGGCGAGTAGGTCGTGGTGGTCGGGTCCGCCTTCGGGCCCAGCTCGGCGCCGAAGAGGATCGCCATCAGGATGATCACGACCAGCGTGATCGCCGCCATCGCGCCGTCCTTGGCGACCGCGTAGGGGAAGAACGGCTTGCCCTGGCTCTTCAGGATCGAGTACTCGCGGAGGTACTGCTCCTTCTCGCGCGCGTTCACGCTCAGATCTCCTCCTTGAGGAGTTCCTTCTTCTCGGCCTTCAGCCACGGCGGGGCGGTGGTGCCGAGCTTGGCCACGAGGTAGAGGTGGGCGCCGATCAGCGCGGCGATCAGGCCCGGGATGAGCAGCATGTGCATCGCGTAGAAGCGGCTGAGCGTGGCGCCGCCGAACTCCGCCCCGCCGCGCAGGAAGTCGGCCAGGTACGGGCCCATCATCGGCCCCGAGGCGTTGATGTTCACGCCCACGACCGTGGCCCAGAACGACCGCTGGTCGAACGGCAGCAGGTAGCCGGTGAGGCCCATCGCCAGCGTCAGCACGAGCAGGATCACGCCGATGACCCAGTTCAGCTCGCGCGGGTACTTGTAGGCGCCGAAGACGAACGTCCGGCCCATGTGCAGGAAGATCAGGACGATCATCACCGTCGAGCCCCAGCGGTGCATGCCGCGCACCAGCTCGCCCAGGAAGACCTCGTTGGTGATGTGCGCCGCCGACTCGTAGGCGCGCGAGGGGTCCGGCTTGTAGTACATCGCCAGGAACACGCCCGGTGACCGCCTGCGAGACGAAGGCGAACATCGTGGCCGAGCCCAGCGTGTAGAACCAGTTGGTGCCCTTCGGGACCTTGCGGAAGAGGAAGCCGCGCAGGAACGGGCTGGCGCCGGTGCGCTCGTCGAGCCAGCCGACGACCTGCGCGCCGCCCTCGGCCGCGCCCGCCTTGAGCTTGTCCGCGGTGGCGGGCTTCTTGCCGTTCCCGTTGCCGTCGTCCGGCTTCTGCCCCGGCGCTTGGGCGCCGGGCGCAGGAACTTCGGCAGCGGGGGGTGCAGCTTGCTCATGTGCTGGGCCTCGACGGGTAGAGGTACTGCCACAGCCCGTCGAGGTGGTTCGACGGGTCGCGCGGGGAGAAGCGCTCGAGCTCGGAGTTGACCGAGAAGCGGTCGCCGACCTCCACGCGGCCGTTGGTCACGCGGGTGTAGAAGCGGTCGAGCGGGCGCACGGGCGGGCCGCCGTCGACCTTGCCCTCGAAGTCGTAGACGCCGCCGTGGCAGGGGCAGACGAAGCGCTGGGAGGCCTGGATGTAGCGGACGGGGCAGCCCAGGTGGGCGCAGCGGGTGGAGATCGCGACGTACGGGCAGGCTCCTTGCGCTTGTCGCGGGCTGGCTGTCGCGCCCGGGGTCGAACTTGCGCACGTAGACGGTGGTCTTGCCGGCCTCGCCGATGTCGGCCACGATGTTCATCACCTTCGGGACGTAGGTCTCGGCGTTGAAGTCGGCCTCGGGGCCGACGTCCTGCCAGCGGTCGGGCGTGCCGTCCTCGAACATCGGCCCGAGCGCGAAGCCCAGCGCCGGCAGGCGCGAACGCCGCGGTGGCGATGCCGCCGGCGGCCAGCGCGCCGCCGGTCATGAACCCGCGGCGGGTGATCGTCTCCCCCTCGAACGCGCCGGCTATGCCGCGGTCGGCCGTGTAGCGCGACTTGCGCCTGGTTCTTGTCGGAGGGAGGAGTCGGCCACGGTGCGAGGGGATTCAACCGGCGCCGCGGAAGAATAGTTGTCAACATGGCTACGGGTGTCACGAACCCGACTGTCATGGGCAAATGCGCCAGGCGCCCATGGCGCCCTCGCCGCCCTCTCCGGAGAGCACCCGCGCGCTGGCCCGCCAGAGCGCCTCCGCCCGCTCCGGGCTGCCCTCGGCGTGGGCGCGGGCGGTGAGCGGAGATCAGGTCGGACAGCTCGGCCACGGCGTCCAGGTCGCCGTTCTCGGCGAGCCGCGAGAGGCCGAGCGCGTAGAGCGCGTCGCCGGCGAGCAGGCGCAGGTCGGCGTCCATCCCGGCGAACGCGCGCGGCTCGCCGTAGTGCAGCAGGTAGCCCTCGTAGACCGCCTCGAGCACGAACAGCCGGTCCGCGTCCGCCACCATCGCGCCGAACCGGTCCGGGCCCGGGATCGGGCGCGGCGTGCTCGGCGCAGCGCCGGATCCGCGGCCGCCACGACGTCGCGCGAGCGCGCTCACCGCGCCACCTCCGCCAGCGCCTCGCGCGCCGCCTCGAGCGTGCGCTCCACGTGCTCGTCGGTGTGGGCGAGCGACGGGAACCAGGCCTCGAACTGCGACGGCGGCAGGTAGACGCCGCGGTCGAGCATCGCGCGGCAGAAGGCGGCGTGGGCATCCAGTGTCGCAGGCCTTGGCGTCCTCGTAGCCGGCCACCGGGCCGTCGCGGAAGAAGACGGTGAGCAGGCCCGTGGTGTGCGTCACGTGCACCGGCACGCCGGCGCCGGCGCCGCCGCCTCGCGCAGCCCGTCGGCGAGGGCCGCCGCGACCGCCTCGAGCCGCTCGTAGGCGGCGCGCGTCGAGCAGCGCGAGCGTCGCCAGCCCCGCGGCCGTGGCCAGCGGGTTCCCCGAGAGCGTGCCCGCCTGGTAGACGTCGCCGGCGGGCGCGACCCGCTCCATCAGGTCTCGCGGGCCGGCGTAGGCGGCGGCCGGCACGCCCCCGCCGATCACCTTGCCGAGCACGGTCAGGTCGGGCGTCACGCCCTCGCGCTCCTGCGCGCCCGCCGCGGGCCACGCGGAAGCCGGAGATCACCTCGTCGAACACCAGCAGCGCGCCGTTCGCGTCGGCCTGCTCGCGCAGGAACGCGAGGAAGCCCTCCGCGGGCGGCACCAGGCCCATGTTCGCCGGGTAGGGCTCGGCCAGGATCGCGGCGACCGTCGTGCTCGGCCAGCGCCGCCGCCACGGCCTCGCGGTCGTTCCAGGGCACGACCACGGTGGCGGCCGCCTGCGCCGCGGGCACCCCGGGCGAGGCGGGCATGCCGCCGTGGCCAGGCCCGAGCCGGCCTCGGCGAGCAGCCCGTCCACGTGGCCGTGGTAGGCGCCGGCGAACTTGAGCAGCTTCTCGCGGCCGGTGGCCGCGCGCGCCAGGCGGATCGCGCTCATCGAGGCCTCGGTGCCGGAGTTCACCATCCGCACCATCTCGGCGCTCGGGCACCCGGTCCACCACCTCCGCGGCCAGCTCCACCTCGGCCTCGGTCGGGGCGCCGAAGCTGGTGCCGCGCGCGGCGGCGGCCGTGACCGCCTCGATCACCGCCGGGTGGGCGTGGCCGGCGATCAGCGGCCCCCACGAGCACATCCAGTCGACGTAGCGGTTGCCGTCGACGTCCATCGAGCTCGGCGCCCTCGCCGCGCGGCGACGAAGATCGGGTCGCGGCCGATCGAGCCCATCGCGCGCACCGGCGAGTTGACGCCGCCGGGCATCAGCGCCGACGGCCCGGGCGTAGAGCTCCTGCGCTACGCGGCGTGCTCAGCTTCCCAGCGCTTGTGCTCGTCGGTGAAGTAGAGGAGGCGGATCTTCTTGAACTCGGTCGAGGAGTAGAGCGTGCGCGCGGTCCTCGATGCCGGTCTCCTCGGCGATCGAGTCGAGGATCGCGTCGCACTCCTCCTTCGAGCGGCCGTGGGCCATCGTGAAGACCGAGTAGGGCCAGTCCTCGTAGGTCGGCCGCTGGTAGCAGTGCGAGATGCCGCGGAAGGAGGCCATCAGCGGCGCGACCTCCATGATCCGCTCCTCGGGCACGTTCCAGACGCCCATGCCGTTGGCGGAGAAGCCGGCGCGGCGGTGGAACAGGATCGCGGCCACGCGGCGCAGCGCCTTGCGCTCGCTCATCGACTCGAGGTGCTCGAGCAGCTCGGCCTGCGAGATGCCCGATCTCGCGCGGCGGCGGGCGCGTAGGGCTCGGAGACGACCGGCATGTCGCCCTGGAGCGCGCGGATCACGGCGAAGTCGAGGTCGGACAGCTCGATCGGGTCCGGCTCGATCGGGTCCTGCGCCACGCCCGCCGCGGCGAGGTCCTGGGTGCCCTTCTCCATCTCGAGGTCCATCCGGATCTTGAACAGCTTGAGCGTGGGCAGCTGGCGCACCGACTCGGCGCCGGTCAGCTCCTGGAGCACGTCGAGCGTGCCCTGCAGGCCGAGCTTCGAGTCGGGCTCGGTGGCGATCGTGAACCACAGGTTGAAGTCGTGGTTGCGCAGGTAGTTGTGCGAGACGCCCGGGTGCGAGTTGATGATCCTGCGCCGCGCGGTGCGGGTTCTCGGGATCGACCTTGGCCGCCACCAGCATCGAGCTGTAGCCGAGCACGCGCGTGTCGAAGATCGGCGTGACCTGGCGGATGATGCGCTCGTCGAGCAGGCGCTGGACGCGGCTCAGCACCTCGTCCTCGGCGACCTCGGCCAGCTCGGCCACGTGCTCGTAGGGGCGCGGCGCCAGCGGGAAGCTGCCCTGCATCAGGTTGAGCAGCTGCTTGTCCAGCTCGTCGAGCGGGACGGCCGCGCCGTCCTTGCGGCGAGCGGACCTTCGGGATCGCCGCGGCCTCCCTCACCGAAGCCACTCGGCGACGTCCTTTGCGTGGTAGGTGATCACGATGTCGGCGCCGGCGCGGCGGATCGAGGTGAGCGCCTCGAGCACGGCGGCGCGCCCGTCGAGGTATCCGGCCGCCGCGGCCGCCTTGATCATCGCGTACTCGCCGCTGACGTTGTAGGCGGCCACCGGCACCCGCGTCGCCTCCTTCACCCGGCGGATCACGTCGAGGTAGGGCAGCGCGGGCTTGACCATCACCATGTCGGCGCCCTCCTCCACGTCGAGCAGCGCCTCGCGCACCGCCTCGTCGGCGTTGGCGGGATCCATCTGGTAGCTGCGCCGGTCGCCGAACGCGGGCGCGGAGTCGGCGGCCTCGCGGAACGGCCCGTAGAAGGCGGAGGCGAACTTGGCGGAGTAGGCGACGATCGGCGTGTCCTTGAGGCCCTCGGCGTCGAGCTGCGCGCGCAGCGCGCCCACGCGGCCGTCCATCATGTCGCTCGGCGCCACGGCGTCGGCGCCGGCGCGCGGCGTGCGAGATCGCGGTCTTGGCGAGCAGCTCGAGCGTCACGTCGTTGTCGACCTCGCCGTCGGCGCGGACCACGCCGCAGTGGCCGTGGCGAGGTGTACTCGCACAGGCACACGTCGGTGATCACCACCAGCTCGGGGTGGGCCTCCTTGATCGCGCGCACGGCGAGCTGGACGACGCCCTCGTCGTCGTAGGCGCCGGAGCCGCGCTCGTCCTTCTCGGCCGGGATGCCGAACAGCAGCACCGCCGGCACGCCGAGCTCGTGGGCCGCGCCCGCCTCCTCGACCGCGTGCGAGATCGACAGCCGCTCGACGCCGGGCATCGCCTCGATCGGGCGTGCGGCTGTCGGTGCCGAGCTCGACGAACATCGGCTGGACGAGGTGCGCCGGGGTCAGCTCGGTCTCGCGCACCATGTCGCGCAGCAGCCCGGTGCGGCGCAGGCGGCGCATGCGGGTGGCGGGGAAGGCCATCGACTCAGTCTACGGCGGAGCCCGGTGACCTCAGGCGGCGAAACGGCGCAGCGCCAGGCGGCTTGCGGCCCCGAAGGCGAGGAACAGGGCGCCGCAGGTGCAGCAGCGGGCCCGCGAGGTCGCCGGCGTCGTTGAGCGCGGCGTCGAGCGCGTCGAGCGTGGGCTTGAAGGGGAAGACCGCCGAGATCGCGCGGATCACGTCGTAGAGCGCGGGCGCCACCGAGCCGGAGGGCACCAGCGCGAGGAAGGTCAGCGGCAGCGAGAGCATCACGCACAGCAGCGACGCCGCGCGCACCTCCCGCGTGAGCGCGCCCACCGCCAGGCCCATCGCCGCGAACGCCAGCGCGCCGGCCGCCGACGGCCGCCACCCACAGCGGGAAGCGGTCCCAGTCGAGGTCCACGAACAGCCCGAGCCCGGCCAGCATCAGCAGGCAGACCACCACCGCGAGCACACGGCCGCCAGGCCCGCCTTCTCGAGCAGCAGCCCGGTGCGCGACACCAGGCCGCGCACCAGCCGCGGGAAGGCGTTCTCCTCGCGCTCGAGCGCCAGCGCGCCCGCGGCCAGCAGCAGCGTGATGAACATCAGCGAGACCGCCGACGGCGATCGCCACCGCGAACGAGCTCAGCGGCGTGGCGCCGCCGTCGAGCTGGGTCTGCTTCACCCGCAGCGGCGAGCTCACCGACGACAGCACGTCGTCGGACAGGTCGAGGTTCTCGCGCGCCAGCGCGCGCGAACCGGATCACCTCGTCGATCTGCTCGCGGGCCGGCGAGCCCGGCGGCAGGTCGCGCCGCGCCTGCCTGCAGGATCTGCTCGGAGCGCTCGAGGCCCGAGCACGTCGAAGTCGCGGCCGAGGAAGCTGTACTCGCCCCCGTGCGCGATCAGGTCGAGGAACTCCAGCGCCACCTTGGTCAGCCTCTTGGTGAGCGCGGTGTTGGCGTCCTGCACCTGCGACTTGATCGTGTCCCGGACGAAGCGCGGCCTTCACCGGGTCCTCGGCGTTGTAGAAGACCTCGACCGTCGGCCGGCTCGAGGCCCGACCTGGAGCTTGCTCGGTCGTGTCCTCGGGGATCACGAGCGCGCCCAGCACGTCGCCGTCCTTGACCTTCTCGATCGCCTCCGCACGGGTCTTCACGCGCACCGGGTCGATGGCGCGGAACAGCGGGCCGGCCTGCGCGCGAGACGTCGATCCGCTCGCCGCCCAGCTCGATCTCGTTCGCCGACTCGGGCACGAGGTTGACGAACGCCACCTGCGGCTTGTCGGGCCCGCGCGAGAGCGCGAAGCCGATCAGCGTCGCGATCACCACCGGGTAGAGCACGAGCAGCGCCACCAGCAGCGGCGAGCGGCGCAGGATCTGCAGGTCCTTCAGCAGCAGCCAGCGCACGCTGTCAGTGCCCCCGGGCGCGTAGGAAGGCCACGAACGCCTCCTCGAAGTCCGCGCCCCGGCCCCCCGTCTCCCGCTCGACGGCGTCCTCCAGCTCGCGCGGCGAGCCGGTGAAGAGCAGCTCGCCGTCGGCCAGCACCAGCACGCGCTGGGCGTGGCGCTCGGCCTCCTGGATGTTGTGGGTGGAGTAGACGACCGTCGTGCCGCCCTCGGCCAGGCTGAGCACGAACTCCCACACGCGCTCGCGCTGGCGCGGGTCGAGCGCGGCGCTCGGCTCGTCGAGCAGCAGCACCGGCTGGCTCGCCGAGCAGCCCGATGGCGATGTTCACGCGCTGGCGGTTGCCGCCCGACAGCTCGGCCACCTGGTCGTCGGCGCGGTCGCGCAGGCCGGTCAGCTCGAGCATGCGGTCCACCGTCGGCGTCCGGGTCGGCGCACCTTCTCGAGCCGGGCGAACAGCCGCAGGTTCTCGGCCACGGTGAGCTTGCCGTAGACCGCCGCCTGCTGGGGCACCCAGCCGATCTCTCGCGGCCCCGCGGCTCACGCTGCCCTCGTCGGGCGCTGGATGCCGGCGAGGATCGACAGCAGCGTGGTCTTGCCCGGCGCCGTTGGGCCCGATCACCGCCACCAGCTCGCCGCGGGCCGGCCGACAGCGACACGCCGCGCAGCGCCTCGCGGTCGCCGTAGCGCTTGGTCGAGGCCCTCGGCTTCGAGCACGTCGCGACGGCGGTGCCGTGGCGGCTGCGAGCGTCGGCCATGCGGCTGGAACGGTAGCGGGCACGGCCACTGGCAGACTGCGCTCCGTGAAGCTCCTCTTCGTCGGCGACGTGGTGGGCGGCATCGGCCGGCGGACGCTGGCCGCGCTGCTGCCCGGGCTGCGCGAGCGCCACGCAGCCCGACTTCGTGGTGGTCAACGGCGAGAACGCCGCCGGCGGCGTGGGCATCACCGAGCAGACGGCGCGCGAGATCCTCGACGCCGGCGCCGACGCGATCACGCTCGGCAACCACGCCTACCGCCACACCGAGGTCTACGAGTTCCTCGACAGCGAGGAGCGGATCGTGCGCCCGGCCAACTACCCGCAGGCGCAGCCCCGGCCGCGGCGTCACGGTCGTCGAGAGCGACGGCATGGCGCTCGGCGTGGTGAACCTGTCCGGCACGGTGTTCCTGGAGGCCGCGCGCTCGCCGTTCGCCGAGGTCGACGCCGCGCTGGCCGACCTGCGCGGCCAGGCCACCCACGTGCTCGTGGACATGCACGCCGAGGCCACCAGCGAGAAGGTGGCGATGGGCTGGCACCTGGACGGCCGCGTGACGGCCTGCGTGGGCACCCACACCCACGTGCCCACCGCCGACGCCCGCGTGCTGCCCGGCGGCACCGCCTACTGCACCGACGTCGGGATGACCGGCCCGCGCGGCGGCGTGATCGGCGTGAAGCAGGAGCCGGCGCTGGAGCGCTTCCTGACGATGACCAACGTGCGCTTCGAGACCTCCGACGAGGACCCGTGGCTCAACGCGGTGCTGGTCGAGGCCGGCGCCGACGGCCGGGCCACCTCGATCGAGCAGATCCTCGAGCCGGCGCCCGGCTGAGCGAGCCACGCTCCCGCGCCGCCAGGCAGACCGCGCCGACCAGCACCGCGTCGCGCACGGCCACGAGCGCACAGCGCCCCCGGCGTCGCGGTCGCACCACGTCGCGGTAGCGGGCGGGGAACTCGATCAGCGTCAGCACGACGGCCAGGCCGACAGGGCGGCCCAGCGCGGCATCCGCCAGGCCAACGCCAGCGCCGCAGCGGGACGACCCAGATCAGGAACTGCGGGCGAGAGCACCTTGCCGAAGGCGGCGAACGCGGCCACGGCCGCCAGCGAGGCCAGCACCAGCGCGCGCGCGGTCCGGGCGGCGCCGTCGCGGCGTGACGGTCGCCGACACGCGAGCAGCGCGACCGCCGCCACGAGCAGCGCGGCGAACAGCGGCGGTGACCGGCGGCGGCCGCGGGATGCCGGAGCCCGTCGGAGCGGAAGCTCGTCCTCGCACGCGGCGCCTCGCCGGCGCCCGAGCGAGTCGAGGCCAGCACCACCGAGGCCGGCGAGCTCTCCACCTGGACCGGGCGGTCCAGGTGGTAGTCGCACGGCGTCGCCGGTCCCGTCGGCGAGACGGCATAGGCGGCCGCGATGCACGGCCACCACGACGCGGCCAGCGACCGCCGCGCCCTCCAGCGCCGCGCGGCGCTCGCCGCGGGCGAGCAGCCAGGCGAGCGCCACCGGCGCCACCACGAGCGGGAACAGCCTTCATCAGCGACCCCGACGCCCAGCACCGCGAAGCCCAGCGCGCGGCCGCCCGCGGCACGAGCAGCGACAAGCGCGCGCCGAGCGTGAGCACCACCGGCACGAGGTCGAAGTGGGTCCGCACGATCGCGCCGCAGCGAGCAGCGGCGCGGCGGCCGCCGCCAGCATCGCGCGCGGCGGTCGCCGCCGGTCAGCCGCCGCGAGCGCGCCCGCAGAGCAGGACCAGCGCGCCGCGCCAGCGCGAGCGCCAGCGCCGCGAAGGCGAGCCGGTAGGCGTCCTCGCCGGTGCCCGCCAGCCCCGGCAGCGCGAGGAGCGGGCGCGGCCAGCGGCGGGTACTCGAACGCGACGTCGCGGTAGGGCAGCTCGCCGTCGAGGAAGGCTCGGCGTAGCGCGCAGTAGAGCGGCAGGTCGGTGATCGCTCGTCGTCCCAGGGGCCCACGAGGAGGTCAGCGCGAAGCCGGCCGCCAGCAGCCCGAGCGGCCGCGCGCGCCTGCCACGCGGGCCGCCACCGCGGTCCGGTCGTGCGCGGTCGCGGGCCCGGGCGCGCGCCTCGCCGGCTCGCCGGCCGGTGCGCCAGGGCGCCATGAGCGCCACGAGCGCCGAGCGGCGCGAACCAGACGATGTAGAGGTAGAACCAGTGCGTGGCGCCGTCAGCTGGACCGCGATCAGCACGGCGGCGCCGAGGGCGGCCACCTGGACCAGGTCCTGCCGCCGCGGCACGAACGCCACCAGCAGGGCCAGCGCGACGGCCGCCGCCTTGACCGCGGTCTGGAGCCAGTCGAGCGACTCGACTGGCCCCAGACGCTGAACGGCGACGGCCGCGAGGCCTGGTAGCCGACCGTGCGGTCGTAGAGCTCGCGCAGGCCGCCGTCGGGCACGAACGGGGCGAAGACGGCCACCAGCACGACGGCCAGCGCCGCGGCGAAGAGAAGCGGCCCGCCGCCATCGACCGGCCGCGGCGCCGGCCGTGGCGAACAGCGGCGCCAGCGCCAGGGGCGCGAACTTGGCCGCCGCCGCCGAGCGCCACCGCGGCGCCGCTGGCGAGCGCGGCCGCCCGCTCGCGCGCCGGCGCGAGTGTGAGGGCGAGCATCGCAAGCACCGTGAGCATGCGCGACGAGCGAGTCGTTGGAGTTCGTCTCGAGCGCGAACAGCGCGTAGGGGTAGGCGGCCCACGCGAAGCCGAGCGCGAGGCCCAGCTCACGACCCGTCGCGGCCGGGTCGCAGCCGCCTGCCCGAGCAGCGACCAGGCCGAGCAGCGTGAGCAGGTCGAACGCGAGCGCGGCGCCGTGCGCCGCGGGCAGGTCGTCCCAGCGCCCGCTCCACGGCAGCGCCTGCTCGAAGGGGACGTACGGCCAGGTACGTTGACCGGCCCGTAGGTGTCCCCGCGCTCTGCACGTCCTCGCTGAACCCGGGGCCGTAGAGCGGGTCGCCGTCCGCTATCCGGTCGGCGCCGATCACTCCCGCGTAGCCCACGTCGATCACGTTCGAGTCCACCACGTTCAGGCCCACCCGGAACCCCACGAGCAGCACGATCGCCGAGCGCCAGCCAGACCGCGGGCACGAAGGGCACGACGCGGCCGCGGCGCTCGCGCGGACGGAAGCCCGTCCACAGCAGCCGGGCCAGCAGGTAGAGCAGCACCGGATAGACGAGCGGGCACCGAGGTGTCGATCTCCCCGCGGTTGAAGAAGACGTGCGAGACGCCGAACGCGAGCAGCACGAGCAGGTCCAGGTGGAGCGATCCGCAGCGGCCGTCGGGGATCGACGAACGGGACGAGGAACAGCACGCACAGCGGGATCCACACCTACGGCGCGTTGAGCTTGCGCCCGAACGCCCCCTCGTACCCGCGCGCCATCGTCCACGCGACCTGGTCGCCGGTCCACTGCTCCAGGATCGCTCCGGTCGAGTCGTCCAGGCGCACCTGGGCGACCTCGCGCTTCCGCGTCGAACCAGCTCACCTGCCAGCGGCCGGGGCCGCGCGTGTAGGCGGTGGGCCCGAACTCGCGGTGCCGCGGGCGCTCGCCGCGCACCTTCTCCGCCGGCCGACGCGAGCCGGATCGCCTGGCGCGCGCTCAGCTCGTAGCCGCGCGGAGGCTCGTCTGCGAGGCCGGCCGCACGAGCTCGGGCTTGGCCTCGGCGTCCGCGCGGCAGCGCCGCAGAGCCCGCGGCCAGCGCGAGCAGCACCGCGGCGAGGCGAGCGGCCGTGCGGAGGCGGCTCAGGGTGCGGGACGCCGGCCGAAGCTCCACATCTTGTTCCCGACGAAGTTCAGCGGCGTGGCCGCGACGATCGAGATCGCCTGGGCGGGGATCTCCGCCATGTCGGCGCCGGTCACCAGCAGCTCCAGGATCGCGGCCGCCGAACAGGAACGCCCCGACGCTGACCGTGAAGAAGCGCGCGGCCTGGAAGCCCGCGTGGCCGTCTCGCGCGCCGAATGTCCAGTGCCGGTTCCACCAGAAGTTGTTGGTCACGGCCACCACGAACGCCAGCGGTCGCCGCCACCAGATGGTGAAGCCCGGCGACCTCGACCGCGAGGGTGAACACGGCCAGGTTCACCACGTAGCCCGATCCGCCGACCGCGCAGAACTTCACCAGCTGGACCCAGTTGTGGCTGGCGGCGCATGCCCGCGCGCACGCACGCGTGCGTGCGCAGGCGGGCTCGGCTCGGCATGCGGCACGAGGTACCCCGAAGTGGTCCAGCACCATGCGGGGTCACGTCCTCGATCGCCCACTGCTCGCGCTCGCCCGCGTCGGCCGGTCCGATCCCGCAGGTCAGCAGCACGCCGAGCGAGTCGCACGCGGTGCAGCGAGCCGTGGCTGCCGCCCGCCCACGTGGTCGGCGCCGCCCCAGTCGACGAACTCGTAGCCCGGCTCGGCCGACACCAGCACGTCGCCCGTGCGCGGGCACTCGAGCGCCGACCACAGCCGGCCGCAGCGCGTCCGGGTAGTCGCCGCTGCGCACCGCGCCGTCGTCCACCGCGAGGTCGAGCGCGGCGAGTCGCCCTCCACGGTCCAGCCGCTGCCCGCGGGCGTCGGTCAGGTCGCCGCCCGGGCCGGAAGCGCAGCTCGCCGCGCGCGCTCCAGCACCACGCCGTCGCCGTTCTCGCGCCGGGCCACCAGGTCGACGCCCGTCGACGTCCGCGCAGGTCGTCGGCCAGCTCGCGCGGCCAGCCGTCGCGCCGCGTCTCGTCGAGCACGTAGACCTGCGCCGAGCGCGCGCGCCCGGGCACACCGCGATCTCGGCCTCCTCGGGCTCGGGGTCGGAGGGCAGCAGCACGCGCCAGTCGGTCGAGCGCGTCGGCCAGGTTGATCGCGCGTCTCGACGCGGTTCTGCGAGTGGTCGGACATCACGATCACCGCGTGCTCGTCCAGGAACGCGTCCGGGCCGCCGCCGGCGTGCATCAGCCGGTCGAGCGCGCGGTCGGCCTCGGCGATCGACATCGGCCTGGCTCGTCGGGCCCGCCCGGTGCGAGTAGGTGTCGTTGTCGGGCAGCGAGAACAGCAGGAAGTCGAACAGGTCGTTCTCCACCAGGTGCGCGCCCACGCAGCCGGCGTGGCGGTCGCGCTGGCCCGGCATGCCGAGCGTCGAGGAGCAGCCGGTGTTGCGGGAGTCGAACAGGTCGGCGTAGAAGAGCTCGCGCGCGCCCCAGACCGCGTGCCGGAACTGCGCCGCCTCGGCGAGCCGGCGGTAGGGCGAGTCGCCGCGAGGGCTCGTGGCGGTGGCGGCCGCGGTAGATCAGGTAGGTGGTGCAGGCGGTGCGCACGCCGGCGTCGTCGAGGTGCTCGAACACGGTCCGGCGGTCCTGGGTCAGGTGCGCCAGGTTCATGTTGTAGACGGTGTCCTGGAGCGAGCGGAAGACGCCGAACGCGCGCGTCGCCGGGAACGACGTGCCGTACTCCACGTAGCGCTCCTCGCCGCGGTGGTACCAGTTCATCGAGGGGATCAGGTGCTCGGCCGGGCCCGAGGCCGGTGGCGATGCGCCGAGGCCGCCACGGGGGTGACCGACGGGAACGTGGACACGCAGTCGGCGACGTAGGTGCCGTCGCTCCATCAGCGCCGCCAGCGCGGGCGCCTGTCCGTCCGCGACCGCCTGCTCCAGCGCCCCGGGTCGAGCGCGTCGATCACCGCCAGGACGAGCTTCTTGGGCCGTGGCCGGCGCTCACCGCAGGATCCGCAGGCCCGCGTACTTGCGGTCGCCGCTGCCGCCGCCCCGGACGAGCAGCACCACGAACGCGGCCAGCGCCAGGAACGCGACCGGCGGCGACGAAGATCGCGATCGCCGCCAGCACGAGCGCCGCGGCGTCGGCGTAGACGGCCAGCAACCCGGCGGCGCCGTCGTCGAGCCGCCGGCCGCGCGCTCGAGCAGGCCGCCCACCGCCGCGCAGGCGAGCGCCGCGCACAGCGGCCCCGCCGACCAGGCCCGGCACCGGCGTGGCCGCCCGCCGCCAGCGAGCCCGGCGAACAGCAGCGCGCCCGAGCACCACGGCGACCAGCCGCCAGGTCCGCGATCGCCAGCGTCGCGACGGTTCGCCCCCGAACGTTCGGCCACGTACGAAACCGCCGCCAGGCCGACGACCGCCAGCAGGAAGCCGGGCTCTCGAGGAACTGCCAGCCGCGAGCCGTCGAAGTCGATGCCCGATGTCGCCGCGCGCCAGCGCGCCCGCCAGCAGCGGCGGCAGGAACGGCCGCACGCCCGTGGCGCCGGCGAGGCCGGCGCCCTGGCCGATGTCGAGGACGAGGCTCATGGCTGCGGGCGAGCGGGTGGCCGGTACGCTGCGACGCGTGACGATAGACGACCGCGGGAAGCGGCCCGGCGCTGCCGCGAGGACGCCCGCCGCAGCGGCGAACGACGCACCATGAGCCCTCCGTCAAACCCCCGTCGCGCTCCACCTCGCGCGACCTCGAGCGCTACGCGGGGCTGTTCGCCGTCGCGCACGCGGGTGATGACGTCCTCGGCCATGCGCGACCTGATGGCCATGACCGCCCGCCCCGAGGTGATCTCGCTGGCCGGCGGCCTGCCCGACACCTCCACCTTCCCGCCCGAGACCTTCGCCGCGGTGACCGCGCGGATCGCCGAGGAGTCGTGCGCCAAGGCGCTGCAGTACGGCCCGACCGACGGGCCTGGTCGAGACCAAGCGCTGCATCGCCGAGGTGATGGCCGCCGAGGACATGCGCGTCGACCCCGACGACATGGTGGTCACCACCGGCGGCCAGCAGGTGATCGACCTCGTCACCAAGACGCTGATCGACCCCGGCGACGTGATCATCGCCGAGGGCCCCACCTACCCGGGCGCGGTGCCCGCCTTCCACGCCTACCAGGCCGACGTCGTCCAGATCGACATGGACGCCGACGGCATGCGCGTCGACCTGCTCGAGGAGACGCTCGACCGGCTCGAGCGCGAGGGGCGCCGGCCGAAGTTCATCTACACCGTGCCGAGCTTCCAGAACCCCGGCGGGCGTGACGATGTCGCTGCCGCGCCGGCAGGCGGCTGGTCGAGGTCGCGCGCGAGCGCGAGCTGCTCGTGCTCGAGGACAACCCCTACGGCCTGCTGCGCTACGAGGGCGAGCCGCTGCCGCCGCTCTACTCGCTCGACGGCGGCGTGTACGTGATGTACCTCGGCACGTTCTCGAAGATCCTCTCGCCGGGCATCCGGCTCGGCTGGGTCGGTGGCGCCGCCGCCGGTGCTCGAGAAGATCAACCTCGGCAAGCAGGACGCCGACCTGTGCACCTCCACGCTCTCGCAGCTGATGGTCCAGGCCTACTTCGAGCGCGGCGACTGGCGCGACTACGTCGACTCGCTGACCGAGATCTACCGCGCGCGGCGCGACACGATGCTCGACGCGCTCGCCGAGCACTTCCCGCGCGCAGGCGGAGTGGACGCGGCCCGCGCGGCGGCCTGTTCATCTGGGCCACGCTGCCCGACTTCATCGACACCACCGACCTGCTCGCGCGCGCGCTGCGCGAGAACGTGGCGTTCGTGCCCGGCGCGGCGGCGTTCCTCGACGGCCGCGGCCGCAGCTCGATGCGGCTCAACTTCTCGGGCTCCGGCGAGGACCGGATCCGCGAGGGCATCCGCCGGATCGGCGAGGTGGTCAAGGAGCAGGTGGCGCTCTACGGCACGCTCACCGGCGAGGAGCGCGGCCGTCAGCCCGCCGGCGGACGAGAGCCGCGCACGGACGCCGACGCCCGGACGGAGGGCGCGCGGCGTCGTCGAGCTGCCGCGCCGCGCCGACCGCGAGCGGCGGGCCGGCGGGTCGTGAGCCGGGTCGCCGTGCTCAAGGGCGGGCCGCTCGCTGGAGCGCCAGGTGTCGCTGCGCTCGGGTGCGCGGGTCGAGGACGCGCTCGAGCGCCTGGGCCACGAGGTGGTGGCGATCGACGTCGGCGCTCGACCTGATCCGCCGCCTGCGCGACGAGCGCGCCCGACGCCGCCTTCGTGGCGCTGCACGGCCGCGACGGCGAGGACGGCACGGTGCAGGAGCTGCTCGAGATCCTCGGCATCCCCTACACGGGCTCCGGCGTGCTGGCCTGCTCGCGGGCGATGGACAAGGTGCTCACCAAGCACCTGCTGCTCGAGGCCGGCGATCCCGACACCCGAGTTCTTCGCCTTCAACCAGACGGCGTTCCGCGAGCTGGGCGCGGCCGACGCGCTGCCGGCGATCGAGGAGCGGCTCGACTTCCCGATCGTCGTCAAGCCCTCGAGCCAGGGCTCCGCGCTCGGCATCAAGTTCGCCCGCACCGCCGCCGACGTGCCCGCCGCGCTGGTCGCCGCGTTCTCCTACGACGCGCGCGTGCTGCTCGAGCGCCACGTCGCGGGACGCGACCTCGCCGTGTCGGTGCTCGACGGGACCGACGGGCCCGAGGCGCTGCCGGTCGTCGAGGCGGTGCCGCGCGAGGAGGACTTCTACGACTTCGAGGCCCGCTACGAGATCGGCCGCACCGACGTTCGTCTGCCCCGCCGAGCTGCCCGACGGGCGTGACCGAGCGGGCCCACGAGCTCGCGCTGCGCGACCTACGGGCTGCTCGGCTGCTACGGCTTCGCGCCGCGTCGACCTGATGCTCGACGAGGACGGCGAGCTGTTCGTGCTGGAGGCCAACCCGATCCCCGGCCTGACCGAGACGAGCCTGCTGCCGCAGGCCGCCGAGGCCGCGGGGATCGGCTTCGACGAGCTCGTGGGCCGGATCCTCGAGCTGGCCTTCGCCGCAGCGCGCCGGCCGGCGAGCCGGCTAGCTCGTCCGCTCGCGCGAAGTCCTCGGGGGAGACGTTGTCGAGGAAGTCCTTGAACTTCTCGACGACCTCCTCGGTGTCCTCGACCTCGTGCTCGAACTCGATCGCGGACTCGGAGATCACGTCCTCGGCGGCGAAGATCGGCGCCCCGGTGCGCACCGCCAGGGCGAGCGCGTCGGAGGGCCGCGAGTCGATCTCCATCTCGCGCCCGTTCAGCTGCAGCGTGATCGCCGCGTAGAAGGTGTTCTCCCGCAGCTCGGTGACGGCGACCTTGGTGCACGACACCTCGAGCTCGGACAGCACGTCGTTGATCAGGTCGTGCGTCATGGGCCGCGGCGTGTTCGCCCCCTGGAGCTTCATGAGGATCGCCGCAGCCTCGGGGTGGCCGATCCAGATCGGCAGGAACTTGTTGCCCTCGCGAGTCTTCAGGAGCACGATCGGCTGCTTGCCGACCATGTCGAAGCTCACCCCGTAGATCACCATCTCCGTCATCCGCGAAGCCACAGTCTAGTCATGGCTGCGGACCGGCTCGAGTGACGGCGGCTGCGAGCTGAAAGCCCACGAGCTCGCGCCCGTGGGGCGAGGCGCGCAAGGACGCAGGGAGCGAAGCCGTGCACGGCAGGCGAGCGACCGAGGACACAGCGATGCGACGTCCCACGGCGCGCGAGATGGGCGATCCTGGACTCGAACCAGGGACCTCGTCCTTATCAGAGACGCGCTCTAACCGACTGAGCTAATCGCCCTCGCGGAGCGCGGGCGATTCTAGCGATCGGCCGCTAGTCGGCCCGGGCCTCGGGGGCTCCGCCGCGGCGCGCAGCAGCGCTCCGCGAGGGCGATCGCCTCGGCGGGATCGTCGAAGTCGATCTCGGCCCGGCAGCCGGTGCCGCGGGCGCGCACCTTCACCTCGGTGCCGAGCGCCGCCTGGAGGGCGTCCTCGGCCGCGCGCGAGCGCGTCGGCGAGGTCCGGGTGCAGCTCCACCTTTCCTCGGCCGGCTTCGCGCGCGGTCCTGCTCGACGCGCCGGGCGCGGCGCTCGGTCTCGCGGACAGACCAGCCGCCGTCGCGCGCCTCGCGGGCGAGCCGCTTGCGCTCGCTCGTGGTCCTTCGACAGCAGGATCGCCCTGCCGTGTCCCTCGCTCAGGGCGCCGGCCTCGATGAGCTCGAGCGCCTCGTCGGGCAGCTCGAGCAGGCGGATCAGGTTGGAGACCGCGACCCGGCTCTTGCCGACCCGGCGGCCCACCTCGCCCTTCGTGAGGCCGAGGTCCTCGACCAGCATCGCGCACGCGCGCGCCTCCTCGATCGGGTTGAGGTCGACCCGGGCCATGTTCTCGGCGAGCGCTAGGTCCAGCCGCTCCCAGTCCTCGGCGTCCCGCACCACGGCCGGCAGCCGCTCGAGGCCGGCGAGCCGCGCGGCGCGCAGCCGCCGCTCGCCCGCGACGAGCTCGAACGTGCCTCCGGCGAGTGGGCGCACGACGATCGGCTGGAGCAGGCCTCGCGAGCGGATCGACTCGGCGAGCGCCAGGAGCGCCTCCTCGTCGAAGTCGCGCCGGGGCTGGCGGGGGTTCGGGCGGACCACGTCGACCGCCGAGCTCGCGCAGGCCGGGCTCGTCGGCGCGGGAGCGCGGGAGGATCGCGGCCAGGCCGCGGCCCATGCCACGCGGCGGGGACTTCGGGTCGGACTCACGGACTCGCCCTCGGCCGGGGGTCAGGCACGGCTCGCCACCTCCTTGGCCAGCTTCAGATAAGCCGCGGAGCCGGAGCTGCGCGGCGAGTGGCGGATCACCGGGAGGCCGAAGCTGGGCGCCTCTCCGAGCCGGACGTTGCGGGGGATCACGGTGTCGAAGACGAGGTCGGGGAAGTGCTCGCGGACCTCGCGCTCCACGTCCTGGGCGAGGCGCGTGCGCCCGTCGTGCATCGTGAGGATCATCCCCGCCACGGTGAGCGCGCGGGTTGAGCTCGCGCTGGATCAGCGAGAGCGTGTCGAGCAGCCCGGCGAGCCCCTCGAGGGCGAAGTACTCCGTCTGCACCGGCACCAGCACCCGGTCCGCCGCGACCAGCGCGTTCACCGTGAGCGGCCCGAGCGAGGGCGGGCAGTCGAGGATGGTGAACAGGTAGCGCTCGCGGACGTCGCCGAGCGACTCCTTGCAGGCGCGTCTCCGAGCCCGCCATGCGCGGCAGCTCGACGTTGGCGCCGGCGAGCTCCGGGGTCGACGGCACCGCGTCCAGGTGCTCGATCGAGGTGCCTCGCGTGGCCTGTTCGAGCGGCAACCCGCCCGCGAGGACCTCGTAGACGTTGTCGTCGTCGTGCTTGTCGAGGCCCACCCCGACAGTCGCGTTGCACTGCGGATCGAGGTCAACGAGCAGCGTTCGGTGACCCGCGTCGGCGACGCTCGCGGCGAGGTTCACGGCGGTCGTGGTCTTCCCCACGCCACCCTTCTGGTTGGCGATTGCGTAGACGGCGCCCATCGGGAGTGAAGGTAGTCCGCGAAGCGGACGGTCTTGTGTGGTTCGGGGGCGAACCGGGAAATCCTTCGGCCCGGTTCGAAGTTGCTAGTCCTAGTCGCTAGCCCTTCAACGGGCGCTTGCGCGCCATCCCCGGCCGCCTCGGCAGGTTCTCCGGCGTCGGCCCGGCTTTGCGGTAGACGTGCAGGTGCCTGTTTGCGGCTCCAGGGAAGGGCTCCACGCGGCGGGCGCCTTGCGGCTCCAGGCCCACCACGGCGGCGGCCTCGGCCCCTCGCTCCTCCTCGGCCTCGTCGCGGGAGCCCTTCCAGGCGACCAGCACGCCGTCCTCCTTCAGGAGCGGAGCCGCGTACTCGACGATCACCGCGAGCGGGGCCAGGGCGCGGGCGGTGACCGCGTCGTATGCGTCGCGGCCCTCCTCTGACGCCCACTCCTCGGCCCGTGTGGCCAGCGCGTGGGCGTTGGGGATGTCCGCGGCGTTCGCGAGCCGGGTGATCACCTCGCACTTGCGGGCCGTCGATTCGATCAGATCCACGCGCGCGCCGGGCAGCGCGGCCGCGAGGACGAGGCCCGGGAAGCCGGCCCCCGCCCCAACGTCAGCGATCCGCCCGGCCTTCGCCAGCCCCTCCACGTCGAGCCCGGTCAGGCTGTCGGCCACGTGGCGGTCCGCGGCGGGCGCGGAGGCCCTCACGGTCGTGGGTGGGTCGGGCTCCGCCTCCAGGGCCTCGAGGAGCCGCTCGAAGCGCCCGACCGCGTCCGCGGGCAGGCCGTAGCGGTCCACCAGCGCCGCGAGCGTTTCCCGTGAAACGCTCAGTCCAGGGACCCGCCGCCGGAGCGCACGGGCGTGACCACCAGCCGGCGGTCGGGCTCATCGCCCTCGCTGTGCGTCTCGATGTCCGTGCGCTCGGCGAGGTAGTTGTGCACCACCTTTCGCTCGAGCGCTCGCATCGGCTCGAGCTCCACCGGGCGGTCGTAGCGCAGGGCGTCCGTCACGGCGCGGTCGGCGGCGCGGTGGAGTGCCGTCTCGCGCCGCTCGCGGTAGCCGGCGGCGTCCACGGTCACCTGCTTTCGCTCGCCGCCGCGCAGCGCCACGCGCATGCCGACGTGCTGCAGCGCGTCGATCGTGGCCCCGTGCTTGCCGATCAGGAGCCCCAGGTCATCGCCGTTCACCGTCGCCCGGATCTCCTCGTCGGTCTCCTCCACGTCCACGGTCCCGCGCAGGCCGAGCTCCTGCACGACCCGGGTGACGACCGCCCTGAGCCGCTCGGCGGGCTCCTCCGGGAGATCGGCGTCCGCCGCGTCGCGCCACGCCTCGAGGTCGACCTCGCCGCGCACCTTGGCCGGCTCCTCGCCGTCGCCCTCGGCCAGCACCTCGAATCGCACGCACTCGACCGTGATTCCGGGGAAGCGCGGCTCGAGCTCCTTCATCGCGCTCCACTTGGCCTCGCCCAGCGACCCGCCTTCGGCCTCGACCTTCGTCTCCCGGGAGCTCTTCCCGCCTTCGCTGTCCAGAGCGGAGGTCATCCGAGCGAGGAGGCTACCGGCGCCGGCCGGAGCGCTTCTTCTTCTTGCGCGGCGAGGAGGGCGGCGCCTTCTTCGGCCCGCCGTTTGCACCGTCGGTGGGCACTGCCGCCGCGGCGCCCGCCGGCTTGCCCCTCGCGGGCTTCCCGCCGTCGGCGCCCTCGGCGGCCTCTCCCTTGCCGGTCTCCGCCAGCACCTGGGGCTTGGGGTAGAGCTTGCGCACCACGAGCTGCTGTCCGATCGTCCAGACGTTGGTGGTGATCCAGTAGACGATCAGACCCGCCTCGAAGTTGATGATGAAGATCGTGAATACGAACGGGAGCGCGAACATGATCCGCTGCTGGGTCTTGTCGCCGCCGACCATCGTGATCATGCTCGCGATCAGCTGGGTGCCCACGTAGAGCACGACCATGAAGGCGAGGATGAGCGGCTCGCCGGTGAGCGGCTCGGCCAGGTCGGGGATGAAGAGGAAGCTCTCGTCGCCCTCGATCTCCGCCTTGAAGGACGAGCTGCGGAGCAGCTCGAAGAGAGCGATGAAGAACGGGATCTGGAGCAGGAGCGGGAGGCAGGAGCCCAGGGGATTGACCTTGTTCTCCTGGTAGAAGCGCATCATCTCCTGGTTCATGCGCTGCCGGTCGTCCTTGTAGCGCTCCTGGATCTTCTTCATCTCCGGCTGGAGCACCTGGAGCTTCTGCATCGACTTCACCGACCTGAAGGTGAGCGGCAGGATGAAGAGCCGGATCGTGAACGTCAGGAGGATGATCGCGACGCCCCAGCTGTGGTGATGCCCTCCCAGAAGGAGAGGATGTCGTTCAGGACATCCAGTGCGGACTGGGGAATGATTGCCGGCTGGATCATCGTTTAGGCACGCGTGCGGAAGAGCTTCTGGTCCTCGACGAAGTCGACGCCGCCGTGGCTCCAGGGGTTGCAGCGTAGGAGACGCCAGGCGGACAGGACCAGGCCCCGCAGTATGCCGTACTGCCGTACCGCGGTGACCGCGTACTGCGAGCAGGACGGATGGTACTTGCAGCGCTTGGGCAGCGCCGGCGATATCGCCCGCTGGTAGAGGCGCACGGGCGCCACCGCGATCGCGCGCAGCGCTGTCACCGTTCCTCGCTGTGCGCCATGCCGGCCTCCGTGAGGAGGTGTCGCAGCGCCTCCGCGATCCCCTCCTCGCCCCGCTCGGCCGCAAGCCCACCGGCGTCCGGGCGGGCGACGATCACGAAGTCGTGGCCCTCGGGGAGGTCCTCGGCGGAGCCCCAGAAGGCCTCCTTCAGCAGCCGCTTCACCCTGTTGCGGTCGACGGCCCCGCCGATCTTGCGGCCCACCGAGATGCCGAGGCGGGGGCCCTCCTGGTCGCTCGCGCGCGGGAAGGAGTAGAGGACGAGGTAGCGGGAGGCGTGCGAGCGTCCCTCGCGGTAGACACGGTCGAACTCGCCGCTGCGCGACAGCCGGCGGCGTTTGCGGCGCGGGCCGGAGCGACCATCGCCGGGCGGCGGCGCCATGGCTAGGGAGTGAGCCGGCGGCGGCCCTTGCTTCGGCGGCGCCGCAGGGCGCGGCGGCCGCCGCGGGTCCGCATGCGCGCGCGGAATCCGTGCGTACGGGCGCGCTTGCGCTTCTTGGGTTGGTAAGTGCGTTTCATGGCTTGGGCCGCGCTGGGAAGAGGGCGGAGTATAGGGGCCTAGTTGTTAGTGCTGGAGTGCTAGTTGCTAGCGAGGTGGCGCTCGGGTGCCGCGATAGCGGCCTAGCAACTGGCAACTAGCAACTGGCAACTTTCTCGCGATTTGCGCGATCGTTTTCCCTGGCTCTTCCTGCGCGGCCAACCAGCGTCGTGGCGCCTGTACACTCGCCTTTCCGAGGCCGTTTGGTGGTCGTCGCCGCCGGTCTCTTCCCCGCCTCCATAAGCACGCCGGGATGGCCGCGCAGCCGCGGTCGTGTGTGCACGTCCGCTTGCCACCACTCGAGGAAATCTGGAACGCCGTTCGTGACGAGCTACGTCGCGAAGTTCCCGACTTCACCTTTCACATCTGGCTCGACCCGCTCGAGCTGGCGGCCGCCGAGCAGCGCACGCTGTTCGTGCGCGCGCCGGATCACATCCGCAGCTGGGTGCGCGACCGATACCTCCCCGTCCTCCGCGCGGCGGCGACACGCGGCTACCGCGATGACGCCGTGGTCGAGATCGTGGCGTCGGACTGGCCCCTGGCGCCGGACGGGGTGAGTCCCGTGATGATCACGGAGCCTCCCATGGCCGAGCGGCTGAACCCGAAGTACACCTTCGAGCAGTTCGTGATCGGCCGGGGCAACCGCTTCGCGCACGCGGCGGCGCTCGCCGTGGCCGAGCTGCCCGGCCAGGCGTACAACCCGCTCTTCATCCACGGCCGGCCGGGGCTGGGCAAGACTCATCTCCTGCACGCCGTCGGGAACTACATCTCGCGCTTCGGCTCGGGGCTCCGCGTGCGGTACTCGACCGTCGAGGAGTTCACGACCGAGTTCGTCTCCGCCGTCCGGATTCGGGACACCGCGGCCTTCAAGGACCGGTTCCGCGGCGTGGACGTCCTGCTCCTCGACGACGTGCAGTTCCTGGCGGACAAGGCCCGCACCGAGGAGGAGCTCTTCCATACGTTCAACGCCCTCCGCGATACCGGACGCCAGCTGGTGATGACCTGCGATCGCGTCCCGGACGACATCGACGGGCTCGAGGAGCGCCTGGGCGAGCGGTTCGCATCGGGCCTGGTCGTCGGCCTCGACCCGCCGGACCTGCACGTGAGGAGGGCGATCCTCGAGAAGCGCGCGCGTCTCGATGCGGTGGAGGCGGGGCCCGACCTCCTCGACGAGATCGCCGGCCGGGTGGACACCAGCGTGCGGGCGCTCGAGGCCGCGCTGATCCAGGTAGTGGCCTATGCGTCGCTGCGTGGAGAGGCGGCGACGCCCGAGCTCGCGCGGCGGCTTCTCAAGCGCCTGCGGCCGGCCAGCCCCGCCGAGCCCTGCACGGTCGCCGCGATCGTGAACGTGACAGCGAATCAATTCGGCCTCGAGGCATCGGAGCTGATGGCGCGGGATCGCCGCCCGCAGGTCGCTCGCGCTCGCAAGGTCGCGATGTACCTCGCACGCGAGCTCACAGATCAGAGCCTTCCCGAGATCGGCCGTGGGTTTGGCGGTAGGGACCACACGACGGTGCTCTCCGCCGTACGCAGCATCGCCGGCGACGTTCGCCACGATCCGGAGCTCGCTATGACTGTGGAGAGCCTGCGGCGGGACCTGGAGGGCGCCCGGTGACCTCCGCGGCGAGTGTAAGAATCAACAGCGCTCTCCACAAACTTCGAGGCTCCGGCACGCGCTCGCCAAAGCGGTTCCCGGCGCCTCCCACACATCTCCACAACCCCTACTCCCTCTTCTTAGACTGGACTGAATCTCGTTGAAGCTCACCGTTTCCCGTGAAACGCTCCTGGCCCAGCTGTCCGTCGTTGCGCGAGCCGCTTCGACCCGCAGTGCCATCCAGACGCTCGCCGGCGTCCTGATCAAGCTCGACGAAGGACGGGCCGAGCTCCAGGCGACCGACACCGACCTCGGCATCCGTGCGTCGCTCGACGCGGAGATCGCGGCACCCGGCGCGGTGGTGGTGCCCGGGCGTCTCTTGCTCGACGTCGCCCGGTCTCTGCCCAAGGACTCCGTATCGCTCGAGTACCGCTCCGCGCAGCAGGACCTGGAGGTCGTCTCGGGCTCGGCCAAGTTCCACCTCCGCACCCTGCCACTCGACGACTTCCCGAAGCTCCCCAGCGCGGATGACTCGGCGGCGCTCGCCGTCCCGGCGGCGGCGTTCATCGAGACGATCTCTCGAGTCGCGCGCTCCGCGTCGCGGGACGAGACGCGGCCGCATCTCACCGGCGTGCTGGTGACCGCGTCCGGAAGCGATCTGCGGATGGTGGCGACCGACTCCTACCGGCTCTCCGTTAAGGAGACGACGCTCGAGCCGGCGCTCGACGGGGCGCTCGAGGCCAACGTGCCGGCACGGGCCCTGCAGGAGCTGAGCCGCGTGGCCGCGGCCAACGGGGCCGAGCAGATCAACGTGACCGCTCTGGAGAACCAGGTGATCTTCGCCGCCGGCGACGTGGTGCTCTCCTCGCGCCTGGTCGAAGGTCGATTCCCGAACTACCAGCAGCTGCTGCCGGAGGCCTACGAGCACGAGCTCCGCGTCGAGCGCGGCGAGCTGCTCGAGGTCGTGCGGCGGATCAGCCTGCTCGCCCAGAAGAACGCGCCCCTGAAGCTCGCGTTCAGCGAGGGCGCTCTAGAGGTGTCCGCCCAGACGCCGGACGTGGGGGAGGCGTCAGAGTCGCTGCCCGTTCCGTTCAAGGGCGAACCGCTCGAGATCGGCTTCAACCCGGAGTTCTTCCGCGACGGCCTGGAGAGCGCGGAGACGGAGGAGCTCGTGCTCAAGCTGATCAGCCCGCTCAGGCCGGGCCTGATCCAGTCGGGCGACGACGGCGGGTTCATCTACCTCGTCATGCCGATCCGGCTGAACGTCTGACCGCGGACGGCCCGTGCGGGTCACGGCGGCCACCCTGCGTGACTTCCGCAACTACGCGGAGGCCGAGGTCCATCTCGCACCGGCCCTGACCGTGATCGCCGGGCCCAACGGGGCGGGCAAGACGAACATCCTCGAGGCCGTCTACTTCGGCTGTACGGGCCGCTCGCCGCGGACCTCGAACGACCGCGAGCTCGTGCGCCGCGGCGAGCGGGTGACCCGGGTAACGGTCTCCACGCAGGGAGAGGAGGGGGATGCCCACCTCATCGAGGTTGGGCTCGAGCCCGGGGCGCAGAAGGCGCTGCGGGTCGACGACGCGGCTGTGGACAGCCTGTCGGCAACCGCCGTCCGCCCGCTCCTCGCGGTGTTCCTACCGGAGCGCCTCGAGCTGGTGAAGGGCGCCCCATCCTCCCGGCGGGCGCATCTCGACAGCCTTGTTGCAGCCGTGTGGCCGGCGCGCGCCGAGACGCGCAGCGCCTACTCGCGCGCGCTCGCCCAGCGCAACGCGCTCCTGGGCCGGCTACGGGGCGGCGGCGGCTCGCCCGCCGCACTGGCCCCCTGGGACGCCGAGCTGTCGCGCCACGGGGCGCAGCTGATGGCGGACCGCGCCGAGGTCGTCTCGCTGCTGGCGCCCATGTTCGAGGCGCGCGCCGGGGCGCTCGGGCTGCCCGAGCGCCCCACCCTGGGCTACCGCCCGCGGTCGGCCGCGAGCGACGCGGAGGGCCTGGCGGCGGAGCTCGAGGAGCGCCACGCGGCCGACATCGAGCGCGGCTTCACCGCGCACGGCCCGCACAGGGACGATCTCGCGCTGGCCCACGGCGCGGGCCCGCTGCGCAACTACGGCTCGCAGGGCCAGCAGCGCACGGCGGTCCTCGCGCTCCTCTTCGCCGAGCGCGATCTCCTCGCGGACCAGCGCTCGCGCCCGCCGCTCATGCTTCTCGACGACGTGATGTCCGAGCTCGACGCCTCCCGCCGCGCGCTGCTCGCCGACCTGCTCTCGGACGGCGGTCAGGCGCTGCTCACGACCACGGACCTGGACCATGTGCCCGGCGCCGCGGACGCGGACGTGAGCGTGTTCGAGGTGGCCGACGGCCATGTGCTGCCGGACGCCGAGGAGGTCACGATATGAGGCGCCCCGGCCCGCGGCCGCTGGCGTCGGCCCTCGGCGACTACACGCGCGAGGCCGCGCCCGCCACGCTGCTGGCGCGCGTCCAGGCCTGCTGGCCGGAGGCCGCCGGCGCGGCCGTGGCGGCGGAGTCCTCGCCGGTGGCCGAGCGCGGCGGGACCCTCACGATCAACTGCGGCTCGGCGACCTGGGCGAACGAGCTGGAGCTGCTCGCGCCCGACCTGCTCGACCGCCTGAACGACGCCCTCGGGGCCGCCGCGCCGGGCCGCGTCACGGCCCTCCGCTTCCGCGTCGGCGGGGTGTCCTGAGCGCGTTCCCGGCGGGTTCCGTAACAGAGGGAAACCCTACCGTCGCTGATGTACCGATTTTGTGGCGATTTGCAGGCCTTTTGTAGCACCGGACTGCGTCCGGCCCGAGGGGTATTCTGCTAATATCTTGGGTCGACGTACAAAGAGCCCCGACCCGCTTGCGCGCAGCGCCGGGCCGGGGCCTTCTCATGTGTGAGTGACGGAAGGGACCGCTTGGCGAAGAAGGACACGACGAAGGGCAAGGGGAGCTACGGGGCACGGGACATCACGGTCCTGGAAGGCCTCGAGGCGGTGCGCAAGCGCCCCGGCATGTACATCGGCTCAACCGGCGTGCGGGGGCTGCACCATCTGATCTACGAGGTGATGGACAACTCGGTCGACGAGGCCCTCGCGGGCGAGTGCGACCGGGTCGAGATCGCCATCCATCCCGACAACTCCGTCACGGTCACCGACAACGGCCGCGGCATCCCCGTCGACATGCACGAGAAGGAGAAGCGGCCGGCCGCCGAGGTCGTGCTCACGGTCCTGCACGCGGGTGGGAAGTTCGGCGACGGAGGCGGCTACAAGGTCTCAGGCGGCCTGCACGGCGTCGGCGTGTCCGTCGTCAACGCGCTCGCGGAGAAGCTCGAGCTCACCGTCTGGCGCGACGGCCACGAGTGGACACAGTCCTATGAGCGAGGCGCCCCGCAGGCCGAGCTGAAGAAGGGCGCCAAGACGGACAAGCGCGGGACCCGCATCACGTTCATGCCGGACCTGGAGATCTTCGAGACGATCGACTACGAGCGCCAGACGCTCGAGCAGCGCTTCCGCGAGATGGCGTTCCTGACCAAGGGCCTCCAGATCGACTTCGTGGACGAGCGCGGCGAGGGCTTCAAGACGAGCTTCCAGTACGACGGGGGCATCGTCGACTTCGTCCACTACCTGCACAGCCAGGGCACCCGCGAGCCGCTGCACAAGAAGGTGGTCTACCTGTCCGACGAGAACCACGTCGGCGAGGTCGAGGTGGCCATGCAGTGGAACAACTCGTACCAGGAGTCGCTGCTCTCGTTCGCCAACAACATCAACACGCACGAGGGCGGTACCCACCTCTCGGGCTTCCGCTCGGCGCTCACGCGCACGATCAACGCCTACGCGCGCCAGAAGGGGGAGCTCAAGGAGAAGGACCCCAACCTTTCCGGCGAGGACGTGCGCGAGGGCCTCACCGCGATCATCTCGGTGAAGATCCACGACCCCCAGTTCGAGGGCCAGACCAAGACCAAGCTCGGTAACCCTCCTGTCGAGGGCTTCGTGCAGCAGGCGGTGAACCGCGGGCTGGCCGAGTTCCTGGAGGAGAACCCGGCGGAGGCGAGCAAGGCCATCCGCAAGTCCATCGACGCGGCCCGCGCCCGCGAGGCGGCGCGCAAGGCACGCGACCTCACCCGCCGCAAGTCCGCGCTCGAGAACTCCACGCTGCCCGGCAAGCTTGCCGACTGCTCGGTGCGCGACCCCGCGCTGGCGGAGCTGTTCGTGGTCGAGGGCGACTCGGCGGGCGGCTCGGCCAAGCAGGGCCGCGACCGCAACACCCAGGCGGTGCTGCCGCTGCGGGGAAAGATCATCAACGTCGAGAAGAACCGGATCGACAAGGTGCTCGGCAACAACGAGATCCAGGCGCTCATCACCGCCATCGGCACCGGCATCCGTGAAGAGTTCGACATCGAGAAGGCCCGCTACCACAAGGTGATCGTCATGTGCGACGCCGACGTGGACGGCGCACACATCCGCACGCTGGTGCTCACGTTTCTGTTCCGGGAGATGCCGGAGCTGATCGAGGCCGGCTACGTCTACCTCGGCAAGGCGCCGCTGTACCGGATCAAGAACGGGTCCCAGGAGCTCTACATCGAGAAGGAGTCCGAGCTCGAGGAGGTCCTGCTCAGGGACAAGCTCGAGAAGATGGAGATCAGCGGGCGCGGCGGCAACGAGTTCAAGCTCACCCACGCCCGGTGGCAGAAGTACGGCCGGCTGCTCAAGCAGTACGAGGGCTGGGCATCGGCGCTGCGCGCCGAGTATGGCCACGACACCATCACGTTCCTGGAGGAGTCGCAGATCCTGGATGCCGGCGTGACCGACGCCGAGGCCGTGATCGAGCTGATGGGCAAGAAGGCGCCCAAGGGCGAGCCCTACGAGACCGAGCTGCTGTCGGAGGATCCGATGGAGATCAGGGTGAGGGTGGTCGAGCGCAAGACCGGCTCGGCGGCCACCTACGACCTCAATCGGGAAATGTTCTCCCGATCCGAGTACGCCAGCTTCGTGCGGGTGCACAAGGAGCTGGAGCAGCTTGCCGGCACCCCGCCGTTCGAGGTGAAGCTCGGCAAGAAGGAGGAGACCGCACTGTCGTTCGAGGACCTGCGCAAGAAGGTGATGGACGTCGCCCGGGAGGGTGTCCCGTTGCAGCGCTTCAAGGGCCTCGGCGAGATGAACCCCGACCAGCTGTTCGACACCACAATGGACGCCGAGCGGCGGACGCTCCAGCAGGTCACGGTCGACGATGCGTCGGCCGCCGACCAGATGTTCTCGATGCTGATGGGCGACAAGGTCGAGCCGAGGCGCGAGTTCATCGAAGCCAACGCCCGCGACGTGACGAACCTGGACGTCTAGATGGCAGGCGTGGAGACACTCTCAGGCGGCCATATCGAGCCCCGCGGGCTCGAGGAGGAGATGCGCAGCTCGTACCTCGACTACGCGATGAGCGTGATCGTGGGGCGCGCGCTGCCGGACGTCCGCGACGGGCTGAAGCCGGTGCACAGGCGCGTGCTCTACTCGATGCACGAGTCGGGGCTGCAGCCCAACCGTCCCTACCGCAAGTGCGCGAACGTCGTCGGCGGCGTGATGGGCAACTTCCATCCGCACGGCGACTCCGCGATCTACGACGCGCTCGTGCGCCTCGCCCAGGACTTCGCGATGCGCGAGCCGCTCGTGGACGGCCAGGGCAACTTCGGCTCGATCGACAACGATCCGGCCGCCGCGATGCGCTACACGGAGGCGCGCCTGGCGAAGCTCGCCACGGAGATGCTCCGCGACATCGACGCGGACACCGTCGACTTCACGCCCAACTACGACGACACCCGGCTGGAGCCGTCGGTGCTCCCGTCGCGGTTCCCGAACCTGCTGGTGAACGGCTCGGCCGGCATCGCGGTCGGCATGGCCACGAACATCCCGCCGCACAACCTGGGCGAGGCGATCGACGCCACCGTCGCCTACATCGACGACCCCGCGATCGAGGTCGCGGGGCTGATGAAGCACATCAAGGGCCCCGACTTCCCGACCGGCGGCTTCATCGTCGGCTGGCAGGGCATCAAGGACGCCTACGAGACCGGCCGCGGCCGCGTGGTCATCCGGGCGCGGGCCCACATCGAGCCGATGCAGCAGGGCAAGGAGCGGATCGTGGTCACCGAGATGCCCTACCAGGTGTCAAAGGGCGACGGGCGCAACGACGGCTCCGGACTGATCAAGAAGATCGCGGAGGTCGTGCAGAGCGACCGCGTCAAGGGGATCTCCGACCTGCGCGACGAGTCGGACAAGTCGGGGACGCGGCTGATCATCGAGCTGAAACGCGACGCGATCCCGAAGGTCGTGCTGAACAACCTCTACAAGCACACGCCGCTGCAGACGGCCTTCGGCGTGAACACCGTCGCCCTGGTGGACGGCGTCCCGCAGACGCTCCCCCTGAAGCGGCTGATCTCGGAGTACTTCAACCACCAGCGCGAGGTGGTCGTCAGGCGGACCAAGCACGAGCTGCGCCAGCGCGAGGCGCGCCTGCACATCCTCGAGGGACTACTCCTGGCCATTGCCGACATCGACGCGGTGATCGAGCTGATCCGCGCCTCGCGCGATCCCGACGCCGCTCGCGACGGGCTGATGGACAAGTTCGAGCTGTCCCGGATCCAGGCGCAGGCGATCCTCGACCTGAGGCTCCAGCGGCTCACCGCTCTCGAGGCGGACAAGATCCAGGCCGAGCACGACGAGGTGATCGAGCGAATCAAGGAGCTCCGCGAGATCCTCGGCGACGAACAGCGGGTGCGCGACCTGATCAAGGAGGAGCTGCTGGAGATCAAGCACGCTTACGCAAACCCGCGGCGCACGGAGATCACCCACTCCGAGGACGACATCGACATCGAGGACCTGATCGCCGACCAGCAGATGGTCATCGCGATCACCAGGTCGGGGTACATCAAGCGCCTGCCGCTGGACACCTACCGCAAGCAGCACCGCGGCGGCGTGGGCGTCACGGGGATGGACATGAAGGACGAGGACTACATCGAGCACCTCTTCGTGTGCTCGACCCACGACTACCTCCTGTTCTTCACCAACCGGGGCAAGATCTACCGGCAGAAGGTCTACGAGCTGCCCGAGGCCGGCCGCACGGCGAAGGGGCGCGCGCTGGTGAACCTGCTTCCGCTCCGCGACGGCGAGTTCGTGAAGGCGGTGCTCTCCACGCGCGACTTCACCGAGGGCAAGTACCTGGTGTTCGCCACCAAGAAGGGCCAGATCAAGAAGACCGAGTTCCTGGCCTACAACACGCCGATCAAGGCGGACGGGATCATCGCCATCAACATCCGCGACGACGATGAGCTCGTGGCGGTGCGCAGGACGAGCGGCGAGGAGGACATCATCATGGTCTCGCGCTCGGGTCAGGCTGCCCGGTTCTCCGAGGAGCAGACTCGGCCGATGGGCCGCGACACCGGCGGCGTGCGGGGCATGAACGTCTCACGCGGGGACAACTGCGTGCTGGCCATGGACGTGGTGCAGCCCGACACCGAGCTGCTGGTGGTCACCGAGAACGGCTACGGCAAGCGCACTCCGATCGAGGAGTACCCCGTCAAGGGACGCGGCGCGATGGGCGTCAAGACGATCGGGCTGACCGAGAGGAAGGGCGGCGTGGCGGGCGCACTGATCGTGCGCGACCACCAGGACCTCGTCTTCATCTCCCAGAGCGGGATGGTGCAGCGCACCGGCGTCAAGGGCATCTCCAAGCAGGGCCGTCCCGCCCAGGGCGTCCGAGTGATGAACCTGCGAGAGGACGACATGGTCAGCGCCGTCGCGCTCGTCATGGAGGACGAGGCGGACACCTCCGCGGTCGTGCAGGGCGAGGCCGACGGGCTCGAGCCGATCGTCGAGGTGGACGCCCCGGAAGACCCGCCCGTCGAGGGGGACGAGTAGCGCCGTTGGGTCTGCTAGTTTCGCCTCACCAGGGAAAGGAGGTGGTCCTAGCTTGACTGACAGACATTGCGGGACTCTGGAGGTGTCCGGCCGCTAGACCGGATGCTGGACCCCGTCAAGCGGAGTCCAACCGTGACACCGTCGGGAGTGGAGGCCGGACTTAGTCCCTCCGGCCCGGGCGAAAGCGCCCGAGGCACCACGCCCGGCAGGTCCAGAAACGAATGTGGCGAGGGGCGTCCTACGGGGCGCCCCTCGTCGTTCCGGTCGCGCCCTAGGGAGTGGTGTCCGTGCCGCCGTCGCCCGAGCCCGAGTCGCCGCCGGCGGCGGCGTCGTCCTCCAGCGTCTCGACGCGGTCCTCGAGGTCCGTGGCCGTGTCCTCGGCGCTCTTGGCGTCGCGGGCCGCGGCGGAGGCGTCCTTCTCGGCCTTGGCCAGGCGGTCCTCGAGCTTCGACACGTCTGCGGACTGCGGCAGGTCCTTGAGCTGGGCCTCGAGGTCGTCGATGCGCCCGTCGAGCTCGCGCTCGACCCGTTCGATCTGGTCCTCGGCGCTGCCGGCGCGCTTCGAGGCGTCGTCCCCCGAGTTGTCGAGCAGCGCGATCAGCGCCACCGCGGTCGCCGCGATCGCCCAGACCCCCGCGACGACGACCCAGCGACGCACGGCCCCCAGGTCGTCCCGCGTGACGGGCGCCTCGTCCGAGACCGGTGCGCCATCCCCCTCCACAGGGTCAGGCGGCGACGAGATACTGCTCCCAGGCGTGAGGGATCACCGGGGTGGCGACGTGGATGAAGATCGTGGCGGTGGGCTCCCTCGGCGCGCGCCGAGGCACCATGTTCGCCTGCTTTGGCAGCCGGTCCCCCTTGCGCCGGTTGCACGGCGCGCAGCAGGTCACGATGTTGTCCCATCCGGACCCGCCCCCCTTGGAGCGCGGGATCACGTGGTCGACGGTGAGGTTCCCGCGCTCCTGCCCGCAGTACTGGCAGGTCCAGCGGTCACGCGCGAACACGGCCCGCCTGGTGATCTTGCGCCGGTGCGCGTCGCGGGGGATCTTCACGTAGGTCTTGAGCCGGATGACCGTCGGCCTGGGGAGCGTGATGGTCTCGGCGTGAAGCGCCCAGTCGCCGTGCTCGAGGATCTCCGCGCGGTCCTTCAGGATCAGGACGGCGGCGCGCCGGACCGTGCAGACGTTGATCGGCTCGTAGGAGGCGTTGAGCACGAGGACGCGGCCTGATGACGTGACGCGCCGGCCGGGGCGGCCTCCCGGCAGCGCGCTGAGTGGGGCTGGGTCGGACTCACCAGCCTCGGATGCCGCTGAAACCGCTTGGGACCTGGCCGCCACGGTCCGGGGAGTTTAGCGAGCGATCACCCCGTCCAAGCTGGGTAGGAGCCGAGCACCCGCAGCGTCTCCACCCTCTTTGAGAGCGCCTCGAGCGCCTCGGCCACGTGCGGATCCCGCTCGTGCCCGTCGAGGTCCGCGAAGAACATGTAGTGCCCGAGCGCCACCCGCCGCGGGCGGGACTCGATCTTGGTGAGGTTGATGTCGCGGTCGGCCAGCTCGCGCAGCACCGACACGAGCGCGCCGGGCGAGGCGTCGTTGAACCCCCAGAAGACCACCGAGGTCTTCGCGAATCCCTCCACGGGAGCGGCGGTCCCGCCCGCCGGCGCGAGCCATACGAAGCGGGTGAGGTTGTCCGAGCGGTCCTCGACACGGTCCGCCAGGACCTCGCATCCGTACAGCTTCGCGGACAGCCGGGAGCCGAGCGCGACCCACGGCTCGCCCGAGTCGCGCACGGTGCGCACGGCCTCGGCTGTGGAGGTGGCCGGGACCCGCTCGGCGTCCGGCAGCCGCTCACGCAGGAAATTCCCGCACTGCGCGGTGGCCTGCGGGTGGGAGAGCACGCGCGTGACGTCCGTGAGCTCGAGCGGAACGGCGGCGATCAGGTGGTGATGGATGGGGTGCACGACCTCGGCGGCGATCCGGACGCGGTCCGCCTCGCCCGCCAGCGCGTCGAGCGTCGCGGCGACGCCGCCCTCGAGCGAGTTCTCGATCGGCACGACCGCGCGGTCGGTCTCGCCGTGCTGGACGGCCATCACCGTCTCGTACACGGTGTTCCTCGGCACCGGCTCCACCTCCCCGGGGGCCGACGCCCGCAGCGCCTCCTCGGTGTAGGTGCCGGCTGGTCCCAGGAAGGCGACGGTCAGCGCCACGCGTCTAGCCGCCGAGCGCGGCGTCCACTGCCTCGCGCTCCTCGGGGGAGAGCTCGAGCTCGGACTCGCCTTCCACGATCTGCTTCACGTACACCCGCGCGTTCTCGCGGTGGAGGATCGAGGACATCACGACACCGGAGCGGCGCGCGTCGAGCAGGGCGATCGAGCTGGACTGCTGGCCCGACATCTCGTTGTAGGCGTCGTAGCGGACGAGGGAGCGGTAGGTCACGCAGCCGTCGATCCGGCCCTCCGCGGCGACCATCCGCGCCTCGATGCCCGCCGCCGTCTCCTCCACCCAGTCGCGCAGGTCCAGGAACCCCTGCTCGAGCCTCGCCGCCTGCTCCACGAGGTCCTGCTGGCCGGACTCGCCCAGCACGGCCCGCTGGCTCGCCCGCAGGCTGCGGACCTTGAACGCGAGCACGATGGCGAGCACCAGCGCGATCAGCGCCACGCCGCCGGCTGCGAGCGCGACTATGCCTTCGGTCGAGTCGAGTCCATCCACGGCGGAGAGCCTAGCGACGCATTAGCACCCGCTAGCGGGTGAAGATTGCGGAGAAGGTGCCCTTGTTGTTGTCGAGCTTCTCCTCGCCGGGCACGCCCTCGATCTCGACGGTGATCGGCACGTTCTGGCCCGTGGGCGGCTGGTCGGCCAGGCCGATCTCGACCGGCTTGGTCTCGCCCGCGGCGATCGTGTCGAGGACCTTGTCGAGGTTGATCGCATCGCCCCCGCGGCCGACCGTCACGTTGACCTTGACGTCGGTCTCCGTGTTCTCACCCTGGTTCGCGACCTGGATGACGAACTTCAGGTCGTCCGCCAGCCGGACGCTGGCCGAGCCGTCGGGCGAGAGCGTCTGCCCGCCGAGGGTCACGCCTGCCAGGCCGTTCCCGTGCAGGCCCGGGGCGGCATCCCCGTCGGCGCCGCCGCTGCCGCCGAGGCTGCGCACGCGGTCGGCCACCGTGCCCGGCTGGAGCCAGTCGACGTCGGGGAGGAAGCTGCTCTGGGGCACCCTCTCGCCGAGGTCCTCATCACGGAGCTCCTTGTTGAGGGCCGGCGTGAAGCGCGTCTGGTAGAGGACGTCGCTGGTGAGGAAGTTCTGCATCGCGGCGGCCACCCGCTCCGTCCCCTCGCGCCGGTCGCCCTGGTCTGCGATCGCGTTGGGCAGCTCCTCGGCGATCTGGGCCACGCCGTCGCGCCGGAACTTGAACACCTCCACGAGGACGTCGTGGGCGGCGTCCACGTCACCGGGGTGGTCGATCCCCACGGCGCGGTCCACGAGCTGGCCGGCCTGGTTGCGGAACGTGTTCAGCTGGTTCTCGATGTCCGCCTCGTTCGCATCACCCGGGTCGCGCAGCAGCTCGAAGAGCGCGTCGCTCTCCTGGTCGGACTCCTGGACTATCGCGCCCACGTCGCGCACGTAGTCCTTGAGCGCGCGCTCGTTGCGGGCGTCCAGACAGCCGCGGAAGCCCAGCACGAGGAGGATCAGCACGAGAACTCCGCCCCCAACGGCGACGGCCCTCCTTACCATGAGGGTCTGGCGGTCGGTCGGAGGGCCTGCTGAAGGCGTTCGGCGCCCGGGTCGAGCGCGGGCGGCTGGCTGGTCCGGTTCGTCGAAGAAGGACAGAGTGGCTCCTCGCTCGGTCTGAAGTATGCCCTTCCCACCGGCTGCCTTCCCGAAGTACCCCTCCTGCGGTAGCAGGGGGGCCCCCACCGGGGCCGAATCCAGAACCCAGATGAGAACGCCCGACAGCGCACCGAGCAGCAGCACAGAGCCCACAGTGAGGCTCGGCGCCGCCACGCCCGCGGAACGCACGGTGATGGGGCGCTACCGCCTGGTGGAACGCCTCGGCGCGGGGGGCTTCGGCGTGGTCTGGCGCGCGCAGGACACCAAGCTGGAGCGCGACGTGGCGGTGAAGGTGGTCCCCCGCGAGCACGACGACCCCGAGCGCCCCCGGGTCGAGCGGGAGGCGCTCGCCGCGGCGCGCCTGAACCACCCCGGAATCGTCGCCCTCTACGAGCTCGGCGGGGACGAGCACGACGTCTACCTCGTCTCGGAGCTGGTGCGGGGCGCCACGCTCGAGGAGCTCTCCCGCGAGGGCGCTGCGTCGGACCGCGACATCGCGCGGATCGGGCACGCGCTGTGCGATGCGCTGGAGCACGCCCACGCGCGCGGCGTCGTCCACCGGGACGTGAAGCCGGCGAACGTGATCGTGCTCGCCGAGCCGGCGGCGGGCGCGGGCTTCGCGAAGCTCACCGACTTCGGGATCGCGCACCTGGCCAGCGGGGACGACCTCACCGCCACCGGCGACGTGGTCGGAACGCTCGCCTACATGGCCCCGGAGCAGGCCGAGGGCCGCCGGGTCACCGGGGCCTGCGACGTCTACTCCCTGGCGCTCACGCTCTACGAGGCGTGGACGGGGTCGAACCCGGTGCGGGCGGATAGCCCGGCGGCGACCGCCCGGCGCGTGGCCGCGCGCTGCCCGGCCTGAGGTCGCGCCGGCCCGATCTCCCTCCGGAGCTGTGCGAGGCGGTGGACGCCGCGCTGGACCCGGACCCCGTCTACCGCCCGCCCCCGGCGGAGCTGCGGGAGGTGCTGAGCGATGCCGAGGGCGGCCTCTCGGACGAGGGCGGCCTGGTGGAGCCGGAGACGCTGGAGCGCTTCGGGCTCACGGCGGTGCGCGCGCGGACCAGGCTGCGCACGCTGGTGAACCGTGCCCCGGTCCGCGGCTTCGACGGCGAGGAGGAGCCGCACGGCCTCGCGGCCAGGCTCGCCCCCAGGGCCGCCGCGGGCCTCGCGGCCGGAGTGCTCGTCCTCGTGGGCCTCGAGGGGCTGGGCCCGACCCCGCCCTTCTCGACCGGGGCGGTGGCGGCCGCCTCCGCGGTGCTGGTGGCGCTGCTGCCGCGGGTCGGCTGGATCCTCTCGGCGCTCTTCGTGTGCGGCTGGCTCGGCACCCCGGAGGCCGACCAGCCCGGCACGGCCCTTGTCCTCGCCGCCGCACTGGCCCCGACCCCGCTGCTCCTTCCGAGGGCGGGCCTGTTGTGGTCGGTCCCGGCTCTGGCGCCGCTGATGGGCGCGATCGCCCTCGCGCCGTTGTTCGTGGGCGTCGCGGCCCTGGCCTCGACCGCCTGGAGGCGCGCGGGCCTGGCGGCGGCCGGCTTCATCTGGCTCGCGGTGTGCGAGGTGCTCACCGATGAGCAGCTGCTCTTCGGCGCGGCCGACGGAACGGCGCCGCGGCCGGGCTGGGAGGGCTCGCTCGTGGACGCCGCCGGCGATGCGCTCTATCCGCTCGTGTCCTCGCCCGCGCTCGCCCCGGCGATCGTCTGGGCGGCCTTCGCGGCGGCGCTTCCCCTGTTCGTGCGCGGCCGCTGGCCCGCCATGGACCTTCTCGCCGGCGCGCTCTGGGCGGCGGGCCTCGTATTCGCGCACGAGGCCCTCGGGGACATGCTGGCCGCCACGACGGAGCTCGAGAGCGCCCGCGGAGCGGTTGCGGGCGCGGCGCTGGCCGGCCTCGTGGCCGTGGCCGTCACTGCGATTGCGCCACCGGTTCGGGACGGGCCGGGCGGACCCGCATTACCCTGACACCCCCGGATGAGCATGCTCAGGAATCTCGAAGCCAAGCTGGGCGGCCTCGTGGAGGGCGCGTTCAGCCGCGCCTTCAAGTCGAGCGTCGAGCCGGTGGAGCTGGCGCGCAAGCTGGCGAAGGAGATGGAGGAGTCGAAGCAGGTCTCCGTCTCGCGCGTGTACGTGCCCAACCACTACCGCGTCTTCCTCTCCGCAGAGGACCGCGAGCAGTTCTCGAGCTACGAGCCGGCGCTACGCAAGGAGCTGTCCGACTATCTGCTCGAGCACGCCCGCGCGGAGCGGCTGGCGCTCACGAGCCGCCCGGCGGTGGAGTTCATGACGGACGAGCGGCTCTCCCTTGGCGAGTTCGGAATCCAGGCGCAGCTGCTCACACCCCCGGAGGAGGAGGCGGCGCCCGAGGCCGCCGGGCCGGACGTCGCGCCGTCCCAGGGGGACTTCGGCCACACGATGGTCTACTCGCCCGACAAGGGGGTGCGCAAGCTCGACGCGGAGCCGGTGGCGCCCTCACGCGCGGTCCTTGCCGGCGCCGGCCGCCGCAACGTGCTGGGCGGCAGCCGCGTGGTCCTGGGGCGCAGCCGGGAGTGCGACATCGTGGTGGACGACGCGAACGTGTCGCGCCGCCACGCCGAGCTTCGCCACGAGGGCGGCGCCTGGCACGTGATCGACCTTGGCTCGACGAACGGCGTGAAGGTGAACCGGCGCCGGGTCGACCAGGCCGAGCTGCAGCACGGCGACCGGATCACACTCGGCGTCACAGACCTCGACTTCGAGCTCGAGTAGGAGACCCAAGCGTGGACGAGCCGCTGGCGGTGGCGCTCAAGTTCGGCTTCCTGGCCGTGCTCTACCTGTTCCTCCTGTGGGTCTCGCGCAGCGCACTCCGCGACCTCGCGCGCCACCACGACCAGGTCGCGTCCCCCGAGCCCGTGGAGGGGTCGCCGGGCGCCTCCCGGCAGCGGGACGGCGCCGATCCGGGCCTGCTCGGCTCCATGCACCCCCGCCTCGAGGTGATCGCGGCGCTGGGGCACGAGCCGGGGGCCGTTTTCGAGATCGCGGACGGCGCAACCATGGGACGATCGGATCACGCGGAGATCCGGATCGACGACCCGTTCGCCTCCTCCGCCCACGCGCGCATCTTCCAGCGCGGAGACTTCATGCACGTGGAAGACATGGGCTCGACCAACGGCACCTATCTCAACGGCCGCCAGCTGCGCGGCGCCGAACGGCTCAAGGTGGCGGACGTGATCCGTATCGGCGACAGCGAATACCGCTACCAGGAGTAGGCATGGCGCTGCGCGTGGGCGACATGCAGGGCACCTCGGACGTGGGCCGCCAGCGCGAGGCCAACGAGGACAGCCATCTGGTGGCGCCGCCGACGTTCGTTGTGGCGGACGGCATGGGCGGCGCGCAGGCCGGTGAGGTGGCCTCGTCGACGGCGATCGAGGTCTTCCAGGGCGGGGGACGACGACGGCACCGCCGAGGAGCGGCTCGACGAAGCTCGTGCAGGAGGCGAACCGCCGGATCTTCGAGATGTCCCAGGAGGAGGCGTCGCTGCGCGGGATGGGCACCACGCTCACCGCGGCGACGCTGGACGACGACGGCGTGAGCCTGGCCCATGTGGGCGACAGCCGCGCCTACCGTTTCCGCGAGGACGAGCTGGAGCAGCTGACACACGACCACTCGCTGGTTGCGGAGCTGGAGCGCAGCGGCCAGATCTCAGCGGAGGACGCGGTGCACCACCCTCAGCGCTCGATCATCACCCGTGCGCTCGGGCCGGAGGCCGACGTGGAGGTGGACACCTACACGCACAAGGCGCGTCCGGGCGACGTGTACCTGCTCTGCTCGGACGGCCTGACGGGCATGATCTCGGACGAGGAGGTGGCGGCGATCCTGCGCGGCGCGGGCTCCCTCCACGAGGCCGCCGAGGAGCTGGTGAGGGCGGCCAACCAGAGCGGCGGCAAGGACAACATCACGGTGGTGCTCTTCCGCGTGGAGGAGGGGGACGACCCCGAGGTCGATCCCCAGGACACGCCCCCCGCGGACGACACGATCCACCAGGGCCTGACCGCCGACGACGTGCAGGCCGCCGTCGAGGAGCAGGAGAAGGCCGGCAGGACGGCAGAGGCAACCACCGGTGCCGAAGCCACCACCGGTGGCATCACGCGCACGACCTCCGCGACTGGCACGCCGGCGCCACGGAGCTCCGCAAGATCGCGGATGAAGCTCTCCATGGGCGTGCTGGCGGGCGCTCGTGCTGGTGGGCGCGTCGGCGTCGGCGCTGTATCGGCGCGCGACAGGTCTACTTCGTCGGCACGAACGACGCCGGGCTGGTCACGCTCTACCGCGGCGTGCCCTACGACCTGCCGCTCGGCCTCGAGCTCTACTCGGAGCAGTACGCGACCAGCGTGCCGGCGCGAACGATCGGCAAGACGCGGCGGGAACGCGTGCTCGACCACGAGTGGCGCAGCCGGGCGGACGCGGAGGACCTGCTACGACAGCTCGAGCGGGCACGCTGGACCTCGGGACGGCGCCGTGAGCGCCCGCACGCGCGAGCTCTTCGGCCTCATACCCGTCTCCCTCATCGTGAGTGCCGGGTTCGCGGCGGTGCTGGTCACGCGCACGGAGGACGTGAGCGACGCGACCGCCACCTACGGCCTCGTGTTCCTCGGCCTGTGCGTGTTCGCCCACCTGTTCATCCGCGCCCGCCTGCCCGATGCCGACCCGTACCTGTTCCCGCTCGCCGCAGTGCTGGCGGCCTTCGGGCTGGTCGTGATCTACCGGATCGACGTCGAGCTCGCCCGCGAGCAGGCGCAGTGGTTCGTGATCGGGCTGATCGCGTTCTGCGCGACGATCGTCTTCCTCCGGGACCATCACTCACTCGAGCGCTACCGCTACACGATCGCCGCGCTCGGGATCGCGCTGCTCGTGATGCCCCGGCTGCCGGGCATCGGCGCACAGGTGAACGGCGCCTTCCTGGCCGTGAAGGTCGGCCCGATCCAGTTCCAGCCGGCGGAGTTCGCGAAGATCGCGATCGTCGTCTTCCTGGCGAGCTACCTCCGCGACACGGGGGATGTGCTCGTGCGCGCGCGGCTGCGGCCGCTGTCCTTCGGCCGCGAGGCGCTGCTGTTCATGGGCGCCGCGCTCGGTGTCCTGCTGATCGTGGCGGTGTTCGACCTGAGCACCGCCGGGGCGGTCCTGCTCGGGATCTTCACCCTCTCACTGGCCGCGATCCTGCGCGAGCGCCCTTCGCTCAAGCACTTCGGCCCCCTGCTCCTGGTCTGGGGGCTCGCGATGCTGATGCTCCTGGTGATCAGGGACCTCGGCAGCTCGCTGATGTTCTTCGGCGGCTTCCTCGCGCTCCTCTACGTGGCCACGGCTCGGATCTCGCTCGTGGGAGTCGGGGCGACGATGTTCCTCGGCGGGGCCACGCTCGTCGCCAACAACGTGAGCCACGTGCAGGAGCGCGTGGACATCTGGCTCGATCCGTTCGCCAGCGGGGTGGTGGACAGGGAGGGTTTCCAGATCGCGCAGTCGCTCTTCGCCCAGGCGGACGGCGGCCTGTTCGGCCAGGGCTTCGGCCAGGCGCTGCTCGAGCTGCCGGGAGGCGGAACCATCCTGCCCGCAGCCCACACCGACCTGATCTACGCCGTGATCGTCGACGAGGTCGGGCTGTTCGGCGCCGCCGGGCTGATCCTGGTCTACCTGCTGTTCGCGGCGCGCGGGTTCAAGACGGCGCTGGTGGCGGGTGACGGCTTCTCAAAGCTCCTGGCCGCCGGCCTCACCGCCGTGTTCGCGCTGCAGGTGTTCGTGATCGTGGGCGGCGTCACGCGCGTGATCCCGCTCACGGGCGTCACGCTCCCGTTCGTCTCGTACGGCGGCAGCTCGATCGTGGCGAACATGGTGCTGCTCGCCCTCCTCCTGATCGTCTCCGACCACGCGCGCAAGGACCGCGAGCGGGTGCAGGGAGGCCTGGTTTGAACCGCCAGATCGTGCAGCTGTTCGGCCTCTCGATGATCCTGTTCGCCACGCTGATCGCGTTCACCTCGCGCTGGGCGGTGTTCGAGCAGGACGAGCTCGAGAACGAGCCCTCCAACCGCCGGCCCCTGATCGAGGAGCAGCGGATTCCGCGCGGCCTCATCAAGGCCTCGGACGGGACGGTTCTCGCCCGCAGCTTCGCGCGCGGCTCCGGGAGCACCCGCACGTTCACCCGCACCTACCCGACCGGCCCCCTGTTCTCGCATGCCGTCGGCTACTCGTTCATCACGCGCGGCCGAACGGGGCTCGAGCAGTCGCGCAACGACGAGCTGACCGGCAAGGAGAGCGAGTTCGAGGACATCTTCAGCCAGATCCAGTCGAAGGACCGCGAGGGCCAGGACGTGACCACAACGCTCGACCCGGGGGCCAGCGCGAGGCCGTGTCGGCGCTCGCCGGCCGGCGCGGGTCGATCGTGGCCATGGAGCCCCAGACGGGACGCGTGCGGGTGATGGTGAGCATCCCCGAGTACGACCCCAATGACGTCGCGAGCCGGGAGGGCTTCCAGCGGATCCAGACGGGCGAGGGGTCGCCGATCGTCAACCGGGCCACCCAGTCGCGGTATCCGCCCGGCTCCACCTTCAAGGTCGTGACGGCCGCAGCCGCGCTCGACAGCGGCAAGTTCAAGCCCGACTCGATCGTCGACGGCTCATCCCCCCGGGAGATCAGCGGCGTGCCGCTCGCGAACTCGGGTGGCCAGGACTTCGGGCCGATCACGCTCACCGACGCTCTCACCAACTCCGTGAACACGGTCTGGGCGCAGGTCGGCGAGCAGATCGGGCGCGGCACCCTCATCAACTACATGGAGCGGTTCGGGTTCAACCAGGACCCCCCGCTCGACTACCCCGACGACAAGATGACCGCGAGCGGCGTGCGCAACGCGAAGGGCGAGCTCCTGGGAGGCGACGACGGCTTCGACGTGGGCCGAGTCGCGATCGGGCAGGGCGGCTCGGAGGGCGCGATCCTCGTGACTCCGCTGCAGATGGCCATGGTGGCCTCCGCGGTGGGCAACGGCGGGGTGCTGATGCAGCCGCGGCTGACCGAGAAGGTGGTGGCCAAGGACGGCCGGGTTCAGGAGCGCATCAGGCCCGCCGAGCAGTCGCGGGTGATGTCGCGCGAGTCGGCCGACGAGCTCGCGCAGATGATGGGCAACGTCGTGGAGGAGGGCACGGGCACGGCCGCCGCGCTGGCGGGCACCCGCGTGGGCGGGAAGACGGGCACGGCGGAGGTCGACAACGCGACCGCCAACCAGGCCTGGTTCATCGCTTTCGCCCCGCTCCAGCGGCCCCGGATGGCGATCGCGGTGACGATCGAGCGCACCCAGGGCCAGGGCGGCACCGAGGCGGCGCCGCTCGCCAAGCGCGTGCTCGAGGAGCTGCTCGGGGGAGCCGCGTGACCGAGGTCGCGAACGACACCACCGTCGACGGGCGCTACAAGATCCTCGGCCGGATCGGCTCGGGCGGGATGGCCGACGTATACCTCGCGGAGGACACGCACCTGGGGCGCGAGGTCGCGCTGAAGGTGCTCCACCGCCGCTTCGCACAGGACGCCGAGTTCGTCGAGCGGTTCCGGCGCGAGGCCAAGGCCGCCGCGGGCCTACAGCACCCGAACGTGGTGGGCGTCTTCGACCGCGGGGATCACGAGGGCACCTACTACATCGCGATGGAGCACCTGCGCGGCCGCACGCTCAAGGAGATCGTGAGCACCGAGGGCGCGCTCGACCAGATGCGGGTGATCGAGCTCGGGATACAGCTCCTCCACGCTGCCGACTTCGCCCACAAGCGCGGTGTGATCCACAGGGACTTCAAGCCCCACAACGTGATCGTCGACGATCTGGACTACCCGAAGGTGACGGACTTCGGCATAGCCCGCGCGGGCGCTTCGGAGATGACCGAGACCGGCTCGATCATGGGCACCGCCCAGTACCTCTCGCCGGAGCAGGCCCAGGGCCAGCCGGTGGCCGCCCCGGCCGACATCTACTCGATCGGCGTGATGCTCTACGAGATGCTCACGGGGCGGCTCCCGTTCGACGGGGACAGCGCGGTGTCGATCGCGCTCAAGCACCTTTCCGAGCCGCCGCCGCCGATGTCCACCGGCGGGCTCCGGATCGAGCCGAACCTCGAGGGCGTGGTGTTGGGCGCCCTGGCCAAGGATCCGGCGGCGCGCTGGCAGAGCGCGGAGGACTTCGCCGAGGCCCTGGAGGCCTGCAAGCCGTACGTCGAGGCCCAGGCCGAGGGCGGCCAGGTCACGCAGGACACCCAGGTCTTCGCCCCGGTGCCCGCGCCCGTTGCGGCGCCGGCCGCGGCGGAGGCGGCGCCGCCCCCGCAGGAGCCCGGCGACGGCGACCGGCGCCGGCGGCGCTGGCCCGCGTTCACGCTGGGCCTTCTCGTGCTCGCCCTGATCGGGCTGATGGCCTACGCGTTCACCCGTCCGGAGAAGACGGACGTGCCGCGGGTGATCTCCCTCCAGCTCTCCCAGGCCCGCGAGCGGCTCGATCGCGCCGGCTTCGAGAAGGTCGAGGTCGAGCGCGAGCGAAGCCTGGCCGAGGTGGATCGCGTGCTGCGCCAGGATCCCGACCCCGGCGAGCAGGCGGCGGAGGGCGACACGATCACCCTGATCGTCTCCGACGGGCCCGGGACAGGTCCGGGTGCCGTCCGTGCGCAACACGCGGCTCGAGCTGGCGATCAAGGAGCTCGAGAAGGCCGAGCTGAAGGTCACGGCCGACCCCCAGGCCTCGGACTCCGTGAGGAAGGGCAACGCCATCGGCACCTCGCCGCGCGAGGGCACGGAGGTCGATCGCGGCTCGCGCGTGCGGCTGTTCGTGAGCACCGGGCCGGAGCGGGTCGCGATCCCGGACGTGGTGGGGCTGACCCGCGAGGCGGCCGAGACGCGGCTGACGCGTGAGGGGCTCGACGTGCGCGTCGTCCGCAGGGAGGCCGACCAGCCCGAGGACGAGGTGATCGCCCAGGACCCCGCGGCCGGAACGAGGCTCGACAAGGGCGAGCGCGTGACGATCACCGTGTCCGAGGGCAAGCAGCAGGTCGACGTGCCGAACGTGGTCGGGCTCTCCGAGGCCGATGCCCGGCGCGTGCTGCGCGGCGACAACCTCGGGATAACCGTGCGCAGCCGCACCACGGACAACGAGGAGGAGGACGGCCAGGTGCTTGACCAGCGCCCGGGGGCGGGCGTCGAGGTGGACGAGGGCCGCTCGGTGATCGTGATCGTGGGCCGCTTCGAGGCGCCGGACGCGCCGGGCGTGCCGGGCGCGCCACCGGCGGCCACGCCGTGAGGGTCGCCGTGCTCGCCGGGGGGCGCTCCTCCGAGCACGACGTGTCGCTGGCCTCGGGCGCCGCCGTTCGCGACGGCCTCCGGCGGGCGGGCCACGAGCCGCTGGAGGTGCAGATCGCTCGCGACGGCCGCTGGTCGAGCGAGGGGGTGCCCGTGTCGCTCGAGCCGGCCGCGGGCCTGCTCGGCTGCGACGCGGCGTTCCCGGTGCTGCACGGGCCCTACGGGGAGGACGGCACGGTCCAGGGCCTGCTCGAGGTGCTCGACGTGCCGTACGTGGGCGCCGGCGTAATGGCCTCCGCCGTGTGCATGGACAAGGTCCTGTTCAAGGACCTGATGACCGCGGGCGCGGTCCCTCAGGTCGCCTACGCGCCGGTGCGCGAAGGGGAGGACCCGGCCAAGCTCGGACGGCTCGGGCTGCCGGTGTTCGTGAAGCCGGCCCGGCTGGGCTCGTCGGTGGGCATCTCGAAGGTGTCCGCCGCGGAGGAGCTGCCCGCCGCCCTGGAGGCCGCGTTCGAGCACGACCCGCTGGTGATCGTGGAGGCGATGGCGCACGGGATGGAGGTCGAGTGCTCGGTGCTGGGCAACGACCGGCCGGAGGCCTCGGTGCCGGGCGAGATCGTGATCGAGGCCGAGTGGTACGACTACGAGGCCAAGTACGAGCCCGGCGGGATGGATCTGGTCGTGCCGGCTCGGATCCCCGAGGACGCCCGAGAGCGCGTGCGATCGCTGGCGGTGGAGGTTTTCCTCCAGGTCGGGTGCGCGGGCATGGCCCGCTGCGACTTCTTCGTCGAGGACCCGGAGGGCGAGTGCCGCGTGCTCGTGAACGAGCTGAACACGATCCCGGGGTTCACGGACACGAGCGTCTACGCGAAGCTGTTCGAGGCCACCGGAGTCGCGTATCCGGAGCTGCTGGACCGCCTCGTGAAGCTCGCCGTCGAGCGGCACGAGCGAGAACGCCGCTACAGCTACTAGCGGAAGAGCGTGAGCTCCTGGATCGCCGCCTTGTTGCCCTCGGGCAGCGCGGTGATCCAGACCAGGTAGCGGCGGAACTCCCGGCCGCGGGTTCGTAGGCGGATCCGCTCGCGCTCGCCGGCCTCCACGTCGGCGCTCACCTTCGTCCAGCCGCCGATCCCCTCGGGCACGTCGTTGGCCGCGTACACGGCGGCCGTGAATCCCGGCGTGGAGGTGGTCAGCTCCAGGCTCCTCGCCGCGATCGGGGAGCCGGCGTCCACGAAGAGGCCCACGCCGCTCTTGTTGACGCCCTCGAGCCCGTCGTCGTAGCGCTCGGTGTCCCACTGGGTCGAGGGGTTGCCGTCGATCGCGTTCTGGGTCGAGTCGTCCGACTCCCGCTCGTCGCCCTCCGGGTCGTAGTCGTTGGCCGCGCTCGAGGCGAGGTCCACGGCGGAGAGGCTCCCGGCGCGCGGGGTGGAGGCGCCGCCGGAGCCCTTCTCCGTGCGCGTGGCGAAGTACCCCACCACACCCGCGATCAGCACCAGGACGGTCAGCAGCGTGACGATCCAGCGACGGGGGTTTCGCAGCCGCAGCGGGGCGAAGCTGGCGGTGTCACCGGGTAGGGCGCGCAGCACGGTGGTGGCCTCGCCGGTCGACTCCCCCGAGCGCGCGACCTCGATCGCCAGCACCTCCTCGAGGTCGTGCACCATGTCGTCGGCGGTGGCGTAGCGGTTCTCGGTCTGCTTGGCCGTGGAGTGCTCGAGCACGGCGGCGAGCGCGGCCGAGACCTCCGGCCGGCGGCGCTGCACGTCGGGCAGCGGGTCCTTCACGTGCTTCATCGCCACGGCCACCTGGCTGTCTGCCTTGAAGGGGACCTCGCCCGTGAGCATCTCGAACAGCACGATCCCGAGCGAGTAGACGTCCGACTGCTCGCCGACCTCCTGCCCCAGCGCCTGCTCCGGGGACACGTAGTCGGTCGTCCCGAGCACGCGGCCGGTGGCCGTCAGCCCCTTCGCCTCGAGCGACCGCGCGATCCCGAAGTCGGTGACCTTGCCGCGGCCCTCGGCGTCGATCAGCACGTTCTGGGGCTTCACGTCGCGGTGCACGAGGCGCTCGCCGTGCGCCGCGGAGAGGGCCCGGCCGATCTCGATCGCGTAGGCGACGGCCTCGACCACGGGCAGCCGCCCCATGCGCCTGATCCGCTCCTTCAGGTTCTCCCCGTCGATGCACTCGAGCACGATGTACGGCGTGCCGTCGTCCTCGCCGAAGTCGATCACGGTGACCACGTGGGGATGGGAGAGGCGTGCCACGGCCCTCGCCTCGCGCCGGAACCGCTCGAGCTGGTCCGGGTCGTCCGAGATGTCCCTGTGCATCAGCTTGATCGCGACCCAGCGCTCGAGCGTCGGGTCGTAGGCCCGGTAGACCGTGGACATGCCTCCCGAGCCGATCTTCTCGTCGAGGCGGAAACGGCCGTTGAGCAGAGTGCCGATCAATGTGCTGCTCATATTGTGCGGCCTGTCGTGCTCGTCCGGGTGCAGTGCATAACCGATCCGTCGTGTGTGTGGTCGTGGGCCGTCGAGCCCGCGGTGCGCGCGCTGATGGTTGAGTTCGGCGCCGGGCTGGAATTCACCTTCGTCATGGGCGGGCTGGCGCGGGAGTTCGACGCCGCGCGGCGGGCCGACCACGTGCGCGGCTGGCTCGACGCGGCGGCGGAGTCGGGGATGCCGACGGACCCCCGGATCTGGCACGACGCGGCCCCCGTGTCGAGCTATCCGGCCTGCCTGGCGGTGAAGGCGGCCCAGGAGCAGGGCCCGGAGGCGGGGGCGGCGATGCTGCGCGCCCTCCGGGAGGGCCTGATCTGCCTACGCCGCAAGCTCGACCACCTGGAGGCGCTGGCCGCGGCCGCCCGCGACGCCGGGCTCGACGAGCAGCGCTTCCGGATCGATGCCGGCTCGCACGCGATGCTCGAGGCCTTCGCCGCCGATCTCGAGATCGCACGCGACGTGCCGGACGAGGCGCGCGAGGCCGACCAGGTGCGGTGCTCGCGGGTGGTGGGCGAGGAGCGCGTCCCGTTCCCCACCTTCCGCTTCGAGGGAGAGGGGGGCGAGGTGCGCTGGAGCTGCGGAGTACGCCGCTCGAGCACCTCCGGGAGGCGGCGCTGGCGCGTGGGGGCGCTCCCCTCGCAGGCGCCGCGGCCCGACGCGGGCAACGCGCTGCGGCTGTTCGGGCGGATGGCCGCGCCGGAGGTCGCCGCGGTGTGCGACCTTGCGCCGCCGCGGGCGGAGCTCGCCCTGGCCGAGCTCGTGGCCGAGGGCCGTGCGCGCACCGTGCCCGTGCTCGCCGGCCGCCTCTACGAGCCGGCCTGAGCCGCGAACCCCTCGCCCGCGCGGCCGGTCAGACCGTCGCCCGGCAGCTCGACCTCGCCCGCGCGGGCGGTGACCTCCCCGATCACCGCGGTGCCCGGGTGGCGGTCGGAAAGGATCGAGACGGCTTCCTCCGCGTCGGCGGACGGGACCACGCAGCAGAAGCCGCAGCCCATGTTGAAGACCTCGTGCATCTCCGCCGGCGTCCGTGCCGCTCCGCCCGGCGATCAGCCCGAAGATCGGCTGGCACGCGGCAGCGGCGCGTCGACCCGGTAGCCCACCTCGGCTTCGAGGCGGAGCAGGTTGAGCAGGCCGTCGCCGGTGATGTGGGCGAGGCCGCGCACGTCGACGCCGGACGCCAGCAGCGCGCGAACCGCGCGCACGTAGATCACCGTGGGCTCGAGCAGGGCCTCGCCGACCGTGGCGCCGCCCAGCTCGGGCGGCTTCTCCGCGAGGTCGGGCAGCGCGGCGCGCGCCAGCGTGTAGCCGTTGGAGTGCACGCCGCTCGACGGCAGCCCCACAAGCGCGTCGCCCGGCTCGGCGCGGGCGCCGGTGACCATCTCGCCGAGGCCCACGAGCCCCACGCACATGCCCACCAGGTCGATCCCGCTCGGTGACGGATGGCCCCGGATCAGCTCGGGCACGACGGCGAGCTCGCCGCCCGGGATCTCCACGCCGGCATCCTCCGCGCCCGCCTTCAGCCCGGTCGCGATTGCCGCCAGCACCTCGTCGTCGGCCTGCTCGACCGCCACGTAGTCGAGCACCGCGATCGGGTCGGCGCCCACGCACACCACGTCGTTCACGTTCATCGCGATGCAGTCGATCCCGACGGTGTCGAAGCGGCCCAGCTGCTCCGCGACGATCAGCTTCGTGCCCACGCCGTCGGTGGACAGCGCGAGGCCGGTGTTCTCGTCCAGGCGCAGGACGTTGGCGTAGTGGCCGGAGCCGAGCGCCGCGCGGGAGGGCCGGCCGGTGATCGATCGTGCGCAGCACGTCCACCAGCGCCGCGACCCCGCGGCCGGCCTGGCCGGTGTCCACGCCCGCGCGGGCGTATGCGGAGTCGGCCATTGGCCATTCAAGCGCAAGGGGAAGAGCGACCCCGCGGTCAGCGGTGGCGCAGGGCGAGCAGCGCGGCGTCGTCCGCGACCTTGCCCGCCCATTCGCGCACCGCGTGGTGCACGAGCCGCCACGAGGGCCTGCATCCCGCACGCCCGGCGCGGCGGCTTCCGCGGCGACCGCCTTGAGGCGCTCCTCGCCGAACAGCTCGCCGTCCCTGCGGGCCTCGACCAGGCCGTCGGTGTACGCGAGCACGATGTCGCCCGGGTCCGGGCAGGTCGTGGTCCTCGTACTCGGGGCTCTCGTCGATCCCCAGCGGGAATCCCCGCCCGGCGGCTCCTCCGGCTCGGAGCGCGGGCGCAGGAGCAGCGGGGGCAGATGGCCGGCGTTCGCGTACCGCAGCCCCTCGGCGGTGAGAAGGCCGAAGAAGGCGGTCACGAAGGTGTCGCTCGGGAGGCGCTCGCGCAGCAGCGTGTTCGCCTGGCGCAGCGTCTCCGCCGGCCGGTCGCTGTCCCAGCTCCGCGCCTCGATGAAGAAGCGGGCCATGGCGCTCATCGCCGCGGTCGCAACGCCCTTGCCCGCCACGTCGCCCATCAGCAGTCGCCACGCTCCGCCCGGAGCGTCCAGGCGCCGTACACGTCGCCGCCCGCCGGCTGGTGCGCGGCGGGCTCGTACAGCAGCCCGACCTCCCAGCGGGCAGCTCCGGGAGCGAGTCGGGCACGAAGCCGCGCGTGAGCGCCCGCGCCACGTTGCGCTCGTGCTCGAAGTCGGTGGCGTTCGCTATCGCCGCGGCGGAGGTGCGCGCCAGCTTGCCGAGCAGCTCGGCCTCCTCGTCGCCGAAGCGGGCCCGGCCGGGCGCCGAACGCGGACAGGACGCCGAAGAGGCGCGGCCCGAGCGCCACGGGGACGTGATGAGGGTCGTGCCGTCCAGGTGTGGCGAGCGCAGCGCGCGACCTCGGAGATCACGGCCCCGGAGGGCTCTCCGCACCCCGGCGGGCCCCGCCGACGCGACGCTGAGCGCCCGTCGGCGCCCTCTCGGGACCGCGGCTGAGAACCGCGCGATCCGCGCCCATGAGAGCGACCGCGTAGTCCACCACGTGCTGCTCGACCGCCGGGAGCTGGAGCGAGGCGGCGGTGGCCTCGGCCGCCCGGTTGAGCATCACCTCCTCCCTCACGCGGGCGGCCTCGACGGCCGCCAGGTCGGACCGTTCCCGCGCCAGCGCGGCAACGCCCGCCAGCGCCGAGACGGTGTACACGTCGGCTCGCTCCAGGGGGCGTCGCCGCCTCCAGCGAGGCCACGGCGAGCAGCCCGATCGTGCGCCCCAGCGAGGTGCTCACCGGGCAGGTGATGAGGGACGCCTGGGCCAACGCCTTCCAGATCTCGTCCGCGGGGTCGTCGTCGATCTCGCGCTCGAGCTGAGCCCGCAACAGCCGGCGCCGCCTCCCATGAGTCGATCCTCGTCAGGAGCAGCGGACGGCCGCGCTCGAGCGCCGTCTCCACGAGCCCGGGTGTGTCGCCGTCGTAGGGCCGCGAGGCGCGGGCGTCACGGCCTGCTCCACGAGGGGCGAGGCGAACCACGCTGGCGCCAGGCTCGACGGTGGCGCGCTCGGGGTCCACGAGCAGGAACGACGCCGCATCGCATCCGGGGATGCTCGCGGAGGCCCTCCGTGAGCAGGGTCGAGCGGGTCGCCGGGGAGGGCCCCCGGCGGGGCGATCGAGCGGCTCGCCCGCCCGGAGATGGGGTCCTTGGTCTCCATGGGGCGGACCTCCAGCCTAGGCCCGATGCCCGCGCCACCGCCGGCGCAAGGCCCGTGCGCAAGGCTCACGCGGTCCGCGACTTGCACGCCCGCGCGCTCAGGGCTCGTAGGAGCGCGGGCGAGCTCTCTCCGGGTCGCCCGGCGGCCCGCCGCGGCGGCGGCGGACGAACAGGTACACGAGGCCGCCGACGATGCACGCCGCCACGAAGTAGTCGACGTAGTGCAGCGAGTCCTTCCAGTCCTCCCAGTTGTCGCCCGGCCTCCTGCCCGATGAAGGTGAGCATGAGGACCCACGGCACGCAGCCGGCGAGGGTGAGCACGCTGAAGCGCCAGAACGGCATGCGGGCCACGCCCGCGGGCAGGGAGATGAAGGTGCGGATGATCGGCAGCATCCGGGTGAAGAAGACGGTCGCGTCACCGTGGCGCTCGAACCAGCGGTCGGCCCACTCGAGGTGGCTCTTCTTGATGTGCAGCTTCTTGCCGTGCTTCTCGAGGATGTCCGTGCGGCCGTAGTAGCCGAGCGCGTAGGCGATCCAGGAGCCCACGAGGTTGGCCACCGAGCCCACCGCCACGGCCGCGAACAGGGAGTACTCGCCGTCCGAGACATTGAAGCCGGCGAACAGCATGGTGGCCTCGCTCGGCACGGGGATGCAGGCCGACTCGAGCGTCATGAGGACGAAGATCCCGCGCAGCCCCAGCTCCGCGACGACGTCGGTGGCCACCTCCACGATGGGGTCCGTGAGGGAGGCGATCAGCTGCATGAGCAGCGAAGTAGAGTAGCGAGCCGCTCGTGAGCGTCCCCCTCTTCGCAACAAGCATCGACCGTTACAAACCGCGGCTGACCGAGAAGGTCGCCGAGGTCGTGGACGGCGGGCGCTACATCCTCGGCCCGGAGGTCTAGGCGTTCGAGGAGGAGTTCGCGCGCTACCTGGGCGCCCGGCACTGCATCGGAGTCGCCAACGGCACGGACGCGATCACGATCGCGCTGCGCGCGCTGGGGGTGGGTCCGGGCGACGAGGTCGTGTGCCCCTCATACACCTTCTACGCGAGCGTCGAGGCCACGATCTCCACGGGGGCCACGCCGGTCTTCTGCGACGTGGATCCCGAGACGGCCTGTGTCACCGCCGAGACGGTGAAGGCCGCCCTCACGCCGCGAACCAAGGCGGTGATGGCGGTGCACCTCTTCGGCAACGTCGCCCCGATGGCGGAGCTTCGGGAGCTGGGCCTCCCGGTGCTCGAGGACTCGGCTCAGGCGGCGGGCGCCACCCTCGACGGCCGGCGAGCCGGCGGGCTTGGGGATGCCGCCACGTTCTCCTTCTTTCCCTCCAAGAACCTCCCCTGCCTGGGCGACGGCGGCGCCGTGATCACGGACGACGACGAGGTCGCGAAGCTGGCCAGGAGACTGCGCTTCCACGGCTCGGACGACAAGACCACCTTCGTCGAGGTGGGCTACAACAGCCGCCTCGACGAGATGCAGGCCGCGGTGCTTCGCATCCTGCTTCCTGAGCTCGATGCCTGGACCTCCGCGCGCCGCGAGGCGGCGGCGGCCTACGAGCGCCACGGCCTGGGGGAGCTGGTGGGGCTGCCCCGGCCGGTGGACGGCGCGGAGCACGCCTACCACCTCTACGTCGTGCGCTCGGAGCGTGCCGACGAGCTCCAGTCCGCTCTCTCTGAGGGCGGCATCGGCGCGCGCGGCTACTACCGCGTGCCCGTGCACCGCCAGCCCGCCACCGCGCATCTCGCCGGCGCCGAGCTTCCCGGGACGGACGAGGCCGCCCGCACGGGCCTCGCGCTGCCGATGGGCACCGGCCTCTCCGAGGATGCCGTTCGAGCGGTGGTAGAGGCGTGCGCATCTGGGTTGACCTGACCAACTCCCCCCACGTGCTCGTGATGCGCCCGCTGATCGAGGCGATGCGCGCCGACGGGCATGAGGTGGAGGTCACCGCGAGGGACTTCGCGCAGACCCTCGAGCTGTGCGACCGCTTCGGGATCGCGCACACGGCCGTCGGCCGCCACCGCGGCGGCAGGCTCGCCGGGAAGGCGCTCGGCCTCGTCAGCCGCAGCACCGCGCTGGTGCGCTGGGCGCGGGGACGGCGGTTCGACATCGCCATGGGCCACGGGTCGAACGACGTGACGGTGGCCGCCGCGCTGCTGCGGATCCCCAGCGCCACCGCATTCGACTACGAGTGGGCGGCCGTGCAGCACAACGTGAACTGCCGCCTGGCGCGTGCGGTGGTGGTGCCGGAGGCGATTCCGCCGGAGCGGCTCAGGCGTTACGGGGCGAAGCGCAACCTGCGCCGGTACCCGGGCCTGAAGGAGGAGTACTACCTGGCCGACTTCGAGCCCGACGACGCCGTGCTCGCCGAGCTCGGCCTCGACGCGGCGGAGCCGATCGTGGTGGTTCGAACGCCGCCGGAGGTCTCGCTCTACCACCGCTTCGAGAACCCGCTGTTCCGGACGGTGCTCGAGCGGTTGCGCGGCGCGGCACAGGCCGTGGTGCTGCCGCGCACGCCCACCCAGAGGAAGGAGATCGCAGCGCTCGGGGGGTTCGTGGTGCCCGAGCGCGCGATCGATGCCCAGAGCCTGATCGCGCTGGCGGACCTCGTGATCTCCGCCGGCGGTACCATGAACCGCGAAGCGGTTGCCCTCGGCACGCCTGTGTTCACCACTTTCGAGGGCCGTCTGGGCGCCGTCGATGAGGAGCTGCTCCGCCAGGGACGCCTGCGGAAGCTCGAGGATCCCGGTCAGGTGCAGGTGGAGAAGCGCGCCGTGCACGACTCTGACCGGATCCGCCGCGACCCCCGAGAATTGGCGAAACTCCTGCTCTCAGCGCGAAAATCATGAGAACCCGGATCACATCGTCGGTCAATGTGCGCCGCCTCGGGCAGGTGGGCGTCGACGCCTGCCTGATCGCCCTCGCCTACTACCTCGCCTTCGTACTGCGGTTCGACGCGGGCATCCCCGCCCGCTACGAGGACCTGCTCGTGGAGACGGTGGGGCTGGTGATCCCGCTGAAGCTCGCCCTGTTCGCGGCCTTCGGCCTCTACTCGAAGCTGTGGCGGTTCGTGGACCAGGCCGACTTCGAGTCGATCGTCAAGGCGGTCGTGGTGTCGAGCTTCGTCCTCATCGGCCTCCTGTTCCTGCTCACACCGACCGCCTCCGACCCGCCGCGAGGCGTGATCGCGCTGGACTTCCTCCTGACGCTCGCGCTGGTCGGCGGCGCGAGGTTCCTCGTGCGCGCGGCGGTCGAGCGCCCGCTGCGCCAGCCGCTGGTGCAGCGCGCCGACACCGAGGTGCTGATCGTCGGCGCCGGCAACGGCGGCCAGCAGGTCGCCCTCGAGCTGCGCCGCAACCCCGAGCTGTCGAGCGCGGTGATCGGATTCATCGACGATGACCCCCGCAAGCAGGGGATGCTCGTCGCGGGGTACCGCGTGCACGGCACGACCGCCGATCTGCCGCGCGTGCTGGACGACACCCAGCCCGACGAGGTCGTGATCGCGATCCCCTCGGCGCCGGGTGCGCTGCGGCTGAAGGTGGTCACCGCCTGCCGCGAGCGCGACATCCCGGTGCGCACGCTGCCCACGGTCTTCGAGCTGCTCTCGCGCGGGCCGAACCTCCTGCGCCAGGTGCGCGAGGTCCAGGTCGAGGACGTGCTCGGCCGCGAGCCGGTGCGGGTGGAGATCGACCGGGTGGGCGCCTACCTGCGCGGGCGGGTCGTGCTCGTGACGGGCGCGGGCGGCTCGATCGGGTCGGAGCTGTCGCGGCAGATCGCGCGCGTGAAGCCCAGGCGGCTCGTGCTCGTCGACCACGCGGAGAACAACCTCTTCGAGATTCGCCGGCAGCTCGAGGAGGACCACCACTTCGGTGCCGCCGGCGCGGTGCTCGCCGACTGCAAGGACGCGACGCGGATGCGCGAGCTGTTCATCGAGGAGAAGCCGTCGGTGGTGTTCCACGCCGCGGCCTACAAGCACGTGGGCCTGATGGAGGAGAACCCGGTGGAGGCCGTGCGCAACAACGCCGTGGCCACGCGCATCGTGGCCGCAGCGGCCGGTGAGGCCGGGGTGGAACGGTTCGTGCTCGTCTCGACCGACAAGGCCGTTGCCCCCGCCACCGTGATGGGCGCCTCCAAGGCGCTCGCCGAGTGGGCGGTGGAGGCCGCGCAGAACCGCTTCAAGTCCACGCGCTACGCGGCCGTGCGGTTCGGGAACGTGCTGGGCTCGTCGGGCTCGGTGGTGCCGATCTTCAGGCGCCAGATCGCCGCCGGCGGGCCGGTCACGGTGACCGACGAGAGCATGTCCAGGTACTTCATGACGATCCCCGAGGCGGTGCAGCTGATCATCCGCTCCGGCGAGCTCGCCACCGGCGGCGAGGTGTACGTCCTCGAGATGGGCGACCCGGTGAAGATCGTCGAGCTGGCGCGGAACATGATCCGGCTGTCGGGCAACGAGCCCGACGTGGACATCGCGATCGAGATCGTCGGCCGCCGCCCCGGCGAGAAGATCCACGAGGAGCTGTTCGAGCCCGGCGAGCGCCCGCAGCCGACGCCCGCCGAGAAGATCGTGGCCGCCGTTCGCCCGCGCCTCGATCCCGAATGGGTGGAGAGCGCCTTCGTGCGGATCGAGCAGCTCGTGTACGGCGGCGACGCCGCCGCGCTGGCGAGCGCCGTGGCCGAGCTGTCGGCCGAGCGCGCCCTGGCCGGGTCCGCGACCCCGGCTGCCCCGCAGGCCGGAAGCTGACGGCGCCGGTCACGCCACTACAGTTCCGACTTCCACCGGTATGGAGATCATTCAGGAGATCGGGTCCTACGCAGGGCTCGCGGCCGTTCTCGGCCTGGCAGTGCTGTCCGCCCTCTACTTCTCGCAGGCGCGCGACGTAAAGCGCCTGCGCGAATGGGCGGGGCGCGCGCCCGAGCGCACCGAGGCCACGCAGCCCCCGCAGGTGGTGGCGAAGCCGGTCCCCAAGCCGCCCGTCCCGGTCGCCCCCGGGAAGCAGGCAGCACCGGGGACGCAGGCCGCACCCACCATGCCGGGGGCCGTGCCCAAGCCCGCTGCGCCCGCCACCGCCGCGGCGGCTGCAGCCGGAGCCGCGCCCGCAGTGGCCACCGGCCCGCCCGCCGCCACGCCCGCGGCGGCCCGTGCGGCAGGGGAGGCCGGCACCGAGGCGCCGGCCGAGGCCCAGGACGGCGCCAACGGGACCGACGAGCACGGCGTGGTCTCCCAGGACACGGTCATCCATCCACCCCCCGCGCCGCCCGAGGGCGACGAGGAGGAGGAGGCCGACGAGGCCGCTCCGCCGGGCGATGACGCCGACGAGGGCGACGCTGCCGAGGCGGATGCCGGCGACGAGGACGCCGATGAGGAGGAGGAAGGCGAGCCCGGTGTCGATGCGGACGACGAGGACGCCGAGCCCGCGCCCGAGGACTACCACGAGGACTTCGACGAGGACGCCGAGGACGACGAAGGCGACCAGGGCGAGGACGTTGAGGACGAGGACTTCGAGGACACCGGGGACGAGCCCGCCGTGGCCGCTCCAGCGCCCCCGCGGCGGCCGACGATCCCGATCGGCGCCGGGACCTCGCGAGCGGACGAGGAGCGTCCCTCGGGTGCGCCGATCCTGCCCCCGTACTCCCAGAGCCGCCCAGGCGGCCCGTCGGCCGCCAAGAACGGCGCCCCGGGGATCTTTTCGAGCCCGGGCCGGGCGGTGGCGATCGTCGGAGGCGGGCTCCTCGCCGTGGCGGCCATCGGCTTCGGGGTGCTGCAGCTCACCGGCGGCGACGACGAGGGCACCGACACGCCCGCGAGCAACCAGGCGGCGACGCCCGCCGGTGGCGAGGAGCAGGAGGAGACGCCCAAGAAGAAGAAGGCGGCGGGGATCGACCCGGGGAGCGTCCGGGTCGCGGTGCTCAACGGGACGACGGTGCCGGGGCTCGCGGCGCAGATCGGCGACTCGATCGAGCGGCAGGGGTTCCAGCTCGGCACGGTCACGAACTTCATCGACCAGCAGCGCGCCGAGTCGGTGGTCAAGTACGCGCCCGGTGCGGAGCGCGAGGCCGCCGACGTTGGCAGACGGCTGAAGATCTCCCAACGGGAGCCGATTGACGCTGAGAGTCAGGGGCTTGCCGGCGACGCCACCGTCGTGGTGGTGGCCGGCGCCGATAAGACCCAGTAGTTGCTAGTTGCTAGTTGCTAGTTGCTAGCGCCAGGGCTCGGTCGGCCAGGTGGGCCACGCCCAGGCGCCGGCATTCGGCCGCGGCGCCGTTCAGTAGCTCGGTGGCTCTGTCGGGGTCGTGGTCGCGGAGGCGGAAGCCTGCGAGGAGGCGGCAGCGGGCGGCTTCGAGTGGGCGCTCCAGCTCGGTCCAGGCCGACTCGGCCTCGGCGAGCAGTGCGGCGCCCTCGTCGGGGTCCTCCGTGCTCGCGCCCCGGGCCTCGAGGGCCGCGGCGCCTCCGATCGGGTAGTGCAGGCGCTCCGCCAGGCCCTGGGCCTCGGCGGCGGACTCGCGCGCGGGGCCGTCGCGGCCGGCGAGGGCCAGCACCACGGCCCGGGTCGCGGTCGCCTGGACCGACTGCGCGGCCAGCCCGGCGCGCTCGCACACGTCGATGGCCTGGCCCAGCGCCGTGACCGCATCGGCGTAGTCGCCGCGGTCGCGCAGGGTCAGCGCCAGCCCGTAGAGGGCCTGGAAGGAGAGCTCCGACCAGCCCACCTGCTCCGCCAGCTCGTGGGCGCGCCTGAAGCGCTCCTCCGCGCGGTCGAGGCTCCCCTCGCGCCAGCGCAGCAGCCCGCGCAGCGCGTAGGGCAGGCAGAGCTTGCTCACCAGGCCCTCGCGCTCGGCGAGGTCGGCGCTCGCGTCGGTCGAGCGGCGCACCTGCTCCCAGTCGGCGCGGTAGGCGGCGAGCTGGGCCACCGCTGAGTGGAGCTCCACCTGGCTCGGCAGGTCGCCCACCTGCTCGGCCAGGGCGAGCGCCTCGTCGTAGGCCTCTCCGGCGCCGCGGGCGTCCGCCTCCGAGATCTCCAGATGCCGTCCGAGCGCGAGCAGCGCGAGGATCGTCTCCCCGTGGTCCGACCCGCGGGCGAGCTCCACCGAGCGCTCGAGGTTGGAGCGCGCCTTCTCGGTGTCGCCGATGCGCCCGAACACGCGGCCGAAGATCCCGTGGGCCCGGCTCGCCGCGCGTGTCTCACCGAGCCGCTCCGCCAGGCGCAGCGCCTTCTCCGAGGCGTAGATGGCGAGCATGTTGTCGCCTGTCTGGAGGTAGAGCCAGGCGGCCTCCTCGTAGAGCCTCACCAGCTCCAGCCGCGGCGGGCCGTCCTTGAGGAGGTTGATGCCGCGCTGGTAGTTCTCGATGGCGGCCTTGCGCTCCCCCTTCACGGCCAGCGCGGCCCCGAGCTTGCGGTGCAGGTCCGCCACCCGGTCGAGGTCCTCCTCGCGGCGGTGGTGATCGAGGCACTCGCCCCACACCTCGATCGCGGCGTCGACGCGTCCAAGGCGCAGCGCCACGTCGCCCTGCTTCTCGCCGATCCTGGCCGCCGCGACGTCGTCCTCCGAGCCCAGCAGCCCGAGCGCGTGGCGATAGTGCGCCACCGAGGCCGGGTTCGCGTACAGCAGGGCCGACGCGTCCCCCGCCTCCTCCAGGTAGCGCACGGCGCGCTCGGTGATCTGTGTCAGCTCGCGGCTCTCGACACCGCCCTCGGCGCCCAGCGCCGCCGAGCGGCCGTAGTGCTCGGCCAGCAGCGTCACCACCTCGTCGGTGCGGTCGCCGGCGCGGTCCTCGATGAAGCGCCCGACCTCGAAGTGCTTGCGGCATCGCACCGCCTTGGGAAGCATCCCGTAGGCCACGTCGCGGATCAGCACGTGCTTGAACGCCAGCTCGCGCTCGCCGGCCAGCCGCGACTCGGCCCCCGGCGCGAGGATGTCCTTCTCCTGCAGCCCCGTGAGCGCCTGGCCGAGGTCGCGTCCCTCCTCCTCGGCGAGCGCGGCGAGCGAGCCCTCCCAGAAGGTGCGGCCCACCACGCTCGCCTGCTGCACCAGCCGGCGCTCGAACGGGTCGAGCGCGTCGAGGCGGGCCGCGAGCACGGCCTGAACCGTGTCCGGCAGCTCCGTGATGCCGCCGTCGGTCTCCTCCTCCGCGAGCCGGCGCACCATCTCCTCGGCGAACAGCGGGTTGCCGCCCGAGCGCTCGGCCACGAGGGGCACGAGCTCGCCGGCGTCCCCGTCGCCGCCGAGCAGAGCCCCCACGAGCTCGCGCGAGTGGGCGGCCGTGAGCGGGTCGAGGAACATCTGGGTTGCGTTGCGCCGGCCTCCTCCCCAGCCCGTGCGCCGCTCGAGCAGCTCGTCACGCGCCAGGCACAGCAGGAGCAGGGGCGCCCTCACCCACTGGGCGAGGTGCTCGATCGCGTCGAGCATGCCGTCGTCCGCCCAGTGGATGTCCTCGAAGGCCAGTACCAGCGGGCGCTGCATGGCCGAGGCCTCGATCACCATCCGCAGGGCGGAGAAGAACGCGTCGCGCATCCGCTCGGGATCGCCGCCGAGGTCCGGCGAGGACTGGTCGCGGGGCACCTCCAGGCCCAGCGAGCGCCCGATCTGGGCCGCGCGGCGCTCCGGTGGCTCGTCGCCCTCGGCCAGCACCTCTCGCACGTAGCCGCAGAGCTTCACCCAGGCCTCGTCCGAGCTGTCCGAGTCGACGATGCCGGCCTCCGCGTGCACGACCTCGCCGAGCGCCCAGTAGACGATGCCCGAGCCGTACGGCAGGCAGCGGCCGGTGTGCATCGTCGCGGCGGGCTCCCCCTGCTCCACGCGGCGGCCGAACTCGCGCAGCAGGCGGGACTTGCCCACGCCGGCCTCGCCGATGAGCGTGACCATATGCGGCCTGCGCTCGCGCGTGATGCGGCCGTAGAGCGTCTCCAGCACGTCCAGCTCGTCGTCACGGCCCACGAGCGGCGACTCCGCGGCCGCCGGCCGGCGCAGCGCCTGCTCCTCGATCAGCGCCGCGGCCTCCCACGCGGGCACGGGCTCGGCCTTCCCCTTCAGCGTCAGCGGCTCGAGCTGCACGTAGCGGATGGCCTGGCGCGTGGCTCGCACGGTGCGCTCCCCGACCGTCACCGCCCCCGGCCTGCCGGCCGACTGCAGCCGCGAGGCCACGTTCACCGTGTCGCCGGTCACCGTGTAGTCCTCGCCCACGGCGCCCGCGAGCACCTCGCCGGTGTTTATGCCCACCCTCAGCGCGAAGGTGGTCTCGACCGGGGCCCAGTCGTTGATCTCCTCCATGGCCGCCTGCATCGAGAGCGCGGCGCGCACCGCCCGCTCGGCGTCGTCCTCGTGCGCGAGGGGGGCGCCGAAGAGGGCCATCACGTTGTCGCCGATGTACTTGTCGACGGTGCCGCCGAAGCGGGTGACCTCCTCGCCGAGGCGGCGCAGGGAACGGTCCACCAGCGACTTCACCGTCTCCGGGTCCATCCGCTCGGCCACGGCCGTGTACCCGGACAGGTCCGCGAACAGCACGGTCACCTGGCGGCGCTCCTCTGGCAGCGAGACGCGCTCGGGGGCGGCGGAGGGCGCCGGGGCGGTGGTGCCGTCGAGCGCGCCGCCGCACGCCATGCAGAAGCGGGCCTCCGCAGGGGCCGGCTCACCGCAGGAGGGGCAGACGCGCGCCAGCGCGCCTCCGCATGACATGCAGAAGCGAGCCGTCGCAGGATTCTCGGTCCCGCAGGAGGCGCACGGGATCAGGGCCATGTCTCGAGGATACGCGCCCTCGCCGGAACGCTCCAGCTATGGGAAGAGACCTGCCCTCAGCGGCGCAGGCGGATCGCGTTCAGGTCGTCCCTCACGATCTCGCCGGCGCGCGCGATCAGCACCTCGATGTCGTCGTGCTCGGCGTGGATGTACCTGCCGGACAACCGGTCGGCGCGGCCGGAGGCCAGCACCCGGACGAGACGGGGCGCCAGCTCGGGCGGTGTCCAGGGAGCGTCGTCCCCGAGGCTCTCCGTCAGCTCTGTGCGAACCAGCCCCGGGCTGATGGTGAACACGGCGATGCCGTGCTGCTCCAGCTGCGCGGCCAGCAGCTCGCCGAACCGGTACAGCGCGGCCTTGCTGGGCCCGTAGGCGGTGGGCCCTGCTCCGCCCGGGCTGACCGGCAGGTAGCCGCCCCCGCTGCCCACGTTCACGATCCGCCCGCCCCCGCGCTTCACCATCCCGCGAAGGACCCGGCGGCAGCACAGGTAGGGGCCGAGCGTGTTGACCTCGAATATGCGCCACCAGTCGCCGGGGTCGCCCTCCCAGATCGGCGGACCCTCCCATGAGCCCGCGATGCCGGCGTTGTTGACGAGGAGGTCGATCGGGCCCAGCTCACGCTCGGAGTCTTCGATCATGCGCGCGACCGAGGCGTCGTCCGAGACATCCACCTCGAGCGCCAGCCCGCCGATCTCATCGGCCACCTGCTCTACCTGCCCACGAGTCCGTGCCGCCACGGCCACGCGCATCCCGGCCCCGGCGAGCTCGCGCGCGATGCCCGCCCCTATCCCGCGGCCGCCGCCGGTCACGAGGGCAACCTGTCCTGAGCTCACCTCACGATGCTACTGCCGCGGAGAGCCTACGGAAACAGACCCGCCTCCCTGTTCGCCTCGGCGGTCGCCTCCAGTAGCCCGCGGTCGACGAGCGTGAGGATCCTGCCCCCCAGCTCGATGGTGGCGCCGTCGTAGGGCGGGTACCAGAACGCCCTGATCCGCCGCTCGGTCGTCTCGGGCGGATCGTCGGGACGCACGCGCCGCAGCCCTTCGGCCTCCTCCTGCGTCACATACCGGCCCTCGCCCTGGGGCTCGCGCGGGAGCGGCTCGCCTCCGAGCGCTGCGTCGACCAGGTCCCGGAACACCGCCAGCAGCCGCTGCTGGCTGCGCATGTCCAGTGACAGCGCCGTCTCGTGCTCGCGGTCCATCGCGAACCGGTCAACCCGCACCAGGTCTCCAGTGTCGAACTCCTCGTCCACGAAATGGGCCGACACACCCCACTCCTCGAAGTCCTCGAGGATCGCCACGTTGTAGCCGCCGAGCCCGCGCATATCCGGCAGCGGAGCGGGGTGGAAGTTCAGGCAGGCGGTCCCGGCAACGTCGATCAAGGGCTGCCGGATGCGCTTCCAGAAGAGGAAGGACAGCACCAGGTCGATGTCGCCCAGCGACCCGTCGTCGATCTCCGCGTACAGCTCGTCGTCCGTCGCGAGGCGCACGCCGTGGCGTCCGGCGGCCAGGTCGAGCCGTTGCTCGGGCGCATTGCGCTCCTCCGGCTCGGGGGCCACGACGGCCACCACCTCACACCCGCGCTCGATCAGGTGCTCGAGCGCGCCGACGACCGAGCGCTTGTGCTTGCCCATCAGGATCGCCCTCACACGAGCTCCTCGTACAGCTCCAGCGTCCGGCGGCCGATCTCGTCCCACGAGAAGTGCCCGGCGGCGGCCGCGGCGGCCCGCTCCTCGAGCGCCCGGCGGGCATCCGGGTCGGCCACCAGGCGGGCCAGAGTCTCGCGTAGCGCCACGGGGTCCTCGGGCGGCACCAGCTCCGCGGCGCCGTGCGCGCGGCCGATCTCGGAGAAGCCGCCCACGTCCGAGAGCACCATCGCCTTGCCGAACGCGAGCGCGGTGTAGAGCACCCCCGACTGGTCGATCCGCCGGTAGGGGAGCACCACCACGTCGGCGCGGCGGAAGTAGGCGGGGATCTCCCGGTCGGTCACGAACCGGTCCACGAACCGGACCTTTCCACGCGCCGCCCGCGCGGCCTCCTTCAGCGGCTCGACCGCCATCCACGGCCGCCCCACGATCCACAGCTCGGCGCCCTCGATCTCGCGGAAGGCCTCCATCAGCACGTCGACCCCCTTGTAGGGGCGCAGGACCCCGAACCAGAGGACCACAGGGCCCTCGACCTCGCCCAGCTCCTCGGGCAGCGGCTGTTCGTCCTCCTGGCGGGTGAGGTAGTCGAACGCACCGTGCGGGATCACCCGAACGCGATCGGGATCGGCGCCGAAGCGCTCAACCATCGCCCGCGCGCCGTCCTCGGTGTGGGTGATCACGGCGTCGGAGCGCGCGGCGACGAGCCGCGCGGCCCGCTCGCGCAGCCGCCCGGTGCCGCGGCGCAGCACGTTGTGGGAGGTGAACACGAGCGGGCAGCCGCGCGCCAGCAGGAAGGAGTCGAGCGCCTCGAGGGTGAGCCACTGGTAGTGCACGACGTCGGCGTCGGTCCGGCGGTGCCGCAGCATGTCGGGCACGTGCTCGGCCACCCGCAGGGCGCGGCGGGCGTTCGTGCCGCGCTCGCGTGCCGTGGCCCTGCGGTAGAAGTCCTCGCGCACCCGGAAGCCGTCCGCCGGGGGCAGCGGGCCGTAGAGGTAGCGGCTCATGAGCACCTCCACGTCGGCCCCGGCGCGCGCGAGCGCTCCCGCCAGCGCGAAGACGTAGGGGGGCGTGTAGGAGGGAGGGTCCACGAGCTGGACGCGCATTGCGCGCATTCTGCCCAGCGGGGCTCCGGGAACGCCCTCCAGTCCGTCCAATACCTTTCCGGCGGTGGAGTCGAGCAAGCTGGTCCGCGCCGTCTTCGCCCTGCTTGTGGTCGCCACGGTGGCGGCCTTCTTCGTGACCCAGTCCCTGAAGACCGAGATCCCGCTGGTGCTGCGCTTCAGCGTGAAGCCGCGCGACATCTCGCCGAACGGCGACCGCGTCCGGGACTCGGTGCGGGTGGGCTTCGACCTCTCGGAGCCGGCCGAGGTGTCCTTCTCGATCATCGACCGCGACGGCAACGAGGTGCGCCGGCTCGTGGACAACCGCGACCTGGCGGGCGATGCGAAGCACCGCTTCCGCTGGGACGGCCGCGACGACGAGGGGCGGGTGGCGCCCGACGGCGTCTATCGCCTGCGCGTGGTCAGGCTCAAGGAGGGCCGGGTGGTCGATTCGATCAAGGAGCTGCGGGTGGACACGACGCCGCCGCGCGTGAGCATCGCGTCGGTCGAGCCCAACCTGATCACGGCCGCCGAGCCCGGGAAGGCGAGCGAGGTGCGGATCCGCTACCGCGGCCCGCGCAACGTGGCGCCCGAGTTCCGCGTGTTCCGCACCGACGACGACAAGCCCGGGCCGGCCCGTCTGTTCCGGGGCGACCGCAGCCGCGTGGGGGTGTGGGACGGCACCGTGCGCGGCGGCCGGCTGGCGCCGGAGGGCTCGTACTCGTTCAACGTCAAGGTCCGCGACCTCGCGGGCAACAAGACCGAGGCCCCCGCCCCGATACCCGAGGCGAAGGACGCCCGCCCCCGGACCGGGGTCGCCGTGCGCCGGCTCACCCTCCAGGGGCCGCTGGGGGTGGTGCCCGCCGGCTCACTCGCGGTGCTCCGGGTCGGGCCGCGCGAGCGCAGGTTCCAGTTCGCGCTGTCGCGGCTCGGTTCGCGCAGGACCATCAGGCGCGACAGGCGCCGCGGAGGGCGGCTGCGGGTGAGGATCCCCGGCGACGCGCGAACGGGCGTGTACCTGGTGCGGGTGCGGATCGGAGACAGGCGCGCGGTATGGCCGCTGGCGGTGGCCGGCCTCCCTGCGCGGGGGGCGCGCGGCCGCGCGCGGCCGCTCGTGGTGCTCCCGGCGGTCACCTGGCAGGGCACGAATGAGTACGACTCCGACCTCGACGGCTTCGCCGACACCCTCACCGAGGTGAAGGCGGTGCCCGCCGAGCGGCCGTTCGAAGCCGGGCGGCTGCCGCTCCGCTTCGGGTCCGAGGTCTCTCCGCTGCTGCGCTTCCTGGACCGTGAGCGCCTGCCCTACGACCTCACGACGGACCTCGCCCTGGCACGGCGCGAGGGCCCCGCGATCGGGAACGCGCCCGGGGTGGCGATCGCCGGCACGGCCACCTGGCTGCCGCGGCAGGTGCGCGACCGGCTGCTGGAGGAGGTGAACGACCGCGGCCTGAAGGTGGCGTCCTTCGGTAGGCAGTCGCTGCGCCGGACCGTTTCGCTACAGGGGCCGCTCCTGCGGAATCCCAGCCCGCCGCGGCCCGACGACCTGTTCGGCGAGCGCACCGAGATCTTCCGCACCGAGCCGGCGGCCCCGCTGCGCGAGGAGCAGGACGAGCTGGGGCTGTTCGAGGGCGTCGACGCGCTGTTCGGCGAGTTCTCTGTGTTCGAGCGCTCCGAGCGCCTCCCCGGCGATGCCGAGCTCCTCAGCGCCGCCGGCCGCGAGGAGGGGGAGGCGGCCTTCGTCGGCTACAGCCTCGGCAAGGGCACCGTGGTCAGGCCCGGCACGCCGCAATGGGCGCGCGAGCTCGAGGAGCGGAGCCTCGGCGTCGAGATCCCGCGCGTGACGCGCCGGATATGGGGCCTGCTGTCCCGCCGGCGCTGATCCGGCTCAGGCGCGGAGCTCACGCTCCAGGTCCGCCAGCCGCGTGTCCCACTGCGCCCCGACCCCGGCCATCCACACCATCGCCCCGGACAGCGGCTCCGGGGTGAGCCGGTAGCGCACCTCCCTCCCCGAGCGCTCGGAGGTGACGAGCCCGGCGGCGGCCAGCGCGGCCAGGTGCTTGCTCACCGCCTGGCGGGTTACCGGCAGCTCCGCGGCCAGCGCGGTCGCGGTGGCGGGCCCGCGCTCGCCCAGTGTGGAGAGAAGGCTTCGCCGCGTTCCGTCGGAGAGGGCGTCGAAGACCGAGTCGGGCGCCGCCATCAGGCGGCGGCGAGCATGACCGGGCCGCCGGGCAGCTGCAGCTCCAGCGCGGCCAGCGGCCGCGTCTCGGTCACCACCAGGCGCGTCCGGCCGCCCATCTCCTCGAGGTCGAGCTCCACGCGTGTCGACTCCTCGTCCCCGTCGCTCCACCAGAAGCTCAGCCGCCGGCCCGGCTCGACCTCCTCGATCCATCCCTCGCGCGGGCCGTCCTCGGTCTCGATCGAGAGCGCCCCGCCCGGGTGAGGCTCGATCTGCGCATCCGTGCCGAGCCAGCCGGCGAGCCGCTCCGGGTCCGTGAGCGCCAGCCAGACCTCGTCCGGCGCGGCGTCGAGCTCTATCTCGCGGGTGACCTCGTGTTCCACGTCCGACCTCCGGATTCGAAGTGCAACCAATCAGTTGCGCTATGCTCGCCTGAACAAGGCGCAACCTGCTGGTTGCATGATAGTGGAAGGAGCGGCGATGTCCCTGGTACCGATGGTGGTCGAGCAGACGGCCCGCGGCGAGCGGTCGTTCGACATCTACTCCCGCCTGCTGAACGAACGGATCGTCTTCATCGGCCAGCAGATCGACGACGACATCGCGAACGTCGTGGTCGCCCAGCTGCTCCATCTCGAGTCCGCCGATCCCGACCGAGACCTCTCGGTGTACGTGAACTCGCCGGGAGGCTCGCTGCACGCCGGGCTGGCCATCTACGACGCGATGCAGTACGTGGCGCCCGACGTGCAGACGATCTGCTTCGGCATCGCGATGTCGGCCGGCTCCCTGATCGTCACCGGCGGGGCGGAGGGAAAGCGCATGGCGCTCCCCAACTCCCGCCTCTTGATCCACCAGCCCACGTCCGGCTTCCAGGGCCAGTCGAGCGACATCGAGATCCACGCCCGGGAGATCATGGACCTGCGCCGCCGGACCGAGGAGATCTACTCGCACCACACCGGCCAGACCGTGGAGCAGCTGCACGACGACATGGACCGCGACCGCTTCCTGAACCCGGCGGAGGCGGTGGAGTACGGGCTGATCGATCGCGTGATCGAGCGCCACGAGCTGCGCCGCACGCCGTCGGGCTTCGCCCGGTAGGAAGGAGTTAACGGCTCCCGCGGGACCGTCTGCCATCCTGCGCCGCATGAGGCGGACGCTCCTGCTCGCGCTCGCCGCCGTCGTGCTGCTCGGCGCGGCCGGCGGCGCCTACGTCGTTCTCTCCGACGAGGACCCGCCCGAGAAGCGCGGCTCCGCGAAGGAGGAGTTCGACCCCAGTGAGGAGCCCGAGACCCCGGCGCCCCCGAAGCGCAAGCGGGTCGAGGTGGCCTGGCCCTCCTTCGGCTACGACGACCAGCGGAGCAAGGTGTCCCCGTACCGCCACCGCCCGCCTTACAGGCGAACGTGGCGTATCGACGGCCGCGACACGCTCGAGTTCCCGCCCTCGGCCGGCTACGGGAACGTGTACGTCGCCCAGCAGAAGGGCCTGTTCTTCGCGCTCAACGGCAAGACCGGCAAGAAGGTGTTCAAGACGAAGAACTTCAAGCGTTGCGCGGCGTCCTCGCCGACGCTGGCGAACGACACGATCTACCAGGCCTACATGGACTTCACCCCCTGCCCCAGGGCGCCTCGAACCCCACGGGGTTCCTGATCGCGATGAACGCCAAGACGGGCCGGCAGCGGTGGCGCTTCAATGCCCAGCCGATCGAGTCCTCTCCGCTGCTGAAGAACGGCCTGCTCTACGTGGGCTCGTGGGACGGCAACGTGTACGCGATCCGCGCCAAGACCGGGAGGAAGGTCTGGGCCCACCAGACCGGCGACCGCGTGAACACCTCCGCGGCGTACTCCAAGGGGCGCATCTTCATCGCGAACGACAGCGGCACGCTGTACGCGCTGAACGCGCGGACCGGCAGGCGCGCCTGGAGCGCGAGCGAGGCGACGGAGTTCTTCTACGCCGCCCCCGCCGCCGCCTACGGGCGCGTGTTCATCGGCAGCACGGACGGCACGATGTACGCGTACGGCGCGCGGACGGGCAAGCTCCTGTGGGCCAGGCCCCTCGGCACCTACATCTACTCGTCGGCGGCGATCTCGGACAAGAAGGTCTACGTCGGCACCTACGACGGGAAGCTGTTCGCCCTCGACGCGGCCACCGGCGACGTCAGGTGGCAGCGCGACATGCCGAGCGCGGTGCACGCCCCGCCGGTCGTGATGGACGGGCTCGTCTACGCGGCGACCTGCGCGACCTGCGGCTCGGCGGCCTCGCGCTTCGTAAAGATGGGCCAGGACGGCACCACCGCCTTCAACGCGCGCAACGGCAGGACGGTGTGGCACAACAACTCCGGCAAGTACGCGAGCCCGATCATCGCCGACCAGGACCGCGTCTACCTCACGGGCCGCTCCTTCCTGTACGCGCTCGAGCCGCGCTAGAGAGGGTCGTCAGGGCCAGAAGTCCTCGACCGGTTCGCCGTCGCCGGGGTGGCGCGGACCGAAGGCGAGCAGCTCGAGCCCGTCGGGGCCGGCCTCGAACGCCCGCGCCACGGTGGGCTCGACCCGGATCGCGTCGAGCCGCTTGATATCCACGACCTCGTCTTCGAGCTTGATGCGGCCCGAGCCCGAGATCACCACGTACACCTCCTCGGCCTGCTCGTGGCGGTGGGCGAACGGGGGCCGCGTGTCGGGCTCGATGCGCTCGAGGGCGAGGCCGATCTGCTCGCTCTCGAGGTCCTCGGCGGCGAAGCGCGCCTGCTGGAACTCCCCGAGGCCGAGTCCCGGCGCGAAGTCCTCGACGTCGGTGAGCTGCTTGATGGTGTAGGGCGCGCTCATGCTGCCTCCTTCCGGTATCGGATCAAGCGGTCGGCGAGGTCCTTGTGGGGGTCGTTCCCTCAGAGCTTCGCTCGCCCCCGTACACCAGCGCCGCCACCATCGCTCCGGTCATCGGCCACACAAGGTAGTAGTTGTTGAACGTGCGGCCGATGAACAGCAGCACGAGGATCGAGACCGAGAAGGCGGCCGCGGAGACCCACAGCTCGCGGGCCCGGTGCGCCTGTACGCACAGCCACACCGTGAGGGGCAGCCAGGTCAGCAGGGCGATGACCGCGAACGGGTAGGAGCCGTCGCGGTCCTCGAGGATGCCGGCGCGCACGAGCATCGCCGACAGGCCATAGCCGACGATCTTGTAGGTGCCCGCGCCGAACTTCACGGTGTCCTCGTAGAACGCGACCGGGTCGGCGATCACGAACGGCAGGCTCACGAGCACCACGATCGCCGCGAACACTGCGGCGCAGCGCTTCAGCTCCGCCCGCTCGACGCCTTGCTTCAGCATCATCACCGCCAGGAAGGGGATGGCCACCACCGCGAACTGCTTCAGCAGCACGGCGCCCGCGAGCGCCGCGGCCGCCCACCGCCAGCGGCCGCGCGTGGCGAGCGCGAATGCGAGGACCATCAGCGTGATCGAGGGAGCGTCGTTCTGGCCGAACCACGCCGAGCGCACGGCGATCGGGTTGGCCGCCACCAGCAGCCCGATCGCGAGCCGCCATCCGAGCGGCGCCCGGAACGCCATGGCCGCCGCGAACCCCAGCAGCGACATCAGCATCACGAACACCCGGTAGTCGTCGAAGGGGGAGGGCACGAGCCGCCAGAGCGCGCCCACCACCGCGGTGCCGGGGAAGTACGCGAAGTGCTCGAGCGAGACCTCGCGCTCGCGCACCCGCTCCGACGCCGTGCCGTCGCGCGTGTAGAAGCGCTCCATCCCCGAGAACCGGTAGTCGGCGCCGTACGGGTTCTCGCCGTCGAGCAACAGCTCCCCGCCGAGCTCGATCTGGTAGGTCGAGTCGTTGGTGTGGAACCACGGCTCGGTGGCGTCCCGCAGGCCGACCTGCAGCAGGGTCGAGGGCACGAGCAGCGCCAGCGCCACTCCCACGGCGAGTGCCGCCCCTCCCCACGCGGGCCAGTCGCGGCGCCTGAGCGAGACCGCGGCCAGCAGCGCCACGGCCAGCGCCGCGAGGAAGCACGCCGCGCGGGCGATGCCCACGTCCCACTCCTCGCCCGCGGCCCGCACGAGCGGCGCCAGCAGGCCCTGGGGCTCCACGGCGCCCGGCCGGAACGGCCACGGGTTCGAGCCGAGCTCGGGCAGCGTGATGGCGATCAGCCCGAGCGACACCCCCATCAGCGCGAACGCGGCGTCGCGCGGCAGCCGCCCGCCGAGGCCCAGGCGCGCCATCACGCCTCGGCCGCCGCCGGCCCGCGTGCGGCGCGGTGCACGCCGTCGTCGCGCCGGGGCCAGCTGAGCTGCCCCGCGGCCACTGCGATCACGACCCACGTGAGCGGGTCCTCGAGGAAGCCGCTGTAGAACAGCGCGTGCACGAACAGCGCGAGGAAGGAGGCCGCGAGGGCCACTCCGAGGGCGCGGTCGAGCCTGGTCACCGCCGCGATCGCGCGCGAGCCTCCCACCAGCAGCCACACGTAGAGCGCGAGGCCGATCGCCCCGAGCTCCGCTGCCACGGTGAGCGGGGTCGTGTGCGACACGAAGTTGGGCGTCGGGCTATCGCGCCCGGACAGCCGCCGGGCCGCCGAGGCCTGCCCTCCGACGCCGACCCCGACCAGGGGGTCCTCGCGCACCACGCGCGCGGTGTCCTCCACCCGCTGGGTGCGGTCGCTCGTCTCCCGCCGCAGGGAGTCGCCGCGCACCTCGATGGAGACGACGTATCCCACCCCGGCCAGCAGCACCACCGCCAGGCCGCCCGCGACCGCCAGCCGCACCTGCCGGCCTCCGGTCAGCGCGGCCACCGCGAGCGTCACGGCCATCAGGGCGACGAAGCTCGACTGGGAATACGAGAAGAAGAGGCCTGCCCACATGACCACGAGCAGGGGGATGCCGAGCCGGAGATCGACGCGGCGGAGGGCCAGCGCCACCAGGAGGATCCCGATCCCCAGCACCACGTGGCGGCCGTAGAGGCTCGGGTCGCCGAACAGGGAGGTGACCCGGAAGTAGTCGGAGTTGTTGTTCGACACCTCGAGGTTGGGCGCGAAGAAGAACAGCTCCCGGGTGGCCGCCTGGTAGAGCCCGACCGCCGCGAACGCGACTCCCAGCGTCACCCCCACCCAGGCCAGGGCCCGCGGCGCCCAGTCCGGGAAGGGCGCCCGCGCCACCACGCCCACGAGCAGGGCGAACGGGACCGTGAAGTAGGCGAGCAGCTCCGCGCCGGACTCGAGCTGGTTGGCCCACGTGAGCGACACACACGCGAACCCGATGAACGCGGCGGCCGGCAGCGACACCACCCGGGGCAGCGCGCGAACCGCACCGGAGTCGTCGTGCAGCGCACGCCAGACGAGCGCCAGCGCGGCCGCCCCCAGCACGAAGTAGAGCGGCAGCAGCCGCCCGAGCTGGCCGTCCTCGGCCAGCGCTATCGGAAAGCCGCCGCCGGACTCGAACGCGATCGGCGGGCGGAACGGAGCGGTGGCGAGCACCGCCATCGGCACCCAGGCGGGATGCCGGACCAGCAGGGCGGCGCCGGCGGCGAACGAGGCGGTGCCGAGCACGATCGCCGCGCCACCCGCGGCGGAGCCGAGCGAGTCGACCCCGCCGGTGCCGGAGATCGACAGGGCGAGCCCGGCCTCGGCGATCAGGAGCAGGCCGAGTCCGCCGAGCACCTGGACTCGCCCGCGTCCCGCGAGCAGTAGCACCGCCCCGGCGGCGGCCACGACTGCGGCGAATTGGGCGAGGTCGGGGTGCTCCACGGGAGGTCGCGGTGGCAGGCTAGAGAACGGAGGCCGATGGCCCCCGTCAGGGAGCGATTCGCGCCCGGCGGTTGTACTCCTCGGCGGCCTCGCGGATTCCCTCTCCGCGAGAGGGCGTCAATTCCTGGCGCGCCTGCAGCAGATAGCGGCGCGGATCGTGGCCGGGAGCGCCCACCGCCGCGAGCGCCCGCACCAGGTAGAACCAGGCTCCGAGCGCCCGCACCAGCATCCGCACGGCGTCGGAGCGGTGCTTTCGCAGGTAGAGGTCGCGGTTGCGGTGGAACTCCACGATCCGCCGCCGGACGCTGCTCAGGTCGGTCGTCAGCTGGTCGTGGTGGATGGCTTGCGCGGCCGGCACGTACAGCACCCGCCAGCCGGCGTCGTGGAGCCGCTTGCAGAAGTCGGTCTCGTCCGAGTAGACGAAGAAGTCGGGATCGAGGTACCCGACCTCCTCGGCGGCCACGCGGCGCACGAGCATGGCGCTCGACTGGGTCCAGCCCACCCGGCGCGTCCGGTCGCCCCGGCTCTGCACCGTGAACCGGCGGTGGAGGAAGAACAGCCCGGCCACCGCCACCGCCACGCCCGGGCAGCCGCCACGCGCACGCCTTCGGCTCGCCCTCGGTCGAGAGCAGCTGCGCGCCCGCGACGGCCGCACGGGGCTCCGCCTCCAGCGCCGCCGAGCAGCGCGGCGGTCGCGCCCTCCAGCAGCTCGGAGTCCTCGTTCAGCAGGAGGCAGTACCGGCCGCGGGCCTCGCGCAGGAGCGTCGAGTCGTTCTCCGCCTTCCCCTTGCGGGCGTCCAGCGCGATCACGCCGGGCGTCGTGACCGCTCGCCTCGACCGCGGCCACCGAGCCGTCGTCGGAGCAGTTGTCGAGCACCAGCACCTCGTGCTCCACCCCGGCGGGTGGGTGCGCCCGATCGCGTCGAGGCAGGCGAGCAGGTAGTCGCGCCCGTTGGTGTTCACGACGCAGTAGGAGAGCGTCGATCACCCAGCACCCTCGAGCACGAGCCGCAGCCTCTCCGCGAGCTTGCGGCGGTCGAACTCGCGTCTCGGCCAGCGCCGCGCCGCCCGCGCCCAGGCGCGCGGCCAGCTCGGGATCGTCGCGCAGCGCCAGCACCTTGTCGCGCCAGGTCGGCCGGGTCGCCCGGGCGCACGAACAGGCCGGCCTCGTTGCGCCTCGACCAGCTCGCGCTGCCACCCGCCGGTGTTCACGATCGCGGGACGGCCGGCGGCGAAGGTGTCGAACAGCTTGTTCGGCGAGTTCGTGGCCAGCATCGGCACGTCCTTGAAGATCGTCATGCAGGCGTCGGAGGCGGCTGCCAGCCGCGCCGCCGACTCCTTGCCGCCGGCGGGGAGCAGCACGACGTTCTCGCAGGCCGCGCCGCCGCACCTCCTCCTCGACCGCGGGCCGGCGCTTGCCCTCGCCCTGCAGCACGAACGCCACGCCGTTCTCGCCCCGATCGCGCAGCAGCGTCGCGGCCTCCACCACCTGGGTCAGGTCGTTCGCCTCGCCCATCGTGCCGAAGTAGGAGCACACGAACGCGTCGCCGAGCGCCGAGCCGCTCGCGCAGGTCCCCGGGATCGACCTCCGGCGAGAAGAGGTCGAGGTCGGAGGCGTTGGGGATCAGCGTGACCCGCTCGCGCGGGACCCCGGCGGCCACGACCCCCTCCGCCATGCCCGGCGACAGCGCCACCACGTGCGGCGGCCGCGCGGTACACCCTCCGCTCGAGCGCCAGGGCGGCCCGGCGCGCGGCCGGGTTGCGCAGCGCGCCCATCTCGATCGGCGCCCGCGGCCAGAGGTCGCGCACCTCGAACACCAGCGGCGCCCGCCGCCGGCGGCGCGCGGCGATCGCCGGCAGGGCCATCGTCAGCGGCGGCGAGGTGGCGAACACCACGTCGGGCCGCGGCGCGCGCAGCGCGGCGGCGGTGGCGCCGGCGCGAAGCGCCCGAACGCCGCGATCCGCCGGCCGTAGCCCAGCCGGTGGCGCGCATGTAGTCGCGATAGCGCGCCGCGCGACCTCCACGACCTCGATCCCGTCCACCGTGCGGCGGCGGCCTGGTCCCGGCCGCCGCGGTTACCATCGTGACCTCGTGGCCCGCCGCCACCAGCTGCCGCGCGAACTCGTACGAGCGCGTGCCGCCGCGCCCGCGCGCGTCATGAAGAACTGATGCAGGTAGAGGATCCGCACGTGAGCGGAGACCGTAACTCATGACCGCGCCTGCTCGACTCCTGATCGCCGCCGCCGGCTGCTGCTCGGTCGCCTCACCGCTGCTCGCGGCCGCGCGCCCTCGCGATCAAGCTCGAGTCGCCGCGGCCCGGTGATCTACCGCCAGCGCCGCGTCGGCCGCGACGGCGAGCCGTTCGAGCTCTGGAAGCTGCGCACGATGGTCGCCGGCGCCGAGCGCATCGGCGCCGGGCCTCTACATCGAGGATCGCGACCCCCGGATCACCCGCGTCGGGCCGCGCTGCTGCGCCGCTTCTCGCTCGACGAGCTGCCGAACCTGGTCAACGTGCTGCGCGGCGACCTGGCGATCGTCGGCCCGCGGCCGACCGTGCGGGAGCAGGTGGACCGCTACACGCCCAGCCAGCGCCGCCGGCTCGAGGTCCGCCCCGGCATCACCGGCTGGGCGCAGGTCAACGGCCGCGCTGTCGCTCTCGTGGCCCGAGCGGATCGAGCTCGACGTCTGGTACGTCGACAACCGCTCGCTGCGCGCTCGACCTGCGCATCCTGCTGCGCACGGTGCGGCTGCTGGTCACCGGCCACGGGCTCTACAGCGAGGACCTCCGCCAGGGCTGGGACTAGGCGCGACCAGGCCGCCGCCCGGCGACCGGCCCACGCTCGAGCCGGTAGAACCGCGACGCCCCGCGCGTGGTCGATCGGTCGAGCTTGGCCACGACGTAGAAGCGGTAGGTGGTCGCCTTCGCCGGCACGAACGCGGCCGCGGAAGGTTCCGCTGCGCCGCACTCGCAGCCGCGCGCGCGCCACCTTCCGGAACCGGCCGCGGCGGCGCTGCTGGAGCACCTGGTACACGTGCGCTTCGTCGGGGTGACGCGCCCGCTGAACGTCGCGGCGGTCCCCGCCGCGCCGCGGACACGGAAGCCTCGTGATGGCCACCACCGGCTTCACCTTCACGAGAACTGCGGCGAGTTGGCGGGCCGGAGCTGGCCGGCGCCGGGAAGCGCACACGCAGCCGCCGGTTGCGCTTGGGCTGGACCGAGGTCGTCGAAGTTGCCGGCGATGTCGGTCGTGGCGGTCGCCACCTTCCTCCAGCGCCTGCCGACCAGCGCCTGCAGCTCACCGGCAGGCTCGCCAGCGGCGGGCCCGCCGCCCACGGTCACCCGCCCGGTCACGGGCGTGGCGCGCCCGTAGCGAACCGTCGACCTGCGGGCCGTCACCGCGCGCGCACGCGCGTGGCGGTGCCGCCCGGCTGGACGTCGCCGACCATCCTGCGCAGCGCGGGCAGCTGGGCGTAGAGGGCGTTGCCCGGACACGCGGTGCTACCGGTGTCGCGGTGGCCGCTCACCTCTTGAGGCGTACCTGGCGCCCGGCCGGGAACCGGTTGCTCGAGCCCCCGGCGCTGGTCAGCGTCGTGGTGCCGGAGGTCGGCGCGCCCTCGATCGGAGCTTCCAGCGGATCAGCGCGGCCATCGCGTCGAGGGCCTCGGGCGTCTGGCCCGACGACGTGAACGTGCCGAGGTTGGCGATCCCGGTCGACTGGGCGTTGTAGCCCTGCGCCTGCGCGCCGATCACGGGCTGGTCGATGCCGCCCGCACGGCCCTCGAAGATCGTGCCGAAGCGGTCGACGAGGAAGTTGTAGCCGATGTCGTTCCAGCCGTTGGAGTTGCGGTGGTAACGGCACATGCCGAGCACGATCGCCGGCGCCTCCTCGCGCGTGTAGTCGTTCGGGTTGACCGTGTGGTGGACGTACGCCACCTTGACCTCGCCGTACTCCGGCGCCGCGCGGGGCGGGCACTGGCTCGCTCCCCAGTCCTCGCGGGGCACGATCGGGGGCTGGGGGCCGGCGGCACCCGCGATGGCGGTCTGGGCAGCCCGGCCACGGAGACGAGCCCGGCGTTCACGGCGCGGCGGAGTGAATTGCGTGCCCGGTCGCCCGGCGTGGCCGTGCCGCGTGTGTTCACGAACCGCAGCCGGAGCCCCGGGAGGCGCTCGCTTACGCGGTACTGCACCCAGTCGGCCTCGCCGACCCAGGTGGGGCTGGACGCGCTCGAGGTCGCCCCTTCGGCCCCCGGGTCGGGCCCGTCGGCGGGCTCACCTGCCAGCGGGGTCCAGCGCGTCCAGGCGCCGCCGTCCCGGCGCGCCCGGACGGCGATCGCGGGCTCGCGCGAGGTCCCGTCCCAGGTCAGGCCCACGAGGTTGAAGCGCTTGGGTGCCCGCAGCGGCTCCGACACGCCCGCCCCTCGCCGGCGGGAGCGGCCATGGAGAAGTCCACCGGCTCGGGCCGGTAGGGACGGAGCGAGAGCGCGGGCGCCGCGACGGCGAGCAGCACGAGGCCGCAGACGAGCGCGCCGGTGACGAGAGACCGCTTCACCAGAACGAAAACAACCTGTCAGAGCAAAAGAAGCGCTACTGAGAGAAACCTTGCAATCCCCCCGCCTGCAACCAACCGTGCCCGACGACCGAGGACCGACGACCGACAACCGGGCTACGGCACCGCTTCCGGCCCGTTGCTCCGGTGCTCCTCCTTGAACGCCCGGATTGCGTCGAACGTCTTCGCGTTCATGCGCGGGCAGCCCAGCAGCCTGCCGGTGCCGTTCGGCTGGGGATCGGCGTTCCAGGCGCTGGCCGCCACCTGGTAGGTCATGCCGGTCGTGTCCGGCACGATGATCATCTGGTAGGTGTCCTCGTCGAAGAGGGCCTTGAGGTCCGCGCGCTGGTCCTTCGGGAGGTTGCGCTTGAACCAGATCACGATCCGCCCGTGCTCGAGGGAGTGCACGAGCTCCTTCACGTCGGGGGACTCCTCGTAGGCGCCGTCCTCAGCGGGCACCTGGAAGTGCTTGCCCGACGTCGGCGGCTTCGAGGGGTAGCCGACCGGTTCCGCCAGGTCCGCGGTGTGCTCGCGGCTCGTGGCCCTGAGGCTCTTCAGCTCGCAGCCGGCCGCCTTCGCCGCCTCGTCGAGGTCGGTGATCTCCTGGTCGGGCACGCTGCCCCCGTCGGGCAGCACGCTGTCGGAGCCTCCGACGCTCTTGCTGTCGTCGCCACCGGCCACGAGCACGAAGACGAGCACCAGCGCCACCGCGGCCACCAGGACGCCGGCGGCTCCGAAGCCCACGAGCCGCTTCCTGCGCTCGGCCTCCTTCGCGGCCTTCTCGCGCTCCTCACGCTCGCGGCGCAGCCTCTCCTTCTGCTCCTTGCGGCTCGCCATCGGCGGGAAGGGTAGTGACCGGGCTTGGAGGCCGTCTTAGGCGGGCCGTCGCCGGGCGCGCGCGGAGGGCGACCCGTTGGCGCTCTGCCTCGCGCCGGTGTGCCTGCGGCCGTGGCGGCGGGGGCGCCCGCCCCAGCAGTCGTCGATGAACTGCACGATCTCCCCCGTCAGCCGTTCCGGCGAGACGCGCAGCTCGAGGATCGATGTGGCCTCGATCAGCCGGGCGGTCGGCAGCTCGCGGACGAGCATGTCGGAGTCGGAGAACGGGTGGATCGGGTCGCGCGGGTGGCCGATCACGAGCGCGGGCGGCTCGAGCTCGCGCCGTTCCTCACTTGGGGGCGCGGTGCGGCCGAAGAAGAGCCCCTGGAGCACGGAGGCGGAGGGCTTGGGATCCTGGCTCGCCCAGTCGAGCAGCATCTGGCCGAGCAGCGGACCGCGCCGCGGCACCACGCCCGCCACCCGGCTGAGGGCCCGGGCCACGGGGGCGCCGAACGTCAGCGACAGCAGCAGCGGCGTAAAGGCGATCGCGCAGCCCAGCAGGGCGTTGTCCAGCACCGGCATCTCGATCAGCATGCCCTGCACCCTGTCCTGGTCCGCCGCCACGGCCTCGAGGGTGGTGTTCGCGCCGAGCGAGGTGCCGCCGAGCACCGCCTTCTCGACCTCCAGGTGGTCCATCAGGCCAAGCACCTGCTCGCCGAAGAGGGGCATCGAGTAGTTCAACATCTCCTCGGGCCGGTCGGAGTCGCCGTGGCCCAGGAGGTCGATGCAGAGCACCCGGTAGCCGCGTTTCGCGAGGGTCGTCGCGAGCGGCCCGTGCATCTTTCGGGAGAACAGGAGGCCCGGGCATCAGGATCACCGGACGGTCGCCGGAGCCGTACTCGTCGTAGACGAGTTTGAAGCCTTCGTGGCGGAAGCTGCTGGTCTTCGGCGTCATGCCCCGCGGCAGGATACCGATACCGACCCGTCTCGCAGGTCCGCGCCCGTTTCCACCCGGCATGCGCCGGGGAGTAAGTTCCCACCACCGGACCACTCCTGGGGAGGAGAAACGATGAGCAAAGCCGTGCCGCTGTCGCTGACCGTGAACGGTGAGAAGCGCGAGTGGGAGGTCGAGCCACGGCTCCTGCTGGTGCAGTACCTGCGGGATGTGCTGGGCCTCACGGGCGCCCACGTGGGCTGCGACACCACGAACTGCGGCGCGTGCACCGTGCACCTGGACGGCCAGGCGGTGAAGAGCTGCACGGTGCTCGCCGTGCAGGCCGAGGGCGCCGAGGTCACCACCATCGAGGGCCTCGGCCAGGAGGGCAACCTGCATCCGCTGCAGGACGCCTTCTGGGAGCACCACGGGCTCCAGTGCGGCTACTGCACGCCGGGCATGATCATGGCCGCGGCCGACCTGCTCGAGCGCAACCCGGACCCCTCCGAGGAGGAGATCCGGCAGGGCCTCGAGGGCAACCTCTGCCGCTGCACCGGCTACCACAACATCGTCAAGGCCGTGAGAGCCGCGGCGGGCGCGAGGGAGACGGTGGCATGAGCGACCCCAACGGCAACGGGCACGTCGGACGGGCCCTCAAGCGCAAGGAGGACCCCCGCATGATCACCGGGCGGGGGAACTACATCGACGACATCGCCCTCCCCGGGATGCTCTACGCGGCGATCGTGCGCTCGCCCGAGGCGCATGCGGCGATCACCTCGATCGACACGGCCGAGGCCGCGGCCGCGCCGGGGGTCGTGGCGGTGTTCACGGGCGAGGATCTGGCGGGCGAATTCGCCGGCCCCCTCCCGATGGCGTGGGACCCGCCGGGGGTGGAGATCAACACGCCCGAGCACTGGCCGCTCTCGCGCGGCGAGGTCAAGCACGTGGGCGACCCCGTGGCCGTGGTGGTCGCCACCACCACGGGCGAGGCGGTCGATGCCGCCGACATGGTGCTCGTCGACTACGACCCAAAGCCGGCAGTCGTCGATCCCGAGAAGGCGCTCGAGGACGGCTCGCCGCTCGTGTGGGAGCAGTTCGGCACCAACAAGACGCACGAGTGGGCGATCGGGGGTGGGGACATCGACGCCGCGCTCGCCGAGGCCGAGGTCACGGTCGAGCAGCGCGTGGCGAACCACCGCACCTCGGGCGCGCCGATCGAGCCCCGCGGATCGATCGGCGGAGCCGCGAGCGGAGAGCCTCACCCTGTACTCCTCGACGCAGATCCCGCACATCGCACGCCTGCTGCTGTCCGGGATGCTCGAGATACCCGAGGACAAGCTGCGGGTGGTGGCGCCGGATGTCGGCGGGGCTTCGGGGCCAAGCTCCAGCTGTACGGCGAGGAGGCGCTTGTGCTCGTCCTCGCCAAGCGGATCGGCAGGCCGGTCAAGTGGGTCGAGACCCGCTCGGAGCATATGACCACCTCGCACCACGGCCGCGACCAGGTCGCCCACGTGACCCTCGGCAGCCAAGCGCGACGGGACGCTCACCGGCCTGAAGGTGCGGATATTCGCGGACCTCGGCGCGTACCAGCAGCTGCTCACGCCGTTCATTCCGGAGCTGGGGTTCCCCGTGATGGGCGGCTGCTACCGGATCCCGTCGATCGACCTCCACTTCACGGGCGTCTTCACCAACAAGATGGCGACCGACGCCATCCGCGGCGCGGGCCGCCCGGAGGCCACCTACTGGATGGAGCTCACCATGGACAAGCTCGCCCGCGAGCTCGACATGGACCCGCTCGAGCTGCGGCGGAAGAACTTCATCCCCAAGGAGGAGTTCCCGTTCGAGACCGCCGCTCGGGATCGTCTACGACTCGGGCGACTACCACGGCACGCTCGACAAGCTGCTCGAGCAACTTCGACCTCGACGGCTTCCGCGCCGAGCAGGCCGAGCTGCGTGAGAAGGGCATCCACCGGGGGGTGGGGTTCTCCACCTGGACGGAGGTCTGCGGCCTCGCGCCGTCCCGCGCCGTCGGCCCGCAGGGCGTGGGCCTCCAGGCTGCATTCTGGGAGTCGGCGATGGTGCGCGTGCACCCCTCCGGCTCGGCGACCGTGTACACCGGCACCTCCCCGCACGGCCAGGGCCTGGACACCTCGTTCGCCCAGATCGCCGCGGACCGGCTCGGGATCGACCCCGAGAACGTGAACGTGCGCACGGCGACACCGACCAGGGCGCGTGGGGATGGGGCACGTACGGCTCGCGCTCGATCGCCGTCGGCGGCGAGGCCGTCGCGCGCGCCGCGGAGAAGGTGCAGGAGAAGGCCAAGAAGGTGTGCGCCGCGATGCTGGAGGCCGCGCCCGAGGACATCGAGGTCGCGGACGGCGCCTTCCGAGTGAAGGGCTCGCCCGACAAGTCGATGACCATGGCCGAGATCTCCGGCGCGGCGCACGTGCCGCCGAACGAGCTCCCGGCCGACATCGAGCCCGGCCTCGAGGAGAACTCCTTCTACGACCCGGAGAACTTCGTGTTCCCGTTCGGCGCGCACGCGTGCGTGGTCGACGTGGACGTGGAGACCGGCAAGGTGCAGGTGATCCGCTACGTGGCGGTCGACGACTGCGGGCCGGCGATCAACCCGATGCTGATCGACGGCCAGATCCACGGCGGCATCGACCCACGCGATCGGCCAGGCGCTGTACGAGCAGGTCGTCTACGACGCCGAGGGGCAGCTGGTCACCGGCACGTTCGTGGACTACGCGCTGCCCACGGCCGCGGAGATCCCGAGCTTCGAGACCGATCGCACGGAGACCCCGTCGCCGGTGAACTCGCTCGGGGTCAAGGGCGTGGGCGAGGCGGGCACGATCGCGGCGACTCCGGCGGTCACCGCCGCGGTGCTCGACGCGCTCGAGCCGCACGGCGTCGACTGGATCGACATGCCGCTCACGCCCATGCGCGTGTGGCAGGCGATCCACGGCGACGGGCCGCCCGCCAGCGAGCAGGGGCGCGACGTGGGTGAGCACGGCGAGGGATCCGCCGGGTCCGGCCCAGCATCGCCCGGCGAAGGAGGTGGCGCATGATCCCGCGCGGTTCGACTACCAGCGCGTCGGCAGCGTCGACGAGGCGATCGCGGCGCTCGGCGAGGGCGGCGAGGACGCGAAGCTGCTCGCCGGCGGCCACTCGCTGCTGCCGCTGATGAAGCTGCGCCTGGCGGCGCCCACCGCTGCTGATCGACATCGGCGGCGTGGACGAGCTGCGCGGTGTGGAGCGCGCGAACGGCGGCTGGCGCATCGGAGCGCTCACCACCCACGCCGAGCTGCAGTCGACACGACGAGCTGGGCGTGGTCGCAGCCGCCGCGTCCAAGATCGCCGACCAGCAGGTCCGCAACCGCGGCACGATCGGCGGGTCGCTGGCGCACGGCGACCCCGCCTCCGACCTGCCGGCGGTGCTGCTGGCGCTCGAGGCCGAGCTCGTACGCGAAGGGCCCCGGCGGCGAGCGCACGATTCCCGCGGCGGAGTTCTTCCAGGACTACCTGACCACTGCGCTCGCGCCCGACGAGGTGCTCACCGAGATCCGGCATCCCGTCGCTGGAAGGCTGGAGCTGGGGCTACGAGAAGTTCACCCGCCGGGCGGAGGACTGGGCGATGGTCGGCGTCCTGCGCGCTGGTCAAGGCCGCGGGCGGGACGTGCGAGGACGTGCGGGTCGGCTTGACCCACATGGGCTCGACCGCCGCTTCGGGCCAGCGCCACGGAGGAGCGCGCTGCGCGGGAAGGCGCTCGACGCCGAGAGCATCGCCGCCGCGGCGGAGCAGGCGGCCGACGGCACCGATCCGCCCGGCGACCTCAACGCGACGCCCGACTACAAGCGCGCAGCTCGCGAGGGTGCTCACCCGGCGGGCGCTGCGAGCAGGCGGGAGCCGGCTGACGCCGCGCTCGGTTCGACAGTCCCGACGCGGTCGCCCGAGGCGCTGGCGGGCGAGCGCTACCTGCGCCGACCGCGGCGCTTGCCACCGCCGTCTTCCTCGCCGGCGCGCTCGAGCAGCCGCTGCTGCTCGAGGGCGAGGCCGGGCGTGGGCAAGACCGAGGTGGCGAAGGCGCTGGCCGGGCGCCCCGGACGCGCGGCTGATCCGGCTCCAGTGCCACGAGGGCATCGACCTGCACCACGCCCTCTACGACTGGGACTACCCGCGCCAGCTGCTGGCGATCCGGGCGGCCGAGGGCGGGGCCGATCCGGGCGGGCTGTTCACCCGCGAGTACCTGCTGCGCCGGCCGCTGCTGGAGGCGCTGGAGCACGAGGGGCCGGTGGTGCTGCTGATCGACGAGGTCGACCGGGCCGACGACGAGTTCGAGGCCTTCCTGCTCGAGCTGCTGTCCGACTTCCAGGTCTCGATCCCGGAGCTGGGGACCGTGACGCGCCAGCTGCGCGGCCGCTCGTCGTGCTCACCTCCAACCGCACGCGCGAGCTGCACGACGCGCTCAAGCGCCGCTGCCTCTACCACTGGATCGACTACCCGTCGCCCGAGCGCGAGGCCGAGATCGTGCGCGTCGCGGCTGCCCGGCGTGCCCGACGACGTGGCGGCGCGGGTCTGCGCGGCCGTGGCGCGGCTGCGCGAGCGAGGACCTGTACAAGCTGCCCGGCGTGGGCGAGACGATCGCCTGGGCGCAGGCGCTGCTCGCGCTGGAGCGACGACGACGCTCGACGAGCACGCTCGGGGTGGTGCTCAAGGTGCGGGAGGACATCGAGCGGGTCCGGGAGCGCGGGGTGCTGCGAGGGTGTCTGAGCGGTCGTCGGCGTCGGTCGTCGGGCTCAGGCGTCGTGCCGGCTTGCGCTCTCGGCTGCTTCCATGCGCGCCGGCGGCGCGCGCGTCGGGGTCGGCGAGCTGTCTGGCGGCCCATCGCGCGCTGCGGGCGGTCGATGCCTCCGATCGCCGGTTGCGCCGTACTTCGCGCTGCGGGCGGTCCTGTGCTCGCGGCGGGAGGATCTGGAGGCTTTCGACGCCGCGTTCGACGGACTGTTCGCGCGCGGTGGGTTCGCGCGTGCCGGCCGCCCGACCGGTGCTGGTATCGACATCGGCCAGGCTGGTGCTGCCGCGGGTGGCGGTGCCCGCGGAGGAGCGGGCGCCGACGGTGTCGCGGCTCGAGGAGCTGACGCGGTGCCGGCGGCGTGGTCGGACGTCGAGCTGCTGCGGGACAAGGACTTCGCCGAGTACACCGACGCCGAGCGGCGGATGGCGCGGTCGATCTCGTGCGGCTGGCGCGCCGTGGCCCGCGCGGGCGAGCCGGCGCATGCGCGCGGCGCACCGCCGGGCCGCGCGCCCCGCGCGCCGGCCGCGCGGACCTGCAGCGCACGCTGCGCGCGCTCGCTGCGCTACGGCGGCGAGCCGGTCGAGCGCCACTGGCGCGAGCCCCGGCGAGCGGCCGCGGCCGGTGGTGCTCGTGTGCGACGTGTCCGGCTCGATGGAGCCGTACGCGCGGATGCTGCTCCAGTACGTGCAGGCCTGCGTGGCGGCGCGCCGGCGGGTCGAGGCCTTCGCGTTCGGCACGCGGCTGACGCGGGTGACCGGCGAGCTGCGCGGGCGCGATCCCGACCGGGCGCTGGCGCGCGCGGCCGCGGCGGCGGCGGACTGGTCGGGCGGCACGCGGATCGGCGATGCGCTCGCCACGCTCAACCGCGAGCACGGCCGGCGGCTCGGGCGCGGCGCGATCGTGGTGGTGCTCTCCGACGGGTGGGACCGCGGCGACCCGGACGCTGCTGGCGGACGAGATGGCGCGGCTGGCGCCGCTGCGCGCACCGGCTCGTGTGGCTCAACCCGCTCAAGGCGCAGCCCGGACTACGAGCCGCTGACGCGCGGGCATGACGGCCGCGCTGCCCCACGTGGACCATTTCCTGGCCGGGAACTCGCTGCCTCGCTGGAGGAACTCGGCAGAGACTGCATGGAGGAGGAGGATCGCGATGAAGGACGTGATCGACGACGTGACGGCCTGGACCGCGACGGGCGAGCGCGTGGCCGATAGCCACGGTGGTCGGCGTCAAGCGCTCGGCCCCGCGGCCCCCGGGGGCGAAGATGGCGGTCAACGAGCGCGGCGAGGTGTCGGGCGCCGTGTCCGGCGGCTGCGTGGAGGGCGCGGTGGTCGAGGTCGCCGCGCGAGGTGCTGCGCGGGCGGCGAGCCCGCGGCTCCTGCACTTCGGCATCGCCGACTCCGACGCCTGGGACGTCGGCCTGCCCTGCGGCGGCGAGATCGACGTGTTCGTCGAGGAGTACCGAGCGTGAGCGCCGCGTGCGGAGTTCGCGCGCGATCGCCGCGGAGGACGGCCGCGCGGCGGTGGTCACCGTGGTCGGCCGGGAGCCGCCTTGGGGGCGAAGCTGCTCGTGCGCGCCGGACGAGTCGCGCGAAGGCGGCCTCGGCGAGCGCCGAGCTCGACGACGCGGGCGCCGAGGCCGCGCTGGAGCTGATGTGGGCCGAGCGCTCCGAGCTGCGCGAGACGACGGCGCGTCCCTGTTCGTGGACGTGACCTTCCCGGCGCCGCGCCTGGTGGTGTTCGGCGCCGTCGACTACGCGGCGGCGCTGTGCCGGCTCGCGCGGGCCGCCGGCTGGCGTCCCTACGTGTGCGACCCGCGCTCGCAGTTCGCCACACAGGAGCGCTTCCCCGAGGCCGAGGAGGTGGTGGCCGCCTGGCCCGCCGAGGCGTTCGAGCGGATCGGCGGCATTGACCGCGCCACCTACGTCGGCGGTCCTGACCCACGACCCCAAGCTCGACGACGCCGCGCTCACCATCGCGCTTCCGTCGGAGGCCGCCTACGTGGGCGCCATGGGCAGCCGCCGCGCGCAGGAGAAGCGGCGCGAGCGGCTGACTGGAGCGCGGGATTCGACGAGCGGCTGCTCGACCGGCTGGCCGCCCCGATCGGCCTGGACCTCGGCGCGCATGGGCCCGGAGGAGACGGCGCTCTCGATCATGGCGGAGGTGGTCGGCGGTCCGGAACGGCCGCGTCGGGCGGCCGGCTGACGCGAGAAGCAGCGCGGGTCGCATCCACGACGTCCTTCCGCGTGAGCCTCGACGGCCGGCGGCGGAGACTCCGCTTGATCGCGGGGTCGTCCTGGCGGCGGGCGCGGGCATGCGCTTCGGCGGGCTCAAGCAGCTGGCGGAGCTGGACGGCCGCCCGCTGCTCGGTCACGTGCTCGCGGCGGCCTCCGAGGGGGGCTTGGACAAGCTCGTCGTGGTGCTCGGGGCCGACTCGGAGAGCGTCGTGGCCGGCGTGGACCTCCATGGGGCGGAGACGATGGTGTGCCGGAGCTGGGCCGAGGGTCAGTCCGCCTCGCTGGCGTGCGGCCTCGCCGCGGTGGCCGACGCCGATGCCGCCGTGGTGCTGCTCGGCGACCAGCCGCGCGTCTCCGCGGAGGCGATCCGCCGCGTGCTCGGCGCCCGCGGCGGGCCGGCCGCCGTTCGCGCCACCTACCGGGGCCGGCCGGGCCATCCCGTCGCTGCTGGAGCGGTCGCTGTTCGAGCGCCTGCGCGACGTGACGGGGGACGCGGGCGCGCGCAACCTGCTCCTGAGCGTCGGGGTGCGCGACGTCGCGTGTGACGACCTGGGCGGGGGCGAGGACGTGGACACTCCCGCCGACCTCGAGGCGCTGCGGTGAAGCTCGAGCAGTCGTTCAAGGTGGAGGCGCCGCTGGACCAGGTCTGGGAGGCCTTGATCGACGTGGAGCGGGTGGCGCCGTGCCTGCCGGGCGCCGAGGTCACCGAGGCCGGCGAAGACGGTACCTACCGCGGCAACTTCACCGTGAAGCTCGGCCCCACCACGGCGGCCTACCGGGGCGAGCTGAAGATGGAGTCTGTCGACGAGGCCTCCCGCCGGGTGACGATGCGTGCGAGCGGCCAGGACAAGCGCGGGCAGGGCTCGGCGAAGGCGACCATCGTGAGCGCTCATGCGCGAGGAAGGCGGCGGCACGACGGTGGACGTGGAGACAGACTTCACGATCACCGGCCGGCTCGCCCGCTTCGGCCGCGGCGGGATGATCCAGGACATCTCGAACCGGATCCTGCGCGAGTTCTCGGAATGTCTCGCGAAGAGCGTCGAGAGCGCGCCGGTGGAGAACGGATCGCCCGCGGCCCAGGCCGCGGCCGCGCCGGCCCGCCCAGGCCAAGCCGGTCTCGGGCCTCTCGCTCTTCTTCTCAGTGCTGTGGGAGCGGGTCAGGCGGCTTTTCCGCCGCGGCTGACCGCGCCACGCCCTCGCGCCATCCGAAGCGGGAGTGCACCCGGCGCAGCGGCGCGGCGCCCACCAGTTGCGGTGCCCGAGCAGCTCCATCAGCGACGGCACCAGCAGCGCCCGGATGATCGTCGCGTCGATCAGCACCGCCAGCGCGGTGCCCACGCCGTTCTCCTTGATGAAGATGATCTCCGAGGTGGCGAACGCGCCGATCGCGATGCTGAACAGCAGCGCCGCCGCGGTCACGATCCGGCCCGTGCGCTCGAGGCCGATCGCCACCGACTCCCGGTCGGACGCACCCCCGTCGCGCGCCTCCTTGATCCGCGACAGCAGGAACACGCCGTAGTCGGTCGAGAGCCCGAAGGCCACCGCGAACAGGAGCACCGGCTTCGTGGCCTCGAGCGCGCCCTGGCTCGTGTAGCCGAGCAGCCCCTCGAACCGGCCGTCCTGGAAGATCAGCGACGAGCAGCCCGAAGCGTGGCGCTCAGCGTGAGCACGTTCATCATCAGCGCCTTGATCGGCAGCACCATCGAGCCGGTCATCAGGAACAGGACGGCGATCGTCGCCAGCGCGACGATCGCGAGCGCCAGCGGCAGGTGGCGCAGCAGGCTCTGCTTCAGGTCGACGAAGTCGGCCGTCTGCCCACCCGCGAGGGCCGTGAACGACGTCTCCTGCGCCGCGCACGTCGCGCACGAGGTCCTGGCTCGCTCGGACGAGCTCGCGCCCTGCGGGAACACGTCGGATCACCGAGGTGTCGCCCGTCCGCCCGGACGCGGCGGCGCGGCGCCGGCGGCGCCCGGAAGCTCGCCTGCGGTGCGCGCGTACTCGCGCATCTCGCGCGGTCGGGCGCCGAGTCGGCGGCGACGTAGATCGGGTTGGTCGCGGCCGGGCGGGAACTCGCTCCTTCAGCGCCGTGTCCACCTGCCGGCTGACTCGCGTCCTCGGGCAGCACCGTCGCGTCCACGGTCGTGAACTTGATCCCCAGGAACGGGCAGGCCGCCAGCACGAGCACCGTCGCGCTCACGGCCGCGACGCGGCCCGGGCGGCGCATCACGAAGCGCGACAGCCGGTACCAGGCGCCCTCGCTCACGGCGCGCGTCCTCGTTCTCACGCCGGCGCTGCAGCCACCGCGGCGCGAGCGAGTTCACTCGGTGCCCGAGCAGCGCCAGCACGGCGGGCAGCACCACCAGCGCCACGGCCGCCGCGATCAGCGCGACGAGCGTGCCGCCCAGGCCCATCGAGTACAGGAACCGCTGCGGGAAGACGAGCAGCGAAGCCAGCGCCGCGGCCACGGTGAGCGAGCTGAAGAACACCGTCCGCCCGGCGGTGGCGAGCGTCGCGCGCAGCGCCTCGGCCCCCGGCCCGCGCTTCGCCATCTCCTCGCGGTAGCGGGAGACGATGAAGAGCGAGTAGTCGATCGCGAGCCCCAGGCCGAGGCCGGTGGTCAGGTTGAGCGCGAACACCGACACGTCGACCACGCTCGTTGGCCAGCTGCAGCGCCGTGAACGTGCCGCACGATCGCGAAGCCGCCCACCAGCAGCGGGAGCGCCGCGGCCACCAGGCTGCGGAAGAAGAGGAGCGACAGCAGGAGCAGGATCGGGAACGCGAGCAACTCGGCGCGCGCGAGGTCCTTGGACGACCTGCTCGTTCACGTCGCCGCTCGCGGCGGCGAAGCCGCCGAGCTTGACGCCGCCGCCCGTTGTAGCTCCTCGCCGAGCCGTTCGGCGGCCTCCTGCTGCCGGTCGTCGTCGGAGGTGCGGAAGTTCACCGCCACGAACTGGGAGCGGCCGTCCTTGGACACCTGCGCCACGGTCGCGCGAGTCGTAGAAGCTCGTCACTCGGGCCACCTCGGGGTCGGACCCGAGCACGCGCTCGACCCGTCGTATCTTGGTGCGTGCGGCGGCGCTCCCGGGCTCGGCGCCGGTGTCCACGACCGCCACCAGAGCCACGGCGGGGTCGTAGCCCAGGGCGCGACTCCAGCCGCTTGTCGGACTTCACCGAGTCGTCGCGCGGGTCGTCCGCGCCGTAGGGACCGAGCTCCTCGGCCACTCCCCCTCCGTAGGCGCCGGCGGCCACCGCCACCACGGCGGCGATCGCGACCACCCTGCGAGGCCGGTTGCTTGCTAGACGTGCGAGACGATCGAACATGGTCAGCTCCCTGCTGCTGTTGTGCTTTCACTGATCAGGCGGCGCTCCAGCTCGGCGAGCCACTCGATTACGAAGTCCTGGTAGGCGAGCCCGAACTCGAGGGTCATGAGCGGGAAGCGCTGGCCGCGCTCCTCCCGAGCCTCCTCGCGCCTTGGGACGGACGGCGCCCATCTCCTCCCGCGTGCGCTCGTGCAGCTCGCGCATGCTCGCGGACGAGGTCGAGCTGGGCCTCGGGCTCGACCACGTCGGCGAAGAAGAAGCGCAGCAGCCCCTCGTGCCGCATCTCGATGTGCAGCGGCCCGCCCGACTTGATCCACGCCTCCAGTGCCTCACGCCCCTTGTCGGTGAGCGAGAACGCACGCCGCCGCCGCCCGCCGTGCGCCTCGGCCTCACCCTCCACCAGCCCGGCCTCCTCGAGGCGCCTGAGCTCGGGATAGATCTGGCCGTAGCTGGCGGCCCAGAAGAAGCGCGTCGAGTGGTCGACGAGCGACTTGATCTCGTAGCCGGTGTGCGCCCGGGTGCGCAGCATGCCGAGGATCACGTAGGCGGTGCGGCTGAGGCCTTCCATATCGCAGGAAGATATATCACACCGATACGTCCGGTGTGCTAGTTGCTAGTTGCCAGGGCGTTGACCCAGGCGGGGAGCTCGGCGAGGAAGCGCGGGTCTATTTGGTGGCCGATCTCGGACTCGTGGTACTTCAGGTCGGCTCCGGCTGCGGTCAGGCGCTCCCGTGCGTCGCGGCCCCATTCGACGCCGATCACGGGGTCGCGGGTGCCGTGGCCGATGGCCACCGGGAAGCCGGTGCGGTCGGCCAGGTCGAGCTCGAAGTCCTCCACCGTCGGCATGAACCCGCTCAGGGCGATGATGCCCGCGGGCTGCGGGCGGCCGGCTCCGAGGCCCACGGCGTAGGACATCACCGTGCCCTGCGAGAAGCCGCCGAGCACCGTCTGCGAGTGGTCGACGCCGTGCGCCGCCAGCAGGGTGTCGAGCCAGCTCGTGAGCCGTGGGTAGGTCGAGTGGAAGGTGTCGTGGTCGGGGTAGCCGATCGCCTGCACGGCGTACCAGTGGGCCCCGCCGGGGGGCAGGCTCAGCGGCCCTCGCGCCGTTGCGCCCACGAGCCTGCGCTCGGGGTCCAGCAGGTCGAGCAGCGGAAAGAGGTCGTGCTCGTCCGCTCCGCGGCCGTGGAGCAGCACCAGCGCACCCTCGGGCTCGCCGGCCGCCGGGCGCACCCGGCCGGCCAGCGGCTCGGGTGTGCTCACCGGGGCGTTCCCGCGCGCGGGTTCTCAAGGGGCGTCACCGTCGCCTCGATCTTCTCGCGCAGCGGCTCGAACTTCGGCGGGAGCACGAGCTTCTCGCCCAGGTGCTCCGGGTCCTCGTCGGTGGTGAAGCCGGGGCCGAGGGTGGCGATCTCGAACAGCACGCCGCTGGGCTCGCGGAAGTAGATCGAGCGGAACCAGAAGCGGTCGATCACCGGGGTCGGGTGGGCGCCGCCCTCGATGGCCCGCCGGCGCCACTCCTCGTGCTCGTCCATGGTCGACCCCCATGCCACGTGGTGGACCGTCCCGCCTCCGGGCCGGCCGGGCTCCTGGGGCGGCGCGTCATAGGCGTAGCGCCCGCCGCGCGCCTCGCCTCGGGCCTCCCAGCCCTCGCCGTGCGGCTCGAAGCCGAGCGCCTCCTCGAACAGCCTGCGGCTCGCCTCCGGGTCGGCGGAGTAGGCGCGCACGCTGTCGAAGCCCTGGAGCGCGTGCTCGGCGGGCACCTCGGGGTGGTCGGCGATCAGCGGCGTGTCCTCGACGCTCGACACCACGAGCTCGTGCGCCAGCCCCTCGGGGTCCTCGAAACGCAGCGCGCCGTCGGCCGCGCTCGGTCTCGACGCCCTCGGCGGAGAGCCGCTCGGCCCAGAACTCGATCGCGTCGGGCGAAGCCGACCCGCCACGTGATCAGGTGGACCATGCCTGCGCCCGCCCGGCCGGGCACGGCGCCCGGGTACTCGAAGAAGGTGAGGTCGGCGCCGGGGCTGCCCTGCTCGTCGGCGTAGAAGAGGTGGTAGACGGTCGGGTCGTCCTGGTTGACCGTCTTCTTCACCAGCCGCAGGCCCAGCACGCGCGTGTAGAAGTCGAGGTTCCGCGGGGCGTCCCCGGTGATGGCGGTGATGTGGTGGATTCCCTCGAGCTTCATTTGGCTGCCCTTCCTGTGTCGTGGGCTATGATCGGTTGCACACGCAACTATACCACCGATGTGATTGTGCCTGCAACTACCTCCACCAAACGCCAAAGCGGGGCGCCCCTCGACGCGGGGGAGCTGGCCGCGTGGCGCGGCTTCCTGCGCATCCACAGCGCGGTGACGAAGGAGCTCGACGCTGAGCTGGTGGCGGCGCACGGTCTCACCCTCTCCTCGTACGAGGTCCTGCTCCACCTCGCCACCTCGTCGAGCGGCTGCGCCCGGATGTCCGACCTCGCCGGCTCGGCGCTGCTCAGCCGCAGCGGCCTGACGCGCCTGATCGACCGTCTGGAGCGGGCGCGGCTGGTGCGCCGCGAGGGCGTGAGCGCCGACGCGCGCGGGATGCAGGCCGTGATCACGCCGGAAGGCCGCGAGGCCTTCGCGCGCGCGCGCCGCACTCACCTCGCGGGCGTCCGCACCCGCTTCTTGGAGCCGCTCTCCGAGGCCGACCGGGAGCTGCTCGCGCAGCTATGGGAGCGCCTGCTCCCCGGTGCCTCCGAGCCCGACCCCTGCTAGGACAGCGGGGCCGCCACCGCGGCGCGGTCGCGCCGGCGGACCTCGCGCAGCGCCCGGGCCAGCCGCCTGACGCCCTCGTCCAGCTCCTCGGGCTCCACCAGTGAGAAGGACAGGCGCAGGCTGGTGGGCTGGCGGCGCTCGGCGGTGAGCGCCCCGCCGGGGGTGAACGACACGCCATGGCGCATCGCCTCCGAGTAGAAGGCGCGCTCCTCGACCGGGCGCTTGAGCGTGGCCCACACGTGGTGGCCGCCGCGAGGCGTGCACGCTTCGTACTCGCCGGCAAGGTGGCGCTCGAGCGCGCCCATGAGGGCGTCGCGGCGTTCGAGGTAGTAGGGGAGCCCGCGGTCGAGCTGGCGCTGGTAGCCGCCGGCCTCGAGATAGCGGGCGGCGATGTACTGCACCGGGGTGGAGGTGTGGAAGTCGCTCGCCTGCTTGAGGATGGCCAGCCGCTCGCGCACGGGGCCGCGGGCGCCGAGCCATCCCACGCGCAGCCCCGCGCCGACGATCTTCGACAGCGAGTTGACCTCGATCACGTGGCCCGGGGCCTCGCGCCGCAGGGCCGGCAGGGGCTCGCCCTCGTAGCGCAGGTCCGAGTACACGCGGTCCTCGAGCACGAACAGGTTGCGCTCCACGGCGAGCTCCGCCAGCCGCGTGCGGCGCTCGGGCGAGAGGTCCACGCCCTTGGGGTTCTGGCAGGCGGTCTGGAGCGCCAGGAGCTTCACCTCGTGCCGCGCGAGCACCTGCTCGAGCGCGTCCACGTCGAGTCCCTGGCTGTCCACCGGCACGCCGATCACCCGGGCGCCCGTTGCCCTCAGCGACAGGAGCGACCCGGTGAAGGTGGGCGACTCGACCACCGCCACGTCGCCCGGCTCGAGCAGCGCGCGCGCGGCCAGGTCGATCGCCTGCTGGCCGCCCGAGGTCACGATGATCTCGTCGGGCTCGCTCGTGCCCCCGCGGGCCGCTCCGTGCTCGGCCAGCCGGTCGCGCAGCTCGGGGAGGCCCTCGGGCGCCAGGTAGGACAGCGTGGCCGGGCCCTCCTCCTCGAACACGCGCGCGGAGATCTGGCCGAGCTCCTTCGCCGCCTGGAACCGCGGCGACGGGAAGCCCGTGGCGAGCGAGATCATCCCCTCCTCTTGCGGAAGCCGGAAGGCGTCGGAGAGGATCTCCTCCTGGTAGGTCGTCGGGCGGTCGGGGAGCGCGTAGGCCTGCCAGTCGTCCCCCTGCTCCTCGGCGGCCGCGGGGGCGAGCGTGCGAACGAACGTGCCCCGGCCAACGCTGGCGGTCACGTAGCCGTCCTCGGCCAGGCGCCTGTACACGCGCGCGGCGGTGAGGTGGTTGATCCCGGCGTCGGCCGCGAGCGCGCGGGTGGGCGGGAGCTTCTCGCCGGGGGCGAGCGCACCGGAGTCGATCGCGGCCACGACGCGGTCCACGAGCTGCTGGGTGAGCGAGACGTCTCCGTCGCGCCTCAGGTCAGTCAAGTCAAAGTTGTACGACATTGTATGTGTTACACCCTGCCGCCGATAATAGCCCCTGTAAGGCCATAAGGCAACTTGTTCCACAGAAGAGGTCGCTATGCACCGCAACACCACCCATACACCTGAGATCACGGTGCGGCTCGCGGACTACTCGGATTCCCGTGCGCTTCTCCGGCTCGCCGCGCTCGACTCCGCGTATGTGCCCGACGGCGCCCTCGTCGTGGCGGAGAGCGACGGCCAGCTCGTCGCCGCGCTTCCCCTGGACGGCGGCCGCGCGATCGCGGACCCGTTCCACCGCACCGCCGCGCTCATCGAGATGCTCGAGCTGCGCGCCGTGCAGCTGCGCACGAGTCGGGACCACGCCACCGCCGGCATCGGCGGGCGGCTGCGCTCGATGGTGCGCCTTCAGCCCGCCGCGTAGCTCCCGCAGCACCCCTCCCTCCTGAGGAGAAGGCGGCCGCCGGCCTCACCGCCGGCGGCCGCCGTCTTCTCGGGACCCCCCGGACTGCCGATACCATGGGCGGCGGCCCGCTCCGCGGGCGCACGGGGCTATAGCTCAGCTGGAAGAGCGCCTGGATCGCACCCAGGAGGTCGCCGGTTCGAGTCCGGCTAGCTCCATCTGGCCACGAGTCCGCGGGCGGGGTAGGGTCGGCCAACTCGAACAAGGAGCTCGCAATGCCGGTCGTGCTTATCCACCAGGGTCCGACGGTCACCGCGGAGAACTACCCCGCCACCGTCCAGAAGCTCGCGGGCAAGGACAAGCTGGAGTCAGTGTCGGACTGGCCCGTCGGGGGCATCCTTTCCCACGCAGCCGGCGAAAGCCCGAGTGGATTCCGCGTCGTCGACGTCTGGGAGTCCCAGGAAGCGTGCGACGCGGTCGGCCACACCTGGGGCCGATCCTCGAAGAGGTCGGCATCACGGATCCGCCGGAGATGTACCCGGCGGAGACCTTCATCTCGAGCTAGTCCCGCAGCTCCGCCAAGAGCGGCGCGTGGACCGAGGGCTTATAGGCTCGCGTTCATGCCGTCGCCGCCCAGGGGGCCGCCGCCCGGATCGTTCCAGCTGCGGATCATGAACCGCGTCACGGCCTTGAACGTGTGGCTCTACCGCCGCACCGGCGGCCGCGTCGGCGGGGCGATCGGCAACATCAAGCCGATCGCCTTGGTCGATCACGTCGGCGCGAAGAGCGGCACGAAGCGCACGACGCCCTTGGTCTACACGCGCGACCGTGACGACGTGATCGTCGTCGGCTCCCAGGGTGCAGCGCCGACGACCCCGTCCTGGGTCTTCAACCTCCGCAAGAACCCGCGCACAACGATTCAGATCGGGAGCAAGAAGTGGGAGGTCGTCGCCCGCGAGGCCACCGATGAGGAGCGCGACCGGCTCTGGCCGATGGTCGTCGACACCTACGCCGACTACGCGGTGTACCAGGCTCGCACCGAGCGCAAGATCCCGCTGGTCGTCCTGACACCGGCCGCGTAATCGCCGCGGTAGCGCAGGCTTGAAGCGAGAGGAATCCCGCTGCTCATGACGTACAGACGGTCATGTCGGTCTCCCTTCCCGAGCAGTCGCCGCAGCAGCGAAGGACCGCTCGCATCGCCGGCTGGCTCATGGCCTCGACGTTTCTCACGGCCATCCCTGCCGCGCTCATTCTCTACGACCCGGTGCTCAACGACACCCGCTACATCCTCGGCGGCGGCGACGACACCCGCGTCACGCTGGGCGCCCTCCTCGAGATCTTCCTGATGATCGGCAACGTCGGCACGGCGGTCGTGATGTTTCCGATCCTCAGGCGATACAGCGAAACCCTCTCGCTCAGCTACGTCGCCTCGCGCACGATCGAGGCGACGATCATCGGCGTCGGCGCGATCAGCCTGCTCTCGGTCGTCACCCTGCGAGACGACCTGGCCGCGTCCGTCGGCGCGGACGGAACCTCGCTCGATATCGCGGGGCAGACCCTGGTCGCGATCCACGACTGGACGTTCCTGCTCGGGCCGGGATTCTGCGTCGGCGTCAACGGCATCCTGCTCGGCTGGCTGATGTACCGCAGTGGATTGATGCCGCCACGGCTCGCGATGCTGGGCGTCATCGGCGGTCCGCTGATCTTCCTGTCGTCGACCGCGGTCCTGTTCGGCGCCTACGAGCAGGACGGCCTGCACGCCCTCTTCTCGGTGCCCGAGTTCCTCTTCGAGGCGTCGTTTGCGATCTACCTGATCGTCAAGGGCTTCAGGCCCTCGCCGATCCTCGACGACGCTCGGTTCACCCCCTGCGCCGTAGACGTTCCGGCGCTAGTCGGCGGGCGGCGGCGCGGCGCCAGCGCGAACGGGCTGCCCTCAGAGTCCCGACAGACGGCCCACCGGTCGCCGGGGTGATGACCGAGCCGCCGAGTTCGCTGACGCGCGCCAGGATCGCGGCCAGGTCCGCGACCGTGAAGTCCGGAAGGGATGCGGTATCGCCAGGGCCGCGTCCACGGTCGTGGACCCCGAGACGGAGGCTGCCGGTGTCTACCTCCCAGCCGGATCCGGCCGCAGCGGGCCGGGCGCGAGGTCGATGCCGAGGAAGAGGCCAAGAAGCGGCGAGCACGAGCAGCTCGGCGGGAACTCGTCAGCAGCGCGACCTGAAGGGCCAGCGGTCGTGCCTCGCTCGTCGATCTGCGGAGGATCTCCTCCTCGAATATCCGGCGGCTGTTCGGCCGGAGCTGTTTCTCCAGCCCCGCGTCCCGCTCATCACCTCTGCGTCGCTTCAGGACCTGCGCGACCTGTCCTCTCTTGCCGGCGGCAGGATGAGAGCCCGAGCGCGGCGCGCGCGTCCTGCCGCGCCTTGGCCACCGCAGGCACGCCGCTCCTCAGCTGCAACCACCCAGCATGATCCGGTCCCTCGGCTGTGTCTCCGCGATCGTCACAGACCTGGCGAAACGCGGCGCCGGCGTCCTCCTCCTCGAGCGCGTCCGTGGCCAGCTGCTCGAAGCGCCTCAGCCGCTCGGCCGCGACTCCGGCCACCAGGTGCTCCTTCGTGGGGAAGCATCGGTACACGGTCGCGCGGCCCACACCCGCCCGGGCGGCCACGTCGTCGACGGATGCCTCCGGGCCGAGCTCGGCCAGCACGCTCGCGGCCGCGGCGATCACGCGCTCGCGATTGCGTATGGCGTCGGCGCGCTTCGCCCGCGGGGTGGCGGCAGCGGCCACCGTCAGCCCTTGTGTCCCGCGTAGACGGGTTCGCCCACCGGACCGGCGGCACCCACCTGCTCCGCATCGCTCAAACGCTGCGCGTGCTCGCCGGTCGGCTTCGGGATGAACGCCGCCGTGACGGCGGCGATCAGGGCGACGGCGGCCCCCAGGAGGAAGGCGCCCCGGAAGCTCGCGTCGCTGGGCGAGCCCCCGGCGACGATGCTCCCCGCGAGGATCGCAGCGCTCACCTGCGAACCCAGGGACGATCCGACCGACCGCACCAGGCGTTGAACCCCGTCGCCTCGCCCGTCTCGGTGGGGCTGACCGCATCGACGATGAGGTTGGGCATCGCGGAGAACGCCAACCCGATGCCCGTGAAGAGCACGGCCGCGAAGATCGTCACCTCGAGCCGGCTGCCGTGGGCAACCCCGAGCAGCGCGAGCCCGCCGGCCGCGACGAGGCCTCCCATGACCAGGGGCACCTTGCCGCCGAACCGCTCTCCGAGCATCCCGGACACCGGACCGGCCACGAGCATGATCAGCGCGCCGGGGAGCAGGAGCAGTCCCGCTTCCGTCGCGGTCGCGTCGAAGCCATAGCCGGTGGAGGTGGGCGCCTCTGCCAGCTGAGGAATGAGGATGAAGAACCCGAACATGCCGAAGCCGACCAGCAGTGTGGCGATGTTCGTCATCAGAACCGGCCGCGTCGTGAGGGTCGCGATGTTCGCGAGCGGCTCGGGGGTGCGGCGCTGGACGGCGACCCATAGGGACAGCAGCACGCAGCCCTGCGAGCAGGAGCAGCAGCGTCTTCGCGCTACCCCAGCCCCATCGGTTGGCCTCGGATATAGCCACCAGCGGTACCACGAGCGCGACCGCCAGGAGCGCGGCTCCTCGAACGTCGACCTTTCCGCGGGTGCGGGTGGGGGACTCGGGGATCAGGATGTGGGTGGCAAGCCCCGCCAGGGCGGCTCCGGCGGCGCCGATCCAGAAGATCCAGTGGTAGGAGGCGTGGTCCACGAGCAGGCCTCCCATCACCAGTCCCAGGCCGCCGCCGATGCCGGCGAGGGCCGATACCAATCCGATGCTCGCGCGTACGCGCTCCCGCGGGAACTCGTCGCGGATGATCGCGAAGCAGAGCGGGAAGATCCCGCCGCCGACCCCCATCAGCACCCGGCCGCCACCACGACCTCGAGCGAGGCGCCCAGGGCGGCAAGCAGATTTCCCGCCGCGAACACGGCGAGCGCGATCACCAGCATGCGCTTCTTGCCGAACATGTCGCCCAGGCGACCGAAGATCGGCGTGAACACGGCCGCGCACACGAGGTATCCGGTCAGCGTCCACGCCACGCCGGCGGCGTCCGTGTCGAACGCCCGTATCAGCTCGCCGATCGCGGGGATGATCGACGTCTGGGCGAGCGCGAAGGACATCGCGGCCGTGCTCAGGATCAGCAGGCTGCGGGTCGGATGAGAGCGCTCGGCGGCGGTGGGAGGCACGGAATCTCCGAAGTGGACAGTGGTGTCCACAACGTACAGGCACTAGTTCCGCGCCCGCACGGCCTCCAGAGCCTGCTCCTTGCTGCGGTACTCCTCGACGCGCACGATCCTCCCAGCCTGCACCCGGACGGCGTAGGTCTCGGTCACCTCCATGGGGATCCCGCTCCCCCTACCCCGAAGCTGGGCGCTCCACGGGACCACCACCCACTCGCCGCGATCGATGAACTCCTCGAATTCCATCGCGTCGTCGAACCGGCCCTCCCACGCCTCGGTCAATGAGCTGACGAGGCTCTTCAACCCGTCGATCCCGCGGTAGGTCTGCTGGTCCGGCTCATCCGCCGCCGTGCGCCACTCGGTGCTCGGGGCGTGGGCCGCGAAGGCCGTGTCCAGGTCGCCGCGTGCGAAGGCCTCGAAGCTGCGGCGAACGATCTCCACGTTCTCCTGCGCCATGGCCGCCCAGTATCCCCGGCGCCGACGTTGCACCGGTGCGCTCCGAGCGTTTAGCGTCGCCGCGGTAGCAGCGAACTGGAGGTGGGAGAAATGGGAATCGACCTCGGTACCTACCGGGAGCAGAGCCGTGAGACCTGGGGCCTGATGGCCTCGGGCTGGGAGGACCGGCGCGAATGGATGATGGACGTGACCGGCCCCGCCAACGACTGGCTCGTTCAGAAGGCGGACGCGCAGCCGGGCCAGACGATCCTCGACGTCGCCTCCGGGACGGGCGACCTCGGCCTGAAGGTCGCGGAGCTCGTGGGCGACGAGGGCCGCGTGATCTCCACCGACTTCTCGCCGGAGATGAATGACGTCGCCCGGCGCAACGGCGAGTCCCGTGGCCTGACCAACGTCGAGTTCCGCGTGCTCGACGCCGAGAAGATGGACCTCGAGGACGACAGCGTGGACGGAGTGGTCTGCCGCTGGGGCTACATGCTCATGGCCGACCCTGCCGCGGCGCTGAAGGAGACGCGGCGGGTGCTGCGCGACGGCGGCACGCTCGCCTTCGCCGTCTGGATGACCCCGGACCGCAACCCCTGGGCGGCCATCCCCGGCATGACCCTCGTGCAGAGGGGGCACATGCCTCCCCCCGAGCCCGGAGCGCCCGGGATCTTCGCCCTTGGAGATCCCGATCGCGTCCGGGAGCTGGTCGCCGGGGCCGGCTTCGGCGAGCCCGAGATGGAGGAGGTCGCCTTCGAGTTCCGCTACGCGGACTTCGACGACCTGTGGGACGCGATCGTCCGCATCGCCGGTCCGCTGGCACGCGTGATCAACGCGCTCCCCGAGGACGAGCGCCAGGCGACGAAGGAGGCGATCGAGGAGAACGTCGCGGACTACCGCAACGAGGACGGCTCCTACACCGCTCCCGCGGCCACCTGGGGCGTGCTCGTGCGCTGAAGGGCGGCTACCGCCGCCGGAAGTTCCACTGGAACAGCAGGTCGATGCCGGGCATCGAGTAGCCGTCCACGCGCGGGTCTCCCTTGCCGGTCCGCGGCCAGTACCCGGTCAGGAGTGGCGCCCCGGTGTTTAGGGCGCCCACGGCCGGCGTGATGTGGAGCGGCAGCGTGCCGGGCGTCGCAGCACTGAGCGCAAGGCCGTCGGAGGAGTGGATCCTGTTGCGCAGCCGCTTGCTCCGCACGTTGTAGACGCGGACGTTCACCTTCTTAGTCGTGGTGCGGTTGGCGCGGACGCGGAATGGGCGGCTCACGTACCGCGCCGTGCAGCAGGTGTAGGTGCCGGGCTGGTCGCGGCCGGTGAAGGGATCCACCCGGCTCGAGCCGGTGAGCACGGTCAGCCGCAGCTTCGCCGGGTTGGGGCCGGACTTGACGCGGATGCGGGTGATGCGCCCGGTCGACGGGACGAGGAACGTCGGCCTGTTCGAGAAGATGTAGCCCCCGTGGCGGTAGGTGCACGATCGCTGGCCGGTGGGCGACAGCTGGACGCCGCCGAGCGGGGCGCTCACGATCGCCGACTCGCACCCATAGGTGGCGTTCGGCTTGGCCGCCAGCTTGCTCCCGTACCACCGCGCGGACGCCGGAGCGGCCAGGAGCGCGCAGCTCACGAACGCAGCCAGCAGCGCCGTGGCTACTCGCACTCGCTCGTCACCCCGAGCTTGCGGAAGGCGCGTTCGAGAAGCTTCTCGACGGTGCGGTCGCTGACCCCCAGCTGTCCGGCCACGTGGTGGTTGGAGCCGCCGAGGGCGACCAGCCGCACGGCCTGGGCCTCACGCTGGCTCAGGCCCTCGGACACGAGCGCCGCCTCCAGCTCCTCCGGGGACTGCCCGCGGGCTTCCGAGAGGGCCACGGCGTTTCGGTACGCCTGGATGAGAAAGGGCCGGGCCCGGTTCAGGAAGTCACGCTCGGTGTCGGTGAAGTCGTGGTCCTCGCGGTGAAGCGCGAGCGCGAGCACCCGGGCGGGGCCGTTCGGCAGCGCGAACGCGATCTGGTGGTTGATGCCGAGGATGGAGTACGCCTCCCGGTACAGCCTCGTCTCCTCCAGCTGCTTGCGGGTCGTCACGTCGGAAAACCGGTACGCGCGTCCGTCACGGGTGCGCAGCCAGCGCTGGTGGAGCGGGTTCTCGTGCCTGAGCTGGGCGAGCCGGACGACCCACTTGCTGTCCAGGGGAGGCTCGACCAGCGCCACCACGCCGTCCGGTCCCACCTCGTCCAGTGAGGCCCACTTCGCGGGGACGGCCCGGAGCAGGCCCACGAGCAGTGAGTGCCTGAGTTCGTTCAGGTCCTCGAGCCCGGAAACCTCATCCACGAGGCCGAGCAGGGCAGCGTGGTCTGGGGCGGGCCGCACTGACATGGGGGTGAAACGAGCGTAGGGCCGCTTTGCCCAGCCCGCCAGCGATTGGCCGCTCTCTATCTGACCGTGCCCTCGTTTCTGGCCGGCGTCCGGAACCGGCAGGAGCGCGCTGAGCACGTGGCCCAGGGAGGGATCGGCACGATCAACGGCCTGGCCGTGCTCGGCGTCGAGAAGGGCCTCTCGCCGGAGCACCTCACCGGGCTGGCCATGGACCTGCTTTGGCCGGGCATCGACGCGATGCGCCGGCGCTGACCACGGTCAGTCGATCGGGTGGCTGGACAGGAACACGTCCTGCGGGTCGTACGTCGCCTTCGCGCTCTTCAGCCGCTCGTAGACGTCGGCCGGGTAGCCGACCGCGCTCGACAGGGAGCGCTCGGCGAAATTCAGGTAGCGGCCGCCCGTCGCGTAGGGCGCGGCAGCGTCCATCACCTCTGCGAGCTTGGACTCGATCGGCGTCTTCATCTCGGGCGCCATCAGGAGACCAACGGAGAACAGCATGAACTCGCCGTCGATGCCCGTGAGCGCCCCGGCCCCCTCAGGGGCCTCGCCCAGCGCCCCGCCGAGATGGCGCAGGTCGGTCATCAGCAACGGGTTCTCCGGTCCCGGCTCGGCGACGCGCACGAGTGTGTCGACCGCCTCGGGAGTGAGCTCGCCGATCAGGGCGGTGTCGCTGATGCCGGGGGTCGGCTGCGCGGGATCCCCGGCGATGCTGCACAGCGCGGGCGCGGGGACCATCGCGCAGTTGTCGAGCATTGCCGGCGCCACCTCGCGGAGCGGGCGGAGCAGCTCGTCGCCCTCGGCGGCGGAGCCCTGGAACACGCTCGTGATGTTCACGAACGCCTGCCCCCGCAGCGGCTCCGGCACCTCGGGCAGGGGCGGCAGGTGCATCAGCCTCGCCGACGACGTCACCTCGCGGGGCACGGTGGGCGCCCACTCGCGATAGGCGTGCATGACCTCCGAAGCGTTCTCGGCGGGGAAGCTCAGCGACCCCGCGTGGACCGTCTCGAGCGGGAACAGGGTGAACTCCATCGCGGTGACGACGCCGAATGCGCCGCCGCCGCCCCGCAGGGCCCAGAAGAGCTCTGCCTCGTGGTCGGCGTCCACGCGCAGCTCCTCGCCCTGCGCCGTCACGAGCTCGATCGCCAGCACGCTGTTGGAGGCCAGGCCGTGGCTACGACCCAGCCAGCCGAGCCCGCCGCCCAGCGAGTAGCCCACCACGCCGACGTCGGGGGACGAGCCGTGCAGTGCGGCGAGCCCGTGCTCGCCGGCCGCCACCGCGACCTCGCCCCACAGCGCGCCGGCCGCCACGCGCGCGCGCCGGGCGACCGGGTCGATCTCCACGGTGCTCATACGGGTCGTGCGCACGAGGATCGCGTCCTCGAGCGTCTCGATGGCCCCGGCGGCGTGGCCGGTGCCCTGCGCCGCCACCCGCAGGCCGTTCTCGGCGGCGAAGTCCACGGTCGCGGCCACGTCGGCGGCGGTCTCGGGGAACACGACCGCGGCGGGCCGCTGGTCGATCGCGAGGTTCCACGCCTGGCGCGCCAGGTCGTAGCCCTCGTCGTCGGCGGCCACGAGGCGGCGGCCGAGGGCAGTCCGGAGGGCGGAGAGGTCGGTTTCGGAGGTCGCGAGTCGGTTCATGGAGAAAGCCTTTCGGTGTCCGGTAAGAGCGTTGGCGCCATCCTCTGGCATCGCGGCGCGAAAGTGAAACACCGGTCCGATGTGTCACCGACAACGGGCCGTTGTTGACCCTCGCTCGCGCTTAGAATCGGCCCGTGAACGTCGAGCTCCGCCACCTGCGCGCCTTCGTGGCCGTGGCGGAGGAGTTGAACTTCACCCGGGCCGCAGCGCGGCTCCACATCGCCCAGCAGGCGCTCTCCCAGCAGGTCCGCCAGCTCGAGGACCGCGTCGGCACCAGGTTGCTGGACCGAACGACGCGCAAGGTGGAGCTGACTCCGGCGGGCGCGGCCCTGCTGGAGCAGTCGCGATCCCTGCTCGCGGGCGCCGACCAGGCGGTGGCCGCCGCGCTCGCCGCCGCCGGCAACGGCGGTGGGACGCTCAGCGTGGGCTTCGTCGCGGCTGTGGACCACGATCACGCCGGCCACGCGCTGGCCGCCTTCTCGAATGCCAGGCCCGACGTGGAGGTGCGGGTGCACTTCGGGGAGCTCACCGAGCCGTCCGGTGGCCTGCGGGCCGGAGACGCCGACGTGGCGTTCGTACACGGCCCGTTCGACACGACCGGGCTGGAGCTGCAGCCGCTCTGGAGCGAGCCACTCGGGATGGCGATGGCGGCCGACCACCCGCTCGCGGAGCTCGAGGAGGTGCCGATGGAGAAGTTCGTGGCGCAGCCGACGTTCGACTTCCCGACGGGCGACCCCACCTGGCACGCCTATTGGATGGCGACCGCGCACCGCGGCGGGAAGCCCCCCAAGGTGGTCGCCCAGTTTCGCTCACTCGACGCGCTCGTCTCCGCGCTGCGCGCCGGGCTCGGCGTGCACGCCACCGCCCGGCGGCTGATCGACTCGCTCGGACCGGGCTCGGGGATCGTCTATCGCGAGGTGCCCGGGCTCGAGCCGCTTCAGCATTCGATCGCCTGGCGCACCGGGGACGACCGGGACGCGGTCCGCAAGCTCGTCGACGTCACCCGGGAGGCGTTTGGTGCTAACCCATGAGGTCGGGGTGACCACGTAGCCTTGGTGGCGCGACCATGACCTTCAGAGGCAGGCTGCGGGTGTTCTTCGCGATCATCGTGATCGTCCCGATGATCGCGATCGCGGTGTCGCTGTTCTCCCTCACGGCGTCGAGCGAGACGGGGAAGGCGGATGCCGGCCTCGCCACCGCGCTCACCGTGGCGTTCTCGCTCTACGACGAGGGGCGGATCGCGGCGCGCTCGGACCTCCGGCAGATCGCGGCGGACCCGCAGCTCAGCTCCGCCCTCGCCCGGGGAGACCGGGCCGGCGTGGCGCGCCGGCTGCGCGGGATCGTCGAACGCGATCCCCAAATCGTCTCGGCCACGATCGCCCTGGCGGACGAGGAGGCGATCCGCGCGGGCTCGCCTCGTGGCGTGGCGCCGGCCACCGCGGACCTCACCCGCACCTCCGGTGGCACGCTCGGCACCCTCTCGGTGTCGGTCACCGACGCGGAGGAGCTCGCCGGCACGACGCGCGCACGCACGGGGCGCGAGCTGCTCGTCCTGCGCGCCGACCGCGCCCTGGCCTCGACGGTGCCGTCCGTGCGGACGGTCCCCGAGGGCTCGGCCGATTTCGACGCCGGCGGGCGCGAGTACCGGGGGCGCCGGGAGCCGGCGCAGCGGGCGCGCGGCTCCCGCGAGGAGCTGGCGGTGTTCATGGACGCCAAGGAGCTGCACGAAGCGATCTCGGACAGCAGGCTGCTGGTCGGCGCCCTCGTGCTGGCCTTCCTGCTGCTGGCGCTGGCCAGCTCCGTGTTCGTCGTGCGGGCGCTCCAGAGCCAGATCGGCCAGTTCCTCGACGCCGCGAAGCGGCTGGCGAGCGGCCGGTTCGACACGCCCGTGCCGGTGCAGGGCGACGACGAGTTCTCCCAGCTCGGGCGCGAGTTCAACAGCATGTCCAAGCAACTCGAGGCGAAGATCTACGAGGTGCAGCGCAAGCGGCGCGAGCTCGAGGCGGCGATCAGGCGCGTCGGCGAGGCGTTCGCCGCCGGCCTCGACCGCCAGGGCATCTTCGAGCTCGCCGTGCAGAACGCCGTGCACGCCTGCGAGGCGGAGTACGGCCGGGCGCTGCCGCTCGACACCGGCGTCTTCGACGAGACCGAGGCCGGCGTGTCGCAGCCGGACCTCGCCGAGACGCTCAAGGTCGCGGAGCGCGCGGCGTTCCAGGTCACGCCGGTCACGGGGCAGGAGCTGATCGGCCCCGCGGACCCCGAGATGCTCCTACCGAAGCAGCCGGACTCGGCGACGGTCGAACGGGACGGGATGCACGCGATCGCGCTGCCCCTCAAGGCGCGGCTCGGCACCCGCACCACCGCTCAGTACCTGGGCGTGATCTCGATCGCGCGGCGCGGGCGGCCGTTCACGACGGAGGAGAAGGACCTGCTCGAGTACCTCTCCGGCCAGGCGGTGATCTCGATCGAGAACGCCGACCTCCACGAGACCGTTCAGCTCCAGGCGATCACGGACGAGCTCACTGGCCTCTCGAACGTCCGCCAGCTTCACGAGGCGCTCGACCGGGAGTTCGAGCGCGGGCGGCGCTTCGACACGCCGATCGGCTTCGTGCTGCTCGACCTGGACAACTTCAAGAACATCAACGACACCTATGGGCATCTCCAGGGGGACGAGGTGCTCGTGCAGGTGGCGGGAGTCCTCCGCGAGCTCTCGCGCGACATCGACGAGCCCGCGCGCTACGGCGGTGAGGAGATGGCGGTGGTGCTTCCCCAGACCGATGTCGTGGGCGCGGCGATGCTGGCCGAGCGCATGCGGGAGGCGATCGAGCGGTTGCGGATCCCGCGGCTGGACGGCCAGGGGGACCTCGAGGTCACCGCCAGCTTCGGCGTGGCGTCGGTCCCCTCGAGCGCGTCGGACAAGGGGTCGCTGGTGGCCGCGTCCGACGACGCGCTCTACAGGGCCAAGCGGGCGGGGAAGAACCGCGTCGAGCGCGCCGACGCCGTCACGGCCTGACGGCTGGCAGAGCGAACATCTAGGCTTTTCGCCCGATGGGTGTTCTCGACGACGCCATCCGCGAGCACCTCGAGCTCAAGCGCCGCCACGGCGCCGCCGAGGACGAGCTGAGCCTGCAGGAGAAGGAGGCCCTGGGCCCCGCCCGGCGTGAGCAGCCCGCCGACCCGGACCCCGAGCCTCAGGCCGAGGCAGCCGAGCTGGAGCCGGAAGCCGAGCTTGCGCCGGAGGCCGAGCTGGAGCCGGAAGCCGAGCTGGAGCCGGAAGCCGAGCCCGAGCCCGAGGTGGAGCCGGCGGTCGAGGTGGAGCCCGAGCCCCAGCCCGAGCCGGAGTCCGTGTATGCGGAGGAGCTCGAGGAGCCCGTGCCGGAGCGGCGAGGGGAGACACCCACGCGCGGCTTCCCGGCGATCGACGAGCCCGCTGCGAGCGACCCCGTCGAGAATGAGGACGCCGGCGAGGAGGACGTGCTCGAGGAGACGCCCGAGTTCCTCCAGGAGACTCCCGAGCACGACCGGCTCTGGTTCGAGCAGAAGCCGCCTCGAGAGTTCGACTTCGATGACGACAGGGAGTAGACCGGCCCCGCATCCCGGGATCCCTGGACACGTGTATGAGGGTTTGGGCGGCCGGTTAAGCGCCGCTTCCATAGCGCCGAAATGCGGAATACGACGGCACGGAGGGTTCCGTCGGATAACAGCGGCACGGGACGCCGCTTAACTGGAACGGGGATCGCCGGGGCGGGCGATCCCCGTTTCGCTTTCCAACCCCGTTTTTCGCCTCAGGCGCCGATGTAGCCGCGCGTCCGCGCGGCCTCCACCACACGCTCGATCCCGAGCTGGAAGGCGGCCACGCGCAGCGACACGTCCTCGGCTTCCGCCTTCGCCGCCACCTCGCCGTAGGCCTTCCGCATGATCCGGCCCAGCTTGGTGTTCACCTCCTCCTCGTCCCAGCGGAAGTGCTGGAGGTTCTGCACCCACTCGAAGTAGGAGACCACCACGCCGCCGGCGTTCGCCAGCACGTCGGGGATCACCAGCGTGCCCTTGTCCACGAGGATCTGGTCGGCCGCGGGTGTGGTGGGGCTGTTCGCGCCCTCCAACAGCACCCGGCAGCGCATCGAGTCGGCGTTCTCCTGGTGGATCATCCCGCCGAGCGCCGCGGGCATGAACACGTCGCACTCGACGCCCACGAGCTCATCCGGCTCGAGCCGGTCGGTCCCCGGGAACTCCGTGAGGGCGCCGCCGGCCGTCACGTGCTCGTGCAGCGCCTTGGCGTCGATGCCGGCGCCGGAGTGGATCGCCCCGCTCACGTCCGAGGCGCCGACCATGGTGGCCCCGAGGTCCTGCAGGATCCTGGCGGCCCACGACCCGACGTTGCCGTAGCCCTGGACCACGAACGTGGCCGCGGCCGGGTCGATGCCGAGTCCGGGCACGGCCTCGAGAAGGGCATAGACAGCGCCCCGCCCGGTGGCCGCCTCGCGACCGAACGAGCCCTCGAGGGCGATCGGCTTGCCGGTCACGATCGCGGGGGTGTGGCCGTGCAGCTTGCCGTACTCGTCCATGAACCAGGCCATGGTCTGCGCGTTGGTGCCCACGTCGGGCGCGGGGATGTCCCGCGTCGGGCCGAGCACCTTCTCGATCTTGTCGATGAAGGATCGCGCGACCTTCTGGCTCTCCGAGGGTGTGAGGTCCCCGGGCGTCACGTTCACCCCGCCCTTCGCGCCGCCGAAGGGCACGCCCACGATGGCGGTCTTCCAGCTCATCAGCTCGGCCAGGGCGCGAACCTCGTCCAGGTCCACCTCGGGGTGGAAGCGGATCCCGCCCTTGTAGGGCCCGCGCGCGCCGTTGTGCTGTACGCGGTAGCCCGAGAAGCAGTGGATCCGCCCGTCCGAGAGCGTCACCGGGATCTGGACCTGCACCTCCCGGTAGGCCGACCGCATGACCCCCGCCACGTCGTCCCGCAGCCCGAGCCGCTCGGCGGCGAGGCCGAACCAGTGGCTCACGGTCTCGTAGTTGGAGACCTCCGCCCGCTCCGCCGGCCCGCGCGCCAACCTTCTCCCTCCGTAGATGACCGCGGGATCGTCGCGGATCACGTGGCGGCGGCGCAAGTGACTGGAAGTCCAGACGCGGACCGGGCCGGGCAAATGCCCGGCCCGGTCTCTCTTGCCGCTCGGGCCGAGGTCGGCCTAACGGCCCGAGATCGCGGCTGCGGTTGCGGCCTCGTCCGGTCCGCTGCTGGACTGGGTGGTGGCGCCGGTGTTGATCGATCCGGCGACGCGGCTCTCGCTCGAGCCGGTGCTGGTGGACTGCACCTGCGGCTTCGCGAGCGACGCGGCGACGGCGCTCTCGCTCGGGCCGGGGCTCGGGCGTGAGCCGACAGAAGCGGCGACGGCGCTCTCGTCGGGGCCGTTGTCGGGACGCGCGGCGGGCTGGGACTGTTCGCTCACCGAGCTGGTCGTGGACGATCCACCGTCGATCGCCAGCACGAGCACGATCGCGGCGGTGCCGAGCAGCGCCAGCAGCGCGGCGAGTCCGGCGACCCAGTGCGAGCGCAGCTGGGACCTGATCGGGATGGTGGGGTGTGAGAACTGGGACATGACCGACCTCCTGGGATGGGGTACTGAACGAGACCCACCATCCGCCCCGGCGCCTTCAAACCGCCTACGAGCAGGTAACAGCTTTGTTTCCGAGGAAATCGAGGCATGGAGCCAGCCGGGATCGAACCGGCGACCTCCGCCTTGCAAAGGCGGCGCTCTTCCATCTGAGCTATGGCCCCGTGAGGTCCGATTCTCGCACGCCCGCCGAGCGGGCTCAGCCGCGCGCGAAGCCCAGGTCGAGCAGCTTTGCGGCGTGAACGGCGGGGTTCGGCGAGTTCAGCAGCACCACGCCGAGCGTCCGCCCGCCGCGGCGCGCCACTCCCACGAAGCAGCGGCCCGCCCGGTTCGTGTAGCCCGTCTTGAGCCCGATCGCACCCCGGTAGCCGGCGCGGATCAGGGGGTTGTGCCCGGAGAGGAACAGCCGCCCGCCCTTGATCGGGAAGCGGAAGGAGACGTTGGTGCGCCGCGCTATCCGCCGGATCCGGGCGCTGCGCATCGACAGGCGCGTGAGGACCGCGAGGTCCGCCGCGCACGACCGGTTGCCGTCCTGCAGCCCGTGGGAGGAGGCGAAGCGGGTGCACGTGAGCCCCCACAGCCTGGCCTTCTCGTTCATGAGCCGCACAAAGCGCCGCTCGCTGCCGGACACGTGCACGGCGAGCGCGATCCCGGCGTCGTTGCCGGACACGATCAGCAGCCCGTTGAGCAGGGTCTCGAGCCGCACGCGCTTGCCCTTCGGGAGCACGCCCACGCCGGAGCCCTGGTAGCGAAGCGCCGCCCGCGTGATCCTGACCCGCTCGTCCGGCTTCGCCTCCTGAGTCACGACGAGCGCGGTCATGATCTTGGTGAGGCTGGCGATCGGCAGCACCCGCTGAGGGTGATGCCTGTAGACCACCTCGCCGCTGCCCACGTCGAACACCAGCGCCGCGCGCGGAGGCTTCTTGAAGCGCAGCGAGTAGGCGTCCACCCCGGTGAGCCGGATGGGCGCGGGCGAGCGCGGCTCCAGCGAGCCGCCGGGCTCCGGAAGGCCGGCGACCTTCGGGGCGATCGCGGTGGCCGGTGGCGGCGGGTCGGCGCCGCCGTCCCGCAGCGGCCCCAGGTAGAGGGCCACGGCCACCGCGAGCGGGGCGAGCACCACCGCAAGCGCGGCGAGCAGCCCGGCCGGCCGGCGTTTTCGCCTCCCTCCCTGAAGCGGCCCGCTCACCGGTCCGGCGGGTTGGTCAGGGCACCGATCACACCGAAGCCGAACAGCGCCAGGATGAGCAGCGAGACCGCCACGAGCGGAGTGAATCCGTCACTCACCATCACGCTGACCGTGAGATAGGCCAGCAGGCCGATCAGGGCCAGCGACGCGAGCAGGGCCACCGTGCGGCCCCCCATCAGTACACCGGCACCCGATGCGCCCGCTCGTAGTCCTCGTGCACCCTGTTGGCGAACAGCCTGATCGAGGCAAGGCCGAACAGGAAGCCGCCGATGTGCGCGAAGTACGCCACGCCGCCGCCGCCACCCGCCACCGGCTGCGCCAGCTCGCCCACGCCGTTGAGCGCCTGCAGGGCGAACCACGCGCCGAGCACCAGCAGCGCGGGCAGCTCGAGGATGGTGAAGAAGATGATGATGAAGATCAGCGTGACCACCCGCGCACGCGGGTAGAGCAGCGCATAGCCACCTAAGACGGCGGCCACCGCCCCGCTGGCCCCGATCGTGGGCACGGCCGCGCTGGGATCGATCACGGTCTGCGCCAGCACCGCCGCGAGCCCGCCGAGGAGGTAGAAGCCGATGAACCGCGCCCTGCCCATCGAGTCCTCGATGTTGTTCCCGAAGATCCACAGGAACAGCATGTTCCCGGCGATGTGGAGCAGGCCGCCGTGCATGAACATGGACGTGAGGATGGTGAGCCAGGTGGACGGCTGATCGCCAGTCGCCAGTGCCCGCAAGCGATCTGTTCCGGGTTCAACTGAACGCAATGTTCTCCCGGGTGAGTGACCTCGTACGGGATGACTCCGTAGTCGATGATTCGGGCGTCGAAGTTTTCTTGGCTGCCGAAATACGCCCCCTGGAAGAAGAAGAACATGACCACGTTCGCCGCGATCAGGAGGACCGTGAGGATCGGGAAGCGCCGCGTCGGAATGTCGTCCTTGAGCGGAAACAAACGTCAGGGCACGTCGAGGAACTCGATCGTGTTGGCGAAGAAGAACCCCGGCCGGGGCCCTCCCTCCAGCGCATAGATGCGGTTGCGCAGGGAGACCCCGCCCAGGCCGTGACGGGGCGTGCGCATGTCGGGCAATGAGCGCCACCGCCGCCGGCCGGGCTCGTAGATCTCCACCTCACGAATCGTCCCCGCCGATTCCTCGCCGCCGAACACCACCACGCGCCCCCCGCTGACCGCGGCGGAGGCGATCCCGCCGCGTGCCTTGCTCATCGGCGGCAGGAGCTCCCAACGCCTTCGCCTGGGGCTGTAGCGCTCCGCCGTGCGGAAGTTCCCAGGCCCCGCGGTGAGGTCGCGGCCCGCGAGCGCGTAGAAGAATCCGCCGGCCGCCACACCGGTCATGTGGTCGCGCGGGGGTCCCTTCATCGCGGGGCCGCGCGCCCAGCGGCGGCGCTTGAAGTCGTAGACCTCCAGCGAGCGCAGCTCTCCGCCGTCGTTCTTGCCGCCGGCCGCGTACAGCTTCCCGCCGATCACGGCGACGGCGTGCGCGGCGCGCGGGACGAGCGAGGTGGGCAGCCGCGCCCAGCGATTGCGCTTCGGGTTGTAGACGAACAGCCGCGCGGTGGCGCTCGACAGGTCGCGGCGACCGCGATAGCCGCCGTGCACGTACAGCTTCCCGCGGTACGCGGCGGCGGTCGGGTGGTTGACCCCCACCGGCATCGATCGCAGCCGCTTCCACCGGTTGCGGCGGATGTCGTAGCGCTCGAGCGCGCCGGTGGTCAGGCCGCTGTTCTTCTCGAACCCTCCGGCGACGTAGACGAACCGCCCGATCCGCGCCGCCGCGACCTCGGTCCGCTCGAGGCCGGCGGGGGTGAGCGGCTGCCAGGAGTCGGTGCGGGCGATGCCGTTGGCGGTGACAGGCTCGCTCTTCTCGAAGAAGAGGGCGATTGCCGCCACCCCCACGGCGAGCACGAGCGCAACGCCGAAGGCGAGGGTCTCCCGCTTCACCGCGACGCGGCCTGCTCCAGGGTCTGCTCGGCGTGGTAGCTCGAGCGCACGAGCGGACCGGCGGCAACGGAGTCGAAGCCCATCGCGTACGCCTCGCGCTCCAGCTCGGCAAACTCGTCGGGATGCCAGTAGCGCACGACCGGGAGATGGTCGCGTGTCGGGCGCAGGTACTGGCCCACGGTGAGCACCTGCACGTCGTGCTCGCGAAGGGTCCCGAACGTCTCGAGCAGCTCCTCCTTCGTCTCACCCAGCCCGGTCATCAACCCGGACTTCGTGACCACCTCGCCCTCGCCCATCTCGCGCGCGTTGCGCAGCACGCGGCAGGAGCGCAGGAACCGCGAGCCGCGGCGGGCGACGGGATACAGGCGCGGCACGGTCTCCACGTTGTGGTTGAACACGTCGGGGCGCTCGGCGATCACGCGCGCCAGCGGCATCTCCTCGCCGCGGAAGTCCGGGGTCAGCACCTCCACCTTCGTGCCGGGCGCGAGCCGCCGGATCGATCGGATCACGCCGACGAACGCCTGGGAGCCGAGGTCCGGGAGGTCGTCGCGGTCCACGCTGGTGATCACCGCGTGGCGCAGGCCCATCTTCTTCACGGACTGCGCGACCCTCAGCGGCTCCAGCGGGTCGTCGAAGGTCGGCTTCCCGGTCTTCACGTTGCAGAAGCCGCACCGCCGCGTGCAGGTGTCGCCGAGGATCATGAACGTGGCGGTGCCGCGCTGCCAGCAGTCGCCGATGTTGGGGCACGCCGCCTCCTGGCAGACCGTGTTCAGCCCCTCCTCATCGATCATCCGCCGCAGCTCGCGGTAGCGGGGGGAGCCGGGCGCGGGCACCTTGAACCACGGCGGCTTGCGCTCTCCGAACGGGACCACCTCGCCCAGCTGGAGGGTCCGCGCGCCGCCCGGGTTGGCCCGGGAGCGGGTCGAGTGCTCGACGCTCATGCCGGGACGGACTCTAGAGCAGGCCTTCGGCCTGCCACCGGTCGCTGCGCTCCCTGGGCTTGCTCGAGCCGGGCGGCGGACACGAGCCGCTGGCGCATCCCGAACGCCTGCGCGAAGCGCCATGCGACCCGCTTGCGGAAGCAGGCCATCCCGTCGGTGTGGCCTGTCTCCTTGTGCACGGAGGTCATCCGCACTCCCTCGATCCCGCACGGGACGATCCACTCGAACGGCTGGAGGTCGCCGTCCACGTTCACGGCGAACCCGTGGGTGGTGACCCCGCGCGAGACGTGCACGCCGATCGAGCCGATCTTCGACTCGCCCGCCCACACGCCCGTGAGCCCCTCGCGCACCTCGGCCTCGATCCCCTCGTCGCCGAGCGCGGCCACTATCGCCGACTCCATCGCGCGCACGTAGGCGGGCACCTCGCGCACGCGCATGATCGGGTAGCCCACCAGCTGGCCGGGGCCGTGGTAGGTCACGCGGCCGCCGCGATCCGAGTCGGCCACGTCGATGCCCTGCGTCAGGTACCACTCCTCGCCCATGGGCAGGTCCGCGCCCTCGGCCCGCCGGCCCTTGGTGTAGACCGGCGGGTGCTCGAGCAGCAGGAGAACGTCGGGGATCGCGTCCGCCTGTCTGGCCTCTCGCAGCCGCTCCTGGAGCGCCACGGCCTCCCTGTACGGCACCTGCCCGAGCGTCGTTACCCAGAGATCGTCAGCCACGCCACCCCTCGACGTTGCTCTTCACCGAGCCGAGGAACTTCGCGGCCAGCACGCCGTCCAGCGCGCGGTGGTCCCAGGACATGCAGAAATAGGTCATCGGCCTGATGGCGATGCTATCCCGCCCCTGGTCGTCGGTCACGACCACCGGCCGCTTGGTCACGGCCTCGAGGTCGAGGATCGCCACCTGCGGCTGGTTGATGATGGGCGTGGCCAGCAGTGCGCCGTACCTGCCCGGGTTGGTGATCGTGAACGTGCCGCCCCCGACCTCGTCGGGCTCGAGGCGCTTCTTGCGCGCCCGCTCCGCCAGGTCGGCGATCCGGGTTGCAAGGCCCTCGTGCGACAGCTCGTGCGCGTTGCGTACGACCGGCACGATCAGCCCGTCGTCGCCCAGCGCCACCGCGATGCCGAGGTGCACCGCCTCGTGCTGGACGAGCCGATCCCCCTCCATGGTGGCGTTGAGCTGCGGATGCTCGCGAAGCGCGGCGATGGTCGCCCTGGCCACGAACGGCAGGTACGACAGCCGGCCGCGCGCCGCCTCGATGGCCCCCATGTCGGCCTCGACGATGGTGGTGCAGTGCGCTGCTGTCTGCAGCGAGCGCACCATGTGCTCGCCGATCTGGCGCCTCATCAGGCTGAGGGGCTCGCCCACCGGCTCGCCGGTTGTCGGTCGTCGGTCGTCGGTCGTCGGGGGTGAGGGCTCCTCCCGGTATGGCGACTCCGTGTGCAGCGTCGGCGGAGGCGGGGCCGCCGCCTTGCCATTGCCGTTCCCGTCGCCGGGATGCGCCTCGATGAACGCCAGGATGTCCTTCTTCGTCACACGCCCGCGACGGCCGGTGCCGGTCACGGCCTCGACATCGATGTGATGCTCATCCGCGATCCGCCTCACGACGGGGGACACCGGAGTGGCCGGAGCCTTTGGCTCTGTCGACTGTCGACTGTCGACTGTCGACTCATCGTCGTGCGCCTCCCCCGGCCGCGCCGCCGTATCGATCGTGGCCAGCAGCGTGCCCACATCGACGGTGGCCCCCTGCTCCACGAGCAGGTCCTTCACCCGGCCGCTGGCCGGCGCCGGCACCTCGGTCTCGACCTTGTCCGTGGAGATCTCGACGATCGTCTCGTCGCGCTCCACCCAGTCGCCCGGGCGCTTGCGCCATTCGGTGATCGTGCCCTCGGCGACCGACACGCCCATCTGGGGCATCGTCACCTCGGCGAGGGGGGCGTCGCATCAGTAGGCGAGGAGCTCACGGCAGGCCTCCTTCACGTCGTCGACCTGCGGCAGCACGGCCCGCTCGAGCGGAGGGCTGAACGGGATCGGCACGTCGGGCGCGGTTACGCGCACGACCGGCCCGTCCAGGTCCTCGAACGCCTCTTCGGCGATCAGCGAGCACACCTCGGCGCCCACGCCGCAGGAGCGCGTGGCCTCGTGGAGCACCACGACCTTGCTCGTCTTGCGCACGCTTGCGAGGATGCCCTCGCGGTCGAGCGGGCACAGGGTCCGCAGGTCGAGCACCTCGACGTTCGCGCCGTCGATGTCCTCGGTGGCCTCGAGCGCGGTGTGCACCATCGCGCCGTAGGCGACGACCGTGAGATCCCTGCCCTCGCGGGCCACGCCCAGCTCGCCCATCGGCGTCTCGTAGCGACCCTCCGCGACCTCACCCTTGTTGCGGCGGTAGAGGTTCTTGTGCTCCATGTAGAGGACCGGGTTCGGGTCCCGGATCGCGCTCGCGATCAGGCCCTTGGCATCCGCGGCCGTCGACGGGGCGACGACCTTCAAACCGGGGGCCTGGAGGAACCAGGCCTCCGGGTTCTGCGAATGGAACGGCCCGCCGGAGAAGCCGCCGCCCGACGGCAGGCGTACCACCATCGGCACCGCGAGCCCCTGGCGGTAATGCATCTTGGCCGCCACGTTCACGAGCTGGTCGAAGCCGCATGCGATGAAGTCCGCGAACTGCATCTCGCAGACCGGCCGCATGCCCTCGACCGCGGCGCCGACCGCGGCGCCGACGATCGCGTTCTCCGCCAGCGGCGTGTCCCACACGCGATCGGGCCCGAACTCCTCGATGAACCCGTCGGTCACCTTGAACGCGCCGCCGAAGGCGCCGATGTCCTCGCCCATGCAGAACACGGACTCGTCGTGGCGCATCTCCTCGCGCAGGCCGTCGGAGATCGCCTCGAGGTAGGTGAGCTCAGGCATGGGTCGCCCCCTCGCGCGCCCAGCGCGACCACGGCGCCTTGCCGTCGCCGAGCACCGGGTCCTCGGTGGCGAACACGCCATCGGTGGCCACGGCGGGGTCCGGCATCGGCTGCTCGAGCGCCCACTCGGTCTCGCGCTCGATCTCCTCGGTCACGGAGGCGTGCACGGCGTCGATCTCGACTCCGTCCTCACGCAGCCGCGCCTCGTAGTTCTCGATCGGGTCGCGACCCGCCCAGTGCTCGAGCATCTCGGCCGGCACGTACCGCATGTCGTCGTGCGCCCCGTGGCCGTGCATGCGCATCGTCTCGGTCTCGATCAGAGTGGGGCCGCCGCCCGCGCGGGCGCGGTCGCAGGCCTCGACGGCGGCGTCGAAGACCGCCTCGACGTCGTTGCCGTCCACCTTCACGCCCGGGAACCCGTAGGTGGCCGCGCGCTGGATCGGGTCGACCACGAACTCGAGGTCGTTGGGAGTGGAGTAGGCGAACTGGTTGTTCTCGAGGATGAAGACGACCGGCAGGCGGCGCACGCCGGCCACGTTCATGGCCTCGTGCCACTGGCCGTTGGCGGTCGAGCCGTCCCCGAACCACGTCATCGCCACGCGGGGCTCATGGCGCATCTGGAACGCGAGCGCGAGGCCGCACGCCACGAGCGCCATGTCGGGAAGCATCGACACCATGCCGACGCACCCGAGCTTCGGGTCGCCGAAGTGCATGTTGCCGTCGCGGCCTCCGGTCACGCCGCCGGCGCGACCCATCATCTGGGCCAGCACGCGGCCGGGCCGTACTCCGCGGATCAGGTGTGCGCCGAGGTCGCGGTGCAGGATGCACGCGCGGTCGCGGGGGCCGAGCGCAAAGGCCGAGCCCACGGACACGGCCTCTTGGCCCCGTCCGTCGTAATAGCTGCCGGGCACCTTGCCCTGCCTGTAAAGCGTTAGCGCCCGCTCCTCGGTGGCGCGCATGAGGAGCATGTGACGCAGAAGCTCGCAGCGGTCGTCCACCGTCAGCTCGGCCTTTTGGGCCGCGTGCTGCTGCGGGTCGAGCGCCGCGGGTCTCGCGGTCGTCGTCGCCATCTCTTCTCCCTTCGAGCCCGGATCCGGGATCTCCGGCCGGCCTTCGAGTCAGACGCCTGCGGAGGGATCTCCACCGCGGGCGCGGGTCTGTATGCACTCCAGGGTACCCACAGCCCCGGTTCCTTCAAGTTTTCCCCCGGGGGCTCCCGCCCCCGGACCCCCGGCGGCACTCGCCCTACGCCCGCCGTTTACCGTTTCAACCCCTTGGGCCGGTGCCGCTCCTGCGCCCGGCAACTACCGTTTCTACGGGTGTCTTCCGAGCGTTTCTGGGTGAATCGGCTGCGCTGGCGACTGCGCGGGGCGTTGCAGTGGCCGGCGTTCGTGCTCTTCACGCTGCTCGACGCGGTCGTGATCGCGGAATTGCCGCCGTCGCTGGTCAAGGAGCCGAACCTGATCGTCGGGATGCTCGTCGCCACGTTCGGCAACCTGGTGCTGATCGGCGCGGTAGCGCCCTTCCTCGCGAAGCGGCTCGCGCGGCGGGAGGCGCTCGCGGGCACCGTGGGCAGCGCGCCTCCGGAGACTCGCCGCGAGCTGATCCAGGACCGCGTGGCGGCGATCCTGCTCGCCGCCGGCCTCGTGGCCACGCTCGTGTCGGGCCTCGCCAACCGCCCGGTGATCGTGTCCGAGACCGAGGCCACCGAGGAGGTCGGCCGCGAGCTGCGCGCCTACGTCAACCGCTCGGGCAGCGAAGAGCTGCGCCGGAACCTCGAGACGGCCAGCACCATCCGGCTGAGCGAGGGCTTCTTCCGCACCTGCATCGCACGCGACGATCGCAGGCGCTACTTCTGCCTCTTCATCGACACCGACAAGGAGCCGACCGCGGTCAGGCGCGATCCGAGCGCCGAGCCCAACGCGGGCTACGCCGCGCCGGACGCTACGTCCGGCCGATGAGGCGGAGGCTGCGGCCGCCCGTGCCGATCTGGAACACCTCGACGGTATTCCGCCCCGCTTGCAGAGACGCCTCGGGGACGTTCACCGCGAAGCTCTCCTGCCTGCTTCCGCGCAGGTAGAAGGTTTGTCCAACGGCCTCGATACGCCCGTTCACGGCCACCGCGATGTCGCGCTTCGCGCCACCGCGCCCGCCCCTCACGGGCCCTGCGATCTGGGTGGGGAGGATCAGCGACCCGGGGTTCACGGCGCGGAGGTCCCGGGCCTCCCGGATCGTGACCCTGATGCGGCCGAGCCCGGCGGGCCGCAGCGTCGCCGGGGCCCGGCCGAGCAGCTCGCGATGGGGGCCGATCCCGGTATAGAGACTGGCCAGGTTGCCCGACCCGAAGAGGCGCAGCCTGGCGCGGATGTTGGCCCGCCGCCGGCGCTCCATCGCCGCGGCCCTCACCGTGATCGTGCCCTTGAAGTCGCGCCGCAGCATCCGCACGAAGCGCCGCCGCGTCACGGCGCGGGAGAAGGCCGACCGGCCGTCGGCGCGGTAGGGCATCTTCACGTTGAGCACGTCCGCCATCGTGGGCACCACGTCCGTGGTTCGCGCGTAGGTGTTGACCGTGCGCCCGCCCCGCTGTCCGGGCGCCTTCACGAACAGCGGCACCGGTGCGATCTCGTCGATGTTGCTGCGGGTCACCGTGCGGCGGTCCTTCACCCCGACCTCGAACGCGAAGCCGTGGTCGGCCACGATCACGATCAGCGCCTGGTCGAACGTCCCGTTCGCGACCATCCGGCCGAACAGGCGGCCGATCTGGCGATCCGCGTAGCTGATCTGCAGCAGCAGCCGCTGCTGGTTGTGCTGGGTCAGGAACCGATCGCCGAACCCGGGCGGGCTGTTCATGCCGGGCACCGGATCCTTGTAGGAGCGACGTGTTTGCCTCCCGGACGGCAGGTACTGGTAGGGGCCGTGGGGCAGCAGGACATGCTTCATGTAGAAGGTCGGCGGCCCGGGCCGCACCGCGCGGAAGAACCGCTCGAGCCGCTCGCGCCGGCCGCGCTGGAGCAGGGGGAGGATCGCCGGCCGCCGCGGCTTCGCCCCGCGGCAGTAGCGCGGCGGGCAGAGAGACGTGGCCTCCTCGGACTTCACGATCCGGTAGCCGCGCCTGCCGAAGAGGTCGAACACGGTGTTGGGGTGTCCCCGGTAGGTCGGCTCGTCGCCCGGCTTCGGCAGCTTGCCGGTGAGCACCGCGGGTATCGCCTTGGTCGTGGAGTCGTAGATCGTGTGGGCGTTCCTGAACCAGGTGCCGGTCGCGGCGAGGGCGGCGAACGTGGGGTAGCGGCGGCCGTCGATCCGCCCGTCGGCGCCGAGCATCGCGTCCACGGGGAACTCGTCCATCACGATCATCACCGCGGGGGGCCTGGCGGGCACCTGCGCCGGCTCCGCGTCCGGATCGATGATCGGCGCGGCCGTGGTGGATGCCTCGGCCGCCCGCTCGTCCTCGTCGCGGGCGCCCGAGAGCCCCGCGTAGAGCGCGGCTGCGGCGATCAGGACTGTCACGAGGATCCGCGGCATCAGCTTTCGCACGGCGGGGGAAGCCTAGGGCCTGACCAGGCGTTTCACGCCAGGTCAACAACCTCGCGGAGGGCGCAAAGGTGCGCTTCAGATGCGGCCGAGTACCCGCAGCCGCCTGCCGTCCCCGCGGACCTCGAGCAGCACGACGCGATTGCGCCCCGTGCGCAGCGCGCTCTCGGGCAGGTTGAGCGCGAACCGCTCCGCGCGCTCGCCGCGAAGCCGCCAGCTACGCCCGACTCCCTCGATCCGGCCGTTCAGCGCCACCGCCAGCTCCCGGCGCGCCCCCCGGCGCCCTCCCCGCAGCGTGCCCGCGAGGTGGGTCGGCACGAGCCCCGACGCGGGCCGGACCCTTCGCAGCCGCCCGCCGGCCTCAAAGAGGGCGCGCACCCGTCCGGCTGCGCCGGGCCGCAGCTCGGCGAGCGGCCGGCCGAGTAGCCGCCGGTTCGGGCCGATCCCGGTGTAGAGCGACGCCAGTGCGCCCGAGCCGTAGCGCGCCAGCCGGCGCCGGACCACCGCCCGCCTGCGGCGCTGCCACGTCCGGCGGGAGATCACGATCGTGCGCCGGAAGTCGCGCGTCGGGATCCGCAGGAACCGCCGCCGCCGCGCCTCGCGCCCGAACGCCGAGCCGCCGTCCACCGCGAACGGGATCGGGAGGTTCAGCACGTCCGCGATCGTCGGCATCACGTCCAGCGTCCGGGCGAGCGCCCGGCTCACCCGCCCGCGCCGCTGCCCCGGCGTCTTCACGAACAGCGGCACCGGGCCGACCTCGTCGACGTTGCCGAGGGTGATCTGACGGCGGCTGCGCACGCCCACCTCGAACGAGCCGCCGTGATCGGCCGTGACCAAGATCAGCGAGCGCCGGTACATGCGCAGCCGCTTGAGGCGGCCAATCAGCCTGCCGAGCTGGCGGTCCACGAAGCCGAGCTGCAGCAGGAAGCGCTGCTCGTTGTGCCGCGTGAGGAAGGAGTCGCCGAAGCTGCGCTCGCCGTTCATCCCCGGCACGGGGTCCCGCACCCCGTTGCGCGTGCGGCGCCCCGACGGCAGGTACATGTACGGGACGTGCGGGAGCAGCGTGTGCTTCACGTAGAGCACCGGCGGGCCATCGCCCCGCAGCCGCCGGATCCAGCGGCGCAGCCGCTGCGGGCGACCGCCGGCGAGGGCCTTCAGCGTGTCCGGGCTGTTCGGGCCCGCCCCGGGGCACCAGCGCGGCGGGCACAGCGAGGTCACGTCCTCGGAGGCCGCCATCCGGTAGCCACGGGCGCCGAGCACGTCGTAGATCGTCTGCGGGTGGGCCTTGCGCGAGCCTCCGCCGCCGGGCACCGGGCGGCGCCCGTCGAAGATCAGCGGCACCGCCTGGCGGGTGAAGTCGAAGACGGTGTGCGCGTTGGGGAACCACCAGCCCGTCCGGGCCAGCTCCGCGAACGCGGGGTAGCGCCTCGCGTCGATCCGCCCGCCGCGTCCGAGCAGGGCGTCGCTGGGCAGCTCGTCGAAGACCACCAGGATCACCGGCGGCCGCGCCGCGGCCGCATTGCCGGGCCCGGCGGTGGCCCAGGCGAGCGAGCCCAGGGCGAGCAGCGCCGCCGCTGCGGCCGCCGCGGCCGCACGTCCGCTCGTCAGCCGGCCACCTTCTCCCCGGTCTTGCCGAGCTCCGGCGGCTCGAAGCCGCGCTCGCGCATCCCGGCCTCGATCTCGGCAATCACCGTCTCCAGCACCTTCACCCGGGCCCACCGCTTGGAGTCGCCCTCTACGAGCTGCCAGTGCGCCAGCTCGTGGTCGGTGCGCGCGAGCATGTCCTCCACCGCCTGCTCGTAGGCGCCCCGCTTCTCACGATTGCGCCAGTCGTCGTCGGTGAGCTTCCAGTTCTTGAGCGGGTCGGCCTCCCGCTTCTTGAAGCGCTTGAGCTGCTCGGCCTCCGACAGGTGGAGCCAGAACTTGATGATGATCATGCCCTCGAGCGCGAGCGAGCGCTCGAACTCCACGATCTCGTCGAAGGCCCGCTCCCACTGCTCCACGGAGGCGAACCCCTCGACCCGTTCCACCAGCACGCGGCCGTACCAGGAGCGGTCGAAGACGGCCATGCCGCCCCACCCCGGGAGCACAGGGAAGAACCGCCACAGGAAGTGGTGGCGCTTCTCGTCGTAGGTGGGCGCTGCGAACTGGGCCACGCGCACGTGCCGCGGGTCCATCGGCGACACGAGCCGCTTGATCGCGCCGCCCTTGCCCGACGCGTCCCAGCCCTCGAACATCACGAGCACGGGTGGGCCGATGTCGGACTCCTCGAGCTTGCCTCCGAGCGCCAGCCGCAGCGCGAGCAGCCGGTGGTGTCCCGCGGCCGAGCCGCTCCGCCTCCTCGGTCTTGGAGAGCTTCAGCGACAGGTCGAGCGAATCGAGCCGGCCCACGGGGCGATTATCCACCGCCGAGCAGGCGCGTGCCAAGCCTTTGCGCCAGCCCCCGGCCGCCCGCGGCCATCAGGCGGTCGTGGTTCCGGCGAAACACGGGTCGCGCCAGCGGGCCGAGCGCCCTCATCCACGCGCGCGCGGCCCGGACCTCCCATGCGTAGGTCACGGCGGTCACGCCGTCGTCGTCGAACAGGCGCCACTTCCCGGTCCCCTCGAGATCGCCGGAGGCGCGCCCGGACATGCCCGCCGGCTCCCGCACCTCGTCCACGGAGAACTCGAACTCGACCCCGTATCGCGTGGCGCTGCGCCAGCGCACCCGGTAGCGGCTGCCCACCTGGCGCTCGTCGCCCGGATCCAGCTCGGCGACCGACTCCACGCCCGGCCACCACTCCGGCCACGCGCGCACATCCGCGAGCACGTCCCACACGGCCTGCCGGTCGGCGTCCAGCAGCCAGGTGGTGAGGAAGCTGTAGCGGTCAGCCCTCGCCGCGGGCCTCGGCCTTGGCGCGGTACATCGCGCGGTCGGCTTGCTCGAGCAGCGAGGCCGGGGTGTCTGCCCCCTCGCCGCTCAGCGACACGCCGATGCTCGCCGAGAAGGCCTGCTCGCCGTCATCCTCGACGCTCAGCGCGTGGTTGACCCGCGCGATCACGTGCTCCACCTGCTCGCGCCCGGCCACGTTCTCGATCGCCATCACGAACTCGTCCCCGCCCCAGCGGCCCACCGTGTCGCTCGGCCGCACGGCGCCCAGCAGCCGCCGGCCCGCCGCATAGAGCGCGCGGTCCCCGGCCTCGTGGCCGCGGGTGTCGTTGATCTCCTTGAAGCCGTTGAGGTCGATGAACAGGACGGCCACCCGCCCGCCGCTGCGGCGCGCCGCAGCGAGGGCATGCTGCAGGCGGTCCTCAAGCAGAGCCCGGTTCGCCAGCCCGGTGAGCGGGTCGTGCAGCGCGTCGTAGGCGTGGCGGGCCAGCATCCGGCCGCGCTCGATGGCCACGCTCGCGAGCCGCACCGCCTCCTCGATCAGCTCGAGCTCGTAGGCGGACGGGCGGCGCGGCTCGTGGTAGTAGAGGGCGAAGGTGCCCAGCACCGTGCCCTCGGAGGACCTGATCGGGGTCGACCAGCAAGCGGCCAGGCCGTGCTCGGCGGCCAGCTCCCGGTATTCCTCCCAGAGCGGGTCGGTGGCCACGTCGGTGACCACCACCTGCCGCCCCTCGTAGGCGGCGGTGCCGCAGGAGCCTGCCGTCGGGCCGATCTCGATGCCGTCGATCGCCTCGGTGTAGGAGGGCGGCAGGGAGGGCGCTGCTCCGTGCGTGAGGTGGCGGCCCTCGGCGTCGAGCAGGAGGATCGAGCCGAGCATCCCCTCGCTGCGGGCCTCGATCGTGCGCACGAGCAGTTCCAGCACGTCCGGCAGCCGGTCACCGCCCGTGATCCGCTCGAGCACGAGGCTCTGGCTCTCGGCGGTGGCGCGCGCACGGATCGCCTCGTCCGAGGCCCGGCGCAGCTCCAGCTCCCGCACGGCCGATTCGGCCAGCACGCGCAGCAGCTTCAGCTCTCTTTCTGTCCAGGCCCGCGGCTCGGTGTCGATCGCGCAGATGGCGCCGAGCACATGGCCGTCCGACGACACCAGGGGGATCCCGGCGTAGCTGGCCACGCCGAGCTCCTCTCTGCGCGCGTCCTCCACGACGAGCGCGTCCCCGGTTTCGACGATATCGCGGCAGAACGAGTCCGAAACGGGCTCGGGGAGGCCCCGCGAGGCAACGAAGCGCTGCCGGTCTCCGGCCACGAGCGAGATCACGGCCGCGGGAGCCTGCAGCACATCGGCCACCTGGTCGACCAGGCGCTGGAAGACCTCGTCCTGCCCCTCGAGCAGGCCGGTGGCCTTCAGCGCCTCCACGCGCGCGGGATCCCCGAGCTCCTCCATCCGTCAGGCCAGGGACACCATCACGTGCTTGACGTGCGGTGTAGTCCTCGAGGGCGTAGATGGAGAGGTCCTTTCCGTAGCCCGACTCCTTGTAACCGCCGTGCGGCATCTCGGACGCGAGCGGGATGTGGTCGTTCACCCACACGCAGCCGAACTCGAGCGCGTTCGCCACGCGCATCGCGCGGCCGACGTCACGGGTCCAGACGCGGCGGCCAGTCCGTAGTCGAGTGCCGTTCGCCCACGCGATCGCCTCGGCCTCGTCGGAGAACGGCTGCACGGTGATCACCGGCCCGAAGATCTCGCCTGGATCATCTCGTCGTCCTGCTTCAGCCCCGCCACGACGGTCGGGCTCGAGGAAGAAGCCGGGCAGGTCGGGCTCCGAGCCGCCGGTCACGATCTCGGCGTGGCCGGGCTTGCGCTCGAGGAAGCCCTCCACGCGCTCGCGCTGGCGCTGCGGAGTCGAGCGGCCCGAGCGTCGGTGTCCGCGGCCAGCGTGTCGCCCACCACCTGGCCCTTCGCCTGCTCGGCCAGCCCGGAGACGACGTCGTCGTAGACGCCCTTCCCGGCGAGCACGCGCGTGGCGGCCGTGCAGTCCTGGCCGGCGTTGTAGTAGCCGGTGCCGGCGATCGTCTCCATCGCGGCCTCCATGTCCGCGTCGTCGAAGACCATCACCGGCGCCTTGCCGCCCAGCTCGAGGTGCACGCTTCTTCAGCGTGTCGGCCGCCGCCTTGGCGATCCACTTGCCGGTGGCCGGGCGTCCCGGTGAGCGAGACCATGGCCACGTCCGGGTGGCGTCACGAGCGACGAGCCGGCCGGCTCGCCGTGTCCCGAAGATCACGTTGAGCACGCCCTTCGGGAACAGGTGCTGCGGCGCAGCTCGGCCAGCTTCAGCGTGGTGATCGGCGTCGGTCTCCGCGGGCTTCAGCACGACCGTGTTGCCGGCGGCCAGCGCCGGCCCGATCTTCCAGACGGCCATCATCAGCGGGTAGTTCCACGGCGCGATCTGGCCCACGACGCCCACGGGCTCGCGGCGGATCATCGACGTGTAGCCCTCATGTACTCGCCGCGAGGACTGCCCTCCATGCAGCGCGCGGCGCCCGCGAAGAAGCGCAGGTTGTCGACCATGAACGGGATCTCCTCGTCGAGGATCGCCTCGATCGGCTTGCCGGCGTTCGGCGGCCTCGAGGTCGGCGATCTCGTCGCGCGTTCTCCTCGATCGCGTCCGCGAGCTCGAGCAGCGCGAGCGCGCGCTCGCCGGGCGTGGTCGCGGCCCAGCCCTCGCTGCGCGCCCTTCGCGGCCTGCCACGGCACGGTTCACGTCCTCCTCGGCCGACAGCGGCGCCGTCGGCGATCAGCTCGCCGGTCGCCGGGTTGAGCACCTCCTCGGTGGCGCCGTCCGCTGGATCGACGAACTCGCCGTCGATGAAGTTCTGAAGCTCTGGTCTTCTGGGTTGTAGCCATCGTTCTCTCCTTGAGTCTGCTGACGACTGACGACTCGAGCGACTGACGACCTCGTCCGAGCGGCGTGCAATCGAGTCCCGTGCCCTCGGCGACGGCCGCGTGCGTGACCGCGCCCGCCGGCGACGTTCACGCCCGGGCCGCAGCCCGGGATCCCGCGAGATCGCCTCCTCCACTCCGCTGTCGGCGAGCGCGAGCACGTAGGGAAGGGTCGCGTTGGTGAGGGCGTAGGTCGAGGTGATCGGCACCGCGCCGGGCATGTTCGCCACGCAGTAGTGCGTGATGCCGTCGACCTCGAAGGTGGGGTCGGAGTGGGTCGTCGGCCGCGACGTCTCGAAGCAGCCGCCCTGGTCGATCGAGACGTCCACGAGCACCGCGCGCTCGAGCTTCATCAGCCCGAGTTGCTCGCGCGTGATCACGTACGGCGCTCGCGCGCCGTGCACCAGCACCGCGCCGATCACGAGGTCGGCCCGCGGAAGCATCTCCTCGATCGCGAGCGTGGATGAGTACACCGTCGAGGCGCGTCCGGCGAAGGCCACGTCGAGCTCCCGCAGGCGGTCGATGTTGCGGTCGAACACGAACACGTCCGCCTCCATGCCGATCGCGATCGATGCGGCGTTGAAGCCGACCACGCCGCCGCCGATCACCATCACGTTCGCGGCCGCGACCCCCGGCACGCCGCCGAGCAGCACCCCGCGCCCGCCGAGCGGCTTCTCCAGCATGAACGCGCCCGCCTGGGTCGCGATCTTCCCCGCGACCTCGCTCATCGGGGCGAGCAGCGGCAGGCGGCCCTTCGAGTCCTCGACCGTCTCGTAGGCGACGCAGGTGGCGCCCGATTCGCACAGGCTCTTCGTGAGCTCCGGGTCGGGCGCCAGGTGCAGGTACGTGAAGAGCGTCTGCTCGGGCCGCAGCATCGCGACCTCCTGCGGCTGGGGCTCCTTCACCTCGAGCACCATCTCGGCCTCACCGAAGACCGCCTCGGCGTCGGGCAGCGATCCGCGCGCCCTGCGCCTCGTAGTCGGAGTCGACGATCGCGCGAGCCCTCGCCCGCCCCCTGCTGCACGAGCACGTCGTGGCCCGTGGTCGGTCAGCTCGCGCACCCCCGCGGGCGTGAGCGACACGCGGTACTCGTCGGTCTTGATCTCCGTGGGGACTCCGACCTTCATCGACCTCGCGCTCTCCTCGAGTCGTCAGTCTCGAACCGAAGCAGCTCCGCCGCTCCAGCTCCGGGAACAGGTCCTCCGGGTCGCACGCAGCGCTCGGGCGGCAGCGCGCCGCGGCGCTCGATCACCCCGCGCGCGAGCAGCCGCACCGCCGCGGCCGCCGGGCGGCGGTGGACACGATGCCGCCGCCCAGGCCCCAGCTCCTCCATCGGCCGGGTCACCGCCGCGCACGCGCACGGTGCGCTCGTCGGCCGCGGCCTCGACCATGTGCACCGACGACCGTCTTGGCGGAGGGCGGGCTGGCCGAGCGCGCCGCCTCCTCGATCTCCTCGTCGCGAGGCGCCGATCAGCTCGCGCACGCCGCTCGAGCACCGCGGGCGCCAGCGAGCAGCCGGAAGCTCGCCTCCTCGGCATCCGAAGCTGTCGCGGAAGGTGCGGATCTCGGAGTGCAGCGTGTAGATCGTGTCGGCGGCGCCGATCGGCTCGGGGAAGTCGACCTCGCCACCGGGAGCGAGCGGCTCGAGCTCCACCGGCTCGCCCGCGCGCACCACCATCGGGGCCATCGTCAGCTCGTCGACCAGCGTTCGCGGCGCGTAGGGGAAGCTCGGGCCGTCCGGCGGGTCGAGGTCGCGCCCGCCGGCGATCGCGTCGAGGCGCTCGGGCTCGGCGCCGAGCTCCTCGCACCGCGCGCAGCGCCAGCACGTTCGTCTTGCCCGGCGACTGGAGCCCATGCCCAGCAGCGCGAGCAGCCCGGCGGTCTCGAACTCGGCGCCCAGCTCGAGCTGGTCGCCGGTCAGCCAGTACAGGCCACCGAGGTCGATGTAGTGGCACCCGGCCTCGAGGCAGGCGCGCATCGCGTCGAGGTTCACCCGGTAGCTGGCGGAGTTGACCAGCACGTCGCACGCCTTCGAGCGACTGCGGCCAGGCCCTGCGGGCGTCCAGCCGCTCGCGGCCGCTCGCGCGCGGCGTCCGCCGCCGTGCTCGCCTGGGCCGACGGCCTGCCGCGCGCGCGACTCGTCGAGATCCAGCAGCAGCAGCTCGGAGACCTCCTCGGACTCGGCGAGGTCGCGCACGATCGCGGGGGCGATGATCCCGCCGGCGCCGAGGACCGCGACGTAGCTCCCTCACGGATCATCGCCAGCTCCCGCGCCCGCAGCGCGAGCCAGAACTCGATCCGGTCGCGCGCACTGCGCAGATCCCGGCCCGGTGAGCTCCTCGACGCGCCGGATCCGGTAGCGCAGGGTGTGGCGGTGGCAGAACAGCTCGCGCGCCGCCTTCTCCCATTGGCCGTTCTGCTCGATGAACGCCTCCAGCGAGCGGATCAGCTCGTCGCCGTACTCGCCGCCGCCGTCCTCCAGCGGGCCGAGCACGCTGTCGCAGTAGAGCCGCAGGGCCTCGTCGTCCTGAAGCGAGAGCAGCAGCTGGAACGCGCCGAGATCGCGATAGGAGGCCACCTCGGGCGCCTGGCCGTTGGCGATCGCCGAGGCCTCCAGCGCGCAGCGGGCCTCGTGGAAGCTCCCGCGCAGAGCGCCGACCGGGGCCGCTCGGCTGGCAGCCGCTCGCACGGGTGCGCCCCCGGCCGAGCTCGGCGAGCGATCTCGCGGTCGCCGGCCGCGAGCTCCACCGGGTCGCCGGCCGCGCGCGCGTCGACCACGGCGCAGAGCATCTTCTCCCGCGGGCGCCACCAGAGCGCCAACGCCCGCGTCGCGCAGCCAGCGGTCCAGGTCGGCCTCGACGGCCGCGGGGTCCGGCGGCGCGAACACGAGCACCGCGGCCTCGGCGCCCGACGCCGAAGGGCTGCAGCCGTGCCTGCACGTCCGCCTCGGACGAGATGGCCGGTGAGGGCCTCGGCCAGCACGTCGCCGGCGAGCCGGCGCTCGGTGTCCCGCATCGCGCGCTGGCGCATCAGCTCGAGCGCGACGACGGTCGACCGCCTGCTGGAGGATGAGGCGCTCGAAGTCGCCCAGGCCGCCCGCGTCGCGCGTGGCGACGAGCCAGGCCTGTGCGCCCGTCCCGCGGGTCGCCACGGGCAGCACCAGCGAGTGCCCCGCCAGCTCGGCGTGGTCGGGCGCGAACTCGGCCGCGTCACCCGCCGCCGCCATGCGGCCACGGGCGCGCACCTCGTCGCGGAGGAATGGCGATCGCGGAATCCGGGAGGGCGCGGCGGAACGCGCGCTCGGCCAGCGTCTCCCCGCGCGCGTCGAGCACCATGACGGTGCCTCCGATGGCGGCCGACAGCGCACGCACCAGCTCGTCCAGCCCACGCTCCTCGAGCACCAGCCGCTCGAGCCGCTTGTGGATGGCGATCCCGCGCTGGAGCACGTCGTACTGCTCGTTCACGAGGCGCGTGAACGCCTTCTCGGTGAGGGCGATGAACGGCAGCTCGTAGGGCACCTCGAACACCGGGAAGCCGAGCTTGCGCGCCTCGTCCACCACCGGTTCCGGCACGTGCTCGTGGTCGAAGCCCGTACCGAACCCGAGGCCCGCCAGGTGGTGCCCGTCGAGCAGGCGCACGAACTCGCGCTGGCGCTTCGGGCTCGTGAGCTGGAGCCCCGTGGTGAGGATCAGCTCGCCGCCCGAGAGCCACGGGGTGGGATCGGGCAGCTCCGTGATGTGCACCCAGCGCACCGGCGCCTCGGCGGCCTCGTCGCCGCTCGCCAGCTCCAGGCCCATCTCATCGACGAGGGTGCGGAGCGTGAGCATCGTGCCCCCTCCGCGCCCTTCCTACTGTCGCGGTGTGGGTCGCAGTGGCCCCGCGGGACCCTGCGCGCCCATCTTGGAGGCAGCCTCGGTGAGGACCTTGCGCAGCACGCGCTCGATCTCCTCGAACTCCTCGGTGTCCGCCGACGAGCGGCGGGGAGAGCTGGATCACCGGGTCACCGCGGTCGTCGGCCCGGCAGATGAGGCCGTTCTCGTACAGCGCGCCGGAGAGGAAACCGCGCAGGAGCGTCTCGGACTCCTCGTCGCTGAAGCCCTCCTTGGTCTCCCTGTCCTTCACGAGCTCGAGGGCGTAGAAGAAGCCCGCCCCGCGCACGTCGCCCACGATCGGGATGTCGCGCAGGCCGTCGAGCAGTCCCTTCGAGCTCGCCCTCCTTCTCACGCACATGGCCGCACAGGTCCTCGCGCTCGAAGATGTCGAGGTTCGCGAGGGCGGCCGCGGCGGATACCGGGTGCCCGCCGAAGGTCAGGCCGTGGACGAACATGCCCTTGTCCTTCATGAACGGGTCGGCCACCTTGTCGTGGGCGATCACCGCTCCCATGGGCGCGTAGGCGGAGGTGATGCCCTTCGCGGTCGTGATCAGGTCCGGCGTGTAGCCGTAGCGGTCGCAGCCGAAGTACTCGCCGAGCCGGCCCCACGAGCAGATGACCTCGTCGGAGATCAGCAGGACGCCGTACTTGTCGCAGATCTCACGGATCCGCTGCCAGTAGCCCTCCGGCGGGACGAACGCGCCGCCGGCGTTCTGCACCGGCTCCATGATCACGGCCGACACGGTCTCCGGACCCTCGAAGACGATCCGCTCCTCCACGGCGTCGGCCGGCCAGAGCGGGTCGCGATCCTCGGGCCAGTGGTAGGTGTTGGTATTCGGCACATGGCAGCCTCCGGGCGTGAGCGGCTCGAAGGGCTTGCGCAGGTCGGTGATGCCGGTGGCCGACAGCGCGCCCAGCGTGGTCCCGTGGTAGGCGATCTCGCGCGCGATCACCTTGATCCGCTGGCCTTCGCCGTTCATCCGGTGCCAGGCGCGGCACATCTTCATCGCCGACTCCACCGCCTCGCTGCCGCCGGAGGTGAAGAACACGCGCTCCATGCCGTCGGGGGCGAGTCCGGCGATCCGGGAGGCCAGCTCGATGGCCGGAGGGTGCGCGTAGCTCCAGTTGGTGAAGAACCCGAGCTCCTTGACCTGCTCGGCCATGGCCTCGCCGATCTCGGTTCGCCCGTGGCCGGCGTTCACGCAGAACAGCGCAGCGAGGCCGTCGAGGTAGCGCTTGCCGTTCTCGTCGTAGACGTAGCACCCCTCCCCGCGCACGAGGATCGGCACGTCGGCGTCGTCGTAGGCGCTCATGCGCGTGAAGTGCATCCACAGATGCCGCTTTGCGAGCTCCTGGAGCGAGCTCTCCTTGCTGTCGTGCTCCGGGGCTACGGACTGGGGGGTGGTCGCCATCTCTCTCCTCGAACGCTGGACGCTCTGGACAACGGTAACTACCCGCTGGCGTAGTGACAACCTGCCGTTGGTGAAAGCACACCCCCCGCCTCTTGTACGTTTCGGCGTATGGACACCCCTCCCTTTGGGTTATCTGCCACTTGCCACGGCGACAGTCCGGCCATAGCTTGAATCCAAGCATCGCCGTGGAGGAGATACAGCACCCCAGCGTCCGACTGGATCGCGTGGTCAAGCGGTTCGGTGACTTCACGGCCGTTCGCGGTGTCGAGCTCGACATCGAGCGCGGAGAGTTCTTCACGCTGCTGGGACCGTCGGGCTGTGGCAAGACCACGACGCTGCGGATGGTCGCCGGGTTCGAGGAGCCCACTGAGGGCCAGATCCTCCTTGATGGCGTGAACGTCGCTAACCTGCCCGCCTTCAAGCGCCCGACCAACACCGTGTTCCAGAGCTACGCGCTGTTTCCCCACCTGAGCGTGGAGCGCAACGTCTCGTTCGGCCTCGAGCGGCGCAAGGTCGGGAAGGACGAGGTCCGCCGCCGGGTGGCCGAGGAGCTCGAGCGCGTGGGGTTGTCCGCGGAGGCCAAGCGCAAGCCGCGCCAGCTCTCCGGCGGCCAGCAGCAGCGCGTGGCGCTCGCGCGCGCGCTCGTGAACCGGCCGGCGGTGCTCCTCCTCGACGAGCCGCTCGGCGCGCTCGACCTCAAGCTGCGGAAGGGGCTGCAGGTCCAGCTCAAGCAGATCCAGCGCGACGTGGGCATCACTTTCGTCTACGTGACCCACGACCAGGAGGAGGCCCTCACGATGTCCGACCGCATCGCGGTGATGAACCGCGGCGTGATCGAGCAGGTCGCGGGCCCGGAGGACGTGTACGAACGCCCCCGCACGACCTTCGTCGCCGGGTTCATCGGCGTGTCCAACCTGATGCCCGGCCAGGTGGTCTCCGCCAACGGCAGCGGCGCGGACCTCAAGCTCGACTCGGGCCCGACGGTGCACGCCCCGGACGCGCGGGGCATCGGAGCGGGTGAGCGCGCACACGGAGTGGTGCGCCCCGAGAAGCTCGAGATCCACCACGCCGACGGGCCGCCGCCCAGCGGGCGGGCGTGCCTCGAGGGCAGGGTCCAGAGCTCTCTCTACCTGGGCACCGCGACGCAGATGGTGGTCTCGCTCCCCGGCGAGGTGGGGCTGACCGTGCTCGTGCCCAACGCTGACGAGTCCGAGCGGCACAGGCTGCCGAACCCCGGCGAGCCGGTGAGGCTCGCCTGGGCGAGCGAGCACATGCACTTGGTACGGGAGGCCGAGGCCCCGGCGCCCGCGGAAGCAGCATCCGACAACCACGAGGAGGCGGTGCAGTGAGCGATCGGGATTACGAGCGGATGTTCGAGGAGGTACTCCAGCGCGAGCTGGACCGCCGCCGCTTCCTGCGTCAGGCCGGAGTGAGCGTGGCGGGGCTCAGCGCCATGAGCCTGCTGGCCGCGTGCGGCGGCGACGACGGCATTGGCGGAGGGGAGAAGGAGGAGGCCAAGAAGATCACGGGCGGGAAGGTGGGCGGCACGCTTGCCTTCTCGAACTGGCCGCTCTACATCGATTCCGACCCAAAGGCCAAGGAGGCCAGCACCCTCGCCCAGTTCGAGAAGAAGTACAGCGCGACGGTCAAGTACAACGAGGAGATAAACGACAACACCGAGTTCTTCGGCAAGGTCCGCCAGCAGTACGAGCGCGGGGACTCGGGCGGGCGCGACCTCCACGTGGTCACCGACTGGCTCTGCGCGCGCATGGAGCGCCTGGGCTACGTGCAGAAGTTCGACAAGTCCCAGATGCCGAACGCCGTGAAGAACATCGAGGACGCGGTTGCCAGCCCGGACTTCGACCCCAAGCGCGAGGTCTCGATGCCGTGGCAGTCAGGGCAGGTCCTTCCGGTCTGGCGCAGCGACCTGACGGGTGGGGACCTCACGTCGGTGAACGACCTGTTCGATCCGAAGTTCAAGGGGAAGGTCACCTTCCTGAGCGAGATGCGAGACAGCGTGGGCTCGGTGCTGCTCGCCGATGGCAAGAAGCCGGAGGACGCGGACCTCGACACGGCGCTCACGGCGGTGGAGAAGCTCGAGAAGGCCGCCAAGGACGGCCAGATCCGCGCGTTCACCGGCAACGAGTTCACCCGGGGCCTGCTGAAGGGCGACTCGGTCGCCGTGCTCGGCTGGTCGGGCGACTCGGTGCAGCTGCTCGTGGACAACCCCAAGATCAAGTTCGTCCAGCCCGAAGATGGCTTCATGGTGTTCACGGACTCGATGCAGATCCCCGTGGGCGCACCCAACGCGGCCACCGCGCAGAAGATGATCGACTTCGTGTACGAGCCGGAGGTCCAGGCCCAGATCACCGCCTGGGTGAACTACGTGCCGCCGGTGAAGGGCGTGAAGGAGATCCTCGAGAAGGACGACCCGGAGATCGTCGAGAACAAGCTGATCTTCCCGGAGCTCTCACTGGCCCACAACTTCGCCACGCTGAGCCCCGAGGACGAGCGCGAGCTCGACTCGGCCTTCCAGCGCGCGATCGGCGCCTAGCCGCCGGAAAGCGGGCAGAGGACTCGCGTCGTGAGAGCGCTCAGGCCACGCAAGGGATTGCTGCCCTGGGCGCTGCTCGCGCCAGGGCTCCTCTGGCTGGCCGTCTTCTTCCTCATCCCGCTCTATTACATGGCGGAGGTGTCCCTTCAGGAGGGGACGCTGGAGGAGGGCTTCCGCTTCACCTGGGCGTTCGACAACTACTCGAACGCGATCTCGGACTTCTCCGAGCAGTTCATCCGTTCGTTTGTCTACGGCGGCACCGCCACCGTCGCCGCCCTGCTGATCGGATACCCGCTGGCCTACGCGATCGCCGTCCACGGCGGCAAGTGGCGCAACGCCCTGCTGCTCGCGGTGATCGCTCCCTTCTTCGTCACCTATCTGATCCGCACGCTGTCCTGGCAGACGATCCTCGACGACTCCAGCCCGACGGTGGACGTCATGCGAACGATCGGCGTGATCGGGGACGACGGCCGGCTGCTGGCCACCTCGGGCTCGGTGATCGCGGGCATCACCTACAACTTCCTCCCCTTCATGATCCTCCCGCTCTACGCCAGCATCGAGCGGATCGACAAGCGGATGCTGGAGGCGGGGTACGACCTCTACGCCACGCGCCGCGAGGTGTTCCGCAAGGTCACGCTGCCGCTGTCGATGCCGGGCGTCGTGGCCGGATCGCTGCTCACGTTCATCCCGTCGGTGGGGGACTTCATCAACGCCGAGCTGCTGGGCACGCCCAACCAGGCGATGATCGGCAACGTGATCCAGAGTCGCTACCTGGTGGTCACCGACTACCCGACCGCGGCCGCGCTCTCGTTCATCCTGATGCTCATCATCCTCGCGCTCCTGGTGATCTGGGCGCGGATCGCCGGCACGGAGGCGCTGATGGGCGCGGAGGCCAGGTGATGGAGGCGGCGACCGCCTCGGCTCCGAGGGCCCGGCCGGACTCCCGCCCGCGCCTGGCTCGCCTCGGCCGCCACTCCCTCGACTGGGCACTCAAGGGCTTCGCCGGGCTGGTCCTGCTGTACCTGCTCGTCCCGATCATCGTGATCATCGTGTTCTCGTTCAACGACACGAACTCGCGCTACAACTTCGTCTGGGATGGCTTCACGCTCGACTACTGGAAGGACCCGTTCGGCTTCCAGGGGCTCGGGGAGGCGCTCCAACACAGCCTTCTGGTGGCGGGCCTCTCAACCCTCGTGGCCACCGTGCTCGGCACGATGATGGCGCTGGCGCTGGTGCGCTACCAGTTCCGCGCCCGGGGATCGGTGAACTTCTTCATCTTCCTGCCGCTGGCCAGCCCCGAGGTGGTGCTGGGGGCCGCGCTGCTGTCGCTGTTCCTCTCCGCCGGCACGGCGCTCGGGTTCGGCACCGTGCTGATCGCCCACATCATGTTCAACGTCTCCTTCGTGGTGGTCACGGTGAGATCGAGGCTGATCGGGTTCGACCGCAACATCGAGGAGGCGGCGCAGGACCTCGGCGCAAACGGGCTGCAGACCTTCCGCCTCGTGACCCTGCCGCTGATCGCGCCGGGCGTCCTGGCCGGTGCGCTGCTGGCGTTCGCCCTCTCGATCGACGACTTCGTGATTACGTTCTTCAACAACGGGTCCTACTCCACGTTCCCGCTGTTCGTGTGGACGCAGGCCCAGCGCCAGATCCCGCCGAATATCAACGTAGTGGCCACGATGATCTTCCTCGTCACGCTCGCGCTCATGGTCGCGACGGTGTGGCAACAGCGCCGAGCGGAGAGGATGGCCCAGGTCCGACCGGAGGAGGCCGTTTGATGGAAGGGCAGAACGCCGCACCGAAGCACGTCCACGTCGCCGCACAGTCGGGCGACAAGGGACTCAAGGAAAACGCGATCGGCTTCTGGGACGCCGTGGTCGTCGGGATCTCCTCGACCGCGCCCGCCTACTCGCTCGCGGCCGTCATCGGAATCGTCGTGGTCGGCGTCGGCCTGCAGGCCCCGGGGGTGCTGCTGGTCTCGTTCGTCCCGATGTTCCTGATCGCGGCGGCGTTCTACTACATGAACCGCGCCGACCCCGACTGCGGCACCAACTTCTCCTGGATCACGCGCGCGATCGGCCCCAGCGTCGGCTGGGTCGCCGGCTTCGCGGTCTGCACGACTGGCCTGATCGTGATCGGCTCGCTCGCGGACGTCGCCGCCTACTACATCTTCGACATCGTCGGCTGGGAGTCGGCTCTGCCCACGTACGAGGACGGAGAGCCCGCCAGCGAGCGGATCCCGACCACCCTTCTCGCGACGGTGATCATCATCGCCGTGACGGCCGTCTGCGTGATCGGCACGGAGCTCTCGGCGCGCACCTCCCGCGTCCTGGTGGGCGTCCAGGTCGGCGCGCTGCTGCTGTTCGCGATCGTCGCGATCGTCAGGGTGCTTGGCGGGGACGGTGCAGAGGGCTCGGTCGACCCGGCGATCTCCTGGCTGTGGCCATGGGAGGTCGACACCTTCGACGCGCTCGTGCTGGGCCTGCTCACCGGCGTCTTCATCTACTGGGGCTGGGAGAGCGCGGTGAACCTCAACGAGGAGAGTGAGGACTCCGACAGCGCGCCCGGCTTGGCGGCGGTGGTGAGCACGGTGCTCCTGCTGCTCACGTACCTGCTGGTGACATATGGAGTGCTCGCGTGGGCCGGTGTCGGCGGTGTGAGCGAGTTCGAGGACGACAGCGCGATCCTCGGCACGGTCGCCGAGGGGGCACTCGGATCGCCGCTCTACTACCTCGTGATCTTGGCGATCATCACCTCCGGCATCGCATCCGCCCAAACGACGATCCTGCCGGCGTCGCGCACGTTGCTTTCGATGGCCCGCCAGGGCGCGATGCCGAAGTCCTTCGGCACTGTGCACCCGCGTTTCCAGACGCCGCACGTGGCCACCATCATCGTGGGCGGGGGTGCGGCCCTCTGGTACGTGTTCTTCAACCTCATCTCTACGAACTTCCTGTTCGACTCGCTCACCGCGCTGGGGATCGTGATCGCCTTCTACTACGCGCTGACAGGGTTCGCATGCGCGATCTACCACCGCAGGGAGCTGACCAAGTCGGCGAAGAACTTCTTCTTCATCGGCGTCGCGCCGGTCGTCGGCGGAACCATCCTCGGGGCCCTGTTCTTCAAGGCGATCTGGGAGTTCAGGAAGGTCGAGGACTCCTACTCCGGCAGCGAGCTCTTCGGCGCCGGCGTTCCGGCGGTGCAGGGCGTGGGCCTGATCCTGGTCGGGATCGCCCTGATGATCGTGTGGCGCCTGACCGGCCATGACGACTACTTCGGGCGCAAGACGGAGGTCGTCGATCCCGACGTGGCCGCCGGACGTAAGTCCGGGATCGCGGCGGTTCCCGAGGGGAGCGTCTGATGGCCGCGATCGTGGTCGGCTACGACGACTCTGACGGGTCGAAGGAGGCGCTCGCCGTTGCGGCCCGGATGGCGTCCCAATCCGGCGATGCGCTCGTGATCGCGTACGGGTACGGCCCGCCTGGGAACGTCGGCGACGAGTTCAAGGAGCACCGCGAGGCGCTGCTCGAGATGGGGCGGAACATGACGGACGAGGCGAAGTCCCAGGCCGCGGCGGCGGGGGTGGACGCGCGGGTGGAGCTGGTCGAGGAGCGCGGCGCGGCCGCACTCCTGTCGGTCGCCGAGCGCCACGACGCGAGCTTCATCGTGGTCGGCACCTACGGCGAGAGCCCGCTGAAGGGCGCGATCCTGGGTTCGACCCCCCACAAGCTGCTTCACCTTTCACCGGTCCCCGTGGTCGTGGTGCCGGCTACCTAGACTCCGACTGGTGAGCACCTGGGATGAGATCGCCGGCCTGCCGGTCGAGATCGACGGCTACACCCTCGAGGGCCTCGAGCAGCCGCTCGGCCCCGAGTTCACCCGCTTCACCACGGTCATCCGGCTGAGCGGCGGTGGCGAGGAGGGCGCCGGCGAGGACGTGGTCTACGACGGCCTCGACCACGTGGCGTTCCAGGACGCGGGCCCCGTGCTGCCGCTCGCCGGCGAGCACACCCTGGCCTCGTTGGCCGAGCAGCTCGACGGCCTCGAGCTGTTCCCGGCGCCGCCCGTGCGCGAGCCGTCGCGCGCCTACCGCCGCTGGGCCTTCGAGTCCGCCGCCCTCGACCTCGCGCTGCGGCAGGCGGGGAAGCCGCTCCACGAGGTCGTCGGCCGGGAGCCCCAGCCGCTCAACTACGTCGTCTCGATGCGACTGACGGCGCCCGCGGAGGGAGAGCCGGAGACCACGGAGCGGCTCACCGCGATCCTCGGCCGCTATCCCGGCACGCGCTTCAAGCTCGACCCCACGAACACGTGGACCGACGAGCTGATCGAGGAGCTCGCGGCCACGGGAGCGGTCGACTCGCTCGACCTCAAGGGCCACTACAAGGGCACGCCGGTCGACGTGGAGACCGACCCGGAGCTTTACCGCCGCCTGGCGGAGGCGTTCCCCGACGCCTGGCTCGAGGACCCCGACCTGAACGACGAGACCGGGCCGGTGCTCGAGCCCCACCGGGACCGCATCACCTGGGACGCCCCGATCCACTCGGTGGCGGACATCGAGGCGCTTCCGTTTCCCCCGAAGACGGTGAACATCAAGCCCTCGCGCCTCGGCCCGCTGACCTCGCTCTGCGCCGCCTACGACTACTGCGAGCGCGAGGGCATAGGCGCCTACGGCGGGGGCCAGAGTGAGCTCTCGGTGGGGCGCGACCACATCCAGTACCTGGCGGCCGTCTTCCACCCCGACACGCCGAACGACACCGGCCCGAGGGGCTTCAACATGCCCGACGTGCCCGACGGGCTGCCCGCGAGCCCGATGACGCTGCCCATCGCGGACACGGGCTTCCGGTTCCGATGACGAGCCTGGTCAAGGAGTTCCGCGAGTTCATCCTGCGCGGCAACCTGGTCGATCTGGCCGTGGCGGTGGTGATCGGCACTGCGTTCGGAGCGCTCGTGTCGTCGTTCGTCGCGAACCTGATCACGCCGGTCGTGGCCGCCGTCTTCGGCGAGCCCGACTTCGGCGGGCTGAGCTTCACCATCAACGGCAGCAAGTTCGGCTACGGCAACTTCCTCAACGCGCTGATCACGTTCGTGAGCATTGCGGCGGCCGTGTTCTTCTTCGTCGTGAAGCCGGTCAACGAGTTGATGGCTCGCTTCGGCCCGAAGAAGGAGGAGGACGTGCGCGAGTGTCCGCAGTGCCTCAGCCAGATCCCGATCAAGGCGAGCAGATGCGCGTTCTGCACGGCCGAGGTCGGACCCGGCACCGTCAGCGTGGGCCGCTGAGCGGCTAGAGCGCCAGCGACAGGGGCTGCTCGAGCAGCTCGCGCACGCGCGCGAGGAACTCCGCGCCGTCCGCGCCGTAGAGGATGCGGTGGTCGCACACGAGCGTCAGGGTCATCATGTCGCGCGCGACGACCCGGCCGCGCTCGTCCACCTTCGCCTTCTTCATCAGGGAGCCGACGGTGAGGATCGCGGCCTGCGGCGGGTTGAGGATGGCCGTGAACCGCTCGATCCCGTACATGCCGAGGTTGGAGACGGTGAAGGTGCCGCCGCTCAGCTCGGGTGGCGTGATCTCGCCCTCCCGCACCCGCTCGATCAGCCGCCGCGCCTGGCGCGCGATCTCGCCCAGCGACTTCTCGTCGGCGTCGGGCACGACCGGCACGATCAGCGTGTCCTGCGCCGCCACGGCAAACCCCACGTTCACGCTCGGGTAGAGCTCGAACTTGCCGTCGCGATAGGCGCCGTTCACCTTCGGGTGGTCGCGCAGCGCGAGGGCGGCGGCCTTCACAACCATGTCGTTGTAGGACGGCGCCGGGTCGGCCTGCTGCTTGAGCCGCCCCCGCAGCTCGATGCAGAGCGTCATGTCCACGTCCAGCTCGAGCGAGAAGTCCGGTGCGGTCGCCTTGGCCTCCGCCATCCGTCGCGAGACCGTCCGTTGCAGCCGCGTGAGCTCATGCACGTCGGGCTCGCCCTTGGGACCGGCCACGGCCGGACCGGCGGCGGCGGCCTTGGCGGTGTCCTCCGCAGGAGCCTCTTCGGCGGGTGCTTCCTCGGCCGGAGCCTCCGCTTCGGCGGCCGGAGCCTCGGCCTCCGCGGGCTGCCCGTCCTTGGCCGCGGCCTCGACGTCCGCCTTCACGATCCGCCCACCCGGCCCGCTGCCCTCCAGTCGCGCCAGCTCGACGCCCAGCTCACCGGCCACCCTCCGCGCCACCGGCGACGCCTTCACCCGCTCCCCACCGTTCCCGGAGGACGCGGGCGCGGGAGCCGGCTCGGACTCCTCGGGCTCGGGCTCCTGCTCCTCCTCTTGCTGCTCGGGCTCCGCCTCGGACTCGGATTCCTCCTGACGACTGACGTCTGACGACTGAGGACTCTCTCCTGGCTCGCCAATCCGTGCGATCAACTCACCCACGTTCAGGGTGTCTCCTTCAGCCGCAATGACCTCCGTGAGCACGCCATCGGTATCCGCCTCGTAGGTCATGTTCGCCTTGTCGGTCTCGATCTCGACGAGCGGCTCGCCGCGCTTCACCTCCCCGCCCTTCTCCACCAGCCACTTGAGCACGGTGCCCTCCTCCATGGAGTCGGACAGGCGCGGCATCACGACGTCGCTCGCCATTCGGCTACACGTCCCGGAAGGTGGACAGCGCGGCCTTCACCACGTGCTCCTCGTGCGGGAACGCCGCCTGCTCGAGCGGCTTGGAGTACGGCATCGGCACGTCGGCGCCGGTCACTCGGCCGACCGGCGCGTCGAGCCAGTCGAACGCCTGCTCCTGGATCAGCGCCGCCATGTTCGCGCCCACTCCGCCGTGGGGCCAGCCCTCCTCCACGATCACCGCGCGGTTGGTCTTCTTGACCGACTCGAGGATCGTGTCGAGGTCGAGCGGCCGCAGCGTGCGCGGGTCGATCACCTCGGCCTCGATGTCGTGCTCGGAGGCCAGCACGTCCGCGCCCTTCAGCGCGGTCTCGGCCATGCGCGAGATGCCGACGATCGTCACGTCGCCGCCCTCGCGCCGCACCGCCGCCTCGCCGAAGCGCATGGGCTCGTCGCCGTTCTCGGAGACCTCCCCCTTGCGGCCGTAGAGCGTCTCGTGCTCGATGAAGACCACGGGGTTGTCGTCGCGGATGGCGGCCTTCAGGAGCCCGCGCGCGTCGGCCGGCGTGGAGGGCACGGCCACCAGCAGGCCGGGCACGTGCAGGTAGAGCGCCTCGAGGCAGTGCGAGTGGGTGGGGCCCAGCTGGTGGCCCGCGCCCTGGGGCATGCGGATCACGAGCGGCACCGACACCTGCGCGCCGAACATGTACCGGATGGACGCCGCGCTGTTCACGATCTGGTCGATCGCCAGCAGCGAGAAGTTGATCGTCATCAGCTCCACCACCGGGCGCAGGCCGGCCATCGCGGCGCCCACGCCCATCCCGACGATCGTGTTCTCCGAGATCGGCGTGTCGCGCACCCGCTTGTCGCCGAACTCCTCGAGCAGCCCGGCGGTGACCTTGAACGCACCCTGGAACACGCCGATGTCCTCGCCCATGATGAACACCCGCTCGTCGGCCTTCATCTCCTCGCGAAGCGCCAGGTTCAGCGCCTCCCGGTAGCGCATCTCGGCCACCGTCAGCCGCCCTCTCCGCGGGATCGCGCCTTGCGCGTGTCCTCGTCGGTCTCCTCCACGTGCGCCGCGCCCGCCTCGGCCAGCTCGCGTGCCACGTCGCCGGCCTCGCGCTCCTCCTCGCCGCGGTGGGTGTCGGGCGAGCGCACGTCGGTCGAGTACCACGGGTGGGCCACCTGGTCGCCCATCACGTACACGTCGTCGTAGAGGGAGGCCAGGTCGGGGAAGGGGGAGTTGTCGGCGAACTCGACGGCGGCGTCGATCGCCTCCATCGCCTCCTTGTCCATCCGTTCCACGTCCTCCTGCGAGAGCACGTCCTCGTCCGTCACCCGCTTGGGGAATGTCGCGAGCGGGTCGCGCTCGCGCCACTTCTCGACCTCGTCCTTGGTCCGGTACTCCTCGGGGTCCGCCATCGAGTGGCCGCGGTAGCGGTAGGTCACGGCCTCCACGAGCTGCGGCTCGCGCTCGTCGCGGGCCTTCTTGAGCGCGGCGGACACGCAGGCGTGCACTTCGAGCACCTCCATGCCGTCGCAGCGCGTGCCGGGCACGCCGAACCCGTCGGCCTTGCGCGACAGGTCGGTGACCGCGGAGTGGCGCTCCAGCGCCGTGCCCATGCCGAACTGGTTGTTGATCACCATGAACACCACGGGCAGGTTCCAAAGCGCCGCGAAGTTCATCGTCTCCCCGAACGTGCCCTGGTTCGTGGCGCCGTCGCCGAACATGCACAGCGTGGCGTCCTCGGTCTCCGTGTAGTCGCTCGCGAGCGCGACGCCCGCGGCGAGCGGCAGGTTGCCGCCCACGATCCCGTAGCCGCCGAGGAACCGCCGCTCGAAGTCGAACAGGTGCATGGAGCCGCCGCGCCCGCCCGAGCAGCCGTCGGCCTTGCCGAACAGCTCGGCCATCACCGCGTTCGGGTGCGTGCCGCGGGCCAGCGCCTGGCCGTGCTCGCGGTATGTGGACATCAGGTAGTCGGTGTCGCGCAGCGCCTGGGTCGCGCCGACGATCGTGGCCTCCTCGCCGATGCACAGGTGCAGGAAGCCGCCGATCTTCGCCTTCGCGTACATCTCGCCCGCGCGCTCCTCGAAGCGGCGGATGAGGAGCATCTTCGCGAGCACCTTCTCGCAGGTCTCGCGGTCGGGCAGCGGGCGAGGCTCCGATTCGATGCCTCGCTGGGCCGGGTCGCGCCCGCGGGTGGCGTCCTCAGTCGCCATCCCCAACGACTCTAGCCGCTGAAAGCGGCAGCGCCCTCCCGGGCTACTGAGCGCCGAGCAGGTCGATCACGAAGATCAGGGTCTCGCCGCCCTTGATGTCGGGCGGCGCACCCTCGGCGCCATAGGCCAGGTCGGGCGGGATCGTGAGCTGCCGCCGGCCGCCCACCTTCATCCCGGCGATCCCCTCGTCCCAGCCCGGGATCACCATGCCGGCGCCGAGCTGGAGGTCGAACGGCTGCCCGCGGTCATACGAGTTGTCGAACTCCTGGCCGTTGGAGTAGGCCACGCCCACGTAGTTGACGGAGATCTGCGAGCCGGCCTTGGCGGTCGCACCCTTGCCCTTCACGAGGTCCTTCACCTCGAGCTTCTTCGGCGGCGCGCCCGTCGGGCACGGTGACCTTCGGCTTCTCCTTCAGCGCGCCGGAGGTCTCGGGCGGGGACTGCTCCTCGGCGCCCGGGCTGTCCGCGGCCGTCTCCTCGGCGGCCCCCTCCTGCAGTCCGCTCTCCTCCTCACCGCAGCCGGCGACGGCGCCGGCGAGGGCGAGCGAGAGGGCCGCGAGGCCGCAGGCGATCAGATGGCGGGTGCGCACGGCGGGGAAGAGTAGGGGAGCGGCGGGTTGCGAGCGCCGGCGGCTCGACCCGCCCGGTTCGGCCCCCCGTGGAAGGTTCCGAACAAAGTCGGCGACTATGAACCACTTCGTTCGGAACCTTTCAGCGCGGCCGCGGCCTCCTCGAGCCGGTCGTCGCCCCAGAACAGCTCGTCACCGACCGCGATCGTCGGCACGCCCTCGACTCCCCGTGCGGCCGCCTCGTCCGTGGCCGCCCGCAGCCGGTCCTTCACCGACCTCGTCTCGATCCCCTTCAGCACCGCGGCCGGGTGCAGCTCGCACGCCGCGGCGGCGATCAGCACGTTGTCGGTCACCGACAGGTCCCGGCCGGCCGCGAACGCCTGGCGGAACGCGGCGAGCGAGAAGGCCACGGCGCGGCCGGCCTGCTGGGCGAAGGTCGCGACCCGCATGGCGGTGAGGGTGTTGGTCGGCCAGGGGTCCGGCCACCGGATCGGCTGGAGCCCACGCTCGTCTGCCCGGCGCTCGATCTCCCGCATCCCCTCGTCCCGCTTGCCGGTCAGGGACCACGAGCCGCTGCCGGTCTGCTGCCAGATGCCGCCGAGCAGGATCGGCTGCCAGACGGGCACCACGGGGAGGACGTCGTGGACCCGCTCGGCGGCGAGGTAGGAGTAGGGCGACCCCAGGTCGTAGTAGAAGACCGGGCGCTCGGCGTCGCTCACAGGCCGCGGACTATGACCCGGGCCACCCGGGAGACGCCCGTCCCGAACGGATAGCCGCCCTCGCGCGGCAGGCGGGCGCGGAAGCGGTAATCGACCGCGCCGACCGTCCCGCCGAAGCGGTAGGGAAAGCGCCATTGTCCTCTCGCATCGGACCGAGTAGTTGAAATTGTTCTCCACCTCGAACGGAAGAACGCCTGGATTTCCACGAGCTTGCCGGTGCGGGGCACCGGGCCGCTCCGGACGCGGCCGGCGAAGGTCACGGTCTGCCCGTTCAGGAGCCGGCGCGGGCTGGCCGAGATCGTGGTGGCGGCCGGCACCCTGAGCCGTACATGGCGGGTCGCCCCCCGGATGCGCCGCGACCCCGCATAGCGGAAGCGGAGCAGCCTGTTCGCGCTGGCCTTGACTCGGTACCTGAACCGGCCACGCCCGTCCGTACGGATCAGGCCGAGCGTGGCGAAGGTCTCGCCGGGCACGTCGCGCCGGCCGAGCACAGTGATCCCGGCGCCGTCGATCGGCTGTCCATCGGGGTTGGCGAGCGTCCCGCGCACCGACGCCCGCCGGCCGAACCTGATGGTCGCTCTCGGCACGAGCACACGGACAGGCCGGCGAACTACGCGCCGCTTGCCGTTGCGCCGCACGGTGCGGCGCCTGATCTTCGTCTTCACGAAGCCCGCCCGAAGCCCGGTCTTGATGCGCACGGGCAACCTGATCGCGGCCCGAGCGCCGTTCACGGTGGTGGCCGTGGACGCCTCGTTCCCCGCTCGGTCGCTCGCCCGGGCGCGGAAGTCGTAGGTGCCCTCACGAAAGCGCTCGTCGTCGATGTCCGCGACGAGCTTCCCGGCGTCGAGACGCGTGTCGAGCTCGTGCCAGGTCCGGCCGCCCCTCGCCCGCATCTCGACCTGCCCGGCCGCGACCCCGGAGTAGGAGTCGCGGGCCCGCACGGCGACGGTCAGCGGGTCGTTCGGATCCTGCGGCAGGAATGCGAGGCGGGGGGCCTCGGGGTCGAGCCGGAGGTGCACGGCGTCGGAGGCGAGCGCCTCGGTCTGGTTGCCGGCCTGGTCCTCGAGCCAGACCTTCAGGGTGTTGTCGCCGAGCGCCTTGACCGGGAGGTTCGACAGTCCCTCGATGTTGTTCCCGTCGCGGGTGCCGGTGGAGCACGGAGGCCCGCTCGCTGGGCAGAGCCGATAGCGAACGCGCGTGATCGGAGCATGCGCCTGCGGCGGGTTCTGCCAGCGGACGTTGAAGCTGTTGGCCTGGCGCCAGCCTTGACCGCCTGGCTGGTAAGGGGCGACGCGGCCAGGTGCGTTGTTGTCCGCCTTGAAGCTGAACTCCGTAGCGTTGCGATTGCCCGCTCGCGTCGGTCGCGATAAGGCGCATCGGTGGGTGCCGTCGGCGAAGTCGCGCGTCAGCACCGAGATCGCGCCAGATCGGTTGGCACATGGGGTAGCGCGGGTGTAGTCACAGGTCCACGCTCGCTCCGCCTTGAGCGCGCCGTCAACCGCGACCTCCACCTTCCCCGACACCGGTGTTGTCAGTGGCGATGAACGTGGCCAGCTCGTTCCCGTTGAGCCATTGTCCGCTGGCGAAGCCCCGCCCTGAGGACCGATCCCAGGCAACGTCGGGTCTTGACCACCACCGAGGCGTAGTAGGTGTGGAACGTCCCACCCGACGGGCAACTGCCCGCGCCGCACTGGACGTTCTGGATCAGGCTCGTTGTTCCGCCGGGGGCTGCGACGTAGGTCGGGACGCTGATGCCACCCGACGCTTACCCCGCAACTCGCGCCGTTGCGGTATCCGATCAGTGTTTGCTGGCTCGGTTGGGCGCGCATCTCCGTCGCCCACGAGCACGCGTCGCGCGCGAAACGTCCTGCCCACGTGAAGCCGGCGATGGTGGTGCCCCCGGGCGCGGTGAAGGTGGCGCGCTCGGTTGCCCCGCCGGGCGCGGTTGAGCCGACGATCCTTGTCGTCATCCCCCTGTACGGCGAGCCCTGTGACGGGCATAGGTTCTCGACGGCGCCGAGGAACGACCACGAGTTGTTCACGTTCCCGCTCGTACTGGCGGCGTCGCAGGTTCTGACCTGGTAGCTCCCAGCCGCCGACTTCGAGCGCCGAGACCGACCGTGAAGGCGACCAGGCCTGTGGCTAGAAGAAGAACGCGACGCTTCATCCGTCCGTGGGAAGTTGGGCGCAGCGATAGCGGCGGGTCGGTCGCATCCTGGGCGGACTGGATCGGCCGTTTCACCCGCCTGTGCTGCTGACAACGACCACACGCAAAGGGCTGGGCCAAAGACCGATGAGGTCAATTCGCCCGCCCGGCGCAAGCGGGAACTGGCCGTTGTCGAGGAGCTCGCTGAGCTGGACGTAGGAAGGCAGGAAGCGGTCCCTGAGCAGAGCACTGATCAGAAGCCGTCCCGAAGCTATGCGGCCCCGACGGCCCCGGCTCAAAACACACCCCATCACTCAGCACCATCCCCGTAGGACATCTATCCCGTAGCGAGGCGGCACTCAGCCCCCCGACGCGATCAGCGTTCGCCGCCCGCGGCACCCTGCCCAGCCGCGACTCCTTGATCGACAGCCCGCCGATCCCGTCCCGCCGCACGTCCTTCCCGAGCAGGGATCCGTTCCGGATGTCGCGCGAGCGCAGGTCGTTGTTGCGCACGTCGACGCTCCGGACTCCGCCGTTCTTGATGTCCCCGCTCCCAATGTTCAGGGCGGCAACGCTGGTACCCCCCAGAGCAATGAAGAGGGCCAGGGACGACGTCACATTCGCGTAGGTGAGTCGGTCGCTTATCGAGCGCACGATGGTTCCTTCCGGCTCGGGGCTTCTCCCTGCCAAGGGGATGCCCGTTGACTTTCCGCCCCCCTTGAACCCGCAACGTGCGGGAAAAGGAGCGGAGTTTCCGGGCCGCGCGACTATACGAAGCGATCAGCGGAGCTTGCAGCGATCCGCGCGCGATTACCCGCAAATAGCGGTCGAACGCTGAAGAACCGACGCCTCGCCTGGGGGCCACCGACCCCACGGATGGGTCGGACCGCAAGAAACGCGCGCGACGAACGTTCCAACAGACATGAGACTTCACGCCGCCCTCGCCCTCACCGTCGCCGCCCTGGCCGCGGCTCCCGCCACCGCCACCGCCGCCGACGTGCCCGAGGGCGCGACCTGGAGCGAGGCCACGATCCCCTCTTCCGACGGCGTGGAGCTGCACGCCGACATCCTGCGGCCGAAGCACCTGGCCAAGGACGCCAAGACGCCGGTGATCCTCGCGGTCGGCCCCTACTTCGGCCACTCGGGCCAGACCGGCGCGGTCGGCCCCGCGCAGGGCACCTCGTACGACCCGCTCGGCCCGTCCACCGGCCCGTCCGACCGCTTCCTCGACCTCGTCGAGGGCGCCAAGCTGATGCAGCGGGGCTACACCTTCGTGATGGTCGACCTGCGCGGCTTCGGCGGCTCCACGGGCTGCCTCGACTGGGCCGGACCCGGCGAGACGGCCGACGTGGTCGAGTCCGTCAAGTGGGCGGCGGGCCAGCCCTGGTCCACGGGCAACGTCGGCATGTACGGCAAGTCCTACGACGGCGTCACCGGCCTGATCGGCGTGAACGAGCGGCCGGCGGGCCTGAAGGCCGTGGTCTCCCAGGAGCCGGTGTACGACATGTACCGCTACCTCTACGGCGACGGGATGCGCCGCCTCAACTCCCTGCTCACGCCCGCGCTGTACGACGCGATCGACGCGACGCCGGGCCCGGCGGCCGACGATCCGACCTACACGCTGAACGGCGCGAACGACACCCAGCGCCCCGGCTGCAAGGCGGCCAACTGGGCCGACCAGGCCGGCAACGATGACCACTTCTCGCCCTACTGGCGGGCGCGGGACCTGATTCCAGGTGCTGCTGGCTCGGCGGTGCCGTTGTTCCTGACCCAGGGTCTGACCGAGAACAACACGGTCTCCGACGGCACCGCTCAGTACCTGCAGAACCACACCGGCTTCGAGCGCGCCTGGCTCGGCCCGTGGGATCACGTGCGCGGGAACGAGACCGACCCGGACACCGGCAAGCTGCTGATGGGCCGCCAGGGCTGGTTCGACGAGGTCACGCGCTTCTACGACCGCTTCCTCAAGGGCACGAAGCCCGCCGTCAAGGATCCGCAGTTCGCGATCCAGACCAACGACGGCAAGTGGGGCGCCGAGGACCAGTGGCCGCCGCCGAGCGCCAGGGGCTTCACGAGCGCGCTGCGACCGGGCACCTACACCGACGACGGCGACGGAGCCGTGACGGGCGACGCCGCCACCGACGGGATCTGGACGATCTCGCCGCCGCTCACGAACGACGCGCACCTCGCGGGCTCCGGCAAGGTGGTCGTCGACGTGTCCTCGACACGGCCCAAGGCCAACCTCGTGGTCGACGTCTACGACCTCGACGAGGAGGGCACGGGCCCGCTCGTCACGAGGCAGGGCCACATGATCTACACGAGCGGCCGCGTCGAGCTCGACCTCTGGTCCGCCGACTGGAAGATCCCGGCCGGGCACCGGATCGCGGTGCGGGTCACGGACGCGAACTCGGACTGGTGGTTGCACTCGCCCACCGGTAGCGAGGTAACACTGCATGGGGGTACGGCCGAGCTGCCGTTCCTGGGCCGCCGGCGGACACGGACGATCGCCGGCGAGCCCGGGACGCAGCTCCCGGAGTACCTCGCGGAGACCGTCACGGTGCCGCCGGAGACGATCGAGAGCTCGGAGTCGGACGACTTCGCGCTCCCGCCGCGCCAGCGCTAGGACAACCTGAAGAAGCCGTTAGCCCATCCCCTCGCCGGGTAGGCGAGGCGATGTGGAGAGCGTGAGGGAGAAGCAGGCGAAGGCCCACGCCGAGCAGGCGCGGCGGAAGGTCGACGAGCGCCGCGAGCAGACTTCCGGCGCCGCCGGCTGGGTCGCCGACCGGGCGGGCGAATGGTCGCTCGACGGGCCCGACAACACCTTCATGGAGCGCCAGAAGTTCCTCTGGAACCCGCTCATGGACTACTGGTTCCGGATGGAGATCGAAGGATGGGAGAACGTCCCCGAGCCGCCCGTGCTGCTGGTGGGCATCCATTCGGGCGCGCCCTTCGTGTGGGACGCGTGGACGGTGGGAATCCAGTGGTGGCGGCGGTTCGGCCCGGAGCGCCCCCTGCACGGCACCGCTCACGACGCCCTCATGGCCGCCCCGCTGGTGGGCTCCTACTTCCGCAGGATGGGCGTGCTGCCCGCCGCGCCCGACAGCATGGCCTCCGCGCTCGCCGAGGGCCACGACGTGGCGCTGTGGCCGGGCGGCGAGGTCGACTCGCTGCGCCCCTGGGTCAAGCGCGACGAGGCGGTGCTCGCGGGCCGCATGGGCTTCGTGAGGCTCGCGATCAGGAGCGGCGTCCCGATCGTGCCGATCTCGACCGTCGGCGGCCCCGACTCCATGCCGGTGCTGGCCACGGGCCGGCGGCTGGCCAAGCTGCTCCAGCTCGACAAGGTCGCACGGCTGAAGATGTTCCCCTTCGCCCTCCAGGCGCCCTGGGGGCTCTCGCCCGCGCTGCTGCCCGAGATCCCGCTCCCGACGAAGATCCGGACCGCGTTCCAGGACCCTATCGAGCTCGACCGCGACGTCGAGCGCGCGCGTGACGACGAGTACGTGGAGGAGAAGTACGAAGAGGTCCGCGCGAGCATCCAGCACGGGATGGACACGCTCGCGCGCCGCCGGGCGCTGCCGCTCTTCGGCTAGTCCGAAGCCTCAGCCGTGGATGAGCCAGCCGTCGGTGGCCCGCGCGGCCTCCATCACGGCCTCGGCGAACGCCGGGTGCGGATGGATCGAGCGCGCCACCTCGGGGTAGCCGCCCTCGAGGTCGCGGGCAATCACGAGCTCCTGGATCAAGTCGGCCGCCTTGGCGGACACGATGTGGCCGCCGAGCAGCTCGCCGTAGCGCTTGTCGCCCACGATCTTGATCATGCCGCCGCGGTCGCCGTACACGGTCGGCGCGCCCACGGCGCCCATCGGCACCTTGCCGGTGACCACGTCGTGGCCGGCCTCCTTCGCCTGCGCCTCGGTGAGGCCGAACGAGGCCACCTGGGGTGAGCAGAACGTGACGCGCGGGATGAAGTCGTAGTCGATCGGGTGGGTGTCCATCCCGGCGGCGGCCTCCACCGCGATGATGCCCTCGTCCGAGGCCTTGTGGGCGAGCGCGGGGCCGGGCACGAGGTCGCCGATCGCGTACACGCCCTCCTTGGTGGTGCGCTGCGCGCCGTCCACCTTCACCAGGCCGTGCTCGTCGACCTCGACGCCCGCCTCCTCGAGCCCCAGGCCCTCCACGTCCGCACCGCGACCCGCGGCGATGCACAGCAGGTCGACCTCGTGGGTGTCGCCGCCGACCTCGATCTTCACGGCGTCGCCGGAGTCGTCCACGTTCTCCACGTTCGCGCCGGTCACGATCTGCACGTTCTGCTTGCCGATCTCCTTCGCGCACGCGCGCGCGATCTCTTTCTCCTCGAGCGGCAGGATCTGGTCGAGCGCCTCGAGCAGGACCACCTCGGTGCCGAGGCGGCCGAACGCTGAGGCCACCTCCGTGCCCGACGCTCCGGCGCCGATCACGGCCAGGCGCTTGGGCTGCTCGCCGGTGAGCCACATCCCGGCGGTGTCCACGATCCGCCCGCCGAACTGGAGCCCGCCGATGGGCTTGGGCACCGAGCCGCAGGCGAGGATCACGCTGCCGGCCTCGATCTCGCTGCCGTCGAAGGAGCCGCCGACCTTCACGTTGGCGTCGTCGGTCACGGACCCGAAGCCCTCGATGTAGTCGATCTTGTTCTTGTCGAACAGCATCGAGACCCCGCCGGTGAGCGTCTTGATCACCTTGTCGCGGTGCTTGGTCGCGCCGCCGAAGTCGAACTGCACGTCGCCGGCCTTGATGCCGAACGACTTCGCCTCCTTGACCTCCTTCATCGCGTCGGCCACCCGCAGCACGGCCTTCGCGGGGATGCAGGCCTCGTTGAGGCAGCGCCCGCCCACGTCGCCCTTCTCGATCACCGCCGTCTTCATGCCGAGCTGGGCCGCCCGGATGGCGGCCACGTAGCCGCCGGGTCCGGAGCCGATCACGATGCAGTCGTACTTGCTTTCGGGCATGGGACCTGAGGCTATCGGTGTGTGCTGGGGTACGGCCCGATGGCCACCGCACCCGTCACGGAGCAGGCTCCGGCCCCGACCTTCAAGGACGGGGTCCGCGCCGGCGCTCCGTTCGCCGTTGCCGGAGCGCTGGTCGCCGTGTCGTTTGGGGTGCTGGCCGTGGACGCCGGCCTGTCCCCGTGGGCGGCGATCGTGATGTCGGCGATCGTGTACGCGGGCTCGGCCCAGTTCGCGGCGATCGCGATCTTCGGCGCGGGCGGCGGGGTCGGCGCGGCCGTTGGGGCCGCCGCGCTGATGAACTCACGTTTCCTGGCGATGGGAGCGGCGCTCGGCCCCTCCCTGCCCGGCGGCGCGGTGAAGAGGGCCGCCCAGGGTCAGACCGTGGTTGATGCCTCCTGGGCGCTCGCCGCCCGGGGAGACGGCACGTTCGACCGCCGGATGCTCTTCGGCTCGAGCGCGATCCAGTACGTGACCTGGTTCAGCGGGACCGTGGCCGGCGCCCTTGGTGGCGATGTGCTCGGCGACCCCGAGGCGATCGGGATCGACGCGATCTTTCCCGCCTTCTTCTTCGCGCTGCTCATCGCCGAGATCCGCAGCCGGCGCGCCCTCGGAGTCGCCGCGCTCGGCGCGCTGATCGCGCTCGCGCTCGTCCCGGTCGCGCCGGCGGGGGTGCCCGTGCTGGTGGCGAGCGTCGCCGCGCTCGTGGGCCTCACACGGCGCGCCCGGGCCGAGCTGGAGGCGGCCCGGTGAGCACCATCGTCGCGATCATCGGCGGCTGCGCCCTGGTGACCTTCGCGATCAAGGCGGTGGGCCCCGTGGCGCTCGGCGGCCGCGAGCTCCCGTCCTGGTTCTCCAGCGTGGTGGTGCTGCTGGCGCCCGCGCTGCTCGCGGCGCTGGTGGTCACCCAGGCGCTTGCCGACGGCGACCGCCTGGAGGTGGGCGAGGAGACCGCCGGCGTCCTGGCCGGCGGTCTCGTGGTCTGGCGCACGGACTCGATCATCGCGTGCGTGCTGGTGGCCGCGGGCGTGACCGCGGCCTTGCGGGCGCTCTAGCGCCCTTCGCTAGCCCGTCACCTGCCGCACCAGCGGCGCGTAGCCGGAGCTGTGGCCCGTGACGTTGGGGTGGTAGCTCTCGCCGATCGGATTCGACAGGCCGTTGATCCACTCCGTCGACGAGCACACCGCGTGGCCGACGAAGGGCGGGATGGCGTCCTTGAAGACGAACTGCGCGCCGGCGGCGGTGGCCCGTCCGCGGGTCACGTCGCGCAGCAGGTCGGCCGTCTGGTTCAGCCTCGTCATCTCGCTCCCGCTGAAGAACGTGCCGGCGTTGCAGTCCTCGCCCATGAAGAGGCGCGGGTAGGAGAGCACGATCACGGTCGCGCTCGGTGAGCGCTGCTTGATCGCCGCGTACACCGAGTCGAGCTGCCCGGGCAGGGTGCCCGTGATGTAGCTCTGCGCGGAGTCGATGGCGCCGTTGCAGTCCGACGCCCACGCCGGCTGCGCGCACTCGGTGATCACGCTGGAGAAGCCGGCATCGTTGCCGCCGATGGTGATCGAGACCCAGCGCGTTCCCGAGGTGAGCGAGCCCACCTGGTTGGCCAGCACGTCGCCGGTCCGCGCCCCGCTGCAGGCCGCCAGCACCACGTCCGTGTCCGCACGCTGGGTGTCGACCAGCTTCGCGAACGCGTAGTTGCTGCGCTGGCAGCCGGAGTCGTAGTAGGTGCGCGTGCCGGTGCCCGACGAGTAGGAATCGCCGAGCGCCACATACAGCTCCGCCGCCACGGCCTGTGAGGCGCCGCAGAGCGCGAGCACGATCGCGCACACAGAAGTGCCAAGGACCCGCTTCATCGCATCTCTCCCCGTCTTGTGATTTGCCCGTCCCTCGAGCGGGATGCTCTCATGCGGATCAAGGGGACGTTTGCGGGCGCCACGAGCGGGCAGCACCACCGATATGCCTGCTCCCTTCACCAAGACAGTGCGCGGCGTCGAGGTCCCGACCCTCGGCTTCGGGGTGTTCGAGATCGACCCGGCGGAGACCGAGGACGCAGTGGCCGATGCTCTCGCGGCCGGCTACCGCCACGTGGACACGGCTCGGATGTACGACAACGAGGAGGAGGTCGGGCGCGGGATCAGGGCCTCCGGGGTCGACCGCGACGAGATCTGGCTGACCACCAAGGTCTGGATGGACGACTACGCGCCGGACCGACTGCGGGCGAGCGCCGAGGGAAGCCTGCGGCGCCTCGGCGTGGACCGCGTGGACCTTCTGCTCATGCACTGGCCGCCGGCCGATCGGGCGGAGGTCGGACCGGCGATGGAGACGCTGGCGGAGCTGCGCGGCGAGGGCCGCGTCCGCGAGTTCGGCGTGAGCAACTTCCCCGGCTACATGCTCCGCGAGGCACTGGAGCTGTCGCCGGAGATCTTCGCCGACCAAGTGGAGTACCACGCCAAGCTCTCGCAGCACGAGCTGCTCGACATCGCCGCCGAACACGACCTGCTGATCGAGGCCTACGCGCCCCTGAGCGGCAGCGCCGGAGACCTGCTCGAAGAGCCGGTGCTGGGCGAGATCGCACAGGCGCACGGCGCCACTCCGGGCCAGGTGGCCCTGGCGTGGCTCGCACACCAGGAACGCGTGGTGCTGCTTCCCCGCTCGACCGACCCCGGCCGCCGGCGGGAGAACCTGGCTGCGCTGGAGGTCGACCTCACCCCTGAGGACAGCGCCCGCATCGACGAGCTGTCCGAGCAGCGGGAGCGCAACTTCGATCCGCCGTTCGCGCCCGACTGGCGCGACCGGGCCGGCGCCTAGCGCCCCTCGCGCGCGCCGGGGCGCTCCGGCATCTGGATCCGCGCCATCGCCTTCACGAGGAACCAGAACAGCGTGCCCGCGCCCAGGATGAGGCCTACCGCGAGCAGCGCGGCGCCGACGTTCACCGCCGCCATGAGCGCAAGGGCAGACAAGATGATCGTGATGGCGAGTAGCGCCTGCATGCCGAGAACCGCCCAGTACCGGCCGCGCCACATCCCGACCCCCATCACTGCCAGGAGCACGCAGCCGGCGATTCCGCTCACGAGCTTGCCGCCGTCATCCGAGTTGTACCCGAACAGCATCGCCACCAGGTTCGCTACGAACAGGACGCCTGCGGCGACGGCACCTACCGTGACCGCCGTGGGGCGCTCGCCCTCGGCGAGTGGCTTCAGGGCCGCGCGGGCCGCGTCGTCCTTCGCACGCCCGCGCGCGTAGCCGCGCGCCATGCGGTCGTCCGAGCCGTCGACCGCGGGCGGCTGCGCCTGGGCGCCCGTCGCTTCCCGCGCCCGGCGGCGCTCCTTGCGCCGCTTGCGGCTACTGCGCTGCGCCAATCGTCCTCCCGTCCAGTGCGCTTCGCAGCTCGGCCGCCGCGGCGCGCGGGTCGTCCGCATTGCGGAGGGCGCGGACCACCACCAGGCGCTGGGCGCCGGCGGCCACGACCTCGCTCACGTTGGACGCGTCTATCCCCCCGATGGCGAACCAGGGCACATCGAGTCCCAGCGAGGCCGCGTGGCGCACGTAGTCGAGTCCCGCGGCCGCGCGGCCGGGCTTGGTGGGCGTCTCCCAGACCGGCCCCACGCTGAGCTGGTCGGCGCCCGCGGCCAGGCCGGCTGCGAGCTGCTCCGGCGAGTGGGTCGAGAGCCCCACCAGCAGCTCCCAGCCGCCCGCGGTCCTCGCCGCGCGCACGGACATGTCGTCCTGGCCCACGTGCACGCCGTCGGCTCCGGCCCGCAGCGCGAGGTCCGGTCGGTCGTTGATCCAGAAGAGCGCGCCGTGCTGGTCGCAGAGGGAGCGGAAGCGCGCGGCAACGGACAGCAGCTCGCGATCCGGAAGCGAGGGGTCGCGCAGCTGAAGCATGTCGGCGCCGCCTTCGAGAGCGGCGCTCAGCACGCTGGGCGCGGTGGTCGCGTCGGTCACGAAGTAGAGCCGGGCGCGTGCAAGCCGCTCGCGGCGCATGGCTAGGGTGCTCACGCCCCGAATCCTGCCAGAGCGCTCCGGGTACGATGGGCAGAGAGCAGACGGGAGCCCACCGGGGCTGAGAGGGCGGCACTGGGCCGCCGACCGTGGAACCTGATCCGGATAATGCCGGCGGAGGTATTTGAGGTGGTCACAGCAGGGCCGAAGCGAAGCGACTACGACCTCGTCGTGGCCGGGGCCGGGATCGTCGGCCTGGCGTGCGCGTGGCGCGCGGCGCAAGCGGGCATGTCGGTGCTCTGCGTGGAGCGCGACGAGCCGGGCGCCGGCGCCTCGGGCGTGGCGGCCGGGATGCTCGCGCCGGTCACGGAGGCGGACTTCGGCGAGGAGGCGCTGCTCGACATGAGCCTCGAGGGCCGCGAGCTGTGGGCCGGCTTCGCAAGCGAGCTCGAGGAGCTCACGGGGATGCCCACCGGCTACTCCGACTCCGGCGCCCTCGTGGTCGCCGCGGACCGCGACGACACCGAGGAGCTGCGCCGCCTGCAGGCCTTCCAGGCCCGGCTGGGGCTTCACTCGGAGTGGCTCGCCCCGCGCGAGGCGCGCGCGCTCGAGCCGGGCCTCTCGCCACGCATCGGCGGCGCGATCCTCGCGCCGCAGGACGGCAGCGCCGACCCCGCCGCGGTGGTGGCCGCGCTTGCCGCGGCCTTCGCGGCCGCCGGAGGCGAGCTGGTGCCGGGCACCGCCGTGACCGGCCTCGACACGGACGGCGGCCGGGTCACGGCTGCCAGGCTCGAGGGCGGAGCCACCGCCGGGACCGGCGCGATCCTGGTCGCCGCGGGCGCCTGGAGCGCCGAGGGGCAGCTGGCCGCCGAGGCCGGGGCGCCCCCCGTGCGCCCCGTGAAGGGCCAGCTGCTCGAGCTGCGCGCCCGCGCCGGGCAGCCTCCGCTCGCCGACCGCCTGATCCGCACCCCCCGCTGCTACGTGGTCTCCCGCTCGGACGGCCGCGTGGTGGTGGGCGCGACGACGGAGGAGCAGGGCTTCGACACCGCCGTGACCGCCGACGGCGTGTTCCGCCTGCTCGAGGCCGCCTACGAGGTGCTCCCGGACGTCGCGGAGCTGGAGCTGGTCGAAGCGCGCGCCGGCCTGCGCCCGGGCACGCCCGACAACCGGCCGCGGATCGGCCCCGGAGACCTCGAGGGCCTGCTGTGGGCGACGGGTCACGGCCGCAACGGCGTGCTGCTGGCCCCGCTCACCGCTGAGCGGATCGTGGCGAGCCTGAGCGAGCGGGCGGGAGTCGCCTGATGCCCAGCGTGATCCTCAACGGCGAGCAGCGCGACCTCCCGGACGGCGCAACGGTGGCCGACGCGGTGCGCGCCGCGGGCGCGCCGCAAGACGCGCGCGGCGTGGCCGTGGCGCTCGACGGCGAGGTCGTGCCCCGCGGAGCGTGGCCGGCCACGGAGCTCGGCGACGGCCGGGAGGTCGAGGTCCTCCACGCCGTCCAGGGAGGATGAGCGCAGTGGCATCGCCAGGGTTCGAGATCGCCGGTCGCACATTCGCCTCCCGGCTGATCATCGGCACCGGCGGCTTCCGCAACCTGGAGTCGATGGGCGAGGCGGTGCGCGCCTCGGGCGCCGACATGGCGACGGTGGCGATGCGCCGCGTCGACCCGGGCGCGCGCGGCTCGATCGTCGAGGTGCTGGAGGACGCGGGCTGCTTCGTGCTGCCCAACACCGCCGGCTGCTTCACGGCGCGCGACGCAGTGACCACCGCCCGGCTCGCCCGCGAGGCGCTCGGGACCGAGTGGGTGAAGCTCGAGGTGATCGGCGACGACAAGACCCTGCTGCCCGACGCCTCGGAGCTGCTCGAGGCCGCCGAGACCCTGGTGGGCGACGGCTTCACCGTGCTCCCCTACACGAACGACGACCCGGTGCTGGCGCAGCGCCTGGAGGGCGCCGGCTGCGCGGCGGTGATGCCGCTGGGCTCGCCGATCGGGAGCGGCATGGGGATCCGCAACCCCTACAACCTGCGCCTGATCGTGGAGCAGGCGCGGGTGCCTGTGATCCTCGATGCCGGGATCGGCACCGCTTCGGACGCCGCTCTGGCAATGGAGGCGGGCTGCGACGGCGTGCTGCTGGCCAGCGCGGTGTCCCGCGCGGAGGATCCCGCCGCTATGGCGGTGGCGATGCGCAAGGCGGTGGAGGCCGGCTACGAGGCGCGCGCGGCCGGGCGCATTCCGCGCCGGCTCTACGCCGAGGCGTCGAGCCCGCTCGAGGGCGTGGCAGAGCTCACGTGAGCTCCGGTCTCCCTGCGCGAGCGGAGATCGACGGGCTGGCCGCGGGATGGGCTGCGGCGTGGACCGGCGGTGACAGCTCGTTCGCGGACTGCTGCACCGCCGACGTCGGATACGAGGACCCGCTGGCAAACGTGCCGCTGTCGGGCACGGCGGCTCTCGAGGAGAGGGCGTCCCTCCTGCTGGAGGCGCTGCCCGACGCGCGCGTCGAGCACACGGCGCCGGCGCTGGTGCACGGCGAGCACGCCTGTCTCCCGTGGCGGCTGCTCGGCACGCACAGGGGGGACGTCGCGATGCTGCCGGCCACCGACCGCCCCGTGACCCTCCACGGGCTGCACTACGTGGAGCTGACGGACGGCCGGATCCGCCGCGCGCGCGGTTTCTTCGACCTCTACGACGCGGCGATCCAGCTCGGGCTACTGCCTCCGCGCGGGGGCATGGGCGAAGCGGCGCTCCTGCTCCTCAGAGGCTTCGGGCTGAAGCGCCCTCAACGCCCGTAGCGCTACTCGACCGTGACGGTGCCGGTCATGTTCGGGTGCACCGTGCAGACGTAGCCGAACTTCCCGGCTTCCTCGAACGTCTGCTCGAACGTGTCGCCCTGGTTCATCCCACCACGCGAGCCGGAGGAGAAGTCGGCGCCGGGGCCGCTCTCCTTGGTCACGTCGTGCCCCACGGCCTCGTCGTTCGTCCACTTCACGCTGCCGCCCACCGCGACGGTCACCGCCTTCGGCTTGAACTGGATGCCCTCCATCGAGACCTCGGCGGTCTCGCCCCCGCCGGCCGCACCGCCTGTGTCCTCGGCGGTCTCGGCGGGCTGCTCGGTCGTCTCCGCCGCGCCGCCTCCGCCGTCATCGTCGTCGTCATCCCCGCCGCAGCCGGCCACGAGGCCGAGAGCGAGACAGGAGAGGACTAGTGCAAACCACTTGCTCATATTGGAACCTCCTGGGGATCGACGGTGGAGAGTAGCCACTCCAACAGGGCCTTCTGGGAGTGGAGGCGATTCTCGGCCTGGTCCCAGACCACCGAGCGATCGCCGTAGAGCACCTCGGGCGTGATCTCCTCGCCCGGATGGGCCGGGAGGCAGTGCATGGCGATCGCGTCCTCGCGCGCTCCGGCAAGGAGGGCGTCGTCGAGCCTGTAGGGCCGAAGCAGCTCGCGGCGGCGGTCGGCGTCCTCGTCGCCCATGCTGACCCACGCGTCCGTGTACACGGCGGCGGCGCGCTCGACCGCGTCGCCGGGGTCCGTCATGACGGAGGCCGAGGCCACCGGCGCCGGGGCGAGCTCCGGCGGGCTCGCCACCGCCACCTCCATGCCCGCCTTCGCCCCGAGCACCATCAGCGACCGGGCGACGTTGTTGCCGTCCCCCACGTAGGCGAGCTTCAGGCCCTCGAGCTCGCCGAACCGCTCGCGCAGGGTCTGAAGGTCGGCCAGCACCTGGCAGGGGTGGTGGTCGCGGGTGAGCATGTTCACGACCGGCACGGAGCCGTGCTCGGCCAGTTCCTCCAGCGTCTCGTGTGGGCCCGTGCGCACGCAGATCGCGTGCACGAAGCGCGACAGCACCAGCGCCGTGTCTCGCACGGACTCACCGCGCGACAGCTGCATCTCGCCCTCGCGCAGGACGACGGGGGTGCCGCCCAGCTCGGTGATCCCGACCTCGAACGAGATCCTGGTGCGGGTCGAGGGGCGCTCGAAGACGAGCGCGACGCTGCGCCCCGCCAGGGCGCGCGACGCGAGGCGGTCGGCCTTGAGCTCGGCGGCGCGGTCGAGCAACGACCGCAGCTCCTCGCTCGTAACCTCCTCGCCGGTGAGGAAATGACGAGCCACCCCGGGATCGTAGTGGCGGCGGTCACGTGGAACCTCTTCCACGGGCGCGACCACCCGCCGGACCCTGCCCTGCTCACCCGGCGCTCGCGGCTGTTCCGCGTGACGGAGCGCGGAGCCACGCACGCGCAGGTGAATCGCCCCCTGCTGGCGGAGTTCGGCTCGGTGCTCGACGGGCTCGGGTGGGAGATCGCCCTGCTCCAGGAGGCTCCACCGCGGTGGCTGGCGCCCCTGAGTGAGCGGTGCCGCGCGCACGGCGTTCTGGGGCTCACCTCGCGCAACGGGCTGGCGCCCCTGCGGGCTGCGATCGCGGAACGCAATCCCGACCTGATCGCCTCCAACGAGGGTGGCTCGAACATGGTGCTCGTGCGCTCGCCCGCGCGGATCGTGGCGGTGGAGCGGCATGAGCTCGCCGCCCGGCCAGAGCGGCGCGCCCTCCTCCTGGTGCGCGTGGACGCGCCGGGCGATCGCCGCGTAGCGGTGGCGTGCATGCACCTCTCCGTGCCGTCCACCGGGCTGGGCGGGGCCGAGGTCGTGAGGGCGGCCGAGCTGGCGCTGGCCTTCGCGGGCTCGGATCCACTCATCTTCGGTGGAGACCTCAACCTGCGGCCCGCGCAGCACCCCGAGCCGTTCGCCGAGCTCGAGCGGCGCTTCGGCCTCGCACCGGCCACGGCGCCGCGCGCCATCGACCACCTTCTCGCGCGCGGCCTCGAGGTTGTGGAGGAGCCGCGGGAGCTCCCGGCCGAGGCCCGCGAGGTCGAGGGCCCCGGCGGGTTGCGCGTGCGCCTGTCCGACCACGCACCCGTCGCCTGTGCGTTCGGCATGCGATAGTCCGCGCGTTAGTCGATTCCGCCGGTGGGGTAGGGGCGGTGGACACACAAGGGAACCGAGGAGGAGCGAGGGTATGGCGCAGCAACGCAGGAGCGGTGGGTCGAAGCGCGGCGGCGGCTCGAAGAAGTCCGGTTCGTCGGCGCGCTCGAAGGCATCGTCCAGCTCGCGCTCCCGCAGCGCGGCCAAGCCGGCTGCCAAGAAGGCCGCGACAACCAGGAAGACCACGGCCGCCAAGCGGTCCGCCGCGGCCAAGAAGGCGGCGGCCACCAGGAAGTCGGCCGCGACCAAGCGCTCGGCCGCGGCGAAGAAGGGCGCGGCGAAGCGCTCGGCCGGACGCAAGACAGGCACCGCGCGCCAGGCGGCGAGGACGCGTGCGGACGCCACGGAGTTCTCCGCCAAGAGCGTGGCCGAGCTGCGCGAGGCGATCTCCAAGCGGCTGATCGATCCCCTCGGCCTCGTGCTCCTCACGCGTGAGCGGATCGAGGAGGCCGTGAACGACGCCGTGACCCGTGGCCGCGTGACCGCGGACGACGCCCAGGACCTCGTGTCGGGCATCGTGGACCGCGGCCGCAAGCAGACGAACGACGTGCTCGGCGACCTCGAGCAGCTGCTGGGCCGGGGCCGCAACGAGCTCGAGCGGGGCACGGGCCGCGCCCGCAAGCGCGGCACGACCGCCGCCCGCCGCGCCCGCAAGCAGGTCGAGGACGCGACCACACGCGCGCGCAAGCAGGCCGTGAAGCAGGCGGACCCCGTGCTGTCGCGGGCGGACCGCGCACGGCGCGCGGCCGGCATCGGCCCGAGCTTCCCCATCACGGGCTACGACGACCTGACCGTCGCCCAGGTGCAGGGCCGCCTCGGCGGGCTCAGCCCCGCGCAGCTGCGCAAGGTGCGCGACTACGAGCGCCGCCACGCGAACCGCAAGACGGTGCTGAGCTCGATCGGGGAGAAGCTCAACTAGGGCGGGACCCGCCGGCGCCGCAACCACCCGCGACTCCGCGTGTTCGAAACCACGGGAGTGGCGACAGGGAAGGGGAGCGGCGTGATGATTGGAGTGACGAACGGGAGGCGCGGGGCGATTGCCGTGGCGGTGGTCGCCGGGGTGCTGGCGGCCGTGGTGCTGGCGGTGGTCCTGCCGGGTGGCTCGGCGCCGGCCCAGACCGCCCAGGCGCGGCCCAACGTCGTGATGATCATGACCGACGACCAGACCGTCGAGCAGATGAAGGCGCTCGACCGCGTACGCACGCGGATAGGACGGCAGGGCACCACCTTCGACCGCAACCTCTCCGTTTACCCGCTGTGCTGCCCGTCGCGCGCGACCTACCTCACGGGCCAGTACTCCCACAACAACGGCGTGCTCGGCAACAGGCCCCCGATCGGCGGCTTCTACCGCCTCGACTCCACCAACACACTCCCCGTCTGGCTGCGCGGCGCCGGCTACGCCACGGCCCACATCGGCAAGTACCTCAACGGGTACGGCACCCGCGGGCCGAACCAGGTTCCCGGCGGCTGGCAGGAGTGGTACGGGTCGGTCGATCCGACCACTTACAACTTCCGCCACTACTGCCTCAACGAGAACGGGCGCACCGTGGCGTACGGGGCGAACATGGCGACCGAGCGGGCGTGCCCGGGCGCGGAGAGGCGCCCGCAGGCATACCAGGGCGACAACTACACGGGCAAGGCGGTGGGCTACATCAAGCGCCGTGCACCCAGTTCCCAGCCCTTCTTCCTCTCCGTCGCCTACCTCGCGCCGCACGGAGGTGGCCCCAACCGCGGCGCCGACCAGCGCTGCCGCGGCTCGGCCAAGCCCGCGCCGCGCCACCGCGGTCGCTTCTCCAACGCCAGGCTGCCGCGCCCGGCTTCCTTCAACGAGAGGAACGTGGGCGACAAGCCGAGGGCGATCCGCGACATGCCGCGCTTCACCAAGGCCGACGTGGCTTCGATCGCGACCGACTACCGCTGCCGGCGCGAGTCGCTGCTGGCGGTCGACGAGGGCGTGGGCCGGATCCTCGACCAGCTCCGCGCCTCTGGCGAGCTCGGCCGCACGCTGGTGATCTTCACGTCCGACAACGGCTTCTTCCAGGGCGAGCACCGCGTGAAGAAGGGCAAGATCCGCGTGTACGAGCCGTCCGTGCGGGTGCCCGCCCTGATGCGCGGCCCCGGCGTGCCGGCGGGCCGCCACGTGAAGTCGCTGACGGGGAACGTCGACCTGGCGCCCACCATCCTGGATTTCACGGGCGCCCGGCCGCGGCGGCCGCAGGACGGCGTGTCGCTGCTGAGAGTCGCCGCCCGGCCCAGGGCGTTCGCAGGCCGGCAGATGCTGCTCCAGAACGGTCCCCAGGACATCCCCGCGCAGCCCAGCTACACGGCGATTCGCACCCCGCGCTACAAGTACGTGGAGTACCGCACGGGTGGTGTCAAGGAGCTCTACGACCTGCGCAAGGACCCGCAGGAGCTGCGCAGCCTCCACCGCAGCAAGCGCTACGCGAAGGTCCGCAGGAGCCTGGCGCGGCAGCTCCGCAAGCTGCGCACCTGCGCGGGGGCGAGCTGCCGCTGACAGCGAGGCGCTAGACGCCCACGTCGGCGCGCATCGCGCCGAAGTCCAGCCGGTCCCCGCCCATGCGCTCGAGGATCCCCTCACCGCCTGCGGCGCCCTGCCCGGCGCTCCACAGCTCGCGCAGGAAGGCGCCCGCCCCGGGGTCGTCGAACCAGGCGTCGCCGAAGCGCTCGCGCAGGCCGGACCGCAGGTGGGTCTCGAGCGCCCACGCCCGGAGGTAGCGCGCCACGTAGAAGAACGGGTCGACGTCGGAGAGCCACGACACCGCGGGCCAGTCCACGTGCACGGCGTCCGACAGCCGGCGGGCGTAGACGGAGTCCAGCCCGTCGACGGGGCCGCCTCCATGGAGCTCCAGCTCGTAGCTGAGCTTGGCCGCGTACCGGCGCAGGAAGACCAGCCTCGACGCGCGCTCGTGCTGCACGATCGGGCCCGGGTCCTCGATGCCGAGGCGCCGCCGCAGCCACTCGGGATCGGACACCAGGTGCTCGAACAGGAACGCGAAGCCCTCCGTCACGGAGTTGTCGCCCAGGTAGCGGTCCTCCACGGGCAGCGTCGCGTCCACGTGCGCGTAGTGCTCGGTGTGCCCGGCCTCGTGGAAGAGGGCCGCGTAGTCCTCCCGCCCGCCCACGGGCGCGATCACGAGGTACACCTCGTGAGGCACGCGCACCGGAGCGCAGAAGGCGCGCGGTGACTTCTTCGGGCGGCGCTCGGTGTCGATCACCACGCCGGCCTGGGAGGCCACGTCGATCCCCATCCCGCCGAGCGTCTCGGTGAGCGACGGCACGAGCCCCGTCTCGGGGAAGCCCGCGTCCAGGCCGGGCGCGCGGAAGAACGCGACCAGGTCGGAGCGGCGAAGGCGGTCGAACCCGAGCTCGATCTGCTCGCGCAGCTCAGGCTCCACGAGCTCCTCGTAGCCCGCCTCGGTGTCCGCGAGGAACGCCTCGGTCTGCTCGGCCAGGGCGCCGAAGTCGGTTCCCGAGAGCTCCTCGCACATGACGCGCATGGAAGGCCAGCCCAGCTCGCGTGCGATCTCGTGCGAGCGATCGAGCAGGTCGCGCGTGAGCGGGTTCAGCTCGGCGTCGAGCAGGTCGTTTCGCGCCGCCTCGAGCTCGGCGCGCCGGTCGGGATCGGTCTCGTTGGCCTGCACCACCGGCGCCGAGCGGTACGGCAGCTTCTCGCCGTCCCAGTCCAGCTCGAGGGCGGCCTCGCGGCGCGCCAGCTCCGCGGCTCCCTCCCTGACCTCCCGGCCGATGTGGCCCTGCACCGCGAACTCCACGAGCGAGGCGGGGGCGCCGGCGTCGCGCAGTCCCTCGACCGCTTCCCGGGAGAACAGACCGGCGTGGCGCTCGTAGATCTGCTCGATCTCGAACTCGTCCCGCTGACCCGAGTAGTGCAGGTAGTACTCGCGGTCGATCGAGGACAGGAAGTCCTCGGCCTCCGCGCGGTAGGCGGCGAGATCGGTGGACACGGGAGCCTGCGAGCATAGACGCGATGCCGGGAGCTCCCGCCACCAGGCCACCGCGTCCCCGCAAGGGGGAGGAGGTGGAGGTCACGATCGATTCGCTCGCCAACGGCGGCGCGGGGGTCGCCCGCGCCGAAGGGTTCGTCGTGTTCGTGCGCGGAGCCGTGCCCGGTGACCGGGTGCGCGCGCGGATCGAGAAGTCGAAGCGCTCCTTCGCGGAGGCACGGGCGGTCGAGATCCTGGAGCCGAGCACGGACCGGGTGGAGCCCGCCTGGCCCCACCCCGGGGCGCCCTGGCAGGTCCTCCCCTACGAGCGCCAGCTGGAGGAGAAGCAGCGCCAGGTGGCCGACGCGCTCGAGCGCCTGGGGGGCTTCGAGTCGCCTCCGGTCGAGCCGATCGTGCCCGCGGTGGAGCAGCTGCGCTACCGGAACAAGGTCGAGTACTCGTTCGGCGAGGACGAGGAGGGCGAGCTGGTGCTCGGGTTCCACCGCCCTGGCCGCTGGGACCTGATCGACCCCGTGCCCGACGACGTGCTCGCCTCCGAGCGGGTCGGCGCGGTGAGGGCCGCGGCGCAGGAGTGGTGCCGCGAGGAGGGCCTCTCCGCCTATGACCGGCGCGACCATTCGGGGTTCCTGCGCAACCTCGTCGTGCGAGAGGGCAGGCGCACGGGGATCGTGCAGGCGCGGCTGGTCACGAGCCGGGGCGACTTCCGGGCGAACGAGCTCGCCGCCTCCCTCCCGGCCGAGAGCGTGCTCTGGACCCAGGCGGACAGCGTGGCCGAGACCACCCGGGAGGGAGAGACGAAGAAGCTGAAGGGCGAGGCGGCGATCGAGGAGCAGATCGAGGTGGCGGGCACGCGGCTTCGCTTCAGGATCTCGCCGGACGCGTTCTTCCAGACCAACACCGAGATGGCGGAGCGCCTGTACGCCACGGCGGCTCAGATGGCGGGATTGAGCGGAAGGGAGCGCGTGTTCGACCTCTACTGCGGGATCGGCACGATCTCGATCGCGCTCGCCCTCGAGTCACGCGAGGTCGTGGGCGTGGAGCTGGTGGAGCGCGCCGTGGCCGACGCGATCGAGAACGCGAAGCTGAACGGCATCGACAATGCCCGCTTCTACGCGGGCGACGTGCGCACGGCGATGCGCCCCCTCCTCGAGGAGGAGGGAACCGCCGACGTCGTCGTGGTCGACCCGCCCCGCGCCGGCCTCTCACAGAAGATCGTGCGAAGGGTCCTGGAGGTCGACGCTCACAAGATCGTCTACGTCTCCTGCAACCCCACGACCCTCGCCCCGAACGCCCGCCAGATGGTCGACGCCGGCTACGCGCTGAAATCAGTCCGCCCCGTGGACATGTTCCCGCAGACCCCGCACATCGAATCGGTGGCACTGCTGGAAAAGCCCCTAGCAACTAGCAACTAGCAACTAGGAAGAGCCGCCGGGCTCGTCCTCCGCCTCCACCGGAACCCGCTCGGCCGCATGCACCGAGCACAGATACGGCCCACCGGCGGCCATCGACTCCTCGATCTCCGCGTCGGTGAGGGTTGTGCCGCACTCCGAGCACGTGCGCTCGATCACCGGGTCGAGAGTGTGTTCCTCGAGGTCCACGCCTAACCGCCCGACTCGACCTTCGCCTCGTGCGCCTTCACGTGACGCACCGCCAGCCCGGTCGCCCGCTCCACCCGCCGGGGCAGGTCGAGCTTCAACCACCGCGACAGATGCGTCGGCAGCGTCGAGACGATCGCGTCGTCGAACTTCTCGCCCGTGTTCACCACGTCCTGCACCGCGGCGACGGGGTCCGGGTCACCGGTCACCCCCTCGACCTCCAGCCCGGCCTCGCGCAGGCGCTCCACCGCCCGGGTCATGTGGCTCTCGGCCTCCGCGCCCCCCGAGTGCATGTCAGCGGCCCAGGCCACCCCGTGGGGCGTCGCGGGCACGAGCAGCATGAAGCGCACCGGGCCCTCCTGCGCCCGCTCCTTCAGAGCTGCCAGGAGCTCGTCCGACTCCGCGGTGCGGTTCGCGACGACGAGGACGTGTGCGTTCTCCGCCATGGAGACCTCCTCAGGTTGACGTCCTGCAACCGACCATAGCGCCTCGCGGCCGCCTAGTACGGAGGGAAATCCGAGTACCACTCGCCCAGCGAGCGGAACGCCTTCCAGAAGCTGCGCTTTGCGCGCTCGTCGTCGAGCGAGGCGTCGATGTCGGGCACGTAGAGCGCGTCGCAGCTCGGCGTGAGCTTCTGGATCCGCCCGGGGTCGGCGGCGACCTCGGCCGCCAGCGGCACTCCGAGCCCGTTCAGCTCCTCCAGAGCCTCCTCGCCCATCACGACGACGATCCGCGGCTGCACCACCGCCAGCTCGTCGAGCACGCGCGCGCGGCACTCGGGGGCCGAGAGGTCGGTGTCGGTCACCGGGCACTTCACGAACACCGTGCCGTAGACGGCGAGCGGGTCGATGCCGAGGCGCTTGAAGCTCTTCATCAGGGCACTGCCCGCCCGCCCGTAGAAGGCGACCCCCTCCTCGATCTCCGAGGGCTGGGGCGCGAACTTGAGCATGAAGACGTCCGCCTGCGGGTGCCCGGAGCCCAGCACCGGCATGAGGTTCCCCCGCGGGCAGTGCTCGCAGCCCTGGATCTCGCGCGTGAGCTGGTTCAGCTCGCGGATTGCGCGCTCGAGGTACTTCTCACGGATCTCGTCGTCGGTCGCCGGCACCTGGTGGGGGGTTTTTGACGGCCCGGCGTCCCCTCCTCTTGCGTGCATCACTCCTTGCTCTGGCCGGCACGGGTCTTGCCGGCTCCCGGCCGTGCCGTACGCCGTCTCGCGGTCTCCGGCGTGGCCTTGGTCTGGATGAACTTGAGCGCCTGGACGTACAGCAGGCTCTGCTTCTTGCGCACGATGTCGGCGTCGCGCAGCGACTCGAGGAACTCCTCGGGGCCCTCGAACGCGCGCATCCGGATCTTCACCGAGCCGAGCCCCGCGGCCACGTGGCTGTCCGACCCGGCCCCGGCCACGATCCGGTACTTGGCGGCAAACCGCTCGGCCTCCTCGTTGAACGCCGTGAACGCCACGCGCGGGTTGAAGACCTCGATCGCGTCCACGTCCTCCACCACTTCCAGCAGGTGCTCGTAGTCGGGGACGGAGTGCATCCGGTCGAACGGATGCGGCACGTACACGAGGCCGCCCTGGGCGCGGATCGCGTCGATCGTCTCCCGCAGGCTCATCCCGCGCGGGATCTTGTCCTCGATGAAGAGGCCGATCACCTCGCCCTGGTCCGCGGTCTTCACCTCCTCGGCCACGATCACCTCGATGCCGCCGTCGCTGCGGGCCTTCTCCCGCGCCTCGTGCGCGCCGGAGACCTCGTTGTGGTCGGTCACGGCGATCGCGCCCAGGCCGGCGGCCTTGGCCGCCTCGAGCAGGGTGTCCACGGGCGTGGCGCAGTCGTGGGAGTGGTCGGTGTGCATGTGGAGGTCCACGTGGATGAAGTCGCGGCCGCCGAGCCGCTTCGCGCCCCCGGGTTGCCCTCGATCGCGTGCCGCCGCCCGGCGACCTCCTCGTAGAGCGCCTCGAACTCGTCAGCCGTGCGGCTCCACTCGAGCCGGGGGTGGGCAGCGGCGATGCTGCCGCGGAGGCGCTCGGCGAGTGCGCTGTCGGTGAGCAGCCGCTGGAGCTGGGCGGCCAGAGTCACGGCGTCGCGCGGCTCGAACAGCAGCCCGAGCTCCCCCTCCTCGAGCACCTCCTCGTAGCGCGGGAGCCGCGAGGCCACGGGAACGGCCCCGCCGGCGAGGGCGCGCAGCACGAGCTGCGGCGCCGGAGCGGCTCCGGCCGAGGCCGCCACGGCGAAGCTCGCGCGCGCGAGGTGCTGGGCCTCCGAGCCGTCGGCGGGGCCGGCGAACCGCACGCGCTCGCGGAGCCGGCGGGGGAGGGGCGGGGGCGCGAGCGCGGCGGGATCGCGCAGCCACACCGTGGCGGTCCAGTCGAGCTCGGTCGGCAGCTTCCGCAGCGCGCGCAGGAAGATCCGCAGGGCGCCGCGCTCCTCCTCCGCCGAGAACACGATCTCCGGCGTGCCCTCGCCCCGCTCGGGACGGCCGAGCAGGTCCGCGCCCGGGCGGACCACCCGGTAGCCGCCGGGGAAGAAGCGCTCCACGAGGTCGCGGGTGGCCGCGTAGGCGGCGGTGCGCCCGTCGAGACGCCCGAACAGCCGCTCCACGAGCGGCCGCGCCACCTGCGTGGACACGAACCGCTCGGTGGGCGAGTGGAAGGTGCCGACGTTGAGGGCGCGCGAGTGGCGCAGGGCGGCGCTGGCCGCACTCGGCGCGAACGGCTCGTGCACGTGCACGAAGTCGAGCTCGGCCCGTTCGAGCAGCTCCTCGATCGACCGCGACACGTCGAGGGGAAGCGACACCGACCCGCCGCGCCGGAACGGCAGGCTCTGGCCCACTCCGAGCAGGCTCACGCCGTCGCCGTCGAACGCGGCCTCCGGCTCCGAGGCCAGCCGGCGAATTCGAGCGCGCCCCTCCTTGATCAACGCCCGCGAGTCCGACGGAGCCACCACCACGACCCGGTGCCCCCGTGCGCACAGCTCGTCCGAGAGCCGCTCCACATAGACGTTCACCTCATGATGCTGCTCCCAGGGATAGGGAGTGACCTGGGCGATGGAAAACGGTCCTGCCACCAGCGGCAGGCTACAAAGCCCTAGCAACTAGCAACTGGCAACTAATCCGCCGACCCGCCGCCGCAACTCGACCACCGTGCCATCCGGCCCCGTATCCACCTTCACGGTGTCCATCAGCGCCTTCATCAGGTCGAGCCCGTGACCGCGATCGCCGTTCAGGGGCTCGCGCCACGATCCGGAGTCGCGCACCACGAGCGCCACCTCGCCGTTCTCGTGGCTGGCCTCGACGTGGAACTGTGCGTCGCCCCGAGCGTGCTCGGCGGCGTTGGCGCATGCCTCGTGACACGCCAGCTGGATGTCGCGCACGGCGGTCGGCTCCGCGCCCACACGCTCCAGCCAGCGGCCCAGGACCCTGCGCCCCTGCCGTAGCGAGGCGGCCGTGGTGGGAACCTCCAGCCGCAACTCGGGCGCCAGCGCCACCGTGCTCACGACCAGCAGCGCCACGTCATCGCGGGAGCCGCTCTCTCCGAGAAGCTCCATCACGCGGTTGCAGAGCCGGTCCGCGTCGTGCCCCGCTCCCTGCACCGTCTCCTTCAGCCGGGCAAGCCCCGCGTCGAGCGGCTCGCCGGGCACCTCCACGAGGCCGTCGGTGTAGAGCACGAGCGTGGATCCCGCCGGCAGCTCCGCCTCGCCCGCGACGTACTCCACCTTCCCTCCCACGCCCAGCGGAGTCGAGCGCCCTTCCCAGAGGAACTCGGCGTTTCCGTCGGGGTCGAGCAGGAGCGGCGGGGGATGCCCGGCGCTCGTGTAGCGCATGCGCTCGTTGTCGGGGTCGATCACGCCGTAGAGGAGGGTCGCCATCTGCTCGTCGCCCACCTGCTTGAGCATCCGGTCCAGCCGTGACACGATCGTCTCCGGCGAGCTGTCCTCGACCGCGTACGCCCGCAGGGCGTTGCGCAGCTCGCCCATGAGGGCGGCGGCGTCCACGCCGTGGCCCACCACGTCGCCCATCACGAGCCCCATCGCTCCCTCGGCGAGGGTGATGGCGTCGTACCAGTCGCCCCCCACGTCGGCGCCGCCGGGCCGGTAGCGGGCGGCGATCGAAATGCCGGGCAGCTGCGGCATGCGGGCGGGGAGCAGGGAGCGCTGGAGCGTCTCGACCACTCGGTGCTCGCGCTCGTAGAGGCGGGCGTTGCCGATCGCAAGCGCCGCACGGTCCGCCATCAGCAGCAACAGCGCCTTCTCGTCCTCGTCGAAGCGGTTCGGCGTGCAGGAGCCGGCGCGGAGCACGCCGCCCACGGCGCCCTCCGCGATCAGGGGAACCCCGATCAGCGCGCGCAGGCCGCTGTCGCGAAGCTCGGCCTCGAACACCTCCGCGCCCTCCGGCCCGTGCAGGTCGCCGATCGCAATGGAGCGCCGCCCCTTTGCGACCCGGCCGGCAAAGCTCCCCCGCCCGATCGGCACCCGCGTCCCGATCGGCGCGCCGGGCACGCCGCTGTTGGCCCGCAGCTCCAGCGAGTCACCGTCGGACTCGCACAGGAGCACGGACACGTTGTCCGCGCCGAGGATCTCGCGGATACGGTCGACCAGCTGGGGCAGCAGGTCGTCGAGAGCGAGGTGCGCGAGCGCGGCATCGGACACGGCCTGGAGGCTTCGCACCATCCGGGTGACCGCCTCCGCCTCGGTCCTCGCGGCCTGCTGACGGAGCCGCTCCGCGCGCTCGTGCTCGGCCCGGTCGCGCTCGGTCACGTCCTCCACCTGGATGATCAGCTGCTCCGACCCCGGGTCGGGGTGTGAAATCGGCGCGGCGCTGATCACCACCACCAGCTCGGCCCCGTCCGGGCGCAGCAACTTCCGCTGTACGCGGTACTCGTCCCGCTTCCCCGCCGCCAGGTCGGCCAGGGCGAGGCGGTCCTCCCCGGAGTCCCCGGGGTAGAGCACCTCCTCCCAGTCGGCCTCCAGGAGCTCGCCCTCCGTGCGGCCGAGCAGGGTGGCGAGCGCGGCGTTGACCTGCATGAGCTTTCCGTCGCTCTTGACCAGGGCCGTGCCGCTGGGGGCGTTGGCGAACGCGGTCCGGAAGCGCTGCTCGCTCGCCTCGAGCGCCGCGTTCTTCTCGAACAGCTGAACGAACACGGACACCTTCGAGCGCAGCACCGCGGGGTCGTAGGGCTTCAGCAGGTAGTCCACGGCGCCCTCGGAGTAGCCCCGGAACACGTGCTCCGTGTCCTTGCTGATCGCCGTGACGAAGATGATCGGCACGTGGCGGGTGCGCTCCCGCTGCTTGATCAGCGCGGCGGTCTCGAACCCGTCCAGGCCCGGCATGTGCACGTCGAGCAGGATTACCGCGTAGTCGTCCTTGAGCAGCAGCCGCAGCGCCTCGTCGCCGGAGGTCGCTCGCACCAGGTTCTGCTCGAGCGGTTGCAGCACGGCCTCGAGCGCGAGCAGGTTCTCCCGCAAGTCATCGACAAGCAGGATGTTGGCTCGGCGCTCGCTTGTCATCTACCGGTCACCCGTGGAGCCACACCCGCATGAGCGTCAGCAGCCGGTCGGTGTCGACCGGCTTCGCGATGTAGTCAGACGCACCCGCGGCCAGGCTCTTCTCACGGTCCCCCTTCATCGCCTTTGCGGTAAGGGCGACGATCGGCAGCTGCTTGAACTCGTCCATCCCGCGCATCCGCCGCGTGGCCTCGTACCCATCCATCTCGGGCATCATGATGTCCATCAGGACGAGGTCCACGTTGGGGTTCGCGCGCAGGGTCTCGATCCCGTCCTTGCCGTTCTCGGCGAACAGGATGTCCATGCCCCGGCTCTCGAGGGCGCTCGCGAGCGCGAACACGTTGCGCACGTCGTCGTCCACGAGCAGGATCCGCTTGCCCTGGAACACGGCGTCGGAGTTGCGCAGGCGCTCGAGCATCCGCCGCTGCTCGGCGGGCAGGCGCGCCTCGGGACGGTGCAGGTACAGCGAGGTCTGGTCGAGCAGCCGCTCGGGCGAGCTGGCGTCCTTCACGATGATCGACTCGGTGTACTTGCGCAGCTTCGTCTCCTCGCGCTGGGTCAGCTCCTTGCCGGTGTAGACGATCACGGGCAGGTCGCGGAAGCGCTCCTCGCTGCGGATCTTCTCGAGCAGCGCGAAGCCGCCCATCTTCGGGAGCTTGAGGTCGAGCACCATGCAGTCGAAGGGCCCGTCCTCGAGCTCGGCGAGCGCCTCCTCGCTCGAGCCCACGCCCGTGATCGTGAGCGCATCCGAAGCGCCGATCAGGTCGACGATGCTTCGCGCGCTGGACGTCGTCGTCCTCGACCACCAGCAGGTGCCGGGCGCGGCGCTCGACCATCTCCTCGAGCTCCCCCAGCGCGTCTTCGAGCGCCTCCGGCGTCGCGGGACCCTCCACGTAGCCCGCGGCGCCCGCGGACAGCAGCGCCTGGCGGCGGTTGGGGTCGGCCTCCACGTAAACCGGGATGTGGCGGGTCTCGGGATGGCGCTTGAGGTGCTCCAGCGCGCGGGTGCCCTGGTCGGCTGTCGCCGTCGACGGTGAGCACGATCGCGTCGGGGATGAACTCGTGCGCGAGGGCGAGGCCCGCCTCGTCCCGCAGCGCCGCCAGCGCCTTGCTCCCGCGCGCGCGGATCGCCTCGACCGTGGCGCCTGTGCGCTCGGCGTCGGGTGACACGACGAGCACGACGCGATCGCCGGGCACGATCATGGAGCGGTCGTCGTCCACGTCTCCCGGCTCGAGCAGCGACCAGTCGAGCTCGGCGCGCCGCGTGGGCATCTGGGGGCCGTGACCGTTCCCGTCGCCGTCGCCGTCGCCGTCGCCGGCCACCACGGGGGGCTCGCTCACCTCGACGATGGACTGCGAGGCGGGCTCCTCGACCGGCACGTACTCGAGCGGCAGGTAGAGCGTGAACTCGCTGCCCTCGCCGGCCTTGCTCGACACGTCCAGCTCGCCGCCCAGCAGGCGCGCGATCTCGCGCGAGATCGACAGCCCGAGGCCGGTGCCGCCGTACTTGCGGCTCGTGCCGCCCTCGCCCTGCTGGAAGGCCTCGAAGATGATCCGCAGCTTGTCGCGCGGAATGCCCATCCCGGTGTCCGCCACCGAGAATGCGATCCGCCCCTCGTCGGCGCCGCGTGATCCGCAGGGTCACGCCGCCGCGCTCGGTGAACTTGAACGCGTTGGAGAGCAGGTTCTTGAGCACCTGCTGGAGCCGCTGCTCGTCGGTCGTGATCGCGGGCGGAAGATCCTCGCCCAGCTCGATCGTGAACGCCGAGGCCCTTGGCCTCGGCGACCGGCCGGAACCCGCGCTCGACGTACTCCCGCACGGCGACCAGGCCGAGCGGCGCCGGGCGGCACCTCCATCTTGCCCGCCTCGACCTTCGACAGGTCGAGGATGTCGTTGATCAGCGAGAGCAGGTCGCTGCCGGCGCCGTGGATCGTGCCGGCGTACTCCACCTGCTTCGCTCTGACGGCTGGCCATCCTCGTTGTCGGTCAGCAGCTTGGACAGGATCAGCAGCGAGTTGAGCGGCGTGCGCAGCTCGTGCGACATGTTCGCCAGGAACTCCGACTTGTACTTCGAGGACAGCGCGAGCTGCTCGGCCTTCTCCTCGAGGTTGCGCCGCGCGATCTCGATCTCGCGGTTCTTGACCTCGATGTCGCGGTTCTGCTGGCCGAGCAGCGCCGCCTTCTCCTGCAGCTCGGCGTTCGTCTTCTGAAGCTCCTCCTGCTGGACCTCAGCTCCCCGACTGGCTCTGCAGCTCCTGCGTCAGCGACTGCGACTGCTCGAGCAGCTCCTCGGTGCGCATGTTGGCGATGATCGTGTTGAGGTCACGCCGATCGTCTCGGTCAGCTGCTCGAGGAACTGCAGGTCGATGTCGCTGAACGTCTGGAACGACGCGAGCTCGATCACTGCGAGCACGCGCTCCTCGAACACCACCGGCAGCACGATGATGTTCGCCGGCGTGGACTCGCCCAGCCCGGAGGCGACCTTGATGTAGTCGTTGGGCGGCTCGGTGACCAGGATGCTCTCCTTCTCGACGGCCGCCTGGCCGACGAGGCCCTCGCCGGGGCGGAACTTCTTCGGGACGCTCTTGCGCGGCCCGTGTAGCCGTAGCTCGCGATCAGGCGCAGCTCGGACTCGCCGGGTCTCCTCGTCGAGCGACTCGGTCAGGAAGAACGCGCCGAGCTGGGCCGACACCGTCGGCGTCAGCTCCGACATGATCAGCGAGGACACCGTCTTCAGGTCGCGCTGGCCCTGCATCAAGCCCGAGATCTGGGCGAGGTTCGTCTTCAGCCAGTCCTGCTCGGCGTTCTGCTTCGTCGTGTCGCGCAGGTTGGCGATCATCTCGTTGATGTTGTCCTTCAGCTCCGCGACCTCGCCCTGGGCCTCGACCGCGATCGAACGCGTGAGGTCGCCCTGTGTCACGGCGGTGGACACCTCGGCGATCGCGCGCACCTGGGTGGTCAGGTTGCCCGCGAGCTGGTTCACGTTCTCCGTCAGTCCGCGCCACGTGCCGGACACGCCCTCGACCTCGGCCTGGCCGCCGAGCTTGCCCTCGGTGCCGACCTCGCGCGCCACGCGCGTGACCTCGTCCGCGAACGAGGACAGCTGGTCGACCATCGTGTTGATCGTTCGCTTGAGCTCGAGGATCTCGCCCTTCGCGTCCACCGTGATCTCACGCGTGAGGTCGCCGTTCGCGACCGCCGTGGTCACCTCGGCGATGTTTCGCACCTGGTCGGTGAGGTTGTCGGCCATCAGGTTCACGTTGTCTGTGAGGTCGCGCCACGTGCCGGACACGCCCTTCACCTCTGCCTGACCGCCGAGCTTGCCCTCGGTGCCGACCTCGCGCGCCACGCGCGTGACCTCGTCCGCGAACGAGGACAGCTGGTCGACCATCGTGTTGATCGTGTCCGCGAGCTCGGCGACCTCGCCCTTCGCCTCGACCGTGATCTTCTTCGACAGGTCGCCGTTCGCGACCGCGGTCGTCACCTGGGCGATGTTTCGCACCTGGGTCGTCAGGTTGCCCGCGAGCTGGTTCACGTTCTCGGTCAGTCCGCGCCACGTGCCGGACACGCCCTCGACCTCTGCCTGACCGCCGAGCTTGCCCTCGGTGCCGACCTCCTTCGCGACGCGCGTGACCTCGGCGGCGAACGCGCGCAGCTGGTCCACCATCGTGTTGATGGTGTCCTTCAGCTCGAGGATCTCGCCCTTGGCGTCCACGGTGATCTTCTTCGAGAGGTCGCCGTTCGCCACGGCGGTCGTCACGTCGGCGATGTTTCGCACCTGGTCGGTGAGGTTGCCGCGCCATGAAGTTCACGTTGTCGGTGAGGTCGCGCCACGTGCCGGACACGCCCTTCGACCTCTGCCTGGCCGCCGAGCTTGCCCTCGGTGCCGACCTCGCGCGCGACGCGCGTGACCTCGTCCGCGAACGAGGACAGCTGGTCGACCATCGTGTTCACCGTGTTCTTCAGCTCGAGCACCTCGCCCTTGGCGTCCACCGTGATCTCGCGCGTGAGGTCGCCCTTCGCGACGGCGGTCGTGACCTCCATGATGTTTCGCACCTGGTCGGTGAGGTTCGTCGCCATGAAGTTCACCGAGTCGGTCAGGTCTCGCCACGTGCCCGCGGCGCCCGGCACCTCGGCCTGGCCGCCGAGCTTGCCCTCGGTGCCGACCTCGCGCGCCACGGTGGTCACCTGCTCGGCGAACACGCGCAGCGTGTCGACCATCGAGTTGATCGTGTCCGCGAGCGCAGCGACCTCGCCCTTGGCCTCCACGGTGATCTTCTGCGGACAGGTCGCCGTTGGCGACCGCGGTCGTGACCTGGGCGATGTTTCGCACCTGGGTCGTGAGGTTGCCGGCCATGAAGTTCACCGAGTCGGTGAGGTCCTTCCACGTGCCGGCCACGCCCGGCACCTCGGCCTGGCCGCCGAGCTTGCCCTCGGTGCCGACCTCGCGCGCCACGGTGGTCACCTGCTCGGCGAACACGCGCAGCGTGTCGACCATCGAGTTGATCGTGTCGGCGAGCGCCGCCGACCTCGCCCTTGGTCTCCACGGTGATCTTCTGCGAGAGGTCGCCGTTCGCGACGGCGGTGGTCACGTCGCGCGATGCCGCGCACCTGGTCGGTGAGGTTGCTCGCCATCAGGTTCACGTTCTCGGTGAGGTCGCGCCACGTGCCCGACGACGCCCTTTACCTCGGCCTGGCCGCCGAGCTTGCCCTCGGTGCCGACCTCGCGCGCCACGCGCGTGACCTCGTCCGCGAACGACGACAGCTGGTCGACCATCGTGTTCACCGTGCGCTTGAGCTCGAGCACCTCGCCCTTCACGTCCACGGTGATCTGCTGCGTGAGGTCGCCCTTCGCGACGGCGGTGGTCACGTCCACGATGTTTCGCACCTGGTCGGTGAGGTTGCTCGCCATCAGGTTCACGTTGTCGGTGAGGTCGCGCCACGTGCCCGCGACGCCGGGTACCTCGGCCTGGCCGCCGAGCTTGCCCTCGGTGCCGACCTCGCGCGCCACGCGCGTGACCTCGTCCGCGAACGACGACAGCTGGTCGACCATCGTGTTCACGGTGGTGCCGATGCGCAGGAACTCGCCCTTCACCGGCTGTCCCTCGATCGTCAGCGCCATCTTCTGCGACAGGTCGCCCTCGGCCACGGCCATCAGCACGCGCCCGACCTCGGTGGTGGGGCGCACGAGGTCGTCGATCAGCGAGTTGATCGAGTCGACGCTCGTCTCCCAGTCACCCGCGGCGCCGGGCAGCGACGCGCGCTCGGTCATGCGGCCCTCGCGGCCGATGATGCGCGCGATGCGCACCAGCTCGCCGGTCATGCGCTCGTTGGTCGCGACGAGCTCGTTGTAGGCGGCGGCCACCTCGCCCATAACGCCCTTCTTGCGCTTCGAGAGCCGCATCGAGAAGTCGCCGCGGCGGGCGGCGTCGAGCGCCTCTACGAGGTGCTCGAGCGCCCGCGGGTCTACCGCCACGCGACCATCGGACCGCCCGTTCGTCGAGCGGCCGCCATTCGGCTGTGAGGTGGCTGGTCGTTCGCCGGCCTTCCTCTCAGCGGTGGCAGTACGCGTCGAGCGAGTGGCCAAGAAACTCCCCTTCCGTCCGGTGCGAGTATGCGACAGGCGCTAACTCTACGCTGGCCCGCAAAAACCCACAACGCAAAGGGGCCCGGCTTGCAGCCGGGCCCCTTTCGAGTTGCTGGTTGCTAACAGCTGGTTGCTAGGCCTTCTCGGTCTCCTTCGACCGCACCTTTCCCTTGCCAGGCAGCTTCGGAGCGCCGGAGTGCTCGGCGATGAACGTCTCGGTGTTGTCTCTGGCGACCGAGTCCGGCACCTGGACCGGCGGAGACTTCATGAGGTAGGAGCTCGGCGCCTCCAGCGGGCCGCCGATGCCGTTGTTGAGCGCCAGCTTGCAGCAGCGCACGGCGTCGATGACGATGCCCGCCGAGTTCGGCGAGTCCCAGACCTCGAGCTTCATCTCGACGTTGAGCGGCACGTCGCCGAAGGCCTGGCCCTCGACGCGGATGTGCGCCCACTTGCGGTCGGTCAGCCACGGCACGTAGTCCGACGGGCCGATGTACACGTCGTCGGCCGGCAGCTCGTGCTCCATGATCGAGGTGACCGCGTTCGTCTTCGAGATCTTCTTGGACTCCAGCCGCTCGCGCTCGAGCATGTTGTAGAAGTCCATGTTGCCGCCCACGTTCAGCTGCGAGGTGCGCATCATCTTCACGCCGCGGTCGCCGAACAGGCGGGCGAGCTGGCGGTGGACGATCGTCGCGCCGACCTGCGACTTGATGTCGTCGCCGACGATCGGCAGCCCGGCCTTCTTGAAGCGCTTGCCCCAGTAGTCCTCGCGGGCGATGAACACCGGGATGCAGTTCACGAAGCCGCAGCCGGCCTCGAGCACCTGCTCGACGTACCACTTGGTCGCCTGCTCGGAGCCCACCGGCAGGTAGGACACGACCACGTCGGTCTTGGTGTCCTTGAGGATCTGGACGATGTCGTCGGTCTCGCCGGGCGCCTTGGTGATCTTCTCCTTGAGGTACTTGCCGAGGCCGTCGTGCGTCATGCCGCGGTAGACCGGCACGTCGAGCTTCGGCACGTCGGCGAACTTGATCGTGTTGTTCTGGCCGGACCAGATCGCCTCGGAGAGGTCCTTGCCGACCTTGTCGGCGTCGATGTCGAAGGCGGCCGTGAACTCGATGTCGCGGACGTGGTAGCCGCCGAGGTCGACGTGCATCAGGCCGGGCACGCGCTCCTTGGGATCGGCGTCCTTGTAGTACTCGACGCCCTGGACGAACGAGGAGGCGCAGTTGCCCACGCCCACGATCGCCACGCGCACCTTCTCGCTCTGGTAGCGAGACGCGCCGTTGGTGTGAATCCGTTCTTGCTCACAGAGCCCTCCTGGAAGTCTCAATGAAAAGCGGCCCCGCTCGCGAGGGGCCGCGTCGGGTAACCGAACCCCGAACGCGGGTTCGGGTTACAGCGTTGCGCGGCTCTGCGCCATCAGCTCGCGCCGCACGTGCCAGCACGCGCTGGAAGGTGGTGAACACCGTCAGCGCGGCCAGGGCGTAGATCGCCGGCTCGAGCAGCTCGAAGTCTCCCAGGCCTGCGCCCTTTGCGAACAGGAGGCCGGCCGAGATGATCACTACCCGCACCGCCGCGGTCGCAACCCCGACCTTGCACTCGACGCCCAGCGCCTCCGCGCGGGCGCGCGTGTAGCTGACCATCAGGGAGAACAGCACGGCCAGCACGACGGCCGCGACGGCCAGCTCGTCGCCCTGCTTGGCGAAGTACGCGCCCACGGCGGCGAGCACGATCCCCTCCTCCATCCGGTCGAGGCTCGAGTCGAGGAAGGCGCCGAACGGCGTGCCCTTGCCCGGACATCCGCGAGTAGCGGCCGTCGAGCGTGTCCATCACCGAGCCGAGCGATGAACGCGAGCCCGGCCAGGAAGAACTCCTCCTGGGTCACGAGCACGGCGGCGATCAGGTTGCCCACCAGCCCGGCCATGGAGATCGCGTTGGGCGTCAGCCGCGACTCGATCAGCCTGTTGCGCGCGATCACGCGCATCTCCGCCGGCGTGACCCGGCCCTGTGCGGGCTCAGCCATAGGAGAAGGAATCTATGCCACTGCTTCGCGGCGGGCCGTGCGCCACGCCCAAGCGTCGGGCCGCGCGCGCGCGAGTGCGTAGGAGGCGCCCGAGGCCGACACCGCGGCCACCAGCGCGCCGAGCGCGGCGTCGAGCCAGAAGTGGTTGGCGGTGACCACGACCACGAACGTCACGAGCACGGGGTAGAAGCCCCAGGCGACCTTCAGCGCGCGCGACTTCACGAGCTTGATCGCCGGGACGGCGATCATCAGGGCGAACGCGACGTGCATGCTGGGCACCGCGGCGAATGGGTTGTAGAGCACGTTGGCGCTCTGCTCCGCGGCGTCGCCCACGAAGGCGGCGACGGTGTCGGTGAAGCCCCACTCGGGCAGGTAGCGCGGCGGCGCCGTGGGGTAGGCCATGTAGCCCACGAGCGCCAGGCCCATGGCGATCAGGAACATGTTGCGCACGTAGTAGTAGGCGTGGTTGCGGGCGATGTACAGCCAGATCAGGAACGTGGTCGTGATCACGAAGTGCGAGTTCACGTACATCCAGTTGGCGCCCGTCACGATCCACTCCTCGCCCTGCGCCCACGCCTGGAGGCCCGGCTCGAAGAAGAGCCCCATCGCCCGTTCGGCGTCCACCAGCGTGCGGGCGTTCTCGAACGCGGCGGTCGCCTGCCCGTCCACGAAGCCGCGCACGAGCCTGTACGCGTAGTAGGCGCCCGCGAACAGGACCAGCTGGCGCAGCGCGTCCAGCCAGCCCTGGGGGAGCCAGCGGCTGCTCGTGTACCACGCGCGGCGGAACTGCGCGACAAATTCCTGTGACGGGGGGCGGGCCACGTGCCTACCTTACCCGCCGTCGCAGCGGCGGCCCCGCTGGACGATTCGTTCGGGGGAGAACCGTGTGACCAGCCGCAGGAAGCCCTCCTTCTCGGCGGTCACGCGGGTCCAGTCGCCGTCCCGCTCCACGCAGCCGCCCTTGGCGAGCCAGTAGGGCGTCCAGCGCACGCGCACCAGCGCGTCGCCGGGCTTCTTCACCCGCAGCAGCACCTCGTCGGACTGGAGCTGCTCGAGCTCGATGTTGGAGCCGCCGCGGGAGATCACGACCGGAGCGGGCAGGGAGACCTCGTAGATCCGCCAGTGGTCGAAGGTCGCGCGCAGCTTGAGGTAGGGCAGGCCGCCCGGCTTCTCGATCAGCGCGCGCTCCCGGTAGGAGCTGCGGTCCGGCTTGGCGTCCGGCAGCGCCACGTAGCGCACGGCGTTCTCGGACAGCCAGCTGGCGTACGTCAGCTCATTCAGCCCGCCCTTGTAGAAGATCGGGTGGCGCCCGGTGTCCAGCTGCCGCAGCCACCCGCGGGCGAGGGGCACCTCCGAGGCCACCTCGGCCCCCTCCCAGTGGCCGAAGGTGAACGGGATCTCCACGCGCCGCTGGTCGGGGAGCAGGCGGAAGTACTCACGTACGGGGTCGAAGTACGAGGCCTTCGCGACCGGGTCGTCGATCGCCTTGTAGATGTCCCGCACCGCCGGCGACCACTGCCAGAAGGCCAGCGCGGCGAGCAGGACCGCCATCGGGACGACCGGGCGCCGCCAGCGCCCCGCGAACGCGCAGGCGAGCACGGGCCCCGCGAACAATGCGCCAAAGCGCACCGCGTTCCCGCCCATGGCCGTGGGGATCAGCAGCGCCAGCGTCGATCCGAGCCCGTATAGAACGGCCACCGTCCGCAGCGTGCGCTCGGAGCGCGGCAGCACCACGACGGCGACTGCCGCGAACAACGGGATGGGCAGGTAGGAGGAGAACGGGAAGGGGCGTAGCCGCCCTCGGGGAAGGCGACGGTGAGCAGCACCGGCGGGATCAGCCCTGCGGCGGCGAGGGCGATGCCATCGCGGCGTTTCACCGGCACGCCCTCCCCGGTGGCCGCCAGCGCGTAGGCCAGCGCCGCCCATCGCGAGGAACAGGCCCGCCACCGGGCTCGACACCGCGCACAGCACGCCCAGCAGCGGCGCCAGGATGCGGCGGTCGCGCTGGAGCGCCAGCGCGGCGGCCAGCCCGAACGCCACGCCGAGTGCGAAGGGCAGCCGGTTGGTGAAGAGCAGTGTCGCCGAGCCGGCCCCGAACCAGATCGTGCCCAGGCGCGCGGCCTGCGCGCCGAAGTGGTTGCGCGCGAGCTCGGTGAAGCACGCGGTCGCCGATACCGCCGACAGGGCGCCCATCAGCTGCGGACCGAGCAGCCAGCCCAGCGGCGGCGAGAGCAGCGAGTAGGCGGGCGTGTGGTGGCCGCCGTACCACTGGCCGTTCCAGATCGTGAAGCCCTCGCGGCCGAACAGCTCCGAGCGGAAGATGTGGGCGGCGAGGTCGGGCGTGCGCGGCTCGAGGATCAGGTAGATCCCTGCCAGCACGGCGGCGATCAGCGTGGGCGCCAACCGCCAGCCGTCGATCCGCCGCCAGCGCGCGCGCGGGCGCGCCTCGCCCGAGGTCGGCGGAGGCGAAGGTGGCGCAGCCTTCGGCGGACGGCTCCGCGGCGGCGCCGCGACGGAGAACGCGGGACGCGGCACGCGCGTCAGGCTAGCGTGCCGGTTGCCCGGCGGCGTGCCCATCGCGAGTCGGGCCCGGCGCCGCGGACGGCGCCCACGAGCGCGACCAGGGGCACGAACAGACCGACCAGGCCGGTGAGGGTCTTCCCCTTCAGGAAGCAGACCACGGCCAGGCAGGCGCCTGCGACCTGGAGCGGCACGAGGATCGCGGTGCTCTCGCCCGCGCTGAGCCGTTCGCCTCCCACGCCGAAGAAGCCGAGACCGGCCTCGAGCACGTCGATCCAGAACTGAAGGCCGAGGAGCGTGAGCGCCAGCAGGCAGGTGGTCACGATCACGGCGTCGACCGACTGGCGGCCCTTCTCCTGCCAGTACACGTCCTCGAGGTTCAGCCAGAGGGCGAACTCGTCCATCGTCAGGCCCATCCCGATCCCGAAGAGGATCGCGACGAGCTCGCGCCAGGGCTCCCCGGCTCGAAGGCCAGCCCCACGTAGCCGAACACGAGCAGGGCGAGGATGCCCCACACGAGGTGGTGCACGTGGGTTCCGCTCTTCGTCTGAACGTTTCCCGGCCACCAGCTCACCTGCGCGCGGATCATGTGCGCGCTGGTGCGGATGAAGCCGAATGAGGCGATGAAGGCGAGCAGGATGAGGAAGTGGGTCTCCTTCCCGGGCGCCTCGATCCCCTGCCGGTAGGCGTCGGCGATGCTGTCGAGCAGCCCCTCCATCAGCCGGCGGGCGGGCACGATCCGCAGGATCCGGTCGTCGCCGTCGCGCGGGCTTCCGCGGCCGTCGGTGTTGTTCGTGAGCGCGTAGAGCGCGCCGTCGGGGCCCTCGACCACGGTGCGGACGCGGCCGAACTCGCCCTCGAACAGCGCCTCGTTCGCGTCGCCGCGTCACCGTCGAGCTTCACCCGGCGGATCTGCTCGCCCACGAGGCTGCCGAACACGAAGTCGCCGGTCCAGGCCGATCCCTTCTCGCGCACGAACGTGGCGCCGGAGGCGCGATCACTCCTCGTAGTTCACGACGGGCTCCACGAACTCCGGAGCGCCCTCGTCGCCCTGCGCGTCGGGCCAGCCGTAGTTCCCGCCCTTGCGGATCACGTTCACCTCGTCGTCGCGAGTCCGGGCCGAACTCGGTGATCACCAGCCGGCCGGTGCGCGGCTCCCAGTCGAGGCCCTGCACGTTGCGGTGGCCCGAGGGAGACGATCTCGGGCTCGCCGCGCCGCCGCGGAAGCCGCGGAGCGCCAGGATCTTGCCGTTGAGCGAGCTCGCGGTCCTGGGCGAGCGGCGGGTTGCCCGCCTCGCCCGTTGTCACGTAGAGCAGCCCGTCGGGGCCGAAGCGCAGCCGCCCGCCGTCGTGGATGGAAGCGGCCTGGAGGCCGTCGAGCGATGCGGCCGTCCTCGCGCGAGGCGATCGCCCTCGAGGCGGTAGCGCAGCACCTCGTTGCCCGAGTCGGTGGTGCGGTAGAGGTAGACGAAGCGGTTGCGCTCGAACTCGCGGGTCCACCGCCAGCCCGAGCAGCCCGCCCTCGCCGATCTGAGCGACGTCGACCTCGGCCGCCGGCTCCTCGCGCAGCTTCAGGCCCGGTCGACAGCAGGCGCACGCGGCCCGGCCGCTCCGTGAGCAGCGCGCGGCCGTCGGGCAGGAAGGCGAGCTCCCAGGGCGCCTCGAGTCCCGGTGGCGACCGTCTCGACCTGGGGCTCGTCGACCGCTCGGGCGTCGTCTCAGCCTCGGTGCGCTCGGGGGAGGGCGCGGGCGTGGACGGCTCCTCGTCGTCATCTCCGCCGCCGCAGCCGCCAAGCGCGATCGCGGCGAGCAGGACGGTCAGCAGCGCGCTTCGCGGGCACCGGGCTCCAGGCTAGCCAGACAGGAAGCGCGCCACGTCGGCGACCAGCTCGGGGCGGTCGAGCCACGGCCAGTGCCCGGCGTCGTCGAGCTCTCTCAGCGTCACCTCGCCCGAGGGCCTCCGCGTAGGCCGCGCCCGAACTCCTGCGCCGATGTACGGGTCGCGGGTCGGCCACGAGCACGAGCGCGGGGCAGTCGATGCGGGCGAGGTTGCGCCCGCCTGCTCGAGCACCTCGGCGGCGGCGCCGAGCGGTAGAGCTTGAGGATCGCCCGCTGGGTGCCGTGGTCGAAGTGCCGCCAGATCGAGTCGATCATCTCCTCGGGCAGCGGTCCAGGTTCGACGTTCGCCTCCTTCGAGATCTGGCGGAAAGCCCACTTCGTGGTCAGCCCCATGAACATCTCGCCCGCCAGCGGCGTCCGCCAGATGCGGGCGAAGCGGTGCCAGCTGTAGCCGGGGAGGAGCGGCACGCCGGCCGATCACGACCAGCCTGTCCAGGCGCTGGTGCAGCCGCTGCGCGGTATGCAGGCCCACCACTCCCCAGTCGTGCACCACCAGCGAGAAGCGCTCGACGCCCGCGTGGTCGAGGAACGCCTCGAGCCAGCGGTCGTAGCCGGGATCGAGTAGTCGAAGGCGGCGGGCTTGCCCGAGCGCCCGAAGCCGGGCAGGTCCGGCGCGACCCCGCCGGTGAGCTCGAGGAAGGGCTCCAGAGGTCGCGAGCTGTTGGGTACGCCGTGCACGTAGAGCACGGGCGCGCTCCCGCGTCGGGCTCCGCGCGACGCCAGAAAGCCTCGATGCCCGCCGACCTGCGTCCGGTGCTCGGCGACCTCGGCCATCGGGCACGGCATCCTCGCATGGGCCCCACTGCATTCGCCGGATGGCCTGGAAGCCCCCGCCGCCCCGGCGCCTTCGCACGATCCTCGAGCGCCTGGCGCGCGGAGTACGGCCGGCCGAGCGGCCACCCGCACCGGGCGCCGGTCGACGAGCTGGTGCTCACCGTGCTCTCCCAGAACACGAACGACCGCAACCGCGACGTGGCGTACGAGCGTCTGCGCGAGCGCTTCGACTCCTGGGACGCGGTCCGCGACGCGCCCGTCGGAGGAGGTGGTGGAGGCGATCCGCCCGGGCGGCCTGGCCGTGACCAAGGCGCCACGGATCCAGAGGATCCTGCGGCGCGCTGGACGGCGACGACCTCTCGCGCCTCGCACGACGCGCCGCTCGAGGAGGCGCGCGGCCGAGCTGTGCGCGCTTCCCGGCGTCGGGCGCAAGACGGCGGCCTGCGTGCTGCTGTTCTCCTTCGGCCGCCACGACGTGCCGGTGGACACCCACGTGCACCGGGTGGGCACGCGCCTGGGCCTGTTCCGCCCCGGAGGCCCGCTCGAGGAGGCCCACGACGAGATGCTGCGCCTGTCGGCCGGACCCCGACGACCCTACGAGGCCCACGTGAGCCTGATCCGCCACGGCCGGCGCACCTGCCACGCCCGCGCTCCGCGCTGCGACGAGTGCCCGCTGCGGCGCATGTGCCCGTACGCGCGCGAGCTGGCGCAGGCCGCGTGAGCGACTCGCGGCGGCTGGCGCGCCGAGGCGGGGCTCGTCGGCATCGCCGCCGTGTGGGGCCTCACGTTCGTGATGGTCCAGGACGCGATCGAGCTGCTGCCCACGATGGCCTTCCTCGCCTACCGCTTCCTGCCCGCGGCGCTGCTCGTGGCGATCGTGTTCCACCGCCAGCTTCGGTCGCTGTCGCCGGAGGGCTGGCGGGCCGGGCTCGACCATGGGCGCGTTCCTCACCGCGGGCTACGTGTTCCAGACGCTCGGGCTCGAGGAGACGACCGCCGTCGAACGCCGGCTTCATCACCGGCCTGTTCGTGGTGATCACGCCGCTGCTCGGCTGGGCGTTCCTGCGCGACCGCCTGCCCGCGATCGCGTGGGCGGGGGCTGTGGTCTCGGCCGTCGGGCTCTACCTGCTCTCCGGCGCGGGCGGGGACTTCACGCTTCGGGGCGATGGCCTCGTGCTGCTGTGCGCCGTGGCCTTCGCCGCCCACATCCTCGTGACCGCACGCGGCGTGCGCGACCACGACGTCGGCGCCCTGCTGGTGGTCCAGCTCGGGCTCTGCGGGGTGGTCTGCCTCGCGGTGGCGGGCGCGCGCCGGCGACCTCGAGGCGCCCGAGGGCGCCACCGTCTGGTCCGCGCTGATCGTCACGTCGCTGGTCGCCAGCGCGCTCGGCTTCTTCGTCCAGTCCTACGCCCAGCAACACGCGCCGCCGGCCCGCACCGCCTTGATCCTGGCGAGCGAGCCGGCGTTCGCGGGCCTCTTCGGCTACCTGCTGGCCGACGATCGCCTCTCGGCGGTCTCCCTGCTGGGGGCCGCGCTGATCCTCGGCGCGATCGTGGCGGTCGAGCTGGTTCCCCGGCTGCGACCGCCACGACCGTTGCCCGAGACGTGATGCCTAGCGCAGCCGGCGCTCGAAGCAGCGCGACAGCGGCGAGTCCCGGTAGGGGCCGAACTTCTCGATCTCCTCGTAGCCGGCGCTGCGGTAGAGGCCCATCGCCTCGGGCTGGCGCTCGCCGGTCTCCAGCCGGCAGCGGGCGAAGCCGCGGCGCAGCGCCTCCCGCTCCAATCCCTCGAGCACTCCTCTCGACACGCCCTGCCCGCGCGCCTCGGGGCGGACGTACATGCGCTTGATCTCCGCCACCCCGCCGCCGAGGTCGAGAAGCGTGCCGCAGCCCACCGGGTCGCCCCCTGCGTTGCGCGCCACGAGGAAGACCACGACGTCCTCGCCGGTCGGCTTGGCGCCCGGCTCGGAGTCGCCCCCGTAGCGCTCCTCGAGATCGCGGCGAGCTCCCTGCGCAGCGCCTCCGCCTCCGCGGAGTCGAAGGGCGCGGGATGGACCGTGTGATCGTCCCACGGCCAGCGGTGCAGCCCCAGGGCCTTCCGCGCGGCGTGGTGCTCCGGATACAGCTCGAACCGGCCGATCAGCTCCTCGTGGAAGGAGCAGACCACGCCGAAGCGAGTGGCGGCCGGGGCTCCGGCCGTGGCGGAGCGCGACCGCTGGTAGGCGACCACCAGCACGCGGTCGCCCACGGAGGCTAGGTGCTCGATCCTCGCCTCGGACGGCTCCATCACGCCGAACCAGTCCTCGAACCACGCCCGCACACCCGAGCGCCCGGCATGGTGCTTCCCCGTGAGCCCGGCGAGGTCGCCGTCGATCACGAGCTCCCCGTCTGGGTGGAAGCAGGCCACGATCGCCTCCGCGTCCTGCGCCGCGAAGCCCTCAAACGCCCGGCGGGCGAGCGCCTCGGCGTGGGCAAGCGTGGTCTGATCTGCCATACTGACGCTTAGATTTTCTGAAAACGAGTCAGAGGAGTTACCACGATGGGAAAGACCATCGGAATCGATCTTGGCACGACCAACAGCTGCATGGCGGTGCTCGAGGGCGGTGAGCCCACAGTCGTCGAGAACGCCGAGGGTGCCCGCACCACCCCGTCGGTGGTCGCATTCACGGAGGGCGGCGAGCGCCTCGTGGGCGCGCCGGCCAAGCGCCAGGCCGTGACCAACCCGGAGAACACCGTCTTCTCGATCAAGCGCTTCATGGGCCGCAAGGAGGCCGAGGTCAAGGAGGAGGAGACGATCGTCCCCTTCGAGGTCGTGCGCGGCCCGAACGGCGACGCGCGCGTGAAGGCCGGCGGCCAGGAGTATCCGCCGCCCGAGATCAGCGCGATGATCCTGCAGAAGCTGAAGGCCGACGCCGAGGCCTACCTGGGCGACACGGTCGACAGCGCGGTGATCACCGTCCCGGCCTACTTCAACGACGATCAGCGCCAGGCAACGAAGGACGCCGGCAAGATCGCCGGGCTCGACGTCAAGCGGATCATCAACGAGCCGACCGCGGCATCGCTCGCGTACGGCCTCGACAAGGAGAACACCGACCAGACGATCCTCGTGTTCGACCTCGGTGGCGGCACGTTCGACGTGTCCGTGCTCGAGATCGGCGACGGCGTGTTCGAGGTGAAGGCCACCGCGGGTGACAACCACCTGGGCGGCGACAACTTCGACAAGGCGATCGTGGACTGGCTCGTGGCCGAGTTCAAGAAGGACGAGGGCCAGGATCTGTCCCAGGACAAGATGGCCCTCCAGCGCCTCTACCAGGAGGCCGAGAAGGCCAAGGCCGAGCTGAGCTCGGCCCAGGAGACCCAGATCAACCTGCCGTTCATCACGGCCGTCGACTCGGTCCCCAAGCACCTGAACCAGCGCCTCACCCGCGCGAAGCTGAACGAGCTCACCGCCTCGCTGGTGGACCGCGTCGTCGGCCCGACCAAGCAGGCGATGGAGGACGCGGGCGTGACCGGCGACTCGATCGACCACATCGTGATGGTGGGCGGCATGACCCGCATGCCCGCCGTGCAGGCGAAGGTCAAGGAGCTCACCGGCAAGGACCCGCACCGGGGCGTGAACCCCGACGAGGTCGTGGCCGTCGGCGCCGCCATCCAGGCCGGAGTCCTGGCCGGCGACGTGAAGGACGTGCTGCTGCTGGACGTCACCCCGCTCACGCTCGGCATCGAGACCAAGGGCGGCGTGATGACCAAGCTCATCGAGCGCAACACCACGATTCCCACGCGCAAGTCGGAGGTGTTCTCGACCGCCGAGGACAACCAGACGAGCGTGGAGGTGCACGTGCTCCAGGGCGAGCGCGAGATGGCCACCTACAACAAGTCGCTCGGCAAGTTCCAGCTCACCGGCATCCCGCCGGCGCCGAGGGGCGTGCCGCAGATCGAGGTCGGGTTCGACATCGACGCCAACGGCATCCTTCACGTGACCGCGAAGGACCTGGGCACGGGCAAGGAGCAGAAGATCGAGATCAAGTCCGGCTCCGGCCTCTCGGACGACGAGGTGGAGCGGATGGTCAAGGACGCCGAGTCCCACGCCGACGAGGACCGCCGGATGCGTGAGCTCGTGGAGGCGCGCAACAACGCCGAGAACGCCGCCTATCAGGCCGAGAAGCAGGTGGAGGAGCTCGGCGAGTCGGTGGACGACGCCTCCAAGGAGGAGATCAAGAAGGCGATCGAGGACGTCCGGGCATCGCTCGAGTCCGAGGACGCCGCCGAGATCAACTCGAAGACCGAGGCGCTCCAGACGGCCTTCCACGCTGTGTCCGAGCAGATGTACGCCGCGGCTGCGCAGCAGGCGCAGGCGGCCGACGGCGCCGGCAACGGCGCCGGCACTGCCGGGGACGCCGCGGCCGACGAGGAGGAGGTCGTCGACGCTGAGGTCGTGGACGACAAGGAGGGCTAGCGGTGGCCGAGGAGCGGCCGGATATCGAGGCGCCTGAGGCTGACGAGTCGTCAGTCGTCAGTCGTCAGTCGTCAGAGCCGGAGCCCGAGGCGCCGGAGGTCTCCGAGGACGACCCGGTTGCTGCGCTGGAGCGGGAGCGGGATGAGTACCTCGCTCTCGCTCAGCGCACGCAGGCGGACTTCGAGAACTTCCGCAAGCGCGCCGCCAAGGAGGCTGCGATAGCCGGAGAGCGCGCGAAGAGCGGGCTCGTCGGCGAGCTGCTGCCCGTGGTCGACAACCTGGAGCGTGCGCTCGAGTCGGCTGCTTCCGGCGAGGACCATCTCGCCGATGGCGTCCGGCTCGTGCACTCGGAGGTGATCGCCGTCCTGTCCCGCCACGGCGTCGAGCAGTTCGACCCCCGGGGCGAGAAGTTCGACCCGACCTTCCACGAGGCGCTCTCGACCCGAGAGGACGAGGAGGCGGGAGCCGGCGTGGTGCTCGACGTGGTCGAGAAGGGCTACCGGCTGAACGGAACCGTGCTCCGTCCTGCCCGCGTGGTCGTATCCGGTTGAGGCGGTGCCCGCGGTGAAGAACCCCTACGAAACGCTCGGCGTCGACAAGAAGTCCTCCGACGAGGAGGTCAAGAAGGCCTATCGCAAGCTCGCGCGCAAGTACCACCCGGACAAGAACCCGGGCGACTCCGCCGCTGAGGAGCGCTTCAAGGAGATCCAGGAGGCCTACGGGATCCTCTCCGACCCGAAGAAGCGGCGCGAGTACGACCAGGGCGGCGGCGTCTTCTCCGGCGGCGGCTTCGACCCGGGCGCGTTCCGCGGCGGGTTCGGCGGCGGGATCGGCGACATCCTGTCCGACCTCTTCGGAGGCGCGCCGGGCCGCGGTGGCGGCGCCGGCCCCCGGCCCGAACGCGGCGCCGACCTCGAGACGGAGGTGCACCTCTCCTTCGACCAGGCGATGGAGGGAGCCCAGATCCCGGTCACCGTGCCGCTGGCCGCACCCTGCCCCACCTGCCACGGGACGGGCGCGAAGCCCGGCACGATGCCGAAGGTCTGCAGCCGCTGCCAGGGCCGCGGCGTGGAGGCGGAGTCCCAGGGGCTGTTCTCGATCTCCCAGCCCTGCCGCAAGTGCGGCGGGACGGGCACCGAGATCACCGATCCCTGCCAGACCTGCGACGGCGCCGGCTTCACGCGCCAGGTCAAGCGCTACAAGGTGAACGTCCCGGCGGGAGTCCGCGACGGCAGCCGCGTGCGCCTGGCGGGCAAGGGCGAGGCCGGCCGCCGGGGCGGGCCGCAGGGTGACCTGTACGTCGTGACCCGGGTGCCCGATTCCCCCCTCTTCAAGCGCCGCGGCGACAACCTCGAGGTCGAGGTGCCGGTCACGATCCCCGAAGCGATCCGCGGCGCCACGATCGAAGTGCCCACCCTGAACGGCTCGAAGCGCATCCGGGTGTCGCCGGGCACCCAGCACGGCACCGTCCAGCGGCTGCGCGGCGAGGGTCCGCCGCGGCTCGGCGGCAAGGGCCGCGGGGACATCCACTACCGGCTCTCGGTCGACGTCCCGCGCTCGCTCTCGAAGGAGCAGCGCGAGGTCGTGGACGAGCTGGCGGCGGTGATGGAGGACAACCCGCGCGAGCGGATCCTGAGGAGAGGCGGGGGCTCGTGACCTCGGACGACGGCGGCGCGCGTGGCGTGTACATGATCTCGGTGGCCGCCGAGCTGGCCGGCATGCACCCGCAGACGCTGCGGATCTACGAGGCGCGCGGCCTGATCACGCCCAAGCGCTCGCCGAAGAACACGCGGCTCTACTCGGACGACGACGTGCAGCTGCTGCGCCGGATCCAGGAGCTGACGACCGAGCTGGGGATGAACCTCGCCGGCGTCGAGAAGGTGTTCGAGCTCGAGCTGGAGATAGACCGGATGCGGCGCCGCATGCGCAATCTCGAGCGCGCCGCCGAGCGGATCAAGACCGAGCTCGAGCAGGAGATCCAGCGGGTGCGCCGCTCGGTGAAGGCCGAGATGGTGCGCTACGAGCCCCAGGGCCAGGCGCTGGTGCCGCCGGATCGCGCGGGCGCGGGGGCGGTGCGGATCAGCATTCGCAGGCCCGGCAGCTAGCCGCGCTGAGCAGGCGAAAAGTGGCGGGGATCGCAATCCCGGGGGATACTCGGTCGCGGAGGACTCGTGCGCTCCAGCCGACCCCTTTGGCCCTTCATCACAGGATTCGCCCTGCTCGCGGTGATCGCCGTGGCGGCGGTCGTGCTGCTCACCGGCGGTGGGGACGACGACGCCGAGCCGGCCGCGGCCGACGCGCAGACCGTGCGCTTCGAGGAGCCGACCGACGAGGGCGAGGACCCCTTCACCAAGCCCGCCGACGTGCGCGGGAAGAAGCGCGTAAAGGTGGGCTCCGGGCCGTTCGGCGGCACCGGGTCCGACCTCGTGTGCGACCGCGAGCTGCTGATCAGGTCCCTGCGCGCCCGTCCCGACCGGATGGAGGAGTGGGCGCGGGTGCTCGGCATCGACCCCGCCCCGGCCGTGGTCGCCCGCTACATCCGCAGCCTTCGCTCCGTGACTCTCACGCGTGACACGAGAGTCACGAACCACAACTTCGTCAACGGCAATGCGGTGGCCTACCAGGCGATCCTCCAGGCCGGCACCGCCGTGCTCGTGGGCCCGGACGGCAGGCCGGTCGCGCGGTGCCGGTGCGGGAACCCCCTGCTCGAGCCGGTCTTCGTCAAGACGGCGAAGTGCTTCGGGTGCCCGCCGAACTACAGGCCGCCGCCGGCGTGCGATTACGTCGACTTCGCCCGCATCTATCGCGGTTACGGCGGCGACGAGTTCCTGGCCGTCTACCGGCGGCGGGACTTCAGCGACTCGTGCTACCTGCCCTATCCCGACCCCCCACGGGTCAGAGGGCAGAGACGCAGGCGGGCGGCGCCGGCCGCGGAGCCGGCAACCAATCCCGCGGCGTCGTTCTCGCCGTCGTCGGGGACGGCCGCAGATTCGTACACCCTCAACGCGTCGGGCTTCCGCCCGAACGTCACGCTGGCCGTGTCCCTGACCCGGCCCGACGGCGTGCAGGAGAGCTACAGCATCACGACGAACGGCTCGGGCAACGGGTCGCACACGTTCGGCCAGGTGAGCAACGCCGTGCTCGGCACCTACACCGCCGTGGTCAGGGACCCGGGCAACGGGAACAGCGCGCGGGCGAGCACGACGGTGTCCGCGGCCCCGCAGGAACCGCAGCAGGAGGACTCGGGCGGCCTTCAGTGCAACCCGGCGCGCTCCCAGCTCGAGTTCGAGCAATGCCGGGACGCGGGGCGGCTGGAGAGCCAGCAGGAGGAGGAGTGCACCGTCCCGGTCTACCGCACGAATCAGTGCGCGAACCTCAGGGACAAGAGCACCGACCCGGGCATACAGCCTTAAGCAAGACAGACTTAGATTTCTTTAGTACCCTTCCGTTCGATGCAGGCGGATAGGTTCACGATCAAGGCCCAGGAGGCGCTGGCGGCCGCCCAGCGCCTCGCCGGCGCGCGCGGCAACTCGCAGGTGGTCCCCCAGCACCTGCTGCTCGCGCTGCTCGAACAGGACGGCGGCATCGTCGTGCCCGTCCTGCGCCGCGCGAACGCCGACCCGGAGGCGGTCAGGCGCCGCGCCAACGAGGCCCTGGACGCGCTGCCCACGGTCACCGGCGACGCGTCGAGCGCCCCGGCGCTCTCGACCGAGCTGATCGAGCTGCTGCAGAAGGCGGACGACGACGCCCGGTCGCTGGGCGACGAGTACGTTTCCACGGAGCATCTGCTGCTCGCCCTGGCTGCCGACCCCAAGGTGGACGCCGGGGCGTCGCGCGACCAACTGACCGAGGCCGTGGAGCAGGTGCGCGGGCCCCATCGCGTGACCGACCAGAACCCCGAGGACAAGTACCAGGCGCTCGAGCGCTTCGGCCGCGACCTCACCGAGGCCGCCGAGAACGGCAAGCTCGATCCGGTGATCGGCCGCGACGAGGAGATCCGGCGGGTGATCCAGGTGCTCTCTCGCCGCACCAAGAACAACCCGGTCCTCATCGGCGAGCCTGGCGTCGGCAAGACCGCCATCGCCGAGGGCCTCGCCCAGCGCATCGTCGCGGGCGACGTGCCGGAGTCCCTGCGGGACAGGCGCGTGATCGCCCTCGACATCGGCTCCCTGATCGCCGGCGCCAAGTACCGCGGCGAGTTCGAGGACCGGCTGAAGGCCGTGCTCAAGGAGATCGCCGACGCCGAGGGCCAGGTGATCCTCTTCATGGACGAGCTGCACACGATCGTGGGCGCCGGCGCCGCCGAGGGCGCCGTGGACGCCGCGAACCTGCTGAAGCCGATGCTCGCGCGCGGAGAGCTGCGCGCCGTCGGCGCCACCACGCTGGACGAGTACCGCAAGCACATCGAGAAGGACGCCGCGCTCGAGCGCCGCTTCCAGCCCGTGCACGTGGGCGAGCCCAGCGTCGGCGACACCGTCGCGATCCTGCGCGGCCTGAAGGAGCGCTACGAGGTTCATCACGGCGTGCGCATCCAGGACTCCGCGATCGTGGCCGCGGCCGCCCTCTCGCACCGCTACATCGCCGACCGCTTCCTACCCGACAAGGCGATCGACCTGATCGACGAGGCGGCGTCGCGCCTGCGCATCGAGATCGACTCGATGCCCACCGAGATCGACGAGGTCGAGCGGCGGATCCAGCAGCTCGAGATCGAGCACCAGGCGCTCAAGAAGGAGAAGGACGACGTGAGCGTGGCTCGCCGCGAGGCGATCGAGCGCGAGCTGGCCGATCTGCGCGAGAGGTCCAACGAGATGAAGGCGCACTGGATGGCCGAGAAGGAGGCCATCGACGCGATCCGCGGCGCGAAGGAGCGCCTGGAGCAGGCCCACCGCGACGCCGAGCGCGCCGAGCGCGACGCCGACCTCCAGCGCGCGGCCGAGCTGCGCTACGGCGAGATCCCCAAGCTCGAGGAGCTGGGCCGCGAGCAGGAGGCGAAGCTGAACGAGCTGCAGTCCGACGTGACCTTCCTCAAGGAGGAGGTCGACGAGGAGGACGTGGCCGAGGTGGTGGCCCGGTGGACAGGCATCCCCGTCTCGAGGCTGATGGAGTCCGAGGTGGCGAAGCTCGTGCACATGGAGGAGCGCCTGCACGAGCGCGTGGTCGGTCAGCGCGAGGCCGTGGAGGCCGTGTCCAACGCCCTGAGGCGCTCGCGCGCCGGCCTTCAGGACCCCGGTCGCCCGATCGGCAGCTTCCTCTTCATTGGCCCGACGGGCGTCGGGAAGACCGAGCTGGCCCGGGCTCTGGCCGAGTTCATGTTCGACTCCGAGCAGGCGATGGTGCGCATCGACATGTCCGAGTACATGGAGAAGCACTCCGTGTCGCGCCTCGTGGGCGCGCCGCCCGGCTATGTGGGCTACGACGAGGGCGGGCAGCTCACCGAGGCGGTGCGACGCCGGCCCTACTCCGTCGTGCTCCTGGACGAGATCGAGAAGGCCCACACCGACGTCTTCAACGTCCTGCTCCAGCTGATGGACGACGGCCGGCTCACCGACGGCCAGGGCCGCACGGTGAGCTTCACCAACACCGTCGTGATCATGACCTCCAATGTCCCCGGCGGCATCGCCGGCGTCGAGGCCACGTTCAAGCCCGAGTTCGTCAACCGGCTCGACGAGATCGTGGAGTTCCACTCGCTCACACGCGAGGAGATCGGCCAGATCGTGGAGCTGCAGGTGGAGAAGCTGGTCCACCGGGTGCGCGAGCGGGGGGTGGAGGTCGAGCTGACCGACGAGGCGAAGACGCTGATCGGCAACCTCGGCTACGACCCCACGTACGGCGCCCGCCCGCTCAAGCGAGTGATCCAGAAGCGGCTGGTGGACAAGCTCGCTCTGAAGCTCCTGGAGGGCGAGTTCGCCCCTGGTGACACCGTGAAGGTGGACGCCGCCGAGGGGGAGCTCACCTTCGAGATCGCGAACACGGCCGTGCCAGTCACGGCATAAGCGTGGGTAGGCGCGCGCGCCGGCGCAGACGGGAGGACGGCGGGCCGGCGAGGCCGGACGCCGCGGCCACCGCCTACACGGATCCGGGCGGCAACGTCCTGACCCTCCGCGACGAGGTGAGCGCGGGCACCCTGCGCGCGCTTGAGAAGCTCGACGCCAAGCCCGCGGCCTCCGCCGAGGACCGCTGGCAGCGCCGGGTGGAGGTGCTGTTCGAGCGCCTCGCCGTGAGCTGGGAGCTCGCCGGGCTACCGCTCGAGGGCCAGAAGGAGCTCCTGGGGCGCTACCGGATGGCGTCGGCGGAGGAGCGCCGGCGCGTCCGCGAGGCCCTCACCGAGCACCTCCGCACGCGCTATCCGGACCTGGAGATCTGAGGGCGCGCTACCGGACCCGCACCCAGCGCTCGCCGGTGGAAACGGCGGCGGCGGCGCTGCGCCTGGGACGCAGGACCGTGAAGATCGTGACCGTGTAGACCACCCGTGGGAAGGTCCGCCGGGAGTACCTGCGGCGGGTGTCGAACTGCACCGTGTAGACGCCGTTCTTCGCCCCGCGCCTGAAGATGCGCTTCCTGACCTTCTTCGTGCCGCACGGTTGCTTGAGCCTGCCGAGCCTTGACGTTCCGCCCCCTGCCCCTGCGCCGGACGTGCACGTAGAGCGTCCTCCCCGTGGTGAACCCCCGCGCGGTGATCCTGCGCGTCCGGGCGGGGTTGCCGCCGAGCGGAACCACGTCCACGTCGAAGATGGTGGCGAGCCGCGCGACCGTCGCCGTGATCGCGGTGTTGGTGCGGTCGGTCGCCACGAAGGAGAAGGGCCGCTGGCGCGTCGGGCTGATCGGAGGAGCCGGGGCGCTACCGCGGATGGTGCCCGTGGCGTCAGCGGTGAGCGTGCCGAAGGCGAGGTTGTCGCGGCTCATGTCCACCGGCGCGCTCGGCGTGAAGCCCGTGCCGCACGACCCGCACGGGCTCGCGCTCCTGGTAGCACGCCTTGTCCGCGGTCAGCGTGGCCGCCTGGGCGGGCGCCGCCGCGACGAGGGCGGAGGCGAGGCCGGTGAGCAGGACGATGCGGGAGGTCACGGGGCTCCTTTTCAGGATGGTGGGCCGCGCCAGCGTACAGCCCTCCCGATGGGCCTGTCAGGCGGGCGGCGCCGTGGCCGAGCCACGCACCATCGGCCGCACCAGCGGGACGGCCTTGGGCAGGGCGCCGCGATCCGCATGCTCGACCTCCAGCGGGGAGGCCTCGATCGCCGCGAGCGTGTCCCGGTTGCAGTGGCAGCCGTGGCCGAACACGTACCAGGGGCCGTGAAGGCGGTCCTGCCAGCGCGCGAGGCGCTCGCCGTCCTCGCGCCCGCACGTGCTCCAGGAAGAGGAAGCGCCCACCGGGCTTCAGCACCCGCGCGATCTCGCGCAGGGTCCCCTCGGGGTCGGGAACCGTGCACAGCACGAGGGTCAGGGCCACGGTGTCGAAGCTGTCGTCCGGGAAGGGGAGCGTCTCTCCCCGCGCCTCCACCACCTCGACCGCGCGATCGGACTCGGCCACCTTGCGGCGGAGCTGGGCGGCCATCGGCTCGAACGGCTCGGTGAGCACGAGCTCGGTCACACCCTCCGGGTAGTGGGCGAGGTTGAAGCCCGTGCCCGCGCCCACCTCCAGCGCGCGCCCGCTCGCCTGGGACATCAGCTCGCGCCGCATGTCCCTCAGCCCGTTCTCCTCCATCGCCCGGAAGAAGAAGTCGTAGCCGCGCGCGAAGGCACGGCCCCAGGTGGCGTCGTAGGCGCGCCGGAGCACGGCGGAAAGGCTACCTCCTTGCGCTCGGACTGGAAACCTGAGAGAAACCGACCGACCCGTCGAAAGGACCCTCTTTGCCTACCTTCGTCCTACTCAGCACGCTGACTCCCGATGGCGTGCAGACGATCAAGAACAACCCCCAGCGCATCCGCGAGGTCAACAAGGAGATCGAGCAGCTCGGCGCGAGCGTGAAGGCGCAGTGGGCCGTGCTCGGGCGGTTCGACTTCGTGAACATCGTCGAGGCGCCCGACGAGGCAACGATGGCGCGCGTCTCGCTCGAGCTCGGCTCGCGCGGGACCGCTCGCTACGAGTCGCTCACGGCGATCCCGGTCGACGACTTCATCGCGTCGCTCTGAGTCCTTGACGCGGGTCCTGGTTGTCGGCGGAGGTGGACGCGAGCACGCGCTGGTGCGCGTGCTCAGCCGCTCGCCCCAGAAGCCCGAGGTGCTCTGCGCCCCCGGCAACGCCGGGATCTCCAGGGATCGGATCGAGTGCCTCGACGTGGACGCCGAGGACGTCGACGCGATCGTGCGCACCGCTGCGGATCGCGGGGTGGATCTCGTGGTGGTGGGGCCCGAGGCGCCGCTCGTGGCGGGCGCCGTGGATGCGCTTGCCGGCGAGCGCATCCGGGCGTTCGGCCCGAGCGCGGAGGCGGCCCGGATCGAGGGCTCCAAGCGCCACGCGAAGGAGCTGATGAAGGCGGTCGGGGTCCCGACCGCGGGATATGCGGTGCTGCGCTCGCGCGACGAGGCCCTGGGCCAGATCGCGTGCGCGTCGTACCCGGTCGTGCTCAAGGCGGACGCGCTGGCCGCGGGCAAGGGGGTCGTGATCTGCCCGGACGAGGCCTCCGCCCGGGAGGCGGTGGACATGTTCTTCACCGAGCGGCGGTTCGGCACGACGGAGGTGGTGCTCGAGGAGTTCCTCGACGGCGAGGAGCTGTCCCTGCTCGCGGTCTGCGACGGAGAGCGCGCGGTGCCGATGGCGCCGGCGCAGGACTACAAGCGGATCGGCGACGGCGACACGGGCCCGAACACCGGCGGCATGGGGAGCTACTCCCCGGTGCCGGGCATCGACAGGGAGCACGCGGAGGCGCTCGCGCTCGCGGTGCACCAGCCGATCGTGGACGAGATGCGCCGGCGCGGAACCCCCTATCACGGGGTCCTCTACGCGGGTCTGATGATGACCGCCGGCGGCCCGAAGGTGCTCGAGTACAACTGCCGCTTCGGGGACCCGGAGACGCAGGCGGTGCTGCCCCGCCTGCGCTCGGACGTGCTGGCGCTGCTCGACGGCTCGACCCGCCCGGGAGGGCTGGCCGGTGTGGAGCTCGAGTGGTCGGCCGAGTGGGCCGTGACGGTGGTGCTCGCCTCCGCCGGCTACCCGGAGTCCTCCTCGAAGGGCGACTTGATCCGCGGCCTGCGCTCGATCGACTCGCTCGACGTCGAGCTGCTGCACGCCGGCACTGCGGAGGACGAGGACGGCCATGTCGTGACCGCCGGCGGGCGAGTGCTCAACGTGACGGGATTCGGCCCGTCGCCGGGCCACGCGCGCGACCGCGCCTACGCCGCCGCCGAGCGGATCCAGTTCGACGGCAAGCAGATGCGTACCGACATCGCGGCGCGCGCCGTGGATAAGGTCGAGGCGTGAACGAGTCGCCGGTACCCGCCACCGAGACGGAGGTCGAGCACGAGTTCGACGGGCTCGAGGTGGACTCGCCGCTGGTGGGGATCGTGATGGGCTCGAAGTCGGACATGCCGGCGATGGAGAAGGCCGGCAAGGAGCTCGAGGAGCGGGGAATCCGCCACGAGATACGGGTGATGAGCGCACATCGCGATCCCGAGGTCGTGGCCGATTACGCCAAGAACGCGCGCATGCGCGGGCTGAAGGTGATCATCGCGGGCGCCGGTCTCGCGGCCGCGCTGCCCGGGGTCGTGGCGGCCCACACCGAGCTGCCGGTGATCGGGGTCCCGCTCAGCTCCAAGACCTCCGTGGCGGGCGGCCTCGACGCCATGCTCGCGATCGCCCAGATGCCGCCAGGCGTGCCGGTAGCCTGCGTGGGAGTGGACGCAGCGAAGAACGCGGCCGTCCTGGCCGCCAAGATCCTCGACGCGTGATCGAGCGCTACACGCGCCCCGAGATGGGCGCGGTGTGGTCCGAGCAGCGCAAGCTGGACACGTGGCTCGCGGTCGAGCTCGCGGTGACCGACGCGCTGGCGGAGCGCGGGGTCGTTCCGGAGGACGACGCCGACCGGATCCGCGATCGGGCCTCGTTCACCGTCGAGGCGGTGAAGGAGCGTGAGAAGACAACGGACCACGACGTGGCCGCCTTCGTCGACGTCGTGGCGGGCTCGGTCGGCGACGCGGGCCGCTGGGTGCACCACGGCCTCACATCCTCGGACGTGCTCGACACCGCGCTGGCGCTGCAGGTCGCGCAGGCGGGGCTGATCCTGGCGGGCGGCGCGCGCGAGTACCGCGACGCGCTCGTGCGCCGCGCCCGGGAGCACGCGGACACGCTGTGCGTCGGCCGCACCCATGGCGTGCACGCCGAGCCCACCACGTTCGGCGTCAAGCTCGCCGGGTTCGCGTTCGAGGCCGACCGCAACCTGCACCGGCTCGAGCGGGCCGTCGAGGTCGCCTCGGTCGGCGCTCTCTCGGGTGCGGTGGGCACCTACGCCGCCAACGGCCCGGAGCTGGAGGAGGAGGTGCTGAAGCGGCTGGGCCTCGCGCGCGAGCAGGTCTCCACGCAGGTCGTGGCGCGCGACCGCCACGCCGAGCTGCTCACGGCGATCGCTACGGCGGGCGCCGGCCTCGAGCGCTTCGCCACGGAGGTGCGCCACCTCCAGCGCACGGAGGTGCGAGAGGTGGAGGAGCCGTTCCGGGCGGGCCAGAAGGGCTCGTCGGCGATGCCGCACAAGCGCAACCCGATCGTGTGCGAGCGCATCACCGGCATCGCCCGGCTGCTGCGCGGCTACGCCCAGGCCGGGCTCGAGAACGTGGCGCTGTGGCATGAGCGCGACATCTCGCACTCCTCGGTCGAGCGGGTGGTCCTTCCCGACGCCACGATCCTGCTCGACTACGCGCAGCACCTCGCCTCGCGGGTCGTTGACGGCATGACCGTGCACACGGAGCGGATGCGGGCCAACCTCGACGCCACCCACGGCGCGCTGTTCTCGCAGCGGGCGCTGCTGGCGCTGGTCGAGTCCGGCCGCTCGCGCGACGACGCCTACCGGATCGTTCAGGAGAACGCCCAGCGCGCGTGGGACGAGGGCACGCCGTTCCGCGACCTGCTGGGCTCGGCGGCGCCCGAGCTCGACCTCGACGCCGTGTTCGACCCCGCCGCGTTCGTGCGGCATGCCGAGGGGATTGTGGGGCGGCTGGATCGGTTGTCGGTCGTCGGTCGTCGGTCGTCGGGCTAGGAAGGCCTTCGAGGGCTCAAGGGTTCGCGGCGGCCGCCGACGCCAATTCTGTGGCACGAATGGCCGCAGTCGCCGCATGCCTGGTGCTCGCGTCGTGCATCGCGGCCGCCGCCGTCGTCACGCCGGGTGCTGCCGGCGCCGGGGAGTCGGCCTCGACGAGCAAGCTGTCGGTGAAGAAGAAGCGGCTCCGGTGCCTGCGGGCGGCGGCGCGCAAGCGGTCGAGGCGGGCGCGGCGCAGAGCCGCGCGAAGGTGCAGGGCCAAGTACCGGTCCCGGCGCCCCGCGAAAGGCCCCTCGGCGCCGCCTGGCGCGGGCCGCGCCCCGACGCGTGCGCCCGGAACGCCGCCTCCCGCGCCCCGGCCGCTCTCCCGCTACGTCTCCGTGACGGCGCGTGAGTTCTCCCTCACGCTCTCGCGACCGCTGGTGGGCGCGGGTTCCGTGACCGTCGAGCTGCGCAACTACGGCGAGGACCCGCACGATCTCGTGGTGAGCCCCGAGGGATCCGCACAGGAGCTCCAGCGCTTCGGCGAGCTGTCCCCCGGCGGCGTTCAGGCCAGGCCGGTTTCCCTGGCGAGGGGCAGGTACCGCCTGTGGTGCTCGCTGCAGGGCCACGAGCAGCTGGGCATGCGCGCCACGTTGCGGGTGGAATAGGGATCGCCACCCGTTGAGTCGCCGGGGGCGCGCGTCAAGTAGCGCCGTCGCCCGGCCGAAGCCGAAAGGGTGGCCGCGACCGCATCGAAACGCCGGAAGCGCAAGCGCAAGCCCACACGCTGCGCCCCGCCGAAGCGCCGGCGGCGCAGGCTCGGCCAAGCGGTCCTCGGCCGACCCGATGGCGTTCGAGAGCGCGCGCAAGCGCAGGCGCAGGATCTGCAAGAAGAAGAAAAAGCCCAAGCGACGCCCGGTCACAAAGAAGAAGCCGGCGCGGTCCAGCCGGTGCCCCCGCCACCGGTGCCGCCGCGGCCCGCCCCCGCACCTCCGAAGATCACCTCCCCGATCGCCACCTACCAGGGAGCGTTCGGCGTCGACAGGCCGAGCGGCTCTTGTGGCGCGCGGGCTTCGGGCCCGTCTCCCGGGCACGCCCAGGCGCTGTCGGGCATGGGGCTGGAGCGGGCGGTCCTGTCACTCACCCGGCCCGCAGGGGCGGCCACGCTGACCGGTGCCGCGCCCACCGACGGCGACGGCCCGCTCCAGCCCGAGGACGCGTGGGGCCACGACCACCTCTGGTTCCTCGACCGGATGGTGCGCTCGACCAGCCGCTGATCGAGCGGATGACGCTGGTCTGGCACGACTGGTTCGCCACGTCGGCCGCGAGGCGCGAGCAGCGGCACGATGATCAGCCAGAACCAGCTCTTCCGCAGCCGGCGCGCTCGGGTCGTTCCACCAGATGGTGCTCGGCGTGACGGCGGACCCGGCGATGATCCTCTGGCTCAACCAGAACCGAGAACACGCGCTGGCACCCGAACGAGAACTACGCGCGCGAGCTGATGGAGCTGTTCACCCTCGGCGCGGACCGCGGCGCCTACACCGAGGACGACGTGCGTGAGCTGGCGCGTTCCCTGACGGGCTGGGACACGACTGGAGCGCCGAGCTCGGCGAGCCACAACTTCCGCTTCGTCGCCGGTCGCCACGACCCGGGCTCGAAGACCGTCTTCGGCCGCACCGGCAAGTGGGGCTGGCAGGACGCCTGCCGCCTCTGCCTGGAGCACCCCATGCACGCCGTCCCACTTCGTCCAGAAGCTCTGGAGCTACTTCATCCCCCTGCCCCCGACGGCCTCCGAGAGCGCCGCCTTGAGCAGACGCTACCGGCAGGGCGGCTACGCGGTGCGGCCGATCGTGGAGGCGATCCTGATGCACCCGCAGCTGCTACGCCGGCCCGCGGATGGTCAAGCCGCCCGTCGTCTACCTGGCCGGGATGCTGCGCCACCTGCGCCGTGCGATCGACACGGCGGCGTGGACCTGGCTCGCCGACGGCATGGGCCAGCGGCTCTTCCGGCCGCCCAACGTGTCCGGCTGGGACGACGATCGCTGGCTCGACACGAGCACGCTGCGCGGCCCGGTGGGAGACCGCGGGCGAGGTCATCCGGGACGCCACCTCACCGACCCCCAGCTGAACGCGTACGACCCGGCGGAGACGCCGGCGCAGGCGGTGGCGGCGGCGCTGGCCTTCTGGGGCAACCCCCTGCTCACCTCGGATGGGCGCGCGGCGCTCGACGGCTTCGCGGCCACCTGCCTCCCGGCCGTGATGGCCAACTGGGAGCAGCGCTACTACCGCGGCATCCGCCAGAACGCCCTGCGGCATCTGATCGCCGTGTCCCCCGACCTTCAGACGAGCTGATGGCCGAACCCGTATCAAACGAGGCAGTCACCCCGGGGGCTCCGGGGGCGTGAGCCCCCGGTCCGGATCATGCGGCTGCGTCGGGCTGTCCCGCGCGAGGCTTCTGCGGCGGGCGGCGTCCGCGGCGGTGCCCGGCAAGGGCCTGCCAGCGATCGAGCCCGGGATGCCGGCGCCGGCCGGCACCGGCCTGACGCGGCGCTCGTTCGTGTCGCGGGCTGCCGGGCTGGCGATGGCCGTATACGGAGCGCAGGCGCTCGGCTGGGAGGCGTTCGAAGAGGGCATCGCAGCCGCGGCCGGCGCGCCGGCGGAGCCGGTGCTCGTGTCGGTGTTCCTCGAGGGTGGGGCGGACTCGCTGAGCATCCTCGCTCCGACGGGCCACTCCCGGTACGCGACGCTTCGGCCGAGCCTCGCGCTCTCCCCGGGCGACGGGACCGCGTTCGCCGAGGACACGAGCCTGAGATGGCACCCCTCCGCTGCCGCCCTCGCCACCCTCCACGGCGAGGGCAAGGTGTCCGTGTTCCCGGCGATCGGCTACGCCGGCGCCAACCAGTCGCACTTCACCAGCAGGCACTTCTGGGAGGTCGGCGAGACGAATCCGTTCGCGCGTCACGGCTGGATGGGCCGCTACCTCGACCGTCACGGCGCGCCGGACAACCCGCTCCAGGGGCTGTCGCTGGGCTGGGACCTCTCGCCCGCGCTGGCAGCCGCGAGCGTGCCCGTGGCCACGATCTCGCAGCCAGACGAGTACGACTTCTGGTCCCCCGGCGTCTGGGGCCCGGTGGAGGGGGAGATGCTCGACGCAATCGGCAGCTTCGGCGCCGGCGGTACCACCGATCCCGGGCTCGGACAGGCGCGCGGCGCGGCCGCCGCGACCGGCCGGCTGCGCACGCAGATGGCCCCGTTCCAGAGCGGCTACTCCTCCCCGGCGGGCGTCACCTACCCCACCGGGTCCGACTTCCCCCAACGGCTCTCCGCGCTCGCCGCGATGCTGGCCGCGGGGCTGCCGCTGCGGTGCGTGGCGATACAGGCGGCGGGCGGCTACGACACACATTCCGACCAGGCAGCCAGCCTCCCGGACGATCTGCAGATCACGTTCGACAGCCTGCTGGCCTTCCAGCGCGACCTGGAGGCGCGAGGGCTCGCCGACCGGGTGCTGGTCCAGGTGTGGAGCGAGTTCGGGCGGCGCCCGGAGGAGAACGGCTCGGGCACCGACCACGGCGCAGGCGGCTGCTCGTTCCTGATCGGCACCCAGGCCGGCGGCGAGATGGTGGGCGAGTTCCCGGGGCTCACCACTCTCGACGAGGACGACAACCTGCGCTCGACCTCCGACTTCCGCGGGGTCTACCGCGGCCTGCTCGAGCAGTGGTTCGGCGTGGACGCCGCGGAGATCATCCCGAACGCGTCCCAGTTCGCCGCGCCGGCGCTGCTCAAGCCCTAACGCCGAAAGCAGCCGGCTCGGCCGGCTGCGCACGGTTGCTGTGCACAACCCGCCCTTGTGGGACATGGACCGGGGGGCGGGGCACCCGTAGCGTCCCCGGCATGGCTCTCCTGCTGGGGTCCCTGGGCGTGCTCGGGTTCAGCTTCTCTCTGCCGGCGACCCGGCTGGCGGTGCTGGACCTCGACGCCACGTTCGTGGGCCTCGGGCGGGCGGTGGTGGCGGCCGCGCTCGGCGGCATGCTGCTGCTGGCGCTCCGCCAGCCCCGCCCGGCCCGCGCTCAGCTCGGGCGGCTGGCGATCGTGGCCCTCGGCGTGGTGGTCGGCTTCCCCCTCCTCACCGCGCTCGCCCTGCGCGAGCTCGGGTCGGCCCACGGGGCGGTGATCGTGGGCATCCTGCCCGCGGCCACGGCCGTGATGGCGGTCGCCCGCGCCGGCGAGCGTCCGTCGCGGGCGTTCTGGCTCGCCTCCGGCGCGGGCCTCGTGGCGGTGCTCGTGTTCGCCGCGACCCAGGGAGCGAAGGGCGTGGCCTTCGCCGACATCTACCTGCTGCTCGGCGTGGGCCTGTGCGCGCTCGGCTACGCCGAGGGCGGTGCGCTGGCGCGGGAGCTCGGAGGCTGGCAGACGATCTGCTGGGCGCTCCTGCTGTCGATGCCGGTGGTGGCTCCCTTCGCGGTACTGGCGGCTTTCACCGGGGACCTCTCCGGCGGGAGCGACGCCTGGCTCGGGTTCGCCTACGTCTCGGTGGTGAGCATGTTCCTCGGGTTCTTCGCCTGGTACGCCGGCCTCGCCCGCGGGGGCGTGGCGAAGATCGGCCAGGTGCAGCTCGCGCAGCCCGTGCTCACGCTCATATGGGCCGCCGCGCTGCTGGGCGAGGACTTCGGCCTGGCGACCATCGCGGCCGCGCTGGCGGTGCTCGTGAGCGTGGGCGCGACTCAGCGCACGCGCGTCGAGCGCGTGCAAATCGCCGAGGAACCGGCCCGGCCACCCGGATTGTTAGCCTGCGAGGAGTGAGCGAAGCCGCCGCGCTCGAGGGGATGGACCTGCTCGCGAAGGGCAAGGTCCGGGACATCTACGCCGTGGGCGAGGATCGCCTGCTGCTGGCCACCTCCGACCGCATCTCCACCTACGACGTGATCCATCCGACCCCGATTCCGGACAAGGGAAAGGTGCTCACGGGGCTGTCCGTGTTCTGGTTCGAGCGCACGGGCGACATCTGCCCGAACCACCTCATCTCCTTCACCGACGTGCCCGAGGAGGCGCGCGGGCGCGCCCTGCTCGTGGAACGGCTCGAGATGGTTCCGGTGGAGTGCGTCGTGCGCGGATACATCACCGGCTCGGGCTGGAAGGACTACCAGGCGAACGGCGCGGTCTGCGGGATCGAGCTGCCGGAGGGCCTCGAGGAGTCCGAGCAGCTGCCGGAGCCGATCTTCACGCCCGCCACGAAGGCCGAGGTGGGCGACCACGACGAGAACGTGGACTTCGACCGCGCGGCCGAGATCGTCGGCGACCGCGCGCTGCTGGAGGAGCTGAGGCGGCTCTCGATCGCCCTCTACGAGCACGCCGCCGAGCACGCGCGGAGCGCCGGGATCATCCTCGCCGACACGAAGTTCGAGTTCGGCCGCCGCGCCGACGGCACCGTCGTGCTGGGTGACGAGGCCTGCACCCCCGACTCCTCCCGCTTCTGGCCCGCGGACGGCTACGCGCCCGGGCGCGGCCAGCCGAGCTTCGACAAGCAGTACGTGCGCGACTGGGCCACCGGCGTCGGGATGGGACAAGTCGCCCCCGGCGCCGCCGATCCCGACGAAGGTCGTGGACGGCACCCGGGCGCGCTACGTGGAGGCCTACGAGCGGATCGCAGGCGAGCCCTTCGGCCACTGGCTCGATCGCAGCGGGTCCGTCCGGTGAAGGCCCGCGTACTGATCCGTCCCAAGGCCGGCATCCTCGACCCGCAGGGCCAGGCCGTGGAGCGCGCCCTCCCCGCGCTCGGCTTCGACGGGGTCGAGAACGTGCGGATCGGCCGGATGGTCGAGCTGGAGGTGGGCGACACCGCGCCGCGTGCACGAGATGTGCGAGCGGCTGCTGGCGAACCCCCTGATAGAGGACTACGAGGTGCTTCTAATCGACCGGCAGGATGAAGGTCAGTCATCTCAAGACGCGGGGCTGGATGCCCCGCGCAGGTAATCCTTGTGAGGTTCGGCGTCGTCAGGTTCCCCGGCTCCTGCGACGAGGTCGACGCGCTGATGGCCTGCCGCCGCTTCGCCTCCGCCGAGCTCCTCTGGCACGGCGACCGCGACCTGCACGGGGTCGACGCCGTGGTGATCCCAGGGGGGTTCTCCTACGGCGACTACCTGCGCTGCGGCGCCATCGCCCGCTTCTCGCCCGTAATGGAGGCGGTGAGCGAGTTCGCCCTGAAGGGCGGCCCCGTGCTCGGCATCTGCAACGGCTTCCAGGTGCTGTGCGAAGCCGGCCTTCTGCCCGGCGCCCTGCTGCCCAACGCCGGCCGCCGGTTCGTGTGCCGTCAGGTGGACGTCGAGCTCGTGAACGCCGGCACCCCCTTCACGCGCTCGAGTAAGGCGGGTGATGTGCTCTCCATCCCGGTCAAGCACACGACCGGGCGCTACTACGCGCCGGAGGAGGGCCTGCGCGAGCTGGACGCCCACGGGCAGGTGATCCTCCGTTACAGCGAGGGCCACAACCCCAACGGCTCCGCGCTCGACATCGCCGCCGTGGCGAACCGGGGAAAGAACGTGATGGGCCTGATGCCCCACCCCGAGCACGCGGTCGACCCGCTCACCGGGTCCGATGACGGCAGCAGGCTGTTCGAGTCGCTCGTCGCTCACGTGGACGAGCTCGTCGCGGCGTGAGCGCCCCCGCGGTCTCGAGGCATCGTGAGCTCGGCCTCACCGACGCCGAGTACGACCTGATCCGCGACAAGCTTGGCCGCGAGCCCAACGGCTTGGAGCTGGCCGTGTTCTCGCTGATGTGGTCCGAGCACTGCGCCTACAAGCACTCGAAGAAGCTGCTCCGGCACCTGCCCACGGATGGGCCCCACCTGCTGATGGGCCCCGGCGAGAACGCGGGGGCGGTATCCGTGGGCGATGGCCTGGCGATCGCGTTCAAGGTCGAGTCCCACAACCACCCGAGCGCGGTGGAGCCGTTCCAGGGCGCCGCCACCGGCGTCGGCGGGATCCTGCGCGACGTGTTCGCCGTGGGCGCCAGGCCGATCGCGGTGCTCGACTCCCTGCGCTTCGGCGACCTCGACTCCGCCCGCTCGCGCTACCTGCTCGACGGTGCGGTCGCGGGCATCGGCCACTACGGCAACTCGATCGGCGTCCCGACCGTGGGCGGAGAGGTCTACTTCGAGGGCCCGTACGAGCAGAACTGCCTGGTGAACGCCATGTGCCTGGGGATCGCCCGCGAGGAGCGGCTGATCCGCAGCGCGGCCGCCGGGGTCGGCAACCTGCTCGTGCTGATGGGCGCGCGCACGGGCCGCGACGGGATCGGCGGCGCCTCGGTGCTCGCCTCGGCGGAGCTCGACGAGGACGACGCCTCCAAGCGCCCGTCGGTCCAGATCGGCGATCCCTTCGAGGAGAAGAAGCTGCTCGAGTGCTGCCTCGAGCTGCTCGAACGCGGCACCCTCGCCTCCCTCCAGGACCTCGGCGCGGCGGGGCTGTCCTCCTCGTCCTCGGAGATGGCCTCCAAGGGCGAGGTCGGCCTCGACATCGACGTGTCGATGGTGCCGCTGCGCGAGGACGACATGGAGCCCTTCGAGGTCATGGTCTCCGAGTCCCAGGAGCGGATGCTGTGCGTGATCGAGCCGGGGAAGCTGGCGGAGCTGGAGGAGGTGTGCGACCACTGGGAGGTGCGCGCCACGGCGATCGGGGAGGTCACCGACTCGCGCCGGCTGCGCGTGCTGGATGGCGACGAGGTCGTCGGCGACATGCCGGTCGACGCACTCGTGGACGACTGCCCGCTGTACGACCTCGAGCCGGCACGGCCCGACGCCCAGATCTACCCGGCGCCGGCCGGGACGTTCTCATCCGAAGACCCGGCCGAGGTGCTGCTCGCGCTGCTGGCTTCCCCGAACCTGTCCTCGCGCCGGCCTCTGTTCGAGCAGTACGACTCCGTCGTCCAGTCGCGCACGGTGCGCCGCCCCGAGGAGGCGGACGCCGCGGTGCTCCAGCTCAGCCACGATGGGCTCGAGAGCGCGATCGCCGTCTCTATCGACGGCAACGGCCGCCGCGTGGCCTGCGACCCCTACAACGGGACGGTCGAGGCCGTGCTCGAGTGCGCGGCCAACCTGGCCTGCGTGGGCGCCGAGCCGCTCGGCCTCACCAACTGCCTCAACTTCGGCAACCCCGAGAAGCCGCACGTCGCCTGGCAGCTGGAGCGCTCGGTGGCGGGGATGACGGACGCCCTCGAGGCCCTCGGCGTGCCGGTGGTGGGCGGCAATGTGTCGCTCTACAACGAGTCGGGCGGCGGCCCGATCTACCCGACGCCGGTCGTGGGGATGGTCGGCTCCCTGCCCGACGCAGCCAAGGCGGCCCCGACCGGCTTTCAGGCCGAGGGCGACACGATCGCCTTCTGCGGCGAGTTCAAGCCGCACCTGCCGGGCGGCGAGCTGGCGAAGCTGCGCGGCGAAGAGCTGCCCACGGAGCTGCCGGAGCCCGACCTCGAGAAGGTGCGCGCCACGCACGAGGCGGTCCGCGACGCGGTGCGCGCGGGCGAGCTGTCGAGCGCACACGACGTCGCCGAGGGCGGCCTGCTCGTGGCATCGCCGAGTCGTGCCTGGCGGGCGGCATCGGCGCCACGGTGGACCCCTGGCCCTCCGAGGACCCGCTGCTGTGGCTCTTCGGCGAATGCCCGGGCGGCGGCTTCGTGGTCTCGGGCGAACGCGAGGCGATCGACCGCCTGGCGAGCGCACGCCGCTCACCGTGTTCGGCACTGTCGGCGGCGAGTCGCTGAAGGCCGTCGGACGCGGAGGCCTTCGACCTCCCGCTGGACGGCTGCGCGAGGCCAACGGCGCCCTGGCCGCGGCCTTCGCCTAGAACGACGGCGGGCGCCCTGGGGCGCCCGCCGGTGCTGCTGCTGTCGTGTTGACGCTCAGCCCACGGTGACGTGGCCTGAGACCCTGCAGTTGTTGCCAAGGCTGACTTCGTCGGTCGCGAGGATGCCGGTTATCACCGTGCCGTCCAGGGCGTCGAACTCGAAATGGACCAGGGCGGGGTCATCGGCGCCACCTGCGGCGCCACTGCCCCCGTCGAGCATGTTGAACGGTGTGTTCGTGTCAAAGGTCTGTTGCTCCAGATCGTTCCCGACCTGGTCGGTCGCGCTCTCGAGATCGTCAATGCTCGAGAAGATCGACGAGTCCTGCTTCGTCGTTGTCGCGGTCAGCGAGAGGGTGTTCGCGGGGGAGCAGTTGGCGGTGAGCGATAGCCCACCCGCACTGAAGATGTTGGTCGGGGTTGTGGACGCACTGCGGTAGTTGACCTTCCGGAACGTAACCCCACCGACGCTGTTGGCGCTCGATGCAGAGCTCGCGCTGTCGGCGGTGCTGGCGCTCGGAACCTTGCCCAGCCTGGACTCGGAGATGTCAGAGCCGGTCAGTGAATTCGCCCTGACGTCGGAGCCGGTGAGCCCTGACGTCTTGACGTCCCCGCCGACGAGCGAGTTGTTCTTGATGTCCTTGCTCGCCACAGAGCTGTTCTTGATCTCCCGGCCGTCGATCGATCCGGTGGCCGCGGCGTAGCCGACGCCGCCGAGGGCCACGAACAGTGAGATGCACGCGATCACGAGTGCAGGCGAGGGCCGTCCGAGCTTGATGCGAGGCATGCGAGTCCTCCGTGTGAGTGTTGTAGGCCCTACACCCATCCGAGGCAAGAGGACCCTTGCGCGAGTGACCCTCTCCGAGCCCGGGCGCGGAGTGAAGCCACCCGGCGGACTCGGCCACCCCCGCTGGTACCCTCGAAGGGCTCGGCACCTCTCCATGATGGACCCCATCTCCCACCGCGACGGCCCTCGCGACGAATGCGGCGTCTTCGGCGTTTACGCGCCGGAGTCCGAGGTCGCGCGCTTGGCCTACTTCGCGCTGTATGCGCTCCAGCACCGCGGGCAGGAGTCCGCCGGCATCGCGGCGTGCGAGGGCGGCCACATCATGACCGTGCGGGACCTCGGCCTCGTGAACCAGGTGTTCGACGAGCAGAAGCTGAAGGCGTTGATGGGTTCGATGGCGCTGGGCCACGTGCGCTACTCCACCACGGGCTCGTCCGCCTGGGAGAACGCCCAGCCGGTCTACCGCTCGGACAGGCGCCAGGTGGCCCTCGCGCACAACGGGAACCTGATCAATGCCGTCGAGCTGCACTCCGAGCTGTCGGACAAGGGGGTGCAGTTCCGCTCGACCTCGGACTCGGAGATCATCGCGGCGCTGCTGTCGACACACGAGGCGGACACGATCGAGGACGCCCTCGTCGATGTGATGCCGCGCCTCCAGGGCGCCTTCTCGACCGTCGTGATGACGCAGGACTCCGTGATCGCGTTCCGCGACGGCGCCGGCCTGCGGCCGCTCTCGCTCGGACGGCTCGGCACCCGCTACTGCGTTGCCTCGGAGAGCTGCGCCTTCGACATCATCGGGGCCGAGCTGCTGCGCGAGATCCAGCCCGGCGAGATGGTTTCGATCGGTGAGCGGGGGATCGCCACGAAGCAGGTCGTCGATGCCCCGCGCAAGGCGTTCTGCGTGTTCGAGCACATCTACTTCGCGCGGCCCGACTCGATCCTCGAGGGCAACCGCACGCAGGTGTCGCGCCGCAAGATGGGCGAGATCCTGTGGCGCGAGTCCCCCGTGGAGGCGGACGTGGTGATCGCGGTCCCCGACTCGGGCAACGCGGCGGCGGCCGGGTATGCGAAGGCGTCGGGGCTGCCGCGCGACGACGGGCTGATCAAGAACCGCTACGTGGCGCGCACGTTCATCCAGCCGGGTCAGGAGCTGCGCAAGCACGGCCTGCGGATGAAGTTCAACCCGCTGCGCGAGGTCGTGGAGGGCAAGCGCCTGGTGGTGGTCGACGACTCGATCGTGCGCGGCAACACCACCCGCCAGATCGTGAAGATGCTGCGCGACGCGGGCGCGCTCGAGGTCCACATGCGGATCTCCGCGCCGCCGATCCGGTACCCCTGCCACTACGGGATCGACATGTCCACCAAGCAGGAGATGGTCGCCCACGGGCGCACCGTGGACGAGATCGCCGAGGAGCTCGACTGCGACTCGATCGCCTACCTCTCGCTGGCCGGGGTCTACGAGGCGATCCGCGGCGAGCGCGCCACCCATTGCGACGCCTGCTTCTCAGGCGAGCTACCCCCTCGAGCGCACGGATGCCGCGAACGGGAAGTTCGCGCTCGAGGACCTCGCGGTCGTACGCACGTAGTGCGACGACTCCGCACCTTCGGTAACGATCGTGCACCGGCGCGCCCGACCCGGCCGGGACGGGGTCTAGTGTCAGGCGCCGTGGACCTGCACGCAGCACTCGAGCGCAATTTCGGCTTCCGGGAGTTCCGTCCCGGCCAGCTCGAGGCGTGCGCGGCCGCGATGGCCGACCGCGACGTGCTCGTGGTCATGCCCACCGGGTCCGGCAAGTCGCTCTGCTACCAGCTGCCGGCGCTGATGAGGGACGACCTCACGGTGGTGGTCTCGCCGCTCGTGGCCCTGATGCAGGACCAGGTCGACGCGCTGCGCGCGCGAGGGCTCGGCGATGCGGTGGGGCTCGTGAACGCGCAGCAGGACGCCGAGGCGAATGCCGCGGTTGTGGAGCGGGCCGTCGAGGGAGACATCCGCCTCCTCTACGTGGCGCCGGAACGGTTCTCCTCGCCGGGCTTCGTCAAGCGGATGCAGGATGCGAGCGTGGGCCTGTTCGTGGTCGACGAGGCTCACTGCGTCTCCCAGTGGGGGCACGACTTCCGGCCCGACTACTTCCGCCTCGCGGATGCCGCACGCCACCTCGGGGCGGCGTCGATCGTGGCGTCCACGGCAACTGCGACGCCGAGGGTGGCGCTCGACGTGGCGCGGCGCCTGCGGCTCCGCGACCCGCTGCGGGTTGCCACCGGGTTCGACCGGCCGGGGATCTCCTTCGCGGTCGCCCGGCCCGCGCCGCACGAGAAGCTGCGACTGGTGGCCGAGGCGCTGGGCGCCCCAGATTCCCTGCCCGCCATCGTGTACGCGGGCACCCGCGCGGGCGCGGAGGAGATGGCCGAGGCCCTGACCGGCGCGCTGGGCGAGGAGGCCGTCGCCTACCACGCCGGGCTCGACCGGGGGACGCGAGCCAAGGTCCAGCGGCGCTTCCTGGCGGACGAGGTCCGGGTGATCGTGGCGACCAACGCGTTTGGCATGGGCGTCGACAAGCCCAACGTGCGCACCGTCGTGCACGCGGGCACGCCGTCGTCGCTCGAGGCCTACTACCAGGAGGCCGGCCGCGCCGGCCGCGACGGCCTGCCCGCCCGCGCTCTGCTGCTGGCGGAGAACAGGGACAAGGCGCTCCACGTCCACTTCATCAAGCGCGAGGAGGTGGACGCCGACCTGCCCGCCGCGCTGGCCGACCGCCTGCAGGCCGTGGCCGATGGCGACGGGCGCTACGCGCTGGACGCGGGCGAGCTCGCGCGAACGGTGGGCGGCGGCTTCGACCGGCTGCGCGCGCTCGTCGGGCACCTCGCCCGCGCCGGGGTCGTCGTGCCTTCGCCCGCGCCGCCCGACAGGGTGGTGGGCAGGCTCAGCGAGAGCGGCTTCGACCGCCGCGCCGCCGCCGCGTGCCGATCCTCCGTCGAGGAGGCCGCTCGCGCCCGCTGGCGCCAGTACCGCGAGATCTGGGCCTACGTGGAGAGCGACGACTGCCGCCGGCGCGCGATTCTGCGCCATTTCGGCGACCACGCCGATCCGGCCGTCCGCCCGGACGGCGCGGCCTGCTGCGACGTGTGCGACGGCGGCCTGGTCCCGGAGCTGCCCCCGCCGCCCGCCGAGGAGATCGCCGACCTCGACGACGCGATCGTCTCGATCGCGCGCGCGGCGCGGCCCGCGGTGGGCCGCACGACGTGCGCGGAGATCCTCCACGGAGCCCGCACCAAGAAGATCGAACGCAACTCCTACGACGGCCTTCCGGCCTACGGCACCTCCTCCCACATGCGCCGAGCCGACATACTCGCGCGCGTGGATGAGCTGATCGAGGCCGGCGTGATCGCCACGTCGGGCGGGCCATACCCCGTCCTGCAGGTGGCCGCCGGGGCCGCCGCGGCCTGACGACTTGGCGTTCCGCGTCGCCGTCCTGATCTCCGGGGAGGGAACCAACCTCCAGGCGCTCCTCGACACCGTGCACGGCACGGACGGGATCGAGGTGGCCTGTGTCGCCTCCAGCGAGGCGGGCGCACGCGGGCTCGAGCGAGCGCGAGCCGCCGGGGTTCCCACCGAGGTCTTCGCGAAGTCCGACCACCCCGACCGGGACGCGCGCGACGCCGCGCTCGGGAACTGGCTAGACGACCACGACCCCGACCTCGTGGTGCTCGCGGGATTCATGGAGATCCTCGGCGGCCCCTTCATCCGCCGTCTCGAGGGCCGGATCGTGAACGTGCACCCGTCGTTGTTGCCTGCATTTCCCGGGGTTCGGGCGATCGAGCAGGCGCTCGACTATGGAGTGCAAGTCATGGGAGTAACCGTGCACTTCGTCGACGAGGGGGTGGACAGCGGGCCGGTCATATTGCAGGAAGCCTTCGCCGTTCCATATCCTCGGGGCATCGAGGGGATCGAGGAGCGCGTCCACGAGATCGAGCATCGCCTGCTGCCGCGGGCCGTGCGGCTGATTGCCGCCGGCGCCGTGTCGCGGGATCCCGCCAACCCCAGGCTCGTCCGGATCGATGGCCAGGACGGCTGAGCCGGACTCGCTGGAGGTGACCGCACCCGGCGAGGTGCGCGTGCGCCGCGCGCTGCTCACGGTGTCGGACAAGCGCGGGCTGGTGGACTTCGCACGCGGCCTGGCCGACCTCGGAGTGGAGATCGTCTCCACCGGCGGCACCGCTCGCGAGCTGGCGGAGGCGGGCGTCGAGACCCGCCCGGTGGAGGACTACACGGGCTTCCCCGAGATCCTCGACGGCCGGGTGAAGACTCTGAACCCGCGCATCCACGCGGGCCTGCTCGCGGTGCGATCCGAGGCCGCCCACGTAGCGACGCTGGCGGAGCACGACATCGAGCCGATCGACATGGTGTGCGTGAACCTCTACCCGTTCGAGCGCGTGTCGGCCCGGCGCGGCGCGACAGACGAGGAGGTGCTCGAGAACATCGACGTCGGCGGGCCGACGCTGATCCGGGCGGCGGCGAAGAACCACGCGTTCACCGCGGTGGTCACCTCGCCGGAGAGCTACGACGCCGTGCTGGCGGAGCTGAAGGGGTCCGACGGCCTCCTCGAAGCGCGCACCCGCGAGGCGCTGGCGCTCGAGGCCTTCTCCTACACGGCCCGCTACGACGCGGCGATCTCGCGCTGGTTCGCCGAGCGCGAGGAGGACTTCCCGGTCCAGGACACCCGCGCCTACGAGAAGATCCTCGACCTCGCGTACGGCGAGAACCCCCACCAGCGGGCCGCGTACTACGCGCAGGCGGGCGCGCGCACGCACCTGCTCTCGATGGTGGCGAAGCTTCACGGGAGGGAGCTGTCCTTCAACAATCTGCTCGACCTCGACTCCGGACGCCGGCTCGTCGAGGAGTTCGAGGTGCCGGCGGCGGTGATCGTCAAGCACAACAACCCGTGCGGCTGCGCCGTCGGGGGCGACGTGGAGCAGGCGTTCGACCGCGCCCTCGCAACTGACCGGAAGAGCGCCTACGGCGGCGTCATGTGCTTCAACCGCCGGATCGAGCGCAGCCTGGCCGAGAAGCTCAACGCGATGTTCGTCGAGCTCGTCTTCGCGCCCGGCTATGACGAGGACGCGCTGGAGGTGCTCGAGCAGAAGGAGAACGTTCGGCTCCTGGAGGACTCCGAGCGCCGCCGTCCCCCCGTCACCGAGCAGGACCTCAAGCGGGTGCGGGGCGGACTCCTGATCCAGGACCGGGATCTCGGCCCGGAGTCACGCGAGGAGATGCAGGTGGTCACCGAGCGCCCGCCGACCGAGGAGGAATGGGGCGAGCTGCTCTTCGCGTGGAGGGTGTGCAAGCACGTGCGCTCGAACGCGATCGTCCTCGCGCGCGAGCTCTCGACCGCCGGCATCGGCGCCGGGCAGATGAGCCGGGTGGACTCGGTCCGGCTGGCAGTGGAGAAGGCGGCCGCGGAGAAGGTCTCCCTCGAAGGGGCGGTGCTCGCCTCCGACGCTTTCTTCCCGTTTGCCGACGGCCCGCAGGTGGCCATCGACGCCGGAGTCCGCTCGATCATCCAGCCGGGCGGCTCCCAGCGCGACCCCGAGGTCGTCCGGGCGTGCGACGCAGCCGGTATCGCCATGGTCTTCACGGCGCGCCGCCACTTCCGTCATTAGTCCATTCGGGCGGGAGCTTTGGCTTCTGCTCGGCCAGGAAACCGCTGCATTTGCGCGAAAGGGCCGCAGAGACGGCGCACGAGGTGAAGAAACCATCTTCAGTGGTCGATTACGTGCTGACCACGCTCAATCCTGACGACCACGAGAGGGGGAGTCAGATGCAGGATTCCGCTCCGAGGTCGGACCCCGGCGCCAGTGGCGCCACCGGAATGAGCACCCTGCCCGGGATGCCGAAGCTCCAGCACGCCCCCGAGGAGGTTCGCGCCGAGTGCGGCGTGTGCGGCTCGCACGCCTACCACAACCCGAGCGTGCCGGGCTCGGGCAAGTGCGGCAACTGCGGCAGCCTCGACCTGCGCGCGCTTCCGGCGCCTGCAGCCTGAGCCGGTCGGGCTCTACTCGGGCGGCGCCGACTCCGTCGCGACATCCATCGCGGCCTGCACGCTCGGAAAGATAACTGCGGTCCGGTGATGCCCCCGGTCGGATTCGAACCGACGACCTCGCGGTTAAAAGCCGCTCGCTCTGACCAACTGAGCTACGGGGGCGACCGAATCCTAGATCGCCTTGGCCCGCAGCCGGCATAGCCCCGGGGAGAATCGAACTCCCGTTACCGGCTTGAAAAGCCGGGGTCTTCACCACTAGACGACGGGGCCGCGCCGCGAATGTTACGTAGCGCCGGCGTCAGGCCGGGGCGGCATCCTGCTCCGCGTCGTAGCCGCCGCACGAGGCCGCGAACACCAGCAGCGCCACGCCCAGCCCGGGGCCGTGGCCCGCCACCAGGGCGACCAGGAAGCCGGCGACTCCGCCGGCGAGCGCCGCGAACAGCACGAGGCCCGCCGGGAGCGAGAGGATGCGCGCGGTCGCCAGCGAGCAGAGCGCCCAGGCGATCGGACCGACCACGAAGCCGTAGTCCTCGAAGAAGTCGTCGTCGAGCGTCAATGCGAGCACGAGGAACAGCGCGCCCACGATGAGCGCCTGCACGAGGAGCGACCGCCAGAAGAGCCGTTGATTCACGGGGCGGATGGTAGGGATCGTTACCCTCGTCGCCCGGGGCGGTTAGCTCAGCTGGTAGAGCGCTCGCCTTACAAGCGAGAGGTCGCCTGTTCGAGCCAGGCACCGCCCATCTCCCGGGCCGGGCGGCGTCCGGCCCGCTCACAGCTCACTCATCGCGCTCTCATCTTCGGCGTGTCAAAGTTGCTCCACGATGCGCCTCCTCGTGGTCGAGGACGACGTGAAGATGGCCGCCCTGCTGCGGCGTGGGTTGAGCGAGGAGGGCTCGGCGGTGGACGTCGCCCGGACCGGGGAGGACGCCCTGTGGATGGCTGCCGCCACTCCGTACGAGGCGGTCGTCCTGGATGTGATGCTGCCGGGGATCGACGGCTTCGAGACCTGCCGGCGGCTGCGCGACAGCGGCGTGTGGGCGCCGGTGCTCCTGCTCACGGCGCGGGACGCCGTGGAGGACCGGGTGGCCGGCCTCGACGGCGGGGCGGACGACTACGTGACGAAGCCGTTCTCGTTCGCCGAGCTGTCCGCGCGGTTGCGCGCGCTCGTGCGCCGCGGCCGGCCGGAGCGGCCGAACATCGTGGCGGTGGGCGATCTGCGCCTGGACCCCGCCACGCGCCAGACCTGGCGGGGCGAGGAGGAGATCGCGCTGTCCGCGAAGGAGTTCGCGCTGCTCGAGGCCTTCATGCGGCGTCCGGGCGAGGTGCTGAGCCGCCTCGACCTCCTCGAGCACGCGTGGGACTACGGGTACGAGAACCGCTCGAACGTGATCGACGTGTACGTGCGCTACCTCCGTGACAAGGTGGACCGGCCGTTCGGGGTGGAGAGCCTCGAGACGGTGCGCGGCGCGGGCTACAGGCTGCGCCAGGACGGGGGCAAGCCCTGAGCCGCGTCCCGATCCGCCTGCGCCTGACCCTCGCCTTCACCCTGGTGATGGCCGCGGTGCTGGTCGGCACCGGCCTCTTCCTCTACCTACGGTTCGAGTCGGAGCTCGACGAGAGCCTCGAGCGGAGCCTCCGAACGCGCGCGGACGAGGTCTCGGCGCTGGCCGGAACGCCGGGCGCGCGGCTGGACCGCGCGACTGGGAGCCCGCTGGCCGTGGAGGACGACGAGAGCTTCGCGCAGGTGATCGGGCCGCAGGGCGAGGTGATCGATGCGACGGCGGGGATCGGCAGGAACCGGGTGCTGACCTCCGAGCAGCTTGCGCAGGCGCGGCGCGGGCCGCTGCTCGTTGACCTGGACTCGGCGCCCGGGAACGACGACCCGGTTCGCCTGCTGGCGCGGCCGATCGCACGCGGCGGCCGCACGCTCGTCGTTCTCGTGGCCAGCTCCCGGGACGAGCGCGACGACGCCCTCCAGTCCCTGCGCTTCCTGCTCCCCACCGGTGGCTTGGTGGCGCTGCTGCTGGCGGCCATCGCCGGCTACGGCCTCGCGACGGCGGCGCTGCGGCCGGTCACCTCGATGCGGCGCGAGGCCGCCGAGATCTCACGCGTGGGAAGCGGGCGCCGGCTGCCCGTGTCCAAGGCCCACGACGAGCTCCGCGAACTGGGTGAGACGCTGAACGAGATGCTCGGCCGGCTCGAGCGGTCGGTCGAGCGTGAGCGCGGCTTCGTGGCCAGCGCGAGCCATGAGCTGCGCACACCCCTCGCGCTGCTGAAGGGCGAGCTCGAGCTGGCGCTGCGCGAGGGACGCTCGCCCGAGGAGCTGCGTGCCGCGCTCGCCTCCGCCGCCGAGGAGAGCGACCGGCTGGTGCAGCTGGCGGAGGACCTGCTGGTGCTCGCCCGCTCGGACGAGGGCCGGCTGCCGGTCCGGCCGGAGCCGCTCGCGATCGGCGACCTCCTGTCCACCGTGGCCGGCCGGTTCGAGCGGCGTGCCGAGGGCTCACACCGGACGCTCAGCGTGGAGCCGCCCGACGGCGCGACGGTGCAGGCCGACCGGCTTCGGGTGGAGCAGGCGCTGAGCAACCTGGTGGACAACGCCCTCCGGCACGGCGATGGCGCGATCACGCTGTCGGCGAAGGAGTCACCCGCCGGCACGAGGCTGCTCGTGCGCGACGCCGGGCCGGGGTTCGACCCCGAGCTCTTGGGCACCGCCTTCGAGCGCTTCACACGCGGCGACCGCGCACGCTCGCGCGGGGGCACCGGGCTGGGCCTCGCGATCGTCGATGCCGTGGCGCAGGCGCACGGCGGGCGGGCCGGAGTCGAGAACCGGGAGGGCGGCGGCGCGGACGTCTGGATCGAGCTACCGCAGCCGGACGCGCCGGCTGGAGCTCCGGGTGGTGCCCCAGGGTGATGGCGAGGCGGCCGTCACCCGCACGGCCATCCGGCCGCGTCGTCTGACGAGGGTCCGCGCCCGGCGGGTCAGCCGCAGGCGCGCGATCAGGCTCTCGCCTACGCGCAGGGAGATCGCGACCGGCTTTGCCAGCCGCCTGCCGCGCCGGGTCAGCGCCAGGACGCCCGCGCAGTCGCGGACCGGCTCCGGGCATGCCACCCGGACGCGCACGACTCCGCGCCGGCGGGCGCGCAGGCCCTTCCTGCCCACCCGCGGGCTCGCCTGGCCGCCCCGCTCGCGGTGGGTGCGCCTGTACGCGGCGCAGTGAGCGTCCCGCGCGGAGCTGTCGGACACCGTGGTGCCCGCCTTGATCATCCGGGCGATCCCGAGCGCGTAGTTCTCGATGTACTCGGCCACCGCCCGCCGCTGGTCGCCGGTCTGGGCGGCATCGAGCATCTCGGCGTGGCGCCACACCCCCTCTCGCCATCCCTGGAGGATCTGGAAGAGGGCGGTGTCGTCGTACAGCGTGCCCGGCACGTCGATGTCGTCGACGGTCGGGTCGTAGCGCGCCGACAGCTCCTTCAGCACGTCGTCGTAGAGCGGGTGCAGCACGCGATTGCCGCGGTCGTGGTCGGGCTTGCGGCTGCGCCCCTGCGGGTCGCTCAGCCCGAGCGCCTCGAGCATGAATGGCATGTCGCGGTTGATGTGCGCGTTCATCGACATCAGCAGGTTGCCCTGGCCGCTCACGGAGCGGTCGCGACCGGCGTCGAGCGCCTCGCGCCACGCCGGCGGCACGCGCTCGCGCGCGCCGCGCTCCCACGCGTCGAACGAGCTGAAGTACATCCGCGCGAACACCTTGTCCTCGTGGTTGAGGTACCGGGGCTCCGCGTAGAGGCGACCGAGGACCGCCTTGCGGATGGCCTCGGTGACCCGGATGTACGTGATGCCGAAGGCCGAGTTGTGATCGCAGGTCGCGTACCGGCGGTCAAAGCGGCGGTACATCTCGGACAGCGTGTCCTCGATGCAGCCGTAGCTGCCGTCGACGCAGTCGCGCTCGCGACTCGGCTGATACGGCGTCGCCAGGCCGGGGAGCAGCGGATTCCAGTCCACGAACGGCGCCTCCTCCGCCCCCGCGGACGCGGGCGCAGAGGCGAACGCCGCGGCGCAGGCCGCGATCACAAACAGAGCCCTGCGCATCCGCCCGCCTCCCATCGCCGCTCGGATTGTGCCAAGCCATCCGCGCCGGTGTTCCAGGCGGCCCTACGCCGAGAGTGCGCCCGGGCTGCGATCCGCTCGGGCGGCGCCGGCGAGGATCACCTCGGCCACGCGTGCCGGGTCGTCCCAGGTGGGCACGTGGCCGCAGTCGCGCAGGTACTCGGTGTGCACGCCGGGGGGCACCTCGTCGGGCGGCCCCACCGAGCGGTCGTGCTCCGCCCAGGCGAGCGTGACCGGCACGGCGATGTCCTCGAATCGCTCGAACAGCGAGCTGCGCATCTCGCGATTCGCCCTGCTGAAGCCCGGCGCCAGCGCGTAGGCGCGCACGAGCCGGAGGGCGGCCGCCGCCGGCACGCGCTCGGGGTGCGCCATCGAGCCACCCAGCGCGAGCCTGCGCCCGCGCTTGGTCGACAGCAGGGGGCGAACCACGGGCATCAGCCGCTTGGCGGTCCTGCGGGCGGTCTCGGGCCGGGGGCCGAGCACGCGGCGCCACAGCCCCGCCGTGCAAAGCCCGGTCACGCTCAGGCAGCGGTCGGTCTTCGCGAACTCGAGCGCCACCCAGCCGCCCAGGGAGATGCCCGCCACGTGCGCTCGATCGATCCCGACGGCGTCGAGCGTCGCGGCGATCCGGGACGCGATCTCACCGGCCGTCGGGGCCTGCTCGGCGCCCAGCTCCGGCGACTCGCCGAACCCGGGCATGTCGACCGCGATGCATTCGTGGCGCTCGGCGAGCAGCGGGAGGACCGGCTCCCACACCCCACGATCGGCCCCGAGCGGGTGCACGAGAACGAGAGGCTCGCCGCTTCCGGCGCGGTCGTGGGCGAGTGCTGTGCCGGGGGACTTGACTTCGTGAGGGAGAATGGGAGGTACCGCTCGATGGGGCGTCGCCGCTGAGGCTAGCGGCGAGCCCAATTGGCTCACAGGAGCGGGAGGCAGGAAGGAGGCAGGGACACATTGGCAGCGGACATGGTGAGTGTGCGGGTCTTCGTACCCGCACGTACCGTCAGGCTCCGGCAGGGGGCTGCAGACACCTGACGGTTGCTCCCAGCCCGCGAAGGGGGGCGGGCGCCGGATGAGAGCTACCCCGGCTCTGGCGCTCGCCGCCCTCGCGGTGTCCAGGTTTTATGCCGAAAGGCGCGACTTGGGCTAGGCTGGAACCGCGGTCACGGACTCGCTTCCACTCCGACCGCGTCCCGGAGGACATTTGAACAGGGTCAGGCCCTCCCTGGCACCCCGTCGCCCGATTTCCCGGCTGCTTCGCGGCCGCGCTGCCCGCGCCGTAATCGGCGCCGCGTTCGCGGTGGCGATCATGGGCCTCGCTCTCGCGCTGCCCGCCGCCGGCGGGAACACGGAGAGCGCGGAGCTCGTGGCGGAGCAGGTGGGGGCCCCCGCCCAGGTGCTCCCCGGCGGGATCGTGAAGGTGCCGATCGATGTCAGCGCCGCGGGCCAGATCCCGTGCCATGCCGATGAGAGCCACTCGGCGCTTGCCGCTATTGACACCGTCTACGCCCTGGCCGGCGGCCAGGCGCTGCCGAGCAGTGGCCCGGGCGGAGACCTGACCTTCTTCCGCGGGCTTGCCGCCCAGCCGCCGCTCACGGGCTGTGACGTGACCTGGACCGGCGCTCCCGTGCCCTACCGCGTGAACGCGACCGTCGCGGTGTCGCCCGGCACGCCCCCGGGCGACTACACGCTGCCGATCGGCACCACCATCGGCGGCAAGCCCGGCGCCATGCGGGACGACTCGGCGGGCACCCTGGCGGTTCGCGTCAAGGCGCCGCCGCCGCCCCCACTGCCTCCCCCGCCTCCGCCTCCGCCCGCCGGGCTGTCGGCGCCGGTGGAGGGCAAGACGGTGAACCTCGTGCCATTGCAGGGAACGGTCACCTTCCAGCTCCCGGGCTCGAACAAGAACGTCAAGCTCGACGGGGCCACGCAGGTTCCCGACAACTCGCAGATCAACGCCGACGATGGCTTCGTCCAGGTGATCACGGACAGCAAGGGCGCCGGCAAGGGCACGCAGTCGGCCACCTTCTGGAACGGGACCTTCGTGGTCGGGTACTCCCGCTCTCTCGTCCCCGCCCAGTCGCGTTCGAGCGGGCGCAAGCGGGCGCGGCGCAAGCGGCGGACCAAGCGCCCGATCACCGAGCTCAGACTGAAGCGCTACTGCCCCGGCAGGTCGCGCCGCAAGGCGAGGAAGTCCGCCGCGCTCGAGGTCACGGACGCGGCCAAGCGCAGGCGCAAGCGACGTGGCGTCTTCGGCCGGGGTAAGGGCCGCTTCCGCACCCGGGGAAGCTACGGCGCCGGCACGGTGCGCGGGACCTACTGGTACACCGAGAGCCGGTGCGGCTACACGCTGTTCGAGGTGTTCAGCGGGGTGGTCGACGTGCGCGACTTCGTGCTCGGCAGGACGATCAGGCTCCGCAAGGGGCAGGCGTACCTCGCGGGTCCCTTCGATCCGTCAAAGGGCGCGAGCGAGGGCTAACGGTGCGCGGCGCGGGCATCGCGGCAGTGATCGCTGCGGCGGGCGTCTGCGCCTTCGGCGCGGCGCCGGGTCTGGCACACACCTACGGGGGCAAGACCGCCAAGGGCGGGGACATCAGCTTCCGTGTCTCGCCGGGCGAGACGCACTTCATCAAGCTCCGGGCGGAGCGCGAGCTCAGGTGCCGCAAGGGCAGGGTGCGCTCATTCCGGCCCGGGGTCTTCCGGCAGCGGACCGTGTTCGTACGCGTTGCTCCCGACGGGACCTTCCGCGGCAGCGTGAGGGTCCACGGACCGCGCGGAAGCCTGGTCCGGAGGGGTCGCTTCGCGATCCGCGGGCGGACCGTGAACGAGCTGCGGGCCAAGGGCTTCTTCCGCGAACGGCACCGCCTGCGAGACGGCACGCGATGTGACAGCCGTCGCGTGCGGTTCAGCATCCCGCTCACCACGACGAACGGATGACGGGCCGCCGCCAGCGTCGCCTTCGCATCATGCTCCTCCTCGCGGTGGCGCTGTTCGCGTCGGCCGTCGGCGGGATCGTGCAGATAGCCGACCTGCTCGAGGAGCCCGAGCGCGACACGGTCGACGCCCGCTTCGAGATCCGTGGGACGCAGACGCCACCGGAGGACGTGGTGGTGGTGAAGATCGACGACGTGACCTTCGACGAGCTGCGCGAGCAGTGGCCGTTCCCGCGCTCGCTGCACGCCAAGGCCGTCGACCGCCTGACGGAGTACGGGGCGCGCACGATCGCCTACGACGTCCAGTTCACCGAGCCGACGAAGCCGAGCGAGGATGAGGCGCTGATCGAGGCGTTGGCGCAATCGAACCGGGCGGTGCTGGCGACGACCGAGGTGGACGAGCGGGGTCGCTCCGGAGTGCTCGGCGGCGGGGAGACCATCACCTTCGCGCGCGTGGTGGACGCCGACGCCACGCTGCGCCCCGACGGGGGCGGCATCTTCAGGCGGCTGCCCTACAGCCCACAGGGCCTGCGCTCATTCGCGGTCGCGAGCGTGGAACGCGCAACCCGCAAGGAGGTGGACCCGGGGGAGTTCCACGACGACGCCGCCTGGATCGACTTCCATGGCCCGCCCGAGACCGTCCAAAGCGTCTCGTTCTCCCGGCTGGTGAACGGCAAGGTCGACCCGAAGCTGTTCGAGGGACAGATCGTGGTGGTCGGCGCGACCGCCCCGTCGCTCCAGGACGTGCACCCGACCTCCACCAGCGGCGGCGAGCTCATGTCCGGGGCCGAGATCCAGGCCAACGCCATATCGACGGTGCTGCGGGGGTTCCCGCTCAGCGACGTGTCCGGATTCCTCCAGGGGCTGCTGATCGTCGTGCTGGGGTTCGCCGGGCCCGCGCTCGGCCTGCGCAAGCGACCCCTGTCCGGCACGGCTCTGGCGATCTTCATCGGCGCCGCGTACCTGGTGTTCGCCTACCTGATGTTCCTGAACGGCGTGATCGTCCCGGTGGTCGCGCCGATCCTCGCCCTGGCGATCGGCGGCTTCGGTGCGCTCGCGGTCTACTACTCGCTGGCCGCCCTCGATCGCGAGTACCTGCGAGTGCTGTTCAGCCGGTTCGTGCCCGAGGGCGTGGTCGAGGAGATGGTGCGCGAGCCGGACGGCATGAAGCTCGGCGGCGTGGTCTCCGACAGCACCGTCCTGTTCAGCGACATCAGGGGCTTCACGAGCTACTCCGAGGGCAAGGACCCCGAGGTCGTGCTGAGCGTGCTCAACCGCTACCACGGTGAGATGAGCGCGGCCATCCTCGACAACGGCGGCACGATCACCTCCTACATCGGCGACGGGATCATGGCGGTGTTCGGCGTCCCGATCGCCCAGGACGACCACGCGGACCGGGCGCTCGCAGCGGCGCGGGAGATGGTCGGCGCACGGCTCCAGAGCTTCAACGCCTGGATGCGCGCGGAGGGCCTCGGCGAGGGCTTCGACATGGGGGTCGGGCTGAACAGCGGGCCCGTCACGGCCGGGAAGATCGGGTCGGAGCGGCGCCTCGACTACACGGCCATCGGCGACACCGTGAACACGGCGTCGCGGCTCGAGGGAATGACGAAGGGAACCCCACACCAGATCTTCGTCTCGGACACGACTCGGGCGCGCCTCGACGGCCTGCCCAAGGACCTGGTGCTGTACGACGAGCTCGACGTGCGGGGCCGGCTCGCCAGGGTCAAGGTCTGGGGCATCGTGACCGTGCAGCAGCCCGCGGCCGAGCCCGTGCACGCGTAGGCTCCGCGCATGGACCTGACAGGGCGGACGGCTTTGGTGACCGGCTCGAACCGCGGGATCGGAAGGGCGATCCTGGAGGCCCTCGCGCGGGAGCCGCTCGACCTGCTGCTGGCGGGGATGCGCTCGCCCGACTCGTTCGAGCCGCCGCCGGTGGAGCGAGCAAAGGAGGTCCGGCCGGTCAGGATCGACCTGGGCTCGCGCGAGGCCGTCGACGAGAGCCTCGCCGGGCTGGGCGAGGACGCGGGCCGGATCGACGTGATCGTGAACAACGCGGGCCTGATGACCGGCGGGCTGCTGGAGGAGCAGGATCTGGACGGGATCTACGCGATGTTCCAGGCGAACCTCGTCGGCCTCGTGCACCTCACCAAGGCGCTGCTGCCCGGGATGATCGAGCGGGGCGCGGGCAAGGTCGTGAACAACGCGAGCATCTCCGGCTACGCGTACTTCCCGGCCGCCACCACCTACGCCGCGTCGAAGGCCGGCGTGGTGGCGTTCACCGAGTCCCTGCGGCGGGAGCTGAGGGGAACCGGAGTGACCACGCTCCACCTGGTCACACCGGGCGTGGACACCGACATGCTCGACGCCACCGAGGACGCGTACGGCAAGCACCTCGACACCTCGGACTGGCAGAAGCAGCCGCCAGAGGAGTGGGCGGCGAAGGTGGTGAACGCGATCCGCGAGGACAAGACCATCCTCGGCCCGGGCGGCCGGACGGCGATCGCGAAGCTAGCCAGCCGTGGGCCGGGCTTCCTGATGGACCGGATCTCCGACCGGATGTTCAGCCGCGAGCCGGGGCCGTAGGCGCGTCACGGCCGGCAGCGCGCAGCGGTACTCCGGCTTTGCGAGCAGCAGCTGCACGTCGCCGATGCGGCACTCGCGGAAGCCTGCCTCGACGTAGGCCAGGTAGAGCCCCCACATGCGCCGGAAGCGCAGGTCGTAGCCGAGCTCCTCGGCTAGCTTCGCGCTCGCCACGAAGGTCTCTCGCCAGTGACGGAGCGTCTCGCGGTAGTGCTCGGTGATGTCGTCGAGCCAGACCGTGCGCATGTCCGTCTCGCCGGCCACGCAGCGGTGCATCACCTCGAGCGAGGGCAGGCAGCCGCCGGGGAAGATGTGCGTGTTGATGAAGCTCTTCGAGGCCTTCTCGACCTCGTAGGCGCGGTCGTCGATCGTGATCGCCTGGAGGAGCATCAGCCCGTCGGGCTCGAGCAGCTCCGAGCAGCGGCGGAAGTAGTCTCGGGAAGTACTGCCAGCCCACCGCCTCGATCATCTCGATCGACACGAGCTTCGCGTAGGTGCCCTCCAGGTCGCGGTAGTCCTGCAGCAGCACCGTCACCCGGTCCTCGAGGCCCGCGGCCGCGACGCGCTCGGTGGCGTACTCGTGCTGCTCGCGCGAGATCGTCGTGGTGGTCACGCGGCAGCCGTAGTGCTCGGCGGCGTACACGGCCATCCCGCCCCAGCCGGTGCCGATCTCCAGCAGGTGGTCGCGGGCGCCGAGCTCCAGCGCGCGGCAGACGCGCTCGAGCTTCGCGTTCTGGGCCTCCTCGAGCGAGTCGGCGGGCGACTCGAAGTACGCGCAGGAGTACATCATCGTGGGGTCGAGGAACAGCGAGAAGAGCTCGTTGCCGAGGTCGTAGTGGGCGGCGATGTTGCGGCGGGCGCCGGCGAGGTCGTTGCTGGGCACCATGCGGGCGATTCGCTGGCCGGCGTGCAGGACCGGATGCCAGCGCTCGCGGGCCCGATCCATCCCGCGCATGTTGCGCGCGGCGATCCGGATGAGCGCCACGGGGTCGTCCACGTCCCAGTGACCGTCCATGTAGGTCTCCGCCAGGCCGTTGCTGCCGCGCAGCAGCTGGCGGTAGACGTGCGGCGAGTGCACCCGGATCGCGCGCGCGAACGTCGGCGTCCGGCGGGCCGAAGGCGAACCGCCGCGAGCCCTCCACCACCTCGATGCGCTCGCGCTTCATGCCGGAGAAGAGCCGGAAGACGAACCGGCGTGCGAGTTCGTTGGCTCATCCGGCCCGCTCCGGGTGGCGGTGGTAGGGCGCGCCCTTGAGCTTCAGCTTCAGCGCGTTCCAGTAGATCAGGAAGACCACCGCGCAGCGACGTGGCGGGGAACCGGAGCAGCAGCCGGGTGAGCCGGGCGCGGGAGAGCTCGTGCCGCTCGAGCGAGAGGGTGGCGTCGAACACCTGGCTCCTCCGTCGTCGCGCTCGTCGATGTGCACGAGCAGGCGGCCGTTCGGGCTCGGTCACGCGCCAGTCGTAGCGGTTGTCCATCGCCGATGAACGGCGACACGTGGAAGACCTTGTCCATCGTGCTCGCGCCTCACGCGCGCCGTCGCCGTCGGACGCCGCAGCACGTAGGAGTGCGACTCGCCCCATGGCGTGTTCGTGACCTCGCGCGATCACGGCCTCCACCCGCTCGCCGTCGGGCGCGAAGCAGTAGTAGAAGCAGACCGGGTTGAAGCCGTGCCCGAAGGTGCGCAGCGTCGTGAGCAGCCGGACCGGGCCGCGCGGGCGCGTCGCCGGTGCGCTCCTCGACGCAGGTCGCGCACGCACTCGGCCAGCGGGCGGCCGGGTCGCCCATGTAGTCCTCGCGGCGAAAGCGCACCGGGGCGGGCGGCTGGCCGAGTAGAGCGGGTGGGAGTCGAGCACGCCGGCAGCTCGTCGAGGTCGAGCAGCACCATCGCGTGGCGGTAGGTGAACTCGTGCTCCACCGGCGTGTGGCGGCGGTGGCGCACCCAGCCCGTCGTAGATGGCGGAGGCGCTCACGCCGCCAGCGGCCTCCGGCTCGGCCGGCTCCCCGACGCGCTCGAGGCGCGTTCAGCGCGCTCACGACGCCGTCCTCGTGGAAGCCCCAGCGCCAGTAGGCGCCGCAGTAGTGCGTGCGGTTCACGCCCGAGATCTCGTCGTGGCGCCCCTGGGCGGCCACGCCCTCCGGGGTGAACACGGGGTGCGAGTAGTGGATCGTGCGGAGCACCTTCGCCGGGTCGATGCGGTCGGTGCAGGTTGAGCGTCACGCAGAAGTTCGTCCCGAATCGGAGCCGCTGGAGGTTGTTCATCCAGTAGGTGAGCGTGGTCCTCTCGGCCGGCGGGTCGGTGAGGTGGAAGTTCCAGCTCGCCCACGCCCGCGCGGCGGCGGGGCAGCATCCGCTCGTCGGTGTGCAGCACCGCCTCGTTGGGCTGGTAGGCGATCGCGCCGAGCACCTCGCGCTCGGCTTCGCTCGGGTCGGTGAGCATCGCCAGCGCCTGGTCGGAGTGGGCGGCGAACACCACCTCGTCGAAGCGCTCGGTCTCGCAGCCGTCGGCGGCCACGTCCACGCCGTCCAGGTGGCGTGTCACGGCGCGAACCGGAGCGGAGAGGCGGATCCGGTCCGCGAACGGGCGCGTGATCTCCTCCACATAGCGGCGGGACCCGCCGGTGACGGTGCGCCACTGCGGGCCGGTCGCGGAAGCCGAGCATCCCGTGGTTGTGGAAGAACTGCGCCAGGAACCCGGCGGGGAACGACCACATCTGCTCCGGCTCCGCGGACCAGACCGCGGCGGCCTGGGGCACGATCAGCCGCTGCACGAACCAGTCGGAGTAGCCGCCCGCGCGCAGGAACTCGCGCAGCGAGGGGCCCTCGCCGGGGCCAGCTCGAGCAGCGGGCGCACGTCGCGGTTGAAGCGGACGAGGTCCGCGACCATCCGCAGGAAGCGCGGGCTGGCCGCGTGGGAGGGCTTGGCGAACAGGCCCCGCGGGGTGCCGGCGTACTCGAAGCCGGCGCCGTCGCTGACCGAGAAGCTCATGTGCGAGGGCTGGGTCTCGACTCCCAGCTCCTCCAGCAGGGGCTCGAAGGTGGGTAGTTGCGGTCGTTGTGGACGATGAAGCCGGTGTCCACCCAGTGTGTCTCGCCCGCGAGGTCCACCCGCACGGTGTTGGTGTGCCCGCCGGCGTAGTCGTTCGCCTCGTAGACGGCGATGTCGTGCTCGGGATGCAGATGGTGGGCCGCCACCAGGCCGGAGATCCCGGTGCCGATCACCGCGATCCTCATCGCTTCACCGCCACGAGCAGGGCCGCTCCCATGGCGGCCGCCCCTCCGGCCATGGCCGCCGTGCCCCAGCGCGCATTGCTCGGGAGGGCATCGGACGGGGCGGCGAGCGTGGCGGCCACGTCGCACAGGTCGCACGCGATCGTGAAGCCGATCAGGGGCGCCAGGCGCTCCTCGTCGCCGAGCGCGGCGAGCACTCCGGCGGACAAGGCGATATCGCGTGCGCCCAGGCCGCGGACCACGATCTTGACCGGCTCGCGGGCGGCGTCGTCTCCGATCCAGCCGGCGGCGACCCGCTCGGGAGCGGCGATCAGGCCGGTTCCGAAGGCGAATCGTCCGAGCGCGAAGAGTGCGGTGGCGGTGCGGGTTCGGGACATCAGTACGTTTCTACGGAGAGCGCCCGCTAGCCGATCAGTCCGTGTCTGCGCCGCGGGTGGGTTAGATTCTCGCCCAACGAAGCTCTACGCGTGTGAGGAGAGAGGGTTGGACACCAGCCGCCTGAAGTCGCTTCCGCTGTTCGAGTCGGTCGCAGAGGAGGATCTCGAGAAGATCGCACCGTTCGTGAGCGAGGTTTCGGTGTCGGAGGGCAAGCACCTCGTGGACGAGGGCGACTATGCCTACGAGTTCATGGCGATCGAGGAGGGCACCGCCGAGGTGCGCCGCGGCGAGGAGAAGCTCGCCGAGCTCGGGCCCGGCGACTTCTTCGGCGAGATGGGCCTGCTCGGAGCCGACAAGCGCAACGCGACGGTCGTCGCGAACACGGGAATGCGCCTGATCACCCTCGACCAGTGGGACATGCGCCGCCTCGAGAAGGCCGTGCCCAGCGCGGCGGAGAAGATCCGCGCCGCCGCCGAGGCGCGGCGCGACGCCTAGCGCCGCAAGCCGGTGGCCGGCCGCATAGTCGTCTTCGGGGCCACCGGGTACACCGGCAGGCTGACCGCCGAGGCTCTCGTGCGGCGAGGGCAGCGGCCCGTGCTCGCCGCGCGCAATGCCGCGAAGCTGGCCGAGCTGGCCGGCGACCTCGGCGGGGACCTCGACGTCGCCGTGGCGGACGTCTCGCGGCCGGAGTCGGTCACGGCGTTGCTGACGAAGGGCGATGTGCTGGTGGCCACCGTCGGCCCGTTCGTGAAATGGGGCGGCCCGGCCGCGGAGGCCGCGATCGCCGCGGGCGCGCACTACCTCGATTCCACCGGCGAGCCGCCCTTCATCCGCGACGTGTTCGAGCGCTACGGCCCGCGCGCGGAGTCGGCCGGGATCGGGATGCTCACCGCGTTCGGATACGACTGGGTCCCCGGCAACCTCGCCGGGGCCCTGGCTCTGCGGGCGGGAGGCGGCGCGGCGGCGCGGGTGGACACCGGCTACTTCATCACCGGAACCGGGGTGGGCGGGATGAGCGGTGGCACGCGCGCCTCGCTCGCGGGGGTGATCGCCGCTCCGAGCTTCGCCTGGAGGGGCGGCAAGCTGCGCACCGAGCGCGGCGCGGCGCGGTACCGGACCTTCCGGCTACGGGACAAGGACCGGCCGGCCGTGGCGGTCGGCAGCTCGGAGCACTTCGCGCTTCCGCGGTTCCACCCCGGTCTTCAGGAGGTGAACGCCTACCTCGGCTGGTTCGGGCCCATGTCCAGGCCGATGCAGGTGACCTCCCTCGTGGGGTCGGTGGCTTTCAAGGTCCCGGGCGTGAAGACGGTCTACGGGGCCGCCACGGACCGGTTCGTGAAGGGCTCCACCGGCGGTCCCGACGCGGCGGAGCGCGCCCGCAGCGGCTCACACATCGTCGGCGCCGCGTACGACTCCACGGGCAATCAGCTCGCGGAGGTCCACCTCACCGGTGTCGACGGCTACAGCTTCACCGGCGAGATCCTGGCCTGGGGAGCCGAGCGCGCCGCAGCGGGCGGGCTCCGCGGCGCCGGGGCGCTCGGCCCCGCGGACGGGTTCGGCCTCGACGAGCTCGAGTCCGGCTGCGCCGAAGCGGGCATCCGAAAGCTCTGATCAGCAGCGCGGCAGTCGCAGCGCGGTGCGGCCGCCCGCGCCGTCGGTGGCCACGAGCACGCGCCCGCAGGCCGAGCGCGCCAGGCGGAACCGCCCGCCGGCGCCCAGTGGCACGTCCCTGCCGCTGAGCGTGAGGGTGACTTCCGATGCGGCATCGGAGGACCGCGGGAGCCACGAGCGGTCGAGCTCGTCCACGCTGTCGAAGAAGACCTGCATGGTGTTGGCGGGCGCGAGGCTCGGCGGCAGGTCGATCGCGAAACCGCCCCGCCAGCCGTAGGTGAAGCGCGGATTGGTCCGCGCTCCGGCCTTCTGCTCCGTGTAGCGCGAGCGGATGGAGGCGGCTCGCCCCGGGTCGGGCGGCGCGGCGCGGCCCGTGAAGCCGCCGCGGACCCTGCGCGCCTCGAGCGCCGGCCGCTCGGCGGCCAGCAGGCCGGCCCCCAGGCGTCCCGCGCCCGCCGTCTGGCGCGCGGCGGCCAGGAACGGGCGGGCCTGTGCGACGAATGCCGGCCGCCGCATCCTCCGGAGCACCCGCGGCGCGCTCTCGACCAGCGCCAGCTCGCGCCGGAGCGAGGCGTGGCGGGTGGACCAGCGCCCGCCCGCCCGGTAGGCGGTGAGGAAGGCATTCGAGCGCCGGACGAAGGTGGGCGCGTCCTGCGGGTCCAGCCGGTGCGAGTAGCTCGTCTCTGCCCAGGCGCGCAACGCCTGGCGCACGGTCCGGCGCGAGCGCGAGCCGCCCGCAAGCCGGGTGATCTCGCGCAACCACGAGGCGCGGCCGCTAAAGCGCGCGGGCGCCCGCATCCAGTCGCCGGCGGTGGCGAGCGGCAGCATGTTCAGGTCGGCCTCGTTCATCGGGTTGAAGAAGAAGCCGCTGACCGCGCCGGCCGTGTCCGCGCGGCGCTGGTACGGGCCGAGGAAGATGCGCGCCGTGCCGACCTCCGAGGAGTAGTTGCCGGAGGTGTCGTTGTTCGTCCAGTTGTCCCAGACCAGCGGCCTGCGGCCGATCCGCGCACCGTAGGCGCGCGCGTCCGCGGCGGTCCAGTGCTCGGAGGGGATGTTCGTACCCGTCCACATCACCTCCACCTGCCGGCTCAGCGTCGCCCGCAGGCCGCGGAGGTAGGCGGTGTCGCCGGTGCCCTGGTAGTCGGCGCCGACCGTGAGCAGCCGCACCCCCGGGCCGCGGCTCGCGTAGGCGCGGTGCAGGCGGGTCAGGAAGGTGCCGTTCGCGCGGCCGAACGCCTCGTCCCCGGCGCCGAACGCCACGAGGTCCTGCGGATGAGACATCACCTTCGAGACGTCGTCGAACGAGACCATGAACGTGCGCGCCCCGGCCCGGTAGAAGGGCTCGAGCTTGTCCATGACCGCCCTCAGGTCGGCCGGGCACGAGAAGCACAGGTCGCGGCTCGGCACCCGCCCGGGCGGCGGCACGGAGGGAAGCAGCGGCAGCGCCGGGCTGATGTTGGCGATCCAGCTCACCCCGCGGCGGCGGGCGAGCTGGATCTCGCGCGCGAACTCCGCCTGCTGGCCTGCGGGATACGGCTCGCGCCAGGTCGAGCGCTGGTAGGGGTCCTCCTTCGGCGCGTGGACGTAGGCGTTGAAGCCGTGGGACGGCATCCACCGCAGGGTGCGCAGGCGCTGGCCGTGGTCCCAGGGGCGGCCGTAGGGCCCCTCCACGATTCCCCGCCACGCGACCGGGGAGTCCGCGGCGGATGCGCTCGCGGGCGCGAGCAGCGCGACGGCCGCGGCGGCCGCGATCAGCGTCCCTCCCAGGTACCGCATCGGATGGCACGTTACGCGAGGGCACAGTGATGCGCGCCGGTGCGCCCGGCCCCGTGCACGGCCGGTTGCACGCCCTTGACCGGGTCGGGCGCCTGGACTCGAATGCGATGCGATGGAGGGGGACAGCACCGAGGAGCGCCCGCTTCCGCAGGCGAAGGACGGCGGTGTGTTCGCGGGCATCGCGACGCTCATCCGCGAGCTCGGAACGCTTGTGAACGCCGCCGGCGGCGTGGTCGTCGTGATCATCGGAGTCGGCGCGCTCGTCACGATCGCGTCGGCATCGCTCGGAACCGTCCCCGACGCCGAGAAGGCCACCGTGGCCACGGCGGCGTTCTCGGTGGTCGGCACGATCGTGGGCGCCTACTTCGGGCTCAAGGTCGGCTCGCAGGGCAGGGAGGAGGCCGACGAGCAGCGCAAGATCGCCACCGCGAAGGTCGAGCGGCTGGCGGCCGAGCTCAGCCCCGAGCAGGCGAAGCGAGCCATGAGCGAGCCGGAGTTCACGGCCATCACCGACGTGCCGCGGCCCGAGGCGTAGGATCGCTCCGATGCCCGTGCGCGATCGCTTCGAGGCTCTCTACACGGCGGCGGTGGCGGAGGCGGTTGCGCCCCGCAAGCGCGCCAGGGCGAACGGGCGGGAGCTGCTGTTGCGGGCCGCCCCGGCCGAGGCGGTCGCATTGCGCGGATTCGTCCTCACGCCCGCGCGGGCGATGGAGGACGGCTACGTGGTGGTCGGCGCGGGCAAGGAGATCCAGGCGGTCCAGGAGGCCAAGCCGGCGGGCGTTCCGGTGCACGACACGAAGGGCGTGATCCTCCCAGGGCTGATCGACCTCCACGGGCACCCGGAGTTCAACGTATTCGCCGCCTGGGAGCCGCCGGAGCAGTTCGTGAACCGCTACTCGTGGAGGGGGAGCAAGCTCTACAAGTCGCTCGTCCGCGGCCCCCAGGACCGGATCCTGAAGGCGCTGCCGGCGAAGACGCAGCTGCGCTACGCGGAGATCCGGGCGCTGGTCGGCGGGGTGACCGCCATCCAGGGAACGGGTGGGCAGGCCACGAGCTACCAGGACGAGGCGCTCGTGCGCAACGTGGACAAGTGGATCTTCGGCGGCCACCGCGGGCGCTCGATGATCGACCTGCCGTCGGGCTCGCGCGGTATGCCGGAGCTGAAGAAGATCCTTGCGGGAATCGACGCCGGCGACGTCAAGGCCTTCTACATCCACCTGGCCGAGGGGCGCTCGGACAACGAGCGCTCGCGCAAGGAGCTCGACCGGCTCGTGGAGCTGAACGCGCTGACCGACAAGACGGTCGTGATCCACGGCACCGCGCTGACCCGCGAGCAGCTCGGCGACATCAAGGACGCGGGCGCCAAGCTCGTGTGGTCGCCGCAGTCGAACCTGCGGCTCTACGGCGAGACCACGCGGGCGGCCGATGCGCTCGACCTCGGGCTGCCCGTCGGCCTGGGCGCCGACTGGCTGCCGAGCGGCAGCACCAGCCTGCTGGCCGAGCTGAAGGTGGCCCGCCGCGCCCTCGCGAACCAGGGCTCCACGCCCACGCCGAGGCAGCTCGTGGCCATGCTCACCAGCGGCGCCGCGAAGATCGCCGGGCTCGAGGACAAGCTCGGCAAGCTGGAGGCCGGGCGCCCGGCCGATCTGGTGGTGCTGGAGCGCCGCGAGGAGGACCCGTGGGAAAACGTCGTCGAAGCGGACCCGTCCTGGGTGGAGCTCGTGATGATCGACGGCGACCTTGCCTACGGCCGTGCCGACTGGCTCGAGAAGCTCACCGACTCCGCCGACACCGAGCTGCTCGAGCCGCTGATCGCCTGGGGCAAGCGAATGCTGCTCGATACCACGTACCGCGCGGGGGAGACGGACGGCGACGCGCTCCCCCGGCTCGCGAAGCTGCGCGAGGATCTGATCCGGGAGTACCCCCAGGTCGGGCCGATCTTCGCATGAGATAGTCGCGTCTCGTACCCGAAGGGAGGATTCCCATGCTCACGCAGAACCTCGCCCTGGTCTCCGAGATCGAGGACCACGACCCTTCGGACGTCTCGAGGGTCTCGGCCGCGCTCCAGCGTCAGGCGGTGCGCGACTTCGGCCCGGTGTGGGACGTGCGCGCGACGGTCGACGCGTTCCCCACGCTCGACGACGTGCCGCTCGGCTACTGGCCGATGATGATCGTGCCCGACGTCGCGGGGGCGGCGGGCGTCCACCTCGACCAGGACGGCCAGCCGTTCGCCCTGATCGAGATGTCGGACAGCTGGTCGCTGACCGCCAGCCACGAGATGCTCGAGATGCTGGCCGACCCGTTCGGCAATCGCCTGGTGCCGGGACGCTCGATCAAGCGCGGCCAGGGGAGGGTCGAGTACCTGGTCGAGGTCTCCGACCCGTCCGAGGCGGCCCAGTTCGGGTACACCGTCAACGACATCCTCGTCTCCGACTTCTACACCCCGCGCTTCTTCGACCCGGTCCGGAGCGCTGCCACGCGCTACAGCTTCACCGGCGCGATCGAGCGCCCGCGCCAGGTGCTCCGAGGCGGCTACCTCTCCTGGCACGACCCCGTGTCCGACCGCTGGTGGCAGCAGGTCTGGTTCGGCAGCAAGAAGGAGTACCGCGACCTGGGCATGCTGGAGGGACGTGTGGAGAGCCTGCGCGCCGAGATCGACCGGCGTACCGACCATCCCGGCATCGACCACGGCTTGAGGAAGAGCAACCCGGCGCTGAAGGCGGCGGTCACCGCCGGCAAGGAGACCGCGCGCTCGGCGGGCGAGAAGGCCGGCGCGTGGCGGGCGCGCGTGCAGGAGCTGAGGGAAGCGAGCTGATGGGCGACGACGACGCACGGGCGCGCAGGGAGCGGGCCGAGACCCTGCGGCAGCGGATCGCGAAGGAGAAGAAGGGCGAGCCGAGCGGGCCGCCGAGCTCGCCCCACGAGTTCGTGGAGGACGCGATGCGCGACCTGGAGCGCACGGACGAGCACGAACCGGATCGCGGGGAGGAGGGCGGCTAGGGCGCCCCGTACGCTCTCCCGATGCCACTCTCGCGCGACCCCGCGGCGCGCCGCCGCCTCGCGGCGCTCTGCGGTGTGGCGGCGCTGGCCACGGCACTGGGCGTGGTCGTGGGGAGCGGCGGCGATAGCCACGAGGAGACGGCTCCAGAACAGCCGCAGCCACGCTCGCCGGCCTCGCGGCTGTCGCTGGAGCGGCAGGTCGGCGAGCTGCTCGTGATGAGCTTCGACGGGACCGAGGTGCCGGACTACATCCGCCGGAGGCTGCGCTCCGGTCAGGGCACCGGGGTGATCCTGTTCGCGAAGAACGCGCCCGACGCCGCCACCCTCTCGGGGCTCACGCGCGGCCTCCAGCGGGCGGCCGGAGGCAGGGCGCTGATCTCCACCGACCAGGAGGGCGGCCAGATCCGCAGCGTGCCCTTCGCGGCGCCGCAGGCCTCGCCCTCGACGCTGTCCACGGCGGCGGCGGCCGCCGCCGCCGCCCGCGCGGGTGCGCGCGACCTGCGCCGCGCCGGGGTGAACGTGAACCTGGCGCCGGTGGCCGACGTCTCGATGCCCGGCTCGGTCGTGGCGGGGAGGGCGTACCCGGGCGGGCCCGATCAGGTGGCGTCCCTGGTGCGGGCGGCAGTCGAGGCGCACGCGAGGGAGCGGATCGGGGCGACCGTGAAGCACTTCCCGGGCCTCGGCCCCGCCACGGCCAACACCGATGACGAGCCGGTCACGATCTCCGTGCCCGCCTCCGAGCTCGAGGCGCGCGATCTCCGGCCGTTCTCGGAGGCGGTGGATGCGGAGGTGCCGCTGGTGATGGCCTCCCACGCCCTCTATCCGGCGCTCGACCGCGTTCGCATCGCCTCGCAGTCCCCCGCCGTGCTCGGCGACCTCCTGCGCGGGGAGCTGGGCTTCCGCGGAGCGGTCATCACGGACAGCATGGAGGCGCAGGCCGTGCTTTCGAGATCGGGTGTGGCGGAGGCCGCCGAGCGCTCCGTCGAGGCGGGCGCGGACCTGGTGCTGATGACCGGCTCGGGCAGCTGGAGCCTGGTGCAGCCACGGCTGCTGCGGCGCGCGCGCGGGACCCGCGCTTCCGGGCCCGGGTGGCGGAGGCGGCCGGCCGGGTGCTGGCGCTCAAGCGTCGTCTCGGGCCATGACCTCACACGCGCCCGGCGGCGGGCGTTTCTCTCATATGAAGACGACCTTCGAAACTCCCATCGGCCCGCTCACTCTCCATGCGCACGACGGCGCGCTCACCGGCGTATGGATGCAGGACGCCAAGGGGGCGCCCGAGCGCCTGGACGACCGGCCGCCGCTCGCCGAGGCCAGGCGCCAGTTCGAGGCCTACTTCGCGGGCGAGCTCACCGCGTTCGAGCTTCCCCTGGCGCCCGAGGGCACGCCGTTCCAGCTGCGTGTGTGGGATGAGCTGCGGAGGATTCCCTACGGCGAGACCATCAGCTACGGCGAGCTGGCGCGCCGGGTCGGGAAGCCGAGCGCCGCGCGCGCCGTGGGACTCGCGAACGGCCGCAACCCGCTCCCAATCGTGGTGCCCTGTCACCGCGTGATCGGAGCGGACGGCGCGCTCACGGGCTTCGGGGGCGGCATCGAGCGCAAGCGCCGGCTGCTCGAGCTCGAGGCGGGCCTTACCTCGCTGAGCCTGGCCTAGTCGCCCGCAGCCCGTTCGGTCGCACGCTCCATCAGCTCGCGGTGCACGCTGCGTGTGCCGCCGGTGAGGCGCTTCCAGCTGCCGTCGGGCTGCTGGTCCCAGGCGAAGGTGTCGTCGGCGAGGCAGCGCTCCAGCGTGTCCTCGAGCTCGCCGCGCAGCGCCGGGTCCTCGACCGGCGTGAGCAGCTCGACCCGGGTGTCGAGGTTTCGCGGCATCAGGTCGGCTGAGCCGATGTAGTAACGCCGCTCGTCGCCGCGGTGGAAGCCGTAGATCCGCGAGTGCTCGAGGAAGCGGCCCACCACCGAGACGACGCGGATGTTCTCGCTGACCCCCGGGACGCCCGCCTTGAGGCAGCAGATGCCGCGCACGTTGAGGTCCACCCGCACCCCGGCCTGCGAGGCCTCGTACAGCGCAAGGATGCAGCGGCGGTCGACCAGCGAGTTCATCTTCATCACGATCCGCGCCTCCTGGCCCTGCGCGCTGGGCCTCCACAGTCGCTCGATCTCGGCGAGCAGGCCGTCGCGCATCCGCTCGGGGGCCACCAGCGCCTTGTGGTAGCCGGGCGGCCGGGATGCACCCGTGAGCGCGTTGAAGAGGGCGGCCACGTCGGCGGCGATTCCCGGTTGCAGGTGAACAGGCCGAAGTCCTCGTACAGCCGCGCCGTCTTCGCGTGGTAGTTGCCGGTTCCGACGTGCACGTAGTGGCGCACGCCCGTGCCCTCGCGCCTGACCACGAGCAGCGCCTTGGCGTGGGTCTTGAGGCCCGGCAGGCCGAGCACCACGTGTGCGCCCGCCTCCTCCAGCGACCGTGCCCAGCCGATGTTGCGCCGCTCGTCGAAGCGGGCCTTCAGCTCCACCAGGCACACCGCCTGCTTGCCGCGCTCCGCGGCCTCGATCAGCAGCGGCACGAGCGCCGAGTCGTCCGACGTGCGGTACACGGTCAGCTTGATCGCGAGCACGTTCGGGATCGTTCACGGCCTGCTCCACCAGCCGCTCCACGCTGCCGGCGAACGAGTCGTAGGGGTGGTGCACGAGGATGTCGCCCGCGCGCATCGCGGCGAACACGTCGGGCTTGCCGTCGTGTGTCGCGAAGGGCCCGGCGGTCACCGGCGTCCACGGCTGCTCGCGCAGCTCGGCGAAGCCGTCGAGCCCGTCGATCTGCCACAGGTCGCTGAGGTCGAGCAGGCCCTCCACGTCCACCACCTCGTTCTCCTCGATCCCCAGCTGCTCGATCAGGAAGCTGCGCAGCTCGGGGTCCATCGCCCGCCTCGACCTCGAGGCGCACCACCTCGCCGAAGCGCCGCTGGCGGAGCTCGTTCTCGACCGCGCGCAGCAGGTCGTCCGCCTCGTCGGACACCTCGAAGTCGGCGTCCCGGGCCACCCGGAAGAACGCGTGCCTGCGCAGCTCCATGCCCGGGAACAGGGCTTCGAGGTGGCGGGCGATCACCTCCTCGAGCGGCACGAAGGTGTTCTCCCCGAGATCGATGAACCGCGGCAGCACCTCCTTGGGCACCTTCACGCGCGCGAACAGCTCGGTGTCCGTGACGGGGTCGCGCAGCCACACGCCGATGCTCAGGGAGAGGTTGGAGATGTACGGGAAGGGCCGGCCCGGGCCGACGGCGAGCGGTGTGAGCACCGGGAAGATCTGCTCGCTGAAGAGCCGGTCGCACGGTCTCGAGCTCCTCGCGGCGAGCAGCGGGAGCAGTCGCACGATCCGGATCCCGTGTTCGGCGAGCGCCGGGCGAACCTCCTCCTCCCACTCTCTCGACTGCCGGGCGCCGAGCTCGCGCGTGCGCTCGGCGATCCGGTCGATCGTCTCGGAGGGGGACAGCCCGTCGGCCTTGCGGGCGTCGATGCCGGCGTCGACCTGGTCGTGCAGGCCCGCGACGCGGACCATCATGAACTCGTCGAGGTTGGATGTGTAGATGGCGAGGAACTTGACCCGCTCCATCAGCGGGGTGTCCCGGTCCTCGGCCAGCTCCAGCACGCGCTCGTTGAAGTCGACCCAGGACAGCTCTCGGTTTGCGTACAGCTCGGTGGAGTCGAGGTCGGGCGCCTTCTGCTCCTGAGGCTCCTGCTCGACTGCGGGGAGGGCTTCGGTGCCTGGCTCCATCACGGTCCATTGTCCCCTGTTCTATGTTCCCGCGACGTGATCTGGATGTTGCGACATGCGGAAGCGGAGGAAGGCTCGCCGGACGCGGCGCGCAAGCTCACGCAGAAGGGAGAGGAGCAGGCCCGCGTGGTGGGCGCCGCGCTCGCCCGAATGGGCCTTGAGCTGGACGCCTGCGTCACGAGCCCGAAGGTTCGTGCTCGCGACACCGCCCGGCTGGCGTGCGAGCCGCTGGGGGTGGAGGTCACCGAGGACCGCAGGCTGGCCGGCGGCCCGTTCGACCCGCGGGAGTTGGCCGCCGGGCTCGGGGACCACGTGATGCTCGTCGGCCACGAGCCGGACTTCTCGCTGGCCCTCCACCGGATGACGGGCGCCCAGGTGCGCATGAAGAAGTCCGGCATCGCCGCGGTCGACCGGGGCGAGCTCAAGGCGCTCCTCCGTCCGTCCGACCTGCGAGCACTGGCGGAGTCGGCGGCTCCGGCAGATCGGGGCTGAGCCTCCGAGCAGCTCGTCGGCGAACCCGCGGCTCTCGAGCCGCTTCCATTCGCGCGTGAAGCGGGCGAACAGCACCTCGCGGCGCGCGGCGAGGTAGGTCGCGAGCGCCTCCAGACCGCGGTAGCGGGTGAGGTTGGGCGCTGCTGCGGCGGCGGCCGGGTCCAGGTCGCGCGCGCGGCTGCCGGCGACCAGGCGCACGGCCTCGGCGTCCTCGGCCCGCAGCCGCTGCGCGTGCCTGCGCACCCGGGAGCATCACGTCGCAGTCGTGGATCTCCCCCAGCAGGTCCTGGAGGCGCTTGGCCGTGCTTGCGCCGCCCCGCGCGGAGCTCCCCAGCGCCGGGCCGGCCAGCTCCAGCACGTATCGCAGCCGCTTGGCCGCTATGCGCATGTCGTGGAGCGCCTCGACCTGGTCGGGGTCGAGCGCCGCGGGCACGAAGCCGCACAGCTCCTCCAGGCGCACGGCCACGATGCGCTCGCGCGTTCTCCGACAGCGGTCCGTCGGGGTCGAGGCCCTTGACCTTGCGCGCCTTCACGCCGGCGCCTCCGCCCTCGCCGCCTGTGCGAGGCCCGCGAGCCGGCTCGGCCAGCCCGCTGTCCTCCACGGCCTTCAGCGCCTCGGCGAGGGCGTCGTTGCCGCGCAGCTGCTCGCTGCGCAGCTCCTCGACGAGTCCCACGATGCCGGGCCGGTCGGCCTCCGACAGCTCGGACGCGGCCCGGTCGAGCGCGGCGATGGCGACGTCGGGGTCGCGCCGCTCGCCCAGGGCATCCGCCAGCCGCTTGACCTCGCGCAGCGCCTGCCTGTGCTCCTCCGTGGGGAAGCACTTGGCGAACACCTCCATCGCGGCGCGCAGCCTGCGGGTCGCGACGCGCATGTCGTGCACGCGCTCGATGTCGCCGGTCTCGAGCACGCGGTCCGAACGGGCGAACACCTCCGCCGCCCTCACCTCCACGGCGGCCGCTGCTGCGTCGCCGAACCTGGTGCCCGGCTCCAGCCCAGGGATCTTCTTCGCCTTGGCCATCAGAGCGCTCCGACCATCTCCAGGATCTTCCCCTCTCGCAGCCCACCGCGTGCGATTCGCAACGGAAGGCCCAGCTGGTCCGACACGGCCTCGAGCACCAGGATTCCCGCCGGCAGCAGGCGCACGCGCTCGGGGTCGAGCTCGAACCGCTCGGCCACGTCCGGGATCGGCGTGAGGGAGAGCACCCGGACTCCGCGCTCCAGCGTCTCGTGCGCCAGCTCGGCGCCCACGAGCCTGCGCAGAGAGGTGGCGGTCCCGCCGACGGCCACCGCGGTCTCGGCCGGTGGCGTCACGAGCCCCTCGAACACACCGGTCACGTGGTCGCGGACCGCCTGCAGCTCGGCAACCGACGGCGGGTCCGAGCGCAGGTAGCTGTCCGCGAGGAAGCCGGACCCGATCCGGAACGACTCGGACCACTCGACGCTGCCGTCCGGCGTACCGATCGCGATCTCGGTGGAGCCCCCGCCCACGTCGACCACCGCCATCGTCCCGTTCGCCGGCGTGGCCAGGGTGCGCGCCGCCCCCACGAACGAAAGCCGCGCCTCCTCACTCCCGGAGAGCACCTCCAGCGGCTGGCCGATCGCTCCCTCCACGGCCGCGCACAGCTCGTCGCGGTTCGACGCGTTGCGGATCGCCGCCGTGGCCACGGCCACGATCTCGGTGGCGCCCAGCTCCCGCGCCGCCCGCGCCTGCCTCAGCACCACCTCCACCGTCTCCTCGATCTTCTCGGGCGGGATCGCGGTGCCCTTGCCGAGGCTGCGGCCGATCCGTGTGAACGCGCGGTCGGTCATCAGCTCGCGCAGCGGCCCGCCGCCCACGTCCGCCACCAGCAGGCGGGTGGTGTTGCTGCCGATGTCGATGCAGCCGCAGATCACGGAGGGGACCAGCGGGAGCTTCGCAGACCCCCGCGGGCGTCCTATGTCTGCTTGACGACGATCCCCTCGAGCACGTGCGACACGCGCTCGCAGGCGTCGATCGCCTGCTCCAGGCGCTCGAAAACGTCCTTCCAGCGGATCACGACCATCGGGTCGATGCCGCCGGCGAACAGCGACACCAGCGCCTGCCGGCTGATCCGGTCGCCCTCGTCCTCGAGCCGGTCGACCTCGATCAGGTGAGGCGTCATCTCGTTCAGCTTCTCCAGCTTGCCGAGCGCCGTGGCCAGCTCACGGCCGGCGTCGCGGAGCACCCCCGTGAGCTCCACCGCCTGCTCCATCGGGGCCTCGATCTTGTAGAGGCCGAGCACGTCCGAGGCCTCCTCCGTGTAGTCCACCACGTCGTCGAGCGCGGCCGCGAGGGCGTGGATGTCCTCGCGGTCGAGCGGGGTCATGGTGGTGCTGTGGAGCTGATGGAGGATGTCGTGGGTGATCCGGTCGCCCTCCTCCTCGAGCCGCTTGATCTCGCCCCGGAGGTCCGACTCGTCGGGCCAGTTACGCATCAGGCGGTCGATCTTCCCGGTGGCGTCCTCGGCGTTGTCGCCGGCCTCGCGGAAGAGCGAGAAGAACTGCTTGTGGTTGGGAGTGGTCGCGAACAGCGCCACGGCGTCAGCTCCGCGGCAGCCCGGGCGTCAGCTCGGGGTGGGAGGCGTCCTCGAACTCGCGGAAGAGGCCCGTGACCACGAAGGCGGTCTGCTCGCCGATGTCCACCGCGTTGTCGCCGATCCGCTCGAGGCAGCGCGCCACGAGCATCATGTGCATCGCCCACTCGCGCCGGTCGGGATCGTCGCCGATGTCTAGCGCGCGGTTGAAGGACGCCCGGTTGAGCCGGTCGATCTCGTCGTCCTGGCGCACGAGGTCCTGAGCGAGGCCCACGTCGCGCCGCTCGAACGCCTGCTTGGACTGGATCACCAGCGAGCGTGCCATCTCCCCCATCCGGGCGAGGTTGCCCAGCAGCTCCTCGTCCGCCGGCGGCTCGTGCCCGGCGAGCGGCACGAGCTTCGCCATGTTCACGCACTGGTCGCCCATGCGCTCGACGTGGCCGATCACGTGCAGCAGCGCCGCCACGATCCGCAGGTCGCCCGCCACCGGCGCTTGGAGCGCCAGCAGGGAGAGGATCCCCTGGTGCACCTCGAGGTAGCGCCCGTCGATCCGGTCGTCGTCGGCGATGACGATGCTCGCCAGCTCAACGTCCTGGTGCGCCACGGTCTCGATCGCGCGGCCGAGCGCCTCGTCCACCAGCTCGAGCCCGCCGAGCGCCGCCCGCTCGAGTCCCTCGAGCTCTTCCTGGAAGTGGCTGCGGGTGGTGTCCGGCATCAGCCCACCTTGCCCGTCACGTACGCCTCCGTGCGCTCGTCGCCGGGGTTGGTGAAGATCTTCTCGGTGTCGTCGTACTCGACGACCCGGCCGGTGCGGTGCTTGCCCGACTCGTCCAGCTCGACGGTGAAGAAGGCGGTCATGTCCGAGACGCGCGCCGCCTGCTGCATGTTGTGGGTCACGATCACGATCGAGTAGTTCTCGCGCAGCTCCATCATCAGGTCCTCGATCTTGCCCGTGGAGATCGGGTCGAGGGCGGAGCACGGCTCGTCCATCAGGATCACGTCGGGGTCGGTGGCCAGGGCGCGAGCGATGCACAGGCGCTGCTGCTGGCCGCCGGACATGCCGAAGGCGTTGGTCTTCAGCCGGTCCTTCACCTCGTCCCAGAGAGCGCCGCGGCGCAACGCCGACTCGACGATCTCGTCCATCTCTCCCTTCATACCCAGCACGCGCGGGCCGAAGGCGATGTTCTCGTAGATCGACTTCGGGAACGGGTTGGGCTTCTGGAACACCATCCCGATCCGCTTGCGCACCTCGACCGGGTCCACCTCGGGGCCGTACAGGTCCTGGCCGTGGTAGGTGAGCGTGCCGGTCACCTCGGCCCCGGGGATCAGGTCGTTCATCCGGTTCAGGCAGCGGATCAGCGTGGACTTCCCGCAGCCGGAGGGACCGATCAGGGCGGTGATCTCGTGCCGGTTGATGTCGAACGTGATGTCGCGGACGGCCGGGTTGCCGCTGTAGCTCACCCCGACCTGGTCGATCTTGAAGATCGTCTCCTTTTCGCGCTTCGCCCCGGGGCGCCGCTCGTGTGACGCGACGGAGCCCACATCGACGCTGCGCCCACCGCGCTTCCCCGGGGCTGCCTGCTCCGTTTGCTGCTCATCCTTGCGCTCGGTCATCTGCTCAGCCACCTTTGGTCACCTACCACTTCTGCTCGTAGCGATTGCGTAGCCAGATCGCCACCGCGTTCATCGAGAGCAGCAGGACCATCAGCACGATGATCGCGCCGGCCGCGAGCGAGGCGAAGTCGTTCACGTCGTTGGAGGGGCGCGAGATCCAGTCGAAGATCTGGATCGGGAGCGCCGTGAACTGCGAGAAGAGGTCCGGGTCGAAGGCCACGAAGGTGGCGGCTCCGACGACGATCAACGGGGCCGTCTCGCCGATCGCGCGCGAGAGCGCGAGGATCACGCCGGTCGCGATCCCCGGAATCGCGGCGGGGAGCACCTGCCGCCAGATCGTCTGCCATTGGGTCGCACCGAGCGCCATCGAGCCCTCTCGGATGGACGGCGGCACCGCGCGGATGGCCTCACGCCCGGCGATGATCACCACCGGCAGCACCAGCAGCCCGAGCGTGAGGCCGGCCGCCAGCACGACGTTGCCGAGGTCCAGCGGCCCGCGTGCGAGGAAGGCGAGGCCGAGGATGCCGTAGACGATCGAGGGAACCGCGGCGAGGTTCTGGATGTTCACCTCGATCATGCGGTTGTACCAGCGCTCCCGGTCCGCGTACTCCTCGAGGTACACCGCCGTGGCGACGCCCACCGGGACGATGAAGAGGGTGACGACGCCCATCAGCCAGATCGTGCCCAGCAGCGCGGCGCGCACCCCCGCGTTGTTCGCCACGGAGGAGGGGTAGTCGGTGATGAAGGCGAGGTCCACGGACCCCGCGCCGTCCATGCCGACGTCGACCAGCAGAACGCCCAGCAGGAGCACCGACAGCCCAAGGCAGGCGAGAAGGAGCCCCTTGAAGCCCGCCTCGCGCCGCTTGGTGCGGCCGTCCTGCTTGCCCACGGGGCCGGAGAGGGCGCTCATTCGTACACCTGCCTGTACTTGCGCACGAAGCGGATCGAGAACGCGTTGAGGATCAGCGTGATCACGAAGAGCAGCATCCCGACCGCGAATACGGTCTTGTACTGGACGCTGCCGGTGGCCAGGTCGCCCTTGGCGACCGACGCGATGTATGACGTCATCGTGAAGTCCGGCTCGCGCGGGTCGGCGGTGATCTGGGCGATCTGCCCGGCGGCCACCAGCACGATCATCGTCTCGCCCACCGCGCGTGACGCGCCCAGGACGACGGACGCGACGATGCCCGAGAGTGCTGCGGGGAAGACGACGCGCAGCGAGGTCTGAAGCCGCGTGGCGCCGAGGCCGAACGAGCCCTCGCGCAGCGACTGGGGCACCGCCGACATCGCGTCCTCGGACACCGACGCGATGGTCGGGATGACCATGAAGCCCATGATCACCGAGGCGGAGAGGACGTTGAACACCCCGACCTCGATGTGGGCGAGGTCCTTGAGGATGTTCGGGGTGAAGAAGGTCAGCGCGAAGTAGCCGAACACGATCGTCGGCATGCCGGCGAGCAGCTCGAGCGCCGGCTTGAGGGTCTTGCGAACACGCGGGCTCGCGTACTCACTGAGGTAGATGGCCGATCCGAGCCCCAGGGGCACGGCCACCAGCAGTGCGATTCCGGTCACGAGGAATGTCCCCGTGATCAGCGGGATCACGCCGAAGCTCTGCGGCTTGATCACCGGCGACCAGTCGGTGCCGAACAGGAAGTCCCCGAAGCTGACGGAGTCGAAGAAGGTCAGCGTCTCCGTGAGCAGCGAGAGCACGATGCCCGTCGTCGTGAGGATGGAGAGCATCGCCGCCAGGAACAGCAGCGCCTTGATCACGTCCTCCCCGAAGCGCCGGCGCGCCACCCCCAGCTCGGGGGCGGCGCGCCTTGCGGTTGCGGCTCCTGCTTCCAACCTGTCCTAGCCCCCGAGCGCCGTCTTGCTCTCGGCGAGCTGCTCGGAGGTCATCGGCACGATCTGCGAGGCCTCGGCGATCGTCTCCTGGTTCTCCAGGACGTAGTCCATGAACGCCTTCACCTCGGGCCGTGCCAGGGCCTTGTCGCTCGGGTACATGAACAACGGCCGCGCCAGGGGCTTGTAGGTGCCGTCCTGGATGGTCGCGTTGCTCGGCTTCACGCAGCCGTCCCCGCCGTCGACTCCGACCAGGTTCAGCTTGTCCTGGTTCTGCTCGTAGTAGGAGAAGCCGAAGTAGCCGAGGCCACCCTCGTCGCCCTCGACGCCCTGCACGAGCACGTTGTCGTCCTCGGAGGGCTGGTACTGCTTGCGAGAGACGCCCTCCTCACCGTTGATCTCGTCGGTGAAGAAGTCGAACGTGCCGGAGTCCGTGCCCGGGCCGAAGAGCGAGACCTTCTGGCTCGGGAACTTCGGGTTGACCTCGTTGTAGGCCGCCACCTTGGACCCCTGGTTCCAGAGCTTCTTCAGCTCGGCAGTGGTCATGCAGTCGATCGAGATCGCCTTGTTGGTCACGATGGCGATGCCGTCGTTGGCGACCTGGGCCTCCTTGTACTTCACGCCCTCCTTCTCGCAGAGGGGCACCTCCTCGTCGTCCTTGATCGGCCGCGAGGCGTCGGAGATGTCGGTCTCGCCGGCGCAGAACTTCTCGAAGCCGCCGCCGGTGCCGGACGTTCCGACCGAGATCTTCACGTCGGGGTTCTCCCCCTGGAAGGCCTCCGCCGCCGCCTGGGCGAAGGGGCCGACCGTGCTCGAGCCGTCGATCTTGATCGAGCCGGAGAGATCACCGCCTCCGCCGCCGCTGCCGGAGTCGTCGTCATCGTCGCCGCATGCTGCGACGCCCAGCGCCAAGACACCCGTCAGGGCCAGCGCGAGCCACTTCCTCATTGGGTTGTCTCCTTGATCGGTTCATGGGGTCGCCGGCGAGGCTGTCAGGCACGCCGGGTCAGTCTGTTGCGGACTTGTCTCCGGCATGTAAAAGGGATGTAAAGGGCCCGCAATAGGCCGCTTTACGAGAGGCGAGTGAGGTGGTCTCGGCCGGCTGGGCCTGGAAGCGGTAGCCGAAGCCGAAATGGGTGTGGATGAACCGCCGCCCGGGGACCGCCTCGTCGAGCTTCTGCCGCAGCTTGCCCACGTAGACGTCCACCGACCGGTCGGCCTTGCGGTAGGGCTCTCCCCAGACCGTCACGTACAGCTCCTCCCGGCTCACGATGCGGCCCTGCCGCTCTATCAGCGCCGCCAGCAGCTCCAGCTCCCGGGCGGTGAGGTTCAGGGGATGCCCCCCTGCCACGGCCAGGTAGTCGGCTGGGCGGACCTCCACCTCGCCGGATCGCAACTGACCGTTCGTCGCCGCTTCCACGGGTGCTGAAGGTGCCACTCGGGCGGGAAATCCCCGTTATGTGCGCGTGACCGGCCTGTGAAAAAGCTGTAAACGGGCATCTTCCGCGGCCCGTTCGCGTATCCTGACCGAAGGTGAACCCGACCGATCGTGGACCGATCAGGCTCGCCGTGCTGGACTCCGACTCGGGGTTCGTGCGGGTCCTCGTGAATCGCCTGGAGGGAATCGGCTGGCAGTACCGCCGGCTGGAGGCGCCTCCCAGGGTCGAGGAATTCGTGGCCATGCGCGTCAACGCCCTGGTGGTGGACCTTGCGCTGCTCGGCCCCTCGGCGTGGGACTACCTGGATCGCCTCACCGCGACGATGCCCGGCCTTGGCGTGGTGGTCTGCACCGGGCGGTCCACGGTCGCCCAGCGCGTCCGCGGCCTGCGGATGGGCGCCGACGACTGGGTCACCAAGCCGTGCCATCCCGAGGAGGTGCTGGCCCGGGTCGAGGCCGTGGTCAGGCGCCGCAAGCAGGCTTCCGGGCGCGCCGACGACGGCCCCGTCACGGCCGGGGACCTCGAGATCCGCGCGGACCAGTTCCAGGCCTTCGCTGCGGGGCGCAGCGTCGACCTCACGCGGCGCGAGTTCGAGGTCCTCCAGCTGCTCGCCCACGCGAAGGGCAAGGTGCTCCAGCGCGAGGAGATCTACCAGCAGGTCTGGGGCTACGCGATGGCCCACGGCGACCGCTCCGTGGACGTCTTCATCCGCAAGGTGCGCCAGAAGCTCGAGGGCTCCTCGCCCGCGTGGCGCTACATCCACACCCACTTCGGCGTCGGCTACCGGTTCGACCCGGAGCCGCAGGACGCCTCTGCGCTAGGCGACGAGGGCAGGCCGGCGCCGGATGCCGCGGGCGAGCAGGCCGCGGGGGCCGGTCACGGTGAGACTGCGGCAGAGCCCGGGCTCGAAGCCGCTGTCAAGCAGGAGCCGGCGAGCCTCAGCTAGCAGCGGGGGCCGGGTCGGGCCGTGGGCATCGGAGCTCACGACGCTCACGAGTCTCTGGCCGATCAGCTCGTGGGCGGCCGCATGGGCGTCGGCGCCGTGTGCGCCCGCGATCGACTGCGCGTTCACCTGCGCGAGCGAGCCGGCCGCCAGCTCGCGCCGTAACCCGGAGGAGCCGTCGAGCGCGGCGTCGGCGCTGCGCTCAGGGTGGGCCACGAGCACCGCGAAGCCGCGGTCCCGCAGCTCCTCGGTGGCGGCATGGAAGTCCTCTCCGATCACGTAGAAGGGCGCCTCGACGAGCAGCCACCTCGCGGCGGGCGGGCCGTTGGCGATCAGCTCCAGCTCCGCCTGTGAGAGGCGGCTCACCATCTCGTGCGCGAGCTCACCGCCGGTACGCAGCGCGACCGGGAGGCCCGCGCCGTCCACGGCGGACTGAAGCTCGCGCACCCGGTCGGGGAGCTCGAGCACGTCGGTGGCGCAATCGGCGCGCACGTGCGGCGTGGCGACCACCGTCGACGTGCCGTCGGCGAGCGCCAGCCGGATCAGCTCCACGCTCTCGTCGAGCGTCTCGGGCCCGTCGTCCAGGCCGTGGAGGGCGTGGAAGTGGAGCTCGGCTCCCCGTGAGTCCATCTCGATCCGAGGATCGACCACTGAGGGTCGCGGGTCGTCACGCTCGCGTTACGGCCGCGTCAACGTAGTGTCAACCGCTGACGGGCGCCGTTGCCATACTGCGCCGCGCTTTCCGAGCGCCTGAGGAGGCTGACGAGATGACGAACCGAGCACGCCTGGGACTGATCGCGGCAGCCGCCGTCGTGGCGGTGCTGGCATTCGTGCTGCTGAACCCAGACGACGGCAGCGACGAGGCCGACGATCCCGGCACCCCCGCCGCTCAGACGACGCCGACGGAGACCGGGGAGGAGACGGCGCCCACCGCCACCGCGCCATCCGCGCCACCGCCGCCGCCCGAGGGGATCGCGATCGTGGGAGGTGCTCCCAGGGGCGGCGTCAAGCGCATCGTGGTGGGCAAGGGCGACACCGTCCGCCTGGTGGTCACCTCCGACGCCCAGGACGAGATCCACCTGCACGGGTACGACATCACCCGCAACGCCGCCCCGGGCAAGCCCGCCCGCTTCAGGTTCGGCGCTGACGTCGAGGGCGTGTTCGAGATCGAGAGCCACACGGCGGAGCACGCGGGCAAGGAGCCGTTGATCGGCCGCCTGGTGGTGGAACCCAACTGATGCTCGAGGTCGCGCACGGCATCGTCGGGCGCACAGATCTCCCGATCCCCGAGTGGCTCTTCGGGTGGGCTGCGGCCATGGTCCTCGTGATCTCGTTCGTTGCGCTGGCCGTGCTGTGGCCGCAGCCGCGGCTCCAGGACGGCGGCTTCAAGCCGTTCCGCCGAGGCGGTCTCCCGCGTGCTCCTGAGCCGTCCGCTGGATGTCCTGTGCGGAGTCGCCGGCGTCTTCCTGCTGGGAGTGACGGTGTGGAGCGGGCTGTCAGGGGTGCAGACGGCCACGGCCAACTTCGCGCCCACCTTCGTCTTCGTGATCTTCTGGCTCGCCGTGGTGGCCCTGAGCCTGCTGTTCGGGGACATCTTCCGGGCCTTCAACCCCTGGCGAGCGATCGGCCGGGCTGTGGCGGGGGTGGCGCAGGCGGTCTCCCGGGGGCCGCTGCCCGCGCCGCTCGAGTACCCCAAGCGTCTCGGCCACTGGCCCGCGGCGGCGGGCATCTTCGCCTTCGCCGCGCTCGAGCTGGTGGCGTCCGGCGGAGACAAGCCGGAGAACGTGGCGATAGCCGCGCTCGTGTACTCCGCGGCCACGTTCGTGGCGATGGCCCTCTACGGCGTCGAGGCATGGTGTGAGCGGGGCGAGGCCTTCGGGGTCTACTTCAACCTCTTCTCGCGCGTCTCGCCGATCTGCAGGCGCGGGGCGCAGCTGGGCCGGCGGCGTTTCCTCTCGGGTCTCGCGGAGCTCGAGCCGCTCCCGGGCACCGTGCCGCTGCTCGCGGTGATGATCGGCTCCACGACGTTCGACGGGGCCGCCGAGGCGCCGCTCTGGACCAACATCGCGCCCGACATCTCGGACTTCTTCGACTCGCTGGGCTTCTCGCCGGAGAGGGCCCTCGAGGCGACCTTCCTCGTGGGGCTGATCGCGGCGATCGTGATCGTCTACGGCTTCTACCGGCTCGGCGTGGCCGGGGCGCGCAGCGTGGGCGGCGGCTTTTCCGCGAGCCGCCTCGCGGGCGCTTTCGCGCACTCCCTGGTGCCGATCGCCCTCGCGTACGTGTCCGCCCATTACCTGACGCTGCTGCTGTTCCAGGGCCAGGCGATCGTGCGGATCTCCTCCGAGCCGCTCGGCTTCCTCGCCTCGAACCCCCTGGGAGAGGACGGAACGGACATCTTCGGCACCGCCAACGAAGCGATCAACTACGGGATCATCGGAGCGACCGCCACCTGGTACTACCAGGTGGCCTTCGTCGTCCTGGGGCACGTGGCCGCGCTGACCCTTGCCCACGACCGCGCCCTGGCGCTCTACGACCAGCCGCGGCTGGCGGTGCGCTCCCAGTACTGGATGCTGGTCGTGATGGTGGGCTTCACGAGCCTCGCACTGTGGCTGCTCGCGCAGTCGAACGGATGATCGAGCTGGCCCACGCCGGCCACTGGCTGGTGCAGATCGCCTACTTCCTCCCCGTCGTGGCCTTCCTCGGCTGGCTGGGGTGGTCGACGATCAGGGAACGGCGCAAGAACCGCTAGCCGGGCGCGCCGGGTGAAGGGCGCCGGACGCGGAAGAAGCTGGGCACCCGAGCCGCGAGCACCACGTCGCCGTCGATCTTCATCTTGCCGAAGGTGAACAGCGCGGACCCACGCGCGCTGCCGCTCATGAGCTTCAGGAAATCCTCGGCCCGGATTGTCAGCGTCACCGTCGCGGCGGCGTCGCCGCCGGGGACCAGCCGGCACTCGCCGTCACTGATGTGGAGCTGGAAGCGGTCGTGGCCGCCGCCGGGCCTGCCCGTGATCCTCCACTCGAGCACGGCGTCGAGATCGCCCGCGGCAGCCGCGTCGAAGCCCTCCGTCATCCGGCGGAAGGCGTCCTCGAGCGCCGCCGGGCGGTCTTCGCGCAGCATCGACTCGAGCTCGCCGTCATCGCGCGCCGCGTCGCGCGCGTGCCGGGGCGCGGGGCTCGTCTCGGGCGGGGGCAGCCACAGCCTGCCGCGGAGCAGGTTGTCGAAGCCCATCCAGGCGAAGTTCATCAGCCGCAGGGCCTGGCGCTCCTTGGGCTCGGCGGGATGCCGGAGCCACCAGGCGGCGACGGAGTGCACCGCCGCCGCGAGCGCGTGGGCGAGCGGCTCGGTGGCCTCGCGGGCGACCTTCTCGTCGATCCCCTCCGCCACTGCAGCTTCGCAGAGCATGCGGGTGAGCAGACCGGCCATCGCCTCGTGCGCGCCGGCCGCGCCCGCCGCATACTGCCCGTTCGCCCGCGGACCGCTGGGGTAGAGAAGCGCCCAGGCGTCGGGCTCCTCGTCGATGAACCCGAACACCGCGAGGAGCCCCTGCCACACACGGAGGTCGGGAGGCAGGCTCGCTGGGGTCGCCTCCTCGAGCCGTCCCAACAGCCTCCGCTCGGCTTGCTCGACGCACGCGAGGTAAAGCCCCTGCTTCGACTCGAAGTAGGAGTAGACCATCGGCTTCGAGACGTCGGCCGCGCGCGCGATCTCCACCATCGAGACGTCCTCGTAACGGTGCTCGGCGAACAGCCGCGTGCCCACGTCGAGCATCTGAGCCTCGCGCGCGGCGCGGGGAACCCCCCGGCTTCCGAGCCGCTGCCGGCTGCGCGTGCTGCGCTTGGTTCGCGTCGCCCCAGGCACGGTGCCACTCCGATCTTACCTGTGGTAGCTTCCGCGCCGGCAGAGGGATCGTCCATAGGGAGAGGCGATGCGCCGAGCATTGGCAGGGGTGTTGACAGTGGTGGCGATCGCCGCCATGCCGGGCGTCGCGCAGGCGCAGGTGCCGGATCCCAACTTCGCCGTCACGGTGCTCCCGCGCCCGTGCGCGTACGAGGGAGGGGACCGGTACGAGGCGGACTTCTACGCGCAGGAGGGCTGGCCGGGCCCCGAGCACGAGCGCTACCCGGGCGCCTGCCAGCGGATGCGGTTCTCCTACGGGCCGATCGTCGTCAAGCCGGGGCAGAACGACGTGCTGGTCGGCCCGGTCACGATCGAGAAGCCGGCCCAGGACGGGTACATCACGCGCTTCAAGCCGAACCTCGTGCGGGCCGACGGCACCGTGCCGCCCGTCGAGCAGGTGCACCTCCACCACGGCACCTGGCTCTCGACGCCCGACTACGGCAGCGGCCCGTTCTTCGCCGCGGGTGAGGAGAAGACGATCGCCCCGTTCCCGAAGGGCTATGGGATGCCGGTCAAGGCGACCGACACCTGGCTCCTGCTCTACATGGTCCATTCGGCCGTGAGCCAGCCGATGGAGACGTACATCACCTACGACATCGACTTCGTCCCGCAGGCGAAGGGGGACGAGCTGGGCCTCAAGCCGGCCTACCCGGTGTGGCTCGACGTCCGGCCCGCCGGCTACCCGGTCTTCAACGCCCAGCGCGGCTTCGGGGCGGGGAGCACGTGCACCTGGCCCAAGGAGGAGTGCGCCCGCTTCGACCCGTACGGCAAGAAGATCGTGGGACAGGGCCAGGCCGGCAACGGGCTCGGCACGGACCTGAAGCTGCCCGCGCCCGGGGAGAGCCTCGGGCGCGCAGGGCCGTTCAAGGGCGGCACGCTGATCGGGATCGGCGGGCACCTGCACCCGGGCGGGCTGCAGAACGAGATCGATCTCGTGCGCGGCGGGAGGGCCCAGCGCATCTACACGGGGAAGGCCGCGTACTGGGACCGGCAGGCGCGCCAGAGCACCGGCGGGCCGCCCACGTCATGGGACTTCTCCATGCGCGTGACCGGGCTCCCCCGCTGGGGGGTGCACGTGGAGCCCGGCGACGTCCTCCGCAGCAACGCGACCTACGACACGACGATCCAGTCCACCTACGAGAACATGGGGATCGCCGTCGCGCTGCTGGCGCCGGACAAGCCGGACGGCAGCCCCAATGCGCCGGGGCTCGACGCGTTCGCGGCGCCGAAGGACACGTCCGAGGGATGTCAGTCGGGCGGGCTCGCCGCGGGCGCGCTGTGCGACAAGGGCACGGTGACCCACGGGGCGCTGAGGGAGAACGAGAACTTCGGTGGGCCGGAGGGCACCTGGAAGGCGCAGCGCGGGTCGCCCACCAACGAGGTCGGAGTCGCGGGGTTCCTCTACCAGCCGGGTGACCTCTCGACGATCTCGATGACGGGGGTCCCGACCGTGAAGCTCGGGAGCAACCTGCGCTTCACCAACCTCGAGGGCGGCCTGATCTACCACACGGCCACGTCGTGCGCCTTCCCCTGCCTGGGGAAGACCGGCAGCGCGTTCCCGCTCTCGGACGGCAGGACCAGCCTCGGCACGCCGATCGACTTCGACTCGTCCGAGGTGGGCATCGGCACCCCGGCGATCGGGCCGGCGAAGAACGAGCTGACCTGGAACCTGCCCGTCACCCCCAAGGAGGGCTTCAAGAAGGGCGACGTGGTGACCTACTTCTGCCGCATCCACCCGTTCATGCGCGGCGGCTTCGAGGTCACGGAATGATCGACTGGGGCCAGTCGTGGCCCGGCACCTCGTCCAAGCCGTACAAGCACTCGTGGCCGGACATGTCCGAGGACCTGCCGGTGGACGTGATGCCGTGCTCGAACGACGAGTACTTCCCGCCCACGCCGACGGAGCGGCAGCGGGCGATCATGAAGCTCGCCGACAGCGAGACCGAGCGCTGGCGGCGCAAGTTCCGGATGACCCGCGGCCAGTTCGTCCGCACCGCCGCCGCGACCGCGATCGGCTTCTGGGCCATCGACGCGGTGATGATGGGCCGCTTCGGCAACTACGGCTGGGCACACAACACGGAGACCACCGACGCGTGCGATCTGGAGTGGGACGGCAAGGAGGGGATCGAGAGCCTCAACAACCGCCCGGGCGAGTTCATCTTCGACGTGCAGTCGCACCACGTCGACCCGGACGGGCTGTGGAGGGTGACCAACCCGGCGATCCACGCCTTCTTCGCGGCGATATGGCCGCAGTCGTCGGCCGCCACCGGTGGCGAGCCCGGCGTCCGTGAAAACGGCTCGCTCCGCGGCGGCGGCGCGGGCGAGGTCGACCCGATCGAGAACCTCTCGCGCTACCACTACCTGAAGGAGCTGTTCCTCGACTCGGCCACCACCTGCACGGTGCTGTCGTGCGTGCCCACCTCGCCCGACACCGACAACCCGCTGCCGCTCGCCGAGGCGGCGCTCACCGTCCACACCGTGAACGACATCGCCAACTCGCCGCGGTCGGTGCTGCATGCGTTCGTGATGCCGAACCGAGGCTCGGGCGGCCAGAGCACGCCGGACATGAAGCCGCTCTACCTCGACGCGGAGCTCCAGCTGATGATGGAGCGGGCGGACCAGTACGGGGACATCCTGCGCGGCTGGAAGACCTACTGCGCGTGGGGCGACGTGCCCGGCGCAAGCGGCTGGTTCCTCGACACGGACACCGGGATGGCCTTCCTCGAGCAGGTCCGCAAGGTCAGCCAGAAGTTCCCGGAGATCCCGCCCGTGGTGGCCACGCACAAGGGCTTCGCGCTGCCGGGCTTCGACCAGCGCTCGGCGACGCCGCGCGACATCGGTCCCGCGGCGCGGGCATTCCCCGACGTGTCGATCCTCGTCTACCACTCCGGCTACGACACCGGCGACACCCAGCGCCCGTACCGGGGCGACGCGCGCGCCGACTCGAACTCCAACACCGTGGACGGGCTGATCAAGAGCCTGCGCGAGAACCGCTGGGACGCGTCGCGGTTCGTCGAGCCCGGCAAGAAGTTCGGCAACGTCCCCAATGTCTACGCCGAGCTGGGCTCCGTCTGGCGCAGCGTGATGCATGACCCCGACCAGTCGGCGCACCTGCTCGGGAAGCTGATCAACCACGTCGGGCCGAAGCGGATCGCGTGGGGCACCGACAGCCTCTGGTACGGCTCGCCGCAGGCCGAGATCGTCGGGCTGCGCAGGTTCGAGTTCAGCGACGAGGGCAAGGAGCTCTACGGCCTGCCGCACGGGCTCGAGGGAGACGTGGAGGACCCGACGCAGCCGGCTCCCAACCCGGCCCGGACGATCCGCAACGGGATCCTGGGCCGCAACGCGGCGGCGGCATATCGCGTGGACCCCGACGCGCGCCGCAACGCGATCGACTGCGACACGGTGAACGGCCTGCGCCAGCACGGCTACCTGACGGGCATCGGAACCGAGCGGGAGTCCGCGCCGCTCGCCTCCCACGCGGCGCCCGGCGCGCGCACCAGGCGCGAGGTGCTCAAGTCCCTGACAGAGAGCCCGTGGTCGCCCTGAGGCAAGCGCTCGTGGCGGCGGGGGCGCTCGCCGTCATGGCGGTGTTACCGCAGGCCGCGGCGGGCCAGGCCCCGCCGCCCCCGGCGACCTGTGCGCCGGCCGGCGTGCCGGGAGGCGAGTGGCGCGGCTACGGCCGAGACGACGCCAACACGCGCAACCAGGCGAGCGAGAAGGTGATCTCACCGGGAGACGCGCCGACGCTCTCGCCGGCCTGGACCCTTTCGACGTTGGACGCGGGCGGCGAGGGAGACATCACGGGTACGCCGATCGTTGCCGACGGCTGCCTGTACACCGCCACCAACCGCGGCTGGGTCTTCGCCCTGAACGCCGACACCGGCGGGGTCGTATGGAAGGCCAAGGTGCCCTACGGCGGGAGCATCAACAGCAGCCCGGGCCTCCACGGCGGGCGCGTGTACGTGGCGGTGTCGCGCACCCAGCCGGGGCAGGGCTGTCCCGCGGGCACCCCGTGCGTCGGCCCCTACGTCGTCGCGCTCAGCCAGGGCACCGGGGCGCTGGCGTTCGCCACCGCGCCGATCGACACCCAGCCGGGCTCCGACGTGTACGGCAGCCCGGTCTTCCACGACGGCGTGATGATCCTCGGGGTCTCCGGCGGCTCCGCCGAGCTGGGCGACGAGGCCGATCGCTACGCGTTCCAGGGGTCGCTGAACTTCCTCGACGCCGCCACGGGCCAGGTGCTGCGCAAGACCTGGACGATCCACCCGCCCAAGCAGCCCGACGACGACTTCGCCGGCGCCGGCATCTGGTCTACCCCGGCGATCGACCGGGGCGCGCAGGTGGCCTACGCGGGCACCGCCAACCCCTTCCGGCCCCAGGCCGAGCACGCCCACGCGAACGCGGTGCTCAAGTTCGACATCGATCGCGCCAGCCCGAGGTTCGGGCAGATCCTCGGCTCCTACAAGGGCACCATCGACGAGTACATCCCGGCCTTCTCCGAGCTGCCTTGCTTCGACTTCCCGGGCAACAACCCGCCCTACTACCCGCAGGGGATCGGGGCCTGCGGCGACATCGACCTCGACTTCGGCGCGTCGCCCAACCTTTTCACCGGCGCGTCCGGCCGCAAGCTCGTCGGAGTGGGCCAGAAGTCGGGCGTGTACCACGTGTTCGACGCCCAGACGATGAAACCGGTCTGGAGCCAGATCGTGGGCCCGCCGACGCAGGTCGGGGGCATCGTGGGATCGACGGCGTACGACGGCCAGTCCGTCTACGGCCCGGTGACCGTCCCGGGCTACGCCTGGTCGGTCTCGGGCGCCGACGGCACGCACCGCTGGGTGGCGCCGACCGCCGACGGCGCCCACTGGGGGAACCCCGTCGCGGTCGCCAACGGCGTGCTCTACACGATGGACCTGGGCGGCTCGCTCAACGCGTTCGACGCCCGCACCGGCGCGCTGCTCGCCAAGCGCCCGATCGCCCTGGGAGGCAGCAGCAGCCCCACCTCGCTCTCCTGGGGCGGTGTGAGCATCGCGCGCAACACCGTCTACGCCTCGGGCGGCATCGGGTCGCTCGAGGAGGGCTTCATCGTGGCGTTCAAGCGGGGCGGCGCCGGCGACGTGGCGGGAGACGTCGAGAAGACCGTCGGAGACATGCTCGGAGGGGGCGGCGAGGACCCCGGGCCCGCGCCGGCGGGGGCGGCCATCGTCGCCGGGCCCGGCGCCGCCTCCAGCACCTATGCGACCCCGGTGATGGTCACCCAGGTCGGGGGCCCGCTCTCCTTCGCGAACCTCGACCTGCCCCAGCACGACGTGGTGTCCGACGCCAAGGCGCCCGGCGGCGCTCCGCTCTTCAAGAGCCGCCTCGGCGGCCTCGGCGAGACCGTGCCCGTGGAGGGCCTCGACCGGGTCGAGTCGGGGCAGACCTACGGCTTCTTCTGCAGCCTCCACCCGGGGATGCGCGGAAGCCTGATCGTGCGCTAGCGGGACCCCTGTCCCAGGGCGGCGAGCGCCGTCTCGCGGTCGATGTGGATCTCGAAGCGCGATGCCCGGTCACCGGAGAGGGTGAAGAGGTGGAAGAGGGTCTGGTCGACCTCGACACCGCTCCCCCGTCCGCGGGCCCTCGCGTGCACTATCGCCAGCACGCGTTCGCCCTCCTCGAGGATCTCCAGCGGCTCGGCCTGCTGCTCGTCGAACAGGTTGGGGGCCATGTACTCCCGCACCGCTTGCACTCCTCGGATCGGCTCCGGCTCGAGCGACGACGGCGGCGGCAGCAGCTCCACATCGTCGTGGAGCAGAGCCAGCACGCTCTCGAAGTCGCCGGCGTTGTAGGCCTCGTAGGCCTCGCGGACCAGTTGGACACGGGGAGACTCGGGCATCAGGGGGAGAGTCTCCCTCACGGCGGCGCCGGCTCGACCCCCGGGTAGCGTGTGCGGGCATGTTCGACCACGTGACGATCCGGGTCTCCGACAGGACCGCGTCCGAGCGCTTCTACGAGACGGTCCTGACGCCGCTGGGCATCGACCGGACCTACCGGACGGGAACGTTCACCGAGTGGCAGGACTTCTCGCTCACAGGCGCCGACGACGCAAGTCCGCCCAGCCGGCGACTGCATGTCGGCTTCGTGGCGCCCTCGCGCGAGCAGGTCGACGAGTTCTGGCGGGAGGGCACCGAGGCCGGATACGCCGGCGATGGGAGCCCGGGCCCGAGGCCCGAGTACAGCCACGACTACTACGGGGCGTTCCTGCTGGATCCCGACGGCAACAGCGCCGAGGCCGTGCACCACGGCGACCTGCGCCGCGGCGGGATCGTCGACCACCTCTGGATCCGGGTGGCCGACGTTCCCGCGGGCAAGCGCTTCTACGAGACGATCGCGCCGCACGCCGGGCTACGGCTCGGGGGCGAGACGCCCGACCGCGTGCGGTTCGACGGCTCCAGCGGCTCGTTCTCCCTCGTACGCGGGACGCCGACCGAACACCTGCACCTCGCGTTCCCGACGGGTGACGACGGCGACGTCCAGCGCTTCCATCAAGCCGCGACCGACGCCGGCTACACCAGCAACGGGGCGGCGCGGGAGCGGCCGCAGTACCACCCCGGGTACTACGCCGCGTACGTCTTCGATCCCGACGGCAACAACGTCGAGGTCGTGAACCACCACCGGGACTAGTCGAGGCACCGCGACCGTCGGCGTCGCGGGCGCAGCATCAGCCAGCTGCGGCCTGCTCGTACTCGTCGTGGAGCTTCCACCAAAAGTGGTCGGGCGGGTCCTGCGGGTAGCCCTCGGGCGAGTCCTCCCAGTCCTCCTGGCGTCCGAGCGCGGTGATGTCCAGGTAGCTCCAGGTGCTGCCCAGCTGCTCGTCGCCGCGCTCGTCGACGAAATACGTGCGGAAGATGCGGTCGTCGTCGTCGCGGTAGAAGGCGTTGCGTGCCGTGCCATCTCGTCGACGTCGAAGTCGGCGTCGAAGTCGTCCGTGAGCGTGTACCAGGGAATCAGCTCCCAGCCCATCCGCGCCTTGAAGCGCTCGATGTCAGCCTGCGGCGCGCGTGAAACGCGCACGAACGTGGTGTCGCGCTCGTTCAGATGGGCGGGATGGGCGTCCTGGTCGGCCATCATCGAGCAGCCGGGGCAGCCACTGTCAGGCCAGCCGTTCACGCCGGGCTCGAAGAAGAAGCGGTAGACGATCAGCTGACGACGCCCCTCGAACAGGTCGAGCAGGCTCACGCGGCCTGTCCGGGCCCTCGAAGGCGTACTCCTTCTCCACGGCCATCCGCGGCATCCGGCGCCGCTTGGCGGCCAGCGCGTCGCGGGCGCGGGTCATCTCCTTCTCCTTCACCAGCAGTTCCTCGCGCGCGGCCTTCCATTCCTGCGGCTGAGACGATCGGTGGCATGGTCATTGGGGTTCGTCCTCCTTCTTGTCGGTCTTCCTTAGTTGAGACACCGCCGGTGGCGAGAACGGAACGGCCGATCCATTCCGGGACGGAAGTGGTGTCCTTATTGGTGATGCCCGTGACAGGACAAGGCGATGCGAGGAGCTCGTGCCGGACGAGGTGCCAGGCGAGGCCGCGCTCGCGCGGGCGCGCGCGGGCGACGAGGACGCGTTCCGAGAGCTCACCGATCCCTACCGGCGCGAGCTGCAGCTCCACTGCTACCGGATCCTCGGCTCCGTTCAGGACGCCGAGGACCTCGTCCAGGAGACGCTGCTGGCGGCCTGGCGAGGGCTCGAGGCGTTCGAGGGCCGATCCTCGGTGCGCACGTGGCTCTACCGGATCGCGACGAACCGCTGCCTGAACGCGCTGCGCGACAGAGCGCGCCGCCCACGGGAGCGCACAGGCCATGGGTGACCCGCCCGAGCCCACCCGCCGGACCGAGCCGATGTGGCTCGAGCCGTACCCCGACGTCCTGCTGGAGGACATCCCGGACCGCTCCCCCGGGCCCGAGGCGCGCTACGAGGCCAGGGAGGCGGTCGAGCTGGCGTTCATCAGCGCGCTCCAGCGCCTGCCGCCCAGCCAGCGCGCGGCGCTCGTGCTGCGCGACGTGCTCGGCTTCCGCACCGCCGAGGTCGCCGACATGCTCGACACCGGCGAGACCTCGGTCAAGGGCGCCCTGCAGCGCGCCCGAGCGACTGCCCTGGAGGCGCGCCTGCCGGCCGCCGACCGCGATCGCGCGCCGCGGCCGAACTCCGCCCGCGAGCGCGAACTGGTCGGGCGCTTCGCCGACGCCGTCCAGAGCGGCGACATCGACGACGTCGTCGCCCTGCTCACCGACGACGCCCTGCTCACGATGCCGCCCCAGCCGCTCGAGTACCAGGGACACGAGCGCGATCGCCGCCTTCCTTCGCCACCGCGCGGAGCTGCGCGGCGCGCCGCTGCGCGTCGTGCCCACCCGGGCCAACACCCAGCCCGCGTTCGGCTGCTACCTCCCGGACGCGCAGGCGGCGATCGCCCGCCCCTACGGACTGATCGTGCTGACGCTCGAGGGGGACGCGATCGCGGCGATCACCTGGTTCGCCGACACCGGCGTCTTCCGGCACTTCGGGCTGCCCCGAACACTGCCGATCTAGCGCCTCACTCCTTTGGTCACATGGCCCGCGTCGCGCGGGTCTACTGCTATGACCCACCCCGACGATCGGATGTGACAATGGATGAGCAGGAGTTTCTGGCGCAGCAATTCGAGGAGCACCGAACCCGGCTCCGCGCGGTGGCCTACCGCATGCTCGGCTCGCTGAGCGAGGCCGACGACGCCGTCCAGGAGACGTGGCTGCGTCTCAACCGGATCGACTCGGACGAGGTGGAGAACCTCGGCGGATGGCTGACGACCGTCGTCGCGCGCGTGTCGCTGAACCTCCTGCGCTCGCGCCGATCGCGGCCCGAGGAGTCCCTCGATGCGCGTATGCCGGAGCCGATCATCGATCGCGCCGACGGCACCGACCCCGAGCACGAGGCGCTCTTGGCCGACTCCGTCGGACTGGCGCTGCTCGTGGTCCTCGAGACGCTGAACCCGGCCGAGCGGCTCGCGTTCGTCCTGCACGACATGTTTGCGGTGCCGTTCGACGAGATCGCGCCGATCGTCGAGCGCTCGCCCGAGGCGGCGCGCCAGCTCGCGAGCCGGGCCCGCCGCCGAGTCCAGGGCGAGAAAGCGATTCCCGACGCTGACCTCGACACCCAGCGCGAGGTCGTCGACGCCTTCCTCGCCGCCGCGCGCGACGGCGACTTCGAGGGGCTCCTCGAGGTGCTGGACCCGGAGGTGGTCCTCAGGGCCGACCGCGGCGCCGTCGCCATCGGCTCAGCGACCGTAGTCCGCGGAGCGGCCAGGGTGGCCCGCCAGGCGTCCGCCTTCTCGCGCCTCGATATCGACGTGCTCCCGGCGCTCGTCAACGGCGCGGTCGGCACGGTCACCCTCCGGGAGGGACGGCCGTTCGCGATCGCGGGCTTCACGATCCGAAACCGAAGGATCGTCGAGATGGACGTGCTCGCCGACCCCGAGCGCCTCAGCCAGCTAGATCTGAGGATTCTCGATTGAGCGCGGGCACCGTCGCGTCCAACCACTCCTCGAAGGTCGGCCCGGCGAGCTTGGCGTCCGGTCCGGGCAGGACCGCCCCGTTCGCGTAGCGCTCGCTGTCGGGGTCGGAGGGGTCGCTCGTCTCCTCGACCCGCATGCCCTCGCCGCGACGCGCGGCCAACAGGCGTGCCGCCTCGACGAGACGATACTCGCGCGGGCCGGCGACCTCCGTGGTCTCGGCCGCGTCGAACTCGGGGTCTGGAGCGGTGGCAAGGTCGACCAGCGCCTCCGCGACCGTCTGCGCCGACACCAGCTGCGTGCGCATCGCCCAGACGTAGCTCACGTCGCCCTGCGTGCCCCACCGCATGAGCTCTTCCACGAACTCGTGAAACTGGGCCGCGCGCACGATGCGCGCCGGGATCGGCCCCGCAAGGGCGGCCTGCTCGTGCGCGACCTTGGCGGCGTTGTAGCCGCCCTCGAACTCGTCGATCCCGATGATCGATACGACGACAAGCCGCCGCACGCCGGCCCGCTCACCGGCCTCCTGCAGGTTGCGGGTGGAGGTCTTGAAGAACTCCGTCGCGGCATGCTGATCGGGCGAGGGCCCGGTGGCGACGTCGATGATCGTCTCGACGCCGGTGAGGGCCTGGTCCAGCCCCTCGCCGGTGATCACGTCGACGCCCTGCGAGCGCGAGATGGGTACGACGTCGTAGCCGCGTGACTCCAGAATGTCGACGACCGGCCGGCCGACCCGCCCGGTCGCTCCCACCACTGCGATCTTGGTGCTCATCTCTGTCTCCTTAGCGTGGATTGCGCCTTCACTCCGTGGACACGCGGCGGCACGGAGATGTGACAGGCGTACCGCCGGCTGCTAGGCCGCCGTCGCACGTCGGCGATTCAGCGCCTCGTGCATCGAGCGAACGACGAGGGCGCCGTCGCCGACGGCCGAAGCCACTCGCTTCGTCGAGCCACTTCGCACGTCCCCGATGGCGAAGATGCCCGGTCGAGTGGTCTCCAGAAGCAACGGCCGGCGCTCGCTGCCGTTTCGATGCTCGGCAAAGCTCTGATGACGCCGGGCGTCCTCGCCGGTGACGATGAATCCCTTGTCGTCGAGGCCGACCAGGCCCTCGAACTCCTCGGTCCGTGGGGCGGCGCCGATCATGGCGAACACACCCGTGGCATCGAGTCGATGCTCGCCCTGATCGCGGCAGGCGACCGTGACCGCCTCGAGCTCCTCGCCGCCGTGGAGGGCCTTCACCTCACATCCCTCCCAGACCTCGATGTTGCCGCAGGCCTCGATGCGATCGATGAGGTAGCTGGACATCGTCGCGGCAGGCGACCGCCGCACGACGAGGTAGATCCGACGCGCGTAGTCGGCCAGGTTGACCACGGCCTGTCCGGCTGAGTTGCCGCCGCCGACCACGACCACGTCTTTGCCCGAGGCCTCCAGGGCCTCGATATGAGTGGCCGCGTAGTAGAGGCCTCGGCCCTCGAAGGACTCGGCTCCGTCGGCCGGCAAGCGGCGATAGTCCGCACCGACGGCGAGGACGACGAGCTGGGCACTCACCTGCTGACCGTCGGCGAGCACCATCGGCCGCAGGCCGTCGCTCTCGGACATGGAGAAGCGGCAGCCGTCGTGGGCGCTGGAGATGACGGCGCCGAACTTCCACGCCTGCAGCGTCGCTCGCTGCGCCAGGTCCGACCCCGCCAGACCGGTCGGAAAGCCGAGGTAGTTCTCGATCCGAGCGCTGGTCCCCGCCTGGCCTCCCGGGGCGAAGCGCTCGACGACCAGCGTTGAAATGCCCTCCGACGAGGCGTAGACCGCTGCGGCCAGTCCCGCGGGGCCCGCGCCGAGCACCACCACGTCGAAGGTTCTCTGATCGACCTTGGCGCGCAGACCGAGCTCGTCGGCGACCTCGGTGACCGTGGGAGACCGCAGCACGTTGTGGGTGCGGACGAGGACCGGGCACTCGTCGGCGCCGATTCCGAGCCGCTCGAGCAGCGCCTTGCTCTCGTCGTCGGTGTCGATGTCGTGCCAGCTGAACGGAACCAGATTGCGCTCGAGGAACTCCCGGATCGCGAAGGCATCGCCTGACGATCGTTTTCCGATCAGCCGTTCGTAGCCAAGGCCCTGTCCCTTCAGCCACTCACGACGCGTGATCATCGTGCGCAGGAGCAGGTCGCCCAGCTCCGTGGAACTGGCCACCAGCGCGCGCAATGCATCGGGCGGTAGGACCAGTATCGAGCTCTCCTCGGCGATGACGCCGCGGGCGAGCGTCGGCTCGCCGGTGAACATGGAGATGTCGGCGGCGAAGGTCCCCGGTTGGCACTGGGCGAAGTAGTGGTCGCCATCGGGTTGGCGGTCGATGACGTCGATGGCCCCCGACAGGACGACGTAGAACGGCGTCTCGCGCTGGCCCTGCTCGAACAGGACCTCTCCCGGGGAGAACGAGAGTGTCTCGGCGCGTTCCGCCAGCTGTTCGATCTGAGCCGCCGTGAGGCGCGGGAACAGCGTCGGATGGTCCGGATCGAGGAAGCCGGGGACTGGGGTCGGTGAGGTGTACGCCGTGCTTCTCCCTGCTAATGCGGTGGTTTGCAACTCCCTGCGAGACGCGAGCGACCGGACTCGAACCGGCGACCTCCGGCGTGACAGGCCGGCGTTCTAACCAACTGAACTACGCCCGCTGGCGTGGGTCGAGGATAGCGGCTGGTGGCCCGTCCTTAGAGGTAGAGTGTCGTCAATGATCGGATTTCTCGTGGCGGGCCTCCTCATCGGGGCGCTGGCAAGGCTGATCCTTCCCGGCCGCCAGAAGATCGGCATCCTTTGGACGCTCGCGCTGGGCGTCGTGGGCTCGGTGATCGGCGGCACGATCGCCAACCTGATCGACACGGGCGATGTGTTCGAGCTGAACTTCATCGGCTTCTGCGCCGCCGTGATCGCCTCCGTCGGTCTGCTGTCGGTGGCGGAGCGGGCGGGGATCGGCGCCCCAAAGGACAAGAAGCAGATCGAGCCGTAATGCAGCTGAGCGGGCAGCGGGTCCTCCTCACCGGAGCGTCCGGCGGCATCGGGCTGGCCATCGCCCGCGCCGTTCACGCCAAGGGCGCGGCGGTGGTCGCCACCGCGAGGCGCGAGGATGTGCTGGAGCAGCTGAGCACGGAGCTGGGCGAGGGGGGCGAGGCGCTCGTCGCCGACCTGGCCGAGTCCGCGGACGTGGCGGCGCTGCCCGAGCGCGCGGGCCGCGTGGACGTGCTGGTGGCCAACGCCGCCCTTCCCGCCAGCGGCGCCCTCACGGACTTCGAGCCAGGAGAGATCGACCGCGCTCTCGACGTGAACCTGCGCGCCGCGCTCCAGCTGGCGAGGGCGCTCGTCCCGGCGATGGTGGAACGCGGCTCGGGCCACCTGGTGTTCGTGTCATCGCTGTCCGGCAAGGCGTCCAGCCCGGGCAGCTCGCTCTACTCGGCCACGAAGTTCGGGATGCGCGGGATGGCGCTCGGCCTGAGCGAGGACCTGCACGACACGGGCGTCGGAGTCACGACGGTGTTCCCCGGCTTCATCCGCGACGCCGGGATGTTCCACGAGAGCGGCACGAAGCTGCCGTCGTACGTGGGAACGCGCACGCCCGACGACGTCGCCGAGGCGGTGGTGCGGGGCATCGAGCGCGGGCGGCTCGAGATCGACGTGGCGCCGCTGGCGGTCCGCGCGGGAGTGAAGGTCGCCGGGTTCGCCCCGGGCTTCTCCGCGGCGCTCCAGCGCAGGATGGGAAGCCAGAAGATCGCCTCCGAGCTGGCGCGCGGCCAGGCCTCGAAGCGCTAGCTACAGGCGCGGCCGCTCGGCCGAGGCGTCGGGCTCCAGCTTGTCGTCCTCGAGGTCGAGCGCGACGCGCACGATCCGCGACTGCTCCTTGCGGTGGGCGGCGGAATAGCCCTCGCTCTGGGCGGCCCGCAGCTGGCGGCCCACGTAGTAGTAGTGGAGATCCTCGGGGAGGATGGCCGCCATGCGCCGGCGCATGTAAGCCCGTGCGCCCATGTTGCGCGGCTCCTCCTGCACCCACACCACGCGCTCGAGGTTCGGGTAGCTCTTCATCAGGTCGAGCAGCTCGTTCTCGGGGAAGGGGTAGAGCATCTCGACGCGCGCGACGGCGATGTGGTCGGCGGCGGCGCGGTCCTCGTTGGCCGCGATGTCGTAGTAGATCTTGCCGGAGCAGAGCACGAGCTTCGTGATCTTCGCGGCGCTCGGTCACCGCCGCGTCGTCGATCACCTTCAGGAACTCGCCGTTCGCCAGCTCGTCCATCGTGGACGCGGCGGCCGGGCAGTCGCAGCAGGCTCTTGGGCGTCATCAACACGAGGGGCCGCGGCTTGGACACCAGCGCCTGCCTGCGCAGCAGGTGGAAGTACTGCGCGGGCGTCGTGCAGTTGGCCACCCGCATGTTGCCCTCCGCGCAGCCTGGAGGAAGCGCTCGATGCGGCCGGAGGAGTGCTCCGGACCCGAGCCCTCGTAGCCGTGGGGGAGCAGCAGCGTGAGCCTCGAGGTCAGGCCCCACTTGGCGAGGCCGGAGGCGAGGAACTGGTCGAGGATCACCTGCGCCGAGTTCACGAAGTCGCCGAACTGCGCCTCCCAGAGCACCAGCACGTCGGAGTCCTGCACGCTGTAGCCGTACTCGAAGCCCAGGCAGCCCTGCTCGGAGAGCGGGCTGTTGTGCAGCTCGAACGGCGACACCGCGCTGTGCAGGTTCTGAAGCGGGCAGTAGGGGTCGCCGGTCTCGGCGTCGTGGAGCACCAGGTGGCGCTGGCTGAACGTGCCGCGCTCGGTGTCCTGGCCGGTCAGGCGGATCGGCACGCCCAGCGCGAGCAGCGAGGCGAACGCCAGCGACTCGGCGTGCGCCCAGTCGACCTTGCCCGTCCGGCCCGGCTGCCTCGCGGCGCTTCTCCAGGAAGGGCTTGAGCTTGCGGTGCACGTTGAAGCCGTCGGGCACCTGCAGCGAGCTGCTCGTTGAGCGAGCGCAGCAGGTCCTCGGGGAGCGTCGTCTTCGGCTCCCGGCTCATCGTGCGGTCGAGCTCGTGCTGGCCGGTCTCGGGCGGGCCCGCCATCGTCTCCTTGAGGTGGGCGTGGGCGTCCGCGACGCGGGCGTAGGCGTCGTCGGCCAGCTTCTTGGCGTCGTCGGATGACACGACGCCCTCCTCCTGCAGCCTCTGCGCGTACACCTCGCGCACCGGCGGGTGCTTCTTGATCCGCTCGTACATCGCGGGCTGGGTGTAGGCGGGCTCGTCGGTCTCGTTGTGACCGAAGCGGCGGTACCCGATCAGGTCGATCAGAGCATCGCGGCCGAACTCGTCGCGGAAGGCGACCGCCAGGCGCACCGCGTGGACGCACGCCTCCACGTCGTCGGCGTTCACGTGGATGATCGGGATGTCGAAGCCCTTCGCGAGGTCCGAGGCGTAGCGGGTCGAGCGGCTGTCCGACGGATCGGTCGTGAAGCCGAGCTGGTTGTTGGCGATGATGTGCACCGTGCCGCCGGTCGTGTAGCCGGCGCAGCGCCTGGAGGTTGAGCGTCTCGGCGACGATGCCCTGCCCCGGGGAACGCTCGCGTCGCCGTGGATCAGGATCGGCACGACCAGGTTCGTGTCCTGGCTGATCGCGCGGCCCTTGCGGCTCGTCTGGTCGGCGCGGGCGCGACCCTCGATCACCGGGTTCACGTACTCGAGGTGGCTCGGGTTGGGCGAGAGCGTCACGGTCACGCCCTTGCCGCTCAGGGTCTCGTACTTTCCCGCCGCGCCGTAGTGGTACTTCACATCGCCGGTGCCGCCCTCCGGCGCCGCCGTGTCGGCCGACAGCGTCTGCTCCCCCTCGAACTCGACGAGAATCGACTCGTAGGGGCGGCCGACCGTGTGGGCGAGCACGTTAAGGCGCCCGCGGTGGGCCATGCCCAGCACCACCTCGCGCGCGCCGCTGGCGGCGGACAGCTCGATCGTCTCGTCGAGCATCGGCACGAGCGCGTCGAGCCCCTCGATCGAGAACTGCTTCTTGCCGAGGAAGGCCTTGTGCAGGTAGCCCTCGAGCGCCTCGACCTCGGACAGGCGCCCCAGCAGCCGCCGCTTCTCCTCGGCCGACAGCGGCGCGCGGTAGCTCCCCGACTCGACCGCCTGGCGCAGCCACACCCGCCGCTTGTGGCCGGAGATGTGCTCGATCTCATACGCGATGGTGCCGCAGTAGGTCTCGGCCAGGTGGGGGAGCGCCTCGGCGAAGGTCCGCCCGGCACCGCCACCCGGAGCACGGGCGCCGGGATGCGCTCCATCAGCTCGGGGGTCAGGTTCACGGTGGTCGGGTCGAGGGCGGGATCACCGTGCGGCTCGGAGCCCAGCGGGTCGAGCCGGGCGGCGAGATGGCCATGCATCCGGTGGGCCTTCACCACCGATGTGGCCGCCTGCACCGCCTGGAGGAGCGCCTCGTCGGGCACGTCGGTGGCCGCCGGGGTCACGGCGGCGGGCACCGGCTCGGCGGCGGTGACCGCCGCGCCACGCCGGCTGCCCTCCGTCGGCCCGGCCGGACTCCACGCCCAGGCCCGCGAACACGTTCTCGTAGAAGCCGTCCTCGCCCTGCAGCAGCTCGTCGATCCGCTTCAGGAACGCGCCCGACTCGGCGCCCTGGATCACGCGGTGGTCGTAGGTGCGAGGTCATCGTCATGACCTTCGCCACGCCCAGCTCCTTCAGCCGGCCCGGGTCGGCCTGCGCGAGGCCCGGCGGGATAGCCGATCGCGCCGGTGGCGATGATCGTGCCCTGGCCCGGCATCAGCCGCGGCACCGAGGCGACGGTGCCGATGCCGCCGGGGTTCGTGAGGGTGATCTGGGCGCCCTGGTAGGCATCGGGCGCCAGGGTGTTGTCGCGGGCGCCCGCCACCGCCTCGTCGTAGGCGGCCACGAAGGCGGCGAAGTCCATCGCTGAGGCGCCGTGGATCACCGGCACCACGAGCGAGCGGGTGCCGTCCTTGCGCTCCACGTCCACCGCCAGCCCGAGGCTCACCGCGCCCGGGGTCACGCGGTGCGGCTTGCCGTCGACCTCGGCGAACGAGTTCGCCATGACCGGCATGTCGACGGCGGCGCGCACGATCGCCCACGCGATCAGGTGCGTGAAGGAGAGCTTCTTCCCGGCCGCCTTCAGCTGCGAGCGGTGGGCGGCGAGGGCGTCCACCGGAAGCGTGCGGAAGCTGGTGGCCGTGGGTATCGAGCGGCTCTCGTCCATGAAGCGCACGAGCGTGGCGGCGGGGCCGCGGATCGGCTTGGTCTCTCCTCGGCCGGCGGGGCGGAGCCGCAGCCGCGGGCTTCCCGGCGCCGTCGCCCTCCAGCGCCGCCTCGATGTCCCCCTTCGTCACCCGCCCGCGCGGGCCGCTGCCGGGCACGCTCCCGAGGTCGATGCCGTGCTCGGCCGCCATGCGCGCGGCGACGGGGGTGGCCTCGCCGTTGCCGCCATTCGGCCCCGGTGCGTCCTCGGCCGCGGCGGGCTCGGCGGCGGCGGGCTCGGCGGCGGGCGACACGGTGCCGCTCGGCTGGCCGTCTCCCGCCTGTATGCGGCAGACCACGGTGCCGACGGCCACGGTCTCGTCGGGCTCCACGAGCAGCTCGACGACCGTGCCTGCCACCGGCGAGGGCAGCTCGGCGTCCACCTTGTCGGTGGAGACCTCCACGAGCGGGTCGTCCTTCGCCACGGTGTCGCCCGGCTTGACGAGCCACTCGAGCACGGTGCCCTCGGCAACCGAATCCCCCATCTCCGGGATGGCGACATCGACGAGCTCCCCGGTAGCCCTTGTCCTCATCGTCGGGCGGCGCATCGGCGGGCGGCTCCCCCGCCTCGATCTCGCCCAGCACCTGGCCCACGGTCACGGTCTCGTCGGCCTCGGCGAGGATCTTCGTCAGCACGCCCGCGGCGGGGGCGAACACCTCCCCGTCCACCTTGTCGGTGGAGATCTCGACCACGGCGTCTCCCTCGGCGACGCTGTCGCCGACCTGCTTGAGCCACTCCAGCACCGTTCCTTCGGTGATGGACTCGCCCACGGAGGGCATGACTATCTGGACAGTGGTGCTCTGAGTCGCCATCGGGGGGCCAACGTTCAACTCTACCGCCCTCAATGCGGCCGGAGACTAGGTTGAGACACGTGCTGCGCCGTGTCCTCGCGACCCTCGCCGTGCTCGCCGCCTGCGCCGGCGCGGCCTGGGCCGTGCTGGCCGTCCTGTCGATCGACCGGCGGCTCGACGTCGGCACCGTGCGGGTGTCGGCCGACGCCCACCACGAGGGCGCGCTCGACCTGTACGTGCCACTTGTGGACTGGGGCGTGCGGTTCCCGGGAGCGGTGCGCGTCCCGGCGCGGGTGGCGCTCGACCTGCGCACCGTCGACCGGGGTGCGGTCGAGCGGCTCGCCCGTGGCTCGGCGCCGGACGTGGATTCGGTGCGCGACCAGGCCGAGGGGGCGATCGAGGACTGGGTGAAGCTGATGCTGCTCTTTGCGGGTCTCGCCGCGCTGGGGCTCGGCCTGCTGGTCGCGCTCGCCCTCCGCGGGCGGGCGGCGCCGCTGCGCCTGCTGGCGCCGGTCGCCGTTGCCGGCGCCGCGCTGAGCGTGCTCGCGCTGTTCCTGCTCGTGCCGCCCCGGGGCGACCTCGCGGACCCCGAGTACTACGCCAACGGGCCCGACATCCCCGCGGCGCTGCGGGCAATCGACGGCGCACAGGACTCCGCGGCCACGATCTCCGAGGAGCTCGACGCCCAGCTGGTCGGCCTCGCACGCCTGATCGCAGATCCGGGCGAGCGGGGGTCCGCCACGCGGCTCCGGCGGCTCACGCTCGCGTCCGACCTCCACAACAACCTGCTGGCTCTGCCCGCCCTCGAGCGGGCGGTCGACCGCGGCCCGCTCGTGTTCGCGGGCGACCTCACCGACCGCGGCTCGCCCTACGAGACGGCGCTCACCGCCCGCGTGGCGCGGGCGGGCGACCCGGTCGTGTTCGTGGCCGGCAACCACGACTCGGACGTGCTGGCACGGCAACTCGCAAATGCGGGAGTAATAGTGCTCGGCCGGGAGGGGCAACTGCTGCGAAGCGGTCGCCGGGGCCGGGTGGTCCAGCGCGTGGCCGGGCTGCGGATGGCGGGGTACGAGTCCCCGAACATGCGCCTGCGCCGGCAGCGCTACCGCGACCGCGGCGCCGAGATCACCGACGCCCAGCGCGAGGACTTCGCGGACTGGCTGCGGCCGCTGGTCGGAAAGGTCGACGTGGTCGTGGCGCACGAGCAGGGGCTCACGGAGACCGCGGCCGAGGAGCTCCGCCGCGACCCGCCCGCCACTCCGCTCGCGCTGCTCACCGGCCACACCCACCTCGCCTTCGCCCAGGCGTCCGAGAACCTCGTGGAGCTGAACGGCGGCTCGGCGGGCGGGGGCGGCACCGGCAACCTGGCGGATGACCAGCCCTTCGGACTCGCGGTGCTCCTGTTCGACCGCGGCCGGCGGTTCACCCCGCGGTTCGCGGACACGGTGGAGATCGACGCGGACAGCGGGGCGGCCAGGGCGGAGCGCCTACCCCTCGGGGACTGAAAGAGTCAGCGCATGGCCGAGCGGCGCCTCAAGCACTGGGGGTGGGGATACGAGGACCAGCAGCCGTCCCACGAGGAGGTTGCCGCGGCGGCGGAGGGCATCCGCGCGCACCTCGGCTTCGGCGCGGGGGAGGTGGAGCGGCCGGTGCCGCTCGAGCAGGTGGAGCTGCCCGCGCCGCGCATCGAGCCGCCGGCGGCGCTCGACGCGATCTGCTCCTCGACCCGCTACGAGCGCTGCTCGCACGCGCTCGGCAAGGCCTACCGGGACGTCGTGCGGGGGCTCAGGGGCGAGTTCCCGCACCCGCCCGACGTGGTCGCGCACCCGCGCGACGAGGCCGAGGTCGAGGCCGTGCTCGGCTGGTGCGACGAGGCGGGAGCCGCGGCCATCCCCTTCGGCGGTGGCACCAGCGTCGTGGGAGGCATCGAGGCCTCGACCGTGGACGGGCCCGTCGTGACGATCGACCTGCGCGCGCTCGACCGCGTGCTGGACGTGGACACCGCTTCGCGCGCGGCACGAATCCAGGGCGGCGCCACCGGCCCCGGGCTGGAGGCGCAGCTGAAGGAGCACGGGCTCACGCTGCGCCACTACCCGCAGTCGTTCGAGTACTCGACCCTGGGCGGTTGGATCGCCACCCGGGCCGGCGGGCACTTCGCCACGCTGTGGACTCACATCGACGACCTCGTCGAGTCCGTCCGGGCGATCACCCCGAGCGGGATGTGGCAGAGCCGGCGGCTCCCCGCGTCCGGCGCCGGCCCCGAGTCCCGACCGGATGCTGATCGGCTCGGAGGGCGTGCTCGGAGTGATCACCGAGGCGTGGGTGCGGGTGCAGGAGCGGCCGGCGTTCAAGGCTTCGGCCGGCGTGGAGTTCGGCGACTTCGCCGCGGGCGCCGAGGCGGCGCGAGCACTCGCCCAGTCGGGGCTGCACCCCTCGAACTGCCGCCTGCTCGACGAGGGCGAGGCGGCGCTCACGGGCGCGTCGGCGGGCGGCAAGGCGGTGCTGGTGCTCGGGTTCGAGTCGGCCGACCATCCGCTCGACGCCTGGATGGCGCGGGCCCTCGAGCTGTGTGCCGACCACGGCGGCGTGGCCTCCGATCCGGGTGGGGAGAGGGGCGACGCCGAGGGCTCGTGGCGCAGTGCGTTCCTGCAGGCGCCGTACCTGCGCGACACCATGGTGGCGGCGGGGGTGCTCGCGGAGACGTTCGAGACGGCGATCACGTGGGACCGCTTCGGCGACTTCGTGCGCGGTGTGCGGGAGGCGGCGGGGGAGGCCCTCGGCGAGGGGCGCGTCACGTGCCGGCTCACGCACGTCTACCCCGACGGCGCCGCGCCGTACTTCACGGTGCTTGCGCCCGCGCGGCGCGGGGCGGAGCTCGAGCAGTGGGACGAGGTGAAGGCCGCGGCGTCGGAGGCGATCGCCGGGGCCGGCGGCACGATCACCCACCACCACGCGGTCGGGCGCGACCACCGGCCGTGGTATGACCGCCAGCGGCCGGAGCCCTTCGCCGCCGCCCTGCGCGCCGCCAAGCGGGAGCTGGACCCGCGCGGAATCCTCAACCCCGGTGTGCTGATCGAGCCGTGAGCCCCAAGCGAGAGCTCGCGCGCGCCGACCGCGTGCTCCCCGGCCTGTGGCGGCTGCGGCTGCCGCTGCCGTGGCCGGGAGTGCCGCACGTGAACGCGTTCGCGATAGCGGCCGGCAGCGGCGTGGTGCTGGTGGACACCGGCATGTACGAGCCGGGCTCGCAGTCCCAGCTCGAGCTCGCGCTTGACCAGGCGGGGCTGAGCCTCGACCACGTGCGGCTGCTGGTGTGCACGCACGCTCACAGCGATCACTACGGACTGGCCGCGCCGATCGTGACGGCCTCGGGCTGCGAGCTCTGGATGCACCCGAACCACGAGCACATGACCCGCGCAGCGGAGGATCCCGACCGCCAGCTTGAGCGCCGCATCGAGGTGGCGCTGCAGTCGGGCGTTCCCCCCGCCGCTCTGGAGCGCTACCGGGAGGCGCGCAAGGGACAGGGCATCGGGATCGCCGAGGTCGTGCCGCCCGGCCGCGACCTGCTGGCGGGTGTGGAGGTGGAGACCGACCTGGGGACCTGGCAGGTGCACGAGACCCCGGGCCACGCGCCCTCCCACGTCGTGCTGCACCAGCCCGACCGCCGGCTGCTGCTCTCGGGCGACCACATCATCGGCCGCGTCTCCCTCTACTACGACTTCGGCTACACCCCCGACCCCGCCGGGGAGTTCCTCCAGAGCCTCGACACCGTGGCTGAGCTCGACGTGGACCTGGTGCTGGCCGGCCACGGTCGTCCCGTCCGGGACGCCCCCGGCCTGGTCGAGGCGAACCGGCGGGCCGTCCACGAGCGGGTCGGTCGCGTGCGCGACGCGATCGCATCCGAGCCGCTCACGCCCTTCGAGATCGTGCCGAAGCTGCTCCAGACCGAGGACCTCACGCCGATGCTCCTGAACTGGGGCCTCTCGGAGACACTCTGCTACCTGCGCCACCTCGAGCTTCGGGGCGGGGCGGAGAAGGTAGAGGGCGAGGACCCGGAGCGCTGGCGGGCGCTCTAGCGACCGCTAGGGCGCGGGGTCGATCACGTCGACGGGCGGGCCAGGGACCCAGCGCCCGCGCTCTCGCCGCGAGATCCGGAACAGCGTGCCGCGCGCCGCGGGCAGCTCGCGCTCGATCAGGCCCTGGCGATCGGTGCGCCCCTCGAACACCACGCGCCGGGCGCCGGCCCGGGCGGCGGCCTCGATCCGCACCCGGCGGCGCCCCTCACCCGGGCGCACCCGTCCCCACAGCCGGACGTAGCCCTCGCCGGCGCGCTCCGCGTGGAGCGGGGCGGGGAGCACGAAGGCCAGCGGCTTTGGCCGCCCGTCCACGTAAATCAGGCCGGATTGCCAGTCGAGGAGGCTGCCGACCCGCTGGCCCGCCGGGGACGGGGCCAGGTCGCGGACCAGGAACTGGGCCACGGTGCGCACGCGCGGCTCGCGGACGGCGATCAGCTCTGCGTAGGCCATCATGCGCGCCGCTCGGATGGGGTCGAAGGGAGCCCCGGCGTCGGGCGGGTTCGTCTCGTACGCGTACTCGGTGAGGTAGATCTCGCGCAGCCGCGGATCGATCCTCCCGCCCGCGGCCAGGCGGTCGAGCAGGGCCGACAGCCCGCCCAGGCGCGCGAGCGGCACGTCGTCGGGCGACGCCGAGCGCTCGACCTCGTCCGGCCTCGTGCGCGTGGAGTAGGGGTGGTGCGAGAAGCCGTCGCCCGGGATGCGCTCGAAGCCCTCGCAGTCGGCCCGCCTCAGCGGGCGCAGCGAACGGTCCACGCACGCCAGCTCGCGCAGGAACTCGAGCGGCGGCACGCCGTTCGCCCGGCCGTAGGCAGCCAGAGCGCCCACGAGCACCACCGAGTCGGGCTGCTCCTCCTTCACCGCCGGGTAGGCGGCCGCCAGCATCCGGCGGTAGATGTGGGGGCTCGCCGCGCGCCCGCCGTCCCGCTGGGGAGTGAGGAAGCCGGGCGAATTGGGCTCGTTCCAGAGCGTGAACGTCCTAACGGCTGGGAGCGGGCCTGAGGCGCCTTCGGGCTCGAAGGCGCCGCTGTAGCGCCGCGCCACCGCCCGCGCGAACGCGGCGAACTCGCGCGGATCGATTCGCCGGCGCGGCCGCTCGGAGCGGTCGCCGGCGGTGGCCCAGGCGGGGGCCCAGAAGCCGATGTCGATCATCGGCGCCATCCCCCTGTCGCGCGCCAGGCGCACCGCCCGGTCGATCGGCGCCCAGGCGGCGGCCCGGTAGGCGTTGGGGTCGGCCCCGTCGAAGCGTGGCCGCCGCGCCGCGCGGGGGGCGGGAGCGAGCTGCGACCAGCCCGCGTTCAACCGCACCGCCCGCACCCCCGAGCGTTCGAGCAGGTCGAGTGCCCGCGCGGCGCGCTCGGGTCCCGCGAAGAGCAGCTCGGCGTCGTCCTGCACCACCAGCGCCGGCGCGCCGGGCGGCCCGGCGACCGACGGAGGCTCGCTCGGGTCCTCGTCGCCGCACCCGCCGTACGCCAGCGCGGCCAGCCCCGCCAGCGCGGCGAGGACCCTCAAACGGGCTGCGCGGCGCGCGTCCAGGGCTGGGCGGCGCGCAGAGCGGCGAGGATCGCCCGCGTGGCCGGCGAGCGGTTCAGGGTGTAGAAGTGGATCCCCGGCGCGCCGCGCGCCAGCAGGTCCACGCACTGCAGGGTCGCGTACGCCACCCCGAGGTCCTGCACCGCGTCGTCGTCGTGCTCGCGGGCCTCGAGCTCCCGCTCGTACGCCTCCGGGATCTCCGACTTGCACAGCTCCGTGATCCGCTTGATGTTGCGGAACGAGGTGACCGGCATGATCCCCGGGATGATCGGCACGGTCACGCCGGCCTCGCGCGCCCGCACGACGAAGTCGAAGTAGAACTCGTTGTCGTAGAAGAGCTGGGTGATGAGGAACCGTGCGCCGGCGTCCTGCTTGGCCTTGAGGAACGCGATGTCGGCGTCGCTGCTCTTCGCCTCGGGATGAACCTCCGGGAACGCCGCCGCGCCCACCGCGAAGCCGAAGTGCTCTCCGAGCAGCTCGATCAGCTCGGTCGAGTAGAGCAGCCCGCCCGGCGTGGGGGTCCACTCGGTCTCGCCCGCGGGCGGGTCGCCCCGCAGCGCGAGCACGTTCTCCACCCCCGCCCGCTCGATCTCCGCCAGCGTGTCGCGCAGCTCCTCGCGGGTGGCGCCGACGCAGGTGAAGTGCGCCATCGCCTCGATCCCGAGCTCCTGCTTGATCCACTTCACGATGTCGATGGTCCGGTCCCGGGTGGACCCGAGGGCCCCGTAGGTCACGGACACGAAGTCCGGGTTGTCCTGGCGCAGGTCGTCGAGCGTGGCGCGCAGGTTCGCCTGCCCCTCGTCGGTCTTCGGAGGGAAGAACTCGAACGAGAAGACCGGCCGCCGCTCGCGAAGGATCTCGTCGATTCGCATGGCGGAGAAGCCTAGCCTGGAGGGATTATCTCCAGGCCGGTGGCCACGGTCGACCGCCCGCCGACCGTGTACTGCACGTCCACCACGTCGTTCTTCCCGTAGGTGCCGAACAGAGCGAGGAAGATCGCTGTCCAGCGCCAGAAGCCGAGCTTCTCCTTCTCCAGCGGACGCGAGAAGACCAGCTCCCGGCCATCGACCTCGTAGTCCCGCCCCTCCTCCTGGGGCACGCCGTTGACGAACACCCGGAATGGGCGGTCCGCGCCCCGAGGCAGGGGAACCCGCCAGCCGTCAGCCATCGATAAGCTCGCGCCGCAGCGCGTCGTAGGGCGACTCGCCGGCGCGCTGCGCCACCAGCCTTCGGCGCATGCGGCCGGTGAACGCCTCGGCCGAGCCGTCGCCGCGCACGTCGATTCCCGCCCGCAGCCGCCGCGGCCCGGCCACCTCCACCCTGCCCACCACCTGCTGCACGGGCTCGAAGCGGCGCACGAGAGTGCCGCCGACGGCCCGCGACGGAGCGCCGCCCTCCAGCTCCCTCCCGAGCCGCTCGAGCGTCTCGAGGGCCGTCCCGAGATCCGGGGTGCGCTGACGCCGCACCTTCGCGCCGCTGCGCACGGTTATCCGGTAGCCCGCCACGACTGCATAGTCTCAAGGGAGTGGAGATCGTCTCGGTCAACGTCGCGCAGCTGCGCACCTTCACCGTCTCGGGGCGCGACGTTCCCACCGGCATCTTCAAGGAGCCGGTGGCGGCCCGGGTCGCGGTCCGGGAGCTGGGCCTCGACGGCGACGCCCAGGCGGACAAGCGCGTGCACGGCGGGCGCGACCAGGCGGTCTACGCCTACGCCCTCGAGGACATCGAGTGGTGGGAGGCGGAACTCGGGCGCGAGCTGGGTCCGGGCTTCTTCGGGGAGAACCTGACCGTTCGGGGTGTGGACGTGACCGGCGCCCGGCAGGGGGACCTGTGGCGGATCGGCGGTGTAGAGCTCGAGGTGACGACTCCGCGCGGCCCGTGCCAGAAGCTCGCCACGAAGGTGGGCGACATGAAGTTCGTGAAGCGGTTCGCGAACGCGGCGCGCCCTGGCATGTACCTGCGTGTGATCGCGGAGGGCGAGGTCGCCGCGGGCGATCCGGTCGAGGTCGTTCCGGCGGGCTGACTCAGCCGCCGATGGCGCTCATCGTCCGCGCGGGCTGGCGGAAGCCCGTCTCGCCCACGTGGTGCTTCAGCTCCTTGCGCCACACGGCGTCGCGCACGACTCCCTCGAGGTCGTCGTCGCTCGCGCCCGCGCGCAACGGTGCGCGCAGATCGGTCTCGTGCATGGAGAAGAGGCACGTCCGCAGGCGGCCGTCGGCGGTCAGCCGGATGCGGTTGCAGTCCGAGCAGAACGGCTCCGAGACCGGGTTGATGAAGCCGATCTCCCCCCGCCCGTCGGCGAAGCGGAACACACGCGCCGTGGCCGAGGGCTCGCGCGGCAGCTCCTCGAGCGGCTGCACCGCGTGGATGATCTCGCGCAGCTCCTCGCCGGTGAGCACCTGATCCTCGCTCCAAGCGTGGTCGGCGTCGAGCGGCATGAACTCGATGAACCGCACCTGGAAGTCGTGCTCGCGCGCGAACTCGGCGAAGGGGAGCGCCTCCTGCTCGGTGAACCCCCGGATCGCGACGGCGTTCACCTTCACCGGGCGCAGCTCGGGCCGGCGCGCCACCGCGTCGAGCCCGCGCAGCACCTGGGGCAGCGAGTCGCGGCGGGTGATCTGGAAGAAGCGGTCGCGCTGGAGCGAGTCGATCGACACGTTCACGCGCCTGAGGCCGGCCTCCACGAGGGCGTCCACGTCGCGCTCGAGCAGATAGCCGTTGGTGGTGAGCGACAGGTCGCGCACCCCCTCCACGCGGGCGAGCATCGCCGCGAGGCGCGGGAACTCCCGCCTGACCAGCGGCTCGCCGCCGGTCAGGCGCACGTCTCCAACGCCCATCTCGGCGAGCAGCGCCACCAGCCGCTCGATCTCCTCGAAGCGCAGCACCTCGTCGCGCTCGAGCCACGGGCAGGCCCTCCGCGGGCATGCAGTACTGGCAGCGGAAGTTGCAGCGGTCCGTGACCGACACGCGCAGGTCGCCGATGCGCCGGCCGTGGCCGTCGAAGAGGGGCTCGCGGCTCATATGCCTGAGGTTACCCCGCTCGTTCGAGGCTCGCGCGCGCGTTGTAGTCCGGGATGCCCGCCTCCGCCGAGCGGGCGTCGCGCGCGATCAGCGCGTTGCCCTCGGGCCAGTGCACCTGGAGGCTGCCCGGCGCCACCGGCGCGATCAGCGCTCGGCCGCTCATCTCGCCGTGTGTCGAGCGCAGGACCACCTCTTCCCCGTCCGCGATCCCGAGGCGGGCCGCGTCCTGCTCGCTCACCATCACCGAGTCCCTGCCCGCGCCCGTGATCGAGTCCTTGCGGTCCTGCACCATGCTGTTGAACTGCTTGCCTCGCCGTGTGGCCACGGCGAACAGCCCGTCCTCGGCGAGCGGCGGCGGGGGCGTCATCGGCGAGAACCGGGCCTTGCGGTCGGGCGTCGGGAAGTCGGATCCCGCGGGCAGCAGCGGGCCGCCGTACTGGAAGCTGTCCCCTCCCTCCGCCAGCTCCTCGATGCCCGCGTAGAGCGGCACCACGCGCGCGATCTCCTCCCGCAGCTCGGCGGTGCCGCCCGGATAGGAGAGCGCCTCGGTGCGCTCGGGGCGCACGCGGCGGGCGAGCTCGAGCAGCACTTCCCACTCGGGCCGCGCCTCCCCGACGCGCGGCCCCGGCACCTCGGGGCTCAGGATCACCCGCCGTTCGGTGCTCGTCTCGGTCACGCCGCCGGGCACCTCGTACCGGGTGGTGGCCGGCAGCAGCAGCACCGTGTCGTCGGGCTCCACGAGCATCTGGGTCGAGAGCACGATGTCCTAGTGCACGCGCAGCCCCACGCGGCCGAGCGCCTCGCGCACGAACCCCGGGTCGGGCAGCACCTCGAGGAAGTTGCCGCCCACCGACACCAGCACGTCGAGCTCTCCGCGGTGGGCGGAGTCGATCATCTCCGGCGCCGTCGGCCCGCGCTGCGCGGGCACCTCGAAGCCCCACTGGGCGGACAGCGCGGCGGCGTTGTCCGACGTCGACCGTCAGCCCGCCGGGCAGGGCGGTGGAGTAGCAGCCCATCTCGGCGCCGCCCTGCACGCCGGAGTGCCCGCGGATCGGCATCAACCCGCATCCCTCGCGGCCGACCCAGCCGCGCGCCAGGCCGAGGTTCACGATCGCGCGCACGTTGTCCTCGCCGTGCTCGTGCTGGGTCACGCCCATCGACCACACGAGCACGCCGCGGTCGGCCTCGGCCAGCAGTCGCGCGAAGGCGAGCATGTCCTCCCGGCCGGCGCCCGCGCCGGCCTCGAGCTCCTCCCAGGTGCGCTCGCCCAGGCGCTCCTCGAGCTCCGGGAAGCCGGTGGTGCTCTGCTCGACGAACGTCGCGGTCGACCCAGTCGCTGTCGACCAGGTGGCGCAGCGTCCCGGTGAGGAACGCGATGTCGCCGCCCACGTTCAGCTGGAAGAAGTCGGTCGGCGATCTTCGTGCCGAACACCGCGCTGGTCGGACACCGAGGGGATCCAGTAGCGCTCCATGCCCGGCTCGCGGTAGGGGTTCACCACGACCACGCGCGCGCCGTTCGCGCTTGGCGTGGTGCAGGTACTTGGTGGTCACCGGCTGGTTGTTCGCCACGTTGGAGCCGATGAACACGATCAGGTCGCTGTGGAGCCAGTCGGTGTAGGAGCACGTGGTGGCCGCCACGCCGAGCGCCTCCTTGAGCCCGAACGTGCTGGGCGAGTGGCACACGCGCGCGGCGTTGTCGATGGCGTTCGTGCCCATCGCCCGGGCGGCCTTCTGCGCCGCGTAGTAGGTCTCGTTCGCCGTGCCGCGGCTGGTGAGGTACATGCCCATCCGCTCCGGCCCGGCCGCGCGGATGCGATCGGCCGCCAGCTCGAGCGCGTCGTCCCACGAGATCGGGGTGAACCCCGGCTCGCCCGCGCCGGCGGACCATCGGCGACGGCAGGCGCCCCATGTCCGCGCAGCTCGGCGCTCGAGCGCCCGCTCAGCGAGGACGCGTCGGCCAGCTCCCCGGGGTCGAACGCGGGCATCGTGTTCAGCCGCAGCAGGCGCAGGCGGATGTTGCAGAGGTGGATGCCGTCGATGGTCCAGTCGCGCATCCCCTTGGTGCCGAGGGCGCAGCCGTCGCACACGCCCTGGTTGAGGATGCGCCAGGCGTAGCCGGGGCGGTCGCGGTTCTCCCACACCGCCCGCGTGACCTCGCCGAAGTTGTTCGGGCGCTGCTCGCCGATGCCGAACGGCTTCCAGCTCGCGCGAAGCGACAGCGAGGACCGGCGCTTGCGGCCCTCCTTCATGCGGCTATGTTGCCATTCGCGTGGAAGCGGACACCAACACTCCGCCCGATGGGCCGGTCAGGCCGGCCGACGCGGTGGCGGGGGTCGCCGTGGACGCGCCCACGCGCGGCAACCGCCGGCTGGAGGGGTTCCTGGCGGCCGCGAACGCCGACCAGCGACTGCTGGCGTCGTGGCACATGCAGCACGTGTTCGCGAACCGGCTCGGCATGTCCGACCACTCATGGGTGCACGTGCGGATCGTGCTGAACATCGCCCTGCGGCTGTTCCGGCTGCTGTGCAAGCGCGGCGTGGAGCCCGCGATGGTCTCCGACCACCTGATGCGAGACCACGACGCGGAGGTGGTGATCGCCGCCGCCTGCCTGTTCCACGACACCGGGATGTCGATCCACCGCACCGACCACGAGGCCTACAGCCTGTTCCTCGCCGCCGACCTGCTCCCGCAGCTCCTCGAGGGCGTCTACGAGGAGCCCGATCGCTCGGTGGTGGTGGCCGAGTCGCTCCACGCGATCATCGGGCACCGCCGCCGCGGCGACCCGATCACGGTCGAGGCGGGCATCGTGCGCGTGGCCGACGCCCTCGACCTCGCCCAGGGCCGCTCGCGGGTGCCGTTCGAGAACCGGCGGCCGAACATCCACTCGCTCTCCGCGGCCGCCATCGACGGGGTGGAGATCAAGGCCGGCGAGGAGCGCGCGGTCACGATCGAGATCGCCATGAACAACTCCGCGGGCATCTTCCAGGTGGATGAGCTGCTGGCCACGAAGCTGCGCGGGTCGGGTCTGGAGGAGCACGTCGAGGTGGTCGCGCGGATCGATGCCGAGCATGAGAAGCGGCTCGTGCCTGTATTCAGGATCTAGGGGAACGTCGTCAGTCGTCAGTCGTCAGTCGTCAGGCTCGAAACGCCTCGGTTGCTCCTGCGGGAGTGGCGCGAGGGGGATGTCAATGCCTACGCCCGCATTTGCGCCGACCCGGTGGTCATGCGGTACATGCTTCCGCCGCGGGCGGTCACGCATGCGGAGGCGGCGTATGACGTCCAGAACCTCCGGGAGCACTGGCGTGTGCATGGGTTCGGGCATTGGGCCGTGGAGGAGAAGGAGACGGGGCGGTTCGTCGGGCGCACGGGGGTGAAGCGCCATCCGGACTGGCCCCTCGACCCGGAGAACACCGAGGTGGGATGGCTCTACGACCGCGCCGTGTGGGGCAGGGGATACGCCACGGAGGGGGCGCTGGCGGCGGTCCGGTTCTGCTTCGAAGAGCTGGATAGGCCAGAGGTGATCTCGATCGCCCATCCCGAGAACACCGGGTCCCGGCGGGTGATGGAGAAAGCCGGGCTGACGCTGGCCGGTGAGCGCCACTGGGCGGAGCGGGGCCTGGACGTCGTCTGGTATTCGTTGCGCGCACAATCATCTGCTAACCTTTCGTAAGTATCCAATCGAAGCGAGAGGTGATTGCGATGGATCTCGGTTTGTTTCTTCTTCACACGGTCGTGGGGCTGTTCTTCGTCGGCCACGGCGCCCAGAAGCTGTTCGGCGCCTTCGGCGGCCACGGCATCGAGGGCACCGGCGGGTTCATGGAGTCGCTCGGGCTGAAGCCCGGCAAGCTCCACGCCACGGTGGCCGGCATAGGCGAGTTCGGCGGGGGCGTCCTCCTGGCGCTCGGCCTGCTGGTACCGCTCGCGGCCGCGCTGATCGTGGGCACGATGGTGGCGGCGATCGCCACGGTGCATCGCGGGAAGGGCCCGTTCAACCAGAACGGCGGCTGGGAGCTGCCCGCGACGTTCGCAGTTGTCGCGATCGCGCTGGCGGGTGCCGGCGCGGGCGCCTGGTCCCTCGACGCCGCGCTCGACCTCGACCTGGCCGGTGACGGCTGGGCCATCGGGGCGGCGGCAGCCGGACTGGCAGGCGGGATCGGAGCGGTCCTGTCGGGCCACGCCGCCTCGCGCGGCGAGGCGCACCGGAGGACACCCCTCCGCCGCTTAGTCGCTCAGCGCTTGGAAAGCGCCACGTAGTCCCGGTCGCGCTCGCCGGTGTAGATCTGCCGCGGACGCGCGATCTTCGTCTCCTCGTCCTCGATCATCTCCTTCCACTGCGCGAGCCAGCCGGCCGTGCGCGGGATGGCGAACATCACCGTGAACATGTCGGTGGGGATGCTTCATCGCCTCGTAGATGAGGCCGGAGTAGAAGTCGACGTTGGGGTAGAGCTTGCGCTCGGTGAAGTAGTCGTCGTCGAGCGCGCGCTTCTCGAGCTCGATGGCGATCTCGAGCTTCGGGTTGTCCACGCCCATCACCTCGAGGACCTCGTCGACGTGCTTCTTGATGATCCGCGCGCGCGGGTCGTAGTTCTTGTAGACCCGGTGGCCGAAGCCCATCAGCTTCTCCTTGCGGTCCTTCACGCCCTGGAGGAAGTCCGGGATGTTCTCCACCGTCTCGATCCGCTCGAGCATCTTGCAGCACCGCCTCGTTGGCGCCGCCGTGCAGCGGGCCGTACAGCGCCGCGACCCCGGCGGCCACCGCCGAGTAGGGGTCCACCTCGGAGGAGCCGACAGCGCGCACCGCGCTCGTCGAGCAGTTCTGCTCGTGGTCGGCGTGGAGGATCCAGAGCACGTCGAGGGCGCGCTCGAGCCGCGGGTCGGGCTCGTACTTGACCTCGGTCATCTTGTAGAGCATCGAGAGGAAGTTGCCCGTGTACCAGAGGTCGTTGTCCGGATAGACGTAGGGCAGCCCGAGGTTGTGGCGGTAGGCGAATGCGGCGAGCGTCGGCATCTTCGCGATCAGCCGCACGATCGCCATGTAGCTTCTCGGTCTCGCTCGTCGAGGTCCTTGGCGGCCGGGTAGTAGGTGGAGAGCGCGCCGACCGTGGAGAGCAGCATCGCCATCGGGTGGGCGTCGTAGCGGAAGCCCTCCATCGACTTCTTGATGTTCTCGTGCACGTAGGTGTGGTGGGTGATCGCGTAGACCCAGTAGTCGAGCGCGTCCTGCGTCGGCAGCTCGCCGTGGACCAGCAGGTAGGCGACCTCGAGGTAGCTGGAGTGCTCGCAGAGCTGCTCGATCGGGATGCCGCGGTGCTCCAGCACGCCCGCCTCGCCGTCGATGTAGGTGATCGCGCTCCGGCACGCCGCGGTGTTCGTGAACGCCGGGTCGTAGGTCATCAGGCCGAAGTCGTCCTCGCCCGCCTTCATCTGGCGGAAGTCCATCGCCTTGACCGTGCCGTCGGTGATCGGCACCTCGAAGGTCTCGCCGGTGCGGTTGTCGGTGACCGTCAGGGTCTCCTCGGCCGTGGCTACACCGCCGTTCGTGCCCTTCTGTGTCTCTGCCTCCGCCATGGGGCTCCTATCTATCTCGCCGTGTACTCCGATTCTTGCGTACCCGGCGCGCGGGGGCGGCTAGCGCTTCTTCCAGCCGCCGCCCAGGAGCCGCGACAGGCGGCCTCCGCCGCGCGGCGTGAACACGGGCGGCCCCTTCTCGGGCGGGGGCAGCTCCGCCACCGCAGCGGAGTCGATGGTGAGGGTCACCCCCCGCTCGGCGGTGCGGGCGACCTCCGGAGCATCCACGAATCGCAGGTCCCCGGCAGCCGTCTGCAGCACGATGCCGTCGAAGATGTGCTCCCTGTAGTTGTCGAGCACCTCATGAACGGTGCCCACCTGGGCCTCGTCCGAGGCGAACACCGGCGTCCCCTTCTCCAGGGCGGTGTAGTGGACCGCTGGGCCGTCGTCGATCGCCACTGGCCTCAGCCCGGGAGCACCAGGGCGGCGGCCTCCTCGCCGCCCTCCTCCTCTTCCTCCTCGGTGGCCGAGGTGATGATCGCGGCGCTGATCGCGGCCACCACCAGCACGACCGAGATCGTGGCCACGACGCGTTCGGTCCCCTTGGTCGCGGGGAAGTTCTCGCGCGTGACCCCGAGGAACGACACCAGCAGGGCCCAGACCGCCAGCAGGCCGCCGATCACATGGAAGGCGTTCACGTGGCGGAAAACTAACGGAACGGTCACATCGTCATGCCCCCGGCCACCGAAGATGCGGGACGAGCGATGCCGAGCCTGGTCGACACCATTCGCGGAGCGATCCGCGCGCCACGGCCGACATGCATCGCCTGCGGCCGGTCGGTCGATCCCCGGGAACAGACGGTGCGGCTCCGCGGCGGCGACGTCGTGCACCGCTCGTGTGCGACATACGTGTCGCGCCGGCGGCGCACCGGGGGAGACCGGCTCGGCTATCCGCTGCGCTAGCCCTTGCGGGTCAGCTTGCGCCCGCTCACCGTGCGCACGCGCTGCGGCGAGCGGGGCGGCGGCGTGGCGTGCGGTCCGCGTCGTGGCGGACGCGGGCGGCGCGGGGCGTGGTCGGGCTCACGGTCCGAGCCGCCGTCACCCGGCTCCTCGTCCGTCAGCGGCTCGGGCTCCTTGATCGCCCACCAGATGAGCACCAGCGCGGCGATGATCGGGATCTTCAGGACCACGAACATCCAGATGAAGGTGGTCACCTCCACAGGGCGATCGTACCCGGCCCGCGGCCCCCTGAACAGTCAGGCCCGGGCGGCCTCGAGCGCGGTCATGCGGCGCAGCTGCTCGAACCGCTCCTCGATCTCGTCGCGCGCAAGCCTCGCCACCCGCTCCGTGCCGAACTCCTCGACGTTGAAGGAGGCGATCACCGAGCCGTAGGTCATCGCGCGGCGCAGTGTGGGCTCGTCGTGCCAGTCGTCCTGGGAGGAGAGGTAGCCGAGGAATCCACCAGCGAACGAGTCGCCTGCTCCCGTGGGGTCCATCACCGTCTCCAGCGGGAAGGCGGGCAGCGCGAAGAAGCCGTCGGAGGTGAACAGCGCCGCGCCGTACTCGCCCTGCTTGGCGACCACCACGCTCGGCCCCATGTCCATCACGTCGCGTGCGGCGCGGAGCAGGTTGGGCTGCTCCGTGAGCATCCGGATCTCCGCGTCGTTGAGGAGCACGATGTCCACGCCGCCGATCGTCTTCACCAGCGAGTCGCGGGTGGTCTCGATCCAGAGGTTCATGGAGTCGAGGCCCGTGAGCTGGGTCCCGGTGCACTGCTCCCTGACCTCGCGCTGGAGATCGGGCTGGATGTTCGCGAGGAACAGGCTCTCCGCCTGCTTCGAGGCGTCCGACAGCTTGGGCTGGAACTCGCCGAAGACGCCGAGCTGGGTGTCCTCGGTGTGGGCGAGGTTCATGTCGTACTCGTAGTGGGCCTTCCAGAAGAAGGTGCGCCCGCCCTCGACGTGCTCGATGTCGTCGGTGTTCACGTTCCGGCCGTGGAGGACGGCGTACTCCTCGTCGCCGAAGTCGTCCCCCACCGGGCCGACCATGCGCACGTCGTTGAAGAAGCTCGCGGCCAGGGAGAAGTGCACGGCTGCGCCGCCGAGCATGCGCTCGCGCTCCCCGAAGGGCGTCTTGACCGCGTCGAACGCGATCGAACCGACTACGACCAGGCTCATGAGGCGCGCAACGATAACCGAGCCGGGCCGCCCGGCCGCTTGTGCGGGGGTTCCGCCCAGGGGTAGGCTCGCCGGGCAGGTGAAGCCCTCGTACGATGCGATCGTCGTTGGCTCCGGCTTCGGGGGCGGGGTCGCGGCATGCCGGCTGGCGGCCGCCGGCAAGACGGTGTGCGTGCTCGAGCGGGGAAGGCGCTTCGGCCGCGACGACTTCCCCGACCGCCCCCAGCAGGCCCCGCAGATCCTCTGGCACGCCGACGCCAACCCCGGCGGCCTCTTCGACGTGCGGATGATGCGGGACGTCTCGGTGATAACGGCCGCCGGCGTGGGCGGCGGCTCGCTCGTCTACGCCAACGTGCAGCTGCGCGCGCCCGCCGAGGTCTTCGACCAGGGGTGGCCCGAGGCGATCACGCGCGGGGAGCTCGATCCCTGGTACACGCGCACCGAGGATGCACTGCTGCCGCGGACGACGCCCACCGAGCCCGCGCTGCCGAAGGTCGCGGCGTTCGCCGCCGCGGGGAGGCGGGCGGATCGCGAGGCCGAGCTGCTGCCGATCGCGGTGCACTTCGGCGAGCCGCGCGAGCACCCGTTCAGCGGCGTTCCGCAGGAGGGCTGCGACAACCTCGGGCGCTGCGACATCGGCTGCCCGCTGCACGCCAAGAACACGGTGGACATCACCTACCTCGCCAAGGCGGAGACCGATGGCGCGGAGGTCCACCCGCTCCACCTCGTCGAGGGCCTGGAGCCGCCGGACGAGCCGGACGGTGAGTGGCGGGTGGCGTTCCGCGCCCTCGACTCGGGAAAGCGCGGGAGCGTGGGCGCCCCGACGGTGGTGCTGGCCGCCGGCACGCTCGGCTCGTCCCGGCTGCTGCTGCAAAACCGGCGCCGCCTGCCACGGCTGTCCCCCGCGCTCGGCACGCGCTTCTCGGGCAACGGCGACGCCCTGGGCATCGCCTTCGACCCCGCCGCGCCCGACGTGAAGGGCGCACGCCACGACTGGGGCCCGGTGATGACCAGCAAGCTCGACTACACCGACGACCGCCGCCTGATCGTGGCGGACGGCGGCCTGCCCGCCAACTTCGGGATTCTGCTCGACGTGGCGCGGGGCCTCAACCTGATCCGCGGCTGGCGCCGGTGGCTCCTCCGTGCGAGGCACGCGCTCGTCCACGCGGGCTTCAGCGACCTGGCCCTGCGCCCCCGCGACCTGCGGCTCGCCGAGCGGCGGGGGAATACCGACTCGCTGGTGTTCCTCATGATCGGCCGCGACGCGGCGGATGGGCAGATGCGCCTGACGCGGCTGCTGCGCCGCTTCGACATCCGCTGGAGCAAGGAGGGCAGCGCGCAGCTGTTCGCCGACCTCGAGCGAACCGCGAAGGAGCTGGCAAAGGCGGCCGACGCGACGCCGTTCTACGCGCTCGACGGCGGGCCGCTCGGCCAGTACATGACCGTCCACCCGCTCGGCGGCTGCCCGATGTCGGACGACCCGGCCCACGGCGTGGTCGACGACGTGGGCCGCGTGCACGGCTATCCCGGCCTGCATGTCCTGGACGGCTCGATAGTGCCCACCGCGCTGGGCGTGAACCCGTCGAAGACGATCGCCGCCCTCGCCGAGCGCGGCGTGGAGAGGCTGGTGAACGACCTTGGGTAGGCGCACGTGGCGCAACCACACCGGCAACCAGCGTTGCCACCCCCGTGCGATCGAACGGCCGGACACGCTCGAGGAGCTCGTGGCGCTGGTCCAGCGCGCCGAGCGGGAGCAGACGACCGTCCGCGCGGTCGGCTCCGGCCACTCGTGGTCCGACGTGGCCCTCACCGACGGCTTCCTCGTCGAGCCCGACAGGCTGGGCGGGATGCTGCCGCTCGACGACGGCTGCCTGCGCCCGGAGGCGCGCGAGCGGCAGCTGGTCCGCGTGCTCGGCGGCACCATGGTCAGGGCGCTCAATGCGGCGCTCGACGACGCGGGGCTGGCCCTGCCGAACATGGGTGGGTACGACGGCCAGACGATCGCGGGCGTGGTCTCGACCTCCACGCACGGCTCGGGCCTGCGGTTCGGCCCCTTCCCCGACATGGTGCGGTCGCTCGACCTCGTGGTGGCCGGGGGCGAGATCGTCCGCGTAGAGCCCGACGCCGGGCCGACCGACCCCGAGGCGTTCGAGCGGGTGCACGGCGGTGCGCGCCGCCTGGTCAAGGACGACCGCACCTTCGCGGCCGCGGTCTGCGGCATGGGCTGCATGGGGCTGATCCACTCGATGGTGCTGGAGGTGCGCGACAAGTTCTGGCTCAACGAGGTGCGCACCGTGGACAGCTGGGAGGCGGTCAGGGACAGCCTCACCGAGGACGGGGTGCTCGGCGAGCTCGAGCACTACGAGCTGCTGGTGAACCCCTACGCCGCCTCCGACGGCGCCCATCACCTGCTGATCACGGTCCGCGAGGAGTGCCCTGAGCCGGCCGAGCTCCCGCAGGACAAGCTCGAGCGCAACCCGCTCGTCGAGCTCGAGGCCTCGTTCTTCCTGACCGGCCTGCTGCTGCGGCTCTTCATCTGGCTGTTCCCTTCGAAGGTGCCGGGGCAAATGGACCAGGTGATCGATCGCCTGAAGGACGACGGCTACGCGAGCGTCTCCTACCGGGTCTTCAACATCGGTGAGGCCAACAAGCTCCCCGCCTACTCGATGGAGCTGGCGGTGCCGCTCGAGGGCGGCAGGCACATCGAGGCGATCGACCGGATCCTCGCGATCGCGAAGGAGCGCCGGGAGAAGGAGCGGCTCTACCACACCTCGCCGATCGCCCTGCGCTTCGTCGCCCCGTCCGAGGCCCATGCGTCGATGATGCATGGGCGGGCGACCATGATGATCGAGCTGATCATGGCCAAGGGAACGAGGGGGGGCTTCGAGCTGCTGGCCGGGTACGAGGAGCGGCTCGCCGACCTCGGCGTCCGCGCCCACTGGGGGCAGTACAACATCCTCACCCCGGACCGCCTGCAGGGGATGTATCCCCGGTGGGAGGACTGGCTCGAGATCGAGGGGCAGTTCAACGCCTCGGGCGTCTTCGACTCGCCCTTCACCAAGCGCGTCGGCATATGAGCGAGGAGCTGCTCAAGAAGCATCAGCCGCTGCTGCGCTACGACTCGCTGGAGAGCTATTTCGCCGACTCGGCGGAGATGTGGACGGCCAACCCCCACAGCCGGCTGAGCGACGCCAAGGGGAAGACGATCGCCACGGCGGGCGACCGGCTGTCGCTGGAGTTCCTGAAGCCCGACCGCTACCCGGAAGGGCCGGCCGTCGCGAAGAGCGACTTCATCGAGCAGACCCAGGGCGACTATCAGCGCCAGTACTCCGAGCTGCGCGCGTCACACCAGGAGTTCCGCAACGTCACCTACGCCCGGAGCGTCGAGAGCAAGGGCCGTTTGTGGCTCCAGTACTGGTTCTTCTACTTCTTCAACGACTACCAGCTCGCCTGGGGGATCGGGGTCCACGAAGGGGACTGGGAGATGATCCAGCTGCGCATGGAGCCCGGGGCGAGCGAGCCCGACATCGCCGTCTACGCGCAACACAACTTCTGCGAGATAAGGGCCTGGGCGCAAGTGGAGCGTGTCGAGCACCGGCCGGTCGTCTACGTCGGGCGGGGGTCGCACGCCTCGTTCTTCGAGCGTGGCTTTCACTCGACCGACTTCTACGACGTCACTGACGGCGAGCGGCGGCCGGGGACGGAGGTGCGGCTCGAGCTGATCGGCGATCCAGCGCCCGCCTGGCTCAGGTGGCCGGGACGCTGGGGCGGGAAGCGGCCGGGGGGCAACGGTCCCGCGGCTCCGTGCTCCCAGTCCCAGTGGGATGACCCCGAGGAGCTGATGAAGCGCGAGCCCCGGGTTCGCCGCAACGAGCCCGCGCCCGATGCGCCGCGCGTGATCGCGCGCCGGCGCCGCGGGCGGCTGCTGCTCGAGTTCGACTTCAGGGCGGTTCCCGAGCCGCCGCGCTGGCTGGTGGCGACCGTGAACTCCCAGGACGAGAAGAAGGTCCCGCCCCACGCGCACTCGTTCGGCGTCGAGGACGTCGTGCTCGGCAGCCTCGACACACGGATCGAGCTCGATCCGGGGAAGCGCTACGACGTCTCGCTAGCGGTGGTCGGGAAGGACGACAAGCCGACCGCCGCCGAGATCGTTGTCTTCGGCCCGAGCAAGGGATGGCGCGGCATTCGCGGGCGGATCGGGGCCGCGTTCGGCCGGCTCGTGCATCTGATCCGGCTCGCTACCGGCAGGCAGTAAGCGCGCTACCTCGGCGGCCGATTCTGGCGCATCCGTTGCGCGTCGTTGACAGCCGCCAAGGCGAGGGCCAAGCTCCTGTGGACCCGCCCGAAGAGCTGGACAAAGGATTCGGGGCTTGGTTTGAGCGTCAGGCTTGGACTCGCCAGCATCACAGCGGCGCGGCTGCTGGGGACCGCCGTGGGCCGGGTCAAGCGCGGCGGGATCAATCTTCTGCTGCGGGTGGTCGCCGCCTTCGTTGCGGTCTCGCTTCTGGACGCGCTGCTCGACGACCAGCTGGGCATTCCGAGCCTGACGCTGTCCAGCGAGTCCTGGAACGCCGTCCTGCTGCTGGGCGTGCTGATGGTGCTGTTGTGGGCGCTCGGGGCCCGCCGGCGGCTAGTGGTCGAGGAGTTCACCGACCATTCCGCCGACGGGGAGGGGCGCTCGCCGACGTCGGGCCTCGCCACGCTGTTGACCCTCGAGCTCACCCGCCTCGCGGATCTGCACCAGCGTACGGGCGAGCCGAGGCCGGTCTCGACTCAAGCCGTGAGCGGCGGTCGGGACGGGAAGATGGTGCTCGCCGGCATCTCGAGCGACGCGGATCCCGCCTTCCTGGGCAACGCGGTGAGCGCCGAGGCGAAGGTGAGCGTCGGGCCGCTCAACATCCCGGTCGGGCTCCTGCTCGGCTTCCTCGGGCGGTTTGCGCGCGGGCCGCGCGTCGTCGGCAGCCTCCATCCCGACCGGGACACGCTGATCCTCACCGCCCAGGTCGCGGGCGCCGGCCGCCCATATGGCTGGAAGGTGACCAGGCCGCCGGGCGGCGCGGACCCGCCCCTGACGGAGATGATCGAGGAGCTCGCCTGCCGGATCTACACCGATCTGGCGATGGATCGCACGACGAAGTGGAGAGCGACCAGGTGCTTCGCGGAGGGACTCGACGCCTACCGGGACAGCCTGCGAACACCGCTCAACCGGCGTCTGAACCTGCGCCGTGCGGAGCGAGGCTTCCTCGAGGCCTCGGCCGAGGACCAGAACTTCGATCTCGCCTACTACAACCTCGGCGTCGTCTACCGGGACCTCGGCAAGCCGGAAGCGTCGTACAGCGCCTTCCTGCGCACGATCGAGCTGAATCCCGAGCGCCTGGAGGCCTACTACGCCCTGGCCGCCAATCGCTGGCGGGTGAAGGAGTACCAGTCGGCCGTTGTGCTCTGCGACCGGGTCCTTGCGGCCAGGCCGCCGGCGCCCGAGGCGGCCGAGGCCTACAACCTGAGGAGCCTTGCGCTCGCGTACCAGCTTCAGAGGGGCGAGCCCGGATGGAGCGAGGCGCTCGCGAGCCAGGACCGAGCGGTGGCGAACGCGCGCCGGTCGCTCCTGCGGTCCTGCCTCAGCACCCGCGACGAGCGGGACCGCGAGATCGAGCGCTCGCGCGTGGAGCTCAGCACCTGTCTTGTCACGCTCGCCTTCGTCTGCCGGCAGGCGGCCGGCGACGCCCGGCAGGCGCGGGCGCTCGCCCGTGCCGAAGCGCTGATCGAGCAGGCGGTCGTGCTCGACCCCTCCGCGGCGCAGGTCCACTTCTCGCTCGGTGACGTCCGCGCCGAGCGCGGCCTGCACCGGGAAGGCGCCGACGCGTTGCGGGCCGCGCTCCAGATCGCCCCGGGCAACCTGGAGTACCGGGCGCACCTCGCGCTCGAGCTGGCGCGGGCTGGCGAAGGCGAAAGGGCCCGGGCCGCCATCAAGCGGGCCCTCGCGTCGCCGTACACCGCCACCGAGGACGCGCTCGAGGTGGTGGCGCAGGCGCTCACCGAGCTCGGGGACCACGCCGAGGCAGACCGCGTCGGATCGATGAAGGAGTTCCTGAGAGGGCTGGCGGCGGAGGTCAAGATCGGGGACTCGGGCCCGCCAGCGGAGCGGGTCGCGTCGATGAGCACCTTCCTGAGCGACCTGGCCGACCAGATGGAGCAGCTCGAGCGTGTGGGGGAGGACCCCGGCTCGGTGGCGGCGACGCTCGGGGAGCTGAAGCGGGAGCTGAGGGGCCGGCTGAGGACCGGCGACTGGGACGGGCGGGCTTGGGAGCGGGCGCAGACGGAGATCGTGCTCGGGTACCTGGCGACCCGCGACCAGGACTGGTACGAGGCGGAGCGGCGGCTCGAGCTCGCGATCGGCGCGCTCGAGCAGGAGCATCCGAAGGAGATCGGAGAGCGGGGACTGCGAGCGGAGCTCGCCCGGCTCCAGCTCCACCAGGGACGCACGGCGGATGCCCTCGCGAGTGCCGAGGCCGCGGTGGACCTCGACCCGCTCTCTCCGAAGGCGCGGGCCGCCCTCGCCCAGGTCCGCTCCACCCTCGGCGAGTACGACGTCGCGAAGGAGGCTCTCGAGATCGCCCTCCTCCGGGCGCCCGAGGCGCCCGAGGCCTACGTCCGGCTCGGCCAGTGCATCCTCGCCCTGGCGCGCGACTCGCGGGACAGGGAGCGCCGCGACGGGCTCCTCGGCCAGGCCATCGTCCACCTGGAGCAGGCGCTCGACCTCTACCCGAGCGAACAGCTCCGCTACACCGCCCTGGCGCAGGAGCTGCTGGGGCTGGTCCACCTCGAGCTGCACTCCTACGAGGACGCGATCGCCCGCTTCGAGGTCGTGCGCGCCCTGCGCCCGCGGGACGGGCTCGCCTCGCTCGAGTACCTCGGCCGCGCGTACCTGGGGAACGGGGACTACCCGAAGGCCGAGGCCGTCTGCAGGGAGCTGATCGAGCAGGTGGGCGAGGGGGATCTCACCGAGGTGCTCGAGCGCGGCGGCGAGGTCGACGTGTCGCGCGGAGAGCTCCTCGGGAAGGCGAACCTGCGGCGGGCGCAGGCGCGCGTCGAGCGCGACGTGGACCTCCACCACGCGCTCGAGTTCGTGCGCGACGCAAAGCGGTCCGTACGGGGGGCGCGCGGCGACGGTCTCGGCGCGCCGGTGGTCGGGGGGCTCGCGGAGGTCGAGGCGGAGTGCTGGGCGTGTGAGGGGCGCGTCCTCTACAAGCAGGGCAAGCTCGACGAGGCGCTCAAGCGCCTCGAGCGCGCCGCGCTGCTGGGTGCCCAGCCGGACGTCTACCTCCACCTGGCGGTGGTCTGCGCGGAGAAGACCGAGCTCGCGGCCGGGAGTCACGCGGAGCGGCACACGGCCCTCGCCCGCGCCGAGGCCTATGGCCGCAAGGCCGCGGAGGCCGACATCTGGAACCGGCACGCCGAGGAGGTCCGTGAGCTGGCGAGCCGGATCGAGACGCTGCGGAAGGATCAGCCCCCGGCGAGGGAGCGCACCCGGTTCAAGCCGGAGGAGGCGGGACGGACCTAATGGGCCCGTGGGCGTCCAGGTACTCCTTGAGGGTCAGCGGCGAGTAGCCGGGCAGCTCGAGGAAGCGCTTCTTGGCGCTCGACGCCACCGCCCCGCCGTCCGCCCTCAGAGGGCGGCAATGCCGGCGCAGCGGCGGCCAGCGGTAGAAGCCCTTGCGCGACTCGTGGATCTCCCCGAGGGCGTCGGGATCCGTCTCCGCCCCGATCGCGCGTTGGATCGGATCGGCCGACGTGATCCCCACCTTGAAGTGGTCGGGGTCGAACGCCAGGTCGGCGCCACGGGCGCGCTCCACCATCCACAGCAACGGGATCTCGGCGAGCTCGGGCTGGGCGTAGCCGCCGCCCACGTCGCAGTGCACGCCCGCGAACCACACCTGTTCGAGCGTCTGCCCGGGTGTCTCCTCTCGCCGGTTCCACAGCGTCGGCTCGAACGGCCCGCGCTGCTCGTCGATCGCGACGGCGTGGTAGGCGAACTTCACCCGGCTGCTGAGCTCGGTGTCATGGAATCTCCAGTGCTTGGTGAGCCATGGCAGCCGCACTCCGTCGATCGGAATGCCCAGGGACCCGACCGTGTCCCAGACGCCGACGAACTTGATGTCGCAATCGGCGTGGGAGTACATGCGCCTGAAGATGCGCGCCTCCATCCCGCGTGGGTGCCGGGTCGGCTCGTGTGCGCGGTAAAGGGCGTAGGCGTCCTTTTCGCGCCCGGCGTTCTCGCGAAGCAGGATCCCGGAGTTGCGCACGAGGCCAACGGTGCTGCGGGCGGTGAAGGCGCCGCGGCTGAAGCCGAATAGGTAGAGCTCGTCGCCGGGCTCGTAGTTCTCGACCAGGAACCGGTAGCAGTCGCGCACGTTGCGGGAGAGGCCGAGGCCGAGCGCGCCGCCGCGGATCCGCTCGAACCGCCGCGTGCCGACTCCGGGCTGGTAGAAGAGCAGCTGGGGCGTCCCGTCGGGCCCCTCGCGGGCAACCCCCAGCGCCAGCTTCGACACGTTCGTCGGCGCGGGATGGTCGTCCTTGAGCTGGTCCGGCTTGTTCCAGGTCCCGTCGCAGCAGACCACCAGGCGCTTGCTCATGAGCCGCGCGAGCCTAGTCGATGTAGCTTGCACCCGATGAGGGCGGTAGTTGTCGAGGAGCTCGGCGGGCCCGGGGTTCTCTCCGTCTCAGAGGTGGCGGAGCCCGAGCCGGGCCCCGGAGAGGTGCTCGTCGCGGTCGCGCGCGCGGGCGTGAACTTCGGCGACACCCACCAGCGCGAGGGCCAGTACGTGGTGAAGCGCGAGCCCCCGTTCGTGCTCGGGGGCGAGGTGGCCGGCCGCGTGGCGGCGGATTCGGAGGGCTTCGAGGCCGGCGATCGGGTCGTGGCCCTGCTCGACACGGGCGGCTACGCCGAGTACGCCGCGGCGCCCGCGGCAACGACCTTCCGGGTCCCCGACGGTCTCGACGACGGCGCGGCCCTGGCGCTGCTGATCCAGGGGCTCACCGCGTGGCACCTCTTCCGCACCTCTGCCCGCCTCCGGGAGGGGGAGAGCGTGGTGGTGCACTCGGCAGCCGGGGGCGTCGGAGGGCTGGCCACTCAGCTCGCGAAGCCGATGGGCGCCGGCCGCGTGATCGCCACGGCGGGCTCCGGCGAGCGCCGCGCCCGGGCGTTGGAGCTGGGCGCCGACGTGGCCCTGGACCCCGAAGTGGAGGACCTCACCGAGGCGCTGGTGCAGGCCAACGGCGGCCGGCCGGTGGACGTGGTCCTCGAGACTGCGGGCGGCCGCCTCTTCGAGCAGAGCCTCCAGGCGCTGGCTCCCTTCGGGCGCCTCGTGGCCTACGGCAACTCTACGCGGGAGAAGGTGAGCACGTCGAACGCCGCCCTGCTCCGGACCAGCCGGGCGATCGTGGGCTTCTGGCTCTACCACTGCCTCGAGCGGCGCGAGATGACCGACGAGCCGCTGCGCGACCTGTTCGCCCGCGCGGCGCGCGGGGAGCTGAAGCCGCAGGTGGGGGAGACCTATCCGCTGAGCGAGGTGCGCCGCGCGCACGAGGATCTGGCCGATCGGCGCACGGCGGGCAAGCTGCTGCTCGACCCGGCGGGCTAGATCGCCGACCGTCTAGTCTCCTTCGCCGGATGACGAAGTTCGCAGAGCTGGGCCTCTCGGCTCCCCTGCTCGAGGCCCTCGAGCACTTGGGGTACCAGGAGCCGACCCCGATCCAGGAGCAAACGATCCCCCTTCTGCTGGAGGGCAGGGACGTGATCGGGCAGGCGCAAACCGGAACGGGCAAGACCGCCGCGTTCGGCCTCCCGATGCTCGAGTACATCGAGGCTGACGACGCCGAGGTGCAGGCGCTGGTGCTCACGCCCACGCGCGAGCTGTGCATCCAGGTGACCCAGGCGCTGCGGGCCTACGGCGAGAGGCGCGGGATCTCGGTGGTGGCGGTGTTCGGCGGCGCGCCGATCCGCGACCAGGCATCGCGGCTGAAGAACGAGGCGCAGGTCGTGGTGGGAACCGTGGGCCGCGTGATGGACATGATCGGGCGCCACTACCTCTTCCTCGACTCCGCCCGCTACGTGGTGCTCGACGAGGCCGACGAGATGCTCGACCTGGGCTTCCTCGAGGACGTGGAGACGATCCTCGGCCGCTGCCCCTCGGGTCGCCAGACCTGCCTCTTCTCCGCGACGATGCCGACGGAGATCAAGAAGCTGGCCGAGAAGCGCATGTACGACCCCGTGACGGTGAAGGTGAAGTCGGCGACGCTCACGATCGACACCGTCGCCCAGTTCCACGTCGAGGTCTCCGACCGCGACAAGCCCGACAAGCTGGCCGAGGTGATCCAGGCTGAGTCGCCGACCCAGGCGATCATCTTCGCCCGCACGAAGATCGGCGTGGACCGGCTGGCGCGCCGCCTCGGCGATAAGGGGCTGCGGGTCAAGACCCTCCACGGGGACATGTCCCAGGGGGCCCGCGACGGCGTGATGATCGCCTTCAAGGGCGGGCGCGAGCGGCTGCTCGTGGCCACCGACGTGGCCGCGCGCGGGCTCGACATCGCCGGCGTGTCACACATCGTGAACTACGACATCCCGAACTCCCCCGACATCTACGTCCACCGCATCGGGCGCACCGGGCGCGCGGGTGAGACGGGCCGCGCGATCACGTTCATCACCCCCAAGCAGCGCGGCGACCTCGAGGCGATCGAGCGGCACGCCAAGACCGAGATCAAGCCGTGGTCGGAGAACGGCGGCCCGCCGTCTCCGACGAGACGTGAGACGAGCGAGCCCTCGGAGCCGCGGGAGACCCGGCGACCGCGTCACACAAAGCCGCGGCGGGGAATCGAGGGGCCGGTGGCGAAGATCTTCCTGGGCGCCGGGCGCAAGCAGGGCTTCGAGCCGGCCGACGTGGTGGGGGCGATCGTGGACCACTCGCACCTCGACGGCGAGGACGTCCGCAACGTGCGCGTGCTCGAGCGCTTCAGCTTCGTCGAGGTGCCCGCGGACCGGGCGGGCGAGGTAATCGAAAAGGTCAGTGGAAACGAGGTCCGGGGTGTGAAGCTCCGGTTGGAGGTAGCCAAACGATGAGTCAGGCGACGATGCACACCAATCACGGCCCGATCGAGATCGAGCTGTTCGAGGCGGAAGCCCCGAAGACGGTCGAGAACTTCCGCAAGCTCTCCGGCGAGGGCTTCTACGACGGGCTGTCCTTCCACCGCGTGATCAAGGACTTCATGATCCAGGGCGGCTGCCCGGAGGGCACCGGCACCGGCGGCCCCGGCTACACGTTCGAGGACGAGTTCAACCAGCACAAGGTCGAGCGCGGTGCGCTCGCGATGGCGAACGCCGGTCCCGACACCAACGGCTCGCAGTTCTTCATCGTGACCACCGGCGCCGCGCCGTGGCTCGACGGCAAGCACACCGTGTTCGGGAAGATCACGTCCGGAATGGACGCGGTGGACGCGATCGAGGGCCTGCCGACCGGGGCGCAGGACCGCCCCGAGGAGCCCGCGCTGATCGAGCGGATGGAGCTCGCCGAAGCGTAGGGCCGGCCGCTGTTAGGGTCCGCGCGGGAGGCGCACCCAACCGAGGAGAGACCCTTGCGCCGAATCGCCCCGCTTCCGCTCCTGCTTCTGCTGGTCGCCGTGGTGGTGCCCGGCACCGCCACCGCCCACCCGGAGCGGACCTCGGTCTTCCCGGACCACACCAAGGGCAAGCGGCCGCAGCTCCGCAGCTCGGGCACGGCGCGCGTGGTCTGCAAGCCGGACTCGGCCAGGCGCATCAGGCGTGCGTTCAGGGGAAAGAGGCGGGCCGCCCAGCGCGACAAGCGCCTGGCGCTCCTGAAGCGGTGCCGTTACCGCCACATCCAGGCGGCGGTGAACGCCTCGCGCAGCCGCAACCGGGTGCTCGTGATGCCCGGCGTCTACAGGGAGGAGCCGAGTCGGCGGGTGCCCTACAACGACCCCAAGTGCTCGGGCGACGGCTACTGGGAGCCCACGGGTGACGGCCACGGCGACAACGGCCAGGTGCCCACCTACCGGTTCCAGCACGACTGCCCGAACTCGCGCAACCTGATCGCGATCATCGGCGACTCGCTGGCCGACCGCGACCTGAGCTGCGACCGCCGCTGCGGGCTCCAGATCCAGGGGATGGGCAGGCGCCCGAGCGATGTCCTGGTCGTGGGCGACCGGCTGAAGAAGGACGTCTTCCGGGCTGACCGCGCCGACGGCGTGGTGATCCACAACCTGGCGGCCGAGCAGGCCGCGTTCAACAACTTCGACGTCGTAGAGACCAACGGCTTCAGGCTCAGCCGGCTCGTGGGCCGGTGGGGCCAGAACTACGGGATCCTCACGTTCGCCTCCGACAACGGCCTGTACGAGCGCATCACCGCCTACGGCAACGGCGACTCCGGCATCTACCCCGGGTCGGGGCCCGAGGGCCACTGCAAGCGCTACGGGATCGAGATCAGGCGTGTGAACTCCTACGGCAACGTGCTGGGGTACTCCGGCACGGCCGGGAACGGCACCTCCACCCACGACTCGAAGTTCCACCACAACTCCGCCGGGATCTCGGACGACTCGTTCGCGTCGGGCCACCCCGGAATGCCCCAGGACTGCTCGAAGTGGACCCGCAACGAGATCAACTCGAACAACGTCAACTACTTCCAGCGCAACCGGGCGGAGTGCCTCAAGCCGTTCCAGAATCGCCGCCGGGCGCTGGTGTGCCCGCAGTTCCAGGTGCCCGTGGGCTCCGGGATCATCCTCTACGGCGCAAATCGGAACCGCGTGTCGCAGAACCGGATATGGGACAACTGGCGCAGCGGGGTCCGGCTGTTCTGGGTACCCGCGTCGATCCGCGGGGACGCCGATCCGGCGAAGCAGTACGACACCTCGAACGGCAACCGGTTCACCCGCAACGTTATGGGCGTGGCGCCGAGCTCCAAGCGCGACCCCAACGGGGAGGACTTCTTCTGGGACGAGCAGGGGTTCCGCAACTGCTGGGAGGGCAATCGCGCCGCGAAGGGCCGCCGGATCACGAGCGATCCGGCGAAGCTCCCCACCTGCGCGAGCGGCGGCTCTCGCAGCCGGGACAGCAACATCAACAAGTCCATCGCCGAGGTGCCCTGCGGCAGCTGGAATCCCAGGACCAACCCCGATCCGCCCGGCTGCACGTGGTTCAAGACGCCGCCTGAGCCGCGCCGGTGAACGTCCGCCTCGCGCTGGCGGGCGCGCTGGCTGTCACCGCGGCGGTGGCCGGGCTGATCGTGGCCACCCGCCCGGGCACTGACGCTGCCGAGTCGGCCCAGCTCGCCTTCGCGGGCAAGCCGCGGATCGTGCGGCCACCGGAGCTGCCGCGCGACCGGGTCCTGAGCGTGCGGCTCGAGAACACCGGTCTCGAGCAGGTGGACGTCGACGTCCGCGACATCAGCGTGCTCGATGAGAGTGGCCGCGAGCTCCGCTCGTCGGCGCGCTTCGCCACCGTGTTCGCCCACGGCCTGATCTCGCCGCGCGAGCAGACCGGCGATCCCGGCGAGTTCGAGCGCCGCCGGCTGGGAGAGCTCGTGACGCTGAAGCCGCGGCGCTCCACGCCGCTCACTGTGTCCTGGCGGGGGCGCGCCGGGGACCTGCGGGTCTCCGGCGAGAGGCTGGAGCTGCCCGCCGAATAGCCTGGGGTGCATGGCGGATGCGCCCCGTGTCGAGCTGCTGTGGTGGGAGGGCTGTCCCTCCACCGCCAAGACGCGCGAGGTGCTCGCGGCCGTGCTCGGGGAGGAGGGGCTCGATCCGCACGGGATCGAGATGCGCGAGGTCCCTACCGAGGCCGACGCCGAGCGAGAGCGGTTCGTGGGCTCTCCGACGATCCGGGTAGGGGGTGCCGAGGTAGCGCCGGAGGATGGTGAGCCGGCCGGCCTGACCTGCCGCGTGTACCGGACGCGGGACGGGCGGACGTCCCCCGTGCCGGACCCCGAGGACATCCGCGATGCGATTCAGGAGGCGATGAGATGAAGATCGGAGACACCGCACCGGAGTTCCGGCTCCCGGCGACCGACGGCTCGGACCACGGGCCCGAGGGGGTGACCGTCGTGGGCTTCACCTGCAACCACTGCCCGTACGCGCTCGCCTGGCACGACCGGCTGCTCGAGGTGGCGCGCGACTACGAAGGGCGCGCGCGCGTTCTGCTCGTGAACCCCAACGACGCCGAGCGCTATCCGCGCGACTCCTTCGACGCGATGAAGAAGCGGGTGGAGGGCGACGGCGGCTGGCCCGCCCCCTACCTGCGCGACGAGAGCCAGGAGGTGGCGCGCGGCTTCGGCGCCAAGACCACGCCCGACGTGTTCGTGCTCGACGGCTCCGGCGTGCTGCGCTACCGCGGCGCCCCGGACCGCGACTACGACGACCCCTCGGCCGGCGCCGACTGGCTGCGCGCCGCGCTCGACTCCGTGCTGGAGGGTGGCGAGCCCGACCCGGCCGAGACGGAACCCGTGGGCTGCAGCGTGAAGTGGTCGCAGTAGCGCTCGGGCTCGCCGCGAGCGTCTCCTGGGGGATCGCCGACTTCCTCGGAGGGCTCAAGGCCCGCAGCATCGACCTGCTCGCGGTCCTCGCGGTGTCGCAGGCCGTGGCGCTGGTGGTGCTCGCCCTGGCGACCGCGATCCGCTTCGAGGGCCCGCCGGGCGGGGAGACCTTCGCCTACGCCGCGGTGGCGGGGACCGGCGGCCTCGTCGGGCTGGCCGCCTTCTACCGCGGCCTGGCGGTGGGCGCGATGGCCGTGGTCGCTCCGATCGGAGGGCTGGCGGCCGCGCTCCCGGTGGTCGTGGGGATCGCCACAGGCGAGCGTCCCGGCGCGCTTCAGCTGGCGGGGATCGTGCTGGCCCTGGCGGGGGTGGCGCTGGCGTCGCGCGAGCAGGACGGGGACGGAGAGGGCCCGCGCGTGGCCGCGGGCGTCGGCCTGGCGCTGCTGGCCGCGCTCGGCTTCGGCACCTTCCTGCTGGCGATGGACACGGCGGGGGACGGCGACGTCCTGTGGGCGCTGCTGGCCGCCCGCTGCACGACCGTGGCGACGCTGGCCGTCGCCGTCGCCGTGGCGCGCCCCCGCCTGGGAGAAGCGCGGGCCCACCTCGGCGCCCTTGTCGCGATAGGCCTGCTCGACATGGGAGCCAACGGCCTCTACGCCGTCGCGGCCACGGAGGGACTGGTGAGCCTGGTGGCGGTGCTCGCCTCGCTCTACCCGGTGGTCACGATTCTGCTTGCCCGCGTGGTTCTCGCGGAGCGCGTGAGTCGTCCGCAGCAGCTTGGGGTTCTTCTTGTGCTGGCGGGTGTGGCCGGGATCGCCGCGGGGTGAGTTGCTGCAGGCCGTTCGTGCGGCTGGTGTCCGCGACCGTGAAGCTGAACACGCTGCCCCCCTCGTCGGCCGGCTCCGCCCAGATCTGCCCCCCGTGGCGCTCCGCGATCCGCTTGCAGATGGCCAGCCCGATGCCGGTGCCGGGGTACTCGCGGCCGTGGAGGCGCTGGAACATCTCGAACGCCCGCGGGGCCTGGCCTGGGTCGATGCCCACTCCGTGGTCGCGCACGTCGAACCGCCACTCGCCTTCACCGCGCTCCGCCGAGATCTCGATGCGGGGCGGCTCGTCCCCGGAGAACTTGATGGCGTTGGACACGAGGTTCTGGAACAGCTGACCGAGCATCATGGGCTCGGCGAGGATGTGCGGCAGCTCCCCTACCTCGATGGTCCCCGCCGCCTCGTCCAGCGCATGTGCAAGCGGCTCGAGCGCCTGGGCGGTCACCTCGGCCACGTCCACCTCGGAGCGGACGACCTCGGCGCGCCCCAAGTGGGAGTACTCGAGCAGCGCATCGATCAGGCCCTGCATCCGCTCCACCCCGGTGAGGATCGACGTGATGAATCGGTCGGCCTGCTCGTCCAGCCGACCCGAGTAGCGGCGCTCGAGCAACTCCGCGAACCCGCCTATCACCCGCAGCGGCTCGGTGAGGTCGTGCGAGGCGACGTAGGCGAACTGCTCGAGGTCCGCGTTCGAGCGCACGAGGTCCGCGTAGGCGCGCGTCAGCTCCTCGTCGCTCCGCTTGCGCTCGGTCATGTCGGTGATCGTGCCGATGTGGCCCATCACCTCGCCCCCGTCGTCGCGCAGGGCCACGGCGTTCACGACCACGACTCGCTCGCGCCCGTCCCGCGCCACGAACCGCAGCTCCGATGCGAACTCCGCCTCGCCGTCCACGAACCGCGTCCACTCGTCGTCCATCCGCTCCCGGTCCTCAGGGTGGACCGCCGCGGCCCAGCCGTTGCCGATCGCCTCGACGGCCGACAGGCCGGTCAGCTCACTCCAGCGATCGTTCACGTACGTGCAGCCGCCCGCGGCGTCGGTCTCGAAGATGCCCACGGGCGCGCTCTCCGTGAGCGTGCGGAACCGCTGCTCGGACGAGCTCACCGGTGGTGGTACCCGTTCCGTCGCTCCCCGGCCACCGTCATCGCCAGCGACTGCAAACGATCGAAGCTCTCCCCCTTCTGCACGTAGCGGTCCGCACCCAGTCTGGTCGCAACTCTCTCCATGGGGTCCGAGGCGAAGCCCGAGAACACGATGATGCCGAGGTCGGGCTTCGCCTCGCGCATGAGCGGGATCGCCTCGAGGCCATCCATCCCGGGCATCGAGAGATCGAGCAGCACGAGGTCTGGCATGAGCGCCGTGACCTGCGCCAAGCCGGTCTTGGCGTCCGCTGCCTCGCCCACCACCTCGATGGCGGGATGCTCCTCGAGCCCGAGCCGCGTCAGCTCGCGCAGCTCCGCCACGTCGTCGCAGAGGAGCACGCGGACCGTCGTCATGGCCGGCTCACGTCAGCTCGTCCTCGATCCGCGCGGAGATCTGCTCCGGCGGCTTCGGGCGGCTGAAGAGGTAGCCCTGCGCGGCATCGCAGTCCACGTCACGCAACTCGTCGAGCTGCGCTTCGGTCTCGACGCCCTCCGCGACGGCGAACAGGTCGAGGGCGTGGGCGAGGCCCACCACGGCGGAGAGCATCCTGACGCGCTTGGCGTCTGCCCCCAGCCGCGCCACGAGCGAGCGGTCGACCTTCAGGATGTCCACCGGGTAGGAGTCGAGCGCAGCCAGGGACGACTGTCCCGTGCCGAAGTCGTCTATGCCGAGCGTCACGCCCAGCCCCTTGAGCGCGCCGAGCACCTCGAGCGCCCGCGCCGGGTCGCTCGCCACCGTGCTCTCGGTGATCTCCAGACACAGGTGGCCGGCGTCCAGGCCGCTGCTGTGCAACGACTTCTCCACCATCTCCACGAGGCTCGGGTCCATGAGCTGGCGCGGTGACAGGTTCACGGCCATCAGCAGGGGCGCGTTCTCGGCATCCCAGGCCGAGAGCTGCCTGCAGGCCTGCTCGAGCACCCACGCCCCGATCGGGATGATCAGGCCGGTCTCCTCCGCGAGCTCGATGAAATGCTCCGGCGCGAGCAGCCCGCGCCCGGGGTGCCGCCAGCGCACGAGCGCCTCGACCCCCATCATCTGGCCGCCGTCGAGCGACAGCTGTGGCTGGTAGTGGAGCGTCAGCTCGCCGCGGTCGACCGCACGGTGGAGCTCGTTCTCCGTCTTGAGCTTGCGCACAGCGCGCGCGTGCATCTCCTCGTCGAAGAGCGCGAATGGCGACCCGTGTGCCTTCGCGTGGTACATCGTCTGGTCGGCGTTGCGGATCATCTCCTCCGCGTTCGTGTCGCCTCCGCGAGAGAACGCGATGCCGGCGCTCATCCCCAGGAAGATCTCCTGGTCGTCGATCGTGAAGGGCTCGACGGTGCCGGTCGTCAGCCGCTCGGCCAGTGCGATCGCGTCGCGCTCGGAGGCGATGTCCTCGCACAGCACCATGAACTCGTCGCCGCCGAACCGGGCGATCGTGTCGGCCGGGCGGATGAGCGTCCGGAGGCGCTCGGCCACCTCGACGAGCAGGAGGTCGCCGGTCTCGTGACCGAGGCTGTCGTTGATCGTCTTGAACCGGTCGAGGTCGAGGAACAGCACCGCGATCCAGTCGCCCGTTCGGTGCGCCCGCGCCAAGGCGTGGCCGAGCCGGTCGAGGAAGAGCGTGCGGTTGGGCAGCGTGGTGAGCGGGTCGTGGAGGGCGTGGTAGGCCAGCTCCAGCTCCGAGCTCTTCCGCTCGACCGCATAGCGGACCGCACGGCCGATGAGGTTGCCGTCTGCCTGGCGCTTGACGAGGTAGTCCTGCGCGCCGGCCTGCACGGCCTGCACGGCGAGACGCTCGTCCTCGTCTCCGCTCAGCACCACCACCGGAACCTCGGGCGCCACGGTCTGAACCTGCTCGAGCGCCTCGAGGCCGCGGGCATCTGGGAGCGAGAGGTCGAGGAGCACGCAGTCGGTGGCCTCGTCCAGCAGCGCCTCACGGGAGAACCGGACCGATTCCCTGTGCAAGATCTCGACCGGGCCCTCGAGCTCGTCGCGCAGCATCTCGCTCACCAGAGCGGCGTACTCGGGGCTGTCCTCGATCAGGAGGACCTGATTGAGCCGCCCGCTCGCGCGCCGCCTGCGGAGGAAGCCGTCGGTGTCCGGGCGCGCGGACCCCCCGTCGACGCTCTCCGAGTCGGTCGCGGCGTCGGCCATGCTCCCGAAGCGCTGAGCGCGGGCTGGGATTCTGGCCATGGGGAAGCTTCGGCTGTCTGCCACGGGTGACCTTGGGGGTCGGTTCATACAGCGCCGACCCAGCCCCCCGGTTGCGCGACGCCAGGGCGATTCTACCCGCGGTCTCGGAGCCTCGCCACGGCCGCCATCAGTGCACGGGTATCGCACAGGTCGGCGAACGCGGCATCGGGGCCCGCCTGCTCGAGTTCCTCGACCCTGTACGGACCGGTGGCCACGGCCACGACGCGCGCGCCCGCCGCGTGCGCGGCCTCGATGTCGAGGGGCGTATCGCCCACCAGCGTCACGTCCTCGGGCGCGATGTCCACGCCGTGTTTCGCTCGGGCGCGGCCGAGCGCGATCGGCACCAGCTCCGAGCGCACGGTGTGGTCTGCGCCGTACCCCCCGATCTCGAAATCGACCAGCGAGTCGAGGCCGAAGGCGCCCAGCTTGATCCGGGCGTTCGCCTCGATGTTGCCGGTCAGGAGCGACTGGATCATGCCTGCGCTCTCGCCCACTGCCCTGAGCGCCTCGGGCGCTCCGGGCTGCGCGCTGCCTTCCGCAGCGATCGCCCCGGCGCGCGCGCTGAGCGACTCGTGCAGCGCCTCGAACATGCTTGCCAGGTGGCGCTCGGGATCCTCGACGCCGCCGCGCTCCATCACGTCGAGCGCGATCGCGTGGTCGGTCCGGCCCGCCATCGGCACCGGGCCCTCGTCCTCGAGCACGCGGCCGAACACGGTCTCGAAGGCCTCGAAGAACGCATAGCGACCATGGCCGCCCGTGGTCACGAGCGTGCCGTCGATGTCCCACAGGACGAGCCTCATCCGGGCCGGCGCAGCTCCACCCCGAGCAGCTCCTCGAGCCGCGGCAGCGTGGTCTCGGCGCCGCGGTGCAGCACCGTGGTCATCCCGACCGCCTCGGCGCCCTCGCAGTTCTCGCGCAGGTCGTCGACGAACACGCACTCCTCGGGCGCCAGCCGGGCGCGCTCTGCTCCGAGACGGTAGATCTCGGGCTGCGGCTTGTGCATCCCCACCTCGCCGGAGATCACGACGCCGTCGAACAGCTCGGGAAAGGTCGAGCGGTCGTAGCGCCCCGGCGCCCAGGAGTTCGAGATCAGGCCCGTCCGGATCCCGGCGGCCTTGCGCGCGTCGCACGGCCTCCACCATCGGCTCGTCCGGCCGCATGCCGGCGAACAGCCGGTTCGACCAGGTCGTCGGCGTCCGCGACCCCGAGCTTTCGGCCGAGACTGCTCGGAGAACCCTCCTCGTCGATCTCCCCGCGTCTCCAGCCGCCGCAGCTAGCGCCGCGCCTCGCGGGTCCGAGCGGAACAGGTCGCTTGACGGCGTCCGGATCGAGCCCCTCGGCCTCGCAGAAGGCGCGGAACGAGTCGAAGACGTTGGTCGTGAGCACGCCGCCGAAGTCGACCAGCAGCCCTTCACGAGCCGGGCGCCGCTGCGCGATCTCGCGCGCCTCCTCGGCCAGCAGCGGGCACGCCCTCGTCGAACAGCCCAGGTAGGCGTCGTCGGTGGTGCCGGCGAGCGAAGCGCTTGTAGTTGCCCTCCATGAACACGGCGGCCTTCCACAGCGCCAGCGCCTGGTACCAGCGGAGGCTCGCATCGAGCGGCCCGATGCGCTCCTCGTAGCGGGCGATCAGCTCCTCGCGCGTCGGGAAGCCCTCGCGGCGGGTCACGGCCGAGAGCGAGCCGAACATCGTGTCCTCGGGGTCGCCCGGCTGCGCCCAGGTGACGGTGAGGTAGCCCACGTCCGCGAGCGGGTCGCCGATCGTGGCCAGCTCCCAGTCGAAGATCGCCACGAGCCTGCGCCGGCGGCGTCGTCGGCGACCATCGTGTTGCCGAGGCGGTAGTCGCCGTGCACGATCGTCGGCCGGCGGCGACTCGGGCTTGTTGCGCGCCGAGCCACTCGGCCACCTCCTGCACGATCGGCAGCTCGCGCGTCTTGTTGTGCTCCCACAGCCCGTTGAAGCGGCGCAGCTGGCGGTCGAGGTAGCCGGTCGGCTTGCCGAACCCCTCGAGGCCGGCCTGCCGCCAGTCCACGGCGTGGACCTCCACCAGCGCGTCGACCAGCTCCTCGCCGATCCGGCGCCGCTCCTCGGGCACGTCGAGCGCGGCCGGCATCGTCGCTCGGTGATCACCGAGCCGCATCGTCCTCCATCACGTAGAAGGGCACGCCGAGGATCGGACTCGTCGTCGCAGGCCGCCAGCACGCCCGGGGTCCGCGCCGCGGTGCCCTCGAGGGCGGAGAGCAGCCGCGCCTCGCGCAGGACGTCGTGCGCGGAGGGCGGCAGGGGCGGCCGCGGCGGGCGGCGCAGCACGAACCGCTCGCCGCCCGCGGCGCGACCAGGTACGTGACGTTCGAGTGCCCCTCGCCGATCCGCTCGACCTCGATCCGCCCCGCGCCGAGCCCCTGGGAGTCCAGGTAGCCTCGAGCGGCTCGCGCACGATCAGCGGCGCCAGCTCCAGCTCGGCGGCCTCCTGTGGCGTGTCGACGATCTCGGCCATCGGCGCCGCGGATCCTTCCAGAGATCGCTCGCAGGCTCGCGCCCCCGGGCCCGGCCACTTTGTCTACCGGCTTGCTAGGGTTTTTAAATCTCTTAATACCACCCAGGTTTACGGAGATTAGATCTTGAACTGGATTCGCACCACAGCACTCGTCCCGCTCGCCGCCGCTCTCTTCGCGGCGGGCTGCGGCGGCGCCGAGGACAGCAATGACATCGCCTCCGCCTCGAGCGGCGGCGAGGGGTCGAGCCAGCTCTCGCTCGTCGCCTACTCAACCCCCGAGGTCGTGTACGACGAGATCGTGCCGGCGTTCAGGAAGACCGACGCGGGCAAGGACGTGGGCTTCAAGACCTCGTTCGGCGCCTCTGGCGAGCAGAGCCGGGCGGTGGAGGGCGGCCTGAAGGCCGACGTCGTCTCGTTCTCGATCGAGCCCGACGTCGAGCGGCTCGTCGAGGCCGGCCTGGTCGCCAAGGACTGGAAGGACGCCACCGAGACCAAGGGCCTCGTGTCCAAGTCGATCGTCTCGTTCATCGTCCGCAAGGGCAACCCCAAGAACATCAAGACCTGGGACGACCTGGTCAAGCCGGGCGTGAAGGTCGTGACGCCCAACCCGTTCACCTCGGGCGCGGCGAAGTGGAACCTCCTCGGGGCATACGCCCACGGCGGCCTGGACTACGTCTCGACGCTGATCAAGGACCACGTGAGCGTCCAGCCGAAGTCTGGCCGCGAGGCGCTGCAGACGTTCACCGGCGGCGAGGGCGACGTGCTCCTCTCCTATGAGTACGAGGCCACGACCGCGATCAAGAAGGGCGAGAAGGACATCGAGCTCGTCAGGCCCGCGGACAGCACCGTCGAGATCGAGATCAACATCGCCCGGACCGAGGACGCCTCGCCGGCGGCGAAGGTGTTCATCGACTACGTGCTCGGCCCGGAGGGTCAGGCGAAGTTCGTCGGATGGGGCTACCGCCCGGTGGACCCCGAGACCGTCGCCTCGACGAAGTCGAAGTTCCCCAACCCGCCGCAGGTCAAGACGATCGCCGACCTGGGCGGCTGGTCGAAGGTGAATGACGACCTGTTCGATCCCGAGAAGGGCTCGATCGCGAAGATCGAAGAGGACGCGGGGGTCTCGACGGCGCAGTGAGCGGCGTCTCGGCATCCCTGCCGCGCCCGCGCCGCCGGGGGATCCCCTCCGGCGGCGCCGGTGCGCTCGGGCTCGGCGTTGCCACGCTGTGGCTGAGCCTGATCGTGCTTCTGCCGCTGGCGGCGGTGGTGGACCGGTCGGTCGAGGACGGCCTGAGCACGTTCTGGAACTCGGTCTCGAGCCGCCAGGCGGTGGCCGCGCTGCGCTTCACGCTGTTGATCTCGCTGGCGGTCACCGCGATCAACGTGGTGATGGGAACGCTGATCGCATGGGTGCTGGTGCGCGACGACTTCAGGGGCAAGCGCGCCGTGAACGCCGTGATCGACCTGCCGTTCGCGCTCCCCACGATCGTGGCGGGCCTGACGCTGCTGGCCCTCTACGGCGACGCGATCGCGTTCACGAAGTGGGCGGTTCTGCTCGCGCTGCTGTTCGTCACGCTGCCGTTCGTCGTGCGCTCGGTGCAGCCGGTGCTGATCGAGCTCGACCGCGAGATGGAGCAGGCGGCCCACTCCCTCGGCGCCTCCGCGCGCACGACCTTCCGGCGCATCGTGCTGCCCAACCTCGTGCCGGCGATCGTCTCGGGCGCCGCCCTGGCCTTCGCCCGCGCGGTGGGCGAGTTCGGCTCGATCGTCCTGATATCGGGCAACAAGCCGTTCGACACCCAGGTGTCGTCCGTGTACGCCTACAAGCAGCTCGAGTCCGACAACATCACCGGCGCCGCGGCCGTGTCCGTGGTGCTGCTGCTGTTGTCACTGCTCGTGCTCGTGGCGCTGCGGTTCATCGAGGGCCGGGGGGCCCGCTGGAATGGCTAGCCGTCTCTCACTGCGGTTCGTGGCGCTGGCCTATCTCGGTGCGGTGCTCGTGGCTCCTGTGGCCGTGATCGCCTACAAGACCTTCGAGCCGGGCCTCGGCGCGGTGTGGGACAGCGTGACCACGCCCGCCGCGATACACGCCTTCTGGCTCACGCTCCAGGTGGCCGCGATCGCAGTGCCCCTGAACGCGGTGATCGGAGTGCTCGCGGCACTAGCCCTCGCGCGCGGGAAGGTGCCGGGCCGGCGGTTCGTGGAGGCGCTGATCGACCTTCCGTTCGCGATCTCGCCGGTGGTCGTGGGCCTCGCGCTGGTCCTGCTCTACGGCCGCGAGGGCTGGTTCGGCGACGAGCTGGCCACCGCGGGCGTGCAGGTGCTGTTCAGCTTCCCGGGCATCGCGCTGGCCACGATCTTCGTGACCCTGCCTTTCGTGGTCCGGGAGGTGGCGCCGGTCCTGCGTGAGGTCGGAGAGGACCAGGAGCAGGCGGCCGCGACGCTCGGCGCGTCCCGCTGGCAGGCGTTCTGGCGGGTCACCCTCCCGGCGATCCGCTGGGGCCTTGTGTACGGCGTCGTGCTGTCGACCGCCCGCGCGATCGGCGAGTTCGGCGCCGTGAGCGTGGTGTCCGGCAAGGTCTCCGGCGAGACCGAGACCCTCACCCTCCTGGTGGAGAAGCGGTTCCAGAACTTCGACCTCGCGGGTGCCTACGCCGCGTCCACGCTGCTCGCCCTGATCGCACTCGCCACCCTGGCGGGCATGATCCTCGTCAACCGCCGTAAGGAGCTCTCGTGATCTCCGTCTCCGACGTCTCGAAGCGATACGGCGAGTTCGCCGCTCTGACCGACGTGTCCGTGAGCGTCGAGCCCGGCTCGCTCACGGCGCTGCTGGGGCCGTCCGGCTCCGGAAAGTCAACGCTACTGCGCATCATCGCCGGGCTCGAGGAGCCCGACCACGGCGTTGTGACCCTGGGGGGCGACGACGTGACCCGCGTGCCCCCGCAGCGCCGCGGCGTGGGCTTCGTGTTCCAGCACTACGCTGCCTTCAAGCACATGAACGTGCGCGACAACGTGGCGTTCGGGCTCAAGATCCGAAAGCGGCCGAAGGCCGAGGTCGCGGCGAAGGTGGACGAGCTGCTCGAGATCGTGGGCCTGACCGGCTTCCAGCAGCGCTACCCGTCACAGCTCAGCGGCGGCCAGCGCCAGCGCATGGCATTGGCGCGCGCGCTGGCGGTTGAGCCCAAGGTGCTGCTGCTCGACGAGCCGTTCGGGGCCCTCGACGCCACCGTGCGCAAGGAGCTGCGCTCATGGCTGCGGCGACTTCACGACGAGGTGCACGTGACGACGATCTTCGTGACCCACGACCAGGAGGAGGCGATGGACATCTCCGACCAGATCGTGGTGCTGAACCATGGCCGGATCGAGCAGACGGGCACCCCGCGCAAGCTGTACGACGAGCCTGCCAACGAGTTCGTGATGGGCTTCGTGGGCGAGGTCAACCGCCTCGGCGACGAGCTGGTGCGCCCCCACGACCTCGAGATCCTCGCCGCCCCGAACGGCAGCACCCGCGAGGCGTTCGTGGATCGCGTGGTGCACCTCGGGTTCGAGGTGAGGGTGGAGCTCACGCTCGGGGACGGAGACCGCCTCTGGGTCCAGACCACCCGCTCCCAGGCCGAGGAGCTCGAGCTGGACCGCGGGCAGATCGTGTTCCTACGCCAGGACGCGGCGCGGACGTTCGACGAGACGCCCGCCTAGCGCCGCTCCCAAGCGCCCGCCTCACGGGTGCGGGCCGCCACGGCCTTGGGCAGCTTGCCGCTCGCCACGTCCGCGAGCGTCACGTGCTCGAGCACGTCACGCAGGCTGGAGCGGAGCGCCACCCACACCTCGCGCAGCGCCTCGGCGGACCCGGCGTAGCCGAGGTCCTCGGGCTTCTCGCCGCGCACGCTCGCCAGCGGGCCCTCGGCGGCGCGCATCACATCCGCGATCGTGACCTCCGACGGCGGGCGCGCGAGCCAGTAGCCGCCGTCGGGGCCGCGCCGGCTGTTCACGATCCCCGCCTGGCGCAGATCGACCAGGATGTTCTCGAGGAACTTGATCGGGATCGCCTGCGCCTCGGCCAACTGCTCCCCCTTCACGAGCTCGCCCTCGCCGGCGGCGGCGAGCTCCACCGCCGCCCGCACCGCGTAGTCCGCCTTGGCCGAGACGCGCACGGCGGGCATTCTCCACCACCCAGCTACCTTTAGCCGCGATGAGGCCCCGCCCGGTCCTCTTGACGATCGCGCTCCTGCTCCTCCCGGCCGCGCCCGCCGGGGCAGCCGACACCACGGTCACGTCGGGCGACTTCTTCCAGCGCCCCTACCGCGTGAAGGTCGACCCGGGCGACACGGTCACCTGGCGCATCACCGGCTCGGGCCACACGGTGACCTCCAGGCGCGGCGCGCCCGCCGCGTTCGACTCCGGCACGAAGGGGGACGGCGAGACCTTCCCGTTCACCTTCTCCGTGGCGGGCCGCTACGCCTATGTGTGCGAGATCCATCCGGGCCTGATGGACGGCGTGGTCCAGGTCGGCCCGGACACCGTGGACCCCGTCATCAGCAGGGTGAGGGCCAGGCGCGGGAAGAAGAGCGTGCGGGTGTCCTTCCGCCTGTCCGAGGAGGCGAGGGCGAGGGCCACCTTCCGGCGGGCCGGCAAGCGGGTGAGGACCATCCGCACGAAGGTCCTGCGCCAGGGCGGACGGTCGGTGGTGTTCAGGCCGAAGACGCTCGCCCCCGGCCGCTACCGCGCCACCCTCGAGGCGACGGACCTCGAGGGCAACGCGGCGAAGCGCGTGTCGACGCGCTTCAGGGTGCCCGAGCCCAAGGGCTAGGCCGCGGCGCGGCGCAGCCCCGCGAGCTGAAGCACCGCGAACAGCTCGACCGTCGCGGCTTGGAGGCCGATCCAGACGGCGCCCGTGGTGGTCGGGTCGTGCGCGCCCGCGGCCAGCACGACCACGCTCGCGGCGACCCACCCCAGATTGGCGAGGGCGATGGCCAGGGCAGGGGCCCGGCTCAGGGTCTCGCGGCTGCCCACGAGCCACACCGCGGCGGCGAACACGAGCAGGAACGCTCCGACCGCCCGCAGGAAGCCGGCGGGCATCCCCAGCAGGTCGCCGATCGGCCCGGCCAGCGCCACGTAGGCGGCGCCGTTGGCGCCGGTCACGAGGGCGTCCGTCTTGAGCGCGAAGCGCAGCAGCCCGTCGCCTGCCGGCAGGGACAGGCCCCGGGTTGCGGTGGTCTCATGTGCGGTCATCGGGCGAACCTCCGTCGTCGATTGCGATGGCACGACGGTGCCACGCGCGAGGAGGCGCGTCGATTACCTGCGGGGTAAGAGGGCCTCGTCTAGCTTGGCGAATGCCCCGTGCCAGCCTGCCTCGGCGTGCGCGGCCTGCGTGTACGGCCCGTCGCTCAGGCTCATCCGCGTCTTGCCGCCGTGGTCGTGCAACTCGATCCGGGTGATCGTCGGCTCGTGCATCCCCATCTCCGGCATCGGCTCGCTCTTGAGCACTAGCAGCCGTGGTCGGTCGAGCTCGATGATCTCGTAGCACACTGGGAACACCACACCGGACTCCTTCTGCACCATGCCGAGCTCGTACCGTCCGCCGACCCGGAGATCGATCTCGACCGTCTCGCGGGGCGTGTCGAACCCGTCGGGGCCATACCATTGCGCTACTTGGGCGGGATCGGTCCAGGCCTGGAACACCAGATCGCGCGGCGCGTCGAAGATGCGCGTGATCAGGACCTGCTGGTCCTGAGCGGGTCGCATGTCACTCATGGTCGGGTCCCTTCTGGATCTGCTGCAGGTGGCGGTCGAGCCTGTCCATCCGGCCCTCCCACATCTCACGTCGAGCGCTCATCCACATCGTCGCCTCCTCCAGGGCCTCGACGCGCAGGCTGCTCGGTCGCGACTGGGCCGCCCGCCCGCGCGTGATCAGGCCGCCCCGCTCGAGCACCTTCAGGTGGCGCGAGATCGCCGGCATGCTCACCGAGAATGGCTCCGCGAGCTCCTTCACCGTCGCGTCGCCCTCGGCGAGCCGCTCGAGGATCGCCAGGCGGGTCGGGTCGCCCAGGGCGGCGAATGTTTCGGTTAACGACATCGTTACGTAACGAATAGGTTAACAGAAGCTGCGACAGCTAGCCGCGCAGGGCGGTCACGGCGGCCGTGACGAACATGCGCTCGGCCGCGGCGTACTCCTTGGTCGCGCCGCGGCCGAGCCGCTCGAGGGCGAGGCCATCGAGCCCCGCGAGCAGGAACACCGCCCCGACGTGCGCCTTGGCTCTCCTGGGCCCGTCCTCCGCGCCGGCCAGCAGGCTCGCGAGCAGGGCCCGCCACGACTCCTTCATCTCGCTCATCACCGCGCGCACGTCGGGCTCGACCACGGACACGCGGCGAGGTCGAAGTAGAGCCGGGCGAGCCGCTCGTCGCGGTCCATCAGCCCGCCCAGCCCCTCCACCGCGCCGCGCACGAGCGGCTCCACCGTGGGCGCGGTCCTCGAGCCCGCCGAGCATCTCCTCGGTGACCTGGTCGCTGAGCTCCCGGCCCACGGCCGCCACGAGCCCCTGCTTGGAGCCGAAGTGGTAGGAGATCAGCGCCTTGTTCTGGCCCGCCCGCGCCGCGACCTTCGCGGTGGTGAGACCGGCGTAGCCGTCCTCCTTCAGCACCTCCAGGCCCGCCTCGAGCACCCGCTCGCGGGCGCCGGAGGAGGGCCTGCCGGGGCCCCGGGCGGTGGCGGCCGCGCTCACGCGGGAGCGGCCTCGCCGATGGGCTCCATGCCCATCGCCGCGAGCTTCTTCGACAGCGACTTCATCGCGTACGCGTAGATCTCCTGCGAGGTGTAGCCGAACGGCGTCTCGAAGTCGTACGGGTCGTCCACCATCGGCGGCGCGAGCGCGAGCGTGCCCACCGGCAGGGTCTCCGTGAGCGTGTCCTGGACCGTCTGCTTGTAGCGCTCGTCCTCCCTGATCGCGTCCGCGAGGAACTTCACGCCGAAGCCCACGTGGCGCGACTCGTCGCGGTTCACCGCCGTGAATCCCTGCCGGAAGCCCGGGCAGCAGGTCGAGCTCCTTGAGCGAGCGGATGATGAAGCGGGCGCCGGTGAGCGCCAGCGTGCCCTCGATCACGACCATGTAGACGGTGACGCCGCGCACGAGCGCCTCCATGTCGGACGGGTCCTTGCGCAGCGTCTCGGCGCAGTCGTGGAGGATGCCGTCGAACAGCTCGCGCGTACTCGTCGTTCATCTTGCTGCGCTGGCTGTTCACGTTCTCGGTCAGCGTCTCGGCCGTGACTCCGAAGACCTCGCGGTAGAAGCGGTCGAAGAAGACCATGTGCTTCGCCTCGTCCGAGATCTGGGTGGCGAGGAAGGCGCGCGCCTCGTGCGACGGAGCCGCGATCGCGAACGGGAGCAGCTCGGTCGTGACACGCTCCTCGCCGAGGAAGAACGACGACATCGACCACTGCATGAACGCCTTCTGATCGTCCGTGAAGCCGTCGCCGTCCCACTGGCGCCTGTCCTCGGAGAAGTCGAAGGACTCCGAGTTCCACTGCTGGTTCTCCCAGCGCGAGAAGAGCTTGGAGTAGGAGGGGGCGGCCTCGACGATCTTGTCCAGGCCGCCCATCACCTTGTCGATGTCGGCGTCGAGAAGAACCTGGAGGGCCGCGTCTTCGCTGTTGATGCTGCCGTTGGTATCGCTCATGTCGGGATTATTACCCGGTCGATTAGTTATTGTCAACAGATCGCGCGTTCCGTCCCCTCCACGAGGAGCTCCGCAACCTGGTCCGCCGGCAGGCCTCGCCCTGAGTACAGGAGGTCGAAGGCGTCGAAGCTCGCCGCGATCCAGCGCACGTGCGCGGCCTGTGTGGCGCTCACGCCTTCCCGCAGTTCGCCGGCCTTCTTCAGCCGTCGTGCCAGGCGGGTCATGCCGGCGCTGCGCTGCTCCTCGATCCGGGCGATCGCGCCCCCGACCGCGTCCGCGTCGAGCTTCTCCATCGAGTGGAGGGCGCGAAACACGCCGGGATCGCTGGCAAAGATCTCAACGCCGGCGGTGATCCCGCCTCGCAGGCTGTCGCGTGGGTCGGGTAGCCGGACGGCGTCCAGCAGGCGCTGGTAGCCACCGCGGTCGAAGAGCTCCCGCGCGAGGGCGTCGAAGAGGCCGGAGCGAGCCCGGGCGCTCCACGCTCGACCTGCTGGGACCCGGGTTCACGCTGCTGCTCGGGCCCGAATCGGACTGGCGCCCTGCTGGCACGACCGGATGGCGTGGCCCAGGTCGAATGCTCGAATGCTCGAGCCGTCGAGCAGTCGAGCACTCGAAGGCCTACTGCTGAATCTCGTCGACGTGCCGGATATTCGCCACGTCGTCGTGCTCCATGCTCGCTTCGCCCTCGAACCAGCCGTCCAGGATCTCGGCGAGCAGCGCTTCGCTGGTTGAGCGGAGGGAGAGGGCGAGGACGTTGGCGTCGTTCCAGCGGCGGGCGCCGCGGGCGGTCTCGGCGTCGCCGCAGAGGGCGGCGCGGATGCCCGGGACCTTGTTCGCCGCTATCGACGCGCCCGTGCCCGTCCAGCAGCAGACGATCCCCTGTTCGGCGCGGCCCTCGGCGACGTCGCGGGCGGCGGCTTCGCTGGCCCAGGCCCAGTCGTCGCGCTCGGAGTCGTTCAGGGCGCCGTGGAGCGTGGCGTCGTGGCCGCGCTCCCGGAGCTGCGCGACCAGCGCCTCGGCCACGCCGGTCCGCTCGTCGGCCGCCACGGAGATCTTCATCAGCGCCGCCTGATCCGGATGGTGCGCGCCCCGCGGACGCCGATCCCCTCGGCGGTCACGCCCGTGGCGCTGATGCGGTAGCGGCCCTTGCGCAGGCGGCGCGTGACCCGGATGCGCGGCTTGCGCGTCTCGCCCGTCAGGGTGAACGGCCGGCTCGAGCCCACGCGGCGGTTGAGCCGGTCGTGGAGGAGAAGGCGGACGCCGGTCACCGTGTCGCCCACGGCCCGGACGCGGATCCTGAACGGCCGGCCGCGGCGGGCGCGTCGCATTCCGCGGGTGGCCCCCACGCGCAGGCTCAGCTTCGGGAGCGCCTTCACGTCCACGAGCGGGAGGCTGATGGCCACCCGGGAGAGCTGGAGCGCGCCGGCGCTGCGCTGCGGGGCGTAGAGCGTGGACGCCGATGAGATCTGGAGGCGGTAGCGCTTGCCCGCCACGGCGCGGGCGACCACGGGCTCGAGTGGGCGCTCGATCACGTGCGGCAGTCCGTCCAGCTTCACCGGGATCGGGGTGGTCACGTTTCCGAGCACGAGATTGCGGGCCGTATCCACGATCTGCGCATGCACGTGGGTGTCGGCCGGGACGCCGGTGCCGCTGTAGGTGAGCTTCAGGCGCGGCTCGCCCACCACGTCGCCCGCTGCGCTGGCCGGCGGCAGGTCGAGGTTGAAGGCGGTGGCCTTCGGCGTGGATGCGATCAGCGCCCCGCCCTCCGCGTCCGCAGATGGGGTGATCGGCAGGGAGCCCGAGCCGGTCGCCGCGATCGTTCCCTTCCGCACGGGCGGGAACGTGGTCGCCCGAGGTGCGCGACCCACCGTCGGGGAAGAACTCGAACGGCGGGCCGGTCTTCACGTTCCTGCGCTTGAGGTACCGGTCGAACCAGTTGATCACCGCCTTCTCCAGCACGGTGCCGAAACGCTCGCCCCCGAGGCAGATTCCGTGACCGCCGCAGAACCAGATCAGCTTGGTCGGCACCCCGTTGCGCTTGAGGATCGCGTGGTTCTCCATCGCCTCCTTGAGGCTGAAGACCGTGTCCGCGCTGCCCTGGAGGAGCAGCGTGGGCACGCGGATCTTCTCCACCAGCGGTCCCGTGGCGCGCGCGCGGAAGAACGCCACCGTCTTCTTGGAGAACTTGCCGGTCGCCGCGCCCTCGACCAGCGCCTGGTTGATCTGCGGGTTGAGGTTCCCGGTCTGCGGGCCGGCGGGGCTGACCAGCCCGGCGAAGACGGAGCTCTGGCCGGCGGCGGCGAGAATCGATCCCCATCCCTGCTTGACGATCTCCTCCTTGTAGAGAGCGGTGAGCAGCGAGTTCCAGGCGATCGTCGGTGTGATCGCGTCCACCCTGCGGTCGATTCCCGCCGTGACGAGCTGGATTCCGCCGCCATAGCTGGGGCCGCTCATGCCCAGCCGCGGGTCGTTCGCGCGGTCGAGCTGGGTCTCGGGCTGCTTGGCCACGTAGTCGATCAGCGCCTGAACGTCGCGCCCCTCGAAGTCCTTCGAGTCAACCTCCACCTGCCCGCCAGAGCCGCCGAAGCCGCGGGCGTCCCAGGTGAGCACGTTGTACCCGGCGCGCCGGATCGGCCCCACGCCCGTCTGGCCGAAGATGGGGTCGGAGCTCGCGTTCTGGTCGGTTTGCCCCGACATGCCATAGCCATGGCCCGCGAGCACTGTGGGGGCGCGCTTGCCCGGCGCCAGCCCCTCGGCCGGGAAGAAGTGGGTGACGATCGGGGTGCCGTCGAACGACTTGACGACGGCGTCGCGCGCCATGGCGGGAGCGGCCGCCGCCAGCCACAGCGCGCTCGCCGCGAGGGCGACCGTGAATGTCCTCCCAGGACTCACCGCGGACGCGATGCTATCCATGCCGGTCGGCGGCCGGTCTCACCTCCTAGCCTTCAGGCCGATGCCCGAGCTGCCCGAGGTGGAGATCACGGCCCGTCGCCTGAACGCCGGCGGCAGCCGGCGCGCGCGTGGAGTCGGCGCTGGCGCCCGGGCATGGTCACGATGAAGACCTTCGACCCGCCGCTGGACGCGATCGCGGGCGCGACCGTGGAGGGCGTGCGGCGGCGGGGCAAGATGTTCGTGGTGGAGTTGGGGGAGCTGGCCCTGCTGATCCACCTGATGTCGGCCGGCCGGCTCCAGCTCTGGGACGCCAGGGCCTCCCTGCGCGACCGGGCGTCCCGGCTGCTCGTGCGCCTCGAGGACGGGCGTGAGCTGCGCCTGCGGGAGTTCGGCACCCAGCAGCGCGCCTTCGCGAAGCTCCTGCCCGCCGCCGAGGTGGAGGAGGACGAGGCGGTTGCCAGCTCGGCCCCGACGCGATCCCCGCTGCCGGAGGGCTTCGCCGAGCTCGCTCGACCAGCCCCGCCACCTCCACCCGCTCCTGCGCGACCAGCGCACGATCGCGGGCATCGGCCGCTCCTGGGTGGACGAGATCCTCTGGACCGCCCGGCTGTCCCCGTTCAAGAAGGGCGCGGAGCTCGATCCCGAGGAGGCGGCGCGGCTGGGCGAGGCCGTTCGGACGACGGCTGTCCGGGCGCCCTCGACCACTACGAGGAGGTGATCGGCGAGAAGGTGCCCGACAAGCTGCCGATGCCGCTCGAGGTCCACCGCCGCACACGGCGAGCCCTGCCCCCGCTGCGGGACGCGCATCGAGGCGATCCATTTCAAGGACTACGTCATGTGCTACTGCCCCGAGGAGCAGACCGGCGGCCGGGTGCTGAAGGACCGCAGGCTGTCGAGGCTGCTGAAGTAGCGCGATGCAACAGGGAGAGAAGGCCCCCGACTTCGAGCTGGCGGACCAGGACGGCAACCCCGTGAAGCTGTCCGACTTCGCGGGTGAGCAGGTGGTCCTCTACTTCTACCCCAAGGCCCTCACGCCCGGCTGCACCACGCAGGCGTGCGGAGTCCGCGAGCACGCGGCTCGACTATCAGCGGGCGGGAGCGGTCGTGATCGGCGTGTCGCCGGACGAGCCGCCGCCGGCTGCGGACCTTCGCCGACAAGCACGAACTGGACTTCACCCTGCTCGCCGACCCCGAGCACAGGGTCGCCGAGGCCTACGGGGTGTGGATCGAGAAGTCCATCTACGGCCGCAAGTTCTGGGGCAACGAGCGCACGACCTTCGTGATCGACGGGCGACGGCACGGTCCGCGCGGTCCTGCGCAAGGTCAGGCCGAAGGCGCACGACGACATGGTGCTGAAGGTGCTTGCCGGCGCCTGACGTGCCGACCACCGCGGCAATCGGCGAGTCGTTCGAGTCGTTCTTCGACGCGGTCGACCAGTTCTTCGCGAACCTCGCCGACGTGCGGTTCGGCGCCGCTCGTGGTCGGGCTGCTGGCGTTCGGGATCTACCTGACGCTGCGGGCCAAGGCCTCGTTCAACATCCTGCGCGCCGCGTATCCGACGGAGCGGTTCCGCTTCCGTCGACATCTGGGGCGCCTACTTCGCCGGCTACGGCTTCAACGCCGTGATCCCCGCCCGCGGCGGCGACGTTGTGCGCCTGTTCCTCACGAAGACCTCGGTGCCGCGCTCGAGCTACCCGGCCGTGGGCGCGACGTTCGTGGTCGAGGCGGGCTTCGACGTCGCGATGGGCGTGCTCATCCTCAGCTTCGCCTTCACCCAGGGCGTGTTCCCCAAGCCGCCGGACTTCGCGGACCTGAACGCGTTCGACCTCTCCTACCTCGCCTCGCACCCGCGCTTCACGCTGTTCTTGCTCACGGCGCTCGGGGTTGGGCTCGATGGTCGCGTTCGCGCTGCTCTCCGCCCGCGTCAAGGCGTTCTGGGCGCGGGTGCGCCAGGGGCTGACGATCCTCTTCGACCGCGAGCGCTACTTCCGCGAGGTCTTCGCGGTCCAGTTCGCCGGCTGGCTCTTCCGCTTCACCGCCTTCTGGTTCCTGCTCGAGGCGTTCAACGTCGGCGGCTCGGTGAAGAACGTGCTGCTGGTCCTGGGCGTGAACGCCGTGGCCGCGGCGGTGCCGTTCACGCCCCAGGGCGCCGGGGTGGCGCAGGCGCTGCTGGTGAAGGTGTTCGCCGGCACGGCGTCCGGCGCCACGGTCGCCGCCTACTCGGTGGGCCAGCAGATCGCCATCGGCGCGTTCGCCTTCGGCGTGGGCTTCGCCGCGCTCGTCTTCATCTTCCAGCGTGCGCAGCTTCAAGGAGATCATCGCGCGGGGGCGCGAGGACCGCGCAGGCCGAGAAGGCGGGCGACTCGGCTAGCGCCCAGCAGGTTCCGCGGACCAGGAACTCGGCCTGGTCGGCCATCGGCGCGCTCGAACTGCGGGTCGACGTAGATCTCGAAGTGGCCGATCGGGTAGCGGATCAGCTCGGCGTTGGGTGAGCGCTCGGCGGCGCGCACGGCGGGCTCAGGCGGCGTGGTGGCGTCGGCGTCGCAGGTCTGGACGAGCACGGGCATCCGCAGCTTGCGCGAACTTGGAGTAGGGGCGGTAGGCGCCCACGACCAGCATGACCCGGGCCGCGACGCGGTTCACCCAGGTGCTCTCCGGGCGGATCGATCGCGCGGAAGCCCGGCTCGGCCTCCGGGCGCGGTCATCACCGCGAGCGTCCCGGGCGGCCGACCGCGGGGATGTAGTGCGGGCGCGCGCCCCAGCAGCGCGGCCGCGGCCGTCGCGCAGCCCGGCGAAGGTGAGCCGCAGCAGCCGCGGCCGGCGAGTTGGCGCGCAGCGCGGTCGAGGCCGTCGGTGAACGGCGCCTGCGACACGACCGCGGCGATCTTCGGGATCCTCCGCCGCGGTGGCGACCACGTGCCCGCCGCTGAAGGACGAGCCCCACAGCGCCACCCGCTTCGGGTCGACGCCGTCGAGGCGCGCGCGCGTGGCCGACCGCGGCCCGCCAGTCCTCGAGCTGGCTGGCGATCGACAGCAGCTGGCGCGGCTCGCCGTCGCTGGCGCCGAAGTGGCGGTAGTCGAACACGAGCGCGGCGAGCCCGGCCTGCGGCGAAGCGCTCGGCGTAGGCGTCGAGGCGCTGCTCGCGCACGCCGCTGAACCCGTGCGCCATCACCACGCAGGGAAGCGGCGCCGTCGCCTTCCGGCCGGTACAGCCAGGCGGCACAGCGCGTGCCGCCCGACCGGAAGTCCGAGTCGGTGCGGCCGGGGGCCGTCACGTAGAGTGCCGAAGCCCTCTCGGGCCTCGCGCACCAGCGCGACCGCCTCCGGGAACAGCCGGGTCATCGCCGTGCGGATCTCCTCGGACTGCTGCTCGGCGTTGCCCTGGAGGTTGAGCCGGCTGATGCCGGCCACGGTCATGTCGACGGCCAGCTTGATCGCGTTGTCGGCCCATGCGACCTTCTGGGCGCCCTGCATCTGCTCGGCCAGCTCCTCCATGCGCCGGCGCAGCTCGTCCGGGTCGCCGAAGAGGCCGCCGAAGGGATCTTCGAGGACATGCAGAGGATGATAGGCAGGCTCAGCCACCGGCACGGCCCGCGCGCGGATCGGCGTCGCGCCCGTGGCCGGGTCGCACCAGCGATCCGCACGAACCCCGCGCCCGGTCGCCGCACCGCGGTGCTGAGGTAGCCCCTGCACGTTGCGTCACCGGTCTGTTCGCTGAGCTTGGCGAAGGCCCGCCGTCGGGGGCGAACTGCACCTGGGCCCGCAGCATCGGGCCGTTGGCGCGCCGGGCGGAAGGCGCCGAAGATCCGCAGCGACCGCCCGCTGCGCGCCGACGTGGATCGGCGCCCTGTATCCTGGAGCGCGGGCTTGGGCCGGCCGTCCCGGGTCCAGAGCCCGGACTGCCAGCTGACCCAGCGCCTTGGGTCCCGCGCGCTGACGCCGCCGAGGGGCTTGTCGTCGAACAGCAGGAACTGGGCGATCGAGGCCACGCGCGGGTTGCTGTAGGCGAGGTACTCGCCCCAGGCGGTCGAGCGGCCCCTGGCGCGAGAGCTGCACGCCGGCAGCGGGTCGGGCGGCGAGGTCTGGTAGCCGTACTCGGTGATCCAGATCGTCATCGGCTCGCCGGCTGCTGCCCCAGTAGAAGGTGGCGCTGTCGAGCGTGCGGGTCATGTGGCTGAGGTTGCCGATCGGCACGTTGTCGCGGATCGGGTGGCGCCAGGTGGGCAGCCGCCAGCGCGAGCGGTCGAGGCTGTAGGGGTGCAGCGCGTAGCCCTGTGCGGCGAACAGGCCGGGGTGGGCGGCGCGGAATCGCCGCCGCGCGCGCCCGGGTGGCCGGGCAGCTGCGCAGCCGGGCGGCGCGGCCCGTGTAGGGCCGGAAGTTGCGCTGCAGGCAGTAGAGCTCGCGCACGAACTCCGCCGGCGCCATCGCGTTGCCGAGCTGGCGTCGGCTTCTTGGCCCCTCGCGGAGCGGTCTCGCCGATCAGGACCGTGTCGCCCCCGTGGCCGCTGGCGCCCAGCCCGGACCATGCGGCGTCGACGAGGCGGCGGTAGTGGTGGGGGGCGGCGGCCACCATCTGGCTCGCCCGCCTTGGGCCTGTTGTTGAGCCACTCGGCTCAGCCAGGCCGGGTAGTTCGGCTCGTTCCAGATCGACCAGTGGTCCACGCGCGGCAGGTTCCCGGGTGACGCGGGCGGGGGCTCCTCGCCGCGGCCGATCGTGATGCCGCCGATCGAGATCGGCTTGCCCCTTCGCGGCGGTGGCGGGTCGTGGTTCGACGGGATAGGCGCCGGAGTAGCGGATGCCCGCCGCCTTCACGAACGCGCGGAACTCGGAGGGGCTGGGCTTGCGGACGCCGATCGGCTTGGACCTGCCCGGGGTGGCCCATTCCGGCGCGGCCCGGTGACCGAGAAGAGCAGCCCGACGCCCGTCTTCTGGGAGGCCAGCACGATCCGGTCGTAACCGCGCCCAGTTGCCGCGCGGGTAGGAGCCCGGCCACGACGGGCCCGGGCTCGGGGAACGCGGGCTTGCGCTGGCCCAGGCGGTTCGGGCGCGATGTGGTCCCAGAACAGGGACACCCGCACACGGTCGACGCCGATCGACTTGAAGTACCTGAACGCACGGTCCGACCTCGGACTGGCTGCGCCCGCTGAGCAGCAGGGGGTCGTCCTGGAGACCGACTCCTGGGTGCTCGATGCCGCCGCCGTGGGCACGAGCGACAGCGCCGCGACGAGCGCGGCCGCCAGGCCCCTGCTGATGGTGCGGCTCCAGCCCATTGGAATCCTTTCCTTCCCCTACCTCGTCGCGGCTCAATCGCGCCGGTGGGCGTCGGCCAGAAAAAAATAGCGCGACCGGAGCCGTCGGCGCGCCGGTAACCGACGGGATTGCTCCGATACAGTCGCGGGCGATGCCGCCCCTCACGCCAGAGCCAGGTGCGCAACCGCGAGCGCGTGGAGAGCCGTGATCCGACTCGCCGCTCCGGCGCTCGACCTGGTGCTGGCGGTGGGCGAGCGGATCTCGCGGATCGTCGAGCCCGAGGACCACGAGTACTACCCGCCCCGCACGCGGCCGGGCGCCGAGCCGCCCCCACCCACGCCGATCCGTCCGGACGGCGGCGGGGTGCCGCGCGTGTAGGTTTCCCCGCCCGTGGCACACGACGCACAGCTGGACTGGGAGGCGCGCGCGGGCAAGGCGGCGGCCGGCGCGGCGCTGGTCTACGGCGTGCTCAGCGTGGTGGGCACCGTGTACCCGAGCTCGGCGCTGCCGTCGAATCCCGACGACGCGAGAGGACCTGATGGTCCGCTCGACTCGGACTCGAACGTCTTCGTGACGACCGCGGCCATACAGTCGGCCTGGCCCTCCTACCGTCGCGCCCGTGCTCCTCTATCTCTTCCGGGTGGTGAAGTACAGGCGCGAGGAGCTCCCCGTCTCGCCCGGGTGTTCGCGATCGCGGGGCCGATCATCCTCGCGATCGCCGGCGTCCTGGTCGCCCTCGACCGGATCGACAGCGCCGAGGAGTTCCTGGCGTCGGGCCCCCAGACGAAGGACAGGGCCGAGGACCTCCTGCGCGAGTCGGCGCCCCTCACGCTGGGGTTCGGGCTGGGCGGCGCCCTGGCGCTCGCCACCGCGTACGTCGCGATCAACCTGAACGCGATGCGCGCGGGCATTCTGAGCCGGTTCATGGGGATCCTGGGCGTGATCGTGGGGGCGCTTCTATCCTCGGGCAGCTGCTGCCCGTGGGTGGTCCCGGCCTGCTCCAGCTGTTCTGGCTGGTGGCCCTGGCATTCCTCTTCCTCGACAAGTGGCCCGGCAGTCGCGGCCCGGCGTGGGAGACGGGAGAGGCGATTCCGTGGCCTTCGGCCGCCGACATCCGCGCGCAGGCGGCCGCCCAGGAGGAGGAGGAGCTTGCCGCCCAGGATCAGGGGGCGGAGGAGCCGCAGGCCGGGAGCCGGGCCCCTCGCGCAAGCGCAAGCGCAAGAAGCGCCGCTAGCGCCGTAGTCCGAGCCGGCCCTCGAGCTCGATGCTGGTGCCGGTGAGCCGGCAGGTGGCGATCCGGTTCAGCTCCGTGTCGGACGCCGCCTGGTGGACGTGGGGGCGCGGGAAGCCCTCCTCCTCGATGAATGGCCACTCGACCTGGCTGTGCAGCACCCGTGCGCCGCGACCGTCGTCGCACACGAGGCCCACCGTCGTGCCGCCGGCCGTGGCGGGCACGTTCACGTCGCGGTCCACCGAGACGAGCAGCTCGGGTGCCCCGCCCGGCACCGTGTAGCGCTCCAGCGTCAGCTCGCCCGTGTCATCGCCGCCGCTGGTTCCCGCCAGCGCCACCACGCCGATCCCGGCGCAGAGCATCAGCAGCAGGGCTGCGAAAACAGCCCACTTCCGGCGTGTGCCGTCGTTCACTCAGCGCAGCTTGGCAAGCTTCAGGTAGTTGCGCGAAAGCCGGCGGCTCCTCGCCACGCTGCGGTCGAGCAGCGCCACGTAGGTGACCTTTCCCTTGCGTGAGCCGAACACGACCCCGCCCGACTTCGTGCGAACCAGCAGGCGGCCCCTGCCGAGCGAGCGCACGCGGCCGCGGAACTTGCGCCGCACGCTGCTCGTCCTGTTGCCGCGGCCAAGGCCGCGCACCTTGTGGCGCCTGGCGTTGGTCGCAGCGAGGCGCAGCCGCTTGCCGCCCTTGTCGAACGCGGCGAAGCCACGGGCCTTGCTGTCGCCCTTCACGCAGTAGCGGTAGACCCGCGTGCGCCTGCTGATGTTCCCAAGCGGGCGTGCGCGCCGCGCGGTGCGCGAGCGGGTCTGGCCCAGACGCAGCCGGCCGATGCCCTTGCGGCTGATCCGAACCCTCCGCGCGAGACAGGTCGACGGTGCGAAGCCGGCGCCCGTGCCGGCGAGGCGCCCGCGCGGCGTCGGCGGCGCCGGGAGCGTGACCTTGTACACCTCCACGGAGTTGCGCCCCGCGCTGCCGAGCGCGAAGTCCGAGGCGACGCCGTAGTAGGTGAAGCTGCCGTTGGCGTTGCGCTCGACCTTGAAGATGTGGGAGACCCACTGGTCAGCGCTGGCCGGGATGAAGTAGCCCGCCTCCTTGAAGTCGATCGAGCCGTCGGCGTTCTCGGTGAAGTCGACCACCTGCGTGCCCTGGGAGTACCAGCCCATGAAGATCCGGTTCTGCCCCGGGATCTGCTGGAACACGTGTGAGGTGCAGATGTTCTCCTGCGGCCTGGTGCGGATCGGCGCGCGGTAGATCGCCCGCTGCCCCCGCGAGGTCTTCGCGTACGAGCTGAAGGCGTCGGTGGAGGAGGTGGGGCGCCTGGTGAGCAGCTTCCTCGCGTCGTAGGCGTGGATGCCGCCGTTCCCGATCTTCAGGTCCTCGCCCGGGCTGCACGAGGCGCCGGGCGGCAGGATGCCGCCGCCGCGCTCGTCCGTGGAGAAGATGTAGCGCCCCGAGTTCGAGAACTCGGACTCGTGGTTGAAGTCGACGTCCTGGGTCGAGTCGAACGCGGGCGTCGCGGCTCCACCCGCTCCGCGGCCCTGGTGGAAGGCGCTGCCGAGCCAGCGAACGCCCTGGACCGACGGCGCGCCGGCGGCCAGCCACTTGGGCACGTTCAGGTCGTCGGTGCCGGCGCCGGTCCCGTCGACGCAGTCGATCACCTGCGTGTCGAGCGTGCTGAACGGCGGCTGTGAGGAGGAGTCACGCGCCCGGCACGGGAGCGGCGTCCCCTTGATCTTGTCGTCGCGGAAGTTGGTGGGCGTCCCGTTGTCGTCGAAGACGCCCTTCATGTCGAGCAGGATCATCGCGTTGCCGCCGGCGCAGGTGAGCCTGTCGTCGGGGTAGACCTCGAGCTCGTGGCAGCCGTAGACGCTGCTCTTGTCCGTGTGTCCGAGCGACATCACCGTGTTCGGATAGCGGTAGCGGTAGACCTTGGGACGACAGCGGTCGCGCTTCTGCTTCAGCGTCGTGCCGGCCGCGAAGTTCATGCACGACGACATGTCGACCATCTCGAACCCGTCGAGCGCCAGTCCCGAGCCGGATTGGTTGCTCCGCACGCCCTGGGCGTTGACGCCCACCGAGTCCGACGTCACGGCGTAGGCGATGTGCGGCCGCCGCGGGTCGATGTTCACGGTGTGCGCCTCGCCGATGTGGCTCGTGAGGCCGATCTCCTTTGGCGCGGCTGGATTCGTCACGTCGACGATCTCGAGTCCGCCCTGTGGAGACGCGAGCCCCAACGGACCCTGGTCGTGACAGCGGGCGGGCGCGTCGGTCGCGTCCACCAGGAGCTGGGTGGCCGAGCGGTCCGCCTGCAGGACGTCGGTGTTGAGGATCGCGCCGCCCTTGGGCGCCGCCTCGACGTCGTGCTGGAGACCGGTGGCGTCGGCCGGATTGCTGATGCACGACGCGGACGGGTGCGCCGAGACGAACTTGGGCGCCACCCGGTTGCCGTCCGTGAGCTGGAAGATCTCCTGCCCGCCGGCGTTCGGCCCGATGCCGAGCGTGCCCGCAGACACGTAGGTGTTGCCCCCGCGCGTGAAGAAGTCGATGTCCGTGTGGGGGTTCCCGGTCGGGAACGTGGCGATCGGGTCCCACTTGGCGCCGGGGCCGCCCGACATGAACGCCGGCGACGGCGGCGTCGTCGTGTTGAACGACTGCGCGGGGTGGTCGAGCATGAACCCGTGCCCGGCGTAGGCGACGCCCGGCAGCGCGAGCAGCGCGGCGAATACGGCCAGGACGGTGAGCTTGCGGTGCACTAGGCGCCTCCCAATCGGTTCCCTATGACGCCTACCTCCGGCGGGGATCCTACCCATCTGGGGCCCGGTTGTTGTCAGGCGGCGCCGGTGGCCTGGACGAGTGTCTGGTAGGCCGCGCCGGGATCGGGCGCCGCCGAACACCGACGAGCCCGCCACGAACAGGGTCGCGCCGGCCTCCGCGGCGGGGCCCGCGGTGGCGGCGTCGATCCCGCCGTCCACCTCGATCGGGACGCCCTCCGGGAGCTGCTCCCGCATGCCGGCGATCCGCTTGTCGGAGCCGGGGATGTAGGGCTGGCCGCCCCAGCCGGGGTTCACCGTCATGCAGAGCAGGAGGTCGAACGCTCCCTCGAGCGCGTCGGCGGCGAACGGCGTGCCCGGGTTGAGCGCGAGCCCCGCGACGCAGCCCGCCTCGCGGATGGCGCCGAGCGCGTAGTGCACGTGGGGCGTGGCCTCGAGGTGCACGGTGATCGAGTCCGCGCCGGCCTTCGCGAAGTCCTCGATGCGCCGCTCGGGCCGCTCCACCATCAGGTGCACGTCGAGCCAGCCGCCCGCGCCGTGCACCTGCTCGTGCAGCGCGTCCACCACCAGCGCCCCGATCGAGATCGGCGGCACGAAGTGGCCGTCCATCACGTCCACGTGGATCACGCGGGCGCCCGCGTCCATCACCTCCTGCACCTGGGCGCCGAGCCGCGCGAAGTCGGCGGCCAGTATCGACGGCGCCACGCGGCGCTCGCTGCAGCAGGTCGTGCCGCCACCGGCGCGCGACGCTACCGGAAAACAGCGAGGGCCCCGCCGAAGCGGGGCCCTCGCGCGACTTCGCCTTGCCGCGGACGGGGTCGGGCTTACGACTCCTTCTCGTCCTCCTTCGGGGACTGCGTCTTGTTCTCCTCGGCGTCTCGCACCCGAGGGCACTGCGCTCACGGCTCGCACGACCCGTGGCGTCCTCGCAGTGCGTCGACGATCACGTCGAACTGGTCGGCGAGCACGCGGTCCGTGCCGTCACCGCAGTTGACCTGGTCGCGCTCGCCGTCGCGGACGTGGAAGCGGTCGTTCCCGTCGCCGCCCGTCAGCGCGTCGCCGTTCGGGTCGCCGGGAGCGGTCGACGTCGCCGCGGGCCAGCGCCCACAGGTCGTCGTTGCCGTTCGCCGCCGCTGCTGGTGTCGCTGCCCGAGGTTGGCGAAGATCGCGTCGTTGCCGTCGCCGCCGGTCGAGGTGTCGTCGCCCTTGCCGCCGGAGATCAGGTCGCGGCCGTTGTTGCCGTTGATCGTGTCGTTGCCGTCACCGCCGTGCAGGCGGTCGCCGAAGCGCCGGCCGCCGATGCCGCGGCGGCGGTTGTTGCCGCGCTTGCGCTGGCTCGCGGCCACGCCCGGGCCGCCGTTGATGGTGTCGTTGCCCTTGCCGCCGAAGATGCGGTCGCGGCCGCCGCCGCCGTTCAGGAGGTCGTTGCCGAGGTTGCCGGTGATGAAGTCGGCGCCGCGGCCGCCGAACACCGTGTCGTTGCCGGCGTTGCCGAGCATGCGATCGGCGCGCTTGCCCGGACGGCCGCCGCCGCCGCGCAGCTCGTCGTCGCCCTTGCCGCCGCGGAGGTGGTCGCGACCCTGGTTGCCGTGCACCGTGTCGTTGCCGTCACCGGCGTGGACCCTGTCCCTGCCTCGCCCGGCGTTCACCGTGTCGTCGCCGCCGAGCGCGCGCACGCGATCGTTGCCTGCCAGGGCGTTGATGGTGTCGCCGTCGGGCGTGCCGGTGAGCTTGTCCTTGGCCGTCGTGCCGGTGATCGTGGCCGCCACGGCCACTGCAGCGAACACGCACGAGAGCGCGGCGACAAGCGCCAAGATCAAGCTCAGACCTGTTGCTACTCTGCTTCAAGGGGCACCTCCTGTCGTGGTTGGGTGCCCCTTCAACCGCTCTGGGGGGCGCAAGTTGCGGTTAGACGCGGTTGGCCGCGGCGCGGCGCGACTGCGTGCGGATCTCGCTCAGGATGCGCTCGAGCCGCGGCTCGGTGTCGCCGTCCACGTAGTTCATCGCGGCCGCGACCGCCGGATGCACCGCTGCGATCTGCGCGTGGACCTCGTGAGCGACGGCGCGGTAGCCGGGATGGCCCTCGCGTCCCGACCGCAGCTCGATCAGGTGCATCGCCTCGCGGGCGTTCATGTCGAGCACGTAGCGGATGCGGTAGCCGAGGCACAGGGCGTACGGGGCGAGCGCGGGCCAGCCCGGCGTCCACGAGCCGCGCGTGCTCCGCGCTGCGAGCGCTCGAGGCCGGCCCGGTAGTCGTCGTCCACGCCGGCGTCCGCAAGCTCGTCGGGCACCCCGGCGCCCAGGTCCGGGGTGAGCGACTGCCACTGGATCGTGAGCATGCGGTGGCGCTGGAGGTCGCGGAACGCGCCGTAGTCGGACACCACCTCGAACCGGTAGCGCAGCGCCTCGAAGCCCCGGCCCGGCCGGTGGCGGCGGTTTCGCCGTGCGCCCACCAGCTCGGAGAGCATCTGCGCGCGCTCGTCCGGGGGCAGCGCGCGCACCGCCGAGCGGGCCTCGTCCTCCGGCGCCGCGGCGGCCTCGAACAGCATCGCGGCGAGGAGGTCGTCCTCGGAGCCCTCGGAGGAGAGCAGCTTCACCGACGGGCCGCCGTCCTCGCCGCCCCGCGTGCGGTCGAGCCCCAGCCGTCCGGCCCAGCGCTCTGCCGCGGCGCCCCGCTCCTCCAGGTAGGCGATCCACTCGCCGCCGCGCTCGGGCCGGTCGACCCGCGCGACGAAGCTCGGCATGATCGCCTGGAGCTCCGAGAGGATCATGCGCCCGTAGTCGCGCGCCTCGGGCAGGGGCGAGGCGAGGAGCCGAGCAGCAGCTGCTCGTAGGCCTGGCCGCTGGCGAAGATCCCCATGTGTGAGAGCGAGGCCGCGGGCAGCAGCCCGCGCAGCAGGTCGAGCGCCTTCGCCCGGATCGAGCGCAGGTGTGCCGCCTCCGGCTCACCGTCGGCGCGCGGGAAGCGCTCCGCCGCCCAGGCCTCCACGCGCGGGAGGCAGGCGGCGTAGGTGCCGAACAGGGAGTCCATCGCCTGCTCGTACTGCGGGCCGAGCGACGGGTCGCGCCAGTAGCGGTAGCCGCCGCCCGGCATCTCACCGTCGTAGGGGATGTAGCGGGTCGACTGCTCGAGGTAGGAGGCCAGGCGGCCGCGCTGCAGCACCTTCGTCATCACGTTCGAGACCCACTCGCAGGCGATGTGGGCGCCACCGAGCTGGGCCACCGAGTCGTCGCCGTAGCCGAGGAAGATGCGCTCGTAGAGGCCCCGGGCGCGCTCCCCCTCGGCGCCGTCGAACGCGGCGGCGGCCGCGGCCTCGGCGTCCTGCGCGAACTCGTCCAGGTAGAGGCGCCGCAGCGTGCCCTGGTAGCGCGAATAGCGGGCGAACAGAGCCCCCTTGACCGTCTCGGGCAACCCAACGAGGGCGAACACCGGGCGATCGAGGTTGGTGAAATGGGGCGCGAGCGCTGCGCGCTCCTCGGCGGTGAAGGTCTCGACCGGGTAGTCCACGGGGGGCGGCCAATATAGACCCGGCCCCTGACGACTGACGACTGAGCGACTGGCTACGCCACGCGGTGCGCCAGCACGCGCTCCAGGCGGGCGCCGCCGTCGCCGTCCGACACCGTCTTCTCCAGCTCCACGCTCAGCGCGCGGCCGTCGAGGTGGAGGGTGCCGACCTGGTTGTCGAACCAGGGGCCGTCGCCGCACATCCGCCACCGGATCGGCGGGTCGCTCACACCTGCCGCCCGTGACAGCGCGCGGGAGATCGCGAGCGCGGGTCTGGTCATCATGAACCTGATGGTGCGCCGCTCGCGGGCGTCCAGCGGGTTGCGCAGGGGGGAGCACACCGCCTGGTACACCGCGCTGCGCACTCCGTCCTCGCGCGGGTAGGCGACGTGGCTCAGGTAGGCGTGGTGCACGTCGCCGGAGAGCGTGACGATCGACGCCGGCGCTTCGCCGCGCTCGCCGGCGCCCACTGCGCGCTGGATCTCGGCCAGCCGGCGAAAGGACTCCGCGAACGCTCCCCAGTGCTCGAGGTCGAGCTCCTGCCGGACCCTCTCGCCCTGCCGGGCGGCGAGCGATCCCCAGGCCCCGCCGCACACCCGCTCGCTCCACGCCTCGAGGTGATGCATGGCCGGCGAGAGGAGCCAGGGCAGCGAGGTGGCGATCAGCAGGTGGTCGAAGCCGCCGCATGCGTGCTCCTCGACCCAGTCCCACTCGGCCTCGTCGAGCATGGACCGGTTGCCCTCGTCGAGCACGCGTCCGGCGCGCGAGTCGATCATCACGAGGCGCGTGCTGCCGAGGTCCCGGTGATAGCTCCAGCGGCTGGCGCCCCTCTCGCGGTCGGCGCCGCGCGCGAACTCGCGCAGCAGGTCCCCCGCGTCCTCGCTCTCCTGGACCTTCGCGAGGAGGCCGTCCTCGTCCTGCTCGTCCGGGCTCAGGTTCCCAGCGTGCTGGTAGATCCAGTAGGACATCAGCCCGGCCACGATGTGCTCGTCCCACCAGTCGGTGGCGCGGATCTCCTCGAGCCACGCCTCCGAGGTGTTCCAGTCGTCGTGGATGTCGTGGTCGTCGAAGATCATCGCGCTCGAGACCGTGGAGAGCAGCCACCGGATCACCGGCTCGCCCCACGACTCCCGGTACAGCCGCGTGTACTCCTCGAAGGTGAGCGCGATCTCCCCGGGCGGCTCGCTCGTGTCGCGGGTGGACCGGATGAACTCCTTCGTCTCGGGCGAGCACTCGTCGGCGTACACCTGGTCGCCGAGCATGAGCACCAGGTCCGGCCAGGCCCCCGGCGGCTGCCGGCGCATCCTCAGGCCGAGCGTGCGCAGAGCGTCGTGCTCGCGCCCGCTGTCGTCCTCGTCCTTGGTGAGGCTGTAGGGCGGCTCGCTCGGCGCCGCCACGCGGCACGAGGCGAACGCGATGTTGAGCTCCTCCTCCTTTGGGTAGGTGCGGAACTGGCTCGGCGGGAACTCGGAGTCCTCCGGCGGCCACACCCGCTCGCCGTCGAGCGCCACCTCGTACTCGTAGCGCTCGCCCGGCTCGAGGCCCTCCACGCGCACCAGGGCGTAGTGATGGCCGTCCACGTGGAAGGTCTTGCGCGTGGTGCCGAGCACCTCGGCCTCGCACGCGGCGTCGGTCTCGACCCAGATCACTGCGCGGGTCTCGCCCACGTAGCGAAGCAGGGGACCGAGTACCAGCTCTGCCATGGCGAGTGCGTACCCCGTGGGCCCGAACCCAAGCGGACGGCGGCGGCGCAGGAGTAGCGTTGGCCCGGATGGGACTGGACGACCGGATCGACGGGATCGGGCGCGAGCTGCACGCCGCGCTGCCCGGCCGGTCGCGCAATCCGGTGAAGGCGCTCGACGCCAAGGCGATGGAGCTCGCCTCGCGCGACGCCGAGCTGCGGGCGGCCCTCTTCCGGCTCGTGGACGTGACGCCCGCCTGCCGCTCGCTCGACGACCTGGCGCGCCACCTCGGCGCCTACCTGGAGGAGGTGGAGGACCGCCCGCAGCCGATGGAGGCCGCAATGCGGGCCGCACACACGAGGGCCGGGCGGCAGGCGCTGGGCGCCGCCGCGGCCGGCGGCGTGCGCCACATGGCGCACCGGTTCATCGTGGGGGAGTCTCCGCGCGCCGCGCTGAAGGTGCTGCGCGAGCTCTGGGAGGGCGGCGCCGCCACCTCCGTCGACCTGCTCGGGGAGGCCACCGTGACCCGTGAGGAGGCGGACCGCTACGCCGCCCGCTGCCTCGAGGCGCTCGACGCCCTCGCCGCCGCCGCTCCGAAGTGGCCCGACAGGCCGGCGCTCGAGGCGGACTCGATCGGACCGCTCCCGCGGGTGAACCTTTCGGTGAAGGTGTCCGCGCTCACGCCGCTGATGCGGCCCGAGGCTCCCTCGGCCGGCCGCGACGACGCCGTCGCGAGAATGCGTCCGCTGCTGAGGCGGGCGAAGGAGCTCGATGCCCACCTCCACATCGACATGGAGTCGCTGGATGCCTTCGAGACCACCATGGAGCTGGTGCACGAGCTGCTCGACGAGCCCGAGTTCCGGGACGGGCCGTCGTCGGGCGTGGTGCTCCAGGCCTATCTGCGCGAGTCGCCGGAGCAGCTCGACCTGCTGCTCGACTGGGCGCGCGCGAGCGACCGCACACCGCCCCTCACCGTGCGCCTGGTGAAGGGCGCCTACTGGGACCACGAGGTCGTCGAGGCCAGGCAGCACGGGTGGGCCCCGCCGGTGTTCGAGGTCAAGGCGGAGTCCGACCGCAACTTCGAGGCCCTCACGCGCCGGCTGATCGACGCACGCCCCGTGGTCCGCGTGGCCGTGGCCTCGCACAACCTGCGCTCGGTGGCGCACGCGATCGCGTACAACCGCGACGGCGGGGGCGAGGACCGCGACCTCGAGCTTCAGATCCTGCGTGGGCTCGGGGACGAGCTGCAGCACGCCCTGGCGGCGAACGGGTTGCGGGTGCGCGCGTACTGCCCCGTGGGCGACCTCGTGGCGGGCATGGCCTACCTGGTCCGCCGGCTGCTCGAGAACACCTCGAACGACTCGTTCCTCGGGGAGCAGCAGCGCGGGGCCCCGGTCGAGGAGCTCCTGGCGGCGCCGTGAACCTCGCGCCGTTCGCCAACGAGCCCGTGCTGGAGCTGCGCCGCGCCTCGGTGAGGGACTCGCTCACCGAGGCGCTCGCCGGCGTCGACTCGCGCCTGCCGCTCCGTGTCCCCGTGATGGTGGGCGACGAGCGCGGCCCGAGCGAGGGATTCGAGTCCACGGATCCGGGCGACCCCTCGCGCGTGGTCGCCACGGCCGGCCGGGCCGGCGAGGCCGACGCCGCGGCGGCGGTCGAGCGCGCGCAGTCGGGGTTCGCGGCCTGGGGCGGGTCGGCCGCGGCGGAGCGCGCCGCCGTGCTCGTGCGCGCGGCCGAGGTCCTGCGCGGCCGGCGGCTCGAGCTGGCGGCGCTGATGGTGCGCGAGTGCGCCAAGCCCTGGGGCGAGGCGGACGCCGACGCCTGCGAGGCGATCGACTTCCTCGAGTACTACGCCCGCGCGGCGATTGCGCTCGAGGAGGGCCCCGCGCTGCTTCAGGTCCCCGGCGAGCGCAACACGATGCGCTATGCGCCGCGCGGTGTGGTGGCCGTGATCTCGCCCTGGAACTTCCCCCTCGCGATACCCACGGGCATGGTCGCGGCGGGCCTCGCGACCGGCAACGCGGTGGTGCTCAAGCCCGCCGAGCAGTCACCGGCCTGCGCGCTGATGCTGGTGGAGGCGCTGCGCTCAGCGGGCGTCCCGCCCGACGCCCTGGCCCTGTTGCCGGGCTTCGGCGACGCCGGGGCGGCCCTGGTGCGCCACCCGGGCGTGCACGTGATCGCGTTCACGGGGTCGGGAGCGGTGGGGCTCGACATCGTGCGCGCCGCGGCGGAGACCCCGGCCGCCCAGGGCCACGTGAAGCGCGTGGTGGCCGAGATGGGCGGCAAGAACTGCGTGATCGTCGACTCCGACGCCGATCTCGACGAGGCCGTGCCGGGCATCGTCCAGTCGGCGTTCGCGTACGCGGGCCAGAAGTGCTCGGCGGCCGCCCGGGTGCTGGCCCACGAGGCGACGCACGACGCCCTGGTGGCGCGGCTCAGCGGCGCGGTCGAGGTGCTCGAGGTGGGGCAGGCCGGCGACTTCGCCACGAACGTGCCGCCGGTGATCGACGCCGAGGCCAAGGAGCGGGTGGACGGCTATGCGGCCGAGGCGGAGGCGGCGGGCCGGATCGCCGCCCGCGCCGGCGGCGTGCCCGCGGAGGGCTGGTTCTGCGCCCCGGCCATGGCGTGCGGCCTCGACCCGTCCGCGCGGGTGCTGCGCGAGGAGGTGTTCGGGCCGCTGCTCACCGTGGAGCCGGTGGCCTCGGTCGAGGCGGCGTGCGACCTGGTGGACGCGCTGCCGTTCGCCCTCACGGGCGGGCTGTTCGCCCGCAACCCCGCCACGGTGGCGGCGGTGGCGGCGCGCTCGCCGGTCGGCAACCTGTACGTGAACCGCGGCATCACCGGCGCCATGGTGGGCCGCCAGCCGTTCGGCGGCAACCGCCGCTCCGGGATCGGGTCGAAGGCGGGCGGGCCCGACTACCTGCTCCAGTTCATGGAGCCCCGGGTGGTCACCGAGAACACCATGCGCCACGGCCTCGTGGTCGATTAGTCTCGGCCGCATGAGGATGAGAGCGGCCGTGCTGGAGGAGTTCGGCAAGCCCCTGGAGGTGCAGGAGGTGGAGCTCGCGGACCCCGGCGCGGGCGAGGTGCTGGTGCGCCTGGAGGCCTGCGGCGTGTGCCACACCGACCTCTACACAGCCTCGGGAGCGGATCCGTCGGGCTACGCGCCGACGGTCCTCGGGCACGAGGGTGCGGGAATCGTGGAGAAGGTGGGCGAGGGTGTGAGCCTCGTGAAGGAGGGCGACCGCGTGGTCACGCTCTTCTCGCCCCAGTGCGGCGAGTGCGTCCACTGCCTGAGCCCCAAGACGAACCTCTGCCTGGCGATCCGCGACGAGCAGAACAAGGGGCATCTCCCGGACGGCACCACCCGCCTGTCGCGGAACGGCGAGCAGATGCGCCACTTCATGGGCACCTCGACCTTCGCCGAGTACACGGTGATGCCCGAGATCGCGCTCGCCGTGGTCAGCCCCGAGGCCCCGCCCGACCGCGTGGCGCCCTTCGCCTGCGGGCTCTCCACCGGCCTCGGCGCGGCGATGAACACCGCGAAGGTGGAGGAGGGGTCCACCTGCGTCGTGTTCGGCGCCGGCCTCGTGGGGCTCGGGGCCGTGGCCGGCTGCCGCCTCCGCCGGGCCGAGCGGATCGTGTGCGTCGACCTCTCGGAGGATCGGCTCGAGCTCGCCAAGGGCCAGGGCGCCACGGACACGATGGTGGGCGGCGAGGGCACCGTGGACCGGATCCTCGAGATGACCGGCGGCTTCGGCGCCGACTACACCTTCGAGGCGACCGGCCTGGTGCAGGTGATGCGGCAGGCGGTGGAGTCCGCCCGCATGGGCTGGGGCCTGTGCACCGTGGCCGGCGTGGCAGGGAAGGGCGAGACGCTCGACATCGTGCCTCGTTTCCTGATCACGGGCCGCCGCGTCGCGGGCTCCTCGTTCGGCGGCTGCAAGGGGCGCGACCAGGTGCCCGAGCTGGTCGAGCTCTACCTCCAGGGGGAGATCGACGTGGACCCGCTGATCTCCCACCACCTCACCCTCGACGAGGTGAACCGCGGGTTCGAGCTGATGGAGGCCCAGGACGGGATCCGCAGCGTGATCACCTACTCGTGACCCGGCTGGCGGCCTTCGCGGGGACGCCGCACGCGCTGATCTTCATGCGCCATCTCGGCTGCCTGCCCTGCCGCGAGCACCTGCGGGAGGTGGCCGCCCGGATCGACGAGATCCCGGCCGAGGTGGTGTGCGTCACGTTCACGGGGCCGCCGCTGCTGGACGCCTTCAGGAAGGAGCTCGACCTGCCCTTCGAGCTGTACGCCGACACCGACCGCGAGCTCTACCGGGCGCTCGGGTTCGGCCGCGGCAGCTTCGCGCGGGTCTGGCTCAACCCGCGTGTCTGGGCGCGCTACGCGAAGCTGATCGCCAGGGGCGAGCGGCCCAAGCCGCCGGAGGACGACACGATGCAGCTCGGCGGCGATGCCGTTACGGACGCCGACGGCGAGGTCACGTGGGTCTACCCGAGCGCCTCGCCGGCCGACCGTCCCTCGGTGGACGAGCTGATCGCGGCGGCTACGCCTCGGCCTTGACCTCCGCCGGCGCCTCGATCTCCCTCTTGAGGATCTTGCCCGTCGGCCCCTTCGGCAGCTCGTCCATGAACCACACCTGCCGCGGGTACTTGTAGGCGGCGACCTCGCCCTTCACGTACTTCTTGATCTCGTCGGCGTCCACGTCCTCGCCCTCCTTGAGCACGATCGCCGCGCCGACCTCCTCTCCGAGCTCCTCGTGGGGCACCCCCACCACCGCGGCTTCCTGGATCGCCGGGTGCTCGTACAGCACCTCCTCGATCTCGCGCGGGTAGACGTTGTAGCCGCCGCGGATGATCAGGTCCTTCTTGCGGTCGACGATGAAGAAGTAGCCGTCCTCGTCGACCTTGGCGATGTCGCCGGAGTGGAACCATCCGTCCTTGATCGACTCGGCGGTGGCCTCCTCGCGGTTCCAGTAGCCCTTCATCACGTTGTGGCCCTTGATCAGGATCTCGCCGACCTCGCCCTGCTCCACCTCGTTGCCATCGTCGTCGACGACCTTCATCTCCACGCCCTCGATCGGGGTGCCGATCGAGCCGGGCTTGCTCCCGCGGTCGGGGTGGTTGAACGACGCCACCGGTGAGGTCTCGGACAGCCCGTAGCCCTCGAGCACCTGGCAGCCGAACTTCTCCTCGAACTTCCGCATGACCTCCTCGGGCATCGCCGCGCCGCCGGACATGCACAGCCGCAGGGTGGAGGTGTCCGCCGAGTCGGCGCTCCCGGAGGCGAGCATCGCGTTGTACATCGTCGGCACGCCCTGAAAGATCGTGATGCCGTCCCGCTCGATGATCTCGAGCGCCTTGTCGGGATCGAAGCGGGGGATCATCGAGATCATCGCGCGGTTGCAGAACCCGGCGTTCAGGGTGCAGGTCTGCCCGAACGAGTGGAACAGGGGCAGCGCTCCCAGCAGCTTGTCGTCCTCCGTGAGCTGGACGAGGGTGGACGCGGACACCGTGCAGTTCTTGTGCAGGTTGGCGTGGGTGAGCTCCGCGCCCTTGGGCTTCCCGGTCGTGCCGGAGGTGTAGAGGATCACCGCGGTGTCCTCGGCGTCGCGGTCGGCCAGGTCCGTGTCGGGCTCGGCGCCGCCCAGCAGCTGCTCGAACTCGCCGGGCTTCACGAGGATGCACTCCGCGCCCGCGTCCTGGGCGCCCTTCTCGGCGGCCTCGGCGAAGTCGCCCCAGGCGATCACCACCTTTGCGCCCGGATCCTCGAGGTAGAAGCCCACCTCGCGGCCCTTCAGCAGCACGTTCATCGGAACCACCACGGCGCCGGTCCGGAGCACGCCGTAGTAGGCGATGGCGAAGTAGGGGACGTTGGGCAGCATCACGCCCACGCGGTCGCCCGGCTCAACGCCCTTCTCCTTCAGGATCGCGGCCATCCGGGCGCTCCCGTCCGCGATCGCCCCGTAGCTCACCTCGACGTCGTCGAGCTTGATGGCGATGCCGTCCGGGCTCTGCTCGGCCGCCTCGATGAGGATGCGGGCCAGGTTCTCGCTCATGTCCAAACCTCCACTCGTTCGCCGGCCTGCGAGCCTACCCGGCCATGACGGGCACGTTCATCAATGTCGGCACCGTTCTCGTCGGCACGGCGATCGGCACGCTCGTGGGTGTACGCCTGCCGGAGGGGCTCCAGCACCGGGTGATGGCCGGGCTGGGCCTGGTGACGCTCGTGATCGGCGTGGACGCGGCGCTGGCGTGGAACGAGACCAACCCCCTGTACGTGCTCGGCGGTGTGCTGCTCGGCGGCCTGGTGGGAGAGGCGATCGGGATCGAGCGGTGGCTCGAACGCCTGGGCGACCGGATCCAGCGCGCGCTGGCCGGCGAGGGGCACTCCCGCATCTCGGAGGCCTTCGTCACCGCCAGCCTGCTGTTCTGCGTCGGGCCGCTCACGGTCCTCGGCTCGATCGAGGACGGCCTCACGGACCAGTACACCCAGCTCGCCACCAAATCGGTGCTCGACGGCTTCGCGTCGATCGCCCTCTCCGCGGCCCTGGGCTGGGGGGTGGGGATCGCCGCGCTCACGGTGCTGGTGGTGCAGGGCGGGATCACCCTCGGCGCAGGTGCGTTCGACGAGATCCTCACCGGCGAGACGCTCGATGCCCTCACGAGCGCGGGCGGCATCCTCATCCTCGGGATCTCGCTGAAGCTGCTCGACGTGAAGGACGTGAAGGTGGGGAACTTCCTGCCGGCGCTGGTGCTGACGCCGGTGATCGTGGAGATCGCCTCGCTGTTCTGAGCTTGTTTCGGCCCCGGCGCGGGTCTAGGGTCGGCCTGCATGCCGGCTCGCTACCTGGCCACGCTGTCCGCGATGCTCCTCGTTGGCCTGCTCGCCGGCGCCCCGGCCGAGGCCGCGGCCCCCGCCGCGTCCGGGCGGCTGCTGGTCGGCTTCGACAAGGGGGTGTCCAAGGACCGCCAAGCGCAGATCCTGGCGAAGCTCGACGGAAGGATCTCCCAGCGCTTCAAGGCGGTCCGCGGTGGACGGCTGGTGGTGGTGAAGCCGCGCTCCGGGAAGGCGGTCGACGCTCTGCGAAAGCGCCTGGCGCGGCATTCCGCCGTGGCATACGCCGAGCCCGACTTCATCCACTCCAAGTCGATCGTGCCGAACGACCCTTCCTACCCGCTCGACTACGCGCTGGTGGACGGTGCGGCCGACCAGGACATCGACGCCCCGAGCGCCTGGGGCGTGAGGAACAGCTGCGCGAAGGTGGCGATGCTCGACACCGGTACGACACCAACCACCCCGACCTGTCGACAACCTCTACATCAGCTCCGACAAGCCGAACAACGGCAAGGACGACGACAAGAACGGCTGCGTCGACGACAACATACGGCGATCAACCTCTCGAGGGCAAGGGCGTCGGGGAGGACGACGAGGGCCACGGCACCCACGTGGCCGGGATCGTCGGCGCGACGGCGAACAACGACATCGGCGTGTCCGGCACGTGCTGGAAGGCCGATCGTGGCGGTGAAGTTCATGGACTCGAAGGGGCAAGGGCTCGACGTCAGACGCCGCCGCCGGGCATCGAGTACGCGGTCAAGCAGGGGATCAAGATCATCAACTGCTCGTTCGGCTGAGCTCGAAGTCCTCGTGCGCTCCAGGACGCGGTCGACTACGCGCAGGACAAGGGCACGCTGCTCGTCGTCGCGGCGGGCAACGACGGCGACAACATCGACAAGTCGCCCGAGCTACCCGGCGTCCTTCACCGACTCGAACATCCTCACCGTCGCCGCCTCCACGTCGACCGACACGCTCGCGTCGTTCTCCAACTACGGGGCGACCGCGCGTCGACGTCGCGGCTCCCGGCGACAACATCCTCTCGACCTACCTGGGCGCGAGCTACAAGGTACCTCGACGGCACCTCGATGGCGGCGCCCTACGTGGCCGGCGCGGCGGCGCTGCTCAGAAAGCAGGAGTCCGACGCGACGTACTCAGACCTGCGCTACGCGCTCCGGCACAAGGTCGACAAGCCGATCGCGCTCAACGGCAAGGTCGTCTACGACGGCCGCCTCAACGTGCAGAAGGCGCTCGCGGCGATCCCCTCCCTCGTTGATTGACCCCGGGGGCTCCCGCCCCCGGATCCCCCGGCGTCCCTTAACCCACGTCATCCGCTGGCGGGTCGGCCGCTGGGGGCCGCCGCCAGGTACGCCGGTCAGTGGTCCGGGGGCACGGCCCCCGGACACACCACGAGCGCCGCTGCGCGGCGGCGCCCACCGCGTGGACCCTCCAGCGGATGAGGTAGGGCGAGTGGCGCCGGGGGTCCGGGGCGCGGGACCCCAGGGGCTGGCCCCCACACATCCGCGGCGTTACTGCGGGGCGGCGCCCACCGCCGGGCCCCCGGCACACCACGGCGTCGCTGCGCGGCGGCGCCCACCGCGTGGGCCCTCCAGCGGATGCCGTAGGGCGAGACGCGCCCCTGGGGGTCCGGGGGCGGGAGCCCCCGGTCCGCCTTAACCCACGTCATCCGCTGGCGGGACGGCCGCTGGGGGCCGCCGCCCAGATACGCCGGTCAGTGGTCCGGGGGCAGCGCCCCCGGACACACCATCAGCGCCGCTGCGCGGCGGCGCCCACCGCGTGGACCCTCCAGCGGATGACGTAGGGCAAGTGGCGCCCTGGGGTCCGGGGGCGGGAGCCCGGGGATTGCTCCCCCTGCGGAGCAGGGACGCGAACACGTCATCTACCTGCTGCCATCCAACAGCCAGCAGGAACTGCGAGTTGCGGCCGTACGACTTGGCGCCGAGGATGAAGAAGCCCGGCTCGGGGTTCACGAGCGTCTCCGGCCCGTGACCGGTCTGCTCGAGGCAGTCCGCTCCCGAGTCGGCGAGCAGCGCGGCCGCGAGCTTCATCGGCGCGCAGGAGGCGTAGCACTCGTGCACCTGGAGCTGGCGGTAGATGGAGGCGTCGCCCACCCCGCCGTTCAGGGCGAGGATGCGGTCCACCACGACCTCCTCGACCCCGCCGTTTCGCAGCGTCACCGCCACGCGGCCGTCGCGCTCGGCGAGCGACTCGGTGACCGTCCCCGGCAGGAGCTCGATGCCGGGGGACTCCCCGGCGGCGATGCTCGCCGCCGTGGCGTTCAGCGACGCGCGCTCGGGCAGCGGGTCGTCCTCCACCGCGCCCCAGTCTGGAAGCGGGTTGCGTACCGCCCACACCACCTTCGTGTCGGGCAGCCGGGCCAGGGCGCGGGCGGCGGTCTGCGCGGAGTGGCCCGAGCCGGTGAGCAGCACCTTGGCGCCGCCCCAGTGGTCCTCGTCGAATGACGGGAGGTAGCGCACGATCCTGTCCTCCAGCGCGCGCTCGCCCGGCGCCGGGATGCCGCCGTCGCCGAGGAGGTTGGGGTTCCCGTAGCTGCCCGAGCAGTCGATCACGGCGTCGGCGTGCTCGATCGCGCTCGCTTCCCGTCGGAGGAGCGAGAGCAGCAGCCGGAACGGCCGGGCCGCCCCCGCTCGTCGGATCCGATCGCCTCGTGCTTGAGCAGGCCCTCGCGCCCCACGGCGAGGACGCGCGCGCCGAGCCGGATCCGGCCGCTGAGCGGCGCGGAGCCGGCGAGCGGCTCGAGCAGGTCGCGGGAGAGCTCGTCGCCGGTCGGCAGCTCGTCGCCGGCGGGCGCCGTGCCACCCAGCGCTGCCTTCGCGCGCGTGGACACGTTCATGTCCCAGGGCGTGAAGGTCCGGACGTGGCCCCACCGTCGCACGTACCCGCCCACCGATCCGGCGGCCTCGTAGACCGCGAAGTCGAGCCCGCGCTCCGAGGCCGCGAGCGCGGCCTCGAGCCCGATGGGCCCGGCTCCGATGATGGCTATCCGATTGACCACGCGCTCCTGCCTGACGACTGACGACTGAGGACTGAGGACTACTACGCTCCCGACGAGCGATCGGATCCTAAACTGACCGCGATGCGGATCGCAGCTTTTGGCGGCGCATACGCCAACCCCCATGCGCTGGGGGCCATGCTCCGCGGCGCCAGGGCCCGCGGCTGCGAGCGGATCTTCAACCTGGGCGACCTCGGCGGGTTCGGCGCGGAGTGCGACGCCGTGTTGCCGCTGCTCGTGGAGCACGGCGTGGAATCGATCGCCGGGAACTACGACATCGCGATCGGCCGCGGGGATGAGGACTGCGGCTGCGGCTACTCCTCGGAGCGCGACAACCACTTCGCCCAGCTGATGTACGACCACACGAAGGCCGCCACCGGCGCCGGAGTTCGCGGAGTGGATGCGCGACCTGCCGGGCGAGCTGCGCGAGGAGATCGGCGGAGTCGACGTGCACATGGTCCACGGCTCGCCGCTGGCCGTGAACGACTTCCTCTGGGAGTCCCTGGACGACCACGAGCTGCGCGAGCGCCTCACCGGCTCGGACGTGCTGCTCTGCACCCATACGGGCATCCCGTGGCAGCGCGAGCTGGACGGCACGCTCGTGGTGAACGTGGGTGCGGTGGGGCGCCCCGCCAACGACGGCCGGCCCAACACCTGGTACGCGGTGCTCGACCTGGAGGGCGGGCGGCGAGCGCCGAGCTGGTGCCGGTCGAGTACGACTGGCGCACACAGGCCGAGTCGATGCGCTCGGCGGGGCTCCCCGAGGCGTTCGTGGAGACGATCGAGACCGGCTGGTGGACGACCTGCCTCGAGGTGGTGCCGCCGCCGGAGCGCTCGCGGGGGCGCTACCACGTCTACCGCGAGTCGATGCCCAGCGGCTTCGCCGCCGGCGGGGTCGGCTGGGCGGACGCGCCGGAGGAGGAGGACGCCGGCCTGCCGGTGGTCTCGATGTTCGGCACCGAGCTGTTCCCGCCCCGGCTGTGGGTCTACTCGAACTTCCATTGCAACCTCGCGTGCGACTACTGCGTGGTGGCCTCCTCGCCCACGGCCCGGCGGCGCGAGATCTCGGGGGAGCGCTTCCGCGCGCTGGTGGACGAGGCGGTGGAGGAGGGCTTCCGCGAGCTGTACGTGACCGGCGGCGAGCCGTTCGTGCACCCGGAGATGGTCGCGATGGCCGAGTACGCGTCGGAGCGGCTCGAGACCGTGGTGCTCACCAACGCCATGCTCTTCACGGGCCGCCGGCGTGAGGAGCTGGCGCGGCTGGCCGGCAGGCCCCGGCTGACCCTCCAGAGCTCGATCGACGGCGCGCGCGCGGAGACCCACGACCTCTGGCGCGGCGCCGGCTCCTGGGAGCGGGCGATGGAGGGCATCGGCTACGCGCGCGAGCTCGGATTGCGGCTGCGCGTGGCCATGACGGAGACCCCCGACAACCGCGGCGAGGTGGAGGAGCTCGGCCGGATGCTCGCGGGCATGGGCATCGAGGGGGACGACTTCGCCGTACGGCCGCTCGTGCAGCGCGGGTTCGCGGAGGAGATGGATGAGGGCATCCAGGTGTCCGAGGGCGTGATGGTGCCCGAGCTGACCGTGACCGCCGACGGCGTGCACTGGCATCCGGTGGGCGGCGATCTCGACTCGAGCCCGGACTTCCTGCTCGCCCGCGGCGAGGTGTCCCTCGCCGAGGCCAAGCGGCTGGTGGTGGAGCGCTTCCTCGTGCTGCGGCTCGAGGACGGCACGCTGCCCGCGGCCTTCCGCTGCGCGGTCTGACGATGGCGGTCTCCGTGCTGGTGATGGCGAAGGCCCCGCGCCCGGGGTCGGTGAAGACGCGGCTCGAGCCGCTGCTGGGGCACGAGGGCTGCGCCCGGCTCCAGGCGGCGCTGATCGCAGCGGTGTCGCGGTGGGCTGTGGAGGTCGCGCCGGACGGCGCCTACCTCGCCTACGGCGGGGCCGAGGACGACCTGCGGGCGCACGTGGCCGCCGGCGTCCGGGCCTTCCCCGACGCGGCAGGTGACCTGGGCGATCGCCTCGCCGCGGCGACCGCCCAGGTGTTCCGCGAGCGCTCTGAGCCCTTGCTCGTGGTGGGCACCGACATGCCCGTACTCACGCGCGCGCACGCGCGTGAGGCAGAGGCGGTGCTCCGCGGCGGGGCCGATCTGGTCTTTGGCCCGGCACTTGACGGCGGGTACTGGATCGTGGGGCTCGCGCGCCCCGCGCCCGACGTCTTCGATCTCGGCGGGGAATGGGCGGAGCGGCGGTCCTCGAGCGCTCGCTCGAGCGCTGCGCCGACGCCGGCCTGCGGGTCGAGTTGCTCGGGATGCAGCGTGACCTCGACGACGCCGCCGACGCTCGCGCCCTGGCCGGCCATCCCCGGCTGCCGCCCGCGGTGGCAGAGATCCTGGCCGCGGCGTGAGTCCCCTCGTGTCGGTGATCGTGCCGACCTTCGACGAGGAGGCCGAGCTGCCGGCGCTGTTCGACCATCTGGACTCGCTCGACGGTGAGTGGGAGGTGCTCGTGGCGGACGGCGGCTCCCATGACCGCACCCTTTCGATCGCACCGAGCGGGGCGCCGAGATCGTGTCCGATGGCGTGCACCGGGCCGGCCAGCTGAATGCCGCGGCGGCCCGTGCTCGGGGCGAGGTGCTGCTCTTCCTCCACGCCGATTCGCGGCTGCCCGCGGATGCCCACCGGTCGCTGGCCGAGACGGATGCGGCGGGCGGCAACTTCGCCCTGCGCTTCGACGGGGGCGACCGGTTCGCGCGCGTGCTCACGCGCGCCTACGCCCTTCAGCGCCGGTTCGGCTTCTACTACGGCGACTCGACGATCTGGCTGCGACCCGCCGTATTCGCCGCGCTCGGCGGCTACCGCGACCTGCCGATCATGGACGACTACGACCTGGTGCGGCGGCTCGAGAAGGGCTTCCGCAGCGCCTGCCTGCCCGGCCCGGCGCTCACCTCCCCCCGCCGGTGGCGGGCGCTGGGCGTGCCCCGCACGCTGATGACCTGGTGGGGGATCCGGCTGCTGTTCGTCGCGGGCGTGCCCGCCAGGCATCTGGCGCGCTTCTACAAGCGGGTCCGCTGACCAGGTGTAGCATCGCGGCGTGCTGTCGGTCGTCGCCAAGCTGCGGGAGCTCGAGGTCGCCACGCGGCCGGAGCACCCTGACCTGACCGAGGCTCTGGCCCGCCGCTGGGAAGAGCTGCCGGACCACGCAAGACCCCCAACCAGATGCTCGGCCGCCGCACGTCGGGCTGCGAGGGCACGCACGGCGTGTTCCCCCGCTGCAACCTCGCCTGCACCCCGTGCTACCACGCCAAGGAGGCCAACCGGGTGCGCACCGACGGGGCGCACACCCTGCGGGAGATCGACGCCCAGATGGAGCTCCTGCGCGAGCTGCGCGGGCCGGGGCAGCACGCCCAGCTGATCGGCGGCGAGGTCACCCTGCTCGAGCCCGACGACCACGCCGCGGCGCTCCAGACGATGATCGACCACGGCCGCAAGCCGATGTCGATGTCCCACGGCGACTTCGACTACGACTACCTGGAGGCGCTGGCGCTCGACCCCGCGACCGGCCGCCCGCGGTTCCGGCACCTCTCCTTCGCCGGGCACTTCGACTCGATGATGTTCGGCCGCCGCGGCATCAGGACGCCGCCGGACGAGCGCTCGCTCAACCCCCACCGGCAGGCCTTCTGCGAGATGTTCCAGCGGCTCGAGCGCGAGCACGGGGTGACGCACTACCTGGCGCACAACATGACGGTCACGCCGGGGAACATCGGCGAGGTGGCTCAGGTGATCCGCGACTGCCGCGACATGGGCTACCGGATGTTCAGCTTCCAGCCCGCGGCCTTCATCGGCAATGCCGCCCGCTGGAAGCACTCCTACCGCGAGTTCTCCACCGACGAGGTGTGGCGGCGGGTCCAGGAGGGCGCCGGCGCGCGGCTGCACTGGAACGCCTTCCAGATCGGCGACCCGCGCTGCAACCGGACCGCGTACGGGGCCTACGTGGGCGACCGCTACGCGCCGCTGCTCGACGAGGACGACCCGCGGGACGCGCGGGTGCTCGAGGACTTCGTCGGCGCTTTCGGGGGGCATGGACTTCGTGGCGCCCGCGCCGTTGCTGGCCGCCCGGGTGGTGCGCGGCTTCGCCCGCCGCCCCGCGCCGTCGGAGCACCATGGGCTGGGCGCGGCGCTTCGCCGGCCGCGCCGGCGGCCCGCGTGCCCTGCTGCGGGACCGCCCGCGCGCCGTGACCTATGTGATGCACGCGTTCATGGACGCCGACAAGGTGAAGCCGGCGTGGGAGCTGCTGCGGCGCGGCGAGATGTCGGACGAGCCGGCGCTGCGCGAGACGCAGGAGCGGCTCCAGTCCTGCTCGTACGCGATGGCGCACCCCGAGACCGGCGAGCTGGTGCCCGCATGCGCGCAGCACTCGGTGCTCGACCCCGAGGAGAACCTGCGCCTGCAGGAGGAGCTGCCGCTGCTGGAGCTCCCGATGGCGCGGGCCTAGAGACCGAGTGTCAGGTCTGTCCGCGTCAGGCGGACAAAGTCCACACTCGCCGCTCTCAGGAGCCCGAGCGGCGGTCTCCGCCTCGAGCCGCGCCAGCGTTGCAGCTGCTTTCGCAAGGCTGGCGCCGGAGGTCCGGGTCGTACCTCCGACGATGGAACCCGCCGACCCGCGTTGTGGTCTGGGAGGAGGGTCGCTGGGTAGGCCACCACGCGCTTCTCCGTAGTGGGCGCGTATTCGTAGATATCTCGCGAAGTCCCACTACGCCTTCGAGCGCACCAGGAAGCCGAGCTTCCCGGCCCGCTCGTAGCTCGCCTCGCCGGCGAGCTGGCCGATCCCCACCGACAGCGTGGGGTACACGTGGACGAGGCTCCCGAGGTCTCGCAGCTTCTTCTTCTCGTGGATCGCCAGGGCGAGCTCGTGGATCACCTCGCCCGCGCCGGGCGTCAGCGCGTGGGCGCCGACCATCCGGTCCTTCGCGGTCACGATCCGGATCTCGCCGTCTTGCGCGCTGTCCGCTCGCGCGCGGTCGGAGTGGGAGAGGTCGTGCGTCCACACGTGCACGTCGTCGTCGCCGTGGGCCTCCCGCGCCTCCGCCTCGGTCAGCCCGGCGTGCGCCAGCTCCGGGTCGGTGTAGGTGCACCAGGGCACGAAGTCCGTCGCGTCGCTCGAGCCGGGGAAGAACATGTTGCGGATCGCTCCCGCCGCCTCGTAGCCGGCCGAGTGGGTGAAGAGGAAGCGGCCCGCCAGGTCGCCACAGGCGTAGACGGACTTCACGGTCGTGCGCAGGCGCCCGTCCACCACCACGCCGCGGGGACCCACCTCCACGCCGACCTCCTCGAGCCCGAGGCCCTCGACGTTCGGCCTCCGCCCCGCCCCGACGAGGATCTCCTGCGTTCGCCACTCGCGGGGTTCGCCCGCCACCGTCCCGCGCACGACCTTCAGCCCGTCCTCCACGGACACGCTCTCGGTCTCGACGTCCAGGAGCAGCTCCACGCCGTCGTCGCGGATGCGCTCGCTCAGCCGCGCCACGAGGTCGGGCTCGTCGCGCGGGAGGATGCGGTCGCCCTTCTGCAGCACGGTGGTCTTCACGCCCAGGCGCGCGAATGCCTGCGACAGCTCGATCGAGATCGGCCCCCCGCCGATCACGACGAGGCTCACGGGTGCGCTCGGGATGTCCCACACGCTCTCGCTCGTGAGGAAGCGGGCCTCCTCCAGCCCGGCGATCGGCGGCACGGCCGGGCGGCTGCCGGTGCACAGCAGGATGAACCGCGACTCGATCTTGCCGACGCCCTCCACCTCGAGCGTGTTCGGCCCGGTCAGCCGCGCCGCGCCGAAGTGCACGTCCACGCCGGCGTCCACGAACCGGTCGGCGTTGTCGTCTGTGTCGGCCAGCTGCTGCTGGATCGCGCGAATGCGCTCGAAGACCCTCGCTGTGTCGATCTCCGGCTCGACCGGGGTCAGCCCGTACTTGTCGGCGTGGCGCATGGTGTGCGCCGCCTTGGCGGAGGCGAGCAGCGCCTTGCTCGGAACGCAGCCCGTCCACAGGCAGTCGCCCCCCACGCGGTCGCGCTCGACCGCGGCCACCTTGATGTCCAGGTTGGACGCGAACTCGGCGGCGACCATCCCGCCCGACCCCATCCCCACGATGACCAGGTCGTAGTTCACGCCCACTTGGCGAGCCTATCCGCACGGCGTAGAGTCGGGGGGTGAGCGACCGTCGAGGCGTGTGGCTGAGGCTGGGGGCCGCCGGTGCGTGCCTCGTGGCCGGGTGTGTCGTGATCGGCGTCGCGGCCGGCGCCACGGGCAACGGCCGGGCCCTGCTGCCGAACATCGACCAGGCGCCGCCCGCCGACCTCCGGGTGCGCACGGTGAGGACCTCGCGGGGCCGGGCCTACCGGCTTGGCTTCACCTCGCGGATCGTGAACGACGCACAGGGTCCGCTGATCATCCGCTCGACCCGGCCGCGCGGCAAGGTGATGCGCGCGCGTCAGGTCGTTGCGCTGCGCGGCCGCGGGCGCCGCACAGGGCGCGAGATCGGATCGGTGCGCTACATCCGCGGCGGCGGGCATCAGCACTGGCACGTGATGGGCCTGCAGCGGTTCGAGCTCCGCACGCCCTCCGGGCGCCGCCTGCCCAGGCGGGGGCGCAAGCAGGGACTCTGCCTCGGCGACCGGGAGCAGGCCACGGGCTCGGACAGGCCGGCGGTGTTCAAGGGCTCCTGCGGGCTGGGCCGCCCCGGGCTGAGGACCCTCGAGCAGGGGCTCAGTCCCGGCTGGACGGACCCCTACCCGCCCAGCGTGGAGGGGCAGGAGATCGACATCACGCGCCTGCGCGCCGGGCGCTACGTGCTCGTGCACCTCGCGGATCCGGGGAAGCGGGTCGCGGAGACCGACGAGTCGGACAACGCCGCGTCGGTGGCGATCTCCCTCGGGCGCCCGCCCGGTGAGCCCCCGCAGGTCGCCATCCTGCGCACGTGCCCGAGCCGGGAGCGCTGCAAGCCGCCGCCCCCGGGCTAGCTACAGCAGCCCGGACAGCGAGGTGCCCACGTCTTGCGCCAGGTCGAACAACGGCGAGGGCACGATGCCGAAGAAGATCGTGGCGGCGGCCGCCAGCACCACCACGAACACCACCTCCGGCTGCGCGCGTGCGTCCGCCTCGGGCGACCATCCCGCCACCGGCTTGGCATGCCGGGGCGGCACGGTGGGCAGCTCGATCTCGAACCGCCCCATCCACATCACGGCGATCACGCGCAGGTAGTAGACGAGCGAGATCATCGAGCCGACCACGATCACCACGCCCAGCCAGGCGTACTCGCCGGCCACGGACGCATCGATCAAATAGAACTTCCCGATGAAGCCGGCGGTGGCCGGGAAGCCCGCCAGCGACAGCATCGCGATGGTCATCGACCAGGCCAGCACCGGGGATGCGCGGCCGAGGTCGCGCAGCGACTCGATCGAGTCGCCCAGCTCCGACACGCGCTCGCGCGCGATCACCACGCCGAAGGCGGCGACGTTCATGAACAGGTAGGCGGCGAGGTAGAAGGCGGTGGCCTGCTGCCCGAGCGTCGTTCCCACGACCACCCCGGCGAGCAGGTAGCCCGCCTGCGCCACGCCCGACCAGGCCAGCATCCGCTTCAGCGAGCTCTGCGCGATCGCGCCGGCGTTCCCCACCAGGATGGTCACGGTTGCGAGCGCCGCGAGCGCCGGGCCCCACTCGCTCTGGATGCTCGGGAGCGCGAGGTCGAACAGCCGCAGCAGGATCGCGAAGGCCGCGGCCTTGGTCGCCACGGCCATGAAGGTCGTGATCGGAGTGGGGGCGCCCTGGTAGACGTCCGGCGTCCACTGGTGGAAGGGCGCGACGGAGGCCTTGAAGGCCAGGCCGGTCGCGGCGAGCGCCACGCCGGTGAGCAGCAGCGGGTCGCCCAGGTCGACCCTGTCGCCGATTGCGTCCGCGATGCCCTGGAAGTCGGTCGAGCCCGCGGCGCCGTAGATCAGCGCCAGGCCGTAGAGCAGGGTGGCGGAGCCGACCGAGCCCACAACCAGGTACTTCAGCCCCGCCTCGAGCGAGGGCGCGCGCCGCAGCTCGCTGGCGCACAGCACGTAGAGGGGGATGGACAGCAGCTCGAACCCCACGAACAGGGTCACGAGGTTCTCGGCGCCGGCGACCACGACCATGCCGCTGATCGATCCCAGCAGCAGCCCGAAGTACTCCGCGGATCCCACCTCGCGCACGACGGGGGCCCGCAGCGAGAGCAGGATCGTGGCCAGCCCGGCCACGTAGAAGAGCATCGACATGAAGAGCGCGAGCGTGTCGATGGCCAGCGCGCCCTCGATGATCGGCGTCTTGTCGCCGGGGTCCCAGTTGGCGATCGCGAGGCCCAGCGCCGTGAGCAGCGCCGCGGCCGCGAGGAGCGGCACGAGCACCCGCTGTGCGAACCGGCCGCGGATCAGCCCGGCGAGCGTCACGATCACCGACCCGCCGACCGTGGCGAACAGAGGCGAGAGCCCCTGGTAGTCGATCTCCGGCGCCTTGACGGCGGCGACGAGGTCGATCACGGGATCTCCGACACCTCCTCCCGCCCGCCGCCGGCGATCTCCGCGGCGGGTGCGACCTTCGCCGCGGTCGTCTCCTCGCTGCGGTCGAGCACCAGCTGCGGGTACACGCCCAGCGCCACCACCACGGCCGTGACCGGCAGGATGGTCACGAGCCCGAGGCCGCCCAGGTCCTTGGATTCGGAGCCCTCGGGCAGCCTGTTGTGCATCGAGAGCTGGAACACCCGGATCATGTAGACGGCGGCGAGCACGACGCCGAGGCTGGCCACGATCCCGTACACGAGCTTGTCCTCGAAGGTGCCGAACAGGATCAGGATCTCGCCCACGAAGTTCGGCGACCCGGGCATGGCGAGCGTGGCGAGCGTGACGATCAGGAACAGCGCGGCGAGCACCGGCGCCCGCAGCGCCATGCCGCCCATCTGGGCGAGCGACGGTGAGCCTCCCGCCCGCGCCGTGAGCAGCGCGATGATGAAGAAGAGGGGGGCGACCACCAGCCCGTGGTTCACCATCTGCATCAGCGCTCCCTGAGCGCCGAGGTCGTCGAGGGAGAAGATGCCGAGCACGATGAACCCGAGCTGGGCGATCGAGGAGTAGGCGACCACCAGCCGCGGCTCCTCCTGCGAGAAGGCCAGGGCCGACCCGTACAGGATCGAGAACACGGCGAGGACCAGCATCAGCTCCTGGAAGTGCTGGGAGGCGTCGGGAAGGATCGGCAGGACGATCCGCAGGAAGCCGTAGACGCCGACCTTCGACAGCACGGCAGAGAGCACGACCAGCACCGGGGTCGGGGTGGAGCGGTAGGTGTCCACCACCCAGCCGTGGAACGGGAACAGCGGCGCCTTCACCAGGAAGGCGGCGGCGAACAGGAGGAAGATCCACTGCTGGGTGCCCTCCCCGAGGGTGCGCTCCTCGAGGACCGCGAACGAGAAGGACGGATCCCCACCGTCGGCCGACAGCACGCCGAGCGCGACCGCGCCGGCCAGCATCAGCAGCGAGCCCACCAGCGTGTAGATCGTGAACTTGGTCGTGGCCCGAACGCGGTCGCCGCTTCCCCAGCCGCCGATCAGGAAGTAGAAGGGCACAAGCATCAGGTCGAAGAAGACGACGAACAGCGCCAGGTCCTGCGCGCAGAACGCGCCGAGCACGGCCGTCTCCGCCAGCGCCATGTGGAACATGAACAGCCGCGGCCTCTCGGTCGTGCTGAGCGCCCCCCAGATCGTGGCCGGGACCCAGAGCAGCGCCGTGAGCGCCACGAGGAAGAGGTTGAGCCCGTCGATCCCGAGCTGGTAGCGCACGCCGAGCTCGGAGATCCAGTTGTCGTCGGTCACGTACTGCAGGCCCGCGGAGCCGCGCTCGAAGTCGGCGATCAGGGCGATCGCGTAGCCGAGGACGGCCACGGCGGCGCCGACCACCAGCCAGCGGGCGACACGCGCCGGCAGGAACGCCCCCGCGAAGCCGGCGGCCAGCGGGAGGAAGACGACTATCGAAAGGTGGATGGTCACGACGCCACGATGAGGAAGTAGAGGAGGAGCCCGCCGAGCCCCATCAGCAGCAGCAGCGCGTAGGCGCGCAGCTCACCGGTCTGGATCGAGCGCGCGAACGAGGTGCCCACGCGCACGATGCCCACGGTGCCGCCCACGATCACGCCCTGCACGAAGCGGCTCTCGACCACTGTCCGGCCGAAGCGCCCGGCGGCGGCCCCCGGCCGCACGAACATGGCGTCGAAGAGCTCGTCGAAGTACCACTTGTTCTCGAGGAACTCGTGCACGCCCGAGAACCGCTGGCGGATGCGCAGGCGCAGCTCGGGGTTGCGCATCAGGTAGTTGAAGGCGAAGAAGATGCCGACCACGGAGAGCACGCCGCCGATGCTGAGATCGATCCACTCGGTGGTCTCGCTCGGGTGGTCCGCGGCGTACCTCGAGTCCTCGAAGGTGGGCTCGAGGAAGTGCTCGAGAGTGTCGGTCACGCCCGGCACGCCGAGCGCGCCCGCCACGATCGCCAGCACCGCAAGCGGCGCCATCGCCGCCTTCATCGGCCACTCCCGCTCGGCGATGTGGTGCTCGGCGCCGGGGAAGCCGACTTCTGTGTCCTCGCTCTCGCCGGTGGCGGGGTTGGCGTGCTCGGAGTGGGCGAGGTGGCCCTGCTCGAGCTCCTTGGCCTCGGGCACCTCGGGGCCGAAGAACACCCGGAACACCATCCGGAACGCGTAGAAGGCGGTCATGAACGCGGCCACGTAGCCGAGCACGCCCAGCACCACGAACCCGCCGCCGCGGTTGAGCGTGAAGGACAGGATCTCGTCCTTCGAGAAGAAGCCCGACATCAGCGGGAAGCCCGCCAGCGCGAGCGCGCCGATGGTGAACGTCGCGTACGTGAACGGCATCGCCTTCCGGAAGCCGCCCATCCGGTCGAGTGACTGGATGCCGCCCATCGCGGCGATCACGGAGCCCGCGCCCATGAAGAGGAGGGCCTTGAAGAACGCGTGGGTCATCAGGTGGAAGAGCCCCGCGCCGTAGGCGGCCACCGACACCCCGAGGATCATGTAGCCGATCTGCGACATGGTCGAGTAGGCGATCACCCGCTTCAGGTCGGTCACCACCAGGGCGACCGACGCGGCGAACAGCAAGGTGGCCGTGCCGATGATCGCCCCCACGTCCGCCGCGGCCGGCGCCAGCTCGAACAGCGGGTGGCAGCGCGCGATCAGGTACACGCCGGCGGTGACCATCGTGGCCGCGTGGATCAGCGCGGAGACCGGGGTGGGGCCCTCCATCGCGTCGGGCAGCCAGGTGTGCAGAGGCAGCTGCGCGGACTTGGCGAACGCGCCCACGAGGAGCATCAGGCAGGCGGCCACGAGCTGGCCGTCGTTGCGTGTGAACGCATCCTGGGCGCCGTTGAAGACCCCGGCGTAGTCGAGCGCGCCCGTGCCCTCGAAGAGCAGGAAGGCGCCGATCACGAGGCCCACGTCGCCGATCACGTTGATCACGAACGCCTTGATGCCTGCGGTGGTGGCGGTGGTGCGCCGGTACCAGAACGAGATCAGCAGGTAGGAGGCCGCGCCCACGAACGCCCAGCCGACGATCAGCAGCACGAAGTTCGACGCCAGGACCAGCAGCAGCATCGAGAAGACGAAGTAGTTGAGGTAGGCGAAGAAGCGCGCGTATCCCTCGTCGGAGGTCATGTAGGCGACCGAGTAGAGGTGGATCAGGAACGAGACGCCCGAGACGATCAGGCACATGAAGACCGCGAGCGGGTCCACGAGGATGGCGAGGTCGGCCTGGAACCCGCCGGTGTCGATGTAGGTGAACGCCGTGCCCACCAGCGAGCGCGACTCCTCCGGCTTGTCCTGGAGGGCGACGAGCATCCCGATCGCGGATACGAACGAGGCGCCGATCGACGCGGTGCCGACCCAGCCGGCCAGCCGGCCCGGGAGCACCCTCCACCCGAGCGCGACGACGGCCGTTCCCGCCAGCGGGAAGCCCAGCACGAGCCAGCCCCAGGTGGTGGGGTTCACCCGCGGAGCTCCGACATCTCATCGACGTCGATCGGCAGCCGGCGCCGGTACATCGCGACGATGATCCCGAGGCCGATCACCACCTCGCACGCGGCGACCACCATCACGATCAGGGCGAACACCTGGCCGTCCTGGTTGCCGAGCATCCTCGAGAAGGCGATCAGCGCGAGGTTGCCCGCGTTCAGCATCAGCTCGAGGCAGAGGAGGATCACGAGCGGGCTGCGGCGGGTGAGCACCCCCGCCGCGCCGATGGCGAAGATGAAGGCGGAGAGGACGACGAACCAGGAGGTGTCCATCAGCTCGGGAGGTCCTCCAAGCCTCGACGCTTGCGCGCCATCACCACGGCGCCCACCGCCGCCACCAGCAGCAGGAACGAGGCCGCCTCGAACGGCAGCAGGAACTTGGTCAGCAGCAGCCTGCCGATCTCGCCCGGCGACCCGAACCCTGGGGCCAGGTCGGCGCCGCGCGTGTCGAGCGCCCCGAGCGACGAGCCGACCACCGCGATCGTGATCTCCACGAAGATCGCCGCCGCGAAGATCGGCCCGAACGCCCCCACCGCACCGCCCTCGTCGCGCCGCAGCGGCTCGTCCGAGCCGCCCACGTAGGCGACGACGAACACGTAGAGCACCATCACGGCGCCCGCGTAGACCACTACCTGCGCGGCCGCGATGAAGGCGGCGGTCAGCAGCAGGAACAGCACGGCGAGCGAGACGAGGTGGCCGACGAGCGACAGCACGGAGTAGAACGGGTTGCGCAGCATCACCACGCCGAGCGCGCCGGCGATCGCCCCGAGCCCCGCCACGAAGAAGAGGATCTGCTCGAACAGCACCGGGGCTACTCGCCCTCGCGCCGCAGCGGCGTGCGCTCGATCGGATCGGCCAGGAGCATCTCCTTGGTGAAGATCAGATCGGAGCGCTCGTAGTCGGCCAGCTCGTAGTCGTTGCCCATGGTGATCGCGTCGAACGGGCAGGCGACCTCGCAGTAGCCGCAGAAGATGCAGCGCGTCATGTTGATCTCGTAGACCGCCGCGTACCGCTCCCCGGCGGACACCTGGTTGTCGGGCGTGTTCTCGGCGGCCACCACGCGGATGCACTCCGCCGGGCAGGCCGCGGCGCAGAGCGAGCATCCCACGCACTTCTCGAGCCCCGTCTCGTCGAACTTGTGCAGCTTGTGTCGCCCGCGGAAGCGCGGGTAGACCGGCGTCTTCTCCTCCGGGTACTCGATCGTGGGCGGCTTCTCGGCGAGCCGTCCCAGCGTCGTGCGAAGCCCCCGGAGGGTCGCGCCGAAGGCGCGGTAGGCCCCGCCCCAGCCGCCGGGCTCGGGGCCCCGCTGCACGGCGATCACGTCGTCGATGGGAGTGCGGGGTCCGCTCAAGTGGTCACCACCAGGATCGCCGTCACGAGCACGTTCAGCGTTGCGAGGGGCAGCAGCACCTTCCAGCCCAGCGACATGAGCTGGTCGTACCGCAGCCGCGGCAGGGTCGCGCGCACCCACATGAAGAAGAGCAGCAGCATGAAGATCTTCAGGAGCACCCACAGCGGCGCGAGCGCCTCCGGGCCCGGGCCGTGCCAGCCGCCGAGGAAGCAGGCCGTGGCCACCCCGGAGATGGTGATCAGCTCGATGTACTCGGCCAGCAGGAACGTGCCGAAGCGCATCCCGCCGAACTCGGTGTTGTAGCCCGCCACCAGCTCCGAGTCCGACTCCGGGAGGTCGAACGGCGCCCGGCCGGCCTCGGCGAACCCCGCCACCAGGAAGATCAGGAAGCCCACGAACTGCGGGACCACGAACCAGATGCCGGACTCACCGCTTCCCTGCGCCTCGACGATGTCCACCAGCGAGATCGATCCCGCCGTCATCACCACGCCGAGGAGCGACAGCCCGATCGCCACTTCGTACGAGATCAGCTGCGCGGCGGAGCGCATCGCCCCGAGGAACGAGTACTTGGAGCCGGAGGCCCACCCGCCGAGCACGAAGGCGTAGAACGCCAGCGATCCGAAGGCGAAGAAGTAGAGCAGGCCGATCGGCACGTCGATGCCGTAGAGGCCGAGGTCGCCGCCCCAGGCGCCCTGCGGCCCGAACGGGATGATCGCCAGCGTGGCGACGGCGGTCGAGACGATGATCACCGGCGCCAGCGCCATCATCCACGGCACGGCCGTGGCCGGGTGCGACTGCTCCTTGGAGAGCAGCTTCAGCGCGTCGGCCAGCGGCTGCATGATCCCGTAGGGACCCACCCGGTTCGGCCCGTAGCGCGCCTGGAAGCGCCCGAGCAGCTTGCGCTCGAGCACGGTCAGCAGCGGAACCACCGCGAAGATGAAGGCGAAGATCGCGACCGCCTTCGCGATCAGGACGAGCGTGCCCTCGACCACCGGCGTTGCCTGGGCGAGGAGCATCACGCCTTGCGCACCTCGACCGTTCGCGCCACGCCGTTCATCAGGGCGGTGGCGTTGTCCTCTGCCGTGCCCGCCACCAGGAACACGTTGCCGGGCGTGACCGCCTGGCGCAGTGCGACGGTCGCGCGCACGCTCTCGTCGCCGGCGGCCACCAGCACCTCGTCGCCGGAGCCGAGGCCCAGGCGGCGGGCGTCGGCCGGCGCCATCTCGGCGCGCTGGCGCGGGGAGAGGAAGCGCAGGGAGGGAGCGTGCTCGGTCACGGCTCCCGACCAGAGCGACGGCGAGGCCCCGAAGCGCATCCCCTCGGGCAGCTCGGGCGGCTGCTCCAGCTCGCCGTCGGCGACCTCGGCGGCGGGCAGCTCGGTGGCGGCCTCGCGGTCCTGCCAGCGCACCCCGCGCCCGCCGATCTCGTCGAGGTCGATGCCGTCGAGGAACGGGACCGCCTTGGCGAGCTCTGCGAGGACCATCGGCGAAGACGGCGCGCCGAGACCGGCGCCGCAGCGGTCGGCCAGCTCGGCCAGCACGCTCCACACCGGGCGCCCCTCGCCCTGGTGACCGATCGCCTGGCGCACGCGCTGGAGGCGCCCGTCCGGGTGGGTGAGTGTGCCCTCCTTCTCCGCGTTCGACTCCGCCGGGAACACGACGGTGGCGTTCTCGAGCAGCGCGGGTGTGAGGAACTCGGCGAAGGCGATCACGCCGGTGGCGCGGTCGAGGGCGCGCTCCCAGGTGGCGCGCTCGGGGTGCGTCACGAGCGGGTCGGCGTTCAGGAGCACGAGCGTCGATAGCTCGCCCTCGGCGAGCGCGCGCCCGATCCGGGCCGAGTCCATGCCGTCCTTCGGCCCGTCGGCCAGGCCCGGGCCGAGGTTCGGGAGCACGCCCGCCTCGCGCATCCCGCGGGAGTTCGCGGCCGCGGGCACCTCGATCAGGCCGGACTCGGCGCGCCCGGCGACTCCCAGGGCTCCCGCCACCGCCAGCAACGCGTCGACGGCCCGCGGGCCGCGGTCGCCGTGCGAGGCGCGCTCGCCCCAGAGCACCACCACGTCGCCCGCGCGCCGAAGGGCCTCGGCGGCGGCCGCGATCGCACCGGGCTCGGCGCCGGCGCGACTGCCGAGCCGCGACACGTCGATGCTGCGCGGCGACCCCAGCTCCGCGGCCAGCGCCGCCAGCGCCGCCTCGGCCGCTCCGGGCGCGAACCGCACCACCGCGGCGGCGTTGGGGTCGAGTGAGCTGGGGCGGCTCGTGAGGGTCACCACCTTCGCTCCGTTTCGCCGCGCGGCCTTGCGCACACGCAGGTCGAGGATCGGGGCCTCGTCGACCAGCTCCGTCTCCACCACGAGCACCACGTCCGCGTGGTCGATGTCGCTCACCCGCGCCGAGAGGTCCGGCCGCGCCAGCGCGCGCGCCTGCTCGGGGTCGAGCAGCCCGCCCGCCCGCGAGTCCAGATGCGGAGACCCGGCTCCCGCCCGCATCAGGTGCTGCAGCAGGAAGGCCTCCTCGTTGGTGGTGGCGCCGCCCGCGAGAGCCGCGGAGTTCGCGCCCGCCTTCTCGAGCGCGCCGGCCGCGTCCGCGAGCGCGCGCTCCCACGGCACCTCGCGCAGCGCGCCGCCGTCGCGCACCATGGGCGCACGCACGCGCTCCTCCGCGTGGATCGCCTGGTAGCCGAAGCGGCCCTTGTCGCACAGCCAGCCGTCGTCCACCTCTGCGTTGTCGCGCGCCAGGACGCGCAGCACCTTGGCGTCGTCCCGCACGGTGAAGGTCACGTTGCACTGGCTCGGGCAGAGGGTGCACACCGACCCCGCGCCCTCGATGTCCCACGGCCGCGCTCGGAAGCGGTAGGCGGTGGAGGTGAGGGCGCCCACCGGGCACAGCTCCACGATGTTGCCGCTGAACGGGCCGACGTAGGGGCGGCCGTCGTGCGTCCCCACGTAGGTGTGGTCGCCGCGCTCGAGGAACACGAGCTGGTAGTCCTCGGCCACCTCCTGGGAGAAGCGCACGCAGCGGTAGCAGAGGATGCAGCGCTCGCGGTCGATCGCCACCAGCGGCGACAGCTCGAGCGGCTTGCGGAAGTGGCGCTTGGGCTCGATGAAGCGGGACTTCCCGCCGCCCCAGCCGTAGGAGATGTCCTGGAGCGGGCACTCGCCGCCCTTGTCGCAGACCGGGCAGTCGAGCGGGTGGTTGATCAGCAGGAACTCCACCACCGCGCTCTGGGCGTGCTTCACCGCGTCGGAGGTGGTGTTCACCACCATCCCCTCCTTCACCGGCGTCGAGCACGAGGTCTGGAGCTTCGGCATGCCCTCGATCTCCACGAGGCACATGCGGCACGCGCCCACGGGCGGGCCGAGCTTGCGCTCGTAACAGAAGTAGGGGATCTCGACGTCGCCGTGCTTGGCCGCGTCCACCAGCATCGTGCCCTCCGGCGCGCGCACCTCGCGGCCGTCGATCTCGAAGGTGATCTCGTTGACCTCGGGACGCGCCATCAGGCGGGACCCGCCTCGGCCGAGGCCGCGAGCTCGCCGGCGCTGAAAGCCGGGAGCGCATCGCGGTCGCGCTCCGCCCGCGCGCGCTCGATGTGCTCCTCGAACTCGGGCTTGAAGTACTTGATCATCGAGCCGATCGGCATCGCCATCGAGTCGCCGAGCACGCACAGGCAGTTGCCGATGATGTTCTCCTGCACCTCGGCCATGATCTGGAGGTCCATCGGCGTGGCCTCGCCCTGGTCGATGCGCTCGAGCATCTTCACGGTCCAGTTCGTGCCCTCGCGACACGGCACGCACTTGCCGCAGGACTCGTGCCGGTAGAACTCGGCGAGCCGGAGCGCCAGCGGCACGAGCGGCTGCGAGGAGTCCACCACGATGATCGCGCCGGAGCCCGAGCATCGAGCCGGCCTCGGCCATCGCCTCGAACGTGTAGGGGAGGTCCAGGTGCTCGTCGAGCAGCACGGGCGCCGAGGAGCCGCCGGGGAACCAGCACTTCACGTCGTTCCCGTCGGGCGGGCCGCCCGCGATGTCGCAGACGATCTCGCGGCCCGTGATCCCCAGCTCGACCTCGTAGTTCCCCGGCCGCTGCACGTTGCCGGACACGGACACGATCTTGGTCCCGGTCGACCTGCCCTCGCCCAGCGACTTGAACCAGTCGGCGCCCTTCTCGATGATCAGCGGCGCGTTGCACAGGGTCTCCACGTTGTTGATCAGCGTCGGGCCCTGGTAGAGGCCCTGGTTCGCGGGGAACGGCGGCTTGAGGCGCGGGTTCCCGCGCTTGCCCTCCAGCGCGTCCAGCAGCGCCGACTCCTCGCCGCAGATGTAGGCGCCCTGGCCGCGGTGCACCACGAGCTCGACCTGGGCCTGCGAGCCGAAGATGCGCTCCCCGAGGTAACCCTTCTCGTAGGCCTCGACCACCGCGGCGTCGAGGATCCTCGCCTGCTCCTCGTACTCGCCGCGGATGAATATGAACGCGCGGTTGGCGCCCGCGGCGATCGACCCGATGATGCAGCCCTCGATCAGCAGGTGCGGGTTCTTCTGCATCAGCAGGCGGTCCTTGAACGTGCCCGGCTCGGACTCGTCCGCGTTGCAGCAGAGGTACTTGTCGATCGATCCCTTGGGGATGAAGCCGGCCTTCTTCCCCATCGAGAAGCCGGCGCCGCCGCGCCCGCGCAGCCCGGAGCCCTCGAGCTCCGAGAGCACCTCCTCCGGGTCCATCTCGAGCAGCGCCTTGCGGGCGCTCATGTAGCCGCCGAGCCGCTCGTACACCTCCATCGTGTGCAGGCCGGGCTCGTCGATGTTCGGCGGTGAGGACCTTGAGCTCAGGCATCGGTCAGTCCCCGGCCCGGGAACGCATCCCTGCCCTCCTTCACAGCCGCCACGAGCTCGTGCGCGTCGTCCTCGGACAGCGGGCCGACGTAGCGCCCGTCGATCGAGGCCATTGGGGCCATCTCGCACGCGCCGAGGCACTCGAACTCGCGCACCTCCACGTTCTCGAGGCCCTGGTCGCGCGCCTCCTCGGCGATCGCCTCGTATACGGCCTTCGCGTTGCTCAGGTGGCACGCGACGCTGGTGCACACGTACACGTAGCGGTCGCCGATCGGCTCCGTGCGGAGCATGTCGTAGAAGGTCGCGACCGAGGACAGGTACGCCGGAGTGACCTGCATCACGGCGGCCACCTGGTGGATGGCCTCCGGGGAGCACCAGCCATGGACGCGCTGGGCGGCGGCGAGAGCGGGCAGCGCCGCCGACCGCCGCTCCGGATACCGCTGCATGGTGGCCTCGATGGAGGCCCGCAGGTCCGAGGGGACCTCGACCTCGGCGGGGTCCGGGACCAGCGCAGGGTCCTTGTCGAGATCGACCGCCTCATCCCATCCGAGAGGCACAAGACGCCGATCAGCCATGAGCGCCCTGACGACTGACGACTGACGACTGACAACTCATCTGTCGATCCCGCCGAGGATCGGATCCAGCATCGCGATCGAAGCGATGAAGTCGGCGATCACGGCGCCCTCGCCCATGTGCTTCAGCGCCTGCAGGTTCACGAACGACGGGTCTCGCATGTGCACGCGCGCGGGCTTGGCGGAGCCGTCGGCAATCACGAAGCAGCCGAGCTCGCCGCGGGGGGACTCGACCGGCGAGTAGACCTCGCCGGGCGGCACCCGGAACCCCTCGGTCACGAGCTTGAAGTGGTGGATCAGCGCCTCCATCGAAGTGGCCAGCTCGTGGCGCGGCGGCAGCGCCACCTTGCGGTTGGCGGTGATCCACGGGCCCTCGGGCAGGCCGTCGAGCGCCTGCTCCACGATCTTCAGCGACTCGCGCATCTCGGCCAGCCGGCAGCGGTAGCGGTCGTAGTTGTCGCCCACCGTGCCCACGGGGATCCTGAAGTCGAAGTTCTCGTAGCCCGAGTAGGGCATCGACTTGCGCAGGTCCCACGGCTCGCCGGAGGCGCGCAGCAGCGGGCCCGTCACGCCCAGCTCGAGCAGCTTCTCGCGGGGCACGATGCCGGTGTTCTTCGTGCGCTGGAGCCAGATCTCGTTGCGGTCGAGCAGCGCCTCGTACTGGTCGATGCGCGTGGGCATCTCGGCCAGGAACTTCCGGCACTTGGCCTCCCACCCGGGCGGGATGTCCTCGAAGACCCCGCCCACCTGAAAGTAGCGCGTGTGGATGCGCTGGCCCGAGGACATCTCGAACAGGTCGAGGACCAGGTCGCGCTCGCGCAGCCCCCACCACAGCATCGTGATCGCGCCGATGTCGAGGGCGCCCGTCGCCAGCCAGAACAGGTGGCTGGCGATCCGGTTGAGCTCCATGTGGATCACGCGCAGCCACTGCGCGCGCGGAGGCACGTCCTCCTCGAGCAGCGCCTCTACTGCGGTGCAGTAGGCCATCGAGTTGAAGTAGTAGGCGAGGTAGTCCATCCGCTCCACGAACGTGATGGCCTTCCAGTACTCCTGGTCCTCGCAGCTCTTCTCGATGCCGGTGTGCACGTAGCCGATGATCGGCTCGATGTCCCGCACGGTCTCTCCCTCGAGCGTGCACAGGAGGCGCAGCACCCCGTGCGTGGCCGGGTGGTGGGGCCCGAGGTTGATGGTGAGCAGCTCCGGCCCGCCCTCCAGCTCGGCCTCGGTGCCCTCGATCGGATGCGCGATCGTGCTCTGGTCGATCGACTCCTCGCGCTCGCGGTAGGGGATGTCGAGGGCGCTCGGCCGGCGGCTCTCGTCAGTCATACCAGCGAGGTAGCTCGTGCTCGTTGAAGGTGAAGAGGACCGGCTCGCCGCCCATCGGGAAGTCGCGCCGCTGCGGGTGGCCCACGTAGTCCTCGGGCATCAGGATGCGGCGCAGGTCGGGGTGGCCCTCGAACTCGACGCCGAAGAAGTCGTAGACCTCGCGCTCGTGGAAGTTCGCGGTGGGGAAGAGGTCGGTGACAGTCGACAGTCGACAGTCGACAGTCGACAGTCGGGTCTTCACTCCGAGGCGCTCCGCTCGCTCCATGGAAAGCAGCTGGTAGTGCACGCCGATACGGGGCTCCTCCGGCAGGTAGTCGCACGCCGTGGAGGCTGGCAAGGAAGCCGTAGGGCGTCGTCGTCGCGGTCGCGCAGCCAGCCTGAGCACGTCGTGCACGGCGCGCGGCGCCACCTCGAGCGTCGCGTGCCCGTGTGAGAAGTCGGTGCCCACGACCGCCTCCTCCGAGACGTGGTCGCGCACGCGCTGCGCTACGAGCTCGAGCCCGGTGGCATCCACGGATTAGCTCCGCGGGGCTTCCAGCCCCGCGTCTTGAGAGCCTCGGGCTTCCTCCGGTCGCCCTTGAACCCTCCGCGGGGCTTCCAGCCCCGCGTCCTGAGCAGATGCTCGCCCTCCGGGCTCGCTTGAACGGAGCCCGGGCTCCGCCGGACTCCTCCTCGGTCCCGTCGGACCCGTACCGCTCGCGCCATCCCAGCGCCGGGGTCCCTCGTGATCTTGTCCTGCAGCTTCATGATCCCGTAGATCAGCGCCTCGGGCCGCGGAGGGCAGCCGGGCACGTAGACGTCGATCGGCAGGAACTTGTCGGCGCCGGCGACCAGCGCGTAGTTGTTGAACATCCCGGCGCTGGAGGCGCAGGCGCCCATCGAGATCACCCACTTGGGCTCGAGCATCTGGTCGTAGATGCGGCGGATGACCGGCGCCATCTTGATCGAGACGCGGCCGGAGAGGATCAGCATGTCGGCCTGGCGCGGCGAGAACCGGATCACCTCCGCGCCGAAGCGCGAGAGGTCGTTGCCGCGGCGAGCCGATCACGGTGATCATCTCGATCGCGCAGCACGCGAGGCCGAAGCCGAGCGGCCAGATCGCGTTCTTGCGCGCCCAGTTCTGGGCGTCCTCGAACTTGGTGAGCAGCAGCCGCTCCTCCACGTACTCCTCGAGGTCGGCGTCCTCGAGGTCGCCGCGCAGCATCTGCTGCGCCCGCAGCTGCTTCACCCGGAAGTCCTCGGACGAGAGCTTGCTGCGGGTCACTTCCATTCGAGCGCCCCCCTCCTCCACACGTACGCGAACGCCACCAGCAGGAGCACCACGAAGATGATCGTCTCGACCAGCGCGAAGGTCCCGACGGCCTCCAGCTGCACCGCGATCGGGTAGAGGAACACGACCTCGATGTCGAACAGGATGAAGAGCATCGCCACGAGGTAGAAGCTCACCCCGAAGCGGAAGCTCTTACGCACGTCGGAGGGCAGGCCACACTCGTACGGCTCGCTCTTGGTCTTGGAGGGGCGCTTGGGGCCGAGAACCGAGTTGAGCGACGTGAATGCCATGCCTACGCCGATTCCAAGGGCGAGGAACACGAGCGCCGGCAGATAGCTCTTCAGCACGGTGGCGGATGTATAACGCACGCTTGTGCGTTATTGCTACATAGTGCGAAAGGGTTCTTTCTGACGGCACTGCACATGTATGTGGGGATCGCCGTTCTGGCCACCAACGCGGCGGCCGGGGGGTGGGGCGCCGTCGCCTGGCTGCGGCGGCGGCCGTCGATCTGGTTCTGGTATTTCCTGCGGTCGGCGCAGGCGGCCGTGGCGGTCCAGGTCGTGCTCGGCTTCATTCTTCTCGCGCGTGGAGAGAATGCGCCCGACGGCCTGCACGTGGCCTACGGGATAGCCCCGCTCGTGATCACCCTCTTCAGCGAGGGAATGCGGGTTGGAGCCGCCCAGCGCGAGCTCGAGGACGTGCCCGACGTGGATGCGCTCGAGCGCGACGAGCAGATCGCCATCGCGCGCCGCGTGACCCTCGCCGAGATGGGCGTGATGACGGTGGGCGCGCTGCTGATCCTCACCCTGGCGCTACGTGCCGCGCAGACCGGTGGCTGAGGTGTAGATTCAACACGCGAGCAACGGAAATAACCGTCTGGCAAGGGGCTGATTGGACTCTGATCGGACATGCGGGCGGTGACGTCACCGCCGTTAGAGCGGGGATTGCGCATCTCCGCCGATATCGCGCTGCTCAAGGACGCTCGCGAGTGGGCGGGCGAGGCGGCCGCAGCGGCCGGCCTCGACGAGGAGGGCTGCTTCCAGGTCAAGCTCTCGATGAGCGAGGCCGTGACCAACGCGATCCTCCACGGGTCGGGCTCCGAGCAGGATGCGATCGAGCTCGAGGCGCGGAAGGAGAACGGCGCGCTGGTGTTCGAGGTCCGCGACGCCGCCGGGCGCGTCCCCACCTCTGACGACTGGGTCGGCCGGGTCGGCGAGGGCGGGCGCGGCCTCGAGCTGGTCTCGCTGATGATGGACGAGGTGCAGCTCACGCGCGGTGAAAGCGGCAGCATCCTTCGTTTCGTGAAACAGCTGTAGAAGTGATGCCCCGGCGCCGGCGCTCTATCGCCGCCGATGCCGGCGTCCGCTGCACATACGTTCGCACGGACGCCGTGGCCGCCGCCGGGGCGTTGACCTGATTCGCCGCCTCGCCGAGCGTTCCTCTCAGTCCCTGACTTCGAGGTCGCCCGTCATGCCGAGCTCCTCGTGGTCGCCCACCGTGCAGACGAGGCGGTAGCTGCCGGGCGGAACCGTCACGTTCGCGGAGCGCGACTCCCCCGACGAGAAGCTGCGCACTCCGCCGAGGTCGCGCTCGCCGTCGAGGACGCGGATGTTGTGGGCGAGGCTGCCCGCATTCTCGAGCGTCAGCCGTATCCGGGGCGGCGCTCCGTCGACGATGACTCGGGTCGGATCGAACGAGTACTCGTCCGCCTTCACCCGGATCTCGTCGCCCGCGGGCACGGTCACGGTGCGCTCGGGCTCGTCGTCATCGCCGCAACCGGCGAGCACGACCACGGCGCAAAGTGTGGGCACCAGCCGTCTCACGGCGGCGGATAGTATGCGCGGCCGTGCCTCGCCCGGGCCTCACACCCCGCCTGCTGATCCTTCTGCCGGCCCTCGGTGCGGCGCTCGCCGGCTGTGGCGGGGAGATCGAGGTGAACGACACCAACCGCAACGCCGCCGTCCTGTTCAACGAGCGCTGCTCGGGGTGCCACTCGCTCGAGGCCGCCAACTCCTACGGGTCCAAGCCCGAGGGCCAGCTCGCCGGCGGTGAGCGCACGAACGGCCCTGACTTCAACGTCCGCAGGGTGGACCGCGAGGACGCCCTGTTCGCGATCCGCAACGGCGGCTTCTCCGGCGCGATCATGCCCGCGAACATCGTCGTGGGCGACGATGCCGAGGAGGTGGCCGCCTTCCTCGAGGAGTACGCGGGCAAGAAGAGCAGCGGGGAGTAGCCCGGGCCCCGGGCTTTTCGCCGGTGCTCGACCTCAAAGCGATCCGCGCCGAGCCGGACGCGGCGCGGTCTGCGCTCGAGCGGCGCGGCGACGGCTCCGAGCAGGTGCTCGACCGTGCGCTCGAGCTGGACGCCCGGCGGCGCGCGCTGCTGCCGGAGCTGGAGGAGCTGCGCGCCGCCAAGAACGCCGCCAGCAAGCGGATCGGGGAGCTCCAGCGCGAGGGCGGCGACGCCTCGGAGGCGATCGCGGAGGTGCGCTCGGTGGGCGAGCGCGAGAAGGAGCTCGAGGCCGAGCTGCGGACGGTGCAGGAGGAGCTCGACGGGGCGATGGCCGGCCTCCCCAACCTGCCCGACCCCGACGCCGCGCCGGAGGACACGGTGCTGCGCGAGGTCGGGGAGGCGGGCGCCGGCGGGCGCGACCACCTGGAGCTGCTCGGCCGCCTCGTGGACCTCGAGGCCGGCGCGCGCGTGGCGGGCTCGCGGTTCGCCTACCTGAAGGGCCCGCTCGTGATGCTCGAGCTGGCGCTGGTGCGGTGGGCCCTCGAGTTGCTGTCGGCGCATGGGTTCGAGCCGGTGGTGCCGCCGGTGCTGGTCCGCGAGGAGGCGCTGTTCGGCACCGGCTTCCTGCCCGACACCGAACAGCAGATCTACCGCGTGCCCGAGGACGACCTGTACCTGGCCGGCACCAGCGAGGTGCCGCTGGCCTCGCTGCACGCCGGGGAGATGCTCAGCGAGGCCGAGCTGCCGCTGCGCTACGCCGGCTTCTCGCCGTGCTTCCGCCGCGAGGCCGGCGCGGCCGGCAAGGACACCCGCGGCATCTTCCGCGTGCACCAGTTCGACAAGGTCGAGATGTTCGCGTTCGTCCCCCGGGAGGAGTCCGCCGCCGAGCACGAGCGCCTGCTCGCGATCGAGGAGGAGCTGATGCAGGCGCTGGGCCTGCCCTACCGCGTGGTGAACATCGCGGTGGGCGACCTCGGCAACTCCGCCGCAAGAAGTACGACATCGAGGCGTGGCTACCGGGCCAGGAGCGCTACCGCGAGCTCACCTCCTGCTCCAACACGACCGACTACCAGGCCCGCCGCCTCGACATCCGCTACCGGCCCTCGGAGGGCGTCGAGCCCGCGTCCACGCGCACACCTTGAACGGCACGGCGGTGGCGGTGGGCCGGACGATCATCGCCTTGGTCGAGAACGGGCAGCAGGAGGACGGGAGCGTGGTGCTGCCCTCCGTGCTGGTCGAGTTCGGCGCGCCGGAGCGGATCGCGCCTTCCTCCTAAGGTTCCGAACGAAGTTGGCGACTATGAACCAGTTCGTTCGGAACCTTCGTCGGGCTACCCGCGCGCCCGCGCGCGAGGTACTCCTGCAGCTGGCCGCGGGCCTTCTTGCGCACGGCGTTCTTGATGATCGGGGTCCAGCCGAGCAGCAGTCCCGGCGCTCCCAGCGCCTGACGCGACCAGGCAGTGGAAGCCGAAGTCGTCGCGGTGGTCGGCGATCAGGCCGTCCCGGAAGCGGAAGGTCGCCGTCACGTCGTTGTCCACATGGCGGCCGGTCTGGCCGAACGTGTAGTGGGCGAGCCAGTGCGCTCTGCCCGTGTCGCCCTGCGCCGCGTGGTCGACGAGCTCGATCTCGAGGTCGTCGGCGCGCTCGGTGAGCATGCGCCACATCGCGCCCGGCTCCTCGCCGTGGAGGTCGCCGAAGGCGGGGTCGTGGAACTTGGCGTCCGGCGTGTAGCAGGCGGCCATCGCGTCGCCGTCGTGGCGGCCGAAGGCGGAGTAGAAGCGCTCGATCAACTCGGCGTTTGGCGTGGTCATGAGCGCACGCTATCCCCTGCGGGATACTCGGCGGCGATGTCGCAGGAGAACGTGGAGATCGTCCGCCGTGCATACGACGGGTGGAACACGAGCGACGTGGACGCGGTGCTCGCCGTCTTCCATCCCGACATCGAGTTCGGAACCTCCGGCGTGTTCCCCGGGCTCGATCCCCTCTACAGCCGTCACGACGGCTTCAGGAAGTTCTGGCGCGACTTCTCGGACACCTGGGATGCGATCCAGATCTCGGTCCAGGAGCTGCGCGACCGTGGCGAACGTGTCCTCGCGCTCGTCACGTTCGAGGCTCGGGGGCGCGACGGCATGGAGGTGCGCCGCCAGGCGGGGAGCGTGTTCACCTTCCGCGACGGTCTGGTCATCCGGGTGGAGAATCACGCCGACTGGGCGGGAGCCCTCGAGGCCGTCGGCGCTAGGCCGTGAGGCCGGTGTACCAGAGGCCGAACATCACCCCGAACGCCCCCAGCCCCGGGATCAGGAAGGTGCGGTAGAGCGGCTCGAGCACGGGCCGGGTGAGCACCCACGCGAAGGCGGTCGTGCACAGCGCCATCGAGGCGATCGACATCGGCGCGAAGACGGCCAGCGCGGCGGCGGCCTCAACGCGGCTGGGGAGCGCGGCGAGCAGCAGCAGAACCACGGCTCCGGTGCCGGCCAGGCCGTGGAGGAGCCCGATGCCGAGCGCCTGGCGCGGCGTGCGAACGCGCACATGGCGGTGGGCCGAGCCGGCTCCTCTGCGCAGGTGCCAGGCGCGGCGCGGGTGGACGACGTCGGTCTCCGACGGGTCGGCGTGCTCGTGCGGGCCGGGGCGGTAGTCCCCTCTGACCCATTTCCAGATCACCCGCCCGGCGAGGACGAGGATCACCACTCCCACGGCCTTCTCCGCCCCCGACTCGAGCCAGGAGGGGAGTGACGACTTTAAGAGGATCAGCGGAAGGCCGATCGCCAGCAGTGCGATCGCGTGCCCCAGGCCCCACCAGGCGCCCAGGCGGGTCGCCGCCTTCGTGTCCCCGCCCTCCACGGCCACCAGCGAGGTGACCGCAACGAGGTGATCTGGATCGGAGGCATGACGCAGCCCCAGCACGAAGGCGACGGCGAGCGCCACGAGGAGGGGGGCGCCGTCGAAGAGCCCGGTGAGCCATACGTCGAGGTCCTCGACCGGCTCGAACAGGAACTCGAAGCTCATTCGCTCTCCTTCCGCTTGCAGTCAGGGCACTTCCCGGCGATTGGGAGGTGGCTGAAGCTCGCGTGGAAGCCGAAGATGCGGAGGATCGACGCGCGTACCTCGTCGAGCTGGGCTGGATCGACCGTGCGCAGCCGGTGGCAGCCCTCGCACACGAGGTACTCGTGCTCCTCTCCGGCCATCCCGTACAGGCCCGGGCCGTGCCCGAGGTGGAAGTGGCGGACAAGGCCCAGCTCCTCGAGGGTCTCGAGGTTCCGGTAGACGGAGGCGAGGTCGGATTGCGGGAGCCGTCCGCTCAGCCCGCCGGCGATGCTCTCCGCGGTGACGGGCCGGCGGGCCTGAAACAGCGCCTCGAGTACGAGGCGGCGGGCGGAGGAGGCCCTCAGTCCGCGGTCGCGCAGCGCCGACAGGGCCGAGTCGAGGTCAGGGGCGGGAAGCGCGGGAGCGGCGTGCGGGAGGGTCACTATGACCTTGCCTTTCGTGACGGCCTCGCAGGTGGATCACTGGAGGAGGTCGGGCACGGCCCGGGCGGCGAGCATCGCGCCGACGGCCACGATCACGAGGGCGGAGAGCGGAGGCAGCACTGCCGCGACCCGCCCGTTGAGGTTGAGCCTGGGCAGCAGCCGCCTTGCGTGGACCACGGCCAGGCCAAGTGCGGTGAGGGTGCCCGCCAGGCCGAGGCTGAACGCCACGATCAGGAGCATCCCGAGCGCGACCTCGTGCTGCGAGATCGCACCGAGCAGCACGACCAGGGCAGACGGACACGGGATCAGGCCGGCGGCAGCTCCCATCCCGATCAACCCGCGCCCGGTCACGTCGTCCGGCATGTGGTGGTGAGGGTGGTCGTGGTGGTGGTGATGGTCGTGGGCATGCGTCGCCCTCGCCCGGCGCAGGCGCGAGCGGAGCACCCCTCCGCCGATCGCGACCACCATCAGCCCCGACACGAGCGTGAGCCACGGGTAGAGGTCCTCCGGCAATACGTACTGCGAGAGCCCGAGGGTCACCAGCCCGAGCGCGAAGACTCCGGCCGTGTGGGTCACGGTCACGGTCGCGCCCAGGATCACGGCGTGGCGGGCGGTCCCCCGCGTGCCGACGAGGTAGGCGGCCACCATCGCCTTGCCGTGGCCGGGGGACAGTGCGTGGAGTGCGCCCCAGCCGAAGGCTGCGAGGAGCAGCACGAGGAGCGCGCCCTCGCCGGACGCGGCGTCCTCGAACACGGACGCGAACCCTTCGCTGCTGTCATCGCGGGTCGTGGTGACCTCGCCGCCCTCGCCGCGGGGCGCGATCACGGTTCCGCTGCCGGGCGACACCTGGAAGGCGGCCTTGCGACGGTCGAGGGGACTGTCGAGGAGGTTCGCGGGATAGCGCCGCAGCCCGCGTGTGGGGTCACCGCTCGGCGTGCTCGTCCGGACCGAGGTGCCCTCGCCGGGAGCCACGACGATCGCCTTCCATCCGACCCGTCCGCCGTAGGTCTCGTCCCGCAGCTCCACGCTGCTCGGGTCGCGCACCGAGGCCCTCAGCACGATCTCGAAGCGCGTGGTGCGCAGGCCGGCCTGCCCGGAGGGGAAGGAGAGCCGGGAGCCGGGCAGGGCGCGCAACCGCTCCGGGCGCCCGTCGACGGTGAGTGCGAGGCCGCGTTCGGCTTCGTCGCGCAGCCGGCGCAGCAGCTCGGGCCGCTCGAGCCGGCGGTTGGAAACGGTGGGGACCTCCGCCTGGTCGAGCAGATAGCGCACGCTCACGCTGTCCTCCGAGACGCGCACCGTGCTCAGGTGGTTGGTGGAGAAGTTACCGAGCGGGTGTGCGCTCGCGGCCGGCGCAGCGACCGCCATCGCGACCAGCACGGCCATCAGCACTCCCGCAGGCCTCATCGGAGCCTGCCCAGCGCACGCCGGGCGCGCGCGGCGTGGTAGGGGGAGAAGGCGGGATTTAGCGCGAGCGCGCGCCGCAGCTCGCGCCTGGCAAACCCGGGCCGGCCGGCCGCGCGGGCCGCCATCCCGGCGTGGTAGTGGAACGCCGGGTCGCGGGATCCGAGCCGCAGCGCGCGTCGCGCCAGCCGCAGGCCCTCGGCCGGCCGCCCGGCTCGTGCGAGCGCCCACCCCAGAGCGTCGGCCGACCGCACCCCGGGAGCCGCGGAGTACACGCGGCGCCCGAGCCGAACCGCGCGCCGCGCGTTCCCGTGGTCGGCCTCGAACAACACGAGCTCCACGTCCGGGCGCGTGCCGGCGGCCGTGAGCAGGCGCCGCTGGGCGCGAACGAGCTCCAGGTCGGCGTCGGCCGCGGAGGTCCGGCCCAGGGCCAGCTCGATCTCGGCGAGGGCCACGAGATACCCGGGCGCGGGCAGCCGCTCGGAAACTCGCCGGAGCCTGCGGGCGGCCGTGCCAAGGCGGCCACGCGACACATCTACCCGCGCGAGGCCGGCGCGGGCGGGGAGGTGACCGGGCTCCACGGCGAGCGCCTGCCGGTAGGCGGCCCCCGATTCGCGGATCCGGCCGGCACCCAGCTCGAGGTCGCCGAGCAGTGTCTGAACGAAAGCCACGTTCTCCGGCGCGCCGCCGCCGGCCGATACGGCGAGCGCCATCGCCTCGCGCGCGCCCCGCGGGTCGCCGGTGAGCTCGCGGAAGTAAGAGACGCGCGAGTAGGAGGCGAGGTTCGGCTTGAGGTCGACCATCCGCTGCAGCGAGCGTCCGGCGTCCGCGTAGCGACCGAGCTCGATCTGCGCGTCCACGATCACGGCGTAGGGGCGTACGAGGCCGGGCGCGAGGCTTCGTGCGCGCTCGCCGAGCCGCAGCCCCTCGCGGAAGTCGTGGCGCGCGAGCGCCAGGGTGCCCGCCCCGATCGTCGCGGTCACGTTGCGCGGGTCGCGCCGCAGCGCGGCGTCGAGGGAACGCTCAGCGCGCGAGTAGAGGGCGGGGTCGCCCGTCTCGCGGGTGCGCTGGAGGTACGCCTCGCCGAGCTGCGCGTACCCCTCGGCCTGCCCCGGGCGGTCCGATACCGCTCGCTGGAGCTGCGCGATCAGCGCACGCGTGTTGCCTGCGGGAGCTCCCACGTCCCCGCCCTGTGCCGGGCCGCGGAGCTGCACGCTCTCCTCGCGGTTGACGAGGGCCAGCACTCCCAGCACGACGGCGAAGACCGCCAGGGGCAGGGAGAGCTTTAGCAGGGCTGGCAGGCGCAGGGCCATGTGGGGTCTCCGGGCCACCGGTGCGGAGGGGGCGCCGCGCGCGCCCCCTCCGCTGTCCGGCTCTGGCCTACGAGCCCCCGGCGGGAACCGGCGGGTGCGCCGGCTCGATCCGGGTCGAGGGCTTCGAGTCGAACCCCGAGTCCGGGGCCGCCAGGTACGGGAACGTGGAGCAGGAACGGCTTGTCGTTCCTGTCCACGCCGTCGCCGAGCGGGACCTTGTTGCCCTTGAGGAACCCAGCGACCACCTGGAGCTCGATGTCGACCACGTCGTCGCCGAGCCTGCGGCCGTTGGGGAATCCGGCCGTTGTCGCCGCCGATCACGCCGAAGCGGTTCTCAGCTCCCGCCGCCGGCGGGATGCCGAGGTTGAGCTTCAGCGTGTCGACCGCGGGCGGGCCCTTGACGCCCTTGTGCTGGTTCAGCCCCGGGATTCCCTGGAGCAACGCCTGCACGATGTCGGTCCGGTTGTTCTCCGGTGCCTTGATCTTGAACAGCGCGTTCAGCACCGCCGCCAGCTCCGGCTTGACCACGAACTTGCCGTAGAGCGCTGCGTCGCGGTCGGGAGTGGTGCGGTTGAACCGGTCCTTCTGCCCGAGGGGGATAACCACCTCGTTCACGAGCGGGTTGCCCAGGCGCGAGACCTGCACGTACTCGTTCGCGCTGCGGCCGCGCCGCTTGCCCTTCCCGGCACGGACGTCGCGGGCGATCCGCTGTCGAAGCCGGCGTTGGTCACCTCGAGCCTGCGGCGCTCGGTGGTGGACCACACGCCGATCACGGCGTTCCTGGTCGGCGCCGATGCCACGGCCTTGCCGTCACGGGTCACGAGCCGCTCCGGGAGCTGCAGCACGGTCGTCGAGATCGAGAAGCCCGACAGGTCGTCCTTGCCCTTGCCCTTGTTGCCGGTCAGGTCGCGGCACGTTGATCGCGTCGAACGTGCCGCCCAGATCGACGAAGAACGGGTCGTCCCGCTGGCCGGCGAACACCTTGCCGCCGCCCCGCAGGCCCTTGATCGCGCCCGCGGTGAACGCCCCGTAGTTCGGGAACGTCTTGGGCCCGATGTTCGGCGGCGCCACGGGCAGGCCGCGCGCGACCGTCCGAGCGCGGGTCCGCACCTTCTTGCCGCGGCGCTTGATCGTCTCGCGCACGATCGAGTAGGTCTGGATCACGTTGAGCTTCGAGTAGCTCGTGGTGTTGGGGCCGGCGTACAGGAACGAGTTCGGGTTACGCACCTTCGTCTTGAACTTGAACCGGTAGCGGATGTCCGCCTTGCCGTCCCCGGTGTTGTCGATGTTGATGTAGTAGTGCGCTCGATCGTCGAACCGGAAGAAGTTCGGGCCGTTGGCGGGTACCTGGCCCGGGATCCAGTTGGCAGCGATCGTCACCGCGCCAGGCGCGTCCTTCGCGGTGTAGGCGTAGATGTCCGTGTTGTCCGCCGCAGGGTCGAGCATGATGTTGGGTGCTTCGCGGTGGCTCGATCCGATGCTCAGCGGCACGGCTATCGCGGCGGCCGCCACCGCCGCGAGGAGGGCTAGCTTCTTCATTCCGGCTCCTTTGAATCGGGGGGCCAGCCGGGCTGGCCTACTGGGAAGCTGATCGCGCGAACACGGCCCTCGGATCACCGAAAATCCCTGCAAATCTGCGGGTTCTGCAATGGGTTCGCTACTGCGAGTGGATCGCAATCAGCGCGATCCGCGACAATCGCGGGACCGGAGGGGTGGCAGAGTGGTCGAATGCGCCGGTCTTGAAAACCGGAGTCCGGGTTCCCCGGACCGGGGGTTCGAATCCCTCCCCCTCCGTCACATGGCAACGAAGCCGGTCACCTACGTCGCCCTCCTGCGGGGCATCAACCTGGGTCGCCACAAGCGGGTCTCGATGGAGGATCTGCGGGGCGCCTTTGATTCCCTCGGGCTGGAGGAAGTGCGCACCTACATCCAGAGCGGCAACGTGCTGTTCGAGTCGCCCGAGAAGGAGAAGCCGCTCACCGGCCGGCTGACCAAGCACCTGGACAGCTCACTCGGCCTGGACACGACCGTGATGCTGCGCACGGCCGCGGAGATGGCGGACGTGCTAGATCGCATCCCGTTCCCGAAGAAGGCAGCCCCCACCCGGGTCTCGGTCTCCTTCCTCTCCGAGAAGCCGCGGAAGGGGACATCGCTCGAAGCCCTCGAGGCGGAGCTCGAGGACATCCGGATCGACGGCCGCGAGCTGTTCGCCCGCAGCTTCGACGACGACGCCCGGCATCGCCGCAGCCGCTTCTCCAACGCGCTCGTGGAGAAGGAGCTGGGCGTCAGGTCGACGGCCAGGAACCTCAACACCGTGCGAAAGCTCGTCGAGCTCTCGCAGGCCGGCTAGACGCCTCTACCTGCGCAGCAGCCTGGCGATCAGCCCGCCGGCGATGAGATAGACGGCGGCGGCGATGCCCCAGTTCACGGCCACGCGGACCTTCGCGTCGTCGGGTTTGAACATGTCGTCGAACGGCCCCGCGAGGAACCGGCCGGCGTCGAGCACGGCCTCGACGATGCCGTTGTCGCGGTTGGCCTCGAGCACGACGAGCACGATGCCCGCCACCAGCACGGCGGCCAGCACCCGCGCGATCGTCTGGACGATTCGCGCGAGGCCCCAGGCGCCGCTTCGCGCCGCACCGCCCGCGCGCCGGCGGAACCCCACACGGCGCGCGGAGGCCGGGCCTCCCTCGGTCACGGGGCGGCGTCTACGCACGGCGCTCTCCCTCCGCATTCTCGTGCTCTGTCCGGCGTGAGTGCTCGCCGTTGTTGCCGGACGGGTCCACGTCGGGGTCGACCTCGTTCGCGAACTCGTGGCGTTCGTGCGCCTTGCGGCGCTCCTCGCCCGCGAGCAGGGCCTGCTCGTCGGCATGGGCCTTCTCGCGCTTGGCGCGGGCCGCGCGCTCCTCAGCGTCTGCCTCTCGGCGCTCGGCACGGGCCTGACTGACCTGTGCTTCCCGGCGGTGCTCGCCCGCTTCCACGCGGCGTGTGTCGTCCCGCCGCGCCTTGGCGGTACGGGCGCTCATCAGCAACAGCGCGATCACCACGACGGCGACCACGATCAGAACAATCAGCAATCCAGTGCTCATGATCTCTCCTCCTTGACCTCAGCCAGGCAGCTTGCCGCGCCCGCGGCGTCCTGCCGAGGCGCTCCTGCTCGTGGCTTTGCGTGATTTGCTGAAGGGCTTCTGGGCCCATCGCCCGAGGAAGCCGGGCAGCAACCCGCCTGCTCTCTGGCCGGCGCCCAACGTGTTCTCCACCCCTCTTTGTGGATGACGCGAGAGCCTGGGGGCCACGAAGGCCAGTACGAGCAAGAGCACGCAGACGACAGCGATTCCGGCGATCAGCATCAGTTCCCCTCCTCCTTGGTGAGTGAGGGCTACCCAGCGTTTGGCGCGAAAAACCAACGCCCCGGAACCCGGTGGCTTCCGCAGGAGCAGCCGGTACTCTGGCTCTACCTCCGCTCATGATCGATCGCGAACAGCTCGCCGAGGCTCTGGCCCGTCTCGACCCCCGAGACCGGGAGGTGCTCGACTACTCGCTGCGCCGTCACGTGCCCGACGAGGACCTCAGCTCGGTGTTCGGCCTCGAGCCCAACGAGGTCGCCCGGTTGCGCGCGGCCGCGGTGGACCACCTCTCGAACCAGATGGGCGTGGAGCGCGGCGAGGACCTCGGCCAGGTCCTCAGGCTGCTGCTGGAGCCCGCCACGTGGGAACTGCTTCCCGAGCCGCCGGCCGGCCACGGCCCCGTCGGCGTGGTCGACGGGCCGCCGCCGGAGGCGCCAGAGCCGCCGGCGCCCGAGGAACCCGAGGCGTCCGAGGAGCCCGAGGAGCCCGAGCCGCCCGAGGCGGCCGCAGAGCCGCCGCCGGCCGACCCGCCGGCCGCGGAGGAGCCCGACGACGCGACCCTGGCCGACAAGGACCACGAGCCGGTGCTCGGGATGCTCGCCGACCGCGAGGCGGAGGAGCCCGCGCAGCGCCGCCCCAGGGGGCGACGGGTGCTCGCCGGCGTGGCGGTCGCCGTGGCGGTGCTCGCCCCCGCCGGCATGGTCGCGGCGCTCACCGACGGCGACGGCGGCGACACCACGGCGGAGAGCTCGGGCTCGGAGGGCACCAGGCCATTCCGGCCGCAGGCCCAGGCGGTGGGAGACCCGTTCCCGTCCGAGATCAAGACCGCAAACCGCTACCCCGTGGTGCATCTTCGGCGATCCGTGAACCTGCTCGACGCGCCCGGCGGCAAGCTCAAGACGCGGATCGGGCGCAAGACGGAGTTCGGCACCCGGCGCGTGCTCGGCGTCGTGAAGCGCAGGGGCGACTGGCTCGCCGTGCTCGTGCCCGAGCTCGACAACGGGCAGATCGGATGGCTCCGCGAGGACAAGGTGGCCGGCGTGGACACCGTGGCATGGTCGATGCACGTGGACCTCTCGCGTCGCAAGCTCGTGGTCCGGCGCGACGGGAAAACGAGGCGGACGGTCAGGATCGGGGTGGGCCGCTCCGACCATCCAACGCCGACGGGCCGGTTCGCCGTGACCGACAAGCTCCGCGTGCGGGCTCCCGGCTCGCCGTACGGGTGCTGCGTGCTGGCGCTCACCGGGCACCAGACCAAGCTCCCGCCCGGCTGGCCGGGCGGCGATCGCCTGGCGGTCCACGCCACCCGCGACACCTCCGGCCTGGGCAAGGCCGTGAGCCTCGGATGCATGCGCTCGCACCCGCGCGACGCCCAGTGGCTGCTGAAGACGATCCCGCTGGGCGCGCCGGTCTTCGTGCGCAGCTGAGCCGGGCAGGGTCATCTCACAAGTCGCGGCCGGACCGCGTTTCATAACCAGGGTGAGCCTGCCGCCATTTCAGACGCTGCTCGATACCCACGGCGCCGCCGTGCATCGTTTCCTGGTCGCGTCGGTCGGGCCCTCGGAGGCGGATGACTGCTTCCAGGAGGCGTGCATCGCGGCGATGCGGGCCTACCCGAAGCTGGAGCACGACGGCAACCTGCGCGCCTGGCTGCTGAAGATCGCCCAGCGCAAGGCCATCGACGCGCATCGGGCCCGGGCCCGCCGGCCGGTTCCCGTGCCCGAGCTGCCCGAGCCAGCGTCGGACGGGGAGCCCGCGGTGCCGCTCACCGGCCGGCCGGTATGGGCGCGCGTGCGCGCCCTTCCGGAGAAGCAGCGGATGGCGGTCTTCCTGCGCAGCGCCGCCGACCTCTCCTATGAGGAGGTCGCCGCGGCGCTCGGCTGCTCGCAGGACGCCGCGCGGCGCAGCGTTCACGAAGGACTGAAGAAGCTCAGAGAGGAGCAGGCGGCATGAACGACGTGGAGCGCGAATTGAACGACGCGGCTCAGGACCTGCCCGCGACCGGGCCGCCGGCGGCTGCGTTGGAGGGGCTCGCCCTGAGGGCGGAGCGCGAGGGCCTGCTCGACGTGGCCTACGCGCAGGTGGACTCTCCGCTCGGACCGCTCACGGCGGTCGCGACCGGGCGCGGCCTGGTCACGCTCGCGTACCCGGACCGCTCACTCGACGAGGTGCTCGGGAAGGTCGCCGAGACCGTGTCCCCGCGGATCCTCGAGGCGCCGGCGCGCCTCGACCCGCTGAGGCGCGAGCTCGAGGAGTACTTCGCGGGCGAGCGGCGCCGGTTCGAGACTCCGGTGGACTGGGCGCTCACGCAGGGCTTCTTCCGGAAGGTGCTCAAGGCCACCGCCCGCATCCGCTACGGGCAGGTGCGCAGCTACGCCGAGGTGGCCGCGAGCGCAGGCAGCCCGCGGGCGGTGCGCGCGGCCGGCAACGGCCTCGGCTCCAACCCGATCCCGGTGGTGGTCCCGTGCCACCGCGTGGTCCGGACCGGAGGCGCGCTCGGCGGCTACACCGGCGGGATCGAGCGCAAGGAGTTCCTGCTCGGCCTCGAGCGCCGCTGAGCGGCTTCGCGGAACTCCAGGATCGCCCCCGCCTCGGGGGGCGGTGCCGTGGCCCCGGCGCTCAGCAGCCTGGCTCGAGCGGCCGCTCCACCAGGCGCGTTCCCTCCAGCTCGACCCGGTGGGCGCGGCGCGGCGGCACGCGAGCTGACGGCGCATCGCATCCTGCTCCCCTCGAACAGGAGGGCCACGCCGTCCTCGACCGCCCAGCCGCCCGGCATCCCCGCCGCCACCCGCGCCCGGTACTCCGCGCGCCGGGCCGGGTCGGTCGAGTCGTGCACCGAGATCGAGCCGGGCAGCAGCCCGAGCCCGGTGGCGGGAGCGGGGCGCCCGCGCGTCCGGGTGATCCCCGCCTCGAACCAGCAGAGGGCCCCGGCGCTGACGCCGCAGAGGATCACGCCCTGCTGCCAGGCCTCGCGCAGCAGCGAGTCCACGCCGTGCAGGCGCCACAGCGCCAGGAGGTTGAGCATGCTGCCGCCGCCCACGTAGATCGCGTCCTGGGAGAGCAGGTGCCTGCCGAGGTCCAGCGGGCGGCTCCCGAGACGGAACAGCGACACGTGCGACAGCTCGCAGCCCAGCGGTCCGAACGCGCTGTAGAAGCGGTCTATCTCGGCCTGCGGGTCGCCGCTCGCGGTGGGCAGCAGGCACAGGCGGGGTCGCGCGCGCGACGCGAGCTCCACCACATACTCGTCGAGCGCCACGTCCTCGACCGAGGTCGTGAATCCGCCGCCGCCGAGCGCCAGGATCCGGCGGCGCGTCGGGCCGGCGCTCACCGCGCGACGGCGGCGGCGGGCTCGGGCGCGATCCTCAGCGAGGGCTCCGGCGCCGCCGTCCGTTCCGTGCCCGCCCCGCCGAGGAACGCAGGCCGCAGCGCCCTCCTCGCCACCCGGCCGTTCGCCGCGGCTCGCATCCGGAAGGCGCGCGCGCGCCGGACGCGAGGAGACCACCCTGTGCAGCCGCTCGCCCACGAAGTGCAGGGCGGTGCCGTCCTCCGCCGCGAAGCCCGGCCGCATCCCCTCGAGCAGGCGCCGCCGGTACTCGTCCGCCCGCCCGCGCCCGGCGTCGTAGTGCACGGTGTTGCTCCAGGGCAGGAGCCCGAGGCCGCTGTACGCCCGCGGCTCCCCATGGAAGGCCGTGACCCCCTCCTCGAACCAGCACAGCGACCCGGCGCTGACGCCGCAGAGCACCACGCCCGACGCGTACGCCTCCCGCAGGATCTCGTCGATCCCGTGCGCTGCCCAGACACCGAGGAGGCTCAGGACGCTGCCGCCGCCCACGTAGATCAGGTCCTGGGAGAGCAGGTGCTCACGGAAGCCCGCCGCCCCGTGGTCGCGCCGGAACAGGGAGATGTGCGACGGCTCGCAGCGGCTCGAGTCGAACGCGCGGTAGAAGCGGACGATGTAGTGGTCCGCATCCCCGCTCGCCGAGGGCAGGAAGCAGACCCGCGGGCGCTCCCGCCGGGCCGGGCCCTCGCCGCCGGCCAGTGCGAGCACGTAGTCGTCGAGGAGCGGGTTGCCCGCCTCCATGCTGAACCCCCCTCCTCCGAACGCGACCACCTGGCGGAGCACGCGTGGCATCGGGCGAAGGTAGGCCCGGCCGCGGGGCCGGTCAAAGAATTTCAGCGCTGTGTCGACGCGGGGTGGACCGGATGTCGAAGGGCTTCAGAGCTGCTCGAGCACCGCGCCGAGCACCACGCCGGCCAGCGGGCCGGCCGGCAGCCCGGCCACCGAGCCGCTGGTGTCGCGCACGTCGGGCTGCCCGTCCTCGCTGCGGATCCGCGCGTCCAGCTCCAGCGGGATCTCCGTGGTGCCGCCGCCCGGGAACGCCCCGCCGGCGAGGGCGCCCACCAGGCCTCCGAGCGGCCCGCCCGTGGCCCTGCCGAGCTCCCGCGCCAGCTCCTGCGGCGTGGCGGTGGCCCTCACGGTCATCTCGTACTCGGAGTCGCGGCCCTCGCGCGTGAGCTCGAACCGGGTCATCGTGATCGAGCCGGCGTCCACCTGGGTCAGGTCCACGTCCACGTTCTCGAATCCGTCGAGCCGCCCGAACGGATCCTCGCGGCGATCCTCGAGGTCGATCGCGAGGTCGCTGCCCGTGGCTTCGAAGTCCTTGCCGCTCCCCGCGATCAGCGTGAGCGCCGGGAAGGCCCCGATCGAGACGTTCGCGGAGCCGCCGCCATCCTCGAGCCGCTTCTCCGCGCGGCCCTCCAGGTAAGCCGGAAGCGCAAGCTGCACGGCGACCGCCAGGAGCGCGATGGTGACGACGATGCCGGCGAGGAACTTGGGCATACAATCGACGAAGTGTGCCTGGAGAGGTGGCCGAGTGGCTGAAGGCACTCGCCTGCTAAGCGAGTAAGGGGTTCACACTCCTTCGCGGGTTCGAATCCCGCCCTCTCCGTTCAGTCGCCTGGAGTCAGGCCGCGCGCTCGAACTCGAGCGCCCCGTCCTCGATCTCACCGCGCTTGAACATCGGCACGTCGCGCACGTAGTTCTGGTGGAGCCGCCAGGGCTCGTCGTCGCCCTGCTTGGGGAACTGGTCGATGGCGCGCAGCACGTAGCCCGACTGAAGGTCGATGAAGGGGCGGTCGGGCAACTCGTCCTCACGCCAGACCGGCGTGACCTGGGAGTACCCGCGCTCGTCCATGTGGCGCAGCAGCCGGCAGACGTAGTGGCACGCCAGGTCGGCCTTCAGCGTCCACGAGGCGTTGGTGTAGCCGATCGCGAGCGCGAAGTTGGGCACGCCGCTGAACATGATCCCCTTGTAGCCGACCGTCTCCGACGGCTGGAAGCTCTGCCCGTCGACCTCGAGCTCGATCCCGCCCAGGGCCTGCACGTTCAGGCCGGTGGCGGTGATCACGATGTCGGCTTCCAGCTCGTCGCCTGACTCCAGCGCAATCCCCTTCTCGGTGAAGGTCTCGATCCGGTCGGTGACGACCGAGGCGTCGCCGCGCTTGATGCTCCTGAAGAGGTCCCCGCCGGGCACGATGCACATGCGCTGGTCCCAGGGCGAGTAGCGCGGGTTGAAATGGGTGTCGACGTCGTAGCCCTTCGGGAGCTGGAGCTGCGCGCCCTTTCGGAGCGCCGCCCGCATGAACTTCGGTGCGCGCCGGCTGAGCTGGAAGGTGAGGATCGTGAGCATCACGTTCTTCCACCGGACGGCCGCATAGGCGGCCTTCTTCGGCAGGACCTTTCGCAGCACGTCCGCGACCGGGTCGCGTGACGGCAGCGCAAGCACGTAGCTCGGCGAGCGCTGGAGCATCGTCACGTGCTCGGTCTCGCGCGCCATCGCGGGGATGAGCGTGACGGCGGTCGCGCCGCTGCCGATCACCACCACGCGCTTGCCCTTGTAGTCGAGGTCCTCGGGCCAGTGCTGGGGGTGGACGATCTGCCCGCCGAATCGCTCGCTGCCTTCGAACTCAGGCGTGTAGCCCTCGTCGTAGCGGTAGTAGCCCGAGCACGAGAAGAGGAAGCCGCAGGTCAGCGTGACCGGCTCACCGTTCTGCTCGGCCTCCACCGTCCAGCGCGCATCCTCGGAGGACCACCGCGCCGCCACCACCCGGTGCCCGAACCGGATCTCCCGGTCGACGCCATACTCGCGCGCGGTTTCCCGGACATAGCTGAGGATGTCCGGACCGTCGGCGATCGCCTTGGCCGCCTCCCAGGGCTTGAACGAATAGCCGAGGGTGAACATGTCGGAGTCCGACCGGATGCCGGGATAGCGAAACAGGTCCCAGGTGCCGCCGATGGCATCGCGAGCCTCGAGGATGGCGAACGACTTCTCGGGCAGCTGGGTCCGAAGGTGACAGCCGGCGCCGATGCCGGAGAGGCCGGCCCCGACGATGAGGACGTCGAGATGTTCGGGCGGCATGCAGCCCGGAAGCGTACGGGTCAGCCGCTGACCTCGCGTCAGTACCCTCCACCTCGTGACTCGCGAGAGCTTCTGGTCCCGGGTCACGGCTGCGCTGCGCCGGAACGGGATCCGCGGCGTCGTCGTGACGGCGTTCCGGCGCTCGGTCTACCGGCGCGTGATCCTGATCCAGCGGGACCTGAGCACGGAGATCGTCCAGCCCCCGTGTGACGTGCCGATTCGCGTCTCGGTCCTGAAGCCCGGAGACGCCGGGGCCTATGCGCGATTCCGCCCCGAAGGGAGCCCCGACGGCGAGGCCGCGCAGTTCCGGCGCGAGAGCGCCTGCTACGCCGCCTGGCACGACGACCGGATCGTTGCGGCCGCCTGGTATCACCCGGGGGAAGCCTGGATCGAGGACATCGGGCGCCGGTTCCAGCTCCCCAAGGACGAGATGTACGTCTACGACGCCGCCACCCTGCCGGAGCTCCGGGGCCAGAGCGTCGCCCCCGCCCGGTCGGCGATCGCCCTCGTGGATCTACGCGATAACGGCTTCAAGCGCGTCGTGGCCTATGTGCTGGCCGAGAATCCCCCCGGCCTGCGATCAACGGAGAAGTCGGGCTGGCGGCGCTTCGGCGAGATGGCCTACCTGAAGCTCGGCGCGGCGAGGATCGACTTCGTCCGGATCGATGGGGAGCCGACGCGGTGGCGCTTTCGGCGGATGCCCCGGGCCCCGAGGGCCTCGCTTCCGCCCCTCGAGCCCGAGTCACTCTGATCGCGAGCGGCTAGCGCCTGACGATGTTGTGGACGGCGACTACCTCCGGCTCGCCGGGGTCGATCCCGATCTCCTGCAGCACCGGCATGAGGCGCTCCCCGAAGGCGTCGAGCTGCTCCTGGGAGTCCCAGATCTCGCTGACGCGGAGATTTCCATCGGAGCCGAAGCAGACGTGGTACTCCATCCCGTCGGGCGGGAAGTCGCCCTGCCCCTCGAGCTTGCTCACGGCTGCTTCGTACTGCTCGGCGGTCATCGAGGCGGGGGCGAAGCGGATAAGGACGCTCATGAAAATCCCTCCTTGGGTGGGGTCGGGCCGACCCTACCCCGCCTGGGCCGACCGGCGCGATGGCTAGTTTCCTGCCGTGCTGCGCATCGCCCGGAGGGAGCCCTCCGCGATCCTGCTCACCGCTCAGCTCGGGGCGGTGCTGCTCTACCCGTTCATGGAGGGCAGCGACGTGGGTCGCGCCATCTTCAGCGTCTTCGGGATCGCCATCCTGGGCCTCGTCGTGCTGGCGGTCCACAGCTCCCCGGCGTGGAGCTGGTTCGGCTTCGTGCTGGCCCTTCCGGCCACGGTGCTCCTGCTGATCCAGGCGGTGACCGGGGACGATGCCCTGCTTCCCTACTCCTCGGCTTTCGAGGCGGTCCTCTACTTCTACGCCGCCGGCGCGCTGATCGCCTACATGCTCGCCGACCACGAGGTCACGCGCGACGAGCTGTTCGCGGTGGGCGCCACCTTCACGCTCGTGGCCTGGGCGTTCGCCTACTTGTTCACTGTGGTCCAGGCGATCGAGCCCGGGAGCTACACCGCCGCGATCGACCCGGGCGACGATCGCAGCTGGATGGAGCTGCTGTTCCTCAGCTTCACCACGCTCACGAGCACCGGCCTGAGCGACGTGGTGCCCGTCAAGCCCTTCGCGCGGGCGATCCTGATGATCGAGCAGGTGGGCGGCGTGGCCTACATTGCTCTGGTGGTGTCGCGGCTCGTGGGCCTGACGGTCATCGGGAGCCGTAAGGTGCGCTGACCGAGCGCCGCTCGGCCTCCTTCGCGACTCCGTCGAAGAGCTGCTTGACCGACAGCTTCACGACGGGCATCACCGCGCCGCGGAGTAGGGGGATCGTCGGCGTCGTGTCGATGCGGTAGGTCACGTGCGTGCCCCCGACGGCCTCGGTCAGCGTGACCGTGCCCACGTGGTTCTTCAGCGGCGCCCCGGAGAGCAGCCGGTAGACGAACCGCTCGCCCGGCACGTACTCGACCACCTCCTCGCGGATCGGCGGTCCGACCGACTTCAGGGCCCGTATGGCGCCCACTCCGTTGGGCGCGGGGTCGCCCTCGCGCTCGAGGGTCGACGCTCGGACCCGCGAGATCGCGGCGTAGCCGCGGTGGTCGGTGAGCACCTCGAACACCGTCGAGGGCGGGGCGGACACGGTTCGTTCCAGCGTGAAGGTCGGCATCCGGGGGACCGTATCCGGCCGCTACCCTTGGGCGGCTTGCGCCCGTAGCTCAGCTGGATAGAGCGTCGGTCTACGGAACCGAAGGTCAGAGGTTCGAATCCTCTCGGGCGCGCTCCCGAAGTAGAATCGCGGCCGTGCCGTTCACGCTCAGGAACCTCAAGGAGGATCCGGAGGATGTCGGGTCCAACTTCGACGGCGCGCCGGACCTGGAGTTCCGCCTCGCAACCAAGGCGCTCGAGCTCGAGCAGTCCGGCCTCAGCTACCAGCGCATCCCGCCCGGCTATCGCTTCCCGTACGGCCACACGCACAAGGAGCAGGAGGAGGTGTACGTGGTCGTGCGCGGGAGTGGGCGGATGAAGCTCGACGACGAGATCGTCGAGGTCAAGGAGTGGGACGTGGTACGCGTCCCGCCCGGCACGTGGCGAGGCTACGAGGCCGGGCCGGAGGGCCTCGAGATCCTCGTCTTCGGCGCGCCCAATCTCGGCGAGGATCCGCGCGAAGACGTGGAGGGTCAGCGCGACTGGTGGGCTGACTAGCGCCCTCCCTTCCAGTAGGTTCGGCCGAACACGGCCAGAATCAAGGAGGCATGCCCATGTACGTAAGCGTCATACACCGCGTCTCCGATCCGGAGGGGTTCACGAAGGCTGAGGACGAAGCGATCGCCGCCGGTTTGCCGGAGGGGTTCTCGCTTCCGATTCATGCCGCTACGCACGATCACGGGGTCGGCATCTGTATCTGGGAGGGTCCGTCGGTTGAGGCTGTGAGCGAGCTCGTCGAATCTGTGGTCGGACCGTTCAGTCAGAACGAGTACTTCGAGATGAGCGTCGACGGTCTGTCCTGACGAGCGCCCAGCGCGCCGTCTCGAGCTCAGAGGTCGGGAATCGCGAACCGATGCCGGTACGCCCCTGGCGTTAGGCCGGTCAGCCGCTTGAAGAGCCGTCGGAACGACGCGGGGTCTTCGTAGCCGACCGCCCAGCTGATCTCCTCGATCGGCTCGCTGGTGGTCTCGAGCATCCGCTTCGCCCGCTCGACCCGGATCCGCTGGACATAGGCGATCGGTGTGTGGTTCGTGGCCGCCGTGAAGCGGCGCTTGAAGGTCCTGGGGGCGAGCCCCGACCAATTCACCATCTCCTCGACAGGCGATGCGACGGCGAAGCTCTCGGCGATGGCGCGTTGCGCGGCCAGTACGGCCGCGTCGCCGTGGTCTGTCGGCGGGCCGAAGACCTGGAAGGCCGCCTGGCCGTCGCGATGCCACTCCCAGAGCATGAACCGCGCGACGGCCTGTGCGGTGGCGGGTCCGATGTGGCTGGCGATCAGGTACAGCGCTAGATCGTGCCACGCGCTTGCCGCCCCCGACGTTATCAGCCGGCCGCCGTCGCCCGCGACCACGAGAACCTCCTCGGGTCGCAGCACCACATCGGGGTGGCGCCGCCGGAAGTCGTTCTCCGACATCCAGTGGACCGTCGCGTCGCCGCCGTCCAGCAGCCCGGTCTCCGCCGTGAGGTTCGCGCCGGTGCATGCGGAGCAGATCGTGGCGCCTCCGTCGTACATGTCCCGAAGCCAGCCGACCAGCTTCGGATAGCGGCCGGGGGTCCACTCCCCCTCGCTGCGGAACACCATCGAGGGCACGATCACGACGTCGGTCTCCGTCACCTCGTCCACCGATCGGTGCGCGGTGATCGCGAGCCCGCTCGCGCTCTCCATCACGCCGGCGGACTCGGCGACGATCTCGACGTCGAACGGGCCGCGCCCACCCGCGCGCCGGTCCTCGGGCGCGATGAGCGGCGCCACCGACCTCAGGACCTCGAACATCCCAGTGACCGGGGAGACGCCTGACTCAGGCGTGGCGACGATGCGGATCTGGGTCGGCTGAAGGGACTGGGGCACAGAACCTCGGCTTGTGGCACAAACGAACCGGTCATGCGCATTATGACCCTGGTTCGGACCGGGCCCTCGCTGGAAGCTGCTTCTCCGCAATCCAAGCCACGAAGGAGCAACCAGACATGTCCGTCCACACGACCGCCACCGACTTTGCGGCCCTGCTCGCCGAGCACCTGACCGGCGCCGTCATCGCGCCCGGGAACCCCGACTACGACGCCGCACGCCGCGTCTGGAACGGGATGATCGACCGGTATCCGGCTGTCATCGCGCGCTGCACCGACGCCGACGACGTCGCTACGGCCGTCCGCTTCGCGCATGAGCACGGGTTGCCGCTCGCCGTCCGTGGCGGCGGGCACAACGTTGCCGGCACTGCCGTGTGCGACGACGGCGTGGTCGTCGATCTCTCGGAGATGTGCGGTGTGCGCCTCGACGCCTCCGCACGGACCGTGCACGTCCAGGGCGGCGCCACGTGGGCCGACGTCGACGAGGTGACCGCGCCGCTGGGCCTGGCGACGACCGGCGGGGTCGTCTCCGAGACCGGCGTCGCCGGCCTGGCGCTCAGCGGCGGGGTCTCCCACCAGCGCCGTCGCGACGGCATGACGATCGACAACCTCGTGTCCGCCGACGTCGTCCTCGCAGACGGCGTCCGCGCGCACGCGAGCGCCGACGAGAACGCCGACCTGTACTGGGCGCTGCGTGGCGGCGGTGGGAACTTCGGCGTCGTCACGTCGTTCGAGCTGCGCCTGCACGAGCTCGGACCCGAGGTGTTCGCGCTGCACGTGGCCTACCCGCTCGAGGATGCCTCGCGGGTGCTCGCGGGGTGGCGCGACGCCGTCGCCGGCGCACCGGACGAGCTGTCGACGGCGGGCCTGATCTGGACCTTGCCGGCAGTCGACGAGCTGCCCGAGCATCTGCGCGGGAAGCCGTACGTCGGCATCGCCGGCATGTGGGCCGGCGACCCGGACGAGGGCGACCTCGCCACGCGGGCCCTGCGCGACCTGGCGACCCCGCTGATCGACATGAGCGCCCGTGTCGACTACCTCGAGTACCAGCGCTCGCTGGACCCGTTCTACCCGGCGGGCCTGCGCTACTACTGGAAGGCGCTCTACCTCGAAGGGCTCTCCGACGCCGCGGTTGACACGACCGTCGATTGGTCGCTGCGCCGCCCGTCCGAGGACACGCTGGTGATCATCCGCCACTGCGGCGGCGCGATCTCGCGCGTAGCCGCCGACGAGACCGCGTTCGGCGACCGCGGCTCGGAATGGATGCTGAGCATCGACGCGACCTGGCGCGATGCGGCCGGCGACGACGCCAACATCGGCTGGACGCGCGACTTCTACGCCGCCGCGGAGGGCCACTCCGATGGGAAGACGTACTTCAACTTCCCGGGCCTGCTCGAGGAAGGCGAAGCCGCGGTGCGCTCGACGTACGGCGCCAACCACGACCGGCTGGCGCGCATCAAGGCCGCGTACGACCCGGACAACCGCTTCCGGCTGAACCAGAACATCCGGCCCGAAGCCGGCTGAGGAACCTCGCCGTGTGCTGAGATCCGCACATGCGCGAGGCGATCGCCACCCATCTCGGTTCGCGCCAGGTCTCACGGGTTCTCTACGGCTCCATCATCGGCCTGGCGCTAATCGTCGCGCTCGAAGTCCATCCGCCTGGCGCCGGCGCGATCGCGGCGTCGCTGGTCGCGACCGCGATCGCCGTCGGGCTGGCGGAGCTCTACAGCGAGATCGTCGGCACCGAGACGCGGACCCGCACCCGGGTCGAGCGGCAGCAGATCATCGACATCCTCGACGAGATCGCCGCCGTCGCGTTCGGCGTCGCGTTCCCGGGCGTGTTCTTCCTCCTCGCCGCGCTCGGGGCGATCGATCGCGACGCGGCGTTCACCATCGCCAAGTGGTCAGGGCTCGGGTTGATCGCGGCCTACGGATTCGCCGCCGCCCGCCTCACCGGGGACACCGTGCCTCGATCCCTGCGCCGCGCCGCGATAGCGGGCCTCATCGGCGCCTTCCTCATCACCATCAAGGCCCTGGTGCACTGAGTCCGGCGGGTTAGAGGTTCGAGTCCCTCAGCCGCGCTCGCGGAGCTTGTCCACGATGAACGCGGCGTACCACGTCGGCCAATCCTCGTCGCGCACTCCCCCGAGCTCCTCCGTCTCGTACTTGCCGTGCGCCTGCTCCGCTTCGCGCAGAAGATCGGTGAGCTCTTCCTTGGTCAGGTCCGTGTCGGCCATGGGGCGAGCCTACATCTTCCCGCGCAGCTCGAGGATCGTGTCGAGGAAAGCCTCCGAGAACGACGGGAACGGCTGGATCACGTCGTTCATCAGCTCGATCGGCACGCGCGCGCGTATCGCGAGCGTCGCCTGTTGGAGCCACTCGCCGGCCTCCGGACCGAGGGCGTACGCCCCGGTCAGGCGCTCGCCGTCGGACACCAGCGTCATGAAGCCCGCCTTGTCCGCGTACGCGCGCGTGTAGGTGGCGGTGCGCGGCACCGACGCGAGGTCGACGGTCGCGGTCAGCGCCCCGTCGGGCTCGCCGACCGAGGCGGCCTGCGGGTCGGTGAAGACGACGCGTGGCACCGCCGAGTAGTCAGCCTCGCGCTCCTGGCCGAGGATGTTCGCCGCGGCCACGCGGCCCTGGTACTTGCCGACATAGGTGAGCGGCCAGATACCGGTCACGTCGCCGATCGCCCAGACGCCGTCGCCGGCGTTCATGCGGGCGTCGACCTCGACACCCTGCTTGCCGGGCTCGATCCCGACCGTGTCCAGGCCGATGTCCTCCACGCGCGGGCGGCGTCCGGCTGCGACGAGCAGCCTGTCGCCGCGCAGCTCGTCGCGCTCCGGGAACTCGAGCACGTACTCGCCGTCCTCCCTGCGCACGGAGGAGGCGTGCTGACCGAAGCAGAGCTCGATCCCGTCTGCCTCAAGGGCCTCGGAGAGCGCCTTGCCGAGCGGCTCGGGCTCACGCGGCAGCACGCGGTCGGCCCCCTCGACGAGCACCGCCTCACCGCCGAGGCGCACAACGGCCTGGGCCATCTCGACCCCCACCGGGCCACCGCCGAGGATGAGCAACCGCCGCGGGACCTCCTTCAGACCCGTGACCTCGCGGTTCGTCCACACGCCGTCGAGGTCGCCCAGCCCTTCGATCGGTGGGATGAAGGGGTAGGAGCCCGTGGAGATGACGATGTCCTTCGCACTGTAGGAAGTGCCGTCGACCGAGACCTGCCCGGCGCCGGCGATACGGCCGCTGCCGCGGATGACGTCGATGCCCTTGTCCTCATACCAGCCGCCCTTCCCCGAGTCGTCGTACTCGGACACCATGAAGTCCCGCCACTCGAAGGCACCCTCGGGGCGGACGCCACCGTCCACCGCCTCGGCCGCGCCGGGGGCCTCCCGGGCGGCCTGGAGCGCCTCGCCCGGGCGGAGCAGCGTCTTGGACGGGATGCACGCCCAGTAGTCGCACTCGCCCCCGAGCAGCTGCCGCTCGACCACGGCCACCTTGAGACCGCCGTCGGCCAGGTGTCCCGCGCAGTGCCCCCCGGCGGGTCCGGTGCCGAGGACGATCGCGTCGTAGCCGGTCACCGTCCTACTCTGGCCGGTCGGGTGAGCCCACGTCAAGATGGGCGGTACAAGTGGCCGCCGCGCCGACACCCAGCACCGCTCCGACACCCAGCACCGCCCCGAGGCCGGCTTCGGAGATCCCTCGCCCCCGCCTTCCCGGCCTGCTGCAGACCTGGCTCGGCGTGATGCGTCCGGTCGAGTCGAGGCTCGCCCTGCTGCGAGCGCTACGGCCCCGTCTTCCGCTCCGACGACGCCATCGCGGGCCAGATGTTCCACGTTGCCGACCGCGACCTGATCGAGCAGATCTTCAAGTGGAAGCCGGCGCAGTACAACGTCGCCGAGCCGCGGCAGGTGATGGAGCCCGTCGACGGGCCCGTCTTCGATTCTGCTGCTCGACGGCGAGCGTCACCTGCGCATGCGCAAGCTGATGCTGCCGCCCGTTCCACGGCGAGGCGATCGCGCACTACGCCGAGCTGATCGAGCAGATCACCAACCGCGAGATCGACGGCTGGCGACCGGGCGAGCACGATCCGCACGCGCACGGTCGCCCAGGCGATCACGATGGAGGTGATCATCCGGGCGGTCTTCGGCATCACCGATCCGGAGCGGATCGCCGAGCTCAAGCGGCTCCTGCCGCGGCTGTCGTCCCCCAGCCCGCTCCTGCTGCTCGTGCAGAAGGACCTCGGCCCGCGCAGCCCCTGGGGCCGCTTCATCCGCCACCGCGATCGTGTCGACGCGCTGCTCTACGAGGAGATCGAGCGCCGTCGCAGGGACCCCGATCGCGACGAGCGCCAGCGACATCCTGACGCTGCTGCTGTCCGCCCGCGACGAGGACGGGCGAACCGCTCACCGACCGCGAGCTGCGCGACGAGCTGATCACGATCCTGCTGGCGGGACACGAGACGACCGCCACCTCGATCGGATGGGCGTTCGAGCGCCTGCTGCGCACGCCGGCCGCGCTCGAGCGCTTGACCGCCGAGGTGAAGGCGGGGGAGAGCAGCGAGTACCTCGAAGCGGTGATCAAGGAGACGCTGCGCGTCCGGCCCGTGGTCACCGAGGTCTTCCGCGCCCCGACCGAGCCGACGCGAGCTCGGCGGCTACCTGTTCGAGGCCGGGACGCCAGCTGGCGGCGTCGATCCTGCTCGTGCAGTACGACCCGGAGCTGTATCCGCCCGACCCGCACGCGTTCCGCCCCGAGCGCTTCCTCGAAGGGGCGCCCGAGCCCTACACCTGGATCCCGTTCGGCGGCGGCGTGCGCCGCTGCCTCGGCGCCGCCTTCGCGCAGCTCGAGATGAAGGTCGTGATCGCCACGATCCTCGCGCGGGCCGAGCTGCGGGCCCCACGGGCGAGGAGCGAGAAGGCGCGCTTCCGCGGCGTCACGCTGCTGCCGAGCCGTGGCGGCGAGGCGGTCGTCGAGAGCGTCAATCCGCCCGCAGCCACACCGACCACGGCTGCACGCTCTCGATCCTGAGCATGTCGTTCGCCCAGGGGTCGTCGGCCAGGCGCTCGCGGATCGCCTCCTCGCTCTCCATTTCGACCACGAGCAGGACATCCTCGCCGTGGTGCGGGTCGCCAACGGGGCCACCGAGGACCACCACGCCCTCCTCCGCGAGCGCATCCATGAACGCCGCGTGCTCAGCCCACCCATCCTGGTCGCGCCGTGGGCGCGAGTGATCCCACTCGGGCCCGCGCACGACCTTGACGAGGTAGTAGTCGGCCACGCTAGCGCGGGCGCACGCCCCCCAGCCGCAGCTGGCGGCGGATGCTTCTCATCGGTTGCTTGCGCGTCACCGCGATGAAGCTCACCTTGCCCCTGCGCACTCCGAACAGGCGCGGGCTGCTCGGGTTCGCCCTGAAGATCCCGCGGGCCACGCGCCGCCTGCGCGGGTAGGCGCGCCGGAAGCGCGCGGACGTCGAGCCCACGCGTACGCGGCGGTTGCCGTGGCCGCGGGCGGTGGTGGTCACCAGGCGCACACGGGCGCGGCGCGAGCGGCTCGTGAAGACGGCGGTCACGACTCCGCTGCGGCCGGTCACGCAGTAGCGGTAGGTGCGCGCGGTGCGGCGCTCGGGCTGGACGCGCACGCGGCGCAGCAGCTGTGCGCGGGTGTAGCCGAGGCGGATGCGGCCGATGTTGCGCGGGCCGATCGGCGAGCGCTTCGCGAGGCAGCGACCCGGAAGCGTGGATAGGGAGGAGGCGGCGACGCCCGGCAGCGTGAGCGTCCCGGGGTTGGCGGAGTCGGTGGCGATCGACACCGGGCCGGCGAGGGTGTTGCCGCGGTTGGTCGAGTTGGCGGTCGTGACCACGAGGCGAAGGCGGTGGCCCTTGGCGAACCGGTGGACGATCCCCGGCAGCTCGATCTCGACGGGCTTGGTCACATCCGCCACCCGAACGGCGGAGAGCTGGTTGCGCGGCAGCGTGGTGTCGCCGGCGGGGCCGACGTCCAGCAGCTTCGCGAACAGGATGAGCTTGCCCGCCGGGCTCGCGCCCTGGCTCTGCGCGAATGTCGGCGCCGACAGGCGGAGCTTCAGCCTGGGAATGCCCACCACGTCCGTGGTCTTGGCCAGCGGCGCGCTGTCATAGGACGCGAAGGTGCCCGGCGCGTCGGGCACGGGGACGTCCGTCACGGCGCCGCCCCCCGCGCCGGATGCTCCGGGAATGGCGGCGAAGTTCGCGCTACCGGCCGCAACGCGCGTCCTGGCCGAGCTGAGCTGGTTGATGCCCGAGAGGAAGACGGTGTCCGACGGCCCCGCCGGGTACCGCGGCGTGACGGCCACGGCGGGCGCGGCATCGCCCTTGTAGCCGACCCAATCGCGCAGGAAGGAGAAGTCCAGCGCCGGCTTGGGCTGGACGCCGCGCAGGTGGTAGTTGAACCACTGGAGCGCCAGGCGGCTCTCGTAGGCGGTCTCGAGCTTGGTGCTGTCGTTCTCGCCGTCGATGCCCCCGCCCGAGTGCCCCGAGGAGCGCCAGAGCATCTTCACCGGCGTGCCCTGGGCACGGAGCGACCTGTAGGTCGCCACCGCCTCCTGGATGTCGAACAGGGTGTCGCTCTGGCCCTGGATGAGGAACGTCGGGATCCTGATCCTCGAGACGTAGGACCCCACCGAGGCGTGCCGCAGCAGGGCGAGCGTGGCGTCGTCCGGGTAGCCCGTGATCGAGGTGGTGACCAGCGAGCGGCACACCTGGTCGGTGAAGTTCGGGCACGCTCCGAGGTGGCTGGGATCCTGGTTCTGCACCGCCTGCTGGAACCCCTGGGCGATGCCGAGCGCCGAGAACAGCACCGGCCAGTCGACCTTGGTGACGCCCGGCGTGCCATAGGTCACACCCGACTTGAAGTCCGTGTTGTTCGGCCCCAGCGAGTAGGAGAGGTCGTTCCAGGTGATCTGCGGGACGATCGTGTCGAGCCGGCGGTCGATGCCCGCGATGGCGAACTGGATCTGCCCGCCGTACGAGCCGCCGATCATCCCCACGCGCGGATCGCCGGGGCCGTCCCGCTTCACGAAATCCACCTTCGTCCCGTCCGTCGCGGCCTTGGCGCCGCCGAGGAACGAGACGAGCTGCTTGCCCGCCTTGCCGTCCCAGTCGGGATCGTCGAGCGTGATCTTGCAGCCGCTGTTGCCGAAGCCGAGGCCCGAGTAGGCGAGAAATGCGTATCCGCGCCTGGCATACGCGGGGGCCAGCTCCGTGAAGTCGGACTTGCTGCCCCCGAACCCGTTCGTGGCGAGGATGGCCGGCACCGGCCGCGACCGTGAGGCGCCGGCGGGCGTGTAGAGGTCGGCCGTGACGGTGCAGTGAGTGTCGTCGCCCGGCCCGACGATCACGTCGAAGCTGAGCGCCTTCTTCGACGGCTCGGCGGCGGAAGCGGGGACCACCGAGGCGGCGAACGCGAGCAGTGACAGCGCGACTACGCGCAGGAGGGCTCTGGCACGCACCCGACCAGAGTAGGTAGATCGGCGCCGCGGTGCGGCAGTCATATCCGGCTCGCGGAGGGGCCGGAAAATCGAGTGGCGGAAATCCGGAATCGCTCCTAAGGTCTTCGCACGACTCGCCGTCATGGAGGGCGGTGGGCGCGGGGGAAGGGGAGACGGGATGGCAGAGAGGCCGGTGGGCAGGTGATCGGGGAGCAGCGCGCGGTGGGCGCGTTCCTTCGTTGCGAGCCGCATGTGCGCGGGGCGCTTGAGATAGAGGTGCGCGAGTGCGAGCCGACCACGGATCCCCGCTCGGGGAAGCCGGTGGCCGTGCCTCCGCTCGTGATCCTGTGGGTGGAGGACCGACCGCACGCGGTGCGGGTCCGCTCGCTGGTGGCGATCAACCGGTTCCCACTCAATGACAGGGTGATCGCCCTGCTCGAGCGAGAGCTCCTCGCCGCCGGCGTAGCGGTGGAGCAGGTCTGCGAAGGCGGTCTCTGGCGGCTGTTTCACCGGCCGCCCCAGCCGCGGCTCGCGATCTGACGGCGCGCCTCAACGCGTGTACCGGCGCCCGTGGGGAACCGGCGCCGGTATATTCGCCGGCCGTGAGGCGGCTCGGGAGGATCGCCGTGATCGCCGCGCTCGGCGCGGCTCTCGGCCCTGCCGCGGCGCCGGCGCCCGCGGCGGCCGACGTCGTCTGGCTCTGCAAGCCGGGCAAGACGCCGAACGTCTGCACGGAGAGCCTGACCACCACGGTCTACGAGCAGAACGGGAGCTCGCGCGTCGTTCAGTCCCCGATTCCGGCCAACCCTCCGGTCGACTGCTTCTACGTCTATCCCACGGTCAGCAACCAGCCGGGTCCGAACGCGAGCAAGGCGATTGATCCGGAGGTCGAGGCGATCGCCCGCTACCAGGCCGCGCGCTTCTCCCAGCAGTGCCGCGTGTACGCGCCCGTGTACCGGCAGGTCACGGTGCCCGCCCTGCTCGCCCAGGGCACGCTGACCACCCCCGAGGTGCGCAACCGGGCCTACGGGGACGTGGTCGAGGCGTGGCGCGACTACATGCGCAACCACAACCACGGACGCGGCGTCGTCCTGATCGGGCACTCGCAGGGCACGTTCGTGCTGCGCCGGCTGCTGCGCACGGAGATCGACCCCAAGCCCGCCGTGCGCAGGCAGCTCGTGTCGGCGCTCCTGCTCGGCGGCAACGTCCTGGTGAAGCAGGGCCGGCTCATCGGGGGCGACTTCCAGAACGTGCCGGCGTGCAGCTCGCCCACCGAGGCCGGGTGCGTGATCGGCTACTCGGTCTTCAACGAGACCCCACCGGACGACACCCGCTTCGGCCGCTCGCCGCCCGGCCCGGACCCTGTTCAGGGGAACCCGGGCGGGCCGGGATACGAGGTCCTCTGCAACAACCCCGCGTCACTCGGCGCCAACCGCGAGGTCCCGGTCCAGACCCTCGCCCCGAGCAAGCCGTTCCCGCCGGGGTTCATCGCCGTCGCGATCACGGTCCTCTACGGCGGGCCGGCGCCTTCCGCTCCCACACCCTGGCTGCAGCCCGCGGACCGGTACACGGGCCGCTGCGAGAAGTCGAACGGCGCGAACGTGCTGATGGCCCGCCCGATCGGCGACGCGCGCAAGCTCAATCCCTCGCCCGACGACACGTGGGGCCTGCACCTGATCGACGTGAACGCGCTGCTCGGCGACCTGCAGCGAGCCGTCGCGAGGCAGTCGCGCACCTACCTGCGGGCGAAGGGCCGGCCCCGGCTGGCGCTGCGGCTCCGGTTCCGGCGCGGGCGCGACTCGCGCGGCCGCCGCTGCGCGCGGACCCCGATCAGGGCATCGCTCACCGGCGCCGACCGGCGCAAGGTCCGCCTGGCCGACTTCCGCACCGGCCGGCGCCTTTTGAAGCGCGACCGGCGCTCACCGTTCTCGACGCGGATCGGCTCGCGGCGCCTGCGGGGCGGCAAGGTCGCCCGGCTTGGGGTGCGCGCCGCACTCGTCGACGGCCGCTCCCGGCGGGTGTTCCGCCGCGTGCGCGTCTGCCGCTGAGGCTCGCCCCAGCCGCGCGGGCCTCTACGGCTCGAGGTTGCCCAGCCCCGTCCAGAGCAGGTCGGTGCCGGCGTCCACCATCTCATCGATGCTCACGCCCGGGTGCTCGCGCCGCCATTCGGCCGCCCCGCGCAACGCCGCGATCAGCATCTCGACGATGATCGCCAGGCGCCGGCCTCCAGGGTCGATCCCCGCCGCCTCGGCGTCGGCGGCCAGGAGCGCCGCCACCGCCTCGCCGCGCCGCCGCTGGATGTCGCGGCCGGCCTCGTCGACGTCGGGATCGCCGTGGGTGGTGTTGCCAAACAGGAGCCGCCACGACTCGGGGTGTTGCTCCGCGAAGCCGAACACCGTCCTCAGCGTCTCGCGCATGCGCTCGCCGGGGGTGCCCGAGCCCGAGATGCGCGCGGCGACGTGCCCGAGGAAGAGCGCCTCCTGCTCCTCCAGCACGGCGAGGAAGAGGGCCTTCTTCGAGCTGAAGTGGTCGTAGAGGACGGCGCGGGTTATTCCGGCCCGCTCCGCGACGTCGGCCATCGCCGCCGCGCGATAGCCGCGCGCCGCGAACACTTCGAGCGCCGCGGCGACGATCCGCGCGCGGCGGGCCGGCGCGGTCATCCGCCGTCGAACGGGATGAGCTTCGGCGCTTACCGACATGACCGCAGGTTAGCGTTTGACACGGATCCCGCCGGGGAAGAATAGATCGCGGCTTGTAACCGACGCGGGTGTTGGTTACGGTCGTCCAGAGGATCCCCGGGAGGAGGAGGCACCGAGCACATGGGCGGCAACGCAAAGGGCGGGTCCGCTAGCACCGCGATCACCCGCAGGCGGTTCGTCGGCACGGCCGGCGCCGGAGCCGCAAGCATCGGGATCGCAAGCAACCCGCTGCTCGCGCGCGCTCTCGCCGGCGCCCGCCGCGGGGGCCGGGTGGCGGTCCTGGGTGGCGGGATGGCCGGCCTTACCGTCGCGCACGAGCTGATCGAGCGCGGGTTCAGGGTCGACGTCTACGAGCCGGTCGCACTCGGGGGCAAGGCGCGATCGATCGACGTGCCGAAGAGCGCGAAGGGCGGGCGCAGGCCCCTCCCGGGCGAGCACGGGTTCCGCTTCTTCCCCGGCTTCTACCACCACGTGCCGGACTCGATGCGGCGCATCCCCTACGGTCGCAACGAGAACGGGGTCTGGGACAACCTCGTCGACACCACCGAGGGCAAGTCCGTGCGCGCGAACGGCCGGCCGGACAGCCTCCTCCTGGGGATGCTTTACGACCCGAACGAGGCCCTGACCGTCGAAGGCCTGCGGGCGCTCCTGATGAAGGAGCTCGTCGAGGGCCAGGCCATGCCTCCGCACGAGGCCGCGTATCTCACCGAGCGCCTGATGGTCTTCTTCACGAGCTGTGACGAGCGGCGCTTCGGTGAGTGGGAGAACGTCCCGTGGTGGGACTTCATCGGCGCAGCCGAGCGCTCCGAGGAGTACCAGAAGGTTGCGGCCCGCGGCCTGACTCGGTCCCTCGTTGCCGCGAAGGAGACCGTCGCCTCGACCCGGACGATCGGCAACATGGCCGAGGCGTTCGTCATGAACATCATGGGGCGCGGCAACGACGGCGCCCTCGACCGCGTGCTCGACGCGCCCACCAACGAGGCTTGGATCCGCCCGTGGGTGCGACACCTCAAGCGCCTGGGCGTCCGCTTCCACATGGGTCAGAGGGTCACCGCGCTCGAGGTCGGGCGGCGGGGCCGGATCGAGGCGGCGATCGTGCGCGACCGCCGGGGAGTCCGGCGTCGCGTGGAGGCCGGCTGGTTCGTCTCGGCGATGCCCGCCGAGCGCTTCCGCAAGCTGCTGTCGCCGAGCCTCCTCCGACGCGACCCCGACCTCGCGAAGGTGCGGGAGCTCAAGACCGACTGGATGGCGGGGATCCAGTTCTACCTCCGCGAGCGGGTGGACATCACCCGCGGGCACGTCACCTTCGTCGATGCCCCCTGGGCGCTGACGGCGCTCACGCAGGGCCAGTTCTGGGCCGAGCGCGACTTCCCGGCCGACTACGGCGACGGCGAGGCCGTCGATTGCCTGTCGGTGGACATCTCGGATTGGGACACGCCCGGCCTCCTCTATGGCAAGCCGGCCAAGCGGTGCAGCCCGCGGCAGGTGAGGCGCGAGGTCTGGGCACAGATCAAGGCGCACCTCGAGGATCGCGGGGATTCGTATCTGCCCAAGGGGATCCTCCACTCCTCGTTCCTCGACCCGGGGATCCGGTGGAACGCGGCCCGCGGGCTCAACCGCAACCAGACGCCCCTCCTCGTGAACACGGCCGGCTCCTGGACCGACCGGCCGCAGCCGCGCACGAAGGTGGGGAACCTGTTCGTCGCGGGCGACTACGTCCAATGTGACATCGACCTGGCGACGATGGAGGGCGCGAACGAAACCGGTCGCGCCGCGGTCTCTTCCCTCCTCGACGCGGCCGGATCGAGCAAGCCGCCGCCACAGATGTACCGGCTCTATGACCCGCCGGAGTTCGAGGCGCTTAAGGGGGCCGACCGCGAGCTCTACAAGCTGGGGCGGCCGAACGTGCTCGACGTTGGCTGACCGGCGCCCCGAGCCCGTCGACGCGGTCGTCGTCGGCGCCCGCTGTGCCGGGTCGGCCGCCGCCGTGGCGCTCGCCCGCGCCGGGCGCCGGGTGGTGGCGATCGACCGGGCCAGCTTCCCGTCGGACACGCTCTCGACCCACATGCTGTGGCCCGGCGGCGTCGCTGAGCTGAAGCGCCTCGGCGCGCTCGAGCGGGTCGAGGCGCTGGGCGCCCCGCGCCTGCCCGAGGCGCTGGCCGGTTGGAACGGCCACGAGATCCGGGGCGGCTACACACCCGTGGAGGGCATCGACTACGCGCTCTGCGTCCGGCGCCCCGGGCTCGACAGGGCGCTGGTCGACACCGCACGCGCGGCCGGCGCCGAAGTGCGCGAGCGTTGCGCGGCGAGCGCCCTCGTGCACCGCGACGGGCGGGTCGCCGGCGTTCGCTACCGCGACGCGGACGGCGGCGAGGGGGAGCTCCAGGCGCCGCTCGTCGTCGGCGCGGACGGGCGCCGCTCGCTCGTCGCGCGCGAGCTGGAGGCGGAGGAGCCCGGGCTCGCGCAGGAGAGCGGCCGTGGCTGCTACTTCGCGTACTGGGAGGACGCTCAGCCGCGGTGGCGGGGCGTCGCCGCGCAATGGCGCCACGGCGAGGAGCTCGTGACCGCCTTTCCTTGCGACGGTGGGCTGCTGATGGTGCTCCTGATGCCGCCGGTGGATCGCGCCGCCGCCTTCAAGCGCGACCTCGACGGCGAGTACGAGCGGACCGTCGCGGCCGTGCCCGAGCTCGCCACGCGGCTGGCGGGGTGCGAGCGGCGCTCAAAGGTGCGCCATACGCCGATGACCACCTCCTACTTCCGCCGCTCAGCGGGGCGGGGCTGGGCGCTCGCCGGCGACGCAGGGCACTTCAAGGACCCGGTCACGGCGCAGGGAATTCGCGACGCCGTGCGCTTCGGGCGCCTCCTGGGCGAGGCGGTGGCGCCGCACCTCTCCGACGAGCGGGAGCTCGACGCCGCGCTCTCGAGCTGGGAGCGCCGGCGCGACCGGGAGTGCCTCGAGGCCTACCAATGGACCAATCTCGTCGGCCGGGCGGAGCCGATGAACCCGATCGAGGCGGAGCTCTACCGGGTCGGGGCCGGCGATCGCGCGCTCGCGCGCTCGTTCCTCGACGTCTTCGCGCGCACGATCCCCCCCGCCGATGTGATGACCACGCGGCGCCTTGCGCGGCTCACGACCCGGGCGCTCGCGCGCCCGGGAGCGGACCGCCCCGCCGCGCTGCGGATTGCGTGGCGGGAGCTCCGGGCCGGCGTCGCCGGCTGGGCCCAGCGCCGGCGGTTTCGCACCGGAGGGGCGCTCGGCCGGCCTGGCCGCGCACCTCGCGGCCGCACGGCCTAGCTCCGCACGGACTCGAATCCCGCCACCAGCCGCTCCACGTCCTCGCGACTGTGCGCCGCCGACATCTGCGTACGGATCCGGGCCTCACCCCGGGGCACGACCGGGAACGAGAACGGGATCACGTAGATGCCCTCCCCGAGCAGCCGCTCCGCCACGTCGACCGCCTTCTGCGCGTCCCCGTACATGACGGGCACGATGGGGTGCTCGCCGGGCAGGATCTCGAAGCCGCCCTCGGTCATCCGCGAGCGGAACAGGTCCGTGTTGGCGCGCAGCTGCGCGCGCAGCTCCTCGCCGGTGTCGCCCTCCAGCAGGTCGAGCACCTTCAGGGAGGCGGCCACGATCGGCGGGGCGATGGTGTTCGAGAAGAGGTACGGCCGGGAGCGCTGGCGCAGCAGCTCGACGATCTCGCGCCGGCCGCTGGTGAAGCCGCCGCTGGCCCCGCCGAGCGCCTTGCCCAGCGTGCCGGTCACGATGTCGACCCGCTCGCTCACGCCGAAGTGCTCGGGCGTGCCGCGGCCGCTGGGGCCCACGAAGCCGACGGCATGGGAGTCGTCGACCATCACGAGCGCGCCGTGCTCGTCGGCGAGCTCGCAGATGCGGTCGAGCCGGGCGAGGTAGCCGTCCATGGAGAACACGCCGTCGGTGGCGATGAGGATCCGCCGCGCGCCCGCCGCGTCGCGCAGCCGCTGCTCCGAGCTCGTCCATGTCGCCGTTTGCGAACCGGTGGCGCTGCGCCTTGGAGAGCCGGATGCCGTCGATCACCGAGGCGTGGTTCAGCGCGTCGGAGATCACGGCGTCCTCGGGACCCAGCAGCGTCTCGAACAGGCCGCCGTTGGCGTCGAAGCAGGAGCCGTAGAGGATCGTGTCCTCGGTGCCGAGGAATGCAGCTCAGGCGCGCCTCGAGCTGCTTGTGGATCTCCTGGGTGCCGCAGATGAAGCGCACCGACGCGAGCCCGAAGCCCCACTCGTCCAGCGCGTCGCGCGCCGCGGCGAGCACGTCCGGGTGGTCGGCGAGGCCGAGGTAGTTGTTGGCGCAGAAGTTGAGCAGCTCCACCCCGTCGCGCAGCTGGACCTGGGCGGCCTGCGGGGAGGCGATCACCCGCTCGTCCTTGTACAGCCCCTCGCCGCGGATCGCGTCGAGCTCGGCCCTGAGCTGATCGGCGATGGTCGAGCGCATGTCAGATCGTCTCCCAGTCGAGTAGGACCTTGCCGGCGCGGCCGCCGCCGGCGGTGGCGAACGCCTCTTCGAAATCGGCCGCGGCGAAGCGGTGCGTGATCACCGGCGAGATGTCGAGGCCGGATTGCAGCATCACCGTCATCGCGTACCACGTCTCGTACATCTCGCGGCCGTAGATGCCCTTGATGGTCAGCATGTTGAAGACGACGGTGTTCCAGTCGATCGCGATCTCCTCGGAGGGGATGCCGAGCATCGCGATCCGCCCGCCGTGGGCCATGTTGGCGAGCATGTCGCGCAGCGCGTCGGGCCGCCCGCACATCTCCAGGCCGATGTCGAAGCCCTCCTGCATGCCCAGCTCCCTCTGAACCGCGTGTATCTCCTCCGAGCGCACGTCGAGCGCGCGGGTGGCGCCCATCGTGGCGGCCAGCTCGAGCCGGTGGGGGTTCACGTCGGTGATCACGACGTGCCGCGCGCCGGCGTGGCGGACCACGGCCGCGGCCATCAGGCCGATCGGGCCCGCGCCGGTGATCAGGACGTCCTCGCCGAGCACCGGGAACGACAGCGCGGTGTGCACGGCGTTGCCGAACGGGTCGAAGATCGCCGCGACCTCGGGGTCCACGCCGTCGGCGTGGTGCCAGACGTTCGTCATCGGCAGCGCGATGTACTCGGCGAAGGCCCCGGGGTGGTTGACGCCGACGCCGTGGGTGTTCGCGCACAGGTGGCGGCGCCCCGCCATGCAGTTGCGGCACCGCCCGCAGACCAGGTGCCCCTCTCCGCTGACGATCTCGCCGGCGTGGAAGTCGCTCACGTTCGAGCCCACCTCCACCACCTCGCCCGCGAACTCGTGCCCGACCACGAGAGGGGTCGGCACCGCGTCGCGGGCCCAGGCGTCCCACTCGTGGATGTGGAGGTCGGTCCCGCAGATGCCGGTGCGATGGACGCGGATCAGCACGTCGTTGATCCCTACCTCGGGCTCCGGGACCTCCTCCAGCCACAGCCCCGGCTCCGGACGCGCCTTCACGAGTGCCTTCATGTGGACTGCACTATCGCGCCTACGCCTCCTCCGCCCTGACTAGACTCGCGCGCGGTGAGCGAGAGCGGCGTTCCAGCACCAGTCGAGCAGTTCATCGTGGGGCAGATCGAGTCGGTCGCGCAGCTCGAGATCCTGCTGCTGCTGCGGGCGGCGGGCGACAAGCTCTGGACCGCGGACGAGGTCTCGCGCGCGCTGGTGACGCAGTCGCCGGAGACAGCGGGGACCTGGCTGGCGGACCTCGCGCGGCGTGGGCTCGCCCGCGAGGAGGACGGGAGCTATCGCTACGACCCGCCCGCGGAGCTCGAGCACACGCTCGACTCGCTCGCCGAGGCCTATGCGCGCTACCGGGTGAGCGTGATCGCGCTGATCTTCGCGAAGCCGAGCGAGCGGATCTCGCTCTTCTCCGATGCCTTCAGGATCAGGCGGGATCGCTGAGATGGACACCGCCGTGTACGTCCTCTCGGCTCTGATCAGCCTCGCCTGCACGGTCCTGCTGGCCCGCTCCTACCTCGCCACCCGCAGCACGCTGCTCTTCTGGGCTGCGCTCTGCTTCCTCGGGCTGACCCTCAACAACATCCTGCTGTTCGTCGACAAGGTCGTGGTCACCGACGTCGATCTGTCGACCTGGCGCAGCATTCCCGCCCTCGCCGGCCTGCTCGTGCTGGCGTATGGGCTGCTGTGGGAGCCGGAGCTGTGACGGCCGAGTTCATCGGTGGCGCGACGATGACGGCCGCGCTGGTGATCGCGGTGCTGTTCTTCCGCTACTGGCGCCAGACGCGCGATCGGCTCTTCCTGATGTTCGGGGGCGCGTTTCTCATGTTCGCGATCAGCCGCTTCATCCTGGCTTTCCTCGAGGAGGACGACGAGGGCCGGGTGCTGGTCTATGCCTTCAGGCTGCTCGCGTTCCTCCTCATCCTCGCGGCCATCGTCGACAAGAACCGCCAAAGCGCCACGGCGCCCGCCGCCCCGGCACAGAACGGAAAGGCCCACCGGGCGGCTAGTCGCAGCTGACGGGCGTGCAGCCCGTCGGGCGCCTTGGGGCCGACGCCCAGCCCGGCCGCCGCGTGCTCCGGGTCCTGGGCGTCGCCCACGATGCCCTCGTCCGGCGGGGGCAGGTACAGGTCCGACCCGGCGTATGGCCCGGGGTCCTCGTACGGCACGTCCGTGACCGCGCGCAACACTCGCCGGACCAGCTCGTTGTCCAGCTCGCCACCCCGGCCCGTGAGCACGCTCACCCGCGTGTCCGCCTCCTTCGAGCCGCGCTCGCCGAGCCTCACGATCACGAGATCGCGCGACGGGATCACGAAGACCCGCTGCTCGCCCGATCCGGCCATCAGGTACATGTCGCTCGGCCCCGAGGCCACCAGCGGGCCCGTGCCCGTGTCCTCGCCCTCCACGTTCGGGAGCACGTAGCGCCCGCCCCCGTTGAGCCAGAGCAGGAACCCGTAGGCCTTGTTCACCTCGCCGGGCGTCGTCATCGCGTTGACGTAGTCGCTCGAGATCAGCTGCCGGCCTCCCCAGCGGCCGTCGCGCAAGAGGAGCTGCCCGAGCCGCGCCCAGGCGCCGTTCACCATGTGCAGGTGCGCCCAGCCCTCGGTGTTCCCCGAGCGGTCGCGGTCCCAGCTCCAGGCGTCGCGGGGGATTCCGATCGGGCCGAAGAGCTCCGCCTGCGCCCAGTCCTGGAGGTCTCTGCCGACCGAGCGCTCGACCGTGTTCGCGAGCAGCGACACTGGGCTCTGGGCGTACTCCCACCGCGCGCCCGGCCTGTGGTCGAACGGGAGCGCGAGCGCGTCGCGCACGCGGTCGTACTGGGGGCTCAGCTCGCGCACCCAGTTGCGGTGCAGGCCGGTGGTCATCGTGAGCAGGTGGCGGGGGCGGAGCGCTCCGTGCTCGGCGTCGGACTCCGGGTAGAGGCCGGCGAGCGGGCGGTCGATGTCCATGCGCTCGAGCGTCACGGCCCGCCCGACGAGCATTGCGGTCACGGTCTTGGTCATGCTCCAGCCGTCGAACTGCACGCCGCGCGTGACGGCGTCGAGGCGGCTCTCGCCCGCGAGGCACCCGTGGCGGTAGACCGCGACGGTGGTGCTGTTGCGGGTGGTCGCCCAGTCGAAGGCCTCCTGGAGGCGGGCGGAGTCGAGGGAGAGCGCCTCCGGGGCGCGACGCTCCCACTCCGCGCCGGGGTCGCCGCACGACGCCGCCGCGGGCGCGGCGAAAACGAGCGGTGCCACTACTGCCATTGCGGCGACGAGCTTCCTCATTGAGCCTCCCGGCGCGACAATAACAAGCTCTGTTGCGTGATGCAACATATCCGTAAAGTGATGTACGCTGGGCGGATGGCGAATGCCGCGGCGACCCCGCTCCAGAGGCACCTCCGGCACGGTGCGGAACCGAGTGCGGCGGGGCCGCTCGACGCGTTCGCGGTCGCCCGGCGCACCTTCCTGGCCGGCGAGCGCCTCGACATGCAGGCGCTCGCTGCCGAGCTGGGTGTGAACCGGGCCACGGTCTACCGCTGGGTCGGCGGCAAGGAGCTGCTGCTGGGCGAGGTCATCTCGTCGTTCGCGCGCGCGACGCTGAGGACCGCGAGAGGCGAGATCCCCGGCGAGGGCCCGGCGTACGTGGCGGCCGTGGTCGAGCGGGTGCTCGAGCAGATCCACACCTTCGAGCCGATGCGCCGGTTCCTCGAGCGCGACCCGGAGTACGCCCTGCGGGTACTCACCCTCAAGGACAGCACCGTCCAGCTCGGCTCGGTCGCGGCGATGCGGGAGCTGCTGGAGGAGCAGGTGGAGAAGGGCGCGCTCGACACCCCGGCCGATCTCGACGATCTCGCCTACGTGATCATCCGGATCGGCGAGTCCTTCCTGTACAGCGACCTGATCATCGGCAGCGAGCCGAACGTGGCCAAGGCCGGCCAGATGGTGCGCCTGCTGCTCGGCGATCGCGGCTAGGGGCGCAGGTCGGTCACCGCCACGCCGTGCTCGGCGGCCATCCGCTCCGCGATCAGCGAGCGGTGGCACGCCTCTGGATCGCGCTCGACGCAGAGGAGCGCGGTCACCGAGCCGGTGGGCAGGTTCTCGACGATCGGCTCGAGGTCGACGCCATCGAGGATCTCCCGCGTGTAGCGCTCGCGGTACTCGGGCGCCAGCTCGGCTCGCGAGCGCTTGCCCACGCCCAGCCGCGCGTCCTCGCGGTACTGGAGCCGGCGGAGCTCGGTGGTCGGAGCGAGCTCCTTGTGGTGGCGGTAGCCGATCCGGGCGTCGGCGAGCGCCGCCTGGAGGCGTGCGGAGTTGGCCCACGCGTACTCGCTGCCCCGCACTCCGCGGCGCTGGCGCACGTCGAGCAGCAGGCCGACCCCGGCGTCGCGGAGCGCGGCGATGAACGTCTCGGCGGTGAAGCCATAGACGCCGATGGTGGCCACCTCCTTCGGCACGCGGCCGATCCTCTCAGGCCGCGTGCGCGTGCGTTCGTGGAGAATCAGCGCATGCCTGCCTACACGCACACGAACCTGAACGATGTCGAGGACATGGCCCCGAGGTTCGGCATGCCGCCGGGCATCGAGGCGCGGTTCGCCACCGGCGCCCTGGCGCTCGAGAAGTCGGGCTTCAGCTACCAGCGGTACGACCCGGGCTTCCGCGTGCCCTTCGGCCACAAGCACAAGCAGCAGGAGGAGCTGTACGTGATCGTCGAGGGCGGCGGGCGCATGAAGCTCGATGACGAGGTGGTCGAGGTCCGGCAATGGGACGCCGTGCGCGTTCCGGGGGAGATCATGCGCGGGTTCGAGGCGGGCCCCGAGGGCGCCGCCGTGTTCGCGTTCGGCGCCCCCAACACCGGCTCGCCCCAGGACGACGCCGAGATGGTGCCGGGCTGGTGGAGCGACTAGCCCCCGCCGCGCAGGCGGCCGGGCCCGAGGCGGCGGTCACCGAGCGCTCGGCGACCGCTCTCGCACGCGCGATCCGGGAGGGCGCGCTGAGCTCGCGCGAAGTGGTGGGCGCCCACATCGAGTTGCTCCGCTCGCGTGAGCCCGCGCTCGGCGCGATCGTGCGCGACCGCTATGAGGCCGCGCTCGAGGAGGCCGCCGCCGCCGACGAGCGTGTGGCCGCGGGCGGCGAGCTGCCTCCGCTGCTGGGGGTGCCGTGCACGATCAAGGAGTCGATCGCGCTCGAGGGGATGCCCCACACCGCCGGCGTGGTGGCGCGGCGCGACGAGGTGGCGGGCGAGACCGCGCCCACCGCCGCCCGGCTGTTGGACGCGGGTGCGATCCCGCTCGCGGTGACCAACACGTCGGAGCTGACGATGTGGGTGGAGTCCGAGAACCGCGTGTACGGGCGGACCAACAACGCCTACGACCAGGCGCGCACGGCGGGCGGCTCGTCGGGCGGGGAGGGCGCCGCGGTGGGCTGCGGCGGTGCGCCGATCGGGCTGGGCGCGGACATCGGCGGCTCGATCCGGCTGCCCGCGTTCTTCAACGGGGTCTTCGGGCACAAGTCCTCCTCGTGGCTCGTCCCGAACACGGGCCAGTTCCCACCGGCCACGGGCGAGCCCACGCGGATGCTGGCGGTGGGGCCCCTCGCCCGGCGCGCGGAGGACCTGATGCCGGTGCTGCGCACGATCGCCGGCCCCGACGGCGTGGACCCGGACACCCGGGACGTGGAGCTCGGCGACCCGGCGGAGGTGGAGTTGAAGGGCCTCCAGGTGATCGTGAGCCAGGGCGCCTCCGTGCTGCCCGTCGCGCGAGAGCTGCTGGACGCCCGCGAGCGCGCGGCGGGAGCGCTGGCCGCCGCCGGCGCGGTGGTGCGCTCCGAGTCGATGCGCTCGATCAGGCGGGCGATGGAGTACTACCTGGCCGTGCTCGGGTCGGGCGAGGGACCCGACGTGTGGTCGCTCGTGAGCGGCGCGCCGCCGCCGAAGCTGCGCACACTCGCCCGCCACACCATCCGGGGCCGGGGCGACCATACGCTGCCGCTGATCTTCCTCCTCCTCGGAGAGCGGCTGCAGAAGCGGGTGCCGCCGGGCCGCACCAAGCGCGCGGTGGAGGCCGGGCGGGCGCTGGCGCGCGAGGTGGAGGGCGTGATCGGCGACGGCGTGCTCCTGCACCCTCCGTTCCCGCGCGTGGCGCCCAAGCACGGCCGCACCATCGGGCGGCCGTGGATGATCCTCCCCGTGGCCGCGTTCAACCTGATGGGCCTGCCGGCCACTCAGATACCGCTCGGCCTCGGCCGCGAGGGCCTCCCGCTCGGGGTCCAGGCCGTGGCGGCCCGCGATCGGGACCACGCCTCCATCGCCGTCGCGCTCGAGCTCGAGCGCGTGTTCGGCGGCTGGGTCCCGCCGCGGTGAGCGACTGGCTGGCCGACATGCGGCGCGCCTACGACCCCGGGCGCTTCGACGTGCCCGACCTCGCGCCAACCTGGCTGGCGCAGCTCGAGCGCTGGATCACGGACGCCGCCGAACACGGCCTGCCCGAGGCCAACTCGATGGTGCTCGCCACCGCATCGTCGGACGGCGCTCCCGCGGGCCGCACCGTGCTGCTGAAGGCGCTCGACGAGCGAGGGCTCGCGTTCTTCACCAACCTCGAGTCGCGCAAGGGGCGCGAGCTGGCGCAGAACCCGCGCGCGGCAGGTGTGTTCCTATGGCTCGCGCTGCAGCGCCAGGTGGTGGTGGACGGGGCGGTCGAGCCGGTCGGCGCGGAGGAGGCGGACCAGTACTTCGCCACCCGCCCGCACGGTGCTCAACTCGGCGCGCTCGCAAGTCCTCAGTCGCGGGTGATCGAGAGCCGCGACGAGCTGGAGCGCCGCCACGCCGAGCTGTCGGAGCGCTACCCGGAGGGCGCGGAGGTGCCTCGCCCGGAGTGGTGGGGAGGCTTCCGGCTCGTACCGGAGGCGGTGGAGTTCTGGCAGGGGCACCCCGACCGCCTGCACGACCGCCTGCGATACCGGCACACGGTCGGGGAGTGGAAGGTGGAGCGGCTGGGGCCCTGATGCCGATCGTGAACTACCGCTCAGCGCGATGATGCACGGCCTGCGACGGGGTGTCGCGCACCAGCTCGGAAACCCGACGGGTGGGTTCGGGCGGCTGCTCGCCCGAGGGCTGAACCGGCTGAACCGCGACATCAACGCCTCGGCGCTGGTGGCCCTCGACGTCAATGGCTCCCACCACGCGGTCGACCTGGGGTTCGGCGGCGGAGTGGGACTGCGCGGACTGCTCGATGGACCGGCTCGGCGGGTGACGGGAATCGAACGATCGCCCGAGATGCTCAAGTGGGCCTCCAGGCGTTTCTCCGATGACGTCGCGGCTGGGCGCCTGACGCTCGCCGAAGGGGCCGCCGCTGCGATCCCTCTGGGCGACGGCGATGCCGACCGCCTGCTCACCGTGCACACGCTCTACTTCTGGCCCGACGCCGAGGCGGGGATGGCCGAGGTTCACCGCGCCGTGGCGCCAGGGGGCCGCGTTTGCGTGGCCATCGGGTCGCGCGAGGAGATGGAGGACGACCCGCTGCACGAGCATGGGTTCACCCTCTATTCGGCTGAGGACTTGCAGCAGCTACTCGAAGGCGCCGGCTTCGCGGCGGTCGAGGTGAGGGAGCGGGAGGGTCGCCTGCTGGGCCTGGCGACGCGGTGAGTGTTCAGCCGCCCGTAGCGCCCTAGTGGGCGCCGGCCGCCTGGTCCAGCCGGGCGCGGCCGCTCTCAAGGGCCGCCCGGTCGAGCTCGCCCTGGCCGGGAGGCGTGGTGGCCTCGTGTGTCTTGCGTCCCGGAGGGCCGGTCAGGTCCTTCTTCTTATCGCGTCGTTCTTCTCCCATGATTGATGCGTACCCGGGGTCGCTCAGACGAAGCGCGGATAGAGGGTCATGCCACCGTCGACGAACAGCGTCGTGCCCGTCACGTAGTCGGCCTCCGGGCCCGCCAGCCAGGCGATGGCCGCGGCGATCTCCGCCGGCTCGCCGAGCCGGCCCCAGGGGATCTGTTCCTCCTGCTCCCGGCGCTTCTCCGGGTCCTCGACCAGCTCGCGGTTGATGGGGGTGAGGATCGCTCCGGGCGCCACGGTGGCGACCCGGACCTCGCGCGGCGCCAGCTCGCGGGCGATCGTCTGGCCGAACAGCTTGAGCCCGCCCTTGCTGGCGCAGTAGTGCGAGAAGCGCGGCCACGGGATCACCTCGTGCACGCTCGAGACGTTCACGATCACGGCCGGCCCGCGGCCGCCCGGCAGGCGGCGCACCAGCTCCCGAGAGCAGAGGAAGGGGCCGGTCAGGTTCACCGCGAGCACGCGCTCCCATTCCTCGAGGGGCATGTCGGGCAGCTCGTAGGGCGCCTCGACGCCCGCGTTGTTCACGAGCAGGTCGACGTGCCCGCCCAGCGCATCGCCCGCCTGCTCGAAGAGCGCGGCCACCTGCTCCTCGGAGGACACGTCGGCCTCCACGGCCACGGCGGAGGCGCCGATCTCGGCCACCACCTCATCGGCCGGTCCGCGATCCCCGACGTAGTTCACCGCCACCGCCGCCCCGTCCGAGGCGAGCCGGATCGCGGTGGCCCGCCCGATGCCGGTCGCGGCGCCGGTCACCAGCGCGCGGCGCCCGGAAAGCGAAACGGGCGCTCGCTGAGCGCCCGCCTCGGGTCCTGCGTTCAACCTGCGTCCTCGGCGCTTAGGTGCGGCGCTCGAGGTCGGCGACGCGGTCGGCCTCGGCGTCGGCGCGGTCCTCCGCCCGGTCGAGATCCTCCTTCGCGCGGCCCTTCGTCTCCTCCTTCTTGCCCTGGCGGCGCAGGGAGGGATCGTCTGCCACGTCGCCGGCGGCCTGCTTGGCCTTGCCGGTGATCTTGTCGATGATGCTCATTTCACTCTCCTCATCTTCTGGGTTCCCTTGGGGGTTACCCGCCCTCGGCGCCCGCTAACTGGGCGGCGTGGTGGCGGGCCCGCTTCCAGCTCCCGTAAGCGGCGAAAACGGCACGCAGGGGAGGAAGCTCCGGGTCTGACGCGGCCATCTGCTGGTAGTCGACCATCAGCAGCCGCTCCGGCCGTTCGCCCACGTCGCCCGCCACCGCGCGGATGGCTTCCAGCACGGTCTCGGGCGGGACCTCTTCGCCCTCGGTGTCGTCGCGCTTGGCCTGGCGGGAGAACACTCCCGCGGCCGTGCCCTTGGTGCCCGGGTCGCCGGAGGGCTCGGTTCGCCCCCGCCCGGCGCCGATCAGAAGGTGGCAGTGGGGGCACTGCGCCGGCCTGGGCGGCCATGGCTGCGGAGCCTCGTGCTCGACGAGCAGCTGGCAGTGGGGGCAGTAGCCCTCCGTGGTCTGGGTCGCCTCCTCCGTCCGTGGCATGCCCCATTGCTTTGACCTAACGGTGGACTTTCAAACCGAAAGGGTCGGGAATGCGCGGGTTGGCGCCTCCGGCGCGAGGGTAGATTCCTCGTGACGTGTCAGACACGGGTTTTCCGGGCACCGACGCCCAGTTCGATTTCAGCCGCGCCCGGCGCCGGCGGGCGCTCTCGCGGCTGGGACACCGGCTCCGCGGCGAGCCGAGCGACGTGAACCTGATCCTCCCGTTCGACGAGGTCGTGGAGGCCCTCGGGCGGCGGGGCGAGAGGAGCCTCGGCCTGCAGACGATCGACCTGGACTCGATCGTCGGGACCGTCGACCGCGGCCGGGGCTTCGACCGCCGCTTCCGACCGACCTCCTCCAGCGTGAGGACGAGGTGGGAGCGGATCGCGGCGGCGCAGCGCCGCGGCGAGTCGATGCCGCCGATCGACGTGTACCGGATCGGCGAGGTCCACTTCGTCAAGGACGGGCACCACAGGGTGTCCGTCGCGCGGGCGCTCGGCCTCGATGTGATCGACGCCTACGTGACCGAGGTGCAGACGGCGGTCGGCGCAGGCCGCGAGATCACCGTCGCGGACCTGCCGTGAAGAGCGACGAGCGGCTCTTCTACGAACGAGTGCCGCTGCCGCCCGAGGCGCGCAAGCGGATCCACGTCCGGGACGCGTCGCTGTACGCCACGCTCGCGGAGGGCGTCGAGGCATGGGGCTTCCGGGTGATGCAGTCCCGCGGCGAGTTCATGACCCGCGAGGAGGTCGCCGAGGCCTGGTACCGCGACGAGTACAAGCCCGTGGTCGAGATGCTGAGCGAGGCGGACCTGATCGGGAGAGTCCACCGAGATCGACGCCTACATGAGCGGTGATCGCGCAGCGCTGGCGTGCTACTGAGGACGCACGACTGGGACGACGAGGTCATCGAGCGGCTGCGCGAGGAGCTGCGCCGCCCGCGCGGGAGGACACCGTGTCACGGCGCCGCCGCGCAGGTCGGCGAGTCAGCGAGCGCGCCGTCTCGGCGTCGAACAGCTGGAGCGTTCGGGCGTCGACCCAGAGCTCGGCCTCCTGCGCCCTCGCTCGCCTTGCTCGCCGCGTCGAGACGCGCGACGATCTGGCCCTCCTCGCCCGCGCCCGGCACCTCGCCCGCGCCGGAGTCCTCGGCCAGCTCGCGCAGCTCGTCGGACTCGATCGTCGCGTCGGAGCTCGACGGAGAAGTGGGCGTACAGCTCGGAGCCCATCGACTCGAGCACCTCGATCTTCGCCTTGAAGGTCGCGCCGCGGCTCTTGGCGTCGCCGACGAGCGCGGCGTCCTCGAAGTCCTCCGGCCGGATGCCCGGCGATCAGCTCGCCGCCCTGCTGACCGATCCTCTGGCGCAGCTCGTCGGGCAGCCGCACGTCGGCCATCGGCAGCTTCAGCGTGTCGCCCTCGAGCGTCGCCGGCATGAAGTTCATCGCCGGCGAGCCGATGAAGCCGGCCACGAACAGGTTCTTCGGCTCGTTGTAGAGCTCCATCGGCGAGCCGACCTGCTGCAGCACGCCGGAGCGCATCACGGCCACGCGGTCGCCGAGGGTCATCGCCTCGGTCTGGTCGTGGGTCACGTAGACGGTCGTGGTGCCGAGGCGCTGCTGGATGCGCGAGACCTCGGTGCGCATCTGCACGCGCAGCTTGGCGTCGAGGTTCGACAGCGGCTCGTCCATCAGGAAGGCCGCGGGGTCGCGCACGATCGCCCGGCCCATCGCCACGCGCTGGCGCTGGCCGCCGGAGAGGTTCGCCGGCTTGCGGTCGAGGTGCTTGGTCGAGGTCGAGGATCTTGCGCGGCCTCCTCGACCTTCTTGTCGATCTCCGCCTTGTCGAGCCTTGGCCAGCTTGAGCGCGAAGCCCATGTTCTCGCGCACGGTCATGTGCGGGTAGAGGGCGTAGTTCTGGAACACCATCGCGATGTCGCGGTCCTTCGGCGCCTTCTCGTTGACGACCTCGCCGCCGATCCGCAGCTCGCCGTCGGTGATGTCCTCGAGCCCGGCGATCATCCGCAGCGCGGTCGACTTGCCGCAGCCCGACGGCCCGACGAGGATCACGAACTCGCCGTCCTCGATCTTGAGGTCCATGTCCTTGACGGCCTCGTAGCCGTCGGGGTAGCGCTTGGTGACTTTGTCGAGGACGATCTCGGCCATTGCGGTGCCTCCTCGCTTATCCCTTGACGGCGCCGGCGGTGAGCCCGGCCACGATGCGGCGCTGGAAGATCAGGACCATGATGATGATGGGGATGGTCACGACCACCGCGGCCGCGGCGATCGCGCCGGTGGGCTGCTCGAACTGCGAGGCGCCCGTGAAGAACGCGAGCGCGGCCGGCACGGTGCGCGCGGCGTCCGTCGAGGTCAGCGTGTTGGCGAAGAGGAAGTCGTTCCAGGCGAAGATGAACACGAGGATCGCCGCGGTGAACACGCCCGGCGCGGCCAGCGGGACGATCACCTTGCGGAACGCCTGGAACGGGGTCGCGCCGTCCACCTGCGCCGCCTGCTCGAGCTCCCACGGGATCTCCCGGAAGAACGCCGACAGCGTGTAGATCGCCAGCGGGAGCGTGAAGGTCATGTACGGGATGATCAGCCCGAGCCAGGTGTCGAACAGGCCGACGGCCCGCCACATGTCGAACAGCGAGCCGACGATCGAGATCGGCGGGAACATCGCGACCGCGAGCGCGCCCGAGAGGATCAGCGTCTTGCCGGCGAAGTCGAGCCGCGACGATCGCGTAGGCCGCCATCGCGGCGAGCACGATCGAGATCAGCGTGGCGATCGCCGCGATCCCGATCGAGTTCACGAGCGCCGCGTTGAAGATGTCCTCGCTTGAAGATCGTGTCGTAGTTGTCGAGGGTGATCCCGCCGGGGGAGGAACTTCCCGTCGGCGATGTCCGCCGGCTTCTTGAGCGACAGCGAGGCGATCCAGACCACCGGGACGAGCGCGTAGAGCAGGACCACGAGGATCCCGATCGACCAGAGCACCTTCTCGCGTGCGGTGTGCGCCATGGCCTCACCTCTCCCCTCTGCTGGGCGGTGCTCGTGCCGAGCCCTTCACGAAGAACACGGCGATCAGGATCACGGCGAGGAAGATCAGCACCGAGATCGCCGAGCCGAGGCCCGAGGTTGAGCCGGTTGATCAGCATGTTGTAGCCGAGGATCGACACCGTCCTCGGTGTCGTTCGCCCCCCGCGTCTGGATGAACACCGTGTCGAAGAGGCGGAAGGCGTCGAGCGTGCGGAACAGCAGCGCGACGAGGATCGCCGGCTTCATCAGCGGGATCGTGATGCGGAAGAAGCGCTGGACCGCGCTGGCGCCGTCGACCTTCGCCGCCTCGTGCAGCTCGTCCGGCACGAGCGCGAGGCCGGCGAGCAGCAGCAGCGCCATGAACGGCGTCGTCTTCCAGACCTCGGTCAGGATGATCACGAGGAACGAGCCGCCAGCGGTCGCCGAGCGGGTCCGCGTGTCGGTGATCGAGCGGCAGGCCCTGGACGAAGCCGGTCGTGGGGTCGAACGCGAACCGCCACGCGAACGCGGCGACGACGGTGACGATCCCGTACGGGATCAGGATCGCCGCGCGCACCGGGCCCGCGCCCGAAGATCGCGCGGTGCATCACGAGCGCGATGGCCATCCCGAGCACGAGCTCGATCCCCACCGAGATCGACCGTGATGACCAGCGTGTTGAAGACGTCCGGCCACCACGTGCTCGAGGTGAGCACGTCGCGTGTAGTTCGAGAGGCCGACGAACTCCTTGTCGTCGGGGAAGCGCAGGTCGAACTTCTGGAGCGACAGGTAGATCGCGTAGCCGATCGGATAGCCGGTCACGACGCAGCATCGCGATCACGGCCGGCGCGCACAGCATCCAGGCGAGCTTGCGCTCGGCCCGGGCGCGGTCGGTGATGCCCTTCGTGGGCGGCTTCGCCCGCGGTCGCGTGGAGGCGGCTGCTCCACCAGAAGACCTTCCCCTCGGCGGCCTTGTCGAGCCGGTCCTTGCAGCTCGTCCACGATCGCCGTCCGGGTCGATCGCGCTCGGCGGGTGGAAGGTCTTCTGGATCGCCAGCGAGATGTCGCTGTAGGCGGGGGTCACCGGGCGCGGCGCGCCGTCGTCGAGCGTCTCGCGCATCAGCGTCGGCGAACGGGAGCGCCTTCTTGACCTTCGGGTCGTCGTAGAGCGCCTCGGTGGTGGGCGCGAGCCCGCCCATGCTCGGTGATCGTCAGCTGGCTCTCGGGCCTGGCGATGCACTCGGCCGCCTCGAAGGCGAGGTCCGGGTTCTCCGAGTACTGGCTCACGCCGAGGTTGAAGCCGCCGAGCGTCACGTGGCTCGGCTCGTCGGCGTCGACCCGCGGCCAGCGCGCCCAGCCGATGTTCTTCTGGAAGCCCTTGATCTCCGCGGCGCCCGGGTAGATGAACGTGTAGTTCAGCTGGAAGCTCGAGCGCGCCGGACTGGAAGGCCAGGCGGGCCGTGTCCTCCTGAGGTTCGACATGCCCGGCGGGCGCGGCGGACGAGGTCGCGAGCCGCTTGATGATCTCCGCGGCGCTGCCTCGGTCGAGCTCGTCGAGCTGGGGCTCGCCCTCCTCGTCGATGATCCGGCCGCCGGCCGACGCGACCAGCGAGTTGATCCAGACCGTGTAGCCCTCGTAGCGCGCCGCCTGCACCTCGATGCCCGCTCGCCCGCCGGCAGCTCTCGGCCTTGTCGATCATCTCGTCCCAGGTCTTCGGGCGGCTCCTTCGACGCGGTCCTTGCGGTACCAGAGGAGCTGGGTGTTGGTGGTGAACGGGCGCGGCCCAGACCTTGTCCTCGTAGCTGCACCGTCGTCACCGGCCCCTCGAGCCTGCCCTCGAGCGCCTGGCGGCCGCGCTCGCCCTCCCACTCCCTGATCCAGCCGGCCTCGGCGAACTCGGCCGTCCAGGGACGTCCATGCTCAGAGGTCGATGTCCGTGTCCTCGGCCGCGAGCCGCCGCGCCATCAGCTCGCGCTGCGCGTCGGCGGTCCTCGGGAGCCGCACGTAGCTGATGTTGTAGCGGCCCTCCGCCTCCTTGTTGCAGGCCGCGACCGCCTCGGGGAAGCCCACCTCGTTGGCCCCGTACAGCGTGACCCTCTTGCCGCCTCCGCTCGTCTCCTCCGATGAGAACCCGCAGCCGCCGCCTGCCACGGCGGCCACGAGTGCCACGCCGGCCAATGCAGCCCTGACCGGCGACGTCATCCCTCCTCCATGTGAGCCACCTACCCCCGAGCGAAGGTGACTAATCCAACGAGCGCTACGCGGGGGTCTTCTCGGCCTGCTCGGAGTGCACGCCCTCGGCCAGCTCCTCCACGACCTTCGCGCAGAACGCGGGCAGATCGTCGGGCTTGCGGCTCGTGACCAGCCCGGAGTCGACCACGACCTCCTCGTCGACGGATCCGCGTTCGCGACGTCCGCGTCCACCTTGAACGGGTGCCCAGGAAGGCTATGCGCAGTCCGCTCAGGTCGTCGGCCATGTCGGTCGGACCTCCTCCGTATCGTCGGGGTTCACTTGTCGAGTACCGGGAGGGTCGCCGGTGAAACGAGCGAGACGCCGGTTTGGCACCACCACCCACGGGTAGCTCGATCCAATGCAAGACGGTGCGTCTATCTGGAACCATGGCGTGGCGGACTCGGCAACTACAGAGGATGACGACGGCATGATCGACATCGAGATCGGGATCATCCAACCGGAGCTTCGGCTGCGGGTCCCGGCCTCGGAGGACAGCCTTCCCCTCGTCCGCCAAGCAATGCGATCGCTCGGGGAGACGGTCGATGCCGACCTCGAGGCGCTCGAGGACGCCGAGCTCGCCGTGACCGAGGCGATGGCCAACGCCGTCGAGCACGCCTACGGAGGAGAGGAGGGGGAGGTGCGCGTGCACTTCGACCCTCGCGAGGACTCCCTGGTCGTGCTTGTGAGCGACGACGGGAGCGGCATCCCCGAGGCGGCGGCGGACAGCCGCAAGGAGGGGCGCGGCTTCGGTCTGTCGATGATCGAGGGCATCGCGCGCAAGATGGATGTCCGCGGAGGCGATGGCACCGACGTGGAGATGACCTTCGCGATCGGTCGCTCGCAGATCGAGACGGTGGACGGCGCGATTCCGGGCGTGGAGCCCGCGGAGCGCATCATCCGCCGGCTCGTGGCGATCGTCGCAGCGCAGCTCGACATGCCGAGCGACCGGGTGGTGGAGGCGCTTCTCGTCGCCGAGCTCGTGGCCCGCAACGCCCTGCGCCACGTGACGGGGGACCAGGTGGAGGTCGGCATCGTCGAGTCCGGTGATGGCTTCGTGCTGCGAGTCGGTCCCCTGGAGGAGAACGGCGCCGCTGCCGTGGTGGCAGACTCCGATGTGCCCGTGGTGGGCCCGGTGATCGAGCGCCTTTCCGACGGCATCGACATCGAGCGCGGCGACGGCGGCGTGGAGCACCTCGTGCTCCGCATGGCGCCTCGCTGAGCGGCCCGGCGGCGCTAGCCCGCGGAGATCTCGGCCGGGTCGGCCACTATCTCGAGCTCGTGCTCGACGCCGGTGAGCTCGAACACGCGGGCGACCCTCCTGGGCCCCTGCACCACGACGAGGCGGCGGCTGGGGCGAGGCAGTTCCCGGTTGAGCTGGAGGATCAGGCGGAGCCCGCTCGAGTCGAGGAAGTTGACCTCCCTGAGGTCCACGGCCACGACGCCGTCGGCCTCGTCGATCGAGGCCCGCAGCTGCGACTCCACGGCCTCGACCGTGGACATGTCGATCTCGCCCGAGAGGACGACGCGCATCCCGAACGGCTCGTCGCTGGTGTTCAGGTCGAAGAGGCTCACTGCTGCTCGGCAGCCTACCCGGACGGCGGCTCGCGAGGCGCCAATCGGATGGCCTCCTCCGCCCCCGGCACGCCGGCCTCCAGCTCGCGCGAGCGCTCGACCTCCGCGTTGAGCTCGGCGCCGAGCAGCACGGCGATATTCGTGATCCACAACCACACCAGAAAACTCACCACGCCTCCGAGTGTCCCGTAGGTCTTGTCGTAGGAGGCGAAGTTGCCCACGTAGAGCGCGAACGCCGCCGAGGCGAGCAGCCACAGCACCAGCGCGAGCACGCTCCCGGGCGTGATCCAGCGGAAGTGGGGCAGCTTCACGTTCGGCGCGGTGTAGTAGAGGAGCCCCAGCATTCCCAGCACCACCAGCACCAGCAGGGGCCACTTCACGAGCTGGTAGACGTCCACGAGCGAGTCGCTCAGGCCCGCGGCCTCGCCGACCGAGCGGGCGAGCGGGCCACTCAGCACGAGGGCGAGCGACACGAGGGACACCAACACGACCATGGTCAGCGTCACCGCGATCTGCAGCGGGCGCAGCTTCCAGAATGGCCGTCCCTCGTCCACCTCGTAGATCACGTTGGACGCGCGGATGAACGCGCCGATGTAGCTCGAGGCGCTCCAGAGGGCGCCCGCGAGGCCGACGAAGAAGAGGACCCCGGCCCTGCCGCGGTCCGCCGTGATGCTCTCGACCGGGCCCTCGAAGGTGTCGGCGGCGCTGGAGGGCCCGAGATCGCGCACCACGTCGTTGATGGTCTGGGTGGTCTCGTCCGGATCGCCGACCAGCCCGACGATCGACACGACCGCGATCAGGGCGGGGAACAGCGCGAGCACGCCGTAGTAGGTGAGGGCCGCGGCCCAGTCGGTGAGGTTGTCGTCACGAAACTCCCGCACCGTCCGCTTCAGGGCACCGACCCAGGAGGAGCCGCGCAGCTCCCTGAGGCGGCTCATCGCCTGGACGCGGCCGCGCGGTAGCCGGCTTGGAGGAAGTCCGAGACCCCCAGCGCCGTGAGCGCGGAGGCCACCAGCCGCGTCTCGCGCGGCGCCGTCACGAGGCCCGCGACGAGCGCGCCGACGAACCACATCCCGATGCAGTACGGGCAGGTGAGCAGCTCGCCGAGGGCCGCGCGGGGGCCGCGGCCGCGAGGCCGCTCGTTCACCTCGCCCGGCGCGTCGCCGCGGCCGCGGTACTCGGTGAAGGGCGCGCGGATGGGCGCCGCGACCTTCTTCTTGGTCACGAGGCGCGAGAGCTTGAACGCCGCCGTGCCCACCAGCACCATGTCGCCCGGAGCGAGGCGCTCCGGCAGCCCGCGGCTTCGGCGGCGGGCGAACAGGAATGCCGCCGCGGAGGCCACGAAGCCGGAGGACAGCACCAGATAGGTCCCGAGCGGGGGTCGCTCGGATTCGGGCGCGTAGCCCTCCCAGGTGGGGATCTCGGTGGTCGCCATGACGTACCGCCGCGGTTACCCGCGCGCGTGGGATCAAACGCTAGTGCGTCCGGCACGCGCGTTTACCCGCCAGGCGCGTGGGGAAGGGCCGAAGGAGCCGGTGCACTCCTCCTTCGCCCGAAACGCCTGGGCGAGGGGGTGGCGCACTTCCTGAAGCCCCTGGAGCCGCTGGTCGATGCGGGCCGCCTCGGACCGGTCCTCTGGCAGCTGCCGCCCAACTTCCAGCGCGACGACTCGCGCCTGGCCGCCGCCCTCGCCGAGCTACCGCCGGGACGCAACACGTTCGAGTTCCGCCATCAGAGCTGGTTCGCCCCCGAGGTGATGCGCATGCTGCGCGAGCACGGGGTCGCGCTGACGATCGCCCACCATCCCGAGCGCCGGTGGCAGGCGCGTGAGGTGACCGCGGACTTCGCGTTCGTCCGGTTCCACTTCGGCGCCCGCGGGCGGGGCGGCAACTACTCCGAGACCGAGCTGGACGAGTGGGCGTCGCGGATCGAGGGGCTGCGCCGCGGGGTGGAGGTGCTGGCCTACTTCAACAACGACTGGAGGGGCCATGCGGTGCGCAACGCACGGGGGTTGATCAGGCGGCTCTCGTAGCGCGATGATGGCCCTCCGTGGTCTTCCGCCAGTTCATCCATGACGACCTCGGCTGCGCCTCGTACCTGATCGGGGACGAGCACGCCGGCGTCGCGGCCGTGGTCGACCCGAAGCTCGAGATAGACGACTACCTGCGCGCCGCCCGCTACATGGGCGTGTCGATCGACCACGTGCTCGAGACGCACAACCACGCCGACCATGTGTCGGGGCATGGCCGCCTGGCGGCTGCCACGGGCGCAACCATCCACGTGCACCGCAAGGTGGCGCCCGACTACGACCACGAGCCGTTCGACGACGGCTGGGAGATCGATCTCGGGGCCCTGCACGTGCAGGCGATCCACACGCCTGGGCACCGCCCCGAGCACACCGCCTTCGCGCTCACGGACACCTCCCGCTCGAGCGAGCCGTGGGCGCTTCTCACCGGGGACACGCTCTTCGTGGGCGACATCGCGCGGCCCGACCTGGCGGTCGAGAAGGAGGAGGGGGCGAGGGAGATCTTCCGCTCGCTGCACGAGCGCCTGCTCACGCTCGCGCCGGAGGTCGAGGTGTGGCCGGGCCACCTCGGGGGCTCGCTGTGCGGCGGGCCGGGCATGGACATGAAGGTCGCGTCGACGATCGGCTACGAGCGGGCGAACAACGATCTGCTCGCCGAGACCGACGAGGACCGGTTCGTGGACCGCGCCCTCGCCTCCCTCGGCCCGCAGCCGCCGAACTTCCGCAACATCGTCGAGATCAACAGCGGACCGCTCGTGCGCGAGGCGTCCGAGTCGCATCCGATCACCCCGCGCCAGGTCGAGCTGAAGCGCGCCGAGGGCGCCATGGTTGTGGATGTCCGCACCGACCACCAGTTCGACGACGCCCATATCCCCGGCGCGGTGGCCATCACGATCCTCCGCTCCGGCTTCGGCTCCAAGCTCGCGTGGCTCGCCGATCCGGGCGGCGAGATCGTAGTGGTGGGCCGCGACGACGAAGACGCTCAGCGAGCCGTGGCGCTGGCCGCCGCGGTCGGGATCCGGACCGTCGCCGGCTTCCTCGCCGGCGGCATGACGAGCTGGCGCGAGGAGCGCCGGCCGGTCGAGCGCGTCGAGCGGGTGACCGTGCCCGAGCTGCACGAGCGCCTGGACGCCGGGGAGGGGGTGCAGGTGCTCGACGTACGCGAGGAGGCCGAGTGGCGCGACGGGCACATCCCAGGCTCGGTGCACGTCCCCTACCACGACATCCACGCCCTGCCCGAGGGCATCGACCCGGGGCGGCCGGTGGCGGCCATCTGCGGCTCGGGCCAGCGCAGCGCCGTGGCGGCGAGCCTGCTCCAACGGCACGGCGCACCCGACGTGCTCCACGTGGTCGACGGGGGCGTGGGGACCTGGAGGCGCGAAGGCTGGGCGATCGAGCGCTGAACCGTTTGCGGCAGCGAGACCGGGGAACTAGATCCAGATGGAGCCGGATGCCGACTCCCTCGAGCTGTTCCTCGGCGACGTCCGCCGCTACCCCCTGCTGACCAAGCCGCAGGAGGTCGAGCTGGCGCAGCGCATCGAGCAGGGCGACCTGGAGGCCAAGGAGCGGATGATCAACTCCAACCTGCGCCTGGTGGTCGCCCTCGCCAGGCGGTTCCAGGGCGGCGAGATGGGCCTGCTGGATCTGATCCAGGAGGGCACGTTTGGGCTCATCCGGGCGGCGGAGAAGTTCGACCACCGCAGGGGTTTCAAGTTCTCAACCTACGCGACGTTCTGGATCCGCCAGGCGATCCAGCGCGGCCTCGCGAACAAGGCACGTACGATCCGGATCCCGGTGCACATCGGCCAGCGCGAGCGCAAGGTCACGAAGGCGGGCCTGGAGCTGGCCGCGCGCCTCGGACGCGAGCCCACGCATGCGGAGCTGGCCGAGGTCGCCGAGCTGACCACCGAGGAGGTGCGCGAGGTGCTGGACGCGCCCCGCGCCGTGACCAGCCTCGACCGCCCGGTGGGCGACGAGGGCTCCGAGCTGGGAGACCTGCTGGAGAGCGACGCACCGCCACCGGAGGATGAGGTGGAGCGGAGCCTCAGGAGCGAGGCCGTTCGCTCCGCCGTGAAGCGCCTTCCGGAACGCGAGCGCCGCGTGATCGAGCTGCGATTCGGCATCCACGGTCGGCGGCACGCCCCGCTGCGCGAGGCCGGCCGCCTGCTCGGGCTCTCCTCGGAGGGGGTCCGCAAGCTCGAGTCGCGCGCGCTCAAGCGCCTCGCAGGCACCGGCGAGCTCGAGGCGCTCACCCACGCCGCCTAGGCTTCAACGCGAAAGACAAGGAGGACGACGATGGAGACGACAGCGTCCCAGGGCATTCTCAGCCCGGACATGAAGGACGATCGCGAGCAGCTCGTCGAGATGCTCAAGAAGGCCTACTGGATGGAGCTCGAGACGGTGATGAGCTACATCACGAACAGCATCAACCCGGACGGCATCCGCGCGCGCGAGATCGCCGAGAGCCTCGAGCCTGACATCCAGGAGGAGCTCGGCCACGCGCAGGAGTTCGGCCGGCGCATCAAGGAGCTGTACGGCGTCGTGCCGGGCACCATGGACTTCACCGCGGAGCAGACCTACCTGCAGCCGCCGGAGGACCAGACGGACCTCATCGCGCTGGTCCGCGGGGTGATCGAGGCCGAGACGGGCGCCATCGAGCACTACAACAAGATCATCGAGTTCTGCGAGGACCGCGATCCCGTGACGCAGGACATGGTGATCGCGATCCTGCGCGACGAGGAGGGCCACCGGCGGTTGTTCGAGGGCTTCCTGCGCGAGCTCGAGAAGGACTAGGGCTCGCCGGCGTTGGCGGCGGCGCTGAGCCGCGTGAGGGAGCGCCGGATCAGGCGCGACACGTGCATCTGTGAGATGCCGACGCGGTCGGCGATCTCGGCCTGGGTGAGGTCGTCGACGAAGCGGAGCTTCAGGATCTCCTGCTCGCGCTCGGGCAGTGCCCGGAACGCCGGCGCCACCGAGTTGCCCAGCTCGACGAGCTCGAAGCGGTGGTCCTCCTCCCCGAGCGTGTCGGCGATCGTGCGCTCCCCCTCCTCGCCGCCGGCCATCGGGGCATCCAGCGGGGCGGGCGAATACGCGCTCGACACGTCCATCGCCTCGAGCACCTCCTCGAGCTCGAGTCCGGCTTCCTTGGCCACGTCGCGGGGGCTGGGCGAGCGTCCCAGGCGCGTGTAGAGCCGGTCGACGGTCCGGCTCACGAGAAGGGTCCGCTCCTGGAGGGAGCGCGGGACGCGCATCGTCCAGCCCTTGTCGCGGAAGTGGCGCTTCAGCTCGCCGAGGATGTTCGGCACCGCGTAGCGCACGAAGGGACCGGCGTCGGGGTCGTACCGGTCCACCGAGTTGATCAGCCCCAACGTGGCCACCTGCTTGAGGTCGTCCATCGGCTCGCCGGAGTTGCGGTAGCGGCCGGCCAGCCTGTGAGCGAGCGGGAGGAAGTTCTCGATCAGCGCATCGCGCGCGGCCGCGTCGCCGGCCGCGTGCCGCTCGAACAGGCGCTGCTCCTGGGTCTCGTCATTCATGGTTTTCGACCCGCCGCCAGAGGGCATGGGCCGTGCATGCTCTCCGTGGAGACAGGTGAGCTTGACGGCGCCACGATCCTGAGGGCCGCGGGCGAGCTCGACATCTCGGCCCGGTCGACGATGCGCGCCGCGCTCGAGCGTGCCGTGGACGGATCGGAAGTTGCGGTGGTGGTCGACCTGACGGACGTCACGTTCATCGACTCTACGGGGCTGGCGCTGCTGCTCAACGCCCGCAGGCGTCTGGTCCGCGCGCAGCGGGGGTTCGCTATCGCCTGCTCACCCGGCAGGGTGCGGCGGACATTCGAGCTAGCGGGCCTCGAGGAGTCGTTGTGCGTCCACGGCTCCCTCGATGCCGCTCTGGACCACGCTCAGCCCGCGTTGTCGGGGTGACCCGTGGCCTGGCCCGAGTCGTCGTCGTCCGCTGAGCCCGGGTTTCTCTGGGCCTCGTCGCGGGCGTCGTCGCCCGCGTCGTCCGGGACCTGCTCCTCCGGAGCCTCCTCCGGCAGCTGGTCGGATTCCTCCGCGTGCCGTTCCATGCGCGGTCGCTACCCCGCGGTCGCGCGCTGCAAACTGTGGAGGGGCGTCTCCTCGATGCGGTAGAGCAGGTCGCAGGGCGACTCGAAGACGGCCTCGGCACCGGCGGCCTGCAGCTCCTCGCGCGAGAACCCGCCCGTGAGCACGCCCAGAGTCGGTACTCCGGCCCGGCCCGCGGCCTCGCAGTCGAAGGTCGAGTCGCCGACCATCACGGCGTTGCCGTCGCCGCCCCCGAGCTCGAGCGCCGTCTCGACCAGGTCGGGCGCCGGCTTGGTCCTCTCCACGTCAGCCGAGGTGGTCCACGCATCGGCCAGCTCGCGAGCATCCAGCAGGTCCACGTAGTGCTCGACCTCGTCCTCCTTCGCGGAGCTGGCGAGGACCACCGTGTGACCGTTGTCCTTCAGCTTGACGATCAACTCGCGTGATCCGGGAAGCGGCTCCACCTCACCGATCAGGTCGAGGTACCGCTGCTTCTCCGCGTCCCGCACGGCGTCGCCGTGGCGGTCCTCGAAGCTCTCACCGGCCAGCGCGGCCACGATCTGGTCCCCACCCATGCCGATGTGACGGTGGATCCGCCACAACGGAAGGGTCGCCCCGAGCGAGCGGAACGCCCGGTACCACGCGATCGCGTGGTGGTAGTTCGTGTCCACGAGCGTGCCGTCCACGTCGAGGATGGCGGTCGTGCCCCCCACATCCGCTCGGTTACCCCACCTCGGGAGGGGGGAAACGGGCGACCAGTTTCTCGATCCCCCGCGTGGGGTAGCGCGTCTTCATGCCTACGCTCGAGATCACCGATCCGATCCCGCCTGTTGGCCCCGACACCGATCCCGTGGGTCCCGTGGTGCCCGATGCCCCCGTCGATCCGCCTGAGCCCGACCCGCCCGGTCCCGGCGTGCCCGAGCCCGCACCGCCCGAGCAGCCGGACATCGATCCACCGGTGGTGCCGGAGACGGATCCGAAGGGCCCCGAGACTCCCCAGGAGTGAGCGTGGCCGAGGAGAGGTCCGGCGCCGGTCGCCAGGAGAGCGAAGAGGAGCGGCTGGACCGCAACCTCCAAGAGCTGCTCGGCGAGCTTCGGGTTGCGCTGCCGGGCGTCCAGGTGTTGTTCGCGTTCCTCCTGGTGGTCCCGTTCAACCAGCGCTTCGCGGATCTCAGCGCCGGGCAGGAGCGCCTGTACCTGATCACGCTCATGACCGCCGGCTTCGCCTCGGCCCTGCTCATCGCGCCCACCGCCCAGCACCGGATCACCTTCCGGATGCAGGAGAAGCACTACATCGTGATGACCGGCAACCGGCTTACCCTCGCCGGTCTCGGCTTCCTCGCCGTGTCGATGACCGGGGCGATCGCCCTCGTAGTCGACGTGGTGTTCAGCGCCACGACGGCGATCGTCTGCGCGGTGATCGTCGCCGTGCTGTTCGCGTCCCTCTGGTACGTCATGCCGGCCGGCCGCGTGCTGGCCGACAAACGCGGGTCGAGCCGCGACTAGCGAAGCCCTATGTCTTTCGAGGCACCCTCGGCCGGCGAGGGGTCCGAGCAGGAACTGCTCCGGCTGTACGCGGCCGGCGACGTTCGTGCGCGCGACCGCCTCGCAGAGAAGTTCATGCCACTCGCGCGGCGCCTGGCCGGCCGCTACCGGCACGCCGGCGAGCCGCAGGAGGACCTCGAACAGGTGGCGTATGTGGGGCTGCTCAAGGCCATCGACCGCTACGACCCGGCGGTCGGGCCGTTCGTCCGCTACGCCGTGCCGAACATCCTCGGCGAGCTCAAGCGCCACTTCCGGGACAAGGGCTGGGCCATGCGCGTCCCCCGGTCGCTCCAGGAGCGGGTGCTCCAGATCAACGAGGCCGGGGACCTGCTCGCCGGGAGGCTCGGGAAGACTCCCTCGCCCAAGGACCTGGCCGAGCACACTGGCCTGGCGCTCGACGAGGTCCTGGAGGGCCTCGACGCCGCGACCGCGTACTCGCCGACCCCCCTCGACGCCCCGCATGCCGGGGACCAGGAGGGAGAGCGCACGCTCGGCGACACGCTGGGCTCCGAGGACATCCACTTCGAGCTGATCGAGCTGGGAGCCGGGGTGGCCCCGGCCTTCAAGGCGCTGCCCGAGAGGGAGCAGGCGATCCTGAAGCTGCGCTTCATCGACGACCTCACGCAGAAGGACATCGCCGACCAGATCGGGATCTCCCAGATGCACGTCTCGCGCCTGCTGCGCCGCGCCCTGAACCGGCTCTCGGCGGCCGCGGGCGTGCAAGACTGACTTGTATAGTTTGTTCCCATGCGCGCCGCCCTGCCCCAAAGCGGTGAAGACCGCACGGCCGAAGGGGTCCTCCTCGACCGCGTCCGCAACGGCGATGTCGCCGCGCGGCAGGACCTGATCGAGCAGCTGATGCCCCTGGCGCAGCGCCTCTCCCGCCGTTACGGGCACACCGGAGAGGCGCGGGAGGACCTCGAGCAGGTCGCCTTCCTCGCACTGGTCAAGGCGGTCGACCGGTACGACCCTGAGGTCGGGCCGCTGCGGGCATTCGTCGTGCCCTACGTCCTCGGCGAGCTCAAGCGCCACTTCCGGGACAAGGGCTGGGCGATCCGAGTACCGCGCTCAATTCAGGAGCGCCTGCTCCGGACGAACCGCGCGGTGGAGCGCCTGTGTACGGAGCTCGGCAGGTCGCCGACCCCGAAGGAGATCGCCGAGCGCACGGGGGACTCGGTGGAGGAGGTGCTCGAGGCGCTCGATGCCGCGAGCGCCTATTCGCCGAGCTCGCTCGACGCGCCGTTCGCGGAGGCGGATGCGGAGAGCCGGACGCTGATGGACACCTTCGGCTCTGAGGACGGGCACTTCGACGTGGTGGACCTCGGAGTGTCGGTCGGCCCGGCGTTCCGGGAGCTCCCGGAGCGCGAGCAGACGATCCTCAGGCTTCGCTTCGTCGAGGACCTGAAGCAGACGGAGATCGCGGAGCGGGTGGGCATCTCCCAGATGCACGTCTCGCGCCTGCTGCGTCGCGCCGTGGCGAAGCTCTCCGAGGCCGCCGGCGACTGAAGGCCGAAGGCCGCGCCGAAGCGCGGCCTCCGGATGAGGGAACTGCGCCCCGATGGGGGGGGGGGGTCGGTAGATGCCCGGACCCGCGGTCCCGCAACCACGGCACCGGCGCCATGGTTCTGTCACTGCGCTTCGGGGTAGCCACCGGATCGTGCCGGCCTCACTCTGGACCCAGACAGCGACCCCGCTGGACGCCCCGGCGCTGGACGCCGACCGCTCGTTCGACGTGGCCGTGGTCGGCGCCGGCATCGTCGGCGTGACCGCAGCGCTGATGCTCGCGCGCGAAGGGACGCGCGTCGGCCTGTTCGAAGCCGACAGGGTGGGCCACGGGGTGTCGGGATACTCGACGGCGAAGGTCACTTCGCAGCACAAGGTCATCTATTCCGAGATCGCCGGGCGCTTCGGCGCCCAAGCGGCACGCATCTACGCCGAGGCGAACCAGGCGGGGCTGGCTCAGATCGCGACCCTCGCGGAGGAGCTCGGGATCGATTGCGACCTGCGGCGCAAGCCCGCCTACGTCTGGGCGGCGAGCCAGGAAGATTTGCCCGCCCTGCGAGAGGAGGCGGCAGCCGCCCAAGCGGCCAGGCTGCCGGCGGTGCTGACCGGGGAGACGGACCTCCCGTGGGCGGTGCCCTGCGCCCTGCGGTTCGACGACCAGGCGGAGTTCCACCCTGTCAAGTACCTGGTGGGCTTGGCCCGCGCGGCCCGGGAGGCGGGAGCCGAGGTGTACGAGCGGTCGCGCGCGGTAGGGGCGAGCGACGGGGAGACATGCCGAGTGGAGATGGAGAGTGGCGCGACCGTGACCGCGGGTCACGTGATCGTCGCCACCCACATCCCCTTCCTCGACCGCGGCGCGTACTTCGCGCGCACCCACCCGGAGCGCTCGTATGCGATCGCGCTCGCCATCGACGGCCGCGTTCCCCAGGGCATGTACATCTCCACGAACGGTGGGCATTCGCTGCGGGCCGCCCGGGATGGCGACGAAGAGCTGCTGCTCGTGGGCGGGGAGGGGCACAAGGTCGGGCAGGCGGACGAGCGCGAGCGGATGGAGGCCCTCGAGACCTGGGCGCGCAAGCGATTCGAGGTGCGTGAGGTGCGTGCGCGGTGGTCGAGCCAGGACAACGTGTCGGTCGACGGGCTGCCCTACGTAGGGCTGCTCGCGCCCTTCTCGAAGCGGCTCCTCACCGCCACGGGCTTCAGGAAGTGGGGCTTCACCAATGGCGCCGCCGCGGCGCAGATGCTCACGGACCGCGTGCTCGGACGGCCCAACGCGTGGGCCGAGACATTCGACTCGAACCGGCTGGGCCCACCTCACGCCGCCGTGGAGTTCGCGAAGGAGAACGCCGACGTGGGCGCGCGCTTCTTCACCGGGCGCCTGAGGCGGGGCGCCGTGAACGGGTTGGCGCCCGGCGAGGGCAGGATCGTCAGGGATGGCCTCGGGCAGGCGGCCGTGAGCCGGGACGACAGCGGCCGCCTCCACAAGGTCTCCGCTCGCTGCACCCACCTCGGCTGCATCGTCGACTGGAACACCGCCGAGCGCACGTGGGACTGCCCCTGCCACGGATCCCGCTTCGGGCCGGACGGCCGAGTGCTGCAGGGCCCCGCGGTCGCACCGCTCGAGAGCAGGGCGGTGCTCGAGCCCTAGACGCGCTCGAGCCTGGCGTTCGGCCGGAGGCCGCGGCCGACCTTCGCGCAGTCACGCTCGTTCACGCGCACCACGTCGGCGGTGAAGTCGTTCGCCCCGCGAAGCAGGGAGGACCCGACCCCGTAGGAGTCCACCGGCGCGCCGACCGCCTCGAACTCCCGGATCCTCGCCGCGTCGAAGCCTCCGGATACGACGATCCGGACGTCCCCGTATCCCCCGCCGTCGAGAGCCTCCCGTACGCGGCGGGCAAGCTGGGGGTTGACGCCGGTGGGGGCGGAGTCGCCCATCTCCTCCCGAAGCGACTCGTCGGCCAGGCGCTCCGAGGTGTCGAGCCGTACCCCCCACAGGCGGTCCCCGAGCGCCTCGGCGACGGCCAGCGCGGTGCGGACGGAGTGGTTCTCGAAGTCCACCAGCACGGTCACGTTCATCCGGTCGGCGAATCGGTCGGCGAACGCCTTCGCCGCGGCCACCGTGTCGCCCTCGTAGGCGGCGATCAGGGCGTGCGGGACGGTGCCGACGCCCGTGCCGCCCCACCACGATGCCTGAGCGTCGGTGGACACCCCGATGGCGCCCGCCACGTGGGCGGCCCAGCCGTCGCCGGTCTGCACGAGCCAGTGGTCATGGCGGGCGGGGAAGAAAAGGATCGGCTTGCCCCGGGCGGCCTCCACGACGGCGTGCACGTTTCGCATCACCAGGGTGCGCCGCGCCATGCACCCGAGATAGACGGTCTCAAGGTGGGCGAACAGCGAGTAGTCGCCCTCGATCGTCATCACCGTCTCGTACGGCTCGATCTCGTCGCCCTCGTGCAGGGCGCGCACCTCGAGGTCCTCCCAGGCGGAGATCCACTCTCCGTCGGGGCCGCGTCGTCCCGCGCACTGCTTCAGCACCGCGACGGCTTCATCGACGCCGCCGAGCACCGAGTCCTCCTTCTGGAAGACCTGCATGGTGACCGGCGTGTGGCGGTTCTCCGCCTCGAGCAGCTCCTTGGAGAGGTTGAAGTAGGCGTCCGTGTACCAGCCGCCGCGGATCCGCTCGACGGGCAGGCGGAAGACTTCGGGGTCGATGCGGGCGGAGAACGGCATGCCGGCCGCCGCACGCTATCCGGCTGCCTACGGCCCGCGCTCCTTGCCCACCCGGCCGACTCGGCCGGGCGGGTGGGGGTCGTGCTCGAGGCTCTTGGCTTTCGTGCGCCCGAACCGGTGGACGAGCCAGTGACCGAGGAAGCCGAGCGCCAGCAAGGCCAACGCGATCCCCAGGACGACGAGGACTCCGCCCATCGTGCTCATCGGGAGCGTCTCCTACGCCGCCCGGAGCTTCCCCTCCGACCGCCGTTGGTACGGCGCTCGGCGGCCGGGATCTCCTCGCGCGCCACCTGCTTTGTGAGCTGCACGATCGTCCGGTCGAGGAACTTCGCCATCCGCTCCTCCTGGCGGCGGTACTCCCGGGCCAGCTTCGCGGTCTCCTTGTCGCCCACCGTCTCGGCGAGTGTCTCGATCGCGTTGTAGTTGGCGATCTCCTCCGCCTCGTTGAAGTACTCCGTCTTCGCGTTCTTCAGCATCGTCTCGGGCTCGCTGGTCCCGCGGAGCGCGTGCATCGGCCCCTTGGCGGCCGCCATCGCCTTCGACGCCGCGGTCTGGGCCGCGCTCGCGGCCTCGGCCACCACGCTTGGTCCCGGCGCGGGCACGGCCTCGGCCTTCCCGCCGAGCTGCTTGATGCGCCGCTGGAGGCCCTTGGCCTGCTGCTTGGTCTCCTTGAGGTGATCCTTCAGGCGCTTCTTGTAGGCGTCGCGCGTGGTCATCGCGATGTGCGCCTGCAGCGCGGTCTCGAGCTCCTTCTCCTTGCCGTACGCCTCGTTCAGGTACTGGATCAGCTTCGCGTCGCGTGCCTTCAGTTCAGGCATTGGTCGTTCCTTTCGTAGTGAACGAGCAGTCCGCACAGGGCGTCAGCTCGCTGCTCGAGCGGGGTGCCGTAGAAGATTGGAGTCCACGCGCGCTACCCGACCCGCCGGTCCGTGAACATGGAGGGACCGGCATCGGTGCTTAGCCGGTCTTGCCGCTGGCGTCGTGGGTCGCGCCCACGGGCTTCGACTCCGGCGAGCCGCGCTCGCGTGCCGCCCGACCTTCTGGCGCTGGTCGGACTCCCGCCCGCCTGGTCCAGCTCCTTCGACTCGGGCGAGCCGCGCTGCAGCAGCCATACGGTGGCGAGGATGTAGCGGGTGAACTGGAGGTACTCCGACTGCCAGTTCTCGAGCACCGCGTTCCCGAGCTCGGACGACACGAGGTAGCGCCCGACCTGCCGCGACCAGCACCATCACGGCCGCGCACAGGCGCTTGGCAAAGCCCTAGCGAATCACTTGGGGCGCGGCAGCCACCGGGGACGGAGTCGCCTCCTCCGGGCCGCACGCCTTGATGTGGCGCCAGAGCTCGAAGGCCACGGCGCCGGTGATGGCGCCATCGGCCACGAGCCGGCTCAGCGCGATCGCCGCGTGGTGCTCGAGGTCGTCGGCCTCGTCAACGTCAGCGTCCCGGGTCAGGAGAAGATCCTGCGCCTGCTCGCGCAGGATCGCGATCTCGTCCGTGTTGTCGGGGGACCCGAACTCGGACGCGCTGAGCAGCGCGAGGGCACGTTTGTAGCTTCGAAAACGGCGGTTCGTCACTCGGGCGTGTCAATGCCCCGCCAGGCGCCGGCTGAAACCCCCGCCTATTTCTCGAGCTTGGCGGTATCTCGCGGCTCGAGGAACGGCTCGTCGATCGGCACGCGCTCGCCACCCTCCACCTGCTTGCTTCGCTGCATCTCGGCGTTCAGCTCCGCGCCGAGCAATATCGCGCAGTTGGTGATCCATAGCCACACCAGGAACACGACGACGCCGCCCAGCGCGCCATACGTCTTGTTGTAGGAGGCGAAACTCGCCACGTAGACCGCGAAGGCGACCGAGGCCAGGATCCATACGACGAGCGCGAGCATTCCCCCTGGCGAGATCCACCTGAACCCGGGCTGCTTCACGTTCGGCGCCGCCCAGTAGAGGAACGCGAACATGAACGACACCGCGGCGAGGATCACAGGGATCTTCGCGATGTCCCAGATGGTCGCCGCGGAATCGCCGACGCCGACGAGCTTGCCGACCTCCTGGGCGAGCGGGCCGGTGACCGTCACGGCCACGGCGACCGCCACGAGAGCAGGATCAGCACCAGCGCGGTGCCGATCTGGGCGGCTTGAGCTTCCAGATCGGCCGCCCCTCCTCCACGTTGTAGATCTCGTTGGAGGCGCGCGAGAAGGCCGAGATGTAGCTCGAGGCCGAGTTCAGTGCCAGCGCGAGGCCGACCACGAACGCGATCCCGGCGGCGCCCTGGCTCTTCTGGAGCCCCTCGATCGAGCTGGTGAGGATGTCCCTGGCGGGACCCGGGGCGACCTTGCCGAGGTTGTCGATCAGCGGCTGGGTCGCCGAGCTGCCGACGAGGCCGATGATCGAGACGAGCGCGATGATGGCCGGGAACAGCGCGAGCACGCCGTAGTAGGTGAGTGCGGCGGCCCAGTCGGTCCTGTTGTCCTTCGAGAACTCCTTGAAGGTGCGCTTGAGGTGTCGAGCTTCGAGCTGCGCTCGAGGCCCACGGGGCTGTCCGGCGCCGCCGTTGGCCCCGCGCTCCGCGCGCTTGGCCTCCCTCGTCTCCCGCTCGCTGCGGTGCTCCTCGAGTCACCTTCGCCATGGTTCCCCTCCTTGGGTCAGTCGCCCGGCCAGACGCCGGTCAGCTTTTGGAAGCCCTGCGCGCCGCCGCGCTGACCGCTGCCTTCACGAGCGCAAAGATCGCGCCCTGCAGCACGGCGGCGGGAAGGACCTCCTTCCAGCCGTACTCGCTCTCGAGCGCCTTCGGCGCTCCTCCTCGTCGGAGATGCGCTTCCAGATCTGCTTGAAGATCGCACCGGCGATGATGCCGCCGAGCACGCTGAAGGCGATGCTGATCGGGGTGTAGAGAGCCTTGGCCACCTGGCTACCTCCTCCGGATCAGCCAGAGCAGCACCAGGAGGCCGGCGATCCCGGCCGCCAGGCCGGCCACCGGGGCCGGCTTCTCGCGCACGTGCTGCTGGGTCTGCTCGTCACCTTCGCCTTGGCCTGCGACTTCACGTCGGCCTTCTGCGACAACGCGTCGACGGTGTCGCCCAGCTCCGCCCTCGTCTGCTCGATCTCGCCGCGCAGCTCCTGGGCCTCCACCTCTGGGTTCTTGCTCTCACTCACTTGGATGCCCTCTCCTTCACGTGGTGGACGTCACGCTTCACGCTCGCCTGGGTCCGCTTCGGAGCGGCCGGCGTGGCCTGGTCGATCTGCTTCTTGCCGGTGAGCGCGAGGATGCCCGCGATCGCGAGCAGCGCGGCGGCCACGACCAGCGCCGCGATCCAGCCGTCGACGGCCGTCGCCAACAGCAGGATCCCGCCCGCGACGAGCGCGCCGCCCGCGTAGAAGCTCACGACGCCGGCGCCGCCGAACATCCCGGCGCCCAGGCCCGCGTGCTTGCCCTTCTCCTGAAGCTCGAGCTGAGCCAGCCTGAGCTCGTCGCGGACGAGGGTGGCCGTCTGCTCGGCGGCCTGCTGGACCAACTCGCCTACCGGGCGGTCATCTTGGTATGCCTGCCCGTTCCCGGTCTGTGGGGTATCCATCCCGTTCTCTCCTCCGCTTGCTCCATGGACAGACCGGTCTACCCCAAGGAGGCATCCGGAAACCAATCCGGGTCAGGCGGCCACGGCCCGGATCGCCACCACCGCGGTCACCCGCGAGGCGCCGGCGCGGGCGGAGGCGATCGCGAGCGCGCCGCTCCCGGTGCAGAGATCGAGCACGTCGGATCCGGGTAGCCGAGGGTCGCGGGCGATGAGCCGCGCGAGCATCCAGGTGTCGCTGCGAGGGCGGAAGACGCCGGGTGGGGAGAGAATTCTCATCCCTCGCGCCGGTGCCCCGTCCGAGCGCACTTCAACCATGGATCTCATCGACTCCGACCACCTGCGCTCCGTGTTCGAGGGAGGGGAGCCGACCGTGGGCATCGAGGAGGAGCTGATGCTGCTCGCTGCGGACACGCTCGACCTGGAGCCACGGGCGGCGGAGGTGCTCGCCACGCTGAACGGCGACGCGCGGTTCAAGGGCGAGCTTCCGGCGTCGCAGCTGGAGCTCGTGAGCGAGCCGTGCGCGACTGTTGGGGAGGCCGCAGCCCAGGTGCTCGCCGCCCGGCGCGACCTGGGCGCCGCCGCCGCGCCCAGCCCGATCGCCGGGGCGGGCACGCACCCGTTCGCGGCCGCCGAGGGGGAACTGAGCGACGATCCGCGCTTCTCATACACGCGCGAGGAGTACGGGCTCGCGGCGGCACGCCAGCTCGTGTTCGGTCTGCACGTGCACGTGCGGATAGCCGGAGTCGAGCGCGCGCTCGTCGTGTACAACGCGCTCCGCTCGTATCTCCCGGAGCTCGCCGCGTTGGCGGCGAACGCGCCGTTCCACGCGGGCGCCGACACGGGCTTCGCCTCCATCCGCCCCCAGCTCTCCGGGCTGCTTCCTCGGCAGGGCGTACCGCCGGCGTTCGGAGGCGTGGAAGAAGTGGCCGAGGCGGTCCAGTTCGGGCGCTCGGCGGGCACCTGGAGCTCGCCGCGGCAGTGGTGGTGGGAGCTTCGCCTGCACCCCCTGCTCGGCACCGTCGAACTGCGCGCCCCCGACCAGCAGGCCACCGTGGCGGACACTGCCGCCGTGGCGGCGGTGGCCCACAGTCTGGCGGTGATGCTCGCCGATCGCCACGACGCCGGTCAGGCCTTGGCCGTGCACCCCTCGTGGAAGATCGCCGAGAACCGCTGGTCCGCCGCGCGGCATGGCCTGGCCGGAACGCTCGCGGACCTCGATTCGGGTGAGCCGGCGCCCACGCGCCGCCGGGTGCTCGACCTGATCGGCGCGCTGCGGCCGACCGCCGAGCGGGTCGGGTGTGCCTCCGAGCTGGCGGCGGCGGCGACGCTGGCGGAGGAGAACGGCTCCGAGCGCCAGCGCTCCACGGCCCGGCGCGGCGGGCTCCGCGCGGTCGCCGAGGAGCTGGCCGAACGGTTCCTGGCGCCGGCCTCCTGATTGCGAGGTCACGCCGCGGGGCATCCCCCTCGTGTGACCGTGATGCCCGAGGCGCGTGGAGAGCTCAGCGGATGGTTGCTGGAGGTCCTGTGCGGCCCGTTGCTCCCGAACCCGCTCGTGCGGAGGGGGGTGCTGCCGCTATTCCCCTCCACGGAGAGACTGGCCTTCCAGGGTGTTCACTCCGACGACGTGGCCCAGGCCTACACGCTGGCCGTGCTCAATGAGCGCGCGAGCGGGGCTTACAACGTGGCGGCGGAGCCCGTGCTGCAGGGCGAAGGGCTCGCCGAGATGCTCGGGGCGCGCCCGGTGAAGATCCCTGCCGCAGCGCTCCGTGCCGCTGCCGGCGTGACCTGGCGCCTGCGCCTCCAGCCCACCGACCCGTCTTGGGTCGACCTGGCACTGCAATCCCCGCTGATGGATTCGAGCCGTGCGCGCAACGAGCTCGGCTGGGCCCCGCGCCACACCGCGGGGCAGGCGCTCGCCGAGCTGCTCGGCGGCTTGCACGACGGCGCCGGAGCCGACACCCCTCCGCTCGACCCGGTAGCGGGCGGACGCGCTCGTCTTCGGGAACTGCTCAGCGGCGTCGGCGGCTCGCAGGGCTGAGCTTCAGCGCCCGTTTTCGCGGCCGCTCGGCGCGCGGAAGTCGACGAGCTTGTGGGAGCCGTCGCAGAAGGGGCGGGTGCGCGACTTACCGCAGCGGCACAGCGCGATCGTCTCCCGGCCGGGCTCGATCTCGTTGCCATCCTGGTCCTGCACGCGGAAGTCGCCGCGCACGAGCAGGGGGCCGTCGCGGTAAGGCGTGATGACCGTCTCGCGGATCCGCGTCACGCGGCGTGGGCTACCCGCAGCCGGCCCGCGCTAACCGCAGTCAGGCCACGCGCTCGAGCGCGTCTGACTCCTCGTCGCCCGCGATCAGGTCGAGCACGGCCTTCTCCACGTCCCCCTGCGCGCCCGGCCACGCATCCACGTCGAAGAGCTCGGGCAGCGCGCCGCCGATCGTGAGGCCGCCGTCGAAGCGGTCGAACACGCGAGGGTCGATGTAGGAGGCACGACTGACCGTCGGCGTGTTTCCGAGGTAGCGGGCCACCTCCTCGATCGACCGCTTCACGGCGCGCTTGCGTGCCGCCTTCGAACCCGAGGCGACCTCCCCGGAGACAGCGAGCGCCACGGCGGCGAGCACGGTCGCGTTCCAGGTGCGGAAGTCCTTGGCGCTGAAGTCGCCCCCGGTGGCGTCCTTCACGTACAGGTTGATGTCGGCCGACTTCACGTCCATCCAGCGGCGCCGCTCCTTGTACGCGAGCAGCTCATCGCCGCCGCCGCGGCGGCGCTTCAGCGCGGTGACCACGTCGCGCACGTCGGGGTCGTCGATCCGCTGGACGCGGCGCTGGTTGCCCTTCGCCTCGTAGTCGAATACCACCGCGCCGTCGATCAGCGTCACGTGGTCGCTGCGCATCGTGGCCAGCCCGTAGGTCTCGTTCTCCTCGGCATAGCCCTCCGACCCGATCCGGAAGAAGCCGCGGTCGAGTAGTCGCACGGCGCAGCCGAGCACGCGCTCGCGGGACAGGTCGTCGCGGGAGAGGTCGCGCTTGGCGCGGCGTCGCAGCCGCGGCAGCGCACGCGCGAAGTCGAGCATCTCGTCGAACTTCTCGCGGTCGCGGCGCTCGCGCCAGCGCTGGTGGTAGAGGTACTGCTTGCGGCCGGCGGCGTCGATGCCGGTGGCCTGGATGTGCCCCATCGGATAGGGACAGATCCACACGTCCTTCCAGGCCGGCGGGATCGCGAGCGCGCGGATGCGCTCGACCACCTCCTCGTCGTCGACCCGGCGGCCGTCCTCGTCGAGGTACTCGAACCCGCGACCGCGCCCGCGCCGCGAGATGCCGGGGTTGGAGCAGTCGACACGCCGGAGCCGGGCCACTGCGCGACGGTACCCCTGCGGCCCGGCGCTAATCTCAACAGGAGACCCGGCAGAGGAGATTTCATGCTCGAGTTCCTGTCCCGCCACAAGACGACGATGCCCGCCCCCGAGGACGCGCTTCCGGGGCGCGACACGCCGATCTTCACCCCGGGCGACCACTTCGTGCTCGGCACGCCGATGGCGCCGCCCTTCCCCGATGACACGGAATCGGTGGTGGTCGGGATGGGCTGCTTCTGGGGCGCCGAGCAGGGGTTCTGGGAGACGGCGGGCGTGCACACGACCGCCGTCGGATATGGGGCGGGGATCACGCCGAACCCCACCTACGAGGAGGTCTGCAGCGGGCGCACGGGCCACAACGAGGTGGTGCTCGTGGTCTTCCGCCCCGCCGAGGTCTCGTTCGACGAGATCCTGCGCGGCTTCTGGGAGGGGCACGACCCGACCCAGGGGATGCGGCAGGGCAACGACGTCGGGACCCAGTACCGCTCCGGCATCTACACGACCGGCGAGGCCCAGCAGACCGCCGCCCTCGCCTCCCGGGACCGCTACGCCGACGCGCTGAAGGCCGCCGGCCACCGCGGCGAGATCAGCACCGAGGTGCTCGCGGCGGGCGACTTCTACTACGCCGAGGACTACCACCAGCAGTACCTCGCGAAGAACCCGGGGGGCTACTGCGGGATCGGCGGCACCGGGGTCTCCTGCCCCGTCGGCGGCCTGACGCAGACCCGGCAGGTCTAGCGGGGGTCCGGGGGCGCGAGCCCCCGGTTGGGATCCGCTAGTTCAGCGACGGATCGACGGGCATGGTGGCGAGCAGCGAGTAGCCGCCGCCCATGCGCTGCAGCACCACGGGCCATAGGTCGCCGCCGCTGAACGGGTCCTCGGGCGCCACCGGCGCGGTGATCCAGGCCTCCTGCTCGAGCTCGCCGTCCAGCTGCCCGGGGGCCCAGCCCGCGTAGCCCGCGAACACCCGCAGGCGGCGCAGCTCCGGGTCGGGCCCCTCGGGGTCGATCAACCCGAGCGCTCCCGTCACCTGGGTTCCGGCCTCCTCGGGGCGCTCGAAGTCCCCCAGCACCAGCACCGCCTGGGGCTGCACCGGCCCGCCCGCGTGCACCATGGCCTCGTCGCCCGCGAGGTCCGCCAGGTCGGGCACGGCCTCGGCCACCGACGTCTCCGTGGGCCGGTTGAGCACCAGCCCCATCGCACCCTCGTCGTTGTGCTCGAGCACGAGCACCACGGACCGGCGGAAGTAGTCCGCCAGCGCGGGCGCGGCGATCAGGAGCTGTCCGCGGAGCGACTCGGACATGCCGCCATTATCGGCCTTTCCAGACGGGGTCTCGCTTTTCCGAGAACGCCGTGGCGCCCTCGCGGGCGTCCTCCGAGCCGAACACCGGCCCGGCGATCTCGCCCTGCTTCTGCCACACCTCGTCCTCGCTCCATCCCGGGGCCTCCACAAGGATCCGCTTGGACGCTTCGAGCGCGAGCGGCCCGCTCTTCGCCACGGTGTCCGCCAGCTCGAGCGCCACGTCGAGCGCGCTGCCCGGCTCGGCCACGCGGTTCACCAGTCCCAGCTCGGCGCCGCGCTCCGCGGGGATCGGATCGCCGGTGAGCGCCAGCTCCATCGCGACGTGGTAGGGGATCCGCCGGGGGAGGCGCAGCAGCGCACCGCCGGCGGCGACCAGGCTGCGCTTGGCCTCGGGGATCCCGAGCTTGGCGCCCTTCGCGGCGACGATCAGGTCGCACGCCAGCGCCACCTCGAGCCCGCCCGCCACGGCGAACCCTTCGATCGCGGCGATCAACGGCTTGCGCGGCGGGTTCTGGGCGATGCCCGCGAACCCGCGCCCCTCCACGTGAGGGCTCTCGCCCCGCACGAACGCCTTCAGGTCCATCCCGGCGCAGAACCCGCCGCCAGCGCCCGTGATCACGCCCACGGACAGCTCGGCCTCGTCGTCGAGCTCCTCGACCGCGGCCGCCACGCCCTGCGCCAGCGCGGCGTTCACGGCGTTGCGCGCTTCCGGCCGGTTGAGGGTGATCACCATGGTGCGCCCGCGGCGCTCTGTCAGGACTGCCTGGTCGTCGCTCATGGAGCGGGAACCTACTTCAGCGGTGGGGGACGAACGTCCGCCACCGCGCCTAGCCTCGTCGTCCGTGCGCCTGATAGTCGCCCGCTGCGAGGTCCGCTACACGGGCCGTCTCACCGCCCTCCTACCGGAGGCCCTGCGACTGCTGATGATCAAGTCGGACGGGTCGGTGATGGTCCACGCGGACACCGGCGGCTTCAAGCCCCAGAACTGGATGACGCCGCCCACTGTGATCGAGGAGGAGCCCGGGCTGATCGTCGTGCGAAAGCGCGCGGGCGCCACGGAGGACCGGCTCGAGATCCAGGTGGCCGAGGTCATCTCCGACGTGACCCATGACATGGGCGAGGCGGCCGCGCTCGAGAAGGAGGGCGTGGAGCGCGAGCTGCAGGAGCTGCTGGCCGACGCGCCGCGAGCACTGCGGCGAGGGCTTCCGGCTCGTGCGCCGCGAGTGGGCCACGGACATCGGCCCGGTGGACCTGATGTGCCGCGACCCGGACGACGGCTGGGTCGCGGTGGAGATCAAGCGCGTGGCCACGATCGACGCCGTGGAGCAGCTCACGCGCTATCTCGAGCGCCTGGCCGCGGAGCCGGGCTTCGCCTCGTGCCGCGGCGTGCTCGCCGCGACGCAGGTCAAGCCGCAGGCGCGAGTGCTCGCGGAGTCGCGCGGGATCGCGTGCGTCGAGGTGGACCCGTCGGTGCTCCGCGGCGAGCGCGAGCCGGACCTCACCCTGTTCGCGGCCTAGCGCCGGAGGCGGAAGCGGCTCTTGCGCCGCCTCGCCCGCCGCTGCCGCGCCACCGCCGCCCCGCCCAGTCCCAGCGCCGCGATCCCCGCCGCCACGGCCCCCTTCCGGGAGAGCAGCGTCCTGAACTGCGTCTCCACCTCGGGCCACAGCTCGTCGTCGAGGAGGGAGGCCGCCGCCTCGGGCGTCGGCTCGAGCTCGCCGACCGGGATCGGCTCGCTGAAGGCGAGCCGCACACGCTTGGGCTTGGGGAAGGGCCCGATGAACAGGTGATCGGTGCCGGTGATCGCGGCCGGGATCAACGGCGCGCCCGTCTCGAGCGCCAGCCGCGCGGCTCCCCTGCGGGGTTCCCCGAGCCCCTCGGGGTCGCGCACCCGGGTGCCCTCGGGGAACAGGGACAGCAGCCCGCCCTGGCGCAGGATCTCGCGCGAGGTCTCGAGGGCGTCCGCGTCGGAGGTGCCGCGGCGCACGGGGTATGCCCCGAGGGCCACCAGCAGCGGGCCCTTGCGGCCCTCGAACAGCTCCGACTTCCCCATGAACCGCAGGTGGCGCCGGGTGGCGGCGCCGATGAAGAAGGAGTCCCAGAAGCTCTTGTGGTTCGGGGTCACGATCGCCGCCCCGGAGGCCGGGATGTGCTCGGCGCCGCTGATCGACAGCCGGAACCAGACCCGCATGAACCCGACGACGATTGCGCGGACCACGGCGTACAGCGCCCGCGAGGGGCCTCGTTCCCGAGCGCGGCGGTGCGCCTCCTCGTTGGTCACGGCGTCACTCTAATCGCGGTCATCCGGGTAACTGGCGATAGTGGGGGCCGCTCATGGATGACGAACACAGGAGCGCCGTGGCGTATCGGGCCGTGCTGCTCGCGGGCGGGCTGCTCGTGCTGGGACTGCTGTTCGAGCAGCTCCTGACCCTGCTGCTCGCGGTGCTCATCACGGTGATCATCGCGATCGCCCTCGCCTCGGTCGCAGACGCGCTGGAGCGCCGGTTCCACGTACCCCGGCCGATAGGGGCGCTCGTGGCCCTGCTCACCGGCCTCGGCCTGATCGCCGGTGTGATCGCGCTGATCATCCCGCCGTTCATCGACCAGACCAACGAGTTCGTGGACGACGTGCCGGGCATCGTCGACGACCTCCGCGACCAGATCCACGACTGGACCGGCGCCAAGCCCGGCGAGATCGCCGACCGCGTCCAGGAGTTCGCCGAGAACTACACCGACGACCCTGCCCGGCTGATCGGGCCGATCACGTCGATCGGCCTGAGCGTGGCGGGAGTACTCGGCGCGCTGATCCTCGTCCTGATCACGGCGTACTACATCGCGATCAAGCCGGAGCCGCTGCTCGAAGGCATCCGGCGGCTCGTGCCTCCGCCGCACCGCGATCAAGCGGACGTGATCATGCGCCGGCTGCGCAACTCGTGGATCGGGTGGATGCAGGGGGTGGTGGTCGACATGGTCGTGTCGGGGGTGTTGCTCTACATAGGCCTCACGATCATCGGGCTCGACTTCGCGATCTTCTTCGCCGTGCTCACCGCGTTGTTCTCGGTCGTGCCCTACTTCGGGGCGATCGCCAGCGGCCTTCCGCCGGTGCTCTTCGCACTCACCGACTCGCCGGGCAAGGCGCTGCTCGTGATCCTGGTCTTCGTCGGGGTGCAGCAGTTCGAGGGCAACGTGACGATCCCGCTCGTCATGTCCCGCACCGCGAAGCTGCACCCCGCGGTGATTGCCATCGGGGTGGTGGTGGTCGGCCAGCTGTTCGGCTTCGTCGGGCTGATCGTTGCGGTGCCGATCCTGTCGCTGATCGTGATCCTCGTCGAGGAGCTGTGGGTGAAGCCGATGGAGGGGTCCCACCGCGCCCGGGCGGGCCCTTCTACAACTTGATCACGGCGATGACCATGGACGCGAGGACGCAGATCACGATCACGATCTGCATATAGATCCAGAAACGGGGCACACAGGGGATTGTGACTATCGGAGCCTCCATATTCCTTGCCGCCGTCGGCGCCATCCTGCGCTACGCGGTCGAGGACAGCATCTCGGGGGTCGACCTCGCCACGGTCGGCCTGATCCTCATCATCGCCGGCTTCGTCGGCTTCGTCGCCGGCCTCGCGATGACGATGGCCCCGCGCGACCGCGACCCGTACTCGCGCCGCGACCCGTAGGGCCCGGCTACTCGATCAGCGCTTGGCGGAGGGCGATGGCGACCGCGTGCACGCGGCCGTCGGCCTCGAGCTTGGTGATCGCGCGCTTGGTGTCCGACTTCACGGTCTCGGCCGACAGCCCGATCCGCTGAGCGACCTCCTCGGTGTGCAGGCCCTCGGCCAGCAGCTGGAGGATCTCCCGCTCGCGCTCGGACAGAGGGGCGTCGGCCACGCCCTGGGTCATCAGGAGCGCCGGGGAGAGCGAGGGGTCCACGAACGCGTCGCCGTCGTTCACGGTGCGGATCGCCCGCAGCAGGTCGTCGGGCGGCGAGCCCTTCATGACGTACCCGCGCGCGCCCGCGGAGATCGCGTCGGACAGTAGCCGCTTGTCCCCGTAGGCCGAGAACATCACCGTGCCCGCATCGGGCGCTTCCTCGGCCAGCCGCTTCACCGTCGAGATGCCGTCCATGCCCGGCAGGCGCACGTCCACGATCACGACCCCGGGGTCGTGGCGCTTCACTGCATCGAGTACTTCCTCACCCGAATGGACCGTATCGACCAGGTCTATGTCGGGTGTGCCACCGAAGAGGAGTGCGAGCCCCTGCCGGACCGCCGGGTGGTCGTCGACGGCCAGGCACTTTATGGATGTGGCCATTGCCTTGGTGCGGATAGTATCGGCCCGTCCTCGGGTGAGTCGGAAGGAGCCGGATGTTCGCGTCGATCGTGGTGGGCACTGACGGGTCGAGCACCGCCTCCGAGGCAGTGCGGCAGGCGAGCGAGCTGGCCCGCAGCCTGGGCGCGAAGATCTATCTGGTGAGCGCCTACGAGCCCGTCCCCGAGGGACGCCTCCGCGATGAGCGACACCAGGTTCCGGAGGACCTCCAGTGGATGGTGAACCCGCGCGAGGATGTCGAGGACACCCTGAAGGCGGGCGGGGGAGCTCGCGGGCGAGGGGATCGAGGTGGAGACGCTCGCTCGCGAAGGCGATCCCGCCGACGCGATCCTCGACGTGGCGGAGGAGAAGGGCGCGGACCTCATCGTGGTCGGGAACAAGGGCATGACCGGCGCGAAGCGGTTCCTGCTCGGGTCGGTGCCGAACAAGGTCTCGCACCACGCTCCCTGCTCCGTGATGATCATCCGGACGACCTAGCCGCGGCGCGGTCGGCGCGTCCGGTCAGCGCAGCGCGGCGGCCGCGTCGAGCAGGCCGTTGCCGTACCTCGGGTCGTGCCCGGGCCTTCCGGCGTCGCGCGCCGTGGCCTCGAGGTGGCGCTCGACGGCGAGCGGGGTCGGGCGGCGGCCGAGGCGCTTCGAGGCGATCACCAGCGCCGCGGTGCCCGACACGTGGGGGGCGGCCATCGAGGTGCCCTCGTATCCCCGAGGCAGTCCGAACTTCCGCACGCTCGCGCCGGTGAAGGTCTGCTGGAAGACGAAGTTCCCGGAGGCGTTCGGCTGGCACACGGCGGTCGAGTAGGCGTCCATGGGGTCGCTGAAGATCGCGTCCACGCCGCCGCCGGGCGCCGCGATGTCCACGTCGAGGCCGCTGTTCGAGTAGTCCGCCTGGCAGCCCCGGAACGTCGTCGCCGCCACGGCCACGACGTTCTTCGCGCGCGCGGGGTAGGCGACGATGGTGTCGGCCTGGTTGCCCGCGGCCGCGACCACGAGCACGCCCCTGCTGCGCGCGTACCTGAGCGCGGACACGATGTCGGGGATCTGCGAGGCCCGCACCGAGGAGTCGAACTCGAGGCTGAGGTTGATCACTTGGACCCTCCGCTTGGCGGCGAACCGGATGCCCCTCGCGATGGCGAGGGTGTCGCCGGCGCCGTCCGCGTCGAGCACGCGGATGGGCATGATCTTCGCCCGGTAGGCGATGCCGGAGGTGCCGACGCCGTTGTCGGTGCTCTGGGCGATCGTGCCCGAGACGTGCGTGCCGTGGCCGTTCTCGTCGTTGGGGTGGCGGTCGCCGCTCACGAAGTCGTAGCCGGCGACGAACCGCCTCAGGTCCGGAACGCGGCGGAAGCGCCGGAAGCGCTCGTACGCGACGCCGGTGTCGAGCACCGCGACGGTGGTGCCACGGCCCCCGGGGGCGAGGCGGGCGCGCGCGAGGTCCCACGCGGCCGGCAGGTTGATCCCGTACGGGCTGAAGAAGTTCCACTGGAGCCGGAAGCCCGGGTCGTTGGGCGCGAAGCTCGCGTGCGCGATGTAGTTCGGCACCGCGTAGGCCACGTTCGGGTCCTTGCGCAGCTCCCGGACGGTCTGGCGGACGCTGTCGCCGTCCTGGATCTCGAGCGCCTTCGAGCCGCCGGGCACCGTTCCCCCGGTCAGCGCGCCGGCGGCCGCCTGCACCTCGCTCCGCGCGGCGGCGGTCGTGCCGTCCTTGTACTTGACCAGCACCTCGCCCGGGACGTACCCGGCCGCGGCAGCAGCCGGCCCCGCAGCGGCGAGTCCGAGAACGGCCAGGGCCGCGGTCAATAGAAATGGGCGGAGCATGGGCTACGGTGCCTTTCCCAGTGTACGAGGGCTCGAACACGGAGCGGGCACGGAAGTTGTCTTCATGAAGGTATGCGTCACCGGCGCCACCGGCTTCATCGGCGGCCACGTGGTGAAGGAGCTGGTCGAGCGGGGCGACGAAGTGCGCGTGACCTACCGCGACGAGCGGCGGCTGGAGCGCCTGGCGGCGCTGCAGCCCGAGCCCGTCAAGGCCGACGTGCTGGACCGCGGCGCCATGCGGCGCGCGGTCAAGGGCTGCGAGCTGCTGTTCCATGCCGCCGGCTTCGTCGGCTCCAATCCCGCCGAGCGCGTGTGGCAGGTGAACGCGCTCGCTCCCAGGATCGCGGTCGAGGCGGCCGCGGCCGAAGGGGTGAAGCGCGTGGTCCTCACGTCGAGCGTGGCCGGCATCGGACCCGCGGCGCCGGGCGAGGTCGGCACAGAGGACGACCCCTTCCGCACGAATGGGCTGGGCATGACCTACGTGGACGCGAAGCACGAGGGGGAGGTGGAGGCCCTGGCCGCGGGGGCGCGGCTTGGGATCGAGGTCGTGGTGGTGAACCCCTCCTACGTGCTGGGCGTCCCCGTCGACCGGTCCCAGCCAGGGGAGACCTCCACCCGTACCGTCGGCAACTACCTCCGCGGCCGGCTGCCCGCCGTCGTGGACGGCCACACGAACATCGTCGACGTCCGCGACGTCGCCACCGGGCACCTGCGCGCCGCCGAGCGGGGGCGCCCGGGCGAGCGCTACATACTCGGCGGCCACGACATCGGCTGGGTGGAGCTGATCGAGCGGTTCGCCGAGATCTCGGGCGTGCACCACCCGATCGCCGTGCTCCCGCCGGGCCTCGCAGCCGCCGCCCGCCGCGCCGAGGCGCTGCGGGTGCCCATGCCCATCTCACCCGAGGGCATCGTCCTGATGGCGCAGAACTGGCGCTACTCGTCGCGCAAGGCGCGGGCGGAGCTGGGCTACCGGCCCCGGAAGCTCGACACGACGCTGCGCGACACTGTCGAGTGGTACCGCGAGCTGATGGATGCGGGCAAGCTGGGCGGGGGTCGTCCGACCGCGCTCTCGCTGGCGGCCGGCGGCATGAGGCTGGCCGGCAAGGTCGGCCTGCTCGGCGGGGTGAGGGTGGCCGAGCGCTATGCGGGCCGGCGCCTCGTGGCCGGCGGCTGACCGGGCCGTGGCGCAGCCCTTCTTCCCGCGCGACGAGTACTTCATGCGGCTCGCCCTGCGAGAGGCCGAGCGCGCCCTCGAGCACGACGACGTGCCGGTCGGCTGCGTGGTGGCGGCCGAGGGGGAGGTGGTGGCGGCCGCCCCGAACGAGCGCGAGCTGCGCGGGGACCCGACCGCTCACTGCGAGGTGCTCGCCCTGCGCGAGGCCGCCGCGAAGCTCGGCAGCTGGCGGCTCGACTCGGCCGTGCTCTACGTGACGCTCGAGCCCTGCGCGATGTGCGCCGGGGCGGTCGTGCTCGCGCGCGTGCCGCGCGTGGTCTACGGCGCGGACGATCCGAAGGCGGGCGCGGCCGGCAGCGTGCTGGACGTGCTGGGCGAGCCCCGGCTCAACCACCGCCCGCAGGTCGCCGGCGGTCTCCTGGCGGGCGAGTCAGCGGAGCTACTGCGGGCGTTCTTCGCGGGGCGGCGCTAGGCGGCGGCGGGCGCCAGCTCGTAGGTCACGCCTGTGAGGTCCTCCGACACCTGCCACAGCCGGCGGGCGGCGTCGCGGTTCTTGGACGCGCCCGTGGAGCCGACCGGCACCGGGTGGCCGCGCTGCTCCTGGAAGCCGTCGGGGCCGACGTACGTGCCGCCCGGGAGATCCGGCACCGTGGCCGCGTAGAGCGTGGGCAGCGCGCCCATCTCCTCGCTCTGCGCGACGACGTGGTTGCTCACGGCCATCAGCCCGTCCTCGATACGGGTCAGCAGGCCGCCCGCCTCCGGGCTGCGCGTCTGGAGGTTCGTGGCCGCGTAGCCGGGGTGCGAGGCCATGCTCTTGAGCGCGAGGCCGGCGTCGTCGGCGCGGCGCTGCAGCTCGAAGGCGAAGAGGAGATTGGCCAGCTTCGATTGCCCGTATGCCGACCAGCGGAAGTAGCGGCGCTCGCCCTGCAGGTCGTCGAAGTTCATCCGGCCGAACTTGTGCGCCGTGCTGCTCAGCGTGACCACGCGGGGCTCGGCCGTCTTCAGCAGCTGCGGGAGCAGCAGGCCTGTGAGCGCGAAGTGGCCGAGGTGGTTGGTCCCGAACTGCATCTCGAAGCCGTCCTTGGTGTGACGCCGGGGGATCCCCATCACGCCGGCGTTGTTCACGAGCAGGTCGACCGGCCCGTCGACCGCCTCCGCGAAGGCGTGAACCGAGGACAGGTCGGCCAGGTCGAGTGCGAGCACCTCGACGCCGGCATCCGGCGCCTCCCGGAGGATGGCCTCCGCGGCGTCGTCGCCCCTGGCGGTGTCGCGGCAGGCGAGGATCACGGCCGCCCCCTTGCGGGCCAGCTCCCGGGCGGTGATCGACCCCAGGCCGCTGTTGGCGCCGGTCACCACAGCGGTCCGCCCGCTCTGGTCGGGGATGTCCGCTGCCGTCCACTTGTCGCTCATGCCCACAGCCTGACAGGCAGCCGCTAGCCTCTCCGACCGCGTCCCGGACGCGCCTTCTCGGAGGGGTGCCGGAGTGGTTGAACGGGGCGGTCTCGAAAACCGTTAAGGGCCTTTCGGTCCTTCGAGGGTTCGAATCCCTCCCCCTCCGCTTGTAGGGCCGAGGCCACCTGCCAGTTGCCGGCCGATGGCCCGACGCGCGCGTTCGATCGCCGTGTCGTCCGAGTGCAGGACCGCCACGATGTTCGCTCCCGCCAGGAGCGCTCCGAGCTCGAACGCGAGCTGGTCTGCTTCCACGTCGGCCGGGAGCTCACCCTTGGCATGGGCCTCCCCAGCCGTCTGGCGCAGCAGCTCGCTCCACTGCCGCTGGTAGGCGGCGACCCGGTCGTGTACGGCGCCGGGCCGCGAGGCGAGCTCGGCCGAGGTGGCGACGAAGAAGCAGCCTCCGGGAAACACCCGACGCTCGACATAGGAGAGAAACCCCTCGCAGAGCGCGAGTAGGCGTTCGCGCCCCTCCGGCACCGTCGAGAGAACAGGGACGACGACCTCGCGGATGAAGCTCGTCCGCGCCGCTTCGATGGTGGCGAGCTGAAGCTCCTCCCTGGAGCCGAAGTGCGCATAAAGCCCGCTCTTGCTCATCCCGGTCACGGCCGCGAGGCCGCCGATCGAGATTCCTTCGATGCCCTCGACGGTCGCCAGCCGCGCCGCCTGCTCCAGGATCACCGCCCTGGTGCGCTCGCCCTTGGTTGGCTCGTGGATGGCCGCCTCCATTGCCATCCATCATAAAGGAACGATCGTGCTATTATCACCGATCCGATGAATAGTACGACCGTGCTGTTCTTGCACGATGAGAGGAGACGACATGCCGTTCGTCAACGTGAAGCTGATCGAGGGCGTCTTCGACGCCGACCAGAAGCGCGAGATCGTTGAGCGTCTTACCGAGACGATGGTCGAGATCGAGGGCGAGAACATGCGCGAGGTGACCTGGGTCGTGATCGACGAGGTGCGAAGCGGTGACTGGGGGATCGGTGGCAAGGCGCTTTCGACCGAAGACGTCCAGGCCCTGGCCGCCGGCGCGGCCTCCTAGCGGACGGTGGACTCGTCCCGCCGAGGCGGACGCTGATGAGCACGCGAACGCGTGGCTCGGTCGTCGCCGAGCGCCAGGCGCCGTTGCGGGCGCTCTACACCGAGCGCCCGCAAGAGGCGCTCACGCGCAAGAGCGCGCGAACGACGTCGGCCGAGGTCGCGGCGACCGACCCCTTCCACGGCGAGGTCGAGGTAGGGAAGGGCTACGGAACCGCGCTTCGCTACGGGCTCGATCGGCACATCGGTGGCCTTGACGACGCGCCGAATCCGGGCGACCTCCTGTGCGCGGCGCTCGCCGCCTGTCAGGACGGGTCGATCCGGATGATCGCCAACCTGCTCAAGGTCGAGCTCACCCAGCTAGAGGTGGAGGTTGGCGGCGAGCTGGACGTCCACGGCTGCCTCGGCGCGGACTCCGACGTTCGGGTCGGCTTCGAGGTCCTGGAGTGCAAGGTCCGGCTTCGGGCGCAGGACGGCACTGATCCGAAACGGATCGCCGCCCTGGTCGCCGCCGCGGAGCGGTTCTGCGTCAACCTCGACACCCTCCGGGGCGGGATTGAGGTGGCGACCACCCGCGACCTCGGGTAGGGCGCCGGCTGCCGTCTTCCAGGCTAGTCGCCTTCTCGCGGCGCCAGGTTGGGATGAACGCCAGCCGCCAGGCCCTGTGACTCGGCAAGGCGCTGCAGCAGCGAGACGAGCTGCGAGCGCTCTGAGGCGTTGAAAGCAGTCAGCAGCTCGGCCTCGCGCTCGTCGGCTGCGCGCTCGAGGTCGGCGAGCAGCTCGCGGCCCGACGGCGTCAGGTAGAGCGTGTACGCCCGCCGGTCAGCGGGGTCGCGGCGCCGCTCGGCGAGCCCGCGCTGCTCCAGGTCGTCGACGAGCGCGACCACGGCGCTGCGGTGAATCCCCAGCGCCCTGCTCAGAGCCTGCTGGGACTGGCCCTCGGCGGCGGCAAGGTGGCTGAGCATCCCGAAGTGGCGCGGGTGGAGATCGAGGGGGGAAAGGCGCTCGGCGAAGCGCCGGTGCTCGTTCGTGCCCAGCTGCACCAGCAGAAAGCCGGCTCGCCGACTCAGCCACCGCGCCGGGGACGCGCGCACGCTCGAGGAATCGCCGGGCACCTGTCAATTGTACCGCGTCAAAAACTGTTTATGCTGTAAACAGTTCCGTGAACAGCCTATCGCAGGGGAGGAGCGAATGAGCACCGTAAGCGTTCGTTACATCACCGTCGACGTCGACGCCGCGGTTGTCTTCTACGCCGAGCGGCTCGGCTTCAACGTCGAGATGCACCCCGGACCCGGCTTTGCGATTCTCTCGCGGGGCGACCTGCGGCTGCTGCTCAACCGACCCGGCGCGGGCGGCGCGGGACGGCCCATGCCCGACGGCCGCACTCCCCAGCCCGGGGGCTGGAATCGCATCCAGATCGAGGTCTCAGACCTCGAGCGCGAGGTCGAAGCGCTGCGCGAGGCCGGGGCCGGCTTTCGTAACGACATCGTCGCGGGGCGGGGTGGCAGCCAGATCCTGCTCGAGGATCCCTCGGGGAATCCAATCGAGCTCTTCCAGCCGCCGGCGCCGGAGCCGGTCCTTACCACCAACGTCCTACTGCGCAGCGAGGAGACCGGCGGCCACGTGTCCGTGACCGAGATCGTGGTCCCGCCGCGCAGCTCCGGCCCCCCGTTGCACACGCACGACTTCGACGAGGCCTTCTACATGCTCGAGGGCGAGCTGATCTTCCAAGTCGAGGACGCCCTCGTCACCAGGGGCGCGGGCGAGGTCTCCTTCGCCGCACGCAACGTGGCCCACACGCTGGCCAATCACAGCGATGCGCCAGCGCGCTATGTGCTCGTCTGCACGCCCGCGGGCTTCGAGCGCCACTGGGCCCGCATCGCCGCCGAAGCGGCCGGGGTCGAGCCGCCGCAATGGGCGCTGCAGCCGATCCCAGAGGTGACGATCGTCGGCCCGCAGATCGGTGTCGATATGGGGCGCCTCCGTTCGTCATAAGGGGTGAAGCGGCGAACGGCGCCGCTCGGACCAGAGGAGGCACCCATGGAAACGCTGACGAACACGACCACCAGCGCTCTCAGCCGAGTCGGCATTCCCACCGGGACCTGGAAGGTCGACAAGCCCCACACCCGCGTCGGGTTCGCGGTCAAGCACCTGGGCATCGCCACCGTGCGCGGCGAGTTCCGCGAGTTCGACGGCGCGCTCGAGATCGGCGAGGACCCTGCTGACACCCGCGCCTACGGCCGGGTCGCCGCCGGCTCCGTCGACACCGGCCAGGGCCGGCGGGACGAGCACCTGCGCTCGGCGGACTTCCTCTCCGCGGAGAGCCATCCCGAGCTGGTCTTCCGGTCGCAGGCGAGCAAGCCGGTCGACGAGGACTCCTTCCGCGTCATCGGCGACCTCTCGATCAACGGCGTGACTAACAAGGTCGAGCTCACCGCCGAGCTCGGCGGGATCGAGACCGGTTCCGGGGGCGAGGAGCGGATCGGCCTCGAGCTGACCGGCCAGGTCTCTCGCAAGGCGTTCGCGATGAAGTTCGACCCTCCGCTCGGAAGCGGCAACGCGCTCGTCGCCGACAAGGTGAACCTCCTAATCGACGTCGCAGCCGTCAGGGAGGCATGAGATGGCGACCCGAACCGAAGCGGCCGCGGGACCACGAGTCCCGCCGCCGCGGCACAAGATGGCCCTTCTCACCTGGGCCGGCGCCTGGGCGCTGATCACCCTGATTCTCTGGGTGCTTGGCCCGGTGATGGTCACGTGGCCCTTGGCGCTGCGCACCCTCGTGATCAGTGTGTTGATGGTCCTGGTCCTGACGTGGGTGGTGATCCCGTACCTGACCCGCGTGTTCGCGCGATGGCTCATTTGACACGGGCCTGTGGGCTATGGTCGGCGCGTGTGGGGCCTGCGCTTCCGCGCACGTGAGTGGCTGGCGCGAAGCTGGCTCGTCATCCCGTCCGCCTACGTCGTCGCGGCGCTCGCTCTGGGCGAGTTGATCCCGACGATCGACGACACCGAGGGCGACCTGCTCGGCTTGGAGCTCTCCGACGCCGCCGCCCAGGACATCCTGGGGGCGACAGCCGCCGGGATGATCGCCTTCACCGGCATCGTCGTGGCGATTGCGGTCGTGGTCGTCCAGTTCGGCGCGAGTCAGTACACGCCGCGGCTCGTGCTCCGCTTCCGCCGGGACCCGGTCGTCAAGCACGTGCTCGGCATCTTCATCGCCCCTGCCCTCTACGCGCTCGTCTCCATGCGCGACATAGGGCGCGAGGGGTTCGCTCCGAACCTGACCGTGGCCGTCGGCGTATTTCTGGTCCTGGTGGCCGTCATCGCCTTCTTCGAGCTGACGGCATTGCTGCTCGACCTCCTGCGGCCCCGGCTGCTCTTCGCCCGGCTCGTGGAGGCCGGGGAGCGCGCCATCGCCGATGTGTATCCGGGTGAGGTCGACGGGGCGCCTGATACGCCCGAGTCCATGCCGCCGGTGAGCACGGTCATCCCGCATCGCGGGCCGAGTGGAGTGATCTTGGCGCTCGACCGCAACCGGCTCGCCGAGGCGGCCGCCGCGGCCGGCGTGACGGTGGAGCTGGTCCGCCCGACCGGAGGCTTCGTGCACCCCGGGGTGCCGATGTTCCGGGTCCGGGGGGAGGGCTCCCCGCTCGCACCCCGAGAGCTCGCGCGGTCCGTCGTGCTGGCCGACGAGCGCACCATCACCCTGGACCCTGCCTTCGCGATCCGCACCATCGTGGACATCGCCCTCAGGTCGCTCTCCCCCGCGGTGAACGACCCGACGACCGCGGTCCAGGCCCTCGACGCGCTCGAGGAGCTGCTCCATCTTCTGGCCCGGCGCGATCTCGAGAGTGGGCGCGTCCACGACGCGGACGGCGCGCTGCGCCTGGTCTATCCCGTCGCGGGCTGGGATGAGCTGCTCGGCTTGGCGCTGACGGAGGTGCGCCACTACGGCGCCGACACGCCGCAGGTCGCGCGGCGCATGCGTGCACTCCTCATCGATCTGGTCGACCTCACGCCGGCCGTGCGCCACGGGGCCCTCGAACGGCAGCTCGCGCTGCTCGACGCCGCCATCGAGAGCGCCTACGACGACCCGGCCGAGCGGGCCCTCGCCGCCACGCCCGACCGGCTCGGTCTCGGCGGTCCAGTCCCGCCGGTCACGACCTGAACGATGATCGACGTCGACAGCGGGTCATTCCTCACGATCGTGGCGATGGCGGCGGTCGCCGCCCTCGCCGTCGGATTCCTCGGCGACCGCCTGGTGGTGCCGGTCGTCGTCGTCGAGATCGCGCTGGGGATACTCGTAGGCCCGGAAGTGCTCGGCTTGGTGGAGCCGGACCAGTTCATCGAGTTCTTCTCGAGTCTCGGCCTCGCCACGCTGTTCTTCTTCGCCGGCTACGAGATCGACTTCGACCGCATCCGTGGCGAGCCGCTGCGGCTGGCGGCTCTGGGCTGGATCCTGTCGCTTGCGATCGCCTACTCGCTCGGTGGACTGCTCGCCCTCACCGGAGTGGTGCTGTCACTGCTGTTCACGGGGTCGGCACTCGCCACGACCGCAATCGGCACCCTGGTCCCGATCCTCGGCGACGCCGGCGAGCTACGGACCCGCTTCGGCCGCTACCTGCTCGCCGCGGGAGCTATCGGCGAGTTCGGGCCGATCCTGCTGGTCACGCTCGTTTTCTCGACCAAGAGCGCTTCCTCGAACGCGCTCCTCCTGATCGTCTTCGTCGTCCTTGCGGTGATCGCGGGCCTGCTCGCGGTGAGGGGGATCGGACAGCACTGGGAGGTGTTCGAGCGCACGCTCGAGGCCAGCGGCCAGCTCGCGGTGCGTGTGACGGTCCTCGTGGTGTTCGCCCTCGCCGCGCTCGCGGCCTCCCTCGGGCTTGATCTGCTCCTCGGGGGGTTCGTGGCCGGGATGATCCTCCGCCTGGCGCTCAGGGGCCACGAGGTGGAGCTCTTCGAGTCGAAGCTGACGGCGGTCGGATACGGCTTCTTCATCCCGTTCTTCTTCGTCACCAGCGGAGTGATGTTCGATCTCTCCGCCCTCACCGAGGATCCAATCCGGCTGCTCGAGCTACCGCTCTTCCTGGCGATGTTCCTCGCGGTTCGCGGAGTCCCCGCCATCCTCCTGTACCGGCAGGCGATCGACGCGCGTGACCGGGCCGCGCTCGCCTTCTTCTCGGCCACCGAGCTGCCGCTGGTGGTCGCCATAACGACGATCGCGGTCGACCAGGGGCACATGCGCTCGTCGACCGCGGCCTCCCTCGTGGGCGCGGCCGTGCTCTCCACGGCGATCTTCCCGCTCGTGGGGCTGCGGCTGCGCGGCGGGCGGGCGACTGCCGAGAGCCTGTGATCCCGTCGGCCGGTTAGTCTCGCGGCGCGTGACGAGCATCGACGATCGGGCGGAGCGCGACCGGCGCTACGCCGAGGGGGAGCTGCCCTGGCCCATCTCCGCCGAGGAGTGGCAGCGCGCGGCGGCGGACGCTATGGAGCCGCGGGAGTTCGACTACGTGGCCGGCGGGGCGGGCGCGGGGTCCACCGTGCGCGCGAACCTCGAGGCGTTCGCGCGCGTCCGGCTGCGCCCCCGGATGCTGGTCCCGAACGAGCAGCCGAGGATGGAGGTCGAGCTGCTCGGCGCGCGAGCGGCCGCGCCGGTGCTGGCGGCGCCCGTCGGGGTGCTCGAGATGGCCCACCCGGACCGCGAGCCGGCGGTCGCGCGCGCCTTCAAGGCGATGGGCCTGCCGCTCGTGCTCTCCACCCAGGCCTCGACGTCGATGGAGGACGTGGCCGCCGAGCTCGACGATCACCCGCGCTGGTTCCAGCTCTACTGGGGCTCGGACCGCGAGGTGGTCGCGAGCCACCTGAAGCGTGCCGAGGACTCCGGCTACGGCGCGATCGTGCTGACGGTCGACACCCAGATGGTCGACTGGCGCGACCGCGACATCCGCAACGCGTTCCTGCCGTTCGCGATCGGCAAGGGCGTCGCGAACTACGCCAGCGACCCGGTCTTCCGGGCGCGGATGGAGGCGTCTCCCGACGACCTCTCCCAGGTCGGGCTCGAGATGATCAGGATCTTCCCCAACCTCGGGCTCGGGTGGGACGACCTGAGCTGGCTGCGCGCCGAGACCGAGCTGCCGATCGTGCTGAAGGGGATCCTCCGCGGCGACGACGCGAGCCGCGCTCGCGAGGCCGGCGTCGACGGCGTGATCGTGTCCAACCACGGTGGCCGGCAGGTCGACGGGGCGATCGCCTCGCTCGACGCGCTGCCCGAGGTCCGGGAGGCCTTCGGCGACGGGCCGGTGCTGGTCGACGGCGGCGTGCGGCGCGGCCCGGACGTGGTGAAGGCGCTGGCGCTCGGCGCGGACGCCGTGCTGATCGGACGGCCCTACCTCTTCGCGCTCGCCACCGCGGGCGAGGCCGGCGTGGTGCGCTATCTCGGCAACCTGCTGGCCGAGTTGCAGCTGACGCTCTCCCTGTGCGGCGTGACCGATGTGGGCGAGGTCAGCCCCGACCTCGTCGCCCGCTGAGCGCCGCTACGCCCCCTGCAGGCGCACCGGCAGCGTCTTCAGCTGATTGATGAATGGGGACAAGGCGTACTCCGGCTTGCCGGCGAGCTCCATCCGCGGGTAGCGGGCCAGCGTCTCCTCGAGCAGGATCTTCAGCTCGAGCCGCGCCAGGGCCGCCCCGAGGCAGAAGTGACGGCCGCCGGCGCCGAAGGCCTGGTGCTCGGGGTTGCGCCGGATGTCGAACCGATCCGGATCGTCGTAGCGGTCCTCGTCGCGATTCGACGACACGTACCACATCACCACCTTCTCGCCCTCGCGGATCGTCTCCCCGTTGAGCTCGGTGTCGCGCGTCGCCGTGCGCGCGAAGTGGGCGAACGCCGGGAACATCCGCAGCGCCTCCTCGACCGTGCCCGGGATCAGCGCCGGGTCGTCGATCAGTTCCTGGCGTTGATCTGGATCCTCCATCAGAGCGCGCATGGCGCTGCAGAAGGTTGCCTTCGTGCTGTCGTTGCCGGCGGCCACCAGAAGGAAGAAGCCCATCACGATCTCGTGCTCCTCCAGCGTCTGGCCGTCGATCTCGGCATGCACGAGCACGCTGGTCAGGTCGTCGGTGGGGTTCTCGCGCCGATCGGCGATCAGCTTGCGGCAGCGCTCGAACACCTCCGGCACGTCGCGCTCCATCACCGTCTCGACGCCCTCGGGGTTCATGTCGGGGTCCCCTGCGCCCATGATCGAGTTCATCAGCCGCGCCCAGATCAGGTCGTCTTCGCGTGTGGTGCCCATGAAGCTGCCGATCACGTGCGCTACGAAGGGCTGCGCCACCTCGTCGACCAGGTCACAGGTCTCGCGCCCGTCCAGCCCGTCCAGGACCTCCTTCGCGATCGCGCGCATCGCGGGCTCGTGCTCGGCTATCCGCTTGGGCGTGAAACCGCGCTGGAAGAGCATCTTCAGGCGGTCGTGCTTGGGCGGGTCCATGCCGATGAACATCGCCTGGATCAGCTCCAGTGGGAGGACCGAGTGGGTGAGCGCTGTGATCCCCGCGCGCTCGGACGAGTACGTCTCCCAGTCGAGGCTCACCTCGCGGAGGTCGTCGGCCTTGGTGGCCGACCAGTAGCCCGACTCCTGCGGGTAGTCGGTGATCTTCTCCGTGAAGTGGACGGGGCACTCAGCCCGCAGCCGGGCAAACAGCTCGTGCGGTGGGCCGTCGGCCCAGTGCTCCTCCTCGGTTACGAGCAGCTCATCGAGCGGTTTCCCGGCGACGTCCATGGACGCTGACCATCGTAACGGTCAGCGCCCGGAGCCGAACTGGCCCAGGATCCAGCGGGAGTGGGTCACGAGCCGGTCGATCGGATAGCGCTCGGGGTCGCTCAACAGCAGCCGGGCCGCCTCCTCGGAGAGGGCCTGGAGCAGGCGGGCGGTCAGTTCGGGATCGGGCGACGTCTGCCCGGCGCGCGACGCGACCTCGGGGGCCGCGATTCGCTCGAGCTCGCCGGCGGCGGCGGTGCGGGCGACCGCGATCGCCTCGTGGAGCTCGACCGGGGCCCCCTCCGGCGGCACCAGCACCATCCGCCACGTCGCGGGCGCCTCCTGCACGGCCTCGAGCCAGTCGCGCAGGGCGTCCACCAGCAGCTCGGTGGGGTCGGCGCCGGGCGCGGCCTTCGGCAGCACATTGGTCAGCTGGACCATCGCGCGCATTCCCTCGCGCTCGATGAGCGCCTCGAGCAGCCCGGGGAGGTCGGTGAAATGCCCGTAGACGACCGGCCGGGTGATGCCCGCCTCCCGCGCGACGCCGTCGATCGTGACCGCATGGAAACCGCGCTCGTCCACGATCGCGCGCGTCACGTCGAGGATCTGCTCGCGCCGCTCCTCCGCGGTCATCCGGACCTGCTTCTTGGCGATCGCGGCCATCGGTTGACAAGCTTAGCTACAGTTGTGTAACTTACGCAACTGTAACCGCCGTTTCGACCCAGGGAGAGCGCCTTGAACGCCATCGTCCAGCCGGATCACGAGGTCGTCGTCGTAGGGACCGGCTTCGCCGGCCTCGGGATGGCGATCCGCCTCAAGCAGACCGGCGAGGAGTCGTTCGTCGTGCTCGAGCAGGACGACGCCATCGGCGGCACCTGGAAGGCGAACGACTACCCCGGGTGCGCCTGCGACGTGCAGTCGCACCTCTACTCGTTCTCCTTCGCGCCCAACCCGGAGTGGACGCGCATGTTCGCCCCCCAGGAGGAGATCCGCCGCTACCTCGAGCGCTGCGCCGACGACTTCGAGGTGCGCGACCGCATCCGCCTGGGGAGCCGCATGACCCGTGCCGACTGGGACGAGGCCGCGGGCCTGTGGAACGTGGAGATCAACGAGGGCGAGGAGACGATCACCGCGCGCGTGCTCGTGAACGGGCTCGGCGCGCTCAGCCGCCCCGCCTACCCGCGCGTGGATGGGATCGAGACCTTCACCGGCCGCGCCTTCCACTCGGCCGACTGGGACCACGACTACGACTTCGAGGGCAAGCGCGTGGCCGTGATCGGCACGGGCGCCAGCGCGATCCAGTTCGTGCCGCAGCTCGCGAAGAAGGCGGCGAAGGTCAGCCTCTTCCAGCGCACCGCGCCGTGGATCGTGCCCAAGCCCGACCGCAAGATCGGTCGCCTCGAGCGCGCGCTCTACCGGCGGTTCCCCGCCCTCCAGCGCCTCTACCGGCAGGCGATCTACTGGCGCCTCGAGAGCCGGACCCTCGGGTTCACGCGGTACCACCGGCTGCTGAAGCTGGGCGAGAAGGTGTCGCGCTGGCACATCCGGCGCCAGATCTCCGATCCCGAGCTTCGCGAGCAGGTCACGCCGACGTTCGCCTTCGGCTGCAAGCGCGTGCTGATCTCGAACGACTACTACCGCGCACTCGACCGCGACAACGTCGAGCTCGTGACCGACGGCGTGGAGCGCGTGACCGAGCGCGGGATCGTGGGAGCGGACGGCACCGAGCACGAGGCCGACGTGGTCGTGTTCGGCACCGGCTTCCGGCCCACGGACCTGCTCACGCCGCTCGAGATCCACGGGCGCGGCGGAGTGGACGTGAACGAGGCGTGGGGCGAGGGCGTGGAGGCCCACCGCGGCACCACCGTCGCAGGCTTCCCCAACCTCTTCATCCTCGTCGGCCCGAACACCGGGCTGGCCCACACGTCGATGATCCTGATGATCGAGAGCCAGATCGAGTACGTGCTGGGGGGGCTGCGAGCCCTGCGCGTGAACGGCGCCGGCTCGCTCGACGTGCGGCCGGACGCGCAGCGCGCGTACAACGCGCGGATCCAGTCGAAGCTCGACAAGGCCGTATGGTCACAGGGCGGGTGCAGCTCTTGGTACCTGGACGCGAACGGTAGGAACCGGACGCTGTGGCCGAGCTTCACCTTCGCGTTCCGGCATCAGATGAGTCGCTTCGACGATCACAACTACGAGCTGGCGAAGCCGGCGGTCCCCACCCTCGCCGCGGCGACGGCGGAGTAGTCCGATGGCGAAGAGCTGGTCGATCACCGGACGCACCGCCTTCATCACCGGCGCAGCGCGGGGCATAGGCGCCGAGTCCGCCCGGCGCCTGCACGCGAGGGGCGCGAACGTGGCGCTCGTGGGCCTCGAGCCCGACCTCTTGGAGGAGCTGTCGGCCGAGCTGGGAGACCGCGCCGCCCCCTTCGAGGCGGACGTGACCGATGCCGGCGCGCTCGAGCGCGCCGTGAAGGGCGCCCGGGACCGCTTCGGCGGTGTCGACGTGGCGATCGCCAACGCGGGCATCCAGATGACGGGCTCGCTCGCCTCGGCGCCCGCCGAGCGCATCGAGCGCGTGCTCGAGGTGAACCTCATGGGCGTGTGGCGCACCGACCGCGCCGTGCTTCCGCAGATCAGGGAACGCCAGGGCTACCTGCTGAACATCGCCTCGCTCGCCGCCGTGATGCACGGGCCGCTGATGGGGCCCTACTCGGCGTCGAAGGCGGCCGTGGAAGCGCTCAGCAATGTGCTCCGGGTGGAGACCGCACCCACCGGCGCGCGCGTCGGCTGTGCCTATTTCGGCTTCATCGAGACCGACCTCGACGACGGCCAGCTTCGCGCAGCCCTCGGCACAGGTCATGCGCAGCGCCATGCCGTCCTTCGTCTCACGCCGTGCCCCGCTCTCCCAGGCCATCGACGCGATCGAGCGCGGGGTGGAGCGCCGCTCGGCACGCGTCTGGGCGCCGCGCTTCGTCGGCCCCGCCATCGCGCTCCGGGGCCTGCTCCAGCCGTTCGGCGAGCGGCGCGCGATGCGCCACGCCGGGCTGCCCGAGGCGCTGCGGCTCGCCGAGCCGGGTGCGGACGGCGCAGTCGACGAGGACCCGGTGCTCGGGGTGTCCGCGGCAGCGAAGGACCCGCGCGGCTTGCGGACCACCAGCGCGGGGGAGACAATCGACCGATGAGTGCCCTGGCCCTCCCGGACGACGTGCGCGTGGCCGTGGTCGGCTCGGGCTTCGGCGGCATCGGTGCGGCGATCCGCCTGCGCGAGGCGGGCATCGAGGACATGGTGGTGCTCGAGCGCGCCGGCGAGGTGGGCGGCACCTGGCGGGAGAACACCTATCCGGGCTGCGCGTGCGACGTGCCCTCGCACCTCTACTCGTTCTCCTTCGCGCTGAACCCCGACTGGAGCAGGATGTTCGCCCCGCAGGAGGAGATCCTCGATTACCTGCGGCGCACGGTGCGCGAGCGCGGGGTGGAGGAGAAGTTCCGGTTCGACGCGGACGTGCGGTCCGCACACTGGGACGACGACGCCCAGCGCTGGAGGATCGACACCGGCGCGGGCCCGCTCACCGCTCAGGTGCTCCTGACAGCGACCGGCCCGCTCAGCCAGCCGAGCATCCCGGACATCCCCGGGCTGCATGACTTTGAGGGCACGATGTTCCACTCCGCGGAGTGGGACCACGGCCACGACCTGTCCGGCGAGCGCGTGGCCGTTATCGGCACCGGCGCGTCCTCCGCTCAGTTCATCCCCCATGTGCAGCGCACCGCCGGATCGATGGACGTGTTCCAGCGCACTCCGCCGTGGGTGTTGCCGCGGCCCGACTTCGCCCACGGGCCCCGCACCCGGGCGCTCTTCCGCCGCTTCCCCGGCGTGCAGCGGGCGCTGCGGATGGGCGTCTACTACTTCGCCGAGGGCCTGGTGTACGGACTCACCAAGGACCAGCGCGCCCTCCGCCCCAACGAGGCGCTCGGCCGGGCGCTCCTGCGTCGCCAGGTCCGCGACCCGGTCCTGCGGGAGAAGCTCACGCCCGACTACCGGATCGGCTGCAAGCGGATCGTGTTCGCCAACGACTACTACCGCGCCCTCGCGCAGCCCAACGCCGACGTGATCACCGACGGCATCCGCGAGGTCGTGCCCGACGGGATCGTGACCGTCGACGGGCGCCACCGCCCCTACGACACGATTTTGCTCGGCACCGGCTTCAAGGTCTGGGGCCAGGCGGCGTCCGAGCGCGTGATCGGCCGCGACGGGCGGTCGCTCCGAGAGGCCTGGGAGCCATCCGGCCCGGTCGCCTACCGCGGCACCGCCGTGTCCGGGTTCCCCAACCACTTCCTGCTGATCGGTCCCAACACCGGGCTCGGGAACAACTCGATGATCAACATCATCGAGGCCCAGCTCGAGTTCGTGGTCGACGCGCTGCGGACGATGGAGCGCTCGAACCTGGCGAGCGTCGAGGTCCGCCCGGACGCGCAGGAGCTCCACAACGAGGAGATCCAGGAGAAGATGGTGGGCACCGTCTGGACCGGCGGCGGCTGCAAGAGCTGGTACCTAACCGAGGACGGCATCAACCGCACCCTCTGGCCCTCCTACTCAGACGCCTTCAAGCGCCAGCTGGCCCACTTCCATCCCGAAGACTTCACGTGTGTACCGGCGCCGGCGCCCACATTGGCGACCGCGGCCTGACGACTGTCGACTGTCGACTGTCGACTGTCAGCCGTCGTCCTGCCGAAACGCCCACCGCACCTCATCAATGGAAAGGCCCGCTGCCAAACAGGCGAGCAGCTTCATGCGCGCCGCCTGGGGTGAGAGGAAGCCGGCGGGGATCACGCGCGTCTCGCGCAGGTCCCGCTCGGAGCCGCGGTAGCCGTAGGTGGCGTTGAGGATCACGCCCCGCTCGGGCCGGCAGTAGGCGACGACAGGGATGCGTTCGGCGGCCGCCGCCCAGGTGTCGAGCAGGTCGGGGCCGAGGTGGCCCGCGCCGAGGGTCCCGATCACCACGCCGTCGGGCTCGGTGTCGAGCACCGCGCGGGCGAGCGACCCGTCGTCCCCGCTCGTGGTCGGGACGATCAGCACCCGCCGGTCGAGGTCGGGCGGGTCGAGCGGGGCGTTGCGGGGGACTCGCGACCAGATCGTGGGGTGGCCCTCGGTCACGCGCCCGAGCGGCCCCGTCTGCGGCGAGGAGAACGCGACCAGCGACGTCGTGTCCGTCTTGCGCACGCAGCGCGCGTGGTGGATCTCGCCGCCGAAGCACACGAGCGAGCCCAGCCCGGCGGCCTGGTCGCTGGCGGCCACGCTCACGGCGTCGCCGAGATTGGCGGGGCCGTCGGCGCCGGGCGCCGAGGCGGGGCGGATGGCGCCCGTGAAGACGATCGGGGGGACGGCGTCGTGGACCACGTCGCAGAGCATGGCCGTCTCCTCCATCGTGTCGGTGCCGTGGGTCACCACCACGCCCATGCCGCGCCGGGCGGCATCGCGCGCCTCGCGGCAGATGTGGAGTTGATCGCCCAAGGTCAGGTGCGCGCTGGGCACGTTCACCACCGTGCGCGCCTCGAGCCCCTCGCGCTCGGCGAGTCCCGGAACGGCCGCGACGATGGCCGCCTCGTCGAGCGTGGGCGTCGCGCCGGCCTCCCCGGTCATCCCGATCGTGCCGCCCGCGGCGAGGATCAGCACGCCCCTCACGGCCGGCAGCTCGTCGGTGCCCGACGGCTCGTGCAACTCAGCGTCTCCGCGCGAGGGTGAGGCCGTCCGCCACCGGGAGCAGAACCGACTCCACGCGCTCGTCCGACGCCACGCGTTCGTTGACGCGCACCACCGCGAGCGTGGCCTCGTCGTCGGGCTGCGGGTCCACAACGCGGCCCCCCTTGAGCACGTTGTCGATCGTCAGCAGCCCGCCGGGCTCGAGACGCGGAACGAGCTCCTCGTAGTAGTCGGGGTAGCCGGTCTTGTCCGCGTCGAGATAGGCGAAGTCGAAGGCCGGCTCCTCGGGCATCGCGCGCAGCGCGTCGAGCGCCGGGCCGACTCTGATCTCGACCGACTCCTCGAGACCCGCCAGCCGTACGTTCTTGCGGGCCATCTCGGCCCACTTCTCGTCGAGCTCGAGGCACACCAGCGTGCCCCCGTCCGCCAGCCCGCGCGCGATCCGGATCGCGCCGTAGCCGGTGAACGTGCCGACCTCCAACGCCCGCCGCGCGCCCATCAGGCGCACGAGCAGCTCGAGCAACGCGGCCTGGGCGCCGCTCGTCTGCATGATCGCGATGCCCCCGAGCGCGGCGGTCTCCTCTTCGACCTGACGCAGCACCTCGTCGCGGCCGAAGGCCAGCTCCTCGACGTAGGAGTGCAGCTCGTCGGTCAGCTGGGCGTCCTTGGACTCCACGCGCGGCACACTAGCCTGGAGCGGGATGAGAGATGCGTTCAAAGCTCCTCTGCGCGCCGCCGCGGTCGCCGCGTTCACCGTGGGCACGATCCTGTTCCTGGTCAACCCGCCGTCGCTGTCCGGTGCGGAGGACCTGCTCACCCTGCTGATGGGCGCCGCCGCGCTGGTGCTGCTCACCGCGTGGGCGACCGTCGCGCTCATGGGGGAGGGGCCGAGCGAGCCCGAGTTCGAGCGGGTGATAGAGCGCAGCGAGAGGCTGGCGAAGGAGCCCCCGCCGGCCGCCGCGCCCGACGAGTTCGACGAGCTCGTTACGGAGGCGATGGACGATCTGCCGTCGGAGTTCCGAGACGTGCTGGAGACCGTGCCCGTGGTGGTGTCGTATCTCGGTCGCGAGCACCGGGCCTACGGCCACTACTTCGGGGACACCGTCGCGCGGGACAACTACCCCGACCGCATCGTCATCTACAGGGACACCCTGGAACGCGACTTCGGCCACGACCCCGGCCTGCTGCGCGCCCAGGTGGAGCGCACGCTGCGCCACGAGGTCGCCCACCACCTCGGCTGGGGCGAGCGGGGCGTCCAGGGCCTCGGCCTCTAACGCCGGGGCGAAACCGAGCGCCCCAGGCCCTTGAGAGGGCGTGGACGGCCCGCTTCCAAAGGTTCCGAACGAACTTGGCGACTATGAACCAGTTCGTTCGGAACCCTTGTGGCCGGCCATCCTCGAGCTCGGGCGAAGCCAGCATTGGGTCGTCGCCCTGAGGCAGCTGACCCGCCTGGGCCTCACCGTCGATGGCGCTCAGAACCTGGTGAAGCGAGCCCGCCTCCACCGGATCCACCGCGGCGTGTACGCGATCGGCCGGCCCGGAGTGAGCCGGGAAGGCCGCTGGATGGCGGCGGTCCTCGCGTGCGGCGACGGCGCGCTCCTGTCGCATCGCTCCGCGGGAGCGCTCTGGGGAGTCAGCCCCGCCCCAGCCGCGGTCTCCTACGTGACCTTGCCGAGGAGAGCCCGCCGCCGCGAGGGGATCGTGGTCCACGAGAGCGCCACGCTCGTAGCGCACGACGCCGCGGCCGTCGACGGCATCCCGTGCACCAGCCTCGCCCGGACGCTCGTCGACTTCGCCGGCATGGCGAGCCGGAGGCAGCTCGCCCGTGCCGTCGATCAGGCCGAGCGGCTGCGGATCTTCGATGGCCGCGCGGTCCACGAGGTGCTCTCGCGCTCCAACGGCCGGGCCGGCGCGGTTGCGCTGCGGGCGGCCCTGGCCGACTGGGAGGAGCCGCCCTTCACCCGCTCCGAGGCCGAACGCCGGCTGCACGAGCTGATCAACGGGAGCGGCCTGTCGCAGCCGCTCGTTAACCACCACGTCGCCGGGCACGAGATCGACTTCTGGTGGCCCGAGCAGCGCTTCGCCGCCGAGGTCGACGGCTACGGCTTCCATTGCACGCGCGCCGACATCGAACGCGACAAGCAGCGCGACCTCGACCTCGCCGCGCAGGACCTCCACGTCGTCCGGATCACGTGGAAGATGATCGAGTACGCGCCAACCCGGCTCGTCCGCGACCTGGCGGATAGCCTTGGCGCACCCCGGAGAGGTGTCCGAGTGGCTTAAGGAGCGCGACTGGAAATCGCGTGGGCGGGGTTACCTGCCTCGTGGGTTCGAATCCCACCCTCTCCGTCTCGCGGCTGCAAAGCGTCGCCTGGCGGCGTCATCGGCGGGCTCGTGTGCGTTCGCACACGTCGTCCACCTCTTCCTTGGCAGGCTCGCTTTCGCCGCGAGTTACGCCGCCCGCCGCACCGACACCTCGCGGCTCGGCGGCACGCCCGAGTCGGGCGCGTCGGCGTAGCCGGCGGCGTGCAGGGGGGCGTTGCAGTCCTCGCAGCGGAGGGCTTCTATGGCCTCGCGGTCGCCCTCGGCCTCGAAGGCGGCGCGGCAGTCGCGGTTCTGGCATACGAGTAGGGCGACCATGGGCCTGCGCCCCATCGTGTGCGTCCCCGCGGACGGAACGCAGGCGTCAGCCCGCGGCGGGCACGATCAGCCGGATGTGCCGGCTGGCCAGCATCAGTACGGGTGCCTGCCAGGATTCGCCGCCGTCGAGCGGGGTGACCTTGGCGTCCTGGACGGTGAAGAACTGCTGGTCGCGGCGGTTCACGTGGTCGGACAGGCGGCTGCGGTAGCCCTCGGCGGGCAGGGTCATGCTGCCCTCGACGCGGTAGCGCTCGGTTTCGATCACGACCGTCTCCTTGCGCAGGTCCATGGGCGGGCGATGGTAACCGTCACGGCGGCGCCGGTCCCGGCGCTGAAAAGGTCCGCGCGAGGTACCTTTGGCCCCGTGGAGCGCAGCGCCGCCACCGAGGCGGTCTTCGAGCCGGTCCAGCCCCCCACGACCTTCGAGGAGACGGTCGAGCGCCTGGGCACCGCGATCCGGCTGGGGCTGCTCACGGCGGGCAGCCGGCTTCCGGCCGAGCGGGAGCTGGCCGACCAGCTGAAGATCTCGCGCTCCACGCTGCGCCAGGCGCTCACGACCCTGGTGCAGAGCGGGCACCTCGTGTCCCGCCGCGGGCGGGGCGGCGGCACGTTCGTGTCGGACACACCGCCGCTCGCGGAAGACCCCACCGGAGACGACCCGCTGGGCGCGGACGCCTGGGCGACCCTCGACGAGCGGGTCGCCGTGGAGACCGGCGCGGTGATCCTCGCCTGCGAGCGCGCGCAGCAGGACGACTTCGCGCGCCTCGGCGAGCTCGTTGAGCGGATGGCGGAGGCGAAGGACTTCGAGGTCTACCGCCGCGCCGACATCCGCTTCCACATCGGCGTGGCCGAGGCGGCGCGCTCCCCCCGCCTCCTCAACGCGATGACGGACGTACAGGGTCAGATGAGCTCGCTGATCGCCCTGATCGCCCACCCCGATCAGGTGCTCACGCAGTCGAACGCGCAGCACCGCAGGCTGGTGGAGCTGATGCGCCGCGGCGACACCACGAGGGCGGTGAAGCTGATGCGCCGGCACATCGAGGGCACCGAGCACATCCTCGCGGGCCTGCTGCCCGGCCGCGCCTAGCGCCTCACGACCGCTTGCCGCGCGCCTGCTTCAGCCATGTATCCAGGCGCGTGTCCTCAGCCGTCTCCTGCAGCCGCTCGAAGTGGTCGGTCGCGTAGCCCTCGAAGTCGAATTCGACTTCCGAAACCGCGCTCTGCACCACGCCCCACATCCCCTCGCGGAAGTCGGACATGAATCGCATCAGGTGCACGCACGCGGAGCGCCGGGCGTCCGGTGGCTCGCCGAAGTAGGCCTCGAGGAGGGTGGCTTGCGCGTCCTCGGTGAGTCCGTTGTTCACCACGAGGTTGCCGAGGTCGAAGTACCGGTCGCCCATCCCGGCGTACTCCCAGTCCACGATCCGAAGGTTCGCCCGGTCGAGGAGCACGTTGCTGGCGAGCAGGTCGTTGTGGCAGGGCACCGGCTCGTGCTCCTGGCCGCGCATCGCCTTCTCGATCGCCTTCGCGCGCTTGAGAGCGGCGGCGTAGCCGTCCGGCGGCTTCACCCCATGGCGCTCGGCGGTGGTCGCATAGGTCTCGACCGTCCGGAACGGCGAGAACTTGGAGGGCAACTCCTCGCCGCTGCCGTGCATCCGCTTGAGCGCGCCGGCGACGTTCCACAGGAGGTCCGGCTGTTGCAGCTCCTCCCGGGTCACCGGGTGACCGTCGACGAAGGCGGTCACGAGTACGGGCGGGTCCTCCAGCATCGCCCTCACGGGCGGCCCGACGCCCGCTCGCGCAGCCGCGCACGCGGCCGCCCACTCCGCGCCACGGTCGATGCCGAGCAACTCGGTGTGCTCGCCGGGCTCTCGGATCACATAGGGCGAGCCGCCGAAGTCCACCTTGTAGTTGCGATTGATGATGCCGCCGTCGAGGGCGACCGGGTCACCGTCGGGCGGCCCGAGGATCGCCGAGAGGCGCGCCAGTGTCTTGGCCAGATCTGTCATTGCAGCGCTCGGGTTGACTTTCGTCCGGTAACCGGCTTACAGTCGCCCAAACATAGGTTGGAACATCACACCTTTACCGCATGCGTGACTCATACGATAGGGGTGCCACCGGAGGAGGGACTGCATGGCGGACGCTGGTGTTACAGGGGACCGCGATGAGCAGCGGCTCGCCGAGCTCGGCTACAAACAGGAGTTGAACCGCGCCTGGAGTGGCTTCACCAACTTTGCGATCTCGTTCACGATCATCTCGGTCCTCGCGGGAACCTTCACCACCTTCGCCTTTGCGTGGCAGAACGGCGGCCCGATCGCCGTCTCGATCGGCTGGCCGGTGCTCTGCGCCTTCGTGCTCATGGTGGCGTTCTCGATGGCCGAGCTGACATCGAAATACCCAACTGCGGGCGGACCCTACTGGTGGGCCCACGATCTCGGTGGCAAGGGCTGGAGCTGGATGACCGGCTGGTTCAACATCGTCGGCCTGGTCGGCATCGTCGCGTCCGTGGGCTACGGAGCCGCGTTCTTCCTCTACACGCTGCTAGGCCTCTACTCCGTCGACCTCTTCGGGGTCAACTTCGGCGACGGAGTGCACGTCCTGTCGGAGACCTGGCTCCTCTTCTTCCTCATCCTCGTCTTCTACACGGTGGTGAACATCTTCGGCGACCAGTTCCTGGCGCTCATGAACAACATCTCCGTCGGGTGGCACCTGCTTGGCGTCGCGATCATCATCGGGCTGCTGATCTTCGTGCCCGACGATCACCAGAACGCCAGCTTCGTATTCGGCGAGCGGATCAACAACTCCGGTCTGCACGAGGGCTCGACCAGCGGCCTCGGATTCTGGCTCCTGGTCCTGCCGATCGGATTCCTGCTCACGATGTACACACAGACCGGCTACGACGCCTCCGCGCACACCGCGGAGGAGACCCGCGATGCCGCCAAGGCCGCCGCACAGGGCGTCTGGCGGTCGGTCTTCTGGTCCGCGGTGATCGGCTACTTCGTCCTGCTCGCCTTCCTCTTCGCGGCCACTGACGTGGAGGCGATCAACGAGGGCGCGGGCTTCTCCGGCTCGATCTTCACCAGCGCCCTCGATTCGTGGGCGGCCAAGCTGGTGATCCTGATCGCGACCATCGGGCAGATCTTCTGCGGAGCGGCGGGGCTGACCAGCGCGTCGCGCACCTGGTACGCCTTCTCGCGCGACCGCGGGATGCCGGGCTGGTCGGTCTTCCGCCGGGTCAACAGCGACCGGGTGCCGTTCAACGCGGTGATCGCGGTGGCGGTCTTCGCCCTGATAATCGCGATCCCGGCGTTCTTCGGCAAGAACGACATCCCGTTCGCCTTCTTCGCGATCACCGGGATCTGCACCGTGGGCCTCTACCTCGCGTACATCATCCCGGTCTATCTGAGGCTGCGGCAGGGCGACAACTTCGAGCCCGGCCCGTGGAACCTCGGTCGCCGCTACAGGCTGGTGAACATCCTCGCGATCGCCTTCGTGATCCTCGTGGTGTTCGCCCTCGACCTGCCCTACACGCCGGCGGGCCTGCCGTGGAACGACGACTTCGATGCGAGCCTGGTCAACTACACACCGCTCGCGATCGTGGTCCCGCTCTTCTTCGGGGTCTGGTACCTGATCTCGGCGAAGGACCACTATGAGGGGCCGATCCGGACGCTCGAGGAAGACGAGGTCACGCGCGACTAGCTAGTCGCGCGCGGCCGTCACAGCTCGGCCGCGGCCGCCACGAAGCGGCGCCAGCGCTCGTGTTCGGCCGAGCGCCAGGCGTCGCTTCGCGACGGCTCCACGCGGCGGTCCACCGGCAGCAGCTCCGCGGCCTCCTCGAGCGAGGAGATCACCCCGCCGCCCACCGCCGCGAGCGCGGCCGCCCCTGCGACCGTGGCGTCGGCGCCGCCCGCCTCGACGGGCACGCCGATCGCATCGGCCTGCAGCTCGAGCAGCAGAGGCTCGTTGGTCACGCCGCCGTCCACCCGCAGGGTGTCGACGTCCACGCTCTCCCTCACCGCGGCGACGATGTCCGCCACGCGCCAGGCGATGCCCTCGAGCGCGCCACGCGCCACGTTCGCCGCCGTGGTGCCCCCGTGCAGGCCGGCGAGCACGGCGTGGGCGTCCGGCCGCCACCACGGCGCGCCGATCCCGGCCAGCGCGGGTAGCACCAGGGCGCCCGCCGAGTCCTCGGCCTCGCGCGCCAGCGCGCCGAGCGCCGGAGGGTCCTGCGCCACGCCCATCTCGCGGCACAGCCACTCGAGCATCGCACCGGCCGCGAACACCCCGCCGTCGAGGGCGTACTCCACGCGCCCGTCGATGCTCCAAGCCACGGTCGGCAGCAGGCCGCCGGCCGCCTGAGGCACCTCGTCGCCCACGTGGGCGAGCACGAACACTCCCGTCCCGTAGGTGGCCTTCACCCGGCCCGGCACCACGCACCCCGCGCCCGCGAGCGCGGCCTGCTGGTCAACCACCTGCCCAGCGAGCGCCAGCTCCACGGGCCAGCTGTCGTGGCGCAGCACGCCAAGCTCCCCGACAGAGTCGCGCACCTCCGGGAGCACGTCCGGGGGCACGCCGAAGACCTCGCACAGCCCGGGGTCGAATCCGGGCGTCCCGAGGGCGTGCAGCTGCGTGCGTGAGGCCGTGGAGGCATCGGTGGCGAACCCCGCCCCGAGCCGGTCGCAGAGGAACGAGTCCACCGTGCCCATCCGCAGCGTGCCCGCCTCGCGGGCCCTGGCCACGCCCTCGTCGTTCTCGAGCAGCCACGCGAGCTTCGCCGCCGAGAAGTAGGGGTCGAACGGCAGCCCGCTGCGCGCCTGGACCTCCTCCTCGCGGTCCGCCAAGCGGTCGAGCACCTCCTGCGATCGCTTGTCCTGCCACACCACGATCGGGCTCAGCGGGGCTCCGCTCTCGGCGTCCCACGCGAGCACGGACTCGCCCTGGTGGTCGAGCCCGCACGCCACCACCTCTCCGGGCGCCTCCTCCAGCAGCTCCGCCACCGCGTCCACCACGGCGGCGAGCACCTCCTCGCCGTCCTGCTCGACCCAGCCGGGCCGCGGACGCTGGTTCATCTTGTCGCGCCGCGCCTCCTTGACGGGCTGGAGCCGCTCGTCGAAGAGCACCGCCTTCACGCCGGTCGTGCCCTCGTCGACGCCCAGCAGCAGGCGGGTCATGCGGCCTCCCCTCGGTGGCGGGCGGTGCGCAGCCACCACGGCTCGCGGGTATCCACCGCGGCCACTGTCACGGCGCGATCGGGGCCGAGCTCCACGCCCTGCGCCTCGACCAGGGCGAGCACGTGCTCGGCGATGCCCAGCGATGCCGAGAGGCCCGTGGAACGGATCGCCGCCACGTTCACCAACCCGGTGCACGCACTCGACGCGCCGATCGCGTAGTTCACGCCGCGCCCCGCGGGGCGCAGCCCGGCGTAGGCGGCCACGGGCTCGACCCCCTCGAGCGCGGGCAGCATCGCCCGCGCCTTCGACAGCACCTCCTCGCGTGCCTCCTTGCGCACGGACCAGTCGGACTTGTCCTCGCCGTCGTCCGCCGTGGGACCGGCCACGACCTTTCCGTCGATGGTGGGAAACACCAGCACTCCCTTCGTCCGCTTGGTTGGCACCGGCAGCAGAATCCGTTTGAGGGGCCGACCGCCGGGGGGATCGAACACGAAGAACTCCCCCTTGCGGGGGTAGATCTCGAAGCTCTCGTCGCCGGCGAGGCGTGCCACCTCGTCGGCATGCAGCCCCGCGCAGTTCACGACCACGGGAGCCCGCACGTGCCCACCGTCCGCGAGGCCCAGGTCGAGCACGCCGTCCCGGCGGTCGATCGACTCCACCCGCGCATCCGTATGGACCTCGGCCGCCGATGCGAGGCCGAGCGTGTAGGCCACCGGGTCGGTCACCGACTCGCCCGGCACCGCCAGCCGGCCGTCGCCGTCCAGCGTGGCCTCGACGCCGTTGGCCTCCGCGTTGCGGGCGAGCGCCGCCACCGTGTCCCGGTCGCTCTCATCCGCGGGCGCCAGGACGGCGCCGCAGTGCAGGACAGCCACGCCGAGGTCGGCGAGCACGGCGCCTCGCAGCTCGGCCGAGCGCAGGATCAGCCGGGTCTCGAGCTCGCCCGGGGTGGAGTCGAACCCGGTGTGCAGGATTCCCGAGTTCGTTCCGCTCGCGGCCAGCCCGGGCTCGGGCTCGGCCTCCAGCACCACCGGAGCGATCCCGCGGCGGGTGAGGGCGTAGGCGATCGCTGCCCCGACCACGCCCGCGCCCACGATCGCGACCGCTGCATCGGTTGTCTTGGCGCGCGCCATCGAACGGGGTAGGCTCAGCCCGACTAAAGGTCGGCCGCGCAAACCTTAACCGGGAGTCAGTCATCACATGACGCTGGACGAGCTGAAAGAAGCAGTCGAGGACGGCACCGTGGACACGGTGCTGCTCGCCATTGCCGACATGGAGGGCCGCCTCCAGGGCAAGCGCCTCACGGCCAGGCACTTCCTCGACGAGGTCCTCGACCACGGGGCGGAGGGGTGCAACTACCTGCTGGCGGTCGACGTGGACATGGACACGGTCGACGGCTACGAGATGTCCTCCTGGGAGCGCGGCTACGGGGACTTCGAGATGAAGCCGGACATGGACACGCTCCGCTCGGTTCCCTGGCACCCCGGCACCGTGATGGTGATGGCCGACCTCCAGTGGGAGGACGGTCGCGAGGTGGTGGCCTCCCCGCGGCAGATCCTGCGCCGCCAGCTCGCGAGGCTCGCCGAGCGAGGGCTCACGGCCAACGCCGGCACCGAGCTCGAGTTCATCGTGTTCCGCGACTCCTACGAGGACGCCTGGCGCAAGGGGTACCGCGAGCTCGAGCCGGCCAACCTCTACAACGTCGACTACTCGCTGCTCGGCACCGCGCGCGTGGAGCCGCTGATTCGCCGCATCCGCAACGACATGATGGGCGCGGAGATGTCGGTCGAGAACTCGAAGGGCGAGTGCAACTTCGGCCAGCACGAGATCAACTTCCACTACGGGGAGGCCCTCGCGGTGGCGGACGACCACGCGATCTACAAGAACGGGGCCAAGGAGATCGCCGCCCAGGAGGGCATGGCGATCACGTTCATCGCGAAGTTCAACGAGGCGGAGGGCAACTCGTGCCACATCCACATCTCGCTGGCGAAGGAGGACGGGAACAACGCCTTCGGTGAGGACCGGGGGCTGTTCGAGCATTTCGTGGCCGGGCAGATCGCGTGCATGCGGGATCTCACACTCTTCTTCGCCCCGCACGTGAACTCGTACAAGCGGTTCGCCGAGGGCTCGTTCGCGCCGACGGCGGTGGCGTGGGGCAGGGACAACCGCACCTGCTCGCTGCGAGCGGTGGGCCACGGCCACTCGCTGCGGATCGAGAACCGGCTGCCGGGTGCGGACGTGAACCCCTACCTCGCGCTGAGCGCGCTGATCGCCGCCGGGCTGCACGGGATCGAGAACGAGCTGCCGCTCGAGCCGGCATTCGAGGGCAACGCCTACGAGTCCGACAGGCCGCGCGTGCCGAGCACGCTCCCTGCGGCGCGCGACCTGTTCGCCGAGAGCGCCATGGTGCGGGACGCCTTCGGGCAGGAGGTGGTCGACCACTACCTCAACCGCGCGCGCGTGGAGTTGGCCGCGTTCGAGTCCGCGGTCACCGACTGGGAGCTCGTTCGCGGTTTCGAACGACTGTGACCGCGATCGGCATCTGCGCGGCCGTCGAGCGCGTGCGCTGGGCGGCCTGGGACGAGACGGTCACGATGGCGCCGCGCTCCTACGCCGCCGCGGTGCAGTCCGCAGGCGCCCTGGCCCTGCTGCTGCCGCCCGACGATGCCGCGGCCGAGGCGCCGGACTCGCTGCTCGACCGCGTGGACGCGCTGTTGCTCGCCGGCGGCTCCGACATCGATCCGGCCTCCTACGGCGCGCAGTCGCATCCGGCCACCACGGGCGCCTGGCCCGAGCGCGACCGCTTCGAGCTCGGGCTGGTGCACCGGGCGCTCGAGCGCGACATGGCCGTGCTCGGGATCTGCCGCGGCATGCAGATGCTGAACGTGGCCTGCGGCGGCACGCTCGCCCAGCACCTGCCCGAGGTCGTGGGGCACGAGGAGCACCGCCACACGCCGGGCACCTTCTGCGACCACGAGGTGAGGCTCGAGCCGGGTTCGCTCGCGGCGCGCGCGGCGGGCGCCGAGCGCCTTGCGGTGAAGTCGCACCACCACCAGGGGATCGACGAGCTGGGGGAGGGCCTGGCGGTGACCGGCTGGGCGGTGGAGGACGACCTGGCCGAGGCGATCGAACTGCCCGACCGGCGCTTCGCCCTCGGTGTGCTGTGGCATCCCGAGGAGGACATGAAGAGCCGGGTAGTGGGAGCGCTGGTGAAGGCCGCGGACGCCGAGGCCGCCGCCCGATGATCTCGGTCGTTGAGCCCGCCACCGAGGAGGTGATGGCGGAGGTCCCGCGCGCGGGCGTGAACGAGGTGGACGCCGCCGTGGCGGCCGCGCGCGACGCGTTCCCCGCATGGAGGGCCGTGGCTCCCGCCGACCGCTCCGCCCTGATGCACCGGCTGGCCGCCGCCCTGGAGGCCGAGGCCGGCGCCCTCGCCACGCTCGAGGCGCGCAACGCCGGGAAGCCGATCGGCGACGCGCGCGGCGAGATGGCCATGGTCGTCGAGACCTTCCGCTACTACGCCGCCGCGCCGGAGCGGCTCCTGGGCGACACGATCCCGGTGGCGGGCGGGGTGGACATGACCTTCCGCGAGCCGCTGGGAGTGGTGGGCCTGATCGTGCCGTGGAACTTCCCGCTCGTGATCGCCTGCTGGAAGGTGGCCCCCGCGCTCGCGGCGGGCAACACGATCGTGCTCAAGCCCGCCGAGCTGACCCCGCTCACCGCGCTCGAGCTCGAGCGGATCGCCCTCGAGGCGGGGCTGCCCGAGGGGGTGCTCAACGTGGTGGCCGGGCCGGGCAGCGTGTGCGGCAGCCGGCTGGTCGAGCACCCCGATGTGGCGAAGGTGGCGTTCACGGGCTCCACCGAGGTGGGACGCTCGATCGCGGAGGGCGCGGCGGGCACGATCAAGCGGGTCACGCTGGAGCTCGGCGGCAAGTCGGCCAACGTGGTGTTCGCCGACGCCGATCTCGAGCAGGCGGCGGCATCCGCGCCCATGGCCGTGTTCGGAAACGCCGGCCAGGACTGCTGCGCCCGGTCGCGGATCCTCGTGGAGAGAGGTGCGATGGACGGCTTCGTCTCCGCGCTCACCGACCACGTGCGCGCGATCCGCGTGGGCGACCCGCTCGACGAGGCCACGGAGATGGGCCCGCTGATCTCGGCCGGGCACCGCGAGGAGGTGTCGTCGTTCGTGGACGCCGGCTCGCCCGTGGCCGTGCGCGGCGAGGCCCCCGACGGTCCCGGCTTCTGGTTCCCGCCCACCGTGCTGGCGCCGGTGTCGAACACCGACCGCGCCGCCGTGGAGGAGATCTTCGGCCCGGTGGTGTGCGTGATCCCGTTCCACGACGAGGCCGACGCGGTCCGGCAGGCCAACGACACGATCTACGGCCTCTCGGGCTCGGTGTGGACCCGCGACGGCGCCAAGGCGCTGCGCGTGGCGCGGGCGATGGAGACCGGGGTGATCTCGATCAACTCGAACACCTCCGTCCGGGTGAGCACCCCGTTCGGGGGCTTCAAGCAATCCGGCGTCGGGCGCGAGCTGGGGCCGCACGCGCTGGACCACTACACCGACGTGAAGAACGTCTACTACGCGACGGAGGGCTGATGGGGCGTCTCGACGGCAAGGTCTGCGTGATCACCGGCGCCGCCAGCGGCATCGGCGCGGAGTCCGCGCGGCTGTTCGGCGAGGAGGGCGCGACGGTCGTGGGCGTCGACCTGAACGAGGACTCGGTCGGCGACCTGGCCATCGCGGCCGACGTGACGGACGAGCAACAGGTGAAGGACATGTACACACGCGCGCGCGAGGAGTTCGGCCACGTGGACGTGCTCTTCAACAACGCGGGCATCAACCCGACGGACGACGCCAGCGCCGTGGAGACCCCGCTCGACGCGTGGCAGCGCGTTCAGGACGTGAACGTGCGCAGCGTGTTCCTCTGCTGCAAGCACGGCATCCCGCACCTGATCGACGCGGGCGGGGGGTCGGTGATCAACACCGCGTCGTTCGTGGCCGTCATGGGCGCGGCGGTGTCCCAGATCTCCTATACGGCCTCGAAGGGCGCGGTGCTGTCGATGTCGCGGGAGCTGGGCGTGGAGTTTGCGCGCCAGGGCGTGCGCGTGAACGCGCTCTGCCCGGGGCCGGTGAACACGCCGCTGCTGCAGGAGCTGTTCGCCAGCGAGCCCGCCAAGGCCGCCCGGCGCCTGGTTCACATCCCGATGGGCCGCTTCGGCGAGGCGTCGGAGATCGCGAGGGGAGCCCTCTTCCTCGCCAGCGACGACTCGACCTTCGTGACCGCCACGACCTTCATGGTCGACGGCGGGATCTCGGGCGCCTACCTCACGCCGGAATGATTCCCCCGGGGGCTCCCGCCCCCGGACCCCGGCGCCTCTCGCCCTACGTCCACCGGCGACCGTTTCTACGGGGCCGAGAGCACCGCCTGCGTCTGCGTGGTCTTCGCCACGAGGCGGTCGTCGCCGTCGTGCAGCTCGGTCTCCACGACGATCAGGCTCCTGCCCGCGTGCAGCGCGGTGGCCGTGGCGGTGACCGTTCCGCCGCGCACGGCGGCGAGCAGGTTGGTCTTGGACTCCACCGTGGTGGTGCCCTCGCCGCCCTCGGGCAGGTTCAGGTAGGCGCACACCGCGCCGGCCGTGTCGGCCAGGCTCATGAGCGCCCCTCCGTGCAGGGTCCCGCCCGCGGTGCAGAGCTCCTCGCGCCAGTCGAGATCCAGGCGCACAGCTTCGGGCGAGGCCTCGGACAGCCGGATGCCGAGCCTGGCGGAGAGCGGGACGAGGATGTGCAGCTGCTCGGTGTCGATCGAGATGGTCTGTGTCATGGAGCGGAGTCTGGCGCGGGAGCGGGCGCGCGTCGATTACCTCCCACGTAAGCGAGGAAGCGCCCGCACAGCTCCCGCCCCAGGTCGTTCCAGGCGCCGAGGAGGGGAGCGCTCTGCGCCAGCAGCGCGTCGGGGTCGAGGCCGATCGCCACGGCGTCCTCGTCGTTTCGGTAGTCGCGGATCCACTTCTCGGCCGTCTCCCGATCGACCTCCGCGTGGAACTGGATGCCCCAGGCGGGGGCGCCGTCGAGCCGGTACGCCTGCAGGCAGGTCTCGCTGCTGGCCAGCCCCACGCCCCGCTCCGGCGGCACCGCCTCGTACGAGTGCCACCCGAACCCGGTGAAGCTCTGGGGGAGACCGCCGAGCACCGGGTCGGCGCCGCCCTCGGGTCCGACGGCCACCTCGAACCAGCCGATCTCGGGCGTCTCGGCCCGGCGCACCGATCCGCCCGCGGCCTCCGCAAGCAGCTGTGCTCCGAGGCAGACCCCGAGCATCGGCACTCCCCGCTCCACGAGCTCGCGCAGCCGTGCCTTCTCGGGCGCGAGCCACGGGTGCGCGCTCTCCTCGTGGACGTTCATCGCGCCGCCGAACACCATCACGGCGTCGTGGCCGATCTCCGGTGCCGGCTCGCGGTCGGGCCGCCACTCATCGAGGGTCGCACCGTGCCCGCGCACGGCGTCGGCGAAGACGCCGGGGCCGGCGTCGTCCTGGTGCACGATCGCGAGCACGCGCATGAATGCAGTGTGGTGCAAGGATGCTGCGCTTGGAGTTCGGCCTCGCCATCTTCGCCACCGAATACACGCCCGCCCCGGGCGAGATCGCGGTCATGGCCGAGGAGCGCGGGTTCGAATCGCTGTTCTTTCCCGAGCACACGCACATCCCGGCCAGCCGCGAGACGCCCTACCCGGCGGGGGGCGACCTCCCCAAGGAGTACTGGCACACCTTCGACCCGTTCGTGTCCTGCACGGCGGCGGCGGTGGCCACGGAGCGCCTCCGCGTGGGCACCGGCCTCTGCCTCGTGATCGAGCGGGACCCGATCGTCACGGCCAAGGAGGTGGCGAGCGTGGACCATCTCAGCGACGGTCGCTTCCTGTTCGGCGTCGGCGCCGGCTGGAACCTGGAGGAGATGCGAGACCACGGCACCGACCCCTCGAAGCGATTCGGGCTGATGCGCGAGCGGGTGGAGGCGATGAAGGCGATCTGGACCGAGGACGAGTCCGAGTTCCACGGGAAGCACGTGGACTTCGACCCGATGTGGTCGTGGCCGAAGCCCGTCCAGAAGCCCCACCCGCCGATTCTGATCGGGGGCAACGGCCGCACGGTCGGCGATCGCGTGCTCGCCCTCGCGGACGAGTGGTACCCGAACCGGTTCGGCGACGACGAGAGGCACGCCGCGAGGATCGAGCGGATGCGCAAGCGCGCCCGGGAGGAGGCCGGACGGGAGATCGGCGTGACGCTGGGCGTCGCCCCGATCGACCCGGAGGGCATCGAGCTCTACGAGCGCGCGGGCGTCCACCGCTGTGTCTGGTACCTGCCCGCCGCGGAGCCAGACAAGGTCGAGCGCGCCTTCGACCGCTACGCCGAGGCGATGCGCGCCTACGCGGCCGCCTGAGTAGCCGCGTCGGAGTCGAGCTCGGCGACCAGCGGAGCGTGGTCGGAGGGCTTCGTGCCCTTGCGGAAGTCGCGCTCGATGTGGCAGGCGGTGAGCGATCCGGCCAGCGCCTCGGACAGCATCAGGTAGTCGATCCGCAACCCCATGCCGCGGTGGAAGTGCCCCTGGCGATAGTCCCACCAGGTGAAGTGCTGGTCGTCGTGCAGCGCTCGGTAGGCGTCCGTGAGCCCCCCGCGATCGAGGATCGCCTCCAGCGCGGCGCGCTCCTCGCCGGTCACGTGGGTCTCGCCCTCGAACGCCGCCGGGTCGTAGACGTCCCGGTCGTCGCGCGTCACGTTCAGGTCGCCCGCGAGCACGACCGGCTCACCGGTCTCGCGCAGCTCGGTGACCCGCTCGGCGGCCGCAGCCAGGAACCGCAGCTTGGCGGCGAAGAAGGGGGAGTCCACCGTCCTGCCGTTGATCACGTAGGTGCTGATCACCCGCATGGCGCCCACCCGTGCCTCGACCCAGCGGGCCTCCTCCGGGCCGGGTTCGCCGGCAAGACCCCGGGCCGCCTCCTCGATCCCCAGCTCCGAGCGCGCGACTACGGCCACCCCGGCCCAGCGCCCGGCGGAATGGTGCACGGCGGCGTAGCCCGCGGCCTCCAGCTCGAGCAGGGGGAAGGAATCGGGCTCGCACTTCGTCTCCTGTAGACACAGGACGTCGGGACGGTGCAGCTCGAGGAACTCGAGCAGGCGGGGCATCCGTACCTTCAGCGAGTTGACGTTCCAGGTCACGAGCCGCACGGCGGTATCCCTATCGCAGCTAGAGCTGGTCTGTGTCCGCCGGGACGCCCAGCAGCAGCCGCCCGGTGAGCTCCCACGTGGAGGGGCCGACCAGCATGTGCTGCGTGGCCACGTGCACGTCGCGGAAGCGGCGCTGCAGCGGGCTCGACGAGTAGATCGAGCTGCCCCCGGCAAGGCCGTACATCTCGTCGACCACGGCGGCCGACTCTCCCATCGCGTGGCTCGCCGCCATCCGCAGGCCGGCACGGTGCTCGACCGAGATCGGCCCGGCGCGTGTCGCCTCGGCCCATGCCCGGCCCACCGCGTCGTGCACCAGCGTCTCGGCGGAGCGCAGGCGGGCGGCGGCGCGGGCGACCCGCGCCTGCGTGTCGGAGCGGGCGGCCAGGGTCCGCGTTCCCATCGCGGGGGTCTTGGCCCCCGCCAGCTCGAGCAGGTCGTCCATCGAGCCGCGCGCGATGCCGAGGCCCACGGAGGCGATTGCCAGGGCGAGCAGGCCGAACACGGGGAACGCGTAGAGCGGGCCCTGCTCGCGCGGCGCGTCCACGAACAGGGAGACCGTGCGCCCGGCGGGGGCGGCGAGGGCCTCCACCGCCATGTCGTGGCTGCCGGTGCCGCGTAGGCCGGAGACCTCCCAGGTGTCGATCCGCTCGACGTCGTCGGCGGGGAACAGCACGAGCCGCACATCCGGCCGCCCGCTCGGGAGCTTGCGCGGCTCGCCGTCCTCCTCGACGATGCAGCCGCCGAGGAGCCAGTCGCAGTGGTCGATCCCGCTGGCGAACGGCCACCGGCCGGTCACCCGGTAGGAGCCGCCCTCCGCGACTGCTCGTCCCTTGGGCGCGAACACGCCGCCCCAGCAGCGCGCCCCGGGTCCATAGACCTCGCCCGCCTGGTTCTCGGGAAGGTAGGCCGCGAGCGCCCCCGTGGTGCAGGCCACCGCCACGCACCAGGCGGCGGCGCCGTCGCCGCGCGCGATGGCGGCGATCGCGTCGACCATCTCGGCCGGGGCCACCTCGCCGCCGTCGAGCGAACGGGGCACGAGCATCCGGAACATTCCCGCGCGCGCGAGGGCGTCCACGACCTCGGGGGCGAGCCGCCGGTCGCGTTCGCCACTGGACGCCTGCCCGGCGGCGATCCGGGCCAGGTCGGCGGGCGGATCGGGGGCTGCGCCGGTTCTGGCCACGGCCATCGTCCGATCGTATCCGTCTGGACTCAACATCCAGGGGGCGCTGCCGATGAGCCATTGAGGAGGCAAGTGAGCGCACGCTGCACACCCCCGCCGGAGACGGTGGCCGAGAACCGCCTTGCGGGCAAGCTCGCGGGCATGCTGTTCGCCGCGGCCAGCCTCAGCGCCCCCTCGCTGTTGTTCCTTCCGGGCGGCGTGACCGAGCACTGGCCCTGGGTCGCCGCGATGGCGGTGGCCTGCCTGACCTGGGCCGGCGCCTGCCTCTTCCTGATCGACTTCGCACAGGCGGGCAGGGCCGTCTTCCTGATCCCCGCGGTCGGGGCTCTCGCCTCGACCGCGATCGTGATGGCGGCGACCGGCGGCTCGAGCTCCCCGGCCCGCTTCTACGTCATCTTCGTGCTGGTCTACGCGGCCCTCTTCTTCTCCCCGCGTGAGGCGTATCCGTTTCTCGCCGGCTGCGTCCTCGTGCACGCCTCGCCCCTGCTCTACGACAGCGGCGACCAGTACGTGGGCGAGCTACTGGTCATGTCCTGTGCCTACGTGCTGCTCGGCCTCCTCCTGGTGCGCGCAAAGCGGCTACTGCTCGACCTCCGGGCCGAGGCCCACTCGCTCGCACTCAAGGACCCGCTCACGGGCCTGCCGAACCGGCGCGCGATGCTCCTCTGGCTCGAGCGCGCCCTCGACCCCGCCCAGGAGCTCGGCCCGGTGGGAGTGCTGCTGGTGGACCTCGACGGCTTCAAGGACGTGAACACCGTGCACGGCTACCCCGAGGGGGACCGCGTCCTGTGCGACACCGCCGAGATCCTCGAGCGCTGCGTTCGCAGCGACGACATGGTGGCCAGGCTGGGCGGCGACGAGTTCGCCGTGCTCGCGCTGCGCGCCGACGAGGCCGGCATGCGCCGGCTCTGCGAGCGGGTGCTCGAAGGCACCCGCGGCATCCAGCTCGGCGCCGGCGCCTCGGAGGTGCGGCTCACGGCGAGCGTCGGCTGGGTGATGCATCCGCATGACGGTGACTCGATCGACGAGCTGATCGCCGCCGCGGACGTGTGCATGCGCGGGGCCAAGGCGACGGGCAAGGACCGCGCCCTCAGCGCGATCGACTGGATGCCCGTGGCCGCGCCCGCGGGCGTGTGATCAGGGCGCCACGGCCTCCTGCACCTGGAGCAGGCTCGTGGTGCCCGGCTGCCCGCTCGGCAGCCCGGCGGTGATTCCGATGCGCTCGCCCGGCTTCACCCATCCCAGCTCCACGACCCTGCGCGCGGCGTGGGCGATCAGCTCCTCGGTCACCTCGTGGCGGGAGATGCTCGCGGCCTCGACGCCCCAGATGAGCGAGCAGCGGCGCACCGTCTCGTCGAGGGGAGAGAGGGCGTACACGGGGACCTGCGGCCGGTGGGCGGCCACCAGGCGCGCCGATCGGCCCGAGAGCGTGGGGACCACCAGGGCGGTCAGGTCGAGCTGCCGCGCCGCCGCGGTGGCGTTGTAGGCGATCGTGTAGGCGGGGTCCTGGTCCTGGCGGCTGAGGCGCCTCACGCGCGACTCGTTCCAGCGCTCGTAGGGAACCGCGAGCTCCGTGTGACGGGCGATCGCCTCCATCATCGCCACCGTCTCGACCGGGTGTCCGCCGATGGCGGTCTCCTGGGAGAGCATCAGGGCGTCGGTGCCGTCGAGGATCGCGTTCGCCACGTCGGTGACCTCGGCGCGGGTCGGGCGCGTGGAGGTGACCATCGACTCGAGCATCTGGGTGGCCACGATCACCGGCCGCGCCAGCTCGCCCGCGAGCGCGATCATCCCCTTCTGGACCAGCGGTACCTCCTCGATCCTCAGCTCGATGCCGAGATCCCCCCGCGCGACCATCACGCAGTCGGCGGCGTGCACGATCGCCTCGGACTCGATCACCGCCTGCGGCTTCTCGATCTTCGCGATCAGCGGCAGGTCGGTGTGCCTGCGCACGTCCTCCACGTCCTGGGCGCGGCGCACGAAGGACAGCGCCACCATGTCGACCCCCATCTTCTCGCCGAAGCGCAGCAGGTCGAGGTCCTCCTCGGGCACGGAGGGCAGCGCCGACAGCGAGCCCGGCACGTTCACCCCCTGGCGTGAGGTGACCACGCCGCCGAGCTCTACCTCCGTGTCCACCTCGCAGCCGTCGCGCACGGCGGATACGCGCAGGCGCACCGAGCCGTCGGCCAGGTAGACCACGTCGCCGGCCGCCACGGCATCGGCCAACTGGGGCCAGGCAACGGACATCTGCCGCGAGTCGCCCTCCTCGGTGGAGCCGCATACGAGCGTCAGCCGGTCGCCGGGCTTGAGCTCGGCCACCTCCTCGCGCAGCGCGCCGATCCGAAGCTTTGGCCCCGGCAGGTCCTGCAGCACCGCCACCTGCCGGCCGGCGCGGTTGGACGCCTCGTGCACCCGCTCGGCCGTGGCGGCCTTCTCCTCCGGCGTGCCGTGCGCGAAGTTCAGGCGCGCGACGTCCATCCCCGCCTCCACCATCCGCACGAGCACCTCCGCGTCGTCGCTCGCGGGCCCGATGGTGGCCACGATCTTCGTGCGGGCGTGCATGCCGTCGGCCGTCATCCGAAGAACACCTCGGCGGTCTCGTAGAGCGCCGGGTCGAGCAGCTTGGGCTCACGCAGGGCATCGTCGAGGGGCACGCGCACGATCTGGGTTCCCTGCAGGGCCACCATCCGGCCGAAGTCGCCGGCCGTCACGGCGTCCACGGCCGCCACGCCGAACCGGGTCGCCAGCACGCGGTCGTAGGCGGTGGGCGTGCCACCGCGCTGCACGTGACCGAGGATCGTCATCCGCGACTCGAAGCCCGTCCGCTCCTCGATCGCCTCCTCCAGATCGACGGCGATGCCCCCGAGCCGGGCGTGCCCGAAGGCGTCGGTGCCCGCGCCCGCGCGCGACTCGTCGCCGTCCTGCGGTGTGGCGCCCTCGGCCACCACGATGATCGAGAACGTGCGCCCGGTCCCGTGGCGGCGGCGGATCCGCTCGCACACCTGGTCGACGTCGTAGGGACGCTCCGGGACGAGGATCACGTCCGCGCCCCCGGCCATCCCGCTGTACACGGCGATCCAGCCCGCATGGCGCCCCATCACCTCCACCACCATCACACGGTTGTGCGACTCGGCCGTCGTGTGGAGCCGGTCGATGGCGTCGGTGGCGATCTGCACGGCGGTATGGAAGCCGAAGGTGAAGTCGGTGCCGTCGAGGTCGTTGTCGATCGTCTTCGGCACCCCCACCACGGGCACGCCCTGGTCGTCCAGCCGCCGCGCCACGCCGAGCGTGTCCTCGCCGCCCACCGCTATCAGGCAGTCCACGCCGTGAGCGCTCAGCGTGGCCTCGATCCGCTCCGCGCCGCCGTCCTCCTTGAACGGGTTCGTTCGCGAGGTGCCGAGGATCGTGCCCCCGCGGTGGAGCAGCCCGCGCGTGTTGTCGAGCGTGAGCTCAACGGTCTCGCCGTCGAGCACGCCTGCCCATCCGTTGCGGAAGCCGAGCACCTCCAGTTCCCCGGCCGCGCGCCGGACCACCGCCCGGATCACGGCGTTCAGCCCAGGGCAGTCGCCGCCTCCGGTGAGGATTCCGACTCGCTTCATGCGCAGGCGAGTCTAGGCGCGGGACAGGCTGTCACCCAACTCCGGGCCCCGGCGCTATCCCCTGCTCACCGATCTCACCAACCGCGCCCCTGAGCCCGACACAGCCGACACAGCCGACGCAGCCCACGCACGCGACGCAGCCGACGCAACCGACACAGCCGATGCAGGCGCTGCAGCCCGCGCACCCGAGGCAGCCCGCCATGCCGGCGCTGAGGAGAATCGCGGCGCTGCCGGCAATCCCTGCGCTCGCCAGGATGCCGGCGCTCCCGGCGACGCCCGCGCTCGCCAGGGTGCCGGCGCTGCCGGCGACCCCCCCGCTCGCGAGGGTCCCGACGCTGCCGATGACGCCCGCGTCGGGGTCGTCCACCCTAGGCGGGCACCATCGCGCTGCAGCGCTCGTCGACGGCTTCCTTGATCCGGTCGCACACCTCGGGCAGCTCGCGTTCCATCTGCCGGAAGTGCTTCGCGGTCATCACCACGACCTTGATCGGCGACGTGGCGATCACGCACGCGTTGCGCCGCACTCCCTGTACGAGCCCCATCTCGCCGAAGAAGTCCCCGGGACCGAGCTCGGCGAGTTGCTCGCCGTTGTGGGTCACCTTCGCGGTGCCCTCCCTGATGATGAAGAACTCGTAGGGGAACTCGCCCTCGCGCACGAGATAGCGGCCCTCCTCGAAGTCCAGCTCGTCCGTGTGTTGCGCGATGGTCCGCCCCTCCTTCTTGGAGAGTCCGGTAAAGAGCGGGATCGACCGCACGCTCTGCTCCTGCATTCCTACCCCTCTCAATCGAATCCGGGGCGATCCTCTCACGCGCCCCGCCCCCGGGGCAACTAAGCGAGCGGGACCTCCTCTGGCAGGCCGTGGCGCTCGACGGCGCGGTCGTAGTTGAGCCGCATCAGCGCGATCACGTCGCGGACGTCCTCCTGGTCCTCGATGGGCCGCGAGGCGTAGCCCGGCTTGCCGGGGAAGACGGGGTGGTAGCCGATGCGGCCCTGGTCGAACAACTCCTTCCAGACCTCCTTGGGGAAGCCGATGTGGAGCACGCGGTCGCCGTGAAGGTGGCCGATCTCGCGCCGGCCCAGCTTGAAGGCGAACTCGCCCCGGTCGCCCGCGCCCGCGGTGACCCCCGGCCAGGAGGTGACCTCCTCGGTGATCTGCTCGCTGGCTGTCTGCCGGTCGCTCATGGTGCCTCCTCGAAAACGGGAGCCTTCAATCTACAAGTTCAAGTGAACTTGAAGTCAAGGCCCGTGTGTGGTTCGCTTCCCGGATGCCCGACCTGCTGACAATCGGCGAGGTCTCGCGGCGCAGCGGGGTCGCCGCCTCGGCGCTCCGCTTCTACGAGGAGCGGGGCCTGATCTCCTCCGAGCGGGCCGGCTCTGGCCACCGGCGCTATTCGCGCCCCGTGATCCGGCGCGTGGCCTTCATCGTGTTCGCCCAGCGGATCGGCCTGACGCTCGACGAGGTCGGGGACGAGCTGGCGAAGCTGCCCGAGAACCGCGTCCCCAGGCGCTCGGACTGGGCGAAGCTCTCGAGCTCCTGGACCGCCCGGATCGACGAGCGGATCGCCGAGCTCGAGCGGCTGCGCGCCGGGCTGACCGAGTGCATCGGGTGCGGCTGCCTCTCGCTCGACCGGTGCAAGCTCGCCAACCCCGGCGACCGCGCCGGACGCCGCGGGCCGGGCCCGCGATTCTGGGTCGGCGACGCCCGGCCGGTGTAGGGCGAGCGCCCGGATTCGGTACGCGCACCTGTGCAATTTCTACAACCGCTTGCGGTAACGGCGAACGTGCCTACGTTGGATGCGAGGCGTCGTGAAACGGACTTCACGAGATTCGCGCACGGTTGCGCTCCTACTGGCCCTGATGGTGGCGCCCGCCGCCATGCCCGTGGTCTCGAGCGCACGCGCCGACACCGCCGCACCGCGTGTCCTGTCCGTGCGGCTCGACCCCCCAGCCGTCGTCGGGAGGACCGCCGAGCTCCAGGTAGTGGGCGTCGCCCAGGATGCGCCGGTCTCGGGGATGGTCGTCCGATTCGGACTCGGAAGCACGGTCGGCCTGAGCGCTTGCAGCATCAACTCGGATGGCTCGCAGGAGCCGCCGTTCGCGCCCGGATCCAGAGCCCGGCTCACCACGCCACACGTCTTCGACAGGCCCGGCACGCGGGTGGTGCTGCTCCGGCTCGACTCGGGCGGATGCGAGGCCGCGGGGAAGAGCGCCTACCAGCCGGTGGCCGTGACCCCCACACGTCGGGGTGAGCGACCGGTTCAGCCGACCGTGCTGCCCGCCCCGCTTCCCGGCCCCGGCGTGCCACCCCTCGCCGGAGTGGAGGATCTCCCCCCGCCGGGCCTGGCCGCGATCCTGCCGGCGCTGCCCGCGAGCGCGCAGCGGTGCGTCGGCGCCGGCCGCCGGGTGGCCCGCTCCACCCGCTCCCTGCGCGAGGCGCGCCGCGCGCTTCTCTGTCTTCTGAACGTGCAGCGCCGGGCGCACGGCCTGAGGTCCCTGCGCGCGAACAGCCGCCTGCGCCGCGCCGCGACCGCGCACTCGAGCGCCATGGTGCGCAGGCGCTTCTTCTCGCATGTCCAGCCGGGCGGAGTGGGGCTCGCGAGCCGGCTTCGCCGGACCCGCTACATCACTCCGAACCTTGTCTGGCGGGTCGGCGAGAACATCGGCTTCGGCCGCGGCTCCAGCTCGAAGCCGAGCTGGATGATCCGCGCCTGGATGAGGAGCACGCTCCATCGTGCGGTCATTCTTCAGCCCCGCTACAGGGAGGTGGGACTCGGCATCGTGAATGGGGTTCCCGGGCGCCCGCGCGCCCGCGGCGCCACATTCACTGCCGACTTCGGGGTGCGCAGGTAAGGGGGGCGGGTCATTGGGACGGCCCGCCCCCCGGCGCACTCACGACGGCGAGCTTCTCGGCCCTGCGCATCCGCTTGATCCGGGCCTCCTCCCGCATCGCGGCGGAGCGGGAGGCCATCGCACGGGACCACAACAGCTCGACCGGCGGGCGGGAGCGGGTGTAGCGGCTGGCGGTGCCGGCGCGGTGCTCCTCGACACGGCGCTGCAGGTCGTTCGTCCATCCGCAGTACAGGCTGCCGTCGCCGCAGCGCAGGAGGTAGACGAAGGCGCGCTCGGTCACAGAGCAGGCCAGCCGTCGAGCTCCCGCAGCGACGCCAGATGCTCCTCGTCAGCGGCGCGTTCGCGCATGCCCGGATCGATCTCGATCGCCCGGCGAAGCTCCGCGAGGGCGAGCTCCTGCTCGCCCAGCCGGGCGTGGCAGCACGCCAGCCGGAATTGCAGGATCGCGGTCTCGCGGTGCTCACCCGCCTCGCGCTCGAGGGTCTCGGCCGCCTCGGCCCAGTCGCCGCGGCTCATCGCCTCCTGCGCCAGGAAGATCGGCTCCCACGGAAGCGGGTGGTACGGCTGGTCGGGCCACCCGCCGACGGCGAGCACCGTCGTTCCGTCCTCGAGCGCGACGCCGCGCCGCCGCACGTCGGCGCGCGGCAGGAAGACCGCCGTGCCCGCCGGCGCGTCCACCTCCTCTTCGCCGACCCCGAACCGGACCCGGCCCGACACGACGACGTAGAGCTCCTCCTGTCCCGGAGACTCGACGTGGTCCTCGATCACGGCGTCTCCCTCCCGCGCCGCGCGATAGGCGTTGGTCCCGAAGGCGCGTATCCCCAGCCTTCGCCGCACCGGCACCCATTGCAGCGTTCCCCCCAGGACCGGGACGGGCTCCTCGTCGGCTATCGAAAGTACGCGGAAGGAGGGTTCGTCGGGGTTCATGCGGCGACCCTACGCGTCCCGGGCCTTCGCTGAACGCCTGGCGGCGCTCTTGGCCTGGCGCTCCAGGACCTTGCCGAACGCATGCTCGACCTCGCGGGCCATCGTCTGCCGGAAGGTCGCCAGCAGGGCCTCGGAGGCGATCGGGCGGACCCGCGCGATCGTCTCCGTGATCTCGGGCCAGCGGTCGGCCGGCTGCCCGGCCTTCTCGAACGGCGCCCACAGCTCGTCGAGGAAGAGGTTCACGAACGCGCGCGAGGCGGATTCGCAGCTCCGCTGCACCTTCGCGATCGCGGAAAGCGCGGCGGATAGGGGGATGCCGCGCCCGGTCACCTCTTCCGCGGCGCGTAGGAGGGCCGGGCTCGGGGCCTCGAAGCGGCCGTCACCGAGCGGGATGAGGATCTTCAGCTCCTGCGCTCTGCGGAGGGCCCTCGCGTCGGTCGGGCCGAAGCGCTCGGCGAGCTCCTCTGCGCTCACGACCTCGGGCGACTCGGTCTCGAACGGCGCGGTCACCACCCTGCGCAGCCCTACGAACCGGTCGGCTCCTCCACCCGCGATCAGCTCCTTGATCACGTCGAGCTTGAAGCCCTCCGTCTGCAGCTCCTGCACCAAGCGCAACCGGGCGATGTGGGCGTCGCCGTAGTATCCGGTCCGGCCTCTCACCTCGGGCGGGGGAAGGAGCCCGCGCGACTGGTGGTTGCGGATGTTGCGCACCGACATCCCGGTTTCCTGAGCGAGTTGCTCCACCGTGAGCTCGGACACACTGAAACCTTACCCGGCGCTAGGTGTCCTTAGGTTATGTACCCTCAAACGGGGTAACGATCCTAGGAGGCAAAGATGACGCTCGTGCCACGACTCATTCCGCCCTTCACCGCCCTCGCTCTTCTCGTTGGCGCGACGCCCGCCTACGCCCAGGGCACCGAGCCCGCGGGCGGCGCCGCCGTCGGGCAGATCGTGATCGCCACGGCGGGCGCATCGCTGCTCACGGCCGCCCTGATGGTGCTCGGCATGGGTCACCGCTCCGGCCGGGTCGCCCTGCTCGGCCGGTGGGCGGCCTTCTCCGAGCGCGTCAGCGGGCTTCCGGGCTGGGCGGCGTTCCCGTCCGGGATAGCGACCGTCTCGCTCATCACGGCGGTGTTCGGGATGTACTGGGACATCGCCCTGCACATCGGCGTCGGCCGCGACGAGGGACCGCTGGCGAACCCCGCCCACTACTTCATCCTGCTCGGCCTGTTCGGCATCTTCACCGCGGGGTTCTTCGCCATGGTGCTGCCGAAGGAACGCCCGAGCGCGACCGCCGTGAAGATCACGGACGACTGGTACGCACCCCTGGGCGGAGTGCTCGTCTGCGCCTGCGGTGCGTTCTCGCTGCTGGGCTTCCCGCTCGATGACGTGTGGCACCGCCTGTTCGGCCAGGACGTGACCCTGTGGGGCCCCACGCACCTGATGCTCATCGGCGGCGCCGCCATGACCCTGGTGGGCCTGGCCGTGCTGCTGGTCGAGGGCCTGCGCGCGAACGCCGCCGCCGGACGGCCACAGCGCGAGCACTCGTGGGCCGCCACGGCGAGAGCGGTGGCGCTCACCGGCGGGTTCATGCTCGGCCTGTCGACCTTCCAGGCCGAGTTCGACTTCGGCGTCCCGCAGTTCCGCTTCGTCTTCCAGCCGATGATGATCATGCTCGCCGCGGGCGTGGGCCTCGTCGCGATCCGCCTGTGGGGCGGCCGCGGGGCGGCGCTGGGCGCGGTGGGCTTCTTCCTCCTCGTCCGCGGCACGCTCTCGCTGCTCGTGGGCCCGGTCCTGGGGGAGACGACGCCGCATCTCCCGCTCTACATCGCCGAGGCGCTGATCGTCGAGGCGATCGCTCTGAGGATCCCGCGCGACCGCCCGCTCGCGTTCGGACTGTGGTCGGGCGTTGGCATCGGGACCGTCGGGCTCGGCGCCGAGTGGGCCTGGTCGCACATCTGGATGCCGCTTCCGTGGCCGGCCGAGCTCGTGCCCGAGGCCGTGATCCTCGGCTTCGTGACCGCCGTGGCGGGCTCCCTCGTCGGGGCCTGGATCGGCGCGCGCCTGAGCGTCACTCCGATGGCCACGGGCGGGAGCCTTCGCACCGCCGGGGCCGTGGGCGCCGCCGTGATAGCGGCCGCCGTCGGCTTCGCGCTCTACAAGCCGGCCGACGAGGGTGTGCGCGCCGAGGTGGCGCTCACCGAAGTCGCCGGCGGGGCCGGCCGCACCGTGCAGGCCGAGGTGGCGTTCGACCCGCGCGACGCCGCCGACGATGCCGAGTGGCTGACCGCGACCGCCTGGCAGGGCGACGGGCTGGTCGTCGACCGGCTGGAGCGCGTCGGCCCCGGGCGCTACCGGACCACCGAGCCGATTCCCGTTCATGGAAACTGGAAGGCGCTCATCCGGCTGCACAACGGCAACTCACTGACGACCCTCCCGATCTTCATGCCCTCCGACAAGGCCATCCCGGCGAAGGAGATCCCGGCGACGGCGCGGTTCGAGCGCGCCTTCGTCCCGGACCACGAGGTGCTCCAGCGGGAGCAGAAGTCCGCCGCTCCGGCGCTCACCGGCATCGCCTACGCGGTCGTCGTGGGCGTCGCGCTGTCCCTGCTCGGGCTGCTGGCCTGGGGCCTGCACCGGCTGGGCTCGCCGCCCCCCGAGGAGCCGGCTGCGTCCAGGTCCTCCCGTAAGGAGAAGCGCCCGGCGAGCCTTCGCCCCGCGGATCGGGCGGCTACCTAGATGCTCGAGAGCCCGCGTCGCGTCGCCGTGATCGGCGGCAACAGGATTCCCTTCGCGCGCTCGAACAGCGCCTACGCGGACGCCTCCAACCAGGACATGCTCACCGCGGCGCTCGACGGGCTCGTGGCCCGCTTCGGGCTCGAGGGCGTGCGCCTGGGCGAGGTCGCCGCGGGCGCGGTGCTCAAGCACAGCCGCGACTTCAACCTCACACGCGAGTGCGTGCTCGGCAGCCGCCTGGCGCCGGAGACCCCCGCATATGACGTGCAACAGGCGTGCGGCACGGGGTTGGAGGCGGCGATGCTGGTGGCGAACAAGATCGCGCTCGGGCAGATCGATGCCGGGATCGCCGGTGGCGTGGACACGACCTCCGACGCTCCGATCGCCCTCAACGAGGATCTCCGCGCGCTGCTGCTGGAGGCCAACCGCGCCAAGTCGATCACCGGGCGGGCGAGGGCGCTGACCAAGGTCCGGCCGACACAGATCGTTCCCGCGATCCCGCGCAACGAGGAGCCGCGGACCGGGCTGTCGATGGGCGAGCACCAGGCGCGCACCGCCGCCGAGTGGGGCGTGTCGCGCGAGGAGCAGGACGAGCTCGCCACCCACAGCCACCGGCAGCTCGCCGCCGCGTATGAGCGCGGGTTCAACGACGACCTGGTCACGCCGTTCCTCGGGCTGGAGCGCGACCAGAACCTGCGCCCGGATGCCTCGCCGGAGAAGCTCGGCAAGCTCAGCCCGGTGTTCGGCGGCGAGCAGGGCACGATGACCGCCGGGAACTCCACGCCGCTGAGCGATGGGGCCGCCGTGGTCCTGCTGGCGTCGGAGGGGTGGGCGGCCGAGCGCGGCCTGCCGGTGCTCGCAACGTTCGTGACCGGCGAGACCGCGGCGGTGGACTACGTGCACAAGGGGGAGGGGCTGCTCATGGCCCCGGCGTACGCGATGCCACGCATGCTCGCGCGCGCGGGCGTGACCCTGCAGGACTTCGACCTCTATGAGATCCACGAGGCGTTCGCGTCCCAGGTCCTCTCGACCCTCAGGGCGTGGGGAGATCCTGTGTTCTGCCAGGAGCGTCTCGGCCTGGACGAGCCTCTGGGTGCGATCGACCGCACCAAGCTCAACGTCAACGGTGGCTCGCTGGCCGCGGGGCATCCCTTCGCCGCCACCGGCGGGCGCATCCTCGCCGGCCTCGCCAAGGCGCTCCACGAGCGCGGCGAGGGCCGCGGCGTGATCAGCATCTGCGCCGCCGGCGGTCAGGGAGTCGTGGCGATCCTCGAGACGCGGGAGACCACGTGACCGACACCTACACGAAGATCGCCAACTCGCCGCTCGGGCGCCTCGTCGCGCCACGCGTGGGGCTGCCCCAACCGGTCCCCCTCGAGCGGTACGAGCCCGGGCAGCCGGTGGTCGACGGGCTCGTGCTGCTCGGCGCCGCCCCCGGCGGCCGGCTCGCCGGGCCGGTGGCGCAGGTGCTGGCGGGTGCCGGCGCGGACGTGGCCACCGAGCTGCGCGACGACGTGCGCGGGGCGGCCGCCGACGCGGGGCTGGATGCCACGGTGTGGAACCCCGACGTGGGTGGTGAGCACCGCTTCAAGGCGCTCGTGTTCGACGCCACCGGGATCCCCGACAGCGGCACGCTTGGCGAGCTGCGCGACTTCTTCTCGCCCACCGTCCGCCGCGTCGAGCGCTGCGGGCGGATCGTCGTGCTCGGCACACAGCCCGCCTCGTGCCGGAACCCGCGTGAGGCGACCGCCCAGCGCGCACTCGAGGGCTTCACGCGCTCGCTCGCCAAGGAGGCCCGCTCCGGCACCACCGTGCAGCTCGTGTACGTCGCGCCGGGCGCCGAGGGGCGGCTGGACTCGACCCTGCGCTTCCTGCTCTCGCCCCGGTCGGCCTATGTGTCCGCCCAGGTCGTGCGAATAGGCGACGGGGAGGACCCGCCGCAGATGGACCCCGAGCGCCCCCTGGCCGGGAAGGTCGCGCTCGTCACCGGGGCCTCGCGCGGGATCGGCGCCGCGATCGCCGAGACCCTCGCACGCGACGGCGCGCACATCGTCGGTCTCGACGTACCCGCGCTGGCCGCCGACCTGGACGCGGTCACGTCGGCTCTGGGCGGATCGTCGCTCGCGCTCGACATCACCTCCCCCGATGCGCCCCAGGCCATCGTCGCTCACCTCCGGGCCGAGCACGGCGGCGTCGACGTGGTCGTGCACAACGCGGGCGTCACCCGCGACAAGACGCTCGGGCGCATGACCGAAGAGCAGTGGAGCCTCGTGCTCGACATCAACCTCTCCAGCGAGGAGCGCATCAACGAGGCGCTGCTCGAGGGAGAGGTCCTGCGCGACCAGGGCCGGATCGTGTGCGTGTCCTCGATCAGCGGGATCGCGGGCAACGCCGGGCAGGCGAACTACGCGACGTCGAAGGCAGGGGTGATCGGGATGGTCGAAGCCCTCGCCCCGGCCGTGGCGGAGCAGGGTGCAACGATCAACGCGGTCGCCCCCGGCTTCATCGAGACGCAGATGACGGCGAAGGTCCCGATCGCCTTGCGCGAGGCCGGCCGGCGCATGAACAGCATGTCCCAGGGCGGCCTCCCCGTCGACGTGGCGGAGACGATCGCCTGGTTCGCGAGCCCGGCCTCCACCGGCCTCAACGGCAACATCGTGCGCGTGTGCGGGCAGAGCCTGCTGGGAGCCTGACAATGCCGACGCTGCTCACCTACGCCCGCGCGGCCGCGCCCCTCGTCCCCCTGGCCTCCCGGCTGCCGTTCGTGGCGGGCGGCGGTGGCGAGATGCCCGAGCTCGAGCGTGTGCGGGAGGACATCGCGATCGACCGCGAGCACCTCGCCTCCTACGCCAAGGTCTGCGGCTTTCGCCTGAGCGACGAGCTGCCCGCGACCTACCCGCACGTGCTGGCCTTCCCGCTGCACATGGAGCTGATGACCGACGGCAGCTTCCCGTTCCCGGCGGTCGGGCTCGTGCACATCGGCAACCGCATCGCCCAGCACCGCCCGATCGGCGCCGCGGAGCGCCTGGCCCTGCGCGTGCACCCGACGCCCGCCGAGTCCCACCCGCGCGGGCAGGCGTTCTCGATCGTCACCCAGGCGCGCGCCGGCGACGAGCTCGTGTGGGAGTCCCGCAGCACGATGCTGCGCCGCGGCGGAGGCGGCGGGGGCAGGTCGCAGGGCGACACACAGGACCCGCCGCCCGGTGGCGCCGAGTGGCGCCTGGACGGCGGCCTGGGCCGCCGCTACGCCGCCGTCTCCGGGGACCGGAACCCGATCCACCTCTCGGCTCCCACCGCGAAGCTGTTCGGCTTCCCGCGCACGATCGCCCACGGCATGTGGACCAAGGCGCGCTGCGTCGCGGCGCTGGAGGGCCTGCTGCCGGACGCATTCGTGGTCGAGGTCGAGTTTCGCCGGCCGATCCTGCTGCCGGCGCGGGTCGCGTTCACGAGCACCGGGCCGGGCGACGCGATCGGCTTCGCGGTGCGCGACGCGGAGGCGGGAACGTCGCACCTGGAGGGCACCGCGTCGTGAGCATCGCCGACAGAGGCACGGGACTGGGCCTGAGGGCGCTCCGCGGCCTCGCCGGCCTCGACGTGATCGACCGCCTCGGGCTGCGCCCGACCGCCGAGCGCGTGGTCAACCGCGCGAGCCGCAACGGATTCCGCGGGGCGAGCGCCGCGAGCCGAACGTTCACCGCGGCGACGAAGCTCGCGCGCCCCGCGCGCCCGGCGAGCGCCCCCCGCCGCGACCTGTTCGACCTCACCCCGGACGACGAGCAGCAGATGATGCGCTCGGCCATGCGCGAGCTGGCGGAGGGCGAGCTGCGCCCCGCCGCCGCGGCCGCCGACGCCGCCTGCGCGGCGCCCGACGAGCTGCTGGCCCAGAGCGCCGAGCTCGGCCTCGGGATGCTCGGGGTGCCGGAGGATCTCGGCGGCGCGGCCGGCGAGCGCTCGGCGGTGACCGGCGTGCTGATCGCCGAGGCGCTGGCCCACGGGGACATGGGCCTCGCGGCCGCCACCCTCGCGCCCGCGGCCGTGAGCACGGCGATCGGGCTGTGGGGCGACGCCGACCAGCAGGCCACCTATCTGCCCGCGTTCGTCGGCGACGACGTGCCCTCCGCCGCGCTCGCCCTGCTCGAGCCGCGCCCGCTGTTCGACCCGTTCGCGCTCGAGACGCGGGCGCGCGAGAGCGATGGCGGCTACGTGCTCAGCGGCTCGAAGTCCCTCGTGCCCCGGGCCGCCGGCGCCGAGCTGCTCCTCGTGGCGGCCGAGCTGGAGGGCCACGGCCCCGCGCTGTTCCTGGTCGAGTCGGGCACCGAGGGCGTGGGCGCGGAGGCCGAGCCCGCGATGGGCGTCCGCGCCGCGGCGACAGGCCGCCTGACTCTGCACGAGGTCGGCATACCCGCGAGCGCGCTGCTCGGCGACGGCGACCCCGCCGTCTACGCGGAGGCGGTCCAGCGCGCCCGGCTGGGCTGGTGCGCGCTGGCGGTCGGCACCGGACAGGCCGTGCTCGACTACGTGATCCCCTACGTCAACGAGCGCAAGGCGTTCGGTGAGCCGATCTCCAACCGCCAGGCCGTGGCCTTCGGGGTGGCGGACATCGCGATCGAGCTCGAGGGGATGCGCCTCGCCACCTACCGTGCCGCGAGCCGCGCCGACCAGGAGCTCGACTTCGCCCGCGAGGCCGGGCTCGCGCGTGTCCTGTGCGCCGACAAGGGCGTGGCGATCGGCTCGGCCGGGGTCCAGCTGCTCGGCGGGCACGGCTACGTGAAGGAGCATCCGGTGGAGCGCTGGTACCGGGACCTGCGTGCGGCGGGCGTGATGGAGGGCGCCCTGCTCGTCTGATGATCAACCTCGAGACCCCCAAGAAGTTCAAGCCTCTGGTCGAGCAGGCACACCAGGTAGCCACCGAGGTGCTGCGCCCGATCTCCCGCAAGTACGACTCCGCCGAGCACGAGCGCCCCAAGGAGCTCGACATGCTCGCCGCGCTGATCGACGGGATGGAGGAGGGCGGCAGCCGCGGCGGCGCCGGGGCGACCGGTGTGGGCGGCGGCGGTGGTGCCGCCCGCGAGACCGCAGGCGGCGAGGAGGCCAACCGCAACGGCTCCAACCTCTCGACGGTGCTGAGCATCATCGAGATGTGCTGGGGCGACGTGGGGCTCCTGCTCGCGCTCCCGGGCCAGGGGCTCGGCAACTCGGCGATCGCGTCGGTGGCCGACGAGGAGCAGTCCGAGCGCTTCGCGGGCCGCTGGGCCGCAATGGCCATCACCGAGCCGGAGGCGGGATCGGATTCGGCGGCCATCCGCACCACGGCGGTCCTGGACGGCGACGAGTACGTGCTGAACGGCGAGAAGATCTACGTGACCGCCGGCGAGCGCGCCGAGCTGGTCGTGGTGTGGGCGTCCCTGGATCGCAGCAAGGGCCGTGCGGCCATCAAGTCCTTCGTGGTCGAGCGCTCCAACCCCGGGCTGGTTCTCGACCGCCTGGAGCACAAGCTCGGCATCCGCGCCTCGGACACGGCGGCGTTCCGCCTCGAGGACTGCCGCGTGCCCAGGGAAGCCCTGCTCGGCAGCCCCGAGATCGACACGAAGGGCGGCTTCGCGGGCGCGATGAAGACCTTCGACAACACGCGTCCGCTGGTGGCGGCGATGGCGGTCGGCGTGGCGCGTGCCTGCCTGGAGGAGACCCACGCCCGGCTCACGGAGGCGGGGGTGGAGATCGACCGCAGCCGGCCGGTGCTCGCCCAGTCCGCCGCCGCGGCGCGCTACCTCGCGCTCGAGGCCGACTACGAGGCGGGCCGTCTGCTCACCCTGCAGGCCGCCTGGATGGCGGACAACGGCAAGCCCAACTCGCTGCAGGCGTCGATGGCCAAGGCCAAGGCGGGTCGCGCGGGAGTGGACGTGGCTCTCGGCTGCGTGGAGCTGTGCGGCAGCATCGGCTACGGCGAGCACGAGCTGCTCGAGAAGTGGGCGCGGGACGCGAAGATCCTCGACCTCTTCGAGGGCACGCAGCAGATCCAGCTGCTGATCGTCGCCCGCCTCCTGCTCGGGAAGACCTCGGCCGAGCTGAAGTAGCCCTTCGGCTACGCCGCCGCGCGCCCGCGCACGACGACGCGTGCGCCGCGCCCGGGGATCATCGTCACGTTGCGGTGCAGCGCCCGCTCGGGCTCGGGCTCGGCCGCCTCGAGGTCCACCCGGCGCGCCATCGCAGCCAGCACGACCCGCTGCTCGGCCATCGCCAGCGCCGCGCCGAGGCAGCGGCGGGTGCCGCCGCCGAACGGGATCCACTCGTAGGTCCCCGGCTTGTGCCCGCCGAGCCAGCGCTCGGGCAAAAACGCGAACGGCTCGGGATAGAGATCCTCGCGATGGTGGAGGAGCAGGATGCTGGCCGATACCGGCGCGCCGGCGGGAACTCCGTACTCGCCCAGCTGCCACGGTACGGACACGCGGCGTCCGACGATCGGGATCACCGGCCGTGAGCGCATCGCTTCGACGATCACTGCCTCGACGTTCTCCTCGGCGTCGGTGTCGGAGCGGATCGCGTCGCGCAGCCGGTCGTGCGCCTGCGGGTTGCGCACCAGCCGCTCCCAGGCCCACGCGAGCTGGTTGGCGGTCGTCTCGTGGCCGGCCAGCACGAGGCTCAGCAGCTCGTCGCGAAGCTCCTGGTCCGAGAGCAGCTCGCCGTTCTCGGTCTCCGCCGCCATCAGCATCGAGAGGATGTCCCGCCGCTCGCCGAGGTCTGCCGCTGCGCGCCGCTGCGCGATGATCTCGTACGTCGGGCGGTCGAGCAGGTCGAGCGCGCGCTTCATCAGGCCGACGGCTTCCTCGCGCCCGACGTTCACGTATTGGCTGACCTGCGAGATCGGCTTCGAGGAGAGCACCGTCAGCTGCCTGGTAACCGTTCGCAGCGTGCGCTCGGGCGTTCCGCGCTTGGGGACGCCCTCGATCCCGAAGATGCCGGCCATGATCACGTCGAGCGTGATCGCCTGCATCCGCGGGGCCAGCGCGAACGGCTTGCCGAGCGGCCAGCGGCCGATCTCGCGCTCGGCGGCATCCGCGATCAGCTGGGTGTAGCGCGCGATCGCCTCGCCGTGGAACGGTGGCAGCAGCAGCTTTCGCTGGCGCATGTGGCGGGCGCCGTTGGCCGTCAGCACCGAGTTCGGCCCGACGATCGGACGCAGCGGCGATTCGGCGGTCAGCGACGGCACCAATCCCGGCTTGGCCGTGAACAGCGAACGCACATGGTCGGGATGGCTCGTGACCACCGGGTCACCGGGGATCGCCACGCACATCCGGAAGACCTCGCCGTGCTCGCGCCGAGCCTTGAACACGAACTCGATCTGGCGCTGGGTGAAGCGCAGCATCTGGAGTGTGCGGGGGAGATCGATCATCGGCGGCGCCTTGAGCGCCGCCAGCTCGGCGGTGTCGATCGGCCCGGCCTGCGACGGCGGGGCCTCACCGGTCAACGACCGCGGGCCGGCGAGGACTTCCATGGTCATGGTGCACCTCCGTTGCTGTTGCCGGTCGCGAGATAGGAGTAGTCGTCGAGCGAGAACCGCCGGCTTGCCCACCATGCCTGCAGCGAGCTCGTCGGGCGCAGCAGCGAGATCTCGCCGTGGTGGTCGAGGTAGTAGGTGTTCGCAGTCGCGCACGAGGCGCTGTGGGGCATGCCGTGCTCCGCGCGCTTGCGGACGAACTCGAGGAAGCGGGCGTTGGCCTCGGGTCGGACCTCGACGGCCGTCGCACTCCGCCGTGCGGCTTCGCGCAGGACGCGGACGATGTGGTGGCTCTGGTTCTCGACCATCACGTGCCATGAGCTGCCGGTCCAGGAGTAGGGCCCGAACATCGTGAAGGCGTTCGGAAGGCCGGGGATGCTCACGCCCTCATAGGCCTGGAGCGGCTCGTTCTGCACGAAGTCCGCGAGGTCGAAGCCGTCGCGGCCGCGCACCGGCGAGCGGCGGTAGTTCTCGGGATCCGTCGAGATGCGGAACCCTGTCGCGAGCACCAGCACGTCGATCTCGCGCTCGCGGCCGTCCACGGTCCGGATGCCCGCCGGGGTGATGCGCTCGATCGGCTCGGTCACCAGCTCCGTGTTCTCGCGCTCGAACGTCCTGTAGTAGCGGTTGGAGACACTGGGGCGCTTGCAGGCGAAGCCGTAGTCCGGGGTCAGCTTGCGCCGCAGCTCGGGGTCCTTCACCTGCGACTCGAGGAAGGCCCGGCAGGCCCGCGCCGGCACGGTGCTCAGCGGGGGGAAGCGCTTGCCGAGCAGGAACGTCCCCACCAGCATCGTCTCGACGATCGCCGACGCCACGAGGCGGACCGTGTTCTGCACGCCCGGCACGGTCGCGAACAGCTTTCGCACGGGCGCGGGGATCTTCCAGTCCGGCTTCGCGAACACCCAGATCGCGCGCCGCTGGAAGACGTGCAGGCGGCCGGCCGCGCGCGCCACCGGCGGGATCAGCTGCACCGCCGTAGACCCGGTGCCGATCACCGCGACGCGCTTGCCGGTGAGGTCGTAGTCGTGCTCCCACTCCTGCGTGCGGAGCACCTTGCCGGCGAAGTCGTCGAACCCGGGGATGTCCGGCGGCCTGGGGTCGATGAAGGCTCCGAGGGCGGCGATCACGAACCGCGCGGTGATCTCCCGCTCGCCGCAGTCGATGCGCCACATGTGGCCCTCCTCGTCCCACTCGCGCCTCGCGACCTCGGTGTTGAGGCGCAGGTGGGGGCGCAGCGAGTACTTGTCGGCGATGCCGTCGATGTAGGCCTTCACCTCCGCGCCCTTCGCGAACACGCGCGACCAGTGCGGGTTCAGCTCGAACGAGAACTGGTAGCTGAAGGTCGGCACGTCCACGGCGACGTCGGGGTAGGTGTTCGCGCGCCAGGTACCGCCGATGTCGTCGGCCCGCTCGAGCATCACGAAGTCCTCGATGCCGGCCCGCTTGAGCGCTATCGCGGCCCCGATCCCGCTGAAGCCGGCGCCGATGATCGCGATCTCGTGATCGGGTTGCTGGGGGCCGCCGTTCCCCGCCCGCCGCTGCATGCGCCGAAGCTATCAGGTATGCGAACACAAGTGTTCGTATATCGGTAGTCTGCTGCCATGGTCTTCGGGAGGGGCCCTTCGCTGAACGGTCGCCGGGTGTTCGTCACGGGCGCGGCGCGCGGCATCGGCGCGGCCCTCGCACGCCGCCTGAGCGAGCGGGGAGCCCGGGTCGCGATCGCCGGCCTCGAGCCCGAGCTGCTGGAGGAGGTCTCCGGGGCGTGCGGGGGTCCGTGGCATGCCTGCGACGTGAGCGACCGCGCCGACGTGGAGGCGGCGGTCGCCGCGACGGTCGAGGAGTTCGGTGGGCTCGACGTCGTGGTTGCCAATGCGGGCGTCGCGGCCCAGCTGCCGCTGATCGGCGGGAACCCCGAGGTGATGGAGCGCACGATCCAGGTGAACGTCATGGGCGTCTACAACACGCTCCGCGCCGCGGGGCCCCACATCAGCCACCGCGACGGGTACGCCCTGCCCGTGGCCTCCCTCGCGGCCGCGCTGCATCTCCCGATGCTGGGCGCCTACAGCGCATCCAAGGCGGCCGTCGAGGCGCTAGGCAACACGCTGCGCTCGGAGCTGCGCGGCTCGGGCGCCCGGGTCGGCGTCGCCTACTTCGCCGAGCTCGACACCGACATGACGAGCCGGGGCTTCGGCACGGAGGCGGCCGGCAAGGTCGCCGCCGCCTCGCTCACGAGGGTTGCTCCGCTCAAGGTGGGGATCGATGCGCTCGAGCGCGGCATCGCCCGCCGCTCCCGGCGTGTCGTAGCGCCGCGATGGGTGGGGCCCCTGCTGCCGGTGCGGATGGCGGTCCAGCCGTTCATCGACCGCGCCACCCAGCGCGGGCTGCGCGCCGCGCTGGAGATCGCCCGCGACGAGGACGCGCCGCTCACCACGCCGCAGCCGGCACGGCCGCGGTGAGCGCCGCCCGCATCGCACCCGGCGGGCGCGGAGACGTCGGCCTGTTCACGTGGGCATTCAGCCGAGTGGCCGGCAGGGTCGGGCGCACCACGCCCCCCAACCTGTTCCTGACCCTCGGCCGTCACCGCAAGCTGTTTCGCCGCTGGCTGTGGTTCGCCGGCGCGCTGATGCCCGGCGGCAAGCTCCCCCGCCGCGACACCGAGCTCGTGATCCTGCGTGTCGCGCACCTCCGCGCATGCCAGTACGAGCGTGAGCACCACGAGCGTCTCGGGCGCCGCGCCGGGCTCGACCACGCCGACCTCGCGCGGGTGGCCGAGGGGCCCGACGCCGATGGCTGGTCGCCCCGCGAGCACGCCCTCCTCACGACGGTCGACCGGCTGCACCGCGACGGCGACCTCGACGACGCCGCCTGGTCCTCGCTGCGCGGCCACCTCGACGAGCGCCGAGGCCATCGAGCTGTGCATGCTCGTCGGCCACTACGAGATGCTCGCGACCGCGATCGCCGCGCTGCGAATCGAACCCGACCGCCCGCGAGCGCCGAAACGCGGATGACCCCCCGTCCCGCGCCCGCCCAGCTGCCCCGCGGCCGGCACGGCCTCAGCCGCAAGCAGGTCGTGGAGTCGCAGCGGGGCCGGATGCTGCGCGCCATGGCCGACGCCATGGCCGAGAAGGGCTACGCGAACACGTCGGTCGCGGATGTGATCGCGCGCGCCGGGGTCTCCCGAGAGACCTTCTACGAGCAGTTCGGCTCCAAGCAGGACTGCTTCCTCGCCGCGTTCGACGCGGCGGGCGAGATCCTCCTCGGCCGGGTCACGGGCGCGGCGCCCGACGAGGGGACCCCGGCCGATCGTTTCGAGCAGGTGCTCGGGGTGTACCTCGAGACACTGGCGAGCGAGCCGGCCTACGCCCGGCTCTTCCTCGTGGAGGCGCACGCCGCCGGACCGGAGGCGATACGGCGCCGGGTCGGTCATCCAGGACCGCTTCACGGAGGCGCTGATCGAGCTGTTCGAAGTGCGCGCTCCCCACGAGCGCCTCGCCTGCGAGCTGCTCGTCTCCGCGCTCGCGTCCATCGTGACCTTCCGCCTCGCCGTCGGTGAGGACTCGTCTCTTCCGGCCCTCAGGGAGCCGATAGCCGATCTCGTCAGGCGACTGCGGTGAAGAGGCTCGCCGCCGTGCTCGCGATCCTCACGGCGGGGATCGCGACTTTCGGGGCCGCCGGGAGCGATCCGTATCGCCTGACCCTCTACTTCGACAGCGCGAGCCAGCTCGTCAAGGGCAACGAGGTGAAGGTCGGCGGGGTGCCCATCGGCACGGTCAAGTCGATCGACCTGACCGAGGACTTCCGGGCGCGCGTCGAGGTCGAGATCGACCCTGATGACGAGCTACGTGCCGCTGCGCCGCGGCACCATCGCGGCGATCCTCTTCGACTCGCTGGCGAGCGTCGCCGGCCGCTACATCGCACTCTCGCCGGGGCCCGCCGGCGCGACCCGAGATCCCGGACGGCGGCGAGATCCAGACCGACCAGACGCGAAGCACGCGTCGACACCGACCAGGTGCTAACACGACTCTGCGACAAGGGACGCAGCGCGACATGCGCGCGCTGGTGCGCAAGAGCGCCGGAGATCTTCGAGGGCAAGACGCCGCCGCCCAGGCCAACGCCACGGCTTCGGGCGCTGAGCCGGCCGCTATCCCAGGGCGCCGCGCTGGCGCGGGAGCTGGCGCATGACGAGCGCGTCGCTCGCGGCGCCTCCTGCGCGAGTCCGCCGATGTGGCCTCCGCGCTCGCGTCGCGCCCCGGCGGACCTCGAGCAGCTCACCGCCAACGCCCTGGCGGCGACGAGCGCCGATCGCCGACCGAAGCGAGGCGCTCGACTCGGCGCTCGCCCAGCTGCCCGCCGACCCTGCGGCGGACGAACACGACGCTCGTCAACCTGCGCGGCGCGCTCGGCGACCTGCGCCCCCTTGTCCGCGAGACGCGGCCCGGCGGCGCGGCCGCTGACCGAGACGCTCCAGCGCCTGCGCCCGATCGCCGGCCGGGCCCGCGCCCGGTGGTCGCGACCTGCGCGCGACCGTGCGCCGGCGCGGGCCGCAGCAACGACCTGCTCGACGCCCTGCGCGGGATCCTGCCGCTGGCGCGCGAGGCCGTGCCCGCCTTCGACTCCACCGCGCAGCTCCTCCACGACCTGCAGCCGATCGTGACCGAGCTGCGGCCCTACACGCCGGACCTCGTCGGCCTGCCTCAAGGGCTTCAGCGGCACTCGAGCGGCGGCTACTACGACGCCAACGGCCGCTACGCGCGCATCTCCTTGCAGGCGCAGCATGTTCACGCCTCAACGGCACCGGCTCGCTCGTCCCGCTGCCCGAGCTCGACGGCCTGACCGGGCTGCGCCGCGGCCTGAACCGGCGCTGCCCGGGCGCGGCGACCCAGAAGCTGGCGGACGGCTCCAACCCGTACTTCGAGGTCGCCGGCGCCTGCGAGCCGGAGGACACGCCCCCGGTGAGGCGCATCGCGGGAGCCGTGCTCGTGGCGGTCGGCCTGGCGCTGACGCTCGCGGTGATTGGCGCGGCGGTGGCGGGGGCGGGTACCGCGTGGACGCCGTCTTCGACCGGCTCGCCGGCCTGATCCCCGGCCAGGAGGTCAAGGTCGCCGGCGCGACGGTCGGCCGATCGTGAGACATCGGGCTCACCGGGCGATCGCAAGGCGCGGGTCGAGATGGAGGTCGAGGAGGGCTTCGCCCCCTTCCGCGCGGACGCCCGCTGCATGATCCGGCCGAGGCGCTGATCGGCGAGAAGTTCGTGCAGTGCGACCCCGGCTCGCCGGACGCGCCCCCGCTGCGCGGCAAAGGCGGCGGACCGCCGACAGTCCCGCTCGAGCGGAACGACGTGCCGGTCGAGATCGACCTGATCCTCGATCTCTCGCGGCGGCCCTACCGCGAGCGGCTGCGGATCCTCCTGAACGAGTTCGGCGTCGGGCTGGCGGGCCGTGGCGACGATCTCGACGCCGCGATCAGGCGCGCAAACCCCGCGCTGCGGGAGGCGAACGAGGTGCTGAGCACGGTCGCGCGCGACCGCAAGACGCTCAGGCGGCTCTTCGAAGGCACGGACGCAGCGCTCGCCGAGCTGGCACGGCGGCGCGGGCGGGTGAAGAGCTTCGTCGAGCGGGCGGACCGGGCGACCGCCGCCGTGGCCGGCCGCCGGGACGATCTCGAGCGAGGCGATCCGGCGCCTGCCGCCGCTGCTGGCGGAGCTCGAGCCGTCGGCGGACAGGCTTGCCGCGTTCGCGCGCGAGACGACTCCGGCGCTGCGGGACCTGCAGGCCGCGGCGCCGGCGGTGAACGCGGTCCTGGGAGACGTGGAGCCGCTGAGCGCCGCCGCGCGTGCCGGCGCTCGCGCGCGCTCGGGGACACGGCACGGGTCGGCCGGCGCGCCATCCGGTCGGGCCGGCCGGTCGCTCGCCGCCTCGGCGCGGCCACGCGGGAGCTGCCCGGACACCGTGCGCATCGCCGCCGAGCTGGTCGAGTCCCTCCGCGGCAGCGGCGGCATCGAGGGCGATCCTGCGCTTCATCTACTACGCGACCGCCGCCGCCGCGCGCTTCGACTCGGTCTCGCACATGCTTCCCGACCTTCCAGCTCGTCCGAACGACTGCGCCATGTACGCCACGACGCCGCGGGCAGGGTTGCAGCGCGCACTTCGGCGGAGCGACCGGCGCGGCCCCGAGCGGCGCGCGGCAGGCGCCGCGCCGCGCCGGGAGACGTGCGCCGGCGCGCCGGCAGGCGCCCCGGCGACCGGGAAGCGCCGGCGCCGGGCACGCCCGCCCCGCCGCGGCCCGAGGCGCCCGCCGCCCCCTGCCGCGGGTTCCCATCCCCGGCCTTCCGGAGACCCCGCCCGAGCCCGTCCATCCCCCTCCTCGACTGGCTGCTCGAGCCGTGAACGGGCGCAGAGACACCGGCGCCCTGGTCGCGAGCCCGCTGCTGGTCGGGACGGTCATCGTGCTGGTGGCGGTCGTCGGCGATCTTCATCACCTACAACGCCAATGACGGGCTGCCGTTCGTGCCCACCTACGACATCTCGGTCACCGTGCCCGACGCGGTCCGGCCTGGCGGCAGGGCCGCGAGGTGCGCGTCGCCGGCAAGCGGGTCGGGACGATCGAGCGCGTCGAGGCCGCGAGCCGGCCGGGCGGCCCCCCGGTCGCTCGGCTGTCGACTCGAAGCTCGAGCGACAGCTCGAAGCCGATCCGCACCGACACCGTCGTCAGGGTCCGCCCGCTGTCGCCGCTGGCGGTCGAAGTACCTCAGCTCGACCCGGGCCGGCGCGGGCAGCGCGCTCGAGCCCGGCCAGGGCCTTCCCCTGGCCAACGCCCGGCCGACGGTCGAGCTGACCGAGGCCTTTGACCTCTTCGACGCCCGCACGCGGCGCTCGCTGCAGGAGGTGTACGGAGGAGTTCGGCGGAGGGCTTCGCCGGCCGCGGTGAAGGGTTCAACGAGCTGCTGGCCGACTCACCGCGACTGCTCGGCGCGCCTCGACCGGGTCGGGCGGGAGCTCTCGCGCCCGGCGCACCCGCCTCGACCGCTTCGTGTCCGGGGCCGAGCGCACCGCCTCCGAGCTCGGCGCCGCACGTCGCGAGCTCGGCCCGCTCGTCGAGGGCGGCGGACACCACCGCTCGGCGCGCTGGACGCCGCCCGCGGCGAGCTCGCCGACTCGATCTCGGAGCTGCCCTCGACCGAGGAGGCGGGGCGACGCGCGCTGCGCGCGGCGCGGCCCGCGCTGCGCCGACGCCGAGGCCTTCCTGCGCGACGCCCGCCCCGGCCTGGCGTGCTCAAGCCCGCCAGCCAGCCAGCTGCACGCCGCGCTGCGCGGAGGGCATCCCGGTGCTGCGCCGGGCGACCGGCCTCGCCGCCGCGCTCTCCGATGCGCTCGCCGCGGTCGGACCGGCTCGCGCGCGACCCCGCCACGCCGGCGACACTCGCGAAGCTGCGGCTCGCGGTGCGCTCCCTGCGCCCGACGCTGGCCTTCGTCGCCCCGTCGCAGACGGTCTGCAACTACGCCGCGCTCGCCGGGCGCAACTTCTCGTCCGACGCTCTCGGAGGGCGACGCGTCGGGCACCTGGCTGCGCACGATGCTGATCCAGGGTCGTGAGACCGAGAGCGTGCCGAGGGCGGCGCCCGTGGACGGGCTGCACGTGAATCCCTACCCGGCACCGGCCAGAACGGCGAGTGCGAGGCGGGGAACGAGCCGTTCCTGCCCGGCACGCGGATCGGCAACCCGCCGGGTCAGGCGGGCGAGGACCGGGCGATCCGAGGGTGCCCCGTGGGCAGCGGCGGGGCGTGCCGAACCCGGTCTCCGGGCTGATCGCGCTGGTGCGTGATCGCGGGCGTGCAGCTACCTGGCCTTCGTCGGCGCCTGCCGTGGGCCGGCGGCCACGAGGTCAACGCGCGTCGTGAGGGGCGCGCCCGAGGTGCACAGCCGCGACGCCAAGGTGCGGATCGCCGGGCGTGAACGTGGGGCGGTCAAGCGCGTCGAGCGCGGCCCCGGGACGTCTCGCCACGATCACGCTCGCGATCAGGGACGCAGGCCTGCCGCTCCACCGCGACGCGAGCTCAAGATCCGGCCGCGCACGTTCCTCGAGGGCAACTTCTTCGTCGACCTCAAGCCGGGCACGCCGGGCGCGCCGGTGATGGAGGAGGGCGGCACGATCCCGGTGGCCAACACCGCGGTCGCCGGTCCTGCTCGGCCACGCGGCAGCCGACCTGCGGCTCGCCACGCCGGTGGCACCGAACCTGCGCGCCGGACCCGGGGCGCTCAAGGACACGGTCGCGAGCCTGCGCACCGCGCTGGACGGGGGCGGGGCGGAGGCGCTACGGGCGGCGCCGCAGCCCTGCCGCGCCCGGCGCTGCGCGAGCTTCGCCCAGGTCGCCGAGGCGGCGCGGGGCGAGCAGCAGGGCGACCTGGCGGGCGCCGTGGACATCGACCGGGCGCGTGGCCGCGCTCGCCTCGCGCGACGAGCAGCTCGCCGACCTGCTCACAGGCCTCAACCGCACCGCAGGGCGCTCGGCTCCCGCCGGCGAGCAGCTCGGCCGCTCGCTGCGCCGAGCTGGACGCGCTGCTGTCCGAGGCACGGCCCGCGCTGGCCGAGCTCAACGAGCTCTTCCCGCGCGCGCGCGCCTTCGCGGCCGAGCTGCGGCCCGGCGTGCGCGCGCTGGCGCCCGAGACGCTGCGGCTCGCGCTGCCGTTCCTCGACCAGGCGGGCGCGCTGCTGCGCCCGTCCGAGCTGCCGCGCGCTGCTCGACGCAGGCGGACCCCGCGGTCGCCGAGCCTGGCGCGGCTCGAGCGGCCGCTCGCCCAGCACGCTCGGCCCTTGTGACGCCGGTGACCGAGTGCCTGCGCCGCAACGCCGTGCCGACGCTCAAGACGCCGGATCGAGGACCCGCCGCACTCGACCGGCCAGCCCGTCTATCGCGACCTGCTCCACGGGCTCGTCGGGGCAGGCCAGCCAGGCGCAGAACTTCGACGGCAACGGCCCCGCCATGCGCTACCACGCCGGCTTCGGCGACCGCACCGTGGCCACCGGCCCGACCGCCGGCGAGCAGATCGTTCGGGCTCACGTCGGAGCCGATCCTCGGCTCGCGCCCGCCGTTTCACCGACAAGCTGCCGCCGTTCCGTCCCGATGTCCCCTGCATCGGCCAGGACGCCTCCCGACCTGCGGGCCGCCGACCGGCCCGGCGCCACCGCAGGGCGGAAGTCTCGGCGAGATGCGCTGCGACCCGGCCTTTCGAAGCTGCGTGACCTGACCGAGGAGTGGCGGCGATGAGCGTGACCAAGCTGAGGATGGTCGCGCGGCAGTACTTCTGGGTGCTCGCATGCGATCGTGCTGTTCATGGGCTGCGCCGCGGCGGTCGCGGCGCTACATCCTCGACCACGTCCGCTTCCGCTGGCCCTGGGACGATGTCGATGCGAGATCGAGGCCGAGTTCGCCCACGGCCAGGCGATCTCGCCCGGGCCAGGGCCAGGAGGTGACGGTCGCGGGGGTCAAGGTCGGCGACGTCGGCTCGGTGGAGCTCGAGGACGGGGCACGCCGTGGTGCGGCTCGACCTCGAGCCCGACGAGCGTCGGTCCCGTCTACCGCAACGCGACGCTGCTGATGCGGCCAAGACCCTCATCCAGGACCAGTCGATCGAGCTCGACCCGGGCACGCCCGACTCCGGCCTGCCGGACGACGGCCGGCTCGAGGACGGCGACCGGCTCGGCCTCGGCGCCACGCAGGTGAACGTGAACACCGACGAGGTGATCGCGACGCTCGACGCCGACACGCGCGACTACCTCAAGACGCTGCTCAACGCGGGCGGCCACGGCCTGCGCGGACCGCGAGTCCGACCTGCGCGCCGCTGCTCGAAGCTGACGCGAGCCCACGCTCAGGCAGACGCGAGCGCGTCGTCGAGCGCGCTCGCCGAGCCGGCGCGAGAAGCTCCGCCGGCTCGTCACGAACCTGCGCCGGCTCTCGGAGGCCACCGCGGAGAAGGACAACGAGCTCGCCAGCCTCGTCGACGCCTCGGCGGCGATCTTCGGGGCGCTCGGCGACCGCGAGGCCGAGCTGACCGAGGCGGTCGAGCGCCTGCCCGGCGCGCTGTCCGCCACGCGCGACGGCCCTGCGCGACGGCCGCGCCCTGGCGCGCCGAGGCGGCGCCCGCGCTCGAGGCGCTGCGGCCGGCCGCGCGCCGGCCTCGAGCCGGCGCTCGTCGCCGCCCAGCCGCTGCTGCGCGACGCCACGCCGATCCTTCGCGACCGGTCTGCGGCCGCTCGTGCGCGAGGCGATCCCGCTGTTCGCGCGAGCTGCGCCCGCCGCTGCGCGACCTCAACCGCACGAGCCCGCTGCTGATCCGCACCGGGCGGGTGCTGAACTACCTCGCCAACGAGCTCGGCCACAACCCGCGCCGGCCCCGAGGAGGGCTACCTCTTCTGGACCGCCTGGTTCGCGCACAACCGCAACTCGGTGCTTTCGATCGAGGACGCCCACGGCGCCGTGCTGCGCGGCCTCGCGCAGTTCAGCTGCTCGACCTGCCCGATGTGAGCGAGGCGGCGCCGATCCTGCTGCCGCTGGTCGAGCGCGGGGGTCTGCCCATGATCAAGCAGGCGCCACCGGTCAGCCGGCTCATCGCGATGGTCGTGTTCGCGCTGTCCTGCTTCTCGATCGTGCTGTTCCTCTGGATCTCCTTCGGCGGGCCCGTTCCCGCTGAAGGCCCAGGGCTACCGGTTCGAGCCGACCTCACCGAGGCGACGCTGCTCACGAACAACGCCGACGTGCGGATCTCCGGCGTCACGGTCGGCCGGGTCGTGACCTCGCGAGCGGGTCGGGCGGTCGCACGGGCGAGATCGAGATGGACTCGAAGTACGCGCCGATCCCGCGGGACACGCGCGTGACGCTGCGGCAGAAGACGCTCGTCGGCGAGACCTACGTCGAGCTCACCCCCGGGGACCCTCGCGGCGGGATGCTGCCGGACGGCGGGCGCCTGCCTCGCGGCGCAGGCGCCGCGAGACCCCGCAGATCGACGAGGTGCTCGGGCAACGTGCTCGACCCGAGGACGCGAGCGAACGGGCGCCGGCTGGTGGCCGGTCTCGCCGAGGCCGTGCGCGGCCGCGGGCGAGGACCTCAACAACGCGCCTCGGCGGACACGGGCCCGCTGGCCGCCGACGGCGGCGACGTGCTGCGGGTGCTCGACAACGAGCGCGCCGCGCTGCGTCAGCTCGTGCGCGACGGCGGCTTCGTGCTGGCCACCGCCGGCCGCCGCGAGGGCGAGCTGTCGGGCCTCCTTCGGGCCACCGACCGCGTCCTCGCCACCACCGCTCGCCGCAACGCGAGCCTCGAGGAGACGGTCCGCATCCTGCCGACGACGCTGCGCGAGCTGCGTCCGACGCTTCGTCGCGCTCGAGGGCCTCTCGCGCGAGGCCGCGCCGGTCCTGCGCGAGCTGCGGCCCGCCGGACGCGCGCTCGGCCCGGCGCTCGTCGACACCGCGGCTCTCGCGCCCGACGTGCGCGGCCTGTTCCGCGATCTCGACGCGGTGATCGATGCCGGCGGCCCGGCCCTGCCCGCGGCGACGCGGACCGTGAACGCCGCGCGCCCCGTGTTCCAGGGCCTGGCGCCTGCGCTGCGGGACCTGGTCCCGGCCCTCGACTACCTCGGCCTGTACCGCCAGGAGCTCGGTGACCTTCGTCGCCAACATCGCCTCCACGACGCAGGCCAGCGCGGCGACTCCGGACGGCCGCCGGCTGCACTACCTCCGCTCGCTCATCCCGTTCGGGCCCGAGTCGCTCGTGGCGGCGAAGCAGCGCTCGGGGGCAAACCGCCACAACCCCTACGGCGCGCCGCGCTGGCTCGACCGACCTCGCCACCGGCCTCGAGTCGATCGACTGCCGGAATACGGGCAACCTCTCCGCCACGGGCACGAGGGCGCCGCGCCTGCAAGACCCAGCAGCCGGTGCGGTTCCGCGGCCGCGCGACGGGATTCCCGCAGCTCAAGCGGGACCCCTAACTTTCGCTCACACGAATGAGCCGGGCCGTCGAGGAGACCAACCGCCGCATGCTCCGCGCGCGCGACGCCATGGATCGCGACTACGCGCAGCCGCTCGACATCCCCGCCCTGGCGAAGATCGCCTACACCTCCGAGGCGCACTTCATCCGGACGTTCCGCGCGACCTTCGGCGAGACGCCCCATCGCTACCTCCAGCGCCGCCGCGTCGAGCGGGCGATGTTCCTGCTGCGCGAGACCGACCACAGCGTGAGCGACATCTGCCTCGACGTCGGCTTCACCAGCCTCGGCACCTTCAGCCGGACGTTCACCGAGATCGTCGGCGAGTCGCCCACCACCTATCGCTGGCGGGCGGCGGACCTGAGGGCCGTTCCGGCGTGCTTCATGAAGGCCTGGACGAGACCGAGCAGTTTTGGAGAAGCGAAACGCGAAGGCGGCGGCTAGGTTCGCCGCATGATCACTTCACACACGCATTCACAGGTATACGTGCTGGACCAGGACGAGGCGCTCGACTTCTACGTCGGCAAGCTCGGGCTGGAGGTCAACACCGACGCGGACCTCGGCTTCATGCGCTGGCTGACGGTCAACGCGCCGGGTCAACCCGACAGGCAGATCCTGCTGGAGAAGCCCGGGCCGCCGGCGCACGACGACGCGACCGCCGAGCAGATCCGCGAGCTGATCACGAAGGGCGCGCTGGGCATGGCGGGCATCTTCACGGTCGAGGACGTCCACAAGTCCTACGAGGAGCTCAAGGCCAAGGGCGTCGAGTTCACCGAGGAGCCGACCGAGCGCTTCTACGGCACCGACTGCGGCCTGCGCGACCCGTTCGGCAACCCCATCCGGATCGGGACTCCGAAGGAGGGCCCGGTCGACTTCCCCAACCCTGCGGAGTTCGCCTCCGAGAACACCTGACCCTTCGACCACAAGGCGCGGAAGGCCCCGCTTCGCCGGGGCCTTCGGCGTTCACGTTCCCCGGTGGCGAGGACTAACGTCATGGGAGAGCGCAATGGCGAAGAAATGGGTTCTTGATACCGGCACGAAGGGCACGGGCGCACACGTCGTACCGCTCGAGGACGAGCGCGAGCGGAAGGACGCCAAGCCGCAGGCCGTCTCCCCGAAACGGGCGCAAAGGACGCCGCCGCCTCGCCAGGGGATGGATGTCAGGCCGCGCAGGAGGCCGACGGGCGAACTGAAGCGGCTGACCCCGCTCGCCCCCGGTCACGTCCGCAAGAAGAGCACGGGTGAGATCGGCCGGGTCAAGGCGGTGGACCCGAGGGCGGGCACCGTGACCGTCACGTGGCTGGCGAGCGGCCGGACATCGACGGTCCCGATCAGCGCCACCACGCGCCGCTAGGGCGCCTACCCCGTCAGGCTTCGCCTGGCAAGGCGGGCTCCGCGGTCGCGCTCTGCGGGTCTATGAGAATCTTCGCGTGCCGCTCCGGATCGCCGAGAGCCGCGAAGGCAGCGTCCACGCCCTCGAGCCCGACCTGGCCGGTGATCAGGGGGCGGGGGTCCACCTCGCCCTCGGCGAGCATGTGCAGCGTGTCGCGGAACTCGAGCGGGGTGTAGCCGACCACGAACCGCAGGTCGATCTCCTTGTTGATCGCCATCGCCGGCCTGAACCGGTCGGGGCCGACGCAGACGCCGACCACGACCACGCGCGTGAACAGCGGCGCGTCGCCGATGATGCTCTCGATCACGCCGGGGACGCCGACGCATTCGAAGATCACCGGGTGGTTCGGGCCGGCCCCCAGCTTCTCGGCCACGCGCCAGACGTGCCACCAGCCGACCGGGAGGCGGCCGAGCTTCTCGCGCGTTCCGACGGCGAGCTCGAGCGCGGAGGGGATGTCGTCGAGATGGCCGTGATCGTCAGCCGCGGTGTACGGAGACTCCTCCGAAGGGTCGACCACGACGTCGGCTCCGCAGGACTTCGCGAGCGCCCGGCGGCCCGCCGAAAGGTCGCTGGCCACGACCGTGCGCACACCCTGGTGCTTGAGCATCAGGATCACCCCCAGCCCGACCGGCCCGCACCCGATCACGATCGCGACCTGCTTCTTGGCGACCTCGCCGCGGCGGACGGCGTGCCACGCGACGGCCATCGGCTCCGTGAGCGCCGCGAGGTCGGGCCCGAGCCCGTTGGGCACCGGCAGCATCAGCGACTCCTGGGCCACCATCTGCTCCGCATAGGCGCCGGGGGCGTGCACCGAGAGACCGATCGTGTCGATGCCCTTCACGCCCCGGATCAGGGGCAGCGCGACGACGGGCGCCCCGGTCGGGAGGTCCTCCTTGCACGCCGGGCCGTACTCGGTGATCTCGCCGGCGAACTCGTGCCCGAAGACGACCTGCTCGTTCGATCGTCCCAGTCGGTCGTAGCCCGCCTGCTCGGCCAGGTCGGCCCAGTCGTCCAGGCCGTGGCGCGCATGCAGGTCCGACCCGCAGATCCCGCAGCGCAGCACCGTGAGCCGCACCTGCCCGTGCCCGGGTGTCGGTTCCGGCCGCTCGACCACCTCGAGCTCGGCGTGCTGGCAGACGACGGCCTTCATCGGCATGGGCGCGGTTGCACGCCGCCCAGTATCCCGCAGCCGCCGGGCACCGGCCGCGCGGGTGGGGATCACTTTCGGGGAAGCCGGGGTAGGTGCCTCGGATGAACCTCACCAGCGACGACCACAACGTCAGGATCGGTGACCATGTCGTGTCGGTGACCGGCAGGACCGGGCCGATCGAAGCCACGTGGACGCTCTTGATCGATGGGCAGGAGGCGGACAGCGCCAAGGCGTCAGGGAGGTTCGCCCTGAGCGCCGAGCTGCCTGACGGCTCCCCGATCGAGGCGTCCGTGCGTCAAGGGGCGTTTGGGCCGACCGAGGTCGCGATCCACCACGACGGCACCGAGATCACGCGCTTCAAGGGCTTCGTGGTGTGAAGGGCGCTGGGCCGTCCCGCAGCTGCGCCGTGACGGGGGCGACCAGCAGCAACAGCCCGCACACGCAGGCGAGTGCGCCGGCCAGGCCCAGCCCCTCGGCCAGCAGGCCGATCGCGGGCGGGCCTACGAGGAACCCCGTGTAGCCGACCGTCGACACCGCCGCCAGGGCCGGCCCGGCCAGCTCGGGATCCTCGCCCGCGGCGCGGAGGCTGAGCGGGAATACCGCCGCCAGCCCCAGTCCCATCACGGCGAAGCCCGCGACCCCGCCCGCGGGGGCCTCGGTCAGGAGCGCGCCTCCTAGCCCGGCCGCCGCGGCCAGCGCCCCCGCGCGGGCCACGGCCGCCGACCCGAACCGCTCCGCGGTGCGATCGGCCGACAGTCGGCCCACCGCCATCGTCAGCGAGAACGCCCCGAACGCCGCGGGGGCGAGCGCGGCGGAGGCGCCCGCCTCCCCTCGCATGAAGATCGTGCTCCAGTCGAACACGGCTCCCTCGGCCAGGAGAGCCACGAAGGCGACGAAGCCAATGGCGGCCAGCCGGCGCGACGGCCGCGCGACGCGCGCGCCGTGCGGGCGAGCGTCGGCCGCCGCCGGCAGCAGCCCGCGCGCGGCCACAAGCGATGCGCCTGCCCCCACGGCAGCGACGATGGCCAGGTGGAGCGGCGGGTCGAGCCCGGCGGCGATCGCCGCGCCGGCGGCGGCCGCACCGGCCAGCGCGCCGAACGAGAACGCCGCGTGGAGCGAGTTGAAGATCCGCCGCTCGCTGAGGCGCTCGACCGCGAGGCCCTGGACGTTCATCGAGATGTCGAGCACGCCGTTGGCGGCCCCGACGATCAGGGTCGCGAGCACCAGCGTCGGCAGGTTCACGGCGAGCGCGGGCAGCACGACCGGCGCCAGCAGCAGCGGCGCGGCCGCCACGAGCGGCCGCGACCCGATCCGCGCCACAACCGCCCCGGCCATCGGCTGCGCGATGAGCAGCCCGAGCGGGGCCCCGAGGAGGGCGATCCCCAGCTCGCCCGTGCCGAGTCCCAGGTCCTCCTGGATGTCGGGCAGACGGGAGTACCAGGAGCTGAAGACCGCCCCGTTGAGGAAGAAGACCGCGGTGACCGCGACACGCGCACGCGAGGCTCGGATCACCACACCCTTTCGCACTCGCCCGGTCGATCTCGCCGCAGGACTCCGTCCACCCATCCGCCCCTGGGAGTCCGCTCGAGACCGGCGGGCTACTTTCGATCAAGCAGCCGCGCGAGGTCCCTCGCGATTTGCTCCTCGCGCTTCTTCGAGTCCACCAGCTGCGCGTGGACTTCTTCGAGGAGGCGCACGATCCGCTCGTTCGTTGCGGACTCTGCGCTTCGAGTGGCCATTTGTCACCCCCTTTCCTCTGGCTCGGCCAGCCTATCGGGGGCCGTGTTTGCGCCGTTCGCCGACCGCGGCGAGACTGGTCCGGAGATGTCGAGCGAGAACCTCGAGCTGATCCGCAGCGGCTACTCGGACCCGTATCCCCTTTCGGCGTTCAGCGCCCGCATCGTGCCCGACGTCGAGTTCGACTTCACGGACGTGTACCCGGACCGTCCGGTCCTGCGGGGAATCGCCGCGGTTCGTCAGTTCCGCGAGACGGGGCCGTGGGATTCGCTCGAGTTCGAGCCGGAGCGCTACATCGACGTCGACGACAACCGGGTGCTCGTGTTCGTCCGGATGACGGCGACCGGAAAGGGCAGCGGTGCGCCCGTGGAGATGGATGCGGCCCACGAGTTCACCTTCCGCGACGGACTGGTCGTGCGCTTCAAGGTCTACGGCGACCGGACCCGGGCGCTCGAGGCGGTGGGGTTGGAGGAGTAGGGGCGCTCCACGTGCGGACTGACGCCCGGGGCCCAATCGGCCGGGGCGCCCGCTTGAGAGTGGAGTGGATTGTGTCGATGCCGTTGAAGTACGGCTATGTCCCCCGAGAGCAACCCCCGCGCGCGTCGCCCATCGTCACTGCAACGCCGCCTGCTCGTGTTCGCAGCAGCGGTGCTTGCTCCAGTTTTGATCGGGGCGCTGGTCAGCGGGCTTGTCCTACTGAATTCGGCAGGAAGGTCGGAGGCGCTCGCGGAGGAGATGGTCGTGGAATCCGGGGCGAGCCTGGCCCTGTTCCAGAACCTGGAGGCGGCCAGGCTCGCAGGGAGCGGCTACATGGAAGAGGGAGAGCGCGAGGACCTGGTGGAATTCCGCGCCGAAGCGACGCGAGTCGAAGCCCAGCTCGGAGGGTCGTTCGACGAGCGCGCCGAGCGGACGCTGCTCCGCCGTGTGAAGGGCGACTGGCACGCCGCCGTCCGCCAGCTTCGGGGGACCCCCACGGGGGTCAGCACAGCGACCGACGACGCAAAGGATCCGGAGGACGTGTTCGAGGCGCACATGAACGACGCCATCGGCGGCCTCGAACTACTCGTGGCGGACTCCAAGCGCGAGATCGAGGAAAACCTGGTCGCCACCCGCGGACAGAACCGATCGCAGCTGCTGGCCGCCCTGGTCGGGTTGCTCGCGGCGCTCGGCATAGCCGCCTTCCTCGTTCGCCGCCTGGCCGCCGGCATGCTGGAGCCGATTCACCGGCTGACCCGTGCCGCGCGGGCGTTCGGCAGCGGCCACCTCGGCCACCGTGTGAAGGACACGGACTCCGCCGAGCTGCAGGAGATGGGGGACACCTTCAACCGGATGGCGGGAGCGCTGCAGGAGCAGCACGACCAACTCGAGGAGCAGGCCTTCACGGACTCGCTGACGGGCATCGCCAATCGCGCGCTGTTCGAGGACCGGGCGGGTCACGCTCTGGAACGGAGCCTCGGGACGGACGATCGGGTCGCCGTGCTGATGATCGACCTCGACGACTTCAAGATGGTGAACGACGCCCTCGGCCATTCGAGCGGCGACAGGTTGATAGCGCTGGCGGCCGCCCGGATCAGGGATGCGGCGCGTCCGTCCGACACAGTCGCCCGACTGGGCGGCGACGAGTTTGCCGTTCTGCTCGAGAGCGTCCGCGGCCTCGACGACGCTCTGGCCGCAGCTGAGCGCCTTCGCCGCCTGTTCGACCTGCCCTTCCACGTGAACGGCTCGGATCTCGCGGTCAGCGCGAGCATCGGCATCGCCATGTCGGCCGAATCGCTCGACGCCAACGAGCTTCTGCGCCGCGCCGACCTCGCCATGTACCGGGTGAAGGAAGACGGCAAGAACGGCACCACCTTCTTCGATCTCGCCATGGACGACCGAGCGGTCGGCCGGCTGGAGGCCCTGAGCGACCTGCGAAAGGCCGTGGAGCGCAACGAGATGGTGGCCCACTACCAGCCCATCGTCACGCTCGAGACCGGTGAGATCGTGGCCGCCGAGGCGCTGATGCGGTGGGACCGGCCGGGACAGGGCCTGGTGCCGCCGTTGGACTTCATTCCCTTCGCCGAGGAGACCGGGCTGATTCACCCCTTGGGCGCTTGGATCCTCAAGGAGGCATGCACGCAGGCGCGCGAGTGGCGAAACCACGGTTCCCCCGCCGTCCGGGTCGGCGTGAACGTTTCAGCTCGGCAGCTCATCGATCCTCAGTTCGAGCGCTTGATCAGTGACACCCTGGCCGACACGGGGCTGGAACCCGATGCGCTGGTCCTGGAGGTCACCGAGTCGACGGTCATGCAGAACGCCGAGGTGACGATTCCCAAGCTCGACCGGATCGTCGCGACCGGCGTGCGGCTCACGCTGGACGACTTCGGAGAGGGGTACTCGTCACTGAGTCATGTTCAGCGCCTTCCCATCCAGGGGCTCAAGATCGCCCGGTCGTTCGTCAAGGGGCTTGGCGATCCGGAGTGCGATGCCCGTCTCGTGCGAGGCATCATCGAGCTGGCGAACAGCCTCGAGATGCGGTTCGTGGCCGAGGGAATCGAGGAACCGCAGCAGCGCGACGCACTGTGCTCGTTCGGATGCGAGCTGGGCCAGGGATTCCTGTTCGCCCGGCCACTCGAGCTGCCGGCTCTCCGCGAGATGCTGCGCGAGCAGCAGCTGTCGCCGGTCCACTGAGCGCTGCGACCGTCCACTGGCGCGTGCGGCTGTAGCTGGCGTGTAGCTTGGGCGCGTGATCGGGAGAGGCGCCCTGTCTTCGGTGCTCGCTGCTGCTGCGCTCGCCCTGGCGCTCACGGCGCCGGCGTCGGCCGCGGGGCCGACTCGCTACTCGGTGGCGAACGGGTGCTTCGCGCTTCAGAGCGCGGACACCGGCCGCACGGTGCACGGCGCCGAGCGGCTGCGCCTGAAGGCGACCACCCTCGGCAGCTACCTCCTCTACCGCCCCGACCGCACCTTCCTCGCAGCGGGACCGGGCGGCTCGGTCGCTCCCGCCGCCCAGCCGAGCCCAGCCGCCGACTGGCGCGTGGCCGAGGCCGGCGGCGGCGCGTTCACCCTCTCGCCGGCGTCGCAGCCGGGGCGGGCGCTCCTGAAGATCCGCTTCGCCCCGGCGACCGGCTGCGCCGTCTATCCGGAGGCCGACCTCGACGCCAGGGGGACGCCGGGCAGGGGCAAGACCTCCTACGGGGCGGTGAGCGGCTTCCTCGAGGGCCACATGCACTGGACGACGTACAACTACCTGGGCGGCAACTTCTTCTGCGGGCGGCCCTGGCACCCCTACGGCATCCCGTCCGCGCTGCCCGACTGCAGCTCGGTGGAGGGCCCGCAGGGCGCCGCGGCGCCCCTCCAGAACACGCTCAACTACGGCAACCCGGCCCAGCCGCACGACACGTCCGGCTATCCCAAGCTCACCTCGTGGGGTTCTACGAAGAACCTCACCTACGAGGGCATGTACTGGCGCTGGGTGCAGCGCGCCTGGGCCTCGGGCCTGCGCCTGATGGTGATGTCGGTGAACGAGAACCGCGAGCTCTGCGAGCTGCAGGCGAACCGGCGCTACCCGTGTGACGAGATGACGACGGTGCGCCGCGGGTTCCAGTCCATCCGCGAGCTTCAGCGCTACGTGGACGCCCAGGCAGGGGGCCCCGGCAAGGGGTTCTTCCAGATCGTCACGAACCCCAACGACGCGCGGCGCGTGATCAACGCGGGCAAGATGGCGGTGGTGCTCGAGATCGAGATCTCGGAGCTGTTCGGCTGTCGCAACCTGGCGCAGCCGACCTGCGACAAGGCGTCGGTCGATCGCCAGCTCGACGAGATGCACAGGCTCGGTGTTCGCTCCTCGCTGCTGCTGAACAAGTTCGACAACCCGCTCGCGGGCGTCCGCTTCGACTCCGGAGAGATCGGGGTGGTGATCAACGCCGGCAACCGCAACAGCGCCGGATCGTTCTGGAGCGCCGAGACCTGCAAGGGCCCCTACACAGACAACGAGATCTACTCAGGCCCGGCCGAGGGCAGCGCATTCCTGAACGGCGCGCTCGGCCAGCTCGGTGTGAGCCCCGGCACCGTCCCGTCCTACCCGCCCGCTCCGCACTGCAACACACGTGGCCTCACCGAGCTGGGCCGCCACGTGATCCGCCGCATGATGGCCAAGCACATGATCGTGAACCCCGACCACATGAGCCAGCGCGGGGTGGACGACACGCTTACGCTGCTCGAGGCCCACAAGTACTCGGGCGTGATCTCCCCCCACGGCTGGATGGATCCCGGCAACTGGCCGCGGCTGTGGAAGCTGGGCGGCGTCGCGTTCCCGGGCCACAGCAAGGCGACCGACTACGTGAAGGAGTACCGCCAGTTCCGGCCGCGGCGGACGCCCTACCTGGCCGGCTGGGGCTACGGCGCCGACCTCGGCGGGCTGTCGCACCAGCCCGCCGCCGGCTCGGCGAGGTACCCCTTCAAGTCCTACGACGGCAAGGTCACGTTCGAGCGCCCGCGCACCGGCGAGCGGTCGTTCGACTACACGAAGGAGGGTGTCGCCCACTACGGCCTCTACCCCGAGTGGTTCGAGGAGCTGCGCCGCCTGGGCGGCAGCGACTTCGAGCAGGACATGACCGACGGCTCGGAGGCCTACCTCGAGATGTGGGAGCGGGCCGAGGGCATCCGGGCCGCCGGCTGCCATCTGCCGCGCGCCCGCGTGCGCGGCCGCGGTCTGGGCCGCCTGATCCTCCGGCGCCACTGGGAGAAGCTGCTCCGCCGGGCCGGTCAGCCCCAGCAGCGTGGCCGGGTGTGGAGCTACTGCGTGCGCGGGAAGCGCAACCGCCGCCGCGCCGACCTTGCCGAGCTGACCACCACCGGCCGTGTCGAGCTCGCGGGCAGCACGGCGTATGGCCGCCACGCCGGCCGCATCTTCGTCGGCAGCCGGGCGAGCCGCGTGCGCCGCGTCGCTCGCTCGCTCGGGCGCGGCCTCTACCTGCGCCGCGCCGGCAAGCGCTCGCGCTTCGTGTACTTCGTCCGGAAGGGACGGGTGCGGATGGTGGCGGTGGCCACGCGGAAGCTGGCGAGCAGCAAGCGCCGCCTGCGCGCGGCGGTGCGCAGGCTGCGAGCCGCGCGCGCCGCGCAGATCCGCGCGACGGTTCGTGCCGAACGCCAAGGCGACCGCGCGCCCGACCGGCGCGACTCTCGCCGGGTCTCAGAATCCGCGCCTGAACCGCGCGCTCGCGCTGCTCTGCGGTCTGAAGAGCTGACCGATCAGCCGCCGCCCGCCGGGTTGGCTCGCGCCCACGAGGCGATGTTCTCCGAGTCGGCGATGACCTGGCCGTCATCGAGAACGAGCACCGGGACGTAGCTCTCGCCGGTGAGGCGCTTGGCTTCCCTGCGTCCCTTGGTGAGGTCCGGCAGGAACGAAAAGCCATACGACCTCACGACCTCGGGCGAATAGCCCGCCTCCCTCAGCGCGTCGTGGGCCCTCTTGCATGGATGAGCGCCCGGTCCCCACGATGCGTTGCGCCTCGGCCACGGCACAGGGAACGTTCCCCAGCAGACGTAGAGCTTCATCGAGTCATGTCCTCAGCCGGGCCGGCGCGGCCGGCGGCGAAGCCGAGGCCGTCGCTGCCGATCGGCGGCACGCCGCCCTCGCAGCCTTTCCTCCCTCGCTAGTTCGCGCTCCTCGCTGAGCCCCACCTCGAGGAACATCAGGAGCACGGTTGCGCCAAGACCGACGGTGATCAGCGCGATGGCGAGCGCTTCCCCGGTCACTCCATCGACCAGGGCGGCGCAGATCCCGCCGGCGACGACGAGCGCCGCCGCGGATCCGAACGCCAGTACACGCGGGCGGGGCGCCACCGCACCAACCTATCGCTGCTTGGGTACATGCACGCGAAGGGCCGAACCGGCCGCTACTGAGGAGGCACGATGAGCAAGCTGAGATGCCATATCTCGATCTCGCTGGACGGTTGCGTCGCCGGCCCGAACCAGAGCGAGGAGAATCCGCTCGGCGAGGGCGGCGAGCGGCTACACGACTGGATCGTTCCGCTGGCCGCGTGGCGCGAATCCCACGACAAGCGGGGCGGCGAGGTGAACGAGAGCGCACGGATAGTCGAGGAATCGCGGGAGAACATCGGGGGCGCCGTGATGGGCCGAAACATGTTCGGGCCGATCGGCGGTGGCGCCTGGGGCGACGAGCAGTGGACCGGCTGGTGGGGCGACGACCCTCCCTACCACTACCCCGTGTTCATCCTCACCCATCACCCGCGTGATCCCGTGGTGATGGAGGGGGGGACCACGTTCCACTTCGTGACCGACGGAATCGAGTCCGCGCTCGAACAGGCGAGGGAGGCCGCCGGCGGCAAGGACGTCATGCTCTGGGGCGGCGCCGATGTCGCCAACCAGTACCTGGCAGCGGGACTGCTGGACGAGCTCGAGCTCCACGTCGTTCCGCTGGTGCTCGGCGACGGCGCTCGCCTGTTCGACGGCCTCGGGGACGCGGAGGTGCAGCTCGAGCAGGTCCGGGCCGTCGAGGCGCCCGGCGTCACCCACCTCAAGTACAGGAGCGTGAAATGAGTGGGCGCGGGTGGTTTCGAACCACCGACCTCTCGCGTGTGAAGCGAGCGCTCTCCCACTGAGCTACGCGCCCGGGAGAGGCACGCAGTCTAGTCGCACCCTCCTCACGGCACGCCCCGGCAATGCACTGCAAGGAGGCCTTGTTTCGGGGGTGTGGCGCTCCCCGCCAGAGCCCCTGGCCGGCTGCAGCGGCCCGGGGCGGTCTCGGCGCGCTAGGATCCGGCACGGACCGTGCTAGGCGGGGAGGTAGCGGTGCCCTGCACCCGCAATCCGCTCTAGCGGGGCCGAATCCCCGTCCGAGGGATCTGGCCTTCGGGGTCAGTACGCCGGACAGAGGCGTCGATGGCCGGGTCCCGCGCGGTGAGCGCTCGCGAACCAGGTCAGATCCGGAAGGAAGCAGCCTTAAGCGGATCCGCTCATGCGCCGCGGACCAGCCTGGCCGGAGCCGAAGATCGGCGGGCACGCCCGAAGACCGTTTTCGACGACGGGTGCACGGTCCGCTATCAATCGCCCATGCCCGACAGCCCGAACGATGTGATCCACGAGCTGGCCCGGTGCTGGAACGAGGGTGACCTCGACGGGTTCGCAGAGCTCCTCCACCCGGACATCGTCTTCCTGAGCAGCGAGAACTGGCCGGAGACGGGGCGCTGGGAGGGACGCGACTCGATGCGCGAGTTCTGGCACGAGTTCCGCGGCGTGTGGGAGGACATCCGACTGGCGATCGATGAGGTGCACGAGACGGACGATGCCGTGGCGGGCCGCGCCCACTGGATCACGCGCGGGCGCGTGAGCGGCATGGAGGGGGAGATGGAGTTCGCGATCACGCTCTGGGTCCGCGACGGCCAGATCGTCAAGGGGCAGTTCTTCGAGGAGCTTCCGGACGCGCTCGTGGCCGCGGGTCTCGGCTGACCGAACCCGTGGCTAGCATGGTCCCGCCCATGCTCTCCCTCTACCGCCGCCACCGCCCCAAGACCTTCGACGAGGTGGTGGGCCAGGAGAGCGTGGTGCGCACGCTGCGCAACGCGATCGAGCTCGGAAAGGTGCACCACGCCTACCTGTTCGTGGGCTCGCGCGGGACCGGGAAGACCAGCATGGCCAAGCTCCTGGCCTGCGCCCTGAACGCCGAGGACGGCCCGCGGGTGGACTTCTCGCCGGAGGACCCGGCCTGCAGGGCGATCATGGCCGGCACCTCGCTCGACGTCGTGGAGATGGACGCGGCGTCCAACAACTCCGTGGACGACATCCGGGAGCTGCGCGAGAACGTGGCGCTGGCTCCGATGGGCGGCGCCCGCCGCGTCTACATCCTCGACGAGGCGCACATGCTCTCCCCGGCCGCGTGGAACGCCTTTCTCAAGACGCTCGAGGAGCCGCCGCCGCACGTGGTCTTCGTGCTTGCCACCACGGAGGCGCACAAGGTGCCGGCCACGATCGTGGACCGCTGCCACCGGTTCGACTTCCAGCGCCCATCCCTCGAGCAGATCGCCGGCGTGCTGCGCCGCGTGGCCGACCAGGAGGGCATCCAGGTGCCCGACCCCGCCGTCGGGATGATCGCCCGCAAGGCCGCAGGTAGCTTCCGCGACGCGCTCGGCACGCTCGAGCAGCTCGTGACCTACGGCGGCACGGAGGTCGCGCTCGAGACGGTGCTCGAGAACCTCGGCGTGGCCGACGCCGCGCTGATCTTCGACGCCACCGAGGCCCTGGTGGCGAAGGAGCCCAAGGGCGCACTCCTCACGGTCCAGCGGCTCGCCGACTCGGGGCGCGACTACGAGCAGTTCATGCGCGACCTCTCGGCCCATCTGCGCCACCTGCTGGTCACGAAGATCGGCGGCCAGGTGCCCGACTCCTTCGCGGTCACGGCCGAGGACACCGAGCGGCTCGCCTCACAGGCCGAGCGGCTCTCCCAGGGCGAGCTCCTGCGCACCGTCGACCTGCTGGCCGCCGCCATCGCCGCAGTGAAGGACGGCTCCGAGCCCCGGCTGCAGCTCGAGGTGGCGCTGCTGAAGGCCACGCAGCCGCAGTCCGACCAGTCGCTTCAGGCGCTCATGTTCAGGATCGACCAGCTCGAGGGACGGATCGGCGGCGGAGGGGTCGCGGCGCCCGCGCCGGCGACCGCCGAGGAGGCGCCGCAGCCGCAGCCGCCGCCGGCGCCGCAGGCGACCGGTCCCGCGCCGCCGTCTGCGGTCGTCGTGGCGAGCGCCGGGGGCGGGGCCACGGCAGTGGCCGCCGCCGTGGTGGAGCCGGAGACACAGGCCGAGCCCGAGTCCGAGCCGGCGCCCGCGATCGACCTGGAGCGAATGAAGGACCTCTGGTCCTCCGTGGCCGACGCCGTGCGCGAGCAGAACGCGATGGTGGCCGCTCTGGTGTCCGAGGCCGTGCCCTCGGCGCTCGAGGACGACCGTCTCACCGTGGCCTTCCCGGCCGACGCCGCGTTCCTGAAGAAGAAGGCGGAGGCCAACCGCGACCTCGTGCTCGGCGCGCTTCGCAGCCTCACGGGCCGGGCGCTGGTCGTGGCCTTCGAGCTGAGCGAGGTCGGCTCCGAGCGCGCTCCGCGTACCCTCCGGGAGGAGGAGCTGCTCGAGCGGCTCAAGCGAGACTTCGGAGCCGAGGAGATCTAGGAAAGACCGATGCCCAAGCAGCCGAACATGAACGACATGATGCGGCAGGTCCAGAAGATGCAGGCGGACATGGCCAAGGCTCAGGACGAGCTGAAGAACGAGTCCGTGGAGGCCAGCGCAGGCGGGGGGATGGTCACGGTGAAGGTCAGCGGGGAGCTGGAGATCCTGGAGCTGCGGATCGATCCCGAGGCCGTGGACCCGGACGACGTGGAGCTGCTCCAGGACATGGTGCTGGCGGCCACGAACGAGGCGCTGCGCTCAGCGCAGCAGCTGGCGGCCAGCAAGATGGGCGCGGTCACCGGCGGCCTCGGCGGGCTGGGCCTGCCGGGGATGTGATTGTTCGAATGTTCGAATGCTCGAGGTTCGAGCGTTCGCGCTCGACCCGTCGCAACGGCCTCCGAGCAATCGAGCAGTCGAGCACTCGAACCGGCCGCCCCTAGAGCTACGCTGCGGACCCTGTTCGCCGCCCCCGTCAACCGCCTGATCACCGAGCTGGCCCGGCTCCCGGGGATCGGCCAGCGCACCGCGCAGCGGCTCGCGTTCCACGTGCTGCGAGTGTCCGACGAGGAGGCCCTCGCCCTCGCCGACGCCATCCGCGAGGTCAAGGCGACCGTGGGCCATTGCGAGATCTGCTTCAACCTCGCCACCGAGGCGACCTGCCGGATCTGCCAGGACGAGCGCCGCGACGGCCACCTCATCTGCGTGGTGGAGCAGCCGAGCGACGTGATCCCCATCGAGCGCACGAACGAGTTCGCCGGCCGCTACCACGTGCTGGGCGGGGCGCTCTCGCCGATCGACGGCGTTGACCCCGAGGACCTGCACATCGGAGAGCTGCTGGAGCGCGCCGCCTCCAACGGCGTGAGCGAGGTGGTGGTGGCGACGAACGCCACGACCACCGGCGAGGCGACGGCTCTGTATCTCGCCGACGCCCTGCGCGAGCGCGCTCCGGAGGTCACCGTGACCCGGCTCGCCAGCGGCCTGCCGGTCGGGTCGGACCTCGAGTATTCCGACGAGATCACCCTCGGTCGTGCCCTCCGCGGCCGCCGCGCTCTGTAGGAAGAACCGTCCGGGTCACTCACGCGGCTGGCCCTCGTGCCGATATGGGCAAGACGCCCTCCGTTTACGGAGGTTTTCCCCTTGGCACAAAACGACCTACTCCCCCTCGCAGCGGCGCGCCTCGAGCACGACACGCTCGCGGACGCGATCCTCGAGGCGGCGCTCGACTGCGTGGTGTTCATGAACACCACCGGGCGCGTGCTCGAATGGAACCGCGCGGCGGAGGAAACCTTTGGCTGGACGCGCGAGGAGGTGCTCGGGAAGGATCTGGCAGATCTGCTGGTGCCGCCCGACCTACGCGAGGCGCACCGGCGCGGACTGGCGCACTACATGGCTACCGGCGAGGCGCGGGTCATGGGCCGTCGTCTCGAGCTGACCGCGCTGACCGCCGATGGCTCCGAGCTGCCGGTGGAGCTCACGATCACGCGCACCGCGGGCGAGCCGCCGGTCTTCGTCGGCTACATGCGAGACATCACCGAGCGCAAGCGGCGCGAGCGCGCGCTCATGGTGGCCGCGGAGCGCAGAGACGCCCTGCTCGCGCTGGGAACCCGCGCGCTCGAGGGAGAGTCCCTGGAGTCCCTGCTCGAGGGCGCGACCGAGCTCGCGGTTCGCGAGCTCGGCCTCGACTACTGCGAGTTCTGGGAGACGCTCCCGAGTGGCGAGTTCCTGCTGCAGGCCGGCTGCGGCTGGCCGGAGAGCGCGCTTCAGAAGCTGAGGCTGCCCGGACACGAGGGGCTCGAGCCCGGCTTCACGCTTGCGGCACCCGGCCCGGTGCTGGTCGACGACTTCGGCGAGGACCGGCGCTTCTCCCCGGCGGGCTTCCTCGTGGAGCAGGGGATCGTGAGCGGGATCAGCGTCACGATTCCCGGCCCCGGGCGACCCTACGGGACGATCGGCGGACACAGCGAGCGGAAGGGCGCGTTCGACGAGGCCGACGCAGGGTTCCTCGAGTCACTCGCCCACGTGCTCGGCGCCGCCATCGCGCGCCGCAAGGTGGAGCGGCGGATCGAGGGCGCTGAGCAGCGCTATCGCACGCTCGTCGAACGGCTCCCGGTGGTGACCTATGTCGCCGAGTACGGCGAGGAGGGCCGCTGGACGTTCGTGTCCCCCCAGATCGAGGAGCTGCTCGGCTACACGCCCGCCGAGTGGATGGCCGACCCGCGGCTGTGGCTCGAGCACATACACCCGGACGACCGCGAGGCCGTGCTCGCGCGCGAGGAGGAGTGCAACGCCGAGGACCGCCCGTTCTCGATGGAGTACCGGATGCTCGCGCGGTCCGGACAAATGGTGTGGGTGCGCGACGAGGCCTCTCGAGCCACCACCCATGACGGCGAGGACCGCATCGAGGGCCTCCTGTCCGACATCACGGAGGAACGCCGGGTCGCCGAGGAGCTGCGCTACCGCGCGGATCACGACGAGTTGACCGGGCTCCTGAACCGGAGGCGCTTCGAGGAGGAGATCGATCGTCACCTCGCGGGAGGGGGCGCCGTGCTGATCGTCGACCTCGACCATCTCAAGCTCGTGAACGACTCACTTGGCCACGCCACCGGTGACGGAGTCCTGCAAAGCACGGCCACCGCGCTGCGGGCCACCGTGCGCCAGCAGGACACGCTCGCGCGGATCGGAGGGGACGAGTTCGCGGTCCTGCTCCCCGGAGCCACCGCGGACGGCGCGCGCGCACTGGCGAGCCGCCTTCTCGAGGCAATCCGATCGCGGGACGGGCGTTACGGCACGACCGGCAGCGCGGGCGTCGCAGTCTTCGAGCCGCACGGCACCGCGACCGCCGACGACCTCCTCGTGGCGGCGGACATCGCGCTCTACGAGGCCAAGGAGGCGGGCCGGGACCGGGTCGTGCTGTTCAGCGGGCGCGAAGGGGAGCGCCTTGCGTGGGTGGGCCGGGTGCGCGAAGCCATCGAGGAAGGCGGGCTCGTGCTCCATGGGCAGCCGATCGTGGATCTGCGGACGGGCGAGACGGTGGGCCACGAACTGCTGGTCCGGATGCTCGGTAGGGACGGCGAGATCGTGCCGCCCTCCCGCTTCCTGCCCACGGCCGAGCGCTTCGGTCTGGTCGGGCGGATCGACCGCTGGGTCGTCACCCGCGCTCTCGAGCTCGTCGAACAGGGCCGGCAGGTGAGCGTGAACCTCTCGGCGCTATCCCTCGGGGACCAGAGCCTGACCACGCTGATCGGTGAGCGGCTCGCCGAGTCGGGCGCGGATCCGGCGCACCTCGTCCTCGAGATCACCGAGACGGCCATCGCGGCGGACATGGCCGATGTCCGCGCCTTCGCCGAGCGCGTCGAGCTGCTGGGCTGCGGACTGGCTCTCGACGACTTTGGCACGGGCTTCGGCTCGCTCAGCTACATCAAGAACCTCCACGCCCGTTACCTGAAGATCGACATGGACTTCGTGCGCGAGCTCCCGACCTCGGTCACCGACCGCCGCATCGTGAGGGCGATCGTGGGCATGGCGCAGGGGCTCGGGATGCGGACCGTCGCCGAGGGCGTCGAGGACGCGCGTACGCTGGAGGTGCTGAAGCTCTACGGCGTGGACTACGCGCAGGGCTACCACCTGGGGCGCCCGGCGCCGCTCGAGCAGTAGCAGGCGCTCTATCGGATCAGCCCGTAGTCGCGCTTGACCGACAGGATCCGGACCACCGCGTCATCGAGCCGGCGGCGGGACACCTCGCCGCTGCGCACAGCCCGTAGCACCGCCACGTAGGCGGCCTGCTGGTCGCCCACCGGGCCCGACACGTAGAGCATGTCCGCTCCGGCCTTCAGCGCCTGGACGGCCGCCTCCGGCACCGATGCGAGCGCCGATATCGGCGGGTCCGCCAGATCGTCGGCGATGGCGACGCCCTTGAACCCGAGGTCGCGCTTGAGCAGCCCCGTCGCGATCCTCCTCGACAGGGATGCCGGGGTCACGAAGTCGTCGAGCGCGTAGAGGCCGTGGCTGAGCAGCACGCCGGGCACGCCGGCGTCGATGGCCGCGCGAAACGGCACCAGGTCCCGCTGGCGCAGCTCAGCGAGCGAGAGCCCCACGTTCGCCGGTCCCTCCTCGGTCGACTGCGAGGCCGACCCGAGGCCGGGGAAGTGCTTTGCCACCGCGAACACCTTCGTGCTGCGGTACGCCTCGACCACCGCCCTCGCGTAGCTCGCCACTCGGGCGGGGTCGTCGGAGAAGGCCCGCGGCCCGACCGCCGGGTCGTCGACCAGCCCCACGTCCACCACCGGGCCGAGCAGCGCGTTGACCCCGAGCGGCTTGAGTGTTGCGCCCGCCTGCTCGGCCTCGGCGGCCGCCGAGGCCACGTCGGCCAGGTCCGAGGCGGCCGTGGGAGGCGGCAGGTCGGCGAACGAGTTGAACTCGCCGCCCTCCTGGATCGCCATCACCCACGGCGGAACGTGGCGCTCCTGGCGGGCGATCACGGTGGCTTCGCCGGCGAGCAGGGCGAGCTGCTGGGGGTCCGTGTAGTTCTCCGCGGCCACCACCATGCCGCCGAGGTCCAGCCGGCGGAACTGGCGGAAGATCGGCCCGGTGAGATCCTGGCCGTCGAAGCCGAGCAGGAACAGCTGAGCGACCTTGCGCTCCAGCGGGAGTCGCCGCGCCAGCTCCGCCACGGTGCGGGGAACCTCCTTCGACTCGGCGGCCCGCGCCTCCGCAGGGGCGGGATCACCCGGGCCAGGAACGAGGTGCGCCGGGGAACGTCCGCCCGGTTGCTCGCCTCGGGAACCGCGTCGCCCTCCGAGCCGTCCTCCTTGCCGACCAGCGCGCCGGCGACGGCCGCGACGACCGCGATCAGCACGAGCGCCGCCACGGCGGCGATGCGTCTCGAGCCCGGCTTTCGCATCCAGTCGCCCAAGCGCTGAACGCTAACCTGCTGCGGCCGTGGCGGACGCAGCCTCATCCCCTGTCCAGACCGTCGTGATGAAGTTCGGCGGCACCTCGGTGGCGGACGCCGAGCGGATCAAGCGCGCCGCCGGGCGGATCGTGCAGGCCGCCGAGGAGGGGAGCCGGGTGGTGGCGGTGCTGTCCGCCCGCGGGAAGACGACCGACGAGCTGACCGCGATGGCACATGAGGTCTCCGACCGGCCGGACCCGCGCGAGATGGACATGCTGCTCTCGACCGGGGAGCGGATCTCCTGCGCGCTCGCGGCGATGGTGATCAACGACCTCGGCCATCAGGCCATCTCGCTCACGGGCTCCCAGGCCGGGATCGTGACCGACACCTCGCACACGAAGGCCCGCATCCTCGACGTGCGCGCAGACCGCATCCGCACGGCCCTCGACGACGGGAAGATCGTGCTGGTGGCGGGCTTCCAGGGCGTGTCCACCTCACTCGGACGTGACCACCCTCGGCCGCGGCGGCTCGGACACCACCGCCGTGGCGCTGGCCGCGGCGCTGGGCGCCGACGTGTGCGAGATCTACACGGACGTGGCCGGCGTGTTCAGCGCGGACCCCCGGATCGTGCCCGAGGCGAGGAAGCTGCCCGTGGTCTCCTTCGAGGAGATGCTGGAGATGGCGGCCTCGGGGGCCGGGGTGCTGCAGCTGCGCTCGGTGGAGTACGCCCGCAACCACGGCATCCCGATCCACTGCCGGTCCAGCTTCGACGACGGACCCGGTACCTTCGTTGTCGACGAGCACACCACCATGGAACGACCACTGGTCACAGCCGTCACGCACTCGACCGACGAGGCGCGCATCACGCTCACCGGCCTGCCGGACCGGCCCGGGATCGCCGGGCGCGTGCTCACGGCACTCGCGGACGCGAACGTGAACGTGGACATGATCATCCAGAACGAGCCCGAGAGCCGAGGGCAGCCGGGCGGACATGTCGTTCACCGTGCCGCGCTCCGACCTGCCGCCGGCGCGGGACGCCCTGGAGCCGCTCAAGGACGAGCTGGGGATCGGCGACATCGCCACCGACGAGGGCATGGGGAAGGTTTCCCTGGTCGGCGCCGGAATGAAGTCCCATCCGGGCGTGGCCGCCAAGACGTTCTCCGTGCTGGGCGACGCCGGGGTGAACATCGAGATGATCTCCACCTCGCCCATCAAGATCTCGTGCGTGATCCGCGAGGAGCAGGTGGAGGCCGCCGTGCGCGGTCTGCACACCGCGTTCGAGCTCGGCCCCGACGCCGTCCGCCACGAGGACGTGACCGGCGACCACCGGCCGGTGGTGAGCTGACGTGCGCGTCGCGGTCGTAGGCGCGACCGGAGCCGTGGGCTCGACGATGCTCGGCGTGATGCGCGAGCGGGGCTTCCCGGCCGACGAGGTGGTGGCGTTCGCCTCCGAGCGCTCGGCCGGCCGCACGATCGACTGGGGCGAGCGCTCCCTGAAGGTGCGGGCCCTGGACGACGCCTCGATACAGGGCTTCGACATCGCCCTCTTCTCGGCGGGATCGGGGGTCAGCGAGGAGTGGGGGCCGCGATTCGCGGAAGCCGGCGCCGTCGTGGTCGACAACTCCTCCTTCTGGCGCATGAAGGAGGACGTGCCGCTGGTGATCTCCGAGGTGAACCCGGAGGCGCTCGAGTCCCATCGCGGCATCGTCGCCAACCCCAACTGCTCGACGATGCAGATGGTGGTCGCGCTCAAGCCGATCGTCGACGCCGTGGGCATCGAGCGGATCGTGGTGTCCACCTACCAGTCGGTGTCGGGCACCGGCCAGCGGGCGGTCGAGGAGCTACACGACCAGGCGCTGGCGGTCCTGGAGGCCAAGGAGCTGCCGGCACCCGCGATCTACCCGCACCAGATCGCCTTCAACGTGCTTCCGCAGGTCGAGACCTTCAAGGACGGGGACGACTACACCACCGAGGAGCGCAAGATGATGGGCGAGACCCGCAAGATCCTCGGCGACGAGGGCCTCGGCATCTCCGCCACCTGCGCGCGGGTCCCGGTCTACACCGGCCACTCCCAGTCGGTGAACATCCAGACCCGCGACCGGCTCTCGGCCCAGGAGTGCCGCGAGCTGCTGGGCGGAGCCCCGGGCGTGCGCGTGATCGACGACCCCGGTGACGGCCTGTACCCGCTCGCGATCGACGCCGCCGGGCAGGACGACGTGCTGGTGGGCCGCCTCCGCGCCGACGACTCGCACGAGCGTTGCCTCAACATGTGGATCGTGGGAGACAACCTGCGCAAGGGCGCGGCGACGAACGCCGTGCAGGTCGCGGAGCTGCTGGCCGAGCGCGGGCTGCTCCGAAGCGCCCGCGCGGCCTAGGCGCCCTGCCTGGCCGGTCCGGCGCCGGATGGCGCATGCGCGACCACCGCCTCCGGCCGTGAGAGCCGGGCGAGGTCGCGCCGCGAGGAGATTCCGAGCTTGCGGTAGATGTTCCGCGCGTGGGTGCGGACCGTTTCGAGCCCGATCGAGAGGGTCTGGGCGATCTGCGCGTTGGTCGCTCCGTCCTGGAGCAGCTCGAGGACGTCCGCCTCGCGCGGGGTGAGCAGGTCCGAGCCCTTCACCCCGAGGGCGTCGCCGCCGGGTACGGCCGAGCGGGGGAGCACGTGCATCCCGCGTGAGGCGAGATGGATGGCGTTCACCACGTCACGGCCCTGCGTCTCCTTGGACAGGCATGCCGTGGCGCCGAACGAGAGCATCTGGTTGCACTCCGCGGCGGTCGGGCGGTTCGCGAGCACCACCAGCCGTGTGCCGGGGAAGGACTGGTGCAGCTGGAATACCTGCGCCGCGCTCGTGAGCGATCCGAAGTTCACGACGACCACGTCCGGCGAGTGGCTTTCGATCGCCTCCTCCATCTCGGACGGCACCACTCCATCCGCCAACGTGTGGAGATTCGGGTCCTCTTCGATGAGTTGAGTGAGGCCGATGGCCACCAAGTCCTCGAACTTGCCGACCACGACGCTCACTGGGGCGCGCATGAGAAAGAAGTTTAGGGGGGAGGCCGGGGGGAGACAAATCACCTAGCGGCTACCCCTTCGCCTCCCCCGAAGATCACTCGCCGGAGGGGAAGAAACCGACCAAGCGTTCAGTAACCATGCCGTACAGATCTTGCAAGGGCGGACTGGGGTACGCCAAGCAAACTGAGAAGCCCGCCAGCATCGGCGGGTTTTTCATTTCTAGAGCCGGTTTGGACCGCCCGGCACGCTACGCCGCAGCGAGCTCGGCGACCTTGCGCTGGACCTCGCCGGTCTTCACCACGTGCTTGTTCATGCCGAGCTCCTTGGGCTCGAGCCCGAGCGCCAGGCCCACCATCTGCGGGAGGTGGAGCACCGGCACGTCGAGGTCGCGCTCGACGAACTTCGCCGCCTCGGGCTGCTGCATGTCGAGGTTCAGGTGGCAGAGCGGGCACGGGGTCACGAGGCAGTCCGCCCCGGCGTCGATGGCGTCCGCCAGATGGCGGCCGGCCTGTCGCAGCGACGTCGTGCGGTTCATCGTGATCACGGGGAAGCCGCAGCACTTGTGGCTCCCGGCGTACTCGACCGGCTCTGCGCCCAGCACCTCGATCACGAAGTCGAGGTACTTGTCGCGGTTCGGGTGCTGCTCGTAGCCGAGCCGCTTGGTGGGGCGGACGATGTAACAGCCGTAGAAGGGGGCGATGCGAAGTCCCTCGAGCGGGCGCACCACCTTCTCGCGCAGCTTGTCGAGCGCCGATCTCCTCGACCAGCAGCCAGAGGAAGTTCTTGTTCCACCACTCGCCGTCGCGCTCGTAGGAGAGGCCCTTCGTCCCGGAGCGTGCCGTTCACGTGGTCGCGGTAGGCGCTGTCGGCGTCCAGGCGCTCCTGGCACTCCGACTGCGCGCCCTGGCAGGTGGAGCAGATGTTCATCATGCCCGCGGCGCCCTCGACGCCCTGGGCCATGGCGAACGTGCGCGCGTTGAGCGTGTCCACCAGCTCCTGGTTGTGCTCGGCGATCACGCCGGCGCCACAGCAGTTGGCGCGGTCGAGCTCGACCAGCTCGAGGTCGAGCTTGGGCGCCACCAGCTCCATCGAGCCGTGCAGCTCCGGGGTGAAGCCGCGCGAGACGCAGCCGGGCCAGTACGCGAGCTTCATGACTCCTCCCCACCTCCCTCGCCGACGATGTAGAGGTTGAGCTCGAGCCGCTCGTCCTTGGTCTCGATCTCCTCGAAGATCCGCTTCACGTTCTTCTGATCGGGCAGCTTGGGGTGCAGCAGCGCCTTGCGCGGCGTGACCTTGCCCGACTTGAGGCCGCGCGACGGCCGTGGGCAGGTCCCTCGATCAGCTGCTTCGCGCCGTGGGGGGTGACCTGGCCCTTGACGAGCGAGCCGTCGCCGAACGACCGCGGCAGGAGCTGGGCCTCGTGCAGCGTGCCCCAGCTTCTCGATGATCCCCACGAACGCCTTCTCGTGGCCGTAGCCGTTGTTGCGGTCCTTGATCTCGAAGTCGCCGGTGGCACGGCGGCGCAGCCGCATGATCTGGCTCATCGGCGCGACGTCCTTGGGGCAGACCTCGATGCAGGCGAAGCAGTGGGTGCAGTCGTACATGCCGTGCGGATCCTCGGCGAGGTCCCTCAGGCGCTCCTCCTCCTGGCCGTCGCGCGGGTCGCCGACGAAGCGGTAGGCCTTCGCGAGCGCGGCGGGGCCGATGAACTCCGGGTCCACCTCGAGCGAGAGGCAGGCGCCGACGCACACGCCGCAATGGATGCAGGCCATCGACTGGGTGATGTCGATCATCGACTCCGCGGGCACGATGTACTCGCGCTCGGGCGGCGGGCCGTCCGGCAGCAGCCACGGCACCACGCGCTGGACCTTCTTCCAGTGGACCGCGTCCATGTCCACGATCAGGTCCTTGATCACGGGCATGTTGCCCATCGGCTCGACCACGATCGCGTTGCCCTCGCCGGCCTTCTCGGCGGCGTCGGAGATGCGCGTGTTGCAGGCCAGGCGCCGTCTTGCCGTTGATGCGCACGCCGCACGAGCCGCAGATGGCCGCCCGGCAGGAGCAGCGGATGCCGATCGAGGCGTCCTCGCGGTCCTTGGCCTGGAGGATGCCGTCGAGCACCGAGCGCTCGGGATCGACGCTCGACCGAGTAGTCGCGCCAGTACGCCGGCTGCCCGTTCTCCGGGTCGAAGCGGCGGATCTTGAGGGTGTAGGCGCTCATAGCTTCGCGACCTGCATTCTGTCGACTGTCGACTGTCGACTGTCGACTTTCATCAGTATGTCCTCTCCTCAGGCTCCCACTGGGTCATGCGTGACCTCGGAGTAGGAGACCTCGGGCACGTCGCCGTTCGCCGTGAGGTTGATGTGCTTGAGCCATTCCTCGTCGTTGCGCTACGGGTAGTCGGTGCGGAACTGGGCGCCGCGGCTCTCCTTGCGCTCGATGGCGCCGCATCACGATGCACTCCGCGTTGTCGAGCATGAACTGCAGCTCGAGCGCCCCGAGCACGTCCTGGTTGAACACGGAGCCCTTGTCGTCCACCGACACGGTCTGCGCCTCCTCCTGGAGGCGCTTCACCGCCTCGAGCGCCTGCGCAGCCGCGCCTCGTCGCGGAACACCGAGCAGTTCTTGTCCATCGTCTTGCCCATCTCCGCCTTGATCTCGGAGACCCGGCGCCCGGAGCGGTCGCGGGACACGATTCCGGCGATCAGGTCGCGCTCGCGGCGCGAGCTCCGAGCCGGCCGGCTCGGGCATCTTCATCGCCCTGCCGGTGCGGGCGGCGTGCTCGCCGGAGCGGCGGCCGAAGATCAGCGTGTCGAGCAGCGAGTTGGCGCCCAGGCGGTTGCCGCCGTGCACCGAGACGCAGGCGCACTCGCCGGCGGCGTAGAGGCCCGGCACGTCGGTCTGGCCCTCGATGTCGGTCTTGACGCCGCCCATCACGTAGTGGTTTCCGGGCTTGATGTGGATCGGCTCCTTGGTGATGTCCACCCCGGCGAAGTCGCGGCCGACGTTCACGATCTCGCGCAGCGCCTCGTGGATCCGCTTGCGCGGCACGACGGTGATGTCGAGCGCGACGGTGCCGTCCGGGAAGCCGCGGCCCTCGTCGATCTCCGTCTGCTCCGCGCGCGAGACGACGTCGCGCGAGGCCAGCTCCATCTTGTTCGGCGCGTACTTCTCCATGAACCGCTCGCCCTCGGCGTTGTAGAGGTGGGCGCCCTCGCCGCGGGCGCCCTCGGTGATCAGCAGGCCGATGCCGGCGAGCGTCGTGGGGTGGTACTGCACCATCTCCATGTCCATCAGCGGGGCGCCGGCCCGGTAGGCCATCGCGATGCCGTCGCCGGTGCAGATCAGCGCGTTGGTGGTGGGATCGAAGATCTGGCCGTTGCCGCCGGTGGCGAGGATCACCGCCTTGGCGGTGAACAGCTCGAGCGAGCCGTCGCGGATGTTGCGCGTGACCGCCCCGGCGATCCGCCCGGAGTCGTCGCGCACGAGCGCGGTCGTGAACCACTCCTCGTAGCGGTACACCTCGTCGTGCTTCATCAGCTGCTCGTAGAGCACGTGCAGGATCGCCTGGCCGGTGATGTCCGCCACGTAGTAGGTGCGCGCGGCCGAGGCGCCGCCGAAGGCCCGCGTGCCGAGCCTGCCCTCCTCGTTGCGGTGGAAGGTCACGCCGAGGTGCTCGAGGTGGAGGATCTCCTCCGGCGCCTCGCGGCACATGATCTCGATCGCGTCCTGGTCGCCCAGGTAGTCGGAGCCCTTGACGGTGTCGAACGCGTGCGACTCCCAGGAGTCCTCCGGGTTCAGCGCGGCGTTGATCCCGCCCTGGGCCGCGTTGGAGTGGGAGCGGACGGGGTGGACCTTGGAGATGATCCCGACGGACGCGCCCTCCTCCGCCGCCGCGAGGGCGGCGCGCTGGCCGGCGAGGCCGGCTCCGATGACGAGGACGTCGTGCTGAGGCATGGTGGGGCGAGCCGGCGGCGATCCTATGCGGAACCGGCGGGGTGCGCGGGCCGGGCCTACGCGGGCCGCAAGCGCCCGGCGCACCTGGTCCACGGTCACGATCCCGCGCAATCGGCCCTCGGGGTCCACGGCCATGATCGCCCCGAGCCGCGCCAGCCCCTCGAGCCCCAGCAGCGCCTCGAGCGGCTCCTCGAGCCCGACCCGGAGGCCGCTGCGATCCGGCTCGGAGTCGGCGGCCATCACCGAGGCGACGGTGCGTCCGGGCCGCGACCGCCTCCGGCACCGCCTCGACGCGCGTCGACCGTGACCAGCCCCGACAAGCCGGCCGGACTCGTCGACCACCGGGAACCACGGGTCAGCGGTAGCGCAGGAAGTACTCGTCGAGTGCCCGGTCGAGGGTCAGCTCACCCGGGATCGCCACCGGCTCGTCGTCCATCACGTCGGACACGCGCAGCCCCTCGATGCGGCTGGTGATCGCGGTCTGCACCTCGGCCTGGCGCGCGGCCTGCCCGAGGAAGAAGCCGATGAAGCCGAGCCAGATGCCGCTGAGCACGGCGCCCTGGAAGAAGAGGTAGATGCCCGCGCCGATCATCACGAACGAGAAGCCGCGGCCCAGCCGGGCGGCGAAGCGGGTGGCCTTGTTGCGGTCGCCCGTGCGCCACCAGGCGATCGCGCGCGCGATCCGCCCGCCGTCGAGCGGGAAGCCGGGAATCAGGTTGAACGCCAGCAGCAGCAGGTTGATCGAAGGCGAGGTAGCCGAGCACCGCCAGCGACCTCGTCGTCCGCCGGTGGCGTCGAAGGCGATCGCGTCCATGGCGTCGCCGGTGCCCGTGATCAGCATGCAGCCCGCGGTGCACACGACGGCGATCAGCAGGGTGACCAGCGGACCCGCGGCCGCCACCCGGAACTCGACGCCCGCCGAATCCGTGTCGCGCTCCATCTTCGCCACCCCGCCGAACATCCACAGGTCGATCCCCTGGATTCCGATCCCGTTGCGCAGCGCCACCACCGCGTGCCCGAGCTCGTGCAGCAGCACGCTCAGGAAGAAGAGCAGCGCGGAGACGACGGCGAGCACGAACGACTTGCCGTCCTCGCCCGGGAAGAGGTCGTCGTAGTAGCCGGACAGCGACCAGATGATCAGGAAGAGGACGAAGAACCAGCTCGGCTCGACGCCGATGCGGATGCCGAAGACCCTGGCGAGCTGGATCGAGCCACCGCCGAACACACGCTCATCTTGGCAGCTAGTGTCCCGGCGCCTCCAAAGCGAAAGGGAGTCAGCCCGAAGTGGCCAAGATCAAGGTTGAGAAGCCGATCGTCGAGCTCGACGGCGACGAGATGACGCGCATCATCTGGGCGTTCATCAAGGATCAGCTGATCCTGCCGTACCTCGACGTCGAGCTGGAGTACTTCGACCTCGGGATCGAGAGCCGCGACGCGAGCGGCGACCAGATCACCGTCGACGCCGCAAACGCCATCAAGGAGCACGGCGTCGGCGTCAAGTGCGCGACGATCACGCCGGACGAGGCGCGCGTCGAGGAGTTCGGCCTGAAGGAGATGTACCGCTCGCCGAACGGCACGATCCGCAACATCCTCGGCGGGGTGATCTTCCGCGAGCCGATCGTGATCTCGAACATCCCGCGGCTCGTGCCGGGCTGGACGAAGCCGATCATCATCGGCCGCCACGCGTTCGGCGACCAGTACCGCGCGGACCGACATGGTGGTGCCGGGCGAGGGCACGCTCACGCTCACCTTCACGCCGAAGGACGGCTCCGAGCCGATCGAGATCGACGTGTTCGACTTCCCGGGCGCGCGGCGTGGCCATGGCGATGTACAACCTCGACGAGTCGATCCGCGACTTCGCGCGCGCCTCCCTGCGCTACGGGCTCGACCGCGGCTACCCGGTCTACATGTCGACCAAGAACACGATCATGAAGCGCTACGACGGGCGCTTCAAGGACCTCTTCCAGGAGGTCTTCGACGAGCGAGTTCAAGGCCGACTTCGACGCCGCGGGCCTCACCTACGAGCACCGCCTGATCGACGACATGGTCGCCGCCGCGCTGAAGTGGGAGGGCGGCTACGTCTGGGCCTGCAAGAACTACGACGGCGACGTGCAGTCGGACACCGTCGCGCAGGGCTTCGGCTCGCTCGGGCTGATGACGAGCGTGCTGATGACGCCCGACGGCAAGACCGTCGAGGCCGAGGCCGCCCACGGCACCGTCACCCGCCACTTCCGCCAGCACCAGGAGGGCAAGCCGACCTCGACGAACCCGATCGCCTCGATCTTCGCCTGGACCCGCGCCCTCGCCGCCCGCGGGCGGATGGACGAGACGCCCGAGGTCACCGAGTTCGCCGAGACGCTCGAGCGTGTGTGTGTCGAGACGGTCGAGAGCGGGAAGATGACCAAGGACCTCGCCCTGCTCGTCGGCGACGACCAGCAGTTCCAGACCACCCAGGAGTTCCTCGCGGCGATCGACGAGAACCTTCAGAAGGCGATGGAACTGACCGTGCCTGAGTCCCCCGTACGAGTAGCCGTGACCGGCGCCGCCGGCCAGATCGGCTACGCCCTGCTGTTCCGCATCGCCAGCGGCCAGCTGCTGGGCGACGACACGCCCGTGCACCTGTCCCTGCTCGAGATCCCCGACGCTGTGAAGGCCGCCGAGGGCACCGCGATGGAGCTCGACGACTGCGCGTTCCCGCTGCTCGCCGGGATCGACATCCACGACGATCCGAAGCAGGCCTTCGAGGGCGTGGGCGTGTGCCTGCTCGTGGGAGCCCGCCCGCGCTCGAAGGGGATGGAGCGCGCCGACCTGCTGGAGGCCAACGGCGGGATCTTCAAGCCGCAGGGCGAGGCGATCGCGGCCGGCGCCGCCGGTGACGTGAAGGTGCTCGTGGTGGGCAACCCCGCGAACACCAACGCGCTGATAGCGATGTCGAACGCCGACGGGGTGCCCCGGGAGCGCTTCACCGCGATGACCAGGCTCGACCAGAACCGGGCGATGACGCAGCTCGCGAAGAAGGCGGGCGCGCCGGTCGGCGAGGTCACGAACCTGGCCGTGTGGGGCAATCACTCGCCCACGATGTACCCCGACGTGTTCAACGCGAAGGTGTCCGGGAAGCCGGCCTGGGAGGCCGCGGGCGAGGACCGCGACTGGCTCGAGAACGACTTCATCCCGAAGGTCGGCAAGCGCGGCGCGGAGATCATCGAGGCGCGCGGCGCCTCCTCCGCGGCGTCGGCGGCGAACGCGGCCATCGACGCCGTGCACGACTGGGTTCTCGGTACGCCGGAGGGCGACTGGGTCTCGATGTCGGTCCCGAGCGACGGCAGCTACGGCGTGCCCGAGGGGATCATCTCGAGCTTCCCGTGCACCTGCTCGGGCGGCGAGTGGTCGATCGTCGAGGGCCTGGAGATCGACGACTTCTCACGCGGGAGGATCGACGCGACGGCCCAGGAGCTTGTGGACGAGCGAAGCGCAGTCAAGGGACTATGGCTGACAGCTCGAGGCCCTGTTGAACTCTGTCAGGCCGGGATGCCATCCCTTGCCGCGCTTCTTCACCTTTCCGTCCTTCTGCAGCCCGGGCATCACCCGGTACAGGTAGTTCGCCTGTATCCCCATCGATTCGGCCAGCTCCGGGATCGTGATCCCCGGCTTGGCGCTCACCAGCTCCTGCGCCTGCAGGGCGCGCTTGCCGCTTCCCCGAGGCCTGCCGCGCCTGCCGCCACCGGAACCGCGCCGCCTGCCGTTCGACGAGGCCGCCCTGCGCTGGGCCGAGCGCTTTCCCGGCGCGCCCACCCCGGCCAGCGCCGCCGCCGCCTTCTCGAGGCGGGTGTACTCGTCGACCAGGGGACGCAGCTCGCGCAGGCGTGCGTCTATCTCTTTCTTCTTCTCGTCAAGAAAATCTGTCATGTGACTTACTGTAACGGTAAGTCACATTACTCCAGGATTTTCTTCAGCCGGTCGAGCGTCTTGTCGACCTCGCCGGCCGTGACCCGGCGGACGACCGGTCCGGCCATGTTGCCGAGCGGGCCCCCGGGCAGCTTGTACTCGTTCGCGTAGGAGAAGCGCGTGCCGTCGCCGTTCTCCCCGAACTCGTAGGTCACGCGCGCCCTCGAGCGCACGGGGCCCTTGCCCTCCCACACGACCCGCCTGCACGGATCGTCCTCCACGACCGTCCAGCGCACGTGGAACCGCTGGCCGGCGAGCTTGAGGCACTGGGTCAGCTTCGACCCCTTCCGCAGGGCTGCCGTCGGGCGCCTCGTCGAGGGACTGGTGGATCGTCACCCAGTCCTCGAGGCGCTGGGCGTCCATCACCACGTCGTACACCGCCTTCGGCGTGGCGGCGATCTCGACCTCGCGCTCGATCTTCACCGGGCGGCCAGCTCCTCGCTTCGCTCCCACTCGGCGAGCGCCCGGTCGACCGCCCGACCGAACGGCAGGGGCTTGATCCCGTACATCCGCGGTGCCTCGTCGGCGTCACGCGGCAGCAGCTCCCGCTCGAGGCTCTGCATCAGCGGCCGGACCAGCTCGAGCGGCTGCTCGGTGACCGCGCTCACGAAGGCGCTCGCGGGCGGGGTGAGGGAGAAGCCGAGCCCGAGCGGAGTCCGGCCGACCCCCATCGACTCGGCGATCCGCTCGATCATCTTCCCGTAGCTCACCACGTCCGGGCCGGCGATGTCGAGGGAGCGGCCCGCGGATTCCGGGACCTGCGGCGTGCGGGCGAGGAACTCGACGGCGTCGCGCTCCGCGATCGGCTGGGTGAGGTTGTCGCGCCAGGCGGGCATCGGCAGCACCCTCAGGCGCTCCACCAGGCGGACCAGCATCCGGAACGAGGACGAGCGGGCGCCGATCAGGATGGACGCGCGCAGCGCGGTCGCGGCGGGCGCCGACTCCAGCAGGATGTGCTCGACCTCGATCCGCGAGGCGATGTGCGCCGAGGGCGGCCCGTCCGTGGGCGCGATGCCGCCGAGGTACACCACGCGCTCGACTCCCGCGTCGCGGGCCGCTTGCGCGAAGTTCTCCGCGGCGCCGGCGGTCGCGGCCGGTGAAGTCGTCGTCGTCCGAAGCCTCCATCGAGTGGACGAGGTAGTAGGCCACGGAGCAACCGTCGAGCGCCGAGCGCACGCCCTGGCCGTGCAGCACGTCCCCCGTCACGGCCTCCACGCCCTCCACCCGCTCCAGCCGCGAGGCGTCCCGGCCGAGTGCCCGCACGGGGCGGCCCTCCGAGAGCAGCCTGTCGATCAGCCGCCCACCGACGTAGCCGGTGGCGCCGGTCACGAGCTCCATGGCTCTCCTAGGCGCGCGGGTCTCGCGCGGGCCGGGAGTTCGCCCCCCGGGGAACCCCGCAAACAGCGGGGCACCTCGCGGAAAGCCTGGAATTTGGCGGGAAAGGAAAAGCCACTGATTTGCGGGAAGGCGGATGGCACTGGCCGCCGCGCTGGTGCAGGATGCCCTCGAGCCGCAACCACGAAACAGGAGGGAATCGGATCGGATGGCAAAGGGCAAGGCCAAGCGCGTGACCTGCGAGGAGTGCTTCTTCCACCAGAACATGCTGTGCGCGCTGAACCTCGACGAGCCCTGCACCACCTTCCGTCCCGCCGAGCGCGGCCTCGCCCCCGAGCGCCAGCTCTCGTTCAGGTTCCGCTCCGAGCGCACGCGCGCGACGTACGCCTTTCCGCAGCCGCAGTAGCAAACCGGCGGCGCGGACCCCCCGTTGGGATTAACGTTGCGGAATGCGTTTGACCGTGCTCGGCAAGTCGCCGTCGTGGCAGGACGTCGACGGGGCCTGCTCGGGATACCTGCTCGAGCAGGACGGCACGACGGTCGTGCTCGACTGCGGCAACGGCGTCTTCGCGAAGATGCGGCGCTTCGTGGACTACGTGGACGTGGACGCGGTGGTCCTCTCGCACCTGCACGCCGACCACTTCCTCGACCTCGTCCCGTTCTCCTACGCGCTCACGTACGCGCCGCGCCAGCAGCCGGTCCCGGTGGCGCGCTGGCCCGGCACCGACCACCCGGCGCGGCCGCTGCTCTACTCGCCGCCGGGGGGGACCGAGGTCTTCCGCCGGGTGGTGGGGGCCTGGGGCAACGAGGATCTGATCGAGAACGCGTTCGCGCTCGAGGAGTACGCGCCGGACTCCGCCCTCGAGATCGGCCCGTTCCGGATCGACTTCACCCCCGTTCCCCACTTCCTCGACACGTTCGCGATCTCCGTGCGCGCCAACGGCGCCCGTCTCGCCTACGGGGCGGACTCGCGCCCCGCGCCCGAGCTGGTGGAGTTCGCCCGCGACGCCGACCTCTTCCTCGTGGAGGCCACGCTCCCGCGCCCCGAGCGCACCGGCATCCGCGGCCACCTGACGCCCGAGGAGGCTGGGGCGCACGCCCGTGAGGCGGGCGCGAAGCGCGTGGTGCTCACGCACATCTCCGACGAGCTCGACCAGGACATGGCGCGCGACCTCGCCGCCGAGGCGTTCGGGGGGCCGGTCGAGGTGGCTGCTGATGGGGCGGTCTACGAGCTGTGAGCCTCGAGGTGCGCCCGCAGCTCCTGCTGCACCTCCAGCCGCTGTTCGGTCACCTCGTGCCACGTGAAGCGCAGGGGCTCATAGCCGGCGAGGCGTAGGCGCCGGTCCCTGCGCCGGTCGTGCCCGAACGCGCGCCGCGTGCCGTGGGACTCCCAGCCGTCGACCTCGGCGATCAGGCGCTGGGGCTCCCAGAGGAAGTCGGCCTCGTAGCCGTCACCCTGGTCGAGCGCGATCCAGGCGTTCACGCGCGGTGGCGGCATCTCTCCGTCGCGGCACAAGGCGAGAAAGAGCTCCTCGAGTTCGCTGCGCGTGAGGGTCGACCCTGCCTGGTGCTCGTGGAGTAGGGCAGTGAGGAGGCCGGTCCCGGCCCTGCCGTTGCTCTCGGCCATCACCTCGTGCAGTGCGCGCAGGTCGAAGACGCGCAGGCGCTCGGCCTCGTCTGTCGCGCGCTCGAGCGTCCGGCGCGGGACGACCTCGGCGAGGTCGAGGAGGGTCCGGGCGGGGGTCGTGACCGGGATGGCTTCGTGCGTGGTGGTGTGGTGGCGCCGGAGCGAGCTGGAGCGGTGGATCGCGATACCCGGGCGGCGATCGCGCCCGGCCCGGGCGGCCAGGGTCACGTGAATGTCGCCCGAGGCTGGTGAGAGGAGGCGCCATAGCGCCGCGGCGTCGCGGTGGCTCAGCACCGCGCCCTCGCCGGCCGCGAGCACGGCGGCCATCCACTTCCCGTGCAGCGTCAGGCGCCCTCGGCCCACCGCGTAGACGCCCTGGTGCACGCGGCGGAGCCAGCCGCGCCGCACCCTGCCGGCGACTTGCGTGTCGCTCAATCCGACCGCCACCAGTTGGGCTCGGGCGATCACGTCGTGCTGGCGCGCCGCGAGCCGCAACACCGCGAGATCGGTGGGGGGCTGGGCGGATTTTGCGTCCATACGACCCATAAGCCGCCCAGCCCCCCTCGTTCGCCCCCCTCAGCGCCAGGTCCCACCTCCAACCGCCACGGGTAACCTGCGCCGCGTGAGTCCCGAGCGCGACCTGTTCGCGAACTTCGAGCGCATGCGGCGCGAGATCGACGAGCTGTTCGGGGACGTGTTCGAGCGCACGGGCTTCCGCGGCCGCGGATTCTCACCGTCTGTCGACGTCTACTACACGGACGATCCGCCGCGGGCGGTCGTGAAGGCCGATCTCGCCGGGGTGCTGATCGACGACGTGGCGCTCGAGATCCGCGGGCGCCAGCTGCTGATCGCGGGTGAGCGGCGCGCCGAGCAGGCCGAGGGGCGGCTCTTCCAGCAGATCGAGATCGAGCACGGTCCGTTCCGGCGCAGCGTGGAGCTGGGGGCCGACGTGGTGGCCGAGGAGGCCCGCGCCAGCTACGAGGACGGCATCCTCGTGGTGGAGGTGCCGCTGGCCCAGCGCGAGGAGCGGACCCGGAGCGTGCGGATCGAAGGGGGCCACGAGTGATCGAGATCCCGACCTCCGAGCGTGGCGCGCAGGAGGTCACCGTGGGCGCCGCGATGCCGGACGCGCTGCCGATCCTGCCGCTGAGGGACAGCGTGCCGTTCCCCGAGACGCTCACGCCGCTCGCCGTGGGCCAGGAGCGCTCGGTGAAGCTCGTGAACGACGTGCTCGGCGGCAACCGGATGCTCGCGATGGTGGCCTCGAAGTCGGGGGAGATCGAGAACCCGGGTCCCGACGACATCTACCGCATGGGCGTGGCCGGCACTGTGGCGCGGATGATCAAGGTGCCCGACGGGACCCTGCGGATCCTGGTGCACGGGTCGCAGCGGGTCGAGATCGGGGAGTTCGTCCAGCGCGACCCCTACCTCGTCGCGAAGATCGTCGAGGTGCCGGACCAGATCGAGCCCTCGCCGGAGCTCGAGGCCCTCTACCGCAACGTCCAGACGACGTTCTCCCGGATCATCGAGGAGGTCCCCTATCTCCCCGAGGAGCTGCAGCTGGCGGTGGCGAACCTCGAGGACCCCGCGGAGCTGGCGCACATGATCGCCGGCGCGCTGCGGATCAAGACCGAGGAGCGCCAGGAGCTGCTCGAGGAGCTCGACGTGGCCAAGCGCCTGCGCCGGCTGTCCGAGCTGCTCGCCCGCGAGGTGGAGCTGATCTCGATCGGGACGAAGATCCAGTCGCAGGTCGAGTCCGAGATCGACAAGGGCCAGCGCGAGTTCTTCCTGCGCCAGCAGCTCAAGGCGATCCAGGACGAGCTCGGCGAGGTCGACGAGACGCAGGCCGAGGCGACCGAGCTGCGCGAGCAGATCGAGGCCGCCAACCTGCCCGAGCACGCGATGAAGCAGGCGGAGCGCGAGCTGACGCGCTTCGAGCGCCTGCCGCCGCAGTCGGCCGAGCACGGCGTGATCCGCGGCTACCTCGAGTGGCTCGCCACCCTGCCGTGGTCCGTCTCGACCGACGACCACCTTGACCTGAAGGAGGCCCGCAGGGTCCTCGACCGCGACCACTACGACATCGAGAGGGTGAAGGACCGCATCCTCGAGTTCCTCGCCGTGCGCAAGCTGAAGCCCGACGCGCGCAGCTCGATCCTCTGCTTCGTCGGCCCTCCGGGGGTCGGCAAGACCTCGCTCGGGAAGTCGATCGCCGCCGCGATGCACCGGGAGTTCGAGCGGATCTCGGTCGGCGGCGTGCGCGACGAGTCCGAGATCCGCGGTCACCGCCGCACCTACATCGGCGCGATGCCCGGCACCATCGTCCGCGCGCTGCGCGACGCCGGCTCCAACAACCCGGTGCTGATGATCGACGAGATCGACAAGATGGGCGCGGACTTCCGGGGCGACCCCGCCAGCGCCATGCTCGAGGTGCTCGACCCCGAGCAGAACTCCAGCTTCCGCGACCACTACCTCGACCTTCCCTTCGACCTCTCGAGGGTCCTGTTCATCACCACGGCCAACCAGCTCGAGCCGGTCGCGCCTCCACTGCGCGATCGGATGGAGACGATCGAGCTGTCCGGCTACACGGAGGACGAGAAGCTCGAGATCGCGAAGCGCTACCTCGTGCCGAGGCAGATCGAGCAAAACGGCCTGGTGAAGTCGAAGGTCGAGTTCACGGACGACGCCCTGCGCGAGGTGATCGAGGGCTACACGCGCGAGGCCGGGGTGCGGAACCTGGAGCGCGAGATCGGCTCGGTGTGCCGCAAGGTGGCGTTCGAGTTCGCCGAGGGCACGCGGCGGTCGAAGCGCACCGTGCGCCCGAAGGGGGTCGCCGAGCTGCTCGGCAAGCGCCGCTTCCAGCCCGACGTGGCGCGCCGCACCGGTGAGCCGGGCGTGGCCACGGGCCTCGCCTGGACGCCCGTGGGCGGCGACGTGCTCTTCGTGGAGGCAACCTCCTTCCCGGGGGAGGGCAAGCTCCAGGTGACCGGCCAGCTCGGCGACGTGATGAAGGAGTCGGCCTCCGCGGCGCTCTCATACGTGAAGAGGAACGTGAGAACGCTCGGCGACGAGGTGCCCGAGAACTGGTTCCGCGTGAACGACGTGCACCTGCACGTGCCGGCCGGGGCGATACCCAAGGACGGGCCGAGCGCCGGCATCACGATGGCCACGGCGCTGGCGTCGCTGGTGAGCGGGCGACCCGTGCGCTCCGACACGGCGATGACCGGCGAGGTGACCCTCACCGGGCTGGTGCTGCCGATCGGCGGTCTGAAGGAGAAGGCGCTCGCCGCGCAGCGTGCCGAGATCACCCGCGTGATCGCCCCGCGCCGCAACGAGGCCGACGCCGACGAGTTCCCGCCGAACCTGCGCAAGGGGATGGAGTTCGTGTTCGTGGACACCGTGACCGAGGTGCTCGAAGCGGCGCTCGAGCCTGAGGGCGGTCTGGGAGCGGCCCGGCGGCGCGGCAGGAAGAACGGCCGCCGGCGCACCGCCGAGCCGGTAGCGGCGCGCCGCAGGTAGACGCGTGGAAAGATCTCCGGCGTGGGAGGCGGCAGGGCAACCACCGCGGTGATCGGCTGCGCGCTGGCGCTCTGCGCCGCTGCGCCCGCGGCCGCGCAGGTGCAGCCGCCCGGCACGGGTGACGCGGGCGGGTTCACGAACGTGCTCGGCGTGGGCCAGGGCGGCGGGGTAACGGCCACCGACCTCGTGCAGAACCAGGCCACGGGGCGGATCCCGCCCACCTTCAACAACCAGCGCGCGCTCTACAACGACCTCGGGCCGCTGGCGCCGGGAGTCACGGCCTCCAACCTCGGGCGCTTCTTCAAGCCGGCCGGCTTCGGCGTGGAGCCCGCGCGGGTGAAGCAGACGATCACCCCGCGGCCCGGGGTGAGGATCCTGATCGACGACTTCGAGGTCCCGCACGTCTACGGCAACACGAGGGGCGATGTGTCCTACGGAGCGGGCTACGCGAGCGCGCGGGCGAGGCTGTTCCAGATGGAGGTGCTGCGCAACACGGCGCGCGGCACGCTGACCCAGCTCGTCGGGCCGGGCGAGAACAACGCGAACCTGAAGATGGACATCGAGCAGCTGCGCGTGGCCGACTACACCGAGGCCGAGCTCCAGGGGATGATCGACTCGGCCGCGGCGAGCGCGGGGACAGAGGGAGCGCAGGGCAAGCAGGACCTGCTCGAGTACGTGGCGGGGATCAACAAGTTCATCGCCGAGGCGCGCACCGACCCGACCAAGATGCCCGCGGAGTACCCCGCCACCGGCACTCCGCTCCGCGACTGGAAGCCCACGGACACGGCGGCGATCGCGTCGCTGATCGGCGGGATCTTCGGACGCGGCGGCGGGGGCGAGACCCGCGTGGCCGCGGCGCTGCGCGCGGCGCAGAAGCGCTTCGGAGCCGCGAAGGGCCGCAGGGTGCTCGCCGACTTCCGCGCCTTCGACGACCCCGAGGCTCCCGTGACCACGGCGCGGCGGTTCCCGTATCCGGACGCCAAGCCGGTGGTGAAGCGCAAGCGCCGCGGCAAGCGCCGGGTGAAGGTGCGCAGCCGCCCCGGCGCCGCGATCCCCGACACCGGCTCGCTCGTGGACTACGACCCCGTGCCGGGCGGGACGAAGAACGCGGCGACCCCGCGCGCCGACGGACGTGAGGTTCCCGCGTGGCTGCGCGACCTGCGCGAGGGCGGCCTGCGCCTGGCCGGCCCGGCTTCCAACGCCACGCTGGTGCGCGCCGCGGACTCTGTCTCCGGACGGCCGGTGGCGGTGACCGGGCCGCAGGTGGCCTACTACTCGCCGGAGATCCTGCTCGAGCTCGACCTCCACGGCGGCGGCTTCGACGCCCGCGGCGCCGCCTTCCCCGGCATCAGCCTGTACGTGCTGCTCGGCCGCGGCAAGGACTACTCCTGGAGCGCCACCACGGCTACCACCGACAACGTGGACGAGTTCGTCGAGGAGCTGTGCGAGCCGTCCGGGCGCCCCGCCACCCGCTCCTCCACCCACTACCGCTACAAGGGCCGCTGCATCCCGATGAAGGTGCAGGAGCGCGTGCTGCGCACCCCCGGGCCGTCAGTGGCCGACACAAGCGCGGTGGCGAAGGACATCCGCCTGAAGCTCCTGCGCACCGTGCACGGGCCGGTGACGAAGACGGGCACCCGCCGCGGCAAGCCGATCGCGATCTCGTTCGCCCGCACGACCTACATGCACGAGCTGGACTCCGCGCTGGCGTTCAAGCGACTGAGCCGCAACGAGGTCACCGACGCGCGCTCGTTCCATCGGACGATGTCCACGATCAACTTCCTCTTCAACTGGTTCTACTCGGACGAGCGCGACATCGCCTTCCTGCAGTCCGGCTGGTTCCCCCTGCGCGCCCGCGGGACCGATCCGTCGCTTCCGACGCTGGGCACCGGCCGCTACGACTGGCGGCGCTTCGACGCCGGCGCCTACACCTCGGCCCGGGCGTCGTTCGCTCAGCTGCCGAAGGACCTCAACCCGCGGCGCGGGTACATCGTGAGCTGGAACAACAAGCAGGCCCCGGGCTGGCGCGCCGCGGACGACCAGCTGGGCTTCAACTCGGTGCACCGCTCCGAGCGCCTGGAGGACCGGGTGAAGGCGGCGATCAGGGGCGCTCGCAAGGTGGACCTGCCGCGCCTGGTGTCGATCATGGGCGACGCCGGCACCGTGGACCTGCGCGGCGCCGAGGTCTACCCGTGGCTGCGCCGGGTGATCGGGCGGCCCCGGAACGCGACCGAGCGGCGGCTCACCGCGCTGCTCGACGCGTGGCGCGCGCGGGGGTCGCACCGAGTGGATCGCAACGGAGACAACGCCTACGAGGACTCCGGCGCGGTGGCGCTGATGGACGCCTGGTGGGAGCCGCTGCTGCGCGGCATCTACGAGCCGGTGCTCGGAAGGGAGCTCACCGAGCGCGTGCGCGCGGCGCTCCCGTTCGACGATCCTCCCGGCCCGGGCGGCAGCGCCTACTTCGGCGGCTGGTACGGCTACGTGGAACGGGACCTGCGCTCGCTGCTCGGCCGCAAGGTGAGGGGGCGCTACTCGCGCCGCTACTGCGGCCGCGGATCGATGCGCAAGGGCCGCGGCGCGCGCCGGCGCCGGCTGGCGTCGCTGCGGCGCTGCCGCGCGATCGTCGTCCGGACGCTCACCGCCGCGGCGGCGGCCGCGGAGTCGCGCTACGGCGCTCCGCTCGAGTCGCTGCGCGTGCCGGCCACCTGCCCGGAGGTCACGCCGCCGCGCTGCGACCAGATCACCTTTACCGCCACCGGCGCCATCTCCACGGCCCCGATTCCGTGGCAGGACCGAGGCACCTTCCAGCAGGCCGTGGAGGTAAAGGGCGACCGCCCGCGCTGACGTTCTCGGTTCGCCTTGCTCAGTCCGGGTAAGGTTGGCAGTCCAAGCGGAGCTGAGGAGAGCTATGGCAGCCAAGAAGAAGGCCGCGAAGGCCGGAGCCGGAGCGGTGGCGGTTGGAACAGCCGCCCGCAACAACCCGTACGTTCAGAGGATCGTCGAGGACTCTGACCTGCGGGACGACCTGCGCACGGCCTTCGAGTCGGCGCGCAAGGCGTACGGACGCATGAACGGGAAGGGCCCGCAGAAGGCCCTGGAGGACAAGAAGGTGCAGCGCGACCTCAAGGAAGCGGCCAGCTCGCTGAAGAGCGCGGCCGACTCCCTACGGACTCCCCCCAAGCGCAAGAAGCGCCGCGGGCGCCTCTTGGTATTGGGTCTCGTGGGCGCGGGACTGGCACTCGCCCTGAGCGAGGGCCTGCGCTCGAAGGTACTCGACGCCCTGTTCGGATCCGAGGAGGAGTTCGAGTACACCTCGACGACCACCCCGGCGCCGGCGACCACGAACGCGGAGCAGAAGGTCGGCGCTTCCTAGCCGTCCTCGTTCGCAGCAGTGCTTTGCGGAGGCGCCCCACGGGGCGCCTCCGTCGTTACGGGGGAGGTATCTTGAGACCGTCCCCACCGCGCTTGCTGCTGGCTGGCCGGCCAGCTAGTCTCCCGGGCGTGGAAGCGTCCCCTGTAGAAGCACCGCGCAAGCTCGACGGCGAGAAGGCGCAGCGCATCGTCGCGGCCATGCGCGAGAGCGTGGGAGTCCGCGGCGCCGCCGGGTCGACCTTCGACGTCGTCGCGCGCGAGGCCGGCGTGTCGCGCGGGTTACTTCACTACTACTTCGGATCGAAGGAGCGGCTGCTCGTCGAGGTGGTCAGGCGCGACTGCGACGCTCGGATCGCGGCGGTGGAGGAGGCGCTCGCCAGGGCGTCGACCGTCGAGGAGATCGTGCAGACCCTTGTCGCCTCGCTCGAAGCGTTCGTCGAGGGGGAGCCGGGCGCGTCCGCCGTCGTCTACGAGATGGTGAGCGCCGCGCACCACAGCGAGGAGCTGCGTGCCGAGATGGCCGAGCTCTACCGGCGCTGGCGCGAGCACCTGGCCGAGGTGCTGCGCGAGAAGCAGCGTGAGGGCGTCGTCAGCCTGGACGCCGACCCGGAGTCCGTCGCCTCGATCCTGTTCGCGCTCGGCGACGGCATCGGGCTGCAGCTCTCGTCGGATCCCGCCTGGAACGGGTCGGACGACGCCCTCGAGGTGGGGGCCCGCACCGCGCGCAGGCTGCTCGGCTCCGCCGACTGACGACGCCCGTGTGAGGTAGCTCACAGAGCGGCACGCCCCGGTACGCTCAAATCTCCCAAGGGTTTGGCTGGCTGGCCAAACAGGTAGAGGCCAATGGGGAGACATGCAGGCAGCTATGGACAGGCTCACCGCGTTCCTGGAGCGCCGCCGCAAGCTCGTGCTCGGCGCCTGGATCGCCCTGCTCGTGGCCGCACTGCCCTTCGCCGCCCAGCAGACCGAGCACCTCACGAGCGGCGGGTTCACCGTGCCCGGGTCGGGCTCGGAGGCCGTCGACCGCGCGCTCGCCGGCTTCGAGGACGCGCAGCGCGAGACGCTCGCGGTGGTCGTGGCCCGCCGCGAGGGCGGCACCACCGCCGAGATGCGCGCCCAGATCGACCGCGTCGACCGCGTGGCCGCCGACCTTCCGCACACAGAGTTGTCCGACCGCGCCGAGGCCGCCGCCAAGCGCAGCGCCGCCGGCTCGCCGATCGCGATCGCCACGCTCGACGTGACCGGCGACCAGAACCAGGCGGCCGACCTCGCGGTGGACCTGCGCGAGGAGCTCGGCGTGGGAGAGGGCGCGACCGGCGGCGTCCAGAACTACCTCGTGGGCCAGGCGGCGCTCTGGGCCGGGATGCAGGACCTCTCGAAGGAGGATCTCGAGTCCGCCGAGGCGACCGGCTTTCCGATCGTGCTGCTGATCCTGCTCGCGGTCTTCGGGTCGCTCGCGGCCGCGAGCCTGCCGCTCCTCCTCGGCTTCGCCAGCGTGATGATCACCGGCGCCGCGATCTTCTTCATCTCCCAGGCGATGGAGATGTCGGTGTTCACCACCAACGTCGCCTCGATGATCGGCATCGGCGTGGCGGTGGACTACTCGCTCTTCATCCTCGCCCGCTACCGCGAGGAGATCCGCGCCGGCGCGGAGCCCGAGGACGCCCGGCGCACGGCCATGCGCACGTCGGGCGTGGCCGTGGCGTTCTCCGGCGTCACCGTGATGGTCTCGCTCGCCGGCCTGTTCCTCGTGGAGTCGACCACGATCCGGTCGATGGCGCTCGGGGCGATCGTGGTGGTGGCGGTCTCCATCCTCGCCGCGGTGACCCTGTTGCCGGTGGTGATGCGGTTGCTCGGCCGCCGCGCCTACATGCGCGGCCGTCCCGCGACCATCGTGGCGCTGATCGGCCGCAACCTGCGCTGGCGCACGCGACGGCGCCCGGGCTCGACCGATCCCGAGACGCGCCGCGCGGGCTTCTGGCAGCGCTGGACCGACCGCGTCACGCGCCGCCCGGTGCTCGCGGCCTCGCTCAGCGCGGGCGTGCTGCTGGTGCTCGCCATTCCCGCCGTCTCGCTCCAGTTCGGCGACGGCGCCCTGCGCCAGTTCCCCGACGGAAACGAGACCCGCGTGGGCGCTGAGCTGGCGGCCAAGGAACTGGGGCCGGGCGCGTCCGCTCCGACACAGATCGTGGCCTCCCTCGACTCCGGCACGGCGTCCGACGCGCGCAACCGCGCGGCGCTCGCGGACTACCGGGAGCAGGTGGCCGCAGACCCGGAGGCCGCGCGGGTCGGCCGCTTCCAGTCCTCCGACGACGGGCGCGCTGCCCTGCTCATGGTGTCGCCCAGGCACGACTCGGAGAGCGCGGAGGCGCGCGCCATGGTGGACCGCCTGCGCGCGTCGGCCGAGCGGGGGGAGGGCGCCGCCCGGGTGGCGGACGTGCAGGTGGGAGGGGCCACCGCGGCGGTCGAGGACTTCAAGGACCTCGTGTCGGGCTCGATGTGGAAGATCGTCCTGTTCGTGCTGGCGTTCAGCTACCTGGTGCTGTTCGTCCTCCTGCGCAGCGTGCTGCTGCCGCTCAAGGCGGTGCTGATGAACCTGCTGTCGGTGGGCGCGGCGTACGGCGTGCTGGTGGCGGTGTTCCAGTACGGGTGGCTCGACGGCCTCATCGGCTACGAGTCGCTCGGGTACATCAACACGATCACACCGCCCTTCCTGCTGGCGATCGTGTTCGGGCTGTCGATGGACTACGAGGTGTTCCTGCTGAGCCGGATCCGGGAGCGCCACGACGCCACCGGCGACACTCGCACGGCGGTGGCGGAGGGCCTCGCGAAGAGCGCCGCCACCATCTCCAGCGCGGCGCTGATCATGGTTGCGGTGTTCGCGGTCTTCGCCGGCACGGGCGTGCCGTCGATCAAGGAGATCGGCGTGGGCCTGTCGGTGGCGATCGCCATCGACGCGACGCTCGTGCGGCTTGTGCTCGTCCCGGCCACGATGGAGATCATGGGCAAGTGGAACTGGTGGCTGCCGAAGCCGATCGCGCGGGTGCTGCCCGAGGCGGGATTCGAGGCTTCGGGCTCGGCCGACCGCGCCCCCGCCGGAGCGTAGGCACGGGCGCCCGTAGGGTTTCTCGCACCGTCGGCGAGGGAATCATCGAGGCATGCCGGAACCGAACGATCTGAAGAAGGCGGCGCGGGCCGCCGCAGAGTCTGCGCGCCGGCGTGCGGAGGAGGCCCAGGAGGCGGCGGACCGGGCGCAGAAGCGGGCCGACGAGCTGAAGAGCGGGGGCGGCGCCGACAACGAGGACGCCTGGGATCGCCATGACCGGGCCGAGCGCCGAGAGGCGGAGGCGAAAGCGGAATCGGCCGCTGCGAAGGAGCGCGCTGCGAAGGTACATGAGGAGCACGAGCGGGAAACCGGCGAGGGCCGGTCGGGATAGGAGTATCGTCGCCGGGGAGCGAGCAGGAGCGGCGTGACCCCCACCGAACCCATCGACGCGACCGAGGGCGTGCACGAGACTCACGCCGGGCCGCCGCAGTGCCATGACATCGTCGTCGTGGGCGCTTCCGCCGGTGGGGTCGAGGCGCTCTCCGACCTCGTCGAGCACCTGCCGGCCGATTTCCCGGCGGCTGTGTTCGTGGTCCTCCATCTCTCCTCCGTCGCTCCCAGCCTGCTGCCGGCCATCCTCAACAGGGCCGGCGCCCTCCCCGCGGTCGTGGCCGAGGACGGCCGGCCGGTCGAGCCCTCAACCGTCTACGTGGCCCCCCCGGACTCCCACCTGCTCGTGGCGCCCGGGGAGATACGCCTCTGGCGCGGGCCGGCTGAGCACACCTGCCGGCCGGCGGTCGACCCCCTGTTCCGTACCGCCGCCGCCTCCTACGGCCCGCGCGTGGTCGGCGTGGTGCTCTCGGGAACGCTCGACGACGGCGTGGCGGGGCTCGCGGCCGTGAAGCGCCGCGGCGGAGTCGGACTCGTCCAGAATCCCGATGAGGCCCAGTTCGCGAGCATGCCGAGCAGCGTGATCGCCACGCTCGACGTCGACCACGTGCTCACGGTGCGGGAGCTGGCGGCCGAGCTGGAGGAACTGGCGAGGACCCCCCTACCGGACCGGGTCGAGCCGTACGAGCCGAGCACCCCGGCGGAGTTGTTGCGGCCCAAGGGTGAGGACGGGGATCCCGCGTGGAGGCCGGTGACCCTCGATCTGCGCTGCCCGGAGTGCGGCAGCTCGCTGTCCGAGGTCGAGGGTGCGGAGCCCCTGGAGTTCGCCTGCCCCCAGGCCCACGCGTTCTCCACCGAGAGCCTGGTCAGCCGGCAGGGCGACGCGCTCGAGTCCGCCCTGTGGGAGTCCGTCCGCCGGCTCGAGGAGCGGGCGAGTCTGCTCACCGGCCTTGCGGTGCGAGCCCGCAAGCGCGGCGCTGCCGACGCGGCCGAGCGGCTCGAGGACCAGGCTCGCGACAACGTCCAGCGTGTTCGCTTCGTGAGGCGCGCCGTGCTCGCCTCGGCGATCGAGGATCTCGGGCCGATGCCCGGAGGCGACCAGCCCGAATGAACGCCGCTTCGGAGACCCTCGAGAAGGAGCCCGGGGGGCGGGAGCTCACCGCGCTGCTCGAGTTCCTGAAGGGCAGCCGCGGATTCGACTTCACCGGCTACAAGCGAGCCGGCCTCCAGCGCCGGATCGACAAGCGAATGGATCAAGTGGGGGTGGAGGGCTACGGCCAGTACGTCGACCACCTCGAGACCAACCCGGTCGAGTTCGGCCACCTCTTCAACACGATCCTGATCAATGTCACGAGCTTCTTCCGCGACCCCGAGACCTGGCACTTCCTCGGGCAGGAGCTCGTCCCCGCCCTGATCCAGCAGCGGCCCGACGACGCGCCGCTCCGGGTCTGGGTCCCCGGATGCGCGTCGGGCGAGGAGGCGTACACCGTCGCCATGGTGCTGGCCGAGGTCCTCGGCACCCATACGTTCCAAGAGCGGGTGAAGATCTACGGCACCGACGTGGACGACGAAGCGCTCGCCGACGCCAGGAACGGCAGCTACACCGAGAAGGACCTGGAGGCCGTTCCCGCGGAGCTGCACGACAGGTACTTCGAGCACGCGGGCGGCCGCTTCGCGTTCCGCAAGGAGCTGCGGCGCTCGGTGATCTTCGGGCGCAACGACCTCATGACGGACGCGCCGATCTCACGGATCGACCTGCTCCTCTGCCGCAACACGCTGATGTACTTCAACTCCGAGGCTCAGCAGGCGGTGCTCGCGCGCTTCCACTTCGCGCTCAACCCCGACGGCTACCTCTGCCTCGGCCGGTCGGAGATGCTCACGAACTCGCACGGGGTCTTCACCGCCCTGGATCTCAAGCGGCGGGTATTCAAGAAGATCCAGAGCACCAACCTGCGCGATCGCCTGACGGCGGTCGCCCGGGCGGACGACACGCAGACCGCGCCGGAGCTCAACGTGCGCATACGTCACGGCGCCTTCGACCAGGCGCCCCTGGCCCAGCTCGTGGTGGACGTCGACGGGGTGCTGGTGCTGGCCAACCGGCAGGCTCGGGCGTTCTTCGAGCTCCACCCCGACGACACGGGCCGCCCGCTGAAGGACCTGAGCGTGGCCTACAAGCCGATTGAGCTCCTCGATGCGATCGAGGCCACCCGGTCCGAGAAGGGCGTGGTCGATCTCGGCCCGGCGGACTGGAAGAGCCCGGGCGCCGACGACTGCCACTTGGAGGTGCGCGTGGCGCCGCTCGCCGCTCCCGGTGGCGAGCTGCTCGGCGCGAGCGTCTCCTACTTCGACGTGACCGCGTACTCGAGGCTCCAGAACCAGCTCGAGCGTTCGCGGCGCGACCTGGAGACCGCCTACGAGGAGCTGCAGTCGACCGTCGAGGAGCTCGAGACGACGAACGAGGAGCTGCAGTCGACCAACGAGGAGCTGGAGACGACGAACGAGGAGCTGCAGTCGACCAACGAGGAGCTCGAGACGACCAACGAGGAGCTGCAGTCCACCAACGAGGAGCTCGAGACCATCAACGACGAGCTGACCCTGCGGACCGACGAGCTGGAGCAGGTGACCGCGTTCATGGACTCGATCCTCACCAGCCTCGGCCTGACCGTGGTTGTGCTGGACCGGGACCAGTCGGTCCAGGTCTGGAACGCCGGCGCCGAGGACCTCTGGGGGCTGCGGCCCGAGCGGGCGGAGGGACAGCACTTCCTCGGCCTCGACATCGGGCTCCCGGTCGAGAAGCTGAAGCCGATGATCGGCGAGTGTCTCAGCGGGAGGTCAGAGCGGGAGGAGATGACGCTTCAGAGCCTGGACCGCCGAGGGCATGAAATCGACTGCCGGGTGACGTGCGTCTCGCTTCGCGACCAGCGGGACGAGACGACCGGAGTGATCCTGGTGATGAACGCGTCGAGGCGGGAAGCGCCGAGCGACTGACCGGCGGGCCCTACCGGCGGGACTTCGATCGCGCGGCGCTCGCCTCGTAGCGGGCGGCGTTCTTGCGCGTCTTCTCGCGAATGGCCTCCGAGCGCCGCACCGCCTGCCTGCCCTGGGCCTGGACCGCATGGGCCGCATCGCTGAGCTCCTCACCGCGCAGCTTGGCCGTCTCGCCAAGGGGCCCGGATCCGAACGGCTCCTCGCCCCGCCTGCCTGCCGAGTAGGCGATTCGCGTGAGAGCGGCCTCGCGCACGTACTGGGCGACGCTCACGCCGCTGCGCTCGGCCTCGCGCTCGAGCATCTCCCATAGATCGGAGCCGAACCGCACTGTCGTCGCGCGCATGGTGCGGCTGGTGCGCTTGGACGTTCGTGTCCCCATGGCTGGGGCAGAGTCTAACCGCAACTTAGATATCGCACAAGGTTGCGTAACCGATACCGCATTCTGCGCTACCGGAATGGGTTGCGAAAGCGACATCGGATGCGCTATCGTTTCGAAAGGCAAGGGACCCGAGACAGGACCGGTAAGCGCATGCGGAGCGGCATCGCCTGTACCAGCGCCTCGTCAGGCGGCAGCATCCAGAGGCCCGCCTGGGCCGGCCGGAATCGTTTCGAATCCCTTGCCGCGGAGGCGAGTGCCTCCGGCGGTAAGCGCGCGGTTGTAGACCTCACGCGCGTGCGGGCCATGCGACAAGGCCGGCTGCCCTCCCTCTTCCGCGATAAGCGCTGGCGCGGCGGGCAGCCGGCGGTCGCGTGATGGTCCGCGGGGTCACATCGAGGCCACCGGCCAGGCCTCAGTCAGCCACGGTGCTCGACCCCGCGTTCGTCGAGCTCGGCGACCTCGCATGCTGGGCCTTCGAGGCACTCGACGAAGGGGAGACCGAGCTGATCGTGGACCTCTCTCCGATCGAGCCGGTGGGCGCGGAGGTGCTTTCGCTCCTGGGGCGGCTGCGGCAGGTTCTCGATCCCGCCGGCGTGCGGATGGCCCTCGTGTGCGCCGCCAGCGACCTCGCGGTTCTCAGGCTGGGCCACTTCGAGCGCGCCTACGTGCTCGCCTCGTCCGAGGACGCCGCCGTCGAGGGACTGCGCGCGACGCGGCCCTCCATCGGCGCGATCGAGCTCGGTGATGGCTAGCGAGCCCGCCGCGCCCGCCCCGAGGCCAGACGACTCCCTAGCCGTGCTAACGAGCAGTTTCGCCGCCGAGCTGGGGGCGGAGACGGCGCTGCTCGTTCGCTGGGATCCCGAGAAGCAGCTTGCCGTTCCGCTCAGCCAGTCGGGGCTGGCCTTCGACCTCGAGCGGCACGACTTCCGGCTGCGAATGGGCCTGCCCGGGCGAGCACTCGACGCCAAGAGCCCGTTCTTCGAGGAGCTGACGCCGGGGGAGCCGCATGGGATCGATGCCGCGCTCGGCGTGCGCCGGATCCGGTACGGACTCGGTACGCCGGTTCGCTCGCCGATGGGACTGCGCGGGTCGCTCAGCGCCGGATTCTCGAATCCGCCCGACGGGCATGCACGCCTGCTGCTCGAGGCGGCCGCCTCGTATGGCGCGATGGCGGGGCTGTGTCTTGACCGCTCGAGCCTGCTGCTCAGGCGCCTCCTGGTGGCGGCCCGGTACGACGACCTCACGGGCTTGCTGAACTACGCCAGCCTCGGCGAGGTGCTGACTCAGGAGGTGGAGCGTTCGCAGCGCCACCACGGCCCGCTCTCGTGCTGCTTCGCGGACCTCGACAAGTTCAAGGAGATCAACGACCGCAACGGGCACACCAACGGCAACAAGGTGCTCGCCTGCGTCGGCGCCGCCATCGCCGACTGCACGCGCGGCACCGACCGGGCCGCGCGCTACGGGGGCGACGAGTTCGTGCTGGTGCTTCCGGAGACCCCCTGGCGGGACGCCATGGTGCTGGCGGCACGCCTGCAGACCGCGATCCACGACCGCACGCTGCGCGAGACCGGCGAGGCCGTCGACGCGTCGGTGGGCATCTCACAGTGGGTCGAGGGCTGGTCCCCGGAAACGCTGCTCGCCGACGCCGATCGCGCTCTATTGGCGGCCAAGACGCGCCCCGGGCACGTGATGGTCAGCCCGCTCGCCTCGAGCCCCTCCTAGCCGCAGCGGATCGTGGCCGGCGAGGAACTCGTCGAGGAACTCCCAGGTCGTGCCGATCGCCGAGCGTCCGGTCAGCACCCCCAGGTGCCCGCCCGGGGCGGTCTCGAGCCGAACCTCCGGGGCGTTCGGCAGCAGCTCTCCAACGTGGTGCACGGCGGCCTGGGGCGCGAGTACGTCCGCGGTACCGGCCACGGACAGGACCGGGCGGCGCACGTCGGCGAGGTCGATCTCGTGCCCCGCTCGAAGCACGACCTTCCCGCCGGCTAGCGAGTTCACCCTGAAGAAGGCGTGGTAGAGCTGCCCGAAGGTCCGGCCCGGGTAGGCGAACATGTTCGCCATGTAGGCGTCCACGGCCTCGGCGTGCGCGATGGCCTCCCGGTCGTGGAGGTTCTGGGCGAGGAAGAGCGGCTTGGTGAGATAGCGGTTGAACGCCGTGAGCTGGAAGCCGCGGCTCACCAGCGGCGCGGGCGCGCCTCCGAGCGCCCTGTAGAGCGCGGTGCCGAGGGCGCCGCCCGTGAGCTTCGCGAGCCGGCGGATCGGGGCCATCATGCTCACCTGGGCGAAGTCGAACGGGCTCGCCACGAGGGCAACCGACGCGATCGGCTGATCCGGGTCGGCCGCGGCCGACAGCAGCGTGAGGATTCCCCCGAGGCACCAGCCGAGCGGCTGGACCGGGGCGTTCCCGGCATCCTCGGACGCCACGCGCACGGCGGTGGGGATCACGTCCTCCACCCAGTGCTCGAGCCCCAGCGCGCGGTCGCTGAAGGAGATCGGCCCGTAGTCAACGAGGTAGGTGGGGTAGCCGAGCGCGGTGAGGTGCTCGGCGAGCGAGCAGCCGCGGCGAAGGTCGAAGCAGGTGGCCGGCGCGGCAAGCGGCGGCACCAGCAGGACTGGGGCGCGGTCCGAGCGGGGCCGGCGGCGCGAGCGGTAGCGGTGCACCGTGCACTGGGGCGCCTCGTGGATGATCGACGACGGGGTGCGCGTGAGGTCGGCCACGCCCGGGCCCAGCAGCAGGTCCCAGCCGGTCACGGCGGAGTCGATGATCGTCTCGGGATCGGGAAGGGGCAGCCGCATCGTGTCGAGCCTCCGTGCCTCGCAGGCGGCTCAGGCCGCCTGCGCGAGCGAGGCCGGAAAGTCTAGAAGCAGGTCGGCGAGCCGGTCGGGGGCCTCGATCTGCGGGCAGTGCCCGCAGTCGTCGATGGTCACGAGCCGGGCGTCCGGCGTGGCGTTCAGCACGCGCTCCGCGCCGGTCTGGAACACCATGATGTCCTTGCTTCCCCACACGAGGAGCACCGGGCAGCGGATCCGTTCGAGCCGGAACGGGTCACGCAGCTCGCCGATCACGCGCCGCCCCGTCGCCATCAGGCGCCCGGTCACGGCCCGGTCCGTGAAATGCGAGGCGAAGCCGGCGGCGATCTTCGGGTCGAGCGTGCCCGGCCGGTGGAAGGCGAGCCGCTTGTAGACCTCAGCCACGACCCGCTGGAGAAGCGGCGGGGGAATCGGAACCGGCGCGGCGAGCAGCGCTCGCAGCAGCGGCTCGCGCTCGATCACGGCGAACCAGCGTGCCATGTCGAGCCCCGCAGGCGCGACGGGCACGACGCCCGCCAGACCGAGGTCCTGGCGCTCCGCCAGCAGCAGCCCCACGCATCCCCCGAGGGAGTTGCCGCACACGACCGCACCCCCGTCCGGCGCGAGCCATTCGAGCGCCGCGGCGGCGAAGCGCTCGAGCTGGGAGAGCACCGGCTCGTCATCCGCCAGCGGGTCGCAGGTGCCGAACCCCGGCATGTCGAGCGCCACCGCGCGGCGATTCGCCCGCGCCAGCCGGTCGAGCAGGATCCGCCACGTATCCGCGCTGTCGGAGTAGCCGTGGAGCAGCAGCACGGGAGGCCCGTTGCCCTCCAGCTCGAGCGCACGGGTGTCGAAGCCTGCGAGCGTCAGCCGGTGCTCGAACAGGGGCTGCATGGTGCTTCCAGAGTAGGGGCGATTTCGGTCGGGTTAACGGCGGGGACCTTCGGGTACCCAAAACGCAGATGAGCAGGCACGATGGGGAGGTTGAAGCGCTCGTACGCGACTTTGCGAGGCGTCTCGGCGCCCACACCTCCCTGCTGATGCAGTGGGATCGCGACCGTCGCTCCCTCTTGGAAGTCGCCTCGTGGGGCCGGCTTCCCGGCGAGTTGGTTGTCGAGTTCGAGCGTGAGGGCGGATTCGTGGCCCGCGCCGCCGACAGCAGCGGCCCGCTGATCGAGCCCGTCCCCGGTGACCCCACGTTGGGACCCTCGTCGCGCGGAGAGAGGATCGCCTACGGCCTGGCCGCTCCGGTCCGGGCGGCCGGCCCGCCGCTCGGCGTGCTGTGCGCCGGCTTCGAGGAGAGGCCCCCGGCCGGCCCCTTCGCGTGGTGGTGCGCGGAGACGTACGCCAACCTCGCCGCCCTCTGCCTCACCGAGCCCGGCGCGCTCGAGCACATGGCCCTCGACGCCGGCCGCCGCGAAGAGCCGTCGTCGCGGCGCTTCTCGCCGGTCGCCGCGCGGGCCTCCGTGGTGGGCTGACCCTCAGGCCAGCTTCGGGCTGGTCCAGGGCGCGGCCAGACGCCGTTCCAGCTCTTCGCCCAGCTCGTCGATCGCGATCCTGGACTGCTCCAGCGAATCCCGGTCGCGAAGCGTCACCGTGCGGTCCTCCATCGTCTGGTGGTCCACCGTGACCCCCCACGGGGTGCCGATCTCGTCCTGGCGCCTGTAGCGCTTGCCGATCGACCCGCCGGTGTCGAACTCCGCCGGCATCCGCTTGCGCAGGTCCTCGTACACCTCGCGCGCGAGCTCGGGCTGGCCGTCCTTGTTCAGCAGCGGGAGCACGGCCACCTTGACCGGAGCCATCCGGGGATGAAGGCGCAGCAGCACGCGCTCGCGGCCCTCCACCTCCTCCTCGTCGTAGGCGTCGACCATGAACGCGAGCGTGCCGCGATCGGCCCCGGCCGAGGGCTCGATCACGTGCGGCACGAAGCGCTCGCCCGTGCCCGGGTCCACGAACTCCAGCTTCTCGCGGGAGAACTTCGCGTGCTGAGTCAGGTCGAAGTCGCCCCGGTTGGCGATTCCCTCGAGCTCGGACCAGCCCATCGGGAAGAGGTACTCGATGTCGGAGGTCGCGCTCGAGTAGTGCGACAGCTCATCCGCCCCGTGCTCCCGCAGCTGGAGGTGGTCGGGCCGGATCCCCAGGTCGGTGTACCAGTCCATCCGGTACTTCATCCAGCGCTCGTACCACTCCGGCGCATCCGCCGGGGGCACGAAGTACTCGATCTCCATCTGCTCGAACTCGCGCGTCCGGAAGATGAAGTTGCCGGGCGTGATCTCGTTCCGGAACGACTTGCCCACCTGCGCGATGCCGAACGGCGGCTTCTTGCGCGCGAACTGCATCACGTTCTTGAAGTTCACGAAGATGCCCTGGGCGGTCTCGGGCCGCAGGAACACGCGCGACCCCTCCTCCTGCACGGGGCCCATGTGCGTCTCGAACATCAGGTTGAAGTTGCGCGGCTCGGACAGATCGCCACCACACTCGGGGCACTTCAGCTCCCCCTCCGGCTGCTCTTCGCGAAGGTGATCCTCGCGCCAGCGCTTCTTGCACTTGCCGAGGCACTGGACCAGGGGGTCGGTGAAGCCGTCGAGGTGGCCGGAGGCCTCCCACGTGCGCGGGTGCATGAGGATGGCGGCGTCCAGAGCCACCATGTCGTCGCGCTCCTGGACGACCGAGCGCCACCACTCGGCCTTCACGTTTGACTTCAGCAGCACCCCGTAGTGGCCGTAGTCGTAGGTGGACGCCAGCCCGCCGTAGATCTCGGAGGACTGGAAGATGAAGCCGCGCCGCTTGCACAGCGCCACGATCTTCTCCATCGTCGCCACATCAGCCGCCATCGGCGCCGAACCCTATACATGGTGGAAATTCCGGAGTCGGGGTAGGTTGGAGATGCAGCGGTTGGGGTAGCTTGGCCGCAGCGAAGCAATGGTGATCTTCAGACCCATAGGGCACTTCGCCGCCTGGCTCGTGTGGCACTCCACCGGCAAGTCGATCCTCCGGGATCTCGACGCGCCGGACCCGCCGGGCGCCTAGGACCAAGCGCTTCGTGGTGCGGGTTGGCACTCCTATACTCGGAGTGCCATGCCGATCTACGAGTACCGCTGCGAGAAGGGGCACACCTTCGAAGTGATGCAGCGAATGACGGACGACGCTCTCGCCGAGTGCACCACGTGCGGCGCCTCGGTACAGCGTGTCTTCCACCCCGTGGCCGTCCACTTCAAGGGGTCGGGCTTCTACACGACGGACTATGGGAAGAAGAAGTCCAAGGGCGCGAAGTCGGAGACCGGCTCGTCCTCCGACTCCAATTCGTCGTCCGACTCGAAGGGGTCGAGCTCGGACTCGAAGTCGTCGAGCTCGGAGAAGACCTCCGCGAAGTCGGACTCCTAGTCGTCGCCCAGCAGCTTCGCCACCGCGTCCTGCTTGGCGCCGTCGGACACCAGCAGGCTGCCTCCGGGGCCGCAGCCCAGGCATGAGGGCTTGAGCACGTCGGTGTCGCCCACGCCGCCGGATCCCACGTCGAGGGCCAGGCCCATCAGGCCGGGCGCCTTCATGTCGCTGCGCAGCGCCTTGGGCGCCCGCCAGCTCACGAGCGGGAGGCGGAAGAAGGTTGCGGGCGAGAACGTCTTGCCCTTGATCCCGCTGAGCACCTCCTGCTGGCGGGCGGCGCGGTCGAGGTCGTTCTCGCCCGGGGCGCACGGGTTCTTTCGCACCCGCGCGAAGCCCAGCGCCGTGCGCCCGTCCAGCTCGTGCTCGCCCTTCGAGAGGTTGAAGCCGCGGTAGAAGTCGTCGAACTCCGGGGCGCAGATCCGGGTCTTGTTGTCGACGGTGATGCCGCCGAGCGCGTCGATGAACTCCGGGAAGTCCTCGAAGTCCACCTCCACGATGTGGTGGATGTCCAGCCCGTTGCCGAGGAACCCCTCGACCGTGCGGATCATGAGCGCCGGCCCTCCGAGCGCGTAGGCCGCATTGATCTTCTGGGTCCCGTGGCCGGGGATGTCCGCGGCGGAGTCGCGCGGGATCGAGAGCTTGCGCACGCTGCCGAACGCGGAGTGCAGGACCATGATCGTGTCGGCCCGGCCCGGCGCCTGGCTCTGGTCGAGGGAGGCGCCCTTGCGCTGGTCGGAGCCGAGCACGAGCGTCGTGGCCCCGGTGAAGAAGCTGCCGTTGTCCGACAGCGCCGCCTTCGCCTCGTCGGAGACCCCCTCCTCGAGCTGGGCGCTCACCACGAAGAGCACCAACGACAGGAGCAGCCAGGCGGCGACCGCCACGGCGATCCACTTGAACACCCGGCCCGGGGTGATCTTCCCCGGCTCGCCGGGCATGCGGGGCGCGCGCTCCGGGCGCTGGCGCGAGCGCTCCCGCAGGCGCTCGAGCCCTTCGCCGCCGCGCAGCAGCCCGCCGCCGCGCCGCGACTTGTAGACCTTGTAGTCGGGGCGGTCAGGCTCCGGCATCGCTTGGGTTATAGCCCGTGAGGGCTTCCAGCCCTCACCTTTGATGGCCACGAGGCCATCCTGGCCTCGGTGACCGTCCCGCTTCGCGGGCCTAACCCACCGGTAGGGTCGGTGAATGCCACCGCGGCGCGTGATCGGCATCGATGCCGGGGGCACGAAGCTCCTCGGAGGGGTCGTGGACGAGGACCTCGTGGTCCACCATCGGGTGCGGCGTCAGTGGCGTGGGGCCGATCGCCAGGAGACGCTCGACATCCTGCTCGGCGCGGTGGAGGAGGTCCGGGCCGCCGCCCCCGACGTCGAGGCCGTGGGGTTCGGGATCCCATCGCTCGTGGACGCACGGACGGGCGCCTCCGCCTGGTCAAACCACCTCCCGATCGACGACGTGCCGTTGCGGGACCTCATGAGCGAGCGCCTGGGGCTTCCGACCGCCGTCGACAACGACGGGAACGCGTCCGTGCTGGCCGAGCACCGCCACGGCGCCGCCCGCGGCGCGGACCACGCGCTGCTGCTGGCGCTCGGCACCGGGATCGGCGGCGGCCTGGTGCTCGGCGGGCGTCTGTACCGCGGGGCCCGCGGCTTCGCCGGGGAGTTCGGCCACCTGGTGGTCGACCACGACGGCGAGGACTGCCCGGGCGACTGTCCCGGGCGGGGCTGCCTCGAGGTGCTGGCATCGGGCACCGCGATCGGCAGGGCCGGCGAACGGGCCGCCGCGGCGGACCCCGGCTCCACCCTCGGCCGACGGGCCGCGGACGGCGGCGACATCACCGGCGGGCTCGTCACCGAGCTCGCCCACGACGGCGACGACCAGTGCCGGGCGGTGCTGGCCGAGATCGGCCAAGGGCTTGGCGCGGGGCTCACGGGGCTGGTGAACGCGCTCGACCCGGAGGTGATCGTGATCGGCGGAGGGGCGGTGGCCGCCGGCGAGCTGATGCTGGCCCCGGCCCGCGCGGTGGTGGCCGAGCGCGCGCTCCCGCCGATCGCGGAGCGGGTGCGGATCGTCCCAGCCCACTTCGGCGACGAGTCCGGGATGCTCGGGGCCGCCCTGCTGGCGCTGGAGGCCGGCGCCGGGTGAGCCTCGTCGTCTGTCCCACCCCGATCGGGAACCTCGAGGATGTGACCCTGCGGGTGCTGTCCGCCCTGCGGGAGGCGGATGTGGTGGCCTGCGAGGACACGCGGCGCACCCGGACGCTCCTCGACCGCTACGGCGTGGCGGCCAAGCTCGTGAGCTACCACGAGCACAACGAGGAGAAGCGTTCCGCCGAGTTGGTCGAGCGGATGCGCGACGGCCAGACGGTGGCCCTGGTGTCCGACGCCGGGATGCCGCTCGTCTCCGACCCCGGCTACGTGCTCGTGCGCGCATGCGTCGCCGCCGGGCTGCCGGTGGAGGTCCTGCCGGGACCCTCAGCGGCGATCGCGGCGCTCGTGGCCTCGGCCCTGCCGTCCGACCGGTGGCGGTTCGCGGGGTTCCTCCCGCGCAAGAAGGGTGAGCTGCGGGCGGTGCTCGAGGAGCCCGGCGGGACGCTCGTCGCGTTCGAGTCCCCCCGGAGGGTGCCGGGCACGCTCGCGCTGCTGGCGGAGATCGATCCCGGGCGGGAGGTCGCGGTCTGCCGCGAGCTCACGAAGGCTCACGAGGAGGTCGTTCGCGGCACGGCCGAGGAGCTCGCTGAGCGGTATGCCGGTAGGCCGCCGAAGGGCGAGGTGGTGCTCGTGCTGGGTCCGTCCACACCGCCGGATGCGGACGGCGGCGCACCGGCGGGCCTGGAGGAGGTGCGCCGGCTGGTGGAGGCGGGGGCGAAGCCACGGGTGGCCGCGGGCGTGGTTGCCGACCTGACCGGAGGGAGCGCCAACGCGCTCTACCGGGCACTCACCGAGTGACGATTCGGCGCGGAGCGCAACGGAACGCCCGCAGCCCGTAACGATTCGCATCGCGCTCTCCCACAGGCGGGCGACGGTCGCCTAGCTTCGCGGGCATGCCAGGCCGCATCGCCCTCCTAGCCGCTCTCGTGCTCGCGATCTCGGCGGCCCTCGCCCCGGCATCCGCCGCCGCCTCGTGGGCCTGGCCGGTTCGCGGAGAGGTGATCACGCCCTACCGCAACGGGGAGGACCCGTATGCGGGCGGCCAGCACCGCGGCGTCGACCTCGCCGCGCCGGCCGGCGCCCGGGTGGTCGCGGCGCAGGCGGGCACGGTCCGGTTCGCCGGGGTGGCCGGGTCCTCCGGCCTCACCGTCTCGATCAGGACGTCGGACGGGGCCTTCGACACCTCCTACCTGCACCTCTCGTCGGCGGGCGTGCAGGAGGGGGACAAGGTGCGCACCGGCGACCCCGTCGGCGCGGTCGGCACGAGCGGGCGCCGCTCCGCGGCGCAGCCGCACCTCCACTTCGGCGTCCGGGAGGCGGGCAGCCGCCACGCCTACCGCGACCCGCTGGACTTCCTGCCCGCGCCGCCCGCGCCCGTGCGCGAGGCGCCCCGCAGCCTCCCCGCCCCGGTCGGCGCTCCTGTGCGCGTCGCCCCGGCGCCCGAGCCGGTCCGCCGGACGGCGCCGGTGCGCTCACGCCGTCGCGTTCCCGCCCGCCCGCGGGTGCGGGTGCCGGCGCGACCGCCGGTGCGCGCCCCGGCCCGGCGCCTGGCGCCCGGCGTCGCGCCCCGGAGCGCGCCGCACTCGGTCCCAGCTCATCGGCCGCTTGCTGCGCCGGCCCGCCCGGTCGCCTTGCCCTCTGCAGGCCCGGGACCCCTTCCGCGCGCCCGACCGGTCGAGCGATTGCCGGCCTCGACGCCCGCCCACCCCTCCGGGTCCGGCGGACCCGACATCGGATGGGCCCTGGCCTGCGTCGGGCTGCTGCTCGCGGCCGCCTGCATCGGGGGCCGGCACACAAGGCCTGGCCGGTCGCCGCGCCCATCGCTGCGGGCGTTCCTGCGGCCGCTCACGGGCGGGCGCTGAGGGACCGCCAGTAGCATCGGGCCGGTCGTGCCCTACTACATCACCACGCCCATCTACTACGTCAACGGCGAGCCGCATCTCGGCCACGTCTATACGACCGTCGCGGCCGACGTGCTCGCCCGCCACATGCGCCAGCGCGGCGAGGACGTGTTCTTCCTGACGGGCACCGACGAGCACGGTGAGCCAGTCGCCCAGGCCGCCGAGCGGGAGGGCGTCAGCCCGCGCGAGTTGGCCGATCGCAACGCCGAGCGGTTCAAGCAGGTGGCGGTGCGCGTGAACGCCACGAACGACTTCTTCATCCGCACGAGCGATCCCGAGCATGGGGCAGTGGTCTCCGAGGTCGTCAAGCGGATCAAGGAGAACGGCCATGTGTACGAGGGCACCTACGAGGGGTGGTACTGCCCGCGCTGCGCCGACTTCAAGACGGACGCTGAGCTGATCGAGGGAAACAAGTGCCCGATCCACCTGATCGAGCTCGAGCGCGAGAAGGAGGACAACTGGTTCTTCCGCCTCTCCGCCTTCCAGGAGCCGCTCGAGAAGCTCTACGCCGGCGACCCCGAGTGGGTGCTGCCGCAGGGCCGCTACAACGAGGCGCTGTCGTTCATCGAGGGCGGCCTGCAGGACCTCTCGCTCAGCCGCGCGCGGATCTCCTGGGGAGTGCCCGTGCCATGGGACCCGGAGCAGGTGATCTACGTCTGGATAGACGCGCTCCTGAACTACTACTCGGCCCTCAGCTACGCGCGCGAGGGCGAGGACCTCACGGACCGCTTCTGGCCCGCCACCGTGCACCTCATCGCCAAGGACATCCTCAAGTTCCACGCCGTGATCTGGCCCGCGCTCCTGATGGCGGCGGATCTGCCCCTCCCCAAGCGGGTGTTCATCCACGGCTACCTGCTGATGGACGAGCACAAGATGTCGAAGTCCCTGGGCAACGTGCTCGACCCGTTCGAGGTGATGGATCTGTACGGCACCGACGCGCTGCGCTACTACCTGTTGCGCGAGGTCGCCCTCGGGCAGGACGGCTCGATCTCGCCCGAGGGCTTCGAGACCCGCTACAACACCGAGCTCGCCAACGAGTACGGCAACCTGGCGAACCGCACGCTCGCGATGATCGGCCGCTATCGCGACGGTGTGGTGCCGGACGCCGAGCTGCCCGCCGAGCTGGGCGAGGACTTCGAGGGCCTCGGCGGCGCCGTGGCGGCCCATCTCGACCGCGCGGACGTGAGTGGCGGGCTCGAGGAGGTGTGGCAGCGCGTCCGGCGGCTGAACCGGTTCGTGCAGGACACCGAGCCGTGGAAGCTCTCCAAGGACGACTCGCAGGCCGACCGCCTCGACTCCATCCTCTACGGCCTCGCCGAGGGGCTCAGGGTGGTGTCGGTGCTGCTGCACCCGTGGGTGCCCGAGTCCGCCGAGAAGCTGCTGGTCGCTCTCGGCCGCGAGGACCGCTCGCTCGACACGGCCCGGCTCGGCGCCGTCCCGGGCGGCGCGAAGCTCGGCGAGCTCGGGCAGCTCTTTCCCAAGGTGGAGCCCCCGGAGGCCTCCGCCGCCTGAGGGATCGGGCGCGATGGTCGACACCCACTGCCACCTCGACTCCTGCAAGCCGCCCGACGCCGAGCTGGTGGCACGGGCGCGGCAGGCCGGCGTGACCCGGCTGGCCACGGTCGGGATGAACGGCGAGTCGATCGAGCGGGCCCTGGCCGCGGCCGCGGAGCACGAGGAGGTCGTCGCGATCGTCGGCCGGCATCCGCATCACACCGAGGGCTTCGACGGGGCCGGCCTGGAGGAGATCGAGCGCGCGGCCGCCGACCCGTGGGCTCGGGCGATCGGCGAGACGGGACTCGACTACTTCCGCGACCGCGCCCCGAGGGAGGACCAGCGCAGCGCTTTCGAGGCCCAGCTGGACCTCGCGGCGCGCACCGGGCTGCCCGTGGTCATCCACACCAGGGAGGCGGAGGAGGACACCTTCGCGATCCTCGCCGAGCGGGCCAACGAGATCACCGTGATCCTGCACTGCTTCTCCGCTCCCGACAGGCTCGACGAGTGCGTCGAGCGCGGGTACGTCTGCTCGTTCGCCGGCAATGTGACCTACCCGAGCGCCCGCGACCTCCAGGCGGCGGCGCGGGACGTGCCGGCGGAGCTGCTCCTGGTGGAGACCGACTCGCCCTATCTGGGCCCGGAGCCGGTGAGGGGCAAGCCGAACGAGCCCGCGAACGTGACCCACACCGCCGAGCTCGTGGCCGACCTGCGCGGGCTCCGCTACGACCAGCTGGACGCGGTGGTGGAGGAGAACGCGCGGCGGGTCTTCCGCTGGTGAGCCCGACGGGCGCCGCCGGCGGCGCGCCGCGCCAGGCGAGCCTCAACCGCCTGCGGCGCTTCGGGGTGCGGCCCAACCGCGAGCTGGGCCAGAACTTCCTCATAGACGACAACCTGCTCGACGTGGTGGGCCGCGCCGCGGAGCTCGACCCGGCTGACGTGGTGCTCGAGGTGGGCGGCGGCCTGGGAGTGCTCTCGGAGTATCTGGCGGCTCGGGTGAGTCACGTGCACGTGGTGGAGGTCGACCGCTCGCTGGAGCCGGCCCTCAGGGACGCGCTCGACCCGTTCCCGAACGCCACACTCCATCTGGCCGACGCGGTGAAGCTCGACCTCCGCGGGCTCGCCCCGCCCCCGGACAAGGTGGTGGCGAACCTCCCATACGGCGTTGCCGCCACGGTGCTGCTGCGATCGGTCGAGGAGCTGGACGACGCCGGCCTCTTCGTGGCGATGGTGCAGCGCGAGGTGGGGGAGCGGCTGGCGGCCGTGCCGGGCGGGAAGAGCTACGGCGCCACCTCGGTGCTCGCCCAGATCGCGTGTGAGGTGAAGGTGGTGCGCCGTGTGCCGCGCACCGTCTTCCACCCCGAGCCGAATGTGGAGTCGGCGCTGGTGTCGCTGCGGCGGCGGGGTCCGGCCGCCCCGGCGCCGGTGGCGGCGCTGGTGCACGCGGCCTTCGCGCACCGGCGAAAGGCGCTCGCGGGCTCGCTGGCGCTGGCTCCCGGCGCGCCGGACGGGATCCGGGAGGACGCCCGCGCCGCCCTGGTCGAGCTGGACCACCCCGCCGACGCCCGCGCGGAGCGGCTCTCGCCCGGCGATTTCGCGCGCCTGGCCGAGATGCTCGGCCACGCCCGGCTCGGCTCGCTGCGCCCGAGTGGGAGCACGCCATGATGCGGCACGAGTGGGCCCCGGCGAAGGTCAACCTGGTGCTGCAGGTGGGCCCGCCGGATGCGGGCGGCATGCACCCGCTCTGCTCGCTGTTCGCTTCGCTCGACCTCGCCGACGAGCTGACGTTCGAGGAGGCGGCCGCGGACGAGGTCGTCTGTGCAGATGTTGAGGGCGAGAACCTCGCAGCGGTGGCCCTCGCGGCGTTCCGGGCGGCGGCGCCGGCAGCCCAGCTGCCGTCGCTGCGGGTCTCGATCGTGAAGCACATCCCCGTGGCGGCGGGGCTGGGCGGCGGCAGCTCTGACGCCGCGGCCGTGCTGCGTGCCGCCAACGCGCTCGCGGGCGACCCGCTCGGCGAGCCGGAGCTTGCGTCCGTCGCCGTCACCCTGGGCAGCGATGTGCCGAGCCTGCTCCGGCCCGCCCACGCGCTGGTCACGGGCACGGGCGAGGTGGTGGAGCCGCTCGGGCTGCCGGAGATGGCGCTCGTGCTCGTGCCGCAGAGCCGCGGCCTGCTCACGGCCGACGTCTACGCGGAGCTCGATCGCCTGAGAGACATCGGCGCCGTGCCGGTTCGCGCCACGCTCGACCCCGAGCAGCTGAGACAGCTGGCGGGCGCCCCGGCCGAGCAGCTCGCGGCCGGGTTGGAGAACGATCTCGAGCACGCGGCGCTGTCCCTGCGCCCCGGGCTCTCCGGCGTGCTCGGCGCGCTGCGGGAGACGGCGCCGCTCGGCGCCCGCATCACCGGGTCGGGGCCGACGGCGTTCGGCGTCTATCCGGACCGACCCGCGGCGGAGGCCGCGGCGGAGAGAATCCCCGGCGCGCTCGTGGCGCAGGCCCGAGCGTGAGGCGGCGCCGCAAGCACATCGCGGCGGCCGTGGTGGTGGCCGCGCTGGTCGTTCTCTACGCCACCGGCGCGTTCCCCGACCTTCCCGACGCCAAGACGGCGATCGAGGACATCGCCCAGGCACTCGGCCCGTGGACCTACGCGCTGGTCGGCCTGCTGGCCTTCCTCGAGACAGGCGCGTTCGTGGGCCTCGTGGCCCCGGGGGAGACCACGGTGATCGTGGGCGGCGTGATCGCCGGGCAGGGGGAGATCGCCCTGATCCCGCTGATCGGCCTCGTGTGGGTCTGCTGCGTGCTGGGCGACACGACGAGCTTCTTCATCGGCCGCCGCCTCGGCCGCGACTTCCTCGTGAAGCACGGGCCGAGGCTCAAGATCGACGAGAAGCGCCTGCAGCAGGTCGAGTCCTACTTCCAGCGGCACGGTGGCAAGACGATCCTCATCGGCCGGTTCATCGGCCTCGTGCGGGCGCTGGCGCCGTTCGTGGCGGGATCGTCGGGGCTCTCCTACCGCAGGTTCCTTCCGTTCAGCGTGATCGGCTGCGGGCTCTGGGGCACGGGGTTCACGGTCCTCGGCTTCGTCTTCTACCGGTCCTTCGACAAAGTGGCGGGGATCGCGGGCAAGGCGACGCTCGCCTTCGGGATCACGGTGGCGCTGATCGCCGGCGGCGCCCACCTGGTCCGGCGGCTGCGCCGGGAGGAGGAGCGCCGCCGGCTTGCGGCGTGGATCGACCGGCAGGCGGCGCGACCGCTGGTGGGCCCGTGGATCCGGGCTGTGCGCGCGCTCTGGAATCGCGTCACCTTCGGCAGGCTCGGCCTCGAGCTGACCACGGTCACGGCGATCTCGGGCGTCGGGATCTACGTGGTGACGCTCTACACCATGCTCCTCAGCGGAGACCGAGAGACCACGCCGGCCGACCGCGAGCTGCTCGACATGGCCGACGACCTGCGGACCGACATGGGGGTCGACATCGCAAAGGTGGTCACCGACCTCGGCTCGTTCGCCACAGTCGCGACGCTCGTGCTGGCCGTCGCGATCGTGCTGTTGGTTCGGCGCAACTTCATCGAGTTGTCGGCGCTGGTCGCCGGGGCGGTGCTGGTGTACATCGGGGTGCAGCTGCTCAAGAGCGGGGTGGACCGGCCGCGGCCCTCGCAGCCGCTGGTGGACTCCGAGGGGTCGTCCTTCCCCAGCGGCCACGCCGCCTACTCCACGCTGTGGGTCGCCGTGGCGGTGGTGGTCTCGGGTGCGTTACCCGGCATCGCCAGCCGGGCCGCGCTGGTCACGGCGGGGATCGTGATCGCCGCCGTGGTCGGCCTGACCCGGATCTACCTGCGCGTGCACTACTGGTCCGACGTCGCCTCCGGCTGGGCGCTCGGCGCCGGGGTGCTTGGAGCGTGCGCGGCGGTCGCGCTCGTCGTCGCGCACATTCGCAACAATGCCTCCGACTCCGCCGCCGGCGAACTCGCGTGAACTTCGACCTCACCGCAACAGAGCTCTCCATCGCCGTCGCCGCCGGCATCGTCGGCGCCGGGTACATCGCCTTCATCCTCGTGCCCGCGATCTCGGCGTACGGCCGCTTCTGGGAGAAGACCGCCGCGGGCTTCCTCACCCTCTTCATGCTCGCCACGCTGGTCGGGATCGGGGCCGTGCTGGGCCTCGCGATCGTCTGGTCCTACGACACGTACGCCTGACGCCTGACGGCGCCCGGACGCGCTTGCCCGCGTCATCGGCGCCCTCGTGTGCGTTCGCACACGTCGGTCACCTCTTCCTTGGCAGCCGCGCCCGGTCGCTCGCCAGCCGCCAGGCGTGTGCGTAGCTGAAGCCCCGCCCCGAAACGTACAATCGGTCCGTGTCCGCGGCCCAGGAGCGCAAGCGACGCGCCGTCCAGAGCCCGTTCCTCGAGGCGTTCGAGGAGGTCTCGGAGGCGGTCGAGTCGGGAGCCGGCCTGCCCGCCGTCGTGCGGGCGGCCGGTCACGCCATGGACGCGAGCGTGGTCGTGCTGGGCGCCGACTCGGGCGTGCTCGCGGTCGCCTGCCAGTCCCCGGAGGACGAGCGAGCCGTGCTCGCCGGCGAGGGCGAGACCGAGGTCGTGGACCTGCGGGTGGCCGACGAGCGGGTGGGCCAGCTCCGGCTCCGCTCCCGTAGCGCGCCCCCCGAGGCAGCGCTGCTGCGAATCGTCGCCACGCTCATCGGCCAGGAGGTCGACCGCTCCCGCGCGCCCGAGCGCGCAAGCGAGGCGGCCGTGGCGGACTTCCTCCGCGACCTGCTCTCGCGCAAGGTCACCGACAGGGAGAACATCGCCGCCCGGGCGGAGGAGCTCGGCTGCGACCTGGCCGAGGGAGCTGCCGTGATCGTTGCGCGGGCGCGCCCCCAGCACCCTGAGGAGGGCGACTGGCGCGCGCGCGTGCTCACGGTCGCGGAGCGTGGCGCCCGCGGCGTCGAGCGCTCATCCCTGGCGGCCACGATCGAGCTCGGCCCGCCGCGCCCGCGCCCCCACGGCGCCGGTGAGCAGCGCCCCGCCCGGCCCGACCGCGAGCTGGTGATCCTCGTGCCCGGCCATGGCGCCGAACCCGGCCGCCGCGCCACCGAGGCGGTGCTCAAGGAGATGGAGATGAGCCTCACGGGCTTCGCGTTCACCGTGGCCATGAGCCGTCCCGCCACCGACCCCGTCGATCTGCACCGCGCGGGCGCCGAGGCCCTGCTCGCCGCGAACGTGGCGGAGGCGCGCGGCGCAACCAGGCTCTCCTTCGAGGAGACCGGCGCCTACCGCCTGCTGCTCCCGGCAATGAGCGAGGACCCGACCGAGCTGCGGCGCTTCCACGACGAGACCGTGGCGCCGCTGGTGAACTACGACGAGCAGTACGAGACCGAGCTGGTCCGCACGCTCGAGTCCTTCCTCGCGGCCGACGGCAACGTGGCCAAGACGGCCGAGAGGCTCTTCACCCACCGCCACACGATCCGCTACCGGCTCGACCGCGTGCGCGAGCTGTCGGGCCTCGACGTGGGCTCGACCGACGGGCGCGAGCGCCTCAGCCTGGGCCTGAAGGCGATGCGCGTGCTGGGCATAGTCCCGCCGGGCGGCCCGGCCCAGGAGGCGGGCACGGAGGCGGGCCGGGTGCCGAGGGAGGAGAAGGACCGCTAGTCGCGTTGGGGAGTGGTGTAACAGGAAGCACGGCAGGTTTTGGTCCTGCAAGATCTGGTTCGAATCCAGGCTCCCCAGTTCCCCGCACTTGAAGGAGGACCCATGCTCGACCACCTCGGCCTCGACGTCTCCGACTACGACCGCAGCAAGGCGTTCTACTCCGCCGCCCTCGAGCCGCTCGGGCTCGAAGTGCTGATGGAGCCGATCCCCGACGCGGCCGGCTTCGGCAGCAAGGAGGATCAGAAGCCCTTTTTCTGGATCGCCCATCGCGGCCAGAGCCCGGGCGGGGTGCACGTCGCGTTCGAGGCGCAGGACCGCCAAACCGTGGACGCCTTCCACGAGGCGGCGATGGCCGCGGGCGCCACGGACAACGGCGGCCCCGGGGTGCGCGAGATCTACCACCCGCACTACTACGGGGCGTTCGTGCTCGATCCGGACGGCAACAACGTCGAGGCCGTATGCCACGCCCCGGCGTGAGCTGAGCCGCGGGCTCCCTCCCCAGGTACCCTCCGCCGGCATGCCCGCGCCGTTCACCGCGCTCGTCATGGCCGCCGGAAAGGGGACGCGCATGCGCTCCTCGACGCCGAAGGTCCTGCATCCCGTCTGCGGCCGCCCGATGGTCGAGTGGGTGGTGGAGGCCGCGCGCGCGGCGGGAGCCACCGAGGTCGTGTGCGTAACCCGGCCGGGCGACGGCGTGGCCGATGGACTCCCCGCCGGCGTGAGCGTGGTCGAGCAGGCCGAGGGCGAGGGCACCGGCGCGGCGGTGCTCGCGGCGCAGGAGGCCGCCGGGTCGGCCGGGACGGTCGTAGTGCTCTCCGGCGATCACCCGCTGATCGAGCCCGGACTGATCGCCGGGTTGGTCGAGAGGCACGGCCGAGAGGACGCCGTTGCCACGCTCCTCACCACCGACAGGCTCGACCCCGACGGCTACGGCCGGATCGTCCGGGCATCCGACGGCTCCGTCGAGCGCATCGTGGAGACCAAGTATCCCGACGGCGTACCCGAGGCCGAGCTAGCGATCCGCGAGATCAACATCGGCACCTACGCCTTCGAGGCGGAGGCGCTGTGGCGGTGCCTCGCCGAGGTGGACCCGGTGGGCGGCGAGCGCTACCTCACCGGCGTCTTCCCGGCGTTGCTGGCCGCCGGCCGGCCGGTGGCCTCGCACATGACCGACGACACCAGCGGCGCGCTCGGCGTGAACAGCCGCGCCGAGCTGATGGAGGCCGAGCGCCTGGGCCAGCGCCGGATCCTCGCGATGCACGCCCGGGCCGGGGTCACGTTCCAGTCGCCGGACTCGGTGAGTGTCGAGGCGGGCGTGGAGATCGGGGAGGACACCACCATCGGCCCCGCCACCACGCTCCGCGGCGCGACCCGCGTGGGGGCGGGCTGCGCGATAGGGCCGGCCACGACCGTGACCGACTCGACGATCGGCGACGGCGTCGCGGCCCCGCACTCGTTCCTGGTCGAGGCCACGGTCGAGGACGACGTCTCCCTGGGCCCCTTCGCCTACCTGCGGCCGGGCGCGCACATCGGGAAGGGCGCCAAGATCGGCACCTTCGTGGAGGTGAAGAACTCCCAGATCGGGGCCGGCGCGAAGGTTCCGCACCTGTCCTACCTCGGCGACGCGGACGTGGGCGACGGCGCGAACGTGGCCGCCGGGAACATCACCGCCAACTACGACGGCTTCGAGAAGCACCGCACGCGAATCGGGAAGGGCGCGAAGACCGGCGTCCACACCTCGCTCGTCGCGCCCGTGAGCGTCGGGGACGGGGCGTACACTGGTGCCGGGTCGGTCATCGCCGAGGATGTCCCCGAAGGCGCCCTAGGCATCTCCCGCCCCGAGCAGCGCAACGTCGAGGGATACGCAGAGCGCAAGGAGAAGGAGCGCGAGTGAGCACGATCGACACGCAGACTGCCCCTGCTGTCGGCTCATCCATTACCGCGGAGTACGACAAGCGGCTGATGGTGGTCGCGGGTCGTGCGAGCCTGGAGCTGGGCGCCAAGATCGCCCAGCGGCTGGGCGTGGGACTCACCGAGGCCGGGCTCAAGACCTTCTCCGACGGCGAGGTCTACTGCCGCTACGAGGACTCGATCCGCGGCGCCGACCTCTTCATCGTGCAGTCCACGTGCGGCGCGGAGCAGCAGGGCCTGACGGTGAACGACGCCCTGATGGAGCTGATGGTGATGGTCCACGCGGCCAAGCACGCCTCGGCGCACCGGATCATCGCGGTCACGCCGTGGTACGGCTACTCGCGCCAGGACAAGAAGTCGGCGCCGCGCGAGCCGATCTCGGCGCGGCTGATCGCCGAGCTGCTCGAGACCGCGGGCATCGACCGCCTGGTCACGATGGACCTCCACGCCGGCCAGGTGCAGGGCTTCTTCTCGAAGCCGGTCGACCACATGACCGCCCTGCCGATCCTCAGCCAGTACGTCAAGGACCAGCTCGGCCCCGCGGAGAACCTCTGCATCATCGCGCCCGACGCCGGCCGCGTGAAGCTCACCCGCAAGTTCGCGCAGAAGGTGGGCGCGCCCTACGCGCTGCTCGAGAAGGAGCGCCCGGCGCAGCAGGTCGCCGAGATCGGCTACGTGATCGGCAGGGAGAAGGTGCGCGGGAAGACGGCCGTGATCGTGGACGACATCATCGACACCGGTGGCACGCTGGCGGCCGGCGCCCAGACCGTGCTCGACGAGGGGGCGGAGCGCGTATACGCCGCGGCCACCCACGGCGTGTTCTCGGGCAAGGCGTTCGACACGCTGGCCGCGTCGCCGCTCTCCGGCATCGTCGTCACCGACACCGTGCCCCTGCGCCCGGGAGCCCCGGACAGCATCAGGGTGCTCACGAGCGCGGACATCCTCACCGATTCCGTACGCCGGATCTTCACCGACGACTCGGTGTCGGAGATCTTCCAGGGCGAGAACCAGCTCTTCTGACGCTGCGCGATGTCGCAGGAGAACGTCGATGCCCTGCGGCCCGTCTACGTCGAGTGGGCGAAGGGCAACTTCACACCTCAGTTCGACGTGTACGCCCCCGACATGGATTGGGGCTTCTCGTCCGAGTGGCCCGAGTCGGGCCTGGAGTCAGAGATCGGCGGGAAGAGCGGGCGCCTGCGGGAGTTCCTCCGTCCGTGGGAGGGGTGGCGCTGCGAGGCCGAGGAGTATGTCGACGCCGGCGACCACGTCGTCGTGTTCTGCCGGTTTCGGGGCACGGGCAAGGAGAGCGGCGTCGAGGTCGACACGCAGGGCGCCCACGTGTGGTCGATGCGAGACGGCAGGGCGGCCCGGCTCGAGATCTTCTCCTCTAGACAGCGGGCGCTGGAATCCGTGGGGCTGACGGAGGACGACTCAGCCTGAGCGGCCGCGCGCGAGCGCCCGGCCCAAGAGCGCCACGCTCCACGCGCAGCCCGCGGCGACCATCGCGGTGCCGAGCTTGCGCCGCCCGGTCGCAGCGGCGATGAGGCCGCCCGCCCTCAGCACCGTCGTGGGACGGGCGGCGCCGGTCAGCGCGCGGTCGGGTGGCTCCGCCCGGCCGAAGTAGGCGGCGAGCGAGAAGGCGAGTCCGGTCCCGAGGCGGGCGAGCTCGGCCGCCGAGGCGGTGCGGCCGATCGCATCGTCGCGGCGGAGCCCGCTCAGCAGGGCCGTCGCAAAGCAGAAGTCCGCCAGGCCCTCGAGGTCGCGCCCTGCGCGCGTGGGCCGGCCGAGGCTCCGCGCGGCCATCCCGTCGAGCACGTCGGTGGCGAAGCCCGCGGCGCACAGCAGGGGCTCCGGCTCCTCGAGCACCGCGGGCGCGAGCCAGACGCGGGTGAGCGTGAGCGCGTCGGCAGCCCCGAGCGGCCGCGGATCTCCCTCCTCGGTCTCGAGCATGCCCAGGTGCCAGTCGAGCATCAGGCAGGTGAGCGCCCACCACGCGAGACCCGCGCCGGCGCGGCGGCGAAACGGCCCGGGGCCCGCCACGGCAAGCGCGCTCCAGGCCCCCGCGCCGGCGATCCCCCACCGCACGCCCTGGCGGCCCAGCTCGGGTCGCCGGCGGCGCACGTCGTTCGCACGGCGCTGCGAGTTGGCGAGGAAGCGGGCAACCGCCGGCGGCGAGAAGCGCGCGCCCAGCAGCAGCTCGAGCTGCTCTCGGGTCCACTGCTCGCCTTCGGTGATGGGCACAGCATCGCTAGACTGGCCGACCTCATGGCAGACGGCAAGCGTCCATCTCTGACGGTCCAGGAGCGCTCCGAGCGGGGCTCCCGCGAGGCCCGGCGGCTCCGGCGCTCGGGCTTCGTGCCCGGCGTGCTCTACGGCGCCAGCCACCCCGACCCCGTGTCGCTCAAGGTCGGTGCGCTCGAGCTGCGCCACCTGCTGGTGGACGGCTCGGCTCTCTTCGACGTGAAGATCGGCGGGGAGAAGTCCGTGCCCGCGATCCTCAAGGATCGCCAGGACCATCCCGTCCGCGACGAGGTGCTGCACGTCGACTTCCTGGAGGTGCGCCTCGACGAGAAGATCCACGCGACGGTGGCCATCGAGCTGGAGGGCGCCGAGGAGTCGCCGGGCGTCAAGGAGGGCGGCGTGCTCGACCAGGTCACGCGTGAGGTGAACATCGAGGCCCTGCCCACCGACATCCCCGAGCGGATCGTGGTGAACGTGGACTACATGGACATGGGCGACACGCTCACGCTCGACGCGGTGCCCGCCCCGGCCGGCGTCGAGTTCCTCGACGTGCCCGAGGAGACAACGATCGCCTCCGTCGTCCTCCCGACCAAGGTCGAGGAGCCGGAGATCGAGGAGGAGACCGAGCTCGTGGGCGAGGACGGCGAGCCGATCGAGATCCCCGAGGGCGAGGAGGTCGCCGAGGGCGAGGAGGCCGGCGGCGAGGGCGAGGCGCCCGACTCCGGCGACTCCGGCGGCGACGAGTAGCCCGGCCCCATGGGCCTCTTCCGCCGCAGGCGCGGCGGCGACAGCGCACCGGGCAGCAAGGTCGACTGGCTGATCGTCGGCCTGGGGAACCCGGGCGATAAGTACGCCCGCACCCGCCATAACGTCGGCTTCGAGGTCGCGGCGCTCGCCATCGAGCGGTGGGGGCTCGGCAAGCCGAAGAAGAGGTACGCCGGGCTCTTCGCCGACGGGCGCACCGGCCCGGGCGGCCCGCGCGTGGGCGTGCTGCTGCCGCAGACCTTCATGAACGACTCCGGCCGGTCGGTGGGCCCGGCCCGCGGGGCGCTCGGGGTGGACCTCGACCACGTGGTCGCCGTGCACGACGAGATCGACCTGCCGTTCGGCCGCGTCGAGGCGCGGCTGGACGGCGGCCTCGCCGGGCACAACGGCCTGAAGTCGCTCAAGCGCGAGCTCGGCAGCCGGCGACTTCCGGCGCATCCGGGTGGGGGTCGGCAGGCCCGATACGACCGACCCCGAGATCGTCTCCGCCCACGTCCTGGGCCGCTTCCGGGAGCCACAGGACGAGGTGCGGGCTCTGGTCGAGCGGGCGGCCGAGGAGCTCGACCGGCTGGTCGCGGCGCCCGGTAGCCGCCCCCGGGCGACCCCTAGACTCTGAACCCAGCCGCGCGGCAGCCGCCGGGCGGCCTGCTTGCGTGCCATGGCCCTTCGCCAACTGCTCACATACGCCCACGACGCCCCGGAGGTCGAGGCCCTCTCCGAGGCCTCGCGCGGCGCGCCACAGCGCGCGTTCGTCTCGACGAGCCTGAGGCCCTACCTCCTCGCGTCGCTGCTCGACGCCGACCCCGATCGCCCAGCTCTGGTGGTGGCGGGAGACGATCGCGCGGCGCGGGACCTGGCGGCCGACATGAAGCAGTTCCTGGCGCCCCGCCCCGTCCACCTCTATCCCGCCCGGGGAGTGCAGTACGAGTCGCACCTCGCCCCGCCTCCGCACCTGGTGGGCCTGCGGATCGCGGCGCTCGATGCGATCAGGACGGGTCCGGCCGTCGTCGTCGCCGGAGCCGCCGCGCTGGCCGAGAAGGTGCCCGACCCCGAGCTGCGCCCCCGCGGCTTCAGGATCGAGAAGGGCGGCCTGCTGGATCTCGACGAGACGGCCGGGCAGCTCGTGGCCTGCGGCTACGAGCGCGTCGACCAGGTGGAGGAGCGCGGCCAGTTCGCGCTGCGGGGGGACATCGTGGACATCTACCCGGCCACCGAGGAGCGCGCGGTGCGCTGCGAGCTGTTCGACGTGGAGGTGGAGCGGCTCACGTTCTTCTCCACGTTCACCCAGCGCTCGCTGGAGGAGGTCGAGGCGGTGGCGATCGAGCCCGCATCCGAGCTGGCCCCCGAGCATCGGGAGCTGGCGGAGATAGCGGCGGCCTCGGAGGCCGACGAGCGCCCCGACGTGGCCGAGCTGCTGCCCGTGGACCGGTTCTGCGAGGTGCTCGAGCTGCTGCCGGACGGCGGGCTCGTGGCGGTGGCAGCGGAGGAGGAGCTGGCGCCCGCGCTGCGCGACCTGTGGGAGGACGTGACCACGAGCTTCCACGACGCGGACGCGCACCACCTCTACGTCTCCCCCGACAGGCTGAACGAGGCGCTCGAGGACCGGGCGGCCCTGGTGCTCTCCGGCATCTCGGGCGACCAGCCCCACCAGTTCCGCGCCCAGGCCGCCGACACCGGGGCGCGCTCGCTGAGGGATGCCGAGCCCGAGCTGGAGAAGCTGGTGCGCTCGGGCTACCGCACCGTCGTCGCCTGGGCCCGCCGCGGCGAGGCCGAGCGCGCGGCCTACAACCTCGACCGCATCAAGGCCGCGTTCCTCGACGGCAAGCCCGCACCGCACGAGCCCGGCCTCGCGTTCGCCGCCGCCGGCCTGCGGGAGGGCTTCCTCTCGCCCCAGCTGAAGGTGGCGATCATCCCGAGCACCGCCTGCTCAGGCGCCGCCGGGCCGAGCGTCCCGCGGGCCCGCGCACGGGCGCGGGCGCGCTGGCGCAGCTTCTCGGACCTGCGCGCGGGCTCGCCGGTGGTGCACGAGGACCACGGCATCGGCCGCTTCACGGGGTTCGAGACCAAGACGGTCGGCGGGGTCACGCGCGACTACCTCCAGCTCGAGTTCCGCGACGGCGATCGCGTGTTCGTCCCCTCCGATCAGCTGCACAAGATCAGCCGCTACGTGGGCGCCGACGCGGCGGATCCGCCGCTCTCGAAGCTCGGCGGCAAGCAGTGGGAGCAGCAGAAGCTGCGCGCCCGCCGCGCGGCCGAGGCCCTGGCGGGCGAGCTGATCAACCTCTACGCCGAGCGCAAGCGCCGCGCCGGCCACGCCTTCCCCGCCGACGGCGAGTGGCAGCTGGAGTTCGAGGCGGCGTTCCCGTTCCGCGAGACGCCCGATCAGCTCGAGGCCATCGACGCCGTCCGGGCGGACATGGAGGAGGCACGCCCGATGGACCGGCTGATCTGCGGCGACGTGGGCTACGGCAAGACCGAGGTCGCCCTGCGGGCGGCGTTCAAGGCCGCGGCCGACTCGCGGCAGGTGATGTTCCTGGTGCCCACCACCGTGCTCGCCCAGCAGCACTTCGGCACCTTCACCGAGCGCCTGCGCGACTACCCGTTCCGGATCGAGATGGTGTCGCGCTTCCGCTCCCAGTCGCAGGCGCGGGCGGCGCTGAAGGACTACGAGGAGGGCAAGGTGGACATCCTGATCGGCACCCACCGGCTGCTCTCCCGGGACGTGCGCCCGAAGGACCTCGGCCTGCTGATCGTGGACGAGGAGCAGCGGTTCGGCGTCAAGCAGAAGGAGCTGCTGCGCCAGCTGCGGCTGAAGGTGGACGTGCTGTCGCTGTCGGCCACGCCGATCCCCCGCACGCTCCAGATGTCGCTGGCCGGGCTGCGCGACATCTCGGTGATCGAGACGCCTCCGGAGGGCCGCAGGCCGGTCAAGACCTACGTGGGCGAGTACGACGAGGAGCTGGTGCGGCGCGCGATCGAGCGCGAGCTGGCGCGCGGCGGGCAGGCGTTCTTCCTGCACAACCGGGTGGAGACGATCGACGAGACCGCCGAGCGGGTGCGGGCGATGGTCCCGGAGGCGCGCGTGCTCGTGGCGCACGGCCAGATGGACGAGAAGCAGCTCGAGAAGACGATGCTCGGGTTCCTGCGCGCAGAGGCCGACGTGCTGGTGTGCACCACGATCGTGGAGTCGGGCCTCGACATCTCGACCGCCAACACGCTGGTCGTGGAGCGCGCCGACGAGCTCGGCCTCGCCCAGCTCTACCAGATCCGGGGCCGGGTGGGCCGCTCCAAGGAGCGGGCCTACGCCTACCTGCTCTACCCGAGCGCGGCGGCTCTGAGCGAGGACGCCGCGGCCCGCCTCTCCACGCTGTCCGACTACACCGAGCTCGGCTCCGGCTTCAAGATCGCGATGCGGGACCTCGAGATCAGGGGTGCCGGCAACCTGCTCGGCGACGAGCAGTCGGGGCACGTGGCCGCCGTGGGCTTCGAGCTCTACGTGGGGATGCTCGACGAGGCGGTGGCCGAGCTCGCCGGCGACTCGGCCGAGAGGCTCCCGAGCCGGTGCGCGTCGACCTGCCCGTGGACGCCTACGTCCCGGGCGAGTACGTGCCCTACGAGGCGGCGAAGATCGAGATCCACCGGCGCGTCGCCGGCGCCAAGGAGATCGCGGACCTGATCCTCCTGCGCGAGGAGCTCGAGGACCGGTTCGGGCCGGTGCCCCCGCCGCTCGACGCCCTGATCCGGATGCAGGACGCGCGCATCAAGCTCGGCCGCGCCGGCGCCCGTACGGTCGACTTCGCCGGCGGCCGGCTCTCGGTGGCTCCGATCGAGCTCGACTCCCGCCGGGTCAAGCTCCTCCGCGAGCGGATCCCCGAGGCGATCTTCGAGTCCGGCCGCAGCACGGTTCGGGTGCGGGTTCCGGACGAGCCCGCGGCCCGCTTCCCTGCGGTGGTGGCGGCGGCGGAGGCGATCCTCGAGGCGGTCACCTCACCCGACCCGCGCTAGCGCCGCGCGGCCTTCGCTACCATCCGCCACCGCCGCGCCCCACTCGCCGGCTTCAGACGCCGCCGGCGCCTCCCTTAGGCGCGCTTGAGACTTTCGACCTAGACATAGGACACATGAACTTTCGCCTGATTCCCGTACTTGCCATCGTGGCTGCCGCCGTCGTCGTGGCGGGCTGTGGAGACGACGTTCCTTCGAACTCGGTCGCCAAGGTCGGCGACACGACCATCACGAAGGAAGACTTCGACCGCTGGCTCACCAACGCCACGTCGAGTCAGCAGCAGGGGGGACAGGCCCAGGCGCCCGACCCGCCCGAGTTCACCAAGTGCGTGGCGGGGCTGAAGAAGCAGCCGCAGCCTCAGGGCGCGGGCAAGCAGTCGGACACCCAGCTCAAGAAGCAATGCGAGCAGCAGTACGACCAGCTCAAGGGCGAGGTCATGCAGTTCCTGATCCAGGCCGAATGGGTGCAGCAGGAGGCCGAGGACCGGGACGTGAAGGTCTCCGACGCCGAGGTCAAGAAGTCCCTCGAGGACCAGAAGAAGCAGGCCTTCCCCAAGGAGGCCGACTACCAGAAGTACCTCAAGGACTCAGGCATGTCGGAGGACGACATCCTCTTCCGGGTCAAGGTCGACCAGCTCCAGACCAAGCTGACCCAGGACGTGACCAAGGACAAGGTGAAGGTCACCGACGCGGACATCGAGGAGTACTACGAGAAGAACAAGAAGCGCTTCGCCCAGCCGGAGCGGCGCGACCTGAACGTGGTGCTCACGAAGACCGCCGCCAAGGCGAACCAGGCCAAGGCCCAGCTCGACGACGGCAAGAGCTTCAAGGCCGTGGCCAAGCAGTTCTCGATCGACGAGGCCTCAAAGGCCCAGGGCGGCAAGCTGCCGGACGTGTCGAAGGGCCAGCAGGAGAAGGCGCTCGACACGGCGGTCTTCGCCGCCAAGAAGGGCGAGCTCGAAGGCCCGGTCAAGACCCAGTTCGGCTACTACGTGTTCGAGGTCGCGGCGGTCAAGAAGGCCTCCCAGCAGTCGCTGGCCCAGTCCAAGGAGACCATCCGCAACCTGCTCCGCTCCCAGGGCGAGCAGAAGGCGCTCGACTCCTTCGTGAAGGACTTCCGCGAGAAGTACAAGGAGGACACGAAGTGCGCGGACGACTACAAGGTGGCCGAGTGCGACAACGCGCCGAAGGAGAAGCAGGACACCGGGCCCGCCTCGGGCGGCGCTCCGGGCGGCGCGCCTCAGGGCACGCCTCAGCAGGGCGCGCCGCAGCAGGGCGGCACCCCGCAGCAGCCCACACCGCAGGGCGGCGCCCAGCCCACCCCGTCGGCGCCGCAGCAGGGCACTCCACAGGCACCGCCCAGCCCGTAGTGTGAGCGACCCCATGGGGGCGCTGGAGCGCCTCGACGAGATCACGAGGCGCCTCCGCAAGGAGTGCCCGTGGGACCGCGAGCAGGACGAGCGCTCGATCGTGCCGCACACGGTCGAGGAGGCCTACGAGCTCGCTGACGCGGCTCACGCCGGAGACGACGCCAAGCTCCTCGACGAGCTCGGCGACGTGCTCTTCCAGGTGCTGTTCCTCTCGCTGCTGATGGAGGAGCGCGGCGCGGGCGACCTCGGCCAGGTCGCAGACCACTGCCGCCAGAAGCTGGTCCGCCGCCATCCGCATGTGTTCGGCGACACCGAGGCCGAGACCGCGGGCGAGGTCCTGCGCAACTGGGACGAGATCAAGTCGGAGGCCGAGGGCGGAGGGCTCTTCGGCGACCTGCCCGAGACGCTTCCCGCGCTGCTCTACGCGAGGAAGGTCTCCCGGCGCGCCGAGCGGGCGGGTCGGGAGCCCGCCGGCCCGCAGGGCGTTGAAGCGGAGGAGATCGGCGTCCGGCTGTTCGAGCTGGTGGAGGCCGCGCGTGCCCGGGAGATCGATCCCGAGCTCGCACTGCGCCAGCACGCGAACAAGGTCAAGGCACAGGTGGAGGGGGAGTCGCAGCGGTGAGCGTCATCGAGAACGTGCAGGCGAGGCAGATCGTGGACAGCCGCGGCAACCCGACCGTGGAGGTCGACGTGACGCTCTCTTCCGGAGCCGGCGGGCGGGCGGCGGTGCCCTCCGGCGCCTCGACCGGAGAGTTCGAGGCCGTGGAGCTCCGCGACGGCGGCGAGCCGTGGGCCGGCAAGGGCGTGACCGGGGCGGTGGCGAACGCCAACGGCGAGCTCGCCGAGGCGGTGCGTGGGCTCGAGGCCTCGGACCAGGCTGCGGTCGACCGGGCGATGCTCGATGCCGACGGCACCTCCAACAAGGGCCGGCTTGGCGCCAACGCCATCCTCGGCATCTCGCTCGCGGCTGCGAAGGCCGCTGCGGCCGAGGCCGGGCTGCCGCTCTGGCGCCATCTCGGCGGGGAGGAGGCGCGGGTCCTGCCAGTGCCGATGATGAACGTGCTCAACGGCGGCGCCCACGCCGACAACAAGGTGGACTTCCAGGAGTTCATGGTGGTGCCCGTCGGCGCCCCCTCGTTCTCGGAGGGGCTGCGAACCGGCGCCGAGGTGTTCCACGCGCTGAAGAAGACCCTTCACGACCGCGGCCTGGGCACCGCGGTCGGCGACGAGGGCGGCTTCGCCCCCGACCTCGACTCCAACGAGGCGGCGCTCCAGGCCCTGATCGAGGGCATCGAGGCCGCGGGCTACACGCCGGGCGACGACGTGGCGATCGCGCTCGATCCCGCCACCAGCGAGATCCACAGCGACGGCCACTACCTCCTGGAGCACGAGGGCCGCGACCTCTCTCCCGAGGAGATGGCCGCATACTGGGCCGACATGGCCGGGAAGTACCCGATCCTCTCCATCGAGGACGGGATGGACGAGGAGGACTGGGACGGCTGGAAGGCCCTCACCGACCGGATCGGCGACAGCGTGCAGCTCGTGGGCGACGACCTGTTCGTGACCAACACAGAGCGCTTGCGTGCCGGCATCGAGCGCGGCGTGGCCAACTCGATCCTCGTGAAGGTGAACCAGATCGGCACGCTCACGGAGACCCTGGACGCGATCTCCATGGCGCGCGAGGCGGGCTACACCGCGGTGATGTCCCACCGCAGCGGGGAGACGGAGGACGTGACGATCGCCGACCTCGCCGTCGCCACCGGCTGCGGGCAGATCAAGACCGGGGCGCCGTCGCGCTCCGATCGCGTGGCGAAGTACAACCAGCTGCTCAGGATCGAGGAGGCGCTGGGTACGGCTGCCGAGTATCCGGGTCGTTCCGTATTTCGCTCGTAGGGGCCGCCAGCGCGTACAGGTGCCACGAGTCGGGCACGCCCTTGAGCGCGTGCACGCCCCGATCCTCGAACGACAGCCCTGAGCCGACGACCAGGTCCTTGACGGTGGAGGAGACCAGGACCTCCCGCGGTCCTGCCAGAGCGCCGACTCGAGCGCCGATCGCCACAGCGATCCCCGAGACGTCGTCACCGTCGGGCTCGACCTCACCGGTGTGGAGCCCCGCCCGCAGGTCGACCCCGTGGGCGCTCATGGATGCACACACGTTCCGAGCGCACCGCACGGCGCGCGCGGGTCCGTCGAAGACCGCGAGGAAGCCGTCACCCATCGTCTTGACCTCGCGCCCGCGGAAGCGAGCCAGCTGGGCCCGGGTCACGCGGTCGTGCTGCTCGCGAACGTTTCGCCACTCGCGGTCGCCCAGGGCCGCCGCCTGCGCGGTCGAGTCGACGATGTCGGTGAACAGGACCGTCGCGAGAACCCGGTCGAAGGTCTCCTCTTCGTCCTTCCACACCCGTCGGATGAACCGCTCGACCTCAGCAAGGAGCGCGTCCTGGTCCCCGGCCCATGGGAAATGGTCCTCGCCGGGCAGCTCCACGTATTCCGCAGCCGGAATCTCGCTCGCGAGGTAGCGGCCCGCCCCCACGGGCTCGATCGCGTCTCCTGTTCGGTGAAGGACAAGGGTCGGAACGCCAATCGCAGGGAGGAGCCTGCGGATGTCCGTCTCCCGGTAGAGGCACTCCTGCGCGTACTGGGAGTTGGGGCTGGAGGAAAGCCGCAGGAAACGCTCCCACCAGGCCAGCATGCGCTCGTCGCCGGCAAGAGACGGGTTGAAGAACGGAAGCGTCTCCTCCGCGTACTTGCGGGTGCCCCAGCCGGCCCGCACGTCATCCAGGTACTCCTGCCATTCCTCCTCGGACCACTGCCAGGGGTAGTCGGGAGCCTGTCGCCCCCGGGCTGCGGTCGCGTACAGGATCAATCCGGAGACCCGTTCGGGCCGGGTGGCCGCGCACATGGCGCACAGGGCTCCGGCGTCGGAGGCCCCGAACAGCACGGCACGCTCCGAGCCCACCGCGTCGAGCACGGCGACGAGGTCATCGACGAGGTCCTCCAGCGGCGGGAGGTCCTCCGGCGAGTAGCGGTCCGACACCCCCGTTCCGCGCTTGTCGATGACCACGACCCGCGCGAATGACCCGAGCGTGCGGAGGAGCTGGGCATACAGCGGGTTCTCCCACGCGATGTCCAGGTTGTTGAACGGACCCAGGTAGACGAGGTCCGCGGGACCCTCGCCGAAGACCGTGTACGCGATCGAGACCTCGCCATTCCTCGCGTAGCGAACCTCGGGTCTCACGCTCGGATACTAGGGGCTGGTGCTCGTACCGCGTGCGAGGAGCCCCCGCAGATCGGCGACCGGGCCCACGTGGCGGAGCTTGTCCGGATTGACGATCGAGCTCACGCCCTGGATCTGGCCGTCGGCGATGTCGAGCGCCATCACGCTGATCAGCTTGCCCTCGCCGTCGAGCAGCAACGCTCCCGGCTGGCCGTTCACCTCGACCGGGCGCATCGCGGCGCCGGCGATCCGGGCGCCCTGACGCACCCATGCCATCAGCGTCCGCGCCACCCGGTTGCGGCCGTGGAGCGAGCGGGCGAGGGCGGGCACCTTGCCGCCCCCGTCCCCGTGCAGCACGACGTCGTGGGCGAGCAGCGTCTCGAGCCCGCCGAGATCGCCCTCCTCGGCCGCGGCGAAGAACCGGCGCGCAAGCTCGTCGCGCTGCTCTCGCGAGGCGTCGAACCGTGGCCGGCGCTCGTCGACGTGCTTACGAGCGCGCGCCGCGAGCTGGCGCGTGTTGTCCTCGCTCTTGCCGACGATCTCGGCGATCTGCGCGTAGGGGTAGTCGAACACGTCGCGCAGCAGCAGCACGGCACGCTGCTCCGGGCTGAGGCTCTCGAGCAGGACGAGGAAGGCGAGGGAGAGCGAGTCGGCCATCTCGGCGTGGCGTGCCGGGTCGTCGGCGATCTCGGTCACGAGCGGCTCCGGCAGCCACTCGCCCGTGTACACCTCCCGCCGCGCCCGCGCGGAGCGCAGCTGGTCGATCGCGAGCCGGGTCGCGATGGTCGCGACGTAGGCGCGCGGGGATTCGAGCCGCTCACCCTCCTCGAGAGCGCGGTGGAGCCGCAGCATCGATTCCTGCACGACGTCCTCGGCCTCGGCCACGCTGCCGAGCATCCTGTAGGCGATCGCGAAGGCCGCCGGCCGAAGCTCGTCGAGCAGGTCCTCGTGCGGTCTGGTCACGCGGCCTCCGTCACAAAGCCCTCGCGCCAGCTCGCGTGCCTGGGCTGCCAGCCCAGCTCGCGCCTGGCCTTGGCGTTCGAGGCTCCACGCACCTCGGTCATCATGACCGCTGCGGCCTCGCCCGCGACCAGCCGGCCCACCAGCCGCGGGACACGGCGGGGCGCCTTGGCGCCTACCGCGGCCGCTGCCGCCGGGAGCCACTCGGCGACCGGGGCGGGCTCGTCGTCGACGACGTTGTAGATCCCGCGCCTGCCGCGCTCGACGGCGGCGGCGGTGGCGTCGGCGGCGTCCTCGATGTGGATGAACGACCACACGCCGGCGCCGTCGCCGAGGATCGGGAACTTGCGCCGCCGGAGCAGCTCGACGTGCTCCCCGTCGCGGTCGAACGAGGTGCCCGGACCGTAGAAGCCGCCGTAGCGGAGGACGATCCCCTCGGTCCAGCCGGCGCCCGTCACGGCCTCCTCGACGTGGCGGATCGCCCCGAGAGTGCTCCGCATCGCGTCCGGCGGCGCGGAATCGAGCGGGTCGTCCTCGGTCTTGACCGGTCCACCCGTGCGCGCGAAGGGCCAGCCGGCGTAGCTCTGCGCCACGAAGCGCCGTGCCCCGACCGCCCGGCCGGCGGCCAGGAGGTGGTCGGTCCCCTCGGTCCGGAGGCGGTTGGTGAGCGCGAAGTCCCGCTCGAAATGCCGCATGTCGAGCGAGCTCAACGCGGTCAGCTGGTGCACGATCACCTCAGGCTCGGCCTGCGCGACCGCCTGGGCGACCTGCTCGGGGTCGAGGGCGTCGGCCACCACGGGCGTTGCGCCCAGAGCGCGGACGGCGTCCTGCTTGGACGCGCTGCGAGTCATGCCGGTCACCTCGTGGCCGCCGGCCACCAGCCGCGGGACCAGCTGCTTGCCCAGCGCCCCTGTTGCTCCGGCTACGAACACCCTCATGACATCTCCCTTCGTCGGTTCCACCCCTGGTGACGAAGTGCGGGCCCGGCCTGTGACAGTCGCGCAGGAGGAGCTTCGGCCTCCGGGTTGAAGGGTCTGGGAATGGCGGCTGCAGCAGTGCGTAGGAGAAGGGTCCGGGCCCGTGGTCGCGCTCGCGTGCGGTGGGACCGGCTCGGGCGCATCGCTTTGCTCGGCACCCTCGGGATCATCCTGCTGCTCTACATCTCGCCCGCGAAGCACTGGATCGAGCAGTCGGGCACGGCCAGCCACCAGAAGCAGGAGCTCCGCGAGCTCGACTCCGAGAACGCCCGTCTGAAGAGCCGCCTACGCGACCTCCGCGATCCCGCGACCCTGGAAACTCAGGCACGCCGCCTGGGAATGGTCAAGCAGGGCGAGCGCAGCTACGTGATAAAGAACCCCCCTAGCAACTAGCAACTAGAGCCCTAGCATCCAGCGGCTGCACCCCTACGCCCTCGACAACGCAACCTTCCAGTGGCAAGCCGGCGAGAGCCGGCTGCGCGAGGCCGAGCCGCTGGAGCAGGCCGACCTGGAGCGCGCCGTGGCGGCGGTGCACGACGAGCTGCGCAGGCGCCTGGGCTCGAGCTTCGAGCTCGCGGAGCTGGTTGCTTTGTACGCCGGCGGGACGGACTGGGCGGAGGAGATCGCCGCTCGCACACGCGCGGGATCGGACACCGGGGCCGTGGTCGATGCCGCGTTCGGCCGCTACGCCCGCGAGGCCGCGGACTTCGCCGGCGGCCGCATGCACCTGCGCGCGCGCAACTGACTCGCCCTAGCATCTCTCACAGGGTGGCCCAGCGCAGCGAACCGGAGTTGCTTGCCGACGTGGTCCGCCGCGTCGAGCCGGCCGAGGTGGCAGAGCGGATGGTGGCTCGGTTCAGATCCGAGATCGCCGGCTACCGGCGCCTGCCCGAGCCGGTCGTGGCCGGGCAGATCCTCGAGATCTGCCGCGAGAACGTGGAGCTCTTCTTCCGCTCGATCCTCGAGGCGGAGGAACCGAGCGACGCCGAGCTGGCGCCGTTCCGGGAGTCGGCGAAGGACCGCGCGGGCGAGGGCATGCCGCTCGAGGACCTGCTTCACGCCTACCGGCTGGGAGGCCGGATGGGCTGGCAGGCGATCACGGAGGCCGCCCGCCCGCAGGAGCGCTCCGCCCTCCTGATGGGTGCCGAGCGGCTGATGGACTACGTGGACCGCGTCTCGGCGGTGGTGGCCCAGGCCTATCTCGACGAGCGCCAGCACCTGGTGTCGGAGGAAGAGCGGCGCCTGCGCGACCTGTTCGACTGCCTCGTGGGCGGCGGCCCGGTCACGCCCGGGCTCCAGGAGCTGGCCGAGCGGATCGGCTTCCCGCTCGCCGACTCCTACCGCCCGTTCGCGGCGACGATGCCGGGGGCGGCGGCCTACGAGCACGCGGGGATCGCGGAGAAGCTGCGCGGCCGCGGCCTGCTGGCACTGACGGAGGGCGATCGCGTGAGCGGCCTGGCGCCGATGGACTCCGTCGACGGTCTGGGGGAGGGCGGCGCCCTCGCTGCGGTGGGCGAGCCCACGCCGCGCGGCCAGCTCGCGGACGCGCTCGACGAGCTGCGCCTGCTGGTCGAGCTCGGAAGGCGCCTCGGCCACGAGGGGCGCCTCGAGCCGGACGCCTTCGTCGCCGAGCTGCTGCTGGCGCGCTCGCCCCGCCTGGCGGAGGTGGCCCGGCGCCGGGCGCTGGGCGCGCTCGAGGACTATGCGCGCAAGCGCGGGTCGGACCTGATCGACACGCTGGAGGCATTCCTGGCCGCGGACCTCGATCGCCGCGGGGCGGCCCAGGCCCTGCACGTCCACCCGAACACGCTCGACTACCGGCTGCGCCGGGTCGAGGAGCTGACCGGCCTCGACCTCAGCCGGCCCGACGACCTGATGCTCACCGCGCTCGCCCTGAAGCAGCGCGCCCTCGGCAGCGCCGTGAACGGGCATTAGGTAGCGCTCACAAGTCCGGCGCCGCGATTTCTGACGGTTCCCCCTAGGCGGCCGGGGCGGCTTGGTCCACAATCCCAAACCGCAGGGAACGCGAAGCAGGGGAGAACGGGTCTTGGGGAGGCACTTGCGCACCGCCGCCGCGGCGGCACTCGCGCTGCTGGCGGCGCCGGCGGCGGCACATGCAGGAGTGAAGGCGGGCGCGGCCGAGGTCGACGCCAGCTGGCACGTGGGCGCCTCCGCCGGCCAGTACGCGAGCGACGGCACGTTCGCGTCAGCGGAGGGGCTCGATCCCCACACCCACGCGACTCGGCGCGCCTCCTCCTACGGGCGCCAGTCCGAGCTGAAGGTGCGCGCCCTCGTGGTCGAGGGGGCGGACGGCAAGCGAATCGCGATCGTCAAGAACGACCTCTACATCCCGCAGGACGGGCTCCACCGGCGCACGGCACAGCTGCTGGAGGCGGGGAACTCCGGCGTCACCCGCGAGACGCTCACGATGGCCGTCACGCACAACCACTCCTCGCCCTACTACTCCTCGCCGTCGTGGGGGGTGTGGGTGTTCCAGGACGTGTTCGACGTGCGCTTCTTCGACTACATGTCGAAGAAGCAGGCCGAGGCGGTCGAGAAGGCCGCGGCCTCGCTCAAGCCGGTGCGGGTGGGCGCATCCGTGAACCAGTTCGACAAGACCCACCGGCATTCGTTCGGCCCCGCCGTGGCCGACGACGGCACGCCCGCCGGCTACCCGCACTCGGACAGCGAGCACGACATGGTCGTGGTGCGCTTCGACGACATCACCGACCCGCGCAGGCCCAAGCCGCTCGCCAACCTCGTCAACTTCCCGCTTCACCCCGAGTTCCTCGACGGCAATGACCTGATCAGCGCGGACTACCTGGGCCCGCTCCAGCGGATGGCCGACCGCGGCACCGGCGCCATGACGATCTGGACCCAGGGCAGCGTCGGCACCGCCGAGCCCGAGCGCAGCACCTACCACTCGATCCACGAGCGGCTCGAGTTCACCCACAAGGAGTACGCGCAGGCCGAGTACGGCGCGCGCCTGATGGCCGACTCGATCATCGACGCGTTCAAGGACATCGAGCGGCGCACGCCCGGCGACCCGGACCGCTTCGTGCCCTTCATGAAGGACTTCCCCGTGGGGATGGCCGACAGGTGGTACCCCGGTCCCTTCTCGCACCCCTACCCCGGTGTCTCCAACTGCCGCACCGATCGCACGCTCGGGGGCGACCCGCAGGTGCCGATCGCCGGGCTGCCCGACTGTGCGGGCCCCGGCCGCGCCTTCGACGAGGCGGGCATCACGCCGCCGCCCGAGCTCGACGAGCCGCTGGCCGGCGCCAACCCGGGCCTGAACACCGACGACTTCCAGGCCGCCGGGATCCCGGTTCCCGAGAACTACTCGGCCCCCAGCTACACGGCCCTCCAGGAGGACCTCAACGTGCACCTGCAGGCGTTCCGGCTCGGGGACATCCTCTTCACGGTCTGCTCGTGCGAGCAGTGGAAGGACCAGGGGGCGAACATCAAGACCCGCACGGACAAGGTCGAGGACAACGAGCACCTCGGCTATGACTGGTCCGAGCAGTGCACGCGCAACCCCGATGGCACCTGGGACTGCCCCGACCCGCGCAACCCCTCCGCCCGCCTGTCCAAGGTGGAGGATGGCTTCCTCCAGAAGATGCGCGCCCAGGTGAACAACCCGGCGAACGGCTGGAACGACCTGGAGAACGCGTCCAGCGCCGAGTCCGAGCCCACCGACCCGGAGCAGATCAAGGGCAACTACACCCATGACGACGACAGGCGCTCCGCCGAACTGGGCTACCGCCTGACCGTCGCCATCGGGATGGCGAACGACTACAACGGCTACATAGCCACCTACCGGGAGTATCAGCGCGGCGACCATTACCGCAAGGCGCTGACCGCGTGGGGCCCGCACTCGAGCGACTACATGGCCACGCGCCTGGTGACCCTCGGCCGCCGCCTGAAGAGCCCGAGCGAGCCGCTCCCGAAGGACCAGCAGCAGGAGGAGCAGCTGGCGGGCAAGGTCGCGGCCGACAACGCCGCGAACGACGTGCGCGCTCAGGCCCTCGGGACCACCGGCGAGCGCGTCGTCGGCCTGTACGAGGCCGCCCTGCCGGACGACGGCGGCAAGGCCGAGCCCGTGACCGAGCCCGCGGACGTGCAGCGCTTCGGCGCCGCGACATTCACCTGGAACGGCGGCTCGAACTTCACCGACAGTCCCGACGTGCGCGTCGAGCGCAAGGTGGGGGGTGCCTGGCAGGAGTTTGCCGACGGCTCGGGCGAGGTCCCGGTCACGCTGAAGTACCCCGCCGGCGCCGACGTGCCCAGCTACCTCTCGGGCGGCCAGCGCTGGGAGTGGACCGCCCACTTCGAGGCGTTCGCATCCCGCTTCGACCTGGGCGACCGTCCGCGCGCGACCCCGGCGGGCACCTACCGCTTCGTCGCCAGGGGCAGGCGCCGTCAGCTCCGGCAGGCCGTGCCCTACGCGGTGACCTCACGCGAGTTCGAGGTGAAGCCGTGGCAGGGCATCACCGCCGAGGACCTGCGCCCGGAGCCCGACGGCCGCGTGAGCCTCCGGGTCGGCCCGCGCCGCAACGTCGACGTGAAGGGCAACGGGGGCCCGGACATCACGGACGAGATCGGGCCGATCGACTATCCCGACTCCTACGAGTCGTCCGCACGCTTCATCACCTCCGAGCGTGAGTTCCTGCGCGACCCCGCCGCCCCGGCGGACCCCGCCAAGCTCGAGTGGTTCTGCTTCCAATGCTCGTGGCGCCCGTGGGCCGACGAGGGCGACGCCGCGACGGTCGAGCTGACCTTCGTCGAGGGCGGGCGCACGCGCAGGGTGACGGCGGTTCGCGACGACGACCGCTGGGTCACGCAGCGGGCGCTGGCGGACGGCGGGTCCGCGTTCGCCGAGGCCGGCGGCATCCGCGATGCCTTCGGGAACGTGAACGGGGCCCGCTCGGCCACCGTGACCCGATGACCCGCGGCAAGCGCTAAGGTCGCCGCCCCATGAACCCAGCTCTCTTCTCATCCCACTCGCCCAACGCCCAGATGATCATCGGGATCGGCCTGCCGATTGCGGCCGGAGTGATCGGAGGCATCCTGCTGGTGGTGTCCGAGCCGATCTACCTCGTCTACTCGATCGTCATGATCGCGGCGGGGTACCTCGCCGGGCGCGAGCACCTGGGCGCCGAGGAGGGAGCGCTTCGGGGCTTCACCGGAGGCATCCTGTTCGGCACCTTCATCCTGTTCGCCAAGGAGCTGTCCGGCTCCGAGCCCAAGGCGGAACTGCCTGCACCCGGAGGTGCTGCTGGTGGTCATCACCACGGTGTTTGGCGTGGGGCTCGGCGCGCTGGGCGGACGGTCGCGCGGCAAGCAGGAAGCCCGCGCGGGCGGCGTGCAGCCCGCCCAGCCCGCGCAGTAGCGAGATCCCTAGTCCGAGTCGTCGTTGGTGCCGGCGTCCTCGCCGGCGCGGGTGATAACGATCCGATCCGTCTCGATGCTGACCGCCACGGGGCGGTGGCCCGCCCAGTGCTCGGCGTAGACCGGGTCGTCCTGCACGGCGGGATCGAGCCACAGGCCGTAGCCCTCCTCGCCGTGGTCGAACGTGCCGTCGAGCGCCTTGCGCGCCCGGCCGCGGCCGCGGCCGCCGCGTCGGCCCCTTCGGCGGCGCCTGGGCTTGCCGTCCCCGTCACCCTCGTCGCCGCTCTCGTCGCCGGCCTCGTCCTCCGGGCCGGAGTCGCCCTCGTCCTCGCTCTCGTCGGGAGCGTCCTGCTCAGCCTCGAGCGCAGCGGCCACCAGCGCCTCGTCCTCCGCACGGAGGTCGGGCTCCTCCTCGTCGTGGCGGGGGCCGAAGAGGTCTGACTCCCCCGAGGCGGCCTCGCCGGGCTCCAGCTCGTGCTCTCGCTTGAACGCCGAGATGTCCTTCACCGAGACCTCGAGCTGATGCGCGATCCAGGCGTCGGTTCGGCCCTGGCGGACCCATGTCCGGATCTGATTCAGCTGCGGTTTGAGCGATCTACGTGCCAAGGGGCGGGGAGACTACCAACCCGCGCAGGGCGTCAACGCACGGTCTTTCCGGCCCCTCGAGGCGTAATACTCGCCTCTACCTTGTACATGGGGCCGTGACCTGCTTGAGTGGGTCGCCACGCTCCAGGGAGGGAGGCCCCTCGGTGCTGGTTCTCACGCGGAAGCCCAATCAGAGCATCATGATCGGCGACGACATCGAGGTGTCGGTGCTGGCGATCATGGGCGAGAAGGTCCGGATAGGTATCGAGGCTCCGCGCGCGATTCCCGTCTTCCGGAAAGAGGTCTACCTCGAGATCAAGAGCGGGGAAGACGACAGCGGCGAAGACGCCAAGGCCGTCGGCGAGGCGCTCGACAAGCTGAAGTCCAGGGAGTAGCCCGCTAGCCGGCGAGGATCGCCAGGGCCTGGAACATCGCGATCGTCACGATCACCGTCGTGGCGAGGATCGCGAGGCAGAGCATCGTGAACCGCATCGTGCCCTGCTTCTGAACCCGCTCCACCCGACGGGTACGGGAGCGCTGGACCGCGCGCCGGCGCAGCTTCTCCCTACGCACGACGGATTCGGCCGCCTCCTCCCGGAAGGCCGCCTCGAACTGCGCGAGGGACTGACGCATTTTCACGGCGCGGAGGGTACCAAGGGATAACTCAGGTGAAGTCGGTCATCTACGCGCTCGCGCCCACCTCGGCGCTCTTGTAGACGTCCACGAACCGCAGGTAGTTGCCCGCGATCTGCTCCGCCGCGGCCTCGCGCTCGAGGGAACCGTCGAGGAAGCCCTTGAGGGAGTCCCACCAGATGCTGCGGCCGATGGCGAAGCCCACGAACCCCTCGACCGGCGCGGCCTGGCGCAGCCAGTGGTCCACCTTGGAGTCGCTCGCCCCGCGGCCCAGCAGCACGCAGACCACGCCGTCGCGACCCTCGCGGCGGGTCGTGCGGGCGAGCATCTCGCAGTCCTCACGGGTGTCCACGCCCTCGATCTTCCAGATGTCCACCTCGATCCCGAAGTCCTGCGCCTCCTCGATGGCGCGGCGCATGAGGTCGGGGCGCAGCTCGGCGTCGTAACGGTCCGTGTCGCCGTTCACCTGCTCGAGCTGGTGGTCCTCGGCGGGAACCAGCAGCTCGTAGAGGAACTTGCGGTCGTTCTCGTGGAGCCAGTCCGCGAGCCGCTTGAGGCGCTCGTTCTGGCGCTGGTTCATCTCGGCGTCGCCGTCCGGGTTGTAGCGCACGAGCACCTTGGAGAAATCGGGGTCGAACTGCTCGATGTGGGCGCCGAACTCGTCGTCGTACTGGAAGTCGAACTCGTTCTGGCCGCTCTTCTCCACCGGCATCGCCAGCTTGAGGCCCTTCTCCTTGGCCTGCGCCGGGATCTGCCCGCCGAACTGCTCGTCCACGAGCGTTCCGGTCGCGGCGGCGTCCACACCCTTGTCCACGGCCTTCGCCATCCCCTCGAAGATCAGGTGCTTCGCGTCGGCGATCTTCTCCGTCTCCTCCGGGGTGGGATCTCCCTCGATCCCGAACATCTTCTTCTGGAAGGACCCGCGGTGGTCGAACGCGAGGAAATACAGCTGTCCGTCGTAGCCGAGGCTCATCGGTCGGTCGTGCCTCCTGTGGGAGTTTTGGCGTGGGCCAGACGATAAGGGTTATCGCGCCGACCCGCGCGGATACGATGCGCGCGTGGAGCACCGGTTCACGGGCCCGAGCTACACCCTCGGGATCGAGGAAGAGCTGATGATCGTGGACGCCGAGACCCTCGATCTGACGAACTCCATCGAGGGCCTCCTCGAACGATCTCGCAGAGACCGACGCCTCGGGCGACGTTAAGCCCGAGCTGATGGAGTCGGTGTGCGAGATCGCCACCACCCCTGCCAGGACGCCGCCGAGGCCGGGCGCCAGCTCGACGAGCTGCGGCGCACCGTGCAGTCCGTGGCCTCCCGCCGCGGTCTCGCGATCGGCGCGGCCGGGACCCACCCGTTCGCGATGTGGGAGGACCAGCGGATCGTCTCGCGGCCGCGCTACCGCGACCTGATCGCGGGGCTTGCAGTTCGTGGCGCGCCAGGAGCTGATCTTCGGGATCCACGTGCACGTGGGGCTCGACGACCCCGACAAGGCGATCCACGTGACCAACGGCATGCGGGTGCACCTGCCGCTGCTGCTGGCGCTGTCGGCCAACTCCCCGTTCTGGCGCGCCCAGGCCACCGGCCTGCTGTCCACCCGCACCCCGATCTTCCGCGCCTTCCCGCGCGTCGGCATCCCGCCCCGCTACGACGACTACGAGGACTGGTCCAGGCGGATCGAGTTCATGAAGGCGAGCCGGACGATCGAGGACTACACCTACCTCTGGTACGACGTGCGCCCGCACCCGAACTTCGGCACGGTCGAGATCCGGGTGATGGACTCCCAGACCCGGCTCGAGCACACGCTCGCGCTGGCGGCGCTCGTGCAGGCGATGGTGAAGGAGCTGGCCGAGCACTTCGAGTCCGGCGAGGAGCTCTCCCGCTATCCCTACGAGATGCTCGACGAGAACAAGTGGCTGGCCGCGCGCCACGGCCTCGAGGGCGAGCTGGTGGACCTGCCGAGCCGGAACCGTGTCCGGACCAGCGAGCTGGCCCACCGGCTGGTCGAGCGCCTGCGCGGTCACGCGGAGGACCTCGGCTGCGCCGGGGAGCTCGAGGGGATCGACGACCTGCTCGAGAACGGCAACGGCGCCTCGCGCCAGATAGTGGTGTTCGAGGCGAACCACGATCTGAGGAGGTCGTGGGGGAGATCGTCGAGAAGACGGAGCCGACCGCCGCTCCCCCGGCAGACTGACTGGCCGACTCAGCGCGTGCCAGTACTCTCAGAGCAGTGAGCCAGCCGGACCTGTTCGTCGTCTGCAAGAACTGCGGGTCAGAGGTCAGCCCGTACGTGACCGAATGCCCGTACTGCGGCCAGCGGGTCCGCAAGCGGGCGCCGAAGCTCGAGCGCGGCGGCGAGGAAGCCGAGCCGCGGGCGAAGCAGCGCCGCCGGCCGCGGCTCTCGCGGCTGCGGCCGGACGAGATCCGGGGCATCGCTCCCGAGACCCGTCCCACGTCCACGATCGCGCTGATCGCGATCTCGCTGCTCGTGACGCTCGCGCTCGCGACGAAGGAGGTGCGGATCGACGAGGTGGGCGGCATCATCGCCGGCCTCGACGACGATCCCTGGCGCTACTTCACCTCCCCGTTCGTGCACGACAGCCTGGCTACCAGTTCGTGACGCTCGTGGCCGTCGCGCGTCTTCGGCTCCCTGCTCGAGCGCCGCTTCGGCGGGTTCGTCGTGGTCGCGCTGTTCCTCCTGGCCGGGCGCCGCCGGCGCCGCGGCCGCCGTCGGCGCCGACCTCGCCCCGCCGTTCGAGAGCGGGCCCGTCTACCTCGTGCTGGGCGCCAACGGCGCCGCGCTCGGACTGCTCGCGGCCTGGTACGTGGACGACCGCCGCGCGGCACGCCGGGGAGACGACCGCGAGAACGACCTGCTGGGCGTATACGTGTTCGCGGCGGTGTTGCTGCTGCTGCCGTTGGCGGTCGACGGAGGCCAACGTCGGTGGCCGGCGTCGTGGGCGGCGCTCACCGGCGCCCTGCTCGGCCTGGTGCTGCCGGTGTTCAGCCCGGCGCTGACGACGCCGGAGCCCGAGCCAACGTTCAGCGACGAGGAGCTCGACCGGGCGTCGACGCGCTCTCGGACCCCGAGCGCTTCCGGGACGCCGAGGCCCGGGTGGCTCGGATCGCGCCGCAGCTCCAGCGGATCCTCAACGAGGCGCTGCAAGCGGGCGGCTGGTTCGGCGACGCTCACGAGGCCCAGGTGCGCAAGGCGGCCGGGGCGACCGACGAGGCGGAGCGCGCGACGGCCGTCCGCACGCTGCTCGCCGAGGAGACCCGCATGGGGATGCTGGTGGGGGTGGCGGTTGGGTGGGAGCTGGCCCGGGAACTTGCGCCCCGATCGGGCGGCGACGACTAGCGATTCTCGCGCCGCGCCGGTATTCCCACTAACGAAGGAGACAAGCCCGATGCCCGACGTCGAGTTCCAGGCCAACGGCGGCACCGCCCCCGGCTACCTGGCGGTGCCCGAGTCCGGCGAGTGGCCCAGGCGTGGTCGTCCTTCAGGAGTGGTGGGGCCTCGAGGACCACATCCGCGACGTGTGCGACCGCTTGGCCGGCGAGGGGTTCTTCGCGCTCGCGCCGGACCTCTACCGGGGCGAGACCACCGACCAGCCCGACGAGGCCCAGCAGAAGATGATGGCCATGTCCATGGACCAGGCCGAGAAGGACATGCGCGGCGCCGTCGACTTCGTCTCCGAGCAGGACGGGGTACGACGGCGAGCGGCGTCGGCTCGGTCGGCTTCTGCCTCGGCGGCGGGCTCGCGGTGTGGGCGGCCACCGCCAATCCGAAGGTGAAGGCGTCGGTTAGCTACTACTACGTGATGCCCCACGGCAAGCCCGACTTCTCGAAGGTCCAGGCGCCGGTGCTCGGCCACTTCGGCACGGACGACGACTTCGTGTCGGTCGAGGATGCGAAGGAGCTGGAGCAGGAGATCGCGAGCGCCTCCGGCCAGGACGTGAAGTTCGAGTTCTACGAGGGCGCGGGCCACGCGTTCTTCAACGACACCGACCGGCTGGGCACCTACGACGAGGAGGCCGCCGACCTCTCCTGGCAGCGCACGGTCAGCTTCTTCAGGGAGAACCTCGGCTGAGACTCCGAGTGCCACGCCGCCTCGGCGCCGCCGCGCTGGCGTCGGCCGCGCTCGCGCTGGGGGCGTGCGGCGACGATGACGACGACTCGGCGCAGGACACGGCCGCCACCGACACGACGGCCACCGAGACCGCCCCGGCGACCACCCCGCGGGAGCGGACCGAGACCGTGGAGAAAGGGCCGGCCCACACCGACCCCGTCCCGGATTCGGGCGGCACGGGCGGAGCATCGCCCGAAAACGAGCCAGGAGGGGCGGGCGACGAAGAGCCCGCCCGATCCCAGGCGCTCTTCACGGGTCGGAACGGGCGCATCTCACCGAGCGTCGTCCGGGTGCCGCCCTTCATCGCGATCAGAGTCGAGCTCCGCTCCGCCGACGGCGCCGCCTACCGCCTACAGGCGCGGGGACGAACGCTGAGCACGGACGCCGACGTAGCCTCCGCCTCCACCCGCTTCGCAGGCCTACGACCGGGCAAGCGCCTGGTACTGAAGGGCCCGAAGGGCACCGTCGTGGTCGAAGCCTCGGCGGAGCCAGGCCCCTGACGGCCAAAGCCCTGACGACTGACGACTGACGACCGACGACTGATTGGCCAGCCAGCCAGTCCTCCGCTACGCTCCGGCGCGAGGCGAGCGACCCGAGGAGAGACCGTGACCGAGCCGACCATGGAGCGCACCGAGAGGGCCGACTTCCAGGCCACCACCGACCCGGCCGTGATGGAGTCGGCGGATCGCGGGGAGGTGGAGCTCCTGACCTACTCGCAGCTCTACTCGCTCTGGGAGCGCCAGCAGTGGGCGGTGCAGGACCTCGACTTCACTCAGGACCGGATCGACTGGCACGAGCGCATCCCGGCCGAGGAGCGCTACCAGCGCATGTATGGCCTCTCCTCGTTCTTCATCGGGGAGCAGCGCGTGGCCGAGGAGCTCGGGCCGATGATGCGCGCCGCGCCCCAGGAGGACATGCGTATCTTCCTCTGCACCCAGATCGCCGACGAGGCACGGCACGTGCAGTTCTTCGACCGCTTCTACTCAGAGGTCGGGGTGCTCGAGTCCGACAATCTGGCGGACCGGCTCGAGGAGACGAGCGCGCATCTCAACGAGAACTTCGGGACGCTGTTCGACGAGATGCTGAAGGGACGGGTGGACCGGCTCGCTGCCGAGCCGGAGGACCTCGAGACGCTGGTGGAGGCGATCACGCTCTACCACATGGTCATCGAGGGGATGCTCGCCCTCACCGGCCAGCACTTCATCATCGAGTACAACGAGTCGGTCGGCACACTGCCCGCCTTCGTGGAGGGCTTCGGCAACGTCGCGCGCGACGAGCACCGCCATGTGGCCTTCGGCGCCCGCTTCCTCCGCGACATGGCCCAGAAGGATCGCCGCTACGCCGAGGCGATCCAGCGCACGCTCGTGGAGTGCGGCCCCGCCGCCGACGGCGTCCTGCAGCCCCCGTGGGCCGAGGAGGGCGAGGACCTGTTCGGCGTGAGCCTCGAGGAGACGCGCGCGTTCGCGATGAAGGCGCTCGACCGGCGGATGAAGGTAATCGGCCTCACGCCGGTCGCCTGACCGGCGTACGCCGGAGGCCGACCGCTGATCTTTGGGGCTTTGAGTCCTCTATCCGGACTCAAAGCCCCCACGTCGCCGATCCGCCGCCGCTAGCCCCGCGGCTGCGTGCGCACGTCAAGCCCTTAGAACATCCGCCCGCCCAGCGGAACGTCGGAGGAGGGCTGCAGCAGGATCACCCTGCCCTCCTCGTCCGGGACTCCCAGCACGAGCACCTCTGACATGACCGGGCCGATCTGACGCGGCGGGAAGTTCACGACGCCGATCACGAGGCGCCCCTCGAGCTCCTCGCGCTCGTAGTTCTTGATCTGGGCCGAGGTGCGCTTGAGCCCGATCTCGTCGCCGAAGTCGACCTCGAGCTTCCAGGCCGGCTTGCGCGCCTCGGGGAAGTCCTCCACGGAGACGACCCGGCCGACGCGGATGTCGAGCTTGTCGAAGTCCTCGATCGTCGCCATGGCGGCGCGAGGCTATCGCGGAGGGCCAGGCGCTACGGGCCGGGCGGCGGGGGAGGCGGTGGCTGCTGCCCGCCCGGACCGGGCTCCGGCTCGCCCGCCGGCGGAGCCGGTGGCTGCTCGGGGGACTCGCCGGACTCCCCGGGGGCCGTGGGCTCCTCGGTCTCCTCGGGGGCGGCCCCGGGCTCGGTCCGCGGCGGAAGGGTGGTGGTCGCCTCCTGCTCCTCCACGGCGGGTGGAGGCGGAGGAGGCGGCGCGGGCACCGGCGCCGGCACCGGCGGCGGCGGCGCGACGGCCGCGACCGGCTCGGGCTTCTCGGTGAGCTCGGCCTTCTTCGGCTCGGGCTTCACGGCGGCGGGCTTGGCGGGGGCAGTCGTTCCGCCCGTCGCCGCCCGCTGAGGCGCCACCGCGGCCACGGGAGTCGTGGCGGGATCGCGCTTGGTCACGTGCTTCACCTCGACCGCACCGGCGGTCACGATCGCGGCGGCCGCCATTCCGGCGGCGGCCTTCGATGCGACGGTGCCGATGCCGGCCGAGATCGCTCCGCCCGCGGCGCCGCTCGCCGCGGTCATGGCTCCACCGGCCGCGATGCCGGCGCCGCCGGCCGCTGCGCCGCCGCCGCCCGCGGCGGCAGCCGACCCGGCCGCGGCGCCTCCGCCGAGGCCGAGTTTCGTGAGGCCGAGCTTCTTGAGGATGATGAAGGGGCCGATGGGGAAGACGGCGGCGAGCGCCTTCGAGGTGTTGCGCAGCTCGGACTTGAAGACACGGCACCGCTCACAGCTCTTGAGGTGCCGGCGCACCGGAGGGGAGCTCTTCGCGATCCCCTCGGCCACCTGGCCCAGCTCGAGCCGCACCTCCTCGCAGGTGAGCAGCCGCGCCTCGGAGGCCTCGGCGAGGCTCACGCGCGCGCGCACGAGAAGGGACTTGACGCTCGGCACCGTCGTGTCCATCGCCTCGGCGATCTGGTCGTAGGAGAGAGCGTCGATCTCGCGCAGCAGGAGAGCGGTCCGCTGGGTCTCCGGCAGATCCTGGACGTCGGCCACGATCTGGCGGAACTCCTCGCGGCGGTGCACCGTCTCCGCTGTGGTCGTTCCGCCGTCGCGCTCGAAGATGTCCATCGAGTCCTGCCCGGCCGCCTTGGGCTTGCGCAGGTGGTTCAGGCAGCGGTTGCGGGCGATCCGGTAGAGCCACGGCCGGGCGTTGATCGGCCGCTCGTCCGCCAGCAGGGCGTTGTAGGAGGCCGCGAAGACCTCCTGCAGGACATCCTCGGCGTCCTCCTGCGAGCCGAGCATGTGGCGGCAGAACGCGAGCAGCCGCGGCTGGTAGCGCTGGACGATCGCGTCGAACGCGCCGTTGTGGCCCCGCCGCACGAGAGCGACCAGCCTCTCGTCGCTCTGTAGGCGGAGGAGAGGCGAGTGGCTCGCGAGCGCGGGAAGGGCTGCCTGGTGTCGGAGAGCAGAAGCTTCCACGCGGAATCCTGGGAAACGTTTCCCTGAACTTAGGACACGCTAGCAATGACGAAGTTGCGCTTCGACCCTGCCTACACTGGGGCCGCCCGGGTGATGGAACGGTAGACATAAGGGGCCTTAAAAGCCCCGGCCCTTCGGGGCGTGTGGGTTCGAATCCCACCCCGGGCATGGAATAGCCTCTGAGGCCTGTCCCGGCTCCTGTTCACCCCCTTCAGCATCCTCGGCTCGTTCGTCGCCGGCTTGGTCGCCCGCAAGACGTTCAACCTCCTGTGGTCGGCGATCGACGACGAGGAGCCGCCCGAGGCGGGGGAGGAGCGGGAGCCCCTGCCCCGCATCCTCCTCGCGACGGTGCTCCAGGCCGCGGTCTTCGCCGGCACCCGTGCGCTGTTCGACCGGCAGGCGCGGCGCGCGTTCCAGGGCGTCACCGGCACCTGGCCGGGGCCCAAGGACAAGACTTAAAGCCGACTTAACACAGAACGGGCAACTCCCAACAAGAACTGCGGCCCCCGTACCTCCGAACCTGTAGATTCGGCAGGCGTTTGGGCTGTCAAAGCCCCCGCTAGGGGAAGCGGGGCACGGCCTCGGGAGGAGACGTCACAGGGATGGGATCGGTGAGCGGGGTTGGTCGTGTGGCCGCATTGGGTGCGGTCATCGCTGCCGTGACCTTGGTCGCGATCGTCCTGTTCGGCGGGGGCTCCGGGGGATACGAGGTCACCGCGAAGTTCATCAACGCGGGCCAGATCGTGAAGGGCAACCCGGTGCAGACCGGCGGCACGCCGATCGGCACGGTCAAGGACATCGAGATCACGGGTGACGGCCAGGCCGAGATCAAGTTCGAGGTCGAGGAGAAGTACACCCCGCTGCGCCAGGGCACCCGCGCCGCCATCCGCCAGTTCTCCCAGTCCGGGATCGCCAACCGCTACATCGACCTCGAGTTCCCGCCGAACGGCGCCAGGGAGCTCCCGGACGGCGGCCACATCGGCACCGACCGCACGAAGACCGCCGTCGACCTCGACCAGCTCTTCAACACGATCGACCCGAAGACCCGCAAGGCCCTCCAGGGCTTCTTCAAGGGCCAGTCGCGCCAGTTCGCCGGCAGCGGCAAGCAGGCCAACGAGGCCTTCCAGTACCTCAACCCGGCGCTCGCCACGTCGAGCAGGCTGTTCAACGAGCTGACCAAGGACCAGCCCCTGCTGGAGCGCTTCCTGGTGGACAGCTCCCACCTCGTCACGGCCCTCGCCGAGAAGCGCGACGACCTCTCGGGCCTGATCGGGAACCTGAACGAGACCACGGGCGCGCTGGGCAACCAGAAGGCGGCGCTGGCCGAGTCGATCGAGCGGCTGCCCCCGTTCATGCGCCGCGCGAACACGACCTTCGTGAACCTGCGCGCCGCGCTCGACGACGTGGACCCGCTGGTGGACGCCTCCAAGCCGGTGGCGGCGCGGCTCAACCCCTTCCTCGACCAGGCGCGGGCGTTCGCCTCCGACGCCGAGCCGACGGTCCGCGACCTGCGGGTGGCCGTGCGCCGCCGGGGGCGCGACAACGACCTGATCGACTTCGTGAACTCGGTGCCCGCGCTGGCGGACATCGCGGTGGAGTCGAAGCAGCGCAACGGCGCGAACCGCGAGGGCGCGTTCCCGGCGTCGGTCAAGGCGTTCCGCGACAGCGCGCCGATCATCGCCTCCGGCCGGCCCTACACCCAGGACCTGATCGGCTGGTTCGACGACTTCTCCACCACCGGCGGCGGCTTCGACGCCCTGGGCGCATACGCGCGCGGCCTGATCACCTTCCAGGAGTACACCGGGCCGATCCAGTCGATCGTCACCGGTGGCAGCGAGCCGAGCACGACCGACCTCGGCCCGCCCAAGAGGGGGCAGTTCAAGCGCTGCCCGGGCTCGTCCGAGGAGGCGGCCGACGACGGCTCGAACGTGTTCTCGGCCGAGGAGCAGCAGCAGCTCGACTGCGACGAGAGCGCCCGGGCCACGGGGAACGTCCGATGAGGCGACTGATCTCGATCGGGTTCGTGGTGGCGGTATGCGTGGCCGCCGCGGTCCTGGCGGGCGCCGGCGGGGAGTCGAAGGGCAAGACCTACAAGGTCGTGTTCGACAACGCCTTCGGACTGACCGAGGGCGGCGACTTCCGCGTGGGCGGGGTCAACGCCGGGTCCACCACCGAGTTCAAGGCCACCAGCGACACCCCGCCGAAGGCCGAGGTGACCGTCGAGGTCACGGAGCCCGGCTTTGACGACCTCCGGGCGGACGCCAGCTGCAACATCAAGCCCCAGTCCCTGATCGGCGAGTACTTCGTGGACTGCCAGCCCGGGACGTCCGGCAAGAAGCTGAAGGACGGCGGCCGGGTCCCGGTCGAGCAGACCTCCTCCACGATCCCCGCGGACCTCGTGAACAACGTGCTGCGCCGTCCCTACCGCGAGCGCCTGCGGATGATCATCAACGAGCTGGGCACCGGCCTCGCGGGTCGCCCGTCGGACCTCCAGCAGGTGCTCAAGCGCGCGCACCCGGGCCTGCGCGAGACGAACCAGGTGCTGAAGATCCTCGGTGACCAGAACCGTGTGATCGAGAACTTCGTAAAGGACTCGGACACCGTGGTCGCCCAGCTCGAGGCGCGCAAGAAGGAGGTCTCGCGCTTCATCGTCGAGGCCGGCGACACCGCGGAGATCTCCGCCACCCGCCGCGCGGAGCTTCAGCAGACCTTCGCCAAGCTGCCCGGCTTCCTCGACGAGCTGCGGCCCACCATGGCCCGCCTGGAGGACCTCTCAGACGAGCAGATCCCCCTGCTGCGCGATGCCCGCAGGGCCGCGCCCGACCTCGACGAGTTCCTTACACGCCTGGGCCCGTTCTCCGAGGCCTCCAGGCCGGCGGTCCGCTCGCTCGGCGACGCGTCCGAGGTGGGCGCCCGCGCTTTCGAGAAGGGCGCGAACGAGGTCGACGAGCTGCGCAAGCTCGCCAGGGACGCTCCCCCCACCGCCAAGCCGCTGCGCCAGCTGCTCGAGTCGCTCGACGACCGCCGCAGGGCGATCGACAGCGACCCCCGCGGTGCCGTAAACGGCCCGGGTCCGGACGACCCGTCGAACAACCGCGGCAAGACCACGGGCTTCACCGGGCTCGAGTCGTTCTGGAACTTCTTCTTCTGGCAGGGCCTGTCGATCAACGGCTTCGACGACATCAGCCACATCCTTCGCATCAGCGTCGTGCTCAGCGAGGGCGCCAACGGCTGCTCGGGCTACGAGAACAACACCCCGCAGAAGGATCCCTCCCTGGCCGAGAAGTTCAGGCAGTGCAACCAGTACCTCGGACCCAACCAGCCGGGCGTCTACACGCCTGACTTCACGCAGGGCGCGGGTGCCGCGTCGCTCGCTCGCGAGGCCGGCAAGCCCGCGAAGCGGGTGGGCGAGCGCCGCGGGGAGGGCCAGCCCGACGCCGGGCCGCTGCCCGGGCAGAGGGACGTCTCCAAGCCACAGGTGGTCCTGCCGCCGCCGCTGAAGGACCTGCTCGACAAGCTGCCGAAGCTGCCCAAGCTGCCCAAGACGGGCGAGCGCAGGCTCGACCAGCTCCTCCAGGGCGAAGGTCCCGCGCCGAACGGTGGCCAGCAGCAGAGCCCCAGCCAGCTCCTCGACTTCCTCCTCGCACCATGAGCCGGCGCCAAGGAACATCCTCCCTCGTCGCAAGCCCGGTGCTGGTCGGGGCGGTCACCGTGCTCGTGTCGATCATCGCGGTGTTCATCGCCTACAACGCCAACGCGGGCCTGCCGTTCGTGCCCACCTACGACGTGAACGCCGAGATCCCCACGGGCAACAAGCTGGTCAAGGGGAACGAGGTCCGCGTGGGCGGATTCCGCGTCGGAGTCGTCGACGAGATCACGCCGAAGGTCGTCGAGCAGGGCGGCGAGCGCAGGTCCGTGGCCGTGATCGCAATGAAGCTCGACAAGACAGTCGAGCCGCTGGCGACCGACACCACGATCAAGGTCCGGCCGCGGTCGGCGCTCGGCCTCAAGTACGTGGAGCTGACCCCCGGTCCCGGCAAGGCCACCTACGCGCGCGGCGACACGATGCCGCTGAAGAACTCGAGTGAGGGGCTCGAGCTCGAGGACGTGTTCTCGACGTTCGACGACGACACCCGCGTCAACTCGCGCGACTCGCTCGAGGGCTTCGGCGACGCCTTCGCGGCCCGGGGCAACTCGCTGAACGGCGCGATCCAGTCGCTGAACCCGTTCTTCCGGAGCCTCCAGCCGGTGATGACCACCCTGAGCGACCCCGACACGGAGCTCGACCAGTTCTTCCTCCAGATCGGCCGCGCGTCGGCCCAGGTCGCCCCGGTCGCGAAGGTCCAGGCGGACCTCTTCAGCAACATGGCCACGACCTTCGAGGCGTTCAGCCGCGACCCGCGCGCGCTCCAGGCCACGATCGAGAAGTCCCCGTCCACGATCGACACTTCGGTCTCCTCCTTCCGCGTGCAGCGGCCCTTCCTCGCCGACTTCGCCGACCTCTCCCATCGCCTGCGGCCGGCCGTCAACGAGCTGCCGCGCTCGCTGCCGGCCATCAACCGCGCCTTCCGCGTGGGCACGCCGGTGCTTCCCCGCACGGTCGACCTCAACGGGCGCCTGCGGAAGGCGTTCGTCGAGCTCGAGGACCTGTTCGAGAACCCGAACACCCTCCTCACGATCCGGGACCTCCGCACCACGCTGGCGGTCACCCGGCCGGCGCTCGAGTTCGTCGCGCCCTACCAGACGGTCTGCAACTACTTCAACTACTTCGTCCACCCGCTGGGCGAGCACCAGTCCACCGTCGTGCAGGGCGGCACGGTCCAGACGCAGGGCGTGAAGACGGTGAACATGGAGCAGCCGAACACCTACGGCGGCATCGAGGCCTCGCGGCCGTGGGACATCCCGCCGGGCGTCGACCCGATCGGCGCCGAGGCTCTCGGCATGGCGCTCGGGCGCACCTACGCCACGCCCTACCAGCCGGCCGTCGACGCGCAGGGCAACGCCGACTGCCAGAACGGCCAGAACGGATGGGTGCGCGGCCCGCTCGCGCCCGGCGCTCGATACGGGCCCGGCGAGCTCTCCGACGGCACGCCCACCGGCGGCAACGCGCCAGTCCTCATCAACAACTACCCCATCCTCTCCGGCGGCACCTTCAAGTCGCGTGAGCTGGGCATCGACAACCTCCAGGACGTGGACAAGCTGCGATGAGGCGCAAGCGCAAGCATCCGCAGCACGAGGGAATGTCCCGGTTCACGGCGGGGCTGATCGCGGTCGTGCTGATCGCCGCCGGCACGTTCCTGGCATTCACGAAGTTCAACCCGTTCGCGAGCCCCTACAAGCTCACGGCGGTCTTCGAGACGGCGAACAACCTCAAGCCGAACTCGCCGGTGCGGATCGCCGGCGTGGACGTCGGGCTCGTGAAGAAGGTCGAGGCCCTCGAGGGCGGCGGCGCCAAGGTCGAGATGGAGATCAAGGACAAGGGCCTCCCGATCCACGAGGACGCCGAGCTGAAGATCCGCCCGCGCATCTTCCTCGAGGGCAACTTCTTCGTCGACATGCAGCCCGGCTCGCCCTCGGCGCCCGAGGTCGAGGACAGCGGCAAGCCGATCCCGACGACTCAGACCTCGGCCCCCGTCCAGTTCGGCGACCTGCTGGCGTCGCTGCAGTCCGACACCCGCGAGGACCTTCAGGTGTTCCTCAAGGAGTACTCGAAGGGGCTGGAGGGCAAGGGCGCGCGCGGATTCAACCAGTCGCTTCGCTACGGCGAGCGGGCCTTCCGCAACGGCGCGATCGTGAACCAGGCCACCCTCGGCCAGGAGCCCACCAAGGACATCCGGCGCCTGCTCAAGGGCCAGCAGAAGACCCTTGCCGCACTCGTGGAGGACGAGGAGGCGCTCAAGGCCCTCGTCACCAACTTCAACGTCACCGCCGGGGCGTTCGCGCGCGAGGACGTCGCGCTCGAGGCGTCCATCCCCGCCTTGCGCGACGTCCTGCGCGTGGGCTCCCCGGCACTTGCCTCCCTGAACAGCTCGCTGCCCTCGCTGCGCGCCTTCGCCGTCGACGCCCTGCCGGGTGTGCGCTCCTCCGATCCCACCCTGAAGGCGGCGCTGCCCTTCATCCGCCAGGCGCGCGGGCTGGTCGGCCCCCGCGAGCTCCAGGCGGCGGCGCGTGAGCTGCGTCGCCAGCTGCCCAACCTCGTGAGCCTCAACCGCAACCTCGTGCCCTTCCTCTCGCAGGCGCGCCTCCTCTCCTCGTGCACCAACGACGTGCTGCTGCCGTTCGCGAAGTCGCCGGTCCCGAACCCGGACGAGCCGGGCAACAACAACCAGCCCTTCTACCGGCAGGGCTCGCGCGGGTTCGTGGGACTCGCCGGCGAGAGCCGCCTGTCCGACGGCAACAACTCGTTCTTCCACACGAGCGCCGTGGCCAACCCGCTCAGCGTGCGGCCCGCGCCTCCGCCCGACGGTGGGGTGCAGGTGCCCGCTCGCCGGCCCAACGTGCCCTGCGAGACGCAGGAGCCGCCGAACCTGAACGCGCCCGGAGGATCGGTGGCCGCCTACGGCTCCTCGCCCGCGGCCAAGCGCGGTCCCAAGCTCTCCTCGGCCGGCTTCAACGCCGAGAAGATCCAGCAGGCCGGGCGGGCCCAGTTGAAGTACGACCGCACCACGGGCAAGGAGAAGCGCCTGAAGTTCGCCAAGGCCCTGAAGAAGCTCTCGAAGCTGGAGACGAGCAAGTGAGGCGCGCGATCCGCAAGCACCTCGGCGACTTCGTGGCCATCCTCGCGCTGTTCGTGATGGCCCTCGGGATCGGCGGCTACATCCTGAACCAGCAGCGGCTGCGGTTCCCGTTCGTCCAGGAGAAGCCGTTCACCGTGAAGGTGGAGCTGCCGGACGCCCAGGCGGTACAGCCGGGCCAGGGCCAGACGGTGCGCACCGCGGGCGTGGAGATCGGCCAGATCGGCAAGGTGGAGCTGGAGGACGGCAAGGCCGTGGTGGAGCTCCAGCTCGAGAAGAAGTACGAGGGCTACGTCAGGCGCGACGCCACCGCCCTGCTGCGCACGAAGACGGGGCTCAAGGACATGTTCCTCGAGGTCGACCCGGGCACCGGCAAGCCGCTCAAGGAGGACGAGCGCATCCAGTCGCAGAACACCGCGCCAGACATCGACCCGGACGAGGTGCTCGCCGCGCTCGACAACGACACGCAGGACTACCTGAAGCTGCTGGTCTCCGGAGCGGGCAAGGGACTCAAGGGCCGCGGCTCGGACCTGCAGGAGACCTTCGCGCGCCTCGGGCCGCTGAACCGCGACCTCGGCCGCCTCACCCAGGCCGTGGCACGGCGCAAGCGGAACCTCTCGAACCTGGTCAACAAGTACGGCAAGCTCACCTCCGAGCTTGGCACGAAGGACAAGGAGATCGTGCGGCTCGTGCGTTCCTCGAACGCCGTGTTCGAGGCGTTCGCCGCGAACGACGTGCAGATCTCGGACTTCGTGAGCAAGCTCCCGGGCTCGCTCCAGCAGACCGAGTCGACGCTGGCGAAGGTGGACACCCTCGGCCAGGAGCTCGGCCCGACGCTCGAGGCCCTGCGGCCTCCATTCCGCCGGCTCGACTCGGCCAACCGCGCCGTGCTGCCGTTCGTGCGCGAGGCCACACCCCAGATCCGTAACCAGATCCGGCCGTTCGCGCGGATCGCCGCGCCGTACACCGCGGACCTCGGAACCGCGGCGCGCGATCTCTCGAAGGCGGCGCCGGACCTGACCACGTCTTTCAACAAGCTGAATCGGCTGTTCAACATCGGCGCGTTCAATCCGAATGGCGCTGAAGGGCTGACGGGGGATGTAGCGCGCGATCGGGCTCGAGAAGAGGGCAACCTCTACTGGCTGGCCTGGACTGCAAACAACACCGTCTCGCTTTTCAGCGCGGCCGACGCTCAGGGACCGCTGAGGCGGATCTTCCTCGGCGGCCTCGGTTGCGACGCGTTGACGGCCGGCGGGGTTCCCGCTCCGGTCGTGACTCTGCTTGGCGGAGCAAAGGTATGCGCTCAGTAGATGGTCAAGGACACACCCAGCCCACTCCGCCTCGCGGCCATGGCGATATTCACCATGTCGGTGTTCGGCCTGCTGCTGTTCCTGTGGCTGGCGTTCGGCGGCTCGATCCCGCTCAACCCGGAGGGCTACCGGGTCAAGGTCGCCTTCCCGGAGGCCGCGACGCTGGCGGAGGAGGCGGACGTGCGGCTGGCGGGCGTGAACGTGGGCAAGGTACGGGAGAAGGAGCTCGACAAGCGCGGGGTCGCCACGATCGTCGAGCTGGAGCTGAAGGAGAAGTACGCACCGCTCTCGCGCGACACCCGCGCGATCCTCAGGCAGAAGACGCTCTTGGGCGAGACCTACGTGGAGCTCGCACCCGGCAAGCGCTCGGCGGGGATCCTGGACGACGGCGGCACGCTGCCGAAGGCGCAGGTGGAGCCGACGGTGGAGTTGGACGAGATCTTCGAGGCGTTCGACAAGCCGACGCGGGATGCGTTCCAGGAGTGGGTGGCGGAGCTGTCGAAGTCGATCAAGGGTGGCCGGGGCCAGGATTTGAACGATGCGTTCGGGAATCTGGAGGGGTTCTCGGTGGATGGTGCGACGTTGTTGAAGACGTTGGATCAGCAGGAGGTTGCGGTTCGGCGGCTGGTGAAGAACACGGGTGTTGTGTTCGGGGCGTTGAACGAGCGGCAGGGGGCGTTGCGGGAGCTGGTGGTGAATTCGAACAACACGTTCGAGGCGACGGCTTCGCGGGACGAGGCGTTGGCGGAGACGTTGCGGGTGTTCCCGACGTTCTTGGACGAGTCGAAGGCGACGCTCGCCCGGCTCGAGGGGTTCTCGCGCGATACGCGGCCGCTGGTGAATGCCTTGAAGCCCTCCGCGGACGATCTGGGCCCGACGGTCAGGGACCTGGGCGATCTGGCTCCGGATCTGGAGGGGTTGTTCCGGGATCTGGATCCGTTGATCAAGGCGGGCAAGACGGGTGTGCCGGATCTGGAGAAGTTCCTGCGGGGTGGGGAGCCGGTGTTCGCCTCGGCGCATCAGTTCTTCCCGGAGCTGAACCCGATCCTGTCGCTGCTGAACTTCCATCAGGCGACCGTGGCGGGCTTCATCAGCAACGCGGCGGGGGACCTCACCGGCCCGACGGGCAAGGCGGGCGCGGATCGCTACCAGACGCAGATCGGCGTGATCGGCGGACGCTCGTTCGACCGCCTCACGCGCCGGCCGCGGCGGGAGAACGGCAACGCCTACTCGGCCCCGAATGCCACGACCCGCGGCATCTCGCTCGGCGTGCACCGGGAGAGCTTCGACTGCAAGCCGATCGGCGGCGAGCGCAAGGACCCGGACGACCAGCTGAACAATCCCATCCCGCCGCTCAAGTCCGCGGCCAAGACGCCGCCCTGCTTCGTCGCGCCGCCCTCGCTCTACAGCGGCAAGAAGTTCAACCGGCTTCCGAGGGGCGTGGCGCCCAACCGGAACGCGCCCTCGGGCACCGAGGGCAACGCGCCCGCCGACCCCAACCGGCGCTAGCCACCTCCCGGGCTCACGGGGAGGTGAGTCGCTAGATGGTCAAGGAAGCTCCAAGCCTCGGGCGCCTGATGGCGATGGCCGTGTTCACGATGTCGTGCTTCGGCATCCTGCTCTTCCTGTGGCTGGCGTTCGGCGGATCCATCCCCCTGCGCCCTGAGAACTACCGCTTCCAGGCCTCGTTCCAGGAGGCCGCGACGCTGGCGGTCGAGGCGGACGTGCGACTCGCCGGCGTGAACGTCGGCAAGGTCAAGAAGAAGGAGCTGCAAAAGGGGGCCGCCCGGACGCTCGTCGAGCTGGAGCTGAAGAACAAGTACGGCCCGATCCCCCGCGACTCGAAGGCGATCCTGCGCCAGAAGACACTTCTCGGTGAGACCTATGTCGAGATCAGCCCCGGCGATCGCAGCAAGGGGAACCTGCCGGACGGCGACACCCTCCCGGTCACCCAGGTGGAGCCGACGGTGGAGTTGGACGAGATCTTCGAGGCGTTCGACAAGCCGACGCGGGATGCGTTCCAGGAGTGGGTGGCGGAGCTGTCGAAGTCGATCAAGGGTGGCCGGGGCCAGGATTTGAACGATGCGTTCGGGAATCTGGAGGGGTTCTCGGTGGATGGTGCGACGTTGTTGAAGACGTTGGATCAGCAGGAGGTTGCGGTTCGGCGGCTGGTGAAGAACACGGGTGTTGTGTTCGGGGCGTTGAACGAGCGGCAGGGGGCGTTGCGGGAGCTGGTGGTGAATTCGAACAACACGTTCGAGGCGACGGCTTCGCGGGACGAGGCGTTGGCGGAGACGTTGCGGGTGTTCCCGACGTTCTTGGACGAGTCGAAGGCGACGCTCGCCCGGCTCGAAGGGTTCGCGAACGAGACGCGGCCGCTGGTCAACGCCCTCAAGCCCTCTGCGGATGACCTCGGTCCCACCGTGCGCGACCTCGGCGATCTGGCTCCGGATCTGGAGGGGTTGTTCCGGGATCTGGATCCGTTGATCAAGGCGGGCAAGACGGGTGTGCCGGATCTGGAGAAGTTCCTGCGGGGTGGGGAGCCGGTGTTCGCCTCGGCGCATCAGTTCTTCCCGGAGCTGAACCCGATCCTGTCGCTGCTGAACTTCCATCAGGCGACCGTGGCGGGCTTCATCAGCAACGGCGGCTCCGACATCACCGGCCCACAGGGCAAGCCGGGCGCGGATCGCTACCAGACGCAGATCGGCCTGATCGGCGGACGCTCGTTCGACCGCCTGACGCGGCGACCCGGGCGCGAGCGCGGCAACGCATACATCGCGCCGAACGCGCTCAACAGGGTGCCGTCGCTCGCGACGTTCGAGAGCTTCGACTGCAAGCCGCAGGGCGGCGAGCTCAAGAACGCCGACGACCAGTTGGACAACCCGGTCCCGGGGCCGCTCAAGTCCGCCGCCAAGCGCCCGCCGTGCTTCGTCGCGCCTCCCTCGCTCTACAGCGGCAAGAGATTCAACCGGCTTCCGAGGGGCGTGGCGCCCAACCGGAACGCGCCCTCCGGCGCCGAGGGCAACGCCTCGGCCGATCCCGCGCGCCGGTAGCCATCCGGCTGTACGCGGCCGGCCGCTCCGTGGACGCCCGTTCGACCCCGGGGCGTCCCCCGCTTATCGCCGAGGCCTGAAAGCCCGACACCAATCGGGTGACTCCCGGCCCGCGTCAGCGAGTGCCCGGGCGCGTAGCTCCTTCGCGCTCGCTCGCGTACGCGGGCGCAGCGGCTCTCGCGGCGGCCCTCGTGGCGGCCACCCCGGCGCCGGGCAACGACGTCGCAAGGGCGGCGAAGGCCCAGGCCGAGGCCGGCTCGAGCCGGCTCGGTCCGGGCCAGAGGCAATGGGTGAAGAAACAGCGGCGCAGGCTGGCTCAGGGCGAGAGGCGGGCCCTGAGGCGCGTGAAGCCCGCGCTACCCACACCGGTTGCCGGGCCGGTTCCAGGGGGGCGCGGCAAGAAGCCCCGCAAGCTCCTCCCCGCGAAGCCGGAGATCGGCGACGGCTCCGGCAAGCTGCCGCGGCCCGAGGGCCAGCTCGTGGCCTCGCCGCTCCCGGCCGCTGCGCCCGCCGTGGCGCCCGCTGCCGCCGTGCCACCGCCCGCCGCGGCACCGGTGCCCGACGAGCCCGCCCGCACGGAGCGGAGGTCCCGTCGTAAAGCTGCGAAGAACCCCACTGTCCGCCGCCGTACTCAGCGCCGCGGCGGCGCCGTGGGTATCGAAGGCGCCTCACAGGGAGGCGCGCCGGTGGTCGCGCGCCCGGCGGCTGGCCGGGCGCCGGCGCCGGCAACGTCGACGGTCCGCCCGGCGAAGGCCGGGAAGGAGGACGATGGGAGCTCCCCCGTCGCTCCGGTCACCCGCACGGTGCGCGACATCGTGGAGGTGGTTCCCGAGCCGATCAAGGTGCTCCTCGCCGCGCTCGGAATCCTCAGCCTTGTGCTCGGCGGCGTCTACACGCTCACGGCCGCTCGCGCGCGCCGGCTGGCGCGGCAGCGCAGCGACCTGCTCCAGGAGGTGGGCCTCCTCCAGACGGCCCTGCTCCCGCCGGTGCCGGCCACTGTGGGGGCGGTCAGGACCTCCGTCGCGTACCGGCCCTCCGACGGCCCCGCCGCAGGCGGTGACTTCTACGACGCGCTCACGCTCTCGGGCGGGCGCGCCGCATTCATCCTCGGCGACGTCTCGGGCCACGGCCGCCAGGCGCTCGCGCGCACGGCCTTCATGCGCTACACGATGCGCGCCTACCTCGAGGCCGGCCTCGAGCCCCGGGTTGCACTCCAGGTCGCCGGCCGTGTCGTGGACGACCATCTCGGAGGGGACTTCGCCACCGTCGTGCTGGCGGTGCACGATCCCCAGAGTGGCTCGCTCACATACGCCTGCGCCGGACACCCCGCGCCGATCATCGTCGGGCCGACTCGGCCCGAACCGGTCCTCGCGGCATCGTCACCCCCGATCGGCCTGGGGCTGCGCACCGGAGTGCGCCAGACGACGGTGCCGCTGCCGCCCGGATCTGTCGTCTGCCTCTACACGGACGGCCTCGCGGAGGCGCGCACCCAGCGCGGCATTCTCGGAAGGCCGCGGCTCGGGGACATCGTCGCCGAGCTCGGGCGCGACGTGACGGCGCAGGAACTGCTCGACAACGTCTCCCGCGAAGCTCGCCTGGTCTCGGACGACATGGCAACGGTGGTGCTCACGCCGACCGCGGGCGTCACGGCCGGGGGCTTCCGCTCCGAGCAGCTCGAGCTCGATGCCGATGAGGTGGGCTCGGGCCTCGGTCAGCAGTTCCTGGAAGCCTGCGGCTGCGCGCCGCTCGACGTCCTCGAAGCGACGGCCGAGGCGGAGCAGCTGGCGGCCGGCCACGGCGGCGCGGTCCTCCACGTGCGTTATGGCGTGCGCGGGCCGCACGCGGAGGCGCTACCGAAGAACGTGGAGAGCATTGAGGCCGCATCCCTGCGCATAGCCGCATCTGGTGCATAACACCGCTCAGAGGCGTTGGCGGGGAGCCAACTTTGGGTCTATCCTCGATTGGGTACCTCTGGAGGAGATCGGGCTTGCCGAGGGAGCTTTTTGAGCAACGTTGGTTGACGCTGCGTCGGCATTTGCCGCTCGCACTGGTCGCTGTCGTTCTCGCCGGCGTATCGCTACCTGCTGAGGCCAGCGACCCCGCCGAGGCGCCCCCGGCTGCGACTCCTGCTCCGGTGGAGCAGGTCGAGTCGACAGCGCCCGTCGCTGTCCTGCCCGTGCCCGTGCCGGAGGCTCCGGACCCGGCCGAGGAGCTGGGAGAGGGTGAGAACCAGGGCGACGCGGATCCCTTGCCCGGGCCGCCTGTCGAGGCCGCCCCGGTCGAGGCCGACCCGGTCGAGACCGATCCGGTCGAGGCCGACCCGGTCGAGGGTGTCGCGCCCGGCAAGGGCGGCGAGGGCCCGGACGAGGCCGAAGACCTGACGGGCGGGCACGGCAAGATGCCCGCGGGAATCGGCCTTCCGGCAAAGAGCAAGGGCAAGGGAGGCCCGGCCGAGGAGCCTCCGGCGGAAGATCCGGACCCGACCCCCACCCCGGCCCCGGCCACTCCGCCCGCGCAGCCCGCGGCCGCGCCCGCCGATCCGGTGCCCGCCGGCGGGACGGGCCAGACGGGATCCTCCGGGCGGCGGATCCTCGCGCAGAGCGATTCACCGGCAGGTCAGGAAGGCTCGGGAGCCGACGGCTCCGCGGGCTCCGATGCCGGCTCCGGTGCGGGCGACACGCCGTCGCCCGCCTCCGGCGGGGCGCCGGTGTCGGGCGGCGCGTCCGACGGGTCGGCGAACGGAGACGAAGGCTCTTCCGGACAGGGGTCGGAGGATGACCCCGCGGAGTCCCGCGACGAGGGCTCGCCCGTGACCCGCACCGTGCGCGAGATCGTCGAGGTCGTCCCCGAGCAGCTCAAGGCGGCGCTCGCCATGCTCGCCGCCCTCACCGTCCTGTTCGGTGGTGGCTACCTCTTCGCGGCGATGCGCGCGCGCCGGCTCTCACGCCAGCGCCGGGAGCTGCTCCAGGAGGTCGGCCTGCTGCAGGCCGCGCTGCTCCCGCCGGTGCCGGCGAACCTCGGCGCGGTGCGTGCATCGGTCGCCTACCGGCCGGCCGACGGCCCGGGCGCGGGTGGCGACTTCTACGACGCGCTCACGCTACCCGGCGGCCGCGCGGCCTTCATCCTCGGTGACGTCTCCGGCCACGGCCGCGCGGCGCTCGCCCACACCGCCTTCATGCGCTACACGCTGCGCGCCTACCTGGAGGCAGGGCTCGAGCCCCGGCTCGCGCTCCAGGTGGCCGAGCGTGCCGTGGGCGGCCAGCTCGACGGCGACTTCGCCACCGTGATCGTCGCGGTGCACGACCCCGCGAACGGATCGCTCACCTACGCCAGCGCCGGCCACCCTGCTCCCATCGTCGCCGGGGGCGCTCGGCACGAGCCGGTGCTCGCCGGATGGTCGCCTCCGATCGGATGGGGCCTTCCCACCGGGCTGCGCCAGACCACGGTGCCGCTGCCCTCGGGCGCCATCGCCTGCTTCTACACCGACGGACTGGCGGAGGCCACCACCGCCGACGGCATCCTCGGGCGCGCGCGGCTCGCGGAGATCGTGGCCGACTGCGGCCGCGACGCGACCGCCCAGGAGCTGCTCGACCGCGTGTCCGCCGAGGCCGTGAGCGTGCGCGACGACATGGCGGCCTGCCTCATCGCGCCCGCCCGCCACGTGAGCTCCGGCGCCTTCCGCACCGAGCTGCTCGAGCTCGGGCCGTCGGAGCTCCACGAGGGTTTGGCCGTGCGCTTCCTCGAGGAGTGCCACGTGGCGCCGGCCGCGATCGAAGCGGCCCGCCAGGAGGCCCACCACGTCGTGGACGAGCACGGCGGCGCCCTCATGGTCGTGAACTTCGGCGTGGGCGGCTCCCGCGTCCAGGTGCTCCCGCGCAACGTCGAGAGCCTCCAGGCGGCTGCCGCCGTCCGGCGCTCGGCCGCGCGCCGCTGAGCCAGTCCCGCTGAGTCAGTCCGGGTCGGGCCCGACGCGGACCAGCATCTTGCCGATGTTCTCACCCTCGAGCAGGCCGATGAAGGCCTCCGGCATGCTCTCGATGCCGTCCATGATCGTCTCGCGGTACTTCACCTCGCCGCTCTTCACCCAGGGTCCCATCTCCGCGAGGAACTCCTGCAGCAGGCCGAAGTGGTCCATCACGAGGAAGCCACGGATCATCAGCCGGTTCGGAATGATCGACAGGAAGTTGTCCGGCCCGGGCGGCGGAGTCTCGTCGTTGTACCGGGAGATGGCCCCGCACACGGCGATGCGCCCGTTCAGTCGCATGCGCCCGAGCGCGGCGCTCAGGTGGTCGCCGCCCACGTTGTCGAAGTAGATGTCGATCCCCTTCGGGCAGTGCTCGCGCAGCGACCCGGCCACGTCGCCGGCGTGGTAGTCGAAGGCGGCGTCGAAGCCGAGCTCGTCGGTGATCCAGGCGAGCTTCTCCGCTGACCCGGCGCTTCCCACCACGCGGCAGCCCTTCAGGCGCGCGATCTGGCCGACCACGCTGCCCACGGCGCCCGCGGCGGCGGACACGAACACCGTCTCGCCCTCCTGCGGCTTGCAGATGTCCACCAGCCCCGCGTAGGCGGTGAGGCCCGGCATGCCGAGCACGCCGATTGCCGTGGAGATGGGCGCCAGGTCGGGGTCGACCGGGAACAGGCCGTCGCCGTTCGAGGTGTAGTGCTCGCGCCAGCCGTTGAGGCTCTGCACCCAGGAGCCCTCCTCGAACTTGCTGCCGTTGGAGGCGATCACCTGCCCGACGGCGCCGCCGGACATCACCTCGCCGACCGCGAACGGCGGTAGGTAGGACTTCGTGTCGCGCATCCTCCCGCGCATGTAAGGGTCCACGGACAGGTAGCTGTTTCGCACCAGCACGTCGCCCTCGCCGGGCTCCGGCACCGGCACCTCGGCCAGCTCGAAGTCGCTCGGCTTGGGCGCTCCCTCGGGCCGCGATGCCAGCCGGATCTCCCTGGAGCTCTCCCCCACGGGCCGGGACACTACCGTCGGTAGTGTGGCGGCGCATGAACTACCGCCACCTCGGCGCGAGCGGGCTGCGCGTCTCCGAGATCAGCCTGGGGTCCTGGCTCACCTACGGTGGCACGGTGGAGGACGACGCGGCCGTCGCCTGCATCCACCGCGCCTTCGAGCTGGGGGTCAACTTCTTCGACACCGCGAACGTCTACCGCCGCGGTGAGGCCGAGAAGGTCGTCGCCCGCGCGCTCGCCGGCATCGACCGCGACGACTACGTTCTGGCCACGAAGGTCTACTTCTCGATGGGCGACGGCCCCAACGACCGCGGCCTGTCGCGCAAGCACATCACCGAGCAGTGCGACCGCTCGCTGCAGCGCCTCGGCGTGGACTACGTGGACCTCTACCAGTGCCACCGCCCGGACCCCGAGACCCCGCTGGAGGAGACCCTCCGCGCGCTCGACGACCTCGTGCGCCACGGCAAGGTCCTCTACGTGGGCGTTTCCGAGTGGCCCGCGGAGCTGCTCGACGAGGCGCACCGGATCCAGCGTGAGCTCGGCCTCCACCCGCTGGTCTCCAACCAGCCCCAGTACTCGATGCTCTACCGGGCGATCGAGCCGGAGGTGGTGCCGCTGTCGAAGAAGCTCGGCATCGGCCAGATCGTGTGGTCGCCGATGGCCCAGGGCGTGCTCACGGGCAAGTACACGCCGGGCGACGAGCCGCCGGAGGGCTCGCGCGCCACCGGCCCCGACGCCAACTTCATGCACCTGTTCATGCAGGACAAGGTGCTCGAGGGGGTGGCGCGGCTGCGGCCGATCGCCGACGAGCTGGGCATCACCATGGCCCAGCTCGCGATCGCCTGGGTGCTGCGCGAGGAGAACATCTCGAGCGCGATCGTGGGCGCAAGCCGCCCCGAGCAGGTGGACGACAGCCTGGCCGCCTCCGGAGTCGAGCTGTCGCCCGAGGTGCTGAAGCAGATCGATGTGGCGCTCGAAGGCGCCGTTCTTGGATAGCTTGCCGGGCATGGCGACCGAGGAGCAGACCCAAGAGCAGGCGGCGACCGACGAGCAGGCGGGGGGACTGCACGGCGGGCGGCTGGTGGCCAAGCGCCTGAAGGCGCACGGCGTGACCAAGCTCTTCACCCTCTCCGGCGGGCATCTCTTCTCGGTCTTCGACGGCTGTCGCGAGGAGGGGATCGACATCGTCGACACGCGCCACGAGCAGTCGGCCGCGTTCGCCGCGGAGGGCTGGGCCAAGGCCACGCGGCAGCCGGGCATAGCGGCGCTCACGGCCGGGCCCGGTGTGACCAACGGCATGAGCCCGATGGGATCGGCGCTCCAGAACGGCTCTCCGATGGTGGTGCTGGGAGGCCGCGCGCCCGCGATGCGCTGGGGCCAGGGCTCGCTTCAGGAGATCGACCACGTGCCGTTCGTCAGGCCGCTCACCCGCTCCGCCGAGACCGTGGACTCGACGGCGGACATCCCGGCCGCGATGGACACCGCGATCGCCGCCGCGCTCGGCCCGCCCTCGGGACCGACCTTCGTGGACTTCCCGCTCGACCACGTGTTCATGGAGTCCGACGTGGACGCCGACTCGCCGGCCGACCTGCTCGACCACCGCTCGCTTGCGGTGGCGGACGGTGTGGAGCAGGCGATCGAGCTGCTGAAGGGGGCGGACCGCCCGGCGATCATGGCCGGCACAGGCCTCTACTGGGCGCACGGCGAGGACGCCCTGCGGGCGATCGCCGAAGAGCTGAGGATCCCCGTCTTCGTGAACGGCCTCGGCCGTGGCTGCATCCCGGCCGACCACGAGCTCGCGTTCTCCCGCGCGCGTGGCAAGGGCCTGCAGGAGGCCGACCTCGCGCTCGTCGTGGGCGTGCCGATGGATTTCCGCCTCGGCTTCGGGGGGTCGTTCGGCGAGGACACGCAGATCGTGCTGCTCGACTCCGCGGAGCCGGATCGCCGGCCGCCGCGCGAGCCCGCGGTGGAGATGTACGGCGGCATCCCCGCCACGCTCGACGCGCTGCGCGAGGCCGCCGCCGGCGGGCCTGACCGGGCGGCGTGGGTCGCCGCCCTGCGGGAGACCGAGAACGAGAAGCGCGCGGGCGAGCAGGACGACCTGAACGACCCCCGCGCGCCGCTGCATCCGCTGCGCCTCTACAACGAGCTGCGCTCGGTGCTGGACCGCAACGCGGTGGTGATCGGCGACGGCGGCGACTTCGTCTCCTACGCCGGTCGCGTGATCGACACCTACGAGCCGGGCTGCTGGATGGACCCGGGCCCCTTCGGGTGCCTCGGCGCCGGCCCGGGCTACGCGCTGGCCGCCAAGCTCGCGAACCCGGACAAGCAGGTGTGCCTCCTGCTCGGCGACGGCGCCTTCGGGTTCTCGGGCATGGAGTTCGACACCCTCGTGCGCCACAACGTGCCCGTGGTCGCGGTGATGGGCAACAACGGCATCTGGGCCCTCGAGAAGCACCCGATGGAGTTCCTCTACGGCTACTCGGTCGCCGCGGAGCTGCAGCCGCGCTGCCGCTACGACCAGGTGGTCGAGGCCCTCGGCGGGCACGGTGAGCTGGTCGAGCGCCCGGACGACCTGGTTCCCGCGCTGGAGCGTGCGTTCGAGAGCGGGAAGCCGGCTCTCGTGAACGTGCTCACCGATCCCGAGGTCGTCTACCCCAGGAAGTCGAATCTGGCCTAGGGCGCCCGGCGCCCGATGGCGCGGAAGAAGATGAAGTAAGCGGGCCGGCGCTTCCCGGACACCGAGAGCAACCCCGAGTCCCACAGCCGATCGCCCTTGGCGGCGCGCCAGTGGTAGATGTACATCCGCTTCAGCCGCCGCGACACGCGCGGGTAGCGGTACATCAGGAAGCGCATGGCCTTGGTCTGTCGCTTGATCGACGGTCGCATGCCGCGGCCGAAGAAGTTCACCGCGCCCGCCTCGACCGCCCACACCGACCCCCGCGTGTGGCGCAGGAACCAGCGCGTGCGCTTGGTCGAGAAGCGGTTCACGTCGGGGTGCGAGACGAGGCCCCACGTGTGCGGCCCGCGGCCCATGTTGCGCTTGAAGATCTTGAGCCACCAGGCCGAGTGCTTGCTGCCGTCGGCCCGGAAGTCGCTCGTGAGCACCTTGCAGCGCCCGCCCGCGCACTCGCGGCGGGCCACCTTGTAGAACTGCGCGGTGCGCTTCGGGGCGCGGCCGGTGGGCTGCGCGGCCGGGAAGTTCGCCTCGTTCCAGGTCGAGAAGTAGCGCACCCAGGGATAGCGGGCGCGGAAGCGCCGGAAGTGGGCGCGGTAGGAGCTCACCGTGGGGAGCCGCTTCTTCCCGCGGTAAGAGCGGTAGAAGGACACGAGCGGCTCGACGCCGTTCGCCCTGGCGGTGGCCATCCACTGGTCGAGCTCCGCGAGGCGCCAGCCACCGTTGGCGATGTCGTCGTAGGGCACCAGCTTGCGCACGCGCTTGATGCGAGAGGCCTGGAAGCGGCGATCGAGCATCGTCTTCGTCACGTTGTCCGACAGGCCGATCACCGGGCCGGAGCGGTAGCCCGCGAGGTGGGTGCTCTTGGGCGCCGCCTGAGCCTGCGCGCTACCGAAGGCGGCGAGCGAGACGAGGGCTAGCGTGAGTGCGAGTCGGAGGTGCATGGGCGAGATGTGGTCCGAGGCCATGGGCCGGACCGCTACTAACACCCTCATTCGGCAGATGTTGCGGGTCCTTTAGAGGGCGGGGCCCATTACGGCAGTCACTTGTTAAGCGCGTCTAAGAAGATCGAGTAGGCCGGCCGCGGCACGTCCTCCGCCGAGATCAGCGCGGAGTCGAAGAGCGTGTCGCCCGGCGCCGCCCGCCAGTGGTAGACGTACATCCGCCTCAGGCGCTCGGACACGTGCGGATAGGTGTTCATCAGGTAGCGCATGACCCTTGTCTGGCGCGGGATCGAGGGCCTCAGGCCGCGACCGAAGAAGTGGATCGCTCCGACCTCGACGACCCACACCGGGCCTCGGGTCGCTTTTAGAAACTCGCGCGTGCTGGCGGTCGACCGCCTGTTCACGTCCGGGTAGGACACGAGCCCCCAGATGTGCTCTCCGCCACCGATGTGGCGCTGGAACGTCTCGAGCCAGCGGGCGGCCTCCTCGCTGCCGTCGGCGCGGAAGTCGGCCGCCAGCACCGTGCAGCGCCCTTCGCACTCCTCGCGGGCCGCGCGGTAGAACTCCGCGGTCCGCTTCGGCGACCGGCCCGTGGGCTGGGCGGCGGCGAAGTTCGCCTCGTTCCAGGTGGAGAAGAGCCGCACCCGCGGGTAGCGGTCGCGGAACCGGCGAAAGTTGCGGCGGAACTCCTCGACCGTCGGCAGGAGGTCCTTGTCCCGGCTGGAGCGGTAGAACGACACGAGCGGCTCGATCCCGGTGTCCTCCGCCGCCTCGAACCAGGCGTCCAGCTCGGCGCGGCGCTCCCCGCCGAGGGCCACGTCGTCGTAGGGCACCAGCTTGCGCACCCGCTTGATCCGGGTCGCGCGGAAGCGCGGGTCGCGGAGGGTCTCGGGGCGGTTGTCCGAGAGGGCGATCTCGGGGCCCTCGGGGAAGTTGGCGAGCCGCACGCTGCGAACTTCCGAGCGCGGCGGCGCCTGTGCGGGGAGCCGAGCCGGCTCGTCGCCGGAGGGCGATTCGTCGCTATCGCAGCCCGCGAGGGCGGCGAGCAGGAGAAGAAGTGCGAGTGCGAGTCCGCGGCGCATCCCGCACAGGTTCTAGCAATGCGGCTCCCAATGCGGCTTCCCGGGCGCCCCCAAACACAGAACCGCCCGGATCTCTCCGGGCGGTTCCTAAACGGCCCTATCAGGACGGGCAGGGGTACGTGCCTTGAAAGGGCCTTGCGGTTCGGACGGCGGGAGGCGCCGATACGATGCGGCTTCGCCCGAACCTATGTACCGGGCCCTTAACGGGAGGGCCGACGGGTTAACCGCACGGCTATCCCAGACCCAGCGAGATCAATATAGCGGGAACGGGGGGGAGATGCCAGTTTTTTTCGTCTAACCCTTCTCCCCCCATTCATCTCCCCCGTACAAGAGGGCGTCGATGGCGGTCCCGTGGAGGATGTCCGCCTCGCTCGTCTCGGCGCTCTCGAGCCCGAACGAGCGCATCGACTCCACGAGGATGACCGCGCCGGCGATGATCGTGGGCGCGCGGTCCGGGTGCAGGCCCGTGACCTCGCGGCGCTCCTCGAGCGGGATCGCGGCCAGCCTCGCGAGCATCCGCTCGCACGAGCCGAGCACCAGCTCATAGCCGTGGACCCGGTCCGGGTCGTAGGGGTCGAGCTGCTGGTCGATCGCTGCGAGGGAGGTGGCCGTGCCCGCGACCGCGATGCCCGCCTCCACCGACTCCCGCACCTCCGCCGGCACCCCCTCCGCGACGATCGAGCCCGCGGCGTCGGCCAGCGCGGCCAGGTCCTCGCGGCGCGGCGGGTCGGCGGTGATGTGGCGCTCGGTCTGCCGCACCGAGCCGAGCCTCGTGGACACGTGGAAGCTGGGCGCCTCGCCGGGGGTGCCCACCACGTACTCGGTGCTCCCTCCGCCGATGTCGATCACGAGGGTGGCCCCGCCGCACGGCTCGCGACCGGAGGTCGCACCCAGGAACGTGAGCCGGGCCTCCTCGCCGCCCGAGATCGTCCGGATGCCGAAGCCGTGGCGCTCGCGTACCGCGGCCTGGAACTCGGCACCGTTGTCGGCGTCGCGGACGGCGCTCGTGGCCACTGCGACACGCCGCTCGGCGCGGTGACCCTCGGCGATCTCCCGGTACGCCGCCAGGGCGGTGTGCACCCGCTCCATCGCCTGGTCGGCGAGGCGGCCGGTGGCGTCGACGCCCTCGCCAAGCCGGGTCACCTCCGTGCGGCGGTCCACCTCCACGAGCGTGCCATCCCCGGCGACGTCGGCCACCAGCAGCCGGGTCGAGTTGGTCCCGATATCCGCCACCGCGATGCGCCGTTCCGCTTCCATTGGGCGGCGAACCGTACCCGCACCGCCGACGAGCGACGACGTGGCAGAAGCTGTGCGAAGCCGCTCCCCGGTTGAGCGACCGGGAAACCGTTGCTAAATTGGCGCCTAGCGACGCGGGGTGGAGCAGTCAGGTAGCTCGTCGGGCTCATAACCCGAAGGTCGCGGGTTCGAATCCCGCCCCCGCTACTCACGAAGGGCCCGCAACCGCGGGCCTTTCGGCTTGAAGGGCCCGGCGCGAGAGGAACGCCGTGGTACGGATATGGTGCAATTCAAGGGCGATCGGAAATGTCGTGATCGCCCTGATCCGTCCTCTGCGGGGTCAGTGTTGCTCGCGTGGGCACACGTCTCCTGACAGCAGCCGAGGTGGCCGCGATGCTCGGCGTCCCCAGGTCCTGGGTCTACGAGCAGGCGCGCGAGGGGCGGATCTCGACGGTGCCGCTGGGCCGCCACCCGGCGCTTTCGCCCAGAGGCGATCGAGCGGTGGATCGCCGAGCTCGAGGCTTCCGAGCGGCGCAGCGCCGCCTGACCGGTGCGGTGGCGTGATGGCGCGCCGCTCCTACGGCTCCGGGTCGCTCTACCTGCGCGCCGACCGAAACGGGACCGAAACGTGGTACGGCTCGTGGCTGGCAGGACGCAGGCGGGTAAAGCGGGCGCTCGGCCTCAAGCGCAGGGTCGGCTCGCGGGAAGGCCTGACCCGCCCCCAGGCCGAGGCCGAGCTGCCGGCGGATGGCGGAGCAGGCGGTCGCGGTCCCCGGCAACGAGCGGAAGACCACCGGGAGGCGGCGCACTCTACGCACGGTCGTCCTCCACGACGAGGAGTCGAAGCGACGATACGTCCGACGAGCGCTGATTCACGAGTCTGCCCCGGGCCGGGGGATCTTTCTCCCATGGTGTCACAGCCGCCCCCCGCGCTGCCATACTCGGGCGAGGTAGCGCGCCGGCTCCACAAGTGAACCCTGGCTCAAGCGCATCTGGCGAGTGGAAAGCCGGCCGGCGGCCCGGGCCGATACAGGGCGCGCGTGCCCGCAGCACCGGCGTCGCGGGGCTGATCGACAGCAGCCAGCTGGTCGAGGACAGCCCGACCGACGCCGAGCTCGCGCGCGAGGTGCTGCGGGAGGCGAGGGCGCAGAGCAACCTGTCAGTCGTCCGCGACGGCGAGGCGGCGATTGCCTTCCTGCATCGGCGTTGGCCCTACACGGACAGCCCCCGTCCAGACCTCATCCTGCTCGACCTCAACCTACCGCGCAAGGACGGGCGCGAGGTGCTTGCGGAGATCAAGGCCAGCGACGATCTCCGGCGGATCCCGGTCGTCGTGCTGTCCGCCTCGCCGGCCGACGAGGACGTGACGAGCGCCTACCCCCATCACGCCAACGCCTACATCCGAAAGCCGGTCGACCTCGACGAGTTCGTGAAGTGCGTGAAGCTGGTCGAGGCGTTCTGGCTCGGGGTGGCATGCCTGCCGCCCTCCGAAGGCCGGGCTTGAGCTCCCGGGAGCAGGGTGTGTTTCTGCTGGCTCGCGCCCTCGGCGGGATCGTCGCGATTGTCGGAGCGCTGATCGTCCTGGGGTGGGCCCTCGACGAGATCATCGTCCCGAGCGGCGTCGAGGCCGTCCCGGCGGTGAGGGCCAATACCGGTGTCTGCCTCCTCCTCGCCGGCGTCGCACTCGTGCTCCGGCGGCCGGGCCGTGCCGGACTCGTCCCGCGGCTGCTCGGCGCAGGCGTGGCCCTGGTCGGGTCGCTCACCCTGGTCGAGTACGCGTTCGGGGCAGAGCTCGGAATCGACGAGCTCCTCTTCAGCGATCCCTCCGGACCCAACCCGGGGCGGATGGCGCCGAACACAGCGTCCGGCTTCGTCCTCCTGGGAACCGCGCTGCTCCTGCCCGAGCCACGGCGGGGGCGGTGGAGGGTCGCGGAGCCGATCGCCCTGATCGCCGTGGTGTTCGCCTGGCTCGCACTGCTCGGCTCCGCCGCAAACCTCGTTGAGCTGGTCCAGGTGAAGGACTACCTGCGGATCGCGACGCCGACCGCCGTCTGTGTCGTCCTGCTCGGCACCGCGATCACGATCACGGTAAGCGGCGGCTGGGTGGCCCGCCTTGTGGCGAGTGAGGGCCCCGCAGGACCGCTCGTCCCGCGTCTGCTCCTGGCCGTCCTCGTCGTCCCGCTGGCGCTGGCGCTCGGACTGCGGGGCCTGCACTCCGCGGGAACGCTCGACGACGGTGCCGTGATCCTGCTCCTGCTGGCCTCGATCACCGTCACCCTGCTCGCCATCGCGCTCGTCTTCGCGGTCTCGTTCGATCGTGAGGACCAGGCACGCGCCGCCGAAAAGGAACGCGGAAGGGCGATCCTCGAAACCGCCCGCGACGCGATCGTGACGGCGGACTCCTCGGGCCGCATCGTCGGGTTCAACATCGCCGCCGAGAGCATGTTCGCTCTCCCCGTGGAGGACGCGCTCGGCGCGTCGCTCACGGTCCTGATGCCGGAGCGCTACCACGATGCGCATGAGGCGGGGATGCGGCGCTTCCTGGCGGGCGGCGAGGCGCGGGTGGTGGGAAGCACCGTCGAGCTGGCCGGCCGCAGGTCGGACGGCGAGGAGTTTCCGCTCGAGCTCTCCCTGTCCGCGTTCACGCAGCGCGGCGAGACGATCTTCACCGGCATCCTGAACGACGTCTCGGAGCGCAAGGAGGCCGAGGAGGCGCTGCTCAGGAGCGAGGCAGGCCTGAGGCAGTCCCAGCGCATGGCCCGCCTCGGGTCGTGGAACTGGGATATCGCCACGAACGAGGTCACCTGGTCGGACGAGCTCTACCGGCTGTACGGGATAGCGCCCGGTGAGTTCGAGGCGAGCTACGAGGGCTTCCTCGAACGGGTACACCCCGACGACCGCACGGCGATGGAGGCCGCCGTCGGCCACGCCTACTCCACCGGTGAGCCATTCGACCTCGACCACAGGATCGTCCGTCCTGACGGATCAGTGCTGGTGAACCACGCCCACGGCGAAGTGACCCGCGACGAGCACGGCAACCCGGTGACGATGGCGGGCACCGGCCAGGACGTGACCGAGCAGCGCGCAGCCGAGGAGCAGATCGCCAACCAAGCCCGCGAGCTGAAGGAACGCGCGGTGGAGCTCGAGCGCTCGAACGCCGAGCTCGAGCAGTTCGCCTACGTCGCCTCGCACGACCTGCAAGAGCCGCTGCGGAGCATCGGCGGCTTCGTCCAGCTGCTCAAGCGTCGCTACAGCGGTCAAATCGACGAGGACGCCGATCGTTTCATCGGGTTCACGGTGTCCGGTGTCGAGCGAATGCAGGCGCTGATCGACGGCCTGCTCACCTATTCGCAGGAGGGGCGCGGCGAGCTGCGGCGAGAGCCGGTGGACTCCCGTGCGCTCGCGGAGCGCACGCTCGCGCTGCTCGACGCGGCGCTTCGCGACGCCGGGGCGGAGGTCGAGCTCGGCGAGCTGCCGACGATCCTCGCCGACGAGGCAGGCCTCGGCCAGGTGTTCCAGAACCTGCTCGCAAACGCGCTCAAGTTCACGGATGGCGAGCCGCCGCGGGTGGAGGTATCGGCCGTGCACACCGGTGACGCCTGGAGCTTCGCCGTAGCCGACAACGGAATCGGCATCGACCCCGGCCACGCCGAGCGCATCTTCCGCATCTTCCAGCGCCTGCACGCGCGCGAGGAGTACCCTGGCACGGGCGTGGGCCTCGCGGTATGCAAGCGCGTGGTCGAGCGCCACGGCGGCCGCATCTGGTGCGAGGCGCGACCCGACGGCGGCACCGTCTTCCGCTTCACGATTCCCGACGCCGAGGAGCTGGTCACATGACGGGGGCCGCGACCGCCTTGCCGATCGAGATCCTGCTCGTCGAGGACAGCGAGTCAGACGTCGTCCTCACGAAGGAGGTGCTCAGAGAGGCGAAGGTGACCAACACCCTGTCGGTGGCGCGCGACGGCGAGGAGGCGCTGCGCCGCGTCCGCCGCGAGGGCGCGCACGCCCGCGATCGCCGCCCGGACCTGATCCTGCTCGACCTGAACCTGCCGCGCAAGGATGGGCGGGAGGTGCTGCGCGAGCTCAAGGAGGACCCCGACACGCGCCAGATCCCGGTCGTGGTGCTCACGACGTCGGCCGCAGATCGCGACATCGTCGCCTCCTACGATCGTCACGTGAACGCGTACATCACCAAGCCGGTCGACCTCGAGCAGTTCGTCATGGTGGTCCGCGCAATCGAGGAGTTCTGGCTCAGCGTGGTCAGGCTGCCGATCGATGCGGGCTGAACTCGGATTCAGGAGGGCGACGCTCAAGTGGTGGGTCGAGAAGCGGGACGGCGGGCCGGCGGTCTGCCCGACAAGCTGAACGCCGCCAAATGACGACAACGAGCGCTGCGCGCGGTGCAACGGCACGGGGCTGGTCGCGGCTAACAGGAGCGAGCAGGCGGCGACGGCGCCGGCGAACGGCGCGGGCGGCGGGGGCCTTCGCAGCGCGTCGAGATCGTCATCCCGGTGCGCACGATGCTCGTGGTGCTCGTGTTCAGTGCGCTCGTGGTGCTCGCCGTGCTGTCGCTCGGCACGCTGCTGTCGATCTTTTGTCGCCGCGATCCTCGCTCTCGGGCTCGATCCGGTCCGTCGGCGCTCTGGTTCGCCGCGGGTGGGGAGAGGGACAGCCCCCACGCTTCTGGTGGCCTCCTGATCAGCGCGATGGCGCACCGAAGCGGCGGATCGCTTTGAAGGCGACTACCGCCCCCTGCGGCAGGTCGGTGGCCATGGTTCAGTTCGTGGTTCAATCGTGAGCAGATCTGGGCTGATCTGAGAGGGTCGGAGCCGCTCTAGGAAAGTCCGAACTGGGCGGACGCGTATCGGGCGGGCTCATAACCCGAAGGTCGCGGGTTCGAATCCCGCCCCCGCTACTCACGAAGGGCCCGCAACCGCGGGCCTTTCGGCTTGAAGGGCCCGGCGCGAAAGGAGCGCCGTGGTACAGATATGGTGCAATTCAGGGCGGATCCCGACGCTACAGGCGACTCGGCGAGCCGCCGGTTGTCGTGTTCGTGGTCGAGGACGAAGAGAAGGCGCGTGCGTTCCTTGCCGCAGCGGACAAGATCGTCACGGGGCGCGTTGGCTCGTGCGGCTCGAGTGAGACATCCTGGCCCCATCACGGCAGGCGGCGGATCTTCGTCTGCTGCGAGCGTGACGTGCACCAGCGAGCCCTGCGGGCACTGCGGCTTCCCGAGCATCCCCGGGCGCTACGGCGCCAGAGTCGAGGCAAAGGAGCGGTGAGGCTGGAGGCCGAGCAGGTACCGAGCCTGCTCCCCGCCGCTTTCGTACGGCGGTAGGAGGCCTACTCGATGGCTCTGCCGCTGACTCCGATAGCGAGCGCCCTGCCGCCGGCGTGATTGCTGAGCGCCCAAAACCAGGCGCTGGAGAGTGCGGCTTCTTGACAGGGCGGGCCAACGTGCGTGAACCTTTCCACGGGCGGCCGGGAGACCTGTGATAGTGAATTTCTCCATAGGCGGACCGGAGGCCGACGTGTCACGCCGGCACCGGCCCAAGGGAGGTGGGCCGCTATGCGTGCCGCGCAAGCGGAAGCGTCTCTAGACGGTGTCAGGGAAAGGCGACCCGTCCTCACGGAGGGAATCGACCGGGCTAACGCCTCTGGACTCATCCCCGTTGTGTTCATCCATGGCATGTGGCTGTTGCCCAAGAGTTGGGACAGCTGGGCCGAGGTCTTCGAAGCAGCTGGCTATACGGCGCTCCGGGCGGGGTGGCCCGACGACCCAGACACTGTCGAGGAGGCGAACGCGCACCCGGAGGTGTTCGCCGGCACGACTGTGGGTGAGCTAGCCAAGCATTACTCTGAGCTAGTTGGCCGGCTGGATAAGAGGCCGGCCGTGATCGGGCACTCGATGGGGGGCCTGCTTGCCCAGATGATCGCTGGCTACGGGCAGGCGGCTGTGTCGGTATCGATTGGCTCGGGGCCCTTCCGCGGCGTGCTGCCGCTACCGATCTCGGCGGTGAAGGCCTCAAGGCCAGTGCTCGGCAACCCGCTCAACCGCAACCGCGCTGTCGCGCTTACATACGAGCAGTTTCGCTACGCCTTCGCCAACGCAGTCGAGGAGGATGAAGCGAGAGAACTTTACGAGACGTTCGCGGTGCCGGCATCCGGCGCGCTGATCTTCCAATCGGCGGCCGCCAACCTCAACCCCTGGACCGAGTTGAAGGTGGATCACGGGAACCCCGATCGCGGACCGATGCTGATCATCAGCGGTGACAAGGATCACATCACCCCGCGCGCTATTCAGGACGCCATCTACAAAAAGCAGCAGCGCAACGAGGGCGTGACCGAGATCGTCGAGATGCCTAACCGTGGTCATGCGCTCACCATCGACGGCGGCTGGCGCGAGGTGGCTGACGCGGCACTCAGCTTCGTCAAGCGCTTCGCCAGTCCCTCAGCCGATCTGAAGGACGCCCGTGATGGCCGCGGACACTAAGCCGCGGCTCTTTCCGGGCTGGCGTTGGGCCGCGGTGGCGCTCGCCTTCCCCGTCGCCGGCTTGATCGGCCGGGCCGGCGGCGGAGACGTCGACGCCGTTGGCGCCGCACTCATCGGCGGCGCCCTCACCGGTGCTGGTCTCGGCGCCGCACAGTGGCTGGCCGCCAAAGACATGTTCGGGCAGTGGCCGCTATGGGTTGGCGCGAGCGCCGTGGGTTATGGCCTCGGGCTTGCCGTCGGCGCCGCGCTCGTGGACTACGAAACCGACCTCGGCTCCCTGGCCGCGATGGGAGCGGCGAGCGGTGCGGTGCTGGGCGCTGCCCAGGGATTCGCTCTGGCGGCGCAGGGCCGAACGCGGCTTGCCAGGGCGTGGGGGGCAGCAATGCCCGCGTTGTTCGCGGCTGGATGGAGCGTGACGACGCTCGGTGGCATCGATGTCGACAAGCAATTCACGGTGTTCGGTGCGTTCGGCGCAGTGACCTTCACGGTGCTCAGCGGATTGCTGCTCGCCCGGTTCATGCCTGCAGAGGAGCAGGTGGAGTCGGCCACGCCGGACGCGCCGCACTAGGACCGGGCGCTATGAGCGAGACCGTGACCGGGGTGGTCCTAATCGCCGTACCGGTTCTGTTCAACGTGGGGTTCACGTTGCTGGCACAGCGCTTCGACTACCCCGACGTCCTGCGCCAGCCAACTAACGAGGTTCTGCTGCGATTTCGCCAAGGCGGGTCGAGTCTGCTCCTCATCTGGTGGGTATTCGCCCTCTCAGCGGTGTTGTTTTCCCCGCTCGCCGTCTTGCTGGCCGGTGAGCTCGGCGACGCCGACCCGACCGTGGTGGCCCTGTCGGTGGTTGTCGGAATCCTTGCCTCGGTGGTGCAGTTCCTCGGCCTGATTCGCTGGCCGTTCCTCGTTCCGTACCTGGCGCGACAGGCAGAGGACGCCCCGCCCGGCTCAGCGCGTGCGGAGACCGTGGACGTCGTCTTCCAGTCGTTCAATCGCTACCTCGGGGTCGCCGTCGGCGAGCACCTCGGCTACGCCCTCACGGGGGCCTGGTCCATCCTGACCGGCGTCGCCCTAATCCAGACCGACGCAGTAGCGGGTTGGCTCGGCATCCTCGGTGTCGTCATCGGACCCCTCCTCCTGATCTCCTCGGTCGAGTTCCTCGGGCGCTTCGAGCCTTCAGGGTGGAAGCTCGGGGGTCAGCTGACGCCGGTCGCCTACACCCTCTGGTCGCTATGGCTTGTGGCCATCGGAGTGGCGTTCCTCGTCTAGTGGCCGCGCACCGCCGACCACACCCACCCGCTCAGATGAGCGTCGGAATTGCTGTCGCGCTCCTGATAGACGCCACGATCGTGCGTTGGTGGTAATCCCCGCAGCAATGCAGCTCCTCGTCGGGGCGAGAGGGGTTCGTCAGGCGGGGCGCCGCTGGGGAGATCGCCATTGGCAGCCGCGGGCCTGTCAATTGGGTACGGCTGATTGCGTTAAAGCTCCGGCTCCCGGGACGTTGCGTTCGCTTGGTAGACGGCTGCTCAGCATCGACGGAAACGGAGACTTGTAAATGTTTCCTTCCCTCCCGGCAATCACGTGTGCGGCACGAGGCCGCAGTGATGACTCGCGCTTCCTCGAGTCCGTCTGACCAAACCGCGCGGTCGCCTCCGTCCTGGTCGTCTATTTCGCGGGGAGCGACGCGGCGAAGTCCGCTCCGGTGTCTACCCAGCGGGTGAGCTCGGAGGCGTCGGAGATGCCGGCTGCGTCGACTGTGACGAAGCCGCGCATCGGGCGCCCGGTGAACTCCATCGGGCCGACGTGGTCCTCCACCAGGACGCGTTCTGCCTCGTCGCGATCGAGGCGGACCATGAGATCCTCGCCGATCACTCCGCAGGCCATGTTGCCGTCGACCATCCAGGCCACGCCGCCGAACATCTTGCGTTCGCTCACGCCGCTGCGGCCGCCGATGACGTCCCGGATCCGCTCCGCCAGCTCTTCGGAGTAGGCCATCGCCACAAGGCTACCCCGGGGCGTTGGCGCTGGGCGACCCTAGGTTCGTAAGTCTCGTGTAATCCCTGAGTGGGAGGATCGCTCGATGGCGAGAATCACGCTTCTCCTGGTCGGTGCCCTGCTGGCGCTCGCGGGCTGCGGTGACGACGATGACTCGAACGCGGGGGACGCAACGCCGCCGAAGGAGGCCGCCGCCGCGAAGCCCGAGACCGCGACGAAGCCCGACGGGGCGGCGGCGCCCGCCGGCAAGGGCGCGATCATCACCGTTGGCGACTCGAGCTTCGGCTCGATGCTGTTCGACTCCAACGAGCAGGCGATCTACATCTTTGAGAAGGACCCGAAAGGCGGCACCGTCTGTTACGGCGAGTGTGCGGAGGCCTGGCCGCCGGTCTTCACCGAAGGGGAGCCCAGAGCGAGTAAGGGGGTGAGGGCCTCCTTGCTCGGCACGGTGAAGCGCCGTGATGGTCGGCGGCAGGTGACCTACGCGGGCAAGCCGCTCTACTTCTACGCGCACGAGGAACCCGGCGTGGTCCTCTGCCACAACGTGAACAAGAACGGCGGCCTCTGGTGGGTCGTCGGGCCGGACGGGAAGAGGCGCCCGTGAGGCGCCTCGCGCTGGCCGCGCTGCTCGCCACGCTCGGCGCCGGCGGCGTGACGGCGCCCGCCATGGCCGCTGGCACCAAGATCACGGCTCGCGGATCGGAGTTCGGTCAGATGCTGTGGGGCCCCAAGCGCCAGGCCGTGTACGTCTTCCAGCGCGACGGTCGCAAGCGGTCGCGCTGTTACGGGAAGTGCGCCGAGGCATGGCCGCCCGTCTTCACCAAGGGCAAGCCCCGCGCTGGTCGAGGCGTGAAGAGATCGCTGCTCGGCACCATGCGCCGTCGTGGCGGCAGGCGGCAGGTGACCTACGCGGGCAGGCCGCTCTACTACTACGCCCACGAGGGAGCCGGCGAGGTGCTCTGCCACAACGTGCGCCTAAACGGCGGCCTCTGGTGGGTGGTCGGCCCTAGCGGGAAGCGCCGCCCGTAAGCCGGGCGATGTTCTAGGCGATCGCCGCTCGTACACCGGGGCTGCTGCGGCGGGCGACCGCTCAACGTTCTCCTGTCACGAGAAGATCGCCCTGAGGGTCTCGAACTCGCGCGTGAGCGACTCGTACTGCGAGTCGAACAGCTCGCTCGGCATGTCCGGCGCCTGGAACATCGTGAACGTGTACGCGGTCTGGTCGCCGGAGAGCCTCACCGCCCGAGTGGGGAAGAGTGCTAGCTCGTCCTTGGTGGGCCCGGCGAGCATGTCGATTACTCCAGTTCGCTCGTCGGCGCGGATCTCGAAGTAGAACTCGCCGAGGTTGTTCACGACCTTGTAGTCGCCGTTCTCGCGCTTCAGCTCCCGAGCGAACTCGGTGGCCCAATTCGGCAGGTTCTCGATGTCCGCCAGGTAGGCGAACACCTCCTCGTGCGAAGCCGGCAGTACGGCGGTCACGGTCTTGCTTCTCATAGGTCGATCATCTCCTTCAGCGCCGCGGGCAGCGCGGCTTGTTGGTGTGCGGGTAGGCGCGAGCGGACCAGTTCGTCGAGCTCTCCCAGGACCTTCTCGGCGACCGGCCGGAAGCGCCCGGCGCGGGGGGTGAGGCGGATCAGGAAGGCCCGTCCGTCGGCGGCGTCGCGCTCGCGGCTGACGAGCCCGTCTCGCTCCAGCAGGCGGACCATGGTCGTCATCGTCTGCTTCGCGAGAGAGGCCCGGCGGGCGAGCTCCCCGATCCGGAGCGAGTCCTCCTCGAACAGCGGCACAAGGATCGAGCCGTAGGCGGGGCGGACCTCCGGGAAGCCGTGGGCCACGAACCGCTCGTACAGCAGCTCGTTCCAGTGCTGTGAGGCCTTGGCGAGCAGGAAGCCCACGTTCTCGCGATTGGGTGTTCGGGTTGGCATCCAATTAGTCCTATATCGGACTATATCAGGATGACGGAAGCCTTACGTGCCAGCGCACGCCACCCGGCCGCTGCCACACTGGCCGTGATGGAAAACGGTGACCCCCGAGGCTCCGTGCTCGTCGTGGACGACGAGCGGACGATCACCGAGGTGGTCTCCCGGTATCTGGAGCGGGCCGGCTATGAGACCCGCGTGGCCGGCGACGGGCCCCGCGCCCTCGAGCTGGCGGGGGCAGACCGGCCCGACCTCGTCGTGCTCGACCTGATGCTCCCCGGCATGGACGGCCTGGAGGTGATGCGCCGCCTGCGCGAGGGCGACGGCGTGTCGGTGATCCTGCTGACCGCCAAGGGCGAGGCGACCGATCGCGTGATCGGGCTGCGACTGGGCGCCGACGACTACGTGGTGAAGCCGTTCTCACCAGCTGAGCTGGTGGCCCGCGTGGACGCCGTGCTGCGCCGCGTGGATACCTCCGCCGAGCCCGAGGAGCCGATCGCTTTCGATGGGCTCGAGCTCGACCCTGTGGCCCGCCGGGTTACCGTCCGCGGCGAGGAGGCCGAGCTCACAGTGCGGGAGTACGAGTTGCTGCTGCACCTCGTGCGCCACCCGGGCCAGGCCTTCTCACGCGACCAGCTGATGGACTCGGTGTGGCAGTACAGCTTCTACTCGGACACCTCGACCGTGACCGTGCACGTGCGCAGGCTGCGGGCCAAGATCGAGGAGGACCCATCGAACCCGCGCTGGCTTCAGACCGTATGGGGCGTCGGCTACCGCTTCCAGCCATGAGCGCGCTACGCGGCTTCGCCCTGCTCGCCGTCGCCGCGGCGGCCGGCGGCGTGGCCATGGGGCTCGTCTACGCGCCGAAAGACGGCCTGCTGACCGCGGCGTATGTCGCCGCCGCAGGTGCCCCGGTGATCGCCGCCGTGCACGTGCTCGCGCACCGCCGGCGCTCCGCCGGCTCGCTCTCGCGGCAGTTCACGATCGCCATCGCTCTCACGGTGGCTCTGATCACGCTGACGCTCGGCGTGGTGGTGCTGCTCATGTTCGTGTCGACTCATGACGCCGTCGTGATGGGGCTGTTGCTCGTGTTCGCGGGCTTCCTCACGGCGTACGCCGCGACGGTCCTCTCGCGCGGTGTGCTGGCCGACGTGCAGGTGCTGCGCGACGGCCTGCGTGCGGTCGGCGAGGGACGACGCGACGGGCGCATCACAACCGGAGCCCGCGACGAGTTGGCGGAACTGGCGGCCGCGGCCAACGAGATGACCGCGCAGCTCGCCGAGCGCGAGGCCGAGCGCGATGCGGCCGACGGCGCCCGCCGCGACCTGATCGCGGCCGTTTCGCACGACCTACGCACCCCGCTCACCTCGCTACGGCTGCTCGCTGACGCCATCGAGGACGATCTCGTCGACCCCGAAACGCGCCGCCGCTACCTCGAGCAGATGTCGGTGCACCTCCGCTCTTTGTCCGCGCTGATCGAGGACCTGTTCGAGCTCTCCCGGCTCGACGCCGGGGACATCCAGTGGTCGATGCAGCAGGTGCGGCTCGACGAGCTCGTCCAGGAGACGGTCGAAGCGATGAGGGCACAGGCGGATGCCAAGCGTGTCGCCGTCCAAGCCGCCGTGGGCGAAGACGTCGCGCCGGCGCACGCGAACCCCGAGCAGCTCCAGCGCGTCCTGTTCAACCTGATCCAGAACGCCATCCGCCATACGCCCGCCGACGGCAGCGTGACGGTCGCCGCCGAGTCGAACGGGAAGCACGTGGAGGTGGAGGTGGCCGACACCGGCGAGGGGGTCGTGCCCGCGGAGCGCGACCGCGTGTTCGAGCCCTTCTTCCGCGGCGGCTACGACGCCGCACGTTCGGGGGAGGGCACCGGGCTCGGCCTGACCATCTGCCGCGCAATCGTCGAGGCACACGGCGGCGAGATCTGGCTGGCGGAGTCCACCCGCGGGACGTGCGTGCGCTTCAGCCTGCCGCGCGCCGGGTGACGGGGGCGAGGGGCGGGGATCGTTTGGCGTTGCGTGAGGAGCTTGACCGCATGCGCTTTTTGTTGTGCTCGTGAGCCGGGGCAGCGGCGGGACGGTGGCGGCGAGCGGGGTCGGCGCGGTTCGGCTCCCTAGGCTGGTCGGCGTGCCGTTGTTTTGGCGTGTATTTGCGACGAATGCGCTCGTGTTGGTGGTGGCGACGGCGGCGCTTGCGCTCTCGCCAGCGACGGTCAGCTCCCCGGTCGCCGTCGCCGAGTTGTTGGTGCTGGCGCTGGGGTTGGGAGCGATGCTCGTGCTCAACGTCGCGCTTCTGCGTCGCGCGCTGTTGCCGCTCGAGCGGTTGCGGACGCTGATGCGGGGGGCGGATCCGTTGCGGCCGGGGGTGCGGGCGCCGGTGGATGAGGCTGTGCCGGAGTTGCGGGCTGTTGCTGAGACCTTCAACGAGATGGTGGCGCGGCTCGAGGCCGAGCGGCGCGAGAGCGCCGGGAGGGCGCTCGCCGCCCAGGAGGGTGAGCGGCTGCGGATCGCTCAGGAGCTCCACGACGAGGTCGGCCAGAAGTTGACCGCGGCGATGCTCCAACTGGATAGCGCCTCACGAAGTGGGGCCGGGTCGGCGGTGAGGAGGCGCGGGAGCGTGCGGGAGAGCCGCGAGGAAGTGCGGCTGATCGCGCGTCGCCTGCGCCCGGAGGCGCTCGATGACCTCGGGCTGACGAGCGCGTTGGCGGCGCTGACGAATTCGTTCCGCGGGCCGGCGGGGCTGTCGATCGAGCGCCGCATCGGCTCGCCGCTGCCGGTGCTCGACGCCGACACCGAGTTGGTCCTCTACCGCGTGGCGCAGGAGGCGCTGACCAACGTCGCGCGCCATGCCGACTGTGCGACGGGGCTGTTGGCGCTTCGGGCGTCCGGTGGTTTCGTGGTGCTGGAGGTGGTCGACCCGGGCCGGGGCTTCGACGTGAGCGGGGGCGCGAAGGGGCGGGGCTCGGGGGATGCGAGAGCGCGCCCTGCTGGTGAACGCCGAGCTCGAGATCGACAGCGCGCGGGGCCGGGGGACGACGGTGAGGCTGCGCTGCCCGCTGCGGGCCGGTTCCTAGGCGGGCTGTAGGAGGGCCGCGGCGCCGGACGGCTGGTTGGAGTCGGTGGGGGACACAGCGGCGGGGTGACTGTCTCGGTTCTCAGGCCGTCCCGGCGGCGAGCTGCGTAGTGGCTGCTGCCGGCCTCGAGCGCGGCCTCGCGAGGGAGCACTAGCACCGCGGTGCTCCCCTCGGCCGCGAGCTGGATCGGCACCGGCCCATGCAGCGCCGAGTCGGCCGTGCCGGCTCCCTGCGCGCCGACGACGATGAGGCCGGCGCGCTGCTCCACGGCGATGCGCTCGAGCGCCTCGGCGGGCGCGAGCGGCACAACGCTTCCGTGCGCGTCGACACCGGACCTGTGGAGGGCGTCGTCGAGCTTGCGCTGGGGGCCGGCCGCGCTTGCGGGCAGCGTGGCCGAGTCGTATCCGTGCACCGCGTGCAGCTCGCCGCCGAGGCGGGTAGCGAGATCGGCCGCCAGCCTCAGCACCGCGAGATCCCTCTCCGAGCCGTCGGCCTCGGTCCCGCAGACGACATCCCTCATGCTCGCCGAGTCGAGCGGGGCGATCGCGGTCTGCGGCACCGCCACGACGGGGCACGGGGCCCCCGTCAACATGGCGCTCGCGACACGGCCGATCAGGGCTGCACCGCCGCGGCGCAGACCGCGTGTGGCGACGACGATCAACTCGGCGTCCTCGGCCTCCGCGGCGGCGATCAGCCGCGTGGCGGGGTCGCCGGTCTCCACGCGGAGATCGGTGCCTTCCGGAAAGCACTGCTCTTCGGCGACGGTTCTGAGCTGCCTCCTCAGCTTTCGGTCCCGGCCGACCCGGGGCGGGCGCAGTCCGTGGAGGAACGTGCGCGCACCCTCGCTCACGTGCAAGAGCAGCGCGTGGGAGTGCAGGTCGCGGGCCAGACGCGACGCCACCGCGGCGGCGCCCCTATCTCCGGCCCAGTCGTCGATGCCGCCCAAGATGCAGCCGCTCATGGAATCTCCTTTGTCGTTGCCCTTGGACCGTGGAGCGGCCGCGGCGGTTCGCCAATGGGGGGCCATACCCATGCGGCGGCCGCCGGGATACGCATGGCCGATGGCGGCGTAGCCTTGACCCGCACGGAGAATCGATGACGCCGCTAAAGACGCGCATACTGCTCGCCGACGACCACGCTGTTGTGCGCCGTGGCCTGCGCATGGTGCTCGACGCCGAGCCCGACCTCGAGGTCGTGGCGGAGGCGGGCGACGGCGCCGCGGCGCTCGAGCTGGCTGGGCAGGGCCGGTGCGCAGCTGGCCGTGCTCGATGTCGCGATGCCGCGCATGACCGGGTTGCAGGCGGCCGCCGAGCTGACCGCACGCCAGCCGGAGTTGCGGGTGCTGATCCTGTCGATGTACGACAGCGAGCAGTACCTGTTCGAGGCGCTGCGAGCGGGGGCGTCGGGTTACGTGCTCAAGTCGGCGGCCGACCGGGACCTGGTCGAGGCGTGCCGGGCCGCGATGCGGGGCGAGCCGTTTCTCTATCCCGCGGCGGTGACGGCGCTGATCCACGACTACCTCGAGCGTGCAAGAGCGGGTGGCGAGGTGCCGCCGGATCCGCTTACCCCCCGGGAGCTCGAGGTGTTGAAGCTGATCGGCGAGGCCTACACCAGCGACCAGATCGCCTTGGAGCTCTCGATACGCCGCAGAACGGTGGACCGCCACCGCGAGAACATCCTGTCCAAGCTCGGGATGCGCGACCGCGTCGAGCTGACCCGCTATGCGATCAAGCGCGGTCTGATCGAGCCCTAGGAGCCGAGGTCCGTGCCCCCCCGGGATGGGGGCAAGCCCCCATTGAGCGCAGACCCAACGGCCCAAATGATGGCGCGATGTCTCGTTTGCTGGTGCTGTGCCGCCACCCCTACCACCTGCCCCGCGAGGAGGCCGAGGCCTGGCTGCGACAGGAGCTGGAGGTGGTGCTGTCCCAGGACGGCCTGCGGGGCGCGAGGCTGACCAGCCTCGAGAGCCCCTGCCCGGATTGGACTCGCACATCGGATTGGCTGATCGAGCTGCACCTAGCTGATGGCACTCGCGGAGCGGCTCTGGGACGCGGCGCGTGCGGGGAGCTGCTTGCGGACCTGCGCCTGCTGGGTATGTCACCGGTCGTGGCGCTCGCCCCCGATCGCAACCCGATCGAGCTGCCCGCGGCTGTGATGTTCGCGGTCGCCATCTTTGCCCTCGCGCTCGCGGCGATCGCGAGCGAGCGTGTGGACCGCACGAAGATCGCGCTGCTCGGCGCCGCGCTCGTCGTCGTGACCCAGACGATCGAGCAGGAGCAGGCGATCGAGGCTGTCGACTTCAACACCATCGGGCTGCTCGCCGGGATGATGCTGATGGTCAAGCTGACCGAGACGACCGGCGTCTACACCTGGCTCGCGATCCGCGCGGGCCAGCTCTCACGCGGCCGGCCGCTCGCCGTTGTCGTCTCCCTCTCGCTCACGACAGCGGTGCTCTCCGCATTCCTCGACAACCTCACGACGATCCTGCTCATCGTCCCGATCACGTTCCTGCTCGCCGACGCGCTCGACATCGACCCGCTCCCGCTCGTGATCATCGAGGTGATCGCCTCCAACATCGGCGGCACCGCGACGCTGATCGGCGACCCGCCGAACATCATCATCGCAGGCGCGACCGACCTCTCGTTCGGCGCGTTCATCGTCAACCTCGCGCCGATCGCGGCGCTCACCTTCGTCGTAGTGACCGGCGCCCTCTACCTGCTCTACCGCCGCCGGCTCCAGGTGGCACCCGAAGGCACGCAATCGCGTGATGGAGCTCGACGCCTCCCGCTCGATCGAGGACGCCGACGAGCTGCGTCGCACGATGCCGATCCTCATCGCCACGATCCTCGTCTTCTTCGCCCACAAGACACTCGGGCTCGAGCCCGCCACCGTCGCCCTCACCGGAGCGACCGCAATGCTGCTGGCAAGCCGCCAATCGCTCGAGAAGGCGCTCGCTGGGATCGAATGGCCGACCCTGTTCTTCTTCATGGGGCTGTTCGTGATGGTCGGCGCACTCGAAGAGACGGGTGCGATCGAGGAGGTCGCCGACGGAATCGCGGAGCTGACCGCCGGCGACCGCAGCGCCGAGCTGCTCGGCATCCTCTGGTTCTCGGCGCTCGGCTCCGGGATCGTCGACAACATCCCCTTCACCGCCACCATGATCCCAGTCGTCGAGCAACTCCAAGCCGGGCAGGGCGACGGGGACGACGCGTACTGGTGGGCGCTTGCCCTCGGCGCCTGCTTCGGCGGCAACGCAACGCTTATCGCGGCCGCCGCCAAGTCGCCGCCGCCGGCATGGCCTCTCGCGCGGGCCGGCCGATCGGGTTCGTCGATTCCTCAAGGTCGGCCTGCCCGCGACCGTACTCTCCCTAGTGCTGGCAACCGGCTACTTCGCGATCCGATATCTGTGACGGAGACCGCATGACACCCGACAAACTGAGTCGTGACCTCTTACGCCAGGCCCCTCTGCTGCACCGCGACGACACCGTCAGCGACGCCGTCAGCCGACTGCTCGAGGCGGCCTGCCGGCGCTGCCCGTCACCGCCGCGCACGACCAGCTCGTCGGCATCTTCGGCGAGCGCGAGTTCATGCGCCCTGTTCACGGCTACCTCCGGAGTGACCTATCCGGCTTCTCCCAGCGCCCTCGGCGACGCGCCGAGAAACGAGCCGCCTGCCGCGACGAGCCCGTCGGCCGCTACATGCACACCGAGCACATCGACGTCGGCCCAGACTTCTCCGACGCCCAGATCGCCGAGACCTTCCTCCACCACCGCGTACTCATCATCCCGGTGGTCGAAGCAGGCACCATCCAAGGAGTCATCACGCGCTCCGAGTTCTTCCGCCGCCTCGCCGAGCGCTTCGAGCGGTCAACCTGAGCGATGGCGACTCCGCGCCCAGACCCCCACCCACGTCGAAAGACTCGCGCGCGGTGAGCGAGAGCGGCGTTCCAGCACCAGTCGAGCAGTTCATCGTGGGGCAGATCGAGTCGGTCGCGCAGCTCGAGATCCTGCTGCTGCTGCGGGCGGCGGGCGACAAGCTCTGGACCGCGGACGAGGTCTCGCGCGCGCTGGTGACGCAGTCGGCGGAGACCGCGGGGACCTGGCTGGCGGACCTCGCGCGGCGTGGGCTCGCCCGCGAGGAGGACGGGAGCTATCGCTACGACCCGCCCGCGGAGCTCGAGCACACGCTCGACTCGCTCGCCGAGGCCTATGCGCGCTACCGGGTGAGCGTGATCGCGCTGATCTTCGCGAAGCCGAGCGAGCGGATCTCGCTCTTTTCCGATGCCTTCAGGATCAGGCGGGATCGCTGAGATGGACACCGCCGTGTACGTCCTCTCGGCTCTGATCAGCCTCGCCTGCACGGTCCTGCTGGCCCGCTCCTACCTCGCTACCCGCAGCACGCTGCTCTTCTGGGCTGCGCTCTGCTTCCTCGGGTTGACCCTCAACAACATCCTGCTGTTCGTCGACAAGGTCGTGGTCACCGACGTCGATCTGTCGACCTGGCGCAGCATTCCCGCCCTCGCCGGCCTGCTCGTGCTGGCGTATGGGCTGCTGTGGGAGCCGGAGCTGTGACGGCCGAGTTCATCGGTGGCGCGACGATGACGGCCGCGCTGGTGATCGCGGTGCTGTTCTTCCGCTACTGGCGCCAGACGCGCGATCGGCTCTTCCTGATGTTCGGGGGCGCGTTTCTCATGTTCGCGATCAGCCGCTTCATCCTGGCTTTCCTCGAGGAGGACGACGAGGGCCGGGTGCTGGTCTATGCCTTCAGGCTGCTCGCCTTCCTCCTCATCCTCGCGGCCATCGTCGACAAGAACCGCCAAAGCGCCACGGCGCCCGCCGCCCCGGCACAGAACGGGGCCGCGGCCCCCCACCCGGCCGGCGACCGCGGCTAGGGGCGATGACCGAAACCGCACCGCGGAGGCTGCGGTGGTTCGTCAGGGTCTTCGGCGCACCGGCGCGGGTCGCTCGGTATGCGGACCTCGACGACCAGGTAGAGGCGTGCAACCGGATCTTTGCCAGCGACACCCGCTGGACCGTCGTGCGCGGCAGCGACCTCGAGGAGGGCGAGAGCCAGGGCCTACCCGTGTGGAGCCGCCACGTGGGAGATCCCATCCTCAGAGAGCAACATCACCCGCCGCGTGGACTTCGCCCTCTTCATGGTGGAGGCCCTCGAGAACGACGACCTCGTCCATGAAGCCCCGGCGATCGTCAGCTGCCGACCCCGTCCACCCGGGCTTCGCCGCGGTACTGCAGCAGCATGCGCGTGAGGAGCACCTTCCGCGGATGCTGTTCTCGGCGATGGTGGAGCACACGCTTGCGATGCCGGCGGGTGCGCTGAAGGCGATCGTGGACGGGCTTGGCGTCTTCGACGCCGAGCCGCGCGTCTACCGCGGCGGCGGCACCTGCCTCACTGGGACTGGCCGATGAGATTCGCGGCGGACGTCACGGAATTCGCGGGCCGTGCTCACCTGTCAGACCGCCCCCCCTGGCACCTCGGGATGCACGCGACCTCGTGATCGTCGCCGTGGTGCAGTTGAAGGGCCCGGCGAACGGACTAGATTCCGGGTCCCTCTAGTCCGTCGGCCGGTCGGCCAGCACGCGCAGGTCGATTCCGGGGAGTTCGCGCATCAGCCGCTCCGTGAGCGGCTCGCCAAGCCGGCGTAGGCCCCGAGCCAGCTCGGGCTGGCCGATCATCACATAGGTGGTGCCGCGCTCGGCCGCGACGCGGGCCGCGACCTCGGCGAGATCGTCGCCCTCCTCCACGAGCAGCTCGACGCCGAGGACCGAGGCCAGGCTCTTCAGCTCCTCGAGGCCCTCGCGCTCCTCTCCGCGCGGGGGCTCCCCGGGCTTAGTCACGTAGAGCAGGTCGAGCTCACCGCCCAGCCGCTGGGCCGAGCGCCACGCTCGCCGCACCAGGCGGCGCGAGCGTGCGCTTGGGGTCACCAGCGCCAGCAGCCGCTCGCGAACGGCGCCCGGCGCCTCGAGCGCCACCTGGTCCTCGCGGGTGCCGAGCTGGGGCGTCTCGGGCACGTCGGTGCGCTTGGCCTCGACCTCCTCCGCGACCTCGCGCAGCGCGACCTCTCGCAGGGTGGCGAGGTTCTCGATCCGGAAGAAGCTGTTCAGGGCCTTCGGCACCCGCTCGGCCGGGTACACCTTCCCCTCGCGCAGCCGCTGGATCAGCGCCTCCGGCGTGAGATCGATCAACACCACCTCGTCGGCGCTCGCCAGCACCGAGTCGGGGAAGGTCTCGCGCACGCGCACGCCCGTGAGCTCGAAGATGCGGTCGTTGAGGGTCTCGAGGTGTTGCACGTTCACGGTCGAGAACACGTCGATCCCAGCCTCGAGCACGTCCTCGATGTCCTCGTAGCGCTTGCGGTGCTCGACCCCCGGGGCGTTCGTGTGGGCCAGCTCGTCGATCAGGCACAGGTCGGGCGCGTGCCGGAAGATCGCCGGCAGGTCCATTTCCTCGAGCGCCGTCTCGCGGTACTCCACCGTACGCCGGGGCAGGACCTCCAGGCCCTCGGCCTGCAGCTCGGTCTCGGGGCGGTCGTGCGGCTCGAGGTAGGCCAGCAGCACGTCGCGCCCCGCGGCCTGCTCCGCGCGGCCCTCCTGGAGCATGCGGAACGTCTTCCCCACGCCGGCCGCCATCCCGAGGAAGACCTTGTAGCGCCCGCGGCCGCTCGCTGCCATGGCCGCATTGTCCCCGGAAGTCAGGCGCCCAGCAGGTTGTGGATCAAGAGATCCAGCAGCTTGATGCCCACGAACGGCGCGATCAGCCCGCCGAGGCCGAACACGAGCATGTTGCGCCGCAGGAGCGCCGTTGCGCCGATCGGCCTGTATGCGACCCCACGCAGGGCCAGCGGCACGAGCGCCGGGATGATCAGCGCGTTGAAGACGATCGCGGAGATGATCGCCGACTCGGGGGTGCCGAGGGCCATGATGTTCAACGAATCGAGCGGCCCGCTCTCGTCCCCGGCCGCGGCGTAGCTCGCGGCGAAGATCGCGGGCAGGATCGCGAAGTACTTCGCCACGTCGTTGGCGATCGAGAAGGTGGTGAGCGCGCCGCGCGTGATCAGCAGCTGCTTGCCAATCTCGACGATCTCGATCAGCTTCGTCGGGTTGGAGTCGAGGTCCACCATGTTCCCCGCCTCGCGGGCGGCCTGGGTGCCCGTGTTCATCGCGACTCCGACGTCCGACTGCGCCAGGGCCGGAGCGTCGTTGGTGCCGTCGCCGGCCATCGCCACCAGGCGGCCGTCGGCCTGCTCGGAGCGGATCAGCTCGAGCTTCTGCTCGGGGGTCGCCTCCGGCAGGAAGTCATCCACCCCCGCCTCCTCGGCGATCTTGGCGGCGGTGAGGCGGTTGTCGCCGGTGACCATCACGGTGCGGATCCCCATGCTGCGCAGCTGGTCGAAGCGGACCGACATGTCGCCCTTCACGATGTCCTTGAGGTAGATCACGCCCAGCACCTGGCTGTCGCGGGCCACGGCCAGGGGAGTGCCGCCCTCGCGGCCGATGCGGTCGAGCTCGGCGGCGAGCTCAGGGGGGGCGTGCCCCCCCTGGCCCTCGATGAAGGACTTGACGGCATCGCCCGCGCCCTTGCGCAGGCTCGAGCCGTTCAGGTCCACGCCGCTCATGCGCGTCTCCGCGCTGAAGGGGACGAAATGGGTGGTGCGGGGGTCGAGCTCGCGCTCGCGGATCCCGTACTGCTTCGCCAGAACGACGATGGACCGCCCCTCCGGGGTCTCGTCGGCCAGCGAGGAGAACTGGGCGATCTCGGCGAGTTCGCCCTCGAGCACGCCGGGCATCGGGATGAATTCCGTCGCCTCGCGGTTGCCGAGCGTGATCGTGCCCGTCTTGTCCAGCAGCAGCACGTCCACGTCGCCGGATGCCTCGACGGCGCGGCCCGATAGCGCCAGGACGTTGCGGCGCACCAGGCGGTCCATCCCTGCGATCCCGATCGCGGACAGCAGCGCCCCGATCGTGGTCGGGATCAGCGACACCAGCAGGGCGATGAGAGTGGCGATCGACGCCTCCGTAGAGGCGAACTCGGCGAACGGCCGCAGCGTCACGACCACGGCCAGGAACACGATGGTGAGGCCCGCGAGCAGGATGCCCAGCGCGATCTCGTTCGGCGTCTTGCGCCGCTCGGCGCCCTCGACCAGGGCGATCATCTGGTCGAGGAAGCTCTTGCCCGCCTCCTGGGTGATCTCCACCACGATCCGGTCGGAGAGCACGCGCGTGCCGCCGGTGACCGCGCTCCGGTCGCCGCCGGACTCGCGGATCACCGGAGCCGACTCGCCCGTGATCGCCGACTCGTCGACGGACGCGATGCCCTCGACCACCGTGCCGTCGCCCGGGATCAGCTCGCCGGCCTCGACCACCACGAGGTCGCCCCTCACGAGCTCCGACGCGGGCTTCTCGCCGCCGCCGCGCAGCCGCGCCACGGTCTCGGTCCTCATCGCCCGCAGCGACGCGGCCTGAGCCTTCCCGCGCCCCTCGGCGAGCGCCTCGGCCAGGTTCCCGAACAGGACGGTGAGCCACAGCCACACCGCGACCGTGAAGGTGAACCAGGCCGGCTCCTCCCCACCGCCGAGCGGCTCGCCGCCGAATGCCTGGATCAGCCAGCCGGCGGTCGTGATGAGCGCGCCGACCTCGACCACGAACATGACCGGGTTGCGCACGACGTGCCGCGGGTCGAGCTTGCGCAGGCTGTCCGTGACCGCCGGCTTGAGGATGTCGGGAGCGAACACGTTCATCGCTCGCGATCCAGCGCGAGGTTCAGCTCGAGCACGTTCACGCCGGGCTCACCGAGGACGCCGAGGGAGCGGCCGTCGGTGTGCTCCTCGATCAGCTCCTTGACGCGCTCGAGCGGCAGGTTGCGCTGCTCGGCCACACGGCGGGCCTGGATCTCGGCGTTGTCCTCGGAGATGTGCGGGTCGACGCCCGAGGCGGTGGTCTGCACCGCATCCTCGGGCACGTCGGCGGGCTCGACGCCCTCGCGCTCCGCGTAGGCCGCGAGGTTCTTCTTGAACAGGTCCGAGAGCTCCCTGTTGTTCGGCCCGAGGTTGTTGAAGTACGTGTAAGAGGGGTCGTAGCCCGTCACCGAGGGGCGCGGTTGGAAGTACCCCCGCCGCTTGAACTCCTGCCCGATCACGCGCGAGCCCACGACGTTGCCGTCGCGCTCGAGCTGGGAGCCATCGGCCTTGTTGGGGAACGCGAGCTGCGACACCGCTGTCGTGGCGAGCGGATATGCCAGCCCGAGCAGCAGGGTGAAGACGATTACGGCGCGCAGCGATGTGGTGATGTCCTTGCGCATTGGCTAGAAGAGCTGGTCGGTGAGGCCCTGCACGATCGGGCCGAGCAGGAAGGCGGGGAACAGGGTGAGGGCGGCCACGATCACGATCACGGAGATCAGGAGGACCGCGAACGTCGGCGAGTCGGTGCGGAACGTGCCCGCGCCGGCGGGGGAGACCTTCTTGCCCGCGAGGGCGCCGGCCACCGCCAGTGCGAGCACCAGCGGCACGAAGCGGCCGGCCAGCATCGCCACCCCACCCACGAGGTCGGCGAACGTGATCCCGAAGGCGCCCGCGTTGCCCGGCGAGTTCGGCTGCACGTAACCGGTGTAGCCCGCGAACGCCGATCCGTTGTTGTTCGCCTGGGAGGCGTAGGCGTACAGCGTCTCCGAGAAGCCCTGGGGCCCTGGGTTGTAGATCGACGGCGCGCCGTACTTCGTGGCGACCGCCAGCGCCGTGGTGAAGAGCACAAGCAGAGGCACGGCGAGCGTCCCGAACATCACGAGCTTGACCTCGCGTGCCTCGATCTTCTTGCCGAGGTACTCGGGCGTGCGGCCCACCATCAGACCGGCGATGAACACCGCCAGCAGGACGAACAGCAGCATCCCGTAAAACCCGGAGCCGACCCCGCCGAAAACGACCTCGCCGGTGCCCATGTTGAACAGCGGGACGAGCCCGCCGATGCCGGTCAGGGAGTCGTGTGCCGACGTGACGGCGCCGCAGGAGGCCACCGTCGTGATCACGGTGTAGAGCGCGCTCGATGCCTCCCCGAAGCGCACCTCCTTGCCCTCGAGGTTGCTCCCGACGACCCCGGCGGCGTGCTGGGCCGGGGTGCCGTTGGTCTCGGCGATGTACACCACCGCAACCGCGACGATGAACATCGTGAACATCGCGCCGTAGATGGCCCAGCCCTGGCGGCGGTTGCCCACCATCCGGCCGAAGGTGGCCGTGAGGCCCGCCGGGATCGACAGGATCATCAGCATCTGGAGGAAGTTCGTGAGGCCGGACGGGTTCTCGAACGGCATAGCGCTGTTCACGTTGAAGAAGCCGCCGCCGTTGGTCCCGAGAATCTTGATCGCCTCCTGCGAGGCCACCGGGCCGAGCGCCAGCGTCTGCTCCCCGCCGGTCACGGTCGGGTAGGTCGCGTACTCGGACAGCGTCTGGATGGCGCCCTGCGAGACGAAGATCAGCGCCGCCACGAACGACAGGGGCAGCAGCACGTAGAGCAGCGTCCGGACCAGGTCCTGCCAGAAGTTGCCGATCTCGCTCGTCCCGCGTGACGCGAAGCCGCGGATCACCGCGATGCAGACCGCGATGCCGGTGGCCGCCGAGAGGAAGTTCTGCACCGTCAGGCCCGCCATCTGCGAGAAATAGGAGAGCGTGCCCTCGCCGGCGTAGTACTGCCAGTTGGTGTTCGACACGAACGACGTCGCGGTGTTGAAGGAGACATCCCACGTGCCCGAGTCGTAGTCCGCGGGGTTGAACGGATGGATGCCCTGGGTGCGCAGGATCAGGTAGAGCAGGCCGAACCCGAGGGCGCTGAAGATCAGGACGCTCTTGGCGTAGACACGCCAGTCCTGGGCGCGGTGGGGCTTCGCGCCGATCGCCCTGTAGGTCAGGCGCTCGATGGGCCCAAGGACCGGAGTGAGGAGCACGGGGTCGCCTCGGAACACGCGGTACATGTAGCCGCCGAGCAGCGGCGTCATCGCCGTGAGCGCAGCCCCGTACAGGGCGATCTGGAACCAGCCCTGAACGGTCATCTAGAGCTTCTCACCGCGCAGGAGCGCGTACGACAGATAGGCCAGAAGGACGAACGCGACGATCAGCCCGAACAGCTCGGCGCCGCTCACACGCGTTCCAGCAGGTCGACCAGGAGATAGGCGAGGGCGAAGAACAGCGCGGCGATCGCGATCGAGACCAGGTCCACCGTCAGACCTCCAGGAGCAGTGCGGCGCGGGCGTGGCGGAGGTCGGCCTCGAGGGCTCCGTCAGGGTGGGGCGCGTAGAGGGGTGAGCCACCGAACGTGAGCAGTCGCTCGACGAGCGCCACACCGCGGGGGGCGACCGCGCTCTCGTCGTCCAGGTGTACCGCCAGGTCCTCGATCAGCGCGCGCGTCGCGAAGATCTCGCGGCGCCGCAGCGGCACCTTCGAGGAGAACACCGCCGGCGGCTGCTCTGCCTCCTCCAACACCCGGCGCAGCCCGGTGGCCAGGCCGCGGCGAAAGCGCATCGAGGTCAACTTGGCCACCCGCCGCTCGGTCCGGCCGCGTCGCGGCCAGACTCGGGACGGAGTGGTGACGGCTCCCAGGTTCATGCCCATATCGTGCGCGCGCGGGCGTGAAGGCCGCGTGATGGAAGCGGCCCCGCGTATACAGATCGCGTAAAGGCCTGCTCAGACCTCGAATCGGTAGCCGACGCCCGGGTCCGTGGTGATGTACCGCGGCCGGCCAGGGTCCGGCTCGATCTTCTTGCGAAGGTTGGCGATGTGCACACGCAGCACCTGCGTGTCGTGCTCGTAGGAGCCGCCCCAAACCTCGATCAGTAGGGAACGGTGGGTCATCAGCCGCCCCCGGCCCCTCACCAGCGCGCGCAACAGGTCGAACTCCGTCGGGGTGAGGTGCACGTCCTCGCCCGCGACCCTCAGCCGCCGCGCCGGGAAGTCGACCTCGAGCCCTTCCGCAGTGAGCACAGGCTCCTCCTCCCCGGGCCGCGCCCTCCGCAGCGCCGCCTTCAGGCGGGCGATCAGCTCCGGCGGGCCGAACGGCTTGGTCACGTAGTCGTCCGCCCCGGCCTCCAGGGCGCGCACCTTCTCGGCCTCCTCACCCACGGCCGAGAGCACGAGGATCGGCATGTCGCTCCACTCCCGGATCGACCGGCATACCTCGATCCCGTCGCCGTCGGGGAGGATCAGGTCGAGGATCGCGGCGTGCGGGGGTCTGACGGAAACCGCGTCGAGCGCCTCCTCCGCGGTCGCCGCGGTCTCGACCTCGAACCCCGCGTCGCGCAGGATCACCCGCAGCGCGCGCAGGATCTGGGGCTCGTCGTCGCACACGAGCACGCGCTGCGCGCCCGCGCTCATGCCGCCGGCTCTTCGGCCGGAACCGGTAGCTGGAACAGGAAGGTGGTGCCCTGGCCCGGCAGCGACTCCGCGCGCAGCCGCCCGCCGTTCGCCTCCACGAAGCCCCTGGCGATCGCGAGTCCCAGCCCCGCTCCCGGAGCGCCCCGCTCGCGCGAGCGATAGAACGGCTCGAAGACCCGCTCGAGCTCCTCCTTGGGGATCCCCGGGCCGTGGTCGCTCACCCGGAGGTTCAGCTGGCGCCCCGCCACGCGGGCACGGAGCGCCACGGGCTGGTCGCCGGCCACGCGCGCGGCATTGGCCAGCACGTTGGCGAGCGCCCGCTCGAGCTGGCCGGCGTCGGCTTGGATCAGCGGCAGCTCCCCGTCCAGCCCCACGTCGAACCCACCGGGCGGGGCGGCCACGGAGTCCACCGCGGCGCGCACGACCTCGTCGATCGAGCACCAGTCGCTGCGCGGCTCGGCGGCCCCGCTCTGCAGGCGCGACAGGTCGAGCAGGTTCTCCACGAGACGCGACAGACGCTCGCTCTCCGCGACTATCACCTGGGAGAGCTCCGCGCGCTCGGCGTCGGAGAGGGTCTCGGAGCGCAGGCCGCCGGCCGCGGTCGTGATCGCGGTCAGCGGCGAGCGAAGGTCGTGCGAGACCGAGCGCAGCAACGTCGTCTTCACCACGTTGCTTCGGCGCAGCGCCTTCGTCTCGATCACCTGGGTCTCGAGCTCCTCGCGTTTCCGGGCCGCGCCGATCAGGGCCTCGAGCGACGGCACGACCCTGTCCTGCAGACCCTCGAGCACGTCCTTCCCCACGTCCTTCGGTACCAGCAGGGTCCCGGCGCGCTGGCCGTCCGCGAGCAGCGGCAGCGCCAGGTGGCGAGCGTCCCCACTCGTCCACGCCAGCTCCAGCGTCACCGACGAGAGGTCGTACGCGCGCGCTATCCGCTGGCCGACTGCGCTCAGCGACTCCTCCGTGCTCGCCCCGCTGAGGAGCAGACGTGCCATCTCGGCCGCGAGGTCGGCCTCACGGCGGCGCTGCTCGGCCTCGTCCGCGCGCCGGCGCGCGGCCTCCGCCAGCGTGCCGGTGACCACGGCGGCGACGAAGAAGACCGCTAGCGCGACCCAGTTCTCGCCGTCGGCGATCGTGAACTCGCCGGTCGGCGGGATATGGAAGAAGTTGAACGCGGCGGCGCTCAGGAACGCTGTGATCAGACCGAGCCAGAGGCCCCAGTAGCCCGACACGAGGAGGACCCCCAGCAGGTAGACGACTCCGGTGGAGAGCACCGGTACCGCTTCGCGGAGCCCGAAGATGGCGCCAGTGATCGCCGCCACTGAGAGAACGGCGGCGGCGAGTCCTGTGGTGGCGCGTGACTGCTCCATGGAAGCAAGCTGGGGGCTCGGACTATCCCAGGTACTCCCCGTACTCTGGACCTCTCGCAGCTGTGGATCTCGGGAGACACCGTGCTCTACGACGGAGTCAGGACCGTGGCCGACCGCGTGGATCTGGGGACCGCATCCTGCACCTGAGTGGGGTGCGCTTCCCGGTGTCAGGTCCCCTGCGGTACACGATGACCGGCGACGAGGCCGTGGAGCTCTGCGCCCTGCTGCGTCCAGCCACCGTCATTCCCGTGCACTACGAGGGGTGGAAGCACTTCCGCGAAGGTGCGTCCGGGGTGCGGGAGGCCTTCGCGCAAGACGGAGCACCCGACCTGACGTGGCTGGAGCCGGGCCGAGCCACCACCATCACGACCTGAGGTCAGGGACAACTTGCTCCACGAGAGCAGGCACGATCGGCCGCCGAGTATCGTCACGCCATGGGCGACGAAACAGCGACCGTTCTCGTCACCGGGGGCACCGGATTTCTCGGCGGCCGGTGTGTCGCCGAGCTGCTCCGGGGTGGCCACGAGGTCCGCACAACGGTTCGGAATCTGAGCCGGGAGGGCGACGTGCGGGCGGCCATGGCGGTCGCCGGCGTCGACCCGGGTGACCGCCTTACCGTCGCGGCCGCGGACCTCTCCAGCGACGACGGCTGGGACGCGGCGGTCGCGGGCTGCCACTACGTGCTCCACGTGGCCTCGCCGTTCCCGCCCGCGCAGCCAAAGGATCCCGACGAGCTGATCGTGCCGGCGCGCGATGGCGCTCTGCGGGTCCTCAGGGCAAGCCTCGACGCCGGCGTCAAGCGTGTCGTGATGACCTCGTCGGTCGCCGCCGTCCGCCACGGGCGCCCGCCGTCCGAGAAGCCGTACGCCGAGTCGGATTGGACCGATGGCAGCGACCTGAAGCGGACGCCCTACGTCCGCTCGAAGACGATCGCCGAGCGCGCCGCCTGGGATCTCGTGCGTGAGCAGGGCGTCGAGGACCGCCTGGCCACCGTCAACCCCGGGGCGATCATCGGGCCGACCCTCAGCGATGACCTCTCCTTCTCGCTCCAGTCGGTCCAGCGGTTGCTCGACGGGATGCCCGCGGTGCCCCGCCTCGGCTTCACGTTCGTCGATGTCCGCGATGTCGCCGACCTCCACATCCGCGCGATGACGAACCCCGCGGCGGCCGGGGAGAGGTTCCTCGCGACCGATCGGTTCCTATGGATGGCGGACGTCGCTGCGATCCTCCGCGACCGCCTCGGAGCGGACGCCGAGAAGGTGCCGAGCCGCATCGCCCCGAACATCCTCGTCCGCGCGATGTCCCTCTTCGATCCGGGCGTCCGCTCGATCGTGGGCGATCTCGGGAAGTCGTCCGCGTACTCGAGCGACAAGGCGAGGACGTCGCTCGGCTGGTCGCCGCGCCCGATCGAGGACTCGGTGGCGGAGACCGCGCGCAGCCTGATCGAGCACCGGGTCGCGCCCAGCAGCTAGCCCGGCGGATCCCAGCCGCTCCGACGGCGACGTCCATCCGCTCTACGCCGACGCGCACGTGCCCGCCGGGTACACCGGCGACGTCCCCGCCTTCGTGTTCGCGATCTTCGTGTCGCTGTTCGTCCTCTTCAACAGCTTCGCGGTGAACATGGCGCTCCAGTACCGTCGTGCGGGTCGCTGGCGCGACCCTTTCTTCAGCGAGCGCGTGTACATCCTGCTGAGCCTCGTCGCCAAGAGCGCGCTCGCCTGGCAGGTATACGCCGGGGCGCTCGCCGGCTGATATGGCCGGCGGCCTGGATAATGCCCCGGTGGGACAGCCTGGAGCTGAGAGGGCCGCGCGCTTGTCGCGGCGCGCGCTCGTGACCGGAGCCACTGGGTTCGTGGGAGGGCGGCTGGCCGTCGCGCTCGCCGACCGCGGCTGGGACGTGCGCTGTCTCGTTCGCGCCCGCTCGCGGGCGAAGGGCCTCGCCGACCGCGGCTTCGAGCTCCACGAGGCCGACGTGCTCGACGCGGATGCCCTGCGCGGCGTGGGCGAGGGCGTCGAGGTTGCCTACTATCTGATCCACGCGATGGGGCGCGGGGCCCGGGGCGACTTCGAGGAACGCGAGCGGGAGAGCGCGCGCAATTTCGCCGAGATGGCGAAGCGAGAAGGGATCGCCCGGGTCGTCTACCTGGGCGGACTTGGTGACCGCCCCGAGTCGGCGCACCTGCGCAGCCGGCACCGAACCGCCGAGATCCTCTCCGAGCTGGGCCCCCCGCTCACCTACTTCCGCGCCGGGATGATCGTGGGAGAGGGCAGCGAGTCCTACCGCACGCTTCGCTACCTCGTGCAGCGGCTGCCCGCGATGATCGGTCCGGCGTGGCTCAAGACGCCCACGCAGGCGATCGGGATCGACGACGTGATCGCCTACCTTGTGGCGGCGCCTGACGTGCCGGCTTCAGAGGGCCGCGAGGTGCAGATCGCGGGACCCGGCGTGCTCTCCTACGGCGAGATGCTCGATCTGATGGCGGACGCCCTCGGCGTGCGGCGCCGTCCCCGGGTGCCGGTGCCGCTCCTCACGCCCTGGCTGTCATCGCTCTGGATCGGCTTGGTCACGCCGGTCGACGCGGGGGTCGCCCGCCCGCTCGTAGAGGGCTTGTCCACGCCCACCACCGTCACCGACAGCTCAGGGGCGGCCCTATTCGACATCACGCCGATTCCGTTCATGGAGGCACTCCAAAGCGCACTCGCCGAGGACCCGGAGTTGCGCGCCGCGATCCGATGAACACGAGCGGCAGGAGGTCTTGACGGCGAGGGCACCCGCGCTCGTCCGGGTCGAGGGTGAGCAGCGCGACGCATGGGGAGCGGTTAGTGGTAAACCAGCCGCTCGGTCCACGACAGCCTAGGATCGCGGCATGAAGGCGGCGGTGATCTACGAGAACGGTCCCCCGGACGTCCTGCGCTACGAGGAGGTTCCCGACCCGGACTGCCCCGATGGCTTCGTACTGGTCGACGTAGAGGCGATCAGCATCGAGGGCGGCGATCTGCTCGCCCGCGCGAGCTCGCCGCCGGCGAAGACCCCGCACATCGTCGGCTACCTGGCGGCCGGGACCGTCAGCGAGGTTGGCGGCGGAGTCGAGACGCCGGCGGTCGGCGACCAGGTCGTGGCGCTCGCCCAGGACGGCTCACACGCCGCGCGGCGGTCCGTGCCCGCCGTGGTGACGTGGCCCATCCCCGAGGGGCTGGAGCCGGCGAAGGCCGCCTGCATCCCCGTCGCGTTCGGCACGGCCCAGGAATGCCTGTTCACTGCCGGCAACCTGTCCGCCGGGCAGACGGCCCTGATCCACGCCGGAGGCGGGGGCGTCGGGATGGCCGCGATCCAGCTCGCGAAGCAGGCGGGCGCGACGGTCATCTCGACGGCCTCGAGCGACGAGAAGCTGGAGCGGCTGAAGGCCCTGGGGCTGGATCACGGCATCAACTACGCGACGGAGAGCTTCGTCGAGCGCATGAACGAGCTGACGGATGGCCGTGGCGCAGACGTCGTGCTCGACTCGGTCGGCGGGCAGAATCTGGTCGACAGCGTCGACGCGCTGGCGTACCGGGGCACCCTCGTCAGCGTCGGCGTCGCCGGTCGCAGCGGGTCGGCGATCGAGGCGCAGTCCCTGTGGACCAAGAACAACGCGCTGCGGGGGGTCTACCTCGGCGGCGCGCTGGCCGCCGAGCTCCCACGGGTCCACGCGCTGATCGGCGACCTGATCGGGCGGGTCGCGCGCGGCGACCTGCACGTCGAGATCGACCGCTCCTTCCCGCTCGCCGAAGCGGCGGCGGCCCACGAGTATCTCGAGGGAAGGAACGCGTTCGGCCGGGTCGTCATGACCCCATAGGAGAACGGAGGAGACGCCATGGAACTGGAGGGCAAAGTCGCGCTCGTCACGGGGGCCAGCGGTGGCATAGGCGAGGCGGTGGCGCGCAGGCTGCACGAGGCCGGCGCGTCCGTCGGGCTGCTCTCGCGTCGTGGCGACGGCCTCGGGCTCGAGCGCGGGGTCGGCCTGGTCTGCGATGTGCGCGATCGCACGGCGGTCGGCGCCGCCGCGGACGCGGTCGTCGAGCGCTTTGGCCGCCTCGACGTCGTCGTCGCGAACGCGGGCGTGGGCGCCTACGGGCCGTTCCTCGAGCTCGATCCCGATTGGCTCGAGGCCATGATCGACGTGAACCTCAAGGGCACGCTCTACACAGCGGCCGCGACGCTGCCCCACCTGATTGCGACGGGGGAGGGCGACTTCGTCTCCCTCGCAAGCGTCGCCGGCCTCCGCGCCTTCCCCGGCGAGGCCGTCTACAACGCGTCGAAGTTCGGGCAGTTGGGCTTTACGCACGCCCTCGACCACGAGCTGCGCGAGCGGGGCGTGCGGGCCAGCTGCATCTGCCCCGGCGGCGTGAAGACCGACTTCGCGATCGGGACGGGTCGTGAGGAGGGCGACCCCGAGCTTGACGACCTGCTGTCCGCGGACGAGGTCGCCGACGTCGTGCTGTTCACGGTCACGCGCCCCAGGCGCATGCGGATCCTGACCACCAGCTTCCGCCCGATGACCGAGGCCTCCTCGGGCTGAGCGCGGTGGGCGTGCCCGTGCCCGCGCTGACCGAACGGCGGGTCGTCGCCAACGGCATCGACTTTGCCATCCTCGAGGCGGGCAGCGGCCCACTGGCCCTCTGCCTACACGGATTCCCGGACTCGCCGCACTCGTTCCGGCAACTGCTTGCCGACCTCGCGGCGGCAGGCTTGCACGCGGTGGCGCCGTTCATGCGCGGGTACGCACCGACGAGCGTCGCGCCCGACGGCGATTATGGGCTTGGCGCCCTCGCCGCCGACGCAAACGCCCTGCACGAAGCCCTCGGCGGCGACGAGCGCTCGCTGCTGATCGGCAGCGACTGGGGTGCCGAGGCCACCTACGCCGCCGGCTCGACGGCCCCCGAGCGCTGGCGGCGTCTCGTAACGCTCGCGATGCCGCCGCTCGCGCTCGACGATCGGCTGTTCGCCGACGACGAGCAGCGCCACCGCTTCGCGTACATGTGCTTGCTGAAGACGTCTGACGCGCAGCGGCTCGTCGCCGCCGACGACTTCGCCTTCGTCGACCGACTCTGGCGTGACTGGAGTCCCGGCCACGACGTGGCGCGGGACGCCGCGAATGCCAAGCGCTGCCTGCGCGACCCGGCGCACCTCGCTGCCGCGATCGCCTACTACCTGGCCGAGGACCCTGGCCACGAACTGCGCCGCGCGCCGCCCCAACCCACGCTCTACCTGCACGGCGACAACGACGGCTGCATCGACGTGCGCCTCGTCCGCGACGCCGAAGAGCACCTTTCGCCCGGCTCCCGGCTCGAGGTGCTTCCGGAGGTCGGCCACTTCCTCCACGTCGAGCAGCCCGCACAGATCAACGCCCGCGTCCTCGCGTGGGTGACCACGAGTTAGTGCTAAGACGCCGGTCGGTAGGTGATGAGGACCACTCCCGAGTCGAACCGCTTCACGTCATCGAGCTCCATCCGGACGGTTCCTTTGTCGCCCAGCACGTGGACGTTTCCCTCGCCCCAGACGAGCGGGTTCAGGTAGACCTCGTACTCGTCGATCAGGCCCTTCTCGGCGAGGGCATACGCGAACTCGCCGCTCCCGTGCATGAACAGGTCACCGTCGACCTCCTCCTTCAGCTTCGGGATCGAGTCCTCGAGGTTCCCCTCGAGCAGGGTGGCGTTCCACTCGAGATCGCCGGACAGGGTGTTCGACCCGACGTACTTCGGCATCGCGTTGACCATGTCCGCCCATTTGCCCGACTGGCTCGGCCAATATCCCGCCAGCCCCTCGTACGTCTTGCGGCCCAGCACCAGCCCGCTGGATCTCGCCTGACGCTCGAACGAGTGGTCGCCGTGGTCTCCGTCCGCCTGCACCCACTCGCCGACCGGGTCTATGACGCCGTCGACGGTGGCCTGGGTTGTCGCGATCAGCCTTCCCATCTCGATTCTCCCTTCGTCATCGGAGCTCCTCTGAGCCTCTCTACCCATGCGTCGAACTGGGGCGAGCGGATTCGACACATAATTCCCTGCTGCGTGAACAGCTACCGATAGGAGAGACCGTGCCGGAGGACCTGTTTCGACCGCAGCTCGGCGAGCCGCATCATTACGCCTACGTCGTCGACGACATCGAGGCGACCGTGAATCGCCTGGTCGACCAGCTCGGCGCCGGGCCGTTCTTCCTCATCGAGGGCGTGCCGCTGGAAAACGTCCTCTCGCGCGGCGAGCCGGCGGAGTTCGGTCACAATTCCGCCTTTGGCTCCGGCGGCGGCGGCGCGATCGAGCTGATCGAGGCCATCAGCCTGGCGCCCGAGCGCGTCGAGAAGGGCTTCTCCGGTCCCCGGCCGCGAGTCCACCACGTCGGCTACGCCGTCCCGCCGGCGGAGGTAGCCGATCTGCGACTCTCGCTCGACGAGCGAGGTCTTCCGCAGTACCTGAGCTCTCAGCTCGGCGAAGTCGACACGACTCTTCACGACGCGTCCGCCACCCTGGGCCACGACATCGAGATCCATGTCGACAGCGAGGGTCTGCGCGGCTTCTTCGCAATGGTGAGAGGCGCCGCCGACGGTTGGGATGGCTCGGAGCCGCTGCGCCCGGTCGAGAGCTGATCGCGCGACGTCTCAAACCTCCAGCCGGCAGAATTGTTGCCTGTCGGCCGAGGTGGGGGGCCTCCACGATGCGCTCGAGCGGCGGCTCCCCTAGCCTCACGGGAGGAGGTGAAGAGAGTGGCTACTTGCACGCATCTCGACCAGATTCGTGTCGAGCGCCCAGAGGGCGTCGCGGGCTGCGAGGAGTGCCTGAAGACCGGGGGACAGTGGGTCCATCTGCGCGTCTGTCGCACCTGTGGGCTGGTCGGCTGCTGTGACTCCTCGCCGAATCAGCACGCCAGCAGGCATGCGGCTGCCGCCGACCATCCGATCGCCAGCTCGGTCGAGCCGGGTGAGGACTGGACCTGGTGCTATGTCGACGAGGTCGCCTTCGTCGCCTGATGGCCAGGTGGATGTTCGAACCCGGTCACACCGCGGCCGAGTTTCGTGCCCGGCACATGATGGTCACCTGGGTGCGTGGCCTGTTCAAGGACATCCACGGAATGCTCGAGCTCGACTGGGACCGCTGCCTCGACGCGACCTTCGAGGGCGAAATCGACGCGACCGGCATCTGGACCGGCGAGCCCACCCGGGACGCCCATCTGCGCAGCGCCGACTTCTTCGACGTCGAGAACCATCCGAAGATCACTTTCAGCGGCCGCTTCACGGAGCGCACAGGCAGCACCGCGTTCAAGGGCGAGGTCGAGCTCACGATCCGCGGCGTGACGCGAACGGTCCCGCTCGACATCCACTACCTCGGCGAGTGGATGACGCCGTGGTGGGAGGGAGACGAGAACAAGGGCGAGATGCGCCGGATCGGCTTCGAGGCGACAGCGAGAATCGACCGGCACGACTTCGGCGTCGCGTGGCAGGACGAGATCTCAGGCGGCGGGGTGGTCGCCGGCTCCGAGATCGAGCTCACCCTCGACGTCGAAGCGATCGATCTCGAGGATCTCGAGCGCACCGGCGCGATCGAGTACTACAGGTGAGCGCGATCACCCACCTCATCGCCGGTGTCCCGGTCTCCGATCTCGACGCCGGCATCGATTGGTACACGCGGCTCCTCGGGCGACCCCCGGACGTTCGCGTCGGGGACGAGGTCCTCTGGGACATCGACGAACACGCCACGCTCTTCATCGAGCCGAACGCGGCGCAGGCGGGCGCGGGTCGGATCACCCTCGTTGTCGCCGGGCTCGAAGCTCTCCTGGAGCGCCTCGCCGGCGAGCGCATCGAGCACGAGCCGATCGAGACCTACTCGAACGGCGTCCGTCACGTGAAGGTCCCCGATCCGGACGGGAACTCGATCGCGTTCGCCGAGCCGCCCGACGCCGCGAGCGTTTAGCGCTGGACCCGGTAGTGCATGTGGGTGACGCCGGCCTCCCCGTCGAGCACTCGGGTGCGCTCCAGCTCGATGTGCTCGGGATCGAGGTTGTCGAAGAGGCGGCGCCCCTGGCCGAGGAGCACCGGGATGAGATGGATCTCGAGCTCGTCGAGCACGCCGGCAGCGAGTGCGAGCTGCGCGGTTCCGGCGCCGTGGACCAGCACGTTCTTGCCGCCCGCAGCCCGCTTGGCCTCGGACATCGCGGTTCTGACGTCGTCCACATGGGTGACGAGCGGCCACTGCCCCACTTCGCTGTCGGGCTCACGGCGGCTGAGGATGAAGATCGGCACGCCGTCGTGGTGGTCGCCGCCCCAGTAGCCGGCCGGCTCGACCGTCCCCCGGCCGGCGACCACCGCGCCGGTGGCCATGAACTCGTCGACCACCTGGCCGTTGACGCCCGGCGGACGGCCCGGGACCCCCGAGTGCTCGGAGTCGGCACCGGCCAACCACTCGTGCAGGCGGTGCCCGCCGTCGCCGAGCCCGTTGCCAGGTCCCTCATTGGGCCCGGCGATGAACCCGTCGAGGGACATGGACATGGAAAGAACGGTTGCGGACACGGTGGTTCCTTTCTGGCCTGTGTCGATTGACTTCTACCCGTAGCGTCGAATTGGGCCGGGCGAAATCGACAACGCAACGTAAGGAGGAGATCATGGCCAAGACAGTCATGGGAGTGATCGTCTCCCTGGACGGGTTCATGTGAGGGCGATTACCGCCGCCGAGGAGTGCCACCTGGTCTACGACGTCAGCCGCTGAGACCCGTGGGTGTGATGTTCTGGTTGAGGTGGAAGACGTTGTCGGGGTCGTAGGCCGCCTTGAGCGTCCTGAGGCGGGCGAGCTTGGCGGGCGGGTATGCGCGTGCCACCCCGGAGGCTCCTTCGTCGCTCATCGCGTTCACGTACATGCCGCTGGCGAAGGGCTCGAGCGACGCGGCATAGCGTCGGGCGGCGGATATCCGCTGCTCGTCCTCGGCGGAGTCGGACCAGCGCGCGGCCGCGACGAGCTCGAACATCGCGTCGCGCTGGCTGAAGGCGCTGTCGCCGTCCGGCACCTCGGCGATCGCGCCGCCGTAGGCCTGCAGGGAGGCGTCGGGCAGGTGCTCGCCGTATCCGTCGGGCGTGCCACGGAGCAGGAACGCGTCGATCGCCTCGTCCGGCAACGACCTGAAGTACTGGCCCTTCCAGTAGCGGCGCAGCGCGTGGCCTTCGAGCGTGTCGTCCATCCGCTGCAGTTCGATGTACGAGAGCTCTTCGACGCGCTCGGCGACCGGGCGGCCAAGCGCGCGCAGCGCCGGGAGCAGCTGCCGGTCGATCTCGGGCTCGCCGGCCCACACGAAGCCGATGCTGGCCACCGGCCGGTTGCGCCACTGCGGCGGGAGGACCGGGGATTGCGACTCGCCGACCCAGGCGGTGAACGTGGCCGCGCGAGGGGCGATCGCGTTCAAGTCGCGCCAGCCGCGCAGCGCCGCTGCCGCATCCTCGATCGCGAAGAAAAGCTCGACGACATGGGCCTGGCCGGCCACCGGGTGCAGCCGGAACTCGAACTCGGAGACGATGCCGAAGTTGCCGCCGCCGCCGCGCAGCCCCCAGAACAGGTCGGGGTTCCCGGTCTCGTCGACGTGGAGCCGGTCGCCATCGGCGGTGATCAGCTCGTATGCCGCGACGTTGTCGCACGACAGCCCGAGCCGGCGCGCGAGCCACCCCATTCCGCCGCCGAGCGTCAGCCCGCCGACGCCGGTGTGGGACACGTTGCCCGCGGTGGTGGTCAGGCCATGTTCCATCGCGACGCGATCGAGCACGCCGAGCAGCGCCCCGCCCTGAACCCACGCGCGACGGCGCTCGGGATCGACGCGAACGCCGCCCATAGGTGTCAGGTCGATCATCAGGCCGCCGTCCGGGACGCACAGCCCGAGCACGCTGTGCCCTCCGCAGCGCACGCCGATCTCGAGGTCGTGCTCGCGGCCGTAGCGGATCGCCTCGGCCACGTCGTCCGCGGTCGCGCAGCGCACGATCGTCCGCGGCCGGCGGTCGACCATCGCGTTCCACACCGTCCGGGCCTCGTCGTACCCCGGTGTGCCGTCCTCCAGAAGCCGGCCGTCCGTCGCAGCACGCATCATCGGGCCGGATTATCCCGACAACCGGACTGCGGGCCTGGCTAGGCCGCCGCGCGCTCCATGATCCGCCCCGTGTTCTCGGGCCCGAAGAACTCGGGCGCGGGAAGCGTGGCCGCCATGACGCTCACGAAGTCGTCCATCGCGGCCTGGTTGCCCTGCATCGCGCCGATCAGCTCCTCCAGGTCGGGCGGAGGCGGCTCGAGCTTCGCGAAGTCGCAGGTGAGCTCGTAGAGCGGCAGCGCCTGCTCGTCGCGCTCCCGCTGGTAGCCGGCGAGGGCGTCCTCGTAGGGCCGGCGTCCCGCGAAGCAGTCATCCAGGGCAGACGCCAGCAGCTCGGCGTCGCGGAAGGCGTCGCTGATCCCGAAGCCCGTGATCGGGTGCTTGTGGTGGCCGGCGTCGCCGACCAGCGCCCAGCCGGGCCCGTACGGCTGGCGGAAGAAGCCCGGCAGGTTGCCCGAGCCGACGAAGCGCGTCTCGCGCGTGGCGGCGTGGATGCGCTCGGCGAACTCGGGGACCAGGTCGAACGAGCGCATGAAGGCGCCCTCGACGTCCTTGCGGTTGGCCTCGAACTCCTCCTGGGGCCAGCCCTGCACCACGCAGGTCAGGCCGTCGTGCGTCGGGCTGACCGCCCAGCCGCGGCCGTGCTCGGAGCGCTCGTAGGTCTTGAACTCGTCCACGGGGAGGCCGCTCCAGTACGCGTAGTACAGGGGGGTGAGGCGAGGCACCTCGTGGTATCGCCTCGGCCGCACGGCCTTGGCCACGAGCGAGTGCATCCCGTCCGCCCCGATCACGACGCGTGCCCGCTCGGTCACGCGCGCTCCGCCCCTGGCGTGGCCGCCGATGCCGCTCACCCGCCCGTCGTCGAACAGGACCTCGTCGACGGTGAAGGCCTCGCGCAGCTCGGCGCCCGCCGCCACGGCGGCGTCCACCAGCAGCGCGTCGAGCACGGTGCGCCGTGGGGCGAAGGCGCGCGCCTCGCCGTCGACCGGCCGCGGCGACCCGGCGATGCTCACCGGACCGAGGTCGAAGTCGTAGGTGGTCACCGGCGGGCAGCCCGTGGCCTCGAGCCGCTCGAGGATGCCCCAGCGCCCGAGCGCCGCCACGGCCGGAGGGTGGAGGAGGTGCGTGGACATCGTGTCGCTGGGGAACGTGGCCTTGTCCACCAGCAGCACGCGGTAGCCGGCGCGGGCCAGCAACATCGCCGTCGGCGATCCCCCGCAGCGCGCCCCGATCACGATTGCGTCGTATTCGTTGGTCATGGGCGCCACGGTAGGGCCGCCCACGGGCGCCCGCATCGCCCGGATCAACCAACTTGGGCCGGGCCGGACGTGGTCAATTCTGACCACGCCGGCGGCTGCTCAGACCAGGTGGTGCTCGAACGCGAACGCGCTCGCGGCGGTGCGGGAGGACACGTGGAGCTTGGCGAAGATGTTCTGGAGGTGGCGGGCGGCGGTGTGCTCGCTGATGGTCAGCGCCGCGGCGATCTCGCGGTTGCTCCTTCCGGCCGCCACCAGGCGCAGCACCTCGAGCTCGCGCGCCGTCAGGCCGCCCGTGTCGCCGGGCTCGGGCTGGCTCGGTGAGCGAGCTGAGCGCTGCCAGGTCGGGAGCCGCCCCCAGCTCGATGAAGGCCTGCCGCGCTCCCTCGAGCTCGAGCGCGGCCGTGTCCTCGTCGCCCAGCCCCCGGCAGGCCAGGCCCACCAGCACCCGGGCGCGCGCGGCCTCGTACGGGGCCTTGAGCTCCTCCCACAGATTCCAGGCGCGGCGCGTCGCGGCGAGCGCGGCGTCCGCGTCCCCCTCGGCCAGCCTGACCGCGCCCTCGGCCTGAGCCGCCGACGCCTCCAGCGCGTCGCTTCCGCTGGCGGCCGGCGATCTCCTCGAGCTCGCGCCAGGCGACCCGGGCGGCTTCCACATCCTCCGCCGCCAGCGCGATCTCCACGTACGCGGGCAGCAGCGCGGCCCGCTTCAACGGCTGCGCGGCCTCGCCGACCGCCCGGCGGATCGAGGCCGCCGCGGCCCCGACGTTGCCCTGCGCCAGCCGCAGCAGCGCCAGGCCGGGCTGGGGCTCGCGCCCCAGGCGGCTGGCCTCGCGATAGGCCGCCTCGGCCGCGTCGAACTCCCCCCTCAGGCGCAGCACCTCGCCCTGCTGGTAGGCGGCCTGGCCCATGGCGCGCTGGTTCACCATGCCGCCCGCCAGGCGCTCCCCGAGCCGGCGCAGCTCGCCGAGCGCCTCCTCCCAGGCGCCCCCGAGCGTCATGAGCTCGGCACGGTGCACGTGGCAGATGCCCGTGTGGGCGACCATGTCGGGCTGCTGCTCGCACCAGCGCGTCAGCGCGGCCGTCCACTCGCGCGCGCGGCGCAGCTCGTGCGCGTCCTGGCAGAAGCTGATCGTGTTGCAGTAGACGAGGCCCGCGGCGATCGGCGAGAGCTCCCCCGCCGTCACGGACACCATCGTCTCGTCCACCAGCCGCCGGCCCTCGTCGGTGCGCCCCAGGCTCAGCATCGCGCTGCCCTGGTCCATCCTCGCGAACGCGACGAGGTCGCGGTCGCCGCAGCGCTCGCCGATCGCGGCCGCCTCGCCGGCGGTGGCGTACGCGGCCTCGTAGTCGCGGGCCGCCATCTGCTGGACGCAGACCGCGGTGAGCACATAGCCGCGCTCGGCGCAGTCGCCGCCCTCGCGGTCCACCAGCCGCTGCGCGCGGGCAAACCAGCCCGTCGCGGGGGCCGTCTCCCCGCGCAGGAACAGGTTGAGGCCGATCCAGAAGGCGCAGCGCGCGGCCGGCAGCGCGTGGTCGGCGTCGAGGTGGGCGCGGTGGGCGCGCTCCAGCGCGGCCACGTAGTCGTCGTCGCGGCCGAGCATGTAGGCCGAGCGGGCCAGGAGCTCGAGATCGTCCGCGCCGAGCGGCGTGGCTCGATCGGCTTCCGAGAGCGACTCGTGGGCGTCGACCCACGCGCGCTTCGCGTAGGACTCGCGGCCTCGCTCGACCGCAGCGGTGGCAGTCACGATCGGTAATTAAACGCCGATCGCGGCCTCAGCTTCTCGGGAGCGCCGACTCGCAGGTCGTCCCAGAGGTCGTCGACGTCCTCGCAGCCGACGCTCATCCGGATCAGGCCGGCGGGGATGTGCTCCTGGCCGGGGTGGGTGTTGCGGCGCTCCATCGTCGTCTCCACGCCACCGAGACTCGTCGCGTGACGGATGATTCGCGTGCTCTGGCAAGCCTGGTCGGCAGCAGCGGCATCGCGAGCTCGAAGCTGACGATGGCGCCGAAGCCGGGATAGCGAACCCGCTCGACGGCCGAGACCGTGCCGAGGCGAGACGTCAGCTCCGCGGCGCTGGCCGACGCCTGACGCAGGCGCAGCGGCAAGGTACGCATTCCACGCAGGGCGAGAAAGCACTCGAGCGTTCCGGGCGTCGCGCCGGAGACGGCGCGAGCCCTCCGCATGCTGCTCGAGCTGGTCGGGGCTCCGGGTGACGGCCACGCCGAGCAGCAGGTCGGAATGGCCGCCCAGGAACTTCGTGGCCGAGTGCACGACGACGTCGGCTCCAAGTTGCAGCGGCCGCTGCTGCAGCGGCGTGGCGAAGGTGTTGTCCACGACGAGCTTCGTACCGTCACGGCGAGGCGCCGCGCAGATCGCGGCCAGGTCGGCGACCTCGAGCAGCGGATTCGACGGCGACTCCACCCAGAGCATGTCGGCCTCGCCGGCTCGCTGTAGCCAGCGCTCGTCCGCCACAGGCAGGCGCTCCACCTGCCAACCGCGATCGCGAGCACCGGCCTCGACCAGCTTCGCCACCCCCTGGTAGCAGTCGTCGCCGAGCACGAGGCGCGCGTTCAGAGGGAGCTGCCCGAGAACCGCCGCGCACGCTCCCATTCCCGAGGCGAACGCCACCGCATCGCCGCCCTCGAGGCCGCCGACCACCGCTTCGAAGGCCTCCCAGCCCTCGGTGCCCTCTTCGCGGCTGTAGCCCCGGTCCGCGCCATAGAGGAAGTTCGATGCCGGCATCATCGGGACGTTGAGCGGAGCGCCCGGGCGATCCTCCGGCCGGCCGCCGATGATCGCCCAGGTCTCCGGTGTGACCTCGTCGCTGCGCATGGGTCCACCCATGATCGCGAAATGACGGCCCGGCCTCAGTCCTCCTGCGCGGCGCGGCGCGCCAACTCGGCCTCGCTCGGCGTCTCGGCGGCGAACGAGCCGCTCTTGATCCCGGCACCTGGGCGGTAGGTCGCGATGACCACGCCGGTGGAGGAGACCTGGGAACTGGTGAGCTCGAGGCCGTCAGGCAGCGTGCCGCCGTCGAACAGGCGCTTTCCCCTGCCGAGCACGACCGGGAAGGTCCAGATGCGGAATTCGTCGACGAGCCCGTGCTCGAGCAGCGTCTGGATCAGGTTCGCGCTGCCGTGCACCTGCAGCTCGGGTCCATCCTCCTCCTTGAGTGCCCGGATGCCGCCGGGCACGTCGCCGTCGATCAGCTTCGAGTTCTCCCAGTCGAGGTGGGTCAGCGTGGTCGAGGCCACGTGCTTGGTCGCGCTGTTCAGCGGCTGGGCTCCGAATTCGTCGTCGGCGTTCGGCCAGTGAGCCGCGAAGATCTCGTAGGTCTTACGACCCAGGACGAGGTCGAAGGGCTTCGACATCGTCTCGCCCATGGCGCTCTCCATCTGGTCGTCCCAGTAGCCGAACGACCAGCCGCCGTGCTCGAAGCCGCCGCTGGGATCCTCCTCCGGGCCGCCCGGCGCCTGCATCACGCCGTCGAGGGTCATGAAGGTGTTCACGATCAGCTCTCGCATGTGGGCTTCCTTTCGTTGCGGGTCGGTCTAGTGACCGGCGCCGGCTCGGAAAGTAATCGGGCTTCCGGAGCGGCTAGCCCTCGTCGTTGATGGCGAAGCCGGCCCCGGGGGCGGCGGGGAACGTCTGCGTCGCCGGGGAGTCGGCGGGGCACGTGGTCGGGAGCGTCGTCACGACCTCGCTCGCGGCCTGGTTCACTCCCGGTGAGAGGTCGCGAATGTGATGGAAAGTTTCGCGTCTCGGTCAGGTGCCGACGTAGCAATACGTACTCGTAACCCTAGTAGGTGCAGGCAGGGCTGAACGTATTGCTCGACAGGATGCGCTCGGTGAGCTCGTCGTCGTGCACGCTGATGGTGGCGCCCGATGAGCCCTGCGTGCGGATCACGTTGACGTTCGAGGCGATCAGCGCCTTGCGCAGGTCCTGCACGAAGTCCGTCTGCTCATCCTTGGTATCGACATAGGTGTACTGGAAGGCGGATGGCAGCGGCTGCCGCCCCTGCAGGTGGAACCCGCAGGACGCAAGTAGCAAGGCCAAGACGGGGACAGTCCCCTTTTAGCAAACGGAAAGCCGACTGCCTTCTCGATTTTAGCATGGGGACAGTCCCCTTCATACGACGATGTTGACCAGTTTGCCCTTCACGTAGATGGCCTTCTTCACCGGCTTGCCTTCGACGAACTTCTGCACGTTCGCCTCGGCGAGCGCCGCCGTCACGGCGGCTGTCCTCGACCGCATCCGCCGGGATCGAGATGCGCGCGCGCATCTTGCCATTGACCTGCACCGAATCTCGATCGAATCCTGGACCAGTGCCTCCGGATCCGGCGTCCACCAGCGCTCCAACGCGAGCGCGGTTTCGTGGCCGAGCTCGCGCCACAACTCGTGCGTGACGTGCGGGATCATCGGCGACAGGCACATGACCGCTATTTCCAGCGCCTCGTGTTTCACGACCCGCGTCGCGAGGCTTGCATCCGTGAGTTTGCCCACCGCGTTCAGCAGTTCCATGACCGAAGCCACCGCGGTGTTGAAGCTGCGGCGGCGGCCGATGTCATCCGTCACCTTCTGCAACGTGTGATGGGCGATGCGGCGCAGGTCTTTTTGCGCGGCGTTCAGATTCGCCTGTCGGGCTGGGCCGCGGCTGCCCCATCGGCGGGAGCGGGTGCGGACACCTGGTCGTGCACGGCCTTCCACAGCCGGCGGATGAAGCGGAACGAGCCCTGCACGCCTTCTTCCGACCATTCGAGCGTCTGCTCGGGCGGGGACGTGAACATCATGAAGAGTCGCGCGGTGTCGGCGCCGAACTGTTCGACCAGCGCGGTCGGGTCGACGCCGTTGTTCTTCGACTTCGACATCGTGCCGAGACCGTCCCAGGTCACCGGCTGGTTGTCCGTCAGCAGGATCGCGCCGGTACGCTGGTTGTCCGCGCCCATCACCACTTCGACGTCGGCCGGGCTGAAATAGTCGCGGCGGCCGGGTGCGGGCTCGCGGTAGTAGATGTGGTGCAGCACCATGCCCTGCGTCAGCAGGTTGCCGAAGGGCTCGTCGATGTCGACGAGTTTCAGGTCGCGCATCACCTTGGTCCAGAAACGCGAATACAGCAGGTGCAGGATCGCGTGTTCGATGCCGCCGATGTACTGGTCGACCGGCAGCCAGTACTTCACCCGCTGGTCCACCATGGTCTGCGCGTCCGCGCAGGCGAAGCGCAGGAAGTACCACGACGAATCGACGAACGTGTCCATCGTGTCCGTTTCGCGGCGCGCGTCGGCGCCACACTTTGGACACTTGCACTCGTAGAAGCTCGGCGTCTTGTTGAGCGGATTGCCCGAGCCGTCCGGCACCAGGCCTTCGGGCAGCACCACGGGCAGCTGGTCGTCCGGCACCGGAACTTCGCCGCACTTCTGGCAGTGAATCATCGGCACCGGGCAGCCCCAGTAACGCTGGCGCGAGATGCCCCAGTCGCGCAGTCGCCATTGCGTGCGTTTCCTGCCGAGGCCTTTTTTCTCGAGCGCCGCGGCGATCCGGTCGACGGCCACCTGATACTCGAGGCCGTCGAACTCGCCGGAGTTCATCGTGTGGCCGTATTCGGCGAAGGCCTCCTGCCACGGCGGATCGAGGTTCGTGTACGCGCCGGTCGTCGACGCGATCACCTGCACGATGGGCAGGTTGTTCTTGAGCGCGAATTCGTAGTCGCGTTCATCGTGACCGGGCACACCCATGACGGCGCCTTCGCCGTACGCCATCAACACGTAGTTCGCTACCCAGATCTCGACCATCCGGCCCGTGAAAGGATGCAGCACCGACAGGCCGGTGCGCATGCCCTTCTTTTCCTGGGTTGCGATGTCGGCTTCCATGGTCCAGCCGCGGCGGCACTCGTCGATGAACGCCTGCAGCGTGGGATTCTTCGCGCCCGCAGCAGCGCGATGGGGTGTTCGGCGGAAATAGCCATGAAAGTCACGCCGAACACGGTGTCCGCGCGCGTGGTGAACACCTTCAGCGCGCCGTCGCCGCCCATCAGCGCCCGGGTGTCGGGCGCGTACGGGAACGAGATCTCGCAGCCCTCGGACTTGCCGATCCAGTTGGCCTGCATCGTCTTGACGCGTTCGGGCCAGTCCGGCAGCTTCTCCAGGTCGCCTAACAACTCCTCGGCATACTTCGTGATGGCGAGGTAGTACATCGGAATTTCGCGCTTCTCGACCAGCGCTCCCGTGCGCCAGCCCTTGCCGTCGATCACCTGCTCGTTCGCGAGCACGGTCTGGTCGACCGGGTCCCAGTTCACGACTCCGGTTTTCCGGTATGCGATTCCCTGCTCGAGCATGCGCAGGAACAGCCACTGGTTCCAGCGGTAGTAAGACGGGTCGCAGGTCGCGATCTCGCGGGACCAGTCGAACGCGAAGCCGAGCTGCTTCAGCTGGGCCTTCATGTAGGCGATGTTGTCGCGCGTCCACTTGGCGGGCGGCACGCCGTTCTTGATCGCCGCGTTCTCGGCCGGCAGGCCGAACGCGTCCCAGCCCATCGGCTGCAGCACGCTCTTGCCCTGCATCATCGCGAAGCGCGTGAGCACGTCGCCGATGGTGTAGTTGCGCACGTGGCCCATGTGCAGGCGGCCCGACGGATACGGGAACATCGAGAGGCAGTAGAACTTCCCCGAGCGGTCGGCATCTTCACGCGCCTCGAAGACGCGCTGCTCGTTCCAGAAAGTCTGCGCGGCACGCTCGACGGCGGCCGGCTCGTATCGTTCTTGCATCGGGAAAGTCTGGTTTTTCAGGGGCTTGAAAAGGCCGGCAAGAATACACGAGCCCCTCCGCACAAGCGAAATCGGCATTGAAATGGCTGCCGCATGCATCCCGACAATGAAAAAGGGCGCCCGGAGTTTCCTCCGGACGCCCTCCTGGTCTCACCTATCAACGGGAAATGGTCAGCTGATGCGAATGGGCAGGAACAGCTGCGCGCCTTCTCGCTCGAGCAGGATGGCAACGGTCTTGGAACCGTTTGCGGTCGCCGTCTTGAGCTCGGCCAGCGATTTCACGGGCTTGCCGTTCACGCCGAGGATGACGTCGCCGGGACGCACGCCGGCCTGCGCCGCCGGGCCCGTCACGTCCTCGACCAGTAGATAGCCTTCGGTTTCGGCATTGCTGCGCTCGTCCACACCGAGCGGCCGCACGGACAGACCGAGCTTGTCGGCCTTGGCCGGTTCCTCGACGTCGCGGTTCGCGACCTTCTGGGTCTCTTCCTGGAACTCCTCGACCTTGACGCTGAGGATCTTCGGCGCCTTGTCGCGCCACACTTCGATCTTCGCGGCGTCGCCCGGCTTGATGGCCGAGATGACGCCCGGCAGCTGCGCCGAACGCTCCACGACCTTGCCGTCGACGCAGAGGATTACGTCACCGGTCTTGATGCCCGCCTTTTCGGCCGGGCCGCCTTCGATGACCTGCCCGACCAGCGCGCCGCGCGGACGATCGAGCTCCGAAGGCCTCGGCGATCTGCGCGTTCACTTCCTGGATCTGCACGCCGATGCGGCCGCGCGTCACCTTGCCGGTGGATACGAGCTGCTGGCGCACGTTGTTGGCCACGTCGATCGGGATGGCGAACGACAGGCCCATGTAGCCGCCGCTGCGGCTGTAGATCTGCGAATTGATGCCGACGACTTCGCCGTTGAGATTGAACAGCGGGCCGCCGGAGTTGCCGGGGTTCACGGCGACGTCGGTCTGGATGAACGGCACGACGGTCTTCGCCGGGCATGGAGCGGCCCGTGGCGCTGACGATGCCCGCGGTCACGCTGTTCTCGAACGTGAACGGCGAACCGATGGCGAGCACCCATTCGCCGGGACGCAGCTTCGACGGATCGCCGAGCTTCACGACCGGAAGTTGCTTGCCTTCGATCTTGATGACGGCGACGTCGGTGCGGCGATCCACGCCGATGACCTTGGCGGAGTATTCGCGGCGATCGGTCATGCGCACCGTGACTTCGTCGGCGTCCGCCACCACGTGCGCGTTGGTGAGGATGTAGCCATCGGCGCTCACGATGAAGCCCGATCCTTCACCCTGGCGCTGCGGCGTGTTCCCGTCACCACGCGGGCTGGGCAATCCGAAGCGGCGGAAGAATTCCTCGACTTGCTCGTCCTGCGCGCCATCGCGGCCGCCGCCGCGGTGCGCCTTCTCGACGACCGACACGTTCACGACGGCGGGACCGACCTGCTCGACGAGCGTGGCGAAATCCGGCAACACCCGGCCATTGAGGGTGCCGACGGGCTGAGGCGAAGAAGGCGACTGCGAGGGCACGGCGACGGGCGCCGGTTGGAATCGGCTTGCGGCGCGGCCGCAACGGAAGACTGGGGTGAGCAGGCGCATACCGCAAAGGCAACGATCGCGACGCCGGCAAGGCGTTTCGCAACGAATAACGACATATCAGCGAACCCTCGATGCATGGTGTTCTGGGACGACGATGCCGGAATAGACCGGCCGGATTTGGCGAAGTTCAGCAACGGACTGCGATCTCCTCGGCGATTCAAGCCTTTCGCGAACGCCCCAGATAAGCACTCAGGAGGCCTAAAACAAGGGCCAGGATCACAACTGGCCAGTTTCCGGTGCGCGCGTAAGGGGTGAGCCCGGTGCGCGGCTGCACCGTGACCCGCATTACATTTGCTTCATATTCCGGCGCCCGCGCGATGACGCGACCACGCTCGTCGATGGCC
>CAVRNY010000005.1:0-640630 GCA_963722705.1 uncultured Thermoleophilaceae bacterium | reverse complement strand
GTGAAGGAGTTCCCGGGCGTCAAGGCGCTCCAGGGGGTCACCCTCGACGTTCTCGAGGTCGAGGTCACTGCCTGCTCGGCCCGAACGGCGCCGGCAAGTCGACGCTGATCAAGTGCCTCTCCGGCGTGCACAAGCCCACCACGGCGAGATCCTCTTCAAGGGCGAGCCGCTCCCGGTCGGGGACCCGGCGGCGTCGTTCGCACGCGGCGTCGCGACGATCTACCAGGAGCTGGACCTGCGTCGGCGACCTCAGGTCGCCGAGAGCATCTTCCTCGCGCACGAGCCGCGCCGCGGGCCGCTGCTCGCTTCGACGGGGTGCGCTGGGACCCGACCGCGCTGCTGACCCGGTTGGGCCACGAGTCCATCTCCCCGCGCACCCAGGTCAGGCGCTCGCCCGCGGCCAAGCAGATCATCTCGATCGCGCGGGCCCTCTCGGTCGACGTCCGCCTGCTGGTCATGGACGAGCCGTCGGCGATCCTCGATCAGTCGAGATCGAGACGCTGTTCGACGTCGTGCGGAGCCTCGCCTCCGACGGGGTGGGCGTGGTCTACATCTCCCATCGCCTCGACGAGATACGCCGCATCGGCAATCGGGTCACCGTGCTCGCCGACGGCCGCACCACGGCCACCGGCATCCCATCGACCACGCCGACCGAGGAGCTCGTCGAGCTCATGGTCGGCCACAAGGTGGAGCAGCTGTATCCCGAGCGTCCCGTCGGCACTGACGAGGTTCTGCTCGACGTTCGAGGGGTCAGGCGGCTCCCGGCCGTGAGGGGCGCCACGCTCCAGGTGCACGCCGGAGAGGTGCTCGGCATCGGTGGGCTGGTGGGTTCGGGGCGTACCGAGCTGCTCGCCCTGATCTACGGGATCGACATTCCCGAGGAGGGGGAGGTCTGGCTCGAGGGGGAGGGCTGCCGTCCAACCCTCGCGCGACGATCGCCGCCGGGCTCGGCCTGGCGCCCGAGGACCGCAAGTCGGAGGCGCTCCTGCTGGATTGGAGTCTGGCGAAGAACGTGAGCCTGGCCACGTTGCGCCGGTTCTCCCACCCGCTGCTCAACGTCCGGGCCGAGCGGGAGGAGACCCGGCGGCAGCTGGGTGCGCTGAACACCGTGCCCGACGACCCCGACCGAGTCGTGCGCCTGCTCTCGGGCGGAAACCAGCAGAAGGTGGTGCTTGCCCGCTGGCTGTTGCGGGAGTGCCGCGTCCTGCTCCTCGACGAGCCGACCCGGGGCGTCGACGTGGCGACCAAGGCCGAGCTCTACCGGATCATCTGCGACCTGGCCAAGTCGGGCATCGGCGTCCTCGTCGTCTCGTCCGAGCTGGAGGAGCTGATCGGCATCTGCTCCCGCATCCTCGTGATGCGAGAGGGGGAGATCGTCGCCGAGGTCGACGGGAAGACCGCGACCGAGCGCGAGCTTCTTCGCCACGCCGTCGCGCCTACCGATTCCCCTGACCTCGAGGAGGAGGTTGCATGACGTCGACGGCTCGCCTCGATCGGTTGAAGCAGCTCGAGTTCCAGGAGTACGCACTGGCGATCGTCGTGGTGCTGATCTTCGCGGCCGGCGCGATCCTCGAGCCGGACACCTTCCCGACCTGGGACAACATCCGCAACATGCTGACGCAGGCCAGCGTCATCGGCGTGCTTGCGATCGGCATGACATTCGTGATCGCCACGGCCGGGATCGATCTCTCGGTCGGCTCGATGGTCGCCGCCGCGGGTGTCTTCGGCGGGGTCATGCTCGGCGACGAGGGCACCAGCACGCTGCTCTTCATCGTGATGGCGGTCGGGTTCGCGACGCTACTGGGATCGATCAACGCGGTGGCGGTGGCCTACGGGCGCGTTGTGCCGTTCATCGCGACTCTGGCGATGTTCTCGATCGGCAGGGGTATCGCCCTGTTGCTCAACGACAAGCTGCCCGTCAGCCTGCTCGACCTCAACGGCGGCAACTTCGGCGAGCCGGCGACCTTCTCGCTCCTGTGGTTCGGCAACGGCCGGATACTCGGGATCCCTGTATCGGTGTACGTCTTCCTCGCGATCACGGTGGCCGGGTGGGTGCTCCTCAATCGCACTCGTTACGGGCGCTACGTGGTGGCGGTGGGCGGCAACCGCGAGGCGGCGAGGATCGCCGGGGTCCCGGTCCGGCGGACCATCCTGAGCGTCTACGTGCTCATGGGCGTGCTGGCGGGCATCGCCACGGTCCTGCTCTGCGCCCGTCTCGGCAGCGCGTCTCCGGTGAGCGGCAACCTCTACGAGCTCGACGCCATCGGCGCCGTCGTGATCGGCGGGACGAGCCTCGCGGGAGGCCGCGCGAGCATCGTCGGGACGTTCCTCGGGGTGCTCACCTTCGCACTCATCTTCAGCTTGATGACCCAGATGAACCTCTCCACGGAGGTTCAACAGGTGACCAAGGGCGTGATCGTCCTCGGTGCCGTCCTGCTTCAACGGCCGGAGGCCCGTTACTGATGAGCGTCGTTCTCAGGACCGCTCGAACCGAGCGGCAGAACCCCAACAGGAGGTATGCCATGTCGCTCAAGCGACTTTGCATCTCAACCGCCGCGGCAGCGCTGCTGGCGGTCGGTGTCGCTGCCTGTGGCGGCGACACAGAGACAGTTACCGTCGAGGCCCCAAGCGGCGGCGACGGAACGCCGGCCAGCGGCGGCGGCGACGGCAAGAAGATAAAGATGATCGCCAGCGTGCCCCCGACCGATCATGGCTGGCTCGGAGCCGTCTCCAAGAACGCGAAGAAGGCGGCCGAGGGGCACGACGATGTCGACTTCGAACTGCTTCAGGCGGCAGACGCCGACTCGCAGGCCCAGCAGATGGAGCAGGCGATCGCGAAGAAGCCCGACGTGCTCGTGGTGCTTCCCCAGGACGGTGCGGCTCTCACGCCCGTCGCACGGAAGGCCGAGGCCGCTGGCATCCCCGTGGTGAACATCGACCGGCTCTTCACGACGCCCGATGCCGCCACGTCAACGATTCTCGGTGACAACCACCAGATCGGCGTGCTGGCGGCGGACTACATCGCGGACGAGCTCAAGTGCAAGGGCAACGTGGTGGAGATCCAGGGTCTCGCCGGCATCTCGGTGACCGAAGACCGGACCAAGGGCTTCACGGAAGAGCTCAAGAAGAAGTGCCCCAAGGGCGGCGTGAAGATCGTCGCCTCCCAGCCGGGTGACTTCAACCCCGACCAGGGCCTCAAGGTCATGGAGAACATCCTCCAGGCCGAGAAGAGCATCGACGCCGTGTACACGCACGACGACGACATGGCCCAGGGAGTCGTCCAGGCGATCCGCAACGCCAACCGCCAGGACGACATGTTCCTCACCGGTGTCGGCGGGTCCCAGGACGCCATGGAGCAGATCAAGGCGGGTGGCCTCTACCGGGCGACCTTCCTCTACAACCCGAACATGGCGGCGACCGCGGTGAACATGGGCCGGCTCATCGCCCAGGGCGGGGGCTTCCCCGAGCTCGTACCGCCGGAAGTGCCTCGTCAGCTCATCGTGCCCGCGGCCGTTGTCACCAAGGACAACGTCTCCGAGTACGAGAAGTACGCGTTCAACTAGTCCCTCCGGTCGACGCGTTCACGTCGCTGGGCGCCCTCCGGGGCGCCCAGCGGTCGTCTGGGAACGAGCGATCGGTCAGCTCGCGTCGGCGCCCGCGTCCTCGTACGCGAGAGCGAGGTTGATTGCGAACGCGGAGTCGGCTCCGGAGCCGATCGCGATCGACACCGCCTGGGGCGGCCCGAGCGCGTCGCCCGCCACGTGCAGGCCGGGGACGCTGGTCGCCCCGCCCTTCTCGGCGGGGATGGTTCCCTCGTCGGGGAGCTCCACACCCAGCCGTTCGGCCAGGTCGCTAGTGAGACTCAACTCCGGCTGGATGAAGATGGCATCGCACTCGATCGGCTCTTGGCCGGCCAGCTCCAGTCGGAGACGCCCTCCGTCGCGGGCCACGCGCTCCACGTGCGCGTCGAGCAACTCCACCCCGGCCCGCTCCATCAGCCGGCGGTCCTCGGCGGCAATCTCGACATCGCCGACCACGGTGACCTGATCCGCGATCGAGCCGAGGAGCAGGGCCTGGTGGCCCGCCCTCGGGTTCGTCGCCACCACGACAACGCGGCGGTCGCGCACCTCCCACCCGTGGCAGTAGGGGCAGTGGAACGCGAGTTCCCCCCAGAGCGGTTCCAGCCCGTCGAGCTCGGGCCGCCCGTAAGCCAATCCATGCGCGAGGAGCAGCTTGCGGGTCGCGACGGTCTCCTCGCCGAGATCGAGCGCGAACCCGTCGTCGGTGGTGCGGGCCGCGGTCACCTCCTGCTCGCGAAACTCAACGCTCGGGTACGCCGCGACCTGCTCCCGGCCGATCGCACGGAGCTCGCTGGGCGGGACGCCATCCCGCGTGAGGAGGCCGCCTACCCCGTGCGAGACGGCGTTGGCCGGTGCGCCCGTGTCACAGACGAGCGTGCGACGGCGCATGCGCCCCAGCACCAGCGCGGCGGAAAGACCGGCGGGGCCGCCGCCGACGATCACGACGTCGAACCCGTCGCTGCCGTTCCCGGGACCCATCGTCGACGAACGTAGCAAGCGGAGTAGGCTGCCCGAAGTGACCGCGGTTGCACGGGCGATCATCGACGACAACGCGTACATGACCCTCGCCACCGCGGATACGCAGGGAACGCCGTGGGCGACCCCGGTCTGGTACGCGCACGAGGCGTACACCCGGTTCCTCTGGATCTCCCGCCCCGGGGCCCGGCACTCGCAGAACCTCGCCACCCGCCCACAGCTCGGCATCGTGATCTTCGACTCCCATTCGCCGATCGGCACCGGCCAGGGCGTCTACCTGGAGGCCGTTGCCGGCGAGGTGCCCGAGGCCGAGATTGGGCAGGCCATGGCGGCCTTCTCGCGCAGGTCGTTGGCGCAGGGAGGGAAGGAATTCACGCCAGCGGACGTCGGCCCCCCGGCGTCGCACCGTCTCTACCGTGCCACCGTCTCGCGGCTCTTCCTGGGCATCAACGACCAGCGCAGCCCGGTCAGCCTTTAGCGCCTCCCGAACACGCGGCCCAGCCGCAGGGCGACCCACGGGCTGCCCGAGATCTCGATCTCCTCGCGGAGGTACATCCTCTGTGGCGAGCCGTTGCCCGTGGCCAGCAAGAGGAAGGCGACTCCGTCCATCGTGATCTCGAGCTCGGCCTCGCGAGGCTCGCCCTCGAGCAGGGTCGCCGCACCGTCCTCGATCACCAGCTGGCGCACGTCCGCACGGCCATCGCGGCGCCCTGTGATGCGCCACTCCACCACGAGCCGCTCCCTCTCCAGCGCCCTGCGCGAGACCGCTTTCGGCATGGCCCAGAAAATCGTCCCGAGCACGGCGCGCCGGCGCAGCGGTGCGGCGAGCGCCCGATCCAGCCGCTCGCGCCTGGCTGCGCCCACGCGCCGTCGCACAAAGCGGGCGAGTGCGAGTTGTAGGCGCCGCATCAAGGTCGTCGGAAACATCGCACGAACCTGGACAGCGCAGTGGGGCGGCGATACGTTCGGCCCGCAAACCACGAGAGGGGAGTCGCTGTGTCGTCTACTGCGCCGGATACCGAGCTCAAGGCACGCCATCGCGCGATGTGGGCCTCGGGTGACTACCCGTCGATGGTCGAGACGTTCCTGCTGCCGCTGGGCCCGCGGCTCGTCGAAGCCTGCGGCATCGGCGACGGTGTGAGCGTGCTGGACGTGGCCGCCGGCACCGGCAACGCCTCGCTCCCTGCGGCCGAGCGCGGTGCGAGCGTGACGGCGAGCGATCTCACGCCCGAGTTGCTAGAGGCGGGTCGAGGCAAGGCGGAGTCAAAGGGGCTCGAGCTGCAATGGGTCGAGGCCGACGCGGAGAACCTGCCGTTCGAGGACGGTGCGTTCGACGTCGTCATGTCATCGATCGGCGCGATGTTCGCCCCCCACCATCAGGACGTCGCCGACGAGATGGCCCGCGTCTGCCGTCCGGGCGGCACGATCGGGATGCTCAACTGGACGCCGGAGGGCATGATCGGCGCACTGTTCCGGACCATGGGGCCCTTCGCGCCGCCGCCTCCGCCTGGCGCGCAGCCCCCGCCGCTGTGGGGCAGCGAGGACCACGTGCGCGAGGTATTCGGCGACCGGGTCGAGTGGCGCACGCTGGAGCGCGACATGCTCGACATCACCGCCTTCGAGCATCCGCACGACTACGGCGAGCACTTCAAGGACCGCTACGGCCCGACCATCGCCGCCCGCAACAACGCGTCGAAGGACGGCCGCGAGGGAGAGTTGGACCAGGCGCTCGACCAGTTCTGCGACGAGTGGAATCTCGGCAGCGCCGACGACGCACGCTTCGAGCAGGAGTACCTGGTCGTCGCGGGCACGCGCGCCTAGCCTTACCTACTCGGAGTCGGAGCCGTCCGCCGGCAAGGCCGGCGCAGGAGCCGGGCGCTCGCCGTTTCCGAGGGCCGCTTCGGCGCTGTAGTGCCCGGTCGCGTCGAACCAGCGCTTGGCGTGCAGCCCGTGACGCAGGTCGCAGTCGGCGAAGACCATGCCCTCCTCGTCGTAGAGCGGGCCGGCGATCACGCTCCCTCCGGTCGGCTCGATGATCGCCGCACCTCCGCGCCCGAAGGCCGCTTGGTCGGGGAGGTCGAGCGGGAAGTCCTCGGGGAAGGCCGACCGCGGGATGTACTGCGGGACCGAGACGACGAACGCGCCCGATTCGATCGCGATATGGCGCACGGTGGCGAGCCAGCCGTCGCTGTCGTCGGCGGTCGGAGCAAGCCAGATCTGGGGGCCCTGGCGATAGAGGGCCCAGCGCGCGAGCGGCATGCGGTTCTCCCAGCACACCAGTCCGCCGATGCGCCCCAGCGGGGTGTCCGCCACGTCGAGGTCGTCGCCCGCGCCGAAGGCGTGGAACAGCCGCTCCTGATGGGTCGGCACCAGCTTGCGGTGCTTCAGCTCGACCCCGTCGGGGCCGAGCAGCAGCAGCGTGTTGTAGAGCGAGCCGGGCCGCTCGCTCTCGCGCTCGTTGACGCCGAGCGCGACGTGGATTCCGTGCGCCCGGCAGGCGTCGACCAGGCGGTCGACGAGCGGGCCCGGTACGTCGACCGAGTTCTCCCACAGGCGCTCCCAGAGCTCGTCCGAGCCCGAGAAGGCGGCGGACTGGCGCGCCCACGAGTTCGACGGGTACACCGGCACGAAGGTCTCCGGCAGCACCGCCAGTTGCGCTCCCTCCCGCGCCGCCTCGCCGATCAGGTGGATCGCCTTGTCGACGCAGGCCTCGGCGTCGAGTATGACCGGCGTTGCCTGGATCGCCGCCACGCGAACCGTCTCGAAGGTCGCCATGACCCGCGACTCTACTTCGTGGTTCAGCGGCGCAGCCGAGGTGCGAGGCGCATCAGCGCGCCGGCCACCGGGCCTGAGGGCTCGAGCCGCCCGTCGGCGCTCACACTCAGGGGCGGCTTCACCGGTCGTCGGAGCCGCCAGCGCACCCGATCCAGGGCGCGCGCCGGCCCGAAGATCGCCGGCTCGCGGAGCTTCCACACCGGGCAGCGCTCGGCGGGCGATCCGGTCGCGTCGAGGATGGCGTTGACGGCGCGGCGCGCCGCCTCGTTGGCGCCCTCCATCGTCGCCAGGTCGGTGTGCGTGCGCACGAAGTCCGAGGCGAGCAGGAGGTTGGGGATGCGTGTCCGTGCCTGCGGCCGGTCGGCCCAGGACCCTGCCGTGTTCACCAGGAGCGGCTCGAGGTTGGTCGCCTCGGTCGGGTTCGGGAACTGGATCGCGGGGTCGAGGAACCACCGCACGACGTTGGCCTCCTCGAGCACGGTCTCCTGGCCGTCGTTGAGGTGGTCTGTCAGCTGCCCCCACACCTCGGTGCGGATCTCCTCGGGCGTGCACTTGGAGGCCACCTTGCCGGTGCGCTTCCCCGGTCGCTCCCATTCGGAGATGTCGACCGAGAGGATGCCCTCCACCCGTCCGTCGCCGTGGGACTCGAGGTCGACACCGGCCCAGAACTGCTGCTGGGAGATCGACGTCAGCGACCATTCGGAGTCGATGTAGATCGCGTGACCGTGGGTGAGCTTGACGTCGGTGTCGAGATAGAACATCGCCCCGTTCATCCAGCGGGTGACGAGCCGGTCGAGGCGGCCGAGGGCGGGATCGGCGCCGCGCAGCTCGGGCGTCAGCAGCAGCCGGAGCTGCTCGACCGGCAGCGCCGCGATGTAGTGGTCGGCCTCAACGCGCTCGGTGCCGCCCGACGGGCGTGAGACGGTGACCGCGCCGATGCGGGTGCCGTCGAATTCGATCCCGGTGGACGGTTGCGTCGGCGTGCAGCTCGGCCCCGGCGGCGAGCAGGTGCTCGACCCAGGGGTCGATCCATGCGTCGGAGGTGGGCGCGTTGAGGACCTGGTCGGCGCGGCCCCCCGCGCGGGCGAGGTCGAACAGCAGTTGCAGCAGGATGTAGCCGCCGGTGCGAGCGCTCATCTCGCGTGCGCGCGCGGCGACCAGGGTGCGCGTCAGGCCGTCGGCGAGGAAGCGGCCGTACTTCTCGCTGCGCCGATCGGCGGCGGAGAACTCCCACCAGCTCTGCTGCTCCCATTCGCCGTAGCGGCGCTCGTCGCAGCTGGTCAGGAGTGTCAGCAGCCTTTCGACGAAGAAGGCCTGCTCGTGCGCCGGGATGCCGACCTGTGTGGCCCAGTCCCAGACGAAGCGGGTGAGCGCCCGCAGGTCGTCGCCGGGATCGCCGGCGTGCGTGACGCCCACGAGCTCGTTGCGGCCACCCGCCTGGGCCAGCAGCGCCCGGGTCGCCGGCCGGAGGTTGCCTGCGACGCCGTCCGCCTGGCCGGCGACGGGAATGCGGCGCATGGTGTCCGGCAGATGACGGTAGAAACCAGGGAAGAAGCGGAAGCCGTGCTCTGCGGGCAGATCCTTGCGGCCGTCGGTGCCCGAGCCCGGCACCGGGAACGAGCGTGCCTTGCCGCCGAAGCGGTCGCGTGACTCATAGACGCGGACCTCAAAGCCGCGTTGCACGAGCTCATGCGCCGCGCTGAGCCCGGCGACGCCGCCTCCGAGGATCGCGACCGTTCGCGCCACTGTGGCGACTCTATTCCCGGCGGCGGAGGACGGCACGATCTACTGTGCCCTCGAAATGTCCCAAGCGAACGTCGATACGACCAAGGCCTTCCTGGACGCCTACAACCGGCGTGACTTCGACGCCGCCGTCGAGGCCTTCGACCCCGAGATCGAGTGGGTGCTGCCCGAGCACCAGAGCTCGGACTCCTGCGTGGGCGTAGATGAGGTCAAGCGCTTCTGGGAGGGGCTTGACGAGACGTTCGAGGCGCTGAGGCTCGATCCTCAGGAGTTCGTGGACGCCGGCGACCGCGTGGCGGTCAGGCTGCGCTTCTACGGGCGCGGCCGGGGGAGCGGGGTGGAGATGGATACCGAGATGTACCACCAGGTGACCACGTTCCGCGACGGGACGATGGTGCGAATCGACTACGTCACCTCGTGGGACGAAGCGCTCGAAGCTGCCGGCCTGGGTTGAGGAATAGCCACACCCCGAGCACGAGCCCGGCCCCGATCGCCAGGGCCCACGGAATGCCCTGGCCGAGCTGGGTGGCGATCGGTCCCGGGCACACGTTGGCCACGCCCCAGCCGACGCCGAACATGACGCTGCCGACCACGTGATTGCGCTGCGGCCGCACGGTCGCAAAGGACAGGGGCTCGTGTGTGAGGACGGAGCGGGGGGCCGACCGCCGCAGCAGCCGCAGGCCCACGAACGAGGTGGCCAGGGCCGAGGCGAAGAAGAGGTACAGGTAGCTGTCCTCGAGCAGCAGGCCCGCCCGCAGGACCTCCGGGTTGGCCATGCCCGACCAGGAGAGCGTGGCCCCGAAGACCATCCCGATCGCGCCTGCGGCGGCGCGCGTGCCCATCAGATCACCGCCGCGATCAGGAAGCTCACGGCGATCGCGGTCGCGAAGAAGGTCATCGTCGCCACGACGCTGGCGGGGGAGGTCATGGCGGTGCCGCTCAGGCCGTTGCCCGACGTGCATCCGCCCGCCGTCTTCGCCCCGAAGCCGATCAGCACCCCGGCGACGAGCAGGATCGCCGCGATTGCGACCGCGCCGCCGGTGCCGTGGAAGGTGTCGGTGAGCCAGCCGTAGCCGTGGAAGCCCGGGCCGCCGGCGATCAGGGCGAAGGCGACCCCTCCGGCGACGAGCCCCAGGAAGAACCATCCGCGCGTGTCGAGGGCGACGCTGCGCACCGAAAGCCGCTCGACCACGTCCGACCACGCCCCGGTCGCACCGAGCCGTTCGTTGAGGAGCCAGCGCATGGCCACCACGCAGAGGCCGAGCACCGGTCCGGCGATGTACCAAGCGAGCTGAGAATGGAGCATGGCTGCCTTCCGCCCGTGACGTTAGCGTCCGCTCGCCGCAACCACACGCCATGCGGGGGGTTCTACGCCGGATGCGCTTTTCACGAAGACGCGCAGTGGCGCTGCCGATAGCTGTGGCGGCGCTGGCCGTCGCAGTGCCCGCGGCGCCGGCCGCGGTGCAGCCGTCGAACGGCGTGATCGCCTTCTCCGGCGCCCGCGGGGGCGAGCGCGTGATCTTCACCCGGCAGTCGAACGGCAGCGGGCTGAGGCTGCTGCCGATCGGGGGCCGCTCCGACCATCCCGCCTTCTCACCCCGGGGGCAGCGGCTCGCCTTCACGAACTACGGGCCGGCGGGAGCGCGGATCTTCGTCAGCTCCGCCAACGGGCGTGGCGTGCGGGTGCTCAGCCCCGGGACGACGGACACGATGGCCTCGTGGTCGCCGTCCGGCAGCCGGCTGGCATTCGTGCGCGGCGGGGCGGGCGGGCGGGACGTGTACAGGATCGGGCTCGACGGCACGGGCCTGCGCCGGCTCACGCACAGCCAGCGCAACGACGAGTCGCCGAGCTGGTCGGTGAACGAGCAGATCGCGTTCGCGCGCCGTGGGTCTCAGGGCGACGACATCTACTCGATGAGCTCGAGCGGCGGCACCCCGCGGCGGCTGACCCGCAGTCGCCTCGACGACCGATTCCCGGCGTGGTCGCCCACCGGCCGGACCCTCGTCTTCACCAGGGGCGGGGCAGGTAAGCGCGACCTCTACCTCCTGCGGGCCGACGGCTCGCGGGCTCGCAGGCTGACCGCCGTGCCGGGCGACGAGAGCGAGCCCGCGTGGTCCCCCGACGGCACGAGGGTCGTGTTCAGCCACACCCGGAGCGGGAAGCGGCGGCTGTACCTGATGAAGCTGAGGGGCAAGCCGGTGAGGAGTCTGCCCGCCCGCAGTCTGCGTGTGCGCCGGATCACGACGAGCCGGTCCGCGTCGCGCGCGCCCACGTGGCAGCCCGCGGGGCTCGACCCGGTGATCGCCGCCGCGGGGGACATCGCGTGCGAGCCCTCGAACCAGTTCTTCAACGGCGGCGCCGGGGTGCCGGGCGTCTGCCGCCAGAAGCTCACCTCGGACCTCCTCCTGCGGATGGACCTGTCGAGCGTGCTGATCCCCGGCGACACCCAGTACGAGAACGGCGAGCTCGCGAACTTCCAGGCCTCGTTCCATCCCACCTGGGGCCGGGTCAAGGACCTGATCCGGCCCGTCCCCGGCAATCACGAGTACGGCACTCCCGGCGCGGCGGGATATTTCGACTACTTCAACGGGCCGGGCGCTCGCACGGGCCCGGCGGGCGAGCGGCCGGCCGGCTGGTACAGCTTCGAGCTCGGGAGCTGGCACGTGATCGGGCTCAACTCGGAGTGCGGCTTCGTCGGGGGCTGCGGCCCGGACTCGCCCCAGGGCCGGTGGCTGCGGGCCGACCTCGCCGCGCACCCGGCGGCTTGCACCCTCGCGTACTTCCATGGTCCCCGGTTCACGTCCGGTCAGTACGGCGACCACGCCGCGGACGTCCGCTTCTTCTGGGACGCGCTCTACGCGGCGAACGCCGACCTCGTGCTCTCCGGGCACGAGCACTTCTACGAGCGCTTCGCTCCCCAGGACCCCGCCGGCGCCGCCGACCCGGCGCGCGGCATCCGGCAGATCACGGTGGGCATGGGCGGCCGCAGCCGTCACCCCTTCAGGACCGTGGCGCCCAACAGCGAGGTGCGCGACAACCGCACCCTCGGCGTGGCGCAGGTGACCCTGCGCGAGGGTGGCTACGACTGGCGGCTCGTGAAGGCGCCGAGCGGCACCACGGCGGATGCCGGCTCGGGCAGCTGCCACTGACCGCCTTGGGGGCGCCTCAGAGGTCGTGCGGCGCGACTATTCCGTTGACGAGAGCGGTTGCCGCCAGTCGGGCGCGCTTCTGATTCTGCGGAAGGGCTTCCAGTCCGAAGCCCTCGAAGAGAGCTCGCAGGTGGGCTTTCACCGCGTCCACGCTCAGGTGAAGCTCGTCCGCGATCTCCCGGTTCGTGGCCGGGGATTCGAACGCCGAGGCCCGCAGTGGGCGGCACAATGCGACGAGCACGCGGCGCTGCTTGTCCGAGAGGTGGACCGCCACCTCAGCGGCGCGCCCGATCTCGGTGGACTTCGACTCGCCCTGGGAGGGCGACCGGTACACGAGTGAAGTGACCCCGAAGCAGAGCCGGTCGCCATCCTTCAGCCGCTGGCGACCGGTCACGCGTTCGCCGTTCACGAACGACCCGTTACGCGAGAGGCCCTCGTCCACCAGCGTCCATTCCGTGCCCATCCGCTCCAGCTGCGCGTGCAGGCGTGAGACCTCCGGATCCCACGCGAGCGCCACGTCGTTGTCTCCCCTCCGCCCGATGGTCACGTGCGGCCCACGGCCCTCGAGGCCGATGAGCGCCTGCCCTCCGTCCGCATCCTGGAATACGAGGAACGGCGTGCCGTCGCGCTCCGCGTCGATTCGCGCCTTCAGCTCGGCCGCGGCCGACAACTGGGGAGCGCGCTCTGACTGAGCCATGACGCCAGCTAGGACCCGGGGTAGGCCTCGAGCCCGGCCGCCTCCTCGTGAGCATGGGCCAGCTCCTCGCCGACCTTGCTCATCTCTCGCCGCATGTCGCGGACCTCATCCGCCAGCCGCTCGTCGGCTTGATCGACCTGCGGCCCGGATACCGACTCGAGCTCCTCCTGCAGTGCATCGAGCTCCAGCAGGGTCTCGTGCATCTCCTCGTAGAAGTGCCGCAGATGCTCCTCGGTGGCCTGCCGCAACGAGAGCTGCCGCTTGAGCGTCGCCACGAGTCGCGCCTGCCGCGGCTCACCGACGAGCTCGAGCTGCTCGATGCGCCGGTCGACCGTCTCGACCGACACGTCCTCGAGCTGATCCTCCAGGAGCTGCGCGCGAGCGGCCGTCCGCAGCATCGTGCTCTCGAACTCCTCGAGCTCGCGCGCGATGTCGGGGTGGGACTCGTCCGCCTCCTCGATGCTGTCACGGAGCAAGATCTCCTTCGCCAGCGCCGCGTCCACCACCGACTCGATGCTCGTCCTCGGAGGCGTGGGCCGCTGCTCGCCGGGCGGCGCTTTCGCAAACCCGTGGTCCTCCGCCACGCGTCTGCGGAGGTTCTCGTCGAAGTAGGCCCGCACCACGGCGACCGCATACAGCGCGACGGCGATCGGGAGGACGACGATGTGGATCAGCGCCCCGGCAGCGAGCATGGCGCCGAGCAGCAGGAGGTTGAACGGGTCGAGCATGGCCCGGACCAGGACGGCGCTCCTGGGTGCCCGTTCGGTGGGGGAGGTCGTGGCCGCCATGGCCGCGCCCCCGAGCTCTCCCGCCGACGCGAAGCGGTCCTCCGGGCGCTTGCACATCGCGCGCCGGACGACCTCGTCGAAGGCCACGGGCACGCCGCTGCAGGCGGTGCTTGCAGACGGGGGCGGCTCGGACAGGTGCGCCCAGAGCTTGCCCTCCTCGGTATCTGCCGGGAACGGCACCCCGCCCGTCAGCAGCTGGAAGAGCACGCCACCGAGCGCGTAGACGTCGGTGCGGGGGCCGATCTCTCCACGCCGGATCTGCTCGGGTGCGACGTAGTTCAGCGTCCCCAGCAACCCGCCGGTCGCGGTGGGGTCGTCCATGGGCGCGACGCGCTTCGAGAGCCCGAAGTCCGTCAGGTAGGCATGGTCGCTCGAGGTGACGAGCACGTTCGCGGGCTTCACGTCCCGGTGCACCAGTCCCGCCTCGTGTGCCGCGTCGAGCGCCGAAGCGATCTGCGCCGTGATGGCCGCGGCCCGCTCGGGCGACAGTCGCCCATCGCCCGCGAGCAGACTGCGGAGGTCATGGCCCTCCACGTAGCGCATGACGAGGAACAGCATGCCCTCGTGCTCTCCGGCGTGATAGATCGGAATGACGTTCGGGTGGTCGAGTGAGGCCGCGACCTTCGACTCGGAGGTGAACCGGCGGCGGAACTCGGCATCCCCGGCGAGCGCCGGCGTGATCACCTTCAGGGCCACCGACCGTTCGAGGGCCACGTCGGTGGCGCGGTATACGACCCCCATGCCGCCCTCGCCCGCCACCTCTTCTATCCGGTAGCCGGCGAAGGTTGATCCGGAGGGCAGCCGGAGCATGGCCTATTTGTAGACCCCAACACCTCCATGTACAAGCAGCGGCCCCGCCCGGGGTCGGGCGGGGCCGCGTATGCCTGCGATGTGACGTTGTGTCAGCGCCGCGCGGTGAAGCGAAGCGGCCCCGAGTCGCAGGTGTCGGTGATGGCGCCGGCCGCGTTGCGGACCACGAGCTGGTTGCGCCACGAGCCCGAGATGCGCGTCCGCTTGCGGTTCAGCCTGCCCTTCATCGAATCGGACCACTCGAAGATCTGGCCGCCTTCGGTGGACCTGTCTCTGTACGAGTCGCCGAACCGGCCGGCCCGAACAGGGAGCTGCGTCCACTTGTCCGCAGTGGTGAACATGTCGCCCGACGTGCACCTGAGCTCGATTCCGCCCACGGCGCGCTTGACCAGCTTTCCGTTGCGGGTCAGCTCGAGCACCACCGGCCAGCCCTTGGACGTGAAGCCTCCGAAGACGCCCGCACCAATGCTGGGTGTGATTGCCGTGGACGAGGCCCGCTGGGAATGCGTTGCGGCAGTCGCGTCGGCGGTGAGGCCGACTGCGGCGGGTGAGCCCAGCAGGATCGCGATTGTGGGCGCGAGCGTGATCGCTCGGGCAGGGGGGATGATGCGCATGTCTGGCCACCTCCTTGGTGGTCCGTGGGCCGGGGTTCCTCCCCCGGTTCGGCGAGGGTCTCGCCGTGCGTTCACTTTCCGCGTAGGGCCAGGCTCCGCATAGGGGTCCTAGGTGGCCAAGGCCAGACCAAGGTGCGACCCCACACACCAAGGTGTGGGCGCGTCAGCGGCTGCGCAGGAGGACCGTCGCGGCGCGCCGCTTTCCACCGTACGAGTAGCGCAGGCGCAGCCGCCGGACGCCGGTGCGGACCCGGACCCGCACCCGCCGGCCGGTGCGGGCGCGCACGGGCCGCACTCCCCCTCGCACGACGAAGCGCCGTGCGAGGCGCTCGCCGGTGCAGGCGAAGCGCAGCCGCACCACGAACCGAGCGACCCCGCGGCGGACCGGCCAGCGGCGCCTCGCGCGGCTGAGCGACGGGCCGCAGCCCTTCTTCTCGAACGGGTCCCAGCGGCCTCCTGGCCGCCGGCGCTGGCCGAGCCAGACGGTCGACGCGCCCGCCCGCAGCGCGGCCCGCCGCAGCAGCTGAGCCTCGTGGCCTGTGCGCGGCACTCCGTTGCGGACGCTCGCCGTGGCGCACTTGCGCGAGGCCACGGCGGCGCGCACCTGCCCCGCCGGCACGACCCAGTCGCCCGCGGCCGTCCTGCAGGCGACGCGGTGAAGTTGCGTGCACACGCGCGCCTCCCAGCGACCGTCCGTGCGCTGCACCGAGCACGACCCGTCGCTGCCCGGCTCGCCGGGCGCCCAGCTCCACACGAGCGCCTCGAGGCGCGGGTCGGCCTTGGTGAGGAAGTCGAGGCCGATCAGGTCGACCCCGCAGCGGATCATGCTCGCCGCGAGCGGCGGCGTGACGGGGTCGGTGCCGCCGCCCTTCGTGGCCCTCGTCAGCTGGGTGCCGTCCTCGTAGTAGCGGATGAGGTAGGCGTCGTACTGCGCTCGTGTGAAGTCCGGACCGCAGGTGGGGAAGGCGCGGAAGGCGGAGTTCTCGTCGCCGGTCTTGCGGCGGGCCTCGCTGTGCACGAGCGCCGGCCAGCGCGGGCCCTCGCCGCACGGGCCGACGAGCAGGACGCGCTTGCCGGCGGCGCGGATCTGGTCGCGGGTGAGGTCGAGCGGCAGCTCGTCGCACTTGCGGCCGCGGCTCGGCGGCCGGTAGACGAGGCCCCCCAGCGTCTCCTCGACCGAGTCGGCCCCGGCCGCGTAGCCCGCGGGCGACTCGAGGTGGGATTCGAGATACAGGAAGAGCACCTGGTCGCGGTGGCGGTCGAGCCATCCCCGGACCTCGCGCAGCACGACCGCCAGCGGCTTCTCGGCGGAGCAGCCGGCGTGCCCCTCGCTCTCCCCGCGCGCGTGGCACACGACCGGCCCGCGCGGGCCCACCCGCGGGTCCTGGGGGCTGAGGAACAGGTGGGTGTCGATCTCGAGGTGGCGGACGCCCTCGTCGAGCTGGTCGAGGATCTTGATCGAGTGGTTCGGGTCGCGGGTCGAGAGGGTGGGGCCCATCTCGGCGACGCTGTTGTACGAGTTGTGGGTGTAGACCCACGGGGTGTTGCGCAGCCCGACGTCGCTGGCGAGCTCGTACTGGAGGTCGAGCGCCCTCTGCGTCCACGCCCGGCTCTCGGACCGTGCCGCGGGCGCGATCGCGCCCATGAAGGCCAGCCCGGAGAACAGTGCCGTGATGGCGATCCTCCCGCGCACCCCGTCACGGTAGCCCGTGCGAGGCGACGCGCGTCGCACTAGGAGGCGGGCTCAGCCAGGCGGCAGCGGATCGATCCGGATCACCTTGCCGAGCAGGGTGCCGAGGTTCTGCGCGTTCCCGTGCGGGTCGCCGGAGCCGCCCCCGTCGCCCAGCGCGGCGTAGAGATAGCCGTCGGGGCCGAACTGGAGCTGGCCGCCGTTGTGGTTGGCGAACTCCCGGTGCTCCTGGGTCAGCAGGAGCCGCCGCGTGGCCGGGTCGGCCGCGTCGGGGTTCGAGGCGGAGCGGCGGAACTCCTCGATCCGGATGTCCCCGCTCGGGTCGTTGTAGTAGACGTAGAGCCGCCCGCTCTGGGCGTAGTCGGGCGCGAAGGCCACCGACAGCAGCCCGCGCTCCAGGTCGCCGGTGGCGGCGTCCGCGGAGATGTCGAGGAACGTGACCGGAGGGGCGGCGCCCTTCACCAGCTTGATCGTGCCGCCCTTCTCGACCACGAACAGGCTGTCCGGGTCGTCCGGTGGCGAGGTGGCGTACACCGGTGTGTTGAACACGCCCACCGGCTCCGTCACGACCGGCACCGGGCCGGCCCCGGCGCGCAGGCGGAACACCGGTCCGCCGAGCGAGAGCGCGTAGACCCGGCCGGCGGCGTCCTCGCCGAACGAGGAGATCGCCGGGACGCGCACGCCGAGCGACTCGTCTCCGGTCCCGCCGCCCGCGCTCAGCTGCACCGATCGCAGCTCGCCGGTGCAGAAGTCGCCGTAGACGTAGCGGCCCGCGATGGAGAGGGATTCGTCGCGGACGACGTAGCCGCCGGTGATCGAGCACGCGACGGTGTCCGCCTCCGACGAGTACTCGAACGTGGGAGGCACGTGATTCGGCGCCAGGCACCCGGCGGGCGCGGCGTCGAAGACGGCGCTGCCCTCGAAGCAGTTCCAGCCGAAGTTCGCGCCCGCGGCCTGTCCGGCGGGGCGGAAGTCGACCTCCTCGACCGCGTCCTGGCCGACGTCGGCGATCACGAGGTCGCCCGTGGCGCGGTCGAAGGAGAAGCGCCACGGGTTGCGCAGGCCGTAGGAGTACACCTCGGGCCGCGCGCCCGCCTGGCCGGCGAACGGGTTGTCGGCGGGCACGCCATACGACACGCCCGCCTGGGCGAACGCTGCGGGGGCGCTCGCCAGCACGGCGAGCGCCCCCGCGACGAACCCGATGAGCCCGCGCAGCTCCCTCATCCGCCGAGCCCGGGTGCGTCGTGCTTGATGCTGTTCTCCATGATGAAGAGGCCTGTGTAGGTCAGCGCGTAGTCGCGCAGGCCGTAGCGGTGGTCGTTCTTCTCGGTCGGCATCGGCAGCGCGCCGCCGACGATCCGGACCTTGCCCGTAGCCGACCTTGAGCTCGCCGACCGAGGTCTGCGAGCCGTCGTCGAGCTCGTCGACCCGGGCTCCGTCGCCGGTGGTGGCGACGATGCGCGCCGCCGGCGCCCTCCCAGGCCGCGGTGTCGACGACCGTCATCGGCGACTGCGTCGTTGCCGATCCCGTAGCCGAGGATCGGCGCCTCGACGAGCTGGCGCGCGTTCGGCCGCAGCCCGGCGACCATCGCGTGGTCGAGGTCCTCGAAGTTCGCGTACGGCTGGTAGACCTTGATGTCCCTGCACGGCCCCGCCCGAGACCACGCCGAGGTCGCCGAGCGCGTGCAGCGCCCGGTCGGTCAGCACCAGGTTGCCGCCGCGCTCGACCCAGGCCTTGATGTTGGCGAAGTACGCCGCGCGGTCCACCGAGCGGCCCTGCGGGTCGATCGGGCCGGACACGTCGGCGAGCACGAGCGTGTCGAGCGCGTCGAGCGCATTCGGATCGCTCGCGACGTCACCCGCGGCGAGCGTCCACGAACGGCTGCGGCATCAGCTTGCTCGTGTCGCTGAACCACCTCTGGTTGGTGACCTCGTACGAGCGCTGCGTCGACGGGCTTGCCGTCCTGCGCCGTTCCCGTCCTTGTTCGGGCCGGGCAGCGTGCCGGGGCCGTCCTCGTCGGTGTCGGTGACCGTGTCGGGATTCACGCACGTAGCCCGCGCGCCCGCCGGTCTCGACCTTCACGTTGTCGCGCGTTGAACTCCTCGCGCCTGGAACAGCGCGTACGCCATCGCGGTCTTGATGATCCCGCGCGTGGCGTTGATGTGGTTCTCCTGCAGGTAGACGTTCCAGACCTTCTCCGGGACCGTGTGGTTGAAGACGATCTCGTAGTCCATCCCGGTGACGCCGAGGTCGGTGGCCATGTAGTCGCCGATGAAGCCGGTGTCCGTGTAGCCGAGCGTGTCCCAGACCGTCGCCCAGTGCGCGGGCTTGAGGGGGATCGGCGCGCGGGTACTCGGCCTCGTTGCCGCCGCGTGGCGTTCTCGAGCTCGTCGACGATGCCCGTCGTAGAGCGTGGCGTCGATCACCGACTTCGTGCGCTCGGCGATCGCCATCAGCCGGCGGTGGTCGACCGAGTCGAACTCGCCGGCCGGGTACATGATGTCCATGTAGGCCTGCGAGTTCAGCTCGCCGTGGATGTCGGCGCCGTAGGCCATCTGGCCGCCCGGGCCGGCCGCCGCCACCTCGTGCATGAACCGGTGCCGTACGCGCATCTCGGTCTCCTGGAGCGGGTTGCGCGAGGGGTTGATCCGTCCGACCGTCGGCATCTGGCGGTTGAGGTCGGTGCCGAGGCTGTTGCCGCGCGAGTAGGGCAGCGGCGGCGTCGCTCCACAGGTCGCCGACCGCCCAGCCGTCGACGTTGAAGTCGACCAGGTACACGGCCTGCTGCTTGGCAGGAGCTCGGCCACCTCGTGCTCGTGGAACTCGGGCGTCGCGGCCGGTGGTCGAGTCGTAGTTGTCCGACGCCGTCGGCGATCTTGCCGCCGCTCTTGGCGGCCATGGCCAGGTCCTCGGCGGTGCGAAGGCCGCCCTCGAGCCCGCCGCGCTCGTTGCCGTGGACCGAGAGCGAGAAGAAGAGCGTCTCCTTGCCCTCGTCGGGCACGCTCGTGGTCGGTGATCTTCACGACCCGGATGTCGCGGCCGTCGCCGGTGTCGCCCGCCTCGCCGGGGCGCTTCTTGTCGGGCCCGGCGCTCACGGCGCCGGCGCCGTAGCGGTCCTTGAGCGTGAACACCGCCACCCAGCGCGGGTACTTCTGCGCCAGGTACTCGATGCCGTGCTGGTACTCGTTGAACCCGAGCGGGTTCGTCGTGTACTGGACGTAGGCCTGGGCGCGCTCTGGCCTCGGGGAAGATCCGGCCGCCGCATTGGTCGCTGCCGGCGGACCGCCCTTGTAGCCGTCGGTGCACACCGGCGTGGCCTGTGCCGGCGCGACTAGAACGAGTATGAACAGAGCCGCCGCGGCCGCGACGATTCCCCTGCGTGCCATTGGACCCCCGCCCGTTGGATCAGCGCGCGGGAGATTACATCGCTCGGGCGCCGCGTGGCGCACCTACCGTGGCCTTCACCATCGCCACGCAGCTGCGCACCACGTCGTCGGGCTCGACGGCGAAGAGCACCGGCACGCCCGGCGCGGCCTGGCGCACCCCGCCGCGGATTCGCGACAGGTGCATCGAGCCGAGCACGGCGGTCCACAGGAAGTTGGCCATGTAGTCCGGGTCGGCCACGTCGAAGTCGCCCGCCTCGCTGCCGGCGCGGAGCACCTCGGCGAGCTGGTTCGAGCACCGGGCCATGCCCTGCCCGAGTCGCAGGTAGACGGACTCGGAGACGACCTCCTGAAGCTCGCGCGCGGGCCGCCGCATGAGTGACAGGGAGCTGTCGATGAACGCCGGATAGCGCAGGCAGAACTGCGCGAAGGCCTCCGTGCAGCGGCGGAGCCGGGTCGGGTTGGTCCGCCCCGCGGCGATCGCGTCCTCGAGCAGCACGGCCAGCTCGTCGAGGTAGTCGGTGACCGTGAGCACGAACAGCTCCTCCTTGGAGGAGAAGTGCCGGTACACGAGCCCGCGCGCGATCCCTGCCGCCTTCGCGATCTCCTCGATCGGCGCGTCCTGCATGCCGCGCTGGTCGAACAGCGCGCGGGTGGCCCGCACCAGATCGCGCTCGCGGACCTTGCGGAGCGGGGTGGTTGCCGTGGCCACGGGGACGATGCTAACGGAAATCTGAAAACATGAGGTTGACACACGTTCTCATTGGGAAAGGAATCGGCTGTGGCAGAGAAAGGAGCGAGCCCGAAGGTCCCCAGGGTGCAGCGCACCCTGCTGCGCGCCGTGGGCGCCTTCACGTCCCCGCTGCTGCCCGACGACTACCTCGAGCTGATCAACCCGCTGTGGTCGACCCGCGAGCTGCGCGGGAAGATCGAGGAGATCCGGCGCGAGACTCCCGACGCCGCCACCGTCGTGATCCGCCCCGGCTACGACTGGGAGGGCCACGAGCCCGGCCAGTACCTGCGCATCGGCATCGACACGGGCGGCCGGCGCCACTGGCGCGCCTACTCGCTCACCTCCGACCCCGGCCGCCCCGACGGCTTCATCAGCATCACCGTGAAGAACGTGGACGAGGGAGTCGTGTCGCCCTGCCTCGTGCGCCGCGGGCGGCCCGGCAGCATCGTGACCCTCGGCGGCGTGGAGGGCACCTTCACCCTCCCGGACCCGCTCCCGGACAAGCTCCTGTTCGTGAGCGCGGGCAGCGGGATCACACCGATCATGAGCATGCTGCGCCACCTCGCCCACCAGGACGCCCTCGACGACGTGGCGCTGCTGCACTCGGCGCCCACCCCGGAGGAAGTGATCTTCGGCGAGGAGCTGCGGCGGATGGACGCGCGCCACGACGGTTTCCGGCTGCACGAGCAGCACACGAAGGAGAACGGGCGCATCACCCCCGAGAGCCTCGGCCAGCTGTGCCCCGACTGGCGCGAGCGCGAGGGCTTCATCTCCGGTCCCGGCCCGATGCTCGACGCGATGACCGAGCACTGGGATGCCGAGCACGACTGCGACCGGCTCCACATGGAGCGCTTCCAGCCGATCATCGGCAGCGCCGGCCAGGAGGGCGAGGGCGGGACGATCCGCTTTCGCCGCAGCGACTGCGAGGTTGAGAGCGACGGCACTGAGCCGATCCTCGTGACCGGCGAAGAGGCGGGGCTCGAGCTGCCGTTCGGCTGCCGCGAGGGCATCTGCCACACCTGCGTGGGGACCCTGCGCTCCGGCCAGGTGCGCGACCTGCGCACCGGCAAGGTCTCGGGCGACCAGGGCGAGACCGTGCAGACCTGCATCAACGCCCCCGAGGGCCCCGTAGAGATCGATCTCTGACCAGTACCTGACCCGAGAGGACACACATGGCCACCACTGAAATCGAGAACCCGCTGCACCGCCTCACGCCCGAGCAGATCGAGCAGATCGGCAAGGAGTTCGACGCCGTACACGACGAAGTCTTCGACGACCTCGGGGAACGCGACGCCGCCTACATCCGCGGCATCATCGGCCTCCATCGCCGGCTCGTCCTCCTCGGGCGGATCATGCTGCTCGGCTCGAAGTACAAGCCGGCCTGGGTGGCCGGTACGAGCACGCTCTCGCTGGCCAAGATCCTCGAGAACATGGAGATCGGCCACAACGTGATGCACGGCCAGTGGGACTGGATGAACGACCCCCAGATCCACTCGAACTCGTGGGACTGGGACTCCGCCTCGACCAAGGAGGCGTGGAAGCACTCCCACAACTACGTCCATCACACGTACACGAACATCCGCGGCAAGGACCGCGATCTCGGCTACGAGATCATGCGGATCGACCCGCACCAGCGCTGGCATCCGGTCTACCTGGCGCAGCCGTTCTACAACCTCGTGCTGGCCGCCTTCTTCGAGTGGGGGGTCGCCTTCCACGACCTGAACTTCGACGAGATCCGCTCGGGGGAGAAGTCCAAGGAGCAGATCGTCTCAGAGCTCAAGGGGATGGCCGGCAAGGCCAGGTCGCAGATCGTGAAGGACTACGTGGCGTGGCCGGCGCTGAGCGCGCTCGTCACGGCGGGCGTGGAGCACGGAGTCCGGAAGCGGCGCACGCGCGGGAGGCTCAGGGGCCTGCGCAGGCGCCGGCAGCCGACCTTCGCCGAAACCCTCCTGAAGGGGAGCGGGCGCCAGACGTTCAAGTCGGCCTTCTGGGCCGACTTCACCGCGAACGTCGTGCGCAACGTGTGGGCGTACGGGATCATCTTCTGCGGCCACTTCCCGGACCAGACCTACACGTTCAGCAAGGACGAGACCGAGGACGAGACCCGCGGCGGGCGCTACGTGCGGCAGCTGATCGGCGCGGCCAACATCGAGGGCGGGCCTCTGTTCCACGTGATCAGCGGCAACCTCGGCTACCAGGTGGAGCACCACCTCTATCCCGACATGCCGAGCACGCGCTACGGCGAGATCGCGCCGAAGGTGAAGGAGATCTGTGAGCGCTACGAGCTGCCCTACAACACCGGGCCGCTGCACAAGCAGCTCGGGATGGTGCAGCGCACGATCCTGCGGCTCGCGTTCCCGGGCGGCGAGCCGCGGCCGAAGCCCGGCCCCTACCGCGGCGACGCGGAGGCCAAGTCGAGCTCGAACGGCGCGGCGAAGGACGACGCGAAGGTGGACATCGCGACGTAGCGTTGTCTGCGGATTTTCCCGCTTTGCGTGATCGGGCGGTCGTGCGATAGAACGCGGAGCGTGACGGCCAGCAGGGCGGTGCCAAACATCAAGTCGGGTCTGCCTGCCGAGACGCGCGACTTCTTCGTGGACCTGCTCGGCTTCGAGGTGGCGATGGACATGGGTTGGGTCGTGACCGTCGCATCACCGGCCAACCCCTCCGTCCAGGTGACCATCATCAGCAACGACGACATGGCCGCCCCGGGCATCTCGGTAGGAGTGGCTGACGTCGATGCCGTGCACGCCAAGGCCGTCGAGCAGGGCCTCGAGATCGTCTACCCCCTCCGCGACGAGGAGTGGGGCGTCCGGCGCTTCATGCTTCGCGAGCCGAGCGGCACCGTCGTCAACGTCGTGTCCCACCGCTCCGACTGAGCGCCCGGCGCTAGTCGACGGTGCCGCGCGGCCTCCACGTAGCGCACCAGCGCCTGGAGATCGGTGCCGACCGGGCGGGCGCCGCGCGCGCGTGTGCGGAGGACCTCGTAGGGGCCGCGGTCCACCAGCAGCTCGTTGGCGGCCACCGTGTAGCTCCGGCCGGGATCGAGGTCCCCCGCATCGGGCCCGCTCACGTGAAGCTGCGACTGGGGGTCCGCGGCCAGCTGCTGGTCGAGCAGGTGCTTGATGTCCGCGCCCCGCAGGGTCATGCGCACAACCGAGTGCTCATAGGCGGAGGCGCGGAACAGCTCGGCGTAGGTGATCGGACCGGCGTCCAGGTCCCCGCGCGCGTTCCCCTCGTTCACCACGGCGAAGTCCGTCCCGGCGAGGCGGCGCTGCGCCCTCGCCGCGAGGGCGCCGATGCTGCCGCGCGCCGCTCCGCGGCGTCCCCGCAGGAGCGGGTGGGCCGCCCGGCCCACGACGCGGTTCGCCAGCGGGGCGATCGTGCGGGCGAGGCCGGAGACCAGCGAGTCGATGCGGGCGTCCGGCGTGACCTCGTCGCCCCAGGTGGCGGGGGTGTCGCCTGTCTTCGACAGCACGTCGCCCGTGCCGCGGTCCACCCTCATCCGCACCCGGTCGTACGAGACTCCGAACGACTTCGCCTCGATCACGAGCTTGTCGCCGCCGTCGTCCGGGTTGCGCACCCGGGCGTTCAGGTGCGAGTGGGTATGGCCGGCGATCACCACGTCCACCGCGCCGGTCATCTGGGCGGCCTCGTCCATGATCTCCCCGCGCGCGGGGCCCGAGTCGCCGTTCACGTGCCGGGCGCCCGAGTGCGCCAGCACCACGATCGCCTCAACCCCGTGCTGCCGGAGCTCGGCCGCCTGGCGGTTCACGGCGTCGGAGATGTCGGGGAACGAGAAGCGGCCGGCGTGCTGTGAGAGCACGTAGTCCGGGGTGGTGGTGGTCGTGACGCCGATGAAGCCGATCCGCACTCCGGCCCGTTCGATGACCCTCGTCGGCGGGAGGTCGAGCTCGCCCTCGCGGTCGACGGTGTTGGCCGCGATGTAGGGGAAGCGCACGCCCTTGAAGTCCGGCGCGGAGGTGTTCGCCCGCGCGCCGTGCTCGTCGCGCTTGAACTGGAGGCCGTCGCGCCTCTGGCCGCCGCGGAGGAGGCGGATCAGCTCATCGCCGCCCTCGTCGAACTCGTGGTTGCCGAGCGTCCCGACGTCGAACTCCATCAGGTTCATCGCCCGCACCGAGGGCTCGTCGTGGAAGTGGCTCGAGAGGAGAGGTGAGGCGCCGACCATGTCTCCCGCGTGGACCCGGATGGTGCGCCCGGGATGACTGGCCGCCGCGCGGTCCAGATGCGAGTCGAGCGCGGCTGCGCTCCCCAGGGCCACCGGTTGCCCTCCTGGGGTGCGCGGCACCGACTTCGGAGACTCGAGGTGGCCGTGGAAGTCGTTCACGCCCAGGAGCTGGATCTCGACCGACCCGCGCGCGGAAGGCTTCTTCACGACCGGGCTCGCCTCGTTCTCGGGCGGGCCCGCGACGGCCACGAGCCCGAGGGCTGCCACGGAGATCGCCCCCGCAAACGCCGCGGCCCCGGCCTTCTTCGCCTCGGGGCTGATCGCTCGTCGCGCCACCTCGGGAGAAGAAGGTACGTCGTGGGAAAGGCCTGCTTGTTACGGAAAAAGGGCTCTGGCGTGAAGGGGCTGTGAAGGGGAGTTGTCAGTCGTCGGTCGTCAGTCGTCAGGTCAGTGCTTGGAGCAGCGTCGCCGCTCCGGCCACTGTGAGGACGCCCCCTATCGCTTTGAGTAGCTGTTCTGCCGAGAGCCTGCCCGTCAGCCGTGAGCCGAGGAGCGCTCCGGGGATTGAGGCGACTGCGCCGATTGCCAGGAGACCCCAGTCGATGCCTTCGGGTGTGTGGCCTATTACGCCGGCGAGGCCCACGCAGACGCCAACCGTCAGGTTGGTGCCCACCGCGCGGTGGGGTGTCTCGCCCACGTAGCGAAGCAGAGCGGGCATGCGGAGGGCGCCGAGGATCAGGCCGACCAGGCCGCCGAGTACTCCGATGCCGGCTCCGGTGAGTACCGCCGCGCGCACGTCCGGCTCCTCGCGCGGGCTGATCTTGCCGGCGGCTGACGGTCGCAGCAGTTCGATCCCGAAGTAGAGGAGCGTCGCGCCGATCACTGCCAGCAGCGCGTCGTCGGGGATCGCGCCGGCGGCGTATCCGCCCACCACGGCACCTGCCATCGACGGCGGCGCCATCCAGCCGAACAGGCGCCAGTTGACCCGGCCCGCCCGGATGTGGGCGATCGATGCCGCGGCCGCCGCCACGCCTGAGATGCCGATGTTCGCGCCGGCGCCCGCGGCCGGGCTCGACGCTGCGAGCAGCACGGCCGGCAGCCGGATGTTGCCGAGCACCAGGCCCGCCAGGCCGCCCGCGAGCGCCACCGCGAAGCACCACGCCGCCAGCGCGACGAGCGCGACCGGGTCGGTCGTCATCTCAGCGGCGTCGCAGCACGCGGACCGTCGCGCTACGCGCGAGGGTCTTGCGGTCCGAGCGCACCAGCACCTGGACCCGGTAGCGGCCGGGGCGCACCGCCCGAAGCTTGCCGCGACTGCGCGCCCGCGCATCCCACGCCACCCGTAGGCGCTTGCTGCCCGGGCTGAGGCAGGCGTGCCTCAGGACCCGCACGGTCTTGCCTCGCCGGCGGACCCGGACGAGCACCTCCGCCGGCTGGGCGAGCCGCACGCGCGCCACCGTACGGCGGCGGCGCGAGCGCAGCCCCTTCGGCTTCAGCACTCTCACGCGCCGCGCGATGCGGCCGCTCTTGCTCGGCACGCGCACGTTCATGGCGGTGGTCTCGAACCCGGAGGTCACGGCCAGGCGGGTGCGGCCCGGGCAGCGGGCGCGGAAGAGCCCGTCCTCGGTCTGGGTGAGGGGATCGCGGCGGGGGTCGTCACCCCTCGCGGCCACCGGGGCCATCACCAGTGGATTGCCCGAGGTGAAGATCCGGGCCGGGCTCGGGAGGCTCTCCCGCGGAGTGGTCGTGGGGTCCGACTGCTCGGCGAGCGATACGCCGGCGGCGGCGATCACGCCGGCGCCCGCCGTGGCGCAGGCCAGGACCAGCGCACGCCGCCGTGGGCGGGGCAGCGTGCCGTTCATCGCCAGTCCGCCCAGCGTGAGCAGCAGCACCGGGACGAAGATCCAGCCGCCGTCCCGTACGAAGCCGCCCAGCCCGGCGCCCTCGGCGGGGCGGATCGGGTCGGGGTCGCGCAGCTCGAGGTTCGGGACCTTGGCCGGGTCGTTGAACACCGGCTGGGTGCCGAAGGCCTCGTACTGCGAGGGCTGGCCCGAGTTCACGAGGTTGGCGCCCTCGAGCCGGATGCCGTTCTTCACGAAGATCGGCACCGCGTCCGTGGTCACCCTGCCGCCGGCCACGCGGACCAGGCGGAACCCGTGCCAGTAGCCGTGGTCGGCGCCCACCGGGCCCTCGGTGTAGAGCTCGCCGCCCGCGCCTCCGTCGATGTAGTACGGCACGTTGCCCTGGCCCCGGTAGAGGAACTGGCCCTTGATGTGGCCCACGAAGACGCCGTCCACGCCGCTGCGCTGGGCGACCTCCTCGAACTTGGGGTTGTCCGGCGCCTGGGAGGGGTTCAGTCCCTTGCCCTGCACGTGGTTGAAGGTGGTGGGGTCGATGTAGCTCTGGTCACGCGGGTCGCGCGTGGGCATGTGCATCACCACGAAGGAGGTCATGCCGCGGGTGCGCGCGTCGGTCGCGTTGCGCTCGAGGAACTGGAGCTGGGTCCGGTTGCCCTGCGCGTCGGGGAATGAGGGGTGCTGGCTCGCGTCGCAGTCGGAGAGCCCCCAGCAGGAGTTGTCGAGGAAGATCCAGCGGACCTTGCCGTAGTCCACGAAGTAGTGGGACGAGGCGCCCGCGGGGTCGCTCGCCGGGCGCGTGCGCTGGCTGAACTCGGGGTCCTTGTACGGGGCGGCGTCGCCGAACGGGTAGGGGCGGCCCGCGAACACGCTCTTGTAGTTGTCGATCGAGCCCTGGATCGCAGGGTTGAAGACCCCGCCGGTCCCCGGGGGCACGCCGGGGGGCGACTTGCGGTCGTGGTTGCCCACCCCCGGGAAGTACGGGACGCCCGAACGGTCGTAGGGCTCCATCAGCTTGCGCCACATGGTCAGCTGGTCGACCGTGCCGTCGTTGTCCTTGTCGCCCGACATCGTGACCAGCGCCGGCTTGAAGCGGCGCGACTCCTCCACCACCTTGGGCAGCAGCGTCAGGCCGTCGTTGTCGTTCCAGTGCTCCTCGCCGTAGTGCACGAACAGGTGGCCGGAGCCGCTCAGCGGCGGCCACGGGTTCTTGGCGATCGACGCCTGGGCCGCGGGCGCGCAGGCGAGCAGGGCGACCAGGGCGGTGAGGAAGGTCCGTCGCATCGGCGCCCGAAGCGTGACGGCGCGCGAGCGGCGCCGCAAGGAGCAACCGTCACCATCGTGTGAAACCGCGGCCGTTCCGAGAGCAGGCGGTGCCTGCGAACGGGGCCCTCACCTGTACCCTGTGCCGTCGCATGGCCCGACCGACCAAGGAAAAGCCGCGCAGGGGCAAGCCCGGGATGAGGGGCGAGGCCCGCCGCTACTCCAAGCTCCCCCGCGAGGAGCTGGACAAGATCGACTACAAGAACATCGCGCTGCTCCAGCGGTTCGTGACCGAGCGGGGCAAGATCCGCTCCCGCCGGGTCACCGGCCTCTCGCGCCGCGACCAGTCGAAGATGGCGCGGGCGGTCAAGCGCGCCCGCGAGCTGGGCCTGCTGCCCTACGTGGACGCAACGAAGGGCCTCGAGCGCACCGGCGGCCGCGGCCGCTCGCGCGACCGCGAGTAGCGCGCCGGCCTAGCGAGAATCGTTCTCACTAGCATCAGGCGGCGATGACGCTGCGGTGGCTCCTGACGATTCTCGTGCTCGCACTGGTGGCCGCGGGCTGCGGGGTGGACAGCGGGTCGTCGGACGACGGCCGGCTCAGCGTGGTCGCGACAACAACCCAGGTCGGCGACCTCGTCCGCCGGGTCGGCGGCGACCGGGTGCGGGTCCATCAGATCCTCGCCCCGAACGCCGACCCGCACGGCTACGAGCCGCGGCCGAGCGACGCCCGGGAGAGCGAGGAGGCGGCCGCGGTGTTCCGTTCGGGCGGCGAGCTCGACGAGTGGCTCGCCGACCTGCTCCCCGACGACGAATCGGTGGAGCTGGCGGACGAAGTCGGCGGAGGCGAGGACCCCCACTGGTGGCAGGACCCACGCAGGGCCATCCGCGCCGTGGGAGCCATCCGCGATGCACTCGGGAAGGAAGACCCCGACGGGCGGCCCGAGTACGCCCTCAACGCCTCCCGCTATCGCGCCCGGCTGCGGGCCCTCGACCGCGGCGTGGCGGCCTGCATCGCGAAGCTGCCCCGCGACCGCCGCAAGCTCGTGACCACCCACGACGCCCTCGGCTACTACGCCGACCGGTACGGGCTCGACGTGGTGGGTGCGCTGATCCCGTCCCGCTCGAGCCAGGCGCAGCCCTCGTCGAAGGACATCAACCGGCTCGTGGACCAGATCCGCGAGGAGAAGGTGAAGGCGATCTTCCCCGAGAGCTCGCTGGGATCGAAGCTGGAGAAGGCGGTCTCGCGCGAGTCCGGCGCCTCCGTGGGCGGCGACCTATGGGCCGACACGCTTGGCCCGAAGGGCTCGAGCGGGCGAGACCTACGTCAAGTCGATCGCGGCGAACACGGAGACCATCGTGAGGGGCCTGAGCGGCGGGAAGATCGCCTGCCGGCCGCTCTAGCCGGCCGCCCGGCACGCCGGGCACTCGCCGTGCAGCGTCACGTCGTGCGCGGCGACGTCGAAGCTCACTCGGTCCGAGAGCCGGTGGATCGCCCGCTCGAGCGCGTCGTCCTCGAACGCCTCCACCGTCCCGCAGTTGCTGCACACGATGTGGTGGTGGTGCTCCCCGCCGGGATGGGCGGGCTCGTACCGGGCCACGCCCTCACCGACGTCGAACCGCTTGATCAGCCCCAGGCGCTCCAGCAGCTCCAGCGCCCGGTAGATGCTCGCGAGACCCACCCCGCTGCCCTGTTCGCGCAGCACGTCGGAGATCTCGCGGGCGGTGACCGAGCAGCCGAGCTTGGCCACGGCGTCGATCACCTCGGCCCGCGGGCCGCTGGCGCGATGCCCGGTCTGCGCGAGGGTGCGCAGCGTGTGCTCGGTCCACTGATCGGTGGTCGCGGAGGTCATGATCACGAGGGTAACGGTAGGTTCCGCGGCCATGGACGTCTTCCGTACGCCCGACGAACGCTTCCAGGGGCTTCCGGACTACCCGTTCGAGCCCCACTACGCGGAGGCCGGCGGGCTGCGGATGCACTACCTCGACGAGGGCTCGGGCAAGCCCGTGGTGTGCTTCCACGGGGAGCCGACCTGGTCCTACCTGTACCGCAAGATGCTCCCGCCGCTGGTGGAGGGCGGCCACCGGGTCATCTGCCCCGACTACGCGGGCTTCGGCCGCTCGGACAAGCCCACCGACCGCGGCTGGTACTCCTACGACCGCCACACCGAGCTGGTCTCCGAGGTGCTCGCCGGGCTCGACCTCTCGGGCGTGACGGTGGTGGTGCAGGACTGGGGCGGGCCGATCGGCCTGCGCTGGGCGACCGAGAACGCCGACCGCGTGGACGGCCTCGTGATCCTGAACACCGGCCTGTTCACCGGCCGGGTCAGCAAGGGCTTCATGCAGTGGCGGGCGTTCGCGGAGAAGAACCCGGACCTGCCCGTCGGTTTCATCATCCAGGGCGCCACGGCCACCGAGCTGCCGGATGAGGTCGTGGCCGCCTACGAGGCGCCGTTCCCGAACGCCGAGTCGAAGGCCGGCGCCGCCGAGTTCCCGCTGCTCGTGCCCACCGAGGACGGCGCGCCCGGCGCGGCCGAGATGCGTCAGGTCTCGGATGCGCTGTCGCAGTGGAACGCGCCGGTGCTCGATCGCCTTCTCCGACTCCGACCCGGTCTTCCCCTACCCGCGCGCGGGCCAGGTGTTCTGCGACCTGATCCCCGGCGCCGGCGAGCAGGTGCCGATCGAGGACGCGGCGCACTTCCTGCAGGAGGACCGCGGCGAGCAGATCGCCGAGCACATGCTCCGCTTTCTGCGCGCCTGAGAAGAGGGGCGGCCACAGGCCGCCCCTCTTCCACGACTCAGGTGTCCGGGTGACTCAGCCGCCGGCCGCTTCGAAGCGCTCGGAGACCTTGCCCCAGTCGACGGTGTTCCACCACGCGTCGATGTAGTCCGGGCGCTTGTTCTGGTACTTCAGGTAGTAGGCGTGCTCCCAGACGTCCACGCCGAGCAGCGGGGTCTTGCCGTCGGTGATCGGGTTGTCCTGGTTGGGCGTGCCGACGACCGCGAGTCCCGAGCCGTCGTGCACCAGCCAGGCCCAGCCGGAGCCGAACTGGCCGACGCCCGTCTCCTTCATCTTGTCCTGGAACTCCGAGAACGAGCCGAAGGCCGAGTTGATCGCCTCGGCGAGCGCGCCGTCGGGCTCGCCGCCGCCGTCGGGCGACATCGACTCCCAGAAGAGCGTGTGGTTCAGGTGGCCGCCGCCGTTGTTGCGCACCGGGCCGCGCTTGTCGTCGGGGAGGTCGGAGAGGTTCGCCACGACCTCCTCGATCGGCTTGTCCGCCCAGTCGGTGCCCTCCAGCGCCGCGTTCGCCTTGTCGACGTAGGCCTGGTGGTGCTTGTCGTGGTGCACTTCCATCGTGGCGGCGTCGATGTGGGGCTCGAGCGCGTCCTTCGCGTAGGGAAGGTCAGGTACCTCGTATGCCATGTCAGTCGCTCCTTTCGTGGTCTCGTCGAGCCTAGCGTCCGGCTGTCCGCTCTAACCTTGCGCCGTGGGCTCAAAGACAGGAGAGCGGCGCAGGCGGCGGACGCCGAAGGAGGCAGAGCGGGAGATCCTCGATGCCGCGGAGGCCTTCCTGCGCGCTCGCCCCTTCCGGGACCTGACCATCGACGAGGTGATGGCCGGTACCGGACTGTCCAGGCCGTCGTTCTACGTCTACTTCCGCGACCGCCACCACATCGCGCTGAAGCTGATCGAGGGCATCGGCAGCGAGATGTTCGAGTCGGCGGAGACCTGGCTCACGGGTGAGGGCGAGGGCCCCGCGGCGATGCGCGACGGGCTGCGAGGCAGCGCCGGCGTCTACGAGGAGCACGGCCGGGTGCTGCGGGCGATCGCCGACGCTGCCACCGAGGACGAGGAGGTCGAGCAGGCCTACCGAGGGCTCGTCGAGGGCTTCATCGAGGCCACCGCGCGCCAGATCGAGCGCGAGGTGGTGAGCGGGCGCTCCTCCGTGGAGGACCCGCAGCGCACGGCGGCCGCGCTCGTCTGGATGAACGAGCGGTTCTTCATGGAGCGGCTGGGGCGCGAGCCCGCCGACGACGCCGAGCGCGTAGCGGACACCCTGTTCGAGATCTGGGCGCGCGTTCTCTACCGCTGACCCGCGCCGCCTAGATGGCGGGCGGCGGGTCCGGCACGGGCGCCGGCTCGCCCGGGATGCCCGGCGAGGGCGCCGGTACGGGGTCGGGCGGCGCGGGCGGTGGGCCCGGGTCCGGCGGAGCGCCGGGAGCGGGAGGGCCAGGCGGTGTCGGGCCGGGCTGGGGTCCTGGTGTCTCTAGTCGCATGGGGCCCGTGTACCCCGGTGGCGGCGGGGCTACCCGTCCAGCAGCCTCGTGGCGGCGCCCGCCGTCTCGCCGCCGAGCCAGCCGTCCGCCAGCGGATCGTCGGCGCCCGAGCCCACGGCGTCCAGCACCTGGCCGCGCAGCTGGCGCTTGACGATGCCGTAGGTCTCGGCCGGCGCCTGGCTCAGCTCGCGCGCTCGTTCCAGCGCACGCTCGACGAGCTCGCCGGGCGGGGCGATCTCGTCCAGCGCCCGCAGCTCGAGCGCCTCCTCCATCCCGATCAGCTCCGATCCGAGCACGAGCCTCCGAGCGGCCGCCGGCGCCAGCTCGGCCTTCACCACGGCCATGGCGACGGCCGGATAGGGGACGCCCGCGCGCAGCTCGGTCAGGCCGAGCTTGCCGCCGGTCGTGCCGATCCGGTGGTCTCCGCACAGGGCGAGGATGAACCCGCCGGCGATCGCGTGACCGTTCACGGCGCACACGACCGGGCGCGGGAACGAGTACCACCCGGCGAAGGCGCGGTTGATGGCGGCGACCATGTCCCGCTGTCCGGCGGCGTCGAGCGTCGGGGCGAGCTTGAGGTCCACGCCCGCGGAGAAGAAGCCGTCCCTGCCCGTGAGGACGACCGCGGGAGGGGGGTCCGCCTGCATCTCCTCGAGGACGGCCGCCCCGTCATCGAGCAGCTCGAGGTCCATGGCGTTGGCGGGCGGCCGGTCGATGCGAACGAGGGCGACGCCGCGCTGGTCCTCGACGGTCACGTGGCGTGGCATGGGAGTGCGGATGAGAGGACTCGAACCTCCACGTCCCGAAGGACACGGCGACCTGAACGCCGCGCGTCTGCCAATTCCGCCACATCCGCGTGCGGGCCGCAGACGATAGCCGGAGCCGTGTGTCTAGGCCCGTGGCGCCCCGTTCATGCTCGGGGGCCATGTGTCGACGGGGTACGAGCCATGACGCCGCCAAGAACAGCCCAGCGCCGATTCGAGCGCCAGAACGGACCTATCCGCCTTCAGCCCGACGCCGGACAGGACATCGAGCCACTTCCCGGTGAAACCCCGGAGCAGGCGGCGTATCGCGGCGCCGTCGACGCCGCCACGGCCGTCCTCACGGCGTATGACCGTGGAACCGCCAGGCATTCCGACGACGTCCTGACCGTCTCGCAGGCGATCGCCGAGCGGCTGAACGTGCTCGGGAGCGACAAGAAGCACCTCACGGCCGTCGCTCAGCTCCACGACATCGGCAAGATCATGGTGTCGTCGGAGATCCTCAACAAGCCCGGCCCTCTCGACGACCACGAGTGGGAGACGATGCGCCGGCACACGATCGAAGGCGAGCAGATACTCGCCACCGTTCCCGAGATCCGCGACGTCGCCGACCTAGTCCGCGCATGCCACGAGCGTTACGACGGACAGGGTTATCCGGACGGCCTGGCGGGAGAAGAGATACCGCTTGTCGCCCGCATCGTCTTCTGCGCCGATGCGTTCCACGCCATGCGGTGTGATCGGCCCTACCGCGAGGGCCGTTCCGTCACGGCGGCACTGGCCGAGATGCAGGCGAACGCCGGAACGCAGTTCGATCCCGTCGTCGTGGCCGCTCTGCGCGAGGTCCACGCCAGTCTCTCGGTCCAGCGCAAGCATGGCCTCGGGTTGCTGAAGTCCGGAGCGCGCAGCCGCAGGCTCGTCGCGCTCCTCGCCACGCTGACCGTGGGCGGCAGCGCGATGGCGGCCACAGGCGCCTACAAGGATCTGCCGGTGGTTCGCGACGGCGACAGCCGGGGTGTTCCAACACTTGCGCCCCTCCGGGCGAATGCCCTGCAGGGACCTGGCCCAGGGGTCAAGGCCGGAGCAGTCAGCAAGAAGCGTCGCGGCGCGAACGGCAAGCCGGGCAGCCGGTCGGCAGGATCTTCCAGCGCCGCCAGCGGCGGCGCGCAGGGCGCCTCGCCTCGCGCGGGCGGTAACCCTGATCCGCCAGGAGTGGCCCACGGGGTCCGTGGTACGGCCCCCGGGCAGAGCACCTCCAAGTCGAAGGAGGCGAACGCCCCCAAGGCGGGGATGCCGGAGCAGGCACATCCCCAGCAGAAGACCAAGGCTCCCAAGCCCAACGTCAACTCGAACAAAGGCCCGACCCGTGCACCTGGCCGGCCGGCGAATCCCGGGAACTCGGGTAACTCCGGGAACGCGGGTAACTCCGGGAACTCAGGGAACTCCGGGAACTCAGGGAACTCCGGGAACTCAGGGAACTCCGGGAACTCCGGGGGGTCCGGGAACTCGGGTAACTCCGGGAAGTCCGCGAAGCTCTGATTCAGGCCGGAGGCGCGGCAGCCGCGGCGGCGAGCAGCGTTCCGGCCCCCGCCTGAAGTCCCTCGGCCGCCTTGTCGAGGTCCGGCAGGGCGTCGTGGTCGCCGAGCAGGCCGAAGCGCACGCCGCCGTCGTAGCTCACGATGCCGATCGACAGCGCCTGGTTGCGCGGGTTGAGCGGCACCGCCGGGAACACCTCGAGCAGCGGAACGCCGTCGAGATAGAAGGTCTGCTGGGGGCCCGGCACGTTCGACACCACGAGGTTGAACATCCGCGGGCCGCTCATGGCCCGTACCGCGAGCGAGGAGACGATCGGCGGGGCCAGCCCGGTCGCGCCCACGATCAGCGATCCCGCCCTCACCGCCGCGGAGGCCTTCACCTCGTCCATCGCGCGGCTGATCTCGCGCACGCGGTCGAGCGGCTCGCCTCGCAGTGGCAGGTCCACGAACACGGTCGAGATCCTGTTGCCGCCCTCGCTGCGCTCCTCGTCGGTGCGCACCGACACGGGCACCAGCGCCACCGCCTTCTCCGGCGCATCCTCGCCCAGGTACTCGGACAGCATCAGCGCGACGATGGTCAGCAGCACGTCGTTGACGGTCGCGCCGGTCGTGCGGCGGATCGCCTTCACGTCGTCGAGGCGGCAGCGCGCGAGCGCGAAGCGCCGCTCACGCCCGATCTCGGCGTTGAGGCGGGTCTCCGGCGCCTGGGGTCGCACCCGCGCCAGCTCCCCGACCACGCCGGCAGCGCTGCGCACCTGGCGCGCGTAGGAGCGCGGGTCCACCGTGCGCGCCACGGCCTCGCGGGCGAGCTTGCGGGGGAGCTCGACCTGCGCCGAGGCGATCCGGGTGAGCTGGTCGAGCCGCGCGGTGACCCGGCGGTCGGGCGGCTCGCGCGGCTCGGGCGGCGGGATGTCGAGGCCCTCCGGGGAGGGGTCGAGGATCACGGTGCTCACATCCACGGCCGCGAGCCCGTCGGCGAGGGCGTGGTGCATCTTCGCCACCAGGCCGGTCCGCCCGCGGGGAAGGCCCTCGACCACGGTGAGCTGCCACAGCGGCCGCGCGCGGTCGAGCGGCTGGGAGAGGATCTGCCCCGCCACCTCGCACAGCTCCCGGTCACCGCCCGGGGAGGGCAGCGCGACGCGCCGCACATGGCGATCCACGTCGAAGCCCTCGTCCTCCACCCAGACGGGGTTGGCCAGCCCGAGGGGGGCGCCCTCCAGGCGCATCGTGTAGCGCGGGATCAGGTGGATCCGCTCCTGCAGCCGGCGGGCCACGGTCTCGCGCTCGACCCTGCCGTCGAACACGCACACGCCCCCCACGTGCATGTGCACCGGCCCGCGCTCGGCCTGGATCGCCGAGATGTCGGAGGGGGAGAGGGGCTCGGCCAACGCGGCGCCGAGCCTACCGGCCCTAGGCGGCCACTAGGCCCTGGCCGGCCTGGCGTCGCCCGTAGAGGCAGCCGATCAGTATCTCGGTGACCTCAGGGTCGAACTGCGTGCCGGCATGCGATGCGAGCTCCCGGATCGCCTCCGCGTGGGGCATGGCCGCGCGGTAGGGACGGTCGGAGGTCATTGCGTGGTAGGCGTCGCAGGCGAGGATGATCCGGGCGCCGATCGGGATCTCGTCGCCCGCCAGCCCGTCCGGGTAGCCGCCGCCATCCCAGCGCTCGTGCTCGTGGCGCACGATCCGCGCCACGCCGCCCAGCCCGGGGATCGAGCGAAGGATGCGCTCGCCGATTGCGGGGTGCTGGCGCATGACCTCCCACTCCCTGCCGTCGAGCGGACCATTCTTGTGGAGCACCTCGTCCGGGATCGCCACCTTCCCGATGTCGTGCAGCAGCGCGGCCTGGCGGATGCGGTCGACCTCGTCCGCGGCAAGCCCCAGCCCGCGAGCGACGGCGGCCGCGAGGTCAACCACGAACTCCGAGTGCTCGCCGGTGTAGCGGTCGCGCTCGAGCAGGGCCTCGGCCAGGCCGTTGATCGCGTCCTCGTGGGCACGCGGCTGCTCTTCGCTCTCGCTGCCCTTTCCGACCTCGATTCGCGCCCCGCCCGCGGCGCGAGCCACGTCGACTGCGGCGCCGGCCTCGGCCACCAGGGCCTCGGAGGACATCGACCGGTCGTACTCGGCGATCCCGATCGAAGCGGCGATGGACTCGACCGGACCCACGGATGCCTCCTCGAGCGCGAGCAGGATGCGCTCGAGGCACGCCTTCGCGTCGGCGCTGCCCGTCTCAGGAAGCATCACGAGGAACTCGTCGGCGCTGGCGCGCCCGGCCACGTCGCTTGCGCGGGTGACCAGGTCGAGCGTGCGCCCGACGGTCCTGAGCACATCGTCGCCCACGTGGCGCCCGTGGCGGGCGTTGAGGCTTCGAAACCCGTCTACGTCGAGCATCGCCACGGACAGGTGGCGACCGTGCCGGCGCGAACGCTCGACCTCCTCGTCGAGCCTGCGCTGAAAAGCGTTGAGGGTGAGGAGCCCGGTGAGCGGTTCACGCACGGTGAGGGTCTCGAGCTTCTGCTCGAGGTCGGCGATTCGCCTGTGGGCCGCGGCGAGCTCTCGCTCGCCCCGCTCACGCTGCTGGCGATTTCCGAGCATCTGACTCGGAGTCGGCACGCGCGCGCGCACACGTGAGGCGTACGCGGCTTCTTGGACAAGATTTCGGGACGAACTACCTGGAAGTGACGCGCTTCTGGGGCGTCCGGAAGACGTAATCCCAGAATGGGGCGCTCACGCCGAAGCCACGCGTGTCGTCCTGGAAGTGGTGGCGCAAGTGCAGCTCGCGGACCAGCTTGCCGAGGCGCGTCCGCGGCGTGTGATGGTGCACGTGGTAGTGGGTCATGTCGTAGATCAGGTAGCCCATGAGGAACCCGCAGGCGAACAGGTCCGCGCTCTGGCTGCCGATCACGAGGTGGAAGAGGCCGTAGAAGGCGAGTGCCAGCGGCACGCTCACCGACGGCGGCATGACCAGCCGCATCGGGTCGTTCGGATGGTCGTGATGCACGCCGTGGATGATCCAGTGCAGACGGGCGCCGATCCCGTCCTCCGGCTCGAAGTGGAACACGATGCGGTGCATCCAGTACTCGGTGAGCGTCCAGAAGACGTAGCCGCCGAACAGCCACGCCGTGACCTCGAGCGGCGGGGTGCCCTCCTGCCCGAGGGCGAAGGTGACCGCGATCGCCGGGATGAAGAGGATCAGAGGGACGACCGGGTGCACACGCGAGAGCCGGTCCAGCATCTCCGAATCGAACATCCGGGGCGATGCTCGTAGAGCCTCGGTGCGCTTATGGGCCATGAGCTCAATCTAACACCGGCCCCGGCCCGGGTCGAGGGGGGCTAACCGCACCCTTCGGGCGCTAGTTCTGGAGCTGCCGCTTGCGCTTGGGATCGCCCCAGCGCCCGGTCCACGCCGAGCCCAGGAACTCGAGCCCGAATCCCGCCGCGAACGCGTAGACCACGACCCCTGGGAGCCCGGCCGGCCCCCGCGACGCCTGCCCGAACACGAACGCGAGCAGGCACGCCGTCACCGCCGCCATGAAGGCGAGCACGATGAGGCGGTGCACCCTGTCCATGGTTGTCTCTCTCATGCCCCAAATGGTCGGCCCAGCGGGGCTTTTTCCTGTGATCGACGGGTGATCGACCTGTGAAAAGCGCGTGAACGCCGGCGCTACTGCGGCAAGCCGGCGGCCTTCACCGCGTCGTCCCTGGTCGCGAAGAACCGGATCCGCTTGGCCTTCCCGTCCTCGACAGTGCACAGCCCCGCCGCCTCCTGGACCACCTCGAGCCCGGTGCTGCGGCCGCGCGCCGTGATCCGGAACGACACCACCAGCTCGTCTCCCAGGTCCTCGATCCTGTTGGCGTCTACGCGCACCTCGTCCATTGCCTCGTAGAACGAGTCCCACCAGCGCCGCAGTCCGGCGTGGCCCTCGTAGACGCCCGGCTCGGAGGCGAGGTCGGGTGGTGTGGTCATCTCGAAGTCCTCGTGGACGAACGGGAGCATCGCGCCGACGCCACCCTCGGCGAGGGCGGCGAAGGCGCGCTCGGCGGTCTGGACGTTCTCGCTGGCCATCGCGTTCAGTATCCCGCCACTTCGAGGGCCTCGGCGCGCTCGCGGTATCCGTCGAACCCGACCAGCAGCCCGTCGCGGAACTTCACCACGACCGCCAGCGGGAAGTCCGCCTCGAGGCCAGTGTGGCGGAGCCGTCCCACGAACCTCTGGATGACGACCAGCACGTCCGGGTCATCTCCGTCGATGATCGCGTCGAGGTCGAGCCGCCAGTCCTCGATCACGTCGAAGGTGTCGTCCCGCCACCGCCGCAGCCCGTCGTGGCCGTGGTAGGGCCCCTGAATCGGCGAGCCCTCGAACATGTGGACCTCCACGTCCGGGTGGACGAGGTCGAGCGGCGGCTGCCCGGTTTCGTTCAGCAGATCGTGATACCTGCGCAGGGTCTCCTCGTTCGTGCGGGACATCGCTCGATGAGTATCCCTTCGAGATACTCGGCGGCGATGTCCCAGGAGCACGCCGAGATCCGTGCGCTGGCCGAAGCCGCGTACAGGGCGCTCAACGCCGAGGATCTGGATGCCTTCGTGGGGCTGATCGCCGAGGACGTCGAGTTCACGTCGATGGTCGCTGAGATGGAAGGGATCACCTACCGCGGCCATGACGGGGTGCGTGCGTGGTGGGAGACGGTCCGCGGCGCCTTCGAGGAGGTCGACTGGGAGGTGCTCGACGTTCGCGGCTTCGATGATCACGGCGTTGTCCAGATCCACATCGCCGGCACGCTGGGCGGCGTCCCGGTCGAGCAGACGATGTGGCAGGCCGTCGAGCGGCGCGAGGACAAGGTGGGATGGTGGGCCTTCGCTCGAACCGAGGACGAGGCGCTCGAGGTCATGAGGCTGCGGGAGAGCGAGTCTTCGACGAGCGCGTAGAGTCGCCGCGTTCAGGAGTACCGCCACGGGGATTCGAACCCCGGTTTCCGCCGTGAGAGGGCGGCGTCCTAGTCCCCTAGACGATGGCGGCTCAGGGTGGGCGATTGTAGCGGCGGGCGGGCGCGACCCCGGCTAGCCTGAGCTGCATGTCTCCGCGTCCCAGGACTCTGCTCGCGGGCGCTGCCGCGTGCGCGGTCGCTTTTCTCGTGCTGCTCGCGCTCGCGTATGAGTCCGCCTGGGGGCGGTGGGTCGATTCCGCCGCGCTCCAGGGCTTCCTCGGGTTCCAGGGCCCGACGGCGTCGCCGCTCGCGGACCACGTCGCGTCGCTCGGCAACGTCCTCCAGGTCGGGCTGATCGGATTCGGGCTGGCGCTGCTCGCGCTCGCGCGCGGCAGGCCGCGCAGCGCTGCGTTCGTGATCGCGCTCCTGGCGCTCACGAGCGTGTCGAGCCAGCTGCTCAAGGCGCTTCTCGTCTATCCGCGCGCGGACCCCTCATTGGGGCCGGTGCTGGTCGAGCCCGAGGCGTTCCCGAGCGGACACGCCACAGCCTCGATGGCCCTGGCGATAGCGCTGGTCGTCGTCGTGCCGCGCATGCTGCGGAAGGAGGCGGCGCTGCTCGGGGCGGCGTTCACGGTGAGCGTGTCGTTCGCGATCGTCGCGCTCAGCTGGCACTACCCGAGCGACGTGCTGGGCGGGTACCTGCTCGCTGTGGGTTGGGCGCTCGTGCTGCTGGCGGGGATGCGGGCGGCCGAGACCCGGTTCCCGGAGCGCCACTTGCGCAACCGACTCGCGGCCCGGATCCGTCCGGTCGCCGACGGTGCGGCCGCGGTCGGCGTCGTCGGGGTGCTCGGCGCCGTGGCGGTGACGCTCGCGGTCGTGGGCGGCGCCGTGCTGGCCGTGCGGCTGCCCGAGATCCTCGACTACGCCCGCGCCAACACCACCTTCGTGGGCGTGGCGGGAGCGGTATCGGTGAGCGCGCTCGTCATGCTCGCTGCGCTCGCAAGGACTCTTCCCCGCCGGGGCTGACTGCCGGCGCTGTATTCTGGACCGGTCCATACGGCCGGTGGCCAGGGAAGTCCGGTGAAAAACCGGCGCGGTCCCGCCACTGTGATCGGGCGACGAAGCTCCGCATGACGCTTGTGTCAGCCACTGGGCGGCCATCGGCCGAACGGGAAGGCGTGGAGCAGAGCCCGAAGCCAGGAGACCTGACTCCGGCCGCGATCACAACCCTCGAGAGAAGGGCGATCCATGAAGAATCGAATCCGGCAGGTCGTGCCGGCGGCCTTGGTCGCGGCATGCGCGCTGACGGCTCCCGCGTCGCAGGCGGCCCCAGCCTCCGTGCAGCTCCGCGTCGAAGGGCGCAACGCCACCATCTACGAAGCGCCCGTGACCAGCGACGGGCATGTCGTCCAGCCCTCGTCGGGCGACGACCACAACTGCGACGGCACCAATGGGGGTGCCAACCCCAACCCGGGCCCGACCGCCACCAGCACGCTCGACGACGGAGCGCGCATCGGCGGCTTCACCTGGGACGGGACATACGACACCGGGTTCGACGACTACCTGATCAACCGCGTCGGGCCCGACCCCTCCACCAGCTCCGAGTTCTGGGGCGTCTTCGTCAACTCGGTCGCCTCCCAGGTCGGCGGCTGCCAGCAGCTGGTGAAGACCGGCGACGAGGTCCTGTGGGCCTTCGACGCGTTTTCCAAGCAGCACGCGCTCCGGCTGACCGCCCCGACCTCCGGGACGACAGGGCAGCCGCTGGGCGTCCGCGTGACCGACGGGGCCAACGGCGCGCCGCTTGCCGGATCGTCGGTCGGCGGCACCGTCACCGGTGTCGACGGCCGGGCCACGCTCACGTTCAACGACGAGGGGATCTACCGGCTGAAGGCCTCGCGCGCGGACTCGGTGCGGTCGAATGGCGTCGTGCTCTGCATCGATCCCGCGGGCGCCGCAGCGTGCACCTCGACGGACAAGACCGCGCCTCGCGTGCGGGGCGTCTTCTCCGACGACGACATCGCGACCGAGAGGGGGCGCTCCCGGACGGTCCTCTTCTCCTGGCAGGGCGAGGATCCGGGCGGAAGCGGCGTGACCGGCTACTCCGTCGACGTCGCGGAGGTCCTGACGGGCGTGAACGCCGCCGCCGACGTGTTCCGGCCGTTCATCGCCCGGACCGCCCTCACGCGCGCGTACTTCCGCGGCGATCCGGGGTCCTCGTACCGGTTCCGCGTGACCGCGTTCGATCGTGCGGTCAACCGCACGTCGCTCGAGAGTGGGGTGATCACGATCCCGGTCGATGACCGTGACCGGCGCTTCATCCGGTTCAGCAAGGGCTGGAAGCGCCTCCGCCGCAACTCGGCGTGGGGCCGGACCGTGGTGCGATCGACGCGCAAGGGCGCGACGGCGCGGATGCGATTCCGCGGCAGGCGGGTGGCGCTGATCGGCCGCCGGCTGTCGAAGGGCGGGTTGCTGCGCGTGACCGTCGACGGCCGCAGCCGTGTGATCAAGATGCGGGGCCGGCCGCGGTTCAAGCGCGTGGTGTTCACCTCCCGCCGTCTGCGGGCTGGTAGGCACTCGCTCGACCTCAAGACGCTCAGCGGGTCGCCCGTGGAGCTCGACGCGGTGGCGCCGCTGCCATGAGGCGCGCGGCGCTCAGCGTTGCCGCGCTGGCGTGCTGTGGGGGCTTCGCGGCCCCCACAGCATTCGCCGCGAAGGCGCCCCTGGTGCGCCAGCTCGTTGTGTTCAAGAGCGGCAACGGCGTCGAGAAGCAGGTGCGTGCGCGTGGAGTGACGGTGAAGGTCGGCCGGCGGCGGTGCGCCGCGGGCACGGGCACTCCGCTCGCCGCCCTCGTGCGCTCGAAGCCGGGCACCATCCGCCTGCTCGACTTCGGCTCGTGCTCGCGCCGCGCACGTGACGGCGGGCAGCTGTTCGTGCGCCAGATCCGCAAGGACCGCAACCGCGGGCTCGACGGCTGGGTCTACAAGGTCGGCCGCAGGATCGCGACCGCCGGCGCGGCCGACCCGTCGGGGCCGTTCGGGCGGGGCCGGCTGAAGAGCGGCAGGACGTGACGTGGTTCTACGGCCGTCGGCGCAACGGGAGCTTCCAGCGCACGCTGGAGGTGAGCGCGAAGCAGTCCGGCACCGGCACGATTCTCGCGCGCGTGCGCGGCTACGACGACCGCGGGCGCGGCGTGCCCGTGGCGGGCGCGGCGGTGATCGCGCCTCCTCGACACGGCCGTGACGGACGCCAACGGCCTCGCCCTGCTGTCCGTCGGGCCGGGCATCCACCGGCTGCGCGCCGAGAAGCGCGGCCTGGTGCGCTCGTTCACGGAGCGCGTGACGGTGCGCTGATGCGCCGGCTCGCCGCAGCGCTGGCGCTGGTGGCACTCGCCGCGGCGCCCGGGTGCGGGTTCGGCGAGGGGGAGGAGCAGGGCGGCGACGGCGTGAGCCTGCGGGTCACGCGCGACTTCGGCCGCCAGCTGCTCTCGAGCGCCTCCGAGGACACGGTCCGGGAGGGGAGCACGGCGATGCGGCTGCTGCGGTCGAACGCCGACGTGAAGACCCGCTACGGCGGGCGCTTCGTGCAGTCGATCGACGGGCTCGCGGGGGGCGGCTCCGGCGGCACCGTGGACTGGTTCTACTTCGTGAACGGGCTCGAGGCCGACGTGGGCGCGGCGGAGAACTCGCTCTCGCCCGGCGACGTGATCCAGTGGGACCACCGCAGGTGGGGCGCGACTCCCGAGGTGAAGGCCATCGTGGGCGCGTTCCCCGAGCCCTTCCTCCACGGCACCGAGGGAAAGCGGCGGCCGGCGAGGGTCGAGTGCGGCGACAGCGGCTCGGAGGCCTGCGGGCAGGTGAAGAAGGTGCTCCGCGACGCGGGCGTGCCGGCCACCGGCTCGTCGCTCGGCGCCAGCGGCACGCAGAACGTGATCCGCGTGGTCGTGGCCGACTGGTCCCGCGCGCGCGACCTGCCCTCACTCCGGGCGCTCGAGGGCCCGGCGAAGGAGAGCGGCGTGTTCGCGCGCTTCCGCGGCGCCGAGGGCAGGCTCGACCTGCTCGACGAGCGCGGCCGCACCGTGCGCACCGCCGCCCCGGGAACCGGGCTCGTGGCCGCGCTGCTGCCGCGCGACGACGAGCTCGTCTGGGTCGTGACCGGCGCCGACGAGGCGGCGGTGGATCGCGCTGCGGCGGCCCTCGACCCTTCCGGGCTGAGGGATGCTTTCGCCGTGGCCGTGACCGCTTCCGGGCCAGAGAAGCTGCCGCTGGAGGGCGGGAAGTGACCGGCGGGCTCGTACCCGTCTACAAGCCGCGGCCGAGCCCGCTGCACAGCGCGCGCGCCGGGGCCACCGCGAGCCTGTGCGCCGCGTTCGCGTTCGTGTGCGCGATCTACGCGCACCCCCTGATCCTGGTCGCGGTGCTGGTGGCGGTCATCGGCGCCGGGCTCGCGGCGGGTGTCGGGAGCGAGCTTGCCCGGACGGCGATCCTCTCCGTGCCGCTCGCGCTCCTCATCGCCTTCATCAATCCGCTCGTCTACCAGGAGGGGGAGACGCTGCTCGTGCGCGGCGGAACGTTCCTCGGCCGCCGGTTCGACATCACGCTCGAGGCGCTCGCCGCGGGAGGCCTCGCGGGCCTGCGCGTGGTCGCGTTCGTGATGGCCTTCGGGCTCTTCTCCGCGTGCGTCGACCCCGACGAGCTGCTGAGGATGTTCCGGCGGGTCTCCTACCGCTCGGCGCTCACGGCGTCGCTGGCCACCCGGCTGGTTCCCGTGCTCGCCCGCGACGCGCTGCGGATGGGCGACGCCGCCCGCTGCCGTCCCGAGAAGCCGGGACGCCTGGCGGTGGCGCGGGCCGCGCTGGCCGGGGCGCTCGAGCGCGCGGTCGACGTGGCGGCCGCGCTCGAGGTGCGCGGCTACTCGGCGGGTGGGCGGGCGCGCGGGCGGGCCGTCTCGCGGCCGTGGTCGCGCCACGACGTGCGCGTCGTGGCCGCCGCCGGATGGATCTGCGTCGCTGCGGTCGGACTGCGAGCGGCTGGTGTGGGCGACATCGAGATGTACCCGACGCTCGAGGTGCCCGTCGGCCCGGGCGAGCTTGCGCTGATGGGGCTGATCCTCGCGGGCGGCGCGCTGCCGTTCGCCGGCCACGCGGCGCGGCTGGGGGTGGCGCGTGGCTGAGCCCATGGTCGTCGCGCGGTCGTTCGGCTACCGGTATCCGGAGCGCGACGTGCCCGCGCTGCGGGACATCTCGCTCGAGATCGCCCAGGGCACGTTCACCGTGCTGGCCGGCACCTCCGGCTCGGGCAAGTCGACCCTGCTGCGTGCGCTGTGCGGGCTCGTTCCCCACTTCCACGGCGGCGAGGCGAGCGGCGAGCTGTCCGTGGGCGGCATGGGCGTGCGCGAGCACGGCCCCGGGGAGCTGGCCGCGGTGTGCGGCACGGTGTTCCAGGAGCCCGAGACCCAGGTTGTGATGAGCGGCGTGCGCGCCGAGCTGTCGCTGCCGCTGGAGCATCGCGGCGAGGGGCCCGCGGCGGTTGCGCGGGGGGTGGAGGAGGTGTCGCTCGCTCTCGGGGTGGCGCACCTGCTCGAGCGTCGCACCGACACCCTCTCCGGGGGCGAGCTGCAGCGGGTGGCGATCGCCGCCGCGCTCGTGCACCGTCCGGCGCTGCTGCTGCTCGACGAGCCCACGTCGCAGCTCGACCCGGTGGCGGGCGACGAGCTGGTCTGGATGCTGCGCCGCCTGAACGAGGAGTGGGGCACCGCCGTGGTGCTGGCCGAGCACCGCCTGGAGCGCTGCCTGCCGGCGGCCGACCGCGTGGTCGCGATGGACGCCGGCGCCGTGGTCTGCGACGCCGCGCCGCGGGAGTTCCTCGACTGGGCCACCGCGCGGGACGGCGTCCTGGCGACCCCGGTCGCGCGCATGTTCTCGCTTGCCGGCCTCGGCCCGCTGCCGGTGACCGTGAAGGAGGCGCGCGCCGGGCTCGGCGCCGCGGGACTCGTGCCCGCGAAGGCCGACGCGGACGCCGCCGAGCCGGAGCGCCGATCCGGGCGCCGCGGCCGGCGCCGGAGCCGCAGCGGCCCGGAGCCCGCGCTCGAGACACGCGGTCTCTGGCACGAGATCGCGGACGGGCCGCAGGTGCTGCGCGGCATCGACCTCCGCTTCGAGCCCGGCGAGCGGGTGGCTCTCATGGGCCGCAACGGCGCCGGCAAGTCCACGCTGCTGCGCCACCTGAAGGGCCTCGCCGATCCCACCCGCGGCCGGGTCGAGCGCGCGGGGGAGGTGGCTCTGCTGCTCCAGAACCCGGGCGACTACCTGATCCACGATCACGCCTCCGAGGAGGCGGGCCCCGACGCGCTGGCAACGGCGGGGCTGGCGGGCCGCGGCGACGCGAGCCCGCGGGACCTCTCGGGCGGTGAGCGCCAGCGGCTGGCGCTCGAGGTGGTGCTCAGAGAGCCCCGTTCGCAGGCACCGCCTGCTCACGGCGGGGCACCGGTCGCGGCCGTGCTCCTCGACGAGCCCACGCGGGGTATGGACCACCGGCACAAGGATTCGCTGGCCGCCCGCATCGGCGAGCTGGCAGGCGCCGGCGCGGCGGTGGTGGTGGCCACGCACGACACCGAGTTCGCGGCCGCCTTCGCCCGCCGCGTGGTGCTGATGGGCCAGGGGGACGTGATCGCCGACGGCTCGCCCGCGGAGGTGCTGGCCGGCGGCTGGCACTTCTCCACCGAGGTCGCACGCGCCCTGGGCGGCGCGGGCGGAGCGCTTACTCCAGAGCAGGGCGCGCGCACGATCGGCCGGGAGCTGGTGGCGTGACCTGGCAGGCCGGGTCCCTCGCCGTGCTGGCGCTCGTGCTCCTGGGCGGGTTCGCCTGGTACGAGCGTCGCCGGCCGCCCGCGCGCGTGGTCGCCCTGGTGGCGGCGCTCGCCGCGCTCGCCGTGGTGGGCCGGCTGGCATTCGCGGCCATTCCGAACGTGAAGCCCACCACGGACATCGTGCTGTTCGCCGGCTTCGCGCTCGGCGCGGTGCCCGGTTTCGCCGTGGGCGCCGTGACCGCGCTGGTGTCGAACATCTTCCTCGGCCAGGGCCCGTGGACCGTTTGGCAGATGGCAGCCTGGGGCGGGGTGGGCGTGGCCGGCGCCGGGCTCGCCCGCGCGGCCGGGCGAAGGGAGCTCGGCCGCTGGCCGCTGGCGATCGCCTGCGGGCTCGCCGGCCTGGCGTTCGGCGCGGTGCTCGACGTGTACCAGTGGACCCTGGCCGCGCGCCAGGACTTCCCCACCTACCTCGCGGTGTCCGGCAGCTCCTTGCCGTACAACCTCGCCCATGCCATCGGCAACGTCGTGTTCTGCCTCCTGATCGGGCCCGCGTTCATCCGCGCCCTGAAGCGCTACCGCCGCCGGTTCGAGGTCAGCTGGGAGCCCGTGCGCGCCGGGGCGGGACCCGTGGCGGCGGGCGGGGCCGCGGCCGTGGTGATCGCGCTCGCCGTGGCCACGGGGCTGTCCACGGCGTCGGTCGAGCGGGCGGAGGCGGCCACCTCGCCGAGCACCAAGGCGGTGCGCTACCTCGCGCGGGTGCAGAACCGCGACGGCGGGTTCGGCGGGGCGAAGGGCCAGCGCTCGAGCCAGCTCTTCACCGGCTGGACGGCGCTCGGGCTGGCCGCGGCCAGGCGCAATCCGCGCGACATCGCGAGGCCGGGCGGCCGCGCGGTGACCACCTACCTTCGCCGCGCCGGCTCGATCACGGACACCGGCGAGCTCGAGCGCACGATCCTCGCGCTGAGGGCGTCCGGCCTCTCCGCCCGCCGCTTCGGGGGCCGCGACCTGGTGGCCGAGCTCCGGCGCCGCCAGCGCGCGGACGGGTCGTGGCAGAACAACATCGGATGGACCGCTTTCGGCGTGCTGGCGCTGCGCGCCGCCGGGGACCGAGCGGGGTCGAGCTCCGTACAGAAGGCGGCGACCGAGCTGGAGCGCGGCCAGAACCCCGACGGCGGCTTCGGCTTCCTGCCCACGGCCGAGTCCGACGTGGACGACACAGGGGCGGTGCTGCAGGCCCTCGCGGCCGCCGGGCGCCGATCCGGCGCCGTCGCGCGCAAGGCGGTCGCGTACCTCAGGGGCGCTCAGAACGGCGACGGCGGATTCGGCCAGATGGAGGGCAGCTCCTCGAACGCGCAGTCAACGGCCTGGGCCGTGCAGGGCCTCGTGGCCGCGGGCCTGCGGCCGAGCGCCGTGGGCGCGAACCCGATCCGCTACCTGGTGCGGCTCCAGCGCCGCGACGGCCACATCTCCTACTCACGTACCAGCGACCAGACGCCCGTCTGGGTGACCGCCCAGGCGCTCACCGCGCTGCGCGGCAAGGCCTTCCCGCTGGCAGCCGCGCCGCGCAAGAAGCGCAGGAAGAAGCGCGCCGAGCGCTCCGCCGCCGCGGCGGCGGCGGGGTCGAAGCGGCCGCGCTCCAAGCAGCGCAAGGAAGCCGCGGAGGCGGACGCCGCGGCCCAGGTGAGGCCGAGGCGCCCGGACGCGGTCGCCTCGGCGCCGGAGCCCGGCGCGTGAGCGTTCGGCGCACCGCCGAGGAGGACGCTGGCGACGGCATCTCGCCGTTCGCCCTCGCGGGAGCCGCGCTCGGGACGCTGGCGCTCGTGCTGCTCCTGCGCCGCCGGCTGAGGCGCCGCGGGCCCGCGCTCAGCGGTTGACGAAGTTGCGACTTGCTGGAGTGCTAGCTGCTAGCCAGGTAGCCGCTTAGCCGGGACAAGCCCGAGCAACTAGCAACTAGCAACTAGCCAACTGAACCGCATTGTTCCGAACACCGGTACACTGCCGCGATGCCCTCCGCGCAGATCAAGCGCTCGCTGGTGTCCGACCAGGTCTTCGAGCTATTGAGCCGCCAGATCCTCGGCGGCGACTACGCCCCCGGCGAGAAGCTGCCGACGCAGCGGGGGCTGGCCTCCGATCTGGGCGTGAACATGGCGTCGGTCCGGGAGGCGGTGAAGCGGCTCGAGCAGCTGCGGCTCGTGGAGGTGCGCCACGGGGATGCGATGCGCGTGAGCGACTGGCGCTCCGATGGCGGGCTCGACGTGGCCGCGCATCTTCTGTTCGCGGCGGGGGGTGTGGACCGGGCGACGCTCGCCGCGCTGCTGGAGGCCCGGCGCCTCATGCTCACGGAGGCGGCGAGGCTCGCGGCCGACCGGCGCTCGGATGGCCAGGCCGGAAGGCTCGAGGAGCTGGCCGATGCGATCGCTGAGGCTCCTGACGACTCCGCGGCCCAGCTGCTCGACCTGGCCTACATGACGGAGATGGTGGAGGCCTCCGGGAACATCGTCTTCTCGCTGATCCTGAACACGGTCCGCCGGATCTACCTGGACCACGCCGAGCAGCTGGAGGCCGTGACCGCCCGTCACGGCGAGCTGGCCCCGCTGTACGCGCGCGCGGCCCGCGCCGTGCGCGACCGCGCGCCGGGAAGGGCCGCCGGCGCCGTGCAGAAGCTCGCAGGCGAGCAGGAGCGCCGCCTGCTCGAAGCGCTCGCATGACGCTGCAGGTGCTGACCCCCCGCGAGGCGTCGATCTTCGCCTGCGTGTGCGACACGGTCGTCGCGCCCGAGCCCGTGCTGCCGCCGGTCAGGGAGACCGACGCCGTGGCGTTCCTCGACCGCTGGCTGGCGGCGTCGCCGCGGCTCAACCGCGCCGGGCTGCGGGGCCTGATCTACGCCGCCGAGCTCGCGCCCAGGGCGCTGGGGCTCGGCGGGCGGCTGCGGTCGCTGGACGAGGAGGAGCGCGCGGTGGCGCTCGGGCGCGCCGGCGCAGCGCGGCGCCCGGAGGTGAAGGCGCTGGTGAAGCTGCTGAAGAGCATCGCCTGCCTCTCCTACTACGGCGACTACGCCGTGATGGCGCGGCTGGGCTACGACGCGGACGCCGTGGTCGCTCGCGCACGCGAGCTGCGGGCGAGGGAGGCCAGGCCGTGAGCACGCGCGCCACCACCGGCGCCGCCTACACCGACGGCAGCGGCATGTTCGTGCCGGCCGAGGAGCGCGTGGAGGACGGCCGCCACATCGCCGGGGAGCGCGTGGTGCGCGTGGACGTGTGCGTGATCGGCACGGGCGCGGGCGGCGCCCCGGTGGCGAAGGAGCTGGCCGAGGGCGGCATGAAGGTGGCGATGCTCGAGGAGGGCGCGCGGTTCACCGCCGACGACCTCACGGCCCGCCCGCGCGAGATGACGGCGCTGCTCTACCGCGACGCGGGGCAGATCACGACGGTCGGCAACGTGCCGATCCTCCTTCCCCTCGGCCAGACGGTCGGGGGCACGACGCTGGTGAACTCGGGCACCTGCTTCCGCACCCCGGCGCCGGTGCTGGAGCTGTGGCGCGAGCGCTTCGGCCTTGAGGCGCTGACCCCGGACGAGCTCGACCCGTTCTTCCGGCGCGTCGAGCGCGAGCTGAACGTGGCGCAGGTGCCGCCCGAGCTGGCGGGCAACAACGCGCTGGTGGCCAAGCGCGGCGCCGACGCCCTCGGCTGGTCGGGCGACTTCATCTACAGAAACGCCAAGGGCTGCGTGGGCTCCGGCGTGTGCGCGTTCGGCTGTCCAGCCGGCGCGAAGCAGCACACGGGCGTGACCTACGTCCCGAAGGCCTGGGAGGCGGGTGCCACCACCTGGTCGGGCGTGCGCGCGCGGAAGATCGTGGTGGAGGGAGGCCGCGCCCGCGGGGTAGAGGCCTCCACCGCCGGCGGCGGCACCCTGCGCGTGGAGTGCGACGCAGTGATCGTGGCCTGCGGCGCGGTCCACACCCCGCTGCTGCTGCGCCGCAACGGCCTGGGCGGCGCCTCCGGCCAGCTCGGGGAGAACCTGGCGATCCATCCCGCCACGGCGGTGCGCGCGCTGTTCGACGAGGAGATCGACATGGCGCGCGGCGTGCCGCAGTCCTTCTACATCGACGAGTTCGCCGACGAGGGGATCATGTTCGAGGGCGCCGCCGGCCCGCCGGACTACCTGGCCTCGAGCTTCCCGTTCGTGCGGGAGCGTCACCGCGACCTGATGCTGCGGTTCCTGAACCTGGCCCAGTTCGGCGTGATGGTGTCCGACCTCTCGCGCGGGTCGGTGCGCGAGCGCGGCGGGCGCACCGAGATCCGGTACCACCTCTGCGACGCCGACGTGGAGACCTTCCGTCGCGGGCTCTCGCTGCTCACGGACCTGTTCTGGGAGGCGGGAGCGCGGCGGGTCTACCTGCCGGTGGACGGGGCCAGCGAGCTCGCCGATCCCTCCGAGCGCCCGCTCGACGGGCGCACCCTGAGGGCCGCCGACCTGAGCCTGATGGCCTTCCACCCGCTGGGCACGGCGCGCGCCGACGCCGACCCGGCTCGCGGGGTGGTCGACGCGAACCTCCGGCTCCACGGGGTGGAGGGGCTCCACGTGTGCGACGCGAGCGCGGTGCCGAGCTCGCTCGGCGTGAACCCGCAGATCACGATCATGGCCCTGGCCACGCGGCTGGCGTTCCACCTGCTGGGCCAGGCCCCTCCGGCGGGCGAGCCCGAGCCGGAGTCGATCGCCAGCCCGCGGATCTCGACCGCGCACGCGGTCGCGGTCTGAGCAGGCAGCTACCTCAGCGCGCGCCCGACGAGCGCGTCGAACCAGCGGTCGGGGATGCGCTTCGCGATCGCCCAGCGCATCTTCGCGTCCCGCCCGAGCATGTAGCGCGTGCGCGGCCGATCCGATGTCACGGCGTGCACGATCGCGTGGGCCACCACCTCGGGCTCCATGCCCCGCTCGGTGGCGATCTGCTCCACCTCCTTGCGGATCGCCCGCGCGATGTTGCCGTAGAGCTCGCGGCCCTCGGGCGGCGTCTGGGCCTCGATCTCGTTGGCGGTGTTCGCCCCCTTCTCCCAGATCGGGGTCTTCACGCCGCCCGGCTCGATCACCGCCACGTGGATGCCCTGGCCGCGCACCTCGCGCCGCAGGGAGTCGCTCACCGCCTCGAGCCCGAACTTCGACGCCGCGTACGGGCCGGCGAGCGGCAGGGCGATCCGGCCGCCGATCGAGCTCACGTTCACGATCCGGCCTTTGGCCGCCCGCACGAGCGGCAGAAAGGCCTGGATCACGGCCACCTGGCCGATCAGGTTGATCTCGAGCTGGTGTCGCCACTCCTCGATCGGCACGAACTCGACGGGCCCGGAGACCGCCACGCCGGCGTTGTTCACCAGGCCCGCGACGCCCGCGTCGCCGACCGCCTCGCGCGCCTCCTGCGCCGCGGCCGCGATCGAGGCCGCGTCGGTCACGTCGATCGTGAGCGGATGCAGGCCTGCCTCGCGGGCGCGATCCGCGTCCTCCGGCTTGCGCACGCCGGCGAACACCTCGAGCCCGCTCTCACGCAGCGCGCCGGCGGCCGCCCAGCCGATGCCCGTCGAGGCGCCCGTGACCACCGCATGCCCGGCCATGCGCGCACGATACCGTCGGAGTGGTGGACCTCGATGAGGCGATACGCGGGCGGCGCACGCACAAGGCGTATGCGCCCGAGCCCGTGGACCGGGAGACGCTCGGCGAGCTGTTCGAGCTGGCCCGGTGGGCGCCCAACCACCACCTGACGAATCCCTGGCGGTTTCGCGTGCTCGGCCCGGAGGTGCTGGCGAGGCTGAAGGAGTCCGCCGGCCCCGAGGCGGCCGCCAAGCTCGACCGCGCGCCGACGCTCGTGTGCGTGTCCGTGAAGCTCACCGGTGACGCCGTGCAGGACGAGGAGGACCTGTGCGCCACGGCCTGTGCCGTGTACGCGGTGCTGCTCGGCGCGCACGCCCGCGGGCTCGCCGGCTACTGGCGCACCCCCGGGGTCCTGCGCACCCCAGACGGCGCCGCGGCCGTGGGCATGGGGCCCGACGAGCTGTTCGTGGCGCTCGTCCACCTGGGGCACGCGCGGGCGGAGAAAGAGCCGCCCGAGCGCCTGCCCCCCGCCGACTTCGTAACGTACCTGCCGTGATCCCCCGCGCCGACGCACTCGCCGCACTCGAGCGCGACGAGTTCGACGCGGTGGTGATCGGGGGCGGGATCACCGGCGCCGGCGTCGCTCTCGACGCCGCCTCACGCGGCTACAGCGTGGCGCTGGTCGAGAAGGCCGACTACGCGTCGGGCACCTCCAGCCGCTCGTCCAAGCTGGTGCACGGCGGCCTGCGCTACCTCCAGAACTTCGATCTCGGGCTGGTGCGCGAGGCGCTGCTGGAGCGCCAGCTGATGGTGAACCTCGCGCCGCACCTGGTGAGGCCGCTGGCGCTGCTGATCCCCGCGTTCGAGGGCAAGCGGCCCGACCGGCTCGCCGGGGTGGGGCTGAACATGTACGACGTGATGGCGCGCGAGCGCCTGCGCGGGCGCGACGACGACGAGTGGAGCCCCGAGCGCCACCGCACGATCGACGCCGCCGAGACCCTGGAGCTGCTGCCCGCCCTGGCGCCGCGCGACCCCACCTCGGCCCACCTCTTCTACGACTGCCAGACCGACGACGCCCGGCTCGTGCTCACGGTGCTCGGCGAGGCCGAGCGGTTCGGCGCCGTGTGCTGCAACGGGGTGGAGGTCTCCGGCCTGGTCGAGCGGGGCGGGCGGGCGACGGGGGTTCTCTGCAAGGACTCCGTGGGCGGCGGCGAGTTCGAGCTGATCGCCGCCAACGTGGTGAACGCCACCGGGGTCTGGGCCGACCGCATCCGCCCCGACGAGCTGCACAACGAGGCCGAGGTCCCCACGATTCGGCCCAGCCGCGGCACGCACGTGACCGTCTCGCAGGAGGACCTGCCGGTGGTGGCGGGCGCGATCGTGCCGGCGGGATCGGGTCGCTCGATCTTCGTGCTCCCCTGGCTCGGCCGCACGCTCATCGGCACGACCGACAACGACTACGAGGGCTCGCTCGACCACATCCCGCCGGCGGAGTCCGACATCGAGTACCTGCTGGGCGCGACGAACGAGTTCTTCGGCACCTCCGTGGCGATATCGGACCTGACCGGCGCGTACGCCGGCGTGCGCCCGCTGATCTCCACGGGCGACCCGAAGAAGTCGGTTGACATCTCCCGCAAGGCCGAGCTGTACGAGACCAGCTCCGGCCTCGTGACGATCACCGGCGGGAAGCTCACGACGTGGCGGCGCATGGCGAAGATGGCCGTGGACCGGATCGTGGAGCGCGAGGGGCGCGATGCGCCCTGCCGCACGCACGAGATCCCGCTGGGCATGCCGGTCGCGGACGGCGAGCTGGACCGGTTCGCGAACGTGGCGAAGGACTCGCACGAGCACCTCGCGGGGCGCTACGGACACGCGGCGGTGGACGTGCTGGAGCTGGCGGAGGAGTCGGAGGAGCTGGCCGCGCGCGCGAGCCCCGAGCTGCCCGACCTCGTGGTGGAGGCCCCGTTCGCCGCCCGCCGCGAGCAGGCGCGCTCGCTGGCCGACGTGATGCTCCGTCGCACGCGGCTCGGGCTGCTCGACGCGCGCCGGCTCGCCGCGCCGGGGGCCGAGGGCGCCGAGGCCATGGCGCGGGCGATGGCGCCGGAGCTCGGCTGGGACGATGCCGAGGTGGCGGCGCAGATCGACAAGTGGCACGGGATCGCGGCGGCCGAGGGCATCGTGCCCGGCGCGCCCGTGCCCGCACCGGAGCGCGTGTGAAGCTGCGGCTGCGCGACAGCGAGCTGGACCTCGAGCCAGGGCGGCCCCGGCTGATGGGGATCGTGAACGCCACGCCCGACTCGTTCTCGGACCGGCCGGGGGAGAAGACGCTCGCCGACCTAGCGGCGGCCGCCGACGCAATGTCCAGGGACGGGGCGGCGATCATCGACGTCGGCGGCGAGTCGGGCAGGACCGACCGCGAAGCCGTCTCGGAGGACGAGGAGGCCGCGCGGATAGTCCCGCTGGTCGAACGGTTGGCGGGGGAGGGGCTGATCGTCTCGGTGGACACCTGGCGCGCGGGTCCCGCCCGGGCGGCGCTTCGAGCCGGCGCGGCGATGGTGAACGACGTGAGCGGCCTGAGCGATCCGACGCTGGCCGAGCTGTGCGCGGAGCACGGCGCGGCGCTGGTGATCACGCACACCCGCGTGCCGCCCAAGACGAAGGCGTTCCCGGAGTTCGGCGACGTCGTATCGGATGTGGTGAAGGTGCTCGGCGAGCGCACCTCGCGGGCCCGTGAGCTCGGAGTGGCCACGGAGCAGATCGTGCTCGACCCCGGGCTCGACCTCGGCAAGCAGGTGCGGGAGTCGGTGGAGATCCTCGGCCGCCTCTCCGAGCTCGAGTGGCTAGGCCGCCCGCTGCTGCTGGCCATCTCGCGCAAGGACTTCGTCGGGGCGATCACCTCCAGGCGCCCCGCTGAGCGCGACCCTGGAACGCTGGCTGCGATCGAGCCTGCGCTCGACCTGGGCGTGGGCAGCCTGCTCCGGGTGCACGACGTGGCCGCGGCGGCCGACTTCCTCGCCGTGCGCCGACGTCTGCGCGGGGACCGGTCGGCGCTTCCCGAGCTGGGGCCCGAGCTGCGGAGGGAGACCGTATGAGCACGCACACCATCGCCCAGATCTCGGATCTTCACTGTGGCTCGCCCCACTTCGTGCCGAGCCTGCTCGAGCGCGCGATCGTCGAGATCAACGAGCTGCAGCCCGACACGGTGATCGTCTCCGGCGACCTCACCGGCGACGGCCTGCGAGCCGAGTACGAGTCGGCCCGCGAGTACCTGGACGCCATCGACTGCGAGCGGATGCTGGTGATCCCCGGGAACCACGACTCGCGCAACGTCGGCTACGTGCACTTCGAGGAGCTGTTCGGCGAGCGGCGCTCCGAGCTGCACCACGACGGCGTGTCGATCGTCGCGGTCGACTCGACCGAGCCCGATCTCGACCACGGGGTGATCGGCCGCGGCCGCTACGAGTGGATCGAGGAGCGCTTCGGCGCGAACGAGGCCTACCTGCGGATCTTCGTGCTCCACCACCACCTGCTGCCGGTGCCGGGCACGGGCCGGGAGCGCAACGTGGTCCACGACGCGGGGGACACGCTCGAGTGCCTCCAGCGCGCCGACGCCCACCTGGTGCTGTCGGGCCACAAGCACGTGCCCTACGCGTGGCGGCTCGAGGACCTGTTCGTGGTGAACGCCGGCACCGTGTCCACCACGCGCCTGCGCGGCAAGACCAAGCCCTGTTACAACGTGATCGAGGCCTCGCAGGAGCGAGTCACGGTGTTCCGCAAGTACCCGTTCCACGACCGCGAGGCGCTGCTCTCCTTCGACCCGCGCACGTTCGACTACGAGAAGTCGGGCGCCATCCTGGGGGAGACCGCGCACGGGTAGCGGTGGCAGACGGCCCGGCAATCGCGCTGATCGACGGTGAGCACCACCCGCCGGCGGTGCGCGAGGCGCTCGACCGGCTCGACGCCGAGCGCGGGCTGGCCGCGGTGGTGTTCTGCGGCGGCGAGGAGAAGGTCGGCCCGGGGGTCCTCGACGACGCGACGGCGCACTACGGGCGGGCGGTCGAGAGCGGCTCCGCGCCCGCCGAGGCGCTCCGGGCCCTCGCGGCGAAGGCCGCGGTGGTGGTCGACCTCGCGGACGAGCCGGTGCTCCCGCCGCGCGAGCGGATGGAGCTCGCGGCGCACGCGCTGCACCTGGGCCTCGGCTACGAGGCGCCGGGCATGCGGCTCGACCCGCCGCGCTACGAGCCGCTCGACTTCGACGGCCCGGTGCTCGCCGTGATCGGCACGGGCAAACGCACCGGCAAGACGGCGGTCGCCGGCCACTGGGCGGGCCTGCTGCGCGACGACGGCGCCGACCCCGTGATCGTCTCGATGGGGCGCGGCGGGCCGCCCGAGCCGCAGGTCGCCGAGGCGGACACGGGGCTCGATGAGCTGAGGGCGCTCGTGGCCGAGGGCCGCCATGCGGCCTCCGACTACCTGGAGGACGCCGTGCTCGCCGGCGTGCGCACGGTGGGGTGCCGGCGGGTCGGCGGCGGCCCGGCAGGACAGCCCGCGGAGTCGAACGTGCCCGAGGGGGCGGTGCTGGCGGCGTCGCTGGGGCCCGGGACCGTGATCCTCGAGGGGTCCGGCTCGTGCGTCCCTCCGGTGGAGGCCGGTGCGACCGTCTGCGTGGTGGGAGGGCCCGTGGAGGGGCTCGACCTCGTGCGCGTCCTGCGCGCCGATCTGTGCCTGCTGATGTCGGACGTCCAGATCGACAGGCCGGCGATCCGCTGCGAGCTGCGCCCAGAGCCGGCCGAGCCCGTGCCGCCCGGCGCCCGGGTGGCGCTCTTCACCACCCGCGCTACCCACTGCGACGGCGTCGAGCCGGTGCTCACGAGCGCCAACCTCGCCCGCCGCTCCGCGCTGGCGGAGGACCTCGATCGCGCCGCCCGCGAGAAGTGCGACCTCTACCTCACCGAGCTGAAGGCGGCCGCCATCGACACCGTGGCGGCGCGGGCCGAGTCCGAGGGCGTGCGCGTCGGGTTCGTGCGCAACCGCCCGGTGGGTGTCGACGCCGACCTCGACGCCGCGCTGCTGGAGCTGCACGCCGGTGCGTGAGACCGTGGTGATCCACCGCGGGCACGGGCTCCCGTACTCGAAGGGGCTGATGTCCCAGACGCTCTCCGCCACCGGCCTCTCGCCGCAGCGGTCGTTCGAGCTCGCGCGCGAGGTGGAGCGCCGGCTCGAGGAGCGCCCCGAACGCACGGTGGACCTCTCGGCCCTGCGCGCGCTGGCCGAGGATGTGCTGCGGGAGGCGGAGGGGGAGGGATCGGTGCGCCGCTACCGCGACTGGCACCGCCTCGACCGGCTCGACCGCCCGCTGATCGTGATGATCGGCGGCGCCGCCGGGGTCGGGAAGTCCACGCTCGCGACGATGCTGGCGCACCGCCTCGGCATCACCCGCGTGATCGCCACCGACGTGATCCGTCAGGTGCTGCGGGCATTCTTCACCCATGAGGCGATGCCGATAGTGCACCACTCGGCGTTCGAGATCGGGCCCGACGGGTTCCGTGACCAGGCCGAGCTGGTGGGCACCGGGATCGCCGCCATCGTCGAGCGCGCCGGCGCAGAGCGCACCCCGATGGTCGTCGAAGGAGTCCACGCGGTCCCGGGCGCGCTCTCGGAGGAACAGCGGGCGAGCTGCGTGGCGGTGGAGGCGCTCATCACGGTCGGCGACGAGGAGCTGCACCGCGGCCACTTCTCGCTGCGCGGCGCCGCCCGCCCGGCCGAGCGCTACCTCGACCGGTTCGACGACATCAGGACGCTGCAGGAAGATCTGGCCACGCGGGCGCGCAAAGATGGCGTGACCGTCATCGACAACACCGGCGCAGACGAGACGCTCCGCCTGCTGATGGGTTTGGTGCTCGACACCGTCGGGAAGCTGGAGGAGGAGACCCCGTGAAGCTGTTCATCGACACCGGATCCGTGGCAGAGGTGGAGGAGATCGCCGCCTGGGGAGTGCTCTCGGGCGCCACCACCAACCCGAGCCTGCTCGCCAAGGAGGACGGCGATCCCGGCGACATCATCAGGCGAATCTGCGACCTCGTCGACGGCCCGACCTCCGCCGAGGTCGTGGCCGAGGACGCCGAGGGCATGATCACCGAGGGACGCGCGCTCGCCGGCCTGCACGAGCACGTCGTGGTGAAGGTGCCGTTCTCGCCCGAGGGCCTCACCGCCACCCGCGAGCTCACCTCGGACGGCATCCGGGTGAACATGACGCTCGTGTTCTCGGCCGCGCAGGCGATCCTCACCGCCGAGGCCGGCGCGACATACGTCTCCTGCTTCATGGGCAGGGTGGACGACATCGCGGTGGACGCCGGCGCCGTGGTCGCCGAGATCGTGGACGCCATCAGGCACACCGAGGCGCAGGTGCTCGCGGCGTCGCTTCGCCACCCCATGCACGCGGTGACCGCCGCCACCCTCGGCTGCCACGTCGCCACCGTCCCGGGCAAGGTCCTGAAGCAGATGCTCGTCCACCCGCTCACCACCGCGGGGATCGAGAAGTTCGGCTCCGACTGGCGCTCGGATCCGCGCTTCGCCGAGTGGCTGTCGGGCTTGGTCGAGGGCGCCGGCGCGCGCGCCTAGCCCTCGGCGAGCTCGGAGATCAGTCCCAGCAGGGCGCTGGCGGTCTCCGGGCAGAACTGCGTTCCCGCCCCTGCGTGGATCTCCTCGGCCGCCTCCTTGTCGCTGAGCGCACGCCGGTAGGGGCGATCGCTCGTCATCGCGTGGTAGGCGTCGCATACGAACACGATCCGGCTGGCCACCGGGACGGCGCGCCCGGCGAGGCCGTCGGGATAGCCGCGCCCATCCCAGCGCTCGTGCTCGGCGCGGATGGCGGGGCCGAGGTGCATCAGCTCGGGGATGGCGCTCACGATCCGCGCACCGATCTTCGGGTGCTCGCGCATCGCGCGCCACTCGTCCGGGGTCAGCGGGCCGGGCTTGTTCAGGATGGAGTCCGGCACGGCGAGCTTGCCGATGTCGTGGAGCAGGGCCACCTGCTGGATCTCGGCCATCGACTCGCGCGGCACACCCATGCGGAGCGCGACCTCGGTCGCCAGGTCGACGACCGAGCGTGAGTGCTCGCCGGTGTAGCTGTCGCGCGCCTCGACGGCGGCGATAAGGGCGGTGACCCCCGCCGTCTCGGCGAGCATCCGCTGGCGCTCGACCTGTAGCTGGTCGCGCTCGAGCAGGTCCGCGATCAGGCGAGCGAGGAGGTGCAGCACCTGGACCTCGCGCGTGCCGAGCTGGGGCTTGGGCTCGTGGTTGCCGCAGCAGAGCGTGCCGTAGAAGCGGCCGTCGCCCAGCACCACGGGCACTGACGTGTAGGCGCCCACGCCGGCCTCGGCCGTGATCGGCATGGCGGCCGCCTCGGCCTGGGCGGAGGTGTCGGAGATCGGGTTCTCCAGCCTGCCGTCGAGCAGCCGCTGGCAGTAGGTGCCTGCGAGCGGGAGGGCGGTGTCCACGCCCACGCCGAAGGACTCGGCGTCACCGTCGACGACGCGGAAGACCTGGTCGGTCCCCACGAACTCGGTGACGTATGCGAGGTCCACGCCCAGGAGCTCGCGGGCGGAGCTCACGGCCCGGTCGATCGTCGGGTGGCGTGCGACCGCCCCGAGACGCTCCATCTCCGACCCGTGGAGAGCCGCTGGGGCGGCGGTTTGTGAGGTCTGGTTCATCTCCATCCTCAGTTCATCGGCGGCCTTCCGCGAACGCTCAAATCTCGGATCGTTGTGCTTCGACGCCAGCGGTTAGCCTTCCGCCTCCCGCTCACCACCCGAAGGAGCCGCCCCCAGTGTCAGTTCTCCAGCGCAAGGAGCTCGAGGAGAGCCCCCTCGCCGACCTCCACGCGATCGCGTCCGAGATCGGGATCGAGGGCTACCGCGCGCTGCGCCGGGAGGACCTGGTCGGAGCGATCTTGGCGGTCCAGGGTGAGGGGCCGAGTAAGGACGAGTCGCCAGTCGACAGTCGACAGTCGACAGTCGACAGGGATGAGGCGGGTGAGGAGCCCGCTGCTGAGGAGCCTGCCGATGAGGAGCCCGCCGAGGAGGAGGCCCCCGCCGAGGAGCCCGCTGAGGAGCCGGAGCCCGAGGATCGTGGTGAGCCTTCGGCCGGTGTGCTCGATGTGCTTCCCAACGGGAGCGGGTTCCTGCGGCCGGAGGAGGGGCAGGACGTGTACGTGTCGCCCGCGCAGATCAGGCGCTGCGAGCTGCGCGCGGGGGATGAGGTGGCCGGGCCCTCCCGGCCGCCGCGGCGCAACGAGCGCCATCCCTCGCTCGTGCGCGTGGAGACCGTGAACGGCCGCGACGCCGAGCCGCCGGAGGAGCGCCCCCACTTCGCAGACCTCACCGCCGTGCACCCGACCGAACGGCTCGCGGCGCCGGCGGCGCTCGAGTCCGTGCCGTTCGGCAAGGGCTCGCGCGTGGCGATCGCGGGCGGCCCGGGCGCCGGGGCCACGCGACTGCTCCGCGAGCTGTTCGCCGCCATCACCGAGAAGCACCCGGAGATCTCCGCGGCGGTCGTGCTTGTGGGCGCCCGGCCCGAGGAGCTCACCGACTGGGGCCGCGAGTCCGGCGCCACGGTGACCGGCGGCTCGTTCGATCGCGGGATCGAGGCGCAGGTGCAGGCGGCAGAGCTGGCGGTGGAGCGCGGAAAGCGGACCGTGGAGCGCGGCGGTGACGCTCTCGTGCTCGTCGACTCGCTCGAGCCGCTGCCCCAGGGCGCGGCACGGCGGATCTTCGGCGCGGCGCGGAAGGCCGAGGAGGGCGGATCGCTCACCGTGATCGCCGCCACCGGCATGGCCTGGGAGGCGCAGCGCCAGGCGAGCACGCGGATCGCGCTCGACGCCCCCGCCGCCGACGGCAGCCCGCAGGTGTCGGGCTCCCGGTCCGGCGCGCTGCGGGCGGATCTGCTCGCCTGACGCAGCCTATGGAGAGCGCCCCCCGCGAGCCCACCACTCCCGACGAGGAGCTGCTGGAGGCCGAGACGGTCGCGATCGTCTCGCTTCTCGACGACGAGGCGCGGATCGAGCGGGTGCACGAGGAGCTGCGCCGCGGCTTCGGCGCGCTCGCCCACGTGGGCAAGGCGGTATCGATCTTCGGCTCGGCCCGCACGAGCGAGGACGACCCCTTCTACGGCGCGGCGCGCGACCTCGCGCGGCGGCTGGGGGAGGAGGGGTTCGCCGTGATCACCGGCGGGGGCCCGGGGATCATGGCGGCGGCCAACCGCGGGGCGAGCGAGGGGGGCGTGCCGTCGATCGGGCTCGGGATCGAGCTGCCCGAGGAGCCGGGGATGAACGAGTGGGTGAACCTGCCGCTCGACTTCCACTACTTCTTCACGCGGAAGGTGATGTTCGTCCGCTACGCGAGCGCGTTCGTGGTCTTCCCCGGCGGGTTCGGCACGCTCGACGAGCTGTTCGAGGCGGCCACGCTGCGCCAGACCGAGAAGATCCGCTGGTTCCCGATCGTCCTGTTCGGCACGGACTACTGGAGCGGGCTGGTGGACTGGCTGCGCGACCCGGTCCAGTCGGAGGGCAAGATCTCACGCGAGGACGTGGACATGATCGAGTTGACCGACGATCCCGAACGGGTCCTCGAGCTGGTGCGCGACGTGGAGCACCGCCGCCCACGGCTGGCCTCCTAGCGAAGCTCGCTAAGGTCCGCCGAATGGGAGGGCTATCCCGAAGACAGCGTGAGAAGCGCGCCTACTCACTCGTACTCGTGACGGGCGGAGCGTCGCTCGCGGCGGTGGTGTTCCTGGTCACCGCGGTGATCGGCGTCACCGGCATCGGCCTGTTCCTGCTGGCGGTGGTCGTCGCCGCGGTATCGGGCCTGCTGCTACGCGGCACCCTGCGCCGCTAGGCCGGCTCAGGGCCGGTAGGCGACGCGCTTCCAGGACGGCTCGGGGGAGAGCTCGATCAGCTCATAGCCCCGGTCCGGCTGCGCGTAGCCGAAGGAGTGGTCCTCCTCCTCGAACACGATCTCGAGCTCGCCCTCCATCACGCGCTGGTCGAGCCAGGCGCCGCGGAACACCAGCCGCCGGAGCCAGTGCACGAGCGAGCGGTCCGACGGCGGGCCGTGGAGGTCTCCCCAGCACTCGACGATGTGCTCGCCGAGGGAGGAGTGGGGGTCGGTGACCTCGCCGTTCACGGCGAGGTTCACGAGGTCCTCGCGCTCCTCGTCGCCGAGCGGCCCGCCCACGAAGCCGAGCTTCACCGCGGCCTGCTCCACGCGCTCGGTGAAGTCACGCTCGTTGAACGTGAAGCGCAGCTCTCCGTACTCCAGTACGTAGTCCGCGCCCGACTCGTAGTTGCCCCGTCTGGTGGTGTCCATGGAATGGAAGGACCCGGAACGTCCGAGAGTGGCGGCGGCCCCGGGCGTCGGCATCCTAACTCCGAACCCTTCCCGGGCGGACGGAGTGCAACACGCTTTGCATATATAGCCTCGGCCGGGTGTTCGACCACGTCGGCATCGCCGTCTCTGACCTCGCGGCCTCCGAGCGCTTCTACCGCAGCGTCCTGAGCGTCCTGGGCGTCGAGCCCAGCCATGCGGGCGCCGAGCTGGTCGAGTGGGACGACTGGGCCATCGGTCCGACGGACCGCGAGCACCCGGTGACCCGCGGGCTCCACGTCGGCTTCCGCGCCCGCGATCGCGCGCAGGTCGACGCGTTCTGGCAGGCGGGCGTCGACGCGGGGTACCGCGACGACGGCGCACCGGGGCTGCGCACGCAGTACGGCCCGACCTACTACGGCGGGTTCCTGCTCGACCCCGACGGCAACAGCGCCGAGGCGGTCCACGGCGACCGCGAGGACGCCGTGCCCGACGGCGGCATCGACCACCTGTGGATCCGCGTCCGCGACCCACAGGCCTCCCGGCGCTTCTACACGACGATCGCCCCACACGCGGGGCTCCGCCTGGCGCACGACGAGCCCGGTCGCGTGCAGCTCTCCGGCCCGGACTACAGCTTCTCGCTCGTCCGGGACGAGCGGCCGCTCACGGAGCACGTCCACCTCGCCTTCACCGCGCGCGAGGACGCCACGGTGCGCGCGTTTCACGCCGCCGCGCTCGCGGCGGGCTACGAGGACCACGGCGCGCCGGGCGAGCGCGCGGTCTACCACCCGGGCTACTACGGCGCGTTCGTGCTCGACCCGGACGGGCACAACGTCGAGGTCGTCAACCACAACCGGGGCTGAGCCGTGGCCGGCTGCTGTGGGCCCGAGGGGGGCTTAACTTCGGGCGCTCGCGCCCTTGGCTGTGTGTGAAGCAGTCACTCCTGATCGTCGAGGACGACGAGGCCACCCGGGCGTTCCTGGCGGACAACCTGGCCGCCGACGGGTTCCAGGTCGCCTCTGCCTCCGGTTGCGCGGAGGCGATCCGCGCGATCGAGGTGCGCCGGCCGGCCCTCGTGCTCCTGGACCTGGCGCTCGAGGACGGCAACGGGCTCGAGGTGCTCGACCGGGTGCGCTCGGCGGACGGCATGGCGTCCCGCATCGACCCGGACCTTCCCGTGGCGGTGATCACCGGCCGTGGGGGAGAGGCGGACCGGGTGCGCGGCTTCATGCGCGGCGCTGACGACTACCTCGTGAAGCCCTTCAGCTACGGCGAGCTGCTCGGGAGGGTGCGCGCGATCCTCCGCCGCGCCGAGGGGAGGCCTCAGCGTGGGTGATGCGCGTGGGAGAGCTCACGCTCGACCCGGTCACCCGGGCGGTGCGGCTCCAGGGTCAGCCGGTGCATCTGTCCGCGAAGGAGTTCGCCCTGCTCCAGGCGCTCGCCGACGACCCGACGCGCGTGCTGTCGAAGAACGAGCTGCTGCGGGACGTGTGGGGCTACATGGCGGTCGGCCAGACGCGCACCGTGGATGCACACGCCTGCCGGCTGCGGCGCAAGCTCTCCGCGTCCGGCCGCGCGTGGGTCGTGAACGTGCGCGGCGTGGGCTACAAGCTCACGGAGGCGCTGTGAGCGCGATCGGCTCAGACCATGCGGCGGGGCCTGCGATCGGGCCGGCGGAACGCCGGGCGGTCCTCGGCTCCGAAGATCGGCCCGAGGAGGATCGGAAGCCCGAGTACCACGATGAAGAAGATCGCAAGGAAGGTCATGCTTGTAACAAATTGTACTCGGTCGATCGCCGAACGCCCAAGGGATCGGCGTGAGCGGCGCGGCCGGCTGGCTGGTCGCGGCGGCGGTGTTTCTGGCGTGGCTGCGGCTGCATCGCCGGCTGGCGCTCGTGGCGCTCGCGTCGCACGAGCTGCGGGGGCCGGTCACGGCGATCGGACTGGCGGCCGCGGCGCTGCGGCGCGAGCCCGGCGGGCTGCGCAGGGCGTTCGCGTTCGAGGTCGAGCTGGAGCGAATGCGCGCCGGCCTGGCCGACCTCGAAGCGTCGCGCGCAGGGCGGCGGGCGCAGGCCCGGCCCTCGGTCCTGCCGCTGGAGCGGCTGTTGCGCGGGGCGGCCGCCGCCTGGCGCCCGGCGGCCCGGTTCCGCGGACGGCCGCTGCGCTTCGGGTGGCACGCCGGCCCCGTCGCGGTCCGGGCAGACCGCAGGCGCCTCGCCCAGGCCTTCTCGAACGTGGTGGCGAACGCCGTGGAGCACGGCTCGGGCGCCGTGGAGGTCTCCGGGCGGCGGGCCGGGTCGCGCGTGCGGGTGGAGGTGAAGGACGGCGGGCCGCGTCCGGTCCCGGTACGCACTGAGGGGCGCGGCCACGGCCTCGAGATCGCCACCCGCGCGGTCGAGGAGGCGGGCGGGCGCCTGGATGTCGAGCGCCGGGCGGACGGAACCACGGTGGCGGTGGAGCTGCCGCTCGCCGACCCGTGAACGCCGGCACGCGCAGGCGCCGGGCGGCCGTGATGCTTTCGCTGGCGCTCGCCTGCGGAGGCCTCGCGGCGTCCGAGGTGGGCAGCCGAGTGCGCGCCGTGGAGGCGCGCGTGGGGGCGCCGGTGCCCGTGCTGGTGGCCGCGCGCGAGGTGGGGGCCGGGGAGGAGCTGCGGCGCGCCGACCTCGCGGTCCGCGATGTGCCCGAGGCCTTCGCGCCGCCGGACGCCCTGGCCGAACCGCAGCAGGCGCTCGGGGCGGCGCCGGCGGCGGCCCTCGCCCGCGGGAGCTACGTGACCGCGGCCGCCCTCGGCGGTGGCCGTGAGGCAGAGCGCCAGGGGACGCTGCGAAAGGGCGAGCGCGCGGTGGAGGTGGGGGTCGCCGGCGCCGCGGGACTGGCAGACGGCGCCGGCGCGGGCAGTCGGGTCGACGTGCTCGTGTCCACGGAGCCGCGCGAGGGGCCGGGCCGCAGCTTCCTGGCGCTGGAGGACGTGGAGCTGCTCGACCTGCGCGCCGCCGGCGCCGACCCGGCTCCGGCGGAGGCAGACGAGGGCGGCGGGGCGACCCCTTCCGCGATCGCCACCCTGCGCGTGACGTTGCGCCAGGCCGTCTATCTCACCGCCGCCCACAGCTTCGCCCGCGAGGTGCGCCTGCTCCCGCGCCCACCGGGAGACCGGTCGCGGGCGGGGCGGGCGGCCGTGAGCGCAGGCGGGCTGTAACTGGACGAGTCCCTTAGTCGGCCGTCAGGACCTGGACCTCGCCCACCGGGGTGCCGATCAGGGCGCGCTCGGCCATCCCGATGAAGAGGCCGTGCTCGACCACGCCGGGCACGTCGTCCAGGGCGTCGGCAAGTGTCGCCGGGTCCGTGTCCTCGGGCAGCGCGCAGTCGAGGATGTAGTGGCCCTCGTCGGTCATGTAGGGCTCGTCGCCCACCGCGCGCCGCTCGGTGTCGGGCAGCAGGTGGGTGAGGCGCCGGCGGGTGTCCCGCCAGCCGAAGCGGACGATCTCGACCGGCAGGCGGAAGCTCTGGCCGAGCCGGTCCACGAGCTTCGGGGTCTCGGCCACCACCACGAAGCGCTCCGCCGCTGAGGCCACGATCTTCTCCCTCAGCAGCGCGCCGCCGCCGCCCTTCAGGAGGCTCAGCTCCGGGCCGACCTCGTCGGCGCCGTCCACGGCCAGGTCGAGCTGGCGAGTGCCGTCGAGCTGCACGATCTCCATGCCGGCCGCGTGGGCGAGCGCGTAGGTGGCCTCCGAGGCCACCACGGCCCGGATGTCGTGCTTCCCGGACCAGCGCGCGCCGATCGCCTCGATCACCGACCACACCGCCCGGCCCGAGCCGAGGCCGATCATCATGTCCGGCTCCATGAGCTCGACTGCGGCCTGCGCTGCGGCGGCGCGTCCGGGGGAGAACTCGTAGACGCCGGAGACCGCCACGGCGGGAGCATCGCAGGCACGCAGGACGCCCGCCAGTAGGCGTTTGGCAGCCGCTAGACTCTGCTTACTATCAATAAGCAGCTATGGAGATGAAACCCGTGGACACCCTCCTGCTCGTTCCTCTGGACGACTCCGTCGTCTTCCCAAACATGACCGTGACCCTCACCGTCGACGTCGGCGACGAGGAGCGCGTGCTGCTGGTCCCGCGCACGGGCGACGAGTTCGCCTCCGTGGGGACGGTGGCCGAGGTGGTGGAGCAGGTGCGCCTGCCGGGCGGCGGCCGCGCGGTGGCGCTGGCCGGCCTGCACCGCGGGATCGCGGGCGCTGCCCACACCGACTCCTCGGGCAACCTGCGCGTGGAGGTCACGCCGCACCCCGATGACGAGCCCGTCGACGGCAAGACGCGCAACCTCGAGCGCGAGTACCGCGCCGTGGTCGAGGAGATCCTCGAGCTGCGCGGCGACGACGGCCGCGTGTCCGCCTTCGTGCGCTCGATCACCGAGCCCGGCGCGCTGGCCGACACCTCGGGCTACTCGCCCGACCTCAACTACGAGCAGAAGGTGGAGCTGCTGGAGACCCTCGACGTGACCGAGCGGCTCGAGAAGGCGCTCGCCCTCCAGCGCGAGCGGCTCACCGAGCTCCAGGTCCGCCGCCGGATCCGCGACGACGTGCAGTCCGGCGCCGAGAAGCAGCAGCGCGACTACTTCCTGCGCAAGCAGATGGAGTCGATCCGCAAGGAGCTGGGCGACGACGACGCCTCGGTGGCGGAGGAGTACCGCCAGAAGATCGAGGAGGCGGGCATGCCCGAGGCCGTGCGCGAGCAGGCCGAGAAGGAGGTCGGGCGGCTCGAGTCCATGGGCGAGCAGTCGGGCGAGAGCTCGATGATCCGCACCTACCTCGACTGGCTCGTGTCCGTGCCGTGGTCCGAGCGCTCCGAGGAGCGGCTCGACCCGTCCGCGGCGCGGGAGGTGCTCGACGCCGACCACGCGGGCCTCGAGGACGTGAAGGACCGGATCGTGGAGCACATCGGCGTGATGAAGCTGCGGCGCGACCGCGGGATCGAGGACGAGAGGCGCTCCGGCGCGATCCTCACCCTGATCGGCCCGCCCGGCACCGGCAAGACCTCGATCGGCGAGTCGATCGCACGCGCCACCGGGCGCGAGTTCGTGCGGATGTCACTCGGCGGAGTGCGCGACGAGGCGGAGATCCGCGGCCACCGCAGGACCTACATCGGCGCCCTGCCGGGCCGGCTGGTCCGTGCCCTGCGCGACGCCGGGACGATGAACCCGGTGATCATGCTCGACGAGGTCGACAAGGTCGGCGCCGACTGGCGGGGAGACCCGTCGCGCGGCGCTGCTCGAGGTGCTCGACCCGGCGCAGAACCACAGCTTCCGCGACCACTACCTGGACGTGGAGCTGGACCTCTCGCAGGTGCTGTTCATCGCCACCGCCAACGTGGCGGAGACGATCCCGGCGCCGCTGCTCGACCGGATGGAGGTCGTGCGATTCGACGGCTACACGACCGAGGAGAAGGTCGCGATCGCGCGCGACTACCTGTGGCCCCGCCAGCGCACCCGCAACGGGCTGCGCGAGGACGAGGTGACCGTCGAGGACGAGGTGCTGCGCACCGTCGTGGCCGAGTACACGCGCGAGGCGGGTGTGCGCTCGCTGGAGCGCGAGCTCGGCACCGTGCTGCGCAAGACGGCGACGAAGATCGCGTCAGATGCCGTGGAGGCCCCGGTCGCGGTGGGGATCGACGAGATCCGCGACGCCCTCGGCCGCCAGCGCTTCTTCCAGGAGGCGGCCGAGCGGACGGCGGTGCCGGGCGTGGCCACCGGGCTCGCCTACACCCCCGTGGGCGGCGACGTGCTGTTCATCGAGGCCACCTCGATGAAGGGCGGCGGCGACGGCGGCTCGCTCGTGCTCACCGGTCAGCTCGGCGACGTGATGAAGGAGTCCGCGCGGATCGCGCTCTCCTTCGTGCGCGGCCAGGCCGACCGGCTCGGGGTGGACGACGAGGCGTTCGACAATCGCGAGTTCCACGTGCACGTGCCCGCGGGGGCGATCCCGAAGGACGGGCCGAGCGCGGGCGTGACGATGACCACGGCGCTGGCTTCGCTCCTGTCGGGCCGGCCGGTGCGCCACACGGTGGGCATGACCGGCGAGGTCACCCTCCAGGGGCGCGTGCTGCCGATCGGCGGCCTCAAGCAGAAGGTGCTGGCCGCCCACGCGGCGGGGCTCACCGACGTGATCCTGCCCGAGCGCAACCGCGGCGACCTCGACGACGTGCCGGAGGAGGTCCGCGACCAGATGGCCTTCCACCCGGTGATGACGATCGACGAGGTGCTGGAGCTGGCGCTGGAGCCGGCTCCGGCGACCGCCGTCGCCTAGATCGACTGCGTCAATCCGCCGTCGATGAGCAGGGCCGTGCCGGTCACGTAGCTCGCCTTCTCGGAGCAGAGGAACGCGGCGACGGCGCCGAACTCGTCGACCGTGCCGAGCCGGCCGGCGGGCACCTGATCCTTGGCCGCCTCCTGGGCGCCATCGAGCGAGCCCTGGGTGTCCGCCAGGCGGTCGGTCGCGATCCGGCCCGGGAGCACCGTGTTCACGGTAACGCCGTCGCCCGCCACGTCGCGGGCGAGCGTCTTGAAGGCGGCGAGGAGGCCGGTGCGGTGCGATTGGGAGAGCATCAGCACGGGGATCGGCTCGCGCACGGCGCTCGAGGACACGTTGAGGACCCGGCCGAAGCCCCGTTCGCGCATGCCTGGGACGGCGCGGTGGATCAGCGCCATCGGTGCGAGCACGAGCTCCCGGTAGGCGGCTTCCCACTGCTCGCGGCTGAAGCCGAGCGGATCGGCGCCGGGCGGTGGGCCGCCGGTGTTGGTCACGAGAACGTCGAGTGGGCCGAGGTCCGACTCGATCGAGTCGATCAGGCCGGGCGCGGCGTCGAGGTCGGAGCTGTCGTGCACGTAGGCACGGGCGCCGATCGGCTCGGCCGCGGCCTCGATCCGCTCCGCCGATCGCGAGCTGATGGCGACCCTCGCTCCCTCCCCGGCGAGCGCCGTGGCGATCCCCAGGCCGATGCCCTTCGATGCGCCGGTGACGAGCGCCACGCGCCCTTTGAGACCCAGCTCCACGCGTGGCAGCGTAGATGGGGGTGGGTCGATTCGACACCTTGGGTGTCTTTTCGGGCCGGGGGCGCGGGGCGATGCTTGGTCTGTAAGCAGCTCCCACCGACCTCAGGAGGTCAACATGGTCGCCAAGCTCACCGACCGCTACTTCGCCCTTAAGGTGCTTTCGCTGACGGTGCTGGTGTTCGCACTGCCCGCCGCCGAGGCTTCCGCCGGCTTCAGGTTCCCCTAGGCGAGACGAACAAGCCGTGCGAGCGCGGCGTTAGGGTGGGCGGCGATGGACCTCTCTCGCGTGCTCCGTCGCTCCGCGCCGCTGATCGTGATCGGGGTGGCCGGCGCCGTCGCGGCCCGCCGCCGCGCCCAGCGGCTACGCCACGCGCAGCTCACGCCGCCTCCACCCGCCCCGCCGATGCCGCCGCGACCCGTGGAAGAGGCCCCGCCCGTGGCGGAGGCCCCGCCGCCGGTGGAAGAGGCCCCGCCCGCGGCAGAGGCCCCGCCCTGGGCACAGGAGCCCGCCGTGGTGGAGCAGCCGACCGCGGACGAGCAGCCGACCGTGGAGTCGGCCGCGGTCGAGATCGCCCGCGTCGAGGACCCCCCCGAGCCGCCCGAGCCCGAACCCGAGCAACGAGCAACGAGCAACGAGCAACGGGACGACGAGCAACGCGACGACGAGCCGGCCGCCCAGACAAGCGTCACCGACATCGTCGACGACCTCCTGTCGCCGGGCGCCGCCGACGAGCCGATCGAGGACGCCACCGTGGTGGAGGGCACCGCGGAGGAGGAGCCTGAGCCGCCCGAATCCCGCTCCTAGAGCGGAACAGCGCTATTGACAGCGCGTTCCGTCCGCGAATCTGCTTCCATACACGACTTCGTTTCGTGTCCAGCCGAGCTCCGGTCGCCCAGTGCGGCCGGGGGCGGGGGAACCACTGGGATCGGTAAGAGGCCGGTCCCCGGGGCGAATCGCCGCAAGCGTTGCGGCGTAGCGCACTTTCCAGCGCGAGCCCGTCAGCTCACCCCGTAGGCACCAGGAAAGAGGAGTTGAAGAAGGCCTTGGGGTCTATCGATTTTGGCGGTCGTGCGCGTGAGTCGCTGCTGCGGTCGCAGAAGCGCCGCGCCATCGCGGCCAAGCTGCGCAGGCGCCGCCTGCGCGTTCGCGGCAGCACGCTGTCCCTGCTCTCGGTCCTGCTGGTCACCGCCGTGGCCGGCGCCGGCGTGTCCCTCGCGGACAACCCGGGCGCCCAGGCCGGCGCGGCCAGCTCCGAGGTCACGCTGCGCAAGGGCGACCGCGGCCCCGCCGTGGCGAAGGTCCAGCGCAAGCTGCGCATCACCGCAGACGGTGTGTTCGGGTCGATGACGCATCGCAGCGTGAAGCGCTTCCAGCGCCGCAAGGGGCTCACCGCCGACGGAATCGTCGGACCCATGACCCGGCGGGCCCTGCGCCTCGGCCGTTTCGCCCGCAGCAGCGTGGTCCATCCGCGCAGGCGCTCGCGCCGGCGCAGCTCGGGCGGGAGCACGAAGCTGCCCGCGATCCTCGTGAAGATCGCCCGCTGCGAGTCCGGTGGGGACCCCCGTGCGGTCTCCTCCAACGGGCAGTACCGCGGCAAGTACCAGTTCCTGCGCTCCACGTGGAAGTCCTGGGGCGGGCAGACGAGCGACCCGATCCGCGCCAGCGAGGCGGCTCAGGACAAGGTGGCGCTGCGGCTCTACCGCGCGCGCGGCACCTCGCCCTGGCCCAGCTGCGGCTAGTCCCGGCCCGCCCGGCGCCGGCCTCAGCCGGACGCCGCGACCTGTCCGCGCTCCGCCGCCCGGGTCATGACGAGCGTGGTCCCGAGCAGCACCGCGAGGATCGAGTAGGGCACCGCGTCCGAGGTCAGGTCGGCGAGGCCGCCGCCGACCGCGCCGCCCACCACCTGGCCGCCGGCCCAGGCCAGGTTCATCAGCCCGAACGCGAAGCCCTGGTCGAGCCCCGTCGCCTCCGAGGCGTCGGAGAGGAGTGCCGCCGCCGGCGCCCAGAACATTCCCAGCGCCGCCACCGAGAGCACCACAGCCGCGCCGAGCAGCCATACCGCGGCGGGCAGCGGCAGCAGTAGCGCCATCACGGTGGCGCCGGCCAGCCCGAACCTCATCGGCAGGAACCGGCCGCGCCGGTCGGAGACCCGCCCGACCACGGGGCTGAGCACCCCCTCGACGCTCGCCGCCACCAGGAACACCGCGCCGATCGTGACCCCGCTGGCGCCGAGGTCGTCCAGGCGCAGCGGCGCGAGCACGTCGAGCGCGCCGGAGAAGAGGGCCGGCAGGGTGAACAGCCAGACGGCGATCAGGATGCCGCGCGTCTTCAGGGCGGCGCCCAGCTCGCGCCAGGTCGCCTGCTCCTCCCTCGGCGCGGCCGGGGTGAACGCGGCCCATGTGAGCAGGACCGCGGCGAGCACGGCCACGCAGGAGAAGATCAGCTCGGGGCTGGTCTCGGTGGCCGCGCCGCCGAGCACGGGGCCCAGCAGCACGCCGACGATCGCGGCGCCGAGGGCCGAGCCGATCAGCTCTCCGCGGCGGTCGCGCGGCGCCACGGCCATCAGCCACGCCAGGCCGCCGGCCCACGAGCACGCCCCGCCGAGCCCCTGCACGAACCGGGCCGAGTCGAGGAGCACGATGTCGTCCGCCAGGCCGAACACGAGGCTCGATCCGCACAGGAGGCCGAGTCCGAGGATCATCGTGGGCTTGCCGCCCGCCCGCCCGGCCAGCCACCCTGCCGGCAGCGACCCGATCAGGGTGCCGGCGGCGTAGGAGGCGCTGAGCACGCCGGCGCCTGTCTTCGACAGGCCGAGGTCGTCCTGGTAGGCCGGCAGCAGCGGCGCGATCGCCGCGTAGAACATCGTGTCCACGAGGACGGTTGCGGCCACTAAAAGGAAGAGCCGGCGCATGGCTCGGCATCCTGGCACGGGGGGCGAACCCGCGCCGGTCGGGCCCTTCAGGGGGCGTGGAGGCTCTCGACGACCTCGCCCGGGCGCTCCGCGGGCGGCTGATCGAGCGGGCGCGCGCCGGCGCTGCCGCGTCCGGTGACGTGCGCGACGAGGTGCGGGCGCTGGTGGAGAGCGAGGCCGCCGCGCTCCCCGAGGCGGACCGCGCCGCGCTGTGTGAGCGCGTGCTCCTGCTCGCCGGCGGGCTCGGCCCTCTGGAGCCGCTGCTCGCGGATCCGGCGGTGGACGAGGTGATGGTGAACGGCGCCGGCGCGGTCTACGTGGAGCGGCGAGGGAAGGTCGAGCCGACCGCGGTGGCGTTCGGCTCCGACGCCGAGCTGATGCACGCCATCGAGCGCGTCCTGGCGCCGCTCGGGCGGAGGGTGGACGAGGCGTCGCCGCTGTGCGACGCACGCCTGGCCGACGGCTCGCGCGTGAACGTGATCGTGCCGCCGCTCTCGTTGTCGGGCCCGTGCCTCACGATCCGCCGCTTCCGCCGCCAGGGGTTCTCGCTGCGCGAGCTGGTCGCGAACGGGACGCTGCCCGCGGCCACCGCCGAGCTGCTCGCCATGGCGGTCGCGGCGCGCGCCTCGATCCTCGTGACGGGCGGCACCGGCTCGGGGAAGACCACGACCCTCAACGCGCTCTCCGGGGCGATCCCCGCAGGCGAGCGGATCGTGACGATCGAGGACGCGGCCGAGCTGTCCCTGCGCCAGGCGCACGTGGTCCGCCTGGAGGCCCGCCCGCCGAACCTCGAGGGCCGCGGCGAGGTGACCATCCGCCAGCTCGTGCGGAACGCGCTGCGGATGCGCCCGGACCGGATCGTGGTGGGGGAGGTGCGCGGCGCCGAGGCGCTCGACCTCCTCCAGGCGCTGAACACGGGGCACGACGGCTCTCTGAGCACGCTGCACGCGAACTCGCCGGAGGACGCGTTGCGGCGGCTCGAGACGCTCGCGCTGATGGCGGACGTGGGGCTGCCACACGCGGCGGTGAGGGAGCAGGTGGCGAGTGCGGTCGACCTGGTGGTCCACCAGGCCAGGCGGCCCGACGGGTCGCGCGCCGTGGAGTCGGTGGCGGAGGTGGTGAGGGTCGCGGGCGGGGCCGGCACACGCGAGCTGCTGGGGGAGGGGCGCCTGCGCCCCGCGGCCGAGAGCCGCCTCGGGCGCAGGCTCGCGCTGGCGGCGGCGGCGGGATGACGGCCGCGGGGCTCGCCTTCTTGAGCGGCGCGCTCGGCGCCCTGGCCCTGGGGCAGGTCGCCCCGGGCGGCCGTGCAGCCATGGCGCGCCGGGTGCCGCGCTTCGGGCAAGGCGCCGCGCGGCTGGTGGACGTGGTCGTGCGCGCGGGGCGGGAGGGGCGGGATCCGGGGGCGGCGGAGCGCCGCCGGCTCCTTCTCGCCGGAGTGGTGGTGGCCCTGGCGCTGGGGATGATCGTGCTCGGGCCGCTGGGTGCCGTGGTGCTGGCCGCCGGCGGGCCGTGGCTGGTGGCGCGGGGGCTGAGGGGCCGGCGCGAGCACTACCGGCGCGCGGTGGAGCGGGAGTCGGCCGCGCTCGCGGTGGTCCTCGCAGACGCCCTGGCCGGCGGGCATTCGCTGCGCGGTGCGCTGGCCGAGGCGGCGGAGGGCCTGACCGGCGCCGCGGCCCACGAGCTTCGGCGCGTGACCGCGGAGCTGCGTGCGGGCGCGCGCACCGAGGACGCCCTCGAGTCGCTGCGGGCGCGGGTGCCCTCGGCGCGGCTCGACACGGTGGTCGCCGCGTGCCTGGTCCAGCGCCGGGCCGGGGGAGACCTGTCGCGCCTCCTGCGCGAGTGCGCCGAGGCGTTCGGCGACCAGGCGCGCCTGGAGGACGAGGTCCGAAGCGCCACCGCGCAGGCGCGCTTCACGGGCGTGGTGGTGCTCCTGCTGCCGCTCGGCGGTGCGCTGCTGGCGGAGCTGGCGAGCCCGGGCTTCCTGGTCGGCCTGTGGAGCTCCTTCCTCACTGCGTGGCTCGTGGGGATCGCCGTGGTGCTCCAGTGTGTCGCCGCCGTGCTCATCCGCAGGCTGGGGCGCGTGCGGTGGTGATGCCGGCGGCGCTGGCCTTCGCGGCCGCGGTGCTGGCGGCGCTCGGCGCCTCGATGCTCGTGCCCGGGCGAGCGCGTACCCGGCCGGCGGCGCCCTTCCTCCGTGCGCTGGCGGCGATCGGCGCGGGCGCGGGCTCCCGGCGGCGTGCGCCCCGGGACCTCGAGCGCCGGATCGCCGCGGCTGGGCGCCCCGGCGGGCTCGGCCCGCGGGAGCTGATGGCGGCGAAGCTCGCGGGCGCCGCGCTCGCGGCGCCGCCGGGCACGCTGCTCGCCGCGGCCGCGCCGGGACGGCTGGGCCTCCTCGTCACGCTCGCGGCGCCGGTCGCCGGGTTCCTCGCGCCCGACCTGTGGCTCGCCCGCCGCGCGGCGGAGCGCGCGCGGGCCGTGCGGCGGGAGCTGCCGGCCCTGCTCGACCTCCTGCGGGTCACCGTGGACGCCGGGGCCTCGCTACCCGCCGCGCTGGCCGAGGTGGGCGGGCGCGCCCGCGGGCCGCTGGCGCTCGAGTGGCGCGCCGTGGGCCGCGAGGTGGCGCTGGGCGTGCCGCTGGCCGACTCCCTGGAGGCGATGGCCGAACGCCTGCCGCAGGACGAGGTGCAGGCCCTGTGCGGCGCGCTCGACCGCGCGCGCCGCCACGGGGCTCCCCTCGGCCGCACGCTCTCAGCGCAGGCGCGCGACGCCCGCGTGGCCCTGCGCAGGCGGGTGCAGGAGGACGCCGCGCGCGCGGGACCGAAGATCCAGCTGGTCGTGGCGCTGCTGCTGGTTCCGTCCGTGCTGCTGATGGTGGCCGCGGCCCTGGCCTCCGCCCTGCTCGACTCGGGCGGCCTGCCGGGCGCCTGAGCACCTCGTCAGAGCTCCCGCAGCCGCCCCTCCAGGAACGCCCGTTCCACCGGGTTCGACGCCAGCTCGACCGCGCGGCGGTAGGCCTCAGCGGCCTCGGCCCTGCGCCCCAGTCGGCGCAGCAGGTCGGCGCGGGTGGCGTGCAGCAGGTGGTAGCCGTCCAGGTCGGCCGCGACCGCGTCGGCCAGCGCCAGGCCGGGCCCGGGCCCCTCGGCCATCGCCACGGCCACCGCGCGATTGAGCTGGACCACGGCCGAGCGGCTCGCGGCGGCGAGCTCGGCGTAGAGGGAGGCGATGCGGGGCCAGTCGGTGTCCGCGGCCACCGGCGCGCGGGCGTGCTCGGCGGCAATCGCCGCCTGCAGCGCGTACGGGCCGGGGCCCGGCGAGCGCAGCGCGCGCTCGGCCAGCGACAGGCCGGACTCGATCTCGGCGCGGTCCCACAGCGAGCGGTCCTGGTCCCCGAGCAGCATCAGCTCGCCCGAGGCGCCCACCCGCGCATCGCGCCGCGAGTCCTGCAGCAGCATCAGGGCGAGCAGCCCGAGCGCCTCCGGCTCGTCCGGCATCAGGGCGGCGAGGATCTTCGCCAGGCGGATGGCCTCGGCGCACAGCTCCCGCCGCACGAGCGCCTCGCCGGCGGTGGACGAGTAGCCCTCGTTGAAGATCAGGTACAGCGCGGCCAGCACCGAGGCGAGCCGGTCGGGCAGCTCGTGGCCCTCCGGCACGGCGTAGGGGATCCCCGCGTCGCGGATCTTGCGCTTGGCGCGCACGATGCGCTGTGCCATCGCGGTCTCGCCCACGAGGAACGCGCGGGCGATCTCCGGGGTGGAGAGGCCGCCGAGCGTGCGCAGGGTGAGGGCCACGCGGGCCTCCGCCGCAAGGGCGGGATGGCAGCAGGTGAAGATCAGCCGCAGCCGGTCGTCCGGTACGTCGGTCATCTCCTCGTCCTCACCGGACGGGCCGAGCGCCTCGAGGCGCGCGAGCTGGTCTCGCTTCTCGTGCAGGCTCCGTTCGCGGCGCAGCCGGTCGAGCGCGCGGTTGCGGGCGGTGGTCACGATCCAGGCGGCCGGGTTGCTGGGCACGCCCTCGCGCGGCCAGCGCTCGATCGCGACGGTGAACGCGTCCTGCACCGCGTCCTCGGCCAGGTCGAAGTCGCCCAGGATGCGGATGAGCGTGGCCACCGCCCGCCCCGACTCGTGCCGGAACAGGCGGCCGACCAGCTCCGGGCTCGCCTCTACGCGCTACTCCCGGTCGAAGACCATGCAGGGCCGCACCTCGACGCTGCCGGTCTGGGCGCCGGGGATCTTGGCCGCCCAGGCGATCGCCTCGTCGAGGTCCTTGCAGTCGAGCAGGTAGTAGCCCCCGAGCTGCTCCTTCGTCTCGGCGAAGGGACCGTCGGTGAGCATCCGCTCGCCGTCGCGCACGCGCACGGTGGTCGCCGTCTGGGTGGGCTGCAGCCCGTCGCCGGACACGAACACCCCGGCGTCGCTGATCTCCTGCCCGTAGTCCATGTACGCCTTCATCACGGCATCCATGTCCTCGGGCTTTGCGTCCCCCATGCGGCCCTCGTCGCCGTAGATCGTGAGCAGGTACCTCATCTGAACCTCCTGGATCGGGAGCGGCCGTTCGCCGCGTTCACCCTATGACGAACGGGCGGCCCGCAGATCGACAGAGGTCCTGCAATTTTCGTTGCAGGGAGGGTTCGTGGGTGCAATTGCCCTCCCATCAGGCGCCCGTGCACGAGCGACTGCGCTTCTGCGGGCACTTTCGTCCCACCGGCTGACACCCCCAGATTCCGCTCCTGGAGCGGGATCGCAGGCACTCACGCCGGCCGGGCCGTGCCGCGCTGGGCAGAGAGTGGGGAAATGTGTTGCTCCGTGGGGGGAAGTGGGCTACAGTGCGCGCAGCTCACGAGGACCGGAGTGGCGGGGCTCCTCCCACTCCGCCACTTCGGTCCACGTAGCCCGGAGACTCACGGATGGCACTCAAGGGCCACTACGAACACTCGCTAGACGCGAAGCACCGGCTCAGCATTCCGTCCCGGTACCGCGCAGCATTCTCAGACGGTCTCGTTCTCGCCAAGGACTCGGATGCCTGCATCTCCGTCTGGACCCCCGAGGGCCAGGAGTCGATCATCGCCCGGGCGCTCTCCGGCAAGAACCCGCTCGGCCGCGACTACAAGCAGATCCAGCGCTACTTCCAGGCCAACTCGTTCCCGCTCGAGCTCGACGCCTCCGGCCGCGTGATCCTTCCGCCTCCTCTACTCGCGCACGCGGGGATCGAGAAGGACGTGATCGTCGCCGGCCTCGGCGACCACCTCGAGGTCTGGGATCGCGGCCGCTGGGACGAGGAGCAGACGAGGCTGGCCGAGGGCATCGGGGAGGTGACGGAGGCACTTGGCGATCCTTCTTGACATGGCGCGCACGCACGTACCCGTCCTGGCCGGCGAGCTGATCGACCTGACCGGGCCGTCCCAGGCGAGAACGCCGTGGACTGCACCTTCGGCGCGGGCGGGCATGCGCGTCTGGTGGCGGACCGGATCGGCGCTTCCGGCACGCTCGTCTGCATCGACCGCGACCCCGCGGCGGAGGAGCGGTTCGACGAGCTGGCGGCGGAGGTGGCGTGCGAGACGCGCTTCCTGCGGATGGACTACGTGGACGCCCTGCGGCTGCTCGGCGAGGAAGGATTCTCGGCCGATCTCGTGTACTTCGACCTCGGGATCTCCTCGATGCAGGTCGACACGCGCGAGCGCGGGTTCTCCTACTCCTACGACGCGCCGCTCGACATGCGGATGGACCCCACCACCGGACCCGCCGCGAAGGACATCGTGAACACGTTCGAGGAGCGCAGGCTCGCGAAGGTCTTCGCCACCTACGGAGAGGAGCGGAACGCCCGCGCCATCGCGCGTGAGATCGCGCGGCGGCGCAAGCGGGAGCCGTTCGAGACCACCGGACAGCTCGTGGAGGCGATCGAGGCGGCGCTTCCGGCGGCGGTCCGGCGCAAGTTCGGCGGCGGCTCCCCGGCAAAGCGCGTCTTCCAGGCGATCCGGATCGTGGTGAACGGCGAGCTCGAGGATCTCGAGCAGGCGCTGCCCGAGGCCTGGGGCCTGCTCCCCGAGGGCGGCCGCCTGGCGGCGATCTCCTTCCATTCGCTGGAGGACCGGCGGGTCAAGCGCTTCCTCGCCGACCGCGCGCGGGGGTGCATCTGCCCGCCCGACCTCCCCGTGTGCGGCTGTGGGCGCACGCCGGAGGCAGAGCTGCTGAGCCGCAGGGCCGTGGCGCCGACTCCGGGCGAGGTGGCCCACAACCCGCGCTCGGCCTCCGGCCGGCTGCGCGCCGCTCGCAGGATCGCCGCCGAGGGGACCGCCTGATGGGCGCCGCCGCCCCAGCACGCAAGCCTGCCCCGCGCCGGAGGGTGACCGCGCCGCTGCCGGCCCGCACGCCCCCGCCGGGCCGGAGGGCTCCCGCGAGGAAGGCCGCCCGCAGGTCCGTGCCCCTGAACGCCCCGCGCGGGGCGGTGGTGCTCGACAAGCTGCTCTACGGCCGCGGGTGGATCGGCCTGATGTTCGTGCTCCTCGCCGGCATCGTCTTCTTCAACGTCGACCTCCTGCAGATGAACCGCGAGATCGCGCAGAACGCCGACCGCGCGGCCGCGGTCAAGCGGGAGAACGCGCGGCTGCGCACGGACCTCGCGCGCCTCGGCTCCAGCGAGCGGATCCAGGAGGTGGCGGCACAGGCCGGCCTGGTGCTCCCCGCCCCCGGCGAGGTGCGCTACCTGCGCTCGACCCCGGCGCTGGACGCGAAGCGCGCGGCCGAGCGGATCAAGCGCGGCGAGGTGTCGGGCCCGGAGGTGGCGGCCCCCGTTCCGCCTCCGCAGCAGACGGCGCCGAAGCCGCCGACGCAGACGACGCAGGATCCGGCGGCGCCCGTTTCCGCCGAGCCCCAGGCGCAGACCGCCCCGGCGGAGCCGCAGGCGCCGGCGCCCGTCGAGGCTCCGGTACAGGCGCCCCCGGCCATCGCGCCCGCGGGGCAGTAGGCCGTGACGCTGGTCAATCGCCGGATCGGCCTCCTCTTCGCGCTCTTCATCATCCTCCTCGGCCTCGCCGCCATGCGGGCCACATGGCTCGGCACCGTGCGGTCGAACGCGCTCACGGAGCGGGCGGTGACCCAGCAGGTCGAGAACCTCGACGTGCCGGCCCGGCGCGGCACGATCACGGACCGCCGCGGGGTCGAGCTGGCGGTCTCCGAGGACGCCATCACCGTGTTCGCCAACCCGTTCCTCATCAAGGACCCCAACGGGACCGCCGCGAAGCTGGCGCCGCTCGTGGGCCGCACCTCCGACGAGCTCCTGCCGCTGCTGTCCGACCGCAAGAAGGGCTTCACCTACCTGCGCCGGAAGATCGACCCCGACCCTCGGGGAGAAGGTCGACAAGCTCGGGATCGAGGGCATCGGCACCCTCGTGGAGCCGCGCCGGACCTACCCGCAGGGCGCGATGGCGGGCCAGCTGATCGGGTCCGTGGGGACAGACAACGTCGGGCTGTCCGGGATCGAGCAGCAGTACGAGAAGACGCTGCACGGGGAGGACGGGCGCCGGAAGCTCGTGAAGGACGCGCTCGGCGAGCCGATCAGCATCGTGGAGAGCGAGCGCGCCGAGGCCGGCACCGACATGCGGCTCACGATCGACTCCGCGCTGCAGGAGCGGGTGGAGGCCGTGATGGGGGTGGTCGGAAAGACCTACCGGCCCCGCGCCGCCACCGCCCTGGTGATGGACCCGCGCAACGGCGAGCTGCTCGCGATGGGCAACTGGCCGCGCGTGGACGCCAACGACATCGGCTCGGCGCCCGTCTACGCGCGCCAGAACCGCGCGGTGGCCGCGAGCTACGAGCCGGGCTCGACCTTCAAGGCGTTCACGGTGGCCGGCGCCATCGAGGAGAAGCTGATCAACCCCGACCACGCGGCTCGACCTGCCGCCGCAGATCCAGGTGGCCGACCGGACGATCGGTGAGGCACACGACCGCGGCGCGCTCACGCTCACGGTGTCCGAGATCCTCGCCCAGTCCTCCAACGTGGGCTCCGTGATGATCGGGCTGAAGCTCGGCAAGAACCGCTTCGACAAGTGGGTGCGGCGGTTCGGGTTCGGCGAGCCCACCGGGATCAACGTGCCGGGCGAGGCCGGCGGGATCGTGCCGCGGCCCAAGGACTACTCCGGCTCCTCGCTCGGGAACCTGCCGATCGGCCAGGGCCTGGCGGTGACCCCGATCCAGATGGCGGCCGGCTTCTCGGCGATCGCCAACGGCGGCGTGCTGCACCGGCCGCGCGTGGTGGCCGGCGAGGAGATCGAGGGCAAGCGCGTGGTGTCGCACGAGACCGCCAGCAAGGTCTCGCGGATGCTCGAGGGCGTCCTGGCCGCCGGCGGCACGGCGCAGGAGGCCTCCGTGCCCGGCTACGAGCTGGGGGGCAAGACCGGCACCGCCCAGAAGCCGGATCCCAAGACCGGCGGGTACTCCGACTACAAGTTCTTCTCCTCGTTCATCGGCTTCGCCCCGGCCCGCAACCCGCGGCTGATGATCGCCGTGATGGTCGACGAGCCCAAGGGCGCCTACTACGGCGGCGAGGTGGCGGCGCCCGCGTTCGAGCGGATCGTCGAGTTCGCCCTGCCCTACATGCGGATCCCGCCCAAGTAGGGCCGACAACTAGACTCGCCAAGCGTCGTGACCCTCCGCGAGCTGATGGGAAACCGGGCACCGGAGGTCGAGATCTCCGGGCTGGCCTACTCGAGTGCGAGCGTCTCCCCGGGAACGCTCTTCTTCTGCGTGCGCGGCTTCACGGCCGACGGCCACGACTTCGCGCCCGATGCCGTGGAGCGCGGCGCGGCGGCGCTCGTCTGCGAGCGCCCGCTCGGGCTCGGGGTGCCCGAGGTGATCGTCGACGACGCCCGGGCGGCGATGGGCCCGGCCGCCGCCCGCTTCTTCGGCGACCCCACGGCCGATCTGCGCGTGGTGGGCATCACCGGCACGAACGGCAAGACCACGACCGCCTTCCTCGTGCGAGAGATCCTGGAGGCCGCGGGCATCCGGACCGGCCTGCTGGGCACCGTGAAGCAGGTGGTGGGCGGGGTCGAGGAGGAGGTCGAGCGCACGACCCCGGAGGCGATCGACCTCCAGGCCACGTTCCGGCGCATGCTCGACGCCGGCGACGGCGCCTGCGCGATGGAGGTCTCCTCGCACGCGCTCGAGCTGGGCCGCGCGACGGGCATCCGGTTCGCGGCCAAGGTGTTCACCAACCTCACCCAGGACCACCTGGACTTCCACGACACGATGGAGGCGTATTTCGCCGCCAAGCGGAGGCTCTTTGACGAGCCGGGGACCGCTCTCGTCAATACAGACGATCCCTACGGGACCAGGCTTGCTGAAGAGTTGGGCGATGCGGTGACCTTTGGCATCGCGGGTCGACAGTCGACAGTCGACAGTCGACAGGGCTACCGGGCCCGTGATGTCAGCTTCGATGTCGCCGGCGCCGCGCTTCACCGTCGATGGTCCCGACGGCTCGGTCGAGTTGCGTCACTCGGCTCCCGGGCTGTTCAACGTCTCCAATGCTCTCGCCGCGTTTGCGACGGCCCGGCAGCTCGATGTGCCGGCGGAGACGGTTGCCGGTGCGCTCGCCGGGGCGGGACGGGTGCCCGGGAGGTTCGAGCCGGTTGAGGAGGGGCAGCCGTTCGGCGTGCTCGTGGACTACGCGCATACGCCGGACTCGCTCGAGAACGTGCTCCGGGCGGCGCGCGAGCTCACCGAGGGGCGGCTGCACGTGGTGTTCGGCGCCGGTGGGGACCGCGATCGCGGCAAGCGCCCGCTGATGGGCGAGGTGGCCGCTCGCCTGGCCGACCGCGTGATCGTGACCTCGGACAATCCGCGCTCCGAGGAGCCCGGGGCGATCGTCGACGAGATCGTCGAGGGCGCCGGCCCCGGCGTGGAGGTCGAGGTGGACCGCCGGCGGGCGATCGCGCTCGCGCTCGGCGGCGCCCAGGCCGGGGACGTCGTCGTGATCGCCGGCAAGGGCCACGAGCAGGGCCAGGAGTTCGAGGGCGGGCGCAAGGAGCCGTTCGACGACCGCGACGGTCGCGCGCGAGGCCCTTCGCGCGCTGGCCGCGGAGACGGCGTGATCGACCGGACCGCGTCCTGGGTGGCCGAGGCCGCCGGCGGAGAGCTCGTGTCCGGCGAGCCGGACGCGCCCGGGCCCGTGCGGGCCGTGGTCGACACGCGCGAGACGATCACCGGCGACCTGTTCGTCGGCCTGCGCGGCGAGCGCGCCGACGGGGGCGAGCACGCTCCGGCGGCGCTCGAAGCGGGAGCCTGGGGCGTGCTGGTCGCCCCGGAGCACGCGGAGCGCGCGATGGCCGCGACGGCCGGGGCGGCGCCCGTGATCGTCGTCCGGCGACCCGCTGGGCGCGCTGCAGTCGCTCGCGCGCTCCTGGCGGCGGGAGCTCGGCTGCAAGGTCCTGGGCGTGACCGGCTCCACCGGCAAGACCTCGACGAAGGACATCCTCGCGGCGGTGCTCGACGCCGCATCTGCGCACGCACGCCAACCGCGAGAACCTCAACACCGAGATCGGGCTGCCGCTGACGATCCTCGAGGCGCCGCCCGGCACCGAGGCGCTGGTGCTCGAGATGGCGATGCGCGGCGAGGGGCAGATCGCCGAGCTGGTGGCGCGTCGCCGAGCCCGACGTGGGCGTGATCGTGAACGTCGGGCCGGTCCACCTCGAGCTGCTGGGCACCGTCGAGCGCGTGGCGGCCGCCAAGGCCGAGCTGATCCGCGACCTGCGCGCCGGGCGCGGCGTGCGTCGTGCCCGCCGAGCGAGCCGCTGCTCGACGCGCACCTGCGCGACGACCTCGACACCATCACCTTCGGCCCCGGCGGCGAGGTGATGCTGCTCGTCCTTCGACGCCGGCCACGCCGAGATCGAGGCGCGCGGGCGAGCGGATCGGCCTCGACCTGCCCTACGACGAGCCGTACAACCTGCTGAACACGCTCGCCGCGGTGGGCGCCGCGCTCGCGGCGGCGTGCGTGCCGTCCGGCCGCGTGGAGCCCGCGGTTCTCCGCGATGCGGGGGGAGGTCGTGGAGCTGCCCGGCGGGGTCACGGTCGTCAACGACTGCTACAACGCCAACCCGATGTCCATGCGGGCGGCCCTCCAGCACCTCGCCGAGACGCCCGCGGACCGCCGCGTGGCGATGCTCGGCACGATGGCCGAGCTCGGGCCCGGGGTCCGCGCGCATTCCACCGCGACATCGGCGAGGAGGCCGCCGCGCTCGGCATCGACGTGCTCGTGACCGTCGGCGAGGAGGCCGCCGCCTACGCGCGAGGGGTTCGACGGCGAGAGCTACGCGACCGGCACGCCGGAGGAGGCCGGCGCGCTGCTCGAGGAGATCGCGCAGCCCGGCGACCGGGTTCTCGTCAAGGGCTCGCGCTCCGTCGGGCTCGAGCGAGTGCCTTGCCTGATGTTCCTGGGCGAGATCCTCATCGGGGGGATGGCCTCCCTGCTCATCTGCATCTTCCTCGGCCCCAAGTTCATCGACGTGCTGCGCGAGAACGAGTTCGGCCAGCACATCCGCGAGGAGGGGCCGGAGGGCCACCACGAGAAGGCGGGCACGCCGACGATGGGCGGGCCGATCCTCTTTCTCGCGGTCACGGTGCCGTTCCTGATCCTCAGCGACTACCGCGCGGTCAGCCTGGCCGTGCTCGGCACCGCGCTCGCCACCGCCGCGCTCGGGTTCGTCGACGACTGGACGAAGATCTCCAAGCGCCGCTCGCTCGGCGTCTCCGGCCGCACCAAGCTGATCATCCAGGCCGTGATCGCGATCGGCCTGTGGCTCGTCGGCGACCGAGTACGTGGGCCTCAACGACACGCTGCGGCTGCGCGTCGTCGACGCGTCGGTGGACCTCGGCTACTTCTACCCGGTGCTGATCCTGCTCGTGCTGCTGGGCGCCACGAACGGCGTGAACCTCACCGACGGGCTCGACGGGCTCGCGGCCGGCTGCTGCGCGATCGTGCTGCTGGCCTTCACCGCGATGACCTTCATCACCGCCGGCGCCGGCCAGGCCGACCTCGCGCTGCTGTGCGCCTGCCTCGTGGGCGCGTGCGTCGGGTTCCTCTGGTTCAACTCGTTCCCCGCGGCGATCTTCATGGGCGACACCGGCTCGCTCGGGTTAGGCGGCGCCATCGCCGCGCTCGCGGTGATGACGAAGACCGAGGTGCTGCTGCTGATCATCGGCGGGATCTTCGTGATCGAGGCGCTGTCGGTGCTGATCCAGGTGTTCGCCTTCCAGCGCTTCCGCCGGCGGGTGTTCCTGATGGCGCCGATCCACCACCACTTCGAGATGCTCGCCTGGTCGGAGACGAAGATCATCCTGCGCTTCTGGATCGTGGCGGCGATCTGCTGCGCGATCGGATTCACGCTGTACCAGCAGTCGATCACGTGACCCCGACGGCCGCCGCTGCCGCCGGGGCCCTACCTCGTGGTCGGGCTCGCCCGCTCCGGCCGGCCGCGGCGCGGATGCTCGCGGACCACGGCGAGGTGATCGGCGTCGACGCGGCCGACGCCCGCCGTCGACTGCGGAGTTCGAGGCGCACCTCGGCAGCGACGGGGTCGAGCTGCTCGACCGGGTCGCCACGGTGGTCAAGAGCCCCGGCGTGCCCGCGCGAGGCGCCGGTGATCGCCGCCGCGCTGGAGCGCGGGCATCGAGGTGATCGGGCGAGCTCGAGCTGGCCTGGCGGCTGCTGCCGAACCCGTTCGTGGCCGTGACCGGCACGAACGGCAAGACGACGACGGTCGAGCTGCTCGGGCGCGATCTGGCGCGCGGCCGGGCTCCCCGTGGCGGTGGCCGGGAACGTCGGCACGCCGCTGGCATCGCTGGTCGGGGTCGGTGCGACCCGGGGCGCCACGTCGTGTGCGAGTGCTCGAGCTTCCAGCTCGAGGACGCCTCCGCGTTCGCGCCCGAGTGCGCGGTGCTGCTGAACGTCGAGGCCGACCACCTCGACCGGCACGGCGACGTGCGAGCGCTACCGCGAGGCCAAGCTGCGGATCTTCGCCAACCAGGGCCGAGGCGCGACCATGCCGTGATGCCCGAGCGACCGTTCGGTGGCCGGCAGTGCCCGTTCGACCTCGGCGGATGTGCGCCTCGCGCGGCGCAGCACAACCGCGAGAACGCGCGGGCCGCGGCTCTGGCCGCGGCTGCGATGGGAGTGCCGCGCGACGCGATCGCTGCGGCGCTCGCGCGCGTTCGCGGGCGTGCCGCACCGGCTCGAGGAGGTCGGCGAGCGGGCGGCGGCGTGCTGTACGTGAACGACTCCAAGGCGACGAACGTGGCCTCGCGCCGTGCGCGGGATCGAGGCGTTCGAGGGCGGCGTGCACGTGATCCTCGGCGGCAGCCTCAAGGGCGGCGGCTTCGAGGGCCTGCGCGACGCCGTCGCCGCGCGCTGCCGAGGCCGCCTACCTGATCGGCGAGGCGGCGGAGCGCCTCGCCGCGGACCTCGACGGCGCGGTACCGCTGGTGACGTCGCGGCACCCTCGAGCAGGCCGTCGCCGACGCCGCGGAAGCGGCGCAGCCGGGCGACGTCGTGCTGCTCTCCCCGGCCTGCGCGAGCTTCGACGCAGTTCCGCGACTACGAGGAGCGCGGCGAGCGCTTCCGCGAGCTCGTGGCAAGCCTGGCGCAGCGGCCGGAATGATTCCCGCCGCCGGGCGTCGAAGGAGGTCCCGGATGCCGCCGGCCCGAGCTCGCACGAAGCGTCCGGTCGAGTACTCGATCCTCTACACCGCCACGCTCTGCATGCTCGCCGCCGGGCGCCGTGATGGTCTACTCGGCGAGCTCGGCGGAGTCGCTGCTCGCACGGCTCGGGCGACCCGTCGTTCTACCTCAAGCGCTACGTGCTGTTCGGGCTCGTCGGGCTCGGGGTGATGTACGTGCTCTCCCGCCACGGGCTCGAGGTCGTCGGCGCGCCACGCCGCTGCTGCTCGTGGCTCGCTTCGTCCTGACCTTCGCGGTGATGCTCCCGGGGGTGGGGGTCACGGTCAACGGCGCGACGCGCTGGCTCGGCGCCGGGCCGCTGCAGTTCCAGCCCTCGGAGCTGCTGAAGCTGTCGCTGGTCCTCTACGCGGCGCAGCTGCTCGCGACGCGGCCGCGCGCGGTCAAGACGATCGAGAGCCTGCGCAAGCCGCTGCTGCTCGTGCTGGGCGCGGCCTGCCTGCTGCTGATGAAGCAGCCGGACATGGGCACGGCGATGGTCATCTGCTTCGCGATCGGCGCGCTGCTGGTGGCGGCCGGCACGCCGCTGCGGCTACCTCGGCGTGCTCGCCGGCGGTCTCATCGCCGCTGGCGCTGCTGGTCGCGATCGTCGAGCCCTACCGGATGGCGCGCCTGACCGCCTTCCTGGACCCGTTCGCGGACGCCGGGCGACACCGGCTTCCAGGCGGTCCAGGCGCTGACCGCGATCGGCTCGGGCGGGCTGTTCGGCGTCGGCCTCGGCGAGTCGGTGCAGAAGATCTTCTACCTGCCCGAGGCGCACACCGACATGATCCTGGCGATCATCGGCGAGGAGTTCGGCGTCGTCGGGATCCTCGCCGTGGCGGCGCTCTACGGCGATGATCGGCTACGCGGGCCTGCGCACCGCGAAGGCCGCCGCGCGACCGCTACTCGAAGCTGCTGGCGGCGGGCATCACCTCGCTGATCCTCTGCCAGGCCACGCTCAACTTCTTCGCCGTGCTGGGCATGGCGCCGCTCACCGGCGTGCCGCTGCCGTTCATCTCCTACGGCAGCACCAACCTGATCGTGCTGCTCGGCGGGATGGGCCTGCTGCTGAACGTGGCCGCCACCGGGGGCTGGCCGCGCGCAAGGCGGAGGCCGCGGCTGCGGGCGATCGACGGAGGACGCATGCCCAAGGTCGTGATCGCGGCCGGCGGGACGGCGGGGCACGTGGTGCCGGCCCTGGCCGTCGCCGACGCGCTGCGGGATAGCGGCGCCGAGGTCGAGTTCGTCGGCGGCGAGCGCGCCGAGGCCGAGCTCGTGCCGGCGGCCGGGCTACCCCTTCCATCGCGCTGCGGGTGGCCGGCATCGACCGCCGCAACCCGCTGCGCGCCGCGCGGGCCGTCGGCCTGGCGCTCGCGGCGACCGTGCCGCGCGCGCGGCGGCTGCTGCGCGCGCATGGGCGCCGACGCGGTGCTCGGGCGGGGCGGCTACGTGGCCGGCCCGGTCGGGCTGGCCGCCCGATCGCTGCGGCTTCCGCTGGTGCTCACCGAGGCCGACAGCCACCTGGGCTTCACCAACCGGCTGCTGGCGCCCGTTCGCCCAGCGCGTCTTCCTCGCCTTCCCGCTCGCCGGGCCGCGACGGCGAGCGCTACGAGCGTCGGCGGGCGGCCGGTGCCGGCGGGCACCGGGAAGGCCGACCGCGCCGCCGCCCGCGAGCGCTTCGGCATCGGCGACGGACGAGCAGTGCCTGCTGGTGTTCGGCGGCTCGCTCGGCGCGCGCCGCCTCAACGACGCGACGCTCGACGCCTTCGGCGCAGGCGGCGCCGTGCGCCGTGCTGCACGCCTCGCGGGCGCCGCGACCACGCCGAGCTCGCAGCGCCGCCTGGCGGAGCTGGGCTCGCCTGCCGCACTACCACCTGCACGCCTACCTCGAGCCGTTCGCCGACGCGCTCGCGGCGGCCGACCTGGTGGTCGGCGCGCTCGGGCGGGTCGGTGTTCGAGGTCGCCGCCGCCGGGCTTCCGTCGATCCTCGTGCCCTACCCGCACGCCACGGCCGACCACCAGACGCTCAACGCGCGCTACATGGAGGAGGCCGGCGCCGCGGTCGTGGTGCCGGACGCCGAGCTCGACGGGCCGCGCCTGGCCCGCGAGGTGGCGGCGCTGCTGGGCGCCCCCGAGCGGATGCGGGCGATGGCGAAGGCGGCGGTGGAGACGGCGAAGCCCGGAGCCGCCAGTCGGGTCGCGGACGAGCTCCTGCAGCTGGCCGGCTGAGGCTCAGATGCCGCGCAGGGTGCTCTGGAGCCGGGCGTCCGCCCGGCGCACCCGCGCCCGGGCCCGGGCGTAGTCGCGGTTGCGGCGCCTGACGGCGGCGTGGCCGAGGATGCGGTAGGCGCCCTCGAGCTCGCGCAGGTCCTCCAGCACGCGGCCGCTGGCGTCGACCGCCTGTGGGGGAGTGCTCGTGGAGCGAAGCCTGCGCGCCGCCGCGGCGTAGACGCCGGCGAGCGCCCCGGCCTGGCGGCCCACGGCGGCCGGCGTCTGGGCGCGGACCAGCCGTCTCAGCCGCGCCGCGCGGCGCTCCCTGAGCAGCTGGACCTCGGTGCCGAGGCGGTTCTTCCAGGCGATGCCCGCGACCGGGTCGTGGCTGCGGGCGTTCCTCACGCTCAGGCCGGCGGCCGCCGTGTCGCACGTCCTGTTCGCGGCGCCGGTGCAGGCCACGCCGGCGGCGCCCGCGGTGGTCGACACCGCGTAGAGGGTGGTGGGGGCGCCTCCGCGCCCGCGCAGGCCGCGCCAGCGCAGGGCGATGGACCGGTTGAGCCGTACGACGTCGGGGCGCGGGGGCCTTGCCGACAGCTCGCGAGCCAGGCGGGTCGGGTCGACCACCGCGGCCTCGTTCTTCGACAGGCCCGCGACGATCGAGCCGGCGCCGCCGCGCTCCGGGGCCAGGCTCACGGCGGGATCGAAGGCGGGGCGCGCCGCCCCTCCGTCGGAGGCCGTCGGGCTCCAGCCGGCCGGCACCTGCACGTCGACCAGGCCGCCGGTCGCCCTGGCCGGGGACGGCTTGGATTCGTCCGAGGCGCCGCTCAGCAGGTAGCCCGCGGCGCCGGCCGCGACGACGACGATCGCGGCGATGGCCGCGGTGGCGAGGGATGCTCTCGGGCGGGCTGCGGTGCGATCGCGAGCCGGCTCGGGCGGCGGCGCGGGCGCGGGGGGCGGCTCCGCCGGGGCGGCGGGCGGAGGCGGGGCGGCGGGAATCTCGGCCGCCGCCGCGGGGGTCGTGGCACGGGAGGGCAGGCTCGACTGCTCGTGCAGCGCGCGGGCGGCGCCCTCGACCAGCTCCGCCGCCGTGGAGGGGCGCGCGGCCGGGTCCTTGGCGAGCCCGCGGGCGAGCACGCCGTCCAGGGCTCGCGGAACCGCCAGCCCGGCGCTGGTGAGCGAGGGGATGCGGCCGTCGAGGTGCCCGCGGCGCGCGGCCGCGCGCTCGTGGCCGTAGGGGGGCGCGCCGGCGATGCATTCGCCGAGGATGCAGGCGAGCGCATACCGGTCGGACGCCGCCGAGGGGGTCTCGCCCCGGAACAGCTCGGGCGCGGCGTACGGCGCCCGTGACTCCGATACGGGCTCGTCTACGGAGGCGCCAAGCAGGTCGAAGTCCACCAGCACGGGCTGCTCGGACGGCCGCTCCCTCACCGTCATGTTCGCGGGCCTCAGATCGCCGTGCACGATCCCAGCGGCGTGCGCGGCGTCGAGCGCGTCGGCCACCTCCCCCAGCAGCCGGACGGTGCGCAGGGGGCTGAGTCCCTCCTCGATCAGGCTGTGGAGACCCACGCCCTCTATCTCGACGGTCGCCATCCAGGGCCCGTCCTCCGACTCTCCGGCCGACAGCACCGCCGGCAGGCCGGGGTGGCTGAGCCGGCGCAGGGCCTCTGCGCGGGCCAGGAACCGCTGTACGGCCGGCCGCTGCGCGGATGGCGAGAGCACGTGGAGGATCACCGTCAGGCCGTCCGGGCCCACTGCGTGGAACGTCGTCCGCCCCGGCTCCCACCGCAGGACCGCCAGCACGCGGTGACCCGCGATCGTGGGCTTCTCGACCGTCGTCGCGCTGGGCGCTGCGCGCGTCGGGCTCACCGCTCTTCGAAGAAGGGAACGCCGGGATCGGGCTCGGGCTTCGGGGCCGGCTCAGGGGTTGGCGCGGGAGCAGGCGCCGGAGCGGGCGCCCGTGCTACCGGCGGCGGGGAGGCCACGACCCGCGGGGCGGGGGCGGCGGGCCTGGGCGCACGGCGCAGGCCGGGCAGCTTGGCCCGTGCGGGAGGGACCACCGGGCGGCCGGCAGGCGCCTTCCCGACCACGCTCGCGGAGCGAGGCGACGCGGCCTCGTCGTCCTCGGTCCCCGCGCGGCCCACCCCGTAGAGACCGCCGAACGCGGCCAGCGCGAGCAGTGCGATCAGGGCTGTCCTGCGTGCGGTCATGTGGCCAGGCAGGTGCTGGGGCTCGCCGCGCCCGGTTGGAGGCAGAGATCCCGGCGCGACGGCGTGCGCCCGCGGCGGATCCGTATCCGGGTGAACTTGCCGACCCGTCCCGGCGCCGTCACGCGGATGTCGATCACGTGTCCGGCCCGGTAGAGCCGCTGCGCGCGCCGTAGGCGCAGGCGCTTGCCGCTGCCGATCACCCCGCTCGCCCGGCGGACGGGGCACCTGCGACCGCGGCACACGAGGCTCACCCGTGCTCCGCGCGGCCCCCGCACGACCAGGTCGGTGATGCGCGTTCGCCCGCCCCGGTGGCGGCCCGCAACGACGATCACGGGGAACGGCGCGAGCCGGGGCGGAGGCGCGGTCCGGCCGGGGGGAGTGGGGGTTCTCGCCACCACTCCGGTCGGCGTCGAGAAGGCGCTGCCGGCGCCGATCTGGTTGGACGCCGTGACGCGCGCCCGGATCCGCCTGCCACCGTCCGCCGAGCCGAGGGAATAGGTCCTGCCGGTTCGGCCCGCCACCTGCGTGCAGCTCTGCAGAGCGGTGGTCGTGCAGCGAAACCACGCGTAGGCGTAGGGGCCGGTCGCGCCGACCCACGTCCCGTCAGAGGTCGTGAGCGTGCCGCCGTCGAGTGTGAGCTTCGGCCGCTCGCGGTTCACGGGCTCGCCGGCCGCCGAGGCGGGCCCGGCCGGGCCGAGCGCGACGGCGAGGGTGAGGACGATGAGGGGGCGGTTTCCGATGAGAGCCATGCCGGCACGGCGGTCACGGGCAGCGCGTGGGCCTGTTGGACCCCGGTCGCAGGCAGCGGTCGAGGCGAGCGGGCGCCTGCCCGCGCCGGATCCGGATCCGGGTGTACTTGCCCAGCGTGTTGCCCTTCCGGATGAAGATCGTGATCACCGCGCCGCCGCGCAGCCTGCGCTGGAGCCGGCGAATGCGAAGGCTCGAGCGCCGCATCCGGTAGCGGGCGCGACGGAAGGGGCAGCCACGGCCGCGGCATGTGATGGTGACCCGCGAGCCCCTGGGCGCTCGCCTGATCCGCAGCTCGGACAGCACCACTCCGGAGCTGAACACCCGCCCTCCGATCGCCACGATCGGGAACGGGCTCAGCGGCCTCAGGCCGCCGGACGTACCGCCCGGCGTGGGCGAGGAACCGCTGCCCGAGCCCGACACCGGGCCCGTCGTGACGACCCGGGTGCCGGAGCCGTACGAGTTCGTCGCGACGACCGAGAAGAGCATGCTGCGTCCGACGTCGCTGCCGGTCAGGCGGTAGGACTGCCCGGAGCCCACCCTGACGCAGGTGGCGCCGCAGCGGAACCAGCCGTAGGCGAACGTGATCGGGCCGGTGCCGGACCAGAAGCCCTGCGAGCCCGTGAGCACCTGTCCCTGGCGCACGGTCCCGGCGATCACGGGGGCCCCCACGCTGCTCGGCGGGCCGACGACGACCGCGGACGCGGCCGAGTCCTTGTGCACGACATGCCGGGGCCCGCTCAGCGTGTGCCTGAAGCGGATCCGGCGGCCGACGTCCGCCGGCGACAGCGCGTAGCTCGTGGGCGCGCCCGCGGCGGGCGTGACCCCGTTGCAGTTGGCGCCGCCTGCGTCGCACCGCAGCCACCGGTAGCTCGACGAGATGGGCTGCGTGCCGGACACCCCGCTGCCCGGGGTGCCGGTGAGGGCGCTTCCCTGGCCCGTCGTGCCCGACAGAGTGGGGGGGTTGGTGAGGTTCGGGACGATCGCGTCGATGATGCCGCTGACGGCGTCCGCCTCGCGGTAGCCGCCGGCGAGGCTCGTCCCGCGCACGCGGAACTTGATCACCCTGTTCACGTCGGCAGCCGTCAGGCCGTACGAGGAGGCGCTGGAGACCTGGGCGCAGCCGGTGCCGCTCGCGGAGCACCTGAGCCAGATGTGCTCGGTGCCGGTCAGGAGCGGCCAGCTCCCGTCGGACCCGTTCAGCGTCTGCCCGTCGCGCTGCGTGCCCGAGATGCTCGGCCCGGGCGACGGCGCGGCCGGAGGGGAGGTGCCCGTCGGGCCCTCGGGCGTATCGCCGGTCGAGGGTGCGGCCGCAGCCGGCGCCGCCGGGAGGCAGAGCGATGCGACAAGGGCGATCAGCGCGAGCCGAGGCGCGCGTCTCCGATGCGCTTGCAAGATGGGTTCCCCTACGTTTGAGTTCATCAGCCCCTGCTTCCGTGCCACAGGCTGCCATTCAGGGTACGGAGCGGCCTCCCGGCCCGCAAGACCCATCCGGCGGGCCCGCCTCCGAGGCGCAGGGAAAGGTTCCGAACGTTGTGGTTCATAGTGACCAACTTCGTTACGAACCCCTGCCAGGGGCGGGCGTTGCGGCGCGCGTTCCGGCGTGCTGAATAAGGTCAGCCGCCATGAGCTCCGCCCCGTTCGCCAAGCGGAAGCTGCACTTCGTCGGCATCGGCGGCGCCGGGATGAGCGGGCTCGCGATGGTGTCGAAGGCGTTGGGGGCGGAGGTCACCGGGCTCGGACCGCTCCGAGTCCTCCTACACCGCCCGGCTGCTGGAGCAGGGGATCGAGCCCGCCATCGGGCATGACGCCGCCAACGTGCCCGCGGGCGCCGAGCTCGTGGTCTCCACGGCGATCCCCGAGGACAACCCCGAGCTCGCGGCCGCCCGTGCCGCGGGCGCGACCGTGCTCCACCGCGGCGAGCTGCTGGGCGAGGTATCGCGGCTGAAGCAGGCGATCGCGGTGGCCGGCACCCACGGCAAGACCACGACCTGCGGGATGGCCGCCCACGCCCTCGTGGCCTGCGGCCGGGACCCCGCGTACCTGATCGGCGGGGAGCTGCGCTCGGCGGGCACCAACGCGGCCTGGGGGGAGGGGGAGTGGATCGTGGTCGAGGCGGACGAGTCCGACCGCTCCTTCCTGCAGCTCGCGCGCGACGTGGCCGTGGTCACCAACGTCGAGCTCGACCACCACCACACCTACCGCTCGCTGTCGGAGCTGAAGGAGGCCTTCGCCGAGTTCGCGGCGCCGGCGGGCACGCCGCGTGGCCGGCGCGGGGCGTGGAGGTCGAGGACGCGCTCACCTACGGGATCGACGAGGGCGACCTTCGCGCCGAGGCCGTGGAGCTGCTGCCGCTCGGCTCGCGCTTCACGGTCGAGGGAGCCGCGGTGGAGCTGAACGTGCCGGGCCGGCACAACGTGCTGAACGCGCTCGCCGCCCTCGCCGCCTGCCGCGAGGCCGGCGTGCCGATCGAGGAGGCCGCACCCACGCGCTCGCGGGCTTCACCGGCGCCGGCCGCCGCTTCGAGGACCACGGCACCACGCCCGCCGGGGCGCGGGTCTTCGACGACTACGCCCACCACCCGACCGAGGTGCGGGCCACGCTCGAGGCCGCGCGCACGCTGGGCGCGCGGCGGGTGGTCGCGTGCTTCCAGCCCCACCTCTACTCGCGCACGCGGACGCTCGCGCGGGAGTTCGGCGCGGCGCTCGCGCTGGCCGACCTCGTGGTGGTGCTCGACGTCTACCCGGCGCGCGAGCTGGCGGAGGACTTCCCGGGCGTCAGCGGCCTGACCGTGGCCGCGGCCGACCGCAGACGCCGCGCGCGGCCGGCGCGTGCTGGTGGACCCCGACGATCGAGCGAGGCCGCGACGCAGGCTCGAAGCCGAGCTGGGGGAGGGCGACGTGCTGCTGACCCTCGGCGCCGGGGACGTGGACCGCCTGGCGCGACCCTCACGGAGGGCGAGCCGTGAGCACTCCGCGGGCGTCCGAGCGCGACTTCCCGCTCGCCCGCCTGACGACCGTCCGCACCGGCGGCCCGGCCGACTTCTACGCCCGCCCGGAGGCGCCGGAGCGCCTGGCAGAGCTGCTGGCCTGGGCGGACGCGGAGGGGGTCGAGGTAGGAGTGATCGGCTCGGGATCGAATCTCCTGGTAGCCGATGCAGGTTTCCGAGGACTCGTCATGAAGCTCGACGGCGCGCTCGCCTCGATCGAGCGCGAGGGCTCGCGCCTGCTCTGCGGCGGCGGCGCCCGGCTCCCGCAGGCCTCGGCCCGCGCCGCGCGCGAGGGCCTCACGCGGCCTGGAGTTCGGCGTGAACATCCCCGGCACGGTGGGCGGCGCCGTGAAGATGAACGCCAACGCCTACGGCGGCGACCTCTCAAGGGTGCTCGAGTGGGTGGACGTGGCCACGCCGGCCGGGACCGACCGGCGCGCGCCCGCGGACCTCGGCTTCTCCTACCGCCGTTCCAACCTCGGGCAGCGAGAGATAGTGGCCGGCGCATCGTTCGCGCTCGAGGACGCCGACCCGGAGTCCGTGAAGGCCACGCTGGCCGACATGCGCGCAAAGCGCCGTGCGGCGCAGCCGTCGGGGATCAAGACCTTTGGATCGACCTTCAAGAACCCCGACGACCCGCGCGCCGAGGGCGCAGCGCCGGCGTGCTGCTGGACGAGGCGGGCTGCCGCGGCCTGCAGGTGGGCGGCGCACGCTTCTCCGAGAAGCACGCGAACTTCGTGGAGAACATGGGCGAGGCGACCACCGCGGACGTGATCGCCCTGATGGCCGAGGGGCGCCGGCGCGTGCGCGAGCGCTTCGGGGTCGACCTCGAGCCCGAGGTACAGCTCCTCGGCGACGTGGATGCGGAGGCGCTGTGGGAGCGGTGACGCGGCGCCGCCGCCGCCGTGAGGCTGCGGATCGCCCCGCCCTCGGCCATGCACTCGCTCCCGGGCCGCGCCTACAGCGGCGGCTGGCGCTGCTGGCGGCCGCCGCGCTCGTGCTGATCGCCGGGTACATGCTGTGGCTGCGCAACTCGAGCCTGGTGGCGGTTGAGAAGGTCACGGTCACCGGGCTGACGGGCGACGACGCCGACCGCGTGCGCGCGGCCCTTTCGGGCGCCGCGCGCGGCACCACGACCCTCCACGTGGACCGCGAGGCGATCGAGGCGGGCGGCCGACGCCTTCCCCGCCATCCGAGCGGTGGAGATCAGCCCCGACTTCCCGAACGCGATGCGCATCCACGTGATCCAGCACCGCCCCGCCGCGCTGCTGGTCGTGGGGGGCCGCCGGGTGCCGGTCGCGGGAGACGGCTCGGTGCTGACCGGGCTCCCGGTGCGCGGCACGCTGCCCGACCATCAAGGTCGAGGGCTCCCTGCCGGCCCGGCGGCTCGAGCCGGGCGTGGCGCTAGACGCCGTGCACGTGGCCGGGCGGGCTCCGGCGCCCCTGGCCGGGCGCCTGACGAAGGTCGAGCGCGAGCGCCGGCGCGGGGTGGTGGTGCACCTGAAGGACGGCCCGGAGGTGGTCTTCGGCGACGCCACGCGGCTGGCCGCGAAGTGGGCCGCCGCCGTGCGCGTGCTGGCCGATCGCGACGCCGCCGGGGCCGAGTACGTGGACGTACGGATCCCGGAGCGCCCCGCAGCGGGCGGCCTGCCCGTGGAGACCGTGGCGCCGGTCGCCCCGGCGGGGTCCGGCTCGACCGATGCGACCGCTCCGGAGCCCGGCGCGGCGGCGCAGGAAGCCACGGGGCAGACGGCCCAGGGGCAGACCGCGGAGCCCGCTCCCATATCGCCCACCGCGCCCGATCCCTCACAGCCCACGCAGGAAGCGCCCCCGGCGGCGCAGCAGCCCCCTGAGGTGGCGCCCGCGCAGCCCGGAGGAGGCGCCGCGCCCAACACTCAACCCTGAGTAGAGGCTTTCCTCAACCCTCAACCCTGGATATAGGGTCAGTATGAAGGATTTGTTGCGAGGTCTGTTGACACTCGCGGCGAATTCCACCTACAGTGCGGGCTTTACAGCGGTTCTTTTGTAGTCGGCAAACCCTCAAGGATCGCTGCACGTCCGGACAGACACCCGACGGTAAACGAGGCGAGGATCAGGCATGGACACGGGCAGCTACCTGGCGGTGATCAAGGTAGTCGGAGTCGGCGGAGGCGGCACGAACGCCGTCAACCGCATGGTCGATGCCGGCCTGAAGGGCGTCGAGTTCATCGCGGTGAACACGGACGCGCAGGCGCTCCAGATGTGCGACGCCGATCTCAAGCTCCAGATCGGGGACCAGCTCACGCGCGGTCTCGGCGCCGGCGCCGATCCCGAGACGGGCTACGGCGCGGCGAACGAGAGCCGTGACGAGCTGAAGGAGGCCCTGAAGGGCGCGGACATGGTGTTCGTGACCGCGGGCGAGGGCGGCGGCACCGGCACCGGCGCGGCGCCCGTGATCGCCGAGGTGTCCAAGCAGGAGATCGGCGCGCTCACGGTCGGGGTGGTCACCCGCCCGTTCGACTTCGAGGGGAGCCAGCGCAGGCGCCAGTCGGACGAGGGGATCAACCGGCTGCGCGAGCAGGTGGACACCCTGATCGTGATCCCCAACGAGAAGCTGCTCGCGGTGGTGGAGCGCCGCACGAGCATCCTGGAGGCGTTCCGCGAGGCCGACAACGTCCTTCGCCAGGGCGTCCAGGGCATCACCGACCTGATCACGATCCCCGGCCTGATCAACCTCGACTTCGCGGACGTGCGCACGATCATGCACGAGGCCGGCTCGGCGCTGATGGGGATCGGCGAGGCGAGTGGCGAGCAGCGCGCGGCCGAGGCCGCCAAGCACGCCATATCGAGCCCCCTGCTCGAGCAGTCGGTCGAGGGCGCCACCGGCATCCTCCTGAACATCACCGGCGGCAGCGATCTCGGCCTGTTCGAGGTCAACGAGGCGGCCGAGATCATCCAGAGCGCGGCCGATCAGAACTCGAACATCATCTTCGGCGCCGTGGTGGACGACAGCCTCGGCGACGGCGTGCGGGTCACGGTCATCGCGACGGGCTTCGAGGGCCAGCGCCCCGGCCAGCCGCTCTTCACCGAGGACAGCACCGGCCGCAGGCGCGAGCCGCGCCGCCGCGATGTGTCGATGGACGACCGCCAGCGCTCGTCGCTCGAGATCTCCGACGACGACATCGACATCCCGTCCTTCCTGAAGGACTGACGCTTCCGGGAGGCCGATAGCCTCTCGGGGGCTTGTCCTCCGCCACCGACACGCTCAGAAGGACGCCCCTCTACGACCGCCACCAGGCGGCCGGGGCCAAGCTCGTGCCCTTCGCGGGCTGGGAGATGCCGGTCCAGTACGAGGGCGTGCGCGAGGAGCACGTGGCCGTGCGCACCGGCGCCGGCATGTTCGACGTCTCCCACATGGGCGAGGTCGAGACAAGCGGCCCGGACGCGGAGGCCTTCCTGCAGCACGTTCTCTCCAACGACCTGACCAAGCTGGCCGACGGCGGCGCGCAGTACTCGGTGCTCTGCCGCGATGACGGCGGGGTGCTCGACGACCTCTTCACCTACCGCCTCGGCGACCGCTATCTGACGGTCACGAACGCGTCGAACCACGAGCGCGACCACTCCTGGCTCGCCGAGCACGCTTCGGGCTTCGACGTGGCCGTCGAGGACGCCGCCGGCCGCTGGGCGATGCTCGCCGTCCAGGGCCCGGACGCCCGCGCGGCGGTGGAGGCGCTCGCAGACGGCGAGCTGCCGAAGCGGATGCGCACCGCCACGCGCGCGGTCGCGGGCGTGGAGTGCCTCGTGTGCGGCACCGGCTACACCGGCGAGGACGGGGTCGAGCTGCTGATACCGCCCGACGGCGCGGCGGAGGTATGGGATGCCCTGCTCGAGCGCGGGGTCACTCCCGCGGGCCTCGGCGCACGAGACACCCTGCGCCTCGAGGTCTGCTTCCACCTCTACGGCAACGACCTCTCGCTCGAGCGCGACCCGATCGAGGCCGGCCTCGGGTGGTGCTGCAAGCTCGACACCGGCTTCATCGGGTCGGATGCGCTGCGGGGAGTCGAGCCCGAGCAGGCGCTTGTCCCGTTCGCGTTCACGGGCCCGGGCATCCCGCGCCAGGAGAACCCGGTGCAGGACCGACGCCGGCGACGGCGTCGTCACGAGCGGCACCATGTCGCCCTGCCTGGGCGTGGGGATCGGCATGGCGTACGTGCCGCTCGCCGCGGCCGAGCCCGGCACCGAGATCGAGGTCGACGTCCGCGGCAAGCCGCGCGCGGCGGAGGTCCGCAAGAAGCCCCTCTACAGCAAGGAGACCACCTAAGTGTCCGGCGACTACCCGGAGGACCTGAAGTACCACGCAGAGCACGACTGGGCCCGCATCGAGGGCGAGATCGCCACCTTCGGCATCACCTGGTACGCGCAGGACGCGCTCGGCGAGGTGGTCTTCTACGACCCGCCCGAGGTCGGATCCACGGTGACGAAGGACCAGACCTACGCCGAGGTCGAGTCCGTGAAGGCGGTGTCCGACGTGTTCGCGCCGCTCTCTGGCGAGATCGTGGAGGTGAACGAGTCGCTGGCCGACTCGCCAGAGACGGTCAACGCGGACCCCTACGGCGACGGCTGGATGGTGAAGGTGAAGCTGAGCGACCCGTCCGAGGTGGACACCCTCCTCGACGTGGCCGCGTACAAGGAGCTGCTGGGCTCTTGAGCCGCTACACCTCCGCAACGGACGCCGACCGGCAGGCGATGCTGGACGCGATCGGCGTCGGCTCGCTCGAGGAGCTGTTCGCGGCGATCCCCGAGGGAGTGCGCCTGCAGCGCCCGCTCGACATCGCCGACGGGATGTCCGAGACGGAGGTGTTCGACCACCTGTCGGGCCTCGCCTCCCGCAACCGCCACGCCGACGACGAGGTCACGTTCCTCGGCGCCGGGATGTACGACCACTACGTGCCGTCGCTGATCGACTCGATCCTCGCGCGGTCGGAGTTCCTGACCCCCTACACGCCCTACCAGCCCGAGATCTCCCAGGGCGGGCTGCAGGTGATGTTCGAGTTCCAGACCGCGATCTCCGAGCTCACGGGGCTGCCGGTGTCGAACGCCTCGGTGTACGAGGGCCCGTCCGCGGTCGCGGCGGCCGGCTATCTCGCGAAGCTCGAGACCAAGCGCTCGAAGCTGGTGATCTCGCGCGGGGTGCACCCGCACTCCCGCGACGCGCTCGCCACCCACGCGGCCGGCTACGCGATGGAGGTGGCCGAGGCGGGCCTCACGGCCGAGGGCGCGACCGATCTCGACGCCCTCAGCGCGCTGGTGGACGACGACACCGCCGCGGTGTTCGTGCAGCAGCCGAACTTCCTGGGCACCGTGGAGGAGCTCGGCACGCTGGGAGAGGCGGCCAAGCGCACCGGAGCGCTCTACGTGGTGGCCGCCGACCCCCTGCCGCTCGGCATCCTCGAGCCCCCGGGCTCCTTCGGGGCGGACCTCTGCGTCGGCGAGGGCCAGACGCTCGGCAACCGGCTCGACTTCGGCGGCCCGTCGTTCGGCTTCTTCGCCGCGGACGAGCGCTTCATCCGCAAGATGCCGGGCCGGATCGCGGGCGAGACGACCGACGTGGACGGCAAGCGCGGCTTCGTGCTCACCCTCCAGACCCGCGAGCAGCACATCAGGCGTGAGAAGGCCACCCACAACATCTGCACGGCGCAGGCGCTGAACGCGCTCGCCGGGGTGATCTACCTGTCCTGGCTCGGCAGGCGCGGTCTCGTGGAGCTCGGAGAGCTGATGGCCCGCCGCACCCACTACGCCCGCGAGGCGCTCGGGCTCGAGCGGATCAACCCTGGGCCCGTAGTACGCGAGTTCGCCGTGCGGGTGCCCGACCTCGACGGCCTCTTCCGGCGGGCGCGCGCCGAGGGCGTGAACCCCGGCTACCGCCTGGCGGACACCTATCCCGAGTACGGCGACGGACTGCTGGTGGCGATCACCGAGCGGCGCACCAAGGCGGACATCGACCGGCTGGCCGAGCTGACGGCGGCGCGTCAGGAGGTCCCGGCATGAGCCTCGACCCCCGCGCCGAGGACCAGGCCGTGACGATCTTCGAGCGCTCGGTGGAGGGCCGGCGGGCGTTCGTGGCCCCGCGCGACGAGGTGCCGGACGTGCCGATCGAGGAGATCCTGCCCGCGTCGGCGCGGCGCAGGGAGCCGGCGGCCCTGCCCGAGGTCTCCGAGCCGGAGATCGTTCGCCACTACAACGGCCTCTCGAAGAAGAACTTCGACCTCGACACGGGCTTCTACCCGCTCGGGTCGTGCACGATGAAGCACAACCCGAAGCTCCACGAGCGCGTGGCGGCGCTTCCCGGCCACGCCCGGCTGCATCCGCTTCAGGACCCCGAGTACGCACAGGGCGCGCTCGAGCTGATGTGGAACCTCCAGGCGGCGCTGGCGGAGATCGCGGGCCTGCCGCACGTATCGCTCCAGCCGAGCGCCGGATCGCACGGCGAGCTCGCGGGCCTGCTTCTGACGCGCGCCTACCACGAGGACCGCGGTGAGCACCGCCACAAGGTGCTCACCCCCGACACCGCGCACGGCACGAACCCGGCCACGGTCACGATGGCCGGCTACGAGGTCGTGAAGGTGGGCACCGACGAGCACGGCGGGGTCGACATGGACGACCTGCGGGACAAGGCGAGCGACGACGTGGCGTGCCTCATGCTCACGAACCCGAACACCCTGGGCTGTTCGACCGCAACATCGAGGAGATCGCCTCGATCGTGCACGGGGTGGGGGCGACGCTCTACTACGACGGGGCGAACCTCAACGCCGTGATGGGCATCTCCCGCCCGGGCGACATGGGCTTCGACATCGTCCACTACAACCTGCACAAGTCGTTCACCCAGCCCCACGGCGGCGGCGGCCCCGGCGCCGGGCCGATAGCGGTGTCCGACAGGATCGAGCCCTATATCCCGCGGCCGCAGGTGGTCAAGGTGGACGGCGCCGGCGGCAACGGCGCCGGGGCGGAGCCCCGCTTCGAGCTCGACCACGACCGGCCGAAGTCGATCGGCAAGCTGCGCGGCTTCCAGGGCAACTTCGGCGTGTTCGTGCGCTCCTACGCCTACATCTGCTCGCTGGGCGGCGACGGCCTGAAGGAGGTCTCGGAGACCGCGGTGCTGAACGCGAACTACCTGCGGGCGCGACTGGGCGAGGAGGACATCGCCAAGTACCTGCCGATCGCGTTCGACCGCGTCTGCATGCACGAGTTCGTGCTGTCGGGCAAGGGCGCCCGCGACCGGCTCGGGATCAAGACGCTCGACATCGCCAAGCGGATGCTCGACCACGAGGTCCACCCTCCCACCGTGTACTTCCCACTGCTGGTGGACGAGGCGCTGATGATCGAGCCGACCGAGACCGAGCCGAAGGAGCGCCTGGATCACTTCACGGAGGTCGTGCGCTCGATCCTCAAGGAGGCCGAGGACGACCCGTCGGTGGCGCAGAGCGCCCCCTACACCACGCCCGTCCGCCGCCTCGACGAGGCGGGGGCCGCAAAGCGGCCCGTCGTGCGCTGGCGCCCGGAGTCCGGCTAGCGCCGCGCCGGATCGACGTATACGTCGTCGATCGTCCAGCTCGCGCCGCCCACCGGGGTGAACCGGAAGGCCACGGGGGTGCGGTCATCCGGGAGGAGGGCGAGCAGGTTCGCCACCACGGGCAGGGGCAGCGTGGGCTGCCAGCTGCGGTGCAGGGCGGCGGAGGCCACTCCTATCGGCAGCGCCGCCACCTGACCCGTGGACAGTTCGAAGAGCACCTCCACCTTCAGGAGCGAGAGCACCGTCCCGCCGCTGCTGCGCGCGAAGAACCGCATGGTCGGATGGCCGAGCCCCACGCAGATGGGGGCGGATGTCGTGCTGCTCCCCGCGGGGAGCGAGAGCGCGCTGCGCTCGCCTGCGCCGTGTACGTAGTAAGGCTCGTTGCCCGAGGCAACGCGGGAGCCCGAGAGAGTCCAGCCCGGCAGGTCGCCCTCGAAGGTGCCGCCGGGGAGGAGCGTGTAGTTGGCCCTGTCGAGCCAGCGAGCGAACGGCTGCTCGAGGGGCTGGTCCTCGCAGTCGCCGGCGGACTTCACGAGCAGGCCCGCGCTTGCGGGGGAGGCGAGTGCAGCGCATGCCGCCAGCGTGGCGGCGGCTGCGAGAAGCGCCCTGACCGGGCGCGCGGAGAAGCTCTTGGGGGAGATGTGCGTCATGGAGTCCTTTCCCTGACCGTCCTGGGTGTGGGTCCAGCATGGGGGCGATCCGCGGATCCCGCTACGGGACATTCGTCCAGGTCTAGAGCGGGTACGACACGCGGTCCTGGTTGGGGAGCTGCCTGGGCGGCGGCTTGTCCCGCTCGCTGGGGCGCGGGCCCTTCGGGCGCTTGCGCGTGGGGAGGATCACCGGCTCCAGGTCGGGGCGGCGGGGGCGCTTTTCCCGGGGAGAGGAAGGTCGCAGCGGCATGGCAGCCCGGGGAGCCGGGTCAGCTGCGGCGCGTGGGGTCGCCCGACGCGGAGTACCGCTCCTTGCCCGGCGCGCCGCCGGGAGGGAACGTGTACCGGGCGGAGTCGGGACAGCCGGCCGTCTGGCAGGAGGTGCTGGAGGAGTGCTGTCGGGCCGTGTTCCTCATGGGTCTTCCGTGACCGCAGTGCGGCGGACTGAGACCAGGGTGGGTGCGAATCGCTGATTTCGCCACTCCCACATCCGTCCAGGCCCGGGTGAGAGGTGCCCGTAGACTGCCCCGCCGTGCGGATCTTCAGCGGCATCCAGCCCACCGGGCGCAAGCACCTCGGCAACTACATCGGGGCGATCCGCGGCTATGTGGAGGGCCAGGAGCGCGCCGATCCCGCGATCTACTGCATCGTGGACCTGCACGCGACGACCGTGGCCTACGACCCCGCCGAGCTGCGCAGCTACGTGTACGACACCGCGGCGATGCTGATGGCCTCGGGCCTCGACCCGGCCCGCTGCATCCTGTTCCGCCAGGCCGATGTGCGCGAGCACACCGAGCTGTGCTGGCTGCTGTGCTCGGTCACGTCCCACGGTGACCTCAACCGGATGACCCAGTTCAAGGACAAGTCCGCCGGCCAGCGCGACCTCGTGTCCGCCGGGCTCTTCCTCTACCCGGTGCTCCAGGCGGCGGACGTGCTCGCCTACCGCGCCCACGAGGTGCCGGTCGGCGACGACCAGCGCCAGCACGTCGAGCTCATGCGCGACATCGCGGAGCGCTTCAACGCCACCTTCGGGGAGGTGCTCGTCCCGCCCGCGCACGTGATCCCGCAGGTGGGCGCGCGGATCATGGACCTCCAGGACCCCACGCGCAAGATGTCGACCACCAGCAGCGAGGAGCGCGGCCGGATCTACATCGACGACGACGAGCAGACGATCGTCAAGAAGGTGAAGAGCGCCGTGACCGACTCGGGCTCCGAGGTGCGCCGTGGCCCGGACAAGGAGGGCATCTCGAACCTGATCGAGATCCTGTCCGTGATCCGGGGCGTCGACCCGGCCGCGGTGGAGTCCGAGTTCGAGGGGCAGCAGTACGGCGCGTTCAAGAGCGCCGTGGCGGAGGAGGTCGTGGAGTACCTGCGGCCCGTGCGCGAGCGCTACGGCGAGCTACGGCCCGACGAGCCCACGCTCGAGGCCGCCCTCGCCCAGGGCGCCGACCGCGCCCGGGCGATCGCCTCGGACACGCTCGTCGACGTGCGGCGGGTCATGGGCGTCGGGCCCCCTGTCTAGGCTTCCCGCGATGTCCGTCGCCGCCCTCGATCTGGACCTGGAGGTCTTCCAGGGCCCGTTCGACCTGCTGCTCACGCTCGTCCTGCGCGAGGAGGTGGATCTGCTCGAGGTGGAGCTGGCCGACGTGGTGATCGCCTACATCGAGCACCTGGAGCGCACGGGCGAGCTCGACCTGGAGGCGGCGACCGAGTTCCTGGTCCTGATCGCCGCGCTGCTGGAGCTGAAGTCGCGGCTGATGCTGCCGGGGGACGAGGGGGAGGGGCTCGACCTGGGGCCCGGCGAGGCCGCCGAGGAGCTGCTGGCGCGGATGCTCGAGTACCGCCGCTACCGCTCTGCCGCCGAGTTCCTGAAGGAGCGCCTCGGCGAGGAGCACGGGTTCCGGTACCGCTCCGCGCCGCTCCCGCCGCAGCTGCGGCGGGTCTCGGTCGACCTGGCCGAGGCGGTCTACGCGCCGGACGCGCTCGCGGAGGCGGTCGGCGGCCTGCTGCGGATGCCGCCGAAGCTCGATCTCGGCCATGTGTCGCGGGCGCACGTGACCGTCGAGCAGCGGCTCGCGCATGTGCGTTCGCTCCTGCGCCGCCTCGGCTCGTTCTCGTTCGACGACGCCGTGAAGGGCGCGGACCGCCTGACCGAGGCGATCACGCTGTTCGCCCTGCTCGAGCTCTACAAGGCGGGCGAGGCGGACTGGGAGCAGTCGGAGGCCTTCGGCCCCATAACCGTGAGGAGCGGCGGATGAACGAGCTGGCCCGCGTCGTCGAGGCGCTTCTGTTCCTGTCGGCAGAGCCCGTGTCGCTCGAGCGGCTGGCCGACGCCTGCGAGTCCTCCGAGGGCGAGGTGCTCGAGGCGCTCGCGCGGCTGCGCGAGCACTACGCCGAGGGCTACCGCGGGGTCGTGCTGCGAGAGGTCGCGGGCGGCTTCACGCTCGCCACCGATCCCGTGGCCGAGCACGCCGCGCGGCGGCTCCTCGCCCGCCCGCGCACGCCGCCGCTGACGCAGGCGCAGGCCGAGTGCCTGGGCATCGTCGCCTACCTCCAGCCCGTCTCCCGGCCCGAGATCGCCCGCATCCGGGGCGTGGCCTCCGAGTCGGCCGTGGGAACGCTGCTCGAGCGGGGGCTGATCGAGGAGTCCGGCCGCTCGCAGTTCGGCGCCGTGCTCTACCGGAGCACCGAGCTGTTCCAGAAGCTGTTCGGCCTCGAGGCGCTCGACTCGCTGCCCGACGTCTCGCGCTTCGATCCCTCGCCGGAGGACGAGCGGGAGCTGCGGGAGCGCCTGCTGAAGGCGGGCGAGGCGCGGGCGGAACAGCCCGGCTAGGGAGACCCGGCGGAGCCGGGTCGTTCAAGGCGCCCGGAGTGCGCCATGGTTTTCAGAAGTGCGGGCAGGATGCCCGCACGGGCTAAACCGCGACCAGATCCGGCTGGTCTTTGAACTCCTCCGCCACGTCGATCAGGATCTGCAGCATCGCCTCGCTGGCCGGCGAGCGGTAGCCGTCGCGCAGCTGCGCGACCCAGACCCGCCGCCGGGGGGCATCCCTTCCGAGCGACTTGGCGACGACGCCGGGGTGGAGAGCATTCAGCGCCAGCCGGGGGAAGATCGTGACTCCCACTCCCGCGGCAACTAGCGCCTGCGCCGCCATGGTCTCGTCCGCCTCGAACGCAATCCGCGGTTCGAAGCCGGCGTCGCGGCAGGCGCGCTCGGTGAGCTGCCTGCAGCCGCAGCTCTGGGTGGCGGCGATCCACGACTCCTCGGCGAGGTCCGCCAGCTTCAGCCGGCGGCGCCCGGCGAGCCGGTTGTCGGGCCGGAGCACCGCGTCGTAGCAGTCGTCGATCAGGTGCGTGAGGTCGAGGTCCTTGCCGAGCGTGTCCGGAACGGGCTCGAAGTCGTACACCAGCGCCAGGTCGATGTCGCCGCTGCGGAGCCGCTCCTGGGCGGTGTCGGGCTCGGCCTCGACCATGCTCAGCTCGACGCCGGGGTGGCGCTCGTGGAACGCCGCCACCGCGCGGGGCACCAGCGTGGCGCCGGCGCTCTGGAAGCAGGCGAGCCGCAGGCGCCCGCCGCGGAGGCCGGCGAGCTCCGCAAGCTCCTCCTCGGCGGAGTCGAGGCGGGCGAGGATGGCGTCGGCGTGGGACACGAGCGTGCGGCCGGCGTCCGTGAGCCGCACCCCGCGCGGCCCGCGCTCGAGAAGGGTGGTGCCCACCTCACGTTCCAGCGCCGCAACCTGTTGTGAGATTGCGGACTGGGTGAACGAGAGCGCCTCGGCCGCGGCGGAGAACGACCCCCTGGCGGCGACCTCACGGAGGACCTTCATGCGCTTGACGTCGAGCATTAGCCGAGCTTATCGCACGGTTACGACATTGTCATTTGGACTGATGTTGCTCGTCTGCGATCCTCAGGAGGCGTCATGACGCGCCGCTCCTGGATCCAGTTCTCGCTGCTCGCCGCCTTCTGGGGCGCGTCGTACCTGTTCATCAAGGTCGCGCTCGAGGACGTCTTCTCGCCGCCGATGATCGTGTTCCTGCGCACCGCGCTGGCGGCTCTCGTGCTCATGCCCTTCGCGATCCGCAGCGGCGCGATGGGCGCCGTGCGCGAGCGGGCGGGCGCCGATCGCGTTCCTGGCGCTGCTCCAGGTGGCCGCGCCCTTCATGCTGATCTCGTTCGGCCAGGAGCACATCTCGTCCTCGCTGGCGGGCATCCTCGTGGCCACCGCGCCGATCTTCACCTTCCTGCTCGCCATCTGGATCAGCCAGGAGGAGCGTGCCCAGGGCGTGGGCCTGGTGGGCGTGGCGCTCGGGATCGTTGGAGTCGTCGTTCTGCTCGGGGTCGACGCCGGCGGCGGCACGGCGGCCCTCGTGGGCGGGCTGATGGTGGTGTTCGCCTCGCTCGGCTATGCGCTCGGGGCCTACTACCTGAAGCGCAAGCTGAGCGGCATCGAACCGGTCGCGATCGTCGCCGGCACGATGGCCGCCAGCGCCGCTATGGCGGCGCCCGTTGCCGCCTTCTACCTGCCGTCGGCGGCGCCGAGCCTCGACGCCGTGGGAGCCCTGGCGGCCCTCGGCGTGTTCGGGACCGGCATCTCCTTCGTCCTCTTCTACAGCCTCGTGGCTCAGATCGGGCCGGCGAAGACGTCGCTGGTCGCATACGTGGCCCCCGCCTTCGCGGTCGTCTACGGCGTGGTCCTCCTCGACGAGAGCTTCACCCTCACCACGCTCGGCGGCCTCGTCCTGATCCTGTGCGGCTCCTGGCTGGCGGCCGAGGCGCGGCTGCCGTGGCAGGCCAAGCGCGCGACCGTGGGCGCGCCGGCGGCCGCGGCCGCCGAAGCGGCGCGCTGAGCCGCTTCAGCCCGCCACGGCCAGCTGACCGCAGGCGGCGTCGATGTCCCGGCCGCGGGTGAGCCGCACCGTGGCGGGCACACCGCGCTCCTCGAGCGCCCGGCGGAAGGCGGCGATCGCCTCCCTGCTCGACCCCTCGAAGTCCGAGTCCGTCGGGTTGTAGGGGATCAGGTTGACCTTGAAGACCCCGGGCGGCTGAAGCCGCTCGGCGAGCGCCACCCCCTGCTCGTAGCGGTCGTTCACCCCGGCGAGCATCAGGTACTCCACGAACACCTTGCGCCGGCGCCGCTCGTGCCAGCGCCGGCAGGCGTCGAGCACGTCGGAGAGCGGGTAGCGCTCGTTCACCGGCATCAGCTCCGAGCGCAGCGCGTCGTCCGGCGCGTGGAGCGACAGCGCGAGCCGGATGGTCGGCCCCTCGCGCTCCGCCAGCCGGTCGATGCCGGGGATCCAGCCGACGGTGGAGATCGTGGTGCTCGACGGGTGGACCCCGATCTCGGGCAGCCGCTCGCAGGCCTCCAGCACCGAGTCGAGATTGAGCAGCGGCTCGCCCATGCCCATGAACACGGCGTGGTCGACCGGCTCCTTCCTTCGGTAGTGCAGAGCCTGGTCGAGGATCTCCGACGCGGTGAGGTTGCGCCCGAACTTCATCGTGCCGGTGGCGCAGAAGGTGCACGTCAGCGGGCAGCCAGACTGGCTCGACAGGCACAGCGAGCGGCGGCCGTCGCGGTAGCGCATCAGCACCGTCTCGAGCGGCCGCTCGTCCGCGGTGCGGAAGAGGGCCTTCTCCGTGCCGTCGGACGAGTGCGCCTCGTGCTCGACCGTGAGCGACGACAGCGGCACCCGGTCGGCCAGCTCGGCGCGCAGACCCTCGGGCAGGTTCGTCATCTCCTCGTAGGAGCGGGCGCCGCGCGCCATCCACTCCCACACCTGGCGGGAGCGGAAACCGGGCTCGCCCAGGGCGGCGAGCTGCTCGTCGAGGATGCCGAGATCCACTGCGGCAGACGCTACTCTCACGGCGTGGCCGGGCACGTGGAAGGCAAGCGGATCATGCTCACGGGCGGCGCGGGCTTCCTTGGTGCGCGCGTGCGCGAGCGGCTCGAGTCTGCGGGTGCGCAAGAGGTGTTCATCCCCCGCAAGCGCGACTACGAGCTGACCGACCCCGAGGGCGTGTCCCGCGCCTACGACGACGCGCGCCCCGACACGGTCGTGCACCTGGCGGCCGAGGTCGGTGGCATCGGCGCGAACCGCGACAACCCCGGCCGGTACTTCTACGCCAACATGGCGATGGGCCTGCACCTGATCGAGGAGGCGCGCAGGCGTGGCACCTCGAAGTTCGTGCAGGTCGGCACCGTGTGCTCGTACCCCAAGCACACGCCGGTCCCGTTCCAGGAGGAGGAGCTCTGGAACGGCTATCCGGAGGAGACCAACGCGCCCTACGGGATCGCGAAGAAGGCACTGCTCGTGATGCTGCAGGCATATCGCGAGCAGTACGGGCTGAACGGGGCTTACCTGATGCCGGTGAACCTCTACGGGCCCGGCGACAACTTCGACCTCGAGTCGAGCCACGTGATCCCCGCGCTCATCCGCAAGTGCGAGGAGGCGCGCATCTCCGGCGCCGGCCACGTGAGCTGCTGGGGCACGGGCAGCGCCTCGCGCGAGTTCCTGTACGTGGACGACTGCGCGGACGCGATCGTCGCGGCCACCGAGAGCTACGACGGGGCGGAGCCCGTGAACGTGGGCGCCGCGAGCGAGATCACGATCAAGGACCTCACCGAGATGATCGCGCGCGTGACGGGCTTCGAGGGCAGCTTGGAGTGGGACCCGTCGAAGCCGGACGGCCAGCCGCGTCGCGCACTGGACACGTCGCGGGCGAAGGAGCTGTTCGGGTTCGAGGCGTCCACACCGCTCGGGGAGGGCCTCGAGCGCACGGTCGCCTGGTACCGAGAGCACGCCGTGGACACCACCGCCGGCGTCGCCTGAGAATTCCAGCGTGCGGCTCGCGAAGTACCTCGCGCACGCGGGCGTGGCGTCGCGCCGGGCGGCGGAGGAGCTCGTGGCTCAGGGCCGCGTGACCGTCGCGGGCGAGACGGTCTCCGACCCCGCGCGCGACGTCGACGAGGGAAGCCGGGTGGAGCTCGACGGGCGGCCCGTGTCGCCCGAGCCCCACGAGGTGCACGTGCTGAACAAGCCGGCCGGGGTCGTCTCCACGGCGATCGACACGCACGGCCGCCCGGTGGTCACCGAGCTCGTGCCATCCGAGCGCCGGCTGTACCCGGTCGGGCGGCTCGACGCGGACACCACGGGCCTGATCCTGCTCACCAACGACGGGGAGCTCGCCGAGCTGCTCACCCATCCCCGCCACGAGGTGCCCAAGACCTACCGTGCGACCGTCCGCCCGGCCGCCGTGGACGAGCCGGCCCTGCGCCGGCTGCGCGAAGGCGTGGAGCTCGACGACGGGCCCACGGCGCCCGCCCGCGCGCGCCTGGTGGAGCCGGGAGTGATCGAGCTGGAGCTGCGCGAGGGGCGCAACCGCCAGGTGCGCCGGATGTGCGAGGCGGTGGGGCACCGCGTGACCGCCCTGGAGCGTGTGGCGTTCGGCCCGCTGCGGCTCGAGGGGCTCGCGGAGGGGGAGTCGCGACCGCTCACCGCCGCGGAGGTGGAGCGCCTTCGCGGGGCGGCCCGCAGATAGCATCGAGCGGGTGAGGCTGCGTGCGCTCCGAGGCGCAACCACCGTGCCCGAGAACGACGCCGCGGCGATCGTCGAGGCCACCGAGGAGCTCGTGCGGGAGGTCATGGACCGCAACTCGCTCGAGCAGGACGCGATGGTCAGCTGCATCTTCACCTGCACCCGGGACCTCGACGCCGAGTTCCCCGCGCTGGCCGCCCGCAACCTCGGGTTGAACGCCGTGCCGCTCCTGTGCGCCCAGGAGATCGCCGTGCCCGGATCGCTCCCGCGGACGATCCGGCTGATGATCCACTGCTACGCCGACGAGGCCGCGCCCGCGAGGCACGTGTACCTGCGCGAGGCGGTCGAGCTCAGGCGGGACCTCGAGGACGCTCAGTGACGGGCATCGAGTACAACCGCCGGCTCGAGGGGATCCCCGTCTACCCGGCGGCCGACACCTATGCCTTCGACGGCGAGCTGGTGAAGCTCGCCTCGAACGAGACACCGTGGGGGCCGCCCGCGCCCGTGCTCGAGGCGGTGCAGAGCCAGCTCGCGACGCTCAACCGCTACCCGGACCCCGACAAGTCGCTGCTGCGGCAGCGGATCGCCGAGCGCTACGACGTCGCGCCCGCGCGTGTGGCGGTGGGCAACGGCTCGTGCGAGATCCTGCTGGCGGCGGCCGACGCGCTGCTCGAGCCGGGTGCCGAGCTGGTGTACGCCTGGCCGTCGTTCTCGATGTACCCGCACCTGGCCGCGCAGTCGGGCGCCCGGCCGGTGACGGTCGCGCTCGACGCCGAGGGCCGCCACGACCTCGAGGCGATGGCGCGTGAGGTGACCGCCGCCACCCGGATGGTGGTCGTGTGCAACCCCAACAACCCCACGGCCACGGCGCTGCCCGTCGCCGAGATCGACTCGTTCGTGGCGGACCTGCCGCGCAACGTGGCTGTGGTCCTCGACGAGGCCTACGTGGAGTTCTCCACGCTCCAGGACCCGGACGACTCGCTCGACCTGCTCAAGCGCCACCCCAACCTGATCGTGCTCCGCACCTTCTCGAAGGTCTACGGCCTCTGCGGGCTGCGCGCCGGCTACGCGATCGGCACGGAGGACTTCCGCCTCGCCGTGGACCGCGTGCGCCAGCCGTTCTCCGTGAACGCGCTCGCGCAGGCCGCGGCCGCGGAGGCGATCCGCCACCAGGACGAGGTCGAACGGCGCGTGGAGCACACGGCGGTCGAGCGCCTGCACGTGGAGACCGAGCTGGCCGGGCGCGGGCTCGATTGCACCGACAGCCAGGCGAACTTCTCCTGGGTCGGGCTCGGCGAGCGCGATGAGGCCGCCGTGGTCAAGGGACTCGCGGACCGCGGCGTGATCGTGCGCGCGGGCGCCGCGCTGGGGGAGGCGGGGCGGCTGCGGGTGACCTACGGCACGCGCGCCGAGAACGACCGCTTCCTGGCGGCGCTGGACGAGCTCCTCTGAGCGGCGGCGCTCAGGCCGTGGCTACTCGGCGCAGGCGAACACGCAGCTCTGATGCACCGAGACGCCGCCTAGGCGCAGGTGATCGCCCGTGGCGGCGATGTTCTCGCCGCATCCGGGGCACTGTCCCACAGCCCTGCCGAGCCTTGCCGCGCGTGCCCTGAGGTTCACTTCGAGACGGTGAACCTCGTCCCAGGACAGGCGGATGACTGCCGATGTTGGTTCGCTTTTCAACGCTGCGCCCTCCTCGTAGCGGTGATCCAGACGTAACCTTTGCGGGGTACTGCCCTGTCTTGCATCGGCATAAACCCGGCGCCACTTTATGCCTTGCGGATTTTCGGCCATCCGTGGTACAAGTCATCCCGATGGACCGCGAGGCCACGCCGCGCAGCACCCCCAGCGCCCCCTCGGGCGCCCTCCGGCGTGCCCTTTCCTGGTATTGGCGATTTAGCTAGGCGCTCGGCCCGCGGCCCTGCCGCCGACCGTAGACCAGCTCCGCCGGGCGCCGACCCCCCGCCGTACCCGAACCAGGAAACGACTTTGAGAGGCTTACAGGTACCGATGATGATCGTGACGAAAGAGGGGGAGACGGCCGAGACCACGGTCGTGGACGTCGAGGGCCGCAGGCTCGGCGGCGGTCACTTCGCCGTGATCGCCGGACCGTGCGCCGTGGAATCGCGCGAGGTGATGCTCGAGACGGCTCGGGCGGTCCGGGACGCGGGCGCCACGATGCTGCGGGGCGGCGCCTACAAGCCCCGGACCTCGCCCTACTCCTACCAGGGGCTCGGTGACGCCGGCCTCCGGCTGCTCGCCGAGGCCCGTGAGGAGACGGGGCTGCCCGTGGTCACCGAGCTGACCGACGTGCGCGACATCGAGCGGGTGGCCGAGGTGGCCGACGTGATCCAGATCGGCGCCCGCAACATGCAGAACTACGCGCTGCTGACCGAGGTCGGCCGGGCGCGGGTGCCCGTGGTGGTGAAGCGGGGCCTGTCGGCCACCATCGAGGAGCTGCTCCTCGCGGCCGAGTACGTGCTGAAGGAGGGCAACCCGGACGTGATCCTCTGCGAGCGCGGAATCCGCACGTTCGAGCCGGCGTACCGCTTCACGCTCGACCTCGCGGCGGTCCCCGTCCTCAAGGAGCTCACACACCTGCCGGTGATCGTCGACCCGAGTCACGCGGCGGGCAGGCGGTCGCTGGTCGAGCCGCTCGCGCTGGCGGCGGCGGCCGCCGGGGCGGACGGGGTCATGGTGGAGGCCCATCCCCGCCCGGAGGAGGCCGTCTGCGACGGTCCGCAGTCGCTGCGCACCGCCGACCTCGGGGGCTTCATCCGCCGCGTTGAGGACATCGCGCTCCGCCACGAGGCACAGGTCGCCTGAGCTCATGCTGGACCAGGGACCCGGAACCGAGCATCACCTGGACGAGATCCGCGACCGCCGCATCGCGCAGGTCGTGCCGCTCGAGACGCCGGACCTGATGCTGGCGGACCTGCCGCTGCTCGGCAAGCAGGCCGACGTGGTCTACAGGGGGCGGTCCGAGATCAAGGAGGTGCTCGACCGTACCGACGACCGGCTGCTGGTGGTGGTGGGCCCGTGCAGCGTCCACGACGTGGACGCCGCGCTCGACTACGCCCATCGCCTCGCGGCCACGGCGGAGGAGCTCGGGGAGACCTGTGCGTGGCGATGCGCGTGTACTTCGAGAAGCCGCGCACCACCACCGGGTGGAAGGGCTTGATCAACGATCCGCGCCTCGACGAGTCGGGCGACGTGAACGCCGGCTTCAGGATGGCCCGCAAGCTGCTGCTGGAGGTGCTCGGCCTGGGCCTGCCGGTGGGCTGCGAGTTCCTCGATCCCGATCACGCCGCAGTACATCTCCGACGCCGTGGCCTGGGGCGCGATCGGCGCCCGCACCACCGAGAGCCAGATCCACCGCCAGCTCGCCTCGGGGCTGTCGATGCCCGTCGGGTTCAAGAACCGCACGGACGGCAACGTCGACGTGGCGGTCGACGCGGTGCGCGCCGCCGCCGCGCGGCACGTGTTCACCGGCGTCGACCCGAAGGGCACGCCCGCCATCCTGCGCACGCGCGGCAACCTCGACTGCCACGTGATCCTGCGCGGCGGGCGGGGCGAGCCGAACTACCAGCCCGCGAGCGTCGACGCGGCGCTCGGAAAGCTCGAGGCCGCCGGCCTGCCGCGGCGCGTGGTGATCGACGCCTCGCACGACAACAGCGGGAAGGACCACGCTCGCCAGCCGCACGTGATCGGCGACATCGCGGCGCAGGTCGCGGAGGGGAGCCCGGCGATCGTAGGAGTCATGCTCGAGTCGTTCCTGGTGGCCGGCAGCCAGTCGCTCGGGTCCGCCGAGGAGCTCGTCTACGGGCAGTCGATCACCGATGCCTGCATGGACTGGGACACGACGCTCGGGGCGCTCGACGGCCTGGCCGCGGCCGTCCGGGCGCGGCGCCAGACCTCCACATGAGAGCCTTCGCTCGCAGGCACCGCCTGCTCGCCGTACGATGAAGATCGCCGTGCTCGGGGTGGGCCTGATCGGCGGCTCGATCGGGCTGGCGGCGCGCGAACACGTGGAGGGGGCGGAGGTGGCCGGCTTCGGGCGCTCGCCCGAGCGCCTCGACCGGGCGCGGGAGCTGGGCGCCATCGACCTCGCGGCCGGCTCCCTGGAGGAGGCGCTCGACGGCGCGGAGGCCTGCTTCTGCTGCGCCCCGGTGGGCGCGCTGCCGGGCCAGGTCGAGACGGCGCTGGCGGCCGCCGGCCCCGAGTGCGTGGTCACCGACGTGGGGTCGGTCAAGCGCAGCATCGTCGAGGCGATCGAGGACGAGCGCTTCGTGGGCGGCCACCCGATCGCCGGGGCGGAGACGGCGGGCGTGGAGCACGCTCGCGCGGACCTGTACGAGGGCGCCCTCTGGTACCTCACGCCGGGCGAGCGCTCGTCCGGGCTGCTGTACGAGCGCCTCCATCGCCTGGTCAAGGCGCTGGGCGCACGTCCGGCGGCGATCGACCCCGCCACCCACGACAGCCTCCTGGCCGCGATCAGCCACCTCCCGCACGTGCTCGCCAACGTGCTCGTGGCCCAGGCGGCGGGCCGCGAGCGACCTTCCCCGCATGGGGCCGAGCTTTCGGGACGCCACCCGGGTCGCCGGCGCGAGCTCGGGCATCTGGACCGACATCTACCTGGCGAACCGGGACGCGATCGCGGACGAGATCGACTCGACCGTCGAGCGCCTGCGCCAGGCGGCCGACACCCTGCGGGACGGAGACCCCGGCGCGGTCACCGCCTGGAACGACGCCGCCCGCGAGGACCGCCGCCGGCTGCTCGAGGCGGAGCTCTCGGCCGGGCCGGTTCACGAGCTCAGGCTCACCGTTCCGAACCGTCCCGGTATCGTCGCCCAGGTGGCGCTGGCGCTCGGCAAGGCAGGGGTGAACATCGTGGACATGGCGCTCGCGCCCGCGCCGGACATGCGCTCCGGGGCGATGACCCTCTGGATCGCCGGTGACGAAGAGGCCGGCCGCGCGCGCGACCTGATCGAGGACCTCGGCTTCCCCGTAGCCGAAGAGTGAGCTCGCGCGTATTCGAGCCCTCCGGCCCGCTGCAGGGCGACTTCTCGCCCCCTCCCGACAAGTCGATCTCCCACCGCGCCGCGCTCTTCGGCGCCATGTGCGACGAGCCCGTGGCGGTCCGCAACTACCTCGACTCCGAGGACACCCGCTCGACGCTCGACCGCGCTGCTCACGATCGGCGCGGGGGTGGACGAGGAGCGGGACGAGCTGGTGATCCGCGGGGTGGGCCTCCAGTCGCCGCTCGAGGCCACGGAGGGACGCCTCGACGTGGGGAACTCCGGCACGCTGCTGCGCCTGCTGCCCGGCTGGCTCGCGGGGCAGAAGGGCGGCGAGTGGACTCTCGACGGCGACGAGTCGATCAGGCGGCGGCCCGTGGACAGGGTGGTCGAGCCGCTGGCGAAGATGGGCGCCGGCATGGAGGCGCGGGACGGGCGGTTCACGCCGCTGACGGTCCGGGGCGCGGACCTCCAGGGGATCGAGTACGAGGTCCCGGTCGCGAGCGCCCAGGTGAAGTCGTGCGTGCTGATCGCCGGCATGCTCGCCGCCGGGTCGACGACTCTGAGCGAGTCCCGCCAGAGCCGCGACCACACCGAGCGCATCCTTCGCCGCTCCCGTGTGCCGTTCGAGCGTGACGGCCTGCGGATGACGGTCTCCCAGGTGGACGAGCTCGAGCTGGACGAGATCGCGGTACCCGGCGATCCCTCGTCGGCGGCGTTCATGGCCGCCGCGGCGTGCCTGATCCCGGGATCGCGCGTGGTGATCTCCGACGTGGGGCTCAACTGGACCCGCACCGGGTTCTTCCGGATCGCACAGCGGATGGGAGCGGTGATCGTGGGCGATGTGGAGGAGCCGGGCACGGTCTCGGACGACGAGCCGGTGGGCGACCTCGACGTGGCCCACGGCCCGCTCGAGGGCACCGAGGTGGAGCCCGACGAGGTGCCGCTGGCGATCGACGAGCTCACCCTCGTGGCGCTGCTCGGCGCGTTCGCCGACGGCGAGACCGTGGTGCGCGGGGCGGAGGAGCTGCGCCACAAGGAGTCCGACCGGATCGAGGGCGTGGTCGAGGGCCTGGCAGGCCTCGGGGCGGACATCGAGGACACCGGCGACGGCTTCGCCGTGAGGGGCGACGGCAGCCCGCTGCAGGGCGGGGTGCTCGACGCCCGCGGGGATCACCGGCTGGCGATGCTCGGCGCCGTGGCCGGCCTGGCATCGCAGGACGGGGTCGAGGTCGTGGGGATGGAGGCGGCCGCCGTCTCCTATCCGGAGTTCGAGCAGGACATCCAGGCTCTTGTCGGGTAGCGCAACGTTGGGCCGCGGCTCGGGTTGGCAGGGGCGATGAGGCGCCCCGCCGTCACAGCCGCCCTCCTGTGCGCCCTCTGCGCGGCGCCGGCCGCCCACGCCACCTTCCCCGGCCAGACCGGCCGCATCGCGTTCGACGTGCACGGGAGCAACCGCGACGACCAGGACCGGCGCGAGACCTACCGCCAGCTGCTCACCGTGAGGCCGGACAGCAGGGGCGACCATGCGGTGCGCGAGTGCCTGATCCAGGGAAGCGGAGTCCGGCTCGGCGACTGCTCGATCGACTACCGCGCCCCCGCCTGGGCGCCGAACGGCCGCCGCCTGGCGTTCGACGCCGGCAGGTCGCTCGCCCTCGTGAGCTCGGACGACACGGGCTTCCGCCTGCTGGCTCCGTTCACCGCCGACGACAGCGAGCCGGCCTGGTCGCGGTCCGGCCGCCAGCTCGTGTTCACCGGCCGCCAGGGATCCACGACGGGCCTCTACGTGGCCGATCCCGCCACCCGCCGCGTGAAGCGGATCGTCCGCCGCGGCTCCGGGCCCGACTGGTCGCGCAGGAACCGGATCGCGTTCGAGCGCGGCGGCAGCGTGTACACGGTCACCCCGGCCGGCCGCGGCCTGCGCCGCGTCGCCCGCGGCAAGGACCCCGGCTGGGCGCCCAGCGGCGCCTCCCTGGTGCTCGCGCGCCGGAACGGCATCTACTCGGTGCGCGCCGACGGCAAGCGGCTGAGGCGGATCCTGCGCTGCTCGCGCTGCGCCACCCCCGTGCTCTCCCCCAACGGAAGGCTCGTCGCCTACGAGGAGAGCCGCGGCCTGCGCGTCGCGCGCGTGCGCGACGGCCGCGTGCAGGCGACGCTGGTGTTCGACTTCAGCTCGGGCACGGATGCGGTCAACGCTTCGAACCCGGACTGGCAGGCTCGGTAGTCAGTCGTCAGTCGTCAGTCGTCAGGGGCGCGCGTAGGGTTCGTTCGTGAGCGGTATCCCCTTTCCCGATCCTTCACTGAGCGACGGCGTCGTGGCGTTGAGGGGCTGGCGGCCGGAGGACGCGCCGGTCGTGGCGGCCTGGGGGCGAGACGAGGCGGTGGTTCGGTGGACCGGGGTGCCCGCCGACTACAGCGAGGAGGCCGCCGTGGCGTGGGCGGCGCAGACAGAGGCTGCCCGCAAGGAGGGCCGCCTTCTCTGGCTCGCCATCGTCGACGCGGCCTCGGAGAGGGTGATCGGTGCCTGTGACCTCCGGCGCCCAGACCCCGAGGATCCGGCCCTCTGCGAAATGGGATACCTGCTGGCCGAGGATGCGCGCGGCCGCGGTCTGACCACGAGGGCGATCGCGCTGCTCGTCGATTGGGGCTTCCGAACGCTGAGAATGGAGCGAATCCAGGCCATGACCCACCCCGACAACCCGGCGTCGGCCAACGTTCTGAAGCGCCTAGGCTTCCACCACGAGGGAACGCTCCGTGCCTACCGGGCAGGCAACCGCGCCCGCGAGGACCGCATCGTCTACTCGCTGCTCCCTGGGGAGCTAATCCAACCTGGTGGCCCTAGCCCTGAGGACTGACGACTGAGGACTGACGACTGATGGTGGTGGCAATAGACGGCCCCGCAGGCGCGGGCAAGAGCACGGTTGCGCGCGCTGCTGCGCGGGCGCTTGGGTTCACCTATCTCGATTCCGGGGCGATGTACCGGGCGGCCGCGCTCGCGTTGCTCGAGCAGGGCGGTGCGGCGTCGGAGCGCGCGGAGGAGCTGGAGATCGAGCTGGGGGAGCGGGTGATCGCGAACGGCCGCGACGTGACGGAGGAGATACGGAGTCCCGAGGTGTCCGAGGCGGCGTCGCGGGTGGCCACCAACGAGAAGGTGCGCGCCGCGCTCGTGAAGAAGCAGCGCGCGCTGCTGGCGGAGGGCGACTGGGTCGCCGAGGGCCGGGACATCGGCACGGTGGTGGCCCCCGACGCGGAGGTGAAGGTGTTCCTCACCGCCGACCCGGGCGAGCGGGCACGGCGCCGCGCCGAGGAGCTCGGCGCCGACCTCGAGACGGTGCAGCGCGACCAGGCGCTGCGCGACGCACAGGACGAGGGCCGCGAGCACTCGCCCCTGCGCCCGGCCGGCGACTCGGTCGAGCTCGACACCACCGGGCTGTCTATCGACGAGGTGGTGGAGCGAATCGCCGAGCTGGTGCACACCTCCGCGGCCCGATGACGCGGCCGAAGGTGGCCGTCGTCGGCTACCCGAACGTGGGCAAGTCGACCCTGGTGAACCGGCTGTCGGAGACCCGCGAGGCGGTGGTGCACGAGCAGGCCGGGGTCACGCGCGATCGCAAGGAGGTCGAGGCCGATTGGAACGGCGTGGGGTTCACGCTGATCGACACCGGCGGCGTGGACATGGCCGACGAGGGCGACATCCAGGAGGCAGTGCGCCGTCAGGCCCGCGCGGCGGTGGCGGAGGCCGACCTGGCGCTGCTCGTGGTCGACGCCCGCGCCGGCCTTCGTCCCGGCGACTCGGAGCTGGCCGCCGAGCTGCGCGCCGGGCCGGTGCCGGTAGTCGTGGCCGCGAACAAGGTGGACGAGGGCGCCCAGCAGGGCATGGCCGCCGAGTTCTACAAGCTCGGGCTGGGCGACCCGATCCCCGTGTCGGCCGCACAGGGGCTGGGGACCGGCGACCTGCTGGACCTGCTCGCCGAGCGGCTGCCGGAGACCACCGGAGCCGTCGAGGAGGTCACCCGCCTGGCGGTGATCGGGCGCCCCAACGTCGGGAAGTCCTCGCTGGTGAACAAGCTGCTGGGGGAGGAGCGGGTGATCGTGACCGACGTGCCGGGCACCACGCGGGACTCGATCGACACGCGGATCGAGTTCGAAGGGCGGCCGGTCACGCTGGTCGACACCGCGGGCCTGCGCCGGCGGACCAAGGTGGCCGGCACGGTGGACTACTACGCCCAGCTGCGCTCGGAGCGCGCCGCCGAGCGCGCCGCGGTGGCGATCGTGGTCTGCGACGCCTCCGAGGGAGTCACCTCGGAGGACCTGCGCATCGCCGAGATGGCGATGAAGAAGAAGTGCGCCACGGTGATCGCGCTGAACAAGTGGGACGTGACGCGTACGGATCTCGAGGACGCCAAGGCCCGGGTGGCGACCAAGCTGCGCCAGCGCCCTCGGGTGATGGCGGTGTCGGCCAAGACCGGCAGGGGCCTCAAGCGGCTCGTGTCCGAGGCGGTGCTGCTCTCCGACCGCGCCGCGCAGTGGATCCAGACCGCCCAGCTCAACCGCTTCATCTCGGATGTCCAGGGCATCCGCCAGCCGCCGGCCCGCCGCGGCCGGCGCCTCAAGATCTACTACGCGGCCCAGTTCGAGGCATCCCCTCCCCGGATGGCGATCCAGGTGAACGACCGCAGGCTCATCACCCGCGACTACGCGTACTTCATCGAGAACCGCCTCCGGGAGCAGTTCGAGCTCGAGGGCGTGCCGCTGGTGATCGACTTCAAGACCAGCGGCGGTTAGCTACGCTTGCGCGCTCCATGACGACGAACCAACTTTCAGACAACGAGTACCTGTTCACCTCCGAGTCGGTCACAGAGGGCCACCCGGACAAGATCGCCGACCAGATCTCCGACGGCGTGCTCGACGCCGTGATGACGGACGATCCGGCGGGCCGCGTCGCCTGCGAGACGCTGGTGAACACGGGCCTCGTGGTCGTCTCCGGCGAGATCACCACCGAGACCTACGTCGACGTGCCCAAGATCGCGCGCGAGACGATCAACCGCATCGGCTACAACGACGCCACCTACGGCTTCGACTGCAACACGTGCGCCGTGATCTCCGCGATCGACGAGCAGTCGCCCGACATCGCCCAGGGCGTCGACAAGGCCTTCGAGTCCCGCACCGACCCGTCCGACGACGACGAGCTCGACGTGGCGGGCGCGGGCGACCAGGGCATGATGTTCGGCTACGCCACGCGCGAGACAACCGAGCTGATGCCCATGCCGATCTCGCTCGCGCACAAGCTGGCCCAGCGCCTCGCCGAGGTGCGCCGCGCCGACGTGGTCCCCTACCTGCGCCCCGACGGCAAGACCCAGGTCACCGTGCGCTACGAGAACGGCGTGCCGATCGAGATCGTGAAGGTCCTCATCTCGACCCAGCACAAGGACGGCGTCGACTCCCAGTCGCTGATCCGCCCTGACCTGTGGGAGCACGTGGTCCATCCGATCCTCCCCAGCGAGCTGTTCGACGAGAAGGGCCTCTTCTCCGATCGCAACTTCCTCGTGAACCCCACCGGCAACTTCGTGATCGGCGGGCCGATGGGCGACTGCGGCCTGACCGGGCGCAAGATCATCGTGGACACCTACGGCGGCGCAGCCCGCCACGGCGGCGGCGCGTTCTCGGGCAAGGACCCGTCGAAGGTGGACCGCTCGGCGGCGTACGCCGCGCGCTACGTGGCCAAGAACGTTGTGGCGGCCGGCCTCGCCGAGCGCTGCGAGGTGCAGGTGGCCTACGCGATCGGCGTCGCGCACCCCGTGTCGGTGATGGCCGAGACGTTCGGGACCGAGAAGGTCTCCCGCGGGAAGATCGCCCAGCTGATCGACGAGCACTTCGACCTGCGTCCCGGGTCCTTCCGCAAGGAGCTCGACCTTCACCGGCCGATCTACCAGAAGACCGCGGCCTACGGCCACTTCGGCCGCGAGGACCACGACTTCACGTGGGAGAAGACCGACAAGGCGGAGACCCTGCGCCAGGCCGCCGGGCTCGGCGAAGGCGCGGCCACTCCGGCCTAGTTGGGGAGCAGGCGGTGCCTGCGAACCGAGGTTCTCAACCGTCGTCGTCGTCCGGCTCGGCCGGGCGCACACGGAACAGCCTGACCTCGCCGTCCACGCCCTTCAGCCTGCGGGCGCGGGCGAACGACCACCGGAAATCGCCGCTAGCCGCCTTCTTGGCCTCATCGGAGGCGAGCACGCTTCCCGGCCGGGCCACGTCGGTGATCCGAGCGGCGAGGTTCACGGGGCGCCCGTACCAGTCGCCGGCGCGGCTGAGCGCCTCGCCGTGCGACACCCCTGCCTTGAGCTGAGGGAACCCCTCCGGCTCGTCGTCCGCGGCCTGCACGAGCCGCAGGGCCGCGTTCAGAAGGGCATCGGTGTCGCGTGAGGCGAGCATCACGGCGTCGCCGATCGTCTTGACCAGCCGCACCGGCGGGTCTGCCACGTCCATGGCCAGCTCCTCGAGCCGTTCGGCCACCGCCCCCGAGCTCGTCCGCCGCGACGCTCTCCCCGAGGCTGGTGAAGCCCACGAGGTCGGCGAAGCAGAACGCCGTCTCCTGCGAGCCGGGGAGGCTGCCCGCCTCGAGCGCCGAGGCGTCCACCGCCGCCGCCTGGCGGATCAGGGCGCGCTGCTGCACGCTCAGGATGTGCTCGAGCACGGGCCCGAGCATGGGCACGAGCTCGCGCGAGGCCTCCGCGTAGCGCAGCGCCAGGCTCCGCTCGTCGTCGCCCGCGTGGAGGTAGGTGTCGGCAAACACCGATCCGATGGTGGCGGCCACGCCGGCCATTCCACGGGCGATCGTGCGGCTGATCTCGAGGATCCCGTCCTCGCTCAGGCCGGCGGCCAGGAACGCCTTGGCCCGGTTGGCGGCCTCGAGATCCGCCTCGGTGAACGCCTTCTCGTGCGGCTCCGCCAGCGCCATGCCGAGGCCACGCCAGAGCCGGTCCAGGAACGCCCGGTCCAGCCCGGTCAGCTCGGCGACCTCCTCCGGCGAGTAGCGCTGATCCCCGCCGCCGAGGACACGCTCGACGCGCACGAGCACCAGCCGCCCCTCCTCCGTGGCGCTGCGCAGCTCGTCGAGCGGCACCCCCTCCTCCTCCAGCTCCCGCAGCAGCTCCAGCCGCGCCTGGCGGGCTTGCCCGTCGAGGCCCTCGAGGAGCCCCTCTGCCTCGAAGTCGATCGGCATGGGGAGCCGCGCGCGGCGGCGCGCGTAGCCTACGCGGCATGACTGGGACGGGCTCCGCGGAGCTGCGCGACGTGTACGAGGAGCAGTACGGCGCCAGCGGCGAGGAGGCGATGCGCGCCGGGCGCTGGCGCGCGCTCTGCGCCGAGGGCAAGGCGGATCACGTGCTCGCGGTGGCGGCCGGCCTGCCGCGGCCGCCTCGTTCCCTGGTGGAGGTGGGGTGCGGCGACGGCGTGCTGCTCAGCGCCCTCGCCGCGCGCGGCGTCGGCGAGCGCCGGCACGGCTTCGACATCTCCGAGCGCGCGGTGGCGATCGCGTCCGAGCGGCCGGAGATAGAGCGGGTCGAGCGATTCGACGGCCGAGAGCTCCCGGCCGCCGACGCGCAGTACGACCTGGCCGTGCTCTCCCATGTGCTCGAGCACGTGCCCGATCCGGCCCCCCTCCTGCGCGAGACGGCCCGGGTGGCGCGCGCGGTGGTGGTGGAGGTCCCGCTCGAGGACAACCGCTCCGCCTCGCGCCCGGCCGCGCAGCGGGGCCGTGACGCCGTGGGCCACCTGCACCGCTTCTCGCGCGCCGACGTGCACGCGCTGGCCGAGGGCGCCGGGTTGCGGGTCGCGGCGGAGCTGGCCGACCCGCTGCCGCGGGAGGTGCACACGTTCTGGGCCGACGGGCGCGTCCGCGCGGGCGCGGGCGCTGGCGAAGGCGGCGGTGCGGCGAACGCTGTTCATGGTCTCGCCGCGCGCCGCCGAGCGCGCGTTCACGGTGCACTACGCGTGTCTGCTGGTCCCGGACGGGGCTGGGGCTGGGTAAGGGGAGAGCTGGGGAAGGTTCCGTACGTTGTGGTTCATAGACGCCCATAACGTTCGGGACCTTGGGTTCCTGGCCGGAAGCGAGCCGGCGTCCGCTTCGCTCCATACCTTCAGGGAGTGATCGCCAAGGTCGAGCCGCTCACCACCGCGCGGGCCCTCAGGGGCCCGTTCGACTACCGGCTCGGCGGCTCGCTGGCGGGCGTCGGTGTGGGGACGATGCTGGAGGTGCCTTTCGCCAACAGGAAGCTGCTGGGCGTGGTGGTGGAGATGGCCGAGGAGAGCGAGCTGCCGCCGGAGCGGCTGGCGGAGCCGCTCGCCGCGCTGGAGGCCGACGTGCCGCCCGAGCTCGTGAGCCTCGGGTTGTGGGTGGCGCAGGAGTACGTGTCGACGCCGGCGCGCGGCCTCGCGCTCGTGCTGCCGCCGGGGACCGGCACCGGCGCCGGCCGGATGACCGCGCGGCGCTCGCTCACGGCCACCCTCACGGACGGGGGCCGCGAGGCGCTCGCCGGCGGCGAGCGGCTGGGCCCGCGCCAGCGCGCCGCGCTGGAGGCGCTGTCGGGCGGGGCCGTGCGCGTGAGCGACCTCGGCCGCGCGACCGGGTGCGACCACGCGGGCATGCGCCGCCTGGAGCGCCGGGGCCTCGTGGAGCTCGGACAGACGGCGCACGCGCCGCAGCGTCCCGAGGTGCGCGCGGTGGGCGCGCGCGGGGAAGGCGTGGAGCCCACCGACGCCCAGCGGGGCGCGCTCGCCGAGGTGATCCGGCGGATGGACGAACCGGACCGCGGCCGCGGGCTGCTGCTGCACGGGGTCACCGGCAGCGGCAAGACAGAGGTCTACATGCGGGCCGTGGCGGCCGCGCTCGAGCGCGGCCGCTCGGCGATCGTGCTCGTGCCCGAGATAGCGCTCACCCCGCAGACCGCCGGGCGGTTCGTCGAGCGGTTCGGGGACACCGTCGCGGTGCTCCACTCGCGGCTCACCGCGCGCGAGCGCTTCGACGAGTGGTCGCGGCTGCGGCACGGGGACGCGCGCGTCTGTGTCGGACCGCGCTCCGCGGTGTTCGCCCCGCTCTCCGAGGTCGGCCTGATCGTGGTCGACGAGGAGCACGACTCCTCCTACAAGCAGGAGGGGGACCCCCGGTACGACGCCCGCCGGGTGGCCGAGCGCCGGGCCGAGTCCGCGGGCGCCGTGCTTCTCGCCGGCAGCGCCACCCCGCGCCCGGAGACCCTGCTGCGCTACGAGCGCCTCGTGCTGTCCGAGCGGGTGGACGGCCGCCCGCTGCCGCCCGTCGAGGTCGTGGGGATGGCCGGGGTCCAGGACGCCCTGCACGAGCGCACCCGCCAGGCCCTCGAGGAGGTCCGCCGCCGAGAGGAGAAGGCGATCGTCCTGCTGAACCGCCGCGGCTGGTCGAACTTCCTCACCTGCCGCTCCTGCGGCCGCGTGTGGGAGTGCCCCCGCTGCGACGTGACGCTGGTGCTCCACCGGGCGGCCCGCCGGGTGTCCTGCCACCACTGCGGCCACGCCGAGCGGGTGCCGGACTCGTGCCCCGACTGCGCCTCGGTCACGCTCGCCCGCCACGGCATGGGCACCGAGCAGCTCGGCGCCGAGCTGGAGCGCCTCATGGACCCGCTGCCGGTGTTCCGCCTCGACACGGACACGGTGGGAGGGGAGGGGGTCGGCCCGGCCCTGGAGCGGTTCGACTCAGCCCCGGCGGGCGTGCTCGTGGGAACGCAGATGGTGGCCAAGGGGCACGACTTCCCGGACGTGACGCTCGGCGTCGTGCTCGACGCCGACGCGACGCTCCGGTTCCCAGACTTCCGGTCGGAGGAGCGCACCTTCGCCCTCGTCGCCCAGCTCGCGGGGCGCAGCGGGCGCGGGCGACGCGGAGGGCGCGTGGTGGTGCAGGCGCTCGACCCCGCGGCGCGGGCGCTGCGCTACGCCGCGTCGCACGACTCCGCCGGCTTCCTCGCCGGCGAACTTGGACGCCGCGAGGCCCTGGCCTACCCGCCGCACGGCCACCTGATCCGGATCGTGTGCTCGGCCCGGGACCCGGGGCCGGAGACGGAGGCGGCCACGGCGGTGCGCGAGCTGATCGACCTCCCCGGAGGGTTGGTGCTCGGCCCCGCCGCCCTGTTCCGGCGCAAGGGATGGGAGCGGGCGCAGGTCGTCGTCAAGTCCGGCGATCGCGGAGCTGCGATCGCGGCGGTCCGGCGCGCGGTGGAGTCGGTCTCGGCCGGCCGGGGGCACGGCGGAGTGGCCTTCGCGGTCGACGTCGACCCTCAGTAAGAGCGGCTCGACGCACTGCCCCACCCGAGTACACTCGGTCCCCATGAGCGACGAGCCCGAGCTCACGCCAGGGGAGACCACGGAGGAGCAGGCCCCGCCACCTCTCGATCCCGAGGTCGAGGCGCGTCGCCAGGCCGCGATGTCGTTCGTCCGTCGCCTTGGCGACCCGGTGCTCAAGAGCCGCGCCACCGAGGTGGACCGGTTCGACGACTCGCTCAAGGGCCAGGTGGCCCGCATGGCCGGACTGATGCATGACGCCCTCGGCCTCGGCCTCGCCGCTCCGCAGCTCGGCATCTCCCAGCGCCTGCTCGTCTACCGGGTGGGGCTCGACGCGCCGGTGGTCACGCTCGCCAACCCCGAGATCGAGTGGGCCTCGGACGACGGCGAGACCTTCGAGGAGGGCTGCCTCTCGATCCCCGGCGTCGTGGTCGACGTGGACCGCCCGGTGCACGTGCGCGTGCGTGCCGTGGACGAGGAGGGAGAGGACCGCGTGGTGGAGGCGTCGGGCCTCGAGGCGCGCGTGATCCAGCACGAGATGGACCACCTTGACGGAGTCCTCATCCTCGACCGGACGAGCCGCGAGCAGCGCCGCGAGGCGATGAGGGCGCTGCGCGAAGCGGAGCGCGAACGCTCCGAGCAGGCCGCCTAGCCGCGCCGCGGCCCGCTCAGGACGCCTCGACCGCGGCCTTGATCGCCTTCCCGAAGTCGTCCGCGCCGCTGCGGGCGGAGCGCAGCGCCAGCGGCGTGATCACCTTCCCGAAGCCGTGCCCCTCGAGGACGTTGTGGATGGTCACCCGCGTCCCGCCGCCCTCGGGCGCGAGGTCGTAGCCACCCTCCGTTGCCGTGATCAGGTTCTTGGACTGCTCCGCCCAGCGGATCCGGGTGGGCGGCTCGAACTCGGTGAGCTTGAACTCCCGCTTGGTCTTCATCCCGGCGTCCTTGACCGTGCTCTTGTAGACCGTGCCGACGCCGGCGGGCCCGTCGGTCGCCTTGGCGATCTCCAGGACCCTCGGGCTGAACTTCGGGTCGTTCTCACCGTCCGCGAGGAAGGCGAACACCTCCTCGATCGGACGGTCGACCACGACCGTCGCCTCGAACCGACCAGCCATGCGGGCTACGCTACCCGGTCCGGCTCCGGCACCCCGCCCGACTCGATCGCCTTCGCGATGTCGCGCAGCCGGAACACGCGCCCGGCGGCGCCCCAGTTGCCGTCGGCGACCTCGCGCACGATCACCCACACGCGCATGGCGGCGGCGGGATCGTCCGCGGCGCCCTCGGCCTCGAGCACGAGCCGGGTGGCGTCGCCCACGATGCCCGCCTTGGACTCGTCGTTCAGCGCGCCGTCGGGCACGGTGAGCTTCACGCGGTAGCGGGGGGCATCCGCCGGCCGGCCGCCCACGTTGATCGACCCCGCGGGCCGCTCGTCCACGTAGGTCCACGCGATCGAGCGCGACACGTCGTTGTCGGGCGCGCCCTCCCAGCGCAGCAGGGCGGCCGTCAGGCCGTCCACCAGGTCGGCCTTGGCGGCGTCGGTCAGGGCGCCCTCTTCCAGGGTGAGCTCGATCATCGGCATGGCTATGCAGCGCTCCTCTGTTCTTGGCTTATCCGGTCGATGAAGCAGGTGGTGGTGGCGTGTGCGAGCAGCTTCCCCGTGTTCTTCGCGTAGACGCGGCCCTCGGCCGTGGCGACGCGTCCGCCGGCGTGCACCACGGTGCCCTCGGCGACGATCGGGCCGGTGCCCGAGGTGATGGGGCGCACGAAGTTCACCTTCACCTCGATGGTCGAGTAGAGGACGCCGGCGGGGAGGGTGGAATGCACGGCGCAGCCCATCACCGAGTCCAGCATGGTGGCGGCGAGCCCGCCGTGGACGACCCCGATGGGGTTGTAGTGGAACTCCGCCGGCTCGGCCTCGAAGGTCACCCGCCCCTCCTCGACCTCCGCCAGCTCGAAGCCCAGGAGCGCCGCGATCGGCGCCTGCGGCACAGTGCCCGACGCGATCTCCCTCAGATAGTCGATGCCCGCCATCGAGGCGCCCTTGGCGGCGCCGGCGTACGGGTCTTCCCAGGTGGTCGTACGTGTCCGTTGCATGGCGAAACGCACCTTATCCCCGTCGGTTGTGAAATGCAACCCACCCGTCTAGACTCGTGCGCATGGACCGCGCTCTGTACGACCAGGAGACCTGCTCGGTCGGCCGCACGCTCGACACGATCGGGGACCGCTGGACGCTGCTGGTGATCCGAGAGGCGTTCTTCGGAGTGCGCCGCTTCGAGCAGATGCAGCGCAACCTCGGCATCGCCCGGAACATCCTGGCGGCACGGCTGCAGAGGCTGGTGGGCCACGGCATCCTCGAGCGCCGCCGCTACCAGGAGCGCCCAGAGCGGTTCGAGTACCGCCTGACGCAGAAGGGCCTCGACCTCTACCCCTCGCTCGTGACGCTGATGAAGTGGGGCGACACCTACACGGCCGACGAGCCCGGCCGCGGGCCGATCACCCTCGTGCACGAGAAGTGCGCCCACGAGGCCGACCCCGTCCTCGCCTGCTCGCACTGCGGCGAGCCGCTCGACGCCCGCGACGTGCGAGTCGAGCCGGGACCCGGGGCGCGCAGGGTCGCTTAAGCCGGATCGAGCCGTTTCGGTGGGTCGGTTACGGTCGTGATGTGGCAGCGCGTGCGCCGGCGACGGAGCCGCTCACCTCGGAGGATCTCGCGATCCTCCGCGCGGAGTCGCCGACGGTAGCCGGCCACATCCTCAAGGTCACGATCGTCGGGCCCGATGCAGGTGGGGCTCGACCGGATCTGGATGCCGTGCGCGCCCGCGTCGAAGAGCGCATCGAGCGCGCGCCACGCCTGCGCTGGAAGCTGCGAATGCGAGGGCGCCGCGCAGCGGACTGGGTCGACGACGCGGCCTTCGACGTGAGGGAGCACGTGCTGGCCACGCCCGTCGCGGGGCCGGGTGCACACGACGGGCTGCACAGCGCCTGCGCGCGTGCGATGGAGGAGCGGCTCGACCGGTCGCGCCCGCTGTGGCGGGTCGAGGTGCTCGAGCCGCTCGAGGACGGCGGGGTTGCGGTCATCCTGAAGATCCACCACAGCCTGGCCGACGGCGCGACCGCGCTTCGTCTGCTCCGGGACGTGCTGTGGGACCCTGCCGGCGAGGGGGCGGGCGGGGCCGCCGGCGCTGAATCTCCCGCTCCGCTCGGCGGGCTGCACGAGGCCCTCCGTGCCCGCCGCCCGGGCCGCCTACCGGGCGCCCTGAGGCGAGAGTTCTCCCGGTCGCGCGATCCCTCCCCGCTCGACGGAGCGATCGGCTCCTCGCGTTCGGTGGCGTTCGCCGCGGTGCCGCTGGGCGTCGTCAGGCGGGCGGCGAAGGAGCTGGTGCCGGGGGCGACCGTCAACGACGCCGTGCTGGCGCTGGTCGCCGGCGCGTTGCGGCGCTGGGAGGAGGGGCGTGGCGATCCGATCGGGCCGTTGCGGGTGAAGGTCCCGGTCAGCCTTCACCAGCGCAACGAGAGCGCGGTTGTGGGCAACCGCGACTCCTTCTTCTGTACGCCCCTGCCGCTGGACGAGCCCGACCCGGTGGAGCGCCTGCGCCGCATCCATGCGGACACCGCCCTGTGCAAGCGATCGGGCGACCCGCTCGTCCTCGACGTGTTGTTCCGCGACCTCGGCCGCGTGGCCCCACCGCTGCGTCGCATGCTCGAGCGTGTGACCCTCGACCCACGGGCGTTCGCGCTCAACGTGTCGAACGTGGCGGGGCCCGCGGAGCGGCCGCGCGTGCTCGGTGTTCCCGTGCGGGCCCTCTACACGGTCGCCGAGATTCGCGAGCGCCATGGGTTGCGCGTGGCCGTGATCTCGATGGCGGACGAGCTCAGTTTCGGGCTCTGCGCCGATCCGGCGCTCGTGGGCGACCTCCGCCCCCTCGCGGCCGGGATCTCGGCGGAGGCCGCCGAGCTCGGCGAGCGCGCCGGCTAATCGAGTTGCTCGTAGGCCGGCAGCGTCAGGAACTCCACGAACTCGTCCGCCAGCGCCACCTGCTCGAACAGCGCGCGCGACTCGTTGGGCCGGCCCTCGCGCTCGAACCACTCGTCGTCGCCGATCTCCCCGCGGATCCGCTCCAGCTCGTCCGTGGCGAAGTCGCGCACCAGGTCGGCGGTCACAGTGCGGCCGTCCGCGAGCTGGGCGCCGTGATGGATCCACTGCCACACCTGGGAGCGTGAGATCTCCGCCGTGGCGGCGTCCTCCATCAGGCCGTAGATCGCGGCGGCGCCGTTGCCGCGCAGCCACGACGAGATGTACTGGATCCCCACGTTCACGTTCGTGCGCAGGCCGGCCTCCGTGATCTCGCCCGGAGTGGCCGCGATGTCGAGCAGCTGCGCGGCGTCCACCTCCACGTCGTCGCGCAGGCGCTCGATCTGGTTCGGGCGATCGCCGAGAACGGCGTCGAACTCGTTCAGCGCCGCCTCCACCGAGTCGGGATGGGCGACCCAGCTCCCGTCGAAGCCGTTGCCGGCCTCTCGCTCCTTGTCCGACGCCACCGCCTGCTTGGCGCGCTCGGCCGCCTCGGGGTCCGTGCGGCTGGGGATCACCGCGGACATGCCGCCCATCGCGTGGGTGCCGCGGCGGTGGCAGGTCTTCACGAGCAGCTCCGTATAGGCGTGCATGAAGGGCACGGTCATCGTGACCTGGGCGCGGTCGGGCAGCACGTTCTCCGGCCGTTCCCGCAGGCGCTTGATCGCGCTGAAGATGTAGTCCCAGCGGCCGGCGTTCAGGCCGGCCGAGTGGTCGCGCAGCTCGTAGAGGATCTCGTCCATCTCGAAGGCGGCCGGGAGCGTCTCGATCAGGACGGTCGCCCGGATTGCGCCCGTGTCCAGCCCGATGGCCTCCTCGGCGATCGTGAACGCGTCGTTCCACAGCCGCGCCTCCAGGTGCGACTCCAGCTTCGGCAGGTAGAGGAACGGCCCCGAGCCCCGGGACAGCAGCTCCTCGGCGTTGTGGTGCACGAAGAGAGCGAAGTCGAACAGGCCGCCGGAGACGGGCTCGCCGCCGACGGTGAGGTGGCGCTCGTCGAGATGCAGGCCGCGTGGTCGCACGAGGAGCGTCGCGACGTCCTCGTCGAGCCGGTACTCGCGACCGTCGGGCGCGTCGAACTCGAGCGTTCCCCGTACCGCCTCCATCAGGTTCGCCTGGCCCTGCACCATGTTGGCCCACGTCGGCGAGTTCGCGTCCTCGAAGTCCGCCATGAACCCACGTGCGCCGGAGTTCAGGGCGTTGATCACCATCTTCTCGCTGGTCGGCCCGGTGATCTCGACGCGCCGGTTCTCGTACGCGGACGGGGGAGGGGCGACCTTCCAGTCGCCCTCGCGAACGTCTCGGGTGGAGTCGAGGAAGTCCAGCGACCCGCCGGCGTCCAGCTCGGCCTGGCGTGCGGCGCGGCGCGCCAGGAGGTCGTGGCGGGTGGCGTCGAGCTCGCCGTGCAGGCGCGCGAGCAGGTCCAGCGCGTCCGCGCTAAGCACGACCTCGGACCCCGGGAGGGCCGGGGCACGAAGCTCGATGTCCTGGTGTCCGATCAACGGCGAGAGGCTCCACCTCGTGAGCTGCCCGGTGACCCGTTCGCGGAAACGTCGAGCGACCGCGCGAGCAGCTCTGCCGGATGCAGCACCTCCAGCTCACGCCCCATGGCGCGGGAGTGCGCCTGGATCTGCAGCGCGCAGCCGGGATTGGCGGCCACCACGGCCTCGGCGCCCGTGGCCAGCAGGTTCTCGACCTTGCGGCGGCCCAGCTCGGCGGCCGGTTCGGGCTTCACCAGGTTGTAGATGCCCGCCGAGCCGCAGCAGATCTCCCACTCGGCCGGCTCCACCAGCTCGATGCCCGGGATCCCGCGCAGCAGCTCGCGCGGCTGCTCGCGCACACCCTGGGCGTGGGCGAGGTGGCAGGCGTCGTGGTAGGCCACCCGCAGCTCGACCCTTCCGCGCGGCGCCCGCGGCTCGTTCTCGGCCAGGATCTCCGTGAGGTCGCGCACCTTCCCGGCGAAGTCGGAGGCGCGCTCCGCCCACTCTGGATCGTCGCGCAGCAGGTGGTGGTAGTCCTTCATCGACGATCCGCACCCGGCCGCGTTGACCACCACCCTCTCGCAGTCCTCGAACGCCTCGATGGTGGCCTTCGCCTCGGCCGTCGAATCCTCGCCCGCGTGCAGCTGCAGCGCGCCGCAGCAACGGTGTGCCGGAGGAACGCGCACCTCCCACCCCTCGGCCTGGAGCAGCCGGACGCTTGCCGCGTTCACGTCGTGGAAGAAGACCCGTTGCACGCAGCCCTGCATGAAGCCGACCGTGCCCCGCCGCTCGCCCGCGGCCGGCACCTTCGGAGGCAGCCGCCGCCGGGTCTCGGCCAGTGGCGTGCGGGGGCTGAGGAAGGCCAGCGCCCTCAACCGGGCGGGCAGCGGCAGCTTCGCGGCCAGCCGGCCCATGGCCATCAGCGGCGCCAGGACGCGGAGCCTCCTGGGGTGGGGGAAGAGCGCGAAGATCAGCCTGCGGAACGCCCGGTCGCCGGGCTCGCGGTCCCAGTGGCGCTCGACCTGGCCGCGGGTGTCCTCGATCAGCTTGTCGTACTGCACGCCGGAAGGGCAGGCCGTGACGCACGCCATGCAGCCGAGGCAGTTGTCGAAGTGGCGCACCATGGGCGCCGATAGCTCGCTGCCCTCCTCGTGCCCCTCCTTCATCAGCACGATCCGGCCGCGGGGAGAGTCGGCCTCCTCGCCCCAAAGCACGTAGGTGGGGCAGGTGGGAAGGCAGAAGCCGCAGTGCACGCAGTCGTCGATCAGGCCCGGCTCGGGCGCTCGCTCGTCGTCCCACGCGCCGATCCGGATGGGGCCCGCCTCCATCAGACCAGCCCCCGCGACACGCACGCCCCGGCCGGGTCGAAGCGCTGCTTCACCCGCCGCATCAGTGCGAGCTCGCCCGGATCGCGCTCTCCCCACACGTCCACGGCCGCACGCACCTCCGCCGGCGCGTCGAGCACGACGCAGGGCGATGGCGCCAGCTGGCGGCGCAGGTCCTCGACGGCGGCGGCCGCGTTCGCGCCCTCGGGGAGGGTGACCCAGGAGAGCCCAAGCCCGGCGCGCGCGACGACCCGCCCTTCCAGACGCTGCGCGGCCGCGAGCAGGGCGGGCAGCTGCGTCTGCAGGCCAGAGACCCTCACCGAGGTGCCGCCGTCGGAGCGCTGCCCGGCGCGCTGGGCGTCCCAGAGCTCGCCATCGTCCGTGTCCACGCCGGCTTCGAGCCCGTGCGCCGTCATCGTCCGCGCGGCGTCGTCCGCGGGGGCCTGCGACTCGCGGCCGCCGAAGCGCGCGAGCACGGCGCCCGCTCCGTCCTCCCAGCGGATGTCGAGGCTCTGGAGCTCGATCCGGGCGTGGCTCAGCTCGGAGGCGGCCGCCGCCAGGGCGCCCGGATCTGAGGATCGCCCCACCGCGGTCGCGGTGCTCGCAGGAAGCGGGTGCAGACGCAGGGACAGCCCGAGGATCGCCCCGAGGGTGCCGTAGGAGCCGGTGAGGAGCTTGGCCAGGTCATAGCCCGCCACGTTCTTGATCACCTTGCCGCCGGCCTGGGCCACGGTCCCGTCGGAGAGGGCGACCGTGACCCCCACCACCAGATCCCGGGGGGAGCCGTAGCGGTGGCGCAGCGGGCCGCTGTCCCCAGCTGCCACGACGCCGCCCAGCGTGGCGGCGCGCCCCTCACCGAGCGGCGGGTCGAGCGCGAACATCTGGCCCTCCGCGGCCACCGCGTCCTGAAGCTCGCCCAGCCGCACGCCCGCCTCCACCACGGCGGTCAGGTCCCCCGCGTTGTGCTCGACGAGGCGGCCGAGCCCGAGCGTCGACATCTCGACCGCACCCTCGGGCGCCGCCGCACCCCAACCCGCCTTGGTCCCACCCCCAAGGAACTGAACGGCAGCGCCCTCGGACGCCGCCGCGGAGAGCTGCTCCGCAAATTCCGACACCGACGCCGGAGCCTGACGACTGACGACTGACGACTGACGACTCTCCTTCACATCCGCTCCGCCAGCCCCGCCTCCTCCAGCGGGTGGCGCCGGTAGGGGCCGGGCACCTCGCCGCAGAGCCGGGGCGTGGGCATCACCTTGCCCGGGTTGGCGAGGCCGTCGGGGTCGAACGCGCAGCGCAGCCGCTGGAACGTGGCGAGGTCGGACTCTCCGAACATCTGCGGCATGTAGCGCTTCTTGTCCACGCCCACGCCGTGCTCGCCCGTGATCGAGCCGCCCGCGTCCACGCACGCCTTCACGATCAGGCCGGCCAGCTCCTCCGCGCGCTCGGGCTCGCCCTCGACGGACCCGTCGTAACAGACAAGCGGGTGCAGGTTGCCGTCCCCGGCGTGGAAGACGTTGGCCACCTGCAGGTCGTACTCGCGCGCGAGCTCGTCGATCCGGCGCAGCACCTCGGCCATCCGCGTGCGCGGGATCACGCTGTCCTGGACGTAGTAGTTGGGGGCGATCCTGCCCATGGCGGCGAACGCCGCCTTGCGCGTGCGCCAGATCAGCTCCCGCTCGGCCTCGTCGCGGGCCACCCGCACCTTCCAGGCGCCGCCCTTCTCGCACAGCTCCACCACCTGGTCGAAGCGCGCCTCGCATTCGGTCTCCGAGCCGTCGAGCTCCACGACCAGCGCGGCGCCCGCGTCCTGGGGGTAGCCGGCTTTCGTGGCGCCCTCGGCCGCCCGGATCGAGAGGTTGTCCATCATCTCCATCGCCCCGGCGACGATCCCGGCCGCGACCACGGCGGACACGACCTCGCCCGCCTCGGACGTCGAGTCGAAGAAGGCGACCAGCGTGCGCGTGGTCTCGGGGGAGGGCACGACCCGGACGGTGATCGAGGTGGCCACCCCGAGCGTGCCCTCCGACCCGACGAAGGCGCCGACGAGGTCGTAGCCGGGCTGGTCGAGGCCCTTGCCGCCGAGCCGGACGAGCTCGCCGTCGGGGAGCACGACGTCGAGGCCGGTCACGTAGTTGGTAGTGAAGCCGTACTTGAAGCAGTGGGCGCCACCGGAGTTCTCGGCCACGTTGCCGCCGATCGAGCAGACGATCTGGCTCGAGGGGTCTGGCGGATAGAAGTGGCTCGGCCCTACCGCCTGGGAGACCGCGATGTTGGTGACGCCCGGCTCGACGGTCACGCGCTGGTTTTCGAGGTCCACCTCGAGGATCCGCCGCAGCCGCGACAGCACGATGAGCGCGCCGTGCTCCGCCGGCATCGCGCCGCCCGACAGGCCCGAGCCCGACCCGCGGGCCACGAACGGCACGCCGGCGCGGTGGCAGGCCTCGACCGCCCGGCGCACCTCCTCGCCGGTGCCCGGCAGCACCACGACCCCCGGCAGGGCCGCGTACTGGAGCAGCCCGTCGGACTCGTATGTGCGGAGCTCGTGGTGGTGGGTGAGCACGTGCTCGTCGCCGCAGACCCGCCTCAACTCGGCGGCGAGGTCTGCGACGCCCGTGCTCACACGACCATCCAGTCCAGCACCGCCGTCGATTGCAGGTAAACGAGCACGCACATCACCAGGGTGAGCACCACGCTCCAGAAGAGCACCCGACGGAAGATATCTCCCTCCTTGCCCGCCATGGCCACGGCCGCCGCGGCGATGGCCAGATTCTGGGGCGAGATCATCTTCCCGAGCACGCCGCCGGAGCTGTTGGCCGATGCCAGCAGCGTCGCCGACAGGTCGGCCTTCCCGGCTGCCTCCACCTGGAGGGCGCCGAAGAGCGCGTTGGATGAGGTGTCGGATCCGGTGATCGCCACGCCCAGCCAGCCGATGATGGGCGACAGGAAGGCGAACACGTCTCCCGACCCCGCGATCCAGCGCCCGAGGGTGGTGGTCATGCCGGTGAGGTTCATCACGTAGGCAAGACCCAGCACTGCCGCGACGGTGATGATTGCCAGCTTGAGCTGGTTGAGCGTCTCACCGTAGGTTCGCAGGGCGTCGCGGAGGTTCACGCGCAGCGCCGCGATCGTGAGCAGGCCGCAGATGAGGACCACGGTGCCCGGCGTGTCCCAGAAGGAGAACTGGAACGTCTGGGCCGACGGGGCCTCGCCGTCGGCTCCGACCACGTCGAGCCCGGGCCACGCGAACCCGTTGGCGGTCTTCTCGTCGGTGCCGAACCCGGTGCCGCCCGACAGCTCGAACAGGAACTGCTCCACGGGGTCCACCAGCTTGGCGATCGTGAAGACGACCACGATGATGATGTACGGCGCGTAGGCCTCCAGCTGCTCCCGCCTGGAGTCCTGCTTCTGGTTGCGAAGCCGGACGCTGCGCTCGAGCGCCGGGTTGTACCCCTCCGCGCCGGCCGCCGCCGGCAGGTCGCTGCCCGCCGCATCGACCCGCAACGGCTCGCCGGGCTGCCACACCCGCAGGAAGCCCACGAGGACGGCCGTGGAGAACAGCGCCCCGATGATGTCCGTCAGCTCGACCGAGATGTAGTTGGAGCACACGAACTGCGCGATGGCGAAGCTCGTGCCCGCCGCGACCGCGGCGGGCCAGGTCTGGCGTACGCCACGGGCGCCGTCGACCACGCCGACGAGGATCAGCGGCACGATCAGAGCGAGAAATGGGGTCTGGCGCCCGACCATCGAGCCCAGGTCCTCGATGGGGATGTCGGTCTGGGCCGACAGCGTCACGATCGGAGTGGCGATCGACCCGAAGGCCACCGGCGCGGTGTTTCCGATCAGCGACAGCGCGGCCGACTTCATCGGTGAGAAGCCCAGGGCGAGCAGCATCACCGTGGTGATGGCCACCGGCGTGCCGAAGCCGGCGAGGCCCTCGATCAGCGCGCCGAAGGAGAAGGCGATGATCACGGCCTGGATGCGCTGGTCGTCGGAGATCGTTGCGAACGAGCGCCGCAGGACGGCGAAATGCCCCGTCTTCTCGGTCATGTTGTAGATCCAGACCGCGTTTACGACGATCCACATGATCGGGAAGAGGCCGAAGGCGGCCCCCTCGAGGCCCATGTCGAGCGACTGCCCGACGGGCACGTCGTAGACCGCGATCGCGGTCACGATCGCGACCCCCAGCGCGGCTATGCCCGAGATCCATGCCGTGATCCTGAACCCGCCCAGGAGCACGAACAGCGTGATCAGCGGCAGCGCGGCAAAGATCGCGCTGGCCCCGAGTGAGTTGCTCACCGGGTCGAAGACCTGCTCGTACATCTCTCTCCCTCGTCGGCTTACCCTCTCGGTGCCGCCCTACCCGGACCCGCGAAGAGCAAATCGCGTTCCACCCGGGATTGAGGGGAGGGTCTAGGGGCCGACGGCGATGAAGGCGCGGTCACGCCCGCGCGTCTTCGCCCCGTACAGCGCGCGATCGGCGGCGTTCAGAAGGGCGTCCGGATCGAGCGGCATGGGTGGCGCTCCGGCCACGCCCATGCTGAGGCTCACGGGCCAGGGCTCCGTCTCCGCGCGCGTCCGCAGCTCAGCCCGCAGCTGCTCCGCGAGCTCCATCCCGGTCTCCTGGTCGCAGGCGGGCAGGAGGAGCACGAACTCGTCGCCGCCCGTGCGGGCCAGCACGTCCACCTCGCGGAGCTCCTCCGCGATCACATCGGCCACCAGCCGGAGCGCGTCGTCGCCCGCCGAGTGGCCGTATTCGTCGTTCAGCTCCTTCAGGCAGTCGAGGTCGGCGGTCACCACGGTCAGCGGCTCTCCGGTGCGCCGCGCCCGCGCGATCTCGATCCCCAGCCTCTCGTCCAGCCCCCGCCGGTTGAGCGCGCCGGTGAGGGGATCGCGCCGCGCCGTCGCGTCCAGCTCCCGGATCAGGCCCTCCACCCGGATGTTCAGCTGGCGCACGAGGAGGCCGGCCACCGTGAGCGTTCCGAGGGTCGTCACCCAGCGCGTGATCGCCGTATCCAGCGGCACCTCCGCGAGGAGGAGCCAGCCATAGGCCACCCCCACCAGTGCCAGCTGGGCCAGGGCCTCGCGGGTGGAGAGGAAGTAGAACGCGTACAGGATCACCATCAGGTAGAGGACCTCGCTGTCGGCCGCGCCCGTGCCGCTCACGCCCGCGGAGTAGGTGCCGAGGGTGATCAGGACGGTGCCGAGCGCGACGAGGAGGGGGGTGGTCCAGAGCGGGAAGAGGGTGGGGCGCAGGATCAGGAGACAGCCGGCGACTACGGCCGCACCGCCCGCGAGCACGACCGGGAGGTCGTCGCCGCGCGCCGTGTGGGGCACCAGCAGCGTGACGAACCCGAGGGTGCCGCCCGCCAGCAGCATCGCTCCGCCGATCCGGCGTCGGTAGGAGCGGCTGCGGGTATGGGCGTTTCCAGCCCTGCGAGCCTGTGGGCGCAGCGGGTCCACTGATATCCAATCGGCTTGGAGGGGCGGGTGGTTTAGTCCCTAGGCTGCCCGGAATGCGAACCGTCTACCTCGGAACGACGGACTTTGCGGGTTCCGTGCTCGCGGCCCTCGCCGGGAGCGCCCACCGCCCGGCGCTCGTGGTCACGCGCCCCGATCGCCCGCGTGGCCGCGGACGCAAGCTGCAATCCCCACCGGTGGTGGCGATCGCCCGGGACCTCGGGATCGAGGTCGACCAGCCGGGCGACGTGAACTCCGAGGAGGCGCGGGCCCGGATTGCCGCGGCGGACCCGGAGGCGGTGTGCATCTGCGCCTACGGGGCGCTGCTGCGCGAGCCCCTGCTGTCGGCGTACGAGATGTTCAACGTGCATCCGTCGCTGCTGCCGCGCTGGCGCGGCGCGGCGCCCGTGGAGCGGGCGATCCAGGCCGGCGACGCCCGCACCGGCGTCTCCATCATGCGCCCGGTCGCCGAGCTCGACGCCGGCCCCGTCTACCTCGCCCGTGAGGAGCCGATCCGGCCCGACGACGACTACGGCTCGCTGGCGCCGCGCCTTGCCGCGCTGGGCGGGGAGCTGCTGGTCGAGGCGCTCGACCGCCGGCCCGACCCGGTGGAGCAGGCCGCCGAGGGCTTGACCTATGCCGAGAAGATCGATCGCGACGACCGGCGGCTCGATCCCGCACGACCGGCTGAGGAGCTGGCGCGCACGGTGAGGGCGCTCACCCCGCACGTGGGGGCGTGGGCCGAGATCGCGCCCGACGAGCGGCTCGGGGTGCGCGCGGCGCGTGCCGTCGAGTCCCCTTCCCTTGCGCAGGGCGAGCTCGGCGCAGCGGACGGGAGCGTCTATCTCGGGACCGCGAGCGGCGCGCTCGAGCTGCTCGAGGTTCAGCCCCCGGGCGGCCGCGCGATGGCGGCTGCCGATTGGCTTCGCGGCCGGGGTCCGACCGGCCCGCAACAATCAGGGGTGTGAACGAGGAGCCGGTCAACCTCGGTCCCGAGTGTCCATCCTGCGGCGAGCCATGGCTGCGCGGCACGAACCTCGCCGGGCGCTACCGCTGCGTCTACTGCCTGCACCGCTTCGAGCTGCGCTCCGAGTGCCCGAACTGCGGCGCCCACTCCACGATCGCGCGGATGTCCGACACCGCGAACGTGATCTGCCGCAACTGCCAATCCAGCATGCTGCGGCCGATCTAGTCCGTCGCGGCGGAGATCTCCACCGGAATGCCGCTCAGCACGGCGTTGCCGGAGACCGGCTCGACCACGGAGTCGTCGGCGAGCACGTTGCTGTTCACGCCGGGGTGCTCCCGGGCGACGCTCAGCTGCATTCCCGGCTGGTCGTGTCCCCACCCGTGCGGGATGCTCACCACGCCCGGCATCACGGCGTCGGTGATCTCCACGGGGGCCACGATCTCGCCCGCGGGCGAGCGCAGGAGGGCGCCGGCGCCCTCGGTCAGCCCCAGGCGCTCGGCGTCGTCGGGGTGTACGTGCGCCGTGCAGCGGTCCTTGCCCTTCACCAGCGGCTCCAGGTTGTGCATCCAGGAGTTGTTCGAGCGCAGCTGGCGCCGGCCCACGAGCACCATGTGGCCGTTGGAGCGGGTGAGGGCCTCGCGCAGCCGCGGTACGTCGGCCAGCAGCTCGGGGGGCGCGAGCTCGATCTTCCCCGACGGGGTCCGCAGCACCTCGGGGATCCTCGGCTCGAGCGGTCCCAGGTCCACGCCGTGCGGGCTCTCCTCGAGGCGCGCGAGCGTCAGGCCGTCCGGATCGGCGCCGAAGGCGTCGCCGTAGGGGCCGGTGCGCAGCAGGAAGTCGAGCATCCGCTCGGGGCCGCGACGGCCCGCCAGCTCGGCCAGGATCTCGCCCTCGTCACGGCCGGCGATCGGCGAATGCGGGTCAGCCAGCTCCCGCTTCACCATCGAGGCGATCACGAAGTCGTCGAGCGCCTCGACGTCGGCGTCGGGCCCCTGGCCCGAGATCACCCCGGCGAGCCTCGCGAGGGTCACCCACTCCTCGGGCACGCCGTTCGTCGGAAGCACCGCGGGCGAGTAGTTCGCCACGTTGCGCGTCGCGAGCTGGTAGAGCGCGAGGTCGTAGTGCGGCTTCTCGAGCGGTCCCGGGGCGGGCAGGATCACGTCCGCGTGCCGCGTGGTCTCGTTCACGTAGATGTCGATGCAGAGCATGAAGTCGAGCTGCCCGACCGCCCGCACCAGCCGCTCCGAGTTGGGTGTGGAGACCAGGGGATTGCCCGCGTTGGTGATCAGCGCGCGTATCCGGCCCTCGCCCGGGGTGTCGATCTCCTCGGCGAGGCACGACACCGGCAGCTCGCCGAGCGCCTCGGGGAGGCCGCGCACCCGGCTCTTCCACCGGCCGATGGGGAAGCCCTTCCCCGTGCCCGGCTCGCCCTTTGAGGTCCGCTGTCCCGCGGCCGCGCGCGTGAACATCGCGCCGCCCCGGCGGTCGAGGTTGCCCGTGAGCACGTTCACCACGTCCACCAGCCAGCTGGCCGCGCCGCCGAACTCCTGCGTGCAGGTGCCGATCCGGCCGTAGACCGCCGCGCGCTCCGCGGCCGCGAGCTCGCGCGCCATCCGCCGGATCTCCCCGGCCTCGATCCCGCAGGCGGCGGCCACCGCCTCGGGCGCGAAGTCGCGGGCCAGCCCCTCCACGTCGGCCAGGCCGTTCAGGTGCTCGCCGACGGCCCCGGTGTCCACGAGCCCCTCCTCGAACAGCGTGTGCACCACGCCGAGCAGCAGGTGGGCGTCCCCGCCGGGGCGGATGAAGTGATGCTCGTCGGCGGCTTCGGCCGTGCGCGTCCGGCGCGGGTCGATCACCACGACCTTGCCGCCGCGCTCGCGGATGCCGCGCAGCCGGCCGCGCATGTCGGGCGCGGTGAGCAGGCTGCCGTTCGAGACGAGCGGGTTGGCGCCCATGATCAGCAGGTGATCGGTGTGGTCCACGTCGGGGACCGGGATCGACAGCGGCGCCCCGAACATCAGCCCGCTCGACACGTGCTTGGGCATCTGGTCGACCGTGGAGGCGGTGAACACGCTGTGAGAGCCCAGTGCGCGCAGCCACACGGGGCCGTAGGTGAGCGCGGACAGGTTGTGGGCGCTCGGGTTGCCCACGTACACGGCCACGGAGTCGCGACCGTGCTCGGCGAGGATGGGCGAGAGCCGCTCGTCCACGATCCGCAGCGCCTCGTCCCAGGAGGCCTCCGCGAAGCTGCCGTCCGGCTGCTTCACGAGCGGCGTGCGCAGGCGGTCGCCGTCCTCGTGGAGGTGCTTCAGCCCCGTCGCCTTGGGGCAGATGAAGCCGTGGCTGAACACGTCCTCCGAGTCCCCGCGGACCTCCACGACCTCGTGGCCGCGCATCGTGACCTCGAGCCCGCAGGTGGCCTCGCAGAACGGGCAGGTGCGGAAATGGGTGCTGGTCTCGGCGGCCGCCACCGCCCGGGAGCCTACTCCTCCTTCAACTCGATCCAGAGCGCCCGCGAGCGCGCGAGCGCCCGGCCGTCGGCGTCGAGCAGCGCGCAGGCGGCGTGGCGCTTGCGTCCGTCGCGGCCGAGCTCCCAGGACATCAGCGCGTGCGGCTCGCCAAGGCGCGGCTCCTCGTCGATCGCGACCGCCAGGCGCGCGAGCACGATCGGCGGGTCCTTGTCCTCGTTCATGACCGGTGCGGAGGTGGGGCAGTCGAGGGCGGCCCAGACCATGCCGGGCTCGGTCGGTCGCCAGACGGCCACCCACCGTTCGTCGAGCCTGACCGGATAGATGTCCAGCCCGTCGTCGTTCGGGCGGTCGGGACCGCACACGAAGCAGCTGGGGAAGGGGTGCTGGGCGGTCCAGCGCCCATGCCCTGCCGCCACCGTCGCTTCGGCTCGCTCCACGTCGACCGGCTCGGGCAGCTCGCCGACATCCACGTCCGCCGCGCGGCCCTCGGCCACGAGCGTCCCGCCGTAGCCGACTCGAACCGCGCCGCCGGACCGCTCGACCGTCAGCTCGGTCTCGAGCGGTGGCGGCGCGCGCAACGACACCTCCGCGCTGACGCCGCCCAGCTCGGCGGCCACGAGGCCGCAGGCGTACCCGCCGTTGCCGGTGTCCGGGGGGCCATTGAAGCGTGCCGGGATGCGCACGGTGGGGCAGCGTACCCTCCTGGCCGATGTCTCCCGTTCGCATCGGATGCCCGGGCTGGACGCGCCGGCTCGAGAGCTATGCAGAGACGTTCAACTCGGCCGAGGTCAACTCGACCTTCTACAAGCTCGCCTCCCCCGAGTCGGTGAAACGGTGGGTGGAGCAGACGCCCCCGGGGTTCCAGTTCACCGTGAAGGCGAGTCGCTACATGACCCACAAGTGGCGTCTGCGCGACACCGAGCGGCTGGCGGAGCGCTTCTATGAGCCGCTGAAGCCGCTGCTCGAGGTGGGCCGGATGGGACCGACCCTGTGGCAGCTACCCGGCAACTTCCGTCGCGACGACGAGCGGTTGGCGGGGGCGCTGGCGGCGCTGCCCCCGGGGCGGCATGCGTTCGAGTTTCGGCACGAGAGCTGGTTCTCCCCGGAGGTCATGGAGCAGCTGCGCTCGGCCGGCGCCGGGCTGGTGATCGGCGACCACCCCGAACGGCCGTTTCAGACGCACGAGTTCACGGCTGACTTCACGCTGGTGCGGTTCATGCAAGGCCGCCGGGGGCGGAAGGGCAACTACTCCGCCACCGAGCTCGACGAGTGGGCGGAGCGGATCACGGCGTGGCGCGAGCGCCGCGACGTGTACGCCTACTTCAACAACGAGAGCGAGGGCGACTACGCGCTGCCCAACGCGCGCGGGCTGAAGGAGCGCCTTGGGAGCTAGGTGTGGAGGATGGGCGACAATCGGACGATGGACAAACCGCGCGGCATCGCAGTCCCCAACCTGGGACGGTTCGCAGCCCCGCCCGGGGCGAAGTCCCCGGCGTCGCGGCTCATCAATGCCGGGGCGGACCTGAACGTCTGGCTGTACCGGGTCAGCGGAGGGTGGGTCGGCGGGCGCATGGGACGGGCTCCCGTCCTGCTGCTGCACCACGTGGGCCGCAAGTCCGGCCGGCGCCGGGTGGTCCCTGTCCTCTACATGGCCGACGGCGACCGTCTGGTGATTGTCGCCTCCAAGGGCGGATCGCCCACCAATCCGGCCTGGTTCGGGAACCTGATGGCCCATCCGAACACAACGGTGGAGGTCGGCCGGTCCCGCCGCGACGTCATGGCCCGGGAGGTGACCGAGGAGGAGCGCGAGCGCTACTGGCCCCGCCTCCTGGAGATCTATCCGTCCTACGGCCTCTACCAGCAGCGCACGAGCCGGAAGATCCCGGTCGTCGTGCTCGAGTACGCCGGCTAGGCGGCGGCCGTCGGCAGCGACTCGAGCGTTTTCTTCAGGTCCGCGACCGTCTGGAAGTCGAGGCCGAGGGCGTGGTCGTGGCGGTGGGCGATCTTGCCCTGCTCGTCGACGATGATCACCGCGCGCTTGGCCATCTTCATCACGCCCGAGTGGGCTCCGTAGGCCTTCGCCACCGCGAAGTCCGGGTCGGCGAGCAGCGGCACGTTGAGGTCGTTCTTCTCCGCGAAGCTCTTCTTCGACTCCACGCCCTTGCCGGAGATCCCGACGGCCGTCACACCGAGCGAGCCGAACGCTTCGGCGTTGTCGCGGTAGTTGCAGAACTGCTTCGTGCAGACCGCGGTCTCGTCGCCGGGGTAGAACAGGAGCATCACGGTCTCTCCGAGGTGGTCGGAGAGCTTGAAGGTCCCGTGGGTGCCCTCGAGCTCGAAGTCGGGCGCCTGGTCGCCCACTGCCGGATGCTTCGCCATCACTTCCTCCTGATCGTCGCCGGCCCGGAACGCTACCCAGTGCCGCCCTCGCGGCGGTACAGCGCGTACAGGAGCCCGGACAACAACAGCGCCGCCCCGATGTAGCCGACCTCCACCCGCAGCACGCGGTCGTCGAACTCCCGGCAAGCAGGAAGGCGACGAAGGCGCTCGCCGCCGCCACCCAGGCGACGCACGCCTGGCGGGCCTGGCCGCGGGCGAGCAGCGCCTGGTTGAGCGTGGCCGCGGCCAGGTAGAGCCCCATGCCGAGCGAGATCAGCACCAGCCCGAGCCGGTCGTAGTCGAAGTCCCCGCCGAACACGAGGTCCATCACCCACGGGCCGACGGCGAGCATCACGAGCGCCACCGCCCCGGCGAACACGGCGATGGCGGCCAGCGTCACGTTCACGCTGCGGCGGAACGGGTCGGTCTCGCCGCGCGCGCCGAGCCGGGTCAGGTGGGGGAGGATCGAGGTCTGCACCGCCTGGAACAGCTGCAGCGGCGCGCGGGCGATCAGCAGCACGTTGAAGGTGAAGCCCGCCAGCGCCGCGCCCTCGGCGCCCTCGGTGGCCTTCACGAGCAGCGGCCCGGCGTTGAGGAAGGTCTGCTCGGCCAGCATGATCAGCGAGCACCGCCACCGCGAAGCCGGTGCCGTGGGAGAGCGTGAACTCGGGCTCGCGCCGTCCTCGTCCGCCGCTCTGGGCGCGTCGGCGCCGCCGCTGGGCCATCTCGGCCCGGGTCGCCGCCCGAGCGCCCACGGCACCACCGCCAGCGACACGATCGGCGCGGCCGCCATGCCCAGCGCCACCACCGACTGGCCCGAGGCGATCCCCACCGCCACGGCGAGCGCGAACAGCACCCGCGAGCACGCCTCCATCAGCACCAGTCCGCCGTAGAGCCCGAAGCGCCGGCGAGCCGGCCAGGAACCCCCGCGCGAAGTAGCTGACGCGCGTAGGCCAGCACGGCCACGATCAGGACCCAGTAGAGCGTCGCCGAGCCGTCGAACAGGTCGTCCTGGATCGGCTCCGCGCAGCGCCAGCGCGGCGACCGCGAACAGCAGCCCGAGCGCCGAGCTGGATCGTCGCCGCCACGCGCAGGTGCTCGGTGCCCGCCTGCCCGCGCGCGTCGCGGTCGGCGATCGTGCGCGACAGCAGCTGCTCCACCGGCCGGTAGAGCACCGACACCGTGATGAACACCGCCGACCACAGCAGCGTGATCCCGCCGTAGTCGGCCTCCGACAGCGTGTGGCTGGCGAGCGAGAAGTAGCGCGTAGGTGATCGAGCCCGGTGTCGCCGATGCCGACCGAGAGGACCGCGGCGCCGCGACCGTAGCCGCCACCCTCGGCCGGCCACGTAGCTACAGCCGGACGAGCAGCATCGTCCAGGGGAACGGCGAGCGCGCCTCGACGACCTCGCCGTGGCGCGACGAGCATCGTCACGAACGACCGCTTCGACCAGTGGTTCACGTGGCCCGGGGTGTTGCCCGAGCGAGCGCCAGTAGGCGCCGCGCGCCATGTTCAGGCCGCGCCACAGCGGCTCGCGCGGGCACCGACACCAGCAGCCGACCGCTCCGCCACGCGCGCCATCTCGGCCACGGTCGCCTCGGGGTCGGGCACGTGCTCGAGCACCTCGATCGCGCTCGCCAGCGTCGAACTCGCCGTCGGCGAACGACAGCGCGCGTGGCCTCCTCGACGCGGTACTCGAGGTTCGGCCGCCGCCGCGTTGTCCCACTCGGCCGCGCAGCTTCGGGTCGTCGAGGTCGATGCCCACGATCCGGCGGTCGCCCAGGCGCTCGGCCCACTCGTGCGTGAGCACGCCCTCGCCGCAGCCCACGTCGAGCACGGAGCGCGGGTCGGCCTGCGCCCACAGCTCGTCGAGCGTGCCGTGGAAGCCGCTCCATCAGCCGGCGCACGACGGGGTTGGTCGAGCCGTACTTGTCGAAGGTGTTGCCGGTGGGGACCGCCTCGGCGGTCGACCCGGCGGGGCTGGCGGCGGTCAGCGCCTCGCACGCGCCTCGCCGCTCGTCCGTCCGCCTTGCCGGTGGCCGGTCCCGCGGCCGCGCCCGTGGTGCCGGTGCCCTGCTCGGCCGCGCCCGGCTCGTAGTGGGAGGGCTCGACGCCCAGCGTCAGCTCCACGCGGCGCACCCGCTCGAGGATGCGCTGCTGGAGCACCCGGCCGCCGGCGAGGATGTCGCCGATCACGCCGAGCGCGACGAGCTGCACGGCGATGATCAGCAGGGTCGAGCCGAGGATCAGCGACTGGACGTGGCCCTCGCCCTCGCCCGTGAAGAAGAAGTAGAGGAAGCGCGCCCAGATGACCGCGGCCGGGATCGCCACCGCCGCCGCGGCGATGAAGAACACGCGCATCGGCTCGTACAGCGCGTAGATGCGGAAGATCGAGCCCGCGTTGCGGCGGACGTAGGCCCACATCGACGGGAACAGCCGCGACTCGCGCGTCTGCTCGTTGGTCCGGATCGGCACGTGCTCGACGGCCACGAGCATCTTGCCCGCCTGGATGATCGTCTCGAGCGTGTAGGTGAACTTGGAGACGACCTGCATCTGCAGCGCGGCCTCGCGGTTGTAGGCGCGGAAGCCCGAGGTGGTGTCGGGGACGTCGGTGCCCGAGGCGCGCCGGACCACCGCGCTGCCGAGCCGCTGCAGCCGCTTCTTCAGCGGCGAGAAGTGCTCGATCGTGTGCGTCTCGCGGTCGCCGACGACCATGTCGGCGTCGCCGGCGAGGATCGGCTCGACGAGCTTCGGGATGTCGCCGCCGTAGTACTGGTTGTCGGCGTCGGTGTTCACGATCACGTCGGCGCCGAGCTTCAGGCAGGCGTCGAGCCCGGCCTGGAACGCCGGCGGCGAGGCCCTTGTTGTTGGTCAGCCGCACGACGTGGTCGACGCCGTGCGGCGCGCGCCACCTCGACCGTGGCGTCGGTCGAGCCGTCGTCGATCACCAGCCACTCGACCGAGTCGACGCCGGGTACCTCGCGCGGGAGGTCGGCGAGGGTCGCCGGCAGCTGCTCGGCCTCGTTGAAGCAGGGGATCTGGATGATCAGCTTCATTGGGGCAGGGGGCAGAGGGTACGCGGAATGTGAACGACTATCCGTAACGATTCGGCGACATCCTCTGCTAGCCTCTTGCGGTCTGCCGGGCCTGCGCCCTCGCGCGGCCCTTGTCGATACCTGAACCCGTCCGCACTGGAGCTAGCTGAACATGGACCTTCTCGCATACCTCGATCCCGGCAGCGGGAGCATGATCCTGCAGATCCTCGCCGGCGGCGTCGCCGCGGTCGCCGTCACCGCCAAGCTGTACTGGGACCGCGTCCTCAAGTTCCTCCGCATCCGCAAGCCGGAGGACGAGACCACGACCACCAAGGAGCAGGCCGACTCGGCCTGCTTTCGACGGTGCGCGGCGATCGCACCGCTCGCAGTCCCTACCATGATCCGCCGCCCGCGCCCTCGGGGTGACGGTCGACGCATGTCCACGCACGCAGAGACCTCTGCCGCGCCCAGAGGCCTCCCGGCTCGAGCCGGGCTCCTTCCGCGACCCGGAGAGCCGCGTCTTCTACGCGGGGGACGGCGTCTACCGCGCGCTCTCCGGCGAGGGCCTGACCGACTTCAAGGCGCCGCAGCCACCGAGCTTCTGGAAGAAGTTCACGGCCGAGGGCAGCATCGTCGCCACCGAGCTGCTCGAGGACACCTCGGGCCTTCCGGCCGGGCTCGTGCAAGGACGGGCGCGGGGGTGCTCCAGCACGAGCGCATCCCGTTCGTCTCCTACCCCTACGAGTGGCCGTTCTCGATGCTCAAGGACGCCGCGCTGCTCCAGCTCGACCTGAACCTCGCCGCGCTGGAGGAGGACATGATCCTCAAGGACTCCACGCCCTACAACGTCCAGTTCAAGGGCATCGAAGCCGGTGTTCGTGGACGTCGGCTCGTTCGAGCGCCTGCGCGAGGGCGAGCCGTGGGTCGGCTACCGCCAGTTCTGCATGCTCTACCTCTACCCGCTGCTGCTGCAGGCGGTGAAGGGCGTCGAGCCCCACGCCTTCCTGCGCGGCTCGATCGACGGCATCACGCCCGCCCAGATGCGCGGCATGTGCTCGTTCCGCGACCGCTTCCGCAAGGGCTTCTACCTCAACGTGTTCCTGCACGCGAAGCTCGAGAAGCGCCACGGCGACCGCGGCAGCGAGGTCAAGGCCGAGGTCAAGAAGGCCGGCTTCAAGAAGGAGCTGATCGCAGGCCAACGTGAAGCGGATGCGCAAGCTGGTCGCAGAGCCTCGACTGGAGCCCGCCGCAGGGCGTCTGGGTGGCCTACGGCGAGCGCAACAGCTACACCGACGACGACGCCAAGCGCAAGGACGAGTTCGTGCGCGAGGTGTCGACCTCGCGAGCGCTGGGGCCTGACCTGGGACATCGGGCGCAACAACGGCCGCTACTCGCGGATCGCCGCCGAGGGCTCTGACCGCGTGCTGGCCGTCGACGCCGACCAGGGGCCGGTGGAGCTGCTCCACCGCACCCTCCAGGAGGAGGGCGACGAGCAGATCCTCACGCTCACCATGAACCTCGCCGACCCGTCGCCCGGGCCTCGGCTGGCGCGGGGCCGAGCGCAAGGACGCTGCCCGACCGCGGGCAGCCCGACCTCGTGCTTGCCCTGGCGCTGATCCACCACGTGACGATCGCCGCCAACGTCCCGGTGGCCGAGTTCGTGGACTGGCTCGCGTCGCTGGGCACCTCGCTGGTGATCGAGTTCCCGACGCGCGAGGACCCGATGGTCAAGAAGCTGCTCGGGCCCAAGCGCGAGGGGCTGCACCCCGACTACGAGCGCGTGAGCTTCGAGCGCGTGCTCGCCGCCGCGTTCGACGTCGAGCGCCGCGAGCGCCTCGAGTCCGGGACCCGGCTCCTGTACTTCGCCCGCCCCAAGGGCAGCGGCAGCCCGATCGACCTCACCGCCCCCGAGGGCTGATGGAGGCATCGCAGGGAGCGGCGCCCCGCGAGGAGGGCGGCGTGACCGGGGAGGAGCGCAGCCCGACCGTCGATCGGGCGAGCACCGGACCGGCTCTCCATCGGCGCTGATCGCGTTCGCGCACCTGGCGGTGCTGTCGGCCTTCGCCCTCGCGCAGCCGCTGTTCAACCTGCTCTCCGAGAACCCGGAGTTCTTCGCCGCTCGCGGCTCCACCGCGAGCGACATCATCGTGTTCGGGGTCCTGCTCGTGCTCGTGCCGCCCGCGATCCTGCTGGCGATCGAGCTGCTGGTCGGGCTCGCGAGCGACGCCGCCCGCAGCGCGGTGCACCTGGTCTTCGTGGGCGGCCTCGCCGCCGTGGTGTTCGTCCAGGCGCTGAAGAAGGCGTTCGACGCCGGCGACGCCGTGCTGATCGTGCTCGCGCTCGCGCTCGGCGCCATCGCCGCGCTCCTCTACGCGCGGGCCGAGCCGGTGCGCTCCTTCCTGAGCGTGCTCAGCCCGGCGCCGCTCCTCTTCCTCGATCCTGTTCCTGTTCTTCTCGGCGTCTCGAAGATCGTCCTGCCCGAGGACGCGAGCGCCAAGTCGGCGGAAGGGGTGCAGCGCGTGCCCGGTCGTGATGATCGTCTTCGACGAGTTCCCGGGCACCTCGCTGCTGGACGCCGACGGGACGATCGACGCCAAGCGCTACCCCTCCTTCGCGCGCCTCGCCGGCAAGGCCACCTTCTTCAAGAACGCCCACTCGGTCTACGACTCCACCAGCCGGGCGGTGCCCGCGATCATGGACGGCAGACCTGCCGGTGAAGGAGAAGCGCCTCCCCACCGCGTCGGAGCACCCGAACAGCATCTTCACGCTGCTCGGCAAGAGCCACGCGATGAACGTGTCCGAGGAGGCGACGAGCGTATGCCCCCGCGACCTGTGCGAGGACGCGCGCCTCGACGAGCCGTTCGTGAAGCGGCTCGGCTCGATGACCGAGGACCTCGGGCTGGTGTACGCGCACGTGGTGTCCCCGCCCGGCATCGAGGGGGACCTGCCGACGGTCTCGGAGTCCTGGGGAGACTTCGGCGGCGGGGCCGGGGGCGGCGACGCCGGTGGCGACGCGACCGCCGCCCCCCGCGACGGCGACCAGCCGGACACGCGCGCGAACCTCGCGAGCGATCGCAACGCGCGCTTCGAGGACTGGATCTCGAAGATCCCGGCGAAGGGCGGCCGCCCCACGCTGAACTTCAAGCACGCGCTGCTCCCGCACGTGCCGTGGCTGTACCTGCCGGACGGGAGGCAGTACCGGTCGAGCGCGGAGGAGCCGATCCCGCAGATCTCCCGGCAGAGCTACGAGGACGAGGGCCAGGTCGACCAGCTTCAGCTCCGCCATCTGCTCCAGGCGGGCTTCGCCGACCGGGAGCTGGGGAAGACGCTCCGGCGCCTCGAGCGCCAGGGCATCTACGACGACGCCCTGATCGTGGTGCTCGCCGACCACGGCGTCTCCTTCAAGAAGGGCCAGTTCGACCGGCGCAACGTGAACCGCGGCAACATCGACGAGATCACCTCGGTGCCGCTCTTCGTCAAGCGCCCGGGACAGGAGCGGGGCCGCGTCGAACCGGTCCGTCGTCGAGACCATCGACGTCCTCCCGACGGTCGCCGACGTGCTCGGCGCGAAGCTCCCCGAGAAGGTGGACGGCAAGTCCGCGTTCTCCGACGAGGTGAAGGAGCGCAGCGAGGTGAGAATGCTCAAGCGCGACCTGTCGGGGGAGGTTCGCCTCAGCCTCGAGGAGTACGAGCGCGAGCGCGACGGGGAGCTGGCGAAGAAGGTCCGCCTGTTCGGAACCGGCGCCGACGCCCCCGAGCGCCTCTACCGCATAGGCCCCAACCAGGAGCTGATCGGCCGCCCGGCCACCTCGGCCGGCGACTCCGATTCGAACGCTTCGATAGCCGACGCCGGCGAGCTGGGAAAGGTCGACCTGAAGAGCGCGCTGATCCCGAACTGGATCACCGGCCGCGTCAGCGGAGGAGACGGCCCCCCGAAGGACATCGCCATAGCGGTGAACGGAACGATCCGGGGAGTGGGGAATACGTTCCGGCTGGCGACTGGGGGAGGGGAGATCTTCGGGGTGATGATTCCGCCGAGCAGTTTTCGGCAGGGTAGGAATCGGGTTGAGGTTTTTGAGGTGGAGGGCGGGCGACTGCTGCGCATGTAGTTGCTAGTTGCTAGTTGCTAGTGTGCTTGGGTCCGTAGCGCCGCGTCAGCCCGTTGAGCATTCGGCCCACTTCATCGCAGCGAGCTCGGGCCTCGGATGGCAAGGGGAGATCTCGCGAGACGGCTCGTCCTAGGTGGTGCTGGAGCTCGAAAAGGGAGCCTCGGGCGATCACCAGGAATCGCCGGCGGTCCGGGCCTGTTGACCGGCCATGTGCCTCCGCGATGTTCGCGCCTACCGAATCGGCCGCGCGAACGGCCTGCACCCCGAGCGTCCAGCGCTCGAAGGAGTGCCATCCAACGACGACGTCGTGCAGCTCGTCGGCGAGTGCCGCAGCCCGGCGATAGACCAACAACTCTTCGAAGCTCCCCACACCAACGAGAGCCTCCGGCGCACCGAATCTCGCCCCTAGCAACTAGCAACTACGCAACTGCGAAGCATCATTGCTTCGCGAGGCAATCCTCAATCTTCTGAAGCACCTCATCACTCCCCTGATTCACAAAAAGCAACGCCGCCCCCACCTGCTCCGCTCCCTGTGCGTTGCCCTGGAACTGGAGGCCCTCGGCTTCGCCGGATGAGACGAAGAACTCGATGCGGGGGCCGCCCGGGCTCTCGACCTGGATCGACTTCTCGCCGGCCAGGCGGGCCGGGATCTGCTTCTGGTTCGTGATGCACGCGAGGGCCACGCCGCGCTTGTCGTTGGGATTGGGACCCGCGTCGCGGATCGAGTCGTCGTCGCCGGTGATGCTGCAGCCGGAGGCAGCCAGCGCGAGCGCGCAGGCGGCCGCGGACGTGAGCGCGCGAGCCTTCATCGCCGGGCAGGGTAATGAAATCGATCGCAGGCGCCGCCTGCTCCCGCTGAGACTCGCCGCCCGGGCGGGCGTGTGCCGATCGCGCCGTAACGGGGTAACGCACAGGGATGAAACCGCCTCGTGGGCCTGCTACCGTGACCCGCTCCGGCGGGTACATTCGTGTCCCCGCCAGTCCTGTCTCGACCCTTCGCCGCCGTCTCCCCGCGGAGGCGCGCGTCCGGATCCAGCCGTAACCGTGAGCCGACGTTTCGCCCTACTCCAGGCAGTCTTCTCCCTGATCGCGCTCGGGGCGGTCGTGTGGTGGGCGTCCCACCAGGACCCGCCCGAGTTCCCGCACACCACCGAGGCGTACGCCTGGCTGGTGGCGGCTCTGCTCCTGTACGCCCTCGCCACGCTCGCGCGGGGCGAGCGCTGGCACCGGATCCTCGAGCTCACCAGGATCAGGACCTCCCGTCGCGACTGCTACGCCCTGACCACCGTCGGGTACATGGGCAACAACGTCCTGCCCGCCAGGGCCGGGGAGGCGCTCCGGGTCGTTCTGCTCGACGCGCGCACCGGCGCCGGCAAGCGAAAGGTGCTGGGGACGATCGTCGCGGAGCGGATCCTCGACGCCATCGTGCTCGGAGTCATGCTCGTGGTGGTGGGCTACGGCGTCCTGCGGGGCGACGTCCTGCCCACCGACCACCCCCTGCTCATCACGGGCGGCGCACTGGTTCTGCTCGCGATCGCGGCCGTCGCCTTCCACATGCTGCGCCGCCGGGGGGCGCTCGCCCGCTTCCGTGACTTCGCCCGGCCCCTGGCGGACGCCCCGCGCGCCCTCCTGGGCCGGCCTGGTGTTCCACTGCTCGCCGGATCGGTCGTTCTGTGGTTCCTCGAGGGCGCCGTGTACCTGGCGGTGGCGCACGCGGTGGAGCTGGACATCAGCGCCACGGGAGCGCTCTACCTCGTGGCGCTCACTAACTTCGTGGCCGCCCTGCCGGCGGCGCCCGGCTCGATCGGGACCTTCGACGCCGCCGTGGCCTTCGGTGCCAAGGCGCTCGGAGGAAGCGGCGGGATCGTCGTCTCCTATCTCCTCCTGCTGCGCTTCGTCCTCTACGTGCCGATCACGCTGGTCGGGCTGGGTCGTGCTCGTGGTGCGCTACGGCGGCTGGGCGCGCCTGCGCTCCGCGACCCGCATGCAGCAGACCCAGGCAAGCCGCGCCTGAGACATCTCGATGCGAACCTCGGCAGCACAGCCGCTGGCGCTCCGGCTCCGCGGTAAGGACTCAAGCGCAGAGCGCGGTGAGGGGTCCGTGACCGGACCCGCCGCGGGCGTGGACTCGAGCGCCGGGCGCTCCGGCCCGATGCTGCCGGTGCTGGCGGCCTGCCTCGGGATCTCGGCGCTGACGCTCCTCTTCCCCTCGACCCCGACCTACGACCCGTGGGCCTGGATCATGTGGGGGCGGGAGATCGTGCACCTCGATCTCGTGACCGAGGGCGGCCCGTCGTGGAAGCCGCTGCCGGTCCTGTTCACCGTTCCCTTCTCGCTCGTCGGCGACGACGCCGCGCCGATGCTCTGGCTCTGGATCGCGCGGGCGGGCGCCCTGCTCTCGCTCGTGATGGCCTTCCGCCTCGGCCGGCGGCTCAGCGGGGGCGGCGCTGCAGGGTGTCGTGGCCGGCGTGTTCGCCACCGCCTTCCTGCTCACCACCTACCAGTTCGTGCGCGACTCGATGCTCGGCAACTCCGAGGCGATGCTCGCCGCGGTCTCGCTGTGGGCCTTCGAGCGGCATCTCGACGGCCGCCGCGACCACGCGCTCTACCTCGGCTTCGCCGCCGCCCTGCTGCGCCCCGAGGCGTGGCCCTTCCTCGGCATCTATGGGCTGTGGCTGTGGTTCCGCGATCCCGAGCTTCGCCTGCGCGTGGCGGCGGCCGGGCTGCTCGTGCCCGTCCTCTGGTTCGGCCCCGAGCTGTGGGGCTCGGGCGAGCCGCTGCGCGCCTCCAGCCGCGCGAACAACCCGAACCCTGGCAGCGCCGCCTTCGCCGAGCATCCGGGGCTCGAGGTCGCCAAGCGGTTCGCCGAGCGCACCGTGATCCCCCTCTACGCCGCGGCCTTCCTCGCCGTCGCTGTGGCGGGCGTGGCCTGGGTGCGCCACCGGCGGCGAGCGGGCCACGATGTTCCTTGCCGGCGCGGGCCTGTCCTGGCTGCTGCTGGTGGCGTTCATGACCGAGCGGGGCTACGCCGGCAACCAGCGCTACCTCATCGTCACCACGGCGGTGATCTGCGTGCTCGGCGGCATCGGCGTGGGATACGCCTTCGAGGCCGCGCAGCGACCTGGCCACCCGGCTCACCGGCAACGCCCGCAGGGGGCTCGCCGTGACCGCCGCGGGCGTTGTCGCTCTGCATCGCGGCCGGGTACCCGGTGATCACCGACAAGGTGGACAACGTCGACGTGACGCTCGACGTGCTGCGCTACGAGGCGAGCCTGTGGGAGCACTTGCCCGGGATCATCGACAAGGGCGGGCGGTCGCGACCGGCTCCTCGCCTGCGGCAACGTGTACAGCGGCCCGTTCCAGACCCAGATGGTCGCCTACGAGCTGGGCATCCACGGGATCGACGTGGGTGCCCTCGGCGGCACGCCCGCCCCGGGCGTGGCCTTGCGCACCCACACGCGCCCGGCGAGCCCGCTGGTGCCCAAGCTCACCGACGACCGCTTCCGGCTCGTGACCACCAACGACCGCTGGCGGCTCGTGACCGCGCCGCGCGCGGATGCGCGCGGCCTCGCGTGCCCGTCCGGTGGCGCCGGCTCCCCGCGCGTCCCACCGAGATCCGTGACCCCCGAACTGCGGTCCTCGCGCTGACTATCTTTCCCTGATGGCCACGGTCGCCTCCCGAGCCCGCGCGCTCCCGCGCGTAGATTCGACTGCCCGCCGGTGCCGTGGGCGTCGCGCTCGTGGTGGGCGGCCTGATGCTCGTCTCGCTCTACCTCCGCACGCGCGCGCTCGGCGCGTCGCTGTGGATGGACGAGGGCCTCTCGATCGGCATCGCCTCGCAGCCGTTCTTCGACATCCCCGGCGTGCTGAAGCAGGACGGCACCCCGCCGCTCTACTACCTGGTGCTGCACGTGTGGATGGAGATCGTCGGCAACGGGCCCGCCGACACCCAGGGGCTGTCGGTGGCGATCTCGCTGCTCGCCGTCCCGGCGGGCTGTGGGCGGGCTGGTCGCTGTTCGACCAGCGCACCGGGCTGATCTGCGCGGCGCTGGGCGCCTTCAACCCGTTCCTCACCACCTACGCGCAGGAGACGCGGATGTACTCGCTGATGGTGGTGCTGTCGCTGCTCCTCAGCGCGGCGTTCCTGCACGTCTTCGTGTACCGCAGGCGCAACTACCTGCCGCTCTTCATCGGGCTGCTGGCGGCGATCCTCTACACGCACAGCTGGGGCATCTTCGTGACCGCGGGGACGCTCGTGACGCTGGCCGGGCTGCTGCTCACGACCGACGACCGCCGCGGGCTGCTCAAGGACGGCCTGCTCGGCTTCGGCCTCGCGCTGCGTGCTCTACCTGCCGTGGCTGCCGACCCTGCTCTACCAGACGACCCATACCGGGGCGCCGTGGCTCAACTCGCCGCGGCTCGGGGCGCCGGTGCAGATCTCCAAGTCGCTGCTCGGCGGCGGCACCGTGACGGTCGCGCTCGTGCTCGCGGCCGGCTCCGGGCTCGCCGCGGTGCTGACGCGGCGCATCCCCGAGGACCGCGAGCGCAGCGCGGCGCTCACCGCCATCGCCATCGGCGTCGCGACGCCTCGCGGTCGCATGGCTCTTCTCCCAGGTCTCGCCCGCCTGGACCACGCGCTACCTCGGCGTCGCGCTCGGCCCGATCTTCATCCTCTCCGCCCTCGGCCTCGCCCGCGCGGGCAACCTCGGGCTCGTCGGCGCTGGTGATCGTGCTCGGCATCTGGGCGATCCCCAAGACCACCAACCTCGAGAACAAGTCCAACGCCGTCGGACCTGGCCACGGCGGTGTCCGACGAGATGCGAAGCCGGGCGACCTCGTGGTGACGCTCCAGCCCGAGCAGCACCCGCTGATCCACTACCACCTGCCGGAACGACCTCGTGGAGGCGACCCAGCTCGGCGAGGTCGAGCGCAAGGGCGTGATGGACTGGCGCGACGTCCAGGACAAGCTCGAGGACGCGACGCCACAGAAGAATCTCAAGCCGCTGCTTGATAAGCTGCCGCGCTCGGCAGCGCGTGCTTCTCGTGCACCCGGTCACCTCGAGCATCGACGACTGGGACGCGCCCTGGACGCAGCTGGTTCGCCGCCGGTCCGCCCAGTGGGGCCAGGCGCTCGAGCTGGATCGAGCGCTTCAGGCACGACAGGGCAGCACCGCCGTTCTACAGGCGGGCCGCCGGATCGGCGTGCGCGGCGTCCTCTACACGAAGACCTCCGACCAGACCGAGACCCAGATGAGCGAGACCAACCGACACCACCGAGCACCGACCGCCGATCGAGCCCGCGACCCCCGGGTTGCGTGACACGCCCACGCTGATCCTCGGCGGCGGCCCCGCGGGCCTCACCGCCGGCTACCTGCTGGCCAAGCAGGGCCTTCCGGTGATCGTCTTCGAGGCCGAGGACCAGGTCGGCGGCATCGCCAAGACCGAGGTCCGCGACGGCCCGGGCGGCGAGTACCGCTTCGACCTCGGCGGCCACCGCTTCTTCACGAAGGTGAAGGAGGTCGACGACCTCTGGCACGAGATCATGCGCGAGGAGTTCCTCAAGCGCCCGCGCATGTCGCGCATCTACTGGAACAAGAAGTTCCTCGACTACCCGCTGCGCGGGCCGGACGTGATCAAGAAGCTCGGCCCGGTCGAGCTGACGCGCGCGTTCCTGTCCTACGTGTGGGCGCAGATCAAGCCCAAGGGCCGCGAGGACACCTTCGAGCAGTGGGTGTCCAACCGCTTCGGCAAGCGCCTGTTCAACCTCTTCTTCAAGTCCTACACCGAGAAGGTGTGGGGCGTGCCCGACCTCCGAGATCCGCGCCGAGTGGGCCGCCCAGCGGATCAAGGGCCTGTCCTTCTTCAGCGCCGCGAAGGCCGCGTTCTTCGGCAACAAGGGCAACGAGATCAAGACGCTGATCGGCGAGTTCCACTACCCGCGCTACGGCCCCGGCCAGATGTGGGAGACGATGACCGACGACATCAAGAACCTCGGCGGCCAGGTCCTGATGGAGACCCCGGTCGAGAAGCTCGTGGTCGAGGACGGCCGCGTCCGCAAGGTGATCGCCGGCGGCAAGGAGTACGAGTCCAACTACGTGATCTCCTCGCTGCCGCTGCGCAACGTGGTCGGCATGTCGGACCCGCACCCCAAGCCGGAGGTCGTGTCCGCCGCCAAGGGGATCCGCTACCGCGACTTCCTCACGGTGTCGCTGGTGCTCGACGGCGAGGACCTCTTCCCCGACAACTGGATCTACATCCACGAGCCCGACGTCGAGGTCGGCCGGATCCAGAACTTCCGCTCCTGGAGCCCCTGGATGGTCCCGGACCCGAGCAAGGCCTGCGTCGGCCTCGAGTACTTCTGCTTCGCCGGCGACGAGCTGTGGGAGATGGACGACGACAAGCTCGTCGAGCTGGGCATGAAGCGAGCTCGAGCAGCTCGGCCTGGCCAAGCCCGACACGCTCGAGTTCGGCTTCGCGACCCGGGTGCCCAAGGCCTACCCGATGTACGACATGGACTACGCCGAGCGGATCACCGCCGATCCGCGGCTGGCTCGACGGCATCGAGAACCTCCAGCAGGTCGGCCGCAACGGGCTGCACCGCTACAACAACTCCGACCACTCGATGCTGACCGCCATGCGCGCGGTGGACAACCTCGTGAAGGGCACCGAGCACGACATCTGGGCCGTGAACGCCGAGTCGGTCTACCACGAGACCGAGGAGCCAGGACGAGCAGCAGCCCTACATCGAGGCTCCGGAGACCGAGGCTCAGAAGGAGCCGCTCGCACCGCTGAGCTGACGCCGTCCACCGCGGTCCCCGCGGGATCAAGGCTCCTGTCGCAGTGTCGATAGGGATGGAGTGGACGCCCTCGGGTTCATACGCGCATGCCTTCTCTCCGCCCTCCTCGCGTTGTGCTTGACGGCGCCGGCCGCCGTCGCCCAGGGCCCGGGCGATGACGACGACGATCCGATGTGCGACCAGCCCTTCTTCCCGCCCTGCGATGAGGAGCCGGCCCCGCCGCCCGCGCCGACACCGCCCCCGCCCCCGCCGCCGGGTCCCGACCCGCGCGGAGTCGACCCCAACCAGCCCAACCCGCTCACGGGACTCGGCTGGTTCGTGGACAAGACCTGGTCCCCCCAGTACGCGGCCTACAAGCGCCATCTGCGCCGCGGTCAGAAGTACAAGGCCTCGATGGTCGGGAAGATCGCCCTGCAGCCCCAGTTCAAGTGGTTCGGCCGCTGGAACGAGGACGACAAGGGCGGCACGGCTGGCACGATCCGCAGCTACCTCGAGCGCGTTCAGGAGGAACAGCCCGGGTCGGTGGCCCAGGTCGTGATCCTGCGCCACCAGGGCAAGGCCTGTCACAAGCGCTACACCGCCGGGGGCGTCCGCGAGGACGAGCGCACCAAGCGCTACTACCGCGACTTCGCCCGCGGGATCGGCAACTCGCGCGTCGTGATCGGCTTCGAGCCGGATTCGCTGGGAACGATCGACTGCCTCGCCAAGAGCCGCCGCAAGGCCCGCGTCGAGCTGCTCCGCTACGGCATCGACGTGCTCTCCCAGCTGCCGAACGCCACGATCTACATCGAGGCGGGCGCCTCGGACTGGGAGTCCGCCGGCCCGCACCGCCAAGCTGCTGCGCCAGGTGGGGGTGGCCAAGGTGCGCGGGTTCATGCTGAACGTGACCCACTACGACTGGACCGCCTACAACCTCAAGCACGGCTCCCAGGTCTCGCGCCTCGTGGGCGGCAAGCACTTCATCGTCTCCACCTCCTTCAACGGCCGCGGGCCCGTGCACTACAAGCGCTGGATCAACCGCAGCAAGAACAAGTGGCGCCGCGTGACCGTGTGGTGCCATCCGCTGCGGCGCGGCCTCGGGATCGCGCCCACCACCCAGACCGGCCACCCGCTGGCGGACGGCTACTTCTACATCGGCCGGCCGGGCTTCTCGGGCGGCTCGTGCAACGGCGGGCCGCTGCCGATCGGCTCCTGGTTCGATGACCGAGCGGTGATGTTCGGCAGGTACGCGACCAACTGGATCCGCCCCCCGAGCCGCACCCGCTTCGGCCATCCGAAGGGGCTATCGCTGAAGGCCTTCGCCGGCGACCAGCTCAAACGTTAGTCCGGGAGCGGAACGTTCCGCGCCCGCCTGAGTTACCTACCTACCAGTGCCCACCTCCCTCCGACCACTCCTCGCCGCGGCGCTCGCGCTGGCGGCGCTGGCGCCCGCCGCGTCGGCCCAGGACAAGCGCGGCGTGGATCCGCGCACACCCAATCCGCTCGCCGGCGAGCAGTTCTTCGTGGATCACCAGCAGCCCTCCTGGAAGCAGTGGCGCTCATACCGCCGCAGGGGCCTCAGCGGGCGGACGGCGCTGATGTGGCGGATCGCGCGCGAGCCCAAGTTCCGCTGGTTCGGGCGCTTCAACCGCCGTGCGCGCAAGGAGGTGCGGGAGTACATCGGCCGCGCCAGGCGGGTCGGCCAGGTGCCGCTCGTCGCCACGCTGCGCCATCAGGGCCGGGCCTGCAACAGCCGCTACACCGCCGGCGGGGCCCGCGAGGACCGCCGCACCCGCGCGTGGTTCCGCGCGTTCGCCCGCGGCATCGGGCGCTCGCGCGTGGTGATCGCCTTCGAGCCCGACTCCGTGGGCACCGTCAAGTGCCTGGCGAGGAGCCGGCGCAAGGCTCGCTTCCGCCTGCTCCGCTACGGCGTGGAGCAGTTCGCGAAGCTTCCCAACGCCACCGTCTACCTCGAGGCCACCGCGTCCGACTGGGTGCCCGCGCACCGCACCGCCAGGGCGCTGCGCCGCATCGGCGTGGGCAAGGTGCGCGGCTTCATGCTCAACGTCACCCACTACGACTGGACGGGCCGCAACATCCGCTACGGCCTCGACGTGTCGCGCCGGATCGGCGGCAAGCCGTTCATCGTCTCGACCCACTTCAACGGCCGCGGGCCGGTGCACTACCGCAAGCGCCGCGGGCGGCGCAACCTGCGGATCAACGTGCACTGCCACCCCAAGCACCGCGGCCTCGGACTCCCTCCGACCACGAGCACCCACCACCCGAAGGTCGACGCCTACATGTGGGTCGGCCGTCCGGGCTACTCCGGCGGCTCCTGCAACGGTGGCCCGCTGCCGGTCGGCACCTGGTGGCCGGGCCGCGCGCTCTCGCTGGCGCGAAATCAGACCGGCTGGCTCTTCCCGCCGGCAGGCACGCGCTTCGGCTGGCCGCGGGGGCAATTATCGCTCCGGGCCGTCGCGGGCGACCAGCTTCGGTAACACTTCCCCGCGGAGGTAGGGGAAATGGGCGCAGGGCAGGGCCACGGCGTCGAGGTCTGGTCGTCGGAGAGCTGGCGCGAGCCGGCTATCTCGTGGATGGATGAGCAGCTCGCCGCGGCGGGCATCTCGCGCACCGGCGAGGTCGAGCAGCCCCACCTGCGGCCGTGGGCGACGGCGCTCAGGGCGCCGACCACCGACGGGGTCGTGTGGCTCAAGGCGGCCGCACCCGGCACGGCGTTCGAGGTCGGCCTCTACCGGCTCCTGCACCGGGTGGTCCCCGACCGGGTGCTCACGCCCATCGCGGCCGACCCCGGGCGGGGGTGGATCGTGCTGCCGGACGGCGGGGCGCCGTTCGGAGAGCGGCTCGCGGGCGCCGAGCTGCTCGAGGCGATGGCGACCGCCCTCCCGGAGTACGGGGAGCTGCAGCGCCACATCGCCCCCTACGCCAACAGGGTGCTCGCACTCGGCGTCACGGACATGCGCGCCCCCGTGATGCCGGGGCGGTTCGACGAGGCGCTCGAAGCGGTGGGCGTGTACGTCGAGCGGCGCGGCGAACCCGGCGAGCAAGCCACCTACCGGGAGGTGGCCGCCCTGCGCGACACCGTCGCCGCGTGGTGCGAACAGCTGGCGGCCGCACCGGGCGAGGCGAGCGTGGACCACAACGACCTGCACCCGTGGAACATCCTCGACCCCGCGGCCGGGGAGACCCACGTGCGGTTCTACGACTGGGGGGACACCGTCCTGGCGCACCCGTTCGCGAGCATGCTCGTGGCGCTCGGGTTCATGCAGTCCCACGTGCTCGACGTGGCGGTCGACGACCCGCAGATCCTGCGGCTTCGCGACGCCTACCTGGAGGCGTTCACCGACCTCGCGCCGCACGCCGAGCTCGTCGAAACGCTCGAGCTCGCCTGCCGGCGTGGGGAAGATCGCCCGCGCGATGACCTGGCAGCGGGCGCTCGGCGCGCTGGAGCCGGGCGACGCAGAGGAGGAGTGGCTGGACGCGCCGTTCCTCAGCCTGGCCTCGTTGCTGGACAGCTCCCACCTGGGTGGAGCCTGAAGGCCGGTTGGTATCGTTGACTCGCGAGTCAACCGGCTCGCGCGCTTCCAGGCATGGCTTCCACTTCAGCCACAGAGCGCGATCAGCGCCATCTCAGGCGGGCCATCGAGTTGGCCGCCACGGCGCGCGGGCACACCTCGCCCAACCCGCTGGTCGGCGCCGTGGTGGTGAAGGGCGACCGCACGATCGGAGAGGGCTTCCACGCCCGCGCGGGAGATCTTCACGCGGAGCGCGCGGCGCTCGGCGCGTGCGAGGAGGATCCCGCCGGGGGCACGATGTACGTGTCGCTCGAGCCCTGTTGCCACGATGGCCGCACGCCGCCGTGCACGCAGGCGATCATGGCCGCCCGGATCGCCCGCGTGGTCGTGGCCTCGGACGATCCGACGCCCAAGGCCTCGGGTCGCGGGCTCGGCATCCTCCGCGACGAGGGGATCGAGGTGTCCGTCGTCGACGGCGAGGTCGCCGCGGCCGCGCGCCTCCTCAACCAGCCGTTCCGCAAGCACGCCCGCACGGGCCGGCCGTTCGTGATGTTCAAGTCCGCCATGACCTTGGACGGCAAGGTCGCCACCAGCACCGGCGAGTCTCAATGGATCTCGGGCCAGTCCAGTCGCGCGCGCGCCCACCGCTGGCGCGCCGAGTGCGACGCCGTGGCCGTGGGAATCCATACCGCCAGCCACGACGACCCGCTGCTCACCTCACGGGTCGAGGGCGTCGCGCGCCAGCCGCGCCGGGTGGTGTTCGACTCGGAGGCGAGCCTCCGGCTCGACTCGCAGCTCGTCACGAGCGCCGGGGAGGTCCCGGTCGTGGTCGTGTGCTCGCGGGCCGCGAAGCGGACCGCCGCCGAGGCGCTTCGCAACGCGGGCGTCGAGGTGATCGTCGCCACGGGGCAGAACGAGGCCGCGCGGGTCCGCGACGCGCTCGACGAGCTCGGCGCCCGTGACATGCAGTCGCTGTTGCTAGAGGGCGGCCCACACCTCGCCGGCGTGTTCCTGGAGGCGGGCGAGATCGACGAGGTGCGGATGTTCATCGCCCCGATGCTGCTCGGCGGGCGCGAGTCGAAGGGGGCCGTGGAGGCCCAGGGCTTCGAGCGGATCGCGGATGCGGCAGTGGCGGTCCACGCCGAGGTCGAGCGAATCGACGAGGACGTCCTGATCACGGCCCGCCTGCGGGAGTGGTGATGTTCACGGGACTGGTGCAGGCCACGGGCACGGTCTCGGCCATCGACGGTGGGCGGCTCGAGGTCGAGGCCGATACCCCGCTGGAGCTGTCGGAGGGGGACTCGATCGCGGTGAACGGCGTCTGCCTCACCGCGACGAGCGTGACGCCGGGCGCCTTCGGCGCCGACGTGATGGAGGAGACGCTTCGCCGCACCTCCCTGGGAGCGCTCGCCCCCGGCGGGCGCGTGAATCTCGAGCTGCCCCTGCGCGCGGGGGATCACCTGGGCGGCCACATCGTCCAGGGCCACGTCGACGGGACCGGCACCGTCGAGGCGGTGGCCGAGGAGGGCTTCGCCAGGGTGGTGCGGATCGCGGCGGCGGGCGACCTGCTGCGCTACGTCGTGGAGAAGGGATCGGTGGCGGTCGACGGGGTGTCCCTGACCGTCGCCGAGGTCGACGCCGAGGGATTCTCGGTGTCGCTGATCCCCGAGACCCTGGACCGCACGACCCTGGGCGATCTCGAGCCCGGCGGCCGGCTGAACCTGGAGGTGGACGTGATCGCCAAGTACGTCGAGAAGCTGGTGTCCGCCCACGCCGGCGCCGAGGCCCGATGAGCGGCTCGCCCTTCAGCTCGATCGAGGAGGCGCTCGAGGATGTCCGCGCGGGCCGGATGGTCGTGGTGTGCGACGCGGAGGACCGCGAGAACGAGGGCGACCTCACGCTCGCCGCGCAGTTCGCGACCCCCGAGGCCGTGAACTTCATGGCCATGCACGGCCGCGGGCTGATCTGCCTCGCCCTCACCCCTGACCGCTGCGACGAGCTCGGGCTCGACCTGATGGCGGCGAAGAACGAGTCGCCGTTCGAGACCGCGTTCACGGTGTCGATCGAGGCCCGCGAGGGCATCTCCACCGGGATCTCCGCCCACGACCGCGCGCGCACGATCCAGGTGGCGATCGACCGGGACGCGAGCCCGCGCGACCTCGTCCAGCCCGGCCACATCTTCCCGCTGAAGGCCAAGGAGGGCGGCGTGCTCGAGCGCACCGGACAGACCGAGGCCGCCGTCGACCTGGCGCGGCTCGCGGGGCTCGTCCCGGCCGGCGTGATCTGCGAGGTGATGAACGACGACGGGACGATGGCGCGCGTCGACGACCTCGTCGGGTACTGCCGCAAGCACCAGCTCAAGATGATCACGGTGGCGGACCTGATCGCCTACCGGCGCCTGCACGACAAGCTGGTGGAGCGGGTGGTGGAGGTGCGCCTGCCGACCGCCTTCGGGGAGTTCGGCGTGGTCGGCTTCCGCTCGCTGGTGGACGAGAAGCACCACGTGGCGATGGTCAAGGGGGAGGTGGACGGCGAGGACGACGTGCTGGTGCGCGTGCACTCCGAGTGCCTCACCGGCGACGTGTTCCACTCCCTGCGCTGCGACTGCGGGCAGCAGCTCGAGGACGCGCTGCTCAGGATCGAGGACGAGGGCCGCGGGGTCCTGCTGTACCTCGCGCAGGAGGGGCGCGGGATCGGCCTCCTCAACAAGCTCCGCGCGTACAAGCTGCAGGAGGACGGGCTCGACACGGTGGACGCGAACCTCGAGCTGGGCATGCCGGCCGACCTGCGCGACTACGGCATCGGCGCGCAGATCCTCGTGGACCTCGGCCTGACCTCCATCCGGCTGCTCACCAACAACCCGAAGAAGATCGTCGGCCTCGAGGGCTACGGCCTGAGGGTCACCGACCAGGTGCCGATCGAGCACCCGCCCGGAGACCACAACGCGGCCTACCTTCGCGCGAAGGCCCAGCGCCTCGGGCACCTGCTCCACCACCAGGGGCTCGCGCTCGACGACGAGATGATCCAGCAGGAGCGCAAGCACGACCGCGAGCGCGCGGGCGGCGCGACGCCCGAGATGCGGCCCGAGGACGAGCGCGCGGGTGGCTGACGCCGCTGTCTACGCGATCGCGGTCGGTCGCTTCTACGAGGACCTGGCGGACCGGCTCGTGGCGGGGGCGACCGGGGTCTTCGAGGAGGCCGGCGCCTCCGTCGAGGTCCATGACGTGCCGGGCGCGTACGAGCTGCCGCTGGCCGCGCTCTACTGCGCGCGGTCCGGCCGCTACGCCGGCGTGGCCTGCCTCGGGGCCGTGATCCGCGGCGAGACCAACCACTACGACTACGTCTGCGCCGAAGCGGCGAGCGGCATCGCCCGCGTCTCGCTCGACACGGGGGTGCCGTGCGCGTTCGGCGTCCTGACCGTGGACGACATGGATCAGGCCCTGGCCCGCGCGGGCGGGGGCAAGCGCCACCAGGGGGAGGACGCCGCGAGGGCGGTGCTGCGGATGGCCGAGCTCCGGCGCGAGCTCGGCTAGGCGGCTTCCGGGTCTTCCGGCAGGCCCGCCTCGGCACGCGCCTCCGCCACCCTGTCGTGGAACGCCTCGATACGGACGATCAGAGCCTCTTCGTACGCGAACAGCCAGGCGCACGGCCGGTCGACCGTCTCGCCCGTGCTGCGCCCCCGCAGGGTGAGGCGCCCGACCGCGAGGACCCGGCCGTCGTCCGCGCGGATCCACTCGTCCGCTCGGGCCACGTAGTCGTCGAACGAGCGCTTGAGGTCGTTGCCCCAGTGCCGCAGGCCGCCGTAGCCGATGAGTGACCGGCCGGCCACGAACGAGGCGATCTCGATGTCCGGGTGGTACACGTCCGAATGCGGCTCCCAGTCGCCGCTCGCCCAGCGATCGAACGCCTTGCGCGCCAGCGCTATCTCGTCGTCGGCCATGGTGGGCTAGCCTGCCGCACCGCCGTGCACCCGGTCAACCTCTTCAGCGACACGCAGACCCGCCCGAGCGACGGGATGCGGCAGGCGATCGCGGCGGCGGAGGTGGGGGACGAGCAGCGCGGCCTCGATCCGACGGTGAACGCGCTCCAGGAGCGCGTGGCCGGGCTGCTCGGCCACGAGGCCGCCCTGTTCCTGCCCACCGGGACGATGTGCAACGAGATCGCCTTCCGGCTGCACGTGCGCGCGGCGGGCGACGAGATCCTGCTCGACCGCTATGCCCACCCGATCATCGCGGAGGCCGGCGGGCCCGCCGCGCTGGCCGGCGCGATGCTCAACCCGATCGACGGCGACGGCGGCGTGTTCACCGCGCGAGCAGCTCGAGGCGGCCCTGCGGCCGGAGAGCCGTTACATGCCCCGCTCGCGGCTCCTGTCGGTGGAGCAGACCACCAACATCTCCGGCGGCCGCGTGTGGCCGCTCGAGACCATGCGCGAGCGTCCTCGAGGTGGCTCGGAGCCACGGGCTTCGCACGCACCTCGACGGCGCGCGCCTGTTGAACGCCGTGGCCGCGACCGGGGTGCCCGCCGCGGACTGGGCCTCCGGCTTCGACACGGCGTGGATCGACTTCTCGAAAGGACTGGGCGCGCCGGTCGGCGCCGTGCTCGCCGGGTCCGCCGAGCTGATCGCCGAGGCGTGGCGCTGGAAGCAGATGACCGGTGGCGCCCTACGGCAGGCCGGGATCGTCGCGGCGGGCTGCATGTACGCGCTGGATCACAACGTGGAGCGGCTCTCCGAGGACCACGAGAACGCCCGCGTGCTCGCGGAGGGCCTGGCGCAGATCGACGGGGTCGAGCTCGACCCGGCGAGCGTGGAGACGAACATCGTGATCTTCGGAGTCGATGACGCGGCCGGCTTCTCGGAGCGGATCGCGGACCGGGTGGAGCTGCAGGCGCTCGGGCCGCGGCGGGCGAGGGCGGTGACCCACCTGGATGTGGACCGGGCGGGCGTGGAGCGCGCGCTGGAAGCGTTCCGCGACGAGCTGGGGGCGTGACGCTGTTACCCTTCCGCGCCGTGCCAAAGGTCTGTTACGTCTGCAAGAAGGGCCCCGCGTTCGGGCACAGCCGCAGCCACTCGATGGTGGCCACCAAGCGGCGCTTCAACCCGAACCTGCAGAAGGTCCGCATCGACGTGGGCGGCTCACCGACGCGTGAGTACGTCTGCACGCGCTGCCTCAAGGCCGGCAAGGTCACCAAGGCCGCCTAAAGGGGCGCGATCGCTCCGATGGTAATGCGGCCTGGCTGAAACGCCGCCGCACTTAGGTGTAGAACCCCCCACGTGCGCGACCAGAGCCTGGAGCGGTTCCGCAGAGTCGTGGCCGCGTCGCTCGCCGAGCTCGAGAGCCGGCGCGGCGAGGTCAACGACCTGAACGTCTTCCCCGTCGCCGACGGCGACACAGGCGACAACATGGCGATGACCATGCGCGCCGTGCTGCGCGAGCTCGACGACCTGAACGGCCAGCCGATCGACGTGATCGGGCGCGAGCAGCTCGTCTCGGCGGTCGCCCGGGCGGCGCTGCTCGGCGCCCGCGGCAACAGCGGCGTGATCCTGTCGCAGATCGTGCGCGGCGCGGCGGAGGAGCTGGCGTCGCGCCCGGGCGAGCTGGTGGACCCGGTGCTGGTGGCCGCCGCGTTCGCCCGCGCGGCGGACGCCGCCTACGGCTCCGTGCGCGATCCCGCCGAGGGCACGATGCTCAGCGCCGTGCGCGCCATGGCCCACCGCGTGGCGCAGGACATCGCCCACATCGACACGCCGCGGCTCGGCCCGGGCGCCACCGCCGGCCGAGCAGGACGAGCTGATCGCCGAGGTGCTCGAGCGGGCGCTCGACGCCGGCACAGGAGGCCGTGGAGCGCGGGCCCGACCAGCTGCCGGTGCTCAAGGAGGCCGGGGTCGTCGACGCCGGCGCCTACGGGCTCACGGTCATCGTGGCCGGCGTGGTGGCCGCGCTGCGTGGCGCCGACGCCCCCGACCTCGCCCACCAGCCCACGCCGGCGCATGTCCTGCACCAGCCCGAGCACGAGTCCTCCACGTTCCGCTTCTGCACCAACTTCGCGGTCACGGGCACGAGCCTCGACGGCCAGGCGTTCGTGCCGCCGCCTGGAGGCGCTCGGGGACAGCGTGCTGGTGGTGGGCGACGAGAGCACGATCCGCGTGCACGTGCACACCGACGAGCCCGAGGCGGCCGTGGAGATCTTCGAGCCCACCGGTGAGGTCTCGCGCCTCGACGTGGCCGACATGCACGAGCAGGTGGCCGACCGCAGCGCACGCCTGGGCGGGGGAGGCGAGGCGGCGGCCGAGCAGTGCTGCGGCATCGTCGCGGTGGTGAGCGGGTCGGGCATCCGCCGCCTCTACGAGGAGCTCGGCGCGCTGGTGGTCGACGGCGGGCCGACCATGAACCCCTCCACCTACGAGCTGCTCGCGGGCATCCATTCCGCCAACGCGGCCGAGGTCGTGGTGCTGCCGAACAGCCCGAACGTGATCCTGGCGGCAGAGCGCGCCGCCGACCTGTCCGAGCGCCCGGCGCGGGTGGTGCCCACACGCGCGCCCAGCAGGAGGGCCTCGCCGCCCTGCTGGCCTTCGACTCCTCCGCGCGACGCCGAGGCGAACGCCGAGGCCGTGGAGGGCGCCGCCGCCGCAGCTCGGCGCTCGGCGCCGTGGCGGGGGCGGCGAAGGACGACCCCGAGGGCCGCTTCGCCGCGGGTGACGCCGTGGGCTACCACGGCGACGAGCTGGTCGCGTGGGGCGACCCGAGGGAAACGCTGCGAGCGACGCTCGCGCGCGCTCGCCGACGGCGCCGAGCTGGTCACCTGCATCGCGGGCGAGCGGCGCACCCCTGGATCAGGGCGAGATCGAGGCGGCGCTGCCCGACGGCGCCGAGCTCGAGTTCCACGACGGCGGCCAGCCGGCGTGGTGGTGGCTCCTCTGCGCCGAATAGGTCGGCGGGCATCCATGCCCGCCCTCTGATGTTCATGGCGCCGTCCCGGCGCCTTGAACGAGCGCGGCTGCGCCGCGCCCTCCAGCCGTCGGCCTTCGTTCCCATACTGGCCCCATCCTCACCGTCTTCTCCACCAAGGACGAGCTGACCCGGAGCGGCGCTCGGCGCCGCGTCCGCTCCTACCCGCGGCCGAGCCTGCTCGCCGCGCCGCTCGAGGCCAAGGGCAAGACGGCCAAGGGGCTCGCGTCGCTCGGCATCGAGACCCACGGCGACCTGCTCGAGCACCTCCCGCACACCCACCAGGACCGCCGCGACGCGCGTACGATAGCGACGGTGGGCGTGGGGGAGGAGGCGACGATCGCCGTGACGGTCCGCTCGGTCAGCGTGAAGCCGATGCGCGACCGCCGCCGCAAGCGCGTGGACGCGCGCGTCTTCGACGAGACCGGGCCGGCGGTGGCGGTGTGGTTCAACCAGCCCTGGGTGGCGACGCAGATGGGCGAGGGCTCGCAGGTGCTGCTCCACGGCAAGATGAAGGACCGCAACGAGTTCTGGGTCTCCGCCCACGAGCTGGTGGGCCAGGGAGCCGCGCCCGTGCACACGGTCGGCCTCGTGCCGGTGCACCCGGCCACCTACGGGATCTCCCCGGACACGCTGCGCAAGCTCGCGTGGCAGGACTACCCGCTGCTGCGCCACGTGACGGAGCCGCTGCCCGGCGCGCTGCGAGTGGCCGAGGAGCTGGCGGACCGGCCCGCCGCGCTGGCCGCCGCCCACTTCCCCGACACCGAAGAGCGACGTCGAGGGCGCCCGGCACAGGCTCGCCTTCGAGGAGCTGTTCCTGCTGCAGCTCGCGGTGGCCGGGCGGCGTCGCGCGCAGGGCGGCAGCCGCAAGGCGGCGCCGCTCGAAGCCCGCGGCGAGCTGGTCGACCCATGGCTCGAGTCGCTCCCGTTCGAGCTGACCGGCGACCAGCGCGCCGCGATCGAGGGGATCGACTCGGACCTCGCCGCGGGGCGGCCGATGCAGCGGCTCCTGATGGGCGAGGTCGGCAGCGGCAAAGCCCAGCCGCTTGATGCGCTCGTGCTCACACCCGGCGGCTTCAGGAGGATGGGAGAGCTGGCAGTCGGCGACGGAGTGATCTCAGCCTCAGGCGAAAGGGCTCGCATTGCTGGCGTGTTCCCGCAGGGAGAGAGGGACGTATACCGCGTCCGCTTCAGCGACGGCACTGCTGCCGAGTGCGACGTCGAGCATCTCTGGCAGGTCCAAACCAGTGCCGCTCGAAGCCGAGGTGACCGACCTAAGGTCAAGGCACTACGCGAGCTGATCGGTGATGTTCGCAAGCGAAACGGCGCCTGGAAATGGCATGTTGAGCTCGCCGCACCGGCTGAGTTCGACGGTGGTGGCGCGAGGCCGCTTGATCCCTATCTCGTCGGACTTCTGCTGGGCGATGGTGGTCTGTCGCTGAGAGACCGGGTCAGGTTTACAAGCGCAGACACTGAGCTCGTGGACGCGGTGCGGGAACGACTTCCCGCTGGCTGTGTGATGCGCCGCTCATGCTCACGCCCTTACGACTGGACGATCGTCAAGGCGCCTCCGCCTGCACGTTCAGCGTTAGGAGCGCGAGCGGACAACCCTGCCACCCTGGAGGCCGCTTACCGGAGCGGAGCAAGCTGCCATCAGATCGCTACGGAGTCCGGAGTCAGCGAGTCGACGGTCCGAACACGGCTCATCGAGCGGGGAGTGACGCTCCGGCCGGCAGCCCCGCGCCCAAACCCCCTCGCGACAGCGTTAGCGGAGTTGGGACTGATGGGAAAGGGCGCGCGAGACAAGGGCGTGCCCCCCAGTTACCTGTGCGCGCCAATAGGCGTACGGCACGCTGTTCTGCAGGGGCTGCTCGACACCGACGGAACCCTGGCTCGTCGCCAGGGCAGCAACGTCTCGTTCTCGTCAGTGTCCTCATCCCTGGCGCGCGACGTTGCTTGGCTTGTCCGATCACTCGGAGGTCGCGCACGTTGCCGCCCCAGGCACCGTGCAAGCGGAGACTCTTGGTACGTGAGCATTGCGCTCCCCGCGGGCTTCCGGCCTTTCCGGCTCGCGCGCAAAGCGTCCCTATTACGACCTCGCACGAAGTATGCGGATCCGGCGAAGGCGATCGTTTCGATCGAGAGTGTTGGCCGTAAGCCGACGCAGTGCATTTCTATCGATCACCCCGACCAGCTCTATGTCACCGATGACTTCACGGTGACCCACAACACCGTGGTCGCCCTGGCGGCGATGCTGCGCGCCGCCGAGAACGGCCGGCAGGCGGCGCTGATGGCGCCGACCGAGACGCTCGCCGAGCAGCACCTGCACGCTCGACCGGCTGCTCGGCGGCCTCGTGCCCGTCGAGCTGCTCACCGGCTCGACCCCCGCCGCCCGCCGCCGCGAGCTGCTCGCGCGCCTCGGCTCGGGCGAGCTCGCGCTCGTGGTGGGCACGCACGCGCTGATCGAGGAGGCCGTCGAGTTCCGCGACCTCGCCCTCTGCGTGGTCGACGAGCAGCATCGCTTCGGCGTGCGCCAGCGCGCCGCGCTCGACGCGAAGGCGCCCGATGGCCTCGCCCCGCACGCCCTCCACATGACCGCCACGCCGATCCCCCGCACGCTCGCGCTCACCGCCTACGGCGACCTCGACGACCACGGTGCTGCGCGAGCTGCCGGCCGGACGGCGGCCGGTGGAGACCCATGTCGTCGACGGCGCCCGCGCCCGCGCCCGCGCCTACGAGCGCATCCGCGAGGAGATCGCCGCGGGCAGGCAGTGCTTCGTCGTCTGCCCGCTGGTGGAGGAGTCGGAGGCGCTGCAGGCGAAGGCGGCCACCGTCGAGTTCGAGCGGCTCACGGACGGCGAGTTCCGCGACCAGCGCGTGGCGCTCATCCACGGCCAGATGCAGACCGCCGAGAAGGCAGGAGGCGATGCGCTCGTTCGCCGCGGGCGAGGCCGACGTGCTCGTGGCCACGAGCGTGATCGAGGTGGGCATCGACGTGCCCAACGCGACCGTGATGCTGATCGAGGCGGCCGACCGCTACGGGCTCTCACAGCTCCACCAGCTGCGCGGACGAGTCGGGCGCGGGGAGCACGCCAGTCGGTCTGCATCCTCTTCGGCGAGCCGAAGCTGCCGCGGCTGCAGGCGATCGCCTCCGAGCGCGACGGCTTCCGCCTCGCCGAGGTCGACCTCGAGCTGCGCGGCGCCGGCGAGGTGCTCGGCACGCGCCAGTCGGGGCTGCCGGAGTTCCGCGTGGCCCGGCTGCCCGAGGACCAGGACCTGCTCGAGCGGGCGCGAGCGCGGGCGGACGAGCTGATCGAGCGCGACCCCGGGCTGGGCGAGCCGGAGCACGCGCTGCTGCGGGGCGCGGTGATCGACCGCTTCGGCTCGGACCTCGACCCGATTCCCGCCTAGGCTTCGCGCCATGAACCTCGAGGAGCTGCAAGCGCCGTTGAAGGATCGCTACCGGGCCGATCCGGAGGCGTCGAAGATCACGCTCACCGCACGCGGGAGCGAGGCCGATGGCCCGGTCGGCTGCTCGGTCGACCTCGGGAGGGCGATCCAGGAGGCGGAGGCGCACACCGGGGTCGGCGGGCCCGGCACCGCAGCGTGCTCGGGCGACCTGCTGCTGGGCGCGCTCGCCGCCTGCGCGCAGATCACCTGCCAGATGGTCGCTACGGCGATGGGGATCGAGACGGAGCGGATCGAGGTCGTGGTGGAGGGTGACCTCGACCTGAGCGGCACGCTCGGCGTCGACCGCGAGGCGCCGGTGGGGTTCTCGGCCATCCGGCTGCGGTTCGAGATCGACGCGCCCGAGGCGACCCCGGAGCAGCTGGCTTCGCTGAGTGAGAAGACCGAGCGCTACTGCACCGTGCTGCAGACGCTGCGCCAGCCGCCGCCGATCGAGTCCGAGCCGGCCTCCGGTTGAGGGTCGTCGCCGGGCGAGCTGCGCGGCCGGCGCCTCCAGGCCCCCGGCGGTGGCGACACCCGCCCCACGGCGGACAAGGTGCGCGAGGCGCTCTTCTCGATCCTCGGGGACGTGGAGGGGCTTCGGGTGCTCGACCTCTTCGCGGGGTCCGGCGCGCTCGGTATCGAGGCCCTGTCCAGGGGCGCCGCCGGCGCCGTGTTCGTGGACAGCCGTGCCCGCGCTGTGGCGGCCGTCCGGCGCAACCTCGACGAGCTCGGGCTGGAGGCCGAGGTGCACCGCCGCGACGCACTCCGTTACCTGCGCTCCGCCGCGGGGGAGTCCACGTTCGGACCTCGTGTTCTGCGACCCGCCCTATGATTCCGCAACCCGCCTGGCAGGGCCGCTCGCCGAGCGTCTCCCGCCGGTCCTCACGGAACCAGCCCTGATCGTGACCGAATCCGACAAGCGCATGCCGCTCGAGCTCCCGCTCCCGCTCGTCCGCGAACGGATCTACGGCGACACCCGCATGGCGGTCCACCGTGGGAGCTAAGAACGGCGGGACCGCCGTGTGCCCGGGCTCCTACGACCCGGTCACGCTCGGGCACCTCGACATCATCGGGCGCGCCGCCCACGTGTTCGACAACGTGGTGGTCGGCGTGGTCAACCAGCCGGTGCGCAAGAAGAAGACGGTCTTCAGCGCCGAGGAGCGGGTCGCGTTCCTCCAGGCCGAGGTCGAAAAACTCGGCAATGTGCAGGTAAAAGCCTTTGATACCCTGCTCGTCGAGTTCGCCCGGGAGAACGGGGCCAAGACGATCGTCAAGGGGCTCCGGGCGATCTCGGACTTCGAGTACGAGTTCGAGATGAACCAGCTCAACCGCAAGATGGCACCGGACATCGAGAGCATGTACCTGATGTCGGCTCCCGAGTACAGCTTTCTCTCCTCCAGCGGCGTCAAGGAGCTGGCGATGTTCGGGGGAGATCTGACCGGCCTGGTGCCACCCCAAGTGGCCGAACGCTTGCAGGAAGCCCTCAGAGCGCTAGACGAACTGAGGTTCACCCATGGACGTCCTCGTACTCATCGACAAGCTCGACGACACGGTGCACAACGCGAAGCCCGTGCCGCTCACCGATCAGGTGCGCGTCGACAAGGAGGAGATCTACGACATCCTCGATCAGATGCGCGCCACGATCCCCGAGGAGATCAAGCAGGCGCGCTGGATCGTCAAGGAGCGCCAGGAGATGCTCGCCGAGGCCAAGCGCGAGGCCGAGCGGATCGTCAAGGAGGCGCGCGAGGAGCAGACCCGGCTGATCGGCGAGGAGGAGGTCGTCAAGCAGGCCGAGCGCCAGGCCGAGGAGATCGTCGAGGACGCCCGCGCCCGCGAGCGTGAGATCCGGCTCGGCGCCGAGGACTACGCCGACGACATCCTCAACACGCTCGAGGTCAACCTCGAGAAGTTCATCGCGGCGGTGCAGCGCGGGCGCGACCGGCTGCAGGGCCGCGAGAAGCCGAGGTAAGCTGAAGTCTCCCCTTCCCCCTAGGCGCCGCTACCTTTTTTCGCGTGGCGGCGCGCGCGGAAAGCTTCGATCTTGGCAGGCTGAAGCTCTCGTCCGGCGAGGCGGCCGGCACCGAGCTCGCAGTGCCTCTCGATGCCCTGAGGTACGGCGGCCAGACCTACCGGGACCCGCGAGGCCTCGTGGACGCGCGGCTCGACGTGTCGCGCACCACCGGCTCGGGCTACTCGCTGCGGCTGCGCTTCGCGGCCGCTGGAGGGCCCTGCATGCGCTGCCTCGAGGACGCCGGATACGCACCGTCGAGGTCGACGCCCGCGAGATCGACCAGCCCGGAGGAGGCGACGACCTGCTCTCGCCCTACCTCGAGCAGGGAGAGCTCGACCTGAACGCCTGGGCCCGCGACGCGCTGGCGCTCGCGCTGCCGGCCCAGATCTTCTGCGACGAGGACTGCCTGGGGCTCTGCGCGGTGTGCGGGGAGAACCTCAACGAGGACCCCTCGCACGAGCACGAGCCTGAGCCCGACCCGCGCTGGGCGAAGCTGTCGGAGCTCAAGCTCGACTAGGAGGCCCGCGGAGCGGGCCGTTCAAGGCGCCGGAATGGCGCCAAGGACCTCGAGGGGCGGGCATGGATGCCCGCCGAGCTACACTCCACGACCAATGGCCGTCCCGAAACAACGACAGTCGCACTCGCGCACGAACAAGCGGCGCTCGCAGCACAAGATCTCCGCGCCGAGCCTTGCGGTCTGCCCGCGCTGCGGCGCGCCCCGCATCCCGCACCGCGTGTGCGGCGAGTGCGGCACCTACGCCGGCCGTGAGGTCGTCGCGACAGAGCCCGTCGACACCGACGACGAGTAGCCCCAGACGCCCGTGATCGCGCTGGACGCGAACGGGGCCGACGGCGGCCCGGCGGCGGTGGCCGAGGGCGCGCGCCTGTCCGGCGAGCGGGTGCTGCTGTTCGGCCCGGCGGACGAGCTGGGAGACGGGCCCGTTCGAGGTCGTCGACGCGCCCGAGCGCGATCGGCGGGGACGAGGAGCCCGTGCGGGCCGTGCGCTCCAAGCCCGAGGCCTCGATCGTCCAGGCGGCGGAGGCGGTCGCCGACGGACGCGCCGAGGCGCTCGTGTCCGCCGGCAGCACCGGCCCGACGCTCGCCGCCGCCACGCTCAAGGTCAAGCGCCTGCGCGGCGTGCACCGCCCCGCGCTCGCGGTGCTCATCCCGATCCCCTCGCGGCCGGTGCTGCTGCTCGACGCGGGCGCGAACGTCGAGGTGCGCCCCGAGCACCTCGTCCAGTTCGCCTACATGGGCGCGGCCTTCATGGAGGCGGTCGCGGGCGTGAGCAACCGCGCGTCGGCCTGCTGTCGGTCGGCGAGGAGTCCGGCAAGGGCACGCCCGACGTGCTCGAGGCGCGGGCCCGCCTCGAGGAGGGGTCGCTCAACTTCGTCGGCAACGTCGAGGGCTTCGACCTGCCCGCCGGCGACCGCCGACGTCGTGGTCACGGACGGCTTCACCGGCAACGTGGCGCTGAAGGTGCTGGAGGGCGCCTCCAAGACGGTCGGCGGCGCGATCTCGCGACGCCATCCGCTCGGGACCGGTCTCGAGCGTCGGCGGACTGCTGATCCGCGGCGCCGTCGGGAAGCTGCGGCGAGCGCCTCGACCCCGAGCGGGTGGGCGGCGCCATCCTGCTCGGCCTGCGCCGCCCCGTCGTGGTGGCCCACGGCAGCTTCGGCCCGCAGGGCATCGCCACAGCGGTGGGGCTCGCACGCCGGGCGGTCGACGAGCGGATGGTCGAGCGCACCCACGCGGCGCTCGAGGACGCGGGCGCGTTGCGATCCGCACCCGCTGCTAGCGTTCGACCGCTGATGACCCGCGAAGAGGTCCTGTCGCGCATCCGCGAGCACCTGGCCACCGAGCTCGAGGTCGAGCCCTCGATCATCAACGACGACACGCGGTTCAAGGAGGACCTGGAGGCCGACTCGCTCGACCTCGTGGAGCTCACGGTGGAGCTCGAGGACACCTACGGCATCCGCATCCCCGACGAGGAGGCGGCCCGGATCCTCACCGTGGGCCAGGCCGCCGACTACGTCGCCGCCCATGTCGACGGCTCCGAAGGCTGAGACGGGCGAGAGCCTTGCCGACCTGCTGGAGCAGCTGCCGGAGGACCTCGCGCGCCAGGCGTTCACCCACGCGTCCTGGGTGGACCACCGCGCCGAGTCCTACGAGCGCCTGGCGTTCCTCGGGGACGTCGTCCTGAGCCTCGCCGTCTCCACCCACCTGTTCCCGCGCTTCGAGCGCTACGGCGCTGGCCGGCTGACCAAGGTGCGCGCGCAGGCCGTGAGCGGCGCCGCGTGCGCCCAGGTGGCGGTGCAGCTCGGCGTGCCCGAGCGGCTGCGGGCGGCCGCTCCCGACGAGGGCGGCCGCAGCTTCGCGATGCTCGCCGACAGCGAGCGCGTGCTCGCGTCGGTCTGCGAGGCGGTGATCGGCGCCGCCTACCTCGCGTTCGGGATCGAGCGCACTGCGCCGGCCGTCGTGGCCGCCTTCGAGGCCGAGATCGACGACGCGCTCGAGCACCCCGTGGACTACAAGTCGCTCCTGCAGGAGCGGCTCGCGCGGCGAGCGGAGGTCGTGGTCTACCGGATCGACTCCGAGGAGGGGCCCCCGCACGCGCGCAGCTTCGTGGCCGTCGCCCAGGCGGGCGGCAGCGAGATCGGCCGGGGCGAGGCCAGGACGAAGAAGGGCGCCGAGCAGAAGGCGGCCCGGCAGGCGCTCGACGCGATGGAGGGCCAGGGCTGATGCACCTGCGCTCGATCGCCATGAAGGGCTTCAAGTCCTTCCCCAGCCGGACCAAGCTGGAGTTCTCACCCGGCGTCTCCGTGGTCGTCGGGCCCAACGGCTCGGGCAAGTCGAACATCACCGACGCCGTGCTGTGGGCGCTCGGCGAGCAGAGCCCGCTCGCCGTCCGCGGCCAGACGATGAAGGACGTGATCTTCGCCGGCGGCCACGGCGTGAAGGGCTCGAGCGCGGCCGAGGTGGAGGTGGTGATCGACAACGGCGACGGCGGGCTCGAGAGCGAGTTCAGCGAGATCTCGATCGTCCGCCGGCTCGACCGCCAGGGCGAGGGCGAGTACCGGCTCAACGGCGCCCGCTGCCGCCTGTCCGACGTCGTCGAGGTGCTCTCCGACACCGGCCTCGGCAAGGAGATGCACTCGGTGGTCTCCCAGGGCCGGGTCGAGGCGATCGTGCTCTCGCGCCCGCGCGACCGCAGGCTCCTGATCGAGGAGGCCGCCGGGCTCGGCAAGCACCGCAAGCGCCGCCGCCGCGCCCAGCTCAAGCTCGAGCGCACCGAGGAGAACCTCTCCCGCGCGCTCGACGTCGAGCGCGAGGCGCGCTCGCGCCTGCGACCGCTCAAGCGCCAGGCCGAGGCCGCGCAGCTGCATGAGCGTCTCGAGCGCCAGACCTTCGAGGCCCGCTACGAGCTCTCCCGCGACGCCGTCCGCGGCGCCCGCGCCCGCCTGGCCGAGGCCGAGGCCCTCGCGGGAACCGCGCGCTCCGAGCGCGACGAGGCCGAGCGGCTCCTGGCCGGAGTCGCCAAGCGCCGCGAGGAGGCCGAGGAGGCCTTCGCGGCGCTGTCGCGGCAGCGCGAGGAGCTCCAGGCGAGGCTGTTCGCCGCGCGGTCCGCCCACGACCGCATCGGGATCCGGCTGGAGCGGGCGCAGGACCAGGGCAGGGCCGCCGCCGACGGCGGCGAGCGCCGCCGCGCCCAGCTCGAGCTGATCGAGCGCGAGCTGGCCGAGGCGGGCAATCCGTCCGAGGGCACCGCCGAGCGGATCGCGGCGCTCGAGCGGGAGCTGGCCGCCCTGGAGGGCGCGCGGGACGAGCGCGTGCGCGACGCCCTCGCCGGGCTCGAGGCCGAGCGCGCCGAGGCCGAGGGCCGCCGGGACGAGCTCGAGCGGGCGGCCGCGCGCTGCCGCGCGGCGCTCGAGGAGGCCGATGCCGCCGCCGAGAGCGCGCGCCGCGAGCGCCGCGACGCCGAGCGGGCCGGCGAGGAGGCCCGCGCGGCCGCGGCGAAGGCCGGAGCCGAGCTCGCCGCCGTCAACCAGTTCCTGCGCTCCGCCGAAGCCGCCGCGGGCGCCGCTCCCCTGTCGGAGTCGCTCGAGGTCGAGCCCGGCTACGAGCTCGCGCTCGCCGCCGCGCTCGGGCCCCGGCTCGGCGCGGGCGTGGTGGAGAGCGTGCCGGCCGGCGAGCGGGCCCTCGACGCCGCCGGGGACGACGGCGGCGTCGTGATCGTGTCGGCGTCCGGATCGGCCGCGGCCGCCGCCGGGGCGGCGCCGGCGCCGGGCGCCGAGCGCCTGCTCGACCGCGTGCGCCGCCGTCCCGAGGCGGCGGACGTGGCGGAGCGCCTGCTGGCCGGAGTGTGGGTGGTCGACTCGCTGTCCGCGGTGCCCGGCGACTTCCAGGGCATCGCCGTCACGCGCGCGGGCCGGGTCTGGCGACCGGGCGCCGGCGAGCTGCGCCAGGCGCCCGCCGGCGGGGCCGAGCGGGTGCTGGAGCGGCGCAACCGCCGCATCGAGCTGGTGGCGGCCTCCGAGGCGGCCGCGGGAGCGGAGGCCGAGGCGCGGGCAGCGCCTGGAGGCGGCCGCCGAGCGCGTGGTCGCCGCGGACGCCGCGCGCGACGAGGCCGACGTGGCGCTGCGCCGCGCCATGCGCGAGGTCGAGGGCGCCGCCGAGGCGGTTCGCCGCGCCGACTGGCTGATGGAGCGCCGCCGCGAGGCGCCCGACGAGGGCCCCGACGCCGTTCGCCGGGCGGAGCTCGCCGCCGAGGTTCGCGCCGAGCGGCGGGTGGCCGAGGGGGCCGCGCGCGAGCGCGCCGAGCGCGAGGCGCGCGCGGCGGCGCTGCAGGGGCCGGATCGGCCGCGACGCCGCGCTCGCGAAGGCAGCCGAGCGCGCCGCCGCGGCGCTCGAGGTCGCGCGCGAAGCGGTGGGGCACGCCCGTCGCGGCGCTCGAGGCCGAGCGACGACGCCGGCGCCCGGGCGGGCGAGGACACGGCGGCGAGCCCTGCGCGCCTGCGCGCACGAGGAGGCCGAGATCCAGGCGCCGGCTCAAGTCCGCCGGCGAGCGGGTGACCGAGGCCGAGGTGGCCGCCCAGCAGGTGCGCGACGCCGCCGCGGAGGCCGAGGCCGCCCTGCGCGAGGTCGCCGGGCGGCTCGGCCTCGAGGCCGAGCCGGCCGACCGAGGCGCTCGACGACGAGCGGCGCGCCGAGCTCGAGGCGCGGATCGAGCGGCTGCTCGCGGCGCCGCGAGCAGCTCGGCCCGGTGAACCCGCTCGCCGCGAAGGAGTACGAGGAGGCGGTCGCCCACGTGGAGGAGCTCGAGGGCCAGCGCGAGGACCTCGAGGGCGCGCTCGCAGAGCTGCAGAGCCTGATCAAGGAGACCGACCGGCGCATCCGCGAGAGCTTCGAGGAGACCTTCGAGGCCGCCGCCAAGAACTTCGAGGAGGTCGTCGCGCATCTCTTCCCCGGCGGCCGCGGCCGCCTGCGGCTGGTCCAGCCCGACCAGGGCCCCCGGCCGGTGCTCGGCGGCGAGGAGGCCCCGGACGCAGAGGCGGATGGCGAGGCCGACGCCGGCGAGGCGGACCTCGACGAGCAGCCGCCCGCGGCTGAGCCGGGCGTCGAGGTCGAGGTCACGCCCGCCGGCAAGTCGACCAAGCGCCTGTCGCTGCTCTCGGGCGGCGAGAAGTCGCTGGTCGCGCTCGCGTTCATGTTCGCCGTCTTCCTCGCCCGGCCGTGCCCCTTCTACATCCTGGACGAGGTCGAGGCCGCGCTGGACGACCTCAACATCGACCGCTTCCTCCAGCTCGTGCGCCGCTACTCCGACCGCGCCCAGTTCATCGTGGTCACCCACCAGAAGCGCACGATGGACGCCGCCGACTGCCTCTACGGCGTCAGCATGGGCGGCGACGGCATCTCGCGCGTGGTCTCGCGCAAGCTCGGCGCCGACGAGCCGCTCGCCGAGCGAAGAGCCCGCCGCCGGCGCCGCGTAGTCAGGTCTCGACCCCGGAGCCCGCCGTGCGCAGGCTTCGCGCGCGTCGCCGCTCGCCGAGGCCGAACTGCGCCGGCAGCGGCTCGCCGCCGGCGCAGCGCGGCCGCCACACGCTCCGCCATCGCCGGGCCGTGCTTGAACCCGTGGCCCGAGCCGCCGCCGACCAGCCAGACGCCCGCGTGCTCGGGATGGGGGGCCGCGATGAAGCGCGTGTCGGGCGTCAGCTCGTAGCGGCACGCGCGCGCCCCGGCCAGCGGCGCGTGCGCCAGCGCGGGGAAGCGATCGCGCAGGTAGGCCGCGCACCTCCGGCTCGGTGTCGCCGCTCGTCGGGCAGCTCCGCGTCGGGGATCGAGCGCCGGTCCCTCGCGGTCGAGCGACGCCTTGAACCCGGCCGTCGATGTCGGCGGTGCCGTACATCGCGCCGTCGTAGTCCACCCAGGCCGGCTGCGCCGGCTCGCCCCAGGCCGGGCCTCCGTCGAAGAACAGCACCTCCTGGCGGGTCACCGTGAGCGGCGACCACGTCGCCGAACAGGTCGGCCAGCCAGCCGCCGCACGCCCACACCACGCGTCGCCCTCCAGTCGCGTGCCGTCCTCGAGCACGACCGCCGCGCCGTCCGGGCGCGCCCGACGCCGCGCACGATCCGCGCGCCGTGGGCGCCGGCCTGCGCGACCAGCGCCCGCACCGCCCGCTGGGCCCGGAGGACGCCGGCCTCGGGCTCGAGCAGGACGAACGCGAGATCGTCGCCGTCAAGGCTCGGGTAGAGCCGCGAGGCGGCCGGACGTCCAGGCGCTCCGCCGGGATGTCCTGGCGGCCGAGCGCGCGCTCGGACGCCGCCTCCCACCCGTCCTCGCGGTGCGCGAACCACGCCACGCCGCACTCCCGACGAGCAGTCCTCGCCCGACTCCTCCTCGAGCTCGCGCCACAGCGTGCGGGCGCGGCGCGCCCTCGCGGTGTAGTCGGCGTCGGCGCCGTGGCAGCAGCGCATCAGCCGCGTCTCGCCGCCGGAGCTGGCGCGCGGGTCGCCGGGCTCGAACTGGTCGACGAGGGTCACCTGCTCCCCGCTCCGCGCGAGCGTCCAGGCCAGGGAGGCGCCGAAAGTGCCGGCGCCGACGATCACGACGTCCATCGACCGGACAGTAGTGTCACGCCGCGATGGCGCGCGACTGGAACGAGCTGTTCCTCACCGGAGAGCCGCTGGCGACGCCGGCGGGCGGAGGAGGAGGCGCAGGAGCCGGGAGCGCAGGCGCGGCTTCTTCTCCCGCCTGCGGGAGAACATGTCCAAGACGCGCCAGGCGCTCGGGGCGGAGCTGCAGGCCACGATGTTCGAGACGGTCGACGACGAGGCGTTCGAGCGGCTCGAGGAGGCGCTGATCTACGCCGACGTCGGGGCGCCGACCACCGCGAAGATCGTCGAGCGCCTGGAGGCCGAGGCAGCCCGAGACCGGCGAGGAGCTCACCGACCGGCTGAGGGAGCTGCTGGCCGAGACCGCCACCGTGGAGGGCGACACGATCGACCTGACCGCCGCGCCCACCGTGATCCTGTGGTGGGCGTGAACGGCACGGGCAAGACCACCACGATCGGCAAGATCGCCTCGCACCTCACCGGGGAGCTGGGCAAGTCGGTGCTGCTCGCGGCGGGGGACACCTTCCGCGCGGCCGCCGCCGAGCAGCTCGAGGTCTGGGCCGAGCGCAGCGGCGCCGACGATCGTCCGCGGCGCCGAGGGCTCGGACCCGGCGGCGGTGGTGTTCGACGCGCTCGAGGCGGCGGTCGCCCGCGACCGCGACGTGGTGATCATCGACACCGCCGGGCGCCTGCACACCCAGCAGCACCTGATGGACGAGCTGGCGAAGGTGCGCAAGGTGATCGCGGCGAAGCTGCCGGGCGCGCCGCACGAGACGCTGCTCACGATCGACGCCACGACCGGCCAGAACGGCCTCCGCCAGGCGCTGCTGTTCCGCGAGGTCGTGGACGTGACGGGCATCGTGCTCACCAAGCTCGACGGCACGGCGAAGGGCGGCATCGCGCTCGCCATCGCCCAGGAGCTGGGCGTGCCGGTGAAGCTGATCGGCATCGGCGAGGGGCTGGAGGACCTGCGCCCGTTCGACCCGCAGGATTTCGCGCGGGCGATCCTCGAACCGTAGGATCAGCGCCAATGGACGACTGGGTCATCTGGATGATCGCCGCGGGGGTGCTCGCCATCGGGGAGATCTTCTCCCTCTCGTTCTTCCTCGGGCCGATCGCCGTGGCCGCCGCGGTGGCGGCCGTCGCGGCGCTGATCGGCGCCGGCCTGGCCGTCCAGATCGTGGTGTTCATCGCTGGCGTCGGCGGCCTCGCTCGCTGGTGCTGCGCCCGATCGCCCGGCGCCACCTGCACACGCCGGCCCAGCTGCGCACCGGCACCGCCGCGCTGGTGGGCGAGCGCGCCGTGGTGCTCGAGCGCGTCGACCGCGACGGGGGCCAGATCAAGCTCGCGGGCGAGGTGTGGACGGCGCGCGCCTACGACGAGGACGAGGTGCTCGAGCCCGGCGCCCGCGTCCAAGTGATGCAGATCCAGGGCGCCACGGCGCTCGTTTCCGACTAGAGAGGAAGCCGACCCAATGGCCGGACTCATCGTTCTGATCGTGATCGCCGCGGTGGTGCTGATCACCATCGCGCAGGGCGTGCGGATCGTGCCGCAGGCGCGCGCGGGCATCGTCGAGCGGCTCGGCCGCTACCACCGCACGCTCGACGCCGGGCTCGCGCTGGTGGTGCCCTACGTCGACCGCGTCAAGCCGCTGCTCGACCTGCGCGAGACGGTGGTGTCCTTCCCGCCGCAGCCGGTGATCACCGAGGACAACCTCACGATCCAGATCGACACGGTCATCTACTTCCAGGTGACCGACCCGAAGGCCGCCACCTACGAGATCGCGGACTACCTCTCGGCGATCGAGCAGCTCACCACCACCACGCTGCGAAACGTGATCGGCGGGATGAACCTCGAGGAGACGCTGACCTCGCGCGACAAGGTGAGCACGGCGCTGCGGATCGTGCTCGACGAGGCCACCGGCAAGTGGGGCATCCGCGTGAACCGCGTCGAGCTCAAGGCCGTGGACCCGCCGCCCTCGATCCAGGAGGCGATGGAGAAGCAGATGCGCGCCGAGCGCGACCGCCGCGCGGCGATCCTCACCGCCGAGGGCGTGAAGCAGTCGCAGATCCTCACCGCCGAGGGCGAGAAGCAGAGCTCGATCCTGCGCGCCGAGGGCCAGCGCGAGTCGCAGATCCTCCAGGCCGAGGGCCAGTCGAAGGCGATCGAGACGGTGTTCGAGGCCATCCACCGCGGCGACGCCGACCCCAAGCTGCTCGCCTACCAGTACCTGCAGATGCTGCCCCAGATCGCCCAGGGCGACGCGAACAAGATCTGGATCATCCCGTCGGAGTTCACCCAGGCGCTGGAGCAACATCGGCGCGGCGGTGGACTCCTGCCCAAGCGCGGCGGCCCGCCGCCCCACCGCCGCGCGCCGGAGTAGACCGTGGAGCTCTCGGCCAGGCAGCGGCGGGCGCTCGAGGCGATCTGCGACACGATCTGCCCGCCGGCGAACGGCGTGCCCTCGGCCACCGAGCTGGGCGTGCCCGACGCGATGCTCGACGCGGTGGCGCTGAACCCGCGCGAGGCCGAGCGCAAGCAGCTCGCCCAGCTGCTCGGGCTGTGGGACACGCGCGCTGCTCACCGCGCTCGGCGGCGGCGGGCTGAAGCGCTTCAGCGAGCCTGTCGCAGGAGGAGCGCGAGAAGGTGCTGCTGTCGTGGTGCGACTCGCGCGTGCCCCAGCGCCGCGCGGCGTTCCAGGCGCTGCGCAAGGGCGCGCTGCTCTTCTACTGGATGCTCCCGCGGCCGGACGGCTCGCGGAACCCCGCCTGGGACGCCATCGAGCTACACGGGCCCGCTGGGCGAGAACAAGGGCGCGCCGCCCAAGCCGCTCGACCCGATCGAGATCGACCGCGACACCGACCTGGAGTGCGACGTGGTGATCGTGGGCTCCGGCGCCGGCGGCGGCACCGCGGCGGGCGTGCTCGCCGCGGCGGGGCTCGACGTGGTGGTGCTCGAGGCGGGCGACTACTACGACGACGCCGACTTCGACGGCTCCGAGCTCACGGCCCTGACCAACATGTACGCGGGCGCGCCGTCGGCGTCGGACGACCAGAGCGTCGGGCCTGCTCGCCGGCGCCTGCCTCGGCGGCGGCACCGTCGTCAACTACTCGACGTCGTTCCGCACGCCCGACGACGTGCGCGAGGAGTGGGCCGGCCACGGCGTGCACGCCTTCGCCGAGGACGAGTACACCGCAGAGCCTCGACGCGGTCTGCGAGCGGCTCGGCGTGAACCACGAGCACTCGATCGCCGTCGTCGCGCGACCGCGCGATGCGCGACGGCTGCCTGGCGCTCGGCTGGCACATCGACGCGATGCCGCGCAACGTGCGCGGCTGCGACCAGGGCGAGACCTGCGGCTACTGCGGCCTGGGCTGCCGCCTGGGCGCCAAGCAGTCGATCGTCGAAGACGTGGCTCGCCGACGCCGCCGGCGTGGGCGCCGCGGCTGGTGATCAAGACCCGCGCCAAGCGCGTGATCGTGGAGGGCGGCGAGGCGCGCGGGGTGGAGGCCGGCACCGATCGACGGCCACCGCGTCACCGTGCGCTCGCGCGCCGTGGTGGCCGCCTGCGGCGCGATCCAGACGCCGGCGCTGCTCAAGCGCTCCGGGCTCGCCAACCGCAACATCGGCCAGCACCTCAAGCTCCACCCGGTCACCGTGGTCTGGGGCCTCTTCGACGAGGAGACGCAAGCCGTGGGAGGGCACGATGCAGGCGCTCTACTCCGACCAGCACCGCGACCTCGACGACGGCTACGGGCTGAAGTACGAGACCGCGGCGATGCACCCGCACCTCGTGCTCGGGTTCTGGCCCTGGCGCGGGCGCGCGCCAGCACTTCGAGCTGATGGGCGCGCTGCGCAACGCGGGCGGCGTCGGCATCCTGCTGCGCGACCGCGACGGGGGAGAGGTGCGGGTCGGCCGCGACGGCGAGCCGGTGGTGCGCTACGGCCTGTCGGACTTCGACCTCGGCCACATGCGCACCGGCGTCGACGGCGCGGCGCAGATCCTCGAGGCCGCCGGCGCGCGGCGGATCTTCAGCTCGCAGTCGAAGTGGGTCGTCCTACGACCCGGGCGTCGAAGGGCGACCGCGCGGGCTTCATGGCCGACGCCGACGCGTGCGGCTGGGGCCCGGGCCAGACGCCAGCTCGGCTCCTTCCACATCATGGGCAGCGCGCGGATGGGCGGCTCGCCGAACACCTCCGCCTGCACCCCGGGCGGCGAGACCTGGGACGTGCGCGGCCTCTACGTGCTGCGACGCCTCGGCCTTCCCGACCGCCTCGGGCGTGAACCCGATGATCTCGATCGAGTCGATCGCCCACATGAACGCGCGCGGGATCGCCGCGGCGCTGGCCTGAGCGCCGGGCTAACGGCGGTCCAGGTCGATCCGGACCGTGAGCATGTCGGTCTGCATCACCCGGACGACCGCGGAGTTCGCCTTGTTCGGCATCCGCCGCTGACGCTCGCGCGGGTCGTCGTCCGGCAGCGGCGTGCGCCGTTGCGGTCCGCCAGCGCGCGGCCCAGGCGGACGCGCACCCGCGGGTCCGCCTTGATGTTGCGCACCCAGGCGGCCCTGTGGCCGTGCTCGGCGACCACCCAGAGCGTGTCGCCCTCGACGCCTTGCCCACCGGTGTCCGGCGCGGCAGCCCGGACTTGCGGCCGGTCGTCTCGATGATCGCGATGCCCGGCAGCGGGATGCCGGCGCGGACGGCCCCTTCACGACCGGGTTGAGCACGTACTTCGCGAAGCCGGTGCTGAGCTCGTCGCTTGTCCACGGCGCCAGAGTACGCTGGGACCCGATGTTCGACACGCTCTCAGACCGCCTCCAGGAGGCCCTCGGCGACGTCCGCTCGCGCGGCAAGCTGACCGAGGAGGACGTCGTCGAAGGCGATGCGCCAGGTGCGCCTGGCGCTGCTCGAGGCCGACGTGAACTTCAAGGTCGTCAAGGAGTTCACCTCGGCGGTGAAGGAGCGGGCGCTCGGCGCCGACGTGCTCGATTCGCTCAACCCCGGCCAGCAGGTCGTGAAGATCGTCGACGAGGAGCTCACCCGGCTGATGGGCGGGCTCGGGCCGCGACCTGCGTCTTCGCGAAGAACGGCCCCACGGTGATCCTGATGGCCGGCCTCCAGGGCTCGGGCAAGACGACCGCCTGCGGCAAGCTCGCCCGCCACCTGCGCGAGGAGAAGAGCTCGACGTGGCGCTGGCCGCCTGCGACCTCCAGCGCCCCGCCGCCGTGGACCAGCTGGTGAAGGTCGGCGGGCAGGCCGGCGCGACCGTCTACGAGCAGGGCACCGGCCGCGACCCGGTGGACGTGGCCGAGTGGGCCGCTCGGCCAGGCCAAGGCCGACAAGCGCGACGTGCTGATCGTGGACACCGCCGGGCGCCTGCACGTGGACGAGGAGCTGATGGCGCGAGCTCGCCGCGGTGAAGAAGCGCACGAAGCCCCACGACGTGCTGCTCGTGGTCGACGCCATGACCGGCCAGGACGCCGTGAACGTGGCCGAGGCGTTCTCCGGCGCGACCGACTTCGACGGCGTGATCCTCTCCAAGCTCGACGGCGACGCCCGCGGAGGCGCGGCGCTGTCGGTCAAGGCGATCACCGGCAAGCCGATCCTCTACGCCTCCACCGGCGAGAAGCTCGACGCGTTCGAGCGCTTCCACCCCGACCGGATGGCGCAGCGGATCCTCGGGATGGGCGACGTGATGACGCTGATCGAGAAGGCCGAGTCGCGGATCGACGAGCGCCAGGCGCAGGACCTCGAGCGCAAGATCAAGAAGAACCAGTTCACGCTCGACGACTTCCTCGACCAGATGAAGCAGGTCCGCAGCATGGGGCCGCTCCAGGGGCTCCTCAAGATGATCCCCGGGTTCAGCCAGCAGATGGGCTCCCTCAAGGTCGACGACCGAGAGCTCGACCGCCTGCAGGCGATCATCACCTCGATGACCCCCGAGGAGCGCGCGAACCCGAAGATCATCGACGGCTCGAGGCGCAGGCGGATCGCGAAGGGCTCGGGCACCACGGTCCAGGCCGTCTCGCACCTGGTCAAGCAGTTCGCCCAGATGCAGAAGGTGATGAAGCAGATCTCCAAGGGCAAGATGCCCAACCTGCAGCAGCTGGCCGGGGGCCGTTAGCCCGCGTGTAGCTTCGCCGCGCACCGGGTAGGGGCCGGGCGATGACGAAGCGCCTCGGGTTGGTGGTGTTGGTGGCGTCCCTCGCGGCGCCCGCAACCGCTCTCGGGGCATCGCCGCCGCCGGGGGCCGCGATCTCCGACAGCCTCAAGTACGTCAAGCGCGTCCCCAACTCGGACCTGATCGTCGAGGGCAAGGTCGACCGGGGGAAGAAGCGCGACGTGCTCGTGACCACCGGCCGCTTCGGGTTCCGCACCTACGACGTGAGCAACCCGCGCCGGCCCCGCCTGCTCGACACCTTCCAGCCCGAGCAGATCCTCGGCGAGAACGGCTACTGGCAGGACGAGGACATGGAGATCGACCGGCGCCGCAAGCTCATCATCGGTGCGCTCGATCCCCGGCACGACAACGTGAACCAGACCGACTGCCCGGGCATCGGCACCAACACCACACCGTCGAAGACGCGGATCGCGAAGTGCAAGAGCGGCTTCTACGTCATCTCCTATGCCGACCCGAACAACCTCCGGCAGATCGGCGACTTCGTCGAGCTGCCCGCCGGGCACACCGCGAGCTGCATCGACGGCTGCAAGTACGTCTGGACGGGCGGCCCGGCGCGGCGCGACGACCTTCCGGTGCTGTACCCCGGCGTGTGGACGGCGTTCGAAGCGGGAGGCCGGGGCGACGGGCGGCCGATGTGGGTCACCGATCTCAGGGATCCGGCCAACCCCAAGGTCTTCGACCGCCCGATCGACCTCTGGCGCAACGACGGCGCCACCGACTACTCGCATGACGTCCAGGTCGACGATCGCGGTATCGCGTGGACCAGCGGGCGTGGCGGAATCCTCGGCTACGCAACCAGCGGCTGGCACCGCGACCCGTATACCGACACCTCCCGGCGGGCGACGCCGTGGGACCCGATCCTGGTGGCCGGCGGCGGGCTGGCCGGGGTGAACCAGCCGGAGACCGACTTCATGCACAACTCGGTGCGGCCGGTGGACGGCTCCACCCGCGCGCGAGGGGTGAAGAAGGGCAACGTCCTGATCGGCACCGAGGAGGACTTCACCGAGCCCTGCGACAAGAGCGGGCGGATCGTCCTATCGGACATCACCGACTCCCTCGGGGGCGAGCCGGCGGTCAACTCCACGCCGGAGAACCGCTACCGGATGAAGGCGCTCGACACCTTCCACCCGGCGCAGGACACGCCCGAGACCATCGGCCCGGGGATCGAGTGCTCGGCGCACTACTTCGAGCTGAGTGGTTCGACCCTTGGCGTCGCTTGGTACAACCAGGGACTGCGCCTGCTGGATGTGTCGAACGCCCGGAACGTGCGCCAGATCGGCTACTACAGGGTCACCGGCACCGACCCCGAGAGCAACCCCACCTCGCTTGCGTGGGACCTCGAATGGAACGGCCGCTACGTCTACCTGTTCGACATGGACCGCGGGATCGAGGTGCTGAAGCTGAAGCGCGGCACCTCCGCCCGCGCGGCGCGCAGTACTCGGCGCGCGAGCGCGCCGAGCATGCGCCGCGACCGGTACCCCGCGCGTCCGGCCAAGAGCCTCGAACGCGGGGCGATGATCTGCCCGATGTTCGAGCGCGGCTAGCCCCACGTCTGCGGCCGGAAGCCGCAGGGGCTAGGAGGTCGGGCGAAGCCGGACCGTTCAAGGGGGCAGGATGCCGCCCTGGGCCTCAAGTCTGCGGCAGGATGCCGCAGGGGCTAACCTTCCGCCGCTATGGCAGCCCGAGTCAGGCTCACGCGAGTGGGCAGCAAGAAGAACGCGCAGTGGCGCGTGGTCGTCGCCGATCGCCGGTCGCCGCGCGACGGGCGCTTCATCGAGACGATCGGCCACTACAACCCGCAGACGCAGCCTTCGACCATCGTGATCGACCACGATCGCCTCCAGCACTGGCTGGACCGGGGTGCCGAGCCCACGAACACGGTCAGGAAGCTGATGCGCGCCAAGGACGCCGCCCCGCCGCCCGCGGCCGTCGAAGAGGCGACCACCGGCGAGGCCGTCGCCGACGCCGACGCTCCCGCCGACGTGGCGGCCGCGCCTGAGCCCGAGGCCGGCGTCCGAGCCCGAGGCGGCGTCCGAGCCCGCCGCGGAGCCGCCCGCCGCGGACGCCGGCGAGCAGCCCGCCTAGACGGGCCCGAGCCGACCGGTCGTGGAGGACCTGCTCGCATATCTCGCCCGGGGCCTCGTCGACGATCCGGACAGCGTCGTCGTCGACTCCTTCGAGGAGGAGGACGGCACCGTCGTGCTCGAGCTGCAGGTGGCCGAGGACGATGCCGGGAAGGTCATCGGCCGCGGCGGCCGCACGGTCTCGGCGCTCCGGACGATCGTCAAGGCCTCGTCGGTCCGCGAGGGCCGGCGCGTCCTGGTCGACGTCGTCGACCCCGAGTAGCTTCATGCCGGCTCGGGGCCGCCTCGTGACCGCCGGCCGCGTGGGCCGCCCGCACGGCCTGGACGGCTCCTTCGCGGTCCTCGAGCCCCAGCACCCGCTCGCCCCGGGCACGGCCGTGACCGTGGCGGGGAAGCAGTGGCGGGTCGAGCGCCGTGCCGGCACGGACCAGCGGCCGCTGGTGCGGCTCGAGGGGGTGGCCGAGCGGGAGGCGGCCGCTGAGCTGGGGGGTGAGCTGCTGATGGTCTCCGAGACGGATGCGCCCCTGGCCGACGGTGAATGGCTCGCGGCGGACCTCGTCGGATGCGAGGTGGCGCAGCTCGGGAGCGTGCGGCGGGTGCTCGCCGGCCCGTCGTGCGACGTGCTCGAGCTCGAGGACGGCACGCTCGTGCCCCTGGTGACCGACGCCGTGATCGCAGTCGACCTCTCCGCCCGCCGGATCGAGGTCGATCGCGGCTTCCTGGGGCTCGGGGACGGATGAGGATCGACGTCTTCACGCTGTTCCCCGGCTGGTTCGCATGGTTCCGCGAGCAGCGCCACGTGAGCAACGCGCTCGCCCTCGGCCACGAGCTGGAGGCGGTCGACCTGCGCGCGACGACCCCGCTCGGGGCGGGGCAGGTCGACGACACCCCGTATGGCGGCGGCGCCGGGATGGTGATCCGGGTGGACGTGGTCGAGGCGGCCCTGCGCGAGCGCTGGGGCGCGGACCCCGTGGACGGGCGCGGTGACCGGCGGGTGGTGGCCCTCGCGGCCTCCGGCCGGCGTTTCGACGACGCGCTCGCGGCCGAGCTCGCCGCCGAGGACGACCTGTCGCTCCTGTGCGGGCGCTACGAGGGCTTCGACGAGCGCGTGCACGAGCACCTCGCGACCGACGTCGTCTCGATCGGCCCCTACGTGCTCGCCGGGGGAGAGCTGGCCGCGATGGTGGTCTGCGACGCGATCCTGCGCAAGCTCCCGGGAGCGCTCGGCCACGAGGACAGCGCGCTCGAGGAGTCCTTCAGCGAGGCGCTCGAAGGGGCGCCCGAGTACCCGCACTACACCCGCCCGGCCGAGTGGCGGGGACAGGGCGTGCCGGAGCTGCTGCTGTCGGGCGACCACGGCCGAGTGCGCGAGTGGCGGCTCGAGCAGAGCCGCCGGCGGGCGGACGGGCGGGCCTGACCCGGGGGCCGGGACCCCCAGAACCTTCGCTACCATTCGCCGCCGCGCGCAGCCGGTCCCATGGCCCTCGCGCCCTCTTCGAGTCATGAGCGGTGTCATCGACAGCATCGAGCGCGCCCAGCTGCGCCATGTGCCGGTCTTCCAGGCCGGCGACCGCGTGCGGGTGCACTTCCAGGTCGTCGAGGGCACGCGCCGCCGCACCCAGGTGTTCGAGGGCGTGGTGATCAAGCGCCAGGGAACCGGCGCCCGCGAGACCTTCACCGTCCGCAAGCAGTCCTTCGGGGTCGGTGTGGAGCGCACGTTCCCCGTTCACTCGCCGAAGATCGAGCGCATCGAGGTCGCCGGCCGAGGCGACGTCAGGCGGGCGAAGCTCTACTACCTGCGCGACCGGGTCGGCCGCGGCGCCCGCGTGCGCGAGCGCCGCTTCGGCGCCGCGGAGCTCGCGGCGGAGGCCGAGGCCGCGAGCCAGGCCGAGGCTGAGGGCGCGATGCCGCCGCCGGAGGCCGACATCCCGAGGCGCCGCCGCGCCCGAGGTTGATCCGCGCGACGAGGGGGCCGAGGAAGTCGCCGAGGCAGAGGCCGAGGCAGAGGCCGAGGCAGAGGCAGAGGCTGCGGGGGAGGCAGCGCCGGAGAGGCCGAGGCTACGCCCGACGCTGAGGCGCCTGAGGCCGAGGCTGCGCCCGCGGAGGAGGATGCCGCGCCGGCCGAGGAGCCTCCGGCCGACGATGCGCCCGCCGATGACGCTCCTGCCGCTGAGGAGGCCTCGGCGCCGGACGAGGCCCCCGAGTCCGAAGACCGGACCGACGCCTAGCGGCGCCGAGCGCCGTGACCAAGACCCAGATGGCACGCGGCAAGGACCAGAGCGCTGCCGGCTCGCTGATCGAGCTGGTCACGATCGTGGCGGTCGCGCTCGGCCTGGCGCTCGGCATCCAGGCCTTCCTGGTCAAGCCGTTCCGGATCCCCAGCGAGTCGATGGTCCCGACGCTGGCCGTGGGCCAGCGGGTGCTGGTCGACCGCGTGACGCTGCGCTTCAGCGACCCCCGACAAGCGCGGCGACATCATGGTCTTCAAGCCGCCGCAGGGCGCCGACGACAACGCCTGCGGCGGCCGCCACCCCGAGGGCACCGCCTGCCCCAAGCCCACCGAGGAGCGCTCCGACACGAACTTCATCAAGCGCGTGGTCGCGGTCGGCGGGGACAGGCTGTCGGTCCGCGAGGGCCGGGTCTACATCAACGGGAAGCGCCAGGACGAGCCGTTCATCCGGCCCGACGACGAGTGCAGCATCTGCAACCTCCCCAGGCCGATCACGATCCCCGAAGGACCACTTCTTCATGATGGGCGACAACCGCGGCGAGAGCGCCGACAGCCGCGAATGGGGCCCGGTGCCCAAGAAGTGGATGATCGGCGAGGCGCGGGTCACCTACTGGCCACCCGGGAAGATCGGCATCCTCTAAGTCGGGCTCGCCCGTGCGGTTCCGCCGCACCCGCGCCTATAGTCGTGGCGCACGTGGGGGACGCGAGCAAAGCCGCAGCCGTACTCCGCCGTCCGGCGCCGAGCCGGTCGCGGCCGCCGAGCCACCAGGGCCTCCCGAGGCGCTCGAGCGGCCGAGCCGGAGCAGGCGACGTCCCGGTCCGCGCGCCGCGCCAGCGCCGCCGCCGCCACAGCGGCCGCCGGCTGTTCGCGTTCGACCGCGAGATCGGCAGCCGCTGGGTCGCGGGCGCCGACGAGGCGGGCCGCGGCTCGCTCGCCGGGCCCGCTCGTCGCCGCCGCCGTGCTGTTCGACCTCGACCGCCTGACCCTCTCGCGACCGGCGCGCCCTGTCCAAGCTCAACGACTCCAAGCAGCACACCGAGGCCGCCCGCGAGGAGCTCTACCCGCTCGTGATGCGCGCCGCCGCCCGCACGGCCATCGTCTCGCGCTGCGTGCGGGGGATCGACTCGCGCGGCCTGCACGTGACCAACCTCGACGCCCTGCGCTCGGCGCTGCTGCGGGTGGCGTGCGACGGCACCGTCTGCCTCGTCGACGGGTTCGACGTGCCGCCGTTCGAGCACGAGCAGCGCGCGGTGATCGACGGCGACTGCCGCAGCGCCGCGATCGCGGCGGCCTCGGTGCTCGCGAAGGTCACGCGCGACCGCTACATGCGCCGCGCCGCCGAGCGCCACCCGGAGTGGGACTTCGCCACCAACGTCGGCTACTCCACCCCCGAGCACCGCGCGGCGATCACCGCCCACGGCGTCTGCCGCTGCACCGGATGTCGTTTCAGTCGATCGCCTATACGCAGCTGCCGCTCTGCGCCACCCTAGAAGGCCCCCTCCACGTGCTCGAGCGCGAGCAGCGCGGCCCGGCGCGGTCCACCGTCACCCCGATCGCGTCGAAGCGCAGCGTCTCCGCCGCCGGGCGCGCGCCGCCGCGGGTCGACAGCCACTCGCGCGCCAGCATCCGCAGGCGCCGGCGCTTGCCGGGGCCGATCGCCGTCCAGCGGGGCGGCGGGACCGGCGCGGCCCCCGCCACGCGGGTCTTCACCTCGCAGAAGACCAGCGCGCTCCGTGGCCGAAGGCGATCACGTCGATCTCGCCCGCGCCGCGAGCGGTAGTTGCGCTCCAGCATCCGCGTAGCCGGCGCGCTCGAGGTGCTCGCGCGCGAGGCGTTCCCCGAGCGCTCCGAGGCGTCCGTCGCGGGTCCTGGTCGGCGGCTTGCTGTCCACATCCCGGCACGCTAGGGCGGGCCGTGTGACGCGTGGGTTGACGTGCGTGACGATTCGGCGACGGGACCGCGCGTGCGCCCGTCGCTGAATCGGTGCAGCAGCGTGCCCACACGGTCCGGTCGCGCCGGCCTAGCGTCCCGCCCATGCTCGCCAGAGTCGCCACGTTCGCCGTCGAGGGAGTCGAGGGACGGGAGGTCACCGTCGAGGTCGACGTCCGCCGCGGCCTGCCGGCGTTCTCGCTCGTCGGCCTGCCCGACGCGTCCGTGCGCGAGGCGCGCGAGCGCGTCCGGGCGGCGCTGCTCAACTCGGATCTCGACTTCCCCCAGCAGCGCCTGACCGCCAACCTGGCGCCCGCCGCGGTCCGCAAGGCCGGCCCGGCGTTCGACCTCGCGATCGCCGTCGGCGTGCTCGCCGCGAGCGGCCAGGTGCCGGCGGATGCGCTCGAGGGCGACGGCGGTCTGCGGGGAGTTGTCGCTCGGCGGGGAGCTGCGGCCGGTCCGCGGCATGCTCGCGGCGGCGCTGGGCGCTCACGCGCGCGGATACGGGCGGATGATCGTGCCCGAGGCGAACGCGGCCGGAGGCGGCGCTCGCGAGCGGGGTGGAGGTGCTCGGCGTCGGCTCGCTCGAGCCAGCATCGTGGACCTCCTGCACGGCCGCTGGAGTCCCGAGCCCGTACGCGCGCGCCGGCGCGGCGCTGCCAGGCCGGCGCGATGCTCCGGACCTCGCCGACGTCCGCGGCCAGGCGGACGCGAAGCGGGCGCTCGAGATCGCCGCGGCGGGCGGGCACAACCTGCTGATGGTGGGCCCGCCGGGCGCCGGCAAGACGATGGTGGCGCGCAGGCTCCCGGGCATCCTGCCGCCGCCCTCGTTCGAGGAGGCGCTCGAGATCACGCGGATCCACAGCGTCGCCGGTCGTGGGGACGGCGGCGCGCTGGCCACCGAGCGCCCCTTCCGCGCGCCGCACCACACGATCTCCGCCGCAGGGCCTCGTCGGCGGGGGATCCCGGCCCAAGCCGGGCGAGATGACGCTCGCCCACCGCGGCGTGCTGTTCCTCGACGAGCTGGCCGAGTACTCCCGAGCCGCTCTCGAGGCCCTGCGCCAGCCGCTCGAGGACGGCGCGGTGGAGATCGTCCGCGGGCAGCGCGCGCTCACCTTCCCCACCCGCGCGATGCTGATCGCCGCGTGCAACCCGTGCCCATGCGGCGAGGCCGAAGGGGGAGTGCACCTGCCGCGAGATCGACCGCGATCGCTACCAGCGCCGGCTCAGCGGGCCGCTGCTGGACCGGATCGACCTGCTGTGCCGCGTGTCCACGCCGGCCGCGGTCGAGCTGGTGGCGCCGGGACGCGCCGGGCGGCGAGACGTCCGCGGCGATCGCGGCGCGGGTGGTCGCGGCGCGGGAGCGCCAGCGGGCGCGGCTGGCGGGCAGCGGCGCGCTGTGCAACGGCGAGATGGACGGCCGGCTCACCCGCCGCCACGTGATGCTGGGCGGCGGCGGCGGTCGAGCGGCTGCTGGGCTCGGCCGGCGCCGGCGCGCTCACCGGCCGCGGCCACGACCGGGTGCTGCGGCTCGCGCGCACGATCGCGGACCTGGCCGGCCGCGACACGGGTGATCGACGACGGACGTCGACGAGGCGCTCGGCTACCGGCTGGCGACTCCCGGTGGCGGCCGCGGCGTGAGCGGCGCCGTCAGGGACGCCGTGCGCTGCGCGGCGTGCCTGCGCCGCGGCCACCTCGTCGGCTTCCTGGCGCCCCACCTCGCGGGGCTGCTCGACGCGCAGGGGGACCGGCGAGGACCGGGCGCGGGTCTGCGCGGCGTGCTGGCGCTGAGCGACGCGGATCTCGTCGGCAGCCGTGGCCGGCCCGGCGCCGGCAGACGCCCTGCGGTTCCTCGAGGAGTTCGACGCCGAGCTGCCGCCGCGGCACGGCTCGAGGCCGCGGGTGGCCGCGATCTGCCGCCACGCGCCGGGCTATCCGCAGCTCGCTCCTGGCGCTCGGCGACTCGCCGCCGTGCTGTTCTGCCACGGCCGCGCCGCGCGCCTCGGCCGAGCTGGCGCGGGACGGCCGGTCGCGGTCGTCGGGGCGCGGCGCGGCTCGCCCTACGGGCTGGAGATGGCCTACGAGCTCGGGCGGGGGCTCGGCGCGGCGGGGGTCACCGTGGTCAGCGGGCTCGCACTGGGGATCGACGCGGCCGCCCACCGCGGCTGCCTTGACGCAGGCGGCACGGCCGATCGGCGTCCTCGCGGGCGGCCCCGACGTGCCCTATCCCGCGCAGCAACCTCAGGCTCTACGAGCGAGTGCGCGCGACGGGGATCGTGGTCTCGGAGCTGCCGCCGGGCGATCCGGCCGCTCCGGTGGGGCTTTCCCGGCGCGCAACCGGATCATGGCCGGGCTGTGCCGCGATCACGGTGGTCGTCGAGGCGGCCGAGCCGTCCGGGTCGCTGATCACGAGCGACTTCGCGCAGCAGATGGGCCGAACGGTGGCGGCGGTGCCGGGCCGCGCCACCGCGCGGCTCGCGGCGGGCGAGCAACAACCTGCTCAAGGACGGCGCCCTGGTGGTCACCTCGGCCGAGGACCTGCTCGACGAGCTGTTCGGCGTCGAGCACCGTCCCGAGCGCTCGCGACGGTCGCCGCCGGCGCGCCGAGGCGCCCGCTCGACGCCGTCGATCCTCGACGCCGTGGAGGCCGACCTCGACATCGACGGCATCTGCGCCGCCGCGGGCCTGCCCGTGCGCGAGACCCGGGCCGCGCTCACCCGCCTCGAGGCCGCCGGCCAGGTCCGCCGCGACGCGCTGGGCGGCTACCGCCGCACGGCCTCGGGCTCTAGGGGCCTATCCCTCTATGCCCGCGGGTCCTGGAACGCCCCCCGGACGCACGGTCCTATCGGGATAGGCCCTAACATCGCGGCGCTTTGGCTCCGCCCCGCCTCCTCTCCATCGCCGGCTCGGATTCCGGGGGCGGTGCGGGCATTCAGGCCGACCTCAAGGCGTTTGCGCGCTGCGGCGCGCACGGGATGACGGCGATCACCGCCATCACCGCCCAGAACACGGTCGGGGTCACGGGCGTCTACCCGCTGCCGCCCGAGGCGATCGTCGAGCAGGTTCGCGCCGTGGTCGACGACATCGGGGTGGACGCCGTGAAGATCGGGATGCTCGGCACGGTCGAGACCATCGAGGCGGTGGAGCGCGCCCTCGACCTCCTCGGGGCCGCCCCTGTGGTGCTCGACCCGGTGATGGTGTCCGAGAGCGGCGCCGTGCTGCTCGACGACGGCGCCCGCGACGCTCTCCGGGAGCGCCTCGTGCCGCGGGCCACCGTCGTCACCCCCAACCTCGCGGAGGCGCGCGTGCTCAGCGGCGCCGGGGAGGGCGCCTCGCAGGAGGAGCTGGCGCGCGCGGTGCATGCGCTCGGGCCACGCGCCGCGGTGGTCACGGGCGGCCATGGCGAGCAGGCCACCGACCTCTTCTTCGACGGAGGCGAGCCCGTGGAGATCGCCGGGGAGCGTTATCCCGACGGCGCGGCGCACGGATCCGGGTGCACCCACTCCTCGGCGCTCGCCGCCCACCTCGCGCTCGGCCTCGAGCCGCTCGAGGCGGCCCGGCGCGCCAAGCTGATCGCCGCGGAGGCGGTGCGCGACGGGCCTGCGCGACATCGGCGCCGGACCGGGCCCCGTCGACGTGCTGGGAGTGGCCGCGCGCCGGCGCGACAGCGACCCTCTGGCATAATCGCCGGGCGGCCGAATCCGGTCCGCGAGGTGATCCAGATCAAGTTCCTACGCATGAAACCCGGCCACGGCGAGGTCCTCCTCACCGAGGGTGATCCGCGCGTGCGGGAGGACGAGGAGCGGCTCGTGGAGGAGTTCCGCCGCCAGCTCGACGAGGGCATGTGGGCCGCCGTGCCGGTGGAGTCGGCGGGCGACGGGCGCCGCGAGGCACGGATGGTGCGCGACTACGCGGAGATCCCGCCGGAGGCGGACCGCGTGATCTTCTTCCCGCGCGCAGCCGGCGGCTGAGCGCCGCCATGGTGCTCGCGCTGCTCGTCCTCGCGCTGGTGGCGACCGTCCTCGCCGCCACCATCGCCGTGCGCGCGCTCGCGCGCCGCCGCTCGGCGCGGGCCGCGCGCCGCCGCAGCGCCCAGCGCCCGGTCATCGGCTACGACCCTGGACGCGAGCGACGGGCCGAGCAGCGCGCCCGCGAGCTGCTGCGCTCCTGCGTGAACGACGAGGAGTGGGAGATGTACCGCGACCTCGGCTTCCTCCGGATCGCGGGCCGGCACGTCCCGGACAGCCGCCGGCCCGGTGAGGGCGACGCTCCTCCGTACGCCTACCTGGTGTACCCGCACAAGCCGATCGTGGCCTACGTGCCGGGGACCGGCCGGCTGCTGAGCGAGTACTGCGTGGAGTTCCCGGACCTCACGGACAACGGCGGCTCGCGCCTCCCCGCGTCCGACGACGTGCTGGCCAAGTGGATGGCGCTCACCTCCGACGAGAGCCGGGTGATCGGCCAGGCGAACATGCACCTCGTCGGGCGCCAGTTCGACCCCGCGCGGGTGCGCCGCGACCTCTGGCGCCTGTCGGAGTGGGAGCGCCGCCGCGCCGCCACGGGCTCCGCGAAGGCCGGGGGAGGGTGAGTCCCGACCCCCGCGGGCGCAGCCGGGTCCAGCTCGATGGCCCGGACCGAGCACCCGCGCGCGCCTACCTGAAGGGCATCGGCTACGACGACGAGGCGCTCGGTCGCCCGATCATCGGCATCGCCAACACGTGGACCGAGGTGATGCCGTGCAACTTCCACCTGCGGGGGCTGGCCGAGAAGGTGAAGGAGGGCGTGCGCGCCGCCGGAGGCACGCCGATGGAGTTCAACACGGTCGCGGTCTCGGACGGCATCACGATGGGCACGGAGGGCATGAAGACCTCGCTCGTGAGCCGCGAGGTGATCGCCGACTCGATCGAGCTGGTGGCGCGCGGTCACCTCTTCGACGCGGTGATCGCCATCTCGGGCTGCGACAAGACGATCCCCGGCTGCGTGATGGCGCTCGCCCGGCTCGACCTGCCGAGCCTCATGCTCTACGGCGGGTCGATCGCGCCCGGGAGGTTCAGGGGCGAGGACGTGACGATCCAGGAGGTCTTCGAGGCGGTGGGCGCCCACGCGGCCGGGGACATGTCGGACGAGGACCTCGCCGAGCTCGAGTCGGTGGCCTCGCCGGGGGCGGGCGCCTGCGGCGGCCAGTTCACCGCCAACACCATGGCGCTGGCCTTCGAGATGCTCGGCATCTCGCCGATGGGCAGCTCGATGGTGCCCGCCGAGGAGGGCAAGAAGGGCGAGGTGGCCGAGGAGTGCGGGCGCCTGGTGATGGACGTCCTCGAGCGCGACCTGCGGCCGAGCGCGCATCATCACCACGGACTCGCTGCGAGAACGCGATCGCGGGCGTGGCGATGACCGGCGGCTCCACCAACGCCGTGCTGCATCTGCTGGCGGTGGCCAACGAGGCCGGGGTGGAGCTGTCGATCGACGACTTCGACCGGATCGCCTGGGAGACCCCGCTGCTCGCCGACCTCAAGCCCTTCGGCCGCTACGTGGCGCCCGACCTGTGGCGCGCCGGCGGCGTGCCGCTGGTGGCCGCGCCGGCTGGCCGAGGCGGGCGCGCTCGAGCGCGACGCGATCACCGTCACCGGCCGCACCATCGGCGAGGAGGCCGACGGCGCGGAGGAGGCCGAGGGCCAGCCGGTGGTCCGCCCGCTCTCCGACCCGCTCGCGCCCAACGGCGGCTTCGCGATCCTGCGCGGCAACCTCGCCCCCGACGGCTGCGTGGTGAAGCTCGCCGGCCACGGCCGCCGCGAGCACAGCGGCCCCGCGCGCGTGTTCGAGTCCGAGGAGGACGCGTTCGCGGCGGTCAAGGCCGGGTCGATCGACGCCGGCGACGTGGTGGTGATCCGCAACGAGGGCCCCGCGGGCGGCCCGGGCATGCGCGAGATGCTGGGGGTCACCGCCGCGCTGCAGGGCGAGGGCCTCGGCGACTCGGTCGCGCTGCTCACCGACGGCCGCTTCTCCGGGCGCCACCCACGGCTTCATGGCCGGCCACGTGGCGCCCGAGGCGCCCCGCGGCGGCCCGATCGCGGCGGTCCGCGACGGCGACACGGTCATCTTCGACGTCGAGAACCGCGAGCTGAACGTGGAGCTCTCCGACGAGGAGATCGCCGAACGCGTGGTCGGGCCTACGAGCCGCCCGCCGCCGAAGTACGAGTCGGGCGTGCTCGGGCAAGTACGCGCGCCACGTGGGCTCGGCGGCCCAGGGCGCGCTCACCAGCTGACGGCCGTCTCCGCGTCCAGCTCGCCCTCGAGCTCGCCGTCCGACACCTCGTGGGCGAGGAACTCCTCGAGGCAGTCGTTGAAGGTCTGCGGCCGCTCGAGCATCGGCACGTGGCCGGTGTCCTCGAAGATCAGCTTGCGCGCGCCGGGGACAGCGACACGAACTTGTCGGCGTCGCGCACCGGGATGATCATGTCCTTCTCGCCCCACACGACGATCGTGGGGCAGCCGATGTCCGGCAGGCGCTCGCGGAAGTCGTACTCCAGGCAGGCGCGCAGCGCGGCCTCGAAGCCGGGCTTGTTGGCGCCCTTCATCAGCCCCTCGAACATCATGTCGGGCTTGATCCGGCTGGGATGGCGGCAGACGAGGCTCATGCACCCAGTGGCGCAGCTTCGGCCGGCGCGCGGTCATCCGCATCTGGGCGACGTTGCTGGTGGCCAGCAGGCCCGGCGACCTTCCCGGCGGCCAGCACCGGGCGTCTTGGCCACGTCCATCTGGGACACGCCGGCCGACGAGAGCAGCATCAGCCGCTCGACGATCTCCGGGCGCGTGATCGCCACCTCGGCCGCCACGAAGCCGCCCATCGAGTTGCCCACCAGCACCGCCGGCGCCAGGTCCAGCCGCTCGCACAGCTCGGCGACCACGCGGCCGTAGAGCTCGATCGAGATCTGCTCGCGCGGGCATCTCGGAGAGGCCGAAGCCCGGGCAGGTCCATCGCCACCACGCGGCGGCTCTCGGGCGAAGCGGGGGATGTTCTCGAGCCAGTTCTGCCACTGGCCGCTGAGGCCGTGGATGAAGACGATCGGGCGGTGCCTGCCCTGCTCGCCGATGTCGACGTAGTTCACCGCCGGCCCGTCGATCTCCATCTGCGTGCAGGTGCGCCGGCCAGTCGATCGCGCGCCAGTCGGGGCTGTCGCTCACGCCGTAGTCGTCGCCGGCGCCGTCGCGCGGCGCGGTAGCCGCGCGGGGGCGCACGTTGCTGATCGGAAGTGCGTCTTCATCGAGCCGACTACGGTACCGGCCCGATGGCCCGGATCGCGCTCGACATCGACTCGACGCTGCACCACTACTGGGACCTGCTGGAGCGGATCGCGCAGGAGCGCTACGGCGTCGCGCTCCCTACGCCGAGCAGAGCGACTGGGGGATCACCGCACTGGAGCGCGACCAGCTGATCGCGGTGGTGGAGGAGACCCACTCCGACGAGAACATCGAGGGCGCGGTGCCCTACGAGGGCGCCGTCGAGGCGGTGCGCCGCTGGCACGAGGCCGGGCCACTGGATCCACGTGACCAGCCACCGCCGCGACCTCCTGCGACCCCGCCACCCGCCGCTGGCTGGAGACGCACGGGAATCCCCTACGACGACCTGCACTGCTCCTTCGACAAGATCACCCGCTGCGTGGAGCTGGACATCGACGTCCTGGTGGACGACAGCCCGGTGAACATCGCAGAGCGCCCGCGAGGAGGGAATGCTGGCGGCGACCCTGATCCACCCCTGGAACGAGGCACTGATGGACGAGGACGGCGTGATCGGCGCCGACGACTGGCCGGAGCTGGAACGACGAGTGGACGACGCCCTGGCACTGGCAACGACGCAACTTCAGCCCGCGTACCCGAACCGCTCCAGCACCGGAATCTCATGAATCTGCGGCGGCTGCAGGTGATCCCACAGAATCCCCGGCGGCCGCTTGTACGGCGCCGTCGACCTCGATCACCGCGCGTGAGCGTGGCCACGAGGTTCACCGGGATGTCGTGGCCGGTCATCAGCAGGTTCTCGCGCAGGATCTGGATCGGGTGGACGGTGGTGGCCACGACCGTGCGGCGGTCGATCTTGCCCGCCTCGAGCAGCAGGCCGTACTCGAGGTCGGAGAAGCCGCCGCCCTTGCCCATCCGCGCGCCCTTGAGGTTCACGGCCACCGAGCCGGTGAGCACGAGGTCGAGCTCCGGCACCTGATCGAGGTCGATCACCTCGCCGTGGCGCAGCGCGCCCTTGATCGTGGCGGCCTCGCGCACTGCTCCTCGTCGAGCTTCGCCGGGTCGAGCAGGCGGAAGGGGTGCTGGTCGCGCAGCCGCGGCACCGCCATCACGAGCGTCTTGCCCTGGGTCAGCGCGAGGCGGCGCGCGTGTGTCTGCGGCGAGTCGGGGTTGGCCTTGATCGTGCTCGGCCTGCGTCCAGGCCGGGTGCTTGGCGAGCCGCTCGGCGGCGCGCCTTGGCGCCCGCGAAGTTCGGGATGCGGCCCTCGGCGCCCGGGAAGCGCGACGACGCCCTCGCGGTCCATCGAGCGCCACACGTCCCGGCGTACCTGGTCCTTCGTCCGCATCCGCGGGGATCGTACATGCGCCCCCCGACCGCTCCTGACAGAATCGGCCGCCGTGGCCGACTCGCCCGCACACCGCTCAGCCCGGGCCAGCAGCCCGCGCCCGCGGGCGCTCCCGCGCCGCCGCTGCCCGCGCTGCGGGAGGGCGACCTGCGCCGCCACCTGCCCGGCGCTGGAGCCCGACCGCACGCTCACCGACTGGGGCCGCTCGGAGCGCATCGAGGGGCTGATGGACCGGACCCTGTACGACTTCTACTACCGCTACTGGTTCCGCGCCGAGGTGGAGGGGATCGAGAACGTGCCCGCCGCGGGCGGCGCGCTGCTGGTGTCGAACCACTCCGGCGCGCTGCCGCCCGACGCCGCGATGATCGCCAAGGCGATCCGCGAGGAGCACCCGCACCCGCGGCCGCTGCAACATCACGGTCGAGCACTTCTTCAAGGGCTATCCCGGGCTTCTCGATGCTGATCCCGAAGGTCGGCTGCGTGGCCGCCCACCCGGCCAACGTCCAGCGGCTGCTGTACGACGAGGGCCAGCTGGTGCTCGTGTTCCCCGAGGGCCGCAAGGGCACCGAGAAGCTCGTACAAGGACCGCTACCGCCTGCGCCGCTTCGGCCGCGGCGGGTTCGTGGAGGCCGCGATGCGGGCGCGCGTGCCGATCGTGCCCGGTCTGCGTGGTCGGGCGCCGAGGAGGCGCAGCCGGTGTTCGCCCAGCTGAACCTGCTCAAGCGGCTGACGGGCCTGCTGTACACGCCGCTCACGCCCACGTTCCCGCACCTCGGCCCGCTCGGGATGCTGGGCTACCTCCCGGCCAAGTTCAAGCTGCGCTTCCTCGAGCCGATCGCGCTTCGAGGACGAGGGCATGCACGAGGACAAGGGCGCTGGTGCAGTCCACCGCGCACGAGGTGCGCGCGCGGATCCAGGAGAACCTGTTCGAGATGGTCGCCAAGCGCCAATCGGTCTGGTTCGGCTGACCGTGCCCTCGAAGCGGATCCTCGATCACCGGGCTGTCCACCTACTGGGGCGGCCGGCTGGCGCAGGCGCTCGAGGCCGAGCCCTCGATCGAGGCGATCGTGGGCGTGGACAACGAGGAGCCGAGCGTGGAGCTCGAGCGCACCGAGTACGTGAAGGTGAGCAACCAGCACGCGCTGCTGCGGCGGGTGGTCGACGCGGCGGAGATCGACACGGTGGTGGACACGCGGCTGGTGGTCGACTCGGCCACCACGACGCCGCGCAAGGCCCACGAGAACAACGTGATCGGCACGATGAACATCCTCGCCGCGTGCAGCGGGCCCGCGACCACGGTGCGCAAGTTCGTCTTCAAGTCCTCGACCCACTTCTACGGCTCCGAGCAGGACGACCCGGCCTTCTTCGACGAGACGATGGGCCGCCCGCACGCGCCGCGCACGCCGATCGAGCGCGACATCCTCGAGGCCGAGGCGTCGGTGGCCGAGTACGCGGACACCAGCCCGGACGTGGACGTGACGATCCTGCGCTTCGCCAACGTGCTCGGGCCCCGACGTGCGCACGTCGCACATCGACCTGTTCTCGCTGCCCGCGGTGCCGATGATCCTCGGCTTCGACCCGCGCTACCAGTTCGTGCACGAGGACGACGTGGTGCACGCGCTCGAGCACGTGGTCAAGCGGCAGGCTGCCGGGCGTCTACAACGTGGCGGCCGACGGCGTGCTCGCGCTGTCCGAGGTCGCCGGCCTGCTGGGCAAGCCCTACGCGCCGATCCTCCCGCCGTGGGGCACCGGCCTGGCGGCCGGCGTCGCGCGCCGGCTGGGGGTGCGCATCCCGCCGGAGATGCTCAACCAGCTGCGCTTCGGCCGCGGGGTGGACAACCGGCGCCTCAAGGCCGCCGGGTTCGAGTACGGCTACACCAGCCGCGAGGCCGTGATCGCCCTGGGCGAGCACATGCGCCTGCACCCGCTCATGCGCGGCGAGCGCCGAGCCGTATCGGTACGAGCGGGAGGTCGAGGAGTTCCTGCGCTGGAGCCCCAATGTGCGGCGGCACAAGGAGGCGCCGACGAAGCAGTTGGCAGTCAGACAGTCGGACAGTCGACAGTCGACAGAGCCGGCGCCCGCAGCCGCCCGGCTCGTCCGCCGGCCGAGCCGCGTGCCCGCTCCGTCGCGCCGGGCCGCCGCGTCGATCACTACGACGACCTCGCCTCGGAGGAGATCGTCTCGCTGCTGGGGTCGCTCGAGCCGGCCGACCTCGTTGCGCTGCGGGAGTACGAGCGCGTGCACCGCGGGCCGGGAGGCCGTGCTCGGCGCGATCGACTCGGTGCTCGCGCGGGCATCCGGATCGCCCGCCGGGCGCGTAGATATCTCGCAACCGCGCTTGCAGGTACGCTCTGTGAAGCGCGCCGAGGCGTCCCTATATTGAGGAGGCGCGCCGCGCGTCGGGCGCGCACTTCGCCATGGGCACCAAGTCCTTCATCGCCGTGCGCGCTGCTTCTCTTCCTGCTCTCGCGGGGTCGGTGGCCGTGTATGCCTACGACTCCTCGAACGAGGACCGGGTGGCGAACGGCATTCGCATCGCGCGGCGTGCCGGTCGGCGGCCTCGACGCCGACGAGGCGCGCGACAGAAGCTGCGCCGCAAGCTCGCAGGTGCCGCTCGAGAAGCCGATCGTCGTCGAGCACGGCAAGAAGCGCTTCACCCTCTCCGCCGAGGACGCGGAGGTGAAGGCCGACGTCGGCGGCATGGTCGACGAGGCCGCGGCCGCGGCCAGCCGCGACGGGCAACATCCTCGGCCGCACCCTGCGCGACCTGCACCGGGGGCGAGGAGCCCGCGCCGGATCGAGCCGCGCGTGACCTACTCGCAAGGCGGCGGTGGCGCAAGCTCGTGGCGCGCGTCGCGCAAGGGCGTCGAACCGCGCCGGCGCGCGACGCCAAGGTGAACTTCCCCTCGCTCACCGAGGTCAAGGAGCAGGACGGCGTGAAGGTCCGGACGCGGCCGGGCTCGAGCGCGAACGTGAAGGCCGCGCTCACCAGCCCCGACGACCGCACGTGCCGACGTGCCGGTCACCGACGACCAAGCCCAAGGTCACGCGCGACGCAGCTCGCGAAGAAGTACCCGGCGCTGATCATCGTCGACCGCGCGCGTTCAAGCTGCGCTTCTACAAGCACCTGAAGCTCGCCAAGACCTACCCGATCGCCGTCGGCCAGGTCGGGCTCGAGACCCCGGCCGGCCTCTACAACATCCAGAACAAGGGCGTGAACGTGCCGTGGAGCGTGCCCAACAGCGCCTGGGCCGGCGCCCTCGCGGGCACGGTGGTCCCCGGCGGGTGTGCCCGAGAACCCGCTCAAGGCGCGCTGGATGGGGATCTTCGACGGCGCCGGCATCCACGGCACCGACCAGATCGGCTCGCTGGGCACCGCGGCCTCACACGGCTGTGTGCGGATGGCGATCCCGGACGTGATCGAGCTGTACGACAAGGTGCAGGTCGGCTCGCCGGTCTACATCGCCTAGCCGTCTACGACGCGTATCGCCTCCACGGGCACCTCCTCCCACCCGGCCTCCTCCAAGGAGGCTTGGCGGCCCGTACGTGCCGAATGCACAGGGTGCCGATGAAGACCCCTCGCTCCCGCTTGCGCAAGCACCGCGTACCACATGGTCGAGGCGTCGCTCGGGCCCTGGATCGGGTGCCACGGCGCGACCGGGGCCTCCTCTGCGTCGGCCTCGCCCGCCTCGACCAGCTGCGTCCGCGTGGCCACGCGCCCGTCCTGAGTGTTGACGAAGAACCCCGACACGCCGGTTCTGAAGCCTAGTTGGGGCAAGGCCCTGGCCGGCTTCGACACCGCGCTGGCGCGCCAGGGGATGGCCGAGAAGACCCGGCGCGCCTACGGGGTCGATCTCGGCCAGCTCGCCGAGTGGGCGTCCGGGCACGACCTCGGCCCCGAGCAGCTCGACCACCGCGCGCTGCGCCGCTACGCCGGCGTGCTGTCCGAGCGCGGCGCGTCGAAGACCACCGTTGCGCGCAAGCTGGCGGCGATCCGGGCCTTCTACCGCGAGCTGCGTGCGCACGGGCGCGGATCGAGGCGAGCCCGGCCGACCTGGTGGCCTCGCCGCGCAAGGACTCCCACCTGCCGACGGTGCTCAAGCAGGCGCGACGTGGCCGAGCTGCTGGAGCGCATGCCCGGCTCGACGCCGCTCGAGCTGCGCGACCGCGCGATCTTCGAGCTCTGCTACTCCGCCGGGCCTGCGCGCGGAGGAGCTGGTGAACCTCGACGTGGCGAGCCTCGATCCCGACGCCGAGGAGCTGCGCGTGGAGGGCAAGGGCGGGCGCACGCGGATCGTGCCCGCGGGCGAGCCGGCGTGGCGGCGCTCGAGGCCTACCTGGAGCGCGGGCGCCCCGCGCTGGCAGGCGAGATCCGGACCCGGCGCTGTTCCTCTCGAAGACCGGCCGGCGGCTCTCGACGTCCGACGTGCGCCGCCGGCTGGCGCTCGCCGTGCGCCGCGCGGCGGTGCAGGCCGGGCGTGTCCCCGCACACGCTCGCCACTCGTTCGCGACCCACCTGCTCGAGGGCGGAGCCGATCTCCGAGCGATCCAGGAGCTGCTCGGACACGCGTCCATAAGCACGACCCAGACCTACACTCGGGTAGAGTCGAGGCGGCTCAAGAAGGCCTACGCGCGGGCGCATCCCCGCGCCTGACAGCGGGAACTCCAGAGGGTGGAGACCAACCTCAAGGCGATCGAGCTCAAGGACCTCTGGCGTCGCTACAAGGACGACGACGACCCGCGGGCTCGTGAGCGCCTGGTGCTCGCGTACGCGCCGCTGGTCAAGTACGTGGCGGGCCGGATGTCGAGCGGCCTGCCCGCCCACGTCGAGGAGGCCGACCTCATCTCCTACGGCCTGCTGGGCCTGATCTCGGCGATCGAGCGCTTCGAGCCGGCGCGCGAGATCCGCTTCGAGACGTTCGCGATCACGCGCATCAAGGGCTCGATCATCGACGAGCTGCGCTCGCTGGACTGGGTGCCCGCGCTCCGTGCGCGCGAAGGCGCGCGAGATCGAGAAGGCGAACGCCAAGCTCGAGCACCAGCTCCAGCAGGGCGCCGACCGACCAGGAGATGGCGGACGCGCTGGAGCACCACGGTCGACGACTTCCAGGATTCGCTGGTGCGCATCTCCAACTCGTCGGTGGTCGCGCTCGACGAGCTGTGGACGGTCTCCGACGCCTCCGGCGACCAGGTCTCGCTGCTCGACACGATCCAGGACCCGGCGGCGGTCGACCCGGCCCAGGAGATGGACCTCACCGACATGAAGGACCGGCTGGCGGACGCGATCGCGCGGCTGCCCGAGCGGGAGAAGCTGGTGGTGGCGCTCTACTACTACGAGAACCTGACCCTGCGAGAGATCGGCGAGGTGCTCGGGGTCACCGAATCGCGCGTCTCCCAGCTCCACACCAAGGCCGTGCTGCGGCTGAAGTCCCGCCTGCAGGGTGATTCGCTCACCGAAGTCGACCTGACCCTACCGACGAGCCGACGGGGAGCCGTGGCTCGAGCGCCGCTCCGAAGACGAGCTACGCACCCGGCTCCGCCAGCAGGCGGCGGTGGCGGAGTTCGGGCGCCGAGCGCTCGCCGGGCGCCGCGCTCGAGGAGCTCAGCCAGGAGGCCGTCGCAGCTCGTGTGCCGCCCAGCTCCGGGTGCCCTACGTGACGATCGCTCGAGGTCGTACGAGGAGGGCCGGAGCGTCGCGGCGCGCGACGAGCGTCGGCCTGCCCGACGAGCGCGGCCGCCGAGTCGCTCCTGGCGCGCGGGTGCGAGGGCCAGACGGGCTTCACGCTCGAGGCCGCCGGCGCCGGTGGTCGTGCATGACCTGAGCGGCGGAGCAGAGCGCTTCCGCCCGCCGCGCGGGCTGGTCGAGCTGGGCTGCGCAGCACGGTCAGCGTCCCGGTCGGGCGTGCACGGGCAGCCCGCCGGCGTGCTCGCTGGCGGCCAGCCGGCGGACGGGCGACTTCTCCGAGGACGACGTGCACTTCCTCCAGGGCGTGGCGAACACGCTCGCCGCCGCCATCGAGCGCGACCGTGCCGAGCGGGAGTTCCGCGACGAGCACTCGCGGCTGCGCAAGGCGCTCGCGAAGGCGTTCGAGAGCGAGGCGCGCTTCCGGGAGCTCGCCGACACGCGCCCGGTGTTCATCTGGACCGCGGACGCCAAGGGCATGGTCGACTTCATCAACCGCGGCTGGCTCGAGTTCACGGGCCGCACGCTCGAGGAGGAGCTCGGCGACACCTGGGACGCTCGGCGTGCACCCCGACGACGCGGAGGGCGTGCGCTCGCACCTGGTGGCGCGCGTTCCAGCGGAGGGTCCCGTGGGAGCGCGAGTACCGCCTGCGCCGCCACGACGGGCACTACCGCTGGATCGTCGACCGCGGGGTGCCGCGCTTCCGCGGCGAGCGAGCTGGTGGGCTACGTCGGCACGGCCACCGACATCCACGAGCGCAAGGAGATGGAGGAGAAGCTGAGCCGTGGCCGCCGCGCGCGACCACGAGGTGGCGGAGACCCTCCAGCGCTCGCTGCTGCCGGAAAGCCTGCCGGCGATCGACGGCGTCGAGCTGGAGGCGCGCTACCTGCCCGCCGGCCGGGGCGCGGCGATCGGCGGCGACTGGTACGACGCGATCGAGCTCGACGACGGCCGGGTCGCGGTGGTGGTCGGCGACGTGGTCGGCCACGGCCTGCGCGCGGCCACGGTGATGGGCCAGCTGCGCAACGCGCTTCCGCGCCTACGCGCTCGTCGAGACCTCGCCCGCGCAGACGCTCGTGCGGCTCAACCGCCTGCTGGCGAAGGACGGGCGCGACCTGATGGCCACCGCGCTGTGCGTGGCGATCGACCGCGACACCGGCGAGGTCGTCGCTCGCCAGCGCCGGCCACCCGCCGCCGCTCGTGATCGGCCGGCGGGGGCCGCGCGTACTTCCTCGAGGGCGAGGGCGCTCGGTGCCGCTCGGAACCGCCGACCCGGTCGGCCTTCAAGGACGGCCACGGCGCGAGTTCGAGCCGGGCTCGACCCTGGTGCTCTACACCGACGGGCTCGTCGAGCGCCGCGACACGCCGCTCGACGACCGCCTGGCGCAGCTGGCGACCGTGGCCTCGGTGGCCGACGGCGAGCTCGGCGACGTCTGCGACCAGCTGCTCGAGGGCATCGCTCGGCGGGCAAGCGGCCGGCGGACGACGTGGCGGTGCTGGCCGTTCGCCTCGAGGCGCCGGCGCCGGGCGCGCTCTCCCTGCGCCTGCCGGCCGAGCCCGCGGCGCTCGCGCAGCTGCGCCGCCGGCTCGGGCGGTTCCTGGACGCCGCCGGGCGCGCGCGAGGAGGAGCGGTTCGAGATCACGCTCACCGTGTGCGAGGCGGCGGCCAACGCGATCGAGCACGCCTACGGGCCGGGCGACGCCGAGTTCGAGCTCGAGGCGCGCGTGGAGGGCGGACGAGGTGCGAGGTCACGGTGCGCGACTTCGGCACGCTGGCGCGAGCGCCGCAGCGGCGGCGAGGCGGAGCCGCGGCCGCGGGCTGAAGATCATCGGAGGGCTGATGGACGACGTGGAGGTCAGCCGCGACGCACGGCGCGGCACCACGGTGCAGCGATGCGCCGGCGCGCTGGAGCGTCAGGAGCGGCCGCGTGAGCACCGCCGCCGACATCGCGCTCGAGCGCGAGGGCAGCGCGGTGGTGGCGCAGCCTGAGCGGCGAGGTGGACATGACGAACGCGCGCTACGTGCGCGACGAGCTCACGGCCGCCGTGCCCAACGACGCCCACGCGCTGGTGATCGACCTGGCCGGCGCGCGATACCTCGACTCGGCGGCCATCGAGCTCCTCTTCGAGCTCTCGCGCCGGCTCGGCCGCCGCCGCCAGGAGCTGCGGCTGGTGGTGCCCGACGACTCGCCGCTCAGGCGCCTGCTCGCGCTCACCGACGTCGGCAGCGTGGCTCCCGTCCACGAGCAGCCTTGCCGCGGCCCTCGGCGCCGCGTAGGTTTCCGGGCGCGAGAACCGAGGAGAGGAGCCACATGCCGCATGACGGTGCAAAGAGGATCCGCAACGTGGCCTTGGTGGGCCACCGGGGGAGCGGCAAGACCTCGCTGAACGAGGCCCTGCTGTTCGAGGCGGGCGCGATCAACCGGCTCGGCACGGTGGCCGACGGCACGACCGTGTCGGACTCCGCGCCCGACGAGAAGGCGCGCGAGATGTCGATCGCCTCCAGCCTCGCCTCCTTCCGGTGGCAGGACCGCAAGATCAACCTGATCGACACGCCCGGGCGAGCCGAGCTTCGTGGCCGACGCGCTGGCGGCGCTGCGGGTATGCGAGGGCGCGGTGTTCGTGGTCAACGGCGTGATGGGCGTCGAGGTCGGCACCGACCGCCTCTGGCACCGCGCCGAGGAGCTGGGCCTCTCGCGCCTGATCTACGTGAACATGCTCGACCGCGAGCGCGCCGACTTCTTCCGCACGCTCGAGTCGCTCAAGGCGGCCTTCGGCCCGCACGTGGTGGCCACCGAGATCCCGATCGGCTCCGAGCACGAGCTGCAGGGCGTGTCGACCTGATCGACATGAAGGCCTTCCGCTACGACGGCGCCGGGCGCGGCAACGCCGAGGAGATCGAGATCCCCGAGGAGCTGCGCGCGCAGGCCGACGAGTACCGCGAGAAGCTGATGGACGAGGTGGCCGAGGTCTCCGACGAGCTGATGGAGCACTACCTCGAGGGCGAGGAGATCTCGCACGAGGAGATGCGTCTCCGCGCTCAAGGCGGGGGTCACGAGCGGCACGATCTTCCCCGTCACCTGCGGCGCCGCCACCCGCAACCTCGGCACCAACCGGCTGCTCGACGCGCTCGTGGAGGACCTGCCCTCGCCGGGCAAGAAGGGCGCCGGTGCAGGCCGGCGAGGCCGACGCTCGAGCCCATCGAGGACGCCGACATGGTGGCGTTCGTCTTCAAGACGCTCGCCGACCCGTTCGCCGGGCCGGATCAACCTCTTCCGCGTCTACCAGGGCGTCGTGAAGCACGACTCCCAGGTGCACAACTGCCGCACGCACTCACAAGGAGCGGATCGGCCAGCTGCTGGTGCCCCAGGGCAAGGAGCACGACCACGCCGACGAGTTCGGCCCCGGCGACATCGGCGCCGTGGCCAAGCTCAAGGAGACCCACGCGGGCGACGTGCTCGCCGTCGAAGGACGGCGAGTGGGACCTGAAGATGCCCGACCTGCCGCGCCCGGTGATGGCGTTCGCGATGGAGCCCAAGGCGAAGGGCGACGAGGAGAAGGCCTTCACCGCGCTGCGCCGCCTCCAGGAGGAGGACCCGACGATCGACGTGCACCGCGACCGCCAGACCGGCGAGCAGATCGTGGCCGGCCTCACCCAGATCCACGTCGAGGTGATCGTGGACCGGATGAAGGAGCGCTTCGGCGCCGAGGTGAACCTCAAGCCGCCGCGGGTGCCCTACCACGAGACGATCCGCGGGCCCGGCCAAGGCGCACGGCCGCTACAAGAAGCAGACCGGCGGCCGCGGCCAGTTCGGCGACTGCCACATCGAGATCGAGCCGCTGCCCGGCGGGCAGCGGCTTCGAGTTCGTGAACAAGATCAAGGGCGGCGTGATCCCGTCGGGCTTCATCCCCGCCGTGGAGAAGGGCATCGTCGAGACGATGGCCCACGGCGTGATCGCCGGCTACCCGGTCGAGGGCGTGCGGGTGACGCTCTTCGACGGCTCCTACCACTCGGTCGACTCGTCGGAGATGGCGTTCAAGGTGGCCGGCTCGATGGCGTTCAAGCAGGCGATGGAGTCGGCCAAGCCCGTGCTGCTCGAGCCGATCATGACCGTCACCGTGCCGCGTGCCCGAGGACTCCGTGGGCGACGTGATCGGCGACCTCAACTCGCGCCGCGGGCGCCCGCTCGGCATGGAGCCGAAGGGCTCGGCCACCGAGGTGAAGGCCGAGGTGCCGATGGCCGAGATGCTCAGCTACGCGCCCGACCTGCGCCAGATCACCGGCGGCCGGGGCGACTACTCGATGGAGCTGGCCCGGTACGAGGAGGTGCCGGCGCACCTGGCGGGCAGGTGGTGGAGCGAGCAGGCCCGAGGAGCGAGCCGAAGCGGCCGTGACAAGGCCGTGCAGTACCCTTAGGACGCGGATGAAGAAGGAGCTTCGCCCGTTCCACGACCACGTGACCTGCGACGTCTGTGGCCGCACGATCCTCAAGGGAGAGCGCACCGAGGCCTACCTCGCGCCCGGCGGCGAGCGGCACGGGGTGTGCGAGCTCTGCTTCGTGCGCGCCGAGCACGCGGGCTGGATCCGCGAGTCCGCGTCACGACGAGGTCCCGGCCCGCGGGCCGCGCCCGCAGGAGCGCCGGCCGCTGCTCGGGCGGCTGCGCCGCCGCCGCGCCGAGACCGGCAACGGCCGACCGAGCCGGAGCCGCCCGCGTTCGAGGAGCCGCGGCAGGACGCCGAGCCGCGCCGCCGAGCCCGAGCCGCCGCCGCGCGAGCGCCCGCGCGAGAAGCCGCAGGACCCGCGCCACGTGCGCGCCGTGCCCACCACCGCCGAGGTCAAGGTCGAGCGCGCGCTCGAGCTCTTCAACGGCTCCGAGCACCAGCGCACGGTCGCCGGGCTCACGCGCAGCCTGGGCGCCCCGTGGGCCACCGCGATGCCGGATCCCGACGCTCCCAGCACCGTCACCGTGATCGTGGCGTGGGAGCTCTCGTGGTACCGCTACCGCGTCGACCTCGGCGACGCGGCGGAGCCGGTGTCGCTTCAGGACAAGGGCGACGAGCTGGACGACATCGACGAAGCCGCTGCGCGAGTGGAACGCCGGACTGGACGCCGAGGGCCGACTGGTGATAGGAGTGGCGCAGCGAATGATCTACTGCGTCGTGCCCCAGGCCCTCGAGGACGAGCTCTCGAGAAGCTCACCGACTACTACGCGCGACGACCCGAACGTCGAGGTCATCGTGGACCGGCGCGCGCAGGGCGGCGAGCCCGGCACCCACGATTCCCACTCGCGAGAAGCGCCGCCAGCGGGTCAAGGGCACGTTCCCGCCGATCGAGCCGACAGCTGAGCGGGATCGAGAAGGTCGTCGTCCACGTGGACGGCGGGCGCGCGGGGCAACCCGGGCCCGGCCGCCGTCGGCCGCGGTGGCCACCGACCCCGGTGGCGGCGAGCTCGCGGAGCGCAACGCCTACATCGGCGAGGCCACCAACAACGTCGCCGAGTACCGGGCGGTGCTGCTCGGTCTGGAGCTGGCGCGCGAGCTCGGCGCCGCCGAGGTGGAGGTGGTGAACGACTCCGAGCTGGTCGCCGAAGCAGATCGGCGGCGAGTACCGGGTCAAGAACGCGGGCCTCAAGCCGCTCTACCTCGAGACGATGGCGGCGCTGCGCGAGTTCGACGAGTGGACGGTGCGCAGCGTGCGCCGCGAGAGCAACGAGCGCGCCGACGAGCTGGTCAACGAGGCGCTGGACGAGAGGGGACGACTGATGGGCGAGATCGTGGTCGTGGCCGTGGCGAGGGTGCAAGGAGGGCGAGGAGGCCCGCGCCGGGCGTGCTGTCCCAGGTGGCCGCGGCCAGCCGGGAGGAACGGGCTGCATCGACTACGTGATGCACCGCGGGAGGAACGACCCGAACCGGTTCGTGCTGGTGGAGCGCTGGGCGTCCCAGGAGGCGCTGGACCACCACTACGCGCTGCCGCACATGCAGCTGGTGGCCGAGAACGTCGACGCCCTGGCGGAGCCTCCGCAGACGTGGGTCTGCGAGGCGGTACCGGCTAGCTAGCCGAGGCCCTGCCGCCCTTGCGGCCGGCGGCCTGCTTCTGGGCGCGGTTCCCGCCGCTGCCCGAGCCGCTGCTCTTGCGGCTCTGGCTCGAGCCGCCGCCGTGGCTTCGCCTGCCGCCCTTCTCGGAAGCGTCGGGAGTGTTGGCGATCTTGGCCGCGCGCTCCTTCGACATCCCCTTCTTGCGCAGCCCCTCGTACTGCTTGTCGTCCTTGACGCTGGGTCCGTGATCCTTGGCCATCACAACCTCCTCGGAGTTCGTGGTGCGGGCGCTGTGGGATACCCGCCTGGCGAGGGCGCAACCGGCCGCGTGCGACCGCACGCCCGCTCGCCCCGGTCGGGTGGTGCGTCATCATCCGCTGACCCGGACACCGAGAGTTCTCAGAACACGGAGAGCGAGAGCAACAACCCCGATCACCGAAGGAGCGGCAGCCATGTCACTCGTCTACGTCCACCACTTCTCCATCTCACTCGACGGCTTCGGCACCGGTGAGGGTCAGAGCCACGACGCACATTTCGGTCACGCCGGGGACAGGCTGCACACTTGGATGTTCGCCACCCGGTCGTGGCAGCCCGGCGGTGGCGGCGGCGTCGACGACGTCTTCGTCCAGCGGCACGATCGGGGGATCGGTGCCGAGATCATGGGGGCCGGGAAGTTCGGCCACCCCGGATGGCACGAGGACCCGGAGTGGAAGGGCGCGTGGGGTCCCAACCCGCCGTTCCAGACACCGGTCTTCGTCCTCACCCATCACACGCGCCCGTCGATCGAGATGGAGGGCGGCACGACGTTCCACTTCCTCGACGTTTCGCCTGCCGAGGCCCTCGAGACGGCCCGCGAGGCTGCGGACGGCAAGGACGTACGCATCGGCGGAGGTCCCACCGTTCTCCGCGACTTCCTTGCCGCCGGGCTCGTCGACCACATGCACATCGTGGTCGTCCCGATTCTGCTCGGCCGGGGCGTGCGGCTCTGGGACGGACTGGAGGGCCTCGAGAATGAGTACGAGGTCGAGGCCACCTCCTCGCCCAGCGGAGTCACGCATGTGACGTTCACCCGTCCGGGTATCTGAACAGCCTGGCGAAGCGGCTGATGGGATTCGAACCCACGACCTTCTGCATGGCAAGCAGACGCTCTAGCCAACTGAGCTACAGCCGCAGCGACGGCTCAGTATAGGCACGGCGAATGAAGTCGATCGTTCGCCCGGCGACTGCTCGGTCCGGGTCCAGATCGGCGTTGTAGATCACCATCGTCGCGCCCGCGCAGCCGGGGTCGGCGAGGGCAAAGGCGGCCAGTTCCGCGAGGTCCTCCCACTCGAGGCCGCCGTTCTGCGGGTAGTCGGCAGCCGGGAACGCCTGCGTCGTGAGCACGTCGAAGTCGATGTGCAGCCACCAGGGCCCGGCTCCGATCGCCTCGAGCGCCGACCGCCCGAGCGCGCCGGCCCCTCGCCGTGGCACCTCCTCGGGCGGAGCGTGCATCGCGATGCGGCTCTCCAGCGAGACCACCCCGTGCGCCTCGAGCTCCGCCCGGTCGCGAGGGCCCACCAGCGCGGTACGGGAGGGCTGGAGCAGCGGCGGCGAGCCCAGGGCGGCCGGCATCCCGTCGAAGAGGCCGAGCGCCATCCCCAGCTCGCTGTCGGAGGCCTCTCCCGTGGGGGAGATCGGCGGAGCCCAGGCGTCCTCGTGCCCGTCCAGCATGAGCAGCCCCGGGTCGGCGCCGGCGTCCCGCAGCGCCAGGAGCGGCCCGAGCATCGCGGGGCAGTCCCCGCCGACGAGCAATGGCTGATGGCCCTTCGCGTGTGCACGCGTCACGGCTTCCCGCGATGCCTCGACCAGCTCGACCATCCCGGCCTCGTTCAGCAGGCCCGATGGCGCGCGGTCGGCCTGCCACTGGTTCAGGGCGAGATCGCCCGCGTCGTGACAGGCGGTGGCTTCTCCGAGCGCCTCCGCCAGCCCGGCCGATCGCAGCGCCTCGATCCCGCGCGCGATGCCGTCACCGCACCGCCGGGAGCTGAACGGGACGCCGACCAGTTCGACGGTGCGCGAATCCGCCACGGCCGTCAGCCGGCGAGCTTCGCCTCGAGCGTGATCTCGCCGACCGCGGCGAGCGCCTTCGACACCGGGCAGCCTGCCTTGGCCTCCTCGGCGTGCTTGGCGAAGTGGTCCTGGTCGATGCCCGGCACCACGCCCTCGGTCCGCAGGTCGATGCGCCTGATCTCCGGGCCGGAGTCGCCGCTGCCCAGGTGCACCGACGCGGTCGTGCTGACCGACTCGCCGGGGTGCCCCGAGTCGGCGAGGATGCCGGAGAGCGCCATGGAGTAGCAGGCGGCGTGGGCGGCCGCGATCAGCTCCTCGGGGTTGGTGCCCTCGCCCTCCTCGAACCGCGACTTGAACGAGTAGGCGCCCGAGAAGACGCCGTCACCCACCTCGAGGTTCCCGGAGCCGCTCGGGAGGTCGCCCTGCCACTCGGCGCTGCCTGTGCGTGTAGCCACTATGTGCCTTTCGTCGCCTGAGAAGTGGATCGATGCTAGCCGCCATCCGGTACCGTCCCCGGCCTTCCATGACCCCGGACGAACCCAGGAGCGAGCCGAAACCCGTGAGCCAGATGACCGTCCCGACCCAGCACAAGAAGCTCCAGGCCTGGGTGGAGGAAATCGCCGCTTTGACCAAGCCGGAGCGGGTGCACTGGTGCGACGGATCGGCCGAGGAGTACGACGAGCTCGCACAGCAGCTCGTGGACGCGGGGACCTTCGAGCGGCTCTCGGACGCCAAGCGCCCGAACTCCTACCTGGCCCTGTCGGACCCCGGCGACGTGGCGCGCGTGGAGGACCGCACGTTCATCTGCTCCGAGAAGGAGGACGACGCGGGCCCGACCAACAACTGGCGCGAGCCCCAGGAGATGCGGGACCTGCTCGAGGGCCTCTTCGACGGCTGCATGGAGGGCCGCACGATGTACGTCGTGCCCTTCTCCATGGGCCCGCTCGGCTCGCCGATCGCCCACATCGGGGTTCAGCTCACGGACTCGGCCTACGTGGCGGTGTCGATGCGGATCATGACCCGGATGGGCCAAGGCGCCCTCGACGTGCTGGGCGAGGAAGGCGAGTTCGTGCCCTGCGTGCACTCGGTCGGGATGCCGCTCACGGACGGTGCCGAGGATGTGCCGTGGCCCTGCAACGCGGACAACAAGTACATCGTCCACTACCCCGAGACGCGCGAGATCTGGTCGTTCGGCTCGGGCTACGGGGGCAACGCCCTGCTGGGCAAGAAGTGCTTCGCGCTGCGGATCGCATCGATCATGGCGCGCGACGAGGGTTGGATGGCCGAGCACATGCTGATCCTCAAGATCACGGCGCCCGACGGCCGCTCGAAGGTGATCACGGGCGCGTTCCCTTCCGCGTGCGGCAAGACCAACCTGGCGATGCTGATCCCGACCCTTCCGGACTGGACGGTGGAGACGATCGGTGACGACATCGCCTGGATGAAGTTCGGCAGGGACGGCCGCCTCTACGCGATCAACCCCGAGGCGGGCTTCTTCGGCGTCGCTCCCGGCACGGGGGCCGACACCAACCCGAACGCGATGGCCACCATCGAGCGCAACTCGATCTTCACCAACTGCGCGAAGACCGACGACGGGGACGTGTGGTGGGAGGGGATGACCAAGGAGCCGCCCTCACACGCGATCTCCTGGAAGCGCGCGGACTGGACGCCCGCGTCGGAGGAGCCGGCCGCGCATCCCAACGCCCGCTTCACCACGCCGGCGGCTCAGGACCCGGCGATCGCCCCCGAGTGGGAGGACCCCAAGGGGGTGGCCGTGGACGCGATGCTCTTCGGTGGCCGGCGCTCCACCGTCGTGCCGCTCGTGCACGAGGCGTTCGACTGGGAGCACGGCGTGTTCCTCGGTGCCACGATGTCGTCCGAGAAGACCGCCGCGGCGGAGGGGCAGGTGGGCGAGCTGCGCTTCGACCCGTTCGCGATGCTCCCGTTCTGCGGCTACAACATGGCCGACTACATGGCCCACTGGCTGGCGGTCGGCCGCAAGGAGGGCGCCGACCTGCCGCGCGTCTTCTACGTGAACTGGTTCCGCAAGGACGAGGGGGGCCGCTTCCTGTGGCCCGGCTTCGGCGAGAACAGCCGCGTGCTCGAGTGGGTGTTCCGCCGCTGCGACGGCGACGCGGAGGCCCAGGAGACGCCCATCGGCCTGGTGCCGACCGAAGGCGACCTGAACACCGAGGGCCTCGACATCGACGCCGCCGACCTCGCCGAGGTGCTGAGGGTGGATCCCGAGGCTCTCAAGGCCCAGCTGCCCCAGTTCCACGAGCACCTGGCCACGTTCGGCGACTCCCTGCCGGACGAGTTGCGCGCCCAGATGGACGCGCTCGAGCAGCGCCTCGGCTAGCTACTCGAGCTCGACCTCGATGCCCTCTCCCCGGAAGGAGAGGTGGCTGGTCACGCGCAGGGCCTCGGGCAGCGGCGTCTCGTAGCTCCAGGCGGCGTCCTCGATCGTCCCGTCCGAGGTGCGCACGTGCCAGAAGGTCGCGCTGCCCTTGTACGGGCACGCCGTGGTCGTGTCGCTCGGCTCCAGCAGGTTCGGCCGCACGTCGGCGCGCAGCAGGTAGACGCGCGGCGGGACGCTGGTCTCGAACACGAGCTTTGGCCGGTCGGACTCCGCGATCACCTCGCCGTTCGCCCGCACCGTGACCCGGCGCGAGCTCTCGAGCACGTCGACCCGGTGATAGGGGTCGCGCAGGTGAGTCCGCACCGGCTCGTCCTCCTGCATCCACAGGTCCGCCTTCTCGGGGTAGAGCGAGCCGTAGCCCTCGAGCCACGGGGCGGCCGGGAGCGGCTCGGGGTAGTACCAGACGGCGTTCTCCTCGGTACGCCCGTCGACCCTGATCGACCAGTAGCTCGCGTCGCCCTTGAACGGGCAGTGCGTCGAGTGGTCGGTTGCCTCGAGCACGTCCGCGTCGAAGTCCTCCAGTGGCGCGTAGTAGCGCGGCAGGATGCCCGTCTCGTGCAGCAGCTTCCCGCGCGTGGAGTCGAGCACGATCCGGCCGTCGACCAGTGCCCGGATGCGGCGCGGGTAGTCGTCGAAGAGGATGCGGTGGGCGGGGGCGTCGAGCTCGAAGTTCAGCTCGCCCACGGGCGTGCCGGCGAGCGGGCCGGAACCGAGAGTGAGGGACATGCCAGGAGGTTTACCGGGAAAGGGCGCCGCTACGCTTGGGCCCGCTCTGGCGACGTGGCGGAGTGGTTACGCAGCGGCCTGCAAAGCCGTTTACACCGGTTCGATTCCGGTCGTCGCCTTGAACCGTTGCTACTCCGACAGCCCCCCGGCTTCGAGGACCCGCTGCAAGCCGTTCTGCTCGACGATCCACTCCTGGCGGGCGATCTTGCCTCGCGAGGAGAGCTCCATCATCGTTCCGCCGGCTCTCAGCTCGGTCTTCGCGCCGCTGCCGCGCCCGTAGCCGACGAAGTCGCCCCGCACCGCGAGCCGATCGCCGGCGTCGACCACCCGGTCGATCGTCCACGACCAAGGCTTGAACGCGTCGTCGATCTCGCGGTAGAGCGCCCGGACCCCCTCGCGTCCGCGAAAGCAGTCGTTGCCGACGCCCACGCCGAGCATGCCGCGCATCCAGACCTCCGTCTCCTGCGACATCGCCGGCCCAGTGTCCCACGATGGATACGCTCCCCCGGTGGCGCACGCGGGCCAGGAGTTCGAGGGATACGGCGGCTTCCGGCTCCGGCTGATCACGACCGAGGCTGAGAGCGGGGGCGAGCTGCTGGAGATGGAGGCCTCCTATCCCGCCGGCGGGCAGTTGCCGCCCGAGCACCTCCACCCGAAGCAGGACGAGCGGTTCGAGGTGCTGGACGGCGCGGTGCGGGCGATCATCGGGGGGACCGAGCGGCGCTACGAGGCGGGCGAGGTCTTCGATGTCCCGGCAGGCACCCCGCACCAGATGACGGGGGACGGAGAGGCGCGCGTGAGCTGGCAGGTCAGGCCCGCGCTCCGCACGGCGGAGTTCTTCGAGCGCCTCTACAGCGGCGCCGGCGAGGACCTCCGCGACGAGTTCAGCGAGGAAATCCGCTTCACCGCGGTCGAGAGCTGAGCCGAATGTCGGATTTGTTCGCCTCAGGCTTACAAAGCCGACAGTGGACCCGGAACTAGCCGCCGGAGTCCTCCGGCAACCCCACCTCCGCCATCGCCTCGGCGGCGTCGCGGTAGTGCTTCAGATGCGTCACCCGGCCGTCTCGGATCGTCACGACCTGCGCCCAGCGCTCGCTCAGCTCGACGCCGCTGCCATGTCCCTTGGCGATCGAGCGGACGACCACGACGACACGGTCGCCGGCGTCCACGAACCGCTCCGGCTCGTTGCTCCAGTCCGACCAGACCTCCCTGAGGTCGCGCATCCACTGGCGCACCCCGTCGTGGCCGTGGTAGACGCGTGGGTTGAACACGCGGTCGGACATGTCCCAAACGATGTCCTCCGAGTACAGAGCGAGCGCGTCCTCGAACCGCGGGGCGGCGTACACCTCCCGGACGAGGCTCACGTTCTCCTCGGACATGAGGGGAGCCTAGGCCGGTTGCGCGAGCTGCCGGAGCAGCCCGGCCGTGTCCGTCAACCCGCGGTGCTCCACGATCCGGCCGTCGGCCACGCGGATCATGTCGATGCCGCGGACCGATATCCGGCGGCCGGTGGGCGCGATGCCCAGCAGCTCGCCCGTGTGGGTGCCCTCTATCCGGGTGGCCACGGCGGCCCGGTCGCCCTCCGCCACGATGTCCTCGACCCGGACCTGCACGTCGGGCATGCCGTCGCGGAACGTGCTGAAGAAGAGCCGCACCCCGTCGATCCCCTGCGGGTACCCCGGCGGCATGTCGTGGCTCACCACGTCCGGGGCGAAGAACCGGTCGAGCGTTGCGAGGTCCTCTGAGGCGAAAAGGTCGTTGTGAAGCGTCTGGATCAGCTCACGCGGACCCATGCCCGATCAGCCGGCGGCTGATTCGGGCGAGCCGCCGAGCGCCTTCACGCACCGGCGCTCCACCGCACGGATCTCGCGTAGCTGCGTCTCGAGCTCCCGGCGGCGCCGGCGGCTCGCAAACCGCTTGTCGGTCTCGCGCGCGAGCTCCGCTTGGATGGCGTCTGCCTGCTGCTTGGCAGCCACCGCCGCGCGTGCCGCCACGCTGGTGTCGGATCGCCGCTCCTGCTCCTGCTCCTGCCCCTGCTGCATGCCCAAACTGTCGCACAACGGCCGGTCACCGTGCGCTGGTTGCGCGCCCTTTTTCCGAATAGTTCCGCGACTTCTGGGGTAAGGCCCACCACGCAAAGGCCATCCGGCAGGGATTGCCTGCAATTCGGCCCCCCGTGGATGGCGAGGGAGAGAGAAGGAGGAGCGATGTCGGAAGCGGAGCGCTCCCGCGAGCGCGTGTCGTATCCACTGGAGGCAGAGGGGTCCGGAGGCGCGGACCACCACCCCGAGATCGATTGGGTCGCGGCCGAGCGCTCGCCCGCTTTTCGCGAGCTCGTGAGCCGGCGCAGGAGCTTCGTGGTCCCGGCCACGGCGTTCTTCCTGCTGTGGTACTTCGGCTTCATCGTGCTCGCCGGCTACGCCCCTGACTTCATGGGCGAGTCCGTGTACGAGGGGCTCACCGTGGGCTACGTGCTGGCAATGACCCAGTTCGTGATGGTCTGGGGCCTGGGCTGGCTGTACCTGCGAAAGGCCGACCGGGTGTTCGATCCGCTCGCCGAGAAGGCCGCACAGGTGGCCCTCGAAGCCGGGCGTCGAGGCTCGGACGGCGACGGCGGCTCCCGCATCCCCACCGAGCCGCAACCCAGCGCCGGCCCTGAGGGGGTGACCAGCCGATGACCGTCTTTGCGGCAGATCTCAACGAGCTCGCGCTCGGCATCTTCGGCGTGGTCGTGGCGATCACGCTGGTGGTCACGTACCTGGCCTCCAAGCGGATGACCACGGCCACCGACTTCTGGGCGGCGGGCCGCGGCATATCCGGCGTGCAGAACGGCTTTGCGATCGCCGGCGACTACATGTCGGCGGCGTCGTTCCTGGGAATCGCGGGCCTGATCTACCTGTTCGGGTTCGACGGCTTCCTGTACTCGGTCGGCTTCCTCGTGGCCTTCCTGACGGTGCTCTTCCTGCTCTCCGAGCGGATGCGCAACTCGGGCAAGTTCACGATCGCCGACGTGCTCTCGTTCCGGTTGAACGAGAGGCCGGCGCGATCCGCAGCGGCCCTCGGCACCCTGTCGGTGGCGGGCTTCTACCTGATCGCGCAGATGGTCGGCGCGGGCGTGCTGATCCAGGCGCTCGTGGGCATCTCGTTCGAGCTGTCCGTGCTGCTCACCGGCGGCTTCATGCTCATCTACGTGGTGGCCGGAGGCATGCTCGCGACCACCTGGGTGCAGATCATCAAGGCCGTCCTGCTGATGACAGCGACGATCGTGCTGTCGTTGTTCGTGCTCGAGCGAGTCGGCTTCAACCCGATCGAGTTGTTCAACCAGGCGGAGAGTGCGTCACCCGAGAAGGACGCCTACCTCGCGCCCGGCCTGTTCCTCGACACGCCGCTCGACACCGTGTCGCTCGGCCTGGCGCTCGTGCTGGGCACCGCGGGGCTGCCGCACATCCTGATGCGGTTCTTCACCGTGCCCACGGCCAAGGCCGCGCGCTCGTCGGTGGTCTGGGCGATGGTGCTGATCGGTGCCTTCTACGTGATGACCACGTTCCTCGGCTTCGGCGCGCGTGCGGTGCTCGGTACCGCCGGGGAAGCGGCGGCGGGCACGGGCGGCAACCTTGCCGCGCCGCTCCTCGCGGAGGAGCTCGGTGGTGGTGCCGGCACCGTCGGCGGCGACCTGTTCCTGGCGATCATCGCCGCGGTGGCGTTCGCCACCATCCTGGCGGTGGTGGCCGGCCTCGTGATCTCGGCGTCCGGCGCCGTGGCGCATGACGTGTGGTCGAACGTCGTGCGCAAGGGCAAGGACTCGGAGAAGGAGGAGGTCTACGTCGCCCGCATCGCCGCGATCGGCATCGGGGTGATCTCGATCGCGATCGCCGTTATAGGCGGGTCGGGCCTGAACATCTCGTTCATGGTTGGCCTCGCGTTCGCGGTGGCGGCAAGCGCCAACTTCCCGGCGCTGCTGCTGGCGCTCACGTGGAGGCGGTTCAACACGACAGGAGCCGTGACCGGCGTGCTGTTCGGCGTGATCAGCTCGATACTCCTCGTGATCGTCAGCCCCGGCGTGTGGCCGGGCCCGGACGCCGAGGGATCGCCGATCGGCTGGACGCTGGCGAACCCGGGCATTGTTTCGATACCGCTCGGTTTCATCGGCTGCTGGCTGGGAACGGTGCTTAGCAGGGAGGAATCCAAGGCAACGCGCGGCTTTGACGAGTTGTACGTACGGTCGGAGACGGGCCTTGGGGCCGAGGCCGGTGGAACCGGCGGCTTGCGCGGAACGCAGGCCGGTCGGGCCACTCCGGCGATGACCACGCAGATTCGTCCCTGACGAGTGGCCCACAGAGAGCCCGGCGTCGCGCTCCCCCCGCGGCGTCGGGCCTCGCCTTTCTTGGATCGGGTACAACCCGGCCAGACCACCAAGGAGGAGCTGCTGATGGAAGCCGGCACAAGCGAGGGGCTGGAGCGCGACATCGCCCAGCTGCTGGAGCAGGAGACCTTCGAGCCCCCATCCGAGTTCGCCGAGCGCGCGCTGCTGTCCGACCCGGCGATCTACGACGAGGCCGCCGCCGACCCCGAGAAGTGGTGGGCGGGCCACGCCGAGGACCTGCACTGGTTCCAGAAGTGGGACACGGTGCTCGACGACTCCAACGCGCCGTTCTACAAGTGGTTCGAGGGCGGGAAGCTGAACGCCTCGTACAACTGCCTCGACCGGCACGTCGAGGCGGGCAATGGCGGGCGCGTGGCCTTCCACTGGCGCGGGGAGGAGGGCGAGCAGCGCGACGTGACCTACGCGGACCTCCACCGCGACGTGCAGAAGCTCGCGAACGCCCTCAAGGACCGTGGGATCGAGAAGGGCGACGTGGTGGGGATCTACCTGCCGATGATCCCCGAGGTCGTGGTGGCGATGCTCGCCTGCGCGCGGATCGGAGCGCCCCACAACGTGGTGTTCGGCGGCTTCTCCCCGGACAGCGTGAAGGAGCGGATGGAGTTCTCGGAGGCCAAGGCGCTGATCACCGCCGACGGCGCCCGGCGCAAGGGCAAGACCGCGCCGATCAAGCCCGAGGTGGACGCCTTCCTCGGCGACGTGCCCTCGATCGAGACCGTCGTGGTCGTTCGCAACGCCGGCGACGAGGTGCCCATGACGGACGGCCGGGACGTGTGGTTCCACGAGGCCATCGAGTCCGCCGATCCGGAATGCCCCGCCGAGGAGCTCGACGCCGAGCATCCCCTCTACGTGCTCTACACGTCGGGCTCCACCGCAAAGCCGAAGGGGATCCTCCACACCACCGGCGGCCACCTCACGGGCGTCGCGGCCACGACGAAGTACGTCTTCGACCTCAAGCCGGAAGAGGACGTGTTCTGGTGCTCGGCCGACGTGGGCTGGGTCACCGGGCACTCCTACATCGTCTACGGCCCGTTGATGAACGGGGTCACCTCGGTGATGTACGAGGGGGCGCCCGACTATCCGGACAAGGACATCTGGTGGAAGCTGTGCGCTGAGTTCGGCGTGACCGTGTTCTACACGGCGCCGACCGCCATCCGGGCGTGCATCAAGTGGGGCGCCCAGTACCCCGAGAGGCACGACCTGTCGAAGCTGCGGCTGCTCGGCACGGTCGGCGAGCCGATCAACCCGAAGGCGTGGGTCTGGTACCACCAGGTGATCGGCGGCGGGCGCTGCCCGATCGTGGACACGTGGTGGCAGACCGAGACGGGCCACATCATGATCACGACCCTGCCCGGGATGACTGCGACAAAGCCCGGCTCGGCCGGCAGGCCGCTGCCCGGCATCGAGGCGGCGGTCGTGGACGAGGAGGGCAACGAGGCCGACGGCCAGGGCCTGCTCGTGCTGCGCCGGCCGTGGCCGGGGATGCTGCGCACCCTGTTCAAGGACGACGACCGCTTCGTGGAGACCTACTTCTCGAAGTTCGGGCCCACCACGTACTTCGTGGGCGACGCCGCCCGCCAGGACGAGGACGGCTACTTCTGGGTGATCGGCCGCGTGGACGACGTGATCAACGTGTCCGGCCATCGCATGTCGACCGCCGAGGTGGAGTCGGCGATCGTGTCGCACCCGAAGGTCGCGGAGTCGGCGGTGATCGGCCAGCAGGACGAGGACTCGGGGCAGTCGATCTGCGCCTTCGTGACCCTCGAGGGAGACCTCGACGGCAGCGACGACCTGATCGCCGAGATCCGTGAGCAGGTGGCGAAGCGGATCGGCAAGATCGCGCGCCCCAAGCGCATCGTCTGGGCCGACGACCTGCCCAAGACGCGCTCCGGGAAGATCATGCGCCGCCTGCTGCGGGACATCGCCGAGGGCCGCGAGCTGGGGGACGTGACGACTCTGCGCGACCCCGACGTGATGGCGCAGCTCGAGGGCCGCGTGAAGGAGCTCCAGGCCGAGGAGGCCTAGCCGCGCAGCGGGGCATGGGCCGTGCTGGGCTCGAACCAGCGACCTCCGCCTTGTCGAGGCGGCGCTCTCCCAGCTGAGCTAACGGCCCGGGAGAGCGCGAGGATAGCGCGCAGGCCGCGCCCGGCGAGGTGGGGCTAAAGCCGTTCGGCCGCCTGCCGATAGGTAAAGCAGGAAGACCGACGAGCCAGTCGCACGGGACAACGGCTGGTGGCACGTCTTCACGGTGAGAGGGGCCCTCAGAGGCCCCTTTTCCGTGCCCGGACTTCATTTACAAGTCCTTTGCAACTGCTAGCGTGCCCGCGCGATGAGACTCTCCAGTGTGCTCGCCCCACGCGACCGGGAGTTCTTCGATCTGTTCGAGGAGGCCGGGGGCAACATCCTGCGCGCGGCCGACCTGCTCGACCGCATGCTGCGTGCCTACCCGGATCGCGGAGGCGACCTGGCGCGGGACATCCTGATCTGCGAGCAGGAGGGCGACCGGATCACCCACGACATCATCCGGCGGCTGAACGAGACGTTCGTCACCCCGATCGACCGCGAGGACATCTACGAGCTGGCCTCCGCGCTCGACGACATCGTGGACTACACCGAGGAGGTGGCCGACTACCTCGGCCTCTACAAGATCGAGGCGCCGATGGAGCAGGCCCAGCGCCTCGCCCACGTGCTGCTCGACTGCGCGCGCCAGGTGAACGAGTGCATTCCCCGCCTGCGCGGGTTCAAGGACATCAGCCACTACACGATCGAGATCAACCGGCTCGAGAACGACGGCGACCGCGTGACCCGCGAGGCGATCGCCGCCCTGTTCGACAACGGGATCGACCCGATGGTCGTGATCCGCTGGAAGGACATCTACGAGCGGCTCGAGTCGGCCATCGACGCGACGGAGCACGTGGCGAACATCCTCGAGGGCATCACGATCAAGAACAGCTGACCGCCGCCGGGCGGCCACCGCATGGAAAACGATCTGATCATGGTCATCGTCGTCGCCACGGCGCTGGCGTTCGACTTCACGAACGGCTTCCACGACACCGCGAACGTGGTGGCCACCTCGATCTCCACGCGCGCGATGGCGCCGCGCCTGGCCGTTGGCTATGCGGCGGTGCTCAACTTCGTGGGCGCCTTCCTCTCGCTCGAGGTGGCGGCCACGATCGCCAACGGGATTGTCGAGGCCGGCCTGATCACCCCGCAGATGGTCTTCGCCGGCCTGATCGGCGCGATCGCCTGGAACCTCATCACGTGGTACTTCGGGCTCCCGTCGAGCTCCTCGCACGCCCTCATCGGCGGCATGGTCGGCGCCGCATTCGCCGCGCAGGGCGCCGACGCCGTTATCGGAGAGGGCCTGGTCGGCAAGGTGATCGTGCCGGCGCTGGTCGCGCCGACCTTGGCCTTCGTCGTCGCGGGAATCTCGATCCTGGGCGTCTATCGCATCGTCGGGCGGCTGCGGCCGGGGCCGGTGACCAACGGGTTCAAGCTCGGCCAGGTGATCTCCGGGGGGCTGCTCGCGCTGGCGCACGGCACCAACGACGCGCAGAAGACGATGGGCGTGATCACGCTCGCGCTGATCGCCAACGGCACTCTGGCGGCCGACGCGGAGGTACCCTTTTGGGTCGTGGTCTCGGCGGCCACCGCGATTTCGCTCGGCACCTACATGGGCGGCTGGCGGATCATCAAGACGATGGGCAGCCGCATCATCAAGATGGACACCGCACAGGGGTTCGCGGCGCAGGGCAGCGGGGCCGCAGTGATCCTCGCGTCGACGCACGGGGGCTTCCCGCTCTCGACGACGCAGACCATCTCCGGGGCCGTGATGGGCGCGGGAGCAGCGAAGCGGCTGTCCGCGGTGCGATGGGGAGTGGCCGGCAACATCGTCATAGCCTGGGTGCTGACCCTTCCCGCGGCGGCCCTGATCGGCGCCGGCACCTACGGCGTGACGCGCATCTTCGGCACGGGAGCCGCCGGGCCGTTGATCGTGTCGGTCCTGGCCGTGGTCGTCATCGCCGCGGTGTTCGTCCGCCGGTTGCAGCAGGGCTCCCCGATCACGGCGGAGAGCTAGCGTGGTGCCGCTGGCCGACCCGGTGGTCGACTGGGGCGCCCTGCTCGAGGTCGTCTACACCTCCCTCATCGGGGGGATCGGCGTCACGGCGGTGTTCGCCGTCTCCATCCTCGGGGGGACCCGTGCGATCGACCTTCGTCGCGACGGCAACGTGGTCGGGGCCGGCTTCTACGGTGCGCTCACGGCGCTGGCGTTCGCCGGCGTCGTGGCGGCGGTGGTGTTCGGCATCGTCGTCATGACCCAGAAGTAGCGCCCGCCAGCCGTTCCACCTCGTCCTCGTCCGACCATGCGCCCACCGACGCCCTGACGTAGGGCGTGCCGGGAAGGTGGCGCACCACGAAGCCCGCCTCGCCGAGCCGCAGCGCCTCGGCCTCGTTGTCCTCTGCCTCCCACGACACGAGCGTGGAGGGGCCTCGCGGAGCTACGCGCAGCCCCCGGCCCTCGAGCAGCTCAGCGAGCCTGGCCGCCAGCGCCGGCCCGCGCTCGAGCACCGAGTCCATCCCCGCCTCCGCCAGCGTGTCGAGGGCCGCGTGCGCCCAGGCCCTGTCGGCATTCGAGGCCAGCCCCGAGTCGAACCGCCTGGCGCCGTCGCACAGCGCGGAGTCGAGTGGGGCGGCCGGGTCCGCCAGGCTGCCGTAGCCGGGCGGCGGCGGGGAAGAGCTCCTCGATCCTGCTCTCGCGCACGTAGAGGTAGCCCGAGCCGACGGGGCCGCATAGCCACTTCTGCCCCGACGCGGCGTAGTAGTCGCAGCCCAGCGCCCGCACGTCCACGGGCACGGCGCCGAGGCCCTGCGCGCCGTCGAGGAGCACGGGGACGCCGCACGCCGAGAGGGCCTCGGTGTCGGCGACCTGGCCGGTGTGCCATGACACGTGTGAGCAGGCCACGAGCCGGGCGCCGTCGACCGCGCCGGCGAGCTCGGCGAACGGCACGACGCGCACCTGTATGCCCCAGCGCTCGCGGGCGACGGCGAGGGGCGCCAGCAGGCCGGGGTGCTCCTCGTCGCTCGTGAGCACCACGTCGCCGGCGCGCAGGTCGAGGCCGCCGATCACCGCGTTCACCCCGTCGGTGGTCGCCCCGGTGAGGGCGAGCTCGCCGGCCGTGCAGCCCATGAGCGACGCGACCCGATCGCGCAGCCGGCCACCGAGCTCGAGCATCCGCTCGAACTGCGCCTTGCCTCCGCGGGCCTCGTGCAGCTCCGCGGCGAGCTCCTCGCGCGCGGCGTCGGCGGCGGCCCGCGGCATGGGGCCCACCGAACCCGCGTTCAGGTACGCGACCCTTTCGAGTACCGGGAACTCCGAGCGGAGGACGGCGGACACGCCGCGGAGACTAGTCTTCCCGGCGCTGATGATCGTCGAGCGCTCAATGCAGTCCGAGTGGCTGTCGAACGCCTACCTCGTGGCCGACGAGCCGGGCGGCACGGCCGTCGTGATCGACTCGGGAGGCCCCTCCGAGCCGCTGCTCCAGAAGATCGAGGAGCTCGACGTGACGGTCTCCCACCTGCTGCTGACCCACCATCACCACGACCACGTGGCGGAGAACGGCGTCTACAAGGAGCGCTTCGGCGTGGAGATCCTCGCCCATCCGCTCGAGGCCGCGCGCCTCGAGGACGTGGACCGGACGATCGAGCCGGGGGAGACAGTGCTGGAGGCCGGCGGGCTGTCGATCGTCGCGCTCCACACGCCGGGCCATACCGACGGCATGCTCAACTTCGTGGTCGACGGGACCGACGTGTTCACAGGCGACACGCTGTTCAAGAACTCGGTCGGCGGGGTGAACGCGCCGGGGTCGACGTCGTTCGCCGACCTGCGCTCATCGGTGATGGACACGCTGATGGGCCTTCCGAAGGAGACCCGCCTGCATCCCGGTCACACCGATCCCACGACGGTGGGGGACGAGTGGGAGAACAACGCGTTCATCCGCGCTCTGGCGCGGGCTCGACGAGGAGAACACCGAGCACTGCACCGTCTGGGAGCGCGGCGCGACCCTCGTGCTGCTGGGCGACGACTACGACGGCGGCCACAAGGCGTGGATCCGCTGGGACGAGTCCGGCGAGGACGACATCGTGCCGGGGACCCAGGTGGTGAGGGAGGACTGAGGCAGGGCTGAGGCAGGGCCTCAGCCCTCCCGGTCGACAGTCGACAGTCGAGACAGTCATCAGGTCAGGAACCGCATACGGGCCATTGGCCCGGGCCGCTCTGCTGGTAGAGCGCGGCGGCGCGCTTGTCCTGCTCGGCCTCGGGGGCTGCGGCGGGGTCGCCGGAGCCGCCCACGGCCTGCCAGGTGGCGGTGGAGAACTGGTACTTGCCGCGGTACATCCCGTTGGAGCTGACCGCGCGCGGGTCGCCGCCCGACTCGCAGGCGGCGATGGCCTGGAGGTGCGGCGGCGTGGCCGCCTGCGGCGCCTTGGGACGAGGCTTACGGGCGCGCGCCTCGATCCGGCGATCGAGGTCGTGGTCCTCCGCGCGGACCTCGATGGCGGCGCTATCGCGGATGTTCTGGATCGGCGGCCCGGGAATGGCGGCGAGCGCGGACCGGGGCCGCGAACAGGAACAGCAACAGCGGTGTCAGGAACTGCTTGCGCATTGGGTGAATCGACCTCAGGTGTCGGGGTCTGTGGGCCGGCAAAGCCGGCGCCCCGCGCGCATGCGCGAGGAGACAGCGCCGACCGACGGGAAGCCCCTGCCTGGGCCGACTCGACTTGTTCGAGGCTATCCCGAACAGGTGTTCGAAGTGCGATCGCCATCACACGCCTTCGTCCGGTCCCGCTCACCCAGGCGCGCCCGCAGTACGCTGCCGCGCGATGACGGCGGCGCTGCAGCCGATGGACGTGGGCCGGCGCGCCGCTCGGCGACCACGCGCCCGCGTGCGGCGTGGAGGCGATCGAGCGGATCTCGGCCGCGGCCGCGCCCCTCGCGGGCGGCGCGTGCTGCACGTGAGCGTGGCGGGCGGAGGCGGGCTCCGTGCCGGACCTGCTCGGCGCGCTGCTCCCGCTCGCCGCCGACGCGGGCGTCGCCCCCGAGTGGCGGGTGCTGTTCGGCGGGCCCGAGCTGCGCGGAGGTGGCGGGTGCGCTGCGCGAGGGTCTCCAGGGCGCCGAGACCGCGATCACCGACGCTGCCTGGCGGGAGTACCTCGGAGGCCTGCGCCGCCGCGGCGGCGCGAGCTCGACGGAGGCTCGACGCCGTGGTGCTGCACGACCCCGCGACCCTCGGGCTGGCCGCGGCGCTGGAGGGGCGGCGGCTCGTGTGGCGCTGCCACCTGGACGTCTCGCGCCCGGACCCGCCGGCATGGGAGCGCGCGCGCCCGCTGGCGGAGCGGTGCACAGCGGTCCTACCCGACGCGACCTTCGCGCCGCCGGGGCCGAGTGCATCACGCATCCGCCCGGCATCGACCCGCTCAGCCCGCGCAACCTCGAGCTGGCGCCGCGGCTCGCGGGCCGGTGCTGCGCTCGCTCGGGCTCGACCTGACCGGCCGTACGTGTGCCAGCTGGCGCGTCGACCGCTGGAACGACCCGCACACGGCGATCGAGGCGTTCGCGCTCTGCGCGACGAGCTGCCGCGAGCTCCAGCTCGTGCTCGCCGGCGCGCTGGAGGCGACGGGCGACGGGTGGTCGCGCGGTGAAGGAGATCGACCGACTACGCCGAGGGCCAGCGCCGACGTGCACGTGCTCACGAGCTACGGCGGCGTGGGCAACCTCGAGATCGGCGCGCTCAGCGATCGCGCGCGTGGCGATCCGCCTGTCGCTGCGCGAGGGCTTCGGCCTGGCGTCCTCCGAGGCGCTCTGGAAGGGACACCGGTGGTCGGCGGCCGCGAGGGCGGCACGCCGCTCCAGGTGCGCGACGAGGTGGACGGCTACCTCGCCGAGGGGCCGGAGGAGGTGGCCGCGCGGGTCGTGGAGCTGGTCCGCGACCCCGGGCTTGCGATCGAGATGGGCCGCGCGGGTCGCGAGCGCGTTCGGGAGCGACTTCCTGATCACGCGCGCGCTCGAGGACGAGCTCCGGCTGGCCGCGCTCGCTGCTCGGGTACGGTGCGCGCGGTGAAGGTCGTGCTGCCCGACGGCACCGCCTCGAGCTCGCCGAGGGCGCCACCGGGCGCCGACGCCGCGCGCGCCATCGGCGAGGGGCTCGCGCGCGCGGCCCTGGCCGTCAAGGTCGACGGCGAGCTGCGCGACCTCGCCGCGCCAGCTGCCGGACGGCGCGCGGATCGAGATCGTCACCGCCAAGAGCGCGGGACGGACGCCTCGAGGCTGATCCGCCACGACGCCGCGCACGTGCTGGCCACCGCGGTCATCGAGCTCTACCCCGGCACGAAGATCTCGATCGGCCCGCCGATCGACGACGGCTTCTACTACGACTTCGAGTTCCCCGAGGGCGTGAAGGTCTCCGACGCCGACTTCGAGCGCATCGAGCAGAAGATGCGCGAGCACGTCAAGGCCGCCGAGCCGTTCGAGCGCGAGGACGTGTCCGTGGCCGACGCGATGGAGCGCTTCCGCGCGGAGGGCCAGGACTACAAGGTCGAGCTGATCGAGGACCTGGTGCGCGAGCGGATCGGCGACCGGTCGAGACCGTCTCGCTCTACCGCAACGGGCCGTTCACCGACCTCTGCCGCGGCCCGCACGCGCCCGAGCACCAAGCGGATCAAGGCGTTCAAGCTCACGAGCGTCGCCGGGCGCCTACTGGCGCGGCGACGCCGAGCCGCCAGATGCTCACGCGCATCTACGGCACGGCGTTCCTCTCGAAGGAGGAGCTCGCCGCGCACCTGGAGCGGCTGGAGCAGGCGCGCGCGCGCGACCACCGCAAGCTCGGCCGCGAGCTCGACCTGTTCATGTTCAGCGAGCTGTCGCCCGGGTCGCCCTTCTGGCAGCCCAACGGCACGCACATCTGGAACGAGCTGACCGAGCTGTGGCGGACCACCAACGTGGAGCGCGGCTACACCGAGGTGCGCACGCCGATCCTCTACGACGTCCGAGCTCTGGAAGCAGTCCGGGCCACTGGGACGTCTACCGCGACAACATGTACTTCACCGAGGTCGAGGACCGGCCGATGGGCCTCAAGCCCATGAACTGCCCGGCCCACTGCCAGATCTACAAGCGCGACCTGCGCTCCTACCGCGACCTGCCGATCCGGCTACGCCGAGCAGGGCCTGGTGCACCGCCACGAGCCGAGCGGCACCCTGCACGGCCTGCTGCGCGTCCGCCACATCACCCAGGACGACGCCCACGTGTTCTGCACCGAGGAGCAGATCGAGGAGGAGGTGCATGCGCTGCCTCGACTTCGGCTTCTCCATCTACGACCAGTTCGGCTTCGAGCCGCGGCTCGAGCTCTCGACCCGGCCGGAGAAGCGCGTCGGCACCGAGGAGATGTGGGACAGGGCCGAGGCCGCGCTGCGAGCGCACGCTCGAGAACAACGGGCTCGAGTACGAGCTGAACGAGGGCGACGGCGCCTTCTACGGCCCGAAGATCGACGCTCCACATCACCGACGCGATCGGCCGCTCATGGCAGCTCGGCACCGTGCAGCTCGACTACTACATGCCCGAGCGGTTCGAGCTCGCCTACACCGGCGCCGACAACGCCGAGCACCGGCCGGTGATGATCCACCGCGCGCTGATGGGCAGCTTCGAGCGCTTCATCGGGCATCCTGATCGAGCACTACGCGGGCGAGTTCCCGCTCTGGCTCGCGCCGATCCAGGCGGTGGTGCTGCCGATCGCCGACCGCCACGTCGAGTACGCCGAGCGAGGTGGCGAGCGAGCTTCGCGACGCCGGCCTGCGCGTGGAGGTCGACGACCGCAGCGGAGTCGATCGGCAAGAAGATCCGCGAGGCCGAGCTGCGCAAGGCGCCCTACATGCTGGTGGTGGGCGACGACGAGGCGGAGGCGGGCGAGGTCGCGGTGCGCCGCCACCGCGAGGGCGATCAGGGCTCGATCGCCCGTGGCCGACTTCGGCGCGGCGGCCGCGGCCGAGATCGCCGAACGCGGTTGACAGCGCCTGACCGGCGCTATACTCGCCCGCGAATGAAGGGCACCCACACCACGCGCATCCGCCGCTGAAGCGCTCGTGCCCTCTCCCGACTCTCGCTCCCACTGCCTTTGACGTCTAGCCAGAGCTCCTCGTAGTGCCGATCCCGCGCAGGTTCGATCGGCGCCCGCCCGAGCGGGACGACGACACGCATCAACGAGCGCATCCGCGTGCGCGAGGTCCGCCTGATCGGAGACGACGGCAACCAGGTCGGCGTGGTCCCCACGGAGGAGGCGCTGAAGTACGCGCAGGAGCGCGACCTCGACCTGGTCGAGGTGGCCGCCGACGCTCGGCCGCCCGTCTGCCGCGTGCTCGACTACTCGAAGTACAAGTACGAGCAGGAGCAGAAGGCGAAGGCCGCGCGCAAGCACCAGAAGCAGGTGAACGTGCGCGAGATCAAGCTGCGGCCGAAGATCGCGGACAACGACTACGAGACCAAGAAGAACCACGTCGTCCGCTTCCTCGACCGGCGACGACCGCGTGAAGGTCACGATCATGTTCCGCGGCCGCGAGCAGACCCACCCCGAGCGCGGCGAGCGGCTGCTGATGCGGCTCGCCGAGGACGTCGCCGACCTGGGCACGATCGAGCAGCGACCCCTCCAGGACGGCCGCAACATGACGATGCTGCTCGGCCCGGCGAAGAAGAAGCCCGAGGAGGCGGGGAAGCCCGCCACCGACGGCGAATCGGCCGTCTCCTAGAAAAGAAGGGTTTAGATTCAAGAAACGGCTCTGGGTGGCCGATGCAGGAGTATCCCCCGAGGTATTGACAACCGCCTGGCCAGCGCCGTCTACAGCCACCTCCCCAGAGGCGGAGAGCTGCCCGTAGAGGAATGGGACCGCCGTCACCGCGCGCTGACAGGCTTCCTGTGGGCGACCGCCGTGGTGATCGCGGCCTACTCGGCATTGAAGGGCTACGCGGCCTGGCACACGGCTCTGGACGCGAGCGCCGTGGTGCGTTTCGGCGCTGGTGGCCGGCCGTTCCGATCTCGGGCAGCGCGCGCGTTCGCTCGCATGCTCCTTCGGGCTCCTGACAGCGTGCGCGATGGGGGTGCACGTATCCGGCGGCATCACCGAGGCCCATTTCTCCTTCTTCGTAATCGTCGTCATGCTCACGCTGTACGAGGACTGGACGGTCTTCGTGCTCGCCGTCCTGTACACGCTGCTGCATCACGGCCTGCTCGGCACGTTCGCCCCTCAAGAGGTCTTCTACGCCCACGAAAGCAGCCCCTGGGGGTGGGCGGCTGTTCACGCCATCTTCGTGGCGGCCGCCGGCGCCGCAGGCGTCGTGACCTGGCGCCTCAACGAGGACATCCGCCACCAGATGCTCGCGACCCAGGGCGAGCTGAGCGAGGCGGCGATGACGGACAGCCTCACCAACCTGCCCAACCGCCGCCGGCTCATGGACGACCTCGAGGCCGCGGCGGAGGCCGGGGACGCGCGCCTCCTCGCCCTGTTCGACCTCGACGGCTTCAAGGCCTACAACGACACCTTCGGCCACCTGGCCGGCGACGCCCTGCTCACCCGCCTCGGGCACCGCCTGCGCGAGGCCGTGGGGAACGCCGGCCGGGCCTACCGGCTCGGCGGCGACGAGTTCTGCGTGCTGGCCGGCGGACCCTCGAGCTCGGAGACGATCGAGTCCGCCGGGAAGTCGCTCGCCGAGCATGGTGGAGCGTTCACGATCGGAAACTCGCACGGCGCGGTGATCCTCGGTGGAGAGGCCCGCAAGCCCGAGGACGCGCTGCGCATCGCCGACCAGCGCATGTACGAGCGGAAGAACGGCGGCCGCCGGTCGGCCGGCGACCAGAGCAAGACCGTCCTCGTACGAGCCCTGTCCGAGCGGCACCCAGATCTCTGCTCGCACATCGCCGACGTGTCGAGGATGGCCGAGCTCGTGGCCCGCGACCTCCGCGTGGCCGACGATCAGCTGGAGCCGATCCGCCATGCGGCCGAGCTTCACGACATCGGCAAGGTCGGCATCCCCGACGCGATCCCCGCGAAGCCGGGCAGGCTCGACGCCGAGGAGTGGGGCTTCATGCGCCGGCACACGGTCATCGGCGAGCGCATCATCGCCGGGGCACCCGGCCCTGGCCCAGGTGGCCCGCCTCGTCCGCTCGAGCCACGAGCGCTGGGACGGCACCGGCTACCCGGACGAGCTCGGTGGCGAGGAGATCCCGATCGGCTCGCGGATCATCGCGGTGTGTGACGCGTTCGACGCCATGGTCTCCGAGCGTCCCTACCAGGCTGCGGTCAACACGACCGCCGCACTCGCCGAGCTTCGCCGCTGCGCCGGCACCCAGTTCGACCCCGCCGTGGTCAGGGCGTTCTCCACGGTGCTGGCCGAGGAGCTCACCGCTCCTCCCCGCGAGCTGGTCGGCGCGCCCGTCCCCGGCTGATCGCCCGCCGGTCACCACAGGGGCTATCCTTCCGCCCCTCATGCCGAAGATGAAGACCCATTCGGGCGCCAAGAAGCGCTTCCGCAAGACCGCCAAGGGCAAGCTCCGGGCGCGTCACGCCATGACCAGCCACATCCTCGAGAAGAAGAGCGCCAAGCGGAAGCGGCGGCTCGGCCGGCCGGTCGAGGTGGCGAAGCCCGAGGAGAAGCGGGTCAAGGGAGCTGTTGCACGGATGAGCCGGGTCAAGCGATCAGTGCACGCGCGGAAGAAGCGCCGCGCGACGCTCGAGCGGGCCAAGGGCTACCGCGGCCAGAAGCACTCGAGCTACAAGCGGGCGAAGGAGCAGCTGCTCAAGTCCGACTCCTACGCCTACCGCGACCGGCGCAACAAGAAGCGCGACTTCCGCCGCCTGTGGATCACCCGCATCAACGCCGCCGCGCGGCGCGAGGGCATGACCTACGGCACAGTTCATGCACGGCCTCAAGCTGGCCGGCGTCGAGCTCGACCGCAAGGTGCTGGCCGACATCGCCGTGCGCGACCCCGAGACTTTCCGACGTTTTGCCGAGACGCGCCCGGGAGGCGGCCGCTGCCTGATCCAGGCGAACGGCCGATCGAACCACTCCCGGGGCGCCCATCGAGGCGCCCCTTTTCGTTCCGAATGATCACCTCACCCGACAACGCACAGCTCAAGCAGATCCGCAAGCTCCAGCGCAAGAAGGAGCGGGACGCGCAGCGGCCTGTTCGTCGCCGAGGGCGAGGACCTGGTCGAGGCCGCCGAGCGCCGGCCGGGCTGGGAGCCCGAGATGCTGCTCGCTGGTCGCCGGCGAGGACGTCGAGCCCGAGCTGCTCGACCGGGTCAGCTCGCTCGGCTCGGGCACGCCGCGTGATCGGCGTCTACCGGCAGCGCTGGTCGGAGCCGCGGCGGCGACCTGTCGCGTCTACCTGCACGGGGTCGGCGACCCCGGCAACGTCGGCACGGTCATCCGCTCGGCGCATGCGCTGTGCGACGGGCCGGTGGTGCTCGGGCCCGGGCTGCGCCGACCCGTTCGGCGCCCAAGGCGGTGCGGGCGTCGCATGGGCTCGCTCTTCGCCCGGCCGCCGGCGCGCGGCCGCGCTGGGCGAGCTGCCGGGCACGCAGCTCGCGCTGGTGCGGCGGGCGCCGACCCCGCTCGCCGGAGCGTCGGAGCGAGCCGCCGGCCGTGCTCTGCGTCGGCGCCGAGCGGGAGGGCCTGCCGGCCGAGGTGCTCGACGGCCGCCGACGTGACGGCCGCGATCCCGATCGCGCCGGACGGCCCGGACTCGCTCAACGCCGCGATGGCCGCCACCGTGGCGCTGTACGAGCTCGCGAATAGGATGGCCGCCGATGCCTGACGCCCCCGCCCGCCTGCACGAGATCCGCGCGGAGGCCGAGGCCGCGATCGCCGCGCGCGGCGTCCGCCGCGGAGCTCGAGGAGCTGCGCGTCCGCTACCTCGGCCGCAAGGCCGAGCTGACCGAGATGCTGCGCTCGATCGGCGACCTGCCGCCCGAGCAGCGCGGGCCGGTCGGGCAAGGGCGGCAACGAGGTCAAGCGGCGCGCTCGAGGAGCTGCTCGACGCAGCGCACCGCGGCGCTCGAGGCCGGCCGAGCTCGACGAGCGCCTGCGCGACGGACCGCGATCGACGTCACGCTCCCGGGCGATCCGCCGCGGCCGGCGCGGCCATCTGCACCTGATCACCCAGACGCGGCGCGAGATCGAGGACGTCTTCGTCGGCCTCGGCTTCTCGGTCGCCGAGGGCCCGGAGGTCGAGTACGACTACTACAACTTCACCGCGCTCAACCACCCGCCCGGCCACCCGGCGCGGATGCTCGCAGGACACCTTCTACTTCTCCGAGCGAGGTGCTGCTGCGCACCCACACCTCGCCGATGCAGGTGCGGGCGATGGAGGCGCAGGAGCCGCCGATCTACATCGTCGTGCCCGGCAAGGTCTACCGGCGCGACTCACGACGCCACGCACACGCCGATGTTCCACCAGGTCGAGGGCCTGGCGATCGACGAGGACATCACGCTCGCCGACCTCCAGGGCGTGCTGCTCGAGTTCGCCCGGGCGATCTTCGGGCACGAGCGCGAGATCCGGCTGCGGCCGCACTACTTCCCGTTCACCGAGCCGAGCGTCGAGGTCGACGTCTCCTGCTTCCAGCTGCGGCGGCAAGGGCTGGCTGCCGGACGGCTCGCGCTGCACCCTCTGCAAGGGCTCGGGCTGGATCGAGATCCTCGGCGTCGGGCATGGTCGACCCCAACGTCCTCGGCTTCGTGGCGGACAACGGCTACGACCCCGAGAAGGTCCAGGGCTTCGCGTTCGGGATGGGCATCGAGCGGATCGCGATGCTCAAGCACGGCGTGCCCGACCTGCGGCTGTTCTTCGACAACGACGTCCGCTTCCTGGAGCAGTTCGGCGCATGAGGGTCCCGCTCGCATGGCTGCGCGTCCTACTGCGACCCCGGCTCGGCGGCCGAGGAGGTCGCCGAGCGGCTCGACCTGACCGGCACCGAGCTCGAGCGGATCGAGCGCGTCGGCGTGGGCGATCCGCCGACGGCTTCGTGGTCGGGCAAGGTGCTCGCGCGCCGAGCAGCATCCCGACGCCGACCGCCTGACGCGTCTGCGAGGTCGACGACGGCGCGGGCGCGCCGCGCACGATCGTGTGCGGCGCGCCGAACGTGGCGGCGGGCCAGACGGTGGCGGTCGCGCTGCCGGGCGCCGTGATGCCGGACGGCACGAAGCTCGGCGAGGCGAAGCTGCGCGGCGTCGAGTCGAGCGGGATGATCCTCGCCGAGGACGAGGTCGGGATCGGCGACGACGCACGCCGGGATCATGGTGCTCGCCGACGACCTGGCGGCCGGGCGCGCCGCTGGCCGAGCACCTGCCGATCGCCGACGAGGTGCTCGAGCTGGAGATCACGCCGAACCGGCCCGACTGCCTGTGCGGTCTACGGGATCGCGCGCGAGGTCCACGCCGCCACCGGCGCGCCGCTCGGCCGCGGACCCGCGGCGGAGGACGCCGAGCCGTCCGGCGCCGACAGCGCCGAGGACCACGCCTCCGTCGAGATCGCCGACCCCGACGATCTGCCTGCGCTTCACCGCGCGCGTGTTCGAGGACGTGACGATCGGCCCGTCGCCGCTAGTGGCTCAAGCAGCGGCTGATCGCCGCCGGCCAGCGGCCGATCTCGAACGTCGTCGACATCACCAACTACGTGATGCTCGCTCACCGGCCAGCCGCTGCACGCCTTCGACCTCGACGAGGTGCGGCGGCGAACCGGATCGTCGTGCGGCGGGCCGCGGACGGGCGAGACGATGACCACGCTCGACGACGTCGAGCGCGAGCTTCGACCCCGAGATGGCGCTCGTCTGCGACGCCGAGGGGCCGTCGGGAATCGCCGGGGTGATGGGCGGCCAGATCTCCGAGGTCTCGGACGCGACCACCCGCGTGCTGATGGAGGCGGCGACCTGGGTCGGGCCGAACATCCTGCAGACCTCGAAGGCGCTCGGCCTGCGCACGCGAGGCCTCGGCGCGGTTCGAGAAGCAGCTCCACCCCGAGCAACGCGATCGCCGCCCAGCGGCTCGCGGCCAGGCTGATGGTCGAGCTGTGCGGCGCGCGGCTGGTGCCGGGCACGATCGACGCCTACCCGCGGCCCGGCCGAGCCGCGCGACGTGGCGCTGCGCCTCGCGCGGCTCGAGCGGCTGCTCGGCGAGCCGGTCCCGCCGGAGGAGGTCGCGCGGATCCTCGAGCGCGCTCGGCTTCGCGATCGAGGCGCGCGACGGCGCGGCTCGACCGTGACCGTGCCCTACTGGCGCGACGCCGACGTGCAGCGCGAGGCCGACCTGATCGAGGAGGTGGCGCGCATCTACGGCCTCGACAAGCTGCCCACCACGCTGCCCGCGCGCGAGCGGGCGGTCGGCCGGCTCACGCCACTCGCCAGCGCCTGCGCCGCCGGCTCGAGGACGCGCTGCGCGACCGCGGGCTGCACGAGATCGTGGCCTGGAGCTTCACTTCGCCCGAGGCGCTCGAGCGCCTGCGGCTCGGCGACGTGCCGGCGCTGCGGCTCGCCAACCCGCTCAGCGAGGACGCAGCGGTGATGCGCCCGCTGCTGCTGCCCGGGCTGCTCGACGCCGCGCGCCACAACGCGGCGCACGGCACGCCGGCGCGTGGCGCTGTTCGAGTCGGCGCACGTCTACCGGCCCGACGGCCCGCTCGACGCCCCGGAGGGCAGCCCGCGCGGCGCGACGCCCGCCGCGGAGCGCCACCACCTCGCCGGGCTGCTCACCCTCGGCGCCCCGGCGAGCTGGCGCAGCGAGCCCGCGCCGGGCGGACTTCTACGCCGCCAAGGGCCTGCGTCGAGGCGCGTGCTCGGCGCCGCGGGCGCTGGAGCTCGAGGTGGAGCCCGGCGCGCGGCCGTTCCTGCATCCCGGGCGGTCCGGCGAGCGTCGCTGGTCGGGCGACGAGCGCAAGATCGGCTGGGTCGGCGAGCTGCACCCGCTCGTCGCGCGCGCGTGGGACCTCGAGGGCGCCGCGGCGTTCGAGCTCGACGCCGACGCCCTCGCCGAGCGAGCCGGGCGGCGGGCGCGCCTACCGCGACGTGACGAGCTTCCCGGCCGTGCTGCAGGACATCGCCGTGGTGGTGGCCGACGACGTGAGCGCGGACGAGGTGCGAGCAGACCGTGCGCGAGGGCGGCGGCGAGCTGCTCACCGCGCGCCGAGGTCTTCGACGTCTACGAGGGCGAGCAGGTGGGGGAGGGCAACCGCTCGCTGGCGCTGCGGCTCGAGTTCCGCGCGCCCGACCGGACGCTCACCGACGAGGAGGTCGCCGAGCGCCGGGCGGCGATCGAGGCCGCGCTCGGCGGAGATCGGAGGGCGGCTCCGTGCCTAGCGCGGCACCGGGTGGCGGTCGTCGGGGCGGCCGGCTTCGGCGGAGCGCTGTGCGCCGGCGATCGTCGAGCGCCATCCCGTCGCTCGAGCTGACGGCGGTCACCGCGCGCAGCGACGCGGGCCGCCGCCACGACGAGCTGTACCCGCATCCACCGCGTCGACCTGACGATGGAGGAGTTCGACGCCGACGCGGTGGCCGAGCGGGCCGACGCCGCGCTCGTCGGCCTATCCGCACCGGCCGCCGCGCCCGCGGTCAAGGCGCTGCGCGAGCGGGGCCTGAAGGTGGTCGACCTGTCGGCCGACTTCCGCCTCGACCAGGCGCGCTACGAGCGCTGGTACCAGCCGCACGAGGCGCCCGAGCTGCTGCCGGAGGCGGTGTACGGGCTGCCGGAGATCGGCCATCGCGACGAGATCCGCGAGCGCCGACCTGGTGGCCGGCCCCGGGTGCAACTCCGACCGCGGCGCTGCTGGCGCTGTGGCCGCTGCGCGAGCACGCTGCGCGACACGGTCGTGGACATCAAGACCGGGCGTCTCGGGCGCGGGCCGCGAGGCCACGGAGGAGACCCACTACGTGTCCGCCGCCGACAACGTGAACGCCTACAAGACCGAGGGACACCGCCACAGCGCGGAGCTCGAGCAGGAGCTGCCCGGACGGGGTGCGGCATCACCTTCGTCCCGCACCTCGTGCCCGTCGACCAGGGGCTGTTGGCCACCTGCTACTCGATCACCGAGCGCCGCGCTCTCGAAGGACGAGGTGCGCGAGCTGTTCCACGACGCCTACGCCGGCGAGCCGTTCGTGGACGTGGTGGACGAGCCGCCGCGCACGGCGGACGTGCGCGACACCAACCGCGCGCGGGTCTACGCACGGTGAGCCGGCGAGCGCGTGCTGGCGGAGTGCGCGATCGACAACCTGTGGAAGGGCGCGGCCGGCCAGGCGGTGCAGGACCTGAACCTGATGCTCGGGCTGCCGGAGACCGAGGGGCTCGAATGAGCGGCTTCTTCAGGTCGCGCTGGGTGGAGCGCCCCGGCCACGTGACCGAGCTCGACCCGGTCACGCTGCCCGCCGGCTTCCGGGCGGCGGGCGTGCACGCGGGCATCAAGCCCGAGGGCCTCGACGTCGGGCATGCTCGCGTGCGATGCCGAGGACGCGACCTCCGCGGCGCGCTTCACGAGCAACGCGCGCGTGGGCGCCCCGGTGATCGTCTCCCGCGAGGCGAAGCTCTACCGGCCTGCGGGCGGTGGCCGCGAACTCCGGCAGCTCGAACGTGGGCGACGGCGAGCGGGGCATCGAGACCGCTCGCGCCATGCAGGCTGCCGCGGCGGAGGCGCTCGGGATCGAGTCGGGACAGGTCGGCGTGGCGTCCACCGGCGTGATCGGCACCGAGCTGCCGCGGGAGACGGTGGTGAACGGCGTCGGTCAACTGCTGCGGCGCGCTCGGCCGCGGGACGCCGGGTTCTCCGAGGCGATTCTCACGAGCGACCGCGGGCCCAAGCGCGCCTGCCTCGAGGTCGAGCTGTCTTCGGCGGGACCGTCCGGCTCGCGGGCCAGGCGAAGGGCGCCGGGATGATCTCGCCGCGCTTCGCCACGATGCTCTGCTTCGTGCGAGACCGACGCCGCGCGTGCCCGCGGAGACCGCTCGACCTGCTCACCGGCGTGTGCGTCAAGCGCTGCTTCGACCGCATCTCGGTCGACGGCCAGCTCTCGACCAGCGACACCGTGTTCGTGATCGCCAGCGGCGCCTCCGGGGTCGAGGTCGTCGCCCGAGAGCCCGGACGAGCTGGCGCTCGGCGAGGCGCTCGACTCCCTGCTGCGGCAGCTGGCGCTCGAGATCGTGGCCGACGGCGAGGGCGCCGCCCGCGTCGGCCGCGTCGTGGTGCGCGGGCGGAATGGAGCACGGTCGAGCGGGTTGCCCGCGCCGTGGCCGACTCGCCGCTCGTGAAGACCGCTCTCCACGGCGGCGACCCGAACTTCGGCCGCGTGCTCCAGGCCGCCGGCGCCGCCTGGCCGCCCGGCGAGCCCTTCGTGGCCGACCTCGAGATCGAGGGCCATCCAGCTCGTCTCCGCCGGCGACGCGGTGCCGCTGATCGGCCGAGGAGCTCGCCGAGCTCGAGCGGGGATGCGCCGCGACGAGGTCGAGTATCGACTCACCGTGCCCGGCGAGGGCGGGGAGACCGAGGTCTTCTTCAGCGACCTGTCGCAGGCATACGTGGAGTTCAACGCGAAGTACACGACCTGATGCGCGACGTCGCAACACTTCCTCGAGGCGCTGCCCTACATCAGGGACTTCCACGGCAGGACCGTGGTGATCAAGTACGGCGGCGCCGCGATGACCGACCCGAGCTGCGCGAGGACTTCGCGCGCGACGTGGTGCTCCTCAAGTACGTCGGGATGAACCCGGTCGTGGTGCACGGCGGCGGGCCGGACATCACGCGCTACATGGAGCGGCTCGGCATGAAGGTCGAGTTCGTGGAGGGCCTGCGGGTTTCCGACGAGGCCACGGTCGAGGTGGCGAAGATGGTGCTGGTCGGCAAGCAGAACAAGGACATCGTGCTGCGCCTCGGCCGCCACGGGCAGCCCGCGGTCGGCCTCTGCGGCGACGACGGCCTGCTCTTCACGGTGAAGAAGCAGCTCGCCGGCGAGCGCGACATCGGCTTCGTCGGCGAGATCGAGCGCGTGGACGTGGACGTGCTGAACCACATCGCCGAGGACTACATCCCGGTCGTCGCCTCCGTGGGCGCCGACGCCGAGGGCAACTCGTACAACGTGAACGCCGATCTCGCCGCGGCCGCCGTGGCCGCCTCGCTCAAGGCGCTACAAGATCGTCTTCCTCACCGACGTCGAGGGCTGGCTGGCCGATCCCGCCGACCCCGGCTCGGTGATCTCCCAGGCCACCGCATCCGAGGTCTCCAACGCGCTGCGCATCGGTGGGCGGCGGGATGCGGCCCAAGCTCGAGGCCTGCGTCCAGGCGCTCGGAGGCGGCGTGCCCAACGCACACATCGTGGACGGCCGCCGGCCCCACTCGCTGCTCCTCGAGCTCTTCACCGACGAGGGCATCGGGACCAAGCTGTGGCCCTAGAGGAGCTCCAGGCCCTCGAGGCGCAGGGCACGATGGGCACCTACGCCCGCAACCCCGTCGAGTTCGTGCGGGGCGAGGGCACGCGCCTGTGGGACGCCGACGGCGAGGAGTACCTCGACTTCCTCGCCGGGATCTCGGTGGTTCAGATCGGGCACTGCCATCCGGAGCTGGTCGCGGCGGTCACCGCCCAGGCCGAGCGCCTGATGCACGTCGGCAACCTCTACTACACCGAGCCCGGCGATCCGGCTTGCCGCGCGGCTGTCGGAGCTGTCGCTCGGGGGCAAGGCGTTCCTCTGCAACTCGGGAGCGGAGGCGATCGAGTGCGCGCTCAAGCTCGCCCGCCGGCACCGGGCGGGCGGCGAGTTCGTGGTGATGGAGGGCGGCTTCCACGGCCGCACGATGGGCGCCCTGTCCGCGACCCCGCAGGAGAGCAAGCAGGCGCCCTTCGCCCCGCTCGTGCCGGGCTTCACCGTCGTGCCGCGCAACGACCCGCGGCGCCATCTCCGCGGTGGTCAGCGACCAGACCGCCGCCGTCCTGCTCGAGCCGGTCCAGGGCGAGGTCGGGGATCCACCCGCTCGCCGCCCGAGATGCTCGCTGCCGCGCGCGCCGCCTGCGACGAGCACGGCGCGCTGCTGATCTTCGACGAGATCCAGTGCGGCATGGGCCGGACCGGCCGACATGTGGGCGTGGCAGGCCACGGGCGTGCGGCCGGACGTGATGACCGTGGCGAAGGGCCTCGGCGGCGGGCCTGCCGATCGGCGCCTGCATCACGACCCCCGAGCAGGCCGACGTGCTCCAGCCCGGCGACCACGGCTCGACCTTCGCCGGCGGCCCCGTGATCGCCGCGGGCGCGAACGCCGTGCTCGACGTGGTCACCGCCGAGGGATTCCTCGACGGGGTGCGCGAGCGCGGCGAGCGGCTCGCGGGCGGGCTCGCGTTCGCTGGGCCTCGACGTGCGCGGGCGCGGCCTGATGCTCGCCTTCGGCGCGGAGGACGCGCCCGAGCTGGCGCGCCGGCTGCTGCTCGACCATCGCCTCGTGGTCAACGCCACGGGTCCCGACACCATCCGCCTGCTGCCGCCGCTGACGGTGTCGGAGGGCGAGGTCGACGACGCCGCGGCGCGGATCGGCGCCGCGCTCGCCTAGACCCTGAGCGTCAGCGTCCGGGTCGCGGTCGAGGTCAGGCCCGCCCGGTTGCGGAGCCTCACGGTGACCTTCAGCCGGATCTTGCGGTTGCGCCGGAGGATCCTGAGGCTGCGCTTGGAGAGCTTGATCCGGAGCGTCACCCTGCCGCTGCGGGGCACCGTGAACGACTTGCGGGCGAGGGTGACGAAGGCCTTCCGGCTGACCAGGACCCGCTTGGTGCTCTTGAAGCTGGCGCTCCCCTTCAGCCGCGCCCCGGCGCGGAACGCGTAGCTGAACCGGCCTCGCCTCACCTTGATCGACCGCTTCGCGCGGCGGAGGTTGGCCCTGGCGGGCCGGGTGGCGGCGGCAGCAGCGGGCGGGCCGGCGACCGACCAAGCGCGCGATGCCACGGTTGGATCCGTCTCTCCCGTTCGTGCCGGTGGCCCGGACGCTGAAGGTGCGGGCGCCGTCCGGAACGCCCGAATAGGCCTTCGGCGAGGAGCAGGCCTGCCACGGGCCGGCGTCGAGCCTGCACTGGAAGCTCGATCCGGGCTGCGTCGAGTTGAACGCGAAGGTCGCGCTCCGCGTGTTGACCAGGCCGGACGGACCCGAGGTGATGAAGGTCTCGGGCGGGGCGTCGGCCGCCGTGACAAAGCCCTGCAGGAAGCCGTAGTGGTTGTTCGTTGGGGAGTGCAGCGGGTCCCCGTTGAAGCCGTAGCCCGGGTCCGCGGTGTTACGGGACTGCGCCTCGCTGAGCATGTAGTTGATCACCTGTGCCGGAGTCATCGAGGCGCAGGGGCCCGACACGCCCGCCTCGTTCATGCACAGGGCAAGCACGCCGGCCATGTGGGGGCTCGCCATGCTCGTGCCCGAGATCGTGTTGTAGGTGCTCGAGCCCGTGTGCCAGGTCGATTCGATGCACACGCCGGGCGCCGCGATCGTGTGGGCCCTCCCCGCCGGGGTGTTCGCGAAGTTGGAGAAGTCCGCGGGACCTCGTCGCCCTCGCCGGAGGTGCATCCCGGCGAGCCTCCCGTGCCGCCCCGGAGGCCGTCGCTGTCGGACAGCGCGGAGACCGTGAGGACCTGCGGATAGGCGGCGGGCACGTTCGGCTGGTTCGGGAAGTCGAAGTCAAAGCCCTCGTTCCCGGCCGCGACGGCGTAGCTCACCCCGGCGGCGGTCGAGTTGCAGATCGCCGCGTGCTGCCCGTCGCTCGTGGTGGCGCACGGCTCCACCGCGGGCCCCCCTCCGCCAAGGCTCATGTTCGCCACCTTGATGCCGAGGCTCGCCGCGTTTGCCGTGACCCATTCGATCCCGCAGATCACCGACGCCGTGCTCCCGTCGCCGCCCGAGTCCAGGACCTTCACCGCGTAGGTCCTGGTCCCCGGGGCCACGCCCACCACCCCGGAGCCGTTGTTCCGCGCGGAGATCGTCCCGGCCACGTGGGTGCCATGCCCGTTGTCGTCGTCGGCCGACGCGCCGGGGGAGATGCAGTTGGTGCCGCTGACCGGGTTGAGGTCGGTGTGGTCGAGCTCGATGCCCGTGTCGAGCACTGCCACGCTCACGCCGCTCGCCTGGCGCGCGGCTGAGATCGTGCCGGCGTTGATGCGGCGCACACCCGTGGGGGCGCGGTCACTCCCGAGGAGCGGCACGAAGGCAGAGGCGCTCACCCGCCGGTTGGGGTCACGTAGTCCACGTCGGGATCGGCGCGCAGCTCCTTCACCTGATCCCTGCTCAGCTTCGCGGCGAAGCCCTCGAGCGCTCTCCTGTAGCGGTGCCTGCTCCTGAACCCGAGGTCGCGCTCCCGTGCGCGCGTCTCACCGGGCGCGTCGCGCACCGACTTCTCATAGGCCACGATGTAGCTGCCCTCGATCACGTCGCCCGCCCCCGGCCTTTGGGCCGCGGCGGGCGAGGCCAGGCCGAGGCCGGCGGCCAGCGCCAGGCATGTGATGGGAGTCGGGTGCTTCAAACAGTCCTCTCGGGGCAGGGCACGGCAGCGGGGGCGAATCGCTTCGGCCCGATATTGGCAGCAATGAGAGATATCGGCGCGGAAATTTGTCCCTTGATTGGTAGCTTGGCCGCCCATGGCCCCCGACGAGCGCAGCGCGATCCGCCCCACCGCGTCGTACGAGGCCGAGCCCTCCGAGGTCGGCCGCGTGCTGCTCCTGTACTCGGGCGGGCTCGATACGAGCGTGATGCTCAAGTGGATCCAGGACGAGTACGAGGCCGAGGTGGTCGCGCTCACCGTGAACCTCGGGCAGCCCGGGGAGGACTTCGCCGTGGTCAAGGGCAAGGCGCTCGACCTCGGCGCCCTCGACTGCCACGTGGTGGACGCCCGCGAGGAGTTCGCGCGCGACTACGTGCTGCCCGCGATCAAGGCCAACGCCCTCTACGGCGGCGGCTACCCGCTGTTCACCGCCCTCGGCCGGCCGCTGATCGCGAAGCTCGCCGTCGAGAAGGCCCGCGAGGCGGGCTGCGACACGATCGCGCACGGCTGCACGGGCAAGGGCAACGACCAGGTGCGGATCGAGTCCACCGTGATGGCGCTCGATCCTGAGATGAAGATCATCGCTCCGGTCCGCAACTGGCAGATGGGGCGCGAGGAGGAGATCGCCTACGCGCGCGAGCACGGGATCCCGGTGAAGGGCGGCACCGAGGCGCCGCCGTACTCGATCGACGACAACATCTGGGGCCGCTCGTCGGAGGGCGGTCCGATCGAGGACCTCGCCGAGCCGCCGCGCGATGACGTGTTCGAGCTGGTGGCCGACGCGAGCGATGCCCCCGATGAGGCCCAGGACCTGCGGATCGCCTTCGAGCAGGGCTGCCCCGTCGCGCTCGACGGGGAGCACCTGGGCCTGGTCGAGCTGATCGAGGCATGCGCCGAGGCGGGAGCGCGGCACGGGGTGGGGGTCGTGGACCACATCGAGGACCGGATCGTCGGCCTGAAGGTGCGCGACCTCTACGAGGTCCCCGCGGCAGAGCTCATCCTCACCGCACACCGGGAGCTCGAGAAGCTCGTGGGGACGATCCACCAGAACCGCTTCAAGCGGGCCCTCGACGAGCAGTGGGCGTTCCTGGCCTACGCGGGCCTCTGGTACGAGCCGCTGCTGGGCGACCTGAACGCCTACATGGACAGCGTGAACGAGCAGGTGACCGGCGAGATCACGATGCGCCTCTACAAGGGCCGTGCCACGGCCGTGGCGCGCACCTCGCCCAACGCCCTGTACGACCAGGCGCTGGCCGGCTTCAGCGAGTCCGGCGGCCTCTTCTCGCAGCAGTCGAGCCCGGGCTTCATCGAGCTGTGGAGCCTGCAGTCGCGGATGGCTTACAACCTGAGGAATCGGAGAAAGGACACGGAGTGAACTCCAAGAGCTACACGCTTCTCGGCTGGATCGTCTGGCAGCTGGGGTCGCGGATCGCCAAGCGCAAGATGGCCCAGAACCGGGCGAAGCTCGGCGCGGCCGGCGTGATCGCGCTCGTGCTGGTGGGCGGCATCCTCGCCGCGCGCGCCGGCGACGACTCCTAGTCCCGCGCGCCGAGACGAAGCTCCGCAAGGACGCTTGCCGCGTTTGACGCCGCGTCAAGCGCGACTAGGCTGGCCTGCATGAAGGTCGAGCGCCGCGGATCCGGGGGCTGGGACGAGGTGCTCGCGATCGAGCCGTATCTCGTCGCGCCGGGCTCCGAATGGCGCTCCGAGCTGTACCGCGTGGCGATCGATCAGTTCACCCGCGCGGCCGATCTGCTCCGGCTCGAGCCCGAGCTGCGCGCCCGGCTGCTCGAGCCGCGACGCGCCCTCGTCGTCAACTTCCCCGTGCGGCTCGACGACGGTCAGGTGCACACGTTCACCGGCTACCGGGTGCAGCACACGCTCACGATGGGCCCGATGAAGGGCGGGATGCGCTACTCGCCGGGGGTCTCGCTCGGGGAGCTCGCGGCGCTCGCCATGTGGATGACCTTCAAGTGCGCCCTGCTGGGGCTCCCGTTCGGCGGGGCGAAGGGCGGGGTCCGCTGCGACCCCAACCGCATGTCGGACGGGGAGATGGAGCGGCTCACGCGCCGGTACGCATCGGAGATCTTCCCCATCATCGGCCCGGACCGCGACATTCCCGCCCCGGACATGGCGACCGGCGAGCGCGAGATGGCGTGGTTCATGGACACCTACTCCCAGCAGGTGGGCCATCCGGTGCCCGAGATCGTGACCGGCAAGCCGCTCGTGCTCGGGGGGACCGAGGGGCGGGACATCGCGACCGGGCTCGGCGTGGTGTTCGTGCTGGAGGAGGCGCTGCGAGCGCGGGGAGAGAACGTGGACGGCATGCGCGTGGTGGTGCAGGGGCTCGGCAACGTCGGCGCCGTGGTCGCTCGCGAGCTTGCCGCGAGGGGAGCGACGATCGTCGCCGTCTCCGACGTGACGGGCGGCCTGGTCGACCCGGCCGGGCTGGATCTCGACAACGTGTTCGCGTGGATGGCCGAACACGACTTCCTGCGCGGGTTCCCGGGCGTGGAGCACGTCGGCCGCAGAGAGGTTGTCGAGGTGCCCTGCGACGTGCTGGTGCCCGCGGCGCTCGAGGGGCAGATCACCGCGGACAACGCCGAGCGGATCGACTGCCGGCTCGTCGTTGAGGCGGCGAACGGGCCGACCACCCCGGAGGCCGACGAGATCCTCGCGCGCCGCTCGATCGAGGTGATCCCCGACGTGCTCGCCAACGCGGGCGGCGTGACGGTGAGCTACTTCGAGTGGGTCCAGGACCAGCAGAAGTACTCCTGGAGCGGCCAGGAGATCCGGGATCGCCTGCGCCTACAGCTCCAGGAGGCGTTCGCCAAGGTGGTCGACGCGCGTGAGCGTCACGGCGTCGACTGGCGCGCGGCCGCCCAGTCGGTCGCGATCGAGCGGGTGGCCGAGGCCTCGCGGCTGCGCACCATCTATCCGTAGGCGCGATCCGCCGCAGACAGCGGCCTAACTCGCGCCGGCGAGGGCCGAGGCGACCGATCCCGACCCTATATTCGGGTGCCGCGTGTCCGCCGCCCATCTCCACGTGCACTCGGAGTACTCGCTGCTCGACGGCGCCTGCCGGATAGAGGCGCTCGCCGAGCGCGCAGCGGCCCACGAGCAGCCGGCTCTGGGGCTCACCGACCACGGGGTCATGAACGGGGCCGTGGAGCACTACAAGGCCTGCCGCAAGCACGGGATCAAGCCGATCATGGGCTTCGAGGCCTACTTCGTTGACGACCGCACGTCGGATGCGGTGCGCTACGAGCGCAACCACCTCACGCTGCTTGCCGCCAGCGACGAGGGGTTCCGCAACCTCGTGAAGCTCACCAGCGCCGGCTTCCTCGAGGGCTACCGCCGCGGGAAGGCGAACGTGGACATGGAGCTGCTGTCCCGGCACTCCGGCGGGGTGATCGCGCTCACCGGCTGCCTGCAGTCGCGCTTCTGTCAGCGCCTGCTGGCCGACAACCCCGCGGAGGCCAGGGCCCACGCGGACGAGCTGCTGCGCGTCTTCGGCCCCGAGAACGTCTACTTCGAGGTCCAGAAGAACGGCGTCGCCGACCAGGAGAAGGCCAACGAGGGGATCGTGCGGATCGCCCGCGAGGTCGGCCGGCCGCTGGTGGCGACGGCCGACGTCCACTACCTCGGCCGCGAGGACTACGACAACCACGCCGCGCTGCTGTGCGTGCAGACCAAGTCGCAGCTCTCCGCGCCGAAGATCAGCTTCGACACCAACGAGTTCTACCTGAAGGACTCGGCCGAGCTGGAGGAGTCGTTCACGGAGTGGCCGGAGGCGGTGCCGACCACCATGGAGATCGCCGGCCGGTGCGAGGTGGACATCGAGCTGGGGAAGATGCTGATCCCGAGCTACCCCACGCCCGACGGCGAGGCGGAGGGCGCCTACCTGCGGCGGCTGGCGGAGGAGGGGCTTCGGCGCCGCTACGGGGACCCGGTCCCGGCGGAGGCCGTCGAGCGGATGGAGATGGAGCTCGAGGTGATCGGCCGGATGGGCTTCGACGCGTACTTCCTGATCGTCTGGGACTTCGTGAAGTACGCCAAGGACAACGGCATCGCGGTCGGCCCCGGCCGCGGGTCGGCGGCCGGCTCGATCGTCTCCTACGCGCTCGACATCACGGAGGTCGACCCGCTCGCCTACGACCTCCTGTTCGAGCGCTTCCTCAACCCGGAGCGCGTGTCCATGCCGGACATCGACATCGACTTCTCGGTCCGGGGGCGCGACCGCGTGATGCGCTACGTGGCCGGCAAGTACGGGCAGGAGTCGGTGGCGCAGATAGTCACGTTCGGCCGGATGCTGCCCCGCGCCGCCACCCGGGACGCCGCCCGCGTGCTCGGCTTCGACTACGGCACCGGCGACCGCCTGGCCAAGCTCATCCCCGAGCCGGTGATGGGCCGCTCGCGCTCGTTCGACGAGTACCTGAAGGAGGAGCCGGAGCTGCGCCGCGCCTACGAGCAGGAGCCGGAGTCGCGCCAGGTGATCGACACCGCGAAGGGGCTCGAGGGAATCGTGCGCAACGCCTCGATCCACGCCGCGGCGGTGGTCATCGCCGACCGGCCGCTCACCGACATCGTGCCGCTCCAGCTGGCGGAGGACCGCGGCGCGGCGGTCGACGGGGAGCGCGCGTACCGCACGGTCACGCAGTACTCGATGAAGCCGATCGAGGAGATCGGGCTTCTGAAGATGGACTTCCTCGGGCTCCGCAACCTCGACGTGATCGAGGACTGCCTGGACATCCTCGAGCGCTCCGAGGGGGAGCGGATCGACATGCCCAAGCTCCCGATGGACGACGCGAAGACCTACGAGATGATGGCCAGGGGCTCGTCCATAGGCGTGTTCCAGTTCGAGTCGGACGGGATGCGCGAGGCGCTCCGCAAGGTCAAGCCCACCGAGTTCGAGGACCTGGTGGCGCTCGTCGCGCTCTACCGCCCCGGAGCGATGCGCTACATCGACACCTACGCCCGCAACAAGCGGGTGCCGGACGCCGTCGCCTACCTCGACGAGCGGCTGCGGCCGATCACCCAGTCCACCTACTCGGTGATCCTCTACCAGGAGCAGTCGATGCAGATCGCCAAGGAGATCGCCGGCTTCTCGGGGGCCGAGGCGGACGACCTGCGCAAGGCGATCGGGAAGAAGAACCGGGACGCGATGGCGGCGCTGAAGGACCGCTTCTTCGAGGGCGCACGCGCCACGGGCACGAACGACCGGGTGATCCAGGAGCTGTGGACGGTCAACGAGGCCGCGGCCGACTACTCGTTCAACCGCGCCCACGCCGCGTGCTACGCGCTGATCGCCTACCGCACCGCGTGGCTGAAGGCCAACCACCCCGCCGAGTACATGGCCGCGCTGATCTCGTCGGTGATGTCGACCAAGGACAAGGTGCCGTTCTTCGTCTCCTGCTGCGAGGAGATGGGGATCGAGGTGCTGCCGCCCGACGTGAACGAGTCCGGGCACGACTTCGTGGTCAGCGGGGGGAACATCCGCTTCGGGCTCGACGCGGTGAAGAACGTCGGATTCGCCGCGGTGGAGGCCATCTGCGCCGCCAGGGACGACGGCGGCCGTTTCGCCTCCATCTGGGACTTCTGCCGCCGGGTCGACTGCCGGACGGTGAACAAGAAGGCGATCGAGGCGCTCGTGAAGTGCGGCGCGCTCGACTCCACCGGAGCGAGCCGCTCGGGGATGCTGTCGGTGCTCGAGCAGGCGCAGGGCGCGGGCCAGAAGACCCAGCAGGACGCGCTGCTCGGCCAGTCGTCGATCTTCGACCTTGTCCAGGAGCAGGCGGTGCCTGCGACTGGGGCTCTCCTGGAACCGGAGCCCGGCGGCGCGCCGGCCTCCGGGGTCCCCGACCTCCCGGTGCCGCGCGTCGAGGACGAGCGCGCGCAGCTCAACGCGTGGGAGAAGGAGACGCTCGGCCTCTTCCTCTCGAGCCACCCGCTCAAGGAGGTCCGTGCGGCGCTGCGGGCGAAGGTGGAGTGCTCGCTGCGCGACCTGCGCGAGCGCAAGGACGGCGACTGGGTCACCGTCGGCGGAATGATCACGGAGTGCAAGCGCATCCGTACCCGCAAGGGCGACCCGATGATGTTCGCCACGCTCGACGATCTCGAGGGGTCCGTCGAGATGCTCGTGTTCAACTCCGCCTACGCCTCGAACGCCGACAAGGTGGACACCGACAAGGTCGTGATCGTGCGCGGCCGCGTGGATCACAAGGAGGCGGGCGAGGTGAAGCTGGTCGCCCAGGAGGTCGAGCCCTTCGAGCCGAGCGCGGACGAGGTGCAGGCGGCCGCGGCGGCGGCCGATGCCGAGCCCGAGGTCAAGCGGCTGTCGCTCGACGTGCAGCCCGACGTGCCGGAGTCGTTCCTCGAGGACCTGAAGGAGGTCGTGAAGGGCTTTCCCGGCGAGTACGAGCTGCTGCTCAACGTGGGCGAGCGCTGCCTCCGGCTGGGGCCCGACTACCGGGTATCCGGAGACCGCGCGTGCAAGGCGGAGCTCTCAGCTCTGCCGGGCGCCTCCGTCCTGGCCGTTTGATCGAGGTTAAGCAGTTGCAGCCGCTGGGCAAAGTTGCGCATGCCTGCCACCCTGGGGGTTCAAGAACAAGCACCAGGAGGAGGCCGACATGCGAAGAGTTCGGCGGCTGCGGCCGTCGCCGGCGATGGTTGTTGCGTGCACGGCCCTGTTCGTGGCCGGCGCAGGCACCGCCACCGCGGCGAAGCTGATCACCGGCAAGCAGATCAAGAACAGCTCGATCACGTCCACCGACGTGAGGAACGGCTCGCTGCTCCGCAAGGACTTCAAGAGCGCCCAGCTTCCTCGCGGGCCGCAGGGACTGCCGGGCGCCTCCGGGAGGGCGGGGCGTGACGGGTTCGGCGTGCTCAGCTACCGGACCGGGTTCTTCCCGCTCGCGGCGGCCAACGCCGGCTCGGACGACGAGGACTCCCGCATCGTGCTCTGCCCGGCCGGCCAGTACCCGACCGGTGGTGACGCCTACGCCGTCGATCCCGACGACGACAACAGGATCGTGAGCGGGGTCGTGAACGCCGAGTTCTTCAACCTCGACGGTTCGGGGCGGCCGAACTCGTGGGCGGCGGACGCCACCAACACCAACCACTTCAACGTCGAGGTGTTCATCGAGGTGATATGCGCCAACGCGGCACAGCCGCCGGCGCCGGCCGCCACGGCCAAGGCGAAGGCATCCGCCGGGAGGGCATCCACCCGAATCCGCGAGGCGCGCCCGGTCGAGTAGTGCGCCGGGCTGTCCTCCTTCTCGCGCTCACAGCCGTCGCCGCTCCGGCGCCGGCTGTCGCTGCGCCTCGATCGCTGCGGGGCGCTCCCGCCGATCTGGGCTCGGCCGCTGCCCCCTCCTCGCAGCTGCGCAAGGTCGGAGAGCGGCGGGCGCTGGGCAGGCGCTTCCTCCGCTACCGGCAGGTGGTGGGCGGGCTGCCCGTGCTCGGGAGCGACACGGTGCTCACCGATGCGTCGGGCACCCGCGGAGACCTGCTGGTCGACGGGAGCCGGCGGATCGGGGGGCAGCCTCGCCGCGCCACGGTGCGCCGCGCACGGGCGGTGGCGGCGGCCGTGAGGAGCGCCGGGGGAGCACGCCTGCGCGCGCCTCCTCGGGCGGAGAAGGCCGTCATGCCCGCCGGGCGGCGATGGAGGACCGTCTGGCGCGTGGTCCTCCCGACGGCTCCGGCCGGGCTCCAGGAGGTGGTCGTCGACGCGCGCAGCGCCCGCACGCTGCGGGTGCGCGACCTCGTTCGCCGGGCCCCGGCCCAAGGCCTCGTGTTCGATCCCAACCCGGTGGTCGCGAACGGGGGTAGGGGGTCGCTCGAGGACTCGAGCCCCGATTCGGCCTTCACGGACCCCGATCCCGACCTGTACCGCACCGTGGACTTCGACGGATCGCGGCTCCACGGCCAGTGCCTCGAAGGCGACTTCGTCTGGTCGAAGCTCCCGGGCTCCAGTGGTCCGCCGTCCGGTCTCGAGTGCAACGGGAACGCCGACTTCACGGCGTTCGAGCGATCCGACGACAAGTTCGAGGCCGTGATGACCTACTTCCACATCGATCGGGCCCAGGAGTACATCCAGGAGAGCCTGAACATCCTGGGAGCGAACAACCGGCAGCAGGTGGTGAACGTCAACGAGCTGCTCCCTGGCGGCCCCGACGAGCAGGACAACTCGTTCTACCTCCCGGATGCGGGGGGTCTCGGGGAGGGCGAGATCTTCCTTGGCACGGGCGGCATCGACGATGGCGAGGACGCCGAGGTGATCATCCACGAGTACGGCCACGCGATCCAGGACAACCAGGTGCCGGGCTTCGGGAACGAGCCGGAGGGCGGCGCCATGGGGGAGGGGTTCAGCGACTACTTCGCGTCCGCCCTGTCGCGGACGTTCTCGCCCTACCCGCCCGACGCCGAGTTCGACGCCTGCTTCGCCGAGTGGGACTCGCTCGGGTTCGGGATCGCCGGCGACCCGCCATGCCTCAGACGCGTGGACCGTGACCTGACGGCCGCACAGGTGGGGCCGGGAACGGCGTGCAACGCCGAGGTCCACTGCGCCGGCGAGGCATGGTCCGGCGCCCTCTGGGACATCCGCGCGGAGGTGGGCGAGACGCTGGCGGACCGCAAGATCGTCGAGTCCCATTTCAGCCTCACTCCGCAGTCGGACTTCCACGCGGGGGCGCTCGCGCTGATCGCCGCCTATCAGGCCGACGCGCCCGCAGAGGTGCCGTTCGTGCGATCTCTTCTCATTCAGCGCGGCCTGCTCGACACGCAGCGGCTGGACGACACGCCCGGCACGGCCACCGCGCTCGGGTTGCCCGCCTCGCGGGCGGGCCAGCTGCAGGCGGGCCGAGACAACGACGACGTGTACTCGGTCCAGCTCACCGCCGGCCGCGGGGTGATCTTCCGCCTGCGGCCCACCGGCGGCCAGCACGACTTCGACCTGAGGCTTCTGCGCCCGGGCGCCCCCAGCCTCGCCGACCCGCCGCTGGCCCAGGCCGAGACCGCCGGATCCACCGAGGACCTCTCGTACAAGCCGACCTCGACCGGACGGCACTTCCTTGACGTCAGGGCCTTCCAGGGCACCGGCTCCTACACCGTGACCACTCTGGTCGACGCCGACGCGGATGCGCGCGCCGACGGGGAGGACAACTGCCCCGCGGCGGTCAACCCCGGGCAGGAGGACTCCGACCGCGACCGCGCGGGGGACCCCTGCGACCGGTTCCCCGACGACCCGGCGAACGACGCGGACAAGGACGGTCTCGCCGCCGATGAGGACAACTGCCCCCGCGCCGCCAACCGCACCCAGGCCGACTGGGACACGGATGACCGCGGCGACGTGTGCGATCGCAGCTCGCGCGTCTCGCTGCGGCGCCTTTCCGCCCGCGGCCGCAGGCTCAGGCTTCGCGCCACTCTGCGGCCGGGGCTCCTCGGCTCGAAGGCCGTGACGGTGAGGGTCGAGCGGCGCGTGTGCGTCCGGGTCCGGGCTCGCGGCCGCTCCCGCGCGCGCACCCGCTGCAGGTACCGAAGGGTCACGACCGCGCGCCGCGGCCGGGCGAGGGGGAGCGGCCGAGTGGACTTCCTCGTGAAGCTGCGCCGCCGCGGCACCTACCGCTTCCGGGCGACCCTGAGCGACCGTCGCTACAACGGGGCGAAGAGCGGTCTCCTCAAGCTGAAGGTTCGCTGAGCAGGCCCGGCGGGCGCGGCTACACTGGCCACGTGGAAAGCGCCGCAGCCAACGCCACCGAGCTTCACGAGTGCCGGCAGTGCTGCGCCTTCTGCGACCGGGTCGTGCACCCCTCCGGCTGCATCGAGTCGGGCTGCGCCTACCTCTACCTGTTCGACGACGAGGACACCGGGCGCCGCTACATGGGCTGCATGAACAAGGTGTTCCGCGCGGAGATCGACGTCGACGCGTTCGAGGCGACGCAGCGTACGCGGCACGGCTTCGGCGGGGTGAAGATGACCGGCCTGCCGCTGCCCCAGTGCCGCAGCTCGGTGGAGCGCGCCTACGACGGTCACGGCGAGCCGTTCGACTGCGTGAACCCCGGGTTCTACGAGAAGCCGCAGCCGGTCGAGGAGTCGTTCGACCTGCGCGACCACATCTAGCGCGCCTTCAGCCCCTTCGCGCGCAGCTTCCGCGCGCGGTCCATGTCCACCTTCGCCGGCGCCTTGCCCTCCACGCCGGGTCCTTCGAAGATCGCCGGGAGGCCCTCGAACCGGGGCTCGCTCAGGAAGGCGGCGCAGCCCTTGGGACCGAGCTCCCCGTCGCCGAGCGGGGCATGACGGTCGCGGTTGGAGCCGAGTGGGGTCTGCGAGTCGTTCACGTGCAGGCAGCGCAGCCGGTCGGTGCCGACGATCTCCAGGCAGTTGTCGATCACGTCGGCCAGACCCTCCGCTGTGCGCACGTCGAAGCCGCTGGCCAGCAAATGGCAGGAGTCCAGGCACAGGCCGAGGCGCTTGTCGCCTCCGGCCAGATCGATCAGCTCGGCGAGCTCCTCGAAGGTGCGTCCCAGCGTGTTGCCGGCGCCGGCCGTGTCCTCCAGCAGGAGCGGGCACGACTCCGATTCGCCGAGTGCGTGCTCCAGCGCCTTCGCGACCCGCTTCAGCGCCTGGGCGTGCGGCTCGCCGACCGTCGAGCCCGGGTGCAGCACCACGCCCCCGGCGCCGATGCGATCGCCCGCGCGCAGCGAATTCACGAGCGAGTCGATCGACTTCTTGCGGATCGCCTTGTCCTTGGAGGCGCAGTTGATCAGGTAGATCGCGTGGATCACCACCGCGTCGATCGGCCCGCTGTCCATGCGCTCGCCGAACTCGGCCACGTCGCCGTCCTTCCACGACGTGGGCTTCCACATCCGCGGCGACTGCCCCCAGATCTGGATCGAGGCGGCGCCGATCTCCAGGCCCCGGTCGTGGGCCGCGACCAGCCCTCCGGATGTGGATACGTGGGCGCCGATCAGCATTGAATACGCTCGCTCTGCATGAGAGTCAGGTTCGCGCCGTCGCCCACGGGGATGCTGCACATCGGCGGCGCGCGCACGGCACTCTACAACTGGCTCCTCGCGCGAAAGCACGGCGGCACGTTCGTGCTGCGGATCGAGGACACGGACCGCGAGCGCTCCACGCCGGAGAACGTCGAGCAGATCCTGGACGCGCTCGTCTGGCTCGAGCTCGACTGGGACGAGGGCCCGATCTCGCAGGCGGAGCGGGCGGACCGCCACCGCGAGCAGATCGACCGGATGCTGGCGGACGGCCACGCCTACGAGGACGAGGGCGCCGTTCGGCTGCGCGTGCCCGACGACGGCGAGACGGTGGTCACGGACGTGATCCGAGGCGAGGTCGCGTTCCCGCACGCGTCGATCGACGACTTCGTGATCGCGCGCTCCGACGGCAGCGCCCTCTACAACCTCGCCGTGGCGGTGGACGACCTCGACATGGGGATCACGCACGTCGTGAGGGGCGAGGACCACCTGTCGAACACCCCCCGCCAGGTGATGGTCCTGAAGGCGCTCGGAGCCGAGCCGCCGGTCTACGCGCACCTGCCACTGCTTCACGGCCCGGACGGCAAGAAGCTCTCGAAGCGCCACGGCGCGGCATCGGTGCAGGAGCTGCGCGAGACCGGCTATCTGCCCGAGGCGGTGCGCAACTACATCGCGCTGCTGGGCTGGGGGCTCGACGCGTCCACCACGTTCGTGACCACCGAGGAGCTCGTCGAGGGGTTCTCGCTGGAGCGGGTCTCCAAATCCCCGGCCGTGTTCGACGAGCAGAAGCTCCGCTGGATGAACGGGCGCTACCTCCGGGAGCTGGAGCCCGCGGAGCTGGCGCGGCGCCTCGAGGCGCTGCTCGGGCGCGAGGGGCTGGAGGACGCCGCCACGGTGGCGCAGGAGAAGATGCAGACGCTCGCCGACTTCTGGCCCCTCGCCGCCTTCCTGGTCGAGCCCCAGCCCACCGACGAGAAGGCCTGGCGCAAGGTGATGGAGCGCGACGGGGCCGGGGAGCGCCTGGCGGCGGTGCGTGAGGCGCTGGCCGGGGTGGAGCCGTGGGACGTGGAGACGGTCGAGGAAGCGCTTCGAGGGGTGGTCGACGCCACCGGGGCAAAGCCCGGCGCCGTGTTCCAGCCGCTGCGGGTGGCGATCAGCGGCTCGACCATCTCCCCGGGGATATTCGAGTCCGCGGCGGCGCTCGGCCGCGACGAGACCCTGGTGCGGATCGACCGGGCACTCGAGCGCGCAGCTTCCCGCTCCTGAGCCGAACAAAAAGTTGCCCTCAACCTTTCGTCCAGTCTGCCGATAATCGGTAAGACCAGCCGTGCCCGGGAGGGCGTCTACATTGCAAGCTCTTATCTCGAACACCCCTGCTTCAGCCGCCGGCGCCCTCGGGCGCCAGAACGAGGGCCACGGACGCAGGCTGACAGCCGCGTTCGATGCGCTCGAGGCCTTCCCCGCGCTGGCCGAGTCGCGCAACCGCGTGCTCAGGCTGGTCCGGGAGGACCGCAGCTCGATCGGCGAGGTCGTCGCTGCCGTCGAGTCGGACGTGGCCCTGGTCACGACCGTGCTGCGGATCGCCAACCGTACGCCCGGCAAGAAGAAGGGCAAGGTCACCTCGGTTCCCGAGGCCGTCGAGCTGCTCACGCCCGAGGGCGTGGAGCGCATGGCGAGCCAGGCCAAGGTCTTCGACTTCTTCGAGCGCACCCCGGGCTGGGACTCGGCTCCCGAGCACTTCCGCCTCCACGCCGTCGCGACGCAGGCCGCCGCGGACCGGCTGGCCCGCGAGCTCGACTACCCGAACCGCGACGAGCTGCTCGCCTCAGCGCTGTTGCACGACATCGGCAAGCTCGTGCTCGTCCACGCCTATCCGGCTTATCCCGCCCAGATCCACGGCCAGGCCCGCACCGCAGAGGAGCGGGTGCACCGCGAGCGCCGCGAGCTGGGTGTCGACCACGCGCTGGTCGGCGGAGTGCTGGCCCGCCGCTGGGGCATGCCGAATGCGCTGGCCGCGGCGATCGAGCGCCACCACTCCGACGACGCCGACGGCGCCGCCGCGATGATCCGCCTCGCGGACATGCTCGCCCACTACGGACACGGCGGGAGCGTCGATCCGAACGCCCTCCTCAAGGCCGCGCGGGCGCTGGAGCTGACCCCCGAGATGCTGCGCTCGATGATGTACGAGCTGCCCTACTCGACGGGCACCAAGCGCCACGTCGATCCGTGCCCCCTCTCGGGCCGCGAGCTGGACGTCCTGAAGAAGCTGGCCGAGGGCAAGGTCTACAAGCAGATCGCGCAGGAGCTCGAGCTCTCGACGAGCACGGTCCGCACCCACCTGCACAACACCTACGCGAAGCTCGGGGCGAACGACCGCGCACAGGCCGTACTCATCGCCACCGACCGCGGCTGGATCTGATTCCGCCGGGGGCTCCCGCCCCCGGATCCCCCGGCGCCTCTTCCCCTACGTCCGCGTCTACCGTTTCCTACGGGGTTACGGGGTACGCTCGGCGCGATGTCGCAGGAGAATGTGGAGCAGCAGTACCGGGCCGCTGACGCCTTCAGCCGCCACGACCTCGATGCCTTTCTCGCGATCTGCGACGACGACATCGAGCTGGTCTCGCGCCACCTGGAGCTGGATGGCAGCGGCCACCTCCGCGGCCACGCCGCCGTCCGGCGCTGGTGGGAGACCCTGCTCAGCGTCTACCCCGACTTCACCTCTGAGATCGAGGAGGTACGCGATCTCGGAGACGTGACCATTGCGCGGCACTACTTTCGCGGCGAGGGCGTCGAGAGCGGGGCGCAGCTGGAGCAGAGCCACTGGCAGGTCACGCAGTGGCGCGACAACAAGGCCGTCTGGTGGCAGAGCTGCCCGACCGAGGCCGAGGCCCTCGAGGTCGTGGCGCTGCGGGAGTAGGGGATGTCGCAGGAGAACCTCCAGCGTGTCCGCGAGCAGTACGCCCGCTACAACGCGGGCGAGCGGGCTCCCGGCCGCTGGTTCTGGCACGAGGATGCCGAGTACCACACCGCTCGAGAGGATCCGGACCACGCCGTGCATCGCGGGATCGATGCGATCGGCAAGCTGTTCGTGAGCTGGCTCGAGGCCTACCCCGACCTGAGACTCGAGATCCAGGAGGCCGAAGCACGAGGCGACACGGTGTTCCTCTGGCTTCGCTTCACCGGACATGGAGCCACGAGCGGAATCCCCCTCGAAATGGAGCTGGCCCACATCCTCACGCTCCGCGACGGCAAGGCGGCCAGCGTGGTCGAGTACATGGACCGCAAGGAAGCGCTCGAAGCCGCGGGGCTGCGGGAGAGCGACCCTGCGGGTTCACCCGGGTAGTGTTCGCCGCATGGTTGAGGGAAGCGGGCGCTAGTGGCGGGCCCTGTCGAGAAGGTCACCTTCTGCCGCATCTGCGAGCCGCTCTGCGGGATGGTCGCCACGGTCGAGGACGGCAAGCTCACGAAGCTCCGGCCCGACCCCGACAACCCGCTCTCGCAGGGATACGCGTGTCCGAAGGGGATCGCGATGGCGGAGGTGCAGAACGACCCGGACCGGGTCACGCACCCGCTTCGGCGCACGGCCGACGGCGCCTTCGAGCGCGTCGGATGGGACGAGGCGCTCGACGACATCGGCGCGCGCCTGGACCGGATCCTGTCCGAGCGCGGCCCGGGCGCGGTGGGCTGGTACATGGGAAACCCCGCAGCGTTCAGCTACTCGCACGTGCTCTGGGTCAAGGGCTTCCTCGACGCGATCGAGTCGCCGCACTACTACGGCGCCGGCTCGCAGGACGTGAACAACCGGTTCGCCGCGAGCGCCCTCATGTACGGCACGCCGCTGGCGGTGCCGATCCCGGACATCGAGCGCACGGACTTCCTTCTGATGGTCGGCGCGAACCCGCTCGTCTCCCACGGCTCCGTGCTGAGCGCCCCGAGGGTGCGGGAGCGGCTGCTCGCCATCGAGGCGCGCGGCGGTCGCATCGTGTGCGTCGACCCGCGCCGGTCCGAGACGGCCCGCCAGTTCGAGCACCAGCCGATCCGTCCCGACGGCGACGCCTGGCTCCTGCTCTCGATGCTCAACACGGTGTTCGAGGAGGGCCTCGCCGACACCGGCTTCCTCGAGTCCCACACCGAGGGCTGGCGGGAGCTGGAGACGCTGGTCGAGGCCTACCCGCCCGAGGTCACCGAGGAGATCACAGGGATCGGGCCGGAGCGGGTGCGCGAGCTCGCCCGCGACTTCGCGGGCTCTGAGGCGGCGGCGGCGTACGGGCGCACCGGCTCCTGCCTCGGTCGCTTCGGCACTCTCGTCGCCTTCCTCCTGGACGCCCTCAGCATCGTCACCGGGAACGTGGACCGGCCCGGGGGCACCGTGTTCGGCGACCCCCCGATCGCGCTCGACGAGCTCGGCGAGAAGATCGGCGTGGCGACCTACGGCAGCACGACCGCCCGCTTCGGCGACTTCCCCGACGTGCTCGGCAACCTGCCGGCGTCCCTGCTGCCGCTGGAGATCACCACCCCGGGCGAGCGCCAGATGCGCGCGCTGTTCGTCTCGGCCGGGAACCCGGTGCTGTCCGTCCCGGACGGGGATGCCCTGGAGTCCGCGCTCGGCGAGCTCGACCTGATGGTGTCGCTCGACTTCTACGTGAACGAGACCAACCGGCACGCCGACTACGTGCTGCCCACGACCACGATGTACGAGCGCGAGGACCTGCCCGTGGCGCTGATGCCCTTCTTCGCCACCCCGTACGTCCAGGCGACGGAGGCGGTGGTGGAGCCGGCCGGAGAGGCGAGGCAGGAGTGGGAGATCATCGACGACATCTCCCGCCGGATCGGCAAGGCGCCCTACAGCGTGCGCGCGCTGCGGGTGCTGGCGAAGGTGGGGATGCGGATCCCCCCGCGGCGGCTGGTCGACCTCCTGCTGCGCGTCGGGCCCAAGGGCGACCTGTTCGGGCTGCGCAGGTCGGGGCTGAGCATGGGCAAGCTGATCCGCCGCCATCCCCACGGGCTCGTGCTCGCGGATGGCCTGAAGACGGGCATCCTGCGCTCGAAGCTGCGGACACCCTCGAAGCGGATCCGGCTCGCGCCACCCGAGATCGCGACCGAGATCGCGCGCGCCGGGACGGCGGAGGGTGTGGTTGAGGACTTCCCGCTGCGCCTGATCGGGCTGCGTGAGCTGCGCTCACACAACTCGTGGATGCACAACTCGCCGCTGCTCATGCGCGGGGATCGCGTGCACGCGCTGCGCATCCATCCGGACGACGCCGCGCTGTACGGCCTCGAAGACGGCGCGCGCGCGGAGCTCGCGTCGAAGTCCGGGTCGGTCGAGGTCCCCGTGAGCGTCACGGACGAGATGACCCCGGGCGCCGTGGCCCTGCCGCACGGCTGGGGCCACAGCGGCGGCGGGCAGGTCGCCAACGGCAACCCGGGCGTGAACGTGAACCTGCTGGCAAGCGGAGCGCCCGAGGACCTCGAGGCGCTCGCGGGCATGGCGCACCTGAACGGGATCCCGGTGCGGGTGGCGCCGGTCAGCGCCCGCGCCGGCGACGGCCGCGCGGCCCGCGCTGAGGCATCGGCGCCGACACGCTGACGGTCGTCCCGCTCTCCGAGCTGTCGATCGAGAGCCTGCCGCCGATCATCTCCGTGCGCTCGCGCATCGACGCGAGCCCGATATGGCCCGGCTCGGAGGGCCCGAGGGGATCGACGCCGCGCATCCCGCCGCCCGTGTCGGCCACGACGAGGCGCACGCTGCCGTCCGTCTGGTGCAGCGAGATCGCCACGCTGCCGGCGCCGCCATGGCGGGCGGCGTTCGCGACGGCCTCCTGGGTGATGCGGAAGAGCTCGCCCTCCAGGTCGGAGGGCAGCTCGACCTGGTCCAAATCGAGCTCGGCGCCGATCCCGAAGCGACGCTCCCACACGGGCACGCAGCGCTCGACCGCCGACTGGTAGGAGAACTCGTCGTAGGCGTACGGGCCGAGGTCGAGCATCTCGTCGCGAAGGTCCTGAACGTTGCGCGCGACCGAGGTGCGGGCTTCCTCGATCAGCTCGGCCGCGTTCCCGGCGCCCGAGCGCTCGGCCTCGTGCCGGGCGGCCGTGAGCACCATGTCGATCCCGATCAGCTCCTGCACCGGCCCGTCATGAAGCGACTCGGAAACCCGCCGCCGGATCTCGTGCTCGGCGCGCAGCGTGCGCCGGCTCAGCTCCCGCGCCCTCAGCCGTGAGGCGGACTCGGCGGTGCGGAAGCCGCCGACGAGCGCCACCGTGCCCAGAGCGGCCGCGGCGAAGACGCCCTCGTAGAACGCCAGCAGGTCACCCTCGACCTCGCCGCCCCCCACGATCGCGCTCGTCGCCACCAGCACTGCGACCGCGAACAGCGCGACCCCGAGGCCTATGCGCTCGCCCTGGAAGTGGGCGTGCACGGCGAGGAAGAAGAGCGCCATGAACCGTACGGCGCCGTAGGACTCCGGGACCACCGCCTCGACCGTCGCGAGCATGACGAGGTCGCCGGCGGCGATCAGCGGGTTGAGCGCGGCCTCCGGGGACCGGATGGCCAGGATCACATTGAAGAGGCTCCACGGGACGGCCGCGAGGGCGAGCACCAGCGCCAGGCGGCCCTCGTAGGGGAGGCCCAGCACGAGCAGAAGGCCGAGCGCGAGCAGCGCCAGAAGCAGCCGCGCCACGGCGAAGACGACCACCGGCTGGCCCGACTCGATCGGAAGCCGCCGCAACGGTGTGCTCATGCCTCGACCGTGCGCTCTCGGTCGCGGCTGCGGGCGCGCGCGATCAGGGCAATCGCGGCGGCCGCGCCGGCGGCGTCGATCAGGACGTCCACCGGCGTGCCGACGCGGGTCTCGACGAAGGTCTGGTGAAACTCGTCCGTCGCGGCGTAGGCCACTGAGATAGCGAACGCTGTCACCAGGGCGGTGCGTCCCGCGAGCCGGGTGCGAAGAGCGCGCCACCATAGGGCCGCGAGCAGGAAGTACTCGCTGAAGTGGGCCGCTTTCCGCAGCAGGAGGTGGCCCAGGCCGCGATCTGGATCGTCACTCGGCATCGAGGACAACGCGAAGATCAGCACCATCAGGGCCAGCGGGGGGAGCCAAACCGCTGCCGCCCGGGCTCGTTCGCTCATGGGCATAACCTAGACTCGCCGCGGTGCTGGCGATCACCTCGAAGTCCCCGTACGCAGTGCGCGCACTCGCCGAGCTGGCGCGCCGCGGGTCCGACCAGCCGGTGCCGATCGGCGACCTGGCCCGTTCGCGGGACATCCCCGTGCAGTTCCTCGAGGGCCTCTTCGCCACGCTGCGCCGGGCCGGGATCCTGCACAGCCAGCGCGGGGTGAAGGGCGGCTACACGTTCGCCCGCCCGCCCACGGAGGTCACCGTGCTCGAGGTGGTCGAGCTGCTGGAGGGGGAGCTGGGCGCGGAGGCCGCCGATTCAGGGCCGGTCTGGGTCGACGCGACCGAGGCGGTGAAGGGCGTGCTGCGGGCCACCACGATCGCCGATGTGGCCGATCGCGAGGCGCGAGCGGGCGCTCAGCCGATGTATTACATCTAGCGGCCCAGCGGCCCAGAAAAAATGGGGTCGCGCAATCTGAGATCTGGGTTACGCTGGGACCACTGGTCCTCGGCAGGGGAATCGTCTTGAAACTCGCAGTGGTCGCCGCCCTCGCGGCCGTCGGAATGTTTGGAGCTACGCAGGTGATGGCCTGGCCGCCACCGCCGGAGGCATCGTTCACGGTCTCGCCGGCGCAGCCGGTGGCAGGAAAGCCCGCCACCTACATCTCGACCTCCAGCGATCCGGACGACGACTTGAGCGAGGTGGCGTGGGACTTCGACAACGACGGCGACTACGAGGTCACCGACACGTCGGAGCCCTTCAGAACCACCCATACCTATGCGGGCGTGGGGGCCGAGACCGTGGGGATCAGGGCCACTGCCGGCCGGCTCCCCGGGGATGTGACCACGGCCACCCAGACGGTCGTCGTGAACGCACCACCCTCCCCGGCGCCGCCCGCTTCGCGGGCGTCGGCAATGACCCCCTTCCCGACCGTGCGCATCATCGGGCGGTTGACCCGGAGGGGCGCCCGGATCCAGCGGCTCGCGGTCAAGGCCCCCGCGTTCGCCACGGTGCGGGTGCGCTGTCGCGGACGCCGCCTGGGCTGCCCGGCCCGAGGCTCGACGGCGACGATCGGGGCGGCGACCAAGGTGGTCCGCTTCAAGCGCTTCGAGCGCCGGCTGAGGGCGCGCGCCGTGCTCGCGATCTCGGTCACCCGCCCGGGCGTCGTGGGAAAGCACACCACCTTCCGCATCCGTCGCGGCAAGGCCCCGGCTCGGCGTGACCGGTGCCTCGTGCCGGGCGCCGAGGGCCCGGTCCACTGCCCCGAATCGTGACGTTTTCCGCGCCCCAGAGCGCTTTGAGAAATAGGTCGCGGAATCTGAGATCTGGGTTACGCTGGAACTACCTGGTCCCGGCTTCATGGGAGTCCCGTTGCGCCTCACATTGGTCGCCGCCCTAGCGGCCATAGGTTTGTTTGCAGCTACGCAGGTGATGGCGGAACCGCCAGCGCCTACGGCATCGTTCACGGTGTCGCCCGCCCAGCCTGCGCCGGGGGTGTCGGCGAACTACACCTCGACGTCGACCGACAACGACCCGATCGACGAGGTGGCCTGGGACTTCGACAACGACGGGACCTTCGAGTCTGTCGACGCCGTCGCGCCGTTCGCGTTTGCCCACACGTTCCCGACCCGCGGCGCCAAGACGGTGGGGATCCGGGTCACGGCAGGCGGAGACGTGACCACCGACACGCAGCAGGTCGTCGTGAACGCGGCCCCGTCCGCCTCCTTCACCGGGCCGACGACGGCGCTGGTGAACCAGACGATCGAGTTCGACGCCGGCGGGACGACCGATGACGCCGGGCTCCCCTCGAGCGCCTATGACTGGGACTACGACAACGACCTGGACTTCAACGACGACGTGAACGACCCGACACCGTCGCACGCGTTCACCACGCCCGGCGCCAAGACCGTGCGGCTCCGGGTGACCGACTCTGACGGCGCCACGGACATCGCCACTGCGACCGTGACGGTCACCACCCCGGCCAACCAGCTCCCGTCCGGGACCTTCTCGTGGTCGCCGACCGCGCCTGTGATCAACCAGGACGTGAGCTTCGCCGCCCTCGGCTCCGATCCCGAAGACGGGAGCAACGTCACCTACGCGTGGGACTTCGAGGACGCCGACCTGCTGTTCGACGACGCCGATGGTCCCTCACCCACACATCCTTTCGGCTTGCCCGCGGGTCCGAAGACCGTGCGACTCCAGGTGACCGACACCGACGGCGGCTCGGTCGTGGTCACGAGGACCGTGACGGTCGCCGACCCGGCCAACCCGTCGCCCGCAGCGGGCTTCAGGTTCTTTCCCGCCCAGCCGGTCGCCGGGCAGACGGTCGACCTCGTCTCCACGTCCTCCGACCCGAACGGGTTCGTCGCCAGCCAGCAGTGGGACCTCGACAACGACGGGCAGTTCGACGACGCGAGCGGTGCCACGGCATCGCGTGTCTTCGCGGCGGGGGCGCGGGTCGTGAAGCTGCGTGTCCGGGACAACCAGGGCGCGGAGGACATCGAGACCCACACGATCGCCGTGCGCGCGCCGGTGTTCGTCTCTCCCGGCCCGACGATCACGCCCGTCAGCCTCATGAGCCCATTCCCGACCGTGCGCATCGTCGGGCAGCTGACTCGGACGGGCGCGAGGATCTCACGGCTCTCGGTCAAGGCTCCCGCCTTCGCCAGGGTCCGCGTGCGCTGCAGCGGGCGCAAGCGTGGCTGCCCGCGCCGGTCCTCGTCGGCGAGGATCGGGGCGAAGACGAAGGTGGTCCGGTTCAGGCGCTTCGAGCGGCGCCTGAAGGCGAACGCCATCCTGGAGATCTCGGTGAGCCGCACCGGCGTCGTCGGGAAGCACACCCGCTTCCGTATCCGCCGGGGGAAGGCTCCGGCCCGGCGTGACCGCTGCCTGATCCCGGGCGCCAAGGGCCCGAAGCAGTGCCCGGACTCATGACGAGGCTCGGAGCCATCACCACCATCGCGCTGTCCGCCGGGCTGTTCGCGAGCTCCTACGCCGTGGGCCACTCCGGCTCCGGCGGCCTCGCCGCCGCGGAGGAGAGCCCGGTGCCCCCGGGCATCTCGGCGCTCGACTCCGCCGGCCTGCCCGAGTGGCCCGGGCGCCTGAGCCGTCCGCCGGCCGTGCCCGCGCTGGCCGGCTCGGAGATCAAGGCAGCCCCGGCGCCCGAGCCGGCTCCGGCGCCCGCGGATGAGTCGCCCGCGCCGCCGTTGCCCGACGGAGCGTCCCCGAACATCGCCCCCGCGCCCAGCCCGGCGCCCGTAGCGCCGAGTCCCGCCCCAGCCCCGGCCCCGAAGCCCGCCCCGGCACCCAGAGCGCCGAGCGGCGGCTTCGACGACTCCGGCTGATGGGACTCGAGGCCCTCGGCACCGACCATCCTGGCATCGTGCTGGGCGGCTACCGCCTGGACCGGGTGGTGGGCACCGAGCCGTCGTTCCACGTCCTCTACGACGCCACCGCGCTCGACACGGGCGACCAGGTCGCGGTGAAGGTCTACGCCACGGTCGCGCACGGACGTGCCGCGAGGCGGTTCCTGCGTGCCGGGCGCACCCGCTCGGGCCTGAACAAGCACCCACACCTGCTCGCCTTCCTCGGCGCGGGGGAGCTCGACGGCCAGCTGTTCGGCGCCTTGGAGACCTGCTCGGCGCCAACCCTGGCCGATCTGCTCCTGCGGGGCCCCGGCGAGCCCGAGCAGGTGATCAGCGTCCTGCGAGACGTCGCGTCCGGGTTGGATGCCGGAGCGGCGGCCGGAATCTTCGACAACACGCTCAGCCCGGAGACGATCCAGGTGGACCGCACGCGCGGCGCGCTCCTGGGGGACTTCGGGATCTCACTGCTCCTGTCCGAGGACAGCTCCCCGTGGGCGCATCCCCACGCGCGTCAGCTGTCCCCCGAGGCGGCGCGGGGCGAGTCGATCGAGCAGCGGAGCAACGTCTACTCGCTTGCCTGCATCCTCTTCGAGTGCCTGGCGGGCAGCCCACCGTTCAGGGGCGAGGTCGCGAGCCTCGTGTACGCCCACGCGGCTAACGAGCCGCCGCGTGCGAGCGAGCGCGACCCCAACCTGCCCATCGCCATCGACGCTGTTCTCGCGCGCGGACTCGCCAAGGACCTCGAGGAGCGCTTCGGCTCCTCCGGTGAGCTGATCGACGCCGCCGCGGCGGCCCTGGGCGTGCGGGAGGAAAGCTCCCCCGCCGTGAAGCAGAGGCGACGCGTCCGCGGGATCGGGCGCTCCCATCGCGGGGCGAACGGGCACGGACAGCGCAGGACGAACGGCCGCGGGCACCGCGGAGCGAACGGGGGCGCACCCCGCCGCAAGAACGGAGGAGCGCCCACCCCCGCGAACGGGACGGCGCCGGCCCCCGCGAACGATGGAACGCCGGCCACCGCCAACGGGCGCACGCACCGCGCGGCCAACGGCGGAGCGCCCGCCGTGGCCAACGGTGGAGCACCTGCCGTGGCCAACGGGGGAGCCCCCGCAGTGCCCGAGCGCCAGCCGCTCCCGCCGGTCCAGGTCGAGGCCCCGGTCCAGGTCCCCGCGCCGGCCCAGGTCACGGCGCCGGTCCAGGTCCCCGCCCCGGAGCGCCCCGAAGCGCCGAGGCGACCGCGGATCCGGCTCAGCTCCTTCGCCATCCCCGCGGCGCTGGCGGTCGTGGCCGTCGCCGCCGGGTACTCGTTCGGCGGCTCGAGCGCGCCCACCGAGGCACCGTCCGCGCGGACGATCTCGGCCGCGTCGCTCTCGCTCGACCTCCCTGTGGGATGGCGGGCGAGGCCGGCGGAGACGGCGCTTCCCGGCGTCGACATCAGCGACGGAGTCGCGGCGGGCCCGCGCGGCGATCGGGAGGCGGCCATCGTGGCGTGGCAGCCGAAGACGGTGTACGCGAACCTGTTGCCGGCCGGCCTGGTGGCGGACGGCAGGGGAACCCCGGTGCGGGTCGGAGACCTCGAGGCGGTGCGCATGCGCACCCGGGGGAGCTCTCCGATGACGGTCTACTCGGTGCCCACCACCACGGGCGCGGTCATCGTGGCCTGCACCCTTCCGCCCGCCGGCCCTGCGGCCGAGTGCGACCAGGCGGCCTCGACACTGCAGCTTCGCGGCGCGGAGTCCACCTCCCTGGACGAAGCCGCCGCCGCGCCGCGGCGGCTCTCGGCCGCCATCGCCACTCTCGATCGCCGTCGGCTCGACGGCCGCGCCCGGATCGTCTCGGCGCGCAGCCCGCGCGGACAGCGCGCCGCGGCGGCGTCGCTCCGGAACGCGTACCGCGCGGCCGCCTCTTCGCTCGGCGCTCAGCCCGCCGCGGGCGCCGACCTGAAGCTGGCCCTCGGGCAGGCGGCGGCGCAGTACCGCCGGCTCGGCCGAGCCGCCTATGCGGGTCGTGCCAAGCGCTTCAGGGCCGCCCGGCGCGGGGTGAGGGCGGCCGAGGCCCGGGTGGATCGCGCCCTCGCGCCGCTCGTTCGCCGGGACTGAGCCGAGCCGCCACCGGCCGCCGAGCCGCCCCAAACGCGGTCCGGCTCTAGATTTGGGGGCGATGGCCGGCGATGCGACCACCCCATTGGTGAGCCTCGACCACGAGGAGCTCGTGATCCGGCGGGGCCGCCGCTCCGGGCTCTACACGGTGGTCGCCGTCCACTCGACCGCGCTCGGCCCCGCCCTCGGGGGCTGCCGGATGTGGCGCTACCAGAGCTCCGCGGACGGGGCACGGGACGCGCTGCGGCTCTCGCGCGCGATGACCTTCAAGGCCGCCGCCGCCGCGGTGCCGCTGGGAGGCGGCAAGGGCGTGATCTGCACCGAGCCCGGGGGACCGCCCGCGGGCCGCCGCAGGCGCGACGCGCTGCTCGACTTCGCGGACACCGTGAACACCCTGGAGGGTCGGTACGTGACGGCGGAGGACGTGGGCACCAGCGCACGTGACATGGCCGCCATCGCCGCCGGCACCAGGCACGTGACCGGGCTGGCGCGCTCCAAGGGCGGCAGCGGCGATCCGAGCCCGTTCACCGCACTCGGGGTCGAGGCCGCCATGCGTGCGTGCTGCGAGCGCCGCTTCGGATCCCCTGACCTGGGCGGCCGCACGGTGGCCATAGTCGGCGCGGGCCGGGTGGGATCGAAGCTGGCCCGCAGGCTCGCACGCGCGGGCGCGCGGGTGACGCTCGCGGACATCGACGACTCGAAGCGGTCGGTGGCCGAGTCGCTTCCGAGGGCCCGATGGGCGGACCCGAGCACCGCTCTGCTCGCCGACGTGGACGTGCTCGCGCCCTGCGCTCTCGGCGGCGCGATCGACGAGGTGGTGGTGGAGCGGCTGCGCTGCCAGGTGGTCTGCGGGTCGGCCAACAACCAGCTCGCGCACGACGGGCTCGGCGAGGACCTCGCGGCCCGCGGCGTGCTGTACGCGCCGGACTTCATCACGAGCGCGGGCGGACTGATCAACATCGCGGTGGAGCTCGAGGGGTATTCGCCCGCGCTCGCGCGGCGACGGGTGGGCGAGATCGAGGAGACGATGGCGGAGGTGCTGGAGCGGGCCGAGCGGGACGGAGTCACGCCGCTCGAGTCCGCCCACGAGATCGCCCGCGCCCGCCTCGCCGGCGCTACGGTGGGCGGGTGAACGTCAGCTACGCCGGTCGCGCGATACCGGCGAACCTCGCGGACATCGTGGGAGGCACTCCCATGGTCGCCCTGACCCGCGTCGCGCCGGACTGCGGTGCCGAGCTCGTCGCGAAGCTCGAGGCCTACAACCCCGCCGGCAGCGTGAAGGACAGGATCGGGGTGTCGATGATCGACGCCGCGGAGGCCGAGGGCCGGATCCAGCCCGGCAAGACGACGTGGTCGAGGCCGACCTCCGGCAACACCGGCATCGCGCTCGCCTTCGTCTGTGCCGCGCGCGGCTACGACCTCGTGCTCACGATGCCGCAGGGGATGAGCCGCGAGCGCGAGGGCCTGCTGCGGCTCTACGGCGCGGAGGTCGAGATCACCGAGTCGATGGGTGGGATGGACGAGGCGGTGGAGGCCGCGCAGCGGATCGCCGGCGACGCATGACGACTCGCTTCATCCCCGACCAGTTCTCGAACCCCGCCAACCCGGAGATCCACCGGCGCACGACCGCCGAGGAGATCTGGCGGGACATGGACGGGAAGGTGGACGTGCTGGTGGCGGGCGTCGGCACCGGCGGCACCATCACGGGGGCGGGGGAGCGGCTCAAGGAGCGAAACCCTCGATCGCTCGTGGTCGGCGGTCGAGCCCGCCGGCTCCCCGGTGATCTCCGGCGGTCCGCCCGGCCCGCACAAGATCCAGGGAATCGGCGCCGGCTTCGTGCCGCCCGTGCTCAACCGCGACATCCTCGACGAGATCATCCAGGTGGACGACGAGGACGCGATCGCGACCGCGCGCGACTGCGCGCGCACGGAGGGCGTGCTCGCCGGCATCTCCTGCGGCGCCGCGCTGTGGGCCGCCATCCAGGTGGGCTCGCGACCGGAGATGCGCGGCAAGCGCGTGGTCGTGGTGATGCCCGACTCGGGCGAGCGCTACGTGAGCACGCCCTTCTTCGCGCCCGCGTGACGCCTCACCGACCAGGAGCTCGAGCGCTACTCGCGCCAGCTCCTCATGGACGGCTGGACCGGCGCGGCGCAGGAGCGGCTGAAGGCCTCCCGCGCGATCGTGGTGGGCGTCGGCGCGCTGGGCAGCCCGGTGGCCACCTACCTCGCGGCGGCCGGGCGTCGGGCAGCTCGGGCTGGTCGACGGCGACGTGGTGGAGCTGTCCAACCTGCACCGCCAGCCGCTCCACTTCACTCCCGACGTGGGGAGCCCAAAGGCGGAGGTCGCCGCGGCGAAGCTCGGGCTGCTGAACCCGGAGGTCGCCGTGGAGCCCTATCCGGTCGACCTGGACGAGGCCAACGCCGAGGCGATCGTGTTGGGCGCCGACGTGGTGGTGGACTGCACGGACAGCTTCGAGGCCCGCTACACGGTCAACGACGCGTGCTGCGCGCAGGGCATCCCGCTGGTGGAGGCCGGCGTCGTGGGGTTCGAAGGGCTCGTGCTGTCGATCCGGCCCGGCGAGTCGGCCTGCTACCGCTGCGCCTTCGCCAGGCCGCCGCCGCCCGCCGCCCGGCGCGGCTGCAGGGACGCGGGGGTGCTCGGGGCGATGGCCGGCGTCGTCGGGCTCGATCCAGGCGCTCGAGGCGCTCAAGCTGCTGAGCGGCGTGGGGGAGCCGCTGCTCGACCGGATCCTGCAGCTCGACGGGCACGGGACGGTGCAGACGATCGTGGCCATCAGCCGGCGTACCGGATGTCCCGCGTGTGCGCGGGTGCCATCCTTGTAGGCGAGATGCTCGGACTCGGCACCTTCACGCGGGTGGCGCGCGAGCTGCGCGCGGACCTCACGGCCGCGCTCGAGCGCGACCCGGCCGCCCGCGATGTCGGCCGCGCTGGAGATCCTGCTCACCTACGGCGGCGTGCAGGCGCTGCTGGCCCACCGCGTGGCGCATGCGCTGCACGAGTCGGGGTGCCGCTGGCTCCGCGGCTGCTGGCCAACGTCACGCGCGTGGTCACCGGGGTGGAGATCCACCCGGCCGCCCGGATCGGCGAGGCGCCCTTCATCGATCACGGCACCGGCGTGGTGATCGGCGAGACCGCTCGAGATCGGCGACAACGTGACGCTCTACCAGGGCGTGACCCTCGGCGGCACCGGCTTCCAGCGCGGCAAGCGCCACCCGACGGTCGGCGCACGACGTCGTGGTGGGCTCCGGGGCCAAGCTGCTGGGCCCGATCGACGTCGGGCGACCGCGCGAAGATCGGCGCCAACTCGGTGGTGATCCACGACGTGCCCGCCGACTCCACCGTCGTCGGCAACCCGGGCCACCCGGTGCGGGTGGACGGGGAGCGACCCGACGGGCCCGACGCCGACTGGGCGCACCTCCCCGACCCCGTGGCCGACGCCCTGAAGGGCCTGGCCGCCCGGCTCGGGGAGCTCGAGGGCATGGTCGCCGAGCTGACGGGCAAGCGGCCCGAGGGCGCCGACGTGCGCCCGCTGCGCCGCGGCGGCGGCAACGACCCGGCAGCCGGCTGAAGGAAGGCCGACCGGGCAGGTGCCCCAGGGGGGCTCCGGGGGGACGTGAGTCCCCCGGCCTCAGTAGTAGACGGTGCGCGTGCGGTGCCGCGGGCACCGCCTTGTAGCGCGGCTCCTGCCCGCGGTTCCACAGCCAAACGTCGAGGAAGCGGGGAGGCACGCCGAGGTCGGCCGCGATGTGCTCGCAGGCGTGCACCGCGCAGGCGCGGATCTCGCGCTCCTCCTCGCCGGCCTCGAGCAGCTCGCCGGCGTCGATCCGCTCCGCGAGTGACGGCTCGTAGCGCAGCACGCCGTCCACGCGCAGGACGTGGGGCACCAGGTTGTCCGCGAAGATCGTGAGCCGGTCGAGGTCGTCGAAGCTCGCCACCCCGGCGAGGGCGAGGTCGTTCGGCAGGATCTGGGCGCGCTTGTAGAAGCCGCGGTCGCGGTAGAAGGGCATTCCGGCGACAAGCTGCTCCGCCAGGCGCTCGGCCGAGCCGCCCGCGTCGGCCACCACCTCCGGGGCCGTGCGCTCGCCGAGGAAGGCGCCGAGGTCGTTCAGTGCGCGGGCGTAGAGCGCCATCAATTCGTGGTCCGGTTCCTGGCCGAGCACCTCCGCCACCTCGCGCGCCTCGAGCGAGCGCAGCTCGGCAGGGCTCCAGGGACCGTCCGCGCGAAACCGGTCGGCCAGGGACCAGGCGACGGTGTAGTAGCCCGAGCAGCCGGGCCGCTTGCGCAGCGTGGGAAACCAGCCCGAGCCGAAGTTGATCGAGTCGAGCGTGAGCGTGTAGGCCGCCACGTCTCCGGGAGGGCCTTCGAGGTAGTGGCGCTCGGGGTCGAGCGCGGGCTCGGGACCCGGCTCGATCACCCCCGCGCGGCCGAGATCGATCGTCACGAAGCGGCCCGAGGCCGCGATTTCCGCGCACGAGCGCCGCACGTCATCGCACAGGCTCATATCACGGAGTTTGCGCGTTTCGCCCCCTCCGTGGTACCAAGGAGGCACCCCACGCCCATCAGGAGGAGAAATGCCGATCACTGGCCGCAGGGTTTTTGCCCTGTTGGCGGCGCTCGCAGCGTGCACCGCGCTGGCGCTGACCGTGACCACACTTGTCGCGACAGCCGATGCGAGCGCAGCCGAGGCCGCCCAGAAGAAGCGGACGAAGAAGCGGACGTTCAAGCTCAGGACCGACTGCTTCGTCCACTACGAGGACCATCCACCGGCCGGAACGGGCAGGAACTTCGCCGACCTCGAGATCACGGCCAAGACCGTGAAGAGGACGAAGTCCGGCAGGCGCGTCCGCGTGCCGGTGAGGGGCGTCAGGGTCAGCGCCGTCTTCGCGGACCTGACGCCCGTGTTCGGCGACAACGCGCTCACGAAGATCGACAGGGCGAGGACGAACAGGTCGGGGCTGGCCGCGCTGCTGTTCGAGCTCGACTACTACGGCATCTTCGAGATCAAGTACACCGTCGCGAAGAGGGGCTACAAGACCCGGCAGGGATCGATCATCTTCCTCGTGAGCAACCGCATCACCGGACCCTGCCGCCGCTTCAGGTAGGCGCTCCGAACCGGGGTCTATCGTGGTGGCGGTGAGCGCCGCCACCACGACCGAGGCCCTGCTCGAGGGACTGAACGAGCCCCAGCGCGAAGCGGTCACCCACGGCGAGGGGCCGCTGCTGATCCTGGCCGGCGCGGGCTCGGGCAAGACGCGCGCGCTCACCCGCCGGATCGCCTACCTGGTGGGCACCGGGGCAGGCCCACCCCGTCCGAGATCCTCGCGATCACCTTCACCAACAAGGCCGCCAACGAGATGCGCGAGCGGGTCGAGCAGCTGGTCGGCGGGCGGGCACGGGCGATGTGGGTCATGACGTTCCACTCCGCCTGCGCGCGCATCCTGCGCTCGGACGCCGAGCGGCTCGGCTACACCCGTGGCTTCACGATCTACGACGAGGCCGACTCGGTGCGGCTGGTCAAGCGCTGCATCGAGGAGCTGGGCGCCGACCCCAAGCGGTTCCCGCCGCGCGGGATCAAGCGCCAGATCTCCGACGCCAAGAACCAGCTGCTCGACGCCGAGGCCTACCGGCTGAAGGTGAGCTCGCTACTTCGAGCAGACCGCCGCGGAGGTCTACGAGCTCTACGAGCAGCGGATCCACGCGATGAACGCGATGGACTTCGACGACCTGCTGTTCCGCTGCGTGAACCTGTTCGAGCTCTTCCCCGAGGTGCTCGACCGCTACCGCCGCGCGTTCCGGCACGTGCTGGTCGACGAGTACCAGGACACCAACCACGCCCAGTACCGCTGGCTGCGGCTGCTGGCGGAGGAGCACCGCAACCTCTGCGTCGTCGGCGACGACGACCAGTCGATCTACGGGTTCCGCGGCGCCGACATCCGCAACATCCTCGAGTTCGAGGACGACTTCCCCGACGCCCACGTGATCAAGCTCGAGCAGAACTACCGCTCGACGCAGACCATCCTCGATGCGGCGAACGCGGTGATCGCGAACAACCGCAACCAGAAGCCCAAGCATCTCTGGACCGACGAGGGCCAGGGCGAGCCGGTGCACCTGCGCGAGCTGGAGGACGAGCACGCCGAGGCGCGGTTCGTGGCGGGCGAGATCGAGCGCCACGTGGACGGCGGCGGCTCGCGCGACGACGTGGCCGTCTTCTACCGCGCCAACGCCCAGAGCCGCGTGCTCGAGGACACGCTGGTGCGCTACGGCGTGAGCTACCAGGTGATCGGCGGCACGCGCTTCTACGAGCGGGCCGAGATCAAGGACGCGCTCGCCTACCTGACGCTGCTGGTGAACCCGCAGGACGTCGTCTCGTTCCGGCGGATCGTCAACTCGCCCAAGCGCGGGATCGGCGACACGTCGCAGGGACGGATCGTGTCCCACGCGAACACGATCGGGGAGCCGATCTTCCACGTCGCGCTCACCCCCGAGGACGTGCCGGGCCTGGGCGCCGCCGCGGTGAAGGCGGTCGGGCGCTTCATGGACACGATGGAGCAGCTGCGCGACGCCGCCGAGGGCGCCTCCGTGGGGGACCTCCTACACCAGACGCTCCAGGACAGTGGCTACATCGACGCCCTGGAGGCCGAGCGCACGATCGAGGCCGAGGGGCGCCTCGAGAACCTCGAGGAGCTGGTGGGCGTGGCGCGCGAGTACGACTCCGCCGCGGAGGAGCCCTCCGTGGAGGAGTTTCTCCAGCAGGTCGCGCTGTTCTCGGAGCAGGACAACCTGCGCGACGACGAGGGCGTCGTGACGCTGATGACCCTCCACAACGCCAAGGGCCTCGAGTACGACGTGGTGTTCATGATCGGCATGGAGGACGGGGTGTTCCCGCACTCCCGCTCGATCGAGGCAGGCGACATCGAGGAGGAGCGCAGGCTCTGCTACGTCGGCGTCACCCGCGCGCGCCGCGAGCTCTTCATGACGCACGCACGGACGCGCGCGCTCTACGGCGGGCGCGAATGGAACGTGCCGAGCCGCTTCCTGGGCGAGGTCCCCGCCGAGCTGACCGACGCCGAGGAGCAGCCCTCGGCGCGCGCGGTCGCGGGCGCTTGGTCCAGCGCCGGCACCGGCGGCGGGCCCACACCGCGCGTCCAGCCGGTCCAGCCCGGCCCCGCGGCCAGCTTCGGTCTCGGCGACGACGTGACGCACGTGAAGTTCGGGGACGGGGTGGTCACGGGCGTCGAGCCCGGCGGGCTGGTGGTCGTGCGCTTCGCCTCCGACGGCTCGGAGCGCAAGCTGATGGCCGACTACGCCCCGTTGAAGAAACGATGAGCGCACGGGTCATAGACGGCAAGGCGGTTGCGGCCGGCGTCCGGAAGAGGGTGGCGGGCGAGGTCGCCGAGATGCGCGAGGCGGGAATCGAGCCGGGGCTGGCGACCGTGCTGGTGGGGGAGGACCCGGCCTCCCACGTCTACGTGCGTAACAAGCGCAAGGCGTGCGAGGAGGTGGGCATCGCCTCGCTCCACCACGAGCTGCCGGGCGACACGGGCGCCGACGAGCTGCGCACGCTGCTGGAGCAGCTCAACGCGGACCCGGCGGTGAGCGGCATCCTCTTGCAGCTGCCGCTGCCCGAGGGGCTCGACCCGGACGAGATGACGGGTGCGATCGCGCCGGAGAAGGACGTGGATGGGCTCACGCCCGTGAGCGCGGGGATGCTGGCCCAGGGTCGCCCCGGCCTGGTCCCGTGCACGCCCGCCGGTGTGATGGAGCTGCTGGTGCACGCCGGGGTCGAGCTCGAGGGGGCGAGCGCGGTGGTGATCGGCCGCTCGCAGCTGGTGGGCAAGCCCCTGGCCCAGCTGCTCCTGGCCGCGAACGCCACCGTCACGCAGTGCCACTCCCGCACGCGGGACCTCGCCGCGGTGTGCCGTGGCGCCGACGTTCTGGTCGCAGCCGTGGGCCGTCCCGGCACCGTGACCGCCGACATGGTCCGCGACGGCGCCGTGGTGATCGACGTGGGCACCAATCGCACGGAGGACGGGCTGGTGGGTGACGTGGACTTCGCCCCCGTGGCCGAGAAGGCCGGCGCGATCACGCCCGTGCCCGGCGGCGTGGGGCCGATGACGATCGCGATGCTGCTCTCCAACACCGTGCGGGCCGCCAGGCTGCAAGCGGGTACCGCGGCCGCCACGCGCGGGTAGTCTCCGGCGGGAGATGGATCTCCGAAGGCTGAGAGCGGGCGAATGGATCGCCGCCGTTTCCGGCGTGGTGCTGTTCGTGTCGCTGTTCCTGCCGTGGTATCGCCAGGAGCCGAGGGAGGGCGTCCAGGACGATTTCCTCCGGGGGGTCGCGCGCGAGGCCGGCTCGACCGATATCAGCGCCTGGGATGCATTCACCGTCGTCGACGTGATGCTCGCCGGCGTCGCCGTGCTCGGCGTCGCGCTCCTCGTGGTCACCGCGATTCAGAAGACCCCCGCGGTGACCATCGCGCTCGACGGGCTCGTGGGCCTCGTCGTCGGGGTCGCGCTCGTGGTGGTCGTCGTCCGCGTGCTGAACTTCCCGGACGGGCTCGAGCCCTTCGATCGGTCTCCGTTCGAGGTCAGCCGCACCGCGTTCATCCTGCTCGGCCCGCTCGCGACGTTCGGCGTCTTCGCCGGCGCCATGGTCGCCATGCGCGACGAGCGCCTGTCCAAGCCCGGGCGGCCGACCGACTCGACCGGCCTCCCGGTCGACGCTCCGCCCGCGATCGAGACGCTCCCGGCGCCATGACGTTCGCCCGGATCCTGCGCGCGGACGCCGTGGCGATGATCGCCGCCCTCGCGCTGCTGTTCGTGATGGCCCTCGACTGGTACGGCACCAACCTGGGTGACGACGCGCGGCGCACCGAGAAGCTCTCCGAGCCACAGGGCGCGCTCGGCGGCGAGGTCGAGCGAAACCAGCAGGAGGACGCCCGCCTGATCGCCGAGCGGGAGGAGCAGAACGCGTGGCAGGTGGAGGGTGCCATCGACCGCCTGATCCTCATCGGCCTGCTCGCCACGATCGTGCTGGCCGTGGGGGCCGCCTACCTGCGCGCCGCCGGCCGCCGGTTCGATCCGCCCTTCACGCCGAGCACGCTCGCCGCCGTGAGCGCGACCGCCACGGCGCTCCTCGTGACCTACCGCATCATCCAGGAGCCCGGCTTCGACGCCGCCACCACCGTGAAGGCCGGGGCGCCGCTGTCCCTGATCGTTCTGGGCGTGATCGCGCTCGCCTGCCGTGCCGCGATGCGCGAGGAGGAGGCCGGGACGGCCTGGCGAGACGTGCCGGACCGCAATGCGCCAGAGGCCGCGTGAGCCCGCTCGACGCGGGCATCGAGCGCTCGCATGAGTTCCAGGTCGAGGGGCGTCTGCTCACGGACGTGGGCGGGACGATCGGCGTGGAGGTGCTCTCCACGCCCGGCATGGTCGCCATGATCGAGCGCAACGCGGCGATGCTCGCCTTCGACAACCTGCCCGAGGGAAGGGCCACGGTCGGATTCGAGATCTGCGTGAGGCACGTGGGCGCGGCGGGGAAGGGCGCGACCTGCACCGCCCATGCCGTCCTCCGCGAGGTGGCAGACGGTCGAAAGCTGCGCTTCGACGTGGAGGTCCGCGAGGGCGAGCGCACGATCGGCGTGGGCACGCACGAGCGGCGCGTGGTGGAAGTCGCGGGGTTCGGCAGCTAGGCCGTTGCGTAGCGCTGCGCGCTGCGGGCCTTGGCCTTCGCCGCCTCGATCTCGCGGTCCTTCGGCGGGGCCGCCGTGACGAGCTCTCCCAGCAGCTGCGTGGAGACCGCGGTCACCGCTTCCACCGCGCGGTCGAACGCCTCGGCGTTCGCCTGCGACGGCTTGGTGAACCCGCTGACCTTCCGGACGTACTGGAGGGCCGCGGCGCGCACCTCCTCGTCGGTCGCGGGAGGCTCGAAGTTGTAGAGGGTGCGGATGTTTCGGCACATGCCACGGAGGCTAGCGCCCCGCCCGTAGGCTCTCCGGCGACCTCGATCCGGAGAGAGCCGATGGACTACAGCAACCTGAAGTACGAGCAGGACGGGCATGTGGTCGTGCTCACCTACGACCGCCCGGAGCAGCGCAACGCCGTGAGCCGCGAGATGAACGCCGAGCTCCACCACGCGTGGCGGCGCTTCCGCGACGCCGAGGACGCCTTCGTGCTGGTGATCACCGGCACGGGCGACGCCTTCTGCGCGGGCTGGGACCTTCAGGACGCGGCCGGCTGGGAGATCGGCACCTGGGACGAGTTCCGCACCCACCTCCAGACCTCGCCCGGCGTCTGCGGCTACACGCGCACGGCCGACGTGTTCAAGCCGGTGATAGCCGCGGTGAACGGCTGGGCCGTGGCCGCCGGGCTCGAGAACGCCCTGCTGGCCGACATCCGGATCGTGGCCGAGAACGCGGTGTTCGGCGCGCTCGAGCGGCGCTGGAACATCGTCGCCGGCGACGGCATGACCGTGCGCCTCCCGCTGGCCGTCGGCTGGGCGAAGGCGATGGAGCTGATCATCACCGGCCGGCCCGTGGGAGCGGAGGAGGCGCTGCGGATCGGCCTGGCGAACGAGGTCGTGCCGGAGGGCAGGGCGCTGGAGCGCGCGCTCGAGCTGGCGCACGAGATCGCCGCGCTGCCCCAGGGCGCGATCCGCACGGACAAGGAGTCCCTCATGCGCCAGGTGGGCCGGACCCTCCCGGAGCAGCTCGCCATGGAGGCCGAGGCGGCCCTCTCGATGTTCATGCGGCGCGACTCGCACGCCATCGGAGCGAGCGCATTCAAGGAGGGCCGGGCGCCCGAGTGGCCCCACCATGGGCTGTAGGATCCTCCGCGTGCGAAAGAGGGGCGCCATATGGGGGGCCGCCGCTGCGCTAGTCGCCTGCCTCGCGCCCGCCGGCGCTTTCGCCGGCACGGCCACCGTGGTCAACGGCACCCAGGGACGTGGCTCCGATCCCGTTCAGCACGTGCGCTACACGGGCGCCGCGGGCGAGGCCAACCGGGTCACCGCGCGGCTGAGCGTCAGCGGCGGGGTGGGAACCGCCACCCTCACCGACACCGCGGGCGCGACACCGGGTCCGGGATGCAGCCGGCCCACCCCGTCGAGCACCACCGTGGTCACCTGCCGCCTCGGCAACGGCTCCAGCACGGGCATCGCCGCGAACGCGTTCGAGTTCGGCCTGGGCGACGGGAACGACCTCGCCGAGATCGTCTCCAGCCCGACCACGAGCGGGGAGTTCGACGGCGGCTCCGGCAACGACGTGCTGCGGGCCGGGGGCGGCTCCGGCGGTGACCCCGACGATCCCGGCATCCCGAACGGCGGCATCCTGCGCGGCGGTCCCGGGAACGACGTGCTCCAGGCCGGCCCGGGCGATGACGTGCTCGCCGAGTCGGGCACGGCGGCCAACGGCTCGGACACCCTGCACGGGGGCGGCGGCGCCGATCTCGTGACCTACGCGGGCCGCACAAGCGCGGTGAGAGCTGATCTCGCGGGCGACCGCGACGACGGGCAGAGCGGCGAGCGCGACCAGATCGTTGCGGTCGAGAACCTCACCGGCGGGCGCGCGGGCGATCGCCTCACGGGCAACATCACCGTGAACGTGCTCGTCGGCGGCGGCGGCAGCGACACCCTGGCCGGGGAAGGGGGCGCCGACACCCTCCACTCATCGACGGAGGAGTTCTTCGCGGGCCGGGCGCGCACCCGCGACCGCCTGTCCGGCGGGCCGGGCACGGACTACCTGGTCGGCACGGCCGGCGGGAACCGCATCGACCCCGGCCTGGGCGCCGACACGGTCGAGGCGGGCGGTGGCAACGACCGGATTCGCGCGCGCGACCGGTCCAGTGACGACGTCTCCTGCGGGCGCGGGCACGACCGCGTGGCCCTGGATCGCTTCGACGCGATCGACCGCGGGTGTGAGCGAATCGCCCGCAGGGGCCTCCCGCGCGCGGCGTTCGTCACCCAGGTCGGCAGCACCCTGGGCCTGCTCGGGACCGCGACGAGGCCGTACGCCGACCCGCGGATCGCGTGTCCTGCCGACTTCGGCGCCTCGTGCCGGGTGATCGTGGCGCTCTCCCGCCGGGGCGTCGCCCTCGGCCGCGCCCGGGCTCGTGTCGGGCGCGGGTCCGGCAGGGAGGTGTTCGTCTTCCTCAACCGGGCGGGCCGGCGACTGGCCGGCCGCCGCGTGACCGTGCGCCTCACGGTGAGGACCGCCACCGGCCGCGGGTTCCGCACGGCGTTCTACCGAGTACGGCTCGGGGACGCCCCGTCCTGAGCCGCGGGGCGCGAGGGCGCCCCGTCGACCTAGAATCGCCCGCCGATGATCGACCGCGATCAGGTACTCCACGTCGCGCGCCTCGCGCGCCTGCGCCTCACCGAGGAGGAGGTCGAGCGGATGACGGGCGAGCTGTCGAAGGTGCTCGACCACATCGAGAAGATCTCGGAGCTCGACCTCGACGAGACCGAGCCCACGTCGCACGTGATTCAGCTCGAGAACGTGCTCAGGGCCGACGAGCCGCGGCCCAGCCTCCCCCGCGACGAGGCTCTGGACCAGGCGCCCGACACGGACGGCCAGGGCTTTCGCGTACCGAGCCCGGGCGCATGAGCGGCCTGCTAGAGCTGACCGGCGCACAGGCCGCGGAGGGCGTGCGCGCCGGCGAGGTGTCGGCCGCGGAGCTGTTCGAGGCGTACCGCGAGCGCGCGGCGGCGGACCGGCTGAACGCGTTCCTGTGGCTGGCGGAGGACGGGGCCGACGTCACCGCCGACGGCCCCCTCGCGGGCGTGCCCGTCGCCGTTAAGGACCTCTTCTGCGCCAAGGGGATCCCGAGCGCCGCCGGCTCCCGGATCCTCGAGGGGTACCTCCCGCCGTACACGTCGACCGCGGTCGAGCGGCTCACGGGCGCGGGGGCTCCGATCCTCGGCAAGACCAACATGGACGAGTTCGCGATGGGCTCCTCGAACGAGAACTCCGGCTACGGACCGGTGCAGAACCCGTGGGACACCTCGCGCGTGCCCGGCGGGTCCAGCGGCGGCTCCGCGGCCGCCGTGGCGGCGGGCCTGGCGCCGTGGGCGATCGGGACGGACACCGGTGGCTCGATCCGCCAGCCGGCCTCGCTGTGCGGCATCGTCGGCATGAAGCCCACCTACGGCGCCGTCTCCCGCTACGGGATGATCGCCTTCGCCTCCTCGCTCGACCAGGCGGGCCCGCTCACCCGCGACGTGACCGACTGCGCTCTGCTGCTGCGCGAGATGGTGGGCAAGGACCCCTGCGACTCCACCTCCACGGGGGTCCCCGACGGAATCACGCTGCCCGGCTCGGACCGCCTCGACGGCATCCGCTTCGGCGTGCCGCCCGAGCTCACGGGGGAGGGCGTCGAGCCCGGCGTGCGCGAGGTCTTCGACGAGGCGCTGAAGCGGATCGAGGACCTGGGCGGGTCCCTTGACCAGGTGGCGCTGCCGCACTCGCCGCACGGGATAGCGGCGTACTACGTGCTCGCGCCCGCCGAGGCGAGCGCAAACCTCGCCCGGTTCGACGGCGTTCGCTACGGGCCGCGAAAGGGGGGCGGCGACCTGCTGTCGCTGTATGAGGAGACCCGCGAGGCGGGCTTCGGCGCGGAGGTCAAGCGCCGCATCATGCTCGGCACCTACGCGCTCTCGTCCGGCTACTACGACGCCTACTACGGGCGCGCCCAGCGCGTGCGCACGAAGATCGCGGACGACTTCCGCACCGCGTTCGAGAACGTGGACCTGATCGTCACGCCCACATCGCCGACGGTGGCGTTCGGCCTGGGCGAGCGCACGGAGGACCCGCTGGCGATGTACCTCTCGGACGCGCTCACCGTGCCGATGCCCCTCGCCGGCATCCCGGCGATCTCGATCCCGGGCGGGCTGTCGGAGGGACTGCCCGTGGGCATCCAGCTCGCGGGCCCGGCCTTCAGCGAGAACCGGATCCTCGAGGCGGCGTACGCGCTGGAGCAGGCGATCGGATTCGACGGAAGCGAGGCGCGGGGTGCCGGCGATGCCTGAGGCCGTGGCCGAGCGCGCATACGAGCCCGTCATCGGGCTCGAGATCCACGTGCAGCTCTCCACCCGCACGAAGATGTTCTGCGGGTGCGAGCTGTCCTTCGGCGAGGAGCCGAATACCCGTACCTGCCCCGTCTGCCTGGGCCTGCCGGGGACGCTCCCGGTCGTGAACGCCGAGGCGGTCCACTTCGGGCTGATGATCGGCATGGCGCTGGGCTGCGAGCTGGCCCCGCGCTCGATCTTCCATCGCAAGAACTACTTCTATCCCGACCTGCCGAAGGGCTACCAGGTGTCCCAGTACGACATCCCGCTCGCCACGGGCGGCCGGCTCGGGGACATCCGCATCCATCGCGTGCACCTGGAGGAGGACGCCGCCAAGCTCGTGCACGCCGGCTCCTCGGGGCGCATCCACTCCGCCGAGGCGAGCGTGGTCGACTTCAACCGCGGTGGCACGCCGCTGGTGGAGATCGTGAGCGAGCCCGACGTGCGCTCCGCCGCCCAGGCGTCGGAGTGGCTGCGGCTGCTGCGCGTCACGCTGCGCCAGCTCGGGGTGTCCGACGTGAACATGGAGGAGGGCTCGCTGCGATGTGACGCCAACGTGTCGATCCGCCCCGCGGGCGAGGCCACCCTCGGCACCAAGACCGAGCTGAAGAACATGAACTCGTTCCGGTTCCTCGAGCGCGGCGTCGAGGCCGAGATCGCGCGCCAGGAGGGATCCTCCGCTCGGGTGGCGAGGTCACGCAGGAGACGCTCCACTTCGACCCGCGTACCGGCGCCCTGAGCCCGCTGCGTTCGAAGGAGGAGGCGCACGACTACCGCTACTTCCCGGAGCCCGACCTCGTGCCGCTGGCCCCGACGGAGGAGATGCTCGAGCGCGCGCGGGCCGCGCTGCCCGAGCTGCCGGCCGATCGCGCGGCCAGGCTCGAGCGCGAGCTGGGCCTGGGGTCCGACGCCGCCAAGCTGCTGGCCTTCCGCACCGAGCTGGGCGACTTCTTCGAGGCGGCCGTGGCCGCGGACGGCTCCGATCCGCGTGCGATCGCCAACTGGGTCACGGGCGAGCTGGTGGCCCGGATCGGCGACGAGGATCCCGCCTCGACCAAGCTGGCGCCGGCCGCGCTGGCCAGGCTGGTGGCGATGGTCGGCGAGGGCGCCGTCGCGGGCTCGGCCGCCAAGGAGGTGCTCGGCAAGCTGGTGGAGGACGGAGGGGACCCCGCGGAGATCGTGGAGGCCGAGGGCCTGGGTCGCGCGGGCGGCGACGAGCTCGCGGAGATCGTCGACCGCGCGATGGCCGAGCAGGCCGACGCCGTGGAGAAGGTCCGCCAGGGCAACGACAAGGCGATCGGCGCGATCATGGGCGTGGTGATGCGCGAGACGAAGGGCACCGCGGACGGCGGTGAGGTGCAGAGGCTCATCCGAGAGCGGCTCTGACGTAACCCATCGAGGCTAGAGATAGTCCCCCTATCGGCCGATAGGTGGATATGGGCCCGCAAGAGGACTTCCGTCCTTCCTGGATCTGTCGCAGCGAGTTCGAGCGGGCGCGCTTCCTCGACCTCCACAGCCGCCTGTTGCGCGTCAACACCGCCATCCTGGTGGTTGTGGTCGTCGTGATCGCCGCGGCGCTCCCATTCATCCCGGACCGCCTCGGCCTGCTTCCCGCGGGGGCGGGCGTGGTGCTCTTCGGGGTGATACAGCGGCGTGCCCCGCACTTTCGCCGGCCTGAGCTGTGGGTCTTCGGCGCCCTCCTCGGCGCCGAAGCGATGATCGTGCTGGCCGTCGGGGTAAGCGGCGGGGCCCTCACGCCCGCCATGGCGCTGCTGTGCTGGCCCGTCGCGGGTCTCGCCGGCCGGTTCCCCGATCGAGCCTCGCGACTGGGCACGATCTATGCGGCGACGCTGGCGAGCGGGGCCATCTTGGTGACCGATCCCGACGTGCTGACCAGCTACCCGCTGGGCCTGAGCCTCCTCGTGGTGGCGCTGTTCTCCGTCCACACGGTGTCGACTGTCCTCCGCGACTCGGACGTCGAGCACCGGGGTGCATCCATTCTCGACCCCTTGACCGGGATGCTCAACCGCGCTGCGCTCGCCAACCGGACAGCGGAGATCGAGCATCAATCACGCCTGACCGGCGAGCCGGTCGCCGTCCTGGTCCTGGATCTCGACCGCTTCAAGAGTGTCAACGACGAGCACGGCCACGCCGCCGGAGACGCGGTTCTCAAGGAAGTCGCCTACAGGCTGCGCACGGCCCTGCGGGCCTATGACCTCACCTACCGGCTCGGCGGAGAGGAGTTCGTCGTCCTGGTGCTCGGGGGCACCCTCTCGGCGGCGGCCGCAACCGCCGAGAAGCTCCGGGCAGCCCTGGCCGCTCCACCCATCGACGGCATCGAGATCACCGCTTCGGTCGGCGTGGCCGGTTCGGCGCCCGGTACCGCGTTCGTCTGGGACGACGTCTTTGCGCGAGCGGACGCCGCGCTCTACCGAGCCAAGGCGGAGGGTCGCGACCGGGTGGTCACCGACTTCCCGGCGCCGGGCGACATCCGGCTCCAGGCGCGCGAGCGCGAATTGAGCTTCTCGGGAGCCTGAGCCACGCCGCCCGCCCGCGTGGCGGGCGTACCATTTGAGACGTCTGGATCCGAGGAGAGGACGTCATGCCCAGGCTCATCAGGATGGACGGCACCGGCCACACCACGCTGGCCGAATGGACGGGGGAGGACCAGGAGGCCTTCGACGCCGCGGTCGTCGAGTTCCGCGAGGCGCTCGACGAGGGCTGCATCGCGGTCGTGAGCGAGGGCGAGGGTCAGGCGAGCCAGGTTCGCGAGCTGCCGCGCGAGGCGGAGCTCGTGATCATGCGCCGGCCGATCGCCGGCGGTTGAGCGGCTACTCCGCAGACGCGCCGGTCCTCGCCGAGCTGGGCAACGTCCCCTGGCGCCAGCCCAACGACGCCCGGTTCCTGCGCCGCTCGGCGCGCGTGTGGATGCTGTGGACGGCCGGCTACACGGTCCCGTGGGTCGCGGCCGGCATCGCCCTGATGCTCCTGGAGCCGCTGGCGGTCCCGGTGGCCGCGGCGAGCTTCGCACACGCCTGGATCATCCCCGAGCTGTACGCCTACCGCGGGGCGAGCGTGCTGCGGCCGAAGGGCGCGCGCAGCGACCGCGGGGAGCCCGTGGCCCAGGGATTGCTGGGCGACCTGCTGGGCCATGAGGCACGCGACCTCCAGCGCCGCACCGGCCTCGCGATGGAGCGCTCCGTCATGGGGGTGTGGCTGGTGGGGGAGGGGGGCGCGATCCTGCTTCCACCCGGCGCCCGGCGCGCCCACTGCTTCTGCGTGCGCACAACCGATCCCGAGCTGCCTCCGTCGGACCGGGTCGCCCATCTTCTGCTGGCGCTGCGCACGGACGAGGAGGGCTTCGCCACCGTCGCCAACCACTCGTTCTGCGGCGCCACCTGGCGGGTGCGGCGGCGGCTGCCCAAGCCGATGCGCCCGGCGCTGGATGACGCGCGCGCCGCCGCGCGGTAGCCTCGCCACCGCTAGTGGCATCGAACGTGGTCATCGCAGGAGGAGGCTTCGGCGGCCTGTACGCAGCCCGCCGGCTGGAGCGCCGCCTGCCGCGCCACGGCGCCCGCATCACGCTGGTGTCGGACGTGAACTTCCTCCTCTACACGCCGTTGCTGCCGGGCGCCACCGCCGGTTCTCTCGAGCCGCGCCACGTGGTGGTGCCCATCCGGGAGGAGCTCGAGTGGGCCGAGCTCCGGCTGGCGCGGGTCACGGGCGCCGACCCCGGCCTCAACGAGCTTCACCTGACGACCTTCGACGGCCGCGAGCAGACGATGCGCTACGACCATCTGATCGTGAGCGTGGGGTCGGTGTCCCGGGTGCTCCCCATTCCGGGGCTGGCCGAACACGCGCTGGGGTTCAAGACGCTGCCTGAGGCGATCGCCCTGCGCAACCGGGCGGTCCTGAGCCTGGAGATCGCCGAGTCGATCGACGATCCCGAGGAGCGCCGCTCCTACCTGACGTTCGTGTTCGTCGGGGCGGGCTACGCGGGGCTGGAGGGGATTGCCGAGCTGCAGGACTACGTGGCCGACATCCTCGATCGCTATCCGCGCTGCCGGATGGACGGCACGCGCTGGCTCCTCGTGGAGGCGGAGGACCGGGTGATGCAGGAGATCCCCGCGCCGCTGGCGCACTTCGCCGAGCGCGAGCTCCGGGGGCGCGGGATAGAGATCCGCACCGGCACCCGCCTCGACGAGGTGCGCGACGACACGGCCGTGCTCTCCACGGGCGAGGAGATCCCCGCGCGCACGGTGTGCTGGACCGCGGGGGTCAGGCCGGCCCCCGTGGTGGCTCGGATGGGCCTGCCGCTGAGCGCCGACGGGCGGATCGAGACCGGCCCCGAGATGCGCGTCGTGGGGCGCGAGAACGTGTGGGCGATCGGCGACGCCGCCGCGGTGCCGGATCCGGCCCACAAGGGGCAGGCCAGCCCGCCCACGGCCCAGCACGGGCTTCGCCAGGGGCGCGTGGTCGGTGACAACGTGGCCGCGACCATCTCCGGCGGCAGGCTGCGCAAGTTCCGCTACCGCACCCTCGGGGTGTTCGTGGACATGGGCCGGCACAAGGCCGTCGCGACGATGCTCGGCATCCGCCTGCGGGGCTTCCCCGCCTGGTTCGCGGCGCGGACCTACCACCTCGCCGCCATGCCCGGCTATGGCCGGCGCCTGAGGCTGATGACCGACTGGACCGTCGGGCTCTTCTTCGGCCGTGCCTCCGCCGAGCTCGGCGGCCTCGGCCATCCGCTCCCCCTCGAGGAGGACGACGAGCAACCGCGCACGGATGCGCCTGTGAGCGAGTGAGTGCGACCCGCGAGCTGACCTACCGCCAGGGCAGGGCGGCCGATCTGAGGGCCACGTTCGCCCTCGGCGAGCACGCGCTCGCGGATACCACGGCCAGGATGGGGGGAGGCGCCGGCGAGCCGCTCTCGGACGAGGAGATCGAGCGCAGGTGGCTCCACGCCCGCGAACTGGTCGAGTTCGTCGCCGCCCAGGAGGGCAGCAGCTGGATCTGCGAGGACGCCGGCCGGCCCGTCGGGTGCGCGCGGGTGTGCCGCTTCGGCGAGATGGAGGAGCTCACCCGCCTGGCGGTGATCCCGAGCCACCGGGGCCTCGGCATAGGGAGGGCGCTGCTCGAGCGCTGCTGGCCCGATCCCCCCACGCCGGAGCTCGGGCGAGTGGTCGTCGCGGCGGGCGCCCCCGCCGACCTCACCCTGTACCTGGATTTCGGGGTCATGCCCGTCACCGGGCACTGGCACATGACCGCTTCGACGAGCGCGTACCAGGAGCGCCGCTCACACGAGATCGACCTGACCGAGCCGCCGCTGGTGGCGCTCGGGGCGGCGCATGCCGTGACCGAGTGGACGCGCCTGGAGCCACCGGCGATCGGGCACCACAGGCCCGACCTGTACGAGTTCTTCGGCCGCACCCGCAGCTGCCTGGGCACGATGTCCGCCGCCGGCGACCGGGCGTCCGCGCTCTGCTGGGTCGGTCAGCACGGCGAGATCGGGCCCGCGGTCGCGGCCACCCCGGCGAGCCTCGTGCCGGTGATCCTCCAGACGCTCGACCGGATGGCGATGACGCGCGAGCCCGAGGAGCTCGGCATCTACTGCGCGACCGACAGCTGGTGGCTCCTGCGCCGCCTCCGAAGCCTCGGATTCAGGCTCGAGCGTCCGAGCTGGGTGATGTCCAGCATCCCGCTGCCGGGCCTCGACCGCTACCTGCCCACCTGGCCCCCGCAACTTCTGTAGCCGACCGGGGGCTCCCGCCCCCGGACCCCCGGCGCCTCTCGCCCCTACGTCCGCCGGTTACCGTTTCCACGGCTGACCTGGCGGCTAATCTTCGGCTTATGGGTGAGCGCGCTTCGCAGGCCGGGCGCAAGGTGCTGGCCGTCGGGGTTCTGGCGGTGGCGGCGTACGTGCTGTTCAAGGTCATCCTCGGCTTCGTGTCCGCGATCGCCTGGATCGCCGTTGTGGTGCTCGCCGTGGTGGCCGTCATCTGGGCCCTTCGCGTCCTCTGAGACACTGAGGCAGCCGTGGAGCTGCTCGTGATCATGTTCTTCTTCGGCCTGTCCGCAGGCGTGATCGCCAAGATCAAGGGCTCGCCGTTCCTGATCTGGTTCCTGGTCGGGTTCTGCCTGCCGTTCTTCGGCACCATGGCCGCGCTGCTGTACCGCAACGAGCGCACGCAGCCGCGGCGCGAGTGCCCCGAGTGCGGGAACGTCGTGGCGATCCACGACCAGGTCTGTGCACGCTGCGGCACCGACCTATCCTTCCCCGAGCCGGAGCCCGAGCCGCCTCAGGGGAGGCTGTTCAGAGCCTGAGGCAGGCGGAAAACCGCTGGTACCATCGCTCTTCCGCCCTCCGGACCCCTGAAAGGAGCAGCATGCGAGCAGTCGACGCCATCATGGAATGCCTCAAGGCAGAGGGCGTCGAGCACGTATTCGGGATCCCGGGCGGCGCCAACCTCCCTACCTACGACGCCCTGTACGACGCGGGCGTGCGCCACGTGCAGTGCCGCCACGAGCAGGGGGCGGGGCACGCGGCCGAGGGCTATGCGAAGGCCACGGGCAAGGTCGGCGTCGCGCTCGCGACGTCCGGTCCGGGCGCCACCAACCTCGTGACCGCCATCGCCGACGCGGTGATGGACAGCGTGCCCACCGTCTTCATCACCGGCCAGGTGCGCACCGACCTGATCGGAACCGACGGCTTCCAGGAGGCGGACGTCAGCGGCATCACGATGCCGATCGTCAAGCACTCGATCATGATCCAGGACCCGCGGGAGATCCCGACGGCGATGCACGAGGCGTTCCACATCGCCCGCACCGGCCGGCCGGGCCCCGTGCTCGTGGACATCCCCCAGGACCTGTCCCGCGCGGAGATCCCCTACGAGCCGGTCGACTCGGTGAACCTGCCGGGCTACCAGCCCACCACTGAGGGCAACGCGAAGCAGATCCGCCTGGCGGCGAAGGCGCTCGCCAACTCCCGCCGGCCGGTGGTCTATGCGGGCGGTGGCGTGATCAACGCGGAGGCATCCAAGGACCTCACCGAGCTGTGCCTTGCGGACCGCTTCCCCGTGACCTGCACGCTGATGGGGCTGGGCGGCTTCCCCGCGCCTCACGACCAGTGGCTCGGGATGCTCGGCATGCACGGCACCCGTGCCGCCAACTACGCGATGGACGAGGCGGACCTGATCTGCTGCGTCGGCGCCCGCTTCGACGACCGGATCACGGGCAAGCTCTCGGAGTTCGCCCCCCGGGCGAAGTTCATCCACATCGACATCGATCCGGCGGAGATCTCCAAGAACGTGCCCGCGCACATCCCGATCGTGGGCGACGCGAAGAACATCCTGCCCAAGCTCACCGCCGAGTACCGCGCGCTCGAGACCGACGGCGGCCGGCTCGACGGCTGGTGGGAGCGGATCGAGGGCTGGCGGGAGAAGTACCCGCTCGGCTACGAGGACTCCGAGGGCACGGAGATCAAGCCCCAGCGCATGATCGAGGCGCTCTACGAGGCCACGGGCGGCGACGCCATCGTGACCTCGGACGTCGGCCAGCACCAGATGTGGTGCGCCCAGTACTTCCACTTCGACGGGCCGCGGAAGTGGATCAACTCGGGCGGCCTCGGGACCATGGGCTTCGGCCTGCCGAGCGCGATGGGCGCGAAGGTCGCGCGGCCGGACGAGCAGGTCGTGTGCCTCGCAGGCGACGGCTCGGTGATCATGAACGTGCAGGAGCTCGCGACCTGCGTGACCGAGAGCATCGCGGTCAAGGTCTTCATCATGAACAACGGCTACCTCGGGATGGTCCGCCAGTGGCAGGAGCTGTTCTGGGACCGCCGCTACAGCTCGGTCGAGATGGGGTCGAGCCCCGACTGGGTGAAGCTCGCCGAGGCGTTCGGGGCGAAGGGGGTGCGGATCGAGGACAAGAACGAGCTGCTCGACGGCATGAAGTCGGTCCTGGCGGAGGACGGCCCGGTCGTCTGCGACGTCCGCGTGACCCCCGAGGAGAACTGCTACCCGATGATTCCCGCGGGGCAGGCCGCGCGGGACATGGTGGGCTGAGCGATGGGCGAGCCAGGCACGAAGGAGGTTCTGAACCTCGAGGATCTCGAGGCCTCCACGGGGCTTCGCACCGGCCGGCGCCACGTTCTCTCGCTGCTGGTGGAGAACAAGCCGGGCGTGCTGGCACGGATCGCCGGGCTGTTCGCGCGGCGCGGATTCAACATCGACTCTCTGGCGGTGGGGCCGACCGACGACAGCTCGATCTCGCGCATCACCCTCACGGTCGACGGCGCGGCGCATCCGATCGACCAGGTCACGAAGCAGCTCCACAAGCTGGTCAACGTGATCAAGATCCGCGACCTCGAGCCGGCTGAGGCGGTGTCCCGCGAGCTGGCGCTGTTCAAGATCGCCTCGGACGGCGACAGCCGCGGCCAGATCATGGAGTACGCCGACATCTTCCGCGGGCGCATCGTGGACGTGTCGAAGCGCTCGGTGACCGTCGAGATCACCGGCACCGACGACAAGATCGAGGCGTTCGAGCAGATGTGCCGCCCGTTTGGGCTGATCGAGATGGTGCGGACCGGCGAGATCGCCGTGTCCAGGGGCCGCGGCGCGACGTAGAAGTGCTCGAGTCGGGCATCCTCTTGTGGATGGACCGACAGGCGCTCCACCTGGAGAGGCCGTTCGCGCTGGGCGACGAGCCGGCCCGGACGCTCCGGGGACGCGTGGCCGCCGCGGTCGCGCTGGCGCGCCGCGGCGGAGGCCCGGCCGTGGCCTCGCTCACGGTGGCGGTGCCGGCGGAGCTCGACATCTCGGCGGCGGTGCTCGGGTCGCGCAGGAGCGAGGATCCGTTCTTCTGCTTCGAGCAGCCCGGGAGGGACCGCCACGCGGTGGCGGGCCTCGGGGCGGCGAGGGTGCTCGAGGCCTCCGGCCCCGACCGGTTCGCCGATGTGGCACGCGCGTGCCGCGAGGTCGGCGCCCGGACGGTGGGCGAGGACCCGGCTGCCGACCCCGCCCGGCCGGCGGGCTGCGGGCCGGTGTTCGTGGGCGGCTTTGCCTTCGCCCACGGCGGCGGCGCGGCGCCCGAGTGGGCCGGCTTCGCGCCCGCGCAGCTCGTGCTGCCCGAGGTCTCGTTCGCCCGCCGGGGCGGGGAGGCGCGCATGACCGTGAGCGTGGGGATCGACGGCGACGAGTCGGTGGACGCGCTCGATGGCGCGCGTGCACGAGCGACTGGCGGAGCTTCACCCCGGCGAGATCCCGCTGGTCGACCCGGACCCGGTCGCGCGCCCGCGCGTGGCCGGGGCGGCCGCTCCCGCGCACTACGAGGAGGCCGTGAGCCGCGCCGTCGAGCGGATCCGCTCGGGCGCGCTCGACAAGGTGGTGCTCGCGCGCGAGGTGCGCGTGCATCGGCGAGCGCCAGATCGCCGTCGCGCCGGTGCTCGACGCCCTGCGCGCCGTGTTCCGGCGACTGCTACTGCTACTGCGTCGGCGGGCCGGAGCTGGCGCCTTCGTGGGCGCGAGCCCGGAGCTGCTCGTGCGCAGGGACGGCGCGCGCGCCCAGACCGTGGCGCTCGCGGGCACCACGCGCCGCAGCGCCGACCCGGCGGTGGACACCCACCTGGGCGAGCAGCTGCTCCAGAGCCCGAAGAACCGTGCCGAGCAGGCGATCGTCGCCCGCCGGATCGAGCGCACGCTCGCCCCCGTGAGCGTGTGGGTGGCCGCGGCGGAGGAGCCCGTGCTGGTGAAGGTCCAGAACGTTCAGCACCTGGCCACGCCGATACGCGCCCAGCTGGCCGAGCCGCTCTCGGCCGTGGAGCTGGCGGGAACGCTGCACCCGACCCCGGCTGTCGGCGGCGAGCCGGCCGCGGCCGCCGAGCCGCTCATCCCCGCGCTCGAGGGCCTCGATCGCGGCTGGTACGCGGGCGCCGTGGGCTGGACGGACCTCTCGGAGGACGGCGAGTTCTGCGTCGCGCTGCGCTGCGCGCTGCTGCGCGGGCCCGTGGCGCACCTCTACGCCGGCTGCGGGATCGTCGCCGACTCCGTCCCCGCGGAGGAGCTGGCCGAGACCGAGGTGAAGCTGCAGGCGCTGCTACCGCTGCTCGCGTAGCCGCCTAGCCGGCGTGCACGCGGTCGGCGACCGCGCGGTGGAGCCGCACGCTCTCCGCACGGTCGGTGCGCACCTCCACCAGGCCGGGGCCAGAGGCCGCCGCCGCCACCTCGTCGGGTGTGGACGCCAACCGGTGCTCCATCCCCGCCAGTGCGGCCACGGCCGCCGGGTCGATGCCGGAGGGCGTGGCGATGTGCTCCTCGTAGAGCGCGGCATCCGCCGCGTCCGCCACCGGGAGGAAGTCGAAGATCCCGCCGCCGCCGTTGTTCGCGCACACGACCGTGAGGGGAATGCCGGCACGCGCGGCGGCGAGCAGGCCCCCGAGGTCGTGCAGGAGCGCCAGCTCCCCGCACAGCACCGTGACCGGGGACCCGGTCGCGCGCGCCGCGCCGGCCGCCGAGGCCAGCACCCCGTCGATCCCGTTCGCCCCCCGGTTGGCCATGAACCGGATCCGGCGCGGGGAGGAGGGGAAGAAGGCCTCCACGTCGCGGATCGGCATCGACGAGCTGACCCAGGCGATCGAGTGGTCGGCCAGCGCTCCCTCGAGCGCCGCCCACACCTTGGGCTCGAAGGGGTCGGGCGCCTCCGCCAGCGCGGGCGCCACGCGGGCGTCGGCCGCCCGCCACGACTCGAGCCAGCCCGGGTCGCGCTCGGCGGTGCGCATCTCGAGGGCGGCGGCCAGCGCGTCGCAGGCCGGGGCCGCCGCGCCGTGGAGGATCAGCTCGGCGCCGCGGGTCGGCTCGTGCCAGGTGGCGTGAGGGTCGAGCAGCACCTGAGGAGCGCCGGCGAGCCACGCGCGCAGGGGCTTTGACGTCGGGGTGTCGCCGACCCTGCAGCACGAGGTCCGGCGCGTGCCGTGAGGCGAAGGCCTCGCCGCGCAGCAGCACGTCGTAGCCCGCCACCACGTGGGAGCGGTCGTGGTCCCCGCACCGCAGCCCCGAGGTCGGTTCGGCGAGCACGGGCCATCCGGCGGTGGCCGCCAGCCGCGAGACCGGCTCCGAAACGGCCTCGCGAGGTCGGCCCGCACACGATCGCCCCGCGCGGCGACGTGGCCAGCCGCGCGGCGAGCGACTGCACGTCGTCCGCGTGCGGGGCGGGCGTGTGCCAGCGCAGCTCGGTCCATGGCCGGTCGTCCGTCCCGGCCCTCCCAGTCCTCGGCCGGGAGCGCCTCGGGCTCCGGCGCCAGCGGGTCGCGCAGCGGGAAGTTCAGGTGCACCGGGCCCGGCCGCTCCCCCGCGGCCGTGAAGTAGGCGCGGCAGCCGAGCTGGCGGTGGTGCACCGCCGTCTCGCGCCCGGGCTCGTGGCTCCCCACCTCCACGAACCACCGCACGGCCGAGCCGTAGAGCTTCAGCTGGTCGATCGCCTGGCCGGCTCCCACCTCCCGGAGCTCCGGCGGGCGATCGGCGGTGAGCACGATCAGCGGCACGCGCGCCTGGCTCGCCTCGTGGACGGCGGGGGCGAGGTTCGCCGCGGCGGTGCCCGAGGTGCAGGTCACGGCCACCGGCCGCCCGCTCGCCTTCGCCATCCCGAGCGCCATGAACCCGGCGGCGCGCTCGTCGATCACCGACACGGCGTCGATCCCCGGGTGCGCCGCCAGGGTCAGCGCGATCGGCGCGTTCCGTGAGCCGGGGCACGTGACGGCGTGGCGCATCCCGCAGCGCGCCAGCTCGTCCACCAGCGCCTGAACGGGCGCGTAGGTGCGGTTGATGGGGATCATCTGGCCATGGCCTCTGCTCACCACAGCCACGCGGTCGTCTTCGTGCCCGGCTTCATGCAGCCCGGGGCGGCTTGGACGGCCGTGGCAGAGCGGCTTCCCGAACGCTACCCGAGCGTCCTGCTCGAGCATTCCGCGCACACCTTCGAGGGGCGGCTCGCGGAGATCGCGGACGCCGCGGAGGATGCCGTGCTCTGCGGCTACTCGCATGGGTGGCCGCCTCGCCCTTCACGCGGCCGTTCGCGACCCGGAGCGCTACGCCGCCCTGGTCACGGTCGGGACCTCCGCGGGCATCGACGCGCCCGGCACCAGCGGCCGCACGGGCGGAGGCGGACGAGAAGCTCGCGTCGTGGATGGAGACGCAGGAGATGGAGCAGATCGTGGCGGTGTGGGAGCGCCAGCCGCTGTTCGCCGACCAGGCCGACGCGCTGGTCGAGGAGCAGCGGCCGGGACGGCTCGCGCAGGACCCGCGCGCGCTCGCCACGCTGCTCCGCACGGCAGGCCAGGGCGCCCTCGAGCCGCTGTGGCAGCGCCTCCACGGGCTGCCGCTGCCGCTGCTGGCGATAGCAGGGGTGTTGGACGAGCGCTACGGCGAGGCGGCGCGGCGGCTCGCGCGCGCCGTGCCGCGGGGCCGGGCGGCGAGCGTCGAGCTCGCGGGCCACGCCCCGCAGCTCCAGCGCCCCGCGGAGGTGGCCGGCCTCCTAGTCCAGTTCCTCGACGAGCACCTCGGCCAGGGCTGAGTCGGAGACCTCGATCCCCAGCCCGGGGCCGTGGGGCACCGCCATCAGGCCCGCGCGCGGCCGCGGGAGCGCCCGCGCGATCTCAGCGTCGAACAGCTCCAGCGTGGCGAGCCCGGACGCGAGCGGCAGCCGCTCGCCCGAGGCGAGCTGCAGGGCTGCGGCGATCCCCCACGGCCCGTCGAGGGTGCTCGAGATCCAGGCGCCTATCCCGCCCTCGTGCGCCGCGCGCAGCGCGTCGCGGGCGGGGCCGAAGCCGCCGCTCCCGGCCAGCTTCACGTTCACGGCGGCGCACGCGCCCAGCTGAAGCGCCCGCCGCACGTCGTCGGCGCCGGCGATCGACTCGTCGGCGGCGATCGGCACCCCGACCTGCGGCCGCACCTCGGCCATCTCCTCGAGCGTCGCGCAGGGCTGCTCGACCAGCTGGAGGTCGAACGGCTCCAGCGCCGTGATCGCCTCGACCGCATGGTCGGCGTCCCAGGCGCCGTTGGCGTCGACCCGCAGCGCCGGCCAGGGCCCCACCGCCTCCCGCACCGCGCGGACCCGGTCGGCGTCGTCGGGCAGGCCGACCTTCACCTTGAAGCAGGAGTAGCCCTCGCGCAGGCCGCGGGCGGCGGCGTGGGCCGCCTCGTCGGCGGGACCCGCCGGCAGCGTCAGGTTCACCGGGATCGCGTCGGCCCACGGCTCGGACAGCGGGCGCCCGCTGCGGCGCATCTGGAGGTCGAGCTCCGCCAGCTCCCACGCCGCGCGGGCCTGCGGCGGAGCCCCGCGCTCGGGCGGGCCCTCGCGGAGCGCGTCGATCACGTCGTCGACGCTCACGCCGTCGTAGGGCTCGAGCGGGGCCGCCTCGCCGAAGCCGACCGTGCCGTCGTCGTCCACGAGCCGGATCACGGCGAGCTCGCGGGCGGACACCACGCCCCCGGCCGTCACGAACGGCTCGCGCAGCGGGATCGCCAGCCGTAGGAGGGAGCGCCTCACGACAGGAGGATGCCGGCCGACAGCAGCAGCGAGAACACGGCGAGCAGCCTTCCGGTGCCCGCAAGCGCAGCGTTCAGCGACGGGCCGTCGGTGCGGGTGGAGACCGCCCGCCAGAGCGCGGGCGCGAGCGCGGCCGAGGCCAGCGGCAGCGCCACCCACCAGGTCAGCCCGCCCGCGAGCGGGATCGCGGGCGGCACCGCGTAGGCGACCACGAGCATCGCCGCGAACAGCAGCCGCGCGCGGTCGCGCCCCAGCTTCACGGCCAGGGTGCTCTTGCCCGCCCTGCGGTCGGTGTCGATGTCGCGCACGTTGTTCACCACCAGGATCGCCGCAGCGAGCAGCCCCACCGGCACCGCGAGGGCGATCGCCTCCCACGTGAGCTCCTCCGTCTGCACGTAGTAGGAGCCGGCCACCGCCACGAGCCCGAAGAAGAGGAACACGAACAGCTCACCGAGGCCCGCGTAGCCGTAGGGCCGCGGCCCGCCCGTGTACAGCACGCCCGCCGCGATCGATACGACCCCCACGAGGAGCAGCTCGGGCCCGGCGACCGCGGCGAGGTAGGAGCCCGCCGCCACCGCCACCCCGAATGCCACGTAGGTGCCGGTCAGCACGCGCTGCGGGGGCATCAGGCCGCCGGCGGTCACGCGCACTGGCCCCAGCCGGTCCTCGGTGTCCGCCCCGCGGCGGGCGTCGGAGTAGTCGTTGGCCAGGTTGGTGCCGATCTGGATGAACACGCTGCCCACGAGCGCGGCCACGAACGCCAGCGGCCGGAACTCGTCCTCCGAGATCGCCAGCGCGGTGCCCACCAGCACCGGTGCGACGGCGGCCGGGAGCGTGCGCGGCCGCGAGGCCACGATCCACAGGCGAAGGGGGCTCAAGGCCTCTTGGGGAACTTGCCGAAGTCCGGCTTGCGCTTCTCGCGGTACGCGTCGCGGCCCTCCTGGGCCTCCTCGCTGCCGTAGAACAGGAGGTTGGCGTCGTGGGCGAGCTGCTGGATCCCCGTGAGCCCGTCCTCCGCCGCGTTGAAGCTCGCCTTGAGCAGCCGCAGCGAGAAGGGGGAGAGGTCGAGCATCTCGCGGCACCAGCGCACCGTCTCCAGCTCGAGCTGCTCGACGGGCACCACCGTGTTCACCAGGCCCATGTCGAGCGCCTCCTGCGCGTCGTACTGCCTGCACAGGAACCAGATCTCCTTCGCCTTCTTCGGGCCCACGAGGTTCGCGAGAAGCCCCGCTCCGAATCCCCCGTCGAAGGATCCGACCTTGGGCCCGGTCTGGCCGAAGCGGGCGTTGTCCGCGGCGATGGTGAGGTCGCAGACGATGTGCAGCACGTGTCCGCCGCCGATCGCGTAGCCAGCCACCATCGCGACCACGGGCTTGGGCAGGCGACGCATCTGCACGTGCAGGTCGGTCACGTGGAAGCGCCCCACGGCACCCGGCTCGGTGAGGTAGCCGGTGTCGCCGCGCACCCGCTGGTCCCCGCCCGAGCAGAAGGCGAGCGGTCCCTCGCCCGCGAGCACCACGACTCCCACGCCGGTGTCCTCGCGGGCCTTGTCGAGCGCGTCGGAGACCTCGATCAGCGTCTGGGGCCGGAACGCGTTGCGCACCTCCGGCCGGTCGATCGTGATCTTGGCGATCCCCTCCGCCGTCTCGTAGCGGATGTCCTCGTACTCGCCGGCCGCTTGCCAGTCCGCGCCGGGCGCGATCGTGCGCGCCTCCTGCTCGCGGGTCCATTCGGTGGTGGCCATGGCGCCGACGTACGATAGTCCGCCTGGACGAGTGGCTTTCCTCCGCAGCGCGGGCGCGGCCCGATCGTCCCGCGGTCGATAGCACCGTGGGTGTTCTCACCTACTCCGAGCTCGACGCGCAGGCCTCGGTGGCGGCGCGCCGCCTCGCCGCGCTGGGGGTGGGGGAGGGAGACCGGGTGGCCACGAGCCTTCCGCCCGGGCCGGAGTTCGCCGTCCTGATGCACGCGGCGCCGCGGATCGGGGCTGCTGCTCGTGCCGCTCAACACCCGCCTCCCCGCCGCCGAGCAGCGCGCCCAGGCCCGCGCCGGTGGGGCGGACACGATCGTCGACCGCCCCCTCGACGGGCTCGAGGCGGAGGTCGAGCTTCGCCGCGAGCTCGACCCTCGCCAGGTCCACTCGGTGCTGTTCACATCCGGCACCACGGCGGAGCCCAAGCCCGTCGAGCTCACGGTGGGGAACCAGGACGCCGCCGCGGCGGCGTCGGCTGCCGCGATCGGCACCGAGCCGGGCGACCGGTGGCTCTGCGTGCTCCCGCTGTTCCACGTCGCCGGGCTGGCGATCCTCGTGCGCTGCGCCAGGGCCGGGGCCACCGCCGTGCTGCACGAGAAGTTCGACGTGGCCCGCACGGCCGAGGCGCTCGGGGGCCAGGTCACCCTGGTGTCGCTGGTCGCCACCCAGCTGCGGCGCCTGCGGAAGGCCGGGCTCGAGGCGACCCCCGGACTCCGGGCCATGCTCCTGGGCGGCGGCCCGATCCCCCCGGACCTGCTCGACTGGGCCACCGCCCAGGGCATCCCCGCGCGCTGCACCTACGGGATGACCGAGACCGCCTCGCAGGTCGTGGTCACCGAGCCGGGCGAGAGCGCGGGCCCGCCGCTTCCCGGTGCCGAGCTGGAGATCGCCACTGACGGCGAGATCCTCGTGAGCGGGCCGATGGTCGCCCCCGGCGCGCTGGCGGCCGACGGCCGGCTCCACACCGGCGACCTCGGCCGCATCGACCACCACGGCCGCCTGCACGTGGAGGGCAGGCTCACGGACGTGATCGTGACCGGGGGCGAGAAGGTCGCTCCCCCCGCGGTCGAGGCCGCGCTCTGTGCGCATCCGTCGGTGGCCGACGCCGCGGTGGCGGGCGAGCCCGACCCGGAGTGGGGAGAGGCGGTGACGGCCTACGTGGTCGAGATCGCTCCCGTGAGCGACTACGAGCTGGTGACGTTCTGCCGCGAGCGCCTGGCCGGCTACCAGGTGCCGAAGCGGATCGTGCGCGTGGACGCGCTGCCCCGGAGCGCAGGTGGGAAGCTGTTGCGCGATCGGCTGGCTAGTCGATGATCGCGCTCCTCTAGAGTCCCGCGCCGGATCTCGTGATTTACGACAAGGACGCAGACCTCGGCAAGCTCGACGGCAAGACCGTGGCCATCCTCGGCTACGGCTCGCAGGGCCATGCGCACGCCCTCAACCTGAAGGACTCCGGCGTCCAGGTCGTGGTGGGGCTGAGGCCGGACTCGTCGTCGGTGGCCAAGGCGGAGGGGGACGGTCTCGAGGTGATGGGCGTCGCGGACGCCGCCAGCCGCGGCGACCTGGTGATGATCCTGCTGCCCGACGAGAGGCAGGCCGAGATCTGGGAGTCGGAGATCGCCGACGGGATCGCGCCCGGCAACCTCCTGATGTTCGCCCACGGCTTCTCGATCCACTTCGGCCAGATCGACCCCGGTCCTGGCGTGGACGTGGGGATGGTCGCCCCCAAGGGGCCGGGCCACCTGGTCCGGCGCCAGTTCAAGGAGGGCAACGGGGTGCCCGGGCTGATCGCGATCCACCAGGACGATTCGGGCACCGCGCGCGACCTCGTGCTCGCCTACGCCCGCGGGATCGGATGCACCCGCGCCGGCGTGATCGAGACCACCTTCAAGGACGAGACGGAGACCGACCTCTTCGGCGAGCAGGCGGTGCTGTGCGGGGGCGCGACCGAGCTGGTGCGGGCCGGCTACGAGACGCTTGTGGAGGCGGGCTATGACCCACGGCTCGCCTACTTCGAATGCCTCCACGAGCTCAAGCTGATCGTCGACCTGATGTACGAGAAGGGCATCACGGGCATGCGCTACTCGATCTCGAACACGGCGGAGTACGGCGACCTGACGCGCGGAAAGCGCATCATCGGGGAGCCGACCCGCGCGGCCATGAAGGAGATCCTCGGCGAGATCCAGTCGGGCGAGTTCGCCCGCGAGTGGATCGCCGAGAACAAGGCGGGCCAGGAGAACTTCAAGCGCATGCGCGAGGAGGAGGCCCACCACCAGGTCGAGGAGGAGGGCAAGGAGCTGCGCTCGATGATGGACTGGATCGACACGGAGTTCTGACGTGGCCGAGGATCCCCCGAGCGGCGGCTCGCCGGACTTCCTGCCGCCCGAGGCCGGGGGCCGGGAACCCGACCTCGGCGACGCCTCGGCGCCGCCGCCGCCGCCGCCCTCCGCCGCCACCCCCGGCCGCTCCCGCGCCCCAGCCCTTCACCACGACGCAGCAGCAGATGGGCTGGAGCGCGCAGCCGCCCGCTCAGCAGCCGCAGCAACAGTGGGGCTGGCAGCCGCAACCGCGGATTCCGGACAACGGGACGGCCGTCGCGGGCTTCGTGCTCTCGATGGTCGCCGGCGGTCTGCTGCTCTTCACCGGAGGGCTGTCGAGCATCGTCTCGATCGCGTGCGCCGGGGCCGGCATCTACTACTCGCTGAAGGGGAGGCGCCGGGTCGACCGCGGCGAGACGCCGATGCACCGCAGCCTCGCTCAGGCCGGGTTCATCATCGGGATCGTGTCCGTGGTCGTCTCGATACTTGCGACGCTTGCGTGGGTTGCATTCATCATTTGGTACGCAACGGACGAGGACTTCCGCGAGGACTTCGACGACGAGTTCGACGAAAGCAATGGATTCGAGACCTCCATCCGCCTCGGCGGGCTCGCCCTGAGGGCATTGGTGGCATTCCTAACGTGAGAAGGCTGGCTGCGCTCGCCGTCCTCGCGGCGGCGGGCACGCTCGCGCTGCCCGCGCACGCGTCCGCGAAGCCGCGAACGCCGGTGGTGATGGTCGTGCTCGACGAGTTGCCCACGGAGTCGCTCCTCGCACGCAACGGCCGCATCGACCGCTTCCGCTACCCGAACTTCGCCGCGCTGGCCCGCGCCTCCACGTGGTACTCCAACGCCACCACCGTGTCGGACGCCACGAAGTTCGCGATCCCGGCGATCCTCGACGGGCGCACGCCCCGGGCCGGGCGGCCCGCCACCTTCCGCGGCCACCCGCGCAACATCTTCACCCTCCTGCGGCGCCAGGGCTACCGGCTCGACGTGCACGAGGAGGCCACGTCGCCTGTGCCCGTACCGCGAACTGCCGCCGCACGCTACGGCGGCGCACTACTTCCTCGCGAACGACCGGCATCGGGCGGTTCCGCGACTTCATCGCGCTCGCTCAACCCCTCGAGCACCCCGACGCTCTACTACGAGCACGCGCTGCTGCCCCACGTGCCGTGGATCTTCATGCCCTCCACGCGCCGCTTCGACCGCACGGTGCTCGGCCCGATCTCGGGGCTGAACAGCAGCGAGCGCAGCGTGTTCGACCGCACCCTGGTGCGCCAGTCCTGGCAGCGCCACCTGCTCCAGGTCGGCGCGGTGGACACCCTGCTCGGCGAGATGGTCGCCCAGATGAAGCGGACCGGCCTCTACGACCGCGCCCTGCTGGTGGTGATGGCCGACCACGGCGTGTCGTTCCGCCTCGGCGCGACCGACCGCCGCACGATCGTGCCCGGCAACGCCAAGGACATCGCGCCGGTGCCCGCTGTTCATCAAGTTCCCGCGCCAGCGACGCGGGCGGATCGACCGCAGCCTGCTCCGCACCTACGACGTGCTGCCCACGCTGGCGCGCCGGATCGGCCTGCGGCTGCCGCGCGGGCTGAACGGGCGGCCCGCCGGCTCCCGTGCGGTGCGGCGCCGCGCGCAGCGTCACGGTCCTCTCCCGCGCCCCGATCGGCCGCATCACCCTGTCCGGCAGGGCCCTGCGGCGGGCCGAAGCGCCAGGCGCTGCGCCGCAAGATCTCGCGCTTCGGCCAGGGGCCGCGCAGCCTGTATCGACTTCGGCCCCAACCGCCGGATCCTGCTCGACAAGGTGCTCCGCTACCCCGCCATCGGGCCGCGGTCGCCTGCGGGCCACGCTCAACGACGCGGACGACTACAGAAACGTGCGCCTGGGCTCGTCCTTCGCGCCGATCCACGTCACCGGCGAGATCACGGGAGGGCGCCCCGGCGGCGCGCCGCGACGTGGCGGTGGCGATCAACGGCTACATCCGGGGGGTCAGCCGCAGCGTGAGATCAGGGGGCAGCGGAAGGAGTACTTCTCGGTGCTGGTCGCCGAGGGCGCGCTCGTCCAGGGCCGCAACCCGGTGGAGGTCTTCACGGCCGCTCGCAGGCAGGAAGTCGGCAGGATCGTGCGTCCGGCGCATCTACGGGAGGCCGTTCCCGGGCAGTGGGCGCGCGTATCCTGCCCCGCCGCGCGCCTGGGCACCGAATGAGCCGTGCCCATGACGCGCCACCCTGCAGATCCCCGCCGACCTCAAGCCCGCCGACGGCCGCTTCGGCTGCGGCCCGTCCAAGGTCCGCCCCGAGCAGCTCGTGAGCCTGGCCTCCGACGGCGCCGCCGTGATGGGCACCTCGCACCGCCAGGCGCCGGTGAAGGAGCTGGTGGGCCGGGTCCGCGAGGGGATGGCCCAGCTGTTCGGGCTGCCCGAGGGCTACGAGGTGCTGCTCGGCAACGGCGGCACCACCGCGCTCTGGGACGCGCTCGCGTTCGGCGTCGTGCGCGAGCGGGCGCACCACCTGGCCTACGGCGAGTTCTCGTCGAAGTTCGCGAAGGTCACCGCGGGCGCGCCGTTCCTCGCCGATCCGGTGGTCACCGAGGCCGATCCGGGCGACGCCCCGGAGCCGGCGGCCGCCGAAGGCTGCGACGTGGTGGCCTGGGCGCACAACGAGACCTCGACGGGCGTGATGGTGCCGGTCGACGCGCCCGGACGGCGACGCGCTCGTGCTCGTCGACGCCACCTCCGGCGCCGGCGGCCTGCCCCTGGACGGCGGACCAGGCCGACGTCTACTACTTCGCGCCCCAGAAGTCGCTGCGCGGCCGACGGCGGCCTCTGGCTGGCCGCGCTCAGCCCGGCGGCGATCGAGCGGATCGAGGAGATCGGGGCGTCCGGCCGCTGGATCCCCGAGTTCCTGTCGCTGACCACGGCGCTCGAGAACTCGCGCAAGGACCAGACCTACAACACGCCCGCCGTGGCCACCCTGTGGCTGCTGGCCGAGCAGGTCGACTGGATGAACGCAGGGCGGCGGCCTCGAGGACTTCTGCGTCGCGCGCACGCGGGCGTCGTCCGGCCACCTCTACGGCTGGGCCGAGGCGTCGGAGTTCGCGACGCCGTTCGTGGCCGATCCGGCGAACCGCTCGCTGGTGGTCGGGCACGATCGACTTCGACGACGCGGTCGACGCCGCCGCCGTGGCCGCCACGCTGCGCGCCAACGGCATCGTCGACACCGAGCCCTACCGCAAGCTCGGCCGCAACCAGCTGCGGATCGGCATGTTCCCCGCCGTCGAGCCGGACGACGTCGCGGCGCTCACCGCCTGCATCGACTACGTCGTGGAGCGCTGGCGCATGACGCGCGTGCTGGTGGCGGAGAAGATCGGCGACAGCGGCGTGCAGCTGCTGCGCGACGCCGGGTTCGAGGTCGAGCTCGGCGCCGACTGGGAGGACGGCGAGCTCGAGCGCCGCATCGGCGAGTTCGACGGCATCCTGATCCGCTCCGCCACCAAGCTCACCGCCGACGTGATCGCGAAGGCCGACAACCTCCGGCGGTCGGCCGCGCCGGGTGTCGGCGTGGACAACGTGGACGTGGACGCCGCCACCCGGCGCGGGATCGTGGTGGCCAACGCGCCCCAGTCGAACGTGATCACCGCCGCCGAGCACACGATGGCGCTGCTCACGGCGCTGGCGCGCAACGTGCCCCAGGCGCACGCCTCGCTCATCGGGGGCGCCTGGGACCGGTCGAAGTACAGCGGCGTGGAGCTGTACGAGAAGACGCTGGGCATCATGGGCTTCGGCCGCATCGGCCAGCTGGTGGCCGAGCGCGCCCGCGGCTTCGGCATGCGCGTGCTCGCCTTCGACGCCTACGTGGCCGAGGAGCGCTTCCGCGAGCTGGGCGTCGAGCGCGCCGACAGCTCGGACCAGGTCTACGCCGAGGCCGACTTCATCACCGTCCACCTGCCCAAGACGCCCGAGACCGAGAACTGGCTCGACGCCGAGGCCTTCTCGAAGATGAAGGACGGCGTGCGCGATCCTGAACGTGGCCCGCGGCCCGCTGGTGGTGGACGCGGACCTCAAGGACGCGATCGACTCGGGCAAGGTCGCCGGCGCCGCGCTCGACGTGTTCCGCGAGGAGCCGATGACCGACCACCCGCTGTTCGTCTACCCGAACGTGATCGTCACGCCCCACCTCGGCGCCTCCACAGCGGAGGCCACCGACCGCGCCGGCTACCAGGCCGCCGAGCAGGTCGTGGCCGCGCTCACCGGCGGGGTCGTCACCAGCGCGGTGAACGTGCCCGCCGTGGCGGGCGAGGACATGGAGGCGCTGGGCCCGTTCCTCGGCCTGGCGTCGAGCCTCGGCCGGATCGCCGTGGCGCTCGCCGAGGCCACGTCGGTCGACGGGCTCGAGGTGGAGTACCTCGGCCGGATCGCCGAGCGCGACACCCGCCTGCTGACCGTGCAGGTGCTCAAGGGCGCGCTCTCGGGCCACACCGAGGAGCAGGTGAACGACGTGAACGCTCCCGGCCTGGCCGAGGAGCGCGGGATCGACGTGGCGGAGACCAAGCGGCTCGAGCGCCCGGGACTTCACCGACCTCCTGCGCGTGACGGTGGTCGGCGGAGGGGGCGAGCGCACGCGGGTGGTCGGCACCGTGCTCGGCCGCCGCGACCGCCCGCACCTGCTCGAGGCGTGGGGCTCACGCTTCAACGTGCAGCTCGAGGACCACCTGGCGATCTTCCGCTACGAAGACCAGCCCGGCATGCTCGGCCGCGTGGGCATGGCCCTCGGCGACGCGGGCGTGAACATCAGCTCGGCGGCGGTCGGGCGCCACCCCGACGAGAACGGCGGGGACGGCCGAGGCGGTCATGCTCGTTACCGCCGACGCCCCGGTGCCGCAGGCGGTGGTCGACGAGATCGTGGCCGAGCGACGGCTTCGTGGCGGGCCGGACCGTCAGCCTGTAGGGGGTCGTCGTCGAGCACGGCCTCGCGGCTCGGCTGCCCCGTCTCCCGGTTCAGCGCGCGCTCCAGCTCGGCCGGGTCCGCCGGGCCGTCGGCGAAGTAGAGGAGCACGTCATGCGGGTCCGCCCACGCGGCGATGCCCCACGTGCCCGGCGCGGCGGCGGTCCAGAAGACGTTGGCCTCGGCGACGAACGGCACCCCGGTCACGGGCTGCACCCGCGCCTGGACGTGTCTCGCGCGCTGGCCGGCGCGAACCTCTCCGGTGTCCGCCGCGTTCTCGACGGTCGCCACTCCGCGTCCCGCGCCCTGCGCCAGCCCGCGCACGGCGTCCCGGAGCCGCCCCCTCCGGCGGTTGAGCGAGACCGCCATAGCCAGGTCGATCGGGATCAGCGCCAGAAGCACCAGCCCGACCGGACCCAGGAACACGGTCGCCATCGCGGCGGCCAGCACCGTCCCCGCCGCGCCGATCAGCAGCCTGTTCTCGAGCGCCGGGTCCAGCAGCGCCCTGAGGCTGCTCGATGTGGCCATGACCAGACGCTACACCCGTGCGGTACTCTGACCTGCGTGCAGTTCCGGCTCGACCTCCACCTTCTCCTTCTCCCCCTTCGGGGGGAATAGCGCGTGGCGGCCGCGTAGCCGCAAGCACAGGAGAAGCGCAGGACGAGCACAGAAAGGTAGGAACGGCACATGAGTAGAGACGAGGCGAACCGGGTCGAGATCTTCGACACGACGCTGCGCGACGGCGAGCAGTCGCCCGGCATCTCGCTGAACAAGCAGGAGAAGGTCGAGATCGCCGGCCAGCTCGCGCGCCTCGGCGTGGACGTGATCGAGGCCGGCTTCCCCATCACGAGCCCCGGGGACTTCGACGCCGTGCAGGCGATCGCGCGGGAGGTTCACGGCCCGGTGATCTGCGGGCTCGCGCGCACCAGCGTGCAGGACATCGATGCCGCCTGGAACGCCGTGAAGGACTCCGAGCGCCCGCGCATCCACACCTTCATCGCCACCAGCGACATCCACATCGAACGCAAGCTCCAGACCACGCGCGAGGACGTGAAGGGCCAGGCCCGCGCCGCGGTGGCGCATGCGCGCCAGTACACCGAAGACGTGGAGTTCTCCCCCGAGGACGGCTCCCGCTCCGACGTGGAGTTCATGGCCGAGGTGATCCAGATCGCGATCGACGAGGGCGCCACCACGATCAACGTGCCGGACACCGTGGGCTACACGATGCCCGACGAGTACCGGGCGATGTTCGAGGAGCTCTACCGGCTGGTGCCGGGGCTGGCGGACGTGACGGTCTCGGTCCATTGCCACAACGACCTCGGGCTCGCGGTGGCCAACTCGTTCGCCGGGCTGCAGGCCGGCTGCAGGCAGGTGGAGTGCGCCGTGAACGGCATCGGCGAGCGGGCGGGCAACGCCTCCCTCGAGGAGATCGTGATGCTCCTGCACACGCGCGAGTCGAGCGTGGGGCTGTGGACGGGGGCCAAGACCGAGGAGATCGCGCGCACGAGCCGCCTGATCTCGCGGCTGACGGGCTACCAGGTGCAGCCGAACAAGGCGATCGTGGGCCGCAACGCGTTCGCGCACGAGGCGGGCATCCACCAGGACGGCGTGCTCAAGGAGCGCACGACCTACGAGATCATGGACGCCACCACGATCGGCCTGGAGACGAACTCGATCGTGCTGGGCAAGCACTCGGGCCGCCATGCCCTTCGCAAGGCGCTCGAGGAGCTGGGCTTCGAGGTGGACGGCGCCGCGCTCAACACCGCCTTCAAGCGGTTCAAGGAGATCGCGGACAAGAAGAAGAAGGTCACCGCGCTCGACCTGGAGGCGATCGTGTCGGACGAGATGCGCCAGAGCGTCTCCGCGTTCGGGCTGGTCACGTTCGACATCGAGGCCGGCTCCGACCGGTCGCCGTTCGCGCGGGTGGAGGTGCAGATGCCCGACGGAGAGACGGGCGTCGGCAGCTTCACCGGCGACGGCCCGGTGGACGCGTTCTTCAGCGCGATCAACGCCGCCACGGGGCACGAGGCGCGGCTAAAGGAGTACCACGTGAGCGCGGTCACGGCGGGTCGCGACGCGCTGGCGGAGGTGAGCGTGCTGCTGGAGCTCGACGGGGTCCTGTCACAGGGCCAGGGCGTCTCACCCGACACGATGGAGGCGTCGGGGCGGGCGTACCTGCGAGCGATCTCGAACGCGCTCGCCGAGCGCGCCGAGGCGGAGCCGGCCCCCGACGAGGAGCCGGTGGCCACGCCGTAGTGGACCGCGACTTCACCTTCAGGGACGGCGAGCGCACGATCCGGTTCGCCGCGGGCGCGCTGGCCGAGGCGCCGGACCTGCTGGCCGCGCACGATTTCGCGGATTACGCCCTGCTCACCACCGAGCGGGCCGCCCCCGGCGGCCCGGCCCTCGTCGAGGGCGCCGCCACCGTGCTCCACGTGCCTCCGGGTCCCGTGCCCGGCGCAGCGGCGGCCGTGCGCGACGGCGTCGAAGGCCGGCCGCTCGTCTCGTTCGGGGGCGGGAGGGTGGTGGACGCCGCCAAGGCGATCGCCGGCGCCGACCGCCTGCGCACCGCCGCGATCCCCACCACGCTCGCAGGCTCTCCGTTCACGCCCTATCCACCGGATGCCCGCCGGGGTCGACGAGTGGCGGCTGGTCAGGCCGGCCCTCGTGGTGGCCGACCCGGTGCTCATGGCGTCGCTTCCCGAGCAGCCGCTCGCGGCCACGGCGATGAACGCGATGGCGCACGCCTCCGAGTCCCTCTACGCGCCGGGCGCGAATCCGGTCGCCGAGGGGGCCGCCCTGCGGGCGGCAGAGCTGTTCGCGTTCGCGCTGGCTCCCGGCACGCTTCACCGCGAGTCGCTCGCGCTGGCGTCCCTGCTCGGCGGCTACGCGGTGGGCACCACCGGCCTCGCCGTGCACCACGCGGTTTGCCAGACGATCGTGCGCACCGCCGGGACACCCCACGCGGGGACCAACGCGGTGATGCTTCCCCACACCCTCCGCTTCATGGCGCCCCGCGCGCCCGATGAATTGCGCAAGCTGGCGCGAGCGCTTGGCAGCGAGGGAGTGGACCCGGAGGAGGCGGGCGCCGCGGTGGCACCGCTCGCCGCCCGCTCGGGCGCCACAAAGCTCTCAGACCTCGGCCTGGACGCCGGGGCGATCCCGGCGATAGTCGACGCCGCACTCCAGCACCCGGGAGTAGCGGCGATGGAGCCCCGCGCCCACCCAGGCAGAGCTCAGCTCACTCCTGGAAACCGCCCTCTGACGACTGACGACTGAGGACTGACGACTGGAAAGGCTCGCTACGCGAGCCTTTCCCGCTGGCGCTCCGGCGTGATCCGCACCACGTTCCACGCCAGCCCGAGCCGCTTCATCGCCCGGATCACGAGGCCGGACACGTCGATTTCCCACCAGCGCAGGCCCTGCACCGCGGCACGCGGGAAGGCGTGATGGTTGTGGTGCCACGCCTCTCCGAGGGACGGGAGCGCGAGCCAGGCCACGTTGGTCGAGTGGTCATCCGTCGCGAACCGCCGCCTGCCGAAGAAGTGGCAGACAGAGTTGATGCTCCACGTGATGTGGTGCACGAAGAAGATCCGCACGAAGCCGGCCCAGAGCAGCGCCAGCAGTCCGCCCGTGAGCGTGCCGGTGATCGCGAGGCCCAGAGCGAAGGGGATCGCGAGGCCCAGGCCCACCCAGGCCAGGAAATGGCGGCTGATGAAGCGCATCCCGGGGTCCTCGAGCAGGTCGGGGGCGTAGCGCTTGGCGTCGGCGATGCCGTTCTCCCTCCAGAGCCAGCCCACGTGGGCGTGCCACAGCCCGCTCAGCCCGCTGCCGTGACCCACGTGCGGCGAGTGGGGGTCGCCCTCCTCGTCGGTGTGGGCGTGGTGCTTGCGGTGGTCGGAGACCCATGCGATCACGGGCCCCTGTACGGCCATCGACCCGAGGATCGCGAGCAGGTACGACACCGGGCGGTAGGTCATGAACGCCCGGTGGGTCAGCAGCCGGTGAAAGCCGATGGTGATCCCGAACGCGGTGGCCAGGTAGACGCCAACCGTGATGGCCAGCTCGGTGGTGCCCACCACGCTGTTCCAGAGCAGGATCACGGCCGCGAGCACGGCGATGAAGGGCACGAACACGGCGCCGATGTTGGCGTTTCTCTGTAGCCGGGTCATGCAATCGGAAGTTAGAGCGCATGTCCTGCCATTCCTCGCCCGATCCGTCACGACTTCGGACGCCGATCTTGTAGGTTCCATACAAATGTCGGCTCCATTCCTGCCCGAACGGCCGTGGAACGGGCTGCCCCAGGAGGTCGCGGCGGTGCTGCGCCCCCAGCTGCCGGGACTGGCGGGGGAGATCATCGAGGCGATCAGCGGGGGCGTGCCCGACTACGCCCGACCCCTCCGGGGACCCTTCGGAGAGGGCCTGCGGGCGGGGGTCGACCAGGCGCTCAGGCGGTTCGTGGACCTGGTCGAGCGGCCGGACACCGCGCCCGACCCCGGGCGCGAGATCTACGTGAACCTCGGCCGCGGCGAGATGCGGGCCGGCCGCGGCCTCGACGCCCTCCTCGCCGCCTACCGGCTCGGCGCCCGCGTGGCATGGAGGCGGCTGGCGGCGGCCGGCGAGGAGGCGAGGCCTCGACCCGCCGACCCTCTACCTGCTGGCGGAGTCGATCTTCGCCTACATCGACGAGATCTCCGGTGAGTCGATCGAGGGCTACGCGATGGAGCAGGCCGCCGCCGCGGGCGAGCTCCAGCGCCTGCGCCGGCGCCTGGCGGGCCTGCTGGTGCAGGACCCGCGCGCGGACGCCGCGTCCGTCGAGGCGGCCGCGCTCGCGGCCGGCTGGCCGCTGCCCGCCGAGCTGGCCGCGGTCGTGGCGGACGGCGACGACCCCGACCGCTTGGCCAGGCGCCTCGGCACCGGCGCGATCGGGGTCGACCTCCGCCCTCGCGTGTGCGCGCTCGTGCCCGACCCGGCCGCACCCGGCCGCCGCGCACAGCTGGAGGCGGCGTTCGCCGACCGGCTCGGGGCGATCGGCCCCGCCGTCCCGTGGCGCGAGGCCTCGGTCAGCGCGGCACGGGCCGCGGCCACCTTCGGCCTCGCGCGGGAGGGAGCGATCGACGCTCCGGACTCGGGCCTCCTGGACGCCGAGCGGCACTCGCTCGGCGCTGCTCCTCAACGCCGACCGGCGTCTCGCCCGCGACCTGGCCACATCCGCCCTCGCTCCGCTCGACGACGAGACCCCGGCGTCGCGGAGGCGGCTGACCGACACCCTGCGCGCGTGGCTTCGCGGGCGCGGGCGCACCGAGCAGGTGGCCGCCGAACTGCACGTGCATCCCCAGACCGTCCGCTACCGGCTCGGGCGGCTGCGCGACCTCTACGGGGACCGGCTCGAGGATCCGGACTTCCGCTTCGAGCTCGAGCTGGCGCTCCGGTCGGGCTCTACCGCCGGGCGGTAGGGTCGATCCATGCCTGGTCCCCTCGACGGCCGCGTCGCCGCGATCACCGGAGCCTCGTCGGGTATCGGCGAGGCCACCGCGCTGGCACTGGCCGGAGCCGGCGCGGCGGTGGCGCTCGGCGCCCGCCGAGCCGACCGGATCAAGTCGCTCGCCGAGTGGATCGAGGGCGACGGCGGCCGGCGCTCGCGATCGAGGTCGACGTGAGCGACGAGGCCGCCGCGAAGCGGCTTCGTGGAGCAGGCCCACGCGGAGCTCGGCGGCCTGCGACATCGCTGGTCAACAACGCCGGCGTGATGCTGCTCGGCCCGGTCGAGGGCGCCGACACCGACGAGTGGCGGCGGATGGTCGACGTGAACGTGCTCGGGCTCCTCTACTGCACCCACGCCGCGCTGCCTCTGATCCGCGAGAGCGGGGGAGGGGACATCGTGAACGTCTCCTCCGTCGCGGGGCGCAACGCCGCCGCGGGCGCGGGGGTCTACAACTTCACCAAGTTCGGGGTCACCGGCTTCTCCGAGGCGCTGCGCCAGGAGGCGCTGCACTCGAAGGTCCGCGTGACCTGCGTCGAGCCCGGCTTCGTCGAGACCGAGCTCCAGGGCCACAACAAGAACCCGCTCGTCGCAGCAGGGCGTGAAGAAGCATGCGCGAGCAGATCGGCGAGGTCCTGAAGGCCGAGGACATCGCCAACGCGATCCTCTACGCCGTGTCCCAGCCGGCGCACGTGAGCATCAACGAGGTGCTGGTGCGGCCGACCGGGCAGCGGCGCTAGCACCCCGCCGGCCTGGGAGCTACTTCACCCGCGTGTAGCCCCCGTAGGCGCGGCAGTTCCGCGCCTGGCCGTTCACCACGCCGTGCACGGTGCCCGTGAACGCGCGCCCGCTCGGCGCCGAGGGCGCTGAACCCGTCCTGGGTCGCGTCGCTGTGGTTGACGGCCGCCGGCCCGGCGGCGATCTGGCGCATGATCCGCTGGTTCTCCGGCGTCGCGGGGCCGAAGCTGCCCGGCGGTGTTCTCGCCGCGCCGAAGGCAGAGCCGTTCTCGGTGGTGGCGATGATCACGCGCAGGCGCGTGTTCGGCCCGTTCGCCTGGCACTGGCCGAGGACCGGAACGGCCCGTAGGTCGCCAGCGTGGCCTGTGCCGCCGAGGCCGATCCCGACCGGCCCGAACTTGCGCACCGGCCGCCCGGAGTCGCCGAGGTCGCTGCTCGAGAGGGTGCGCGTTGCGCACGTCCTTGCCGCGCACGTGTTGTTCCTGATCTCGCGGCTGTCGATCGAGCCGGTGGCCAGTCCGTAGGACACGCCGCCGAGCGACATGAACAGCGCCACCGTCGCGACGACCATCGCCGGCGAGGGGCGCCGCAGGTGAGATTCGCTTCATCGTGCCTCCTGTCGTTGTTGCCTCCGAGGGACGGAACCCGCCTACTACCGGCGCGATTCGGTCAAACGCGGCCTCATACGGCAGCGCGAGGAGGCCGATTACGGCAATGCCACCGTGGTAGGAGCGGCTTTCCGGGCTTAGGTTCGCCGTGCATCCAGACCACGTGGCCCATGGCGGGCCACCGATGAACGGAGTACCCCAGATGGACCTGTACGCGATTCGCCGCCGCAGCAACTGGCGACGGCCCGAGGAGCTCGAGGCGACCGCCGCGAAATCCTCGGCCGAGGGCGAGAAGATGAGCGACGAGGTGCGCTGGATCCGCAGCTACGTCGTCGAGGAGGAGGACGGCAAGCTGGGGACGCTCTGCGTCTACGAGGCCGTCAGCGCGGAGGCGATCCGCCGCCACGCCGCCAACACCGGCATGTCGGCCGACGAGATCAACAAGGTCGCCGACACCGTGATCGTCCGCGAGGACCCGGTCACGGCCTGACGACTCGCAGCCATGGCCGTCGCGGCTCCCTGATCGGGCGCGACGAACGAGATCGGATCGCCTCCGCGAGCAGCTCACGCGGGCGGTCGGCGGAGATGGCGGGCTCGTCCTCCTCGCCGGCGAGGCCGGGGTCGGCAAGACGCGGCTGATGGACGAGCTCGCCGCCTCCACCGAGGCGCCGGTGCTGCGCGGCGCCGCGAGCCACGACTCGACCCCGGCCTACGGCCCGGTGGTCGCGGCGCTGCGCTCGCACCTGCGCGCCGCGCCGGACGGCCTCGACGACTGCGGGCCGCTCGGCGAGCACCTGCGGCTGCTGCTGCCGGAGCTCGGCCCGCCGCCGGAGGAGGTCGGACCCGAGACCCTGCGCGAGGCGGTCCGCTGCGCGCTTCGCCGCGCTGTCGCGCGCGAGCGCGGCGCGCTGCTCGTGCTCGACGACCTGCAGTGGTCCGACGCGGCGACGCTGGAGCTGCTCGCCGAGCTCGCGCCGACGCTCGCGCGAGCTGCCGCTGCTGCTCCTCGGCGCCTACCGCTCCGACGAGCTGTCGCGCGACCACCCGCTGCGGCGGATGCGCAACGAGCTGCGCCGCGCGCCGCGCCCTGGACGAGATCGCGCTCGAGCCGCTCGACGAGAGCCGGCACCGCGGCGCTGCTCGAGCGGGCGCTGGGCGACGCCCCGTCGCGGCCGCTGGTGCGCGCGATCCACGACCGCTCGCAGGGGCTGCCGTTCTTCGTCGAGGAGCTGGCCAGCGCGCTCGCCGCCGAGGGCCGCCTCCAGCGCGGCGCCGCCGGGCTCGAGCTCGCCGAGGGCAGCGAGGTCGCGGTGCCGGAGACGGTCCGCGACGCGGTGCTCCTGCGCTGCGGCCGACCTCTCGCCGGAGGGCCAGGCCGCCGCCGAGGCGGCGGCGGTCGCCGGCGAGCGGTTCGAGCTCGAGGCGGTCGTCGAGCTGGCCGGCGAGGACGGGGTCGGCGAGCTGCTCGAGCTCGGCCTCGTCCGCGAGCGCGGCGAGGGCCGCGGGCGCATTCCGCCACGCGCTCGTCCGCGAGGCGCTCTACCGCGACGTGCCCTGGCTGCGGCGGCGCGCGCTGCACCGCCAGCTCGCGCGAGCGCCTCGAGGCCGGCGGCGCCCCGGGGTCGAGGTCGCCACCCACTGGCTCGGCGCCCACGACGAGGAGCGCGCGAGGAGCCAGCTGCTCCGGGCCGCGGAGGAGTTCGAGGCCGTCCACGCCTACCGCGACGCCGCGACGATGGCGCGGCGCGCGCTGGAGCTCTGGCCGGAGGACGAGGAGGTCGACGAGCGCCTGCGTCGCGCTGGAGCGCCACGGGGTCTGCGCCGAGCTCGCGGGCGAGCTCGCCGACGCGGCGCGCGCGTGGCGCGAGGTCTCCTCCATCCACCGAGAGCGCGATGGCGAGCGGGCGCTCGCCGACGCCCAGCGGCGGCTCGGCCGCGTGTACGCGCTGCAGGGGGACCGATCGGGGGCGATCGAGGCGCTGCTGGTCGCCGCCGATGCCTTCGCGGCCAGCGGCGAGCCGGCCGAGGCCGCGGCGGCGCGGCTCGCGGCCGCCGACTATCTCCAGTTCGCCGGCAGGCACGCGGCATCGCTCGAGCTCAGCCGCCGCGCCGGCGAGGAGGCACGCCAGGCGAAGCGGCTCGACCTCCAGTCGCGGGCCATGGCCGCCGAGGGCGTGGTGCTCGCCAAGCGCGGCTAGTTCGAGCCGGGCCTCGAGCTGGTCCAGGGGGCTCTCTCCCTCGCGCTCGAGCACGGCCTGACCACCGAGGCCGCCGACGCCTACCAGCGGCTCGGCACCGCGTTCGAGACCGCCGGCGACTACGCGCAATGCCCGCGACGCGCTCGACAGCGCGCTCGATCTCTGCCAGAGTCGGCCGGAGACACCGGACCCGAGGCCGGCTGCGTGGCCTGCATGGCGTACGTCCTGCGCGAGCTGGGCGAGTGGCCGCGGGCGATCGAGCTGTCCCGAGAGCTGATCGCCTCGCACGAGGGCGACGGCGTGCGCACGGTCGCCGACGGCGTGCTCGGCTCGATCCACGCCCTCCGCGGCGAGCTCGGACCGGCCCGGCGGCGCGCTGTCGGCGGGCTTTGACTGCGCGCGACGCCTCGACATCTTCTCGATGCAGGTCGACTGCGCGGCCTCGCTGGCGCTGGTGGCCGACTACGACAGCGATCCCGGCCGAGGCGCTCGAGCGCTGTCGCTTCCTCCTCTCCCGCTGGGAGGAGAGCGAGGACCACCACTACGCGGTCTGGGGCCTGCGGCTGGCGGCCTGCCTCTTCGCACAGGCGGGGGAGCGAGACGAGGCCCACGCCTGCGCGCAGGGGCTGACCCGGATCGCGTCCGCGTCGGGGCACGCCGACGCCCTCGCCGCGCTTGCGCACGCTCTGGGCGAGATCGCGCTGCTGGACGGCGAGCGCCGAGCTGGCCGCCGAGCAGCTCGGTCGCGCCGTGGAGCTGCACCGCACGCTTCGAATCCCGGCCGAGCGCGCGCAGATCCTGCACCGGGCCGGGATCGCGCTGGCCGCCGCGGGCGACCGCGAGACGGCGATCGAGCGCCACGCGGAGGCCTACCGCATCGCCCGCAAGCTCCGGGCGCGGCCGCTCGCCGGCCGGGCTGCGCGCGCGATCGAGGATCTCGGCGAGTCCGCCGAGCAGCGCCTGGGGCGGACGGCCGCAACCGCCGCGAACGGCGGGAGGCCTCTCGCGCCGCGAGCTGGAGGTCATGCGCCTGGTGGCCGCGGGTCGCACCAACCGCGAGATCGCCGGCGAGCTGTTCCTCAGCACGCGCACCATCGACATGCACGTGCGCAACATCCTCTCCAAGCTCGACTGCCGCTCGCGCGTGGAGGCGAGCACCAAGGCCGCCGAGCTCGGGATCCTGGGCCCCTCCGAGAAGGCTCTGACCTAGCTCAGCGGGAAGCGGGCGGACGAGCGTCCGTGATAACGTACACCCCCCGGTGGCCGTCGCGACTCCCGTCACCCAGCAGCTCCAGGTAGGCCCGCGCGTGCGCGCGCTGCGCGAGGCCATGGACCTTTCGCTGCGGGACCTCTCGGATCGCTCCGGGGTGTCGGCTCAGATGCTGAGCCAGGTCGAGCGGGGGGAGACCAGCCCGACGCTGGCCGTCGCGGGGCGGATCGCGGCGGGGCTCGAGCTGACGCTCTCCCAGCTGCTGCGGCTCGACGAGGGCGACGGGGTGGTCGTGGTGCGCTCGGCGGAGCGCTTGCGCGGCGGGGCGCTCAGGCGCGGCCACGGCTACGAGGTGGTCACCCCGCCGGTCCCCGGGCAGCGCGCCGAGGTGGCGGTGCACACCCTCGCGCCGGGTGCTGCCACCGGCGGCGCGGGCGACCCGCCGCTGCACGAGCCCGGAAGCCGCGAGACCGCCCTGGTCCTGGACGGAGCGCTGCGGCTCGTCTGCGACGGCGCCGCGCACGATCTCACCGAGGGCGACGCGGTGACCTTCGACGCCGACCTGCCCCATCACTTCGAGAACCCCGGCGCGCGCGAGGTGTGCTTCCTCGCGGTCGTGGCCGCCGGGCTGAGGAGGTCATAGCCATGGCGACCCCCCGATCGTTGTTCGACAAGATCTGGGAGGCCCACGAGGTCGCGGAGAGCCTCCTCTACATCGACCTCCACCTGGTCCACGAGGTGACCAGCCCGCAGGCGTTCGAGTCGCTTCGCCTCGAAGGGCGGAAGGTGCGCCGGCCCGACCGCACGCTGGCGACCGCCGACCACAACGTGCCGACCGACGGCTCCAAGGTGGCGGCGCAGATCGCCGACCACCTGTCGCGCGTGCAGGTCGAGACGCTCGAGCGCAACTGCGAGGAGTTCGGAGTGCCCGCGTACTCGATCGGCTCCGATCGCCAGGGGATCGTGCACGTGATCGGGCCCGAGCTCGGGGTGACCCAGCCCGGCATGACGATCGCGTGCGGCGACTCCCACACCGCCACCCACGGCGCCTTCGGCGCCCTGGCCTTCGGGATCGGCACCAGCGAGGTGGAGCACGTGCTGGCCACGCAGACCCTCCAGCACCGCAAGCCGAGGTCGATGCGGATCGCCTACTCCGGCGAGCTCGGCTACGGCGTGAGCGCGAAGGACCTGATCCTGGGGACCATCGGCCGGATCGGGGTCGACGGCGGCATCGGCCACGTGGTCGAGTACGCCGGGCCACCCGTGGAGGCGCTCTCGATGGAGGGTCGGATGACCGTCTGCAACATGACGATCGAGGCCGGCGGCCGCGCCGGGATGATTGCCCCGGACGACACCACCTTCGCCTGGGTAGACGGCCGCGTGGCCGCACCCGCCGAGCTGCCCCTCGGCGACTGGCGCGAGCTGCACACCGACGACGGTGCGAGCTTCGACAAGGAGGTCGAGATCGACGCCTCCGAGCTGTCGCCCCAGGTCACGTGGGGAACCACGCCCGGGATGGTCACCGACGTGACCTCGGCCGTGCCCGAGCCGCGCACCGAGGGCGACGAGCGCGCGCTCGAGTACATGGCGCTCGAGGCCGGCACGCCGATCCAGGAGATCGAGCTCGACCGCGTCTTCATCGGCTCCTGCACCAACTCGCGCATCGGCGACCTGCGCGAGGCCGCCGAGGTGGTGAAGGGCCGCAGGGTCGCCTCGACCCTGAGCGCGATGGTGGTGCCCGGCTCTCAGCAGGTCGCGGCGCAGGCCGAGAAGGAGGGCCTCGACGAGGTGTTCCGCGCGGCCGGCTTCGACTGGCGCTCGGCCGGCTGCTCGATGTGCCTGGGCATGAACCCGGACATCCTCTCGCCCGGGGAGCGCTGCGCCTCCACCTCGAACCGGAACTTCGAGGGCCGCCAGGGCCGCGGCGGCCGGACCCACCTCGTGAGCCCGAGGATGGCCGCGGCGGCCGCCCTGGAGGGCCGCTTCGTGGACATCAGGAGCTGGGAGTGAATCCCGTCACCGTGATCGAGGGCGGCGTTTCGGTGCTCGACAGGCCCGACGTCGACACGGACCAGATCATCCCCAAGCAGTTCCTCAAGCGGGTGGAGCGCACCGGCTTCGGCGAGTTCCTCTTCTACGACTGGGCCAAGACCCCGGGATGGGACCTGCCCCGGAATCCGATCCTCGCGGCCGGGCGGAATTTCGGCTGCGGCTCGTCACGCGAGCACGCCCCATGGGCGCTCGAGGACTACGGCTTCCGCGCGATCGTCGCCCCGAGCTTCGCGGACATCTTCTTCTCGAACTGCACCAAGATCGGGCTGCTCCCGGTCGTGCTCGCCGAGGACGAGGTGAAGGGCCTGATGGCCGCCGGAGAGGCGACGATCGACCTCGACGCCCAGACCGTCGCGTACGGAGGCGGGACCGCGAGCTTCGACATCGACGCCGAGATCAAGCGGCGGCTGCTGGGCGGGCTCGACGACATCGGCGTGACGCTCCAGTCCGCCGGCGCCATCGACACCTTCGAGCGCGACCGCGAGCGCGAGGGCCCGGTCACCACGGCGCTGTGACCGGCGACGCGGCTCCGCGGGACTGGGACGCGCGCGTCTACGACCGCGTCTCGGGGCCTCAGGTGGCCATGGCCGGCCCCGTGATCGAGAGGCTCGCGCTGCGCGGCGACGAGACGGTGCTCGACGCGGGCTGCGGCAGCGGCCGGGTCACGAAGCTCCTGCTCGAGCTCCTGCCCCGCGGCCGCGTGGTCGCGGTGGACGCCGCCCCGTCGATGGTGGAGGAGGCGCGCGCCGCCGTCGGCGACCGCGCCGAGGTGATCCAGTCCGACCTGACCCAGCTCGAGCTGGACGAGAGGGTGGACGCCGTGTTCTCCAACGCCGTGTTCCACTGGGTGCCCGACCACGACGCCCTCTTCGCCCGCATGCACGCGGTGCTCCGCCCCGGCGGCCGCCTCGTTGCGCAGTGTGGGGGCGCCGGCAACGTGGACCGCTTCCATGCCGTGGCGCGCGAGGTGGGCGAGGAGGCGCCGTTCGCAGAGCACCTGGCGGGGTGGGTCGGGCCGTGGAACTTCGCCGGGGCGCAGGAGACCGAGGAGCGCCTCGCGCGCGCCGGGTTCGACCACATCCGCGTCTGGCTCCAGCCACACCCGGTCGTGCCGGACCACACGGAGGAGTACATCCGCACGGTGTGCCTGGGACACCACGTCGAGCGGCTCCCCGAGTCGCTGAGGGACAGGTTCGTACGGGACGTGGCCGAACGCTGCGGGCAGCCGCTCGAGCTCGACTACGTCCGGCTCAACATGGACGCCGTGTCCATCTCGTAGACCCCCGGCTCGAGCCGCTCCGCCCGCCGCCGGTAGGTGCTCCATAGCCAGGGCCACTGGTTCGGGTCGTTGCCGTTCTCGTCGACGTACCAGTTCGTGCAGCCGGTGTGCCAGACGGTGTCGGCCAGGGCGGTCCGGAGCTCGCGGTGGAACGCCTCGGCCGCCTCGCGCCGGACCTCGATCCGCCGGGCGTCGGCGCGATCGAGCTGCTCGAGCGCGGCGATCACGTGGGCCACCCCAGCCTCGATCGTGTAGATCACGGAGCCCGTGCCGCCGTTCGTGTTCGGGCCGTAGAGCAGGAACAGGTTCGGGAAGCCCGGCACGCTCATCCCGAGGTACGCGCGGGGCACCTCCGACCACTCCTCCGCAAGAGTGCGCCCCCCGTTGCCCGCGATCTCCATCGGCGCGACGAAGCCGTGGCTCTTGAACCCCGTGCCGAATACGAGCACGTCCGCGGGCCGCTCGGTGCCGTCCTCCGTGCGTATCCCGCCGGGCGTCACCTCCGCGATGCGGTCGGTCACGAGCTCCACGTTCGGCTCGGTGAGGGTCGGATACCAGTCGTCGGTGAGCATCACCCGCTTGCAGCCGACGACATCGGTGGGGGTCACCTTCCGGCGCAGCTCGGGGTCCTTGATCGCGTGGTTGATGTTCCACCGGCCGGCGGCGGTGAAGGGCTTCAGCAGCCACCGCCTGCCCGTCATCGCGGCGGCGCCCGCCTCCATGAAGCCGAACACGATCGCGCGATCGAGCCGCTGGAGGAAGGGGAGGCGCTCGAACAGCCGCTGCGTGCGCTCCTTGTAGGGAAAGTCGAGCTTCGGCATCGTCCATCCCGGCGAGCGCTGGTACACGTCGACCCGCTCGACGCCCGGCTGGATCGCAGGGACGACCTGGATCGCGCTGCAGCCCGTGCCGACCACCGCCACCTTCTTGCCCTCGAGGTCCACGTCGTGACGCCACTGCGCCGTGTGGAACGCCGGCCCCTCGAAGTCGTCCAGGCCCTTGATCGGGGGGACGGTCGGCACCGTCAGCTGGCCGCACGCGGTGACCAGGACGTCGGCCTCATGCGTCCCTGCGCTGGTGCTCAGCACCCACTTGGAGCGCTCCTCGTCCCACTCGGCCCGCTCCACGTCCGTGCCGGTCTTGATCCGGTCGAAGACACCGTTGCGCCGGGCGACGTCCTCGAGATAGGCCTGGATCTCAGCCTGGGGCGCGTACCGGCGCGACCACCGCGGGTTGGGCGCGAACGAGAACTCGTACAGGTGCGAGGGCACGTCGCAGGCCGCGCCGGGATAGGTGTTGTGGTGCCAGACGCCGCCGACGCGCTCGCCCCGCTCGAAGACCGTCACGTCGTGGTACCCCGCTCGCCGGAGCAGCACCGCCGCGCCGACACCGCCGAAACCGCCGCCGACCACCGCAATCGAGCGCATGGGCCCAGACCCTACAGGTGTGACTTTTCGCGAAAACGGGTAGTGCTAATTCCGTAGTACAGGGGGAACCTACTAGCGGGAGGCTTTTCAGATGCAAAGACGGATCTTTGCCGGGCTCGTAGCAGCATGCGCGATCGCGGCTTTCGCGCCGGCCGGGGCTTCGGCCTGGGCGCCGGCAGACCAGGCCACCATCCATCCGGGCGTCCAGACCATCACGGCAGGTGGACAGTGCACGGCCAACTTCATCTATGAGGGCGGCGGCAGCACGTACATCGGCCAGGCGGCTCACTGCTCGGGCACGGGCGGCGCCACCGAGACCAACGGCTGCGACTCCGGGTCGCTGCCCATCGGCACGGCTGTCCAGATCAACGGCGCGAGCCAGCCGGGGACGCTCGCGTACAACTCGTGGATCACGATGCAGCAGGCGGGCGAGACGAACGCGGACGCCTGCGCCTACAACGACCTCGCGCTTGTCCGGATCCATCCGTCCGATGTCGCGAAGGTCAACCCGTCCGTTCCGGGCTTCGGCGGGCCCACCGGACTCGGTGGTGCGAGCTCCACCGGGGACACGGTGTTCTCGTACGGCAACTCGTCGCTGCGCGGCGGGATCACGTTCCTGAGCCCGAAGCAGGGCGCCGTCGTCCAGACGACGGGGAACGGCTGGAGCCGTACGGTCTACACCGTCACGCCCGGCATCCCCGGCGACTCCGGGAGCGGGTTCCTCAACGACTCCGGCGGAGCGATCGGCACCCTCAGCACGGTGGCCATTGCGCCGCTGGCCGGCTCCAACGGCGTGGCCGATCTCGGTCGCGAGCTGAGCTACGCGGCGTCCCACGGGTTCGGTGTGTCGCTCGCCCAGGGCACCGAGCCGTTCACCGGCGACATCGTCGGCGCCATCGCAGGCGGCGGCTGAGCCACTGACGCACTGACGGACGGCCGGCGGCGCCTGCAGGGCGCGCCGCCGGCCCGTCCGTGCCTGTACGTATACGGTGCGCGCCGATGGCGGCGCGCATCGTGACTCTCCCCGGCGACGGGATCGGCCCGGAGATCCTGGGCGCGGCGCTCGAGCTGCTCTCCCGGATCGGGGACTTCGAGATCGAGGAGCGCCCCGTCGGCGGGGCGTCGATCGACGCGCACGGCACGGCGCTCACGGACGAGACGCTCGACGCCTGCCGCGGCGCGGACGCCGTGCTGCTGGCCGCCGTGGGCGGGCCCAAGTGGGACGCCGCCGTGGCGTCCGACCCGTCCGCGCCCCGTCCGGAGCAGGGCCTGCTGGGGCTGCGCAAGGGCCTGGGCCTGTTCGCCAACCTGCGGCCGGTGCGCCCCAGCCCGGCGCTGCTCGACGCGAGCCCGCTCAAGCGCGAGCGCATCGAGGGAACCGACCTGCTGGTGGTGCGGGAGCTCACCGGCGGCATCTACTTCGGCGAGTCGGGCCGCTCCGGCGACACGGCGCACGACGACTGCGCCTACAGCGTGGGGGAGATCGAGCGGATCGCCCGGGTGGCCTTCGGCTCGGCGCGCACGAAGGTCACCAGCGTGGACAAGGCGAACGTCCTCGAGACCTCGCGGCTCTGGAGGGAGACGGTGACCCGCCTGCACGCCGACGAGTTCCCCGAGGTGCCCCTCGACCACCTGCTGGTCGACAACGCGGCGATGCAGCTCGTGTCCCGCCCGGCGGAGTTCGACGTGATCCTCACGGAGAACCTGTTCGGCGACATTCTGAGCGACGAGGCGGCGATGCTCACGGGATCGCTGGGGATGCTGCCGAGCGCATCCTTGGGAGGCGACGGGCCGGGGCTCTTCGAGCCGGTCCACGGGTCGGCGCCGGACATCGCGGGCACGGGGAAGGCGAACCCGCTGGCCATGTTCGGCTCCGTCGCGCTGATGCTGCGCCACGGACTGGGGATGGAGGAGCCCGCCGCTGCCGTAGAATCGGCCGTGGATCGAGCCCTCGGCGACGGCCTGCGCACGGCCGACCTCGGCGGCGAGGCCACCACGGAGGACGCCACCCGGGCGGTCCTCGACAGCCTCTGAGAGGGGGAACCCGAGCACGTGAACACCGCGGACCTCATCTGGCACAACGGGGAGTTCGTCGCCTGGGAGGACGCGAAGGTGCACGTACTCACCCACGCCCTGCACTACGGCACCAGCGTGTTCGAGGGCGTCCGCGCGTACGACACCGAGCGCGGGCCGGCCATCTTCCGCCACCACGACCATCTCGCCCGGCTCGAGGCGTCGGCGAAGCTCTACTACATGGAGCTGCCCTTCTCGAAGGAGCAGCTCCGCGAGGCCACCCACGAGCTGATCGGCCGCAACGGCCTGCGCTCCTGCTACATCCGCCCGCTCGCCTTCCGCGGGCACGGCCCGATGGGCCTCGACCCGGAGGACAACCCGGTGGAGGTCACGATCGCCGTCTGGGAGTGGGGCGCCTACCTCGGCGAGGAGGGCAAGAAGCACGGAGTGCGCGCCAAGGTCTCCTCCTGGCGGCGCATCAGCCCCCAGTCGCTGGTCCCGCACTCGAAGGCCGGCGGCCAGTACCTGAACTCGGTGCTCGCGAAGATCGAGTCGAAGCGCGGCGGATACGAGGAGGCCATCCTCCTGGACGACCTCGGCCACGTCTGCGAGGGCTCGGGCGAGAACCTCTTCCTGGTGAAGGAGGGGCGCATCGTCACCCCGCCGCAGGCCGCCAGCATCCTCGACGGCATCAGCCGCAAGTCGATCATCGAGATCGCCACGGACCTCGGCTTCGAGGTCGTCGAGCGCGACGTGGCCCGCGCCGAGCTCGTGCTCGCCGACGAGATCTTCATGGCCGGGACGGCGGCGGAGCTGGTGCCCGTACGCGAGGTGGACGACATCGAGATCGGCCCCCCCGGGGAGATCACACGCCAGATCCAGCAGGTCTACGACGACGCCCTGCACGGCCGCGCCGAGCGCTACGCCAAGTGGCTCGACGTGGTGGCGGTACCATCCAAGGCGTGAACGCCCCGCGGAACCGGCGAATTACCTAGGCGGCCCCGGCCGTCCAGTCGCTCGTTCCCGCTTCCGTACCGAAAGGCGTTCGCTCCATGGCTCCCAAGGTTCTCCTCTACGACACCACCCTCCGCGACGGCATGCAGGGGCAGGGGATGTCCCTGTCCGTCGACGAGAAGGTGCGCGTGGCGCATGCGCTGGACGACCTGGGCGTGCACATGATCGAGGCCGGCTTCCCCAGCTCGAACCCCAAGGAGGAGGCCCTCTTCGACCTCCTCTCGCGCGAGACCTTCGAGCACTCGGAGATCGCCGCCTTCGGCATGACCCGCCGGCGCGAGGCCGCGGCCGAGGACGACGAGGCGCTGCAGGTGCTCGCTCGCTGCTTCGCGCCCGTGTGCACGCTCGTGGGAAAGACCTGGTCGCTGCATCTCGAGAAGGTGACCCGGGTGGACCCCCAGGAGAACCTGCTGATGATCGCCGACTCGGTGGCCTTCCTGCGCGGGGAGGGCAAGCGCGTGGTGTACGACGCCGAGCACTTCTTCGACGCCTTCGCGGATGACGACGGCTACGCGCTCGGCTGCCTGCGCGCGGCGGCCGAGGCGGGCGCCGAGAACGTGACGCTCTGCGACACCAACGGCGCCACCCTGCCGTCGGTGGTGGCCGAGGTCACGGCGCGGGTGCTGGCCGAGCTGGGGGACACGGTCCAGGTGGGCATCCACACCCACGACGACTCCGGCTGCGGCGTGGCCAACTCCCTGATGGCCGTCGAGCAGGGCGCCCGGATGGTCCAGGGCACGATGAACGGCTACGGCGAGCGGTGCGGGAACGCCAACCTCGTCACGATCCTGCCCGACCTCCAGCTCAAGCTCGGCTACGACTGCGTGCCGCCCGAGCTCCTGAGCAGGCTCACGGAGACCGCTCACCTGGTGGACGAGATCTGCAATGTCGCGCCGAACGTCAACCAGCCCTACGTGGGCGCGAACGCCTTCGCGCACAAGGGCGGCATGCACGTGGCCGCGGTGAACCGCGACGCCAGCACGTTCGAGCACCTGGACCCGGCGGCGGTGGGCGCGGACCGGCGTGTCCTCATCTCCGAGCTCTCCGGCAGGGGCACCGTGCAGGCGCGCGCCGACCAGACCGGCGTGCAGCTGGACGGGGACGGCGCGGCGCGCGTCGTGGAGCGCGTGAAGGAGCTGGAGCACCGCGGCTACCACCTGGAGGCCGCCGACGGCTCGTTCGACCTCCTGATCCGGCGCGAGACGGGCGACTACGAGCCGCTCTTCCGGCTCGAGTCCTGGCGCGTGATCGTCGAGAAGAAGGGCGAGCGGCGGCGGGGTGGAGACCGAGGCCACGATCAAGATCTGGGTCGACGGCGAGCGGTTCGTACGCACCGCGGAGGGCAACGGCCCGGTGAACGCCCTCGACAAGGCGCTGCGCTCGGCGATCGGGGAGACCTACCCGCACCTGCGCGACATCGAGCTGGTGAACTTCAAGGTGCGCATCCTCGACGAGACCAAGGGGACCGGGGCCGTGACCCGCGTTCTCCTGGACGCGAGTGACGGCCGCGACACCTGGGGCGCGATCGGGGTGTCGGAGAACGTGATCGAGGCGAGCTGGGAGGCGCTGGTGGACTCGCTCGAGGCGGGCATGCTCCCCGGCCGCGCCGACCACGTGCGCGGCGGCCCCGGCGCCGGGGTGGCCGGACGGTGACCGGCGCCGGCGACGGGTTCATCCCCCTCGCGCGGCCGCAGGTCGGCCCCCGGGAGGAGGAGCTCGTGGTCGAGACCCTGCGCTCCCGCAAGCTTGCGCTCGGACCGCGCCTGCCCGAGTTCGAGGCGGCCCTCGCGCAGCGGGTCGGCACTCCGCACGTATCGGCCGTGTCGAGCGGCACCGCGGCGCTCCACCTGGCGATCCGCGCCGCGGGGGTGGAGCCCGGGGACCGGGTCGTGACCACGCCGTTCAGCTTCGTGGCCTCCGCCAACTGCCTGCTCTACGAGGACGCGCAGCCCGCGTTCTGCGACATCGATCCCCGGACCCTGAACATCGACCCCGAGGCGGCCGCCGCGGCGATCGACGGGGCGACCACCGGCCTGCTCCCGGTGCACATCTTCGGATATCCCGCCGACATGCCCGCCTTCGAGCAGCTGGCGGCCGACCGTGGGCTGTGGATGGTCGAGGACGCGTGCGAGTCCCTCGGCGCCGTCCACGCCGACGGCCCCGCCGTTGGCGCCCGGGGCAACCTCGCCACCTTCGGCTTCTACCCCAACAAGCAGCTCTCTACGGGGGAGGGGGGCGCCCTGGTCTCGCCGACCGCAGACGTCAAGGAGCGGGTGGACAGCGAGCGCAACCAGGGGCGGGCGCCCGACATGGGCTGGCTCGACCACGACCGGCTCGGCTTCAACTACCGCCTCTCCGACATGGCCTGCGCGCTCGGGCTGGCGCAGCTCGAGCGGCTCGACGAGATGCTGGCCGACCGCGCCCGGGTCGCGGGGCTCTACGGCGAGGCGCTGGCCGGGGTGGAGGGGCTCGACCTCCCGTGCCCCGACTCGAGCGGCGACCGGCGCAGCTGGTTCGTCTACGTCGTCCAGCTCCCGCGGGGCGTCGACCGTGACGCGACCGTGCGTGAGCTCCGCGAGCGCGGGATCGACTCGAAGCCCTACCTGCCTGCGATCCACCTGATGAGCTTCTACCGCGAGCGCTTCGGCCACCGGGAGGGCCAGTTCCCCGTGTGCGAGGACGTGGCCGGCCGCTCGCTCGCGCTTCCCTTCTTCCCGGAGCTCACCGAGGGCCAGGTCGCGCGCGTCGCCCGGAGCCTGCGCGAGCTGCTCGCTACAGGTGCTTCAGCAGCGACACGCCACCCGGCAACCCGCTGACGGCGGGCGTGTAGGCCACCTCCTCGAACCCCTCGCTCAGGTAGAGGGAGCGGGCGGGCTTGTTGTCCACCCAGGTGTCGAGCGCCACGGAGCGCAGGCCGTGCTCGCGCGCCTGGCGCTCGGCCTCGGCCAGCAGGGCGCGCGCCACCCCGCGGCGCCTCACGGGCTCCTCCGTGGCGAGCGAGTCCACGTAGAAGCAGGACTCCGGCGGCTGGGGCGATGTGCGGCCGCTCGCCCGGTAGAGCAGCAGGGCCGAAAGCCACCGCCACGGGGGGATGGTTCGCAGCGTCACGCGCAGGAACGCGTGTGCCCGTGGCGTCCACTCGTCGTAGGACATCGCGGCCATGGCGCCCACCACGCGGCCGTCCAGCTCCGCGACCCACACCACGTCCGCGCTCGCGGTCGTGCCCTCGCGCTCGAGCGCACGGGCGATGGCGCGCTCGGCCAGCGCCCGGCTGCCCGCATAGCGGTCGTACATCCCGCCGGAGCTCTCGTAGAGCAGCGGCACGGCAGGGGGTGCATCGCCCTCGCGAAAGGGCCTGACGGAGGGCAGGGGCACGGCGCCGCATCCTAGACGTGGTGCGATACTTGCCATGAGGTGGAGCCTCGGAGGCACACGACGAGCAGGGGTGCTCGTAGGCAGGAGCTCTCGCGCCGCAACGCGCGCCTCGTGGGACTGCTCGGCTTCGTGGCCGCAGCCGGGGCGCCGCCGCTGCTCTGGCACCGGGCGATGTCGATCGTGGCCCAGGACTTCCGCCTCGAGCTGGACTACCTGAGCGGCTGGACGGGGTATGTGCTGATCGCCGCCGGGCTGGCGTTCCTCGTCCCGGTGGTGATCTCGATCGGCCGTACGCCCGCGAGCCGGCTCTACCCCCGCAGCCGCAACGCCTACGTGGGCTGGGGCGTCTCCCTCTACCTGCTCGGCTTCGCGATCGCCACGCAGGTGGCGGCGGTCGCCCGCACGCAGGCCCTCCCGTAGCCGCCCGCTCGCCCCGGGGAGGAGCGCAGTCCGATCGCTGATCGGGCGAGCACCGCACCTTTCTTCTTACACTGGCGCGGATGTCCCGCTTCTCCGAGCCGCAGGACCCGCTGTTCCAGGCGCTCAACTCGTCGATCTCGTTCGACTTCCGGCTGGCGCCGTACGACATCGAGCAGTCGCTGGCGCACGCGAGGATGCTCGCCCACAGCGGCATCATCGGCGAGGACGCGCTGGCGGAGATCGAGCGCGGCCTGGGGGAGGTGCGCGCCGAGATCGACGAGGACCGGTTCGAGATCAGGGCGGACGACGAAGACGTGCACATGGCGATCGAGCGCCGCCTCACGGAGATCGTGGGCGACGCCGGCGGCCGGCTTCACACCGCCCGCTCGCGCAACGACCAGGTCGCCACGGACGTGGCGATGCTCGTCCGCGCGCACAGCCTGTCCGGGAAAGAGCTCCTCACAAAGTTGATGGGCACGCTCGTTGATCTGGCTGAAGCCCACCTCGACTGGCCCATGCCCGGCTACACCCACCTCCAACGCGCGCAACCCGTCTATCTGTCCCACCACCTGCTGGCGTACTTCTGGAAGTTCAGGCGCGACCTGCAGCGGTTCAACTTCTGCATGACGGCCACCGACGACCTGCCGCTGGGCGCCGGCGCCCTGGCGGGGGTGAACTTCGACACCAGCCGCATGTTCGTGGCCCAGGAGCTCGGCTTCGGGGGCATCGCCGAGAACTCACTCGACGCGGTCTCCAACCGGGACTTCGTGCTCGACTACCTGTCGGCGGCCGCCACCTGCGCCACGCACCTCTCACAGCTCGGGGGAGAGATCGTGGTGTGGTCGAGCGAGGAGTTCGGTTTCTGCGAGGTGGCCGACCGGTTCGCCTCGGGATCGAGCCTCATGCCCCAGAAGAAGAATCCCGACGCGGCCGAGCTGCTGCGCGCCAAGGCCCCGCGGGTGGCGGGGAGGCTGGCGACGGTGCACGGCGTGCTCCACGGCCTCCCGCTGACGTACAACAAGGACCTCCAGGAGGACAAGGAGCAGCTCTTCGACGCGATCGACACCGTCGAGCTGTGCCTGGAGGTCGCGAGGGAGATGCTCGCGAGCATCACGTTCGACCGCGAGCGCCTGGCGGCCGCGGCCGCAGACGAGTTCCTCGCCGCCACGGACGTGGCCGACCTGCTGGTGAAGCGCGGCGTGCCCTTCCGCGAGGCGCACGGGATCGTGGCCGGGGTGGTGCGGGGCGCCGTCGAGCGAGGCAAGGCGCTGTCCGAGCTCAGCGTGGACGAGCTCGCCGAGCTGGCTCCGGAGCTCGACGCCGAGTTCTACGAGCTGCTGCGAGATGGTGCGTGGCTCGAGTCGAAGGTCTCCGAGGGCGGCACCGCGCTCGCGCGTGTCCGCGACCAGCTCGGCCAGGCCAGGCACATCCTCGAGGACGTGCCTCCGCCCGCTTGACCCCCGAGTTCTACGCCCGCCCGGTGGTCGAGGTCGCGCCCGACCTCGTCGGCTGCGTGGTTCGTCACGGCACCGAGGCGGGGCGGATCGTCGAGACGGAGGCCTACCACGAGACGGAACCCGCCTGCCACGCATTCGCGGGCCTCACGCCCCGGACGCGCGTGCTGTTCGGCGCCCCGGGAAACGCCTACGTCTATCGCTCGTACGGCGTCCACGCGCTGCTGAACGCCGTGACCGAGGAGGAGGGGGTGGGCGCCGCGGTCCTCATCCGGGCGCTCGAGCCGCTCGAGGGGTTGGGGGCGATGCGGTCGCGCCGGGGGCTGGAGCGACCAGAGGACCTCTGCTCGGGGCCGGGCAAGCTCACCCAGGCGCTCGGCATCGGGCTCGACCTCAACGGCACGCCCCTGGAGGGGGGCCCGATCGAGATCCTGCCGCGCCCGGCGGACTCGCCCGCGCCGCGCGTGGCCGTGGGCACCCGGATCGGCATCAACCGAGCGATGGAGCTGCCGTGGCGCTTCTGCGACGCGGCGAGCCGCTGCGTCTCGCGCCCATGGCCACCCCCGATGCGCCGCCCCCGCGGGCGGCGGGCGAGAGCCGCCTAGCCGGCGGTCTCGCCGCCGGCTGCGGGACCGCCACCGGGTTGTGGCGGGGGAGTGGGGGTGGGCGCGGGAGTCGGCGGCGGCTCCGGCGTGGGAGCGGGCTCCGGCGGCGTTTCCGGCTCGCGGGGGGCGGGCTCCTGTGGCGCCTCCTCTCCGCCGTCCTCCTCGGGCGCGGGCGCCTGCGGCTGGGGCGCGGATGGCTGAGCGGGCAGCGCGGGCGCCACGGGCTCGTCCTCATCCTCGTCGTCGTTCTTCCCGCTCGCCTCCTCGCGGGCCTCGCGGATCCCGATCCATGACCGCATGAAGTCGTGCCAGATCTCGGCGGGGAAGGTGCCGCCCGCCACCGGGTTCGCCGCGGTACTCGGTCCTCATGTACTTCAGCTGGTCCGGATAGCCGACCCACACGGCCACCGTGAGCTCCTTGTTGAAGCCGACGAACCACGCGTCCCCGTAGTTCTCCGTGGTGCCGGTCTTGCCCGCGGCGAACTCGCCGATCTGGGCGGCCTTGCCCGTGCCCCCCTGGACCACGCCGGCCAGCAGCTGCTGCGCCACGTCCCCGACCTTGGCCGGGAACACGCGCTCCTTCTCGGCCTCGTTCTCGTCCTCGTTGCCCCCGCGCTTCACGCTCTGGATCGCCACCGGCCCGCCGGGCGAGGCCGCCAGGCTGCCGGACACCCGCACACCGCGGTTGGCGATGGTCGAGTAGGCGAACGCGAGCTCGAGCGGGGTGAGGCCCTCCTTGAGCCCGCCGAGCGTCATCGCCGGGTTGTCCGAGACCGGGGTCCGCACGCCCATGCGCTGGGCGAGCGCCGCGATCCGCTTCGTGCCGACCTTGAGACCCAGCTCCGCGTAGACGGAGTTGTCCGATTGCGACGTGGCGGCGCGCAGCGAGGCGATCCCCGAGTACTGGTCCTCGTAGTTGCTGACCGGGAACTTCTCGGTCTTGGACCCCGGCACGGGGAACACCTTGCGCTGGGAGGCGAAGGTGGTCTCGGGGCTCACCCCGTCCTGAAGCGCGCGGATGAGGATGAACGGCTTGAACGAGGAGCCCGGCTGGCGGTGGCCGTTGGTCGCGAGGTTGAACGGCTTCTTCTCGAAGTCCGTGCCGCCCACCATCGCCTTCACCTCTCCGGTCTTGTTCTCGATCGCCACCAGCGACGCGCTCGGGCCCACGCCGGCGAGGCGCCCGTTGATGGCGTTCTCGGCAGCCGACTGCAGCTCGGGGTCGAGGGTCGTCTTCACCTCGAGGCCGCCGCTGAACACCGCCGGCGCCTGATAGCGGTCCACGAGCTGCTGGGTGAGCCAGCTCGTGAAGTAGGGCTGCTCCGAGTCCGGCTGCGGCGGGATCGATCTCGTCTCTCCAGAGGCAGCGCGTCGTCGATCGCGTCGTGGTACTCGGCCTCGGAGATCAGCTGCTGCTCGCGCATGCGGTCGAGCACCAGGTTGCGGCGCTGCTTGGCCCTGCTCGGGTTCTCCACGGGGTCGTACATGCTCGGCGAGGCGATCATCCCGGCCAGCAGCGCGGCCTCGGCGGGGGTCACCTCCTGGGCCTCCGCCTCGTTGCGCGAGGGCTCCTGGTCCGTGGCGGCCGCCGGATCGAGCCCCGTCGGCGTGGTGGGAGCGCCCTCGGCGTCCGTGTCCCCCCGGAAGTAGGTGCGCACGGCCGACTCGACCCCGTAGGCGCCGTTGCCGAAGTAGACGCTGTTGAGGTACTGGGTGAGCACCTTCTGCTTGGTCCACTTGCGCTCGAGGTGGTAGGCGAGCGCCGCCTCGCGGAGTTTCTGGAACACCGACCGGTTGCCCTGGGCCGTGAGCGCGTTCTTCACGAACTGCTGGGTGATCGTCGAGCCGCCCTGTGCCGCCCGCTGCCGCCGGATGTCCTGGAAGAGGGCCCGTCCGATGCCCTTGTAGTCGACGCCCTCGTGCTCGTAGAAGCGGCGGTCCTCGATCGCGATCACCGCGTTCTTCAGGTTGGCCGAGATGTCGCCGTCCTTCACCAGGATCCGGTTCTGGTTCCCGGTGAGCGTCGCCAGCGTGTTCTTCTCCTTCGAGTCAGCCAGGACGACGGAGTTCTCCGCGCGCTTGAACTCGGCCTTGTTCTCGAGCTGGGGCAGGTCGCTCGCGACGGCCATCATCATCCCGAACACCGTCGACACGAGGGCGAGCACGGACAGGCCGGCCAGGATCAGCGCCACGCGCAGCTTCTTCACCTTCGGCTTGGCCGTCGGCGACGTGCCGTTCGGCCCGGAAGCTCCGGGCGGAGGAACGTGCGGAGTCAGGACTGTGGTCGGCGGCTCCTGCATCTGTGAGGCCCTACGGCCGATGCGTCCGTGCCGTGGCGAGCCTCCTGCGCGCCCCCCGGGAACGGTACGACGTTCCGGGCGTCCGGAGAGCGGCTCCGGGCCCGGCTCGGCGACGGGGCGGCAGTCTAGCATTGGGACCATGACGGACAGCGCGGGCGAGGAGGCCCGTTTCCTCACCCGCAACGCCGTCGACGCCCTTCCCGAGGGGGCCCTGGAGCGGCAGCTGGCGGAGGGCCGCCCGCTGCGCGTGAAGCTGGGCATCGATCCCACCGCGCCCGACATCCACCTCGGCCACACCGTCGTCCTGCGCAAGCTGCGGGAGTTCCAGGACCGCGGCCACACGGTCGTGCTGATCGTCGGCGACTACACCGCGCGCGTGGGGGACCCGAGCGGGCGCTCCTCCACCCGGCCTGTGCTCTCGGGCGAGGAGATCGACGCCAACGCCGAGACCTTCCAGGCGCCAGGCGTTCACCGTCCTCGACCCCGACCGCACCGAGGTCCGGCGCAACGGCGAGTGGCTCGACATGCCGATGGAGGACCTGTTCCACCTGGCGCGCACCTCGACCGTCGCCCAGCTGCTCGAGCGCGACGACTTCGCCAAGCGCTACGCGGCGCGCGAGCCGATCTCGATCCTCGAGCTGCTCTACCCGCTGCTCCAGGGCTACGACTCGGTGGCGATCGACTCCGACGTCGAGCTCGGCGCGCACCGACCAGAAGTTCAACATCCTGCTCGCGCGCGACATCCAGCAGGCCTACGGCAAGCCGCCCCAGTCGATCCTCACCATGCCGATCCTCCCCGGCATCGACGGCGCGCCAGAAGATGTCGAAGTCGCTCGGCAACCACGTCGGGCGTCACCGATCCGCCGGAGGAGGTCGTTCGGGAAGCTGATGCGGGTTCCCGACAGCGCCATGCCCGCCTACTACGAGCTGCTGCTCGACGAGCCGTTCGACCCGGAGGCGCCGGCGGTGGAGTCGAAGCGCCGGATGGCCGGCGCCCTCACCGCCCGCCTCCACGGCGACGAGGCCGCGCGGGAGGCGGAGGCGCACTTCGACCGGCTGCACGTCACCCGGGAGGCTCCCGACGAGATCGAGGAGCTCGCGGTGGCCGTGCGAGGACGGCGCGGCCCACCTGCCGGCCGTGCTGCGCGACGCGTTCGGCGATCTCGCTCGTCCGAGGCCCGCCGGCTGCTGGCTCAGGGCGGCGTGAAGCTCGACGGAGAGCCCCTGTCCGGCGAAGATCTCGACGTTCCCGCCGGCCGCCTGGACGGCGCAGTCCTCCAGGTGGGCAAGCGCCGCTTCCGGCGCCTGCGCGTGACCTGAGAAAGAAGCACGCACGAGGCCGCTGCGGCGCTATACTGCTCGGTCCCGACGAAGAGACCAGATTTCTGGGGCCTCTCGCGAGAGAGGCCCTTTTCGTGTGGGAGCGACATGGACGGCGGAGTCCCCGCCCTCCGAGGGTCGCGGCGGTCTTTGAAAACTCAACAGCATGTGCGACCGGCGAGCTCTTCGGAGATCGTCAGTCGCGTCCAGGTTCGACCTCCGTGGCCTTCGGGCGCACGGGGCTTACTGAGCAGTAAAACCCGTCGAGTCCGAGGTGTGCCGCATTGTGTACGCGGCCACTGCAGTACGGAAATCGACAGCTTTCCTGACTAGACAGTGAAACCGGCGCCCTCGGGTGCCGGCTGACACGCCAGTCTTTCACGGAGAGTTTGATCCTGGCTCAGGACGAACGCTGGCGGCGTGCTTAACACATGCAAGTGGAGCGACGAACCAGGGCTTGCCCTGGGGCAGAGCCGCGAACGGGTGAGTAACACGTGGGTAACGTGCCCCGATGACTGGGACAACCCGGGGAAACCCGGGCTAATACCGGATGTGCCCCCTCACATCAGTGAGGTGTGTAAAGGAAGCTTCGGCCTCCGCATCGGGATCGGCCCGCGGCCCATTAGCTTGTTGGTGAGGTAACGGCTCACCAAGGCCGCGATGGGTAGCTGGTCTGAGAGGACGATCAGCCACACTGGGACTGAGACACGGCCCAGACTCCTACGGGAGGCAGCAGTGGGGAATCTTGCGCAATGCGCGAAAGCGTGACGCAGCAACGCCGCGTGGGGGAAGAAGGCCTTCGGGTCGTAAACCCCTTTCAGTTGGGACGAAGGTCGGGCGGTTAATAGCCGTTCCGGCTGACGGTACCTTCACAAGAAGCCCCGGCTAACTACGTGCCAGCAGCCGCGGTAATACGTAGGGGGCAAGCGTTGTCCGGAATCATTGGGCGTAAAGAGCGTGTAGGCGGCCCGGTAAGTCCGCTGTGAAAGTCGAGGGCTCAACCCTTGAATGCCGGCGGATACTGTCGGGCTAGAGTCCGGAAGAGGCGAGTGGAATTCCTGGTGTAGCGGTGAAATGCGCAGATATCAGGAGGAACACCAATGGCGAAGGCAGCTCGCTGGGACGGTACTGACGCTGAGACGCGAAAGCGTGGGGAGCAAACAGGATTAGATACCCTGGTAGTCCACGCCGTAAACGATGGGCACTAGGTGTGGGAGGTGTCGACTCCTTCCGTGCCGAAGCTAACGCATTAAGTGCCCCGCCTGGGGAGTACGGCCGCAAGGCTAAAACTCAAAGGAATTGACGGGGGCCCGCACAAGCAGCGGAGCATGTGGTTTAATTCGACGCAACGCGAAGAACCTTACCTGGGCTTGACATGTTCCTGACAGGTGTGGAAACACACTCTCCCTTCGGGGCAGGATCACAGGTGGTGCATGGCTGTCGTCAGCTCGTGTCGTGAGATGTTGGGTTAAGTCCCGCAACGAGCGCAACCCCCGTTGCATGTTGCCAGCAGTTAGGCCGGGGACTCATGCAAGACTGCCGGTGACAAACCGGAGGAAGGTGGGGATGACGTCAAGTCATCATGCCCCTTATGTCCAGGGCTACACACGTGCTACATTGGCCGGTACAAAGGGCTGCGATACCGCGAGGTGGAGCGAATCCCAAAAAGCCGGTCTTGGTTCGGATTGGAGGCTGAAACTCGCCTCCATGAAGTCGGAGTTGCTAGTAATCCCGGATCAGCAACGCCGGGGTGAATACGTTCCCGGGCCTTGTACACACCGCCCGTCACACCACGAAAGCGGGCAACACCCGAAGCCGGTGACCCAACCTTAGGGAGGGAGCCGTCGAAGGTGGGGCTCGTGATTGGGGTGAAGTCGTAACAAGGTAGCCGTACCGGAAGGTGCGGCTGGATCACCTCCTTTCTAGGGAGCTCCCATAACCATGGGGAGTCCGTCGGCAAAGCCTCTGTGCCTGCCGGCGTCCTTAGCATGTCGACCGAGCCTGGCCGAAACGCGCGCAAGCGCACACGTGCTGCTGAGTTTTGAGAGACCGGCCGTGGAAATCCTCCGCGGTTCGCGCCCCTCGCCGGACCTTGAAAACTGCACAGTTGGCCAAGCTCGGGATCGAGGTCCCGGGCTCAAATGGGTATCACCGAGTCCCCGTCGGCCGGCGCCTTCGGGCGTCCGAGCGATTGGGGCTCAGATCACCGTCAAGATAGTAAGGGCACACGGTGGATGCCTTGGCATCAGGAGTCGATGAAGGGCGTGGACGACTGCGATAAGCCACGGTGAGGCGTTGAACAGCCTTTGACCCGTGGATTCCCGAATGGGGAAACCCGGCGCCGGTAATGCGGCGTCATCCCGGTCTGAATACATAGGGCCGGGAAGGCAAGCGGGGGAACTGAAACATCTCAGTACCCCGAGGAAAGGAAATCAACCGAGACTCCCCGAGTAGTGGCGAGCGAAAGGGGATCAGCCCAAACCTGGCAGGTGCAAGCGGACACGCGTTGCCTGCCGGGGGTTGTAGGACGTCTGTTCCGGGTCGTGTCCGACCCGGCAGGAGTTACAAAGCCACACGTTAGCCGAAGAACAGTGGAACTCAGATACCAAAGAGGGTAACAGTCCCGTAGGCGAAAACGTGAGGCCTCCTGTCAGATGTTCCTGAGTAGGACCGCTCCCGTGAAACGCGGTCTGAACCTGGGGGGACCACCCTCCAAGGCTAAGTACTCCCTGATGACCGATAGCGGACTAGTACCGTGAGGGAAAGGTGAAAAGTACCCCGGAAGGGGAGTGAAATAGTATCTGAAACCGCGTGCCTACAAGCGGTCGGAGCACTTCGGTGTGACGGCGTGCTTTTTGCATAACGAGCCGGCGAGTTACTCGTCACTGGCAAGGTTAAGCGATGAGCGGAGCCGCAGCGAAAGCGAGTCCGAATAGGGCGACTCAGTCAGTGGCGGTAGACCCGAAACCGAGCGAGCTACCCATGGGCAGGTTGAAGCGAGGGTAAGACCTCGTGGAGGACCGAACCGACCTAGGTTGAAAACTGGGCGGATGACCTGTGGGTCGGAGTGAAAGGCTAATCAAGCTCGGAGATATCTGGTTCTCTCCGAAATATATTTAGGTATAGCGTCCGGTTATTGCGTACTGGCCGTAGAGCACTGCTTGGACTAGGGGCCCTACCAGGTTACCGACTTCAGGCAAACTCCGAAGACCATTACGTTTACCCGGGGAGTCAGTCTGCGGGGGATAAACTTCGTAGGCAAAAGGGAAACAGCCCAGACCGCCAGCTAAGGTCCCAAAGTACTAGCTAAGTGGGAAACGATGTTCGAGTGCCCAGACAACCAGGAGGTTGGCTTAGAGGCAGCCATCCTTGAAAGAATGCGTAACAGCTCACTGGTCAAGTGTTCGAGCGCGGAAAATTCAACGGGGCTCAAGCTAGTCACCGAAGCTGCGGGTGTACGAACTCTTCGGAGCTCGTACGCGGTAGGAGAGCGTCCTCGCGCCCGCGAAGCGGCGGCGAAAGCCAGCCGTGGAGGCTCGAGGAGTGAGAATGCCGGCATGAGTAACGAAAGAGGGGTGAGAATCCCCTCCACCGATTGTCCAAGGTTTCCTGAGTAAAGTTCGTCTGCTCAGGGTCAGTCGGGACCTAAGGCGAGGCCGAAAGGCGTAGCCGATGGCCAACGGGTTGATATTCCCGTACCACGTCGCGTCCGTTACGACCGATTGGGGGATCGAGGAAGGCTAAGGGAACCCAGGCGAAGGTCGTCCTGGGGTAAGCATGTAGCCAGGGCTCTCAGGTAAATCCGGGAGCCCGTTACGGCGAGGTGCGATGCCAGCTGGCCGGAAGGCCGGCGAGTCCCTGACGCCATGCCCCCTGGAAAAGCCCTCTAGGCAGGATGCGCGTGCCCGTACCCCAAACCGACACAGGTGGACAAGTAGAAAATACTAAGGTGATCGAGATAACCCTCGTTAAGGAACTCGGCAAAATTGCCCCGTAACTTCGGGAGAAGGGGCGCCCCGGTAAGGTGAACTCCCTGCGGAGGGAGCCTGAGGGGGCCGCAGTGAATTGGTCCAAGCGACTGTTTACCAAAAACACAGGTCTCTGCTAAGTCGTAAGACGACGTATAGGGGCTGACGCCTGCCCGGTGCCGGAAGGTTACGTGGAAGTGTTAGCCGTCTTCGGATGGCAAAGCACTGAAACTAAGCCCCGGTAAACGGCGGCGGTAACTATAACCGTCCTAAGGTAGCGAAATTCCTTGTCGGGTAAGTTCCGACCTGCACGAATGGCGTAACGACTTGGACGCTGTCTCAACGAGGGGCTCGGTGAAATTGCAGTCTCGGTGAAGATGCCGAGTACCCGCGGCAAGACGGAAAGACCCCGTGAACCTTTACTACAACCTGATATTGGAGTTCGAGGCACCTCGTTCAGGATAGGTGGGAGGCTTGGAAGCGCCGGCTGCGGCTGGCGTGGAGCCACCCTTGAGATACCACCCTTGGTGTTTTGGGCTTCTAACACTCCGCCGTGAATCCGGGGAGTGAACAGTGTCAGGCGGGTAGTTTGACTGGGGCGGTCGCCTCCCAAAATGTAACGGAGGCGCGCAAAGGTTCCCTCAGCACGGTTGGAAATCGTGCGTAGAGTGCAAAAGCATCAAGGGAGCTTGACTGCGAGACAGACAAGTCGAGCAGGTGCGAAAGCAGGCTTTAGTGATCCGGCGGTAGCAAGTGGAAGCGCCGTCGCTCAACGGATAAAAGGTACTCCGGGGATAACAGGCTTATCGGGCCCAAGAGTCCACATCGACGGCCCGGTTTGGCACCTCGATGTCGGCTCGTCGCATCCTGGGGCTGAAGTAGGTCCCAAGGGTTGGGCTGTTCGCCCATTAAAGCGGCACGCGAGCTGGGTTCAGAACGTCGTGAGACAGTTCGGTCCCTATCTGCCGTGGGCGTTGGAGAGTTGAGAGGAGTCGTCCCTAGTACGAGAGGACCGGGACGAACGGACCTCTGGTGTACCAGTTGTCCTGCCAGGGGCACCGCTGGTTAGCTACGTCCGGATGGGATAACCGCTGAAAGCATCTAAGCGGGAAGCCCACCTCGAGATGAGCTCTCCCATCCCCTTGAGGGAGTAAGAGCCCTGGAAGACCACCAGGTGATAGGCCGGATGTGTAAGCACGGTGACGTGCTCAGCAGACCGGTACTAATGCTTCGAGGGCTTGACGGATACTTCTCGACCCTCCCCTGGGTCGAACGTGATACTTGTAGGCCAACTGTGCGGTTTTGAAGGCCCGGCGAGGGGCCGGTCGCGCACCATTCTCGGTGGCACTAGCGAGGGGGATACACCTCTTCCCATTCCGAACAGAGCAGTTAAGCCCCTCCGCGCCGATGGTACTTGGCCTGCAAGGGCCTGGGAGAGTAGGTCGCCGCCGGTTCTTACATAGCGGGCCGCCCGCGCAGCGGGCGGCCCGTTCTCGTTCCCTTCCGGCAGATCGCCGACTCATCGGACGAACCGTGTCCGTCCTCGCAATCGTCCTGATCGCCGTCGCGGTGCTGGTCGTCCTCGCTGCTTCGTCGGCGGCTGCTCGGCCGCCCGCAGGCGCGACCGCGCGCTGGCGCCCCACTACCTGCAGCGCACGTGGCCGCGGCCGACCAGGCGCTCGAGCAGGCCCGCGCGGAGGACCGCGGCTGGGACCGCGAGCTGATGGAGGAGGCCGCCCGCGCCGCGCTCGAGGCCGCTCACCCGGGCAGGTCCTTCGAGCGCCTCGACCTCGTGCTGGTGGACGACCGCCCGGGAGTGACGGAGGACCGGGCCCACTTCGAGGCCTGGGATGGCGAGGAGAGCGTTCGCGTGGTCCTCAGCCGCGGCGAGGCGGGCTGGGCCGCCGACGTCGGCTAGCGGCGACGCCGGCGACTGATCCCGGGCTTCGAGCCCGAGATCAGAGCTCGAGCGCCGGCTGGCCGCGCGATCCGGTGCTGCTCGAGGGACTCGCATGGGGCGAGCCGCGCGAGGGGCACCCCGAGGGATCGGTGGGCGCCCATGTGGCGGACCTGCTCGCGCACGATCGACGGCGTGGGGCGAGACGGGCGAGCGGCGCGCCGAGCTCCGCTTCCTCGCGCTGGTGCACGACTCGCTGAAGTACCGCGTGCGCGACTGGCTGCCGAAGACCGGGGAGAACCATCACGCGATGCGCGCGCGGCGATTCGCCGAGGGCTACACGAACGACGAGCGCCTGCTCGCGACGATCGAGCTGCACGATCGCCCCTACGCGATCTGGAGGCGGATCCGCCGCCGGGGGCGCCCTGACGACGCGGCGGTCGAGAAGATGCTGGCCAGCGTCCCCGACCACGATCTCTTCATGCGCTTCGTGGAGCTCGACGGCTCCACCGAGGGCAAGGACCCCGAGCCGATCGAGTGGCTCAGGAGCGAGCTTCGGCGCAGAGGAGGCGCGGCGGGCAGTCCCTGAGCGGGCAGTCGTCCCGCGAGCGGTCGAAGGGAGAGCCGTGCCGCTCGGGCTCCAGCGCCAGCGGCCGGCCGTCCTCCGCCAAGCCGTACTCGCCGAGCGTCGTGAGCTCGACCGCGACGTCCAGGCCGTCGAGCACGGCGGTCGAGAGGCGCTGTCCGAGACGCGGGAACATGTGTTCGTAAGCTACGCAGCGGCACGGACGGAAGCGGCCGATCCGTGCAAGAAACATTGCACGCGCCCTAGCGGCGCACGCGGATCGTCCCGAGATAGCCGCCGCGGCTCGCCGTAGCCGTAGCGGTAGTAGCCGCGGCGGCGGCCGGGCAGGCGGAAGCTGAAGTAGCCCTGAGGGTTGGTGAGGACCTGCGCCACGAGCCGGTACCGGCTCCCGCGGAAGCGCTTGTGCTCGACCCGGATCGTATGGCGCTGCCCCCGGCCGCACGTGGCCCCAGAAGCGGTCGCCGGCGATCACGAACGGGTTCGAGAACACGTTGAAGGCCGGCTTGCGGCGGCGGTTGCGGAAGAGCAGCCCCGACTGGAACTCCTTGAACGCGCTGGGTGCCGGCGCCGGTGAGGCCGCCGTCGGTGAGCCGGAACTGGTTGATGCTGCGGACGCGCGGCGTGCGCCAGACCACGTATGCGGCCTGCTGCAGGAACCGCCGCTGGGTGGCGAGCGACACGCCGGCGAACGGGTCGGGCGGATTGGTCTGGTAGCCGAACTCCGTGTAGAAGACGCGCGAGGCGGCGGCCGCGGCCGGGCTTGAGCGAGCCGAGCCGGGTGAGCCGGTCGAGCACGCGGACCAGCTTGCGGCCGTCGTTGATCGCGGCGTCGTAGCGGTTCGTGGAGCGGTGGAAGGGCGAGAGCAGCAGCTGGTAGGGGTGGTGCCCGATCGCGTCCACGGGGATCGGCCTGAAGTTCGCGCAGCGCCCGCGGCGGATGCGGCGGTAGCGGCGATCGCGACAGGCCATCTCCCTCAGGAAGAGCAGCGGGCGGATGTTCACCGTCGCTCCGCGCCCCTTGCGGCCGCTGGAGGCGAGCTCGCCCACGAGCGCCACCGAATCGGGGTCGAACGCCTTGATCCGCGGATAGGAGGCGAGCACCATGTTGCGGTAGTGGTGCGGGGCGAACAGGCCCCTGCGATCGCTCTGGGGTTGGAGCCAGACGCCCTGGTTCGGCTCGTTCGAGATCCCGTAGTGGTCCACCAGGCTCGCGTAGCGCCTCACGACCGCCTCGGTGAAGTCCGCGAACTCGGCCACGCTGGGCTTCCACAGCGGATTGGGCCTGCGGGTGGCGCCCGTCGCCCAGATCGGAGCGGGCATGGAGACCGAGACCATCACGCGGAGCCCGTGCCGAGCGGCGGAGCCCACCACGCGGTCGAGCGGCGCCCAGCCGTAGCGCGGGTCGTTCGGGTCCTTCGCGTTGAACCCCGGCGGCTTCGTGCGCGAGAGCGGAGCGGGGGCGAGCTGGTTCCAGAAGGCGGACACCCGGAGGCGGTCGACGCCGAGGGCGCGGAACGTGGCCATCTCCCGGTCCACCTTCTCCTGGGACTCGCCGAGCAGCAGCTGGTCGTCCATGATCGACACCTCCGCGCGGCGGTCCGCGGCCGCTCCGGACGGGAGCGCGAGCGCGCCTGCGACCACTGCCGTGGCGCACAACCACAGGAGATGTGCGGTTCGGAGACCCATCCGTGAGGGCGGCGCGATGCCGCCGTGACGTCTAACCGGCGCCGGACTCCAAAGTCGCGCCGGGCGGCGGATGATGGCAGGAGGAGTGGCGACCCGCTCGGTACGCTGGCCGCGGTGACCCCGCCCTTCAGGCATCGCATCCGTGTGCGCTACTCGGAATGCGACCTGCAGGGCGTCGTGTTCAACGCGAACTACCTGACCTACCTCGACGAGGCGATCACCGAGCTGTGGCGCGCCACGCTCGATGGCGGGTACCAGTCGATGGTGAACGGTGGCATCGACATGGTCGTGGCCGAGACCACTCTCCGGTTCCTCTCACCAGCCCGGTTCGACGACGAGATCGAGATCGAAGCGGCGGTCACCCGGCTGGGAACGACCGCGATGACGACCGCGCTCCGCATACTCCGCGGCGAGGAGGTGCTCACCGAGGCCGAGCTGCGCCACGTCTTCGTGAAGGCGCGCGAGGGCGGCAAGGCGCCGATCCCCGACGCGGTGAGGGCGGGGCTGGAGCCGTATCTGGCGCCCTCAGGCGGAGGAGCCGAGCGATGACCACACGTCGATCTTGGTGCGCACCCGGCCGATCACCTCGTCCGTGAACCCGCTCGTGGACGCGTGCCCCCCGAGGTCGGGCGTGCGCTCGCCGGCGGCCACGGCCTCGAGCACTCCCTCGTAGATCGCCCGCGAGGCGTTCTCGGCCCCGTCGTGCCCGAGCCCGGCGGCGTAGTGCAGCAGCGCCGCGCCCGCGAGGATCATCGCCATCGGGTTGGCGATGTCCTTGCCCATAAGCGCCGGCGCCGTGCCGTGCGGCGCCTCGGCCATCACGGCGGTGGGCTCGTAGTCCGGGTCGAGCGCCAGCAGCACCGACTCGGCACCCGCGATCGAGCCGAACATCGGCAGCACGAAATCGGACAGGCAGTCGCCGTCGCGGTTGAGCGCGGGGATAACCAGCGGGGCGTCCGGCGCGCCCGTGATGAGCCCGGCGTAGGTCGCATCGATCAGCACGGGGGAGTAGGGGACGTCCGGGTGGCGCTCGGCCGCCGCGTCCATCTCCTCCTTGAGCATCCCCTCGTACACGGGGCTGACGGTCCACTTGGGGCCCCCGTAGACCCGCCCGCCCATCCGCTCGGCGGTGCGGAAGCTGTACTCGGCCACCGCGGTGCAGACGCTCCTCGAGATCCGCTCCGTGCGCCAGGCCACCTCGTCCTCGCCGGACCCCTCGCGCCCCTGCTCCGCGCCGTACGCGTCACCCACCGCCATCCGGACCACCGCGATCGGATGGTGTACGCCGCCGACGGGCGTCACGCCCGGGATCCGCCTGCCGGTACGGATGATCACCCGCCCGTCGAGCTCCTCGCGCAGGATCCGGTTCGGGCTGCCCACGTCGTCCTTGCCCTCGGGCGTCACGGTGGCGGCCTTCAGGCCGAAGCGCGCCTCGCGCATGGCGGCGGCCGCCTCGGTCACCACGGCGTTCTTCGTCGCCCGGCGGTTGTCGAGGGAGAGGTCGAAGTGCATCATCTCGGCCTCGACCCCGGTGACCTCGGCGTCGAGCACGCGCACCGCCTGGTCGAGGAGCTCCTGCCCCGTCTCGTCTCCTTCGAGGACGATGATGCGCAGAGCACCCATGGCGGCTGACCTTACATCCGGGCCCTGCACCTGGTGCGGAGCGCACGTGGAGCCCGACGAGGGCTACCGCCTCACCGAGGAGCCCGGCGCCCGCCGGGCCTCGTTCTGCCGGCTCGAGCACGTCGTCCCATGGGCGATTCAGGGCGCCCACTGGGAAGCCGGGGAGGAGGGAAGGGCAGGCGGCGAGCAGGTCGAGACCTGCTCCCGGTGCGACGCGCAGCTCGGGGACGTACACCTCGTGCTGGTGCGCCACCGCGGCCCCCACCGAATCGCGGACGGCTTCTGCTCGGTCGACCACCTGCGCGCGTGGGCGGCAGCAGGAGGGCGCTGGGCGAAGGAGGAGTAGGCCGGGGGCTCCCGCCCCCGGAGCCCCCGGCGCCTCTCGCCCTACGGCATCCGCTGGAGGGTCCACGCCGTGGGCGCCGCCGCGCAGTAACGCTCGTGGTGTGTCCGGGGGCAACGCCCCCGGACCACTGACCGACGCATCTGGGCGGCGGCCCCCAGCGACCGTGCCGCCAGCGGATGACGTGGGTTAAGACCGCCGGGGGCCGGGGGCGGCCGGATGCCCCCAGCGGAGACTGGGTTAGGACCGCCGGCCGTGGAGCGCCGCTGGAGGGTCCACGCCGTGGGCGCCGCCGCGCAGTAACGCTCGTGGTGTGTCCGGGGGCAACGCCCCCGGACCACTGACCGACGCATCTGGGCGGCGGCCCCCAGCGACCGTGCCGCCAGCGGATGACGTGGGTTAAGGGACGCCGGGGGTCCGGGGGCGGGAGCCCCCGGCCTACTCCTTGCTGGGCGCGAGCCCAAGCTCCTCTTGGCGCTCCTGCATCGCTCCGATCACGGTCAACAAGTGTTGATCGAAGTCCTCGCCGAGCTCCTCGGCCCCGCGGCGCACCTCGTCGCGGTCGACGGCGGCGGCGAAGCTCGGCTGCTTCAGCTTCTTCTTGACCGACTTGGGGGTCATGCCCTCGATCCCGGTGGGCCGCACCAGCGCGCAGGCGGCCATGAAGCCGCTCAGCTCGTCGACCGCGTAGAGCGTCTTCGCCATGCGCGTCTCGCGGGGGACTCCGAGGAACTCGGCGTGGCCCGCCACCGCGTCGATCAGCTCCGGCGGGTATTCCTTCTCCTCGAACAGCTCGAGAGCGATTCGCGGGTGGCCCGTCTCCAGGTCCGGGTGCTTCTCGTAGTCGAGGTCGTGGAGGATCCCGGTGGCGGCCCACAGCTCCTCGTCCTCGCCGTACTTGCGGGCGTAGGCGCGCATGCCGGCCTCCACGCCGAGCACGTGCTTGCGGAGCGAGTCGACTCTGCGTCCATTCGCAGAACAGCTCCCAGGCCTCGTCGCGAGTCGGGGCGGCCATGCGGGGCAGGGTAACGGCAAGGCCGCTCCACGGCAGGTGAAACGGCACTTGAGCCGAACCACGCGACAGATGGCCTTCGCTACCCTTGCGCAGCCGCTCGAACCCCCTAGTTGGGCGGCATCACGTATGGAGAAGTTCATCATCGAAGGCGGCCAACCGCTGTCCGGCACCGTTGTGCCGGCGGGCAACAAGAACGCCGCCCTACCCGCCCTGGCGGCCACGCTCCTCACCGAGGAGGAGGTCGTGCTGCGCAACATCCCCCGCATCCGGGACGTGGAGGCGATGGTGGACCTGCTCCGCGGGCTGGGCGCGACGGCGGAGTGGCGCGACGACAACGTGGTGGCGATCTGCGCCGCGGACGTGACCTCGACCGAGGTCGACGCCGTGCTGTCGGAGCGGATCCGCGCCTCCTTCCTCCTCGCCGGCCCGTTGCTCGCGCGCTTCGGGCGCGCGGACATGCCGCCCCCCGGCGGCGACGTGATCGGCCGCCGCCGGCTCGATCCCCACCTGGACGCGTTCCGGGCGCTCGGCGCCACCGTCGAGGGCGGGCGCTCCTACGTGCTCAGCGCTCCCGGCGGGCTGAAGGCCTGTGACTTCTTCATGGACGAGCCGTCGGTGATGGCCACGGAGAACGCGCTGATGGCCGCCGCGCTCACCCACGGATCAACCGTGATCCACAACGCGGCGTCCGAGCCCCACGTGCAGGACCTCGCGCGCCTGCTCCTCCAGATGGGCGCGCGGATCGAGGGGATCGGGTCGAACGTCCTGATCGTGCACGGCGCGCCCGAGCTGGGCGGCGGCGACTACGCGATCGGCCCCGACTACATCGAGGTGGGCAGCTTCATCGCCCTCGCCGCGTGCACCGGCGGGGAGCTGAGGGTCAAGAACGTCGTGCCCGAGGACCTGCGGATGACGCGGCTGGCCTTCGAGCGCCTCGGGTGCCGGATCGACTACGACGGGGACGACGCAATCGTGCCCGCCGGCCAGGCGCTGCGGGTCAAGGACGACGAGGGCGACGCGATCTCCAAGATCGAGGACGGCCCCTGGCCCGCCTTCCCCGCCGACCTCACGAGCATCGCCCTCGCTCTGGCCACCCAGGCCGAGGGCATGGTCCTGATCCACGAGAAGATGTTCGAGAACCGCCTGTTCTTCGTCGACAAGCTCGTGTCCATGGGCGCTCGGGTGATCGTCTGCGACCCGCACCGCGCGGTCGTCAGCGGCCCGAGCCGGCTTCACGCGGAGCGCATGGAGAGCCCCGACATCCGGGCCGGCATGGCGATGCTCATCGCGGCACTGTGCGCCGACGGCAGGTCGGAGATCGGCAACATCCGGCAGATCGACCGCGGCTATGAGCGGATCGACGAGCGCCTGCGCTCGCTGGGGGCTCGCATCGAGCGCGTTGCGACCGAGCCTTTGCCCGTCTAGGGCGCGCCCGGCGGCGAGGAGGGAACCATGATGCACCCGATCCCTCCGGGCACCCGCGACGTGCTGCCGGACGAGATGCGCGAGCTGCGCGCGATCAGCGAGAAGCTCCGCGGCACCTTCGAGGGCGCCGGCTACGGCGAGGTGTGGACGCCCGCGCTGGAGTACGACGAGGTGCTGCGCATGGGCGACGAGAACGCGGCGGGCGCGGGCTACCGCACGTTCGACGAGCAGGGCCACGTGCTCGCGCTGCGCTCGGACATGACGATCCCGATCGCGCGGGTGGTGGCCACCCGCTACGCCGAGGCCGAGGGCCCGCTGCGGCTGTGCTACTTCGCCCACGCCTACCGCGCCGTGGAGCGCGGCACGGGTCAGCAGCGCGAGTTCCTCCAGGGCGGGATCGAGCTGATCGGCGTGGCCGGCGCGGACGGGGAGGCGGAGGTGATCGGCCTCACGCTGGCGGCGCTGGACGGGGCCGGGCTCGCCCGCCACCGGATCGGCCTCGGCGACGGTGCCCTCTACAGGACCCTGCTCCACTCACTCGACGTGCCCGCGGAGCGCCACCAGGCGATGCTCGAGCGGCTCTCAATGCGCGACCTGGTGGGGCTCGAGCTGCTCGTGGACGAGCTTGGTCTCGCGCGCGACGCGCGCGAGATGCTCGTGCGCCTGCCAGGGCTGCGCGGGGGGCCGGAGATCCTCGACCACGCGGAGGGCGCGCCGGGCGCCGGGGCGCTCGACGGGCTGCGCGACCTTCACGCCGCGCTCGTGGACAAGGGCGTGGCCGACCGCGTGATCCTCGATCTCGGCCTGGTGCGGATGCTCGGCTACTACACCGGGGCGGTGTACGAGGTCTACGACCCCGCGGTGGGCTTCACGCTCGGAGGCGGCGGGCGCTACGACGACCTGATCGGGCGCTTCGGCAGCTCGCGGCCCGCCTGCGGAGTGGCGCTCGACCTGCAGCGCGTACACATCGCCCAGGCCGCCGAGGAGGACATGTCGTGAGCGCCGGCCTGACCATCGCGGTGCCGCGCGGGGCGCTGTTCGACGGCACGCTCGACCTGCTCGACGGTCTCGGGGTGGACACCGCCGAGGTGCGCTCCAACGACCGCAAGCTGCTGTTCGAGGAGGCCGGCATCGTGACGATGCGCCCCAGCGACGTGCCCACCTACGTGGAGCACGGCGCGGCCGACATCGGCGTGACCGGCAAGGACGTCCTGCTCGAGCAGCCCGAGCGCGAGGTGTACGAGCTGCTCGACCTGGGCTTCGGCCGCTGCGACATGGTCGTTGCGGCCCGCAGCGGGGACGACGCCCTCGGCGTGGCGCTGCGGCGGCTGGGACGGGTGCGTGTGGCCACGAAGTACCCGAGGGTCGCCGCCGACCACTTCGCGGAGACCGGTCGCCAGGCCGAGATCGTGGCGGTGAAGGGCTCGGTGGAGCTGGCGCCGCTGACCGGCCTCGTGGACGGGATCGTGGACCTCACCGCCACCGGCAAGACGCTCGCCGAGAACGGCCTCGAGGTGGTGGAGCAGATCGTGACCTGCACGGCGCGGCTGATCGCGAACCCCGTGGCCCACAAGCTGAAGGCCGCGGAGATGGACTCCCTGGTGGAGCGGATCCGGGCGGGCTCGGCGTGAGGGTCCTCCGCGGCCGGATCGAGCGGCCCGCGCCGGCCGGCGCCCTGCGCGACGATGTGCGCGCGATCCTCGACGAGGTCCGCTCGGGGGGCGACCGCGCCGTGCTGAGCCTCACCAAGCGCTTCGACCACGCCGACCTGGCCCCCGGCCGACCTGCGCGTGCCGCCGGCCGAGGTGGACGCTACGCCGGGGATGCTCGAGCCCGAGGTGCTCGCCGGGCTGCGCACGGCGATCGCGAACGTGCGGACGGTCGTGAACGCGCAGCTGCGCGAGCCGGCCGTCGTCGAGCTGCCCGAGGGCCACCGGGTCGAGGTCGCCGAGCCGCCGGTGCGCCGGGCCGGTATCTACACGCCGGCGGGCCGGGCGGCGTATCCCTCCACTGTCGTGATGTGCGCCGTGACGGCGCGGGCGGCGGGCGTCGACCGGATCGCTGTCTGCGCGCCACCCGGTCCCGACGGCCGCGCCCACCCGGTGATCCTGGCCGCCTGCACGCTCTGCGGCGTCGACGAGGTGTACCGGATGGGCGGCGCCCAGGCGATTGCTGCGCTGGCCTACGGGACCGAGTCGGTGGAGCCGGTCGACGTGATTGCGGGACCCGGCAACGAGTGGGTGCAGGAGGCAAAGCGCCAGGTCGTGGGCCAGGTGGGGATCGACGGGATCGCGGGCCCGAGCGAGCTCGTGGCCGTGGTCTCGCCCGGCGCCGATCCCGAGCTGGTGGCGCTGGACCTGCTCGCTCAGGGCGAGCACGGGCCAGACAGCTTCCTCGCCGTGATCGCGACCGACAGGGCGCTCCTCGACGACGTGGTGGCCTCCGTCCAGCGGCTCGCCGGCGAGCGCCCCAGCGTGGTGGCCGAGGAGCTCCGCGCCGCGGAGGCGGACAGTCCGCGCGCCGCGGTGAAGCTGGCGGAGGAGCTGGCGCCGGAGCACCTCGAGCTGGTGGGCGCCGACGTGGAATCGCTGGCGGGCGAGGTACGGCGCGCGGGGTGCCTGTTCGTGGGCGCCGGTGCCGCGACGGCGTTCGGGGACTACGTGGCCGGGTCGAACCACGTGCTGCCCACCGGCGGCGCGGCGCGCTTCCAGTCGGCGCTCTCGGCGGCCACCTTCCGCCGCAGGATGGCTCGCGTATCGTTTCCGCCGGGCGCGGCAGCGCGCCTGGCCCCGTCCGGCGCAGCCCTCGCCCGGGCCGAGGGCTTCCCCGTCCACGCCGAGTCCATGGAGCGCCGCGCGTGACCCGCAGCGCAGACATCTCCCGGAAGACCAACGAGACCGAGATCGACCTCTCCCTCGCCCTGGACGGCGACGGCGCGGGCACCCGCTCCACCGGCGTGGGCTTCTTCGACCACCTGCTGGACGCGCTCGCGCGCCACGGGAGCCTCGATCTGGACGTGACCGTGGAGGGCGACCTCGAGACGGGCCCCCACCACACCGTGGAGGACGTGGGCATCGCGCTCGGCCGCGCGCTCGACGAGGCGCTGGGGGACCGGTCCGGCATCCGCCGCTACGGCCACGCGGTCGTGCCGATGGACGAGGCCCGCGCATCCTGCGCGATCGACGTGTCCGGCCGTCCGTTCGCGTCGCTCGAGGGAGAGCTGCCTGCTGAGGCCGTGGCCGACTTCGACTCGGACCTGACCGAGGAGTTCCTCCGCGCGGTGGCCGGCACCGCCAAGCTCACCGTGCACGCGACCATCGAGCGCGGCACGAACACCCACCACATGGTGGAGGCCGCGTTCAAGGCGTTCGCCCGCGCGCTCCGGGAGGCGGTCTCGATCGACCCCGACGAGGCCGGCGTGCCCTCGACCAAGGGGCTCCTGTGACAACGGTCGCGATCCTCGACTACGGCATGGGCAACCTGCGCTCGGTCGAGAAGGCGTTCGAGCACGTGGACGTGCGGGCGACCATCACCCGCGACCACGCCGAGGTGCGGGAGGCCGCGGGGATCGTGCTCCCGGGCGTGGGGGCGATGCCCAAGGCGATGGAGGCGGTGCGCGCGCTCGGGTACGACGAGCTGCTTCACGAGCGGCGCGACGCCGGCGTCCCCATCGCGGGGATCTGCATGGGAATGCAGCTCCTGTTCGAGAGCACGACGGAGCTGGGCGGCGCCGAGGGGATCGGCCTGCTCGAGGGCACCGTGGAGTTGCTGGACGCGCCCGGGCTGAAGGTGCCCCACATCGGCTGGAACCACGTGACCTGGCGGCGCGAGTCCGACCTGCTCACGGGCCTGCCCGACCCCTGCGCCTTCTACCACGTGCACTCCTTCGCGCCGCGGCCCGTGGACGAGGAGGACGTGCTCGGCACCGCCACCTACGGCTCGGAGTTCGCGAGCGTGGTCGCGCGCCCGCCCGTCTACGGCGCCCAGTTCCACCCGGAGAAGTCCGGGCCGGACGGCCTGCGCCTGCTGGGCAACTTCGCCGCGCTCTGCACCCGCACGGCGGCATGATCCTCCTGCCGGCCGTGGACATCCGGGACGGCAAGGCCGTGCGGCTTCGCCAGGGCCGGTTCGACCAGGAGACCGTGTACGACGACGACCCCCTGGAGGCCGCGCGCTCCTTCGTCGAGGCGGGCGCCCGCTATCTCCACGTGGTCGACCTCGACGGCGCCAGGGACGGCGAGCCGGTCAACATCGAGCACCTCAGGCGGATCACCCGCGACGCCGGAGTTCCTGTGCAGTACGGGGGCGGCCTGCGCTCGCTGATGTCGATCCGCAAGGCGCTGTCCGCGGGCGCCGAGCGGGTGGTCGTGGGCACGGCTGCGTACACAAACGCCGAGTTCCTGGAGGAGGCCCTCCACACCTGGGACCTGCGTGTGCTCGTGGCCGTGGACGTGCGCGGCGGCAACGTCTCGGTCTCCGGCTGGACCCGGGAGACCCAGATGCGCCCCGAGGACCTGATCGACCGCCTCCAGCGCCAGGGCGCGCACCGTTTCGTCTACACGAACGCGGACAAGGACGGCATGCTCGAGGGCGTCGACCTGGACGAGGTCCGGCGGGTCTCCGAGGCCGTGCGGGGCAGGTTCATCTGGTCCGGGGGCATCGGCTCCCTCGACGACCTCCGCGCGCTGCGCGACCTGCGGCTCGTGAACCTCGCCGGCGTGATCTCCGGCAAGGCGCTCTACGAGCGCCGCTTCGGGGTGGCCGAGGCGCGCGCCGAGCTCGAGGCGCGTCCGGCCGGCGGGGGCTGACCGTGGCGCTCAAGCGAGTGATCCCGTGCCTGGACGTGGACAAGGGCCGCGTCGTGAAGGGCACCAACTTCGTCGACATCCGGGACGCCGGCGACCCGGTGGAGCTCGCCGCCCGCTATCAGGACGAGGGCGCCGACGAGATCGTCTTCCTCGACATCACCGCCTCCCATGAGCGCCGCGACACCGTGGCGGCGCTGGCGCGGCGCTGCGCCGACGAGGTGTTCATCCCGTTCACCATCGGGGGCGGCATCCGCTCGGCCGCCGACGCCCAGGCGGTGCTCGACGCCGGCTCGGACAAGGTCTCCGTGAACTCCGCGGCGGTTGCGAGGCCTGAGCTGATCGGTGACCTCGCGGGGGTGTTCGGCGCGCAGTGTGTCGTGCTGGCCATCGACGCGCGCAGGCGCCCGGGCGAAGACGGCTACGAGGTGGTGGTCCAGGGCGGGCGGGAGGAGACCGGGCGCGAGGCCGTGGAGTGGGCGCGCGAGGGAGCCGAGCGCGGCGCGGGCGAGATCCTGCTCACGAGCATGGACCGGGATGGCACCGAGGACGGCTACGAGCTCGAGCTGACGCGGCGGGTGGCGGACGCGGTCGACGTACCGGTGATCGCCTCCGGAGGGGCGGGCACGCTCGATCATCTGGTGGACGCGGTCAGGGAGGGCGGGGCGGACGCGGTGCTCTGCGCCTCGATCTTCCATTACGGGCAGTTCACGGTGGGTGAGGCCAAGCGATCCATGGATCAGGCGGGAATCCCGGTTCGGATCTAGGAGTAGGCCGGGGGCTCCCGCCCCCGGACCCCCGGGCGCCGCTTGCCCTACGTCCGCCGTTTACCGTTTCCACCCCATGACTGCGTCCTCGTCCGATCTGCGTGCGCGTGTCGAGTCCCTGCCCGGGATGGAGGCGCTGCTGCCCGCCCTCGAGGGGCTCGCGCCGTGCCATCTGGTGGGCGGCGCGGTGCGCGACCTGCTGTTGGGCGGCCGTTCGGTCGATCTCGACGTGGCGGTGGAGGGCGACGCCGCGGAGGTGGCACACCGGGTGGCCGAGCGACTCGGCGGCGAGGCGAAGGTCCACGACCGGTTCGGCACCGCCACGATCCGCGCGGGCGACGTGGCGGCCGATTTTGCGACAACCCGCCGCGAGACCTACGAGCGGCCGGGCGCCCTGCCGGAGGTTGCACCGGCCGGGCTCCTCGAGGACCTCGGGCGGCGCGACTTCACCATCAACGCGATGGCGATCTCCCTGACGGGAAACGGGCGCGGCGAGCTGCACGACCCGCACGGCGGGCGCGCCGACCTGGACGCCGGGACGGTGCGCGTGCTCCACGTCCGGAGCTTCCTCGACGACCCCACCCGCCTGCTGCGCGCCCTGCGCTACGAGGCGCGGCTGGGCTTCGCGCTCGCGGGCACGAGCGAGGATCTGGCGCGCGAGGCCACCAAGGGACCCGTGTTCGGCACCGTCTCCGGTGCACGCGTCCGCGACGAGCTGATGGACCTGCTCGGCGAGCCCGAGGCTCCCGCTGCGGTGGGGCGGATGGCCGAGCTGGGCATCGCGGCCGCGCTGCACGCCCGCCTCAACCCCGACCCTGAGCTGGTGGCCGCCGCAATGCTGGGGGCCACCGAGACCGGCGCGGAGCCCGGGCTGGCCGCGCTGGCCGCGCTGTGCTCCGCTGCGCCGGAGGAGCTCAGCGGGTTCGTCGAGGGGCTGTCGCTGGCTTCCGGGGAGCGTGACCGCGTGTTGCGTGCGGCGAGCCGGGGGAGCGAGCTGGCGGCGGAGCTCGCGGAGCCGCTGCGGCCCTCCGAGCTCCACGGTCTGCTGATCGCGGAGCCGCCGGAGGCGCTGGCGCTGGCGCTGGCGCTCGGAGCGCCCGGCGAGGTGGTGCTCAGCTTCGCGTCGAGCCTGCGCGGCGCCGGGCTCGAGATCGGGGGAGCGGACCTGCTGGCCGAGGGCGTGCCCGAGTCGCCGGCGATAGGCGAGGCGCTCGCGGAGACCCTGCGCCGCAAGCTCGACGGCGAGCTGTCGGGCCGCGACGCCGAGCTGAGGACGGCGCTGGAGCTGGCGCGGGGACGGCGATGATCGAGCTCTCCCTTCCCGGCGCCCGGGCCGCGTTCTCCACCCGCCGCGGCGGCGTGAGCGAGGGCCCGTACGAGTCGCTCAACCTGGGCATCCTGACCGACGACGAACCGGACCGGGTGACCCGGAACCGGGCTCTCCTCGCGCAGGGCATCGGCCTCGAGCCGGACGCGATCGCCATGGGCTGGCAGGTGCACGGCACCGAGCTCGCGCGCTGGGAGGGGCCTCCCGAGGCGGACCGGGCGGGCTACGCCAATCCCGGTGCTCGGCTGGACGAGGTCGACGGCCATGTGACCGACGCGGACGGCCTCGGCCTGATGGTGCTCGTGGCCGACTGCCTGCCCGTGGCGCTCGCCGGAGACGGCAAGGTCGCGATGCTCCACTGCGGCTGGCGCCCGCTCGCCGGCGGAATAGTTCAGAGGGCGCTCGACATGTTCGCCGAGCCGCCCGCCGCCGCGGTCGGGCCGGGGATCGGCCAGTGCTGCTACGAGGTCGGCGAGGAGGTGCTCGAGCAGTTCGCCGACGTGGAGGGAGCGGCGGACGGGAGGATGCTCGACCTCCGCACGGTGGCCGAGGCGAGGTTGCGCGCCGGAGGGGTCACCGAGATCCAGCACGTGGACCTCTGCACCTCCTGCCGGCCCGACCTGTTCTTCTCCCACCGCCGCGACAAGGGCGTCACGGGGCGCCAGGCGGGCGTGGTGCAACGGCTGCCGTGACGCGCCAGTTCGCAGATCTCGACCCCGCGAGCGTGAGCGCGAACCTGGACCGGGTCCGCGACCGCATCGCCGCCGCGGGCCGCGACCCCGGCGAGGTGGAGGTGTGCGCCGCGGTGAAGTACGTGGCGGCCGAGGAATTGCCCGCGCTCGCGGAGGCCGGCGTGACCCTGGTCGGGGAGAACCGCGCCCAGGACCTGATCGCCAAGCGCGAGGCGGCCGGTGTCGATCTCGACTGGGACTTCATCGGTGCCCTCCAGAGCCGGAAGGTGCGCGACCTGGCTCCCGTTGTGCGGCTGATCCACTCGGTCGCCTCCGAGTCCGCGCTCGGGCGGCTCGAGAAGGACCCGGTCGCCGAGGTCCTGGTGCAGGTGAATGTGGCGGGGGAGGAGGGCAAGGCGGGGATCGCGCCCGGCGACCTCGGCGAGTTCATCGAGCGGAGCCCGGTGCCCGTCTCAGGGCTGATGACGATGCCGCCCTTCGCGGAGGACGCCGAGGACAGCCGCCCCCACTTCGTGCGCCTCGCCGAGTTGGCCGGCGAGCACGGCCTCACGCGGCTGTCCATGGGAACGACCCAGGACTACTGGGTGGCCGTGGAGGAGGGAGCCACGATCGTGCGCATCGGCTCCGCCCTCTACGAATGAGCGAGGAACTCGGCGATCGCCCGCGAGAGCTGGGCCCCCTGCCAGGCGAGCGGGGCGTTGCCGGGCTCCTCCACCACCAGCTTCGCCCGCGGCAGCCTGCGCGCGTACTCCTCGGCCACCGCCAGCGGGTGCCCCGGGTCGGTGTCGTCCCTGCTGCCGACGACCAGCACCGGCATGTCGAGCTGCTCCAGCCCGTCGAGGCCCTCGAACGGCGCGGAGGCGGGGACCACGCGCAGGGCGTCGGCCACGGCGCCCAGGTCCCGGTGGCGCTCGATCCGCTGGCGGGTGGCCAGGCGGGCGGCGTCCCGGAAGCGCTCGGGCACGGAGCTGGCCCCCGACAGCTCCACGAATCCCTCCACGTCGCCGCGCTTCAGGGCGGCCGCCAGCGCCTCCCAGTGATCCATGTCGGGGTGAGGGGCGCCGTCGTAGGCGGGAGTGATCTGAACGAGCGCCTCCACCCGTTCCGGGTCGTCGAGCGCGAGCGCCAGGGCGGTGGCGGCCCCCATCGAGCTGCCGACCAGCACGGGCCGCTCGAGTGCGAGGGTGTCGAGCACCGCCTCCAGGTCGTCCACGAGGGCCGGATAGGCGTAGGCGCCGGGCTCGGGGGCGGCGTCCGACTCTCCGTGGCCGCGCGCGTCGTAGGCGACGATGCGCATTCCCCTCCGGGCGAGCAGGCGGGAGCCCTGCAGCACGTACCTGCGCGTGGCCGTCAGGCCGTGGAGGAGCACCACATCGGGCCCGGACCCGTCGATCTGGCCGCGTAGCGTGGGCCCACCGGATGTGGGCGCCTCGAAGGCCTGGATGTCGCTTGCAGAGGGCTGCATCAACCGGTGCTACCGCTGGTTGGTACCCGATAACGTGTGCCAAAGGGATTTCGGCCTTCTGAGCGAACAAACCCCCCGAGATGGCGATCTCAGACACATGGCACCGCGCGCTCGTCTACTTCGGCCTGGCTGAGGAGGACGCTCCGCGCTACGAGGCGGTTCCGGACCGCGAGCCGGAGCCCGAGCTGCAGCTCGAGGATCGCTACCGCGAGCGGCCGAACGTTCGCCGGCTCCAGCGCCGCCGACGCGACGAGTTCGACGACATCTTCGCCGACGAATCCCCGCGCGAGGGGGGCGGCCGCGAGACCCGCGTGCTGCGTCCGGTGCAGACCGGGAACGGCGTGGCGGGCACGGACCTCCAGGTCCACCTCGTGGTGCCGAAGAGCTTCAACGACGCGCAGCAGATCGCCGACCAGTTCAAGGACACGATCCCCGTGATCCTGAACCTCCAGCAGACGGACGCCGACCTCTCCAAGCGCCTGATCGACTTCGCCTCCGGCCTCACCTACGCCCTCGACGGCGGGATGCAGCGGATCGCCGACAAGGTGTTCCTGCTCACGCCGCGCAACGTGGACGTGTCCGCCGAAGAGCGCGCCCGGTTGATCGAGAAGGGCTTCTTCAACCAGAGCTAGCCGGTCCCGTAGAGTTGCCCGCCGGATGAAGATCGGTTTGATCGGGGCGGGCAGCATGGCCGCTGCGCTTGCGCGCGGCCTCGCGGAGCCCGCGCTCGTCTCGGATGTGGACACCGAGCGCGCCGACGCGCTGGCGGAGGAGATCGGCGGCACGGCGGTCGCCACGAACCGTCAGCTCGCGGAGCAGGCCGACCTCGTGGTGCTCTGCCACAAGCCCGCCCACGTCGAGGAGGTTGCCGAGCAGGTGGGAGACGCCGCGAAGGCCGTCGTATCGATCGTGGGCACCGTGCCGACCAGCAGGCTCGAGGCGGCATATCCCGGGGTGCCCGTGTACCGCTTCATCCCCAACATCCCGGTCGAGGTGGGGCGCGGGGTGCTCTGCTACGCGCCTGGAACGCTCGCCGCCGACGGCCCCGAGGAGGAGGTGCTGCAGCTGTTCGGCCGCGCCGGCGTGGTCGTGCGCCTGGAGGAGGGGCTGATCGACCCCGCGATGGCGATCATGAGCTGCGGCCCGGCCTTCCTGGCCCTGGTCGTGGAGTCGATGGCCGCCGCGGGCGCCCGCCACGGCATCGAGCGGGCGCAGGCCACGCGACTCGTCACGGAGACGATGGCCGGGACCGCCGCCTACCTCGACGCGAACGACCTCGACGCGGCGGAGCTGATGGGCAGGGTCGCTACCCCGGGCGGCGTGACGGAGAAGGGCCTGCGGGTCCTCGAGGAGAACGGGCTGCGAACCGCCTTCGACGCCGCCGTGGACCTCGTGGTGGAGTCCTCGGCGTGACGCTGCTCGCGATCACACGCGCGGACGTGGCGGACTACGTCTACACGTTCGCCCTGATCTACGTGGTGCTGATCTTCGTCCAGGTGATCGTCAGCTTCATCCCGCGGATCCCGTACAACCGGGCCCTGAGCGCCGTGCTCGGCTTCGTCGACGACGTGGTCAACCCGTACCTGCGCATGTGGCGCAAGGTGCTGCCCATGGTCCGGCTCGGTCCCGGTGCGCTCGACCTGAGTCCGATGGTCGGCACGATCGTGCTCCTGATCGTCGCGGGGATCGTCTCGAACATCATCCGGGGCTGACATGACCCGCACCGTGGGCTGGTCCCGGGCCATGGCCACCATGGGCGTCGTCTTCGCCCTCGACCAGGTCACGAAGCAGGTCGCCGACTCCGGGCTGATGCGCGGCGAGAGCGTGAACGCCTTCCTCGGGCTCGACATCACGAACACGCGCAACCGCGGCGTGGCCTTCGGGGCCCTCGACGGGAGCGCTGCGGTCGTGGGGGCGCTGATCGGGCTGGCGCTCGTCCTGCTGCTGGCCTACTTCGCGCTCAACGCCGAGCGGCCATGGCTGTGGCTTCCCGTCGGGATGCTCCTCGGGGGCGCGCTCGGCAACCTCGCCGACCGGGCTCGCGAGGGCGCCGTGATCGACTTCATCGACCCCATCTGGTGGCCCGCGTTCAACCTCGCGGACGCGGCGATCGTGGTCGGCGTGCTCGCGCTCCTGTACGTGGTGGAGGGCAGGCGGGACCCGGCATGAGGTTCAGGGCGGCGGAGGAGGACGCCGGCCTGCGGCTGGACGCCGCTCTGGCCACTCGCGGGCTCGCCGACTCGAGGGCGGAGGCGCAGCGGCTGATCCTCTCCGGCACCGTGACGGTGGACGGCCTGTCGCGGCCGAAGTCGCACAGGCTCGCCGCAGGTGAGCTCGTCGAACGGCTCGAGCTGCCCCCGGATGAGCCCCCCGTCGAGGCCGACGCGGCCTTCGATGTCGTTTTCGAGGACGAGCACCTGATGGTCGTCGACAAGCCCGCCGGGGTGGTCGTCCATCCCGGCGCCGGGCGCACCAGCGGGACGCTCGCCCAGGCTCTGAGGGGCCGCGCCGCCGGCGGCCCCGACCCCGATCGCGCCGGGATCGTGCACCGGCTCGACCGCGACACGTCCGGCCTCCTGGTCGTGGCCAAGTCGGAGGCGAGCTACGCCGAGCTGAGCCGGATGATGCGCGCCCGCGAGGTCGAGCGCCACTATCTCGCGCTCGTCGCCGGGCGCCCGGACGCAGCGAGCGGCACGATCGACGCGCCCCTCGGGCGCGACCGCGCACGGCGCACCGCGATGTCGACCAGCACGGACCGGGCTCGCGCCGCCGTGACCCACTTCGAGCTGCTCGAGGCGCTCCCGCGCACGACTCTGCTCTCCGTGACGCTCGAGACCGGGCGCACCCACCAGATCCGCGCGCACCTGGCGGCGATCGGCCATCCGGTCTGCGGGGACCCCCGCTACGGCGGTGCCGCGTGCGGCCGCAGGCTCGGCCTGAGCCGCCAGTTCCTGCACGCGCAAAAACTGATGTTTAGTCATCCCGCTACAGGGGAACGAACGTCGTGCGAGTCCAAACCACCCGCCGATCTGCTTCATGCAATTGACGCGGCGAGGCGGGAGCCAGTCTCCGGAGGGCCAGACGGGGACTGAAATTAGGAAAGGGCGGCTTCCTAGAAGCCGCCCTTTCTGCGTCTCAGGCCAGACCTCACACCTCAGCAACGGCCTGAGCCCTAATTCCTGACGACTGACGACTGAGGACTGACGCCTGAAACGCAGCGGGGCGGCCAACCAGGCCGCCCCGTTGTGCGTTTCAAGACCGGACCGGACCACCGGAGGTAGGGGAAGGGAGGACCGGCCCGTACAAGGTGAAACGTCGCCTGGGCGCGAACCTTGCGGTTTTTCTCGTCCCCCTGCCCTATGCTTCCGCCCCGTCAAGCAATCGACCCCCGCAGGGCCGTCGCGGCCCTGCCCGGGCGCTCATGGAGCCCGGGTCCGCGTACCGCCTGCGGGGAGGCAAGCACACATATCAAAGGGAGCGATTCAGTTGGCTCAGGTGACCCTCAGAGAGCTGCTGGAGGCCGGCGTGCACTTCGGCCACCAGACGCGCCGCTGGAACCCGAAGATGCGCAGGTTCATCTTCGGAGAGCGCAGTGGCATTCACATCATCGATCTCCAGCGGACCGAGCGCCTGCTGGCGCAGGCGCAGGAGTTCGCCGCCGGCGTTGCGGGCCGCGGCGGCACGGTGCTGTTCGTCGGCACCAAGAAGCAGGCCAGGGACACGATCGCCGAGGCCGCGGGGGCCTCTGGGATGCCCTACGTCCACCAGCGCTGGCTGGGCGGTCTGCTCACGAACTTCCAGACCGTCTCGAAGCGGATCAAGCGGCTGCACGAGCTGACGGAGTGGACCGAGAACGGGACTCTCGAGCTGCTGCCGACCCGCGAGCGGATCGCCGCGGAGAAGGAGCGCGACAAGCTCGAGTTCAACCTCGGCGGGGTGCGCAACATGCAGCGCCCGCCGGACGCCATGTTCGTGGTGGACCTGAAGACCGAGGTGATCGCGGTCCGCGAGGCCCAGCGGCTGCGGATCCCGATCATCGGGCTGGTCGACACCAATTGCGACCCCGACCCGGTGACCTATGTGATCCCGGGCAACGACGACGCGATCCGCTCCTGCAAGCTCGTGGTCGAGGCGATCGCCGGCGTGGTGGCCGACGAGCACCAGCGCTTCCGCGCCGAGGAGGACGCCGCCCGCCGCGAGCGCGAGGAGCAGGAACGACGCCAGGCCGAGGAGCAGGCCCGCAAGGAGGCCGAGGAGCAGGCCAGGCGCGAGGCGGAGGAGCAGGCCCGCAAGGAGGCCGAGGAGGCCGGCGAGGCGCCCCCGCAGCCGCCGCCCGCCCCGGCAGCCGAGCCCGCCCCCGCCGGCACCGAGCAGCGCACGTTCGATCCCAATGAAGAGGGCTGAGATGAGCGGCGAGATCTCCGCCAGCGCCGTGAAGGAGCTCCGCGAGCGGACCGGCGCCGGGATGATGGACTGCAAGGCCGCCCTGCAGGAGGCCGACGGCGACATGGAGAAGGCCATCGACCTGCTCAGGGTCAAGGGCCAGGCCAAGGCCGCCAAGCGCGGCGAGCGCGTCGTGAGCGAGGGACTCGTTCACAGCTACGTCCACCACAACGGCAAGGTCGGGGCGCTCGTCGAGATCGATTGCGAGACCGACTTCGTCGCCCGCAACGAGGAGTTCGCGTCGTTCGCACGCGAGGTCGCGTCGCACATCGCCGCGGCGGGGCCGCTCTACGTGGCCGAGGAGGACGTTCCAGATGACACCCGCGAGGCCGAGATGCGCGTCTTCAAGGAGCAGGCCGCCGGGGAGGGCAAGCCGGAGCAGGTGCAGGAGAAGATCGCCGAGGGCCGGATGAAGAAGTGGCTCGAGGAGAACGTGCTCCTGCACCAGCCGCATGTCAACGCCGACAAGCACGACGGCGCCACGATCGAGCAGATGCGGGCGGGGCTCTCCGCCAGCACCGGCGAGAACGTGGTGATCCGCCGCTTCGCGCGGTTCCAGATCGGGGAGTAGCCGCCGTGGCGGAGGCCAAGTTCCGCCGGATCCTGCTGAAGCTCTCTGGCGAGGCGCTGATGGGCGACCTCGAGTACGGGGCCGACCCGGGGCGCATCGGGGACATCGCGACGCAGGTGAAGCACGTGTCCGACCGCGGGGTCGAGATCGCGGTGGTGGTCGGCGGAGGCAACATCTACCGCGGCCTCTCCGGCGCGGCCGCCGGCATGGACCGGGCGACAGGCGACTACATGGGCATGCTCGCGACGGTGCTCAACGCCCTGGCGCTGCAGGACGCGCTGGAGAAGATCGGAGCCGTGACGAGGGTGATGTCGGCGATCGAGATCTCGGAGGTGGCCGAGCCCTACATCCGCCGCCGCGCGATGCGCCACCTGGAGCGCGGCCGGGTCGTGATCTTCGCCGCCGGCACCGGGAACCCGTTCTTCACCACCGACACCGCCGCCGCGCTGCGCGCCCTCGAGATCCACGCGGAGGCGATCCTCATGGCCAAGAACGGGGTGGAGGGCGTCTACACGGCGGACCCCCGCACGGTGGCCGACGCCCGGTTCATCGAGACCATCAGCCACCGCGAGGCGATCGAGCAGCAGCTGCAGGTGATGGACGTCACGGCGCTGTCGCTGTGCATGGACAACGCCCTCCCGATCCACGTCTTCAACATGGATGACGAGCGAAACATCGACCGGATAGTGTGCGGCGAGCGAGTGGGGACCGTGGTGGTGACGAATGGATGAGGAGCTCTACAACGAGTTGATGTCCGATGCGGGCGAGCGGATGAAGAAGTCCGTCGAGGCCACCCGCACCGAGTTCGCCACCGTCCGCACCGGCCGCGCCTCGCCCCACCTGCTCGACCGCATCGACGTGGACTACTACGGCGCCATCACGCCGCTCAAGCAGCTGGCGAACGTGTCGGCCTCGGAGGCCCGGCTGCTCACGATCACGCCATACGACAAGTCGTCCATCAAGGCGATCGAGAAGGCGATCCTCGAGTCCGACGTGGGGCTAACGCCGTCCAACGACGGCAACCTGATCCGCCTCACGATCCCCGAGCTCACGGAGGAGCGCCGCAAGGACCTGGTGAAGGTCGTGCACGGGATCGCCGAGGAGGGCAAGGTCGGCGTCCGCAACGTGCGGCGCGAGGTGATCCACGACCTGCGCGACTTCAAGAAGGACGGCGAGCTCGGGGCCGACGACGAGCACCGCGCCGAGGCCGAGCTGCAGAAGCTCACGGACACGCGCATCGGCGAGATCGACACCCTGCTCGCGGGCAAGGAAGAGGAGATCCTGCAGGTGTGACGGCCGGGGAGCCCCGGTACGTCGCGATCATCACGGACGGGAACGGCCGCTGGGCCCAGGCCCGGGGGCTCGAGCCGATTGAGGGCCACCGGGCCGGCGCGGACGTGGTGAAGGCCCGCCTGCGCGACGCCGCGCGCCTCGGCATCGAGGAGCTCACGGTGTTCTCGTTCTCGACCGAGAACTGGACCCGGCCGCGCGAGGAGGTCGACGGGCTGATGGCGATGTTCGGCGAGCGCATCGACCGCGAGACCCCGGAGCTGCACGAGGAGGGCGTGCGTATGCGCTTCATCGGCCGCCGCGACGGCGTTCCGGAGGCGCTCAGGGAGAAGATGGAGTGGGCCGAGGGGGTGACCGGCGAGAACACCCGGATCACGCTGTTCGTGGCGTTCAACTACGGCGGCAGGGCGGAGATCGTCGACGCGGCGCGAACCTTCAGGGGAGAGTCGGAAGCAGAGTTCCGCGACCACCTCTACGCCCCCGACATGCACGACCCAGACCTCCTGATCCGCACGAGCGGAGAGCAGCGCATCTCCAACTACCTCCTGTGGCAGTGCGCCTATTCGGAGTTCGTGTTCCGCGACGAGCTGTGGCCCGACTTCGACCGCGAGGCGTTCGAGGCCTCGCTCGAGGAGTACCGGAGCCGCGCGCGGCGGTTCGGCGCGCGCTAGGACCATGAGCTCCAGGGACATTTTGGAGCCCGAGCCTCCCCTGCGGGAGCCGCGCGGACGGTCGGATCTGACAGCGCGCGTGATCGTGGCGATACCGGCGATCGCGTTCGCGATCTTCATCGTCGTGAGCGGCGGCCTGATCTTCGCCGTGGGGGTGATCCTGCTGGGCGTGGTGGCGATGGGCGAGCTCTACTCGCTCATGCGCCGGGCGCGCCCGATCGACCTGGCGGGCTACCTGACGCTGATCGCGATCGTGCTGCTCGCGCTCTACGAGGAGCGCGCCGACGTGCTGATCGCCCTCGCCGCCGCGTTCCCCGTGGTGTTCCTCCTCGCGCTCGCCCGGGCGCGGATCGACCGGGTCGCGTGGGGCATCGCCGCGACCATCTTCGGGATCGTCTGGATCGGGCTGCCGCTCGCCCACGCGGTGTTCCTGCGCGAGCTGCCGCACGGCGACGGCCTGCTCGTCGACGTGCTCGTGGGCACCTTCATCGGCGACACCGCCGCGTACCTCGGAGGCCGGGCCTGGGGGCGCCGGCCGCTGGCCCCCGACATCTCTCCGAACAAGACCGTGGAGGGCCTGGTCGCGGGCATCCTGGGAGGGACGATCGCGTTCTGGTGCGCGGGCCTCTACCAGGACTGGCTCACCGGTCCCGACGCGCTCCTGATCGGCTTCCTGGTGGCGATCACGGCCCCGGTCGGAGACCTGTTCGAGTCCGCCATCAAGCGCGACCTCGAGGTGAAGGACACCGGCCGCGCCTTCGGCGTCCACGGCGGGGCGCTCGACCGCCTCGACGCCGTGTTCTTCACGGTGGTCGTGGGCTACTACGCGAGCGTCGCGCTGGGGTACGGCTAGAAGCGGGACGGCCCGCCGAACATCTCCTGCGTCTGACCCGCGATGTGGAAGTCGCCCTCTATGTCGAAGCGGCCGCTGAAGATCAGCTCCTGGGGGTCGGCCTCCTCCGCGGCGAGGCGCGCGAAGTCGGCCACGCTGAGCTTGAATGTCACGGCCGCCTCGCCGTTCCCGCCCTGGATCGCCTCCGCGGAGTCGCCCTTCACCCTCACCGTCCAGCGGTCGGGCACACGCCCGTTGTCGCCGTGTGACAGCTCGTAGACGATGTCGCCCTCGAAGCCGAAGGCGAACTTCGGGTCGAACTGGCGCGCCATCCCCGTGAAGAGGGCGCGCTGGGCGAGCGAGTTTCCGAACCGCCGGTCGAGCTGGTCGTCGGACGCGCCCCGCACGAACCGCTTGAGCGCCTCCTGTCCCTGCTTCTGGAGCGCGTGCTTGGCCTCGTCGACCAGGTCTCCGGCGCGCGCCCGGACGCCCGCGTGCTGGTGCGAGGCACGCTCGGCGCGAGCCATCTCCGCCGGCTCGTCGATCACGTACCCGGCGGGCGCCTCGCGCGGCGGGGCCTTGCGGGCCATCGCCCGTTCGATCGCCGGCGCCAGCCGCTCGGCCTTCGCGGCCTCCTTGGCCTCGCGCTCCTCGGCGAAGACAGGCGCCACCTCGCGGCCGAACATCTCCAGCGACTCGCAGATGTGCTCGTGCTTGTTGGCGCCCGCCTGGAGCACGAAGACCACCTGGTCGACTCCCACGGCCTCGTAGCGTCGCACCAGGTCGGTGACCTGCTTCGGGGTCCCGATCGCCCCGCGCAGGGAGCCCAGGCCGTGCTGCATCAGCTTCACGCCGAGGGGAGCGTCGTCGGCATCGATGATCTCGCGGGAGAACCCCTTGAGCTCGCGGTTCTGCTGGAACTCCTCCCAGATGTTCGTGACGCCCGGGCGCTGCTCGCCCATCCCGTAGTAGTGCGCCAGCGAGTAGCCGAAGAAGTGGCCGCCGTCGATCCCGCGCTCGATGGCGGTCTGCTCGTCCTCGTGGAGCATCATCGGAAGCACGACCGTCACGTTCGGGTTCACGGCGAACCCGGCGGGCACGCACTCGTCCGACTCGATCAGGTCGTAGTACTCCGTCACCCACTTCCCGGCGTCCTCGGGCTCGACGAACGAGAAGGAGAGCGCCCCGATCCCGTTGCGCGCAGCGAAGTGGATCGTCTCGCGCCGGGAGCAGGCGACCCACAGCGGGGGGTGGGGCTTCTGAAGCGGCTTGGGCACCACGTTGCGCGGAGGCATCCGCACGAACTCCGACTCCCAGCCGGCGAACGGCTCCTCCACGAACATGCGGGTGATCGCGTCGATCGCGTCCTCCCACATCTCGCGCTTCTTGGCGCGGTCGACGAGGAAGCCGCCGAGCTCGGCCGCGGAGGACGACTCGCCCGTGCCGAAGTCGAGCCGCCCGTCGCAGACGAGGTCGAGCGTCGCGACCCGCTCCGCCACGCGGGCGGGGTGGTTGACGCCGGGCGGGATCTGCACGATCCCGTGACCGAGCCGGATGTTCTTGGTCCGCTGGCTCGCGGCGGCCAGGAACACCTCGGGCGCCGAGGAGTGCGAGTACTCCTCAAGGAAGTGGTGCTCGACCTCCCAGACGTAGTCGAACCCCGCCCGGTCCGCGATCTCGATCTGGTCGAGCGCGTCCTTGAACAACCTGTGCTCGTCGCGCTCCCCCTCCCAGGGCCGGGGGTTCTGGTGCTCGTAGAAGATCCCGAAGCGCATGAGGTGACTGGCCACCTGGCCAGGAGCGCATGCTAACGGGCCTAAAGCCGCACGCGGGCGCGCCCGATACGAAAACACAGATGGAGCAGCCCGACTTGGCCCTGCACGGCTCGCGCCGGCGCCAGGCTCTGGACCGCGGTCTGAGAGCCCTGCCGACCCAGCCTGACGCACTCGCCCGCGAGGACAGCGAGCGGGAGGCTCTCATGCGCGTGGCCGCGGCCGCGGCGGCGGCCAGCAGCCTTCAGGACGTGATGGAGCTCGCCTCGGAGGCGGCCCTCGAGGCGCTGAACGCGGGGTCGTTCTCGATGAGCCGATGGGAGCGCGACCGGCAGGTGATGTGCACGCTCATCAACGTCGGCGATCTCGGCCCGGGGGAGGAGCGCTATCCCGAGGACGAGACCTATGCGCTCGCCGATCACCCCACCGTCGCCAAGCTGCTCCAGACCGGTACGCCGTACTTCACCGCCGTCGACGATCCGGACGCCGACCCCCGCTCCGTGGCCCTGCTGCGCGAGCTCGGCAAGGAGTCGGACATCGGCGTCCCGGTGGTCGTGGACGGCGAGGTGTGGGGCGAGGTCTGGGCCAGCACGGCGCCCGGGGCGCCTCGCTTCCGCGCCAGCGACGTGCGCTTCCTGGAGGCGATCGCCGCCCAGCTGGCGGGTGTGATCGCGCGGGCGGAGCTGTTCAGCGACGTCTCGCGCCTCGCGTACGAGGATCCCCTCACCGGACTGGCGAACCGCCGCGCCCTCGAGGAGCGCCTGGAGACCATGACCGAGGACTGGCGTGAGCGCTCGGTACCGGTCGCGGCGCTGTTGTCCGACGTCGACGATCTGAAGTCGATCAACGACAGCCGCGGCCACCATGCGGGCGACCGCGCGCTGCGCAGGGTGGGCGAGGCCCTGGTGGCCGGCGCCTCCGCGTATCCCGGGGCGATGGTCGCCCGCCTGGCCGGGGACGAGTTCGCCGTGCTGCTCCCGGGACGCACGCTCGCCGATGCCAAGGACGTCGGCGCCACCGCGCTGACCCTGCTCGCCGAGGACCGCGATACCCCGGTGTCGATCTCCTGCGGCGCCGTGGAGGCGGGGCCCGGCATCGAGCGCTCGGGCCAGATCCTCCGGGCGGCCGACTCGGCCCAGTACGCGGCGAAGCAGCGGGGCGGCGGCCAGGTCTGCACGGCGGAGGCGAGCGCGTTGCACGAGATGCTGGCGCCCCGCAGGCGCCCCAGGCGGCGCGGCATCACCGACCGGCTCGACAAGGTCAGCGAGCAGCTGCTGGAGATGCTGGACGGCGAGCTGGCGGAGCGCCACACGCTGGACCGGCTGGAGGTCGTGGTGGCGCACTTCGCGGAGACCGTGAACGCGGCCGCATGGACGATCTCGTTCGCTGCGCATGGATCGCCCACGATCCGTTCGATCGTCACCTCGGACGACCGCGACAACCGGCTCCGCGGCATCCGGGTGGGACTCGGAGACGAGGTATACGAGCTGGCCGACTACCCCGCCACCGCGCGGCTGGTCGAGGCCGGCGCGGGGTCGTTCCTGGTCGAGCGCCACGATCGCAACTCGGACCCGGCCGAGCGCGACCTGCTGGCCGAGCTCGGCTTCTACGGCGTGCTGGGAGCGACCACCTCGGATCTCGACGGCGTCTACCTCCTCGAGCTGTATGCCGACGGCGACACCGCCGACCTGGCGGCCGCCGAGCTGCGCGTCCAGCTCGTCTTCCGCGCGGCGGCGGGACGCTCGGCGAGCGCTGCCGGGATGGGCCCGCTCGACAAGCACACGATGCTGCTCGCCTCGAGCGGCGCGCTCGGGGCGCGGCTCGCCGGGCTGGTCGACGAGGCGGACATCGTGGAGCTCGCGGCGGATGAGCTCTTCAACCAGGTCGGGGTTCCGCTGTGCTCGATCGTGCGGGTGGTCGACGACACGGTCGAGATTGCCGCCGGCAGGGGCGCGGCCGTGGAGCGGCTGAGGGCGGCGGGCTGGAGCCAGCCCCGCACCGTGGGCCTCATCGGGCGCGCGCTGCGCGACGCGGCCCTGGTCAACTCGGACGACGTCCGGCTCGAGCCGGACCACAGGGCCACCGGGGAGACCGAGTCCACCCGCTCCGAGCTGTGCGTGCCGCTCTGGGCCGGCGACCGTCTGTGGGGGGTAATCGACCTCCATTCCGACGAGGTCGGCGCCTTCGGCGATGACGAGGTCCGCCTCGCGACCCTCGTCGCCGACCAGGTGAGCGCCGCTCTGCGCTCGGCACGCCTCTACCACAGCGTCGAACAGGCCTATCTCGACACCGCCGAGGCGCTGACCGCGGCCCTGGAGGCCAAGAACCTCTATACGGCCGGGCACTCGCGCTCGATAGCCGAGCACGCCGGGGCCGTGGGGCTCCGGATGGGGCTGGAGCCCGGCGAGCTGAGGATCCTCCGGTTCGCCGCCGCCTTCCACGACAGCGGAAAGCTGGCCATTCCAGAGGCGATCCTCGACAAGACGGGCCGGCTGACGGCGGAGGAGCGCCGGCGCGTCGAGCAGCACAGCGTGATCGGCGAGCAGATCCTCGCCCCGATCGAGTTCCTCGACCCCGTGCGGCCGATCGTGCGCCACACCCACGAGCGCTGGGACGGCGCGGGATACCCCGACGGGCTGAGCGGCGATGCCATCCCGCTCGGTGCCCGGATCATCTTCGCCTGCGACGCCTACGACGCCATGACCACCGACCGGCCCTACCGCGATGCGCTCGACCGGGAGGCGGCAATGCGCGAGCTGGTGTCCAATGCGGGCAGCCAGTTCGACCCGGACGTGGTGCACGCGCTGCTGGCGGTGCTCGACGAGCAGGCAGTCCCCGCCTCCTAGACTCCGCCGCATGCGCAGGATCCTGATCGTCGGCTCGACCGGCTCGATCGGCACGCAGGCGCTCGACGTGGTGGACCGCAGCGACTCGCTGGAGGTCGTGGGGCTGGCAGCCAGGTCGAACGCCGAGCTCGTGCTCGAGCAGGCCGAGCGCTTCGGAGTTAGCCGGGTGGCCCTCGCGGACCCCGACGCGGCGGCGCGCGCCGCCGAGCGGTGGACCGGCGGCGAGGTGCTGGCCGGCGCCGAGGGCCTCGTCGCCCTGATCACGGACACCGACTGCGACCTCGTCCTGAACGCGCTCGTCGGCTCGGCAGGGCTGGGCCCGACGGTGGCGGCGCTCGGAGAGGGCATCGACCTCGCGCTCGCCAACAAGGAGAGCCTGGTGGTCGGAGGAGAGCTGGTCACGACCCTCGCTGAGGCCACCGGGGCGGCGCTGCTGCCGGTCGACTCCGAGCACTCCGCGCTGTTCCAGCTGATCGAGTCGGAGCGGCCGGGGACGGTCGACCGCCTGGTGCTCACCGCCTCCGGCGGCCCGTTCCGCGGCCGCACGGACCTCGCAGACGTGACTCGCGAGGAGGCGCTCGCGCACCCGACATGGGACATGGGCGGGAAGATCACGGTGGACTCGGCGACGCTCATGAACAAGGGCCTCGAGGTGATCGAGGCCCACCACCTCTTCGGGCTCCCGTACGAGCGGATCGACGTGCTCGTGCACCCGCAGTCGATCGTGCACGCGCTGATCCACCTCAACGACGGGGCGTCGCTCGCCCACCTGGGCTACCCCGACATGGGCGTCCCGATCTCCTACGCGCTGCACCATCCGGATCGCGTGGACGTTCCCGTGGAGACGCTCGACCTCGCGAGCGTGGGCAGCCTCGAGTTCGAGCCCCCGGACGAGGCGACCTTCCCGTGCCTGCGCCTCGCGCGCGAGGCGGGCGCGGCCGGCGGCACCGCGCCGTGCGTGCTGAACGCCGCCAACGAGATCGCGGTGGCCGCCTTCCTCGACGGCCGGCTTCCGTTCGCTGCGATCGCCGAGGTGATCGAGCGCACGCTGGAGGCCTCGCCCGTCCAGCCGGTGGGCCACTTCTCGCAGCTCTACGCCGCCGACGCCGAGGCGCGCGACCGCGCCGCCGAGCTGGCCCGGAGCGTGAGCGTCTCTTGAGCTGGCTGCTCGCGTTCGCCGGCTTCGCGCTGCTCGTGATCTTCCACGAGCTCGGCCACTTCACGGTGGCCAAGGCCGTGGGCATGCGCGTGGAGAAGTTCTCGCTCTTCTTCCCGCCCACGCTGGCGTCGAAGAAGGTGGGGGAGACCGAGTACGCGATCGGCGCCATCCCCGCGGGCGGCTACGTGAAGATCAGCGGGATGAACCCGGACGAGGACCTCCCCGACGAGGTCCGCACGCGGGCCTACTACTCCCAGCCCGTGTGGAAGCGGGTCGCCGTGATCTCGGCGGGGCCGGCCGTGAACCTCGTGCTGGCGCTGATCCTGCTGTTCATCTTCTTCTGGGCGATCGGCCCGGAGACCGCGAGCACGCGGGTGGGGACGATCGAGAAGAGCTATCCCGCGGCCGAGGTGCTGAAGCCGGGGGACAAGCTGGTCTCGGTGGACGGGGTCCGCGGCGACCCCACGAAGCTCTCGCCCCAGATCGCGAAGCACGAGTGCGCCGAGAAGCCGCCCGTGAAGGGCTGCAAGTCGGCCACGCCCGCCAAGCTCGTGGTGATCCGCGACGGCCGCCGGCTCGAGATCGACGCGCGTCCCATCTACGACTCCACGCCGCAGGTGGAGCGCACGAGGCTCGGGTTCTCCTATGCCGCCGGGCCGCGGGAGCCGATGCCGTTCGGGGAGTCGGTCACCACCTCGCTCGATCGCTTCTGGTACATCACCGAGCAGACGCTGAGCCTGCCGGCGCGACTGTTCGACTCGGAGCAGCGCAAGGAGATCTCGGGGATCGTCGGCTCCTACGAGGTCACGCGCCAGACGATCCTCAACGACCTGGCGGAGGTGATCGGGATCCTCGCGATCATCTCGCTCTCGCTCGCGATAGTGAACCTCTTCCCGTTCCTGCCGCTCGACGGCGGGCACATCTTCTGGGCGATCGTCGAGAAGGTGCGCGGGAAGCCGGTGCCGTTCAGCGTGATGGAGCGCGCGGGGGTGATCGGCTTCATGCTCGTGATCGGCCTGTTCATGATCGGGCTGACGAACGACATCGACAGGCTGTCGGGCGAGGGCTTCCAGGTCAGATAGGCTCCGCGCGGAGACCGAGGAGGAGCGATGGAGAGCGCAACGCCGACCCGTACGCAGAAGCCGAAGGGCCTCGAGGCGAGCACGCTCGCGGAGGCCTTCCAGATCACCGCCGCCGAGAACCCCGACCGCCCGGCGATCCGCACCAAGGACGACGAGTTCACCTGCACCTGGGGGGAATACGCAGCGAAGGTGGAGAGCGTCGCCCGCGGCTTCGCCGCCCTCGGCCTGGGGGCCGCGGACACCATCGGGATCATGCTCACGAACCGTCCCGAGTTCCACTTCGTCGACTCGGCCGCGCTGCACCTCGGCGCCACGCCGTTCTCGATCTACAACACCTACACGGCGGAGCAGATCGAGTACCTCGTGGGCGACGCCGCCAACAAGATCCTCGTGACCGAGAAGGCTTTCCTCGGCATCATCAAGGAGGTCAAGGGCATCGAGACGATCGTCGTGGTGGACGGCGACGGCGCGGACGGCACGCTCACGCTCGCGGACGTCGAGTCCAAGGGCGACGAGGGGTTCGACTACCAGGCGGCCTGGAAGGCCGTCGGCCCCGACGACATCCTCACGCTGATCTATACGTCCGGCACGACCGGCCCGCCCAAGGGCGTGCAGCTGACCCACGACAACCTCGTGTCCGCCGTGCAGGCGTTCGACCAGGTGATCCCCTTCCCGGACGACGGCCGCGTGATCTCCTGGCTTCCCTACGCCCACATCGCCGAGCGCGCGTGCAGCCACTACCTGCCGCTGATGCTGGGCTTCACCACCACCGACTGCCCCGACCCGAGGCAGGTCGTGGCCTACCTGCCCGAGGTGCGCCCGAGCTGGTTCTTCGCCGTGCCGCGCATCTGGGAGAAGCTGAAGGCGGCGATCGAGGCCGGGATCGAGGCCGAGCAGGACGAGGAGCGCAAGCAGGGCGTGAAGGGCGCGCTCGAGGTGGGCCTGAAGAAGGTGGAGCTGGAGCAGGCCGGGGAGGAGGTCCCGGAGGAGCTGGCGGCCCAGTACGCCAAGGCCGACGAGATGGTGTTCTCGAAGATGCGGGAGCGCCTGGGCTTCGACCAGGTGGAGTCGGTGAACGTGGGCGCCGCGCCCACGCCGCCGGAGGTCATCAAGTTCTTCCACGCCATCGGCGTGCCGCTGGCCGAGCTGTGGGGGATGTCGGAGACATGCGGGTCCGGCTGCGTGAACCCGCCCGACAGGATCAAGATCGGCACCGTGGGCCCGCCCTCCCCGGGGGCCGAGATCAAGCTGGCCGAGGACGGCGAAGTGCTGATCCGGGGGCGGATCATCATGGACGGCTACCGCAACCAGCCGGACAAGACCGCGGAGACGATCGACTCCGACGGCTGGCTCGCCACCGGCGACATCGGCGAGTTCGACGAGGACGGCTACCTGAAGATCGTCGACCGCAAGAAGGAGCTGATCATCAACGCCGCCGGCAAGAACATGTCGCCGGCGAACATCGAGGCGAAGGTCAAGGCGGCCAGCCCGCTGATCGGCCAGGCCATCGCCATCGGCGACTCGAAGCCCTACAACGTGGCGCTCATCACCCTCGACCCCGACGTGGCGCCCGGCTTCATCGAGCAGCACGGCAAGGAGGCGGCACAGGCCGAGGTCCAGAAGGGCGTGGACGCCGCGAACGAGAAGCTCGCGCGTGTGGAGCAGATCAAGAAGTTCAAGCTCCTCGACGAGGACTGGCAGCCGGGGGGCGACGAGCTGACCCCCACCATGAAGCTCAAGCGCAAGCCGATCAACGAGAAGTACGCGAAGGAGATCGAGGAGCTCTACGCGTAGACCGACCTGTCCCCCCACAGGGGGATGTCGGCGCTACCATCCCGGCGATGGAACGCGCGGATGGGCTCGTGCGTCTGTCCCGGGAACGTCGGCCCAGGCGCATGACTAGCCGGCAACGCTTGGTCGAGCACATGCTCGCCGGGGGCTTCCTCGGGGCCACGGCCCTGGCGGCAGTCACGCTGCCATGGGAGCGGACGGGCGATGCGCCCGCGCTCGTCGGCCTGGTCGCCCTCTACGCGCTCGCGTCCAGGGTCGAGTTCGAGATCGGCAGCGGCCGCGCCGTTCCGGAGCAGCTCGTGTTCGTGCCGATCCTGTTCCTGGCGCCGCTCCCGCTCGTGCCGCTGCTCGTGGCGGCGGGCTTCCTCCTCGCCCGCCTTCCCGACCTCATCAGCGGCGAGGAGCATCCGGAGCGCTGGATCAACAGCCTCACGGACGCCTGGTTCAGCCTGGGTCCCGTGTTCGTGCTCGGGCTGCTCGCGCCGGGTAACCCCGAGCTGGCGCACCTGGACGTCTACCTGCTCGCGCTCGCCGCCCAGATGGCCGTCGGACTGGCGGCGGCGGCCACGGCCGAGCGCTGGGGCTACGGGGTCGACACGTCGGACACCCTGCGCGCAGCAGGCTGGTCCTATGGCATCGATGCCGCGATGTCTCCCGTGGGCCTCGTATTCGCCTTCGCGGCGAACGAGACCCTTGCGAGCCTGCTGGCGCTCGTCCCGATCATCTGGGTGTTCCACGTCTTCGCCCGCGAGCGCGAGCGCCGCATCGCCGCGGTGCTCGACCTGGGGGACATCTATCAGGGCACGGTGATGCTGATCTCGGACTTCGTCGAGTTCGAGGACCACTACACCGCCGACCACTGCCGCTCGGTCGTCGAGCTCGTCGACGCGGTGGCGGACGAGATGCGGATGGAGCGGGAGGACATCGGGATCGTTGCCGGCGGCCGGCTCGAGATGCGCTTCGCGGCGCTCCTTCACGACGTTGGCAAGATGGCGACGCCCAAGCCGATCCTGAACAAGCCCGCCGCGCTCACGACGGCGGAGTTCGAGGTGATCAAGCTGCACACCCTGGAGGGCCAGCGCATCCTGGACCGCGTGGGCGGGCCGCTGCGGCGGGTGGGGCAGATCGTGCGTTCCTGCCATGAGCGCTGGGACGGGGAGGGCTATCCGGACGGCCTCCGCGGCGAGGAGATCCCGCTCCAGGCGCGCATCGTGTTCTGCTGCGACGCGTTCAGCGCCATGACCAGCGACCGCGCCTACCGGCGGCGGATGGACCCCGAGCTCGCCCTCGAGGAGATTCACGCCAACGCCGGCACCCAGTTCGACCCCCGGGTGGCCGCCGTTCTCGAGACGGTCATCCGGAGGGCGCTGGCCTCGCCGGAGCGGGAGCAGGGGCACGAGCCGCTCGCCGGCGGCGCTGCCCAGGCCAGCGCCGAGTCCGCGACCTAGGGCTGGGAGCCCAGCGCCGGAGCCGCCGGCCACGGTGCGAGACCGCGGTCGGCCCGCCACGCCCTGCGCAACAGGAGGCCCGCGAGCAGGGCGACCGCCGCGCCCCCGATCCCCGCGACCAGGATCGCGTCGCGCGCTCCGAGGAGCGTCACCAGGGGAGCGCCCGCGCTGAACGCGATGGCGAAGGCCCAGGCCGTCGCGGCGTCCTTGATCCCGAAGATCCGGCCCATCACCTCGTCGGGCACGGCTCGCTGGATGAGCAGGCGCTCATGCACCACCACGAGCCCGTTCCCGAGGCCTGCGATGCCGAAGGCCAGCAGCGCAACCGCGAGCACGGGTGCGGCGGCGGCCATGAGGAAGCCGGCCGCAACCACCCACAGCCCGAGCAGGTACCTGCGCTTCACGCGGTCGCGTGCGCCGCCCGAGGCGCCGGTGAGCGAGCCGACGATCACGCCCAGGCCGAATACCGCCACCAAGACAGCGAACCCGGCGCCGCCCAGACCCAGCCCGTCCTTGGCGAACGGCAGCTCGGCGACGTTGAAGACGCCCGCGAAGAGGAGCATTCCGCTCGACGCGCCGAGCAGGGCGCCCACCCCGGGGAGCCTCGCCGCGGCGCGCAGCCCTTCGCGCGCCTCGACGGCGAGCGACGTCCTACGTGCGGTGCCGGGCGCGGGCCGGTTCCCGAACGGCACGGCGACCAGGACCGCGGCCGAGATCGCGAAGGTGGCTCCGTTCGCGATCACGAGCGTCTCGGGCCCGGCCAGCAGCAGGACCAGGGCGGCGAGAGCGGGGCCCACGGTATGGCCGAGATCCGCCACGGCGGCGAACAGTGAGTTCGCAGCGGGAAGGCGATCGGGCCTCACGAGGCTCGGCAGGCCGGCGAGCGCCGCCGGCGTGAACAGGGCGGTGCCGGTGCCCGCGAGCAGCGCGAGCACGATCGTGACCTCGATGCCGCCTCCCAGCCCCAGAGCCAGGAAGGCCGCCGCCCGCAGCACGTCGGCTACGACGGCGCACCAGCGCCGCGACCAGCGGTCCGCGGCCGCGCCGAGGATCGGCCCCAGCACCATCGCCGGGAGCAGGTCCGCGACCAGCACGAGGCTGATCGCGAGCGGCGAGGGCATGCGTTCATAGGCGAGCAGCAGAAGAGCCACGTAGCCCGCCCCGGTGCCGAGCGACGACTGTGCGTGCGCGGCGAGGAAGAGGCGAGCCCGTGGCTCCTGCCGTAGAAGGTCGAGGGTCGAGTGCATGAGCGTCGCAGGGGTCAGCGCCGGTAAGCCATGGAGTCCTCCAGCCAGTCGAGACGTTCGTTATGTCCTCGACCGATGGCGCCGAAAGCCTGCGTGAACGGCGCATGTCTCGAACGTGCGTCCAGCTACCAGCGGGCGGCTAGCGCCCCGACACCGGCTCCGGAGCGCCGGCGAACCGCCGCCGATCAAGCCCGAAGAGCCGGCCGATGGCCGCCACGACCGGGAACGGTCCGTCGGAGCGGAGGCCCAGGAACGTCAGCTTCTCCCCGGCGCCGTTGTCGATCGTGTGGGGGTAGTCGCTCATCGGTGCCTGAACCTAGCGCTGCGGGTCGCCCGATACCCTTCGGGCGATGGCTTCCAAGCGCCAGATCAGGGTCGGAGACGTCCCTATCGGCGGCGGGGCTCCCGTCGCCGTGCAGTCGATGACGAAGACCGAGACCGCGGACTTCGACGCGACGATGAGGCAGATCCACGCGATCGCCGACGCGGGCGGCGACCTCGTGCGGTGCGCGGTCCCGCGAGAGAAGGACGTGGACGCGCTCAGGCGCATCGTCAAGGAGTCGCCGATCCCGGTGATCGCCGACATCCACTTCAACCACACCCTGGCCCTGAAGGCGATCGACGCGGGCGCCCACTGCATCCGGCTCAACCCGGGCAACATCGGCGGCCCGGACAAGGTGGCGGAGGTGGCCGCCAGGGCCAAGGCGGCCGGGACCCCCATGCGGATCGGGGTCAACTCGGGATCGCTGCCCAAGCACCTGCACGAGCTGGAGCGCGAGAACTCGGTGGAGGCGCTCGTGGCCGCCGCGGTCGAGTTCGTGGAGCTGATGGAGCGGCTCGACTTCCACGACTTCAAGGTGTCGATCAAGTCCACGAACGTGCCGAACACCATCGCCTCGAACAGGCTGCTCTCCGAGAAGATCGACTATCCGCTGCACCTCGGCATCACCGAGGCCGGGACCAAGTGGTCGGGCTCCCTCAAGTCCTCGGTGGGGCTCGGCACGCTGCTGGCGGACGGCATCGGAGACACGATCCGGATCTCGCTCTCGACCTTCCACGCCGAGGAGGAGGTCAAGGTCGGGTGGGAGATCCTGAAGGCGCTCAAGATCCGCGAGCGCGGGCCCGTGCTCATCGCATGTCCCACCTGCGGGCGGCTCCAGTTCGACATGGACACCGTGGTGGCCGAGATCGAGGAGCGCCTCGAGGCCTACACGGACCCGATCGAGGTGGCCGTGCTCGGGTGCGCGGTGAACGGGATCGGGGAGGCGTCGCACGCGGACTTCGGCATCACGGGCGCCAAGAACGAGGGCCTGATCTTCGCCCACGGCGAGCCCCTCCGGAAGGTCCCCCAGGACCGGCTGGTCGACGAGCTGTTCGCCGAGATCGACAAGTCGATCGACGTCGGCAAGATCGTGGTGGACGAGCACAAGGCCGCCGAGGGCGCCGCGTGGCTCGAGAAGATCGAGGAGGAGAACGCCGGCGAGCTCACTCCCGAGCGGATCGCCGCGATGGAGGCCAAGGCCGCGAGCGAGGAGACCCTCGGCGAGGGCACCGCGCTGCCGATGGCGCCGTCCAACGGCGCCGAGCGCCGTCCGGTGAAGCTGGACGAGGATGCCTCGCCGACGGCGGGGCGGCGGTTTACGCGGGCGTAGAGCTCTCGGCGCGCGCGAGGGCGGTTTCGAACGCCGCGACCACCACGGGGTCGAACTGCGTGCCGGCGCACCGGCGCAGCTCCGCGAGGACGTCGCGCGGGTCCAGCGCGCGCCGGTAGGGGCGCTCGGAGACCATCGCGTCGTAGGCGTCGCACACGGCCACGATCCGGGCCCCGAGCGGGATGTCCTCGCCCGCCAGGCCGTCCGGGTAGCCGGCGCCGTCCCAGCGCTCGTGACTCGACCGGACGAGCCTTGCCACGGGTACCAGGGCGGGAGCGGCTGCGAGGATCCGCTCGCCGATCACGGTGTGGCGGCGCATGAAGGTCCAATCCTCGTCGTCGAGCGGCCCGCGCTTGTCGAGGATCGCGTCGGGGATCGCCATCTTGCCCACGTCGTGGAGCTCGGCGGCTCGCGCCACCTCGTCGATCCTCTCCGGGGACATGTTCAGCTCCCTTGCCGCCGCCACGGCGGTCTCGGCCACGTCGGTGAGGTGGGCGTGGAGGTCCGGCTGGCGCTCTCGCAGGGTGCTCAGCAGCACGTCCCGGGTCTGGCGGCCGGCGGAGGCTCGGCCATCGCCCTTGTGGGCGTACATGCGGCGGTCGGCCAGCTGCAGCGCCTCGGAGGCGCTCCTCGCCTCCTCCGGCAGCATCACGCTGCCGTGAGAGGCGGTGATCCGGAAGCCCTCGCCGCTCTCCGTGAGCGCCGCGGAGCCCGCGGCGGTCACGCCCTCGGGGACGGTTGTGCGCGGCCGGGCGAGCACGCAGAACTCGTCGCCCCCGAGCCGGTAGGCCCTTCCATCCGGCTTCGCGCCCTCGGCGAGGCGCCGCCCGAGGCGGCTCAGCAGCTGGTCGCCCGCGTAATGGCCGTACATGTCGTTGTAGCGCTTGAATCCGTCCAGATCGAAGAGCGACACGAGCGCCGGCTCCTCGGCGGTCGCATCCGCCAGGTCTGCCGCCAGGTCGGCCATCAGCAGCCGCCGGTTCCCGAGCCCCGTGAGGGCATCCGTGGTTGCCTCGTCGCGGCTGTCGGCGAGCATCCGCTGGTTGTCGAGGAAGGCGAGCGCCATACGTAGGGTGACGACGACGAGCGTGGCGAGGCTAAGCACGGCCGCGGCGTTCCCGAGCAGCCCCAGGTTGGCGCTGCCGGCGATGGCGATGGCGAGCATCCCGCACGCTGCGGGCACCAGGACCACGCGCGTGCCCTCCACTTCGATCTGAGTGCGCCGCACCCGGGGCGCCCACGCGGCGAAGCCCACGAGCAGCGCCGCGGCGGGCCAGAGGGTGTCCAGCAGCTGCCCCTCGACGTAGGTGCCCTTCGCGCTCTGGAGCAGGTAGGCGCCGTCCGCGACAGCCATCGCGGCGAGCCCCGCGCCCAGCATCGCCCAGGCGCCCCCGGGCCGCCAGCCGGAGAGGCCGAACACGGCCACCACGAGAGCGACCAGCACGAGGTCCCCGACCGGGTAGGCCAGGTTCGTGGCGACGGCGAGGGCGTCGCCCTCGACGCTCGCGTCCACGATCGGCTCGAAGGCCACCGCCGCGGCGACGGCGGCGACCGCGAGCGCCGCGATCAGACCGTCGAGCCAAAGGGCGCGCCTGAACCCGGGCATGCGGGAGCGTACGAGGAGGACGAGGGCGGTGTACGCGGCGGGGTAGAAGCCGAGGTAGCCGACGTCGGCGGGGGAGGGGATCGGAGGCGCGTCCAGCTCGGAGAGGGCGACCGACCAGTAGACCTCGCCCGCGGTCCACAGAAGCAGGCCCGCGCCCAGGATCGCCCACGCTGCCCGCTCCTCGCGATGCAGCGCGGCCCGGAGTAGGCACGAGGCTCCCGCCACGCCGATCAGAGCGCAGTAGAGGATCGAGTCGAAGAACGTGTCCGCGCCCGGACTAGCGAGGCCGAACACTGCGTGCGCGAAGAACGCGAGCCAGGCGCCCGCGCATACGGCGGTCGCGCCACGCACCAGGCGAAGCTGTCGGGGGGAAAGGTACAAGGCGGTCTACCGCTCCTATCGGCAGACTGCCTCGCGCGGCTTAGGGGCGTAAAGGCCCGCTTGGGCCGGTAATTAGACTCCGGCGCCGTGACGCGGCTCTCGCGCTACCTGCTGCCCACCGAAAAGGAGGCCCCGGCCGACGCCGAGGCGCTCTCGCATCGCCTGCTCGTGCGTGCCGGGCTGGTCCGCCAGGTTGGGTCGGGCTTGTGGACCTACCTGCCCGCCGGATGGCGCGCCCACCGCAAGGCGGAGCAGATCGTGCGCGAGGAGCTCGACGCGATCGGCGCCCACGAGATGCTCATGCCGGTGGTCACGCCCGCCGAGCTCTGGCAGCGCAGCGGGCGCTACGAGATCGATGAGCTGTTCAAGCTGAAGGACCGCCGCCAGGCCGACCTCGTGCTCGCGTTGAGCCACGAGGAGACGCTCACGTTCCACGTGGCCAGGGAGGTGCGCTCCTACCGCGACCTGCCCCTGCTGCTCTACCACTTCCAGGTGAAGGAGCGCGACGAGGCGCGCCCGCGGGCCGGGGTGCTCCGCACGCGCGAGTTCATCATGAAGGACTCCTACTCGTTCGATCGCGACGAGGAGGGGCTGGCCCAGTCCTACAACCTTCACGTGACGGCCTACGACCGGATCTTCGACCGCACCGGGCTGGAGTGGTACCGGGTCGAGTCGGACGTGGGGATGATGGGCGGGATCGGCGCCCACGAATACATGGCGCCGTGCCCGGCGGGCGAGAATGACGTGGCCCTCTCGTCCGCGGGCTACGCCGCGAATGTGGAGATCGCGAGCGCCACGCCGCGGCCCGTCGACGGACTGCCGGAGGCCCTGGGCGCCCCCGAGCCGGTCGACACGCCGGGGGCGAAGACGATCGAGCAGGTGCGAGAGATGCTCGGCGTGCCCGCGGGCGCCCTGGTGAAGGCGATGCCGGTGGTGCAGGAGGGAGGCGAGGCCCTGCTCGTGCTGGTGCGCGGCGACCACCGGCTGAACGAGACCAAGCTCCAGAACGCGCTGGGCAGGCCGGCGCGCCTCGCCACCGAGGAGGAGGTCGCCGAGCGCTTCGGCGCGCCCCCGGGCTACATCGGCCCCGTGGGCGCGACCGCGCCGGTGCTAGCCGACGCGGCGCTGGAGGGCCTCCACGGCCTGGTGGTGGGGGCCAACGAGTCCGACATGCCACCTGCGGGGGGTGGAGCCCGGACGGGACTTCGAGGCGCGCTTCGCCGACGTGCGCTCGGTCGAGGCGGGGGACACCTGCCCCGCGGGCGCGGAGATCCGAATCGAGCCCGCGATCGAGGTCGGGAACATCTTCAAGCTGGGAACGCGGTACTCGGAGCCCCTTGGCGCCACCTACCTCGACGAGGACGGCGCCGAGCGTCACGTCTGGATGGGCTCCTACGGGATCGGCCCGGCTCGGATCGTCGCGGCCGCGGTGGAGCAGTTCGCCGACGACCAGGGGATCTCGTGGCCGCGCGCCCTCGCCCCCTTCGACGCCGAGCTCGTGACCCTCGGGAAGGAGGGGGAGGAGGCCCGCACCGTGGCCGACCGGCTCTACGACGAGCTGCGAGCGGAGGGCCTCGACGTCCTCTACGACGATCGCGACTCGAGCCCGGGCGAGAAGTTCGCCGACGCAGAGCTGCTCGGTTGCCCGCTGCGCCTGACGGTGGGCAAGCGCGGGCTCGAGGCGGGTGAGGTCGAGGCCCAGGCGCGCCGGGGCCAGGAGAAGAGCTCGCTGGCGCTGGAGGGGGCCGCCGCGGCGGCCGCCGAGCTGTGGCGCGGCCTTCCCTGAGCAAGCGGCAGCTCACGGGGCTCGACCGCTCCGCGGGGCCGCCACCCGAGACGCTGAAGGGCCAGCCCCTGCGGCCCTTCACGATCCCGAACGCGATCTCCTACGTGAGGCTGGCGCTGCTGCCCGTCTTCCTCGCGATGGCGCTCGGATCGGACGACGGGCGGGACACCGGGGCGGCCCTCCTCTACTTCGCCATCGCGTGGGGCGACCAGCTCGACGGCTTCGCCGCGCGCGTCACGGGCCAGTACAGCCGCCTCGGCGCGCTGCTCGACCCCCTCACCGACCGCGCGCTCGTGCTCGCGGGAGCGGTGGTCTGTTACCACTTCGAGCTGCTCCCCCGGTGGGCCCTGATCCTCCTGGGCGTCCGGGAGCTGTTCATGCTGGGTCTCAGCCAGTGGGGCCTTCGGAAGGGGATGGACCTCAAGATCAACATGGTGGGGCGGTGGGCCGTGTGGCCCGTGATGTTCGCGATCTTCCTCACGCTGCTGCGTCGACACCTGGGTTGCGGAGGCCTCGCTTTATCTCGGGTTAGCCCTCACAATGTGGGCGACGGGCCTGTACGTGCAGGACGGCTTGCGGTTCTCCCAAGCCTCAAGCTCGACTTGACACCTGGGTCTATACTCGCCGTTCGCCCATCCCCGAAAGGACTCTGCGAAGCATGGACACGTTCCCCGATCTAGGCGCCCTCTCCGACCCGGAGCTGAAGGACATGATCCAGCAGCTGACCGACGAGGAGCAGGAGGTCTCGTACCAGCGGCGCATCCTGCACGGGAAGATCGACATCCTGCGCGCCGAGCTCGTCAACCGGCTTCGCAAGAAGCACGAGGAGGGCGAGTCCGCGATCAGCGGAGCGGACGTGGAGCAGCTCACCAACATCCTCTCCGGCAAGACAAGCCCAGACGCCAGCAAGGAGTAGAGCCGCGGTGCACTGCCCCGAGTGTGGCTTCGTCAACGCGGAGGGCGCGAACTACTGCCAGAAGTGCGGCGCCTTCCTGGCGGAGGCGACGGGAGGGGAGGGGGACACGACAGCGGCGTACCAGCTCGACGAGACCGGAGAGCTGAAGCCGGTCGACCTCGAGCAGGTGTCGGGCGAGGGCGCCACGCTCGCGATCCGGGCGGGAGGCGGCCGGGCCGGCGAGGTGTTCGCGGTGTCCGGCGAGCGGATGACCATCGGGCGCAGCCCGGACGCCGAGGTCTTCCTCGACGACGTGACCGTGTCGCGCAACCACGCCCTGCTGGTGCGCCGGCGCGACGGGCTGTACGTGGATGACCTCGGGTCGCTCAACGGGACCTACGTGAACCGCCGGCGGATCGAGTCGCACAAGCTTCAGAACGGCGACGAACTGCAGGTGGGCAAGTACAAGCTCACCTATCTGGAGCGATGAGCGGCGCAGCCCGGGGCAGAGCCCACGTCCGGCCGTCAAGTCCCTCACCATCGGGGCGGTCTGCAAGCAGCTCGAGCGCGAGTTCCCGGACATCTCGATCTCCAAGATCCGCTACCTGGAGGACCAGAAGCTGCTCGCGCCCCGGCGTACGCCGGCGGCTACAGGCTCTTCGCCCCGGTGACGTCGCTCGCCTGCGCACCATCCTGCGCCTCCAGCGCGACGAGTTCCTGCCGCTGCGGGTGATCCGCCAGGAGCTCGCCTCGGGCCGGGCGGAGCAGGACGAGCTCGGCGGGCGCACGGCGAAGGCGTCGGACTCCCGAGCGCAGCGGCGCGCGACCGTGGACGTCCGGGCGGTCGGCTCGTTCTACCGGCTGGACGAGGTGCTGGAGGACACCGGCGCCGACCAGTCGCTCGTGAAGGAGCTCGAGGACTACGGCGTGATCCGCGGCGAGAAGCACGACGGAGAGGTGCTCTACGACGACACCGAGCGCGAGATCGTGCGTGCCGTGACCGAGCTGAAGCGCTTCGGCGTGGGCGGCCGCAACCTGCGCGTCTTCCGCACGTCGGCGGACCGCGAGGCGGCTCTGCTGGAGCAGATCCTCGCGCCGGCACTGCGCTCGCGGAACCCGGAGCGGCGCAAGGAGGCGGTGGAGGCGCTGGAGAACCTCGCCGCGACGGCCTCGTACCTCAAGCACCTGCTGCTGATTCGCGACCTTCGCAAGATCGCGAAGTGACGCCGGGGCTCTCAGCCTCGGACCTGCGCGCGCACATCCAGGACATCCCGGACTTCCCCAAGCCCGGGATCGTGTTCAAGGACATCACGCCGCTGTTCCTGGACCCGGCGGCGCTGCGCGCCACCGTGAGCGCGCTGGCCGGGCACGCCCGGTCCCTCCGGGCCGAGTACGTGGTCTCCGCGGAGGCGCGCGGGTTCGTGCTCGGCGGCGCCGTGGCGGCTGACATCGGCGCCGGCTTCATCCTCGCGCGCAAGCCGGGCAAGCTGCCGCGGGAGACGGCGTCGGTGGAGTACCAGCTCGAGTACGGGGTCGACGCGCTCGAGATGCACGCCGACGCGCTGCCACGCGGCGCCCGGGTGCTCGTGCACGACGACCTGCTCGCCACGGGCGGGACGGCCGCGGCGCTGTGCGACCTCGTCGAGACGGCCGGCGCCACCGTCGCCGGTTGCGCGTTCGTGATCGAGCTGGCGTTCCTGGGCGGCCGCGAGCGGCTCGCGTCCCACGTGCACAGCCTGGTCACCTACGACTCCGAGTGAGAAGGTCGCGATCGCAGGCACCGCCTGCTCCCGGCTAGATTCTTCACCGCATGCCCGTGGTCAGCCGCTCACGAACGGTCCCCGCTGCCCCGGAGCGGGTGTGGACCAGGTCTCCGACCCCGAGTGCCTCCCGCAGTGGTGGCCGGGCGTGCAGCGCGTCGAGGACGCCTCTCGCGGGGCGTGGACCACGGTGCTCGTGACGCCGAAGGGCCGGACGCTGAGGGCGGACTTCACTCTGCTCGACTCCGACCACCCGCGCCTGCTGCGCTGGCGCCAGGAGGTGGAGGAGTCGCCGTTCGAGCGGATACTCAGCGACGCCGTGACCGAGCTCGAGATGGAGCCGGCGGGGGAGGGGGAGACCTCGTGCGGCTCACCCAGCGACTCACCCTGCGCGGGTTCTCGCGCCTCGGCGGGCTCCAGATGAGGATGGCGACCCGCAAGCAGCTCCAGGGAGCGCTTGAGGGCCTGGGCACGCTCGCAGAGGGCTGGAGGACGGCCTGATGCGCTGGTGGGGATGGGGGGAGGACTCGGGGGCGATCACTCTCCCGGAGCCGGCGCTCGCCCTGCTGCGCGCCGAGCTGGCGCTCGACGGCAGCGAGCAGGGGGCCCGGGTCGCCCTGGAGGAGGTGGAGCTGCCGATCCGGCGCCCTGCCCGACGCGGTGCGCGCGGAGCTCGCAGGGGTCGTCGGCGCGGAGGGAGTGCTCGACGACCACGCGAGCCGCGTGAGCCATGCCGTGGGCCGCAGCTATCCCGACCTGGTGCGGATCCGCTCGGGCGATGGCTCCGGCGCCCCCGATGCCGTGGTCAGGCCCTCGTCTGTGGACCAGGTCGCCGGCGTGCTCGGGGTCTGCACCGGCGCCGGAGTGGCCGTGATCCCGTTCGGCGGCGGGACCAGCGTGGTCGGCGGCGTGGAGGCCCTGCGGGGGCAGCACGGAGCGGCGGTGTCGCTCGATCTCTCCCTGCTCGACGGGGTGCCGGCGATCGACGAGATCTCCATGACGGCCGTGGTCGAGCCCGGGATCTTCGGGCCCGAGCTCGAGAGGCGCCTGGGCGCCGAGGGCTTCACGCTGGGCCACTTCCCGCAGTCGTTCGAGTTCTCGACCGTGGGCGGGTGGGTCGCCACGCGCTCCGCCGGACAGGCGTCGACCGGCTATGGGCGCATCGACGAGCTGGTCGAGTCGGTCCGGTGCGAGACGCCCTCGGGCACGCTCGAGACCCGCGACGTGCCCGCCAGCGCGGCCGGCCCCTCCCTGCGCGAGCTGATCGTGGGCTCGGAGGGCACGCTGGGCGTGATCACCCGCGCCACCCTGCGGATCAGGCCCGCGCCGGAGGCCCGCCACTACGAGGGCTGGTCCTTCCGCTCCTTCGAGGAGGGGGCCGAGGCCTACCGGATGCTCGAGCAGGCGGGCGCGTCGCCCGACGTGGCCCGGCTGTCCGACGAGGAGGAGACGCGCCTGTCGATGGCGCTCGCCTCCAGCGGGAGCCTGGCCGAGCGGGCCGGAAGGACCTACCTGCGCCTTCGCGGGCACGAGGGCGGCTGCCTCGCGTTCACGGGGTTCGAGGGCCCCGCCGACGAGGTCGCCCATCGCCGCGGCCGGACGGCGCGCCTGCTGCGCGCGGCCGGAGCCGTCTCGCTGGGCGAGCGGCCGGGGCGCTCATGGCTGCGCGGGCGCTACGCCGCTCCCTATCTGCGCGACGAGATGCTCGACCGCGGGGTGATGGTGGAGACGCTCGAGACCGCCACCACCTGGGCCAACCTCCACCGCCTCTACACGGCCGTGGGCGGCGCCCTGCGAGAGGCGCTCTCGGAACGCGGCACGCCCCCGGCGGTGATGTGCCACGTCTCCCACCTCTACCCCTCGGGCGCGTCCCTCTACTTCACCTTCATCGCCCGCCAGGAGGCCGGCGCGGAGCTGAGTCAGTGGGCCGCCGCGAAGAACGCCGCCTGTGACGCGATCGAGGCGAACGGCGGCACGATCACCCACCACCACGCCGTCGGGCGCGACCACGCCGCGTGGATGCCCGAGGAGATCGGCCCGCTCGGGATAGCGCTGCTCGAGGCCGCGAAGGAGCGCCTCGACCCGGCGGGGATCATGAACCCCGGCAAGCTGCTGCCGACCAGGGCCGCTAAGGCGTAGTGCTCTGGCCCTGCGGGGCCGTGCCCTGGCCGGCTCCGCCCTGCGGGGCATCGCCCTGGCCACCGGCGTTCTGCGGCGGCGCCTGGATCTGGTCGATCCGGCCGCGGAGCACGGACGTGCCCGAATGGCCGCGTTCCTGGTCGACCTTCTCGCGCGACACGTCGATGAACCGGAACCGCTCGAAGTTCCTCGGCAGCGGGCCCGCGCCCTGGAAGGTGCCCTGCCTGTCGGTGACCTGGGCTCCCAGCGAGCGCGCATCGCCCTTGGAGTTGTAGAGCCATACCTCGTAGGCCTCGCGGTCCTTGTTGGCCGGAAGCTGGGCCTGCACGATCAGCTGGCGCTGGCCGCTCCGCTCCGCGATCACGGCGATCCCGGCGTTGCGGCTTCCCGCGGCCCCGTCCACCGGGCGCAGAACGAGCTGGCCCACGATCCGGGGCGCCTGGGCGGCGGAACTCTGGTTCGAGCCTCCGTCATCGTCGTCGTCCCCGGTGAGCAGGCCGACAGGCCACAGCAGCACGGCGACCAGCAGCACGGCCACGAGGGCGCCGGCGCCGATCAGCCGCCGCCGGCGGACCGTCCTCTGGGCCTCGGGGGACAGCTCCCTCCGCGGCCGCGCCGGGCGCGGCTCCTTCGCGGCCTTGGGCTCCTTCGGGTCCTTGGCCGGCTTCTTGCGCTCGCGGCGGCGCTCCTTGCGGGGCTCGGCGGCCTCGCCCTCCGGGATCTGGGGGATCTCCGAATCCCCGGTGTAGAACTGCTCGAGCGAGTCGAGCACGGACCGGGCCCAGCCGCGGGCCGCCTCCGAGCGCCGCAGGTGCCCGCGCGTGGCCGTGGACTCCGGGCCCGACTGCTGGTTCAGCAGGTAGTCGCCCAGCTGGCCGCGCCAATCGTCGTCCACCGCTGCGGCGGACACGGGGGAGAGGCGGACCAGGGCGTCGCGCGCCAGCTCCCGCACCCGCGAGGTCGGCATGCCGAGCATCTCGCCGAGCTCGTCATAGCTCTGACCCTGCTTCAGGACGAGCTCGATGATCGCTCTCTGCTCGGCCGAGAGCTGGTCGAAGGTGGCCATGAAGCGGGAAAGATAGCCTGCCGGGGGTGACGGAACCCCCAGTCCCCGCCAGCGCGGCCGTCGACTCCGGGCTCGCCGCAGTGCTCGGGTTCGAGCTGACCGACGCCACCGAGGACCTGGCGCACGGCCACTTCGAGGTGACCGACTCCGTGCGCCAGCCCTTCGGGATCGTGCACGGCGGCGCCTACGCTGCGATGGCGGAGACGATCGCGTCGATCGCCACCTACGTCCAGGTGCAGCCCCAGGGCGAGATCGGCGTCGGCCAGTCGAACCACACGAGCTTCCTGAGGCCCGTGTCCGAGGGAACCGTCCACGCCGAGGCGAGGCGCCGCCACAGGGGCCGCACGAGCTGGATCTGGGAAGTGGAGTTCACCGACGACGAAGGGCGACTCTGCGCCCTGTCGCGCGTCACGATGGCTGTCCGCCCGGCGAAAACTGAGTAGGCCGGGGGCTCCCGCCCCCGGAGCCCCCGGCGTCCCTTAACCCACGTCATCCGCTGGCGGGACGGGTACTGGGGGCCGCCGCCCAGATACGTCGGTCAGTGGTCCGGGGGCAACGCCCCCGGACACACCACGAGCGTTACTGCGCGGCGGCGTCCACCGCGTGGACCCTCCAGCGGATGCCGTAGGGCGAGTGGCGCCGGGGGTCCGGGGGCGGGAGCCCCCGGACGGGACACACCACGAGCGCCGCTGCGCGGCAGCGCCCACCGCGTGGACCCTCCAGCGGATGACGTAGGGCGAGAGGCGCCGGGGGTCCGGGGGCGGGAGCCCCCGGGGTTCTCCTTAGAGCGCCCGCAATGAACGTTTGGGCACTGAGGCTTCGACCCGGGTCTGGTATCCGCTTGTAATGGGGAGGCGTCTGTCTCTCCCGAAAGCCTTCGTGGAGATGCGGATCCCCGGCGGCGCCTGGCGGCGCTTGTATTCGGCGAGGTCGACCATGCGGATCACGCGCTCCACCTCCTCCGCGGGCAGGCCCTGCGCGACCAGCTCGGCGGCGTCGAGGTCCTGCTCGACGTATCCGGCGAGGATGGTGTCGAGCACCTCGTAGGCCGGCAGCGAGTCCTCGTCGAGCTGCTCGTGGCGCAGCTCTGCGGACGGCGGCCGGTCGAGCACGGAGGCGGGGACCAGCTCGCGCCCCTCGCGCTCGTTGCGCCACCGGACCAGGCGATACACCCAGCCCTTGAAGACGTCCTTCAGCACCGCGAAGCCGCCCGCCATGTCGCCGTAGAGGGTTGCGTAGCCGACCGAGAGCTCCGACTTGTTGCCCGTGGTGAGCACGAGCCAGCCGAACTTGTTGGAGAGGGCCATCACGATGTTTCCGCGGATGCGGGCCTGGAGGTTCTCCTCGGCGATGTCCGGCTCCCGTCCCTCGAACGGCTCCCTCAGCAGCTCCTCGAAGGCCTCCATCGCCGCCTCGATCCGGAGCTCGAGGAACTCCGTGCCGAGGTTCTCCGCGATCACCTGGGCGTCCGAGCGGGTGCCCTCGGACGAGTACGGGGAGGGCATGCTCACGCAGGTCACGCGGTCGGCGCCGAGGGCGTCCACCGCGAGCATCGCCACCAGGGCGGAGTCGATGCCGCCGGACAGGCCGAACACCGCGCGGTCGAAGCCGTTCTTGTCCGTGTAGTCCCGCAGACCGGTGCGCAGAGCCGCGTAGACCTCCTCCTCGGGCCCGAGCACCTCGGTCACGGGGCCGCCCACCTCGCCCGGGCGGGCGTCCACGGTGAGTCGCGTCAGCGACACCGCGTCCGGTCGCCCGGACGCCCGCTCGCGCCGCACGGCGGTGCGATGCCGCGGGTCCCGGAGCCGTGCCGCCGCCACCGCGCCGGGGTCGACCGTGCAGACCGTGAGCGCCTCCTCGAACTGGGGCGCGCGGGCCACGATCTCGCCCTCCTGGTCGATGGCGACGCTGTGGCCGTCGAACACCAGCTCGTCCTGGCCGCCCACGGTGTTGCAGAAGAGCATCGTCACGAGGTTGTCCCGCGCGCGCTGGACGAGCATCCGCTCGCGCTCGGCTCCCTTGCCGGAGTGGTAGGGCGAGGCGGACAGGTTCACGATCACCTCGGCGCCGCAGAGGGCCTCGGTCGTGGCGGGCGGGCCCGGCTCCCAGATGTCCTCGCAGATGGTCAGGCCGATCGTGACCCCGTTCAGCTCGAACGTGGCGGGCCGGCCGCCGGCCTGGAAGTAGCGCTGCTCGTCGAAGACGCCGTAGTTGGGCAGGTGGATCTTGCGGTAGATCGCGGCGACCGCCCCGTCGGCGAGCACGGCGGCCGAGTTGTAGACGTCGTCGCCCCGCTCCGGGAAGCCCACCAGCGACACGATCCCCTTCGCCCCCGCCGCCAGCTCCTCGAGCGCGGCGCCCGCGGCGTCCAGGAAGTGGGTCTTCAGCAGCAGGTCCTCGGGCGGATAGCCGGTGAGCGCCAGCTCGGGGAAGATCACCAGCGCGGCGCCCTGCTCACGCGCCTCGGCGGTCAGCTCGGCGATCCGGCGCGCGTTGCCGGCGATGTCGCCGACCGTGGGGTTCATCTGCGCGAGCGCCGCGCGCAGCGGCTCGGGGCGCTTGGTCATGGCTCAAGTATGCCCGGCGTCCTCAGCCGCGGCAGCCGAGCGGCAGGTCGAGGTATTTCGACCCGCGGTCGCGGTGCTCGAAGTGCCACCACTCGCGCCGGTAGTTGGCGAAGCCGCGGCGTTCCATGGCCCGCACGAGCGTCAGGCGGTTGCGCAGGGTTCGCCCCCGGGCGTTCAGGGTGTTCGCGCGCGGCCCGAGGTCGTCGTAGCGGGTGCCCATCGGCAGCTGGCGCCCGTTCCGCAGGCGCACCAGCGTCAGGTCGATCGCGCTTCCCAGGTTGTGGCGGCTGCGCACGGCGATGTAGCGGCCCACGAGGTGGCCGCGTCCGGTCCGGCGCGCCCAGCGCACCAGCGCGCGGGAGGCGCGGGCGGGCCGGTAAGCGTCGAGCACCTTCAGCCCGAGGCCGCGCCCGCGCAGAGCCCGCTGGACCCGGGCGAGGTCGCGCGCCGCGGGCCTTCGCATCATCGCCCAGGGCCGGCAGTAGCCCGGGAGGCGCCTGCCCGTCAGGTTGCGCCGGCCCGCGTAGCGCAGGTCCACCTTCAGGGTGGGTGCGTGGCGCAGCAGGTCGACCAGGCCGGCCCGCCGGTGCGCCGGCGTGCCCGCCTCCTCGCGCGGCGCCGGGGCGGCCGCCGAGCCGGCCGAGGCGAGCACGAGGACCGTCAGGACGCCCGCTGCGGTGCGCACGTCCCGAAGGGTAGGTCCCTAGACCGGGTTGGTGACCAGCACCTCTTCCTCGGGCTCCCCGTCCGGCGCGACGAGGATCGCGCCCTCGCCCGAGGCGTAGGCCTCCTCGCCGTGCTCCAGGATGTCCATGCCGACCGCCTCCTCGTGCTCGTCCGCGCGCAGCGGCATGAGGGCCCCGATCACCCGCAGCAGGAGGTAGGTCGCCGCGAACGCGTACACAGGGGCCGCGAGTGCCGCCAGCGCCTGGTCGCCGAGCTGGGCGGCGTTGCCGTAGAGGAGGCCGTCGGAGAGCCCGTTCCATGACTCCTGGGCGAAGAACCCGATGAACAGGATCCCCGTGAAGCCCGCGATCCCGTGGGCGGCGAGCACGTCGAGCGTCTCGTCGACCCGCGTACGCGGCCGGTATGCGATCGCGGCGTAGCAGGGCAGCGCGCCGGCGGCGCCGAGGGCCAGTGCCCAGCCGGGGCTGATGAAGCCGCCGGCGGGGGTGATCAGCACGCAGCCGACGATGATCGCCGTTGCCGCGCCGACCGCCGTGACCGTCCGGCCGCGGATAACGTCGAGCACGAACCAGGCGACCAGACTGGCCGCGGGGCAGAGGAGCGTGTTGGTGAACGCGAGCACGCTGTTCGCGCCGGTCCCGAACCCGCTGCCGCCGTTGAAGCCGAACCAGCCGAACCAGAGCAGGCTGGCCCCGACGAGGATGTAGACGGCGTTGTGCGGTATGAGCGCCTGGCGGCCATAGTCCTTGCGCGCCCCGACGACGAGCGCCGCCGCCAGCGCCGAGAAGCCGGAGGCCATCTCGACCGGCACGCCGCCGGCGAAGTCCAGCGTGCCGCCGTTGAACAGCCAGCCGGGGCCGAAGGCCCAGTGCGCCAGCACCGCGTACACGAGCACAGACCACAGCGCCGCGAAGAGGAGGAAAGCGCCGAAGCGCATCCGCTCGACGACCGCGCCCGAGATCAGGGCGACCGTGATGATGCAGAAGGTCCCCTGGAAGGCGAAGAACAGGAGGTGGGGGATCGTCGAGCCCTCGCGCGGCTCGAGCGTTACGTCCTTCAGGAACGCGTAGTCGAACCCCCCGATGATCTCGTTTGCGTCACCGAACGCGAACGAGTAGCCGATGGCCGCCCAGGTAACGGTCGCGACCGCAATCGCCGCCACGCACATCATGAACGTGTTGAGCGCGTTCTTGGGACGCACGAAACCCGCGTAGAAGAGCCCCAGCGCGGGCGTCATCAACAGGACGAGCGCGGTGGCGATGAGCATCCAGGCGGTGTCGCCGGTGTCGATCTTGGCGGCCTGGGCGATGTTCAGGACCTCGGTCATGCGCTCACCGGGGTCACGGCGCCGTGGTCGGTCTCACCTGTGCGGATGCGGACCGCGCGCTCCAGCGGCACGACGAAGATCTTGCCGTCACCGACCTCGCCGGTCCGGGCGCCCTCGCAGAGCGCATCGATCGTGGGCTGCACGAAGGCGTCGGAGACCGCGATCTCGAATCGCACCTTGTCCGAGAGCCCCATCTTCACCGTCGTGCCGCGGTAGGTCTCGACCCGGTCGAGCTCCCCTCCGTGCCCCTGTACCCGGCTTATCGAGACCCCGCGCACCTCGGCCCGGTAGAGGGCCTCGAGCACGTCGTTTGCCTTCTCCGGGCGGGCGATGCCGATCACCAGCTTCACAAGACCTCCGCTCCTTCGTCGATGGAAATCGCGCCGGAGCCAGTCTGTGAGCGCGGCCGGGCCGAGTCATCCGCCCGGCGTACAGGATTTCGCCGCGCCGCTTGTACGTGTGGAGAAAGGCGCCTCAGGCGCCCACGCGGGCGACCGTGGCCTCGGTGCAGGCCACCAGGCTCTGCGGGTCCACCTGGAACAGGCTGTGCCCGTCGCCGCCCGCCGCCCAGACCAGCTCGTGACGCAGGAGGGCCTCGTCGAGCACCACGGGCAGGCCGTGTCCGAACGGCGGCACGCCGCCGACGGGGAAGCCGGTCGCCGCACGCACCTCCTCCGGGCTCGCCTGGCGCACCTCCGCCACGTCCAGCACGTCGGCCAGGAGGTCGGGGTCCACGCGGTGTGCTCCCGACGCTATGCAGAGGACCGGGTCGCCGTCGGCCACGAACACCAGCGACTTCGCGATCTGATCGTCGTCGCAGCCGACCGCCCCCGCCGCTTCACGCACGGTGGCGGTGGATCTCTCCAGGCGGCGCACCTCGACCTTGAGGCCGAGGGACCGGGCGTTCTCGATTAGCTTCTCCCGCACTACTACGAGGATACGCGTGCCGGCTCGGGAGCCGGCGCACTCCAGTCCACGCCAGCGGCCTCGGCGAGGTCGGCGAGCGATTCGTGGAGGTCCTCGGCCAGCCCGTCGATGTCGTGGAGCACGTCGTAGTCGCCCACGAGGCCGAAGTTCATCTTGCCGTTGTAGCTCATGATCGCGATCCCCAGGCCCTGGCCCTTGGCGAGCGGCACCATCGGGAACGGGTCGGTGGCCTCCCGGCCCATCAGGTAGAGCGGGAACTGAGGTCCCGGGACGTTCGTCACGACGAGGTTGAACATGCGCTGGCGGTCCATGATCCGCGACGCCTGGGCCATCACCGTGGTCGGCGCGAACCGGGTCAGGTCGGTCAGCACCTTGGCGCCCACCGCCTGCCCGCCCTCCTTGAGGTGCTTCATCTCCTCGCTGACGATGTCGAGCCGCGCGACGGGCTCCTGGCACCAGACGGGGAGGGGGGCCATCATCGCGGCCACCTGGTTGCCGAGCTGCCCGCGGTCGTCCTCGCTGCGCACGCTCACGGGGACCATGGCCTTCAGCTCCAGCCCGTCGGTGCGGTGGCCGCGGCGGCGCAGGTGGCGCCCCAGCGCGCCCGCGACCGAGGACAGCACGACGTCGTTGACCGTGCCGCCGAGCTCGTTCTTGATCGCCTTCACGTCGGCGAGCTCCGTCCTGACCCAGGTGAACCGCCGGTGGGGGCCGATCGAGCTGTTGTAGGGGCTGTCCGGGGCGGCGTTGATCCCGGCCCAGGCCATCGCCCCGACGCCCGTGGCGGCGGTGATCAAGCTGTTGGCGATCTGCCGGGGGCCCCGGAACACCGCGCGCACGGAGCGCGCGATCTCGCCGGGGATCGTGGCCCTCTCCATCAGCGCCTCGCCGAGCAGCTGGGCGCCGGAGGGGAGGGGGCGCGGAAGCCAGCGCTGGCCGGGGTCCGGCGGGGCGGCGGGCTCGGGCGAGGTGTCGAACAGCACCGACATGATGTCCACCCCCGAGATGCCGTCCACGAGCGCGTGGTGGGTCTTCGAGAGCATCGCGAACCCCCCGTCCTCGAGGCCCTCGACCAGCCACATCTCCCACAAGGGCTTGTCGCGGTCGAGCTGCTGGGCGAACACCCGCCCGGCGAGGGCGCGGAGCTGGTCCTCGGAGCCGGGGGAGGGGAGCGCAGTGGAGCGCACGTGGTAGCGCAGGTTGAGGTGGGGATCGTCCACCCACCGGGGGCGCCCCTGGCCAAGCGGCACGAAGGCGAGCTTCTGGCGGTAGCGCGGCACGAGGTGCAGCCGCCGGTCGATCATCTCCAGCAGCTCGTCGTAGGGGGGAGGGTCGCCCTCGAAGAGCATCACCGACGCCACGTGCATGTGGGAGTCGGCGTCCTCCAGGTGGAGGAAGGACGCATCCAGAGCGGTCAGGCGATCTTGGGACATCCCTTGCAACCTACCGTGTTTGCGTCTCACTGTGACGGGCATCACAGAGCCCGTCCGGAGGGCCCCTAGCCTCCGAACGGTTGTTCGATTCGGCTTTTGCCGAGCTGCGCGCCTCCTGAGGCGCGCGGGCGGGGGAACCACTCGCCGCCGTAACCGGCGGCCGGGGCGAATCGGCTGGTGATCCGGCCGTAGCCGCGCATTCGCGGCGAGCCCGACAGCTAACCCCGTAGGCGCGGCCGGGAAAGGTAGTTCTGAAGACGCACCTGACTGCGCGCGGTCGGGGGCTGGCTGTAGCCGGTCTGTCCGCGCTCGTGATTCCCATTGCAACGACGTCCACGGCGGCCACGGCCGCGCCCCAGGCTGGCGTGAGCATGGCGGGCGCCGGCAAGACCGAGAAGGTCCGCTACGGCAAGCGGCTCGGCATCGCCGGGCGCGTCAGCCCGGGCGCCCCCGGGCGCTCCGTGCGCCTCGAGCACGCCGTTCGCGGCGCCGGCTTCCGCCCGGTCGCGGTCGCCCGCACCCGGTCCGACGGCTCCTACCGGTTCGCCGTGACGGCCCGTACCTCGGGCGCCTACCGTGCCGTCTCCGGCGGCGCGGCGACCAGCGCGCCCAGGCGCGTGACGGTGGTCGCCGCCGTGGAAGGCGGCTCACGGCGCCATGTGCTCGGGTCGCGTCCGATCCGCGTCAAGGGCACGCTGCTGCCCGCCGTGCGGGGACGCCGCGTGACCCTGCAGATGCGGCGCGGCCGCGGCTGGGCGACCGCCGACCGCAGCAGCACCGGCGCCGGGGGCCGCTTCAGCGCGACCTTCCGCCCGCGCCGCGCGGGCTCGTACCGCCTGCGGGTGAGGTTCGGGGGGACCGCTTCGCCGCGGGCGCCACCGGCTACCTGCGTAAGGTCCACGTGTACCGGGCGGGTCACGCGTCCTGGTACGGACCCGGCCTGTACGGCAACGGCACCTCGTGCGGCGGGGCCCTCACGCCCGGTCGTCTAGGGGTGGCGCACAAGTCGCTGCCCTGCGGCACCAAGGTCACGTTCCGCTACCGGGGCCGCTCGGCCACGGTGCCGGTGATCGACCGCGGGCCCTACGCGGCCGGCCGCGAGTGGGACCTGACCGCCGCCACCAAGCGCAAGCTCGGCTTCGGCTCGACCGGGACGGTCTGGTCGACGAAGTAGCGCTAGAGCGAAAGCTCCAGCTGGTCGTCGTTCCGAGGGGCGGCGGGACCGTGGTCCTGCCGCCCCTCTTCCATTCCGGCGACGCCGACCCCCAGCAGCCGCACGGGGCGGGCGGGGTCGAGCGCGCGCAGCAGGTCGAGCGCCACGCCGCGGATGGTCGCGGGGTCGTTCGTCGCCTCGCCGATCGTCCGCGCGCGGGTGAGGGTGGAGAAGTCGTCCAGCCGGACCTTGATCCGGATCGTCCGGCCTCCGCGGTCGTGGCTCACCAGCTCGTCGCTGAGCTCTGTGGCCAGGCGCTCGAGCACCGGCTCCATCTCCGCGAGCCCGCGCAGGTCGCGGTCGAACGTGGTCTCGCGGGACTCGGACTTGCGCACGCGCTCGGTCTCGAGCGAGCGGTCGTCCTCGAACCGCGCCAGTCGACCCAGGTGCGGGCCCAGGCGCCCGCCGAACCACTCCGTCAGGGCCTCGTCCCGGGCGCCGCCGAGCTGGTCGAGGCGGGTGATCCCGCGGGCCTCGAGCCGCTCGGCCGTCTTCGGCCCGATCCCGGGCACGAGCCTGGGGGAGCGCCCGCCGAACCGCTCCCTGGCCTCCGCCGCGGTGAGGGCGAGGAAGCCGTCCGGCTTGTCGGCGTCGGAGGCCACCTTGGCCACCAGCTTGCTCGGCCCGAGACCCAGCGAGCACCCGAGGCCGGTGCGCTCGGTGACCGCCGCCTTGATCCTGCGCCCCGCCGCCTTCGGGCGCTCGAACTCCGTCAGGTCGAGGTAGGCCTCGTCGAGGCCCACCACCTCGACCACGTCCACCTGCTCGCGCAGAACCTCCATCACCTCGCGCGAGCGCTCCCTGTAGTGGGTGAAGTCCGGCGCCACGAAGACCGCCTTCGGGCATGCTCGCCGCGCCCAGGCGGCCGGGGTGGCGGAGAACACGCCGAACTTCCTCGCCTCGTAGCTCGCGGTTGTGACGACCGCCCTGGGGCCGCTGCCGGCCACCACCACCGGCAGGCCGCGCAGCTCGGGGCGCCGCTGCAGCTCGCAACCGACGTAGAAGGCGTCCATGTCGAGGTGGGCGATCAGGCGTGCGGCCACGCCTTGAAAACTACGCCCTACTGCGGCTGGTTCACGGGGCGGATCAGCACCTCGTTCACGTCCACGTGAGGAGGCTGGGAGAGGGCGTAGAGCACGGTCCGCGCGATGTCCTCGGGCTCTAGGGCTCCCGTCGGGCGGTTGTCGAAGAACGGCGTGTCGACCATCCCCGGCTCGACCAGCGTGACCCTGATCGGCGTGTCGGCGACCTCGGCGCGCAGGCTCTCGCCCATCGCCGTGACGGCCCACTTGGTGGCGGAGTAGAGAGAGCCCGGTAGCGCGCGCCGGCCGGCGACGGACCCCGTGAGCACCATGTGGCCCGACCCCTGCCCGCGGAAGTGGCCGAGCGCGGCGCGGATCGAGAGGGCGCAGCCCAGCACGTTGGTGTCGATCATCGCCTTCCAGTGCTCGACGCTTTCCGCCTCGAACCCCCGGGCGGCGCCGAACCCGGCGTTGGCGAAGAAGGCGTCGAGCCCGCCGAGCCGCTCCACGGTGGCGGCCACCGCCGCCTGCTGGTCCTCCCAGCTCGTCACGTCGCAGCGGATGGCGGTCGCGACGTCGTCGCCGCCGAGCTCCCCGGCCAGCGCGCCGAGCTTGTCCTCCGAGCGCGCGGCCAGCGCCACCCGCCAGCCGGCCTCGACGGCGTGACGCGCGGTGGCGGCGCCGATGCCGCTGCTCGCGCCGGTGATCAGCAGGACCTTGGAGTCGGGCATGGGGGTGTTCTAGCAGTAGGCTGCCCGGCGCATGACCGGCCAGAGGCGGACGAGCGCGCGGTTCCCCGGGATCGCGCCCGAGGCGGGCCACTACGAGAGCTTCTACCTCAAGGCGTGCCATCCCTCGGAGCCGGTGGGCCTGTGGATCCGCTACACGGTGCACAAGCGACCGGGTGCGGCACCCGCGGGCTCGCTCTGGTTCACGCTCTTCGACACGCGGGAGGAGGGGCCGGCCGCGGTGAAGCAGACCTTCGCGGAGGCCGGGGCGGCGCCCGACGAGTACATCCACGTCGGCGGGGCGCGCCTCGGGCTCGGAGCGGCGACGGGCAGCGCGGAGGGGGAGGGGCGCAGCGCGTCGTGGGACCTGACCTTCGACTCGGACTCGGAGCCGCTTCGCCACCTGCCGCGAGAGTGGATGTACAAGGCGCCCGTGCCCCGCACCAAGCTGCTCAGCCCATATCCCGACGCCCGCTTCTCGGGGCGTGCCGCCATCGACGGGCGCGAGGTGGAGCTCGATGGGTGGCGGGGGATGGTGGGGCACAACTGGGGCGCCCAGCACGCGGAGCGGTGGATCTGGATGCACGGCGCCGGCTTCGAGGAGGACGACGGCGCGTGGCTCGACGCCGCGCTCGGGCGGATCAAGCTCGGCCCCCTCACCACGCCCTGGATCGCCAACGGCGTGTTGCACCTCGACGGCGAGCGCCACCCGCTGGGCGGGATCGAGCGCACGCGGCGCACGGAGGTCGACGAGCAGCCCGACCATTGCGACTTCGTCCTTCCGGGCTCAGGCCTGACGGTCCAGGGCGCCGTCGGCGCCGACCGGAGCGCGTTCGTGGGCTGGATCTACGCCGATCCGGACGGCTCCGAGCACAACACGGTGAACTGCTCGGTGTCCGACATGCGCCTGACCGTGTCGCGCCCCGGAAGCCCGCCGCGCACGCTCACGCTGACCGGGGGCGCCGCCTACGAGCTCGGCATGCGGGAGCGCGACCACGGCATGGCGATCCAACCCTTCCCAGACGGATGACGCGGGCCCGGCGGAGCTACGGCATCACCTTCGTCTTCGCGGGCGTGATGCACTTCCTCGTGCCGCGGCGCTATGTGGCGATCATGCCCCCGTACGTCCCGGCGCACCGCGAGATGGTGATGATCAGCGGCGCGGCGGAGATCCTGGGCGGCCTGGCCGTGCTGGTGCCGCGCCTCTCGCGGCCGGCGCGGTGGTGGAACCTCGCGCTGCTCGCGGCGATCTTCCCCGCCAACGTGCACATGGCGGTGAACCCGGACGAGATCGAGGGGCTGCCCGAGATTCCGCGCTGGCTGCTCTGGGTCCGGCTGCCCTTCCAGGCCGTGTTCATGGCATGGGCCGTGCGGGCGACCCGGGTGGAGAGCTAGGGCTCTAGCCGCCGCAGCGGGCGGGGATCTCCACCAGCCCGCGACCCTTGTTCGAGCCCTCGCCGGGGCGGCCTGCGATCCGGCACCAGGCCAGCCTGCCGGTGCGGAAGTCCACCAGTGCGCGGAAGGGGTAGCCGATCGCGCCCCCGCGGCTGCGCTCGCCCTTGGGGATGTCGCTGCTCACGGCGGTGCAGGAGAAGCGCGTGCGAGCGGCATCCGCCGGAATCGCCTCGCACTCCGTTCGCAGGACGCGGCCCACCTGCGGCCTCGACCGCGCGTCCGTGGTGATCAGGCGCTCGAGGTCGAGAACCACCAGCGCCCGGCTCTGCTGCGCAGACCGGCCCGTCCGAGGGCGCTGGAGCTCCTTCAGCTCGCGTATTGCGCGGGCGCGAGCCTCCGCCGCCTCGCGGCGCTCTTGAGCCTCGTTGTCCCGCTTGGTGCCCGCGATCTGCGGTGCGAGCAGGGCCGCCGCCGTGATCACGCCGAGCGCCGCGAGCACCACGAGAGCCTTGGACACGCGGCCCATGCGGGCCCAGAGCCAGCCGGGGAGCTGGGTCACCGGGGGGAGAGGCTCGTACCGTTCCTGCTGCACCTCCGCCGAAGGTTGTCAGACGCGGCGCGAGGGCTTCCGGGCGAGCATCGCCAGGTCGGCTCGGTCGAACGCCGTGGCCGGGGAGGGGGCGGTCAGCAGCGATGCGTAGCCGACGGTGGCGCCCAGGTCTGCCTGGAGCGGCCGGCTGCGTTCGGCGAGCTCCGCGTAGAGGCGAGTCTGGAAGTCCCTGACCGCCGGCTCCTCGCAGCGGATGAGCAGGATGGCGAACTCGTCGCCGCCGACGCGGGCGACGATGTCCGTGCTGCGCGCGGCGGCGACAAGTGCGCAGCCGAACTCGCGCAGAGCCTGATCGCCGGCGGTGTGCCCTCGCCGGTCATTGACGTGCTTGAGAGCGTCGAGGTCGGCGACCAGGACGAACGAATCCGTTCTGTGACGTCGTGTCAGCGCCCATTCGCGTGCGAGGTGCTCGTCGAACGCGTACCGGTTTGCGAGCCCGGTGAGGGCGTCGACGTAGACCATCTCCTCGAGGAGCTCCAGCCGAGCGCGCTGATCGAGCACCTCGGGCTGCAGCGCGGCTGCCTGCTGCTGAAGCACGGCGACGGCACGCGAGCGCTGGTCCTCGTCCAGGAGGGAGTAGCCCTCGCTGGGGATGACCCTCGTGTGCTGCTCGCAGATGCGCGCAAACGGCGCTCCCGCACTGGCGTCGCTGAACGCGTGCATCGGGTACGCGCACAGCAGCTCGAACGAACGATCCGACGCGAAGTCGTTCCACATGTCCTCGAGCGCCAGGGCGTGGGTCACGGCACCCTCATCCCAGAGGAGCGCGACCATCTCGCCATAGGCGCGGATCGTGCGTCCGTTCTGGGACGCGCCCTTCATGACCTCTCCCAGGGTCTCGCGAAAACGCGCCGCGTCGGGCTCCCCGTCGACCATGAACCGCGACAGCAGCTCCGCAGCGTCCAGCGCGACGTAGCGACCCTCGCGCAGGGCTGCGTCCACATCGATTCCCGCTCGTTCGAGCGCCGCGTCGAAGCCCACCCGGTGCGCGGGGGTCGCCACGACGATGGCGGCGTCCCCGTTGCGCAGCGCCGGGGCCAGGAAGTCGCCAACCGTCTCTAGGAGGAACGCCTCGGTGTCATAGAACGCGACGACGTGGTGATCGTGCAGCTTCTCACCCTGTGTCGCCTCCACTGGGGTGAGGTTACCTCACGTGACGGGCCACCTGCACAAAATGGGGTCGGGACCCCAGAAACGCATCGACAACGCTCGATAACCGATCTTATGTGAAGTTCTCGGATTCACTGCGGCTGTTGGTGCCCTAACACCTCCCGGCCACAGAGGCCGCGGCCCACCGCCTAATCTCGCTCCCTTGGAGCATCACACCGAGCTGATCCTCTTCGGGCTCCTCGTGGCCGTCGCGGGGCTGGCAGTCCTCGCCGGCCTCCTGAGGGTTCCCTATCCGATCCTGCTGGTCGTCGGCGGCCTCGGAATCGGGCTGATACCCGGGGTTCCGGAGGTCGAACTCGATCCGGACCTCGTGCTCCTGATCTTCCTCCCGCCGCTGCTCTACGCGGCGGCGTTCTTCTCCAACCTGCGCGAGCTGCGCGACAACCTGCGGCCGATCGGGCTCTTGGCCGTCGGGCTGGTGATCGCGACGACCCTGGTGGTGGCGGCGGTCGCGCACGCGGTGATCGGCCTGAGCTGGCCGGTCGCGTTCGTGCTCGGCGCGGTGGTCTCCCCGACCGACGCCGTGGCGCCGGTCGAGATCCTGCGCCGCCTGGGTGTGCCGCGGCGGGTGATCTCCGTGGTCCAGGGAGAGAACCTCACGAACGACTGGACGGCGCTTGTCACCTACAAGTTCGCCGTCGCCGCCGTCGTCACGGGCAGCTTCTCCCTGTGGGAGGCGGGCCCCGAGTTCGTGGCCACCGGCCTCGGCGGCATCGCAATCGGCCTGGTGGTCGGAGTCGCGATCGCGGCAATCCGGCGGCGCCTGAACGACCCCCCGACCGAGCTCACGATCTCGCTGCTCACGGCTTACGCCGCCTACCTTCCGGCGGAGGAGCTCGGGGCCTCCGGAGTGCTCGCCGCGGTGACCGTAGGCGTCTGGCTCGGCTGGCAGGCCTCTGAGCTGACGACCGCCACCACCCGGCTCCAGCTCGTGGCCGTCTGGGAGATCCTCCAGTTCCTCCTCAACGCCTTCCTCTTCGTCCTGATCGGGCTGCAGCTGCCGGTGGCGATGGAGGCCATCGAGGACCGGTCGGCCGGCGAGCTGGCCGCGTACGGGGCTCTCATCGGGCTGCTCGTGCCCATCGTGCGGATCGTCTGGGTCTATGCGGCTGACCTATCTGGCGGAGGTAGTGCCGCGGGTGCGCGACTGGGATCCCACCCCCTCACCCGGATCGGTCGTGCTGGTGGCCTGGAGCAGCATGCGCGGCGCGGTGTGCATGGCGGCGGCGCTCGCCATCCCGCTGAGGACCGACGCCGGGGAGCCCTTCCCGGAGCGGGACCTCGTGATCTTCCTCGCGTTCTGCACCATCCTCGTGACCCTCGTCGGCCAGGGGCTCGCGATGCCCGCCCTGATCACGCGCTCTGGGCATCGAGCCCGATCGCCTGGACAGCGACGAGGAGCTGGCCGCCCGGCTCGAGACTGCCTTCGCCGCCCTCGACCGGATCGACGAGCTCGCCGAGGAGGATTGGGTCCACGGGGACACGGTCGAGCGCACGCGCGGCTTCTACGAATACCGCCGCAGGCGCTTCCGCTCGCAGGTGCACGGCGATTCGGATGACGACGGCACGGGGCCGGAGGAGTACGAGCGGCGCACGGACAGCTACCGGCGCTTCAGGCGCGAGGTCATCGGCGCCGAGCGCCGGACGCTGCGCCGGCTGCGGGACGAGGGACGGATCACCGACGAAGTGCGCCGCCGGATCGAGTACGACCTGGACCTCGAGGAGGCCCGTCTCGGCTAGCGCTCGGCCACGAGCAGGGTCTGCGTGGCGCGGCCGATCCGGCCGTCCTCGTCATAGAGCGCGGTGTCGCTGAGCCCGGTGCCGTCGGGCTCGGCCCACGTCGTGGCGTCCAGGCACACCCACTCGCCGCGCGGCTCGCGCCGCAGCGAGACGGTCAGATCGGCGTTGATGAACAGCCAGCGGTGGTAGTCGAGCGGGGCGCTCACGCCGTTGCCGGAGTCGGCCGCGACGAGCACGCGGTCGCGCGGCGAGGGCTCCTCCCCCTCGATCAGCGGCACGCGCATCCGCATCCATGCCTGCGCCGCCCCCGGCTCCCTGTAGGCGCCGGACAGGAAGCGCACGTCCATCGCCGTGTGGTAGCCGGTGTCGATCCCCGTGTCGAAGAAGTCGCGCACCCGAGCCTCGTCCGGGCCCGGCGGCGCGCGCTCGGGCGGGGCGCCGGCGTCGAGCTCCAGCGCGGTGGTGCGGATCCGCCAGCCCGCGAGCCCGGATGATCGGCTTCCCGCCGCTCGAGAGCGTTCCCTCGACCAGCTCCACGCTGCGCCCCGGTCGCACGACCTCGGCCTCGACCGTCGAGCGTGGCGATCGGCACCGGCCTGCAGGATCTCGAGGGTCACCCGTGCGAGCCGCGCCTCCGCGAGCCCGCCGACTGCGTCCAGCTCGCGGGCGAGCAGGGCGCACGGGGGCCCGGCGTGCTGGCTGTCGGGGTCCCACGGCCCGCGCGTGAGCTCGGTGGCCGCGAACGCGGCGCCTTCCCGGACGAAGAAGCTCAGCCGGACGCGCGCCGGGCCGTAGGACTTCGGCAGGCCCAGCGAGTGCTCGGCGACGTAGTTGAGGATCATCTCGCGGGAGACCGGCGCCGTGCGCGTACGCCGCACTCCCCACCACAGCTGGGCCAGCCCGTACTCGAGCGCGAAGCCGTTGCCGCCGTGGGTCTGGATCGCCTGGTCGACGCAGCTGGATCGGCGGCCTCGGCCGCGGCGTACTTGGCCATGTTCGAGGCCTCCCCCGCGCCCTTCGCGCCGGCGTCGTAGAGCGCCGCCGCCTTCTGGGTCATCAGCCGCGCCAGCTCGAGCTCGATCTTCGCCTCGGCCAGCGGATGCGAGATCCCCTGGTGGGTGCCGATCGGCGCGCCCCACACCTTGCGCTCGCGGGCGTAGTCCGCGGCCTTCGCCAGCGCGTAGCCGGCCCATGCCGGTGGCGATCGAGGCGCCCATGATCCGCTCCGGGTTGAGGCCGTCGAACACGGCCCCGAGGCCGCCGTTCTCGCCGCCGATCAGCCGGTCCTCCTCGACCTCGACGTCCTCGAAGAAGAGCGTCCACTGCTTGTCGGGGCCGAGGCGCGGGCATCGGGATCTGGTGGCGGGTGAAGCCGGGCGCGTCGACGTCGACGATCGCGAGCGACGGCAGCCCCAGCGAGCCGTCCTCGTTGCGGCTGCGGGCCACGACGAGCACCGCGTCGGCGTCCTCGACCCCGGAGATGTAGGTCTTCTGGCCGTTGAGCAGGAACCGCTTGCCGTCTGCGCCTGAGCGAGGTCGAGAGGTTGTGGGAGTTCGTGCCGGCGTCCGGCTCGGTGATCGCGAAGGCGAGCTTGGTGGTGCCCGCGCCGATGCCGCGCAGCCAGCGGTCCTTCTGCTCCGGCGTGCCGTGCCTGGTCAGGATGCTCCCCGCGATCGCGGGCGAGACCACGATCAGCAGCAGCGAGCAGCCGGCCGCCGAGATCTCCTCCCCGACCGCCGACAGCGCGGCCATGCCGAGCCCGCCGCCGCCGTACTCCTCGGGGATGTTCACGCCCAGGTAGCCGCGGCTGGCCAGCGCGTCCCACAGCTCGGTGGGCGGCGGCTCGCCCTCCACGATCTTGCGTGCGTGTACTCGGGCCCGAAGTCCGGAGCAGATGCCCGCGACCGCCTCGCGCAGCAGCACCTCCTCCTGCGTCGGGAACGACGTTGAGCGAGACCTCGCTGTGCGCGACGGTGACGGCCATCGCCCGGCATCTTACGGCCTACCATCCCCCGCCATGCCCTCCAAGCAGACCGCCCCGCGGCCCGCCCCAAGCCGAGGAAGCGCTCGCCCGGCCCGCCCATGAAGCTCGGCGCCCAGCTCCCCAACGGGATCTCCGCCAGCATGTACGGCCTGGTCGAGCGGGGCCTGGCGAGGCGACCGAAGATCGCCAAGGTGATCCGCGGGACGGTGGAGATCCGCTTCAAGGAGGACTTCGCCCCGGTGCGGGTGCGGTTCGGCGCCAAGGAGGTCCTCGTGGAGGACGCCGCGCGCTCGGCCAAGGCCGACCTGGTGATCCAGGGCTCGCTGCCCGACGTGGTCCAGCTCGCGTCGGCGCCGCTCTTCGGCGGCGTGCCCAACCCCGCCGACGCCCGCGGGCGCGCCGCGCTCGCCCGGATGGCCGGCGGTCGGGTGAAGATCGAGGGCAGCCCCCTGCTGGCGCGGCGGCTGCTCAAGCTACTCGAGATCTGAGCGCGCACTCCGTCTGGCAGACTCCCCTTCCGTGGCGAAGCAGAAGCAGATCCAGATGAAGATGCAGGTCGGCGCGCTGGCGGCGATCCAGCAGCTGGAGCACCGCACCGACGAGCAGCTCCAGGGGGAGTCGAAGCACAAGGTCGCGGCCAAGGCGCTGCTCGGCGCGCGCGCCGCCGAGCGCTACGACGCGAAGGCCGCCCGCGCCTACTTCAACGAGGCGATGGCCGGCTGCCACCCGCAGGAGCGCCCGGCGCTGCAGCGGATGATGAAGGCCTCGCTCGCGCTGGCCGAGCGCCGGCCCGACGACCTCAAGGCGGCCGTGGAGAAGCTCGGCCAGGAGGCGCCCTCGGGCCGCCAGCTCTTCCTGCTTCGCATCATGGGCCTGATAGCGCCGCCGCCGGGCGCGAGCTTCGCCCTCAGGGCGCGCGGCATCCTGATCATGGTGGCGCTCGTGGTGCTGCTCGTGGCGATCGGCTTCGGGCTGGCCACTCTGGTGGGGCTGCCCTTCGGCGGCTTCGGCACCATCGGCACGGTGCTGGTCGGCCTCCTGATCGTGGCCGCGGCGCTCGGCATCCTCACGCTGTTCGGAAGACGCCGCCAGACGCGGATGAAGGCCGAACGGGCGGGCGGCGTCTAGGGGAGGAGCGCAGCCCGATCGCTGATCGGGCGAGCACCGCACCACCCCCTCCTAGCGCGCCGCGAGCGTCGCCTTCTCGAGCACGACCGTCTTGACCGGGGTGCCCTGTCCCCCGCTCTGAGGGTCGCCGAGGGCCTCGATCCGCTTGGTCACGCCGAGGCCCTTCACCACCTTGCCGAGCAGCGCGTACTCGGGCGGCAGCCCGGCGTCCGCTCCCGTGACGACGTAGAACTGGCTGCCCGACGTGCCAGGCGGCTCGGTGCCGGTCTTGGCCATGGCCACCACGCCGCGGGTGTATGCGGCGTCGCTCGGCGGCTCGTCGACGACGGAGTAGCCGGGGCCCCCGGTGCCGGTGCCGGTGGGATCCCCGCCCTGGATCACGAACCCGGGCACGATCCGGTGGAACACCGTGTTGTCGTAGAACCCCTTCTTCGCCAGGGAGGCGAACGACGCGGCCGTGGCCGGAGCGGTCTTCTGGTCGAGCCGCACCGTGAACGAGCCGCAGCTCGTCTCGATCGTGACCTCGTAGGTCTTGTCGGGGTCGAGCTGCTTGGACGGCTTCTTCTCGCCGCCGTCGGGCTTCGGCTCGGGGGTCTCGGCGTCCTTGCAGCCGCCGGCCGGGCCGGCCTCGGCGGCCACGGGATTGCTCTCCCCCTGTGCCGGCGAGCTGTCGTCGGAGTCGTCGTCGCCGCAGCCCACGGCAAGGAGGGCGGCCACCGCGCAGAGCATGGTGAGGACACGCAGCACGAGGCGCAGGGTAGCCACCTCCTACGATCAGCGGGTGAGCCTCCTGTCCCCCCTGGTGCGCAAGTACGACCAGCTGATCCTCGACCTCGACGGCTGCGTGTGGGTCGGGGACGAGCCCGTCGAGGGATCGGTGGCCGCGATCCAGGCCCTGCGGGACGCCGGCAAGCGCCTGGCGTTCGCCACGAACAACTCCTGGCATCCCGGCGAGGACCACGTGGCCAAGCTGTGGCGCATGGGCGTGAAGGCGTCCCTCGCCGACGTCGTCACCGTCGGCGGAGCGGTGCAGCACGTGCTCGCGGAGACGTGGGCGGGGCGCAGCGCGTACGTGATCGGCACGGAGGCGCTGCGCCGTCACGTGGCCGACGCCGGCCTCCGGGTGATGAACGGCACCGATCTGGCCTCGCGCGCCGAGGTGGTCGTGGTCGGCGGCACCGACGAGGTCGGCTACGCGGACCTGCGCGCCGCCTCCCTCGCGGCGCGCCGCGGGGCCGAGCTGATTGCCACCGGCCGCGACCCCACGCTCCCGATGCCGGACGGCCCCTGGCCCGGCACGGGAGCGATTCTCGCCGCGGTGGAGACCGCCTCCGGCCGGACCGCGGAGATCGTGGGCAAGCCCTCGCCGCGCCTGTTCCAGACGGCGCTCGACCGCCTCGGCGAGGGCCGCACGCTCGTGGTCGGCGACCGCCTGGACTCCGACATCGCCGCCGCGAACGCCGCCGGCCTCGACGCCGCGCTCGTGCTCAGCGGGAGCGACGATCCCCCGCCGGCACAGGGTCCGGGCGCGCCGCGCCCCGTGGAGGTGGCGGAGAACCTCGCGGCGCTCGTGGGCGCGTCCCCCTGAGCGCCGAGTAATCCACGCCCAGCAGTGAGCAGGCCTCGGGCGTGACCATCAGCCCGGCCGCACGCGCGCTGCAAAGGCCCTCCTCGGGGTCGATCCCGCGCGCCTCGTGCAGGTGGGCGGCGCACAGCGCGGCCACGAAGTCGGTGTGCCGGTTGCCGTGGACGGCGACCACGCCCTTCCGGCGCGTCTCGCGCCTGAGCACGACGAGCAGCTCCTCGAGCGCCTCGGCGCCCTGGGCCGTGGAGGGCACGGCCACGTGATGCGACGCGAGCCCAGCGTCCTCGTAGGCCGTGAGGTTGTGGCGCGTGGCCATCGTGGACACCACGATCCTCACCCCGCGCTCCTTCAGCCACGCGATCTCCACGTCGCGCCGCTCGGGCCGGTGGCTCCTCCCCCCTCCCCCCGGCCGCTCGAGCGCGCACAGCTTGCGCGGCCGCGCCCACCAGATCCGTCTCGGCTCGGTCATCTTCGCCTCCAGTCGTCGGTGTCCACCTCTAGAGGCGCCGGGCCGCCGTTTCTCGCCCCCATTCCGGGGACGCCTCCGGGCCCTTAGACTGGTCCCATGTGCCGAGTGTTCGGCTGCGTGTCGTCCGTGCCGGTGTCGATCGCCCACGAGCTGCTCGAGGCGGACAACCCGATGATCCGGCAGTCCGAGCACCACGATTCCGGCTGGGGAATGGCCGTCTACGAGCGCACCGACGGGGCTTCTCCCAACCTGGTCCGCTTTCCCGAGGCCGCCTACAGCGACGGGGAGTTCGAGCGTGCGACGGCCATGCGGGGGCGGATCTTCAACGTGCACGTGCGGCGGGCGACGCTCGGCGGGCTGACGCTCGTGAACACCCATCCGTTCGTGCTCGGGAACTACACCTTCGGTCACAACGGAACCGTGATCGCGTACCCGCGCCTGCTGGAGCCCGGCGTGCAGAAGCCGACCGGCGAGACGGACTCCGAGGCCATCTTCCACTACCTGATGCGCTACTTCGACCCCGCCGACGTGGCGGGCTCCCTGCGCCGGGCGATGTCCGCGGTGGTGGCCCGCTCGGCCTTCTCGGGCCTCAACTTCCTGTTCTCCGACGGGGAGCGGCTGTACGCGTACCGGCTCGGCATCTTCGACCTGCACTGGCTCGCGCGCGACGACCGGCTGATGGTCGCTTCGGAGCGGCCGACGGAGGAGGCGTGGCACACCGTGCAGCAGGACGTGCTGCTCACGCTCGACCCCGCGCAGCTCGAGGAGCCCCACGCCGAGCGGCTGCTCGGGGACGAGCTGGTGCGCCGGGCCGAGATCGACGCACTCGAGGAGCAGACCCACCTGCGTGGCGCCGAGCGCGGCACATTCGCCGCCGAGCGCGCGGCCAGGGTGGCTGCAGCCGCATCAGCAGGGTGAGCAGGCGATTCCTCCTGCTGGTCAACCCGTCCGCGGGCGGGGGCCGGGCGCTCAAGCGCCTGCCGGCCGCCGAGGCCGAGCTGGGCCGCCTGGGCGCGGCGTACCGGACCGTGCGCACCCGGGACATCGACCATGCCCGCGAGGAGGCGGAGTCGGCGGTGCGGGCGGGCGAGACGATCGCCGCGATGGGAGGCGACGGCCTGCTGCGGCCGCTCGCGGGCGTGCTCTGGGGCGGCGAGGCGGCGCTGGCGATCATCCCCGGCGGGCGGGGCAACGACTTCGCGCGGGTGCTCGGCATCCCGACCGACCCCGCCGAGGCGGCCCGGATCGCCGTGCAGGGCGAGGAGCGGCTGCTCGACGTGGCGGAGGTCTCGGGCACCCCGTACGTCGGCATCGCCAGCTTCGGCTTCGACTCCGACGCCAACCGGATCGCCAACGAGGCGAAGATCGTTCGGGGCAACCTCGTCTACGTGTACGCCGCCCTCAAGGCGCTCGCCCGCTGGCGGCGGGCGGAGTTCACGGTGACCGTGGACGGGCAGAGGCACGACATGTCCGGCTTCTCGGTGGCGATCGCGAACTCGAAGGCCTTCGGCGGCGGCATGTTCCTGGCGCCACAGGCGGTTCTCGACGACGGGCTCCTCGACGTGGTGGCGGTCGGCGACAGCTCCAAGCTGCGCTACCTGCGCGGCCTGCCGGCCGTCTTCAAGGGCGAGCACCTGGACAACCCGGCGGTCACGACGCTCCGCGGCGCCGAGATCGACGTGGACTCCGACCGCGCCTTCGTGATCTACGCCGACGGTGACCCGATCGGCTCCACCCCCGCGGAGATTCGCGTGCGGCAGAAGTGCCTGCGCGTGATCGCCCCCGCCTGATGTCCCGGCTCCTGGAGGCACTCGCCCGGGCGTCGCGCGCGCTCGCCAGGAGACTCGGCCGCAGCGGGGGCACCACCTTCCCCGGGCGGATGCTCCTTCGCGGCGATCCGAAGGCGCTGGAGCGGATGTCCCGCCGCCTCGAGCACGGGGCCGTGCTCGTGTCGGCCACCAACGGGAAGACCACCACGTCGGCGATGGTCGCGGCGGTGCTCGAGAGCTCGGGCCAGCGCGTGGTGCACAACCGGGCCGGCTCGAACATGGGCTGGGGCGTGGCCACCGCGCTGCTCGACGCCGGCCGCGAGCCCGCGCAGCTCGGCCTGTTCGAGGTGGACGAGGCCTGGCTGCCGCGCGTGGCGGACGCCCTGCGCCCGCGCACCTACCTGCTCTCCAACCTGTTCCGCGACCAGCTCGACCGCTACGGCGAGCTGGAGCTGCTGGCCGACCGCTGGGCGGAGGTCGTCGAGCGCCACGCGGGCGAGGCCCGCTTCGTCCTGAACGCCGACGACCCCCTGGTGGCCGACCTCGGGCGCGGGCTGGAGGGCGTCCTCTACTTCGGCGTGTCCGACGACTCCCAGGCGCTGCCGGAGCTCCAGCACGCCGCCGACTCCAAGCACTGCCGCAACTGCGGCACCCCCTACCGCTACGACGCCGTCTACCTCGGCCACCTCGGGCGCTACAGCTGCCCCGGCTGCGGGCGCGAGCGGCCCGACCCCTCGGTGGTCGCCGACCGCGTGCGCCTGGACGGGATGGCCGGGGCCGACGTGTCCATGTCCACGCCGGAGGGGCGAATGGACCTGCGCCTCCCCGTGCCCGGGCTCTACAACGTGTACAACGCCGTGGCGGCCACCGCCCTCTCGCTCGAGCTCGGGGCCTCGCTCGACCACGTGCGCTCCGCCCTCGAGGGGTTCGGCGGCGCGTTCGGCCGGGTGGAGACCATCCCGGTGGAAGGGCGCCCCGTGTCGATCCTGCTCGTGAAGAACCCCGCGGGGGCGAACGAGGTCCTGCGTACGCTGACGCTCGAGGACGGGCAGCTTGACCTCTGGATAGCGCTGAACGACCGGATCGCGGACGGGCGCGACGTGTCGTGGGTGTGGGACGCCGACTTCGAGCTGCTCGCCGGGCGCGTCCGCCGGGTCACCTGCTCGGGCACGCGTGCGGAGGAGATGGCCCTGCGCCTGAAGTACGCGGGGATCGACGTGGAGCTGGCGGTCGACCGCGACCTCGGGAGCTCGCTCGACGCGGCGGTCGCGTCGGGCCGGGAGAGCGGGCGGCCGCTCTTCGCCCTCCCGACCTACACGGCGCTGTTGGAGCTGCGCGACCTGCTCGCGCGGCGCGGGCTGGCCCCGCGGTGGGCGGATTGAGCGGCGTCTGTTGCGCGAACAGGCGGTGCCTGTGAGCGCGGCTGTCTCCTACGTCTTCGGCTACGCCTCGCTGGTGCTCGAGAGCAGCGGGGCCCTCGAGACCCTGCGGGACCACCGCCGCGTGTGGGGCGTCGCGACCGACAACGTCCGCGCGATACCGGGCTACAAGATGTACCTGCGCCGCTCCGATGGCACCCGCCCGGCCGTCTACGTGGCGTTCGTGGACATCGATCCGGACCCCTCCGGCTCGGTCACGGGCGTGGTCCGCCCCGTGTCCGCGCAGGAGCTCGAGGCGCTCGACCGGCGTGAGCGCAACTACGATCGGATCGACGTGACGGACCTGATCGACGGGGAGTACGACGGTCCCGTCTGGACCTACCGGGGCTCCGAGGAGGGGCGCGCACGCCTGCGCCGCGGGCGCGCCGAGGGGCGCGCCGTGGTGTCGCGGGACTACGTGGAGAAGGTGGAAGCCGGGCTGGAGTCGCTCGACGGAGACGAGTTCGGGCGCCTCATGGCGAGCTCGGACCTGCCGGTCTGGGACCTCGAGCGCGTGGATCTCCCGGCGGACGCGCCCCGGCCGAGGAGGGCGCGTGAGCTCCCCCACCGCCGTGGCCGGGCCCGCGGCGTGGCACGACGTGGAGTGCGCCTCCTACGGCGCCGACCTGGGCCTGTGGCGCGAGCTGGCGGATGAGCGCGGCGGTCCCGTGCTCGACGTCGGCGCGGGCACCGGGCGGGTGGCGATGCACCTGGCCGCCGCCGGCCACGAGGTGGTCGCGCTCGACGCGGACCCCGACCTGGTCCGGGCCTGCGCGGAGCGGGCCCGATCGCGCGGCCTTCCGGTGCGCGCCCACGCCGCCGACGCGCGCTCCTTCGACGTGGGCACCAGGCATCCGTTCGCGTTGATGGCCATGCAGGTCGCCCAGCTGCTCGGCGGGGAGCGCGGCCGTGCGGCCATGCTCGCCTCGGTGATGCGCCACCTCGAGCCCGGCGGCCTGCTCGCGGTCGCCCTCGCCGACCCGTTCGGCGGGGTGCCGCCCGGCGAGTTCCTCCCGCCGCTTCCCGATGTGCTCGAGATCGACGGGTGGGTGCTGTCCTCGACGCCCGTCGACGTGCGCGACGAGCCCGACCACGTGGCGATCGACCGCCACCGCCAGGCCGTCTCGCCCGCGGGAGACCTGACCGAGGAGATCGTGACCATCACGCTCGAGGCCGTGACCGCCGCGACGCTCGAGGAGGAGGGCAAGCACGCCGGGTTCACTCCACTCCCCCACCGCTCGGTGCCCGCCACTCCCGACTACGTGGGCAGCTCCGTGGTGCTCCTCGAGGCGCCCGCGTGAGCTCCACCCTGCGCGTCTGCGCGCTCTACCCCGAGCTGATGAACATCTACGCCGACCGCGGGAACCTCGCGGTGCTGCGCGCGCGCTGCGAGTGGCGAGGCCTTGGCTTCGAGCTCGGCTCGGCGACCGTCGGCGAGCCGCTGGACGGATCTCGGCACGACCTCTTCTACATCGGCGGCGGGCAGGACCGCGACCAGGTGGCCGTGGCCCACGACCTGGCGGAGACCAAGCGAACCGAGATGCACTCCGCGGCGGATCGGGGCGCGGTGGTGCTGGCGGTCTGCGGCGGCTATCAGCTGCTCGGGAGAGCTACCAGCTCGGCGACGAGGAGCTACCGGGGATCGGGCTCGTGGACCTCCGCACCGTGCGCGAGGAGGGCCCGCGGCTGATCGGCAACTGCGCGATCGAGGCCGATCTCGGGTCGGGCACGCGCGTGATCGCGGGGTTCGAGAACCACGGCGGCCGCACGTACCTCGGCCCGGGAGAGCAGCCGCTCGGGCGGGTGCTCTCCGGCCACGGCAACAACGGCCGCGACGGCTTCGAGGGCGTGAGGCGCGGAAACGTCGTCGGCACCTACCTGCACGGGCCGCTGCTGCCGAAGAACGTGTGGCTGGCGGACCGGCTGATCGAGCTCTCGCTCGGGGTCGAGCTGAATCCGCTCGACGACGCGCTGGAGGATGCCGCGCACGCCTCGGCGCGGCGCGCCGCGGGCGTGGGGCGCTAGCTGAGCCCGCCGAGCACGCGCAGGGCCTCGGGCATCGAGGTCACGCCCGCGCGCACCTTGTCGAGCGCGTCGTCGCGCAGGCGGCGCATACCCTGGGCGACGGCCACCTCGGCGATCTCGTCTGCCGACCGCCTCTCGACGATCAGCGCGCGGATCTCGTCGGTCACCTCCATCACCTCGTAGAGGCCGACCCGTCCGCGGTATCCGCTGCGCGCACAGCGCACGCAGCCGACCGGCTCGAAGGCCTTCAGCGGCTTGTCCTCGTTCTTGAACCCGTTTCGCTTCAGCGCCTCCGCGCCGATCTCGGTCTCCTCCTTGCAGTCGCAGAGCTCGCGCGCCAGGCGCTGGGCCACCACGCAGGAGATCCCGGAGGCCACCAGGAACGGCTCGATGCCCATCTCCATCAGCCTCGCCACGCTCATCGGGGCGTCGTTGGTGTGAAGCGTCGACAGCACGTAGTGGCCGGTGAGCGCGGACTCGATCGCGATCTGGGCGGTCTCGCGGTCGCGGATCTCGCCCACCATCATCACGTCGGGGTCCGAGCGCATCATCGAGCGCAGCCCGGTGGCGAATGTCAGCCCGGCCTTCTGGTTGACCTGCACCTGCTTGACGCCGTCGAGCTCGTACTCCACGGGGTCCTCGATCGTGATCAGCGTCTTGTCGGGCGTGTTCAGCTCCATCAGGGAGGCGTACAGGGTGGTGGTCTTGCCGGAGCCCGTCGGGCCGGTGGCGAGCAGCGAGCCGTGGGTCTGGGAGATCGCCTGGCGCAGGCGGGCGATGTCGAGCTTCGACATGCCGAGGTGGTCGAGATCGAAGGACATCTGGCCCTTGTCGAGGATTCGCATGACGACCGACTCGCCGCGCACGGTCGGAAGCGTGGCGACGCGGATGTCCACGTGGCGGCTGTCCACCGAGAGGCCGACGCGGCCGTCCTGGGGCTTGCGCTTCTCCGCGATGTCCAGGTCGGCCATGATCTTGATGCGCGAGACGAGGCCGGCGATCATCCCGCGGGGCACCGTCGTCGTGTCGCTCACGACGCCGTCCACGCGGAAGCGGACCCGCATCGAGCTGCCCTCGGGATCGAAGTGGATGTCAGAGGCTCCGCGCTCGACTGCGTCCGCGACGATCGAGCGCACCAGCTTCACGACCGGCGCGTCCTCGGCGGACTCGCGCAGGTCCATGATCGGTACTTCCTCTTCCTCCTCGATCTCCTGGACGGCGGTGTCGAGGCGGCCGAGGCGGCCGAGCAGCGCGGCTACGTCGTCCTCCGTGGCCACCACGCGGCGGATCTCGTAGCCGGTCATCATCGCGAGGTCGTCGAGCGCGAGGACGTTCGCGGGATCGGCCGTGGCGACCAGCAGGATGTTCTCGTCGAGGAATGCGATCGGAACCGTGCGGTGCTTGCGCAGGACGGCGGGGTCCACGAGCGCAGACGCGCCCGGGTCCACCTGGTAGCTGTTCAGGTCTACGTGCTCGACCCCATAGCGCTCGGCCACGGCGCGGGCGAGCTGATCGGGGGTGACGATCTCCGACTCGAGAAGGGTCTGGCCCGTGGTGCGGCCCGTGTCGCGGGCCTCGACCACGGCGCGTTCGACGGCCTCGCGGCTCGCGAACTCGTGCTCGACGATGATGTCGCCTATCCGGCGCAGGGGCGAGGCTCCCTGTGAAGGGGAGCCGGCTCCGGCAGGGGCGATCCCGGGGGAGGTCACCCTTCCTCTATCGGCAATTCGTCCATAGGGTTGATACATGCAAGGCAAAAATGGCTCCACGAGCGCGTTCGTCACCGGGGGGTCGGGATTCATAGGCGGCGTGCTGATCCGCCGCCTGGTGGGCGACGGCGTGCGTGTGAAGGCGCTCGCCCGCTCCGACTCCTCTGCGGAGAAGGTCCGGGAGCTCGGCGCCGAGCCGGCGCTCGGAGACCTCTCGGATCCCGCGGTTCTCGCCTCTGCGGCCGACGGCTGCGAGATCGCCTATCACGCGGCCGCACACGTGGAGCAGTGGGGCCCGTGGGAGGAGTTCCAGCGCGCGACGGTGGACGGCACGGCGAACGCCCTCGAGGGGTGCCGGAGGGCGGGCGTGAAGCGGTTCGTCCACGTGGGCACCGAGGCGGCGCTGGTGGACGGCAACGCGCTTGTGAACGCGGACGAGTCGTGGCCGCTGAAGCCGGACTCACGCGCCTACTACCCGCGCAGCAAGGCGCGCGCCGAGCAGACGGTGAGGGCCGCCAACGGCCAAGAGGGCATGGAGACCGTGGTGGTCCGCCCGCGGTTCGTATGGGGGCCGGGCGACACCACCCTCCTCCCCGGGATCGTGGCGCTGATCGAGTCGGGGAAGTTCTCCTGGGTGGGCGGCGGCCGGCACCTCACCTCGACCGCGCACGTGGACAACGTCGTGGAGGGCCTGGTCCTCGCGGCCGAGCGCGGCGCCGGCGGCGAGGCCTACTTCGTGACCGACGGCGGCGCGGTCGGATTTCGTGACTTCGTCACCGAGCTCGTGGCCACCGAGGGCGCCGATCCGGGTGGGCGCAACGTCCCGGCCGCTGTGGCGATGCCCGCCGCGGCGGCGCTCGAGGGCGCCTGGCGCGCGCTGCGACGCAAGGGAGAGCCGCCCATCACCCGCCTGGCGGTGTGGAACTCCGCGCTCGAGTGCACGGTGAGCGACGCGAAGGCGCGGCAGGAGCTGGGCTACGAGCCGGTGATCACGCGCGAGGAGGGGCTGGCCGCCCTACGGGCGTCCTAGCCCACGCCGGTCGAGCCGAACCCTCCCGCGCCGCGCACGGTCTCCGTAGCGACTCGACCTCGACCGCCTCGGCGGCCTCGTGGCGGACGATCAGCAGCTGGGCGATGCGGTCACCCGGGCCGACCTCGAACGCCTCGGCGCGGTCCGTGTTCAGCAGCAGCACGCGCACCTCCCCCCGGTACCCCGAGTCGATCAGGCCGGGAGCGTTGGCGAGCGCGATGCCGTGATCGCGCGCGAGACCCGAGCGGGGCAGCACCAGCCCGGCGCATCCGTCGGGGATCGCCACCGCCAGGCCCGTGCCCACGCTCGCGCGCTCCCCCGGGCCGAGCCTGCACGCCTCGGCGGCGCGCAGGTCGTAGCCCGCGTCGTCGTCATGCGCGCGCTCGGGAGCGGCGGCCTCGGGGATGAGCCGCGTGAAGAGCAGCGTCACTCGTCGGAGCCGTGAAGTGGCTCGCAGGCACCGCCTGCTCGCCGTACCGAGCCGTTCGTGGCGAAGCGCTCGAACCGGGGGGCGGCGGACGCGGGCACGCGGGCGCGCACGAAGACGCCCTCCGCCGTGTCCTCGCGCTCCATTTCCCCCGCCACGTCGTGCAGCTCGGAGAGGCGCTTCCCGTCGGAGTAGGGGACGAGCAGCTCCATCGGGCGGAGCGAGGCCAGGAAGCGCGCCTCCACCTGCTCGCGCAGCGCGTCGAGCCCCTCCCCCGTCTCGGCCGACACCTGCACGGCGTCCGGGAAGCGGAACGACAGCTCGCGCCTTCGCCCGGCGTCCAGCAGGTCCACCTTGTTCAGCGCGAGCAGCCGTGGCCGCTCGGCCGCGCCGATCTCGGCGAGCACGTCCTCCACCGCCGCGAGCATCCCGTGCAGCTCCTCCTCCGGGGCCGAGGCGTCCGCCACGTGCAGCAGCAGGTCCGCCTCCAGGGCCTCCTCGAGCGTGGCGCCGAAGGCCTCCACCAACTGGTGCGGGAGCTTGCGGATGAACCCGACCGTGTCCGTCATCAGGTAGGTGCGGCCGCCGATCTCGAACGAGCGGGTGGTGGGATCGAGCGTGTGGAAGAGGCGGTCGCGCACCCCCACCTCGGCGCCAGTGACCGAGTTCAGCAGCGTCGACTTTCCGGCGTTGGTGTAGCCCGCCAGCGCCACGGTCGGCAGACTCGCGCGCTCGCGCTCGGAGCGCATCACCTCGCGCGTCCCCTTCGTGTGCTCGAGGCGCCGCCTCAGCGCGGCGATGCGGTCGCGCGCCAGCCGGCGGTCGGTCTCGATCTGCGTCTCGCCCGGGCCCCTCGTGCCGATGCCGCCGTCCATGCGGCCGGCGCCGAGGCGCTCGAGGTGCGTCCACAGCCCGCGCATGCGCGCGAGGTTGTACTCGAGCTGCGCCAGCTCCACCTGCAGCTTGCCCTCGGCCGACGCGGCGTGGTCGGCGAAGATGTCGAGGATGATCGCCGTGCGGTCGATCACCGGCGTGCCGACCGCCTCCTCGAGGTTGCGCTCCTGCCGCGGCAGGAGCTCGTCGTCGCAGGCCACGAGGTTCGCGTCCGCTTCCGCGATCGCCCGCTTCAGCTCCGCGAGCTTGCCCTTCCCGAGGTAGCGGTCGGGGTCGGGCGCGGCGCGGCGCTGCGTCATCTCCCCGGCCACCGCCACGCCCGCCGTTTGCAGCAGCTCGCCCAGCTCGGACAGGTCGGGCTCGTCCGGCCCGGCCGAGATCAGCAGCGCCCGCTGGCGCGCGCGCCGGGTTCGTGCTGCCGTTCTCCGCCTGTCTCACTCCTGTGAGTGTAGGCGCGTGCGAGGGCTCAGCCGGCCAACTGGCGGTCAGGGAGGACATGGAGCTGGCGCATCAGCCCGATGTCGTCGCGGCAGGCCCAGTGCTCGGCGATCTTCCCGTCCTCGATGCGGTACTCATGGAAGTGCTGGACGGTGAACTCCTTGCCGGTGGGCGCCACGCCCATGACCTCGCCGGTGTGGGTGCCGTGGAACAGCACCCGGGCGATCACGCGGTCCCCCTCGGCCACGATGTCCTGCACTTCGAAGCGCGGGTTTCCGAAGGTCTTGCGCAGCCACGCCGCGGTCTCCCTCATCCCGGCGGGCCCCCGGGGCCTGCCCTCCGCAGCCTCGTGGTTGAGGAAGTCGGGGTGGAACAGCTCTTCGACATCGCCCACGTCGGCGCCGCCGAACAGCGCCGTGAACCCACGCCTCACCAGGTCCTTGTTCGCCTCGGACATGGCGCCAGACTAGCCGGATAGAGTCACCGTCGTGAAGGCCTTCATCACCGGTGCGACGGGGTTCATCGGCGGCCATGTGGCGCGCGAGCTGCGCGAGCGCGGGGACGAGGTCGTGGCGCTGGTGCGATCTCCCGACAAGGCCGCCGAGCTTCGCGAGCTGGGATGCGAGCTCGTGGAGGGGGACCTGTCCACGGAGGAGGCCATCGCGAAGGGGATGGAGGGCGCCGACGCGGTGTTCCACATCGGCGCCGTGTACAAGGTCGGGATCCCGAAGTCCCAGCACGAGGCGATGTACGACACCAATGTGCGGGGCACCGAGCGGGTGCTCGACGCGGCGATCGAGGCTCGGATCCCGCGGATCGTCTACGTGTCCACCTGCGCCTACTTCGGCGACACCGGCGGCAAGGTCGTGGACGAGAGCTATCGCCGCCCCGGCCGCGACTTCACCTCCTACTACGACGAGACGAAGTTCCTGGCCCACGAGGTGGCCGAGGACCGGATCGCCAAGGGCGCCCAGATCGTGATGGTGCAGCCCGGCGGCGTGTACGGGCGGGGCGACCACTCCGAGCTGGGCAACATGATCGACCAGGCGGCCACCGGGAAGCTGCCCGCGAAGATGTTCCCCGAGGCCGGCTTCATGCTCTGCCACGTAGAGGACATCGCCGCCGGGATCCTCCTCGCGCACGACAAGGGCGAGGTCGGCGAGTCCTACGTGCTCTCGGGCGAACAGTCGACCCTGGGCGAGGTCGTCGACCGCGTGTGCGACATCGCCGGGCGCAAGCCCCCGCGGATGACGATGCCGGCGATCGTGCTGAAGGCATCGGCCCCGCTGGGGCCCGTCGTGGGGCCGCTGCTCGGCTTCCCTCCCAACCTGCGTGAGCTGATCAAGAGCTCCCACGGCGTGACCTTCTGGGCCACAGACGCCAAGGCCCGCCGGGAGCTGGGCTTCGAGCCACGGGACCTCGACACGGGGCTGCGGCAGACCGTCTCCGCCGCGTCGTAGGACCGGTCCTGCCGCTCCAGAACAGGGTCACGCCGCTCAGCGAGCTGGTCGCCGACCCGGGACGCGGCCTGGTGTACGGAAACCGCGGCTGCCTCCACGACGACGCCGGCCGCGTTCGCCGGCGCTTCGCGGGCAGGCGTTGGATCGCGTGCCGCCTGCGCTACCGCGGCTGGCACCGCGAACCGCTGCTCCAGCCGGGCCGGTTCACCGAGCTGTTCTTCCTCGACGAGGCGACCGCCTTCGCCGCCGGCCATCGTCCGTGCGCCCTGTGCCGCCGCGCGGACTACGACGCCCTGGGCCGGATCTGGCGCGAGCTGCATCCAGGGCAGCTGGGCGCCGACGCGATCGACGCGCAGCTCCACGCCGAGCGGGTCGATCCCGCCACCCGAGCGCAGCTGCGCCACCGGGCGCCGCTCGCCGAGCTGCCCGACGGGGCGTTCGTCCTGCACGAGGGCGGCCCCTGGCTGGTGCTCGGCCGGGAGCTCTTGAAGTGGACCCCCGGGGGCTATACCGAACGCGCACCGCGCCCGCCCCTCGCGGAGGCGGTCCTGCTGACCCCTCCGTCTCTCGTGGAGGTGCTCCGTCGCGGTTGGGACTCCCTCGTGCCGTTGCTGCACCCCACGTAGCGGGCCCCTGCTGCCATCATGGCCCGCCGTGGGTCGGCCGTTTCTCCTCGTGCAGGTGAGCGATCCTCACATCGGGGCGGATTGGGGGAACGGTGATCCGGTGGCGAGCCTTGCCAAGGCGGTCGAGTCGGTTGGGACCGTGTGCCCGCAACCGGATGCCGTGCTGGTCACCGGCGACCTTGCAGATCACGCGACCGATGCCGAGTACGAGCAGGTGAGGGAGCTGCTCGCGCCACTGGGCGGTCCGCTCTACGTACTGGCGGGAAACCACGACGACCGTGACGGGCTTCACCGGCACTTCGGCGTGCCGGGCACCGGCGGGGAGCCGGTTCAGTACGCGGCCGATCTCGGGCGGCTGCGGCTCGTGGTCATCGACACGACGCGGCCAGGGGAGGATCCCGGCGCCCTCGACACGGAGCGGCTCGGGTGGCTCGACGAGGAGCTGGCCGCCGCGCCGAACACGCCGACGCTGCTTGCGATGCACCACCCGCCACTGTCAACCGGGATCCCGGCGTGGGATGAGCTCGGTCTCCCCGGCGCCGATCGGCAGGCGCTGGGAGAGGTGATCGCGCGCCACCCCCAGGTACGCCGGATCGTCGCCGGCCACGTCCACCGCACGATCACCGGCGCGCTCGCGGGCCGTCACGTCTTGACGGTCCCCAGCACCTACGTGCAATCGCGATTGGCGTTCGGCTCGCGAGCGATCGAGTTCGCCGACGAGCCCGCCGGCTTTGCGATGCACGCGGTCCTCGACGGCGAGGTGGTGTCTCACGTCCAGCCCGTCGGCTAGCGGTGGACGGCCGCGAGGAGCTGGGCGTAGGACCGCACGAGCAGAGCCCGTTCGTGCGCCAGATCCGGATCCTCAGGGTCGCATCCGGCCTCCACCCAGCGATCCGATACGTCCATCGCCTCGGCCCGTAGGGCGGCGGCGCCACGGACCTCCGCGGGGTCGACCGAGTAGGAGTAGGCGTAGAGGTCGCGCAACGCGATCGTCAGGCGCTCCGGCGGCGCCTCCCCGTCGCCGCGCTGCCCCTCGCGGTGGACGCGCCACCACTCGACCTCCAGCTCCGCTGCCCGGACCGGATCGAAGCCCTCGCCCGTGCTCTTGCCGAGCAGCCGGTAGAAGCGTGCCATCAGCCGGCGCGCGGCCTCCGGGTCGTTGTCCGGGTACGGCGCCCAGACCTGGTTGGCCCGCAACACGAGCCAGGCCCCGACCAGCGTGCGCGGCCAGCTCATGCCGAACGCGGCGCGCACCATGCCCACGGAGGCGACCAGGAAGGCCCCCCACTCGCGCCGGTAGTAGGTCTCCCAGGCCCGGCACTCGCGTTCTCCCACGACGTGCGAGTCGAAGCGGCGCATCGAGCTGACGCGCTCCTCGAGCCCTTCCTGCAGGGCCACGACGAGCGGGGGGAGCGCGAGCTCGATGCCGAGCAGGACGCGCTGGGCCGGATGCGGCCTGCCGGTGGAGAGCCAGCCGCCGCCGCGCGCGACTCCGGCGAGGAAGAGGGCTCCCGCGAGCGCTCGCACGCCTGCGACGTCGCGGTGCGCCCGTGGCGCGACGCGGAGCGCGGCGAGGCCGTAGGCGACGTAGAACGCGGCGTAGAACCGCAGCTCGCTCTCCACCGACGAGCTGGACGTGCGCCTGCCTGGAATCGATCTCGCGCCGGCGATCACGGTGTGGAGGCCGGCCGTGGTGGCGACCGCGCCGCCGAGGTAGAACACCGCCCGCAGGGCGCGTCCTCGCTTCATCGCCGGAGCTGCGACTGCGACCGGGTGATCAGCCCGCCGCGCGCTCCTGAGCCCGCTCGCGGGCGTTCGCCTTCTCGTCAAGCGTCATCGCGCCGGGGTGGCCGTCGCCGGGCCAGGGCGCCAGCACGAGCAGCAGCCGGGTGTCGGCAGTCGCCCGCACCTCGTGCGGCTCACCAGGGTCGAACTCGGCCAGCAGGCCCGGTCCGCCCGACGCCGTCTCCTCGCCGGCGATCTCCAGCTCTCCCTCCAGCACCAGAACGTAGGCGCGCTCGTGCACCATGTGCTCCTGGAGGCTCTCGCCGGCCGGCAGATGCAGCACGATGACCCGCGCGGCCTCGCTGGAGGACACGATGTGAGGTTTGTGGGCCTCCACGTCGAGGCCACGGATATCCCAGGTCTTCATGGGCAGAGGCTATCCGGTGGTGAGGGCGGAACGCATCCGTTCGACGGCTTCCGTCAGCCGCTCGTCGGCCACCGTGAGGGAGATGCGGAAGAAGCCCTCGCCGTTTGGCCCGTAGGAGCTGCCCGGCGAGACCACCACACCCGACTCCTCCAGCACCAGCTCGCAGTACGAGGCCGACGTGTGCCCCTCGGGCACCGGCGCCCAGATGTAGATGGTGCCCTTGGGCGTGGTCACGTCGACGCCGATCTGGCGCAGCGCGTCGACCACGAGATCGCGGCGGCGCTGATACACCGCGCTCATCTCCTTCGGGATCGCGTCGCCCTCGTCGAGCGCCTTGGCCGCCGCGAGCTGCACGGCCTCGAAGATGCCGGAGTCGATGTTCGTCTTCAGCTTCCAGTACGCAGTCACGGCCTCGGCGTTCCCGACGATCGCCGCGGTCCGCCAGCCGGTCATGTTGTAGCCCTTTGAGAGCGAGAAGACCTCGACGCCCACGTCCCTGGCGCCGGGCGTCTCGAGGAAGCTGGGCGCCACGTAGCCGTCGAAGGTGGTCTCGGTGTAGGAGGCGTCGTGGACCACGAGCACGTCGTGCGCGCGGGCGAACTCGATCGCGCGCTCGAAAAGGCCGTCGGGGAGCACCGCGCCGGTCGGGTTGTTCGGGTAGTTGAGGTACATCACGCGCGCGCGCTCGCGCGCGGCGTCGGGGATCGCGTCGAGGTCGGGCGCGAAGCCGAGCTCCGGGACCAGCGGCATCAGCTCCGCCTCCGCGCCCGCGAGCAGGGGCCCGCCGGTATAGACGGGGTAGCCCGGGTCCGCCGCCAGCGCCACCGACCCGGGGTCGAGGAATGCCAGGTTGAGGTTAAAGATGCACTCCTTCGCGCCCAGCGCCGGCACGATCTCCGTGGCCGGGTCGAGGGCCACGCCGAAGCGGCGCTCGTAGAAGCGCGCGAACGCCTCGCGCAGCTCGGGCCGGCCGCGGTTCGACGGGTACTGGTGCGTTCCGGGATCCCGCCCGGCGCTCGCCAGCGCGTCGGTCACGAGCTCGGGCGTCGGCGTGTCGGGATCGCCGATGCCGAGGCTGATCACGTCCACGCCGGCGGCCTTCTTCTCGGCGATCTTGCGCTCGAGCTCGGCGAACAGGTACGGGGGCAGGCGGTCCAGCCGCTCGCTCGGTTTCATGCTCTCTCCAGGGTCTCCACGAATTCGTCGCTGAGCTCTCCCCGGTAAACGGGGACCGCCCAGCCGGTCAGGTCGATGTGCAGGTCCTCGGCCACCTCGACCTCGAGCTCCCCGCCGTCGAGCCGGACGGTCACGGGGCTGTCAAGGCCGCGCAGCACGGCGGCGACCGCCGCTCCGGTGGCGCCGGTGCCGGACGACATGGTCTCCCCCACCCCGCGCTCGAAGATGCGGGCGCGGATGGCGTCGTCGCCCTCGGCGCGCCAGAACGAGACGTTGGTGCGGTTGGGGAACAGCTCGTGGCTCTCGATCGGCGGCCCGAGCTCGGACAGGTCCAGCTCCTCGAGCCCCTCGGGCACCTCGATGGCGCACTGCGGGTTGCCCACGCTCACGTGCTGGAAGCCCAGCTCCCGGCCGGCCGCCGTGAGCGTGCCCCTGCCGTCCTCGGGGCCCGAGGGGAAGTCCTTCGACGTCAGGCGGGCGCGGCCCATGTCCACGGTGCAGGTGTCGGGCCCGGTGATCCGGGGCCGGATCTCGCCGGCCGCGGTCGAGATCGAGAACGTGTCGGAGTCGGCCCAGCCGCTGCGCCGCAGGTACATCACCGCCTCGCGCACGCCGTTGCCCGAGAGCTCGGCCTCGGAGCCGTCCGGGTTGAAGATCCGCAGCGCCGCGGTGAAGCCGCGCTCCCCGGTGCGCGACAGGAGCAGGATGCCGTCCGATCCCACCCCCGTATGGGGAGCGCAGAACGCGCGGACCCGCTCGGGCGTGAGCTCGAACGGCAGCGCCTCCTCCTCGAGGATCGCGTAGTCGTTGCCCAGCGCCTGCCATTTCTCGAACTTCACGGCGGAAACGGTAACCCGTCGCCGTAGGGCGAGAAGCGCCGGGGGTCCGGGGGCGGAGCCCCGGCCTACTTCCTGTGTCCGCGGAACTCGATCACCTGCTGGAACGTCGGCCGGTTGGCCCAGCGCATCGTGCGCGAGGCTCCGAGCAGGCCCGGCTGGAAGGTGATCCGCTCCGCCCGCGCGTCCGCCCGCCAGGCGGCCGGGTTGGGCCCCTGGGCCGCGGCCAGGTCGCTCGCGGCCTTCTGGAGCACCGCCCACAGCGAGGCCCGGCAGGCCGCCAGGTTCCCGTTGCCGCAGTAGCGGCGGCTGTAGGGGCCCCTGACCCGCCGGCCGAGCAGCGAACGCAGGTCCTTGTCCACGTACGAGTACCAGCCGGAGCCGTACGAGCTGCCCTGCGCGCTCGGGCTGTCGTCGCGGTTCTGGATCACCTGGAGAGCGCCGCCCTCGTCCGCGGCGGGACCGATCACCGGCTTGAGCACCGCGGTCGAGAGCGCCTGCCACGCCTGGTCGAGCACGGCGGCGCCCGGGGTCGTCGATCCTGCCGTCGAGATTGCGGTCGAGCCGGCTTGCCTTGCGGCGCACCCATGCCGACACCAGGTCGGCCGCCTGCCGCGTCCGCGCGTCGGGCGGCGGGCCCCCGGCGAGCACGGCGGCCACCGCGGCCACACCTCCACGGCGCGCAGGTCCTGAGTTGCCGCCGCGGTTCATGATCGACACGAGCTCGTGCATGCCGCATCCTGCGCCTGAACCCCTTGAAGAGGTCGACGCGCTGGACCGAGCCGTAGCTCTGCTCGTCGTCGGCGGCGCCGAAGCCCGGGGCGGGCTTGTTGTTCCAGTTGACGATGTACGCCGCTCTTCGGGTTGATCGCCTGCGGATGCCCGCGCCGCGACAGGAACCCGCGCCACTCGTACTGCCCCGTGCCGAGGGTCGGGAGGCTCGGGTTCACGTCCCTCGGGCGGACCGGCAGCCGGCCCGACGAGAAGAACGCGATGTCGCGGTTGTCGAGGTAGAACCAGTTGAAGCTGAACTCGACCTGGTTCATCACCCGCGCGAAGTCCCTCGCGGAGCGGACGGAGTTGGTGTTCAGGTCGGCGAATGCGAACGCGCTCATCGCCTCCCGGCCGCGCGTCGAGCGCTTGCTGGTGACCGCATACGGCCTGCCGCGCACGGTCACCGTCCCGCTCACCGGCCCGTGCACCGTGGTGCGGAAGACGATGCGGCGGTCGGGCGGGCCCTTGAGCACGCCGGCGTCGAACGTGCCCATCGGCCGGCAGCGGCCGTTGTAGCGGTAGCTCGTGGACGAGCGGGTCGCCGGGCTGCCGCCCGGGTTGCACAGCTCTTCCAGGTACTGGTCGATGTTGTCCGAGCCGGAGGAGGTCGCGCTCCAGGCGTAGTCCTTGCCGCGGCCGAGCAGCACGTAGAGGGAGACGCCGGGGAAGGCCGCACCGCGGGCGTCGATCCCGCCGCCGTGCAGGTCCATCTCCATGAGGAACTGCGGGTAGAAGTAGCCCACCTGGGGGCCCATCACCGCGAACGGCCGGCCGGTGGCCGAGCGCTTGCGGCCCACCAGCAGCGCGTTCGACATCGGGCTGCGCGAGGCCGCGGCCACCCGCGCGGCGGATGTTGCGCTCGCGCTGCTGGAGCCGCTGTCCACGGCGCGCGAGCCGGGCCTGGGCGGTGCTTCGAGTGAGCGTCGTGTACGGGAACCTCCCGGGGATGGAGACCGGGGCCTCGGGATCCTCCGCGCCGCGCAGGTCGCGCCACACCGAGTTCCCCCTGGCGGCGCCCAGCCGCGCCTGCAGCTGGCTCAGCAGCTGTGCGCTGCGCACCTCGTCGCCTCCGCCCTTGCCGAACACCGCGCCGATCAGCGACGCCGCCGCGACCACGTCGTTGCGGGTCCAGGGCTTCGCCGGGTTCTTAGTCCTTCGGTAGTAGGCGTTGATGCCGGCCACGTAGGCGTCGACGTCCTTGATCAGGCGCCTGCCGCGCCTGCCGCGTGCGCGGATCGGCCTCGCTTGGTCGCGCAGGAACCGCTCGGTGCGCGCGCTCGGGACGAACTGCTTCAGCGAGGTCGCCAGTGAGAAGGCGTCGAGCCCGGGGATGTCCAGAGCGGCGACGCGCGCCGGACCCCTGATCACCTCTATGAACGCGCCGCGGTCCTGCGCCGTGACCCAGCCGGCGCCGAAGTGCACGTCGGAGCGGGTGCGGCCGAAGATGTGGGGCACGCCGAAGCGGTCGCGGCGTATGCGCAGGCCCCTGCGCGGGCGCACGGTGCGCCCGCCCCGCGGGCGGTCGAACTTCTCGCTCTTGAAGAAGCGCGGCAGATGGCCGCTGCGGACCCTGTCGAAGAGCGGCGTCAGCCCGTCGTACAGCCGGATCTGGTCGGTGCCGTTGCGGCTCGGGCGGGAGCTTGCCGGTCTGGCCCGGGGGGAGGACGTTCAGCGCGGTGCCGGAGAAGTCGGTGCGGGCCGCGGAGGCGGGCCCTGTGGCCATAGGAGCGCTGCGAGCGCGAGTGGGACTGCGAAAGCCGTGCGGGACGTGGCGAGCTCCTCTCGGGTCAGGACGCCTCCGCGGCGCGCAGTATATGAGCGACCTCCTCCGCGGCCTCCCTGGGGCTCCTGCTCGTCACGTCGAGCGCCCTCAGGCCCGCCATCTTGCGCATCCACGTGAACTGGCGCCTGGCGTAGTTGCGGCTGCGCTTCTTCAGGGCGTCCACGTCCCCGGCGAGCAGCTCGTCGAACCCGAGCGCCACGCGGGCCGTCCGCGACGCGCCGGCCGCCTGCGCCGCGCGCACCTCGTCCTCCGCTCCCCCGGCCACGATGTCGTCCACCCGCCGGTTTATGCGCTCGTAGAGCGCCTCCCGGTCCATGGCCAGCCCCACGAGCAGCGTCGGATGCCGGGTCTCCCCGGACCACAGCTCGGACTCCTCCGCTTCCTCCGGCTTGCGCAGCGACAGGTCCGCCAGGGCGGCGCGCACGTAGAGCCCGGTCCCTCCCACCACGACGGGCCTGCGGCCGGCGGCGAGCGCACCGTCGATCTCCGCGTGCGCGAGCGGCATGTAGTCGCCCACGGAGAACCGCTCGGTGACCGGCACGAAGCCGATCAGGCGGTGATCGAGCTGCTCCCGCTCGGCCTCGGTCGCCGCGCCGGTCAGGGTCTCGAGGCCCGCGTACACCTGGAGCGCGTCCGCGCCGATCGCCACCGGGTCCTCGCCGCCCTCGCGCAGCACCTGCCCGAGCGCGAGGGCCACCTCCGTCTTCCCCACGCCGGTCGGCCCGACGAGAGCGACCACCGTGGAGCCGCGCTCAGGCAACCCGCGAGAGGAGCCGTTCCTCGCCGGCGAGCGTGGTGCTCGTGCCCGAGGCGATCTCCACGTCCACCAGGTCGCCGGGGTGGGCGAGCCCGGGGAAGTTCACGGTCTTGTTGTGCCTGATGCGCCCCCGCAGCCGCGAGGGTCGGTGCGCGACGGACCCTCGACCAGCACCTCCATCGTCCGTCCCACGAACCGCTGCGAGCGCTCGTGGGCGATCCGCTGGACGGCCTCGACGAGCCGCTCCATCCGCGCCCGCTTGACCGGCTGCGCCAGCTGGTCCGGCAGGCCGGCGGCGGCCGTGCCGCGCCGCGGGGAGAAGATGAAGGTGAAGGCGGAGTCGTAGCGGACCTCCTCCACCACCTCCAGCGTCTGCTCGAACTCGTCCTCCGTCTCGCCCGGGAAGCCGACGATGATGTCGGTGGTGATCGCGCAGTCGGGGACCAGCTCGCGGATCATCCCCACCCTGTCCATGTAGCGCTCGCGGTTGTAGGTGCGGCGCATCGCCTTGAGCACCCGGCTGGAGCCCGACTGGAGCGGCAGGTGGATGTGCTCGCACACGCTGGGGAGCTCCGCGTGGGCGCGGATCACGTCCTCGCGCATGTCCTTGGGATGGGGGCTCGTGTAGCGCAGGCGCTCGATGCCCTCGACGGCGTCCACCATCGCGAGCAGCTCGGCGAACGTGGCCTTGGCGCCCTTCGGCAGGTCGCGGCCGTAGGAGTTCACGTTCTGGCCCAGCAGCGTGACCTCCCGCACGCCGTCCGCGGCGAGCCGCTCCACCTCCGCTACCAGCTCGGCGGCCGGCCGCGAGACCTCGCGCCCGCGGGTGGAGGGCACGATGCAGTACGAGCACACGCAGTTGCAGCCGACCGAGATCTGGACCCAGCCCTGGAAGTCGCGCTCGCGCTTCATCGGCAGATGGCCCGTGAAGCCCTCGAACTCGAAGTAGCCCTGCGCGGTGAGGCTGTCGCTGGTGAGGAACTCGGCCAGGCGGTGCACCTGGCCCGGCCCGAAGGCCACGTCCACGAACGGGAACTGCTCGAACACCCTCTCCTTCATCGACTGCGACCAGCAGCCGCCCACCCCGACGACCCGCGACGGGTCCTCGGACTTGAGCCGCTTGGCCTCCCCCAGGTGGCCGATGAAGCGAGAGTCCGCCGACTCCCGGATCGAGCAGGTGTTGAAGAGGATCAGGTCGGCCTGGTCGCGCTCAGGGGCCTCGTCGTACCCGAGCGAGTCGAGCATCCCCTTCATCCGCTCCGAGTCGTGCTCGTTCATCTGGCACCCGAAGGTGGTCAGGTGATACCGCTTTGCGGAGGGCTCCATGTCCGCGCCGAGGATAGACCCAGGCTGCTGGCGATGAGTCCGAGGCGGTGACCGGGTGTGATAAGCAACCGGCCTAGTCACTTCGAGGCTCCGGAAAGCGGGTGCGAGCGGAGGAGCAGCGTGGCCGAGCGAATGATCGAAGCCAACGGCGTCGAGCTGTGCACCGAGGCGTTCGGTGACCCGGCCGACGCACCGATCCTGCTCATCATGGGCATCGGGGCGTCGATGCTTTGGTGGGAGGAGGGCTTCTGCCGGATGCTCGCCGGTGCCGGGCGGTTCGTGATCCGCTACGACCACCGCGACACCGGCCGCTCGATCACCTACGAGGCCGGCCGGCCCGAGTACACGGGGGCGGACCTCACGGCTGACGCCGCCGGCGTGCTCGATGGCTTCGGTATCTCGGCCGCGCACCTGGTCGGCGTCTCGGCCGGTGGGGGAATCGCCCAGGAGGTTGCGCTCGACTCCGCCGACCGGGTCCTCTCCCTCACGCTGATCAGCTCCTCCCCTGCAACCCCCGGCGATCGCGACCTGCCGCCGCCCACGGCGGAGTTCGGTCGCTTCGTCGCCACGGCCGGGGCCGATCGGTCGAACCCCGACTCCGTCATCGATTACCTGGTCGATTACTCGCGCATCCTCGCGGGCGGCGAGCGGGCGTTCGACGAGGCCCGACTACGCGAGCTCATCCGCCGCGAGATGGAGCGGGCGCGCGACTTCTCCGCGGCCCAGAACCACGACCTCATGTCCCATGGCGAAGGATCACGCAAGCCCCTGTCGTCGATCGCTGCCCCGACGCTCGTCATCCACGGCACCGCCGACCCGATGTTCCCGGTCGCGCACGGCGAGGCGCTCGCAGAAGAGATCCCAGGCGCCCGGCTGCTGCGCCTCGAGGGCGCGGGCCATGGGGTCGACCCGGCCGACTGGGACGTCGTCGTCGAGGCGATCCTCGAGCACACCTGATGCGCTCCGGCCTCTACATCCCGCTTTTCGACGAGCTGACAGACCGCGCGCTCGTCGCCCGCCTGTGCGCCGAGGCCGAGGAGGCCGGCTGGCAGCCCGATGGTGACCCCCCTCGCCCGGCGCCGGCCGGTCAAGGTGGCGCGCGAGACCGCGACCCCTGACCGGCTCAGTACCAGGGCTTCTTTCCCATCGACCTCGAGCACCCGGACCAGCTCGCCGAGATCGCTGCCAACCTCGCCACACTCCGACATGAGGCGGGAAGAGACCCAGCCGAGACCTATGACATCGTCGCCTCACCTCCGCCCGGGACCGACCCGGCGCCCTACCGCGCGGCGGGCGCCACCTGGTGGATGACCGAGTCCCCGGCCGAGGGGGCCACGGTCGACAGAGTGCGCGGGATCCTCCGTGAGGGCCCGGCACCACCGTAGTGCGCGGGCGGCCTACTCGTACGGCGCGTACCGGCGGTGCAGCATGAGCTCGTTGCCGTCGGGGTCGGCGAAGATCGCCATGTGGCAGACGCCGGTGTCGAACGTGTCGCCGAAGAACTGGACGCCCTTGGCCTCGAGCTCCGCGCGCACTTCGGCGACGTCGTCGCAGCGGAGCGGCCACGGGTTGCCCTTCTGGGCGAGGAACGGCATGCCCTGCTTCTCGGGCTCCCAGATCGCGAAGCACGTGTCGCCGGCCCACTGCTCCCACTCGGCATGCTCGTCAGGGCGCAGCCCCAGGACGTCGCGGTAGAAGGCGCGGGAGCGCTCGGGGTCCTGCGTGGGGACGCCGAGGAAGTCGAGTCGTTCGATGACAGCCATGCGACGAGGCTAGCTAGACACGCTCGCCGAGGCCGGGGTAGAGCTCCACGAAGCCGTCGTCGTCGAGCTGCAGCTCCCCCTCGAAGGAGCGGTGCTTTCCGACGTAGCGCACCCGCCGGGCGTCGATCGGCTCGTAGCGTTGCTCGGAGCGGTGCACGGTGAGGGCCGGCACGGCTATCCAGGCCATCACGAAGTCGGCCCCCTCCCCACCCTCGGTCAGGCGGTGACGGCGGATCGGCATGAAGTTCGTGAGCGGTGAGAGGCCGAGGTCGCAATCGAGCGCGCCGGCGACTTCGGGGAGCGCCTCGTCGCCGTGCCACTCGCCTTCCGGGGAGCGCCGCAGGTCCAGGCTGCGCTCCCACCCCTCGCCTCGGGCGTCGATCGAGATCGACGAGGTCACGAGATCGGCGTCGGTCTGCAGGGAGTAGTCGAGGCGATAGCGACCCGGTACGTCCACCGCCTCGCCGTCCCTGTCTCCCGGAGCCACCCCGGACGTGCAGATCTGCACGCCTCGGGCCGTTAGCCCGCCGGCTCCGAGGCTCACCTCCGCAAGCTCCATCCGCTGGGTGTCGAGCCCCCGCCAGGTGAGCACCCTCTCGAGCCCCACGGGCTACTTCGCGAAGTCGGTGGCCCTGCTCTCCCGGATCACCGTGATCTTGATCTGACCTGGGTACTCGAGCTCCTTCTCGACCTCGCGGGCGATCTTCTGCGACAGCAGCGCGGCGGCGTCGTCGTCCACGTCCTCCGGCTTCACGATCACCCGGATCTCGCGGCCGGCGTGCATGGCGTAGACCTTCTCGACGCCCGCCTGGCGCTGGGCGATCTCCTCGAGCTCGTGAAGCCGGCTCACGTACTGCTCGAGCGACTCCCCGCGCGCGCCGGGCCTGGCGCCGGACACGGAGTCCACGATCTGGACGATCACGGCCTCGATCGTCTGCGGCTCGACCTCGTTGTGGTGCGACTCCATCGCGTGGGCCACAGCCTCGGACTCCTTGTAGCGCCGTGCCAGCTCGCCGCCGACGAGCGCATGCGGGCCCTCGACCTCGTGTGACACGGCCTTGCCCATGTCGTGGAGGAGCGCCGCCCTGGCGGCGGTCTTCGAGTTGGCACCGAGCTCGGCGGCGAGCAGGGCCGCGAGCCGCGCGCACTCCACGGAGTGGTGGAGCACGTTCTGGCCGTAGCTCGTGCGGTAGCGCAGGCGCCCGAGCAGCTTGATCAGCTCGGGATGCAGCGTGCCCACGTTGGCCTCGTAGGCGGCCTGCTCACCCACCTCGGCGATCCGCTGGTCGAGCTCCGAGCGCGCCTGGTTGAACGCCTCCTCGATCCGAGCGGGGTGGATGCGGCCGTCCTGGAGCAGCTTCTCGAGGGTGATGCGCGCCACCTCGCGCCGGACCCCGTCGAAGCCCGAGAGCAGCACGGCGCCGGGCGTGTCGTCGATGATGAAGTCGATCCCGGTGAGCGTCTCGAGCGCGCGGATGTTGCGCCCCTCCCGCCCGATGATCCGCCCCTTCAGCTCATCGGACTTGAGCTCGACCACGGACACGGTGGTCTCCACCGCGTGCCCGCCGGCCACACGCTGCATGCACGCGGCCAGGATGCTGCGCGCACGGCGGTCGGCGTCGTGGCGGGTCTCCTCCTCGACCTGCCGGATCAGCCGGGCGCTGTCATGGCGCAGCTCGTCCTCGAGCTCGCGCAGCAGGATCTGCTTCGCCTGGCCCGCGCTCAGCCCCGCGACCCGCTCGAGCTCGCGCAGCTGGTGGCGCTTGGCCTCCTTGAGCTTCGCCGCCTCGCCCTCGAGGTTCCGGGTCTTGTCCGCGAGGACGCGCTCGTCGTTCTCGAGCTTCTGCAGGTTGGCGTCGAGCGAGCCCTCCTTCGCCCGCATGCGCTCCTCGAGGCGGGCGAGCTCCTCCCTGCGGACCTGGAGCTCGGCCTCGATGTCGTCACGCGTCTCGTCGGCGGCCTCCTTCGCGGGGCCGCCGCCGGCGGGCGCGTCGGGGTGAGGAGCTCCGCGTCGCGGCGCCCTGGCGACGCCGGGAGCCGCCACCACCGGCCCGCGGGTGCGCAGGGCCAGCATCACCACCGCCGCAGCCACGGCCGCGGATACCAGAGCGGCCAGCAGGATCTCCATTTCGCAGTCTCCTCCCCCGGCTCACGTGCCGGGTCCGTTCTCACCGTCGAGCGGCGGGCTCGGCGCCGCGAGAACACACGGGCTGCGATGGGCGGCTGCGCGCCTTCCGGGGGCGCGCGGGACTTCGGCTATGGACGCGCTCGTCCGCTCCTTTCGCGCAGTTCCGAAGTCGTGCTGTCGGTGGTCATGAGGTCTGTGGTCGTGGTTGCCGGAACGCTGAAGATCCGCTGCAAAGAAGCCAAAAATCTGTGTCGATGTGTCTCACGGCGGCCATACCGGCCACCAGAACCAGGGTATCCCCGGAGAGGGGTGTTCGCAACTAGCGCGCCGGCTGCGGGGACCGCGCGGGCCAGCCGGCACGCGCCGCCTCGGTTCGGACCGCGGCGAGAAGGGCCTCGACGGAGGGGCGCCGGGCGTCGGCGCTCCGGGTGGCGGCGAAGATGGTCCGGTAGACGGGTCGCTCGGCGATGTGGCGCACCACAACGCCCGGATGAGCGCCGGGCGCGACCAGCTCGGGCAGGAGGGTCACGGCCAGGCCGCTGGCGACCAGCTCGAGGCTGACCACGGCGTCGTTGGTCCGGTGGCGGACGTCGGGGTCGAAGCCGCCGAGCTCCCTGCAGGTCCGCTCGGTCATCTCCTCCCAGCCCAGGCGGCCTCCCGCCCCGAGATGGCCGGTCGTCCACGCCTCGCCCGCGAGCTCGGCCAGCGGCACCGCGCCGTCGTGGCGGCGGGCGGCCGGATGATCCGCGGGCAGGACGACGTAGACGGGGTCGTCGTGCAGGTCGTGACGGTCCACGCCCGCGGGCCGCGAGTGCGGTTGATGCTCCCACTCGTCGGCCAGGACGAGATCGAAGTCGCCCAGCGACAGCGCCGGCAGCGATTCCTCGGGCTCGGCCTCGACGAGCTCGCAGCGCAGGCCGGGCGCGTCCCGCGCGAGGGCCTGCATCGCCGGGCGCCGCGATGTGCCGCGCGACCGACTGAAACGCCCCGATGCGCCCCCGTCCCGCGACGCTCCCCGCCGCCGCGGCCAGCTCGGCCTCGGCGAGCTCGGCGCGCTCGAGCAGCACGGCGGCGTGGCGCGCCAGGACGAGCGCCGCGTCCGTCAGCCGGACGCCCCGCCCCGCCCGCTCCAGCAGCGCCAGCCCCGCCTCGCGCTCGAGCACGGAGAGCTGCTGCGAGACGGCCGACGGCGTGAACTGGAGCGCGTCCGCGACCGCGGCGATCGTCCCGCGCTGGTGGAGCTCGTGGAGCAGCCGCAGGCGGCGCAGATCGAGCATTTAGCAATGCTACCGAATCATCATTAGCAATCAGAGTCGCTTCTGATGCTTCTGGTCGGCAGTATCCGCCCCATGCGCTCCTCCGGAACCTTCCTCTGCCTCGCCTCCGCTGCCGCGTTCGGCGCCATGGGGATCTTCGGCAAGCTCGCCTACGAGGAGGGCGCGAGCGTCGGCACCCTGCTGGCAGTCCGCTTCGCGCTCGCCGCCGTGCTGTTCTGGGTGCTGGTGGCCGGCACGGGCGCCGGCCGCGAGCTGCGCGGGCTCCCCCGCCGTTCGCTCGGCATCGCCTTCGCGCTCGGGGCCGTCGGCTACAGCGCCCAGGCCGGTGGGTACTTCGCCGCGCTCGAGCGCCTCGACGCCTCGCTCTTGTCCCTGCTCCTCTACACCTTCCCAGCGATGGTCACGGTCGCGGCGATCGCGCTCGGCCGTGAGCGGGCGAGCTACCGCACGACCGCCGCGCTCTTGCTCGCGTCGGCCGGGCTGGTCCTGGTGCTGGCCGGGGCGGGCGCTGGGGCGCTCGATCCATTGGGCACGGTGCTCGGCCTGACGGCCGCGGTCGTCTACAGCGCCTACATCCTCACCTCGGAGGGCGTCGCCACCCGCATCGGCCCGCTCCTCCTGAGCGCGCTCGTCTGCACGGGCGCGGCCATGACGCTCACGCTGGCCGGCTTCGCGACCGGCGACCTGGACCTGGGCAGCGTGACCGCGGCCGGCTTCGGATGGCTGGCCGCGATCGCCGTCGTCTCGACGGTCGCCGCCGTCGGCCTCTTCTTCGCGGGGCTGAAGCGCGTGGGCCCGACGACGGCCGCGATCCTCTCGACCCTCGAGCCGCTGGTCACCGTCCTGCTGGCATTCCTCGTCTTCGGCGAGCTGCTCGGGCCCGCTCAGCTCGCCGGCGCGGCCCTCGTGCTCGGCGCGGTGGTCGTGCTCAGCGCCCGGAGGCCCGCTCTGGCCGCCGAAGCCAATTGACTCCAACGAGAACGGGAAGGAGAAGGAAACGATGACGCTGGATGGCAAGGTGGCCCTGGTGGCGGGCGCGACCCGCGGCGCCGGGCGCGGCACGGCAGTGGCGCTGGGAGAGGCGGGGGCGACCGTCTACTGCACCGGCCGCACCACCCGCGATCGCCGCTCCGAGTACGACCGGCCGGAGACGATCGAGGAGACCGCAGAGCTGGTCGACGCCGCCGGCGGGACGGGGATCCCGGTGCAGGTCGACCACCTGCAGCCTGCGGAGGTCGAGGCGCTCGTGGGGCGGATCGAAGCCGAGCAGCGGGCGCCTCGACGTGCTGGTCAACGACATCTGGGGCGGCGAGAAGCTGTTCGAGTGGAACACGCCGGTCTGGGAGCACGACCTCGAGAACGGGCTGCGGATCCTGCGCCTGGCGATCGACACGCACCTGATCACCAGCCACTTCGCGCTGCCGCTGCTGATCCGCGAGCCCGGCGGGCTGGTCGTCGAGATGACCGACGGCACGCGCGAGTACAACGCCGAGCACTACCGCTACCCGGCCTTCTACGACCTTGCCAAGACCTCGGTCATCCGGCTCGCGTTCGCGCAGGGCGAGGAGCTCGCCCCGCACGGCTGCACCGCCGTGGCGCTGACGCCGGGCTGGATGCGCTCGGAGATGATGCTCGAGAACTACGGGGTCACCGAGGAGAACTGGCGGGACGGCGAGCGGGCGGGAGCCCGCATTTCGCCGCCATCTCCGAGAGCCCGCGGTTCGTGGGCCGCGCGGTCGCCGCGCTTGCCGCCGACCCGCGACGTCCACGCGCCGCAACGGCGGCTCGTTCTCCTCCGGCGGGCTCGCGCGGGAGTACGGCTTCACCGACCTCGACGGCTCCCAGCCCGACTGCTGGCGCTACATGGTCGAGGTCCAGGACGCGGGCCTTCCGCCGGACCCGACCGGCTACCGCTGAGCCCGGCCAACCTCCTTCAGCGCACGACCGCCCGGCGGTATCGTTCGGCGATCGCCGCCTCGCGCCCACTGTTCGTCCCTCCGAGCGACCCCGGCGGAGGGGTCACGGCGCGCGCCGGCGACACCGGGGGAGCGCTCGGCCTGGTGGAAACGGTCATCCCCGCGGGCCACAGCACGCCCTTGCACGTTCACAGGGACGAGGATGAGGCGTTCTACGTTCTGGCCGGGACGGTCGACTTCGTGTGCGGGGGTGAAGAGTTTCGCGCCGAAGCCGGAGCGTTCGCGTACCTCCCCCGCGGCATCCCGCACACGTTCCTGGGCGTCAGCGACGAACCTGCGCGCGTGCTGGTCCTGCTGCTGCCGGCGGGCCTCGAGGAGGCGTTCGCGGACCCCGCGCGCTTCCAGGAGCTTCTTGAACGCCACAATGTTGAGGTCGTAGGGCCGCCGTTGGGGGGCAGAATGTCCGCCCATGGACGTCGTTCTCCGTGACGAGGCATTCGACGGCGCGGGCGCGAGCGACCTGCTGAAGGGGTTCGCCTCGGAGATCGCCTCGCTCTACCCCGGCTGGCATCCGGGCGCCGGCCCGAGTGCGAACCCCGACGAGTTCGCGCCGCCCTCCGGCGGCTTCGTGGTCGCCTATGCCGACGGCCGCGCGGTGGGCTGCGGGGGCGTCAAGGACCTCGGGGACGGCTCCGCGGAGGTCAAGCGGCTCTACGTCGCGCCGGACGCCCGCAAGAGCGGTGTCGCCCGGCTCCTCCTTCAGCGGCTGGAGCAGATCGCCGGCGAGTCGGGCCACGACGTGGTGCGCCTGGACACCGGCGACCGGCAACCGGGTGCGCTCGCGCTGTTCCGGTCGGCCGGCTACGGCGACATCGCGGACTACAACGACAACCCCTTCGCCAGCCACTGGCTGGAGAAGCAATTGACCAGGAGGCGCTGAGATGGCTGTGCACTACGAGACCGACGGCCCGGTGGCGATCGTGACGCTGGACCGCCCGGATAGCGCGAACGCGATCGACCGCCCGACCGCCGACGAGCTGGTTGCGGCGCTGCGGCGCTTCGAGGAGGACGACTCGCTCGCCGTCGCCGTGCTGACGGGAGCGAACGGGAAGTTCTGCGCCGGGGCGGACCTGAAGGCGATGCGCGAGGAGGGCGCGCCGCGCGCCAGCCGCGTGGCCCCGGATGGAGACGGGCCCGTCGGCCCGACCCGCATGCTGCTGGGGAAGCCGGTGATCGCGGCGGTCGAGGGCCACGCGGTGGCGGGGGGCCTCGAGCTCGCCGCCTGGTGCGACCTCCGTGTGGCCGCCGAGGACGCCGTCTTCGGCGTCTTCTGCCGCCGCTGGGGCATCCCGCTGATGGACGGGGGCACGATCCGCCTCACGCGGCTGCTCGGCCACAGCCACGCGCTCGACCTGATCCTCACCGGCCGCGGCGTATCGGGCGAGGAGGCGCTGCGGATGGGGCTCGCGAACCGCCTGGTGGCGCCCGGGCGAGGCGCTGCCGGCCGCGATCGAGCTCGCCAAGGAGATGGCCGTCACGCCCCCAGGCGGCGCTTCGCAGCGACCGGCTCTCGTCCTACGAGCAGTGGTCGCTGCCGCTCGAGGGCGCTCTCGGCGGGAGTACGAACACGGCATGGCCACGCTCCAGACGGGAGAGCTGTTCGCGGGGCTCGAGAACTACGCGTCCGGGGGCTGGCGGGCCGGCACGGCCTGACGCCAGCCCCGCGGACGCCTGCTCAGCGAAGCGAGATCGCGACCTGCTCCAGGAGGTCCATCGCGTCCTGCATGCCGTCCTCCATGCCGGAGTTGATCTGCCCGTCGCGGTCCTCCTTGCTCGTGTGCTGCACGAGGATCTCGAGGGTCGTGCGCCCGTCCGTCCTCGGTGAGCGTGAGGGTGTTCAGGGACTCTCCGCCGGGGACGCCGGGAATGCCCTCGAAGACCTCGGTCGAGACGATCCGCTCGTTCGGGACGATCTCGCGGTACTCGCCGTGGAAGCCGACCTCGAGCCCGCCCTCCGCCACCATCACGTACCGCCATGTGCCGCCGACCCGCAGGTCGATCTCGCAGATCGTCATCTCTCCGCGCTTCGCGGTCCACCAGCGCCTGACCAGCTCGGGCGTGGTGTACGCCTTGTAGACCAGGTGCCTCGGCGCGTCGAACTCCCGCGTGATGAGGATCTGCTCATCCGTGGGGAGCTTCACCGTCGCTGTTCCGCTACTCGTCACTGCCATCACCTTTCTCCTTTTGTTTGAGTTCCTCCAACACGACGTCCAGCTGGTCGAACCGCTCCGACCACGAGCGCTCGTAGCTCTTCACCCAGTCATGGATGGGCTTGAGCGCGTGGCCGTTCAGCCGGTACATCCGCTGCCGTCCTTCGTCTCGCACGTCGACCGCTCCCACTTCTCGGAGCACCCGCAGGTGCTTTGACACCTGTGGCTGAGCCAGTCCGAGCACCCCACCAGGTCGTTCACGGGGCGCTCCCCGCCGGCCAGGGTGTCCAGGATCTGACGCCGCCGGGGCTCGGCCACCGCGTTGAACGCGTCCGCCGTGGTAGCTGCTCGTGCCATGAGCGAATCATATACCCATATGGGAATATGTCAAGCGGTCATTCAGGCAGCGCGATTCGCGGCGTGTGCTCGCACCGCGTCGTAGGCCAGCTCGGGCGCGTAGCCCTTGCGGACCAGCAACCGCCACGCGCGGTCGCGCTCGCGGTCGTCCCCCGGCGGGGGCACCTTCTCGGCGAGCAGGTCGAGCGCGGCTTCGAGCTCGTCCTCGCGCCCGTGCGAGCCCCGACCGCCTCGACCAGCTCCTCCGGGACGCCGCGGCGCCGCAGCTCTCGTTCGATCCGCTCCGAGCCCCAGGCTCGAGCCCGCGCTTGTCCTCGGCCAGCCGCTCCGCGAAGCGGGCGTCGTCGAGGAACCCCGCGGCGCTCAGCTCGCCGATCGCGTGGTCTGCCGCCGCGGGAGAGACCTTCTTGCGGTCGAGCCACGCGCGCATCTCGGCGACCGTGCGGTCGCGCGCCGACAGCGCGCGGTACGCGAGCTGCAGCGCCCGCTCTTCGTCCTGCAGGCCGCCGCTCAGGCGGCCTTCTCCTCGCCTGCCGCGGCCTCGTCCGCCGCCGGGCGCCTCCGCGTCCTCGGCCACCGCTAGGGGCACGGCCGGGGCGTCGTGGTCCACGCCCACCGCCTCGTAGATCTTCGCCTCGATCTCCTTCGCCTTGTCGGGGTTCTCGCGCAGGTAGCCCTTGGCGTTGTTGCGCCCCTGCCCGAGCCGCTCGTCCCCGTAGGAGAAGAACGAGCCCGACTTCTGGACGATGTCATGCTCGATCCCCAGGTCGAGGATGCAGCCCTCGCTGGAGATGCCCGTGCCGTACTCGATGTCGAACTCGGCCTGGCGGAACGGCGCCGCCACCTTGTTCTTCACGACCTTCACGCGCACCCGGTTGCCGACCGCCTCGGTGCCCTCCTTGAGGGTCTCGATGCGGCGGATGTCGAGGCGCTGCGAGGAGTAGAACTTCAGCGCGCGGCCACCCGGCTGGGTCTCGGGCGAGCCGAACATCACCCCGACCTTCTCGCGGATCTGGTTCGTGAGCACGCAGAGCGTGTTCGCGCGGTTGAGGTTGCCGGCCAGCTTGCGCATGGCCTGGCTCATCATGCGGGCCTGGAGGCCGACCGTCTGGTCGCCCATCTGCCCCTCGAGCTCGGACTTCGGCGTGAGCGCGGCGACGGAGTCGATCGCGACCACGTCGATCGTGCCGGAGCGGATCAGCAGGTCGGCGATCTCGAGCGCCTGCTCGCCGTGGTCGGGCTGGGAGACGAGCAGCTCGTCCACGTCCACGCCGATGCGCTTGCGCGTACTCGGGGTCCATCGCGTGCTCGGCGTCGATGAACGCGCAGATGCCGCCCTTCTTCTGCGCCTCGGCGAGCACGTGGTAGACCAGCGTGGTCTTGCCCGAGGACTCGGGGCCGAAGATCTCGACGATCCGGCCGCGCGGCAGCCCGCCGACGCCCAGCGCGAGATCGAGCGACAGCGCGCCGGTTGGGATGGCCGCGACCTTGACCTGGAAGGCCTCGTCCCCCATCTTCATGATCGAACCCTCGCCGAACTCGCGCTGGATCTGGGTTATCGCGCTGTTGAGCGCGGCGTCACGGGCCTTGGCGGCCTTCTCCTGGTCCTTGTCCATGTCTCGTCCTTCCTAAGTTCTCTGGAAGGAGCAGGCTAGGTGCCGGATCGGACGGTGTGGGTGACGTATGTGACGGTTGGAACGGCTCTGTGCCAGGAGATCACAGGCTGCTGAGCGGCGTGATTCCCTGGCCGAGGACCGCGGGCGAGTGTTGGATATGTCCGCCTCAGCCTGACAAATCCGACAATGGCCGTGGTTTGCGCGGGGACGACCACCCGGCCGGCACGCCGGCCTCTTACTGCCCCGGCCAAGCACCAGCCGCTCGAGCGCCTCATAGCGGGCGCCCTTGGAGGACGTGTGGCTGCGAAACAGCGTCAGCGCGGGCGGCGAGAAGGGCTCCAGCGCCGGCGCCGCGGCGGGCGGGCGCGCACGGGCGCCCCTGCGCACGCGGGCGATCGTGACGTGCGGCCAGAAGGGGCGCTCCTCCGGCTCGTACTCGCCCGCCTCCTCCAGCGCGGCGGCCACGGCGGACTGCATCCGCTCCCCCAGCCCCTCCGGATCCGCCAGGTCGAGCGCGAACAGCCGCGGCCGCCGGGGCGGCACCGCCACGACGTCCCCGGGCACGAACCTGGGCACCGCCAGGCCCTCCGCGGCCCCGCGGGCCGCCGCCCAGATGCCCTCCACGCGATCCGGGGGCCGGGAGCCGAGGAAGGCGACGGTCACGTGCAGCCCGTCCGCGGCCACGGCGCGCAGCGCCCCGTCCGCGACCGCTTCGCGCTGCCATTCCACCAGCGCCTCGCGCGTGCCCTCCGGCAGCTCCAGGCCGAGGAACAGCCGCAGCGGACGGTCGCTCAGAGCGGGAGCTCCTCGCCGCGGAGCAGGCGCCGCAGCAGGTGCATGCCGACCGTGGTGGAGCGGTCCCGGATCTCATTGCGGTCGCCGGGCATGCGCACATCGCGGGCGAGCGTGGCGCCGTCGGCGCGCTTCGCGCACCAGCAGACCGTGCCCACGGGCTTCTCCTCGGTCCCTCCCCCGGGCCCCGCCACGCCGGTGATCGCGATGGCCACATCGGCGCCGTAGCGCTCGATCGCCCCGTCGGCCATCGCCTCGGCCACCTGCGGCGACACTGCGCCGTGGCTCTCGATCAGCGCCGGGTCCACTCCGAGCAGGCCGACCTTGGCCTCGTTGGCGTAGGCCACCGTGCCGCCCGCCACGTACGCCGACGAGCCGGGGCGCTCGGTGAGCCGCGCGGCCATCAGCCCGCCCGTGCACGACTCCGCCGTGGCCACCGTGCTGTCCGCCAGCAGCGCGGCCACCTGCTCGTCCACGGTGGAGCCGTCGGTGGAGAAGAGGGTGTTGCCGTGGCGCTCGGCGATGAGCGCCTCCAGGCCGGCCCACGCCTCCTGCGCTGCGGGCTCGTGGCGAACGACGACCTCGACCTCGCCACGCCTCAGGCAGGTGGTGATCTCGAGGTCCGCGAAGCCGGGAACGGCCTCCTCGGCCACCCGCAGGGTCTCGGCGATCTCCGACTCCGGGATGCCGAACAGCCGCAGCATCGACTGCTCGTACTCGCTGGCGGCGCCCACCGCGTCCCGGAACGCCTCCGTCTCGACGGCCTGGGCCCACATGTCGTGCAGCTCGCGCGGGGGCCCCGGGAGCACCACCACGGTGGGCCCCGAGCCGTTCAGCGGCGGGACCACCATCCCGGGGGCGGTGCCGGCAGGCTCGATCACCGTGGCGCCGTCGGGCACCAGGGCCTGCTTGCGGTTGGCCTCGCGGATCGCCTCGAAGTCGAGGTTGCGCCACCGCTTCATCAGCGGCTTGAGGATGTCGGCGATGCGCTGCTCCAGCGCCTCGTCGAGTTCCAGCGGACGGCCCGCGAACCGGGCCACCACCTCGAGCGTGAGGTCGTCGGCGGTCGGGCCCAGGCCGCCGCTCGTGACGATCAGGTCCACGCCCTGCTCGGCCATGAACGCGAGCTGGGCCTCCATGTCCTCCGGGCGGTCCCCGCAGATCGTGATGTGGGCGAGCTCCACCCCGAGCTCGAGGAGCCGGTCGGACAGCCAGGGGCCGTTGCGGTCCCGGACGCGGCCGGTGAGCACCTCGGTGCCGGTCACGACGATCCCGGCGCGCGCGCTCACGCGCAGGGCCTCGGGCCCTCGGTGATCTCGGTCGCCCCCGTCCGGGTCACCCGAAGCCCGTAGGGCTCGGCGCTGGGCTCGATGCGAACGGTCTTGCCGTTGGCCCTCAGCGCCACCGAGCGCTTGCCCAGGTTGATCCGGAGCTCCCTCGCGTTCCTGAAGCTGCGCGGCTGGTCGAGGATCCCCTCGAAGACGTTGTCGGTCCCGTCGCCGGTGTCGAGGCACGCGTAGGTCGGCACGGTGGGCGCGATCCGCACGGTCACGCCCGGCGGCGGCTTCGGCTTGGGTGCCGGCTTCTCGGGCACGGGGCGCCGCGGAGCCGTCTCGGTGCGCGCCGCCTCGGTGGCATCCCCCCCGCCGCCGTCCTCGTCGCCGCCCGTCAGGCCGAGCACGAGCAGGAAGGCGACGACCACCACGAAGATCCCGGCGATCAGCACGGGGCCGCGGGGCGGGCCCGGAGTGCGGTACTGGCGTCGCCGGGGCTCGCGCCGGGCCCTGGTGGCCGAGATGGGCGGGATCTCGGGCTGCTCCTCCTGCGCCTCGTGCTGCGTGCGGTACTCCTCCACCAGCAGGTGGGGATCGAGCCCCACGACCTCGGCATACGTGCGCAGGAACGTCTTGACGAAGGTGGGGCCCGGAAGCAGGCCCCACTCCTCGTTCTCGAGCGCTCGCAGGTACTTGGCGCGGATCTTCGTCCGCTCCTCGACATCCGCGATGTCGAGCTTGCGGCGCATCCGCGCCTCCCTGAGCGTTTCGCCGATCGGGGGCATGGGCGGCGCCTATTCTGGCGGAAGCCCGCTCAGGAGCCGTCTTCGGCGGAGGCGGCGACCGGCGGCTCCTCCAGAGCGGCGATCACACGCGGCACGTCGGCCTCGGTGATCAGCACCTTGCGCGCCTTGGAGCCCTCGTAACCCGAGATCACCCCGCGCCGCTCCAGCATGTCGATCAGCCGCCCGGCGCGGGTGTAGCCCACCCGCAGGCGCCTCTGAAGCATCGAGGTGGAGGCGGTGTCCATCTGAACGACGGTGCGGATCGCCTCGGCCAGCAGGTCGTCCTCGTCGGGGTCGAAGTCGCCGGCGGGCTCCTCGTCCTCGGTCTCCACGGCCTCGAGCAGCTCCTCCCGCATCTCGGGCTCCCCCTGCTTGCGCCAGTGGGCGGTGATCTTCTCGATCTCCTCCTCCCCCACGAAGGCGCCCTGGATGCGGCTCAGCTTCGTGCCGTTGCCGGGCTTGAAGAGCATGTCGCCCTTGCCGAGCAGCGACTCGGCGCCGTTCTGGTCGAGGATCACGCGCGAGTCGGTCTGGGAGGAGACCGCGAACGCGATCCGCGCCGGCACGTTCGTCTTGATCATGCCGGTGATGATGTCCACGCTCGGGCGCTGGGTGGCGAGCAGCAGGTGGATGCCCACCGCACGCGACTTCTGGGCGAGCCGGATGATCGCGTCCTCCACCTCGGCCGGGGCGATCATCATCAGGTCCGCCAGCTCGTCGATCACACAGAGCAGGTAGGGCAGCGGGCGCTCGCCGTCGCGCACGCGAATCCGGTTCAGCTCCTCGAGCTTGCGCGTCCGCGCCACCGACATCAGCGAGTAGCGCTCCTCCATCTCACGGATCAGGTTCTGGAGCACGTTCGCGGCCAGGCGCGGGCTCGTGACCACGGGCGTGAGCAGGTGCGGGATGTGCTCGTACAGGTTGAGCTCCACCTGCTTGGGGTCCACCAGCACCATCCGCACGTCGTTCGGGCTGGCGGTCATGAGGATCGAGGAGAGCATCGCGTTCACGCAGCCGGACTTGCCCGAGCCGGTGGTGCCGGCCACCAGCACGTGGGGCTGCCCCGCGAGGTCGATGCCGATCGCCTTGCCGTCGATGTCCTTGCCCAGCCACACGGTGAGCGGCGACCAGCCCTCGGGCGCGGCCTGCGCGACGTCTCCGAGGTGGACCATGTGGCGGATCTTGTTCGGCACCTCGACGCCCACAGCGCGCTTGCCGGGGATCGGGGCGAGGATGCGCACGTCGTCGGCGGCGAGGGCGTACGCGAGGTCGTCGCGCATGTTCGCGACCTTCGACATCTTGATGCCGGGCGCCAGGCGCAGCTCGTAACGGGTCACGTGCGGGCCGCTGACGCTCCCGACCACCTGCGCGTTCACGCCGAAGTGGCCGAGCGCCTCCACGAGCTGTGCGCCCACGCGATCGTCGGCGCCGCTCTTCACCTTCTTCTTGCCGTTCGAGCGCTTGAGGAACGCCGGGCGCGGTAGCGAGTAGTCGACGTCCTCGGCCTCCGTGACCCCGGTGCGGCGGTTGCCCATCGGGGTGAGCGGCTCCTGCGGGGCGGGATCGGCGTCCGGGTCGGGCACGGGGGCCTCCACGACCGACGGGTCGTCCTGGGGCTCGCCCGAGGCCTCTACGGCCGGCGGCTCGTCCGGCGCGGGCTCGCCCTCCGGCTCGGGCTCCGTGCCGCCGAACAGGTCGGGAAAGCGGGCCTCGGCGTCGAGCGCCGGCGCCTCGACGTGGGTGGCGTGCACCACCGGCTCGACTCCCGGCGGCTCGGGCGGGCGGGTCTCGCGCGTGGCCGCCTCGGCGGCGCGCTCGGCATGGCGCCGCATGCGCTGGGTGGTGGTGGCCACGCGCCTGCCGGTGGCGCTCACCACACCGGCGATCGACGCGCCGGTCACGAGCAGGATCCCGCCGGCCATCAGGAACAGGAAGAGGATGTGCGCGCCGAGCTCCGAGACGAGGCTGCGGGCGCCCTCGAAGAGCAGCTCGCCGAGCGCGCCGCCGCGCTCGCTCACATAGCCCGAGTCGAGCAGCGGCTCGTGCTCGGCCTGCCCCGGACCGAGGCCGAGGGAGCCGGCCGCGAGGCCCAGGGTGATGCCCAGCAGCAGGCAGACCGCGCCGGCGCGGAAGGGCGCTATCGCGGGGATCAGCTGGCGCAGCACGAGCAGCGCGCCCGCGGCACACACGGCGGGCGGGGCCAGATAGGCCGCGCCGCCGAGCAGGAAGCTGAGGCCGTCCTCCGTCGCCTCACCCACGCGGCCGCCCGCCTCGCCCATGTAGAGGACGAAGGCGAGGAACGCTCCGAACGCGACCAGCCCGAGCCCGATCAGGTCGAGATGGTGCTGTTCCAGCGCGGGCTTGCGCAGTCCCGCCCAGCTCCTGTGGGCCCGGCGCCTCCGAGCGGGCGGGGTGGGCTTGCGACGGCGTGCCATGACTGACTTCGTTCCTTCGACGGCGGCGCCTGCGCCCCTCCCTACCATCAGGGGCATGCAGCGGTCCCCCAGGGTGCTGGTGGTGGAGGACGACGGCGACATCGCCGACGTTGTCCGGCGGGCGCTCGACAAGGACGGATACGAGGTTCGCCTCGCCGGCGACGGCGAGACGGCCCTGCAGGAGTCGACGGTGTTCGAGCCGGACGCCGTGGTCCTTGACCTGGGGCTCCCCCGGCTCGACGGCATAGAGGTGTGCCGGCGCCTCCGTGCCGACGGCGGCGACGTGCCGATCCTGATGCTCACCGCCCGGGACGCCGTGGACGCCCGCGTGGAGGGCCTCGACTCCGGGGCGGACGACTACCTGGTGAAGCCCTTCGAGCGCACCGAGCTGCTCGCCCGCCTGCGCGCCCTCCTTCGCCGCCGCCCACCGCGGGGCAGCGCCTACCTCGTGACGGGCGACCTGCGCCTCAACCCCGATACCCGCGAGGTGGTGCGCGGCGACCGGGTGATCGAGCTCACCGGGCGCGAGTTCGAGCTGCTGGAGCACCTGATGCGCAACGAGCGCCTGGTGGTCACCCGTGACCAGCTGCTCGAGGAGGTCTGGGACTACAGCCCATATGCCGAGACCAACACCGTGGACGTGTTCGTGTCCAACCTGCGCCGCAAGCTCGAGTCGGGCGGCGAGCCGCGCCTGCTGCACACCGTGCGCGGCTCGGGATTCGTGCTGAGGCCAGCGTGACGGGGCCCGGCAGCATCCTGCGGCGCACCCGCCTGCGCCTGCCGATCCGCCTGAAGCTGGCGGCGGTCTCGGCAGCGCTCACGTTCGTGATCCTGCTGATCTTCGCCCTGGTGGTGGGCGCGCTCACCGAGCAGCGCATCAAGTCGAGCTTCAACAACGACCTGCGCGCGACAGCGGCGGACCTCCAGGAGCAGCTCCGCATCCAGCGCAACCTCGAGGGCGAGGTGCTCTTCAGGGGCGACAACCAGACGCTCGAGGCCGCCGCCTCGGGCGGGGCGGCCATCCGCGTGATCGACCGCCGGCAGCGCGTGCTCGCGCAGACCCCCGCGGACGCCCCCGACCTCGGCCCCCCGGTCGAGGGAGTGCGCGACACGGGTGAGTTCCGCGTGGTGGCCAGGCCGCTGTTCGCCGGTTCGCTCGACCGCACGGGCACCTTCGGCCTCGACAACACGCCCATCGACGGCGCGGTGGCCTTCGTGCAGTACGCCAAGCCCAAGGGGAACGTGCAGAGCACGCTCGACCGGCTGCACCTGTTCCTGGCGCTGGGGATCCTCGGCGGCACCGGCCTGGCGTTCCTCGCCGGCTTCTGGGTCGCCCGCCGGGCGATGCGCCCGATCGCGGGGCTGACCCGAGCGGCCCGCGAGGTTGCGCGCACGCGCGACCCGGCGATGTCGCTGCCCAGGCCGCAGGCCAAGGACGAGGTGGCCCAGCTCGCCTACACGCTCGAGGACATGCTTCGCGAGCTCGATGCCGCGCGCGGGGAGACCGAGGCGGCCCTCGAGCGCCAGCGGGAGTTCGTGGCCGACGCCTCGCACGAGCTGCGCACCCCCCTGACGAGCATCCTCGCCAACCTGGAGCTGCTCGAGGAGGAGCTCGAGCAGGAGGGCGGCCCGGACGACCCCGCGGCCACGCTCGAGATCGCCTCGTCGGCCCTGCGCTCCTCGCGCCGGATGCGCCGCCTGGTGGGAGACCTGCTGCTGCTCGCCCGCGCCGACGCCGGCCGGCGCGCCCCGCGGCGCCCGGTCGACCTCGCGGCGGTCGTGCGCGACGCCGTGCGCGAGGCGGCGCCGCTGGCGTCGGGCCACGACGTGTCGCTGGACCTCCCCCCGGCCGAGGAGCCGCCGGTGCTCGAGGGCTCGGCCGACGACCTCCATCGCCTCGTGCTCAACCTGGTGGAGAACGCCTTCATCCACACGCCCCCGGGCACCCCTGTCGTGGCCTCGGTGAGGCGATCGGGCGACGAGCTCGTGCTCGAGGTGTCCGACCGCGGCCCCGGCGTGCCCGCGGACATGCGCCCGCGGGTGTTCGAGCGCTTCGCCCGCAGGGGCGGCGAAAGCGGCGCCGGGAGCGGGCTCGGGCTCGCCATCGTGCGAGCCGTGGCCGACGCTCACGGGGGCGCCGTGGAGACCCGCGAGGCCGAGGGCGGCGGCGCGGTGTTCTCCGTGATGCTCCCGGTGGCGGGACCGCTCCGATCGCCGGCTGCAGGTGTTCCTGCCCCCGTACCCGAATCTGAGACCGACCCCGACCCGAAGGAGGCCGAGACCAAGTGAAGCTCAGCCGTCCCTCCCCCGCACTCGTCATCGCCTGCCTGGCGCTCTTCGTGTCCCTCGGCGGCGTCTCCTACGGCGTCGCGACGGGCTTCATCGACAGCCGCGAGCTGAAGAACAACACGATCCGCACCCAGGATCTCCGCAACAACGACATCCGGGGCAAGGACGTGCGAAACAGCTCGATCCAGGGCCGGGACGTGGCCTTCAACACCCTCACGGGCTCCGACATCAGCGAGACGCGCCTCTCCAAGGTCCCGGACGCCGACATGCTCGACGGCGTCAGCAGCGGCGGCTTCCTGCGCTCCGATGCGGCCGGCTTCGCGCCCATCACGCTGGACGACGACTGGAGCGGGGTGACCGATCAGCCCGGTCCGGAGTTCGACGTGGACCCGATGGGCTTCGTGCACCTGCGCGGCAGGATCGAGCGGGACAGCGCGGATCCCACCGCATTCATCCTGCCGGGTGGCGCCCGCCCGCCGGCGGACAGCAAGTTCATCGTGTGGAAGGAGACCGGGGTCGCCCAGGGCGTGACCATCGAGTCCGACGGGGATGCCGTGTTCGATCCGAGTCCAGTCGTCGGCGAGGACATCTCCCTCGACGGCATCACCTACCGCGCCGGCTAGACCTCCACGACCACGGGCAGGACCATCGGCCGGCGCTTCAGGCGCCGGTAGATGAACTCGGCCAGGTCGTCGTGGAGGTGGCCCTGCAGTAGCGAGATCTCGGTCACGCCGTCCTTCGCGGAGCGCTCCAGCGACTCGGTCACCGCGTCGCGCAGCTCCTCCACGACCTCGTCCGCGGATTCCGGCGACGGCACGCCGCGGAAGATGATCTCCGGCTCGGCCACCGAGTGGCCGTCCTGCTCCGACACCGTGGCGACCACGATGAAGATGCCGTCCGCGGAGAGCATCCGGCGGTCGCGCAGCGCGACGTCCTCGATGTCCCCCACGTCCACGCCGTCGACGAAGATCAGCCCGGACTGCTCGTGCTCCCCGAACCCCGCTCCCTTCTCGTCGATCTCCAGCGGCAGCCCGTTCTCGCCCTTGAACAGCGCCTCCGGGTCGATGCCAACGGCCTCCGCCAGCTCCGCGTGTAGCCGGATCCGCTTGTAGTCCCCGTGCGCGGGGAGCACGTAGCGCGGCTTGGTCAGGTTGAGCATCAGCTTGAGCTCCTCGGCGTACCCGTGTCCCGATGCGTGGATGGGGGCGTCGCGGGCGGTGATCACGTCGGCGCCCAGGTGGTAGAGGCGGTCCACGGTCTCGTTCACCGCCCGCTCGTTGCCGGGGATCGGCGTGGCGGAGAACACCACGGTGTCGCCGTTGTGGAGGTCCACGTGGGGGTGATCGCCCGCAGCCATCCGGCGCAGTGCCGACAGCGGCTCGCCCTGACTCCCGGTCGAGATCACCACCAGCTTGTCGTCGGCGAAGTCCTCGATCTCCTTGGGCTCGACGAGGATCCCCTCCGGAACCTCGATGTGACCGAGCTGGCGCCCGATGTTCACGTTCTTGCGCATCGACCGGCCCACCAGGGAGACCTTGCGCCCGAGGGTGCCGGCGGCGTCCACGACCTGCTGCACGCGGTGGATGTTCGACGCGAAGCAGGTGACCACGATGCGCCCCTTGCAGCGTGCGAAGGTCTCCTCGAGCTTGGGTCCCACGATCGACTCGGACAGCGACCAGCCCGCGCGGTCGGCGTTGGTGGAGTCGCCGCAGAGCAGCAGCAGCCCGTCGCGCCCCAGCTCGGCCAGGCGCGACACGTCGGCGGGGATGCCGTCCACGGGGGTCTGGTCGAACTTGTAGTCGCCCGTGACGAGCGTCGTCCCGAGCTCGCAGGTGAGCGCGTAGGCGAACATGTCCGGGATCGAGTGGGCCATCTTCACCGGCTCGGCGTTGAACGGGCCGGCGTCGATCTGCTCCCCCGGGCGCACCTCCTCGAGCGGCACGTCCTTCAGCTTGTGCTCGTCCAGCTTCGAGCGCACCATCGCGATCGTGAGCGGGCCGCCGTAGATCGGCGGCCAGTCGTCGAACTGCCTGAGCACGAACGGCAGCGCTCCCACGTGGTCCTCGTGCCCGTGGGTGAGCACGATCGCCTCGATGTCCTGCTGGCGCTCGCGCAGGTAGGAGAAGTCCGGCAGCACGAGGTCGATCCCGAGCTGGTCGGGCGCCGGGAACCGCAGCCCCGTGTCCACGACCACGATCCGGCCGTCGTACTCGAGGACGGTCATGTTCTTGCCGATCTCCCCGAGCCCCCCGAGGGGCAGGACGCGCAACTTGCCGCTCAAGTTAGACCCTCTCTAAGAGGCCCTGCGCGTCGAGGGCCGCCCGGATCTCGGCCCGCTCCGCCTCGCTGGCCTCGACCAGCGGCAGGCGTACGCCGCCCACGTCGTGGCCGAGCATCGCGAGCGCGGCCTTCACCGAGGCCGCGAGCGGCGCCACACCGAGCGCCCGGTGCAGCGGCGCGAGCGAGGCGTCGATCTCCGCGCGGGCCGCGGGCTCGTCGATCATCCGCCGCATCTCACGTCCGACGAGGTTCGCGGCCACCAGGATGCCCCCGGTGCCGCCCATGTCGAGCACCCGAGCCAGCACGTCGTCGTTGCCGGCCAGCAGGTCGAGCCCGTCGATCGGCTCGAGCTCCTCGTAGCGGGCCTGCTTCACCGCGACCACGTTCGGGATCTCGCCCAGCTCGCGGAGCAGGTCGTTGGGCATGTCGACCACCGAGCGGGATGGGATGTTGTAGAGGACCACCGGCAGGTCCGTGGCGGCGGCAACCGCGTGGAAGTGCGCCACCAAGCCCGCCCGGTTGGGCTTGTTGTAGTAGGGCGTGACCACCAGGACGGCGGTCACCCCGGTCTCCGTGGCCCGCTCGGTCAGGTGGACGGAATGGCGCGTGTCGTTGGAGCCGGTGCCGGCGATGATGGGGGCCCCGCCCGCCTCCCCCACCCCGATCTCCCACAGGCGGACCTTCTCGTCGTCGGAGAGCGTCGCGCTCTCCCCCGTGGTCCCGGCGAGCACCAGCCCGTCGGAGCCGTTGTCGAGCAGGTGGCGCATCAGCCGCGCGGACGCGTCCTCGGCGAGATCGCCGTTCGCCTCGAACGGCGTGACCATCGCTGTGAGGATGCCGCCGATCGTCACGGCTGGGCGCCCACCGTCACTGGATGGGCTTGAAGGGGTCCGGATTGGCCTCCACGCCCTCCTTCGGGGGCGCGGGGGGCGGCACGGGCTGCTCGGTGGCCTCCGGGGCTGAGGGCTCTGCCTCCGGGGCTGAGGGCTCTGCCGCCGGAGCTGAAGGCTCTGCCGCCGGAGGCGCCGGGTCAGCCGCCGTGGGCTCGGCGGGCGCGGGCTCTACCGGGGCCGCGGGGGTGCCGCCCGCGGGTGGCGGATCGGGGATCGGGCGGCCGTGCTCGTCGAAGCGCTGTCCACCGCCGGCCTGCTCCCCGCTCTTCTGCGACTGGCTCTCGTTGAACTGCTTCTGAGCGTCCTCGATCTTCTGCTGAGCCTGCTCTGCCATCTGCTTGGCCTTGTCCATGAAGCCCATTGGTTCTCCTCTCGGTCGCCTCTCCGCACCTTACCGCCATCCACCGAGCGGCCGGGCGCTTGCAAGGTGGGGGGCCCGAGGTCCGCGAATGTCACAATTCCACCTGGAAACCATGCCCGAGAAGGACTACACACACCGCAGCACCGTCCAGAAGCTGGGCGTGAAGCCGGACGAGCGCGTGGAGATCGCGGGCGACGTCGGCCCCGGCCTGCGCGGGGACGTGAAGGACGCGCTGGGCCGCGGACTGGTCCGCTCGGGCTCGCTCGACGGGGCGGTCGTGATGGTGGACTCGATGGACGAGGCCCAGGAGGCCCTGGTCCGGTACCGGGCCCGCCTGCGCGACTCGGGCTACCTCTGGATCATCACCCGCAAGCGCGGCCACGACGACTACCTGAACCAGATGAGCCTCGTGCCCTACGCCAAGCGCGTGGGCCTGATCGACAACAAGACCTGCTCTATCGACGACAGCCGGTCGGGAATCCGCTTCGTCGTGCCCCGCTCGCTGCGGCGCAGCAACGGCAAAGCGGCGTAGAAACGGTAACTGGAGGACGTGGGCAAGAGGCGCCCGGGGGTCCGGGGGCGGGAGCCCCCGGCCTTCTCACGCGCGCCGGTCCAGCACGGCCAGCAGGGCCTCCACCACCGCGGGGTCGAACTGGCTGCCCGCGTTCCCGCGCAGCTCCTCGCGTGCCTCCGCGTCGGGCATCGCCCGGCGGTAGGGCCGGTCGGAGATCATCGCGTGCCAGGCGTCGACCACCAGCACGATCCGGGCGCCGATCGGGATCTGGGGCCCGCGCAGCCCGTCCGGATAGCCGGTGCCGTCCCAGCGCTCGTGATCGTGGCGCACGATCCGGCGCACGTCCGCCAGGAACGGCACCGGAGTGAGGATCTGCTCGCCGACGATCGGGTGGGTCTTGATCTCCTCGAACTCCTCGGCGGTGAGCGGCCCCGGCTTGTTGAGGATCGCGTCCGGTATGGCGATCTTGCCGATGTCGTGGAAGATGGCGCCGTAGCGGAGGTCGTTGAGCTGGCTCTCGGGCAGCTCCAGCTCGCGGCCCACCTCCACTGCCAGCTCGGCTATCCAGCGGGCGTGGCCGGCGGTATAGCCGTCCTTGGCCTCCAGCGCGGCCGCGAGCGCCTCGGCGACCCCGAGGTGCGTCTGCTCCATCTTCCGGTACAGCTCGGCCGTGCGCAGCGCGGCGCCGGTGTGGTCGGCCACGAGCTCGACGAGCCGGGCGTCGGCGCTGTCGAAGGCGTCCTCGCGGGCCGAGCGCAGGTCGATCGCGCCCCACAGGTCCCTACCGATGTGCACGGGCACGGCCAGCTCGGAGCGCCCGTCCGTGCTGGTCAGCACCGCTCGGCGCTCGCGCAGGCAGCGCCCGATCGCTCCCGTGTCCTCGGGCTCCGAGGCTGACCAGTCGCGGCCGGCCGGAGAGCTCTCGCCGACCGCCCCCACCGTCGTGACCAGCCCGTCGCCGGTGAGCTGCACGAGGGCCGCGAACTCGTAGTCGAGGGTGGCCGTGAGCTCCGTGGTGGCGGTGCGGGCGATCATCCGCGTGTCGAGGATGCGGGAGAGCTTCGAGCCCACGCGGGCGGCTATGGCGAGCCGCTTCCGGCGGTTGGCCGCGCGCCGCTCGTGCGAGACCTCGGCCGCGACGTCGGGCTCGCTGCCGGTCGAGGCCTCCCTGACGGGCGCGCCCACGTGGCGGCGGCGCTTGGCCTCTCGCAGCATTGCGTCGGCACGCTCGATCAGGCTGGTGGCCGGCTCGCCCGGGCGCCACTCCGCCACGCCCACGTGTACGCGCAGCGGGGCGCCGGCCGGGGCCGCGGCGTCCGTGAGGCTCCCCAGGACCCGGCCGAGCATCACGCTGGCCTCCCCCTCGCCGGTGTCGGGCACGATCAGAGCGAACTCGTCCCCGCCGAAGCGGGCGACGGTGTCCTGGGTGCGCACGACCGCGCGCAGGATCTCTCCGACGCTGCGCAGGAGCGCGTCTCCCCTGAGGTGGCCGTAGCGGTCGTTCACGTCCTTGAAGTTCTCGAGGTCGAGCATCGCCAGCGTGAAGGCGTCCGCCCCCCGCTCGGAGCGGGCGATCTCCTCCCGCAGCCGTTCCTGGAATGACGCGTGGTTGAGGCAGCCCGTGAGCGAGTCGCGCGATGCCGCGCGCTGGGCCGCCGAATGGTCGTCCGCGTTTCGGCAGGCCACGCCGGCGAGGTCCGCGAAGGCCGTGAGCAGCTCCAGATCCGGCTCCGCGAGCCAGCGCCCGTCGTTGAAGCCCACGGACACGGCGCCGTCGACCTTGCCGCGCCGCCGCAGCGGTGCGGACATGGCCGAGCGGACCTCCCTCAGGGCCGTGGTGGTCTCGGGCGCGAGCTTCTCCTGCTGGTAGGCGTTCGAGATCTGGGGAGTGCCGGTGGCGACCACGCGGCCGCCGAGCCCCTGGCCGGGAGCGCGCCGGAGCCCGATGAAGTCCGCGTCGAGCCCGTTCGTCGCCATCGCTTCGAGCCCCGTCGAGGCGTCCCCGAAGTACACGATCACCACGTCCGCGCCGGTGGCGCGAGCGGCCTCCACGCACAGCGTGTCGAGCACGCGAGCGGGATCCAGGGACTGGGCGAGCGCCTTCGCGGCGCGCGCCAGCGCTCCCTGGCGGGTGAGGTTGCTCTCGCGGTCCGCGCCCAGCCAGTTCCGCTGCAGCGCGTGGGCCGCCGCGGAGGCGACCGCCTCGAGCAGCCCGATCTCCGCCTCGTCCATCCCCTGGTCGTAGAGCCGGGCGACCCCCACCAGCACCCGCTCCTCCCCGGACTCCGTTGGGATCAGCGCGATCGCGCGGGCGCGGATGCCGAGCAGGTCCTCGCCCTGCTCGACCACCGGGTCGCCGGTGCCGAGCGCGCCCATGCACGCGGGCTCGTGCAGCAGCCGCTCGCGCTGCTCGGTGCTGAGGCCCGTCGCGCCCACCACCTCGGCGGGAGCGGCGCCGCGGGCGGCGATCACGAAGGCCACCTCGGCCTCGAACGCCTCGCACAGCTCGGAGGTGAGCCGCACGCCCAGCTCTTCCGCGGCCGCCTCGTTCACGAGCGCGACGATCTCCGCCCGCCGGGATGCCTCGACGAAGCGGCGGACCATCGTCTGGTCCGGTGTCAGCGAAGGCTCAGCCGAAGGTGGCGACGACGACGGCGTGGTTTCGGTCTCCCTTGGCTCCCCGGACACGTCCCACCTCCCCACGGGTGTAAAGGCCCGCGAGCTGGGGCGCCTCGCCGCCAAATGAGGATACGAGCGCCCGGATCTCGGCGTCGAGCGGCTCCCCCGGACCGCCGAGCGCGCTGCGCCGCCCGGCGCAGTCGAACACCAGCGCGGCGCGGGCGGGGCCGTGCAGCGGGCGCAGCGCCTCGCTCACGGCGTCGAAGGTGCTGCGGACGATTGCCTCGGGGGTCTGGCGCCGGAACTCCACCGCCGCCCCGGACGGGATGGGCGTCGCGCACTCGAGACCCCCGTCCCCGGTGCGCGCGAGCACGTGCCGCAGCCGCACGTCACCGCGAAGCTCCGGCTGGGCGAGCGGGTGCACGGTGGCGAGCCGCTCGAACTCACCTGCCTCGATGTACTCCCCGCGCCGTCCAAGCTTCTCCAGGTACACCTCGTCGGCGGGCCGTCCGTCGAGCCGCTCGATCACCCGGCCCTTGGCGCGGGTGACGATCGACGGGATCGCGCAGGGGCTGCATCCGTGGGCGATGCCGACGCCGATCGGGTCGGGCGACACGAGCGCCACCGCCACGACCCGGTCGCGGCCGGCGCTCCCCGCGGCCAGCTGGGCCGGATTGGCGCCTCCTGCGGCGCCGCCCACCAGCGGTACCTCGGGACCGGCTACCTCGTAGACCCCCGCGATCACGTCCGACTGGTCGCCGGAAGCGGTGTCGAGGAACAGCATCAGGATCGCGTGCCCGGCGCCGACGTCTACCTCCCGCAGGGCCTCGGTGGCGGCGCTCGCGCCGGCGGCGCGCGGGTCGGCGGAGGCCCCCTCGGCGACCCCGACGCCCGAGGCCATGCAGGGGCCGAACGCCATCGCGGAGCATCCCTGCTCGAGCGGCCCGTCGGGGCCGATCTCGCCGCTGGCCGTCATCCCCGCGATCGGCGCGTCGGGCGCGACCGCCTGGGAACTGCGAAGAGCGTGGGCGGCATCCAGCGAGCCGTCCGGGAACAGCAGGATGAGCGAGGGCCCGGACCCCATCTGAGCGACCGCCGCGCGTACGGCATCGGCGGCGGCGTCCGGGCCCCGCCCGACGCCCGCAAAGGCGGGACGAGCAGATGCTGTCGGCCGGGGCGGACTCGAAGATTCTGGGACGACTGCCACCGTTTTTTGGTCCTCTCGGCCCCAATATCGGCACGAACCGGACGCGGCTTGAGAGCAGATCGCCCAAAAAAGCCCGGCTTGGGGCCGGATCCCCTAAAAAGGCTATGCGCCGAAAAGGAGCGTCTCGAGCCCGATGGTGGGGGAACGGTCGAGCGCCCCCACGCGGCGCACGGCGAGCAGCACGCCGGGCATGAAGGACTCGCGCGAGGTCGAGTCGTGGCGGATCGACAGGGTCTGTCCCTCCCCGCCGAAGAGGACCTCCTGGTGGGCGACCAGGCCCGGAAGGCGCACCGAGTGGATCGGCTCGTGCACGTTGCCCCCCGCCCCGTCGATCAGCTCGGCCGTCCGCGCGGCGGTGCCCGAGGGAGCATCGAGCTTGGCGTCGTGGTGGAGCTCCACGATCTCGCACTCCGGCATGTGCGGGGCCGCGAGCTTGGAGGCCTCCATCATCAGCACGGCGCCGATCGCGAAGTTCGGCGCCACGAACAGGTTGGCGCTGCCGACGCCCTCGAGCTGGGAGAAGTCGGCGCCCGTGGTGCCCATCACGCAGTGGACCCCGGCTTCGAGGCACTGCCGCGCGTTCTCGAGCGCCGCATCGGGCTGCGAGAAGTCCACGACGACCTCGGCGCCGTCGAGGATGTCCGCCAGCGCGGTGTCGAGCTGGGGGTCCGCCCGCCCGGTGAGCTCCATGTCGTCCGCGCCCTCCACGGCCCGGCACACGGTCTCCCCCATGCGCCCCGCGGCGCCGGACACACCGACCTTGATCACGCCAGGGCGAGCAGCGCGGGGTTCACGGGCTCGAGGGCGGTGCGGAACGCGTCCTCGCTCCCTCCCACCCCGGCGGCGGACATCCGTGCCGGGTCGAAGAGCTCGGATGAGAGCGCCTTCACGTCGTCCAGGGTCACGGCGTCGGTGGCCGCCAGCAGCTCGTCGAGGCTCATGATCGGAACTCCCATCAGCAGCGAGCTGCCGAGCCGGTTCATCCGGGTGAGCGTGGACTCCATCGCGAGGGTCGTGCGCCCCTTCACGTTCTCGCGGGCGCGCTCCAGCTCCGCCTCGGTGACGCCCTCCTCAGCCACGCGCCTGAGCTCGGTGCCGATCACGTCCATCGCCTCGACCACGTTGTCCGGCCGGGTGCCCAAGTAGAGGCCCACCTGCCCCGAGTCCAGGTACTGGCTGGCGTAGGAGTAGACCGCATAGGCCAGCCCGCGCTTCTCGCGCACCTCCTGGAACAGCCGCGACGAGGTGGAGCCGCCGAGGATCGTGTCGAGGACCCTGAGCGCGAAGCGCCGCTCGTCGCCCCGCGCGAGTCCGGGGGCCCCCAGGCACAGGTGGTACTGCTCGGTGTCCTTGCGGTAGAAGCACAGGCGGGGGCTGGCGCCCTCGGGGGCGGCCTCGGGGCTGCCCTCCGCCTGCTTCGGGGGAGCTCCCTTGAGGGCGCCCTCCACCAGCTCGACGATCCGGTCGTGCTCGACGCTGCCCGCCGCGGCCACGACGATGTTGGACGGCGCGTAGCGGGCGTCGTGGTAGGAGGCGATGTCCGGCACCGGCACGGAGGAGATCACCTCGGCGCGGCCGATCACCGGGCGGCCCAGCGGGTGGTCGCCGAAGATCGCGGTGGCGAGCACGTCGTGGACCTTGTCCTGTGGCTCGTCCTCGTACATCGCGATCTCCTCGATCACCACCTGGCGCTCCGAGTCGATGTCGGGGTAGGACGGCCGCAGCACCATGTCCTGGAGCACGTCGAACGCCCGGTCGAGGTGCCGGTCGAGGAAGCGCGAGTAGACCGAGGTGGTCTCCTTCCCGGTCCCGGCGTTCACCTCGGCGCCCATGGCGTCGAAGGTCTCGTCGATCTCGAGCGAGCTGAACCGGTCGGTGCCCTTGAACAGCAGGTGCTCGAGGAAATGCGAGAGCCCCGCCTGGGCGGGGCTCTCGTCACGACTGCCGGTGCGGACCCAGAATCCCAGCGCCGTCGAACGAACGGCCTCGAGCCGCTCCGTGACGACGCGGACGCCTGAGTCGAGCTCTGTGACCTGGGGATTCAGCGTCGATCGCGCCTGTGCGCCCCGCCACCATCGCGCCTGCCACCGCGATCGCGTCCGCCGCGGCCACCTCGGTCGCCGCCGCCGCCGCCGCGCGGGCCCTTGTCGCCGGTGCCGACCGAGGCCAGCTCCTCCGAGGTCTTGCCGGCGATGTCGGGGTCGTCGGCGAGGCGCAGGCCGACTCGGCCGCGCTCCTTGTCGACCTCGACCACGCGGACGTCGATCTCGTCGCCGCGGTTGAGCACGTCCTCGACGGTGTCCACCCGCTCGCCGGGCTTCACGTTGGAGATGTGCAGAAGGCCGTCGTTGCCCTTGGAGAGCTCGACGAACGCGCCGAAGGTCGTGGTCTTCACGACCTTGCCGGTGAACTCGTCACCGACCTCCACCTCCTTGGTCATCGCGCGGATCCGCTCGATGAGGGCGTCGCCCTGCACCCCGTCGACCGCGAAGACGCGCACGATGCCGTCGTCGTCGATGTCGATCTGGGCGTCGAACTCCTCGGACAGGGCGCGGATGGTCTCCCCGCCCTTGCCGATGACCATGCCGATCTTCTCGGTGTCGATCTCGATCTGGCCGATGCTCGGCGCGTACCGCGACAGCTCCGGCCGCGGTCCGTCGATCGCCTCGGTCATCTTCCCGAGGATGTGGGTCCGCCCGTCCTTGGCCTGCGAGAGCGCGTCACGCAGGATGTCGAAGGTCACGCCCGTGATCTTGATGTCCATCTGGAGCGCGGTGATGCCCTTCTCCGTTCCGGCGACCTTGAAGTCCATGTCGCCGAGGTGGTCCTCCACGCCCGCGATGTCGGAGAGCACGATGTAGTCGTCGCCCTCCTTGATCAGGCCCATGGCGATTCCCGCAACCGGGCGCTTGATCTGCACGCCCGCGTCCATGAGGGCCAGCGAGCTGCCGCACACCGACGCCATCGAGGACGAGCCGTTGGACTCGAGGATGTCCGAGACCACGCGGATCGAGTACGGGAACTCCTCGGGGTCCGGCACGACCGGCACGAGCGCCCGCTCCGCGAGCGCCCCGTGGCCGATGTCGCGGCGCTTGGGGCCGCGCATGAAGCCGGCCTCTCCCACCGAGAAGGGCGGGAAGTTGTAGTGGTGCCAGTAGCGCTTGGAGGTCTCGAGCCCGAGCGTGTCGAGGCGCATCTCGTCACGCGTGGTGCCGAGAGCCGCCACGGAGAACGCCTGCGTCTGCCCGCGGGTGAAGACCGCGGAGCCGTGCGTGCGGGGCGCGACCCCGACCTCGATCCAGATGTCGCGGATCTCGTCCGCGGCGCGGCCGTCGGGGCGCTTCTTGTCGATCGCGATGCGACGGCGGATCGTGTCCTTCTCGAGCTTGTCGAACGCCATCTGGACCGCGGCCCGCTTCTCCTTGTGGTCCTCGGCGCTCTCCTCGCCCGACAGGGACTTCAGCGCGTTCTCCTCGACCGCCTTGGTGGCGTCCTGGCGCTCGAGCTTGTCCTCGACCTGGGTGGCCTCACGCAGCGCGTTGCCGAACTCGGCCTCCACCTGGGAGAGCACGCCCTCGTCGACCTGCGGCACCTCGACCTCGGTCTTGGGCTTGCCGGCCTTCTCGGCCAGCTCACGCTGTGCGGCGCAGATCTTCTTGATCTCGCCGTGGGCGATGTCGAGCGCGTCGAGGATCTCGGCCTCCGAGATCTCGTTGGCGCCGGCCTCGACCATGAGGATGGCCTCCTCGGAGCCGGAGACCACCAGGTCCAGCGGGCTCTCGAGCATCCACTCCTCGTCGGGGTTGACCACGAAGCTGCCCTCCTCGTCCTGGCCGATGCGCACGGCGCCGACCGGGAAGGGGAACGGGATGTCCGACACCATCAGCGCGGCGCTGGAGCCGTTCATCGCGAGGATGTCGTAGGGGACCACGTGGTCGATCGACATCGGGATCGACACGAGCTGCGTCTCGCGCCGCCACCCCTTGGGGAACAGCGGGCGCAGCGGGCGGTCGATCATGCGGGCGGTGAGGGTGCCCTTCTCCCCCGCGCGTCCCTCGCGGCGGAAGAAGCTGCCGGGGATCTTGCCCGCGGCGTACATCCGCTCCTCCACGTCGACGGTTAGGGGGAGGAAGTCGACGTCCCTCAGGTTTCCTGCCGTGGCGGTGGAGAGAACCATCGTCTCCCCGGACTGCACGACCACGGAGCCACTCGCCTGCTTGGCGAGCTTGCCGGTCTCGAAGCTGATCTCGGATCCACCGATCTCAACTGAGACCCGGCTCACATCTACACTCATTTATGTTCCTTTCGCTGCCGCCTCCGGTTGGCGGCTATGCCCATGACTTCTCGATAGAGGTCGGTGGGGAGACTAGCAGCGGCTCAGCGACGCGCCGTGAACCGCACCGCGGCACGCCGCACCTCGCGCTTGCCCGAGAGCGACCGGGCGGAGGCGCTGAGGACGAGCGAGAGCGAGCGCGCCTTGCGGAGCTTGCGCGCCGTCTTGCGCGCGACCTTCAGCCGCACCAGGCGCGACTTGCCGGCGCGCAGCCGCACGCGCTTGGAGGCGATCGTGACCGCCCCGCGCCGCTTCGTCGTGAGGCGGAGCCTGCGGGCTGTCCTGTTGGCGATCTGGAGCCGCACCACCGCGGCGCAGGCGCGGGCACAGCTCACGCGCACCCGCATGCCCTTGCTCAGCAGGGTGCGCAGGCCGACCTTCCGGGCGCGCAGCGCGACGTTCAGCTTGCCGCCACTGGCCGCGGTCAGGAGCGTCGAGCTCCCGCAGGCGCCCGTGATGTCGATCCGCTGGCCGCGCTCGATCCGCAGGCTGCGCTTGCCCAGCGCCCTGCCGCTCGCGCTGCGGCATGTCAGCAGCCACGACTCGGGCTTGGGCGGATCGCCGACCAGCCCGGTCGCACCGAACTTCTCGACGGTTCCGGTCCAGGGCTCGACGGCCGCGAAGTTGCGGACCTCGAGCTCGTAGTTGCCGGGCGGCAGCCCGGTCGCCACGAGCGCCTCGTCCTCGCCCACGAACCCGCCGGGGCCGCTGGCCACCTGCCGGTTCGCGGAGTCGAACAGGTAGATGTCGTAGTCCGAAGCGTCGCCCACGTCCACCGTCGCCTTCACGGCCTTGTCCGCCGCCCCCAGCGTGATCGGGATGCGGTCCGTCGTGGGGCCGCCGGAGATGTCCTGTCGGGACGTGGGGGTCTTCGTGAGCTCGAACTGGCGACGGTCCTTCTTGGAGTACGGGCGCGTCGAGGGGTTGATGTGCCAATCGACGCGCCCGGACGCCGGGACCGTGGTGCTCGACCGCATCATGTCGGTGAGCGCGAGGGGCGGGCCGAGCGAGCCGTCGTCGCGGATCACCGGCGAGGTGAGCGACGTCCCGGTGCGGCTGACCTCGAGGGTCGCGCCGGCGGGGGCCTTGCCGGTCACCACGGAGTGCCGCGCTGAGTTGGCCGTGCTCTCCATCGCGAGCAGGTAGGCCTCGCGGTTGCCGCCGTGCTTGTCGCGGTGGAAGGGCTCGCGGTCCACGGGCGTGGACGGGTTGCCCTCGTACTCGGCCACGACCTGCTCGTAGGGCGGGTGGAACTCGTTCGGCCCGATCTCGAACGTGAAGCCCAGGCCGCCGGACTGGTAGTAGCTCCAGTCCTCCGTGGTCCCGGTCGTGTCGTAGAGCTCGAAGCCGTACTGGCTCGCGTAGCCGTTGGCGTTGCCCATCGCGTCGCCCAGCGCCTTGTAGATCGCCCTCGTCCGGCGAGGGGCCCTCGGCCAGGACTCCGGGCGGGCGCAGCACCAGGTTGGAGAACGTGTGGTTGGTGATCAGCGTCGTGACCTGGCGCGACGAGACGATCTGGCGCACGTTCTGGCTCTCGGGCTCCGAGAACGGCGCGCTGCCGCGGAACGTGTCGCTGGTGGGGCTCGTGTCGGCGCCCGGGCCGCCCCAGAAGCCGCCGTAGTTGCGGTTGGGGTCGGTGCCCAGCGCGCGGTTCTCCTGCATGCCGCAGGCCCCCGGCGCCGGCGCCTTGTTCTGCTCGAGGCGGCAGTTCCGGCGCTTGTAGGCGAAGTCGATCTGACCGTCGGCGAGGATCGCCGCCGTGTGGCCCGGGTTGGTCACGACCTGCTCGGCCAGCGGGGCGTTGGCGCCCAGCGGGCCGGCCGGGTCGTAGACGCCGTTCGAGTCGAGCAGCAGGTTCGACAGGGCGGCCGCGTAGGGGTCGGCCCGGCCGATCGGCCCGAGGTCGATCTCGGCCTCGCGGGTCAGGTTGTAGCCGTCCGGGTTGATCACCGGCACGACGATCGTGCGCACGCGGTTCACGAGGTTCGTGATGCGGGCGTCCTTGCCGTAGCTCTTGACGAGGTCGGTGGCGAACTCCATCGGCATCTCCGCCGAGGGCCACTCGCGGGCGTGGTGCACGCCCATCTGGAAGAAGACGGGCTTGCCGTCCCTCGCGTTCACGTTCTGGGTGATCTCAACGCCATGGATGAGACGGCCCTCGAGGCTGCGGTTGGGCATCACGATCGGCTTGGCCAGATCGGGGCGCGAGCGCACGAGGGCCTTCATGTCGGCCTCGAAGTCGGCGAGGCGCCGGTAGTCGTCGCGGCCGCTCGGCAGCGCGGACTTCTTGGTCTTCGCCCGGTAGCGCGCGTTGGCCTGCCGGTTGCGGAAGCTCTGCAGGGCGAGGTCGGCGATCTCGGTCTTCCAGCTGAAGCCGGCGCCGCGCAGCTTCGCCGCGTCGGCGGCGCTGTGCAGCACAACGTCGAGGTGTCCCGTGCCGCCGTGCTCGGTCACGTCGAGGCCGAGCGCGTTGAGGCGGTTCTTGGCGGCGCGGCTCGGGGTGTTCACCGAGACGAGCGACATGACCGTCCGCTTCTGGCCGGGCCTCTGGGGGAGCGCGACCGACTGGACAGAGAGGCGGGCGCGGCGGCTCGTGCGACGGTCGTTGCGGCACGACTGGACGATCAGGCGCCCGGCGTCGGCGAAGCCCTCGGCGAGCTCGCGCGACCTGAAGCCCGAGGACGCGCCAACCAGGCGGCGGTCACGTGCCTGGAAGATCGCCACGTCCCAGTCGCCGCGCTTGCCCAGCAGCCGGGCGCGAACGAGGCTCGGCCGGCTGATGCGCACGTTGCGGCGCACCACGCCCTTGCCACGGGTCAGCTTCGAGTGGCAGCGCGTCTTCTTCGCGCTGCTCGACGCGACGCTGCCCTTGAGCAGCGTCGTGGAGGCGGCGGCCGGCGTCGTCATGACCACCGCCACTGCCAGAGCCAACACCGAGACCACCATCCGCTTCATGCGTTCCCCCGCCTCCTTTGGCGCTCTTCCAAAGTTAGTGGCGCCGCACCCCAGGTCGGCGCCTTAGGGAGTACAACGCCGGCGGGAGCGAAAACTTGCGCTATCCGAGCGAGGCCAGAAAGTCGGCCGACGGCACGCCCGCATGGGGCCGGCCGCCCACGAAGATCGTCGGAGTTGTCATAACCCCGGCCCGCACCCCGCTGCGGAAGTCCCGCTCCACGCGCTCCGCCACCGCTTCGGAGCGCCTGTCGCGCTCGAAGCGGTCGAGATCGAGCCCCAGGCGCTCGCAGCGCTCCCACAGATGCGGGTCGTCGAGACGGCCCTGGTCGCCGAGCAGGGAGTCGTGCATCTCCCAGAAGCGGCCCTGCCGGGCGGCGGCCTCGGCGGCATGGGCGAGCACGCGCGCCCGGGGGTGCTTGGAGACGACGGGGAAGTGGCGGAACACACGCCGGACCGCGGCCGTGGCGAGCAGCTCGTTGGCGCGGGCGCAGTACGGGCACTCGAGATCCGCGTACTCGATCACCAGCGGGCCCTCGCCGCGGGTGTGATCGTCCTCGCCCGCGGGCGGCGGGGCGCTCGAGCGGAGATCCTCCGGCTCGCCGTCAGGCGGCGTCGTCAAGGGCGTCGAAGATCAGGTTCGCGCCCGGGATCTCCAGCGGCGTGGGCGCCTGGTGCGCCCACTTGACGGTGAGGTCTGGGCCGATCATCACCAGGGCGCGCTGGTTGTGGCCACGCTCGTCGATGTACACGCCGTAGGCCTTCGCGACCTCCCCCTTGGGGTTGAAGTCGGCCAGCAGCGGGATCGACACGCCGATGTGCTTCTGAAAGGCCTTGTGCGCGAACGCGGAGTCCACCGAGATCCCGAGCATCCGCACGCCCTTCTCCTCCAGTTGGGGGAGGACCTCCTGGTAGACGTTCAGCTGGTCGGTGCAGGTCGGGCTGAAGTCGAGCGGGTAGAACACGAGGACCGTCGTCTGGCCCTCGAGATCCTCCAGCGCGACCTTGTTCCCGTCCTGGTCGCGCAGCGCGAAGTCCGGCGCCTTCGAGCCGGGTTCGATCAACGGCGGAGGCCGAGCTCGGCGATCAGCGCTCGGTAGCGGTCCAGGTCCGAGCGCTGGAGATATCCCAGCAGCCGGCGGCGCTTGCCCACCAGCATCAGGAGCCCGCGGCGAGAGTGGTGGTCCTTGGTGTGCTCGCGCAGGTGCTCGGTCAACTCGTTGATCCGCGCGGTGAGCAGCGCGATCTGGACCTCGGCGGAGCCGGTGTCGTTCTCGCCTCTTCCGTGCTTCGAGACGATCTCTCGCTTTTTCTCGACCGTGAGGCCCATGCGCGGCGAAACGGTAGCAACTAGGGGTTGTCGGTCGTCGGTCGTCGGTCGTCGGGGGCTAGGGTCGCGCGGGCCTGCTCTACGTCCTGCTTCATCTGCTCCACCAGCTTCTCGATTGACTCGAAGCGCTTCTCGCCTCGCATGCGTTCCACGAACGCGATTCGCAGCGTCTCGCCGTAGAGGTCGCCGTCGAAGTCGATCAGGTAGGCCTCGATCAGCAGTCCGCGGCCGGTCTCGAACATCGGCCGCACGCCCACGTTCACGGCCGCGGGGTAGCCGTGGGCCCACGCCGCGTACACGCCGTGGCCCGGGCTCACCAGGCTGTCGTCGGGCACGATGTTCGCGGTGGGCATGTCCAGCTCGCGCCCGCGCTGGTCCCCGGGCACCACCTCACCCTCGAGGAGGAACGGACCGCCCAGGAAGCGCGCCGCCTTCTTCACCTCGCCCGCGGCCACGAGGGCGCGGATTTGGCTGGATGACACCGTCTCGCCGTCGGCCTCGACCAGCGGGACGACCCTCGTCTCGACGTGCTCGGCGAGGAACTCGGGGGTCCCGAGCGCGCCCTTGCCAAAGCGGAAGTTCTCGCCCACCGACACGCTCTCGGCCCCGAGCTGGCCCAGGAGCACGTCCTCCACGAACTGCTCCGCGCTGCGGCCGGCGAAGTCCCGGTCGAACGGGATCACGACGAGCTCCTCCACGCCCAGCCCGGCGATCAGGTCGCGCTTGATCGAGAACGGCATCACCAGCTTGGGCGTCGCCTCGGGGTGGATCACGGACATCGGGTGCGGGTCGAAGGTCAGCACCGTGTCGTTGCCGCGGATCACCTCGCGGTGGCCCACGTGCAGGCCGTCGAAGGTGCCGATGGCGACCCTGCGCGGGGAGTCGCCCTTGCGGACGTCCGGGAGGCTCGTGACCTTCACGAGGCGAACACTACGACGGGCTGGAGCTGGTCGTCCCGGGGCTCCGCGATCGCCACCACCTCTCCCCCGTGGGTGAGGCGCAGCGCGTCGCCGGCCGTCCCGGCGCCGGCGGGGACCCGGATGCCGTGCGCCACGCGCTCCGCCTCGCCCGAGTCGAGCTCGCGCTCGGGCAGGAACTCGAGCGCCCGCGCCACCGGGACCACCCGCTCCGGCGCGGCGTCCTCGAGCCGGAACGGCCCGATCGCGGTGCGCTCGAGCTCCTCGCAGTAGGCGTCGCCGAGCGCCGCGACCAGCTGGCGCACATAGGTCCCCGACGAGCACTCGATGTCGAACGTCGCGCGCTCTCCCTCGCGCGCCACGAGCTCGGCGCTGAACACGGTGACCGGGCGCTCCTCCCCCTCCCGCGCCTCGCCGCGGCGCGCCTTGCGGTAGAGCCGCTCGCCGTCCACCTTCACGGCCGAGTACGCGGGTGGGCGCTGCATGTAGGTGCCGGTCGGGATCGCGGGAGGGTCCGGGGGGACCCGCCCCGTGTGCCGCAGCTCGCCGTCGCGATCGCCGGTGTCGGAGGTCCAGCCGAGGCGGGCGACCGTGCGGTAGGCCTTCGGCAGCCCCAGGAAGAAGCGCTGCGCCCGGGTCGCGCGGCCCACCAGCACCAGCAGCAGGCCGGTGGCGAACGGGTCGAGCGTGCCGGCGTGTCCGACCTTGACCCCCCTCGGCGCCGAGCGGCGCACCGTCGCCACCACGTCATGTGAGGTGACGCCGGAGGGCTTCGGATAGAGGATGACTCCGGCGGAGCCGTCCATCGCCGGGGGTCAGCCGGACAGCTGCTCGGCGACCTGGCGGCGGATGGTCGCCACGAGTTCGTCCAGCGGGAGCTCGGTGGACGCGCCGGCCGCCTGCCGGTGCCCGCCTCCGCCCAGGTCCCGGGCGATCTGCGACACGTCGACCTGGCCGTCGGTGGCCCTCAGGCTCACCTTGCTCACACCGCGGCGGTGGTCGGCGAGCAGCTCGCGCACGAGCACGGCGACCTTGGTGTCCTCGACCGCCCGCATGTGGTCGACGATGCCCTCGGCGTCGGTCTCGAGCGCCCCGGTCTCCTCGAAGTCCGGGCGCACCAGGTGCGCCATCGTGATCGCCCCGTCGTCGTAGCGGGCGACGCTCTTCAGCGCCCGGGACAGGAGCTGGAGGCGGCGGAAGGGCAGGTCCTCGAACAGGCGCCGGTAGACGTGGTGCGGGTCCACCCCGGCCTCGATCAGCTCCGCGGCCATCCGGTGCGCCGCCGGGCTCGTGTTCTCGTACATGAACTTCCCGGTGTCGGTCACGAGGCCGACGTAGAGCGCGTCGGCGATCCTGGGGGTGATCTCGGCGCCGAGCTCGCGCGCCAGGTTGAACACGATCTCCGCCGTGCACGACGCCTCGGGCCACACGAGGTTCACGGTCCCGAAGCGCGTGTTGTCGTGGTGGTGGTCGATGTTCAGGATGTGCGTGCCGTCTGTCTTCAGGAAGTCCACCGGCATCCGGTCGACGTTCCCGCAGTCGAGGAAGATCACGACCCGCTGGTCCATGTCCTCCGGCGGCGCGCCCAGGAGGCCCTCGAACGTGAGGTCCCTGTACTCGTAGGGCAGCGGGAACTCGCCCGGAGACATGTACATCACCGAGTCCTTGCCGAGCTGCTCGAGGATCCAGTGCATCGCGAGCAGGGAGCCGAGGGCGTCGCCGTCGGGGTTCTCGTGCGTGGTGAGAAGGAGCTTCTCCGCCTCGCGGATCTCCTCCACTACCGCGTCCACTTCGGTCATCAAGGTCACTCGGGCCCTTGGCCTTCGAGCAACTCGGAGATGCGGAACCCGTGGTCGATCGAGTCGTCGTGAAGGAACTCGAGCGTGGGGGTCCGCTTCATCCGCACCTCCGCCCCGATCGCGGCCTGGAGGAAGCCGCGTGAGGAGCCCAGCCCCTCGAGGCTCTGGGCGCGCTCTTCCTCGTCTCCGAGCACGCTCACGTACACCTTGGCATGGCTCAGGTCAGGGCTGGTGTCGACGGCGGTCACGGTCACGAATCCTACGCGGGGGTCCTTCAGGCCTTGAGTGACGCGGGCAGAGAGGACCTCCCTCAAGGCCTCGTTTACCCGCCGCATGCGATCCGGGCTCATCCTAGTCGTCTCGGAGGTCGCTGGTAGTCAACATTGTGCGCTCCCATCTCGTCAGGTCTCCGAAGCGCGCGTCCACGAACCGCTGGAGACCGTCGGCCGCCGCCGCGAGCGGCGCGCGGTCGCGACCGACGAGCGTCACCACGAGCGTCGACCGCTGCCACAGGTCGTGATGATCGGTCTCGGCAACGGCCGCCCCAAACCGCCTTTGAAGATTCGCCTTGAGCGACTGCAGCTCCTTGCGCTTCCCCTTGAGATCGGCGCCCTCCGGAAAATGAATCTGAAGCTCGAGCAAACAAAGAAAAGCCACGCCCCGAAGCTAGCCCTGGCAACTGGCAACTAGCAACTTGAACCTACCTAGAGCGCCCGCTCGACCTGCCGCGTCTCATAAACCTCCAGCACATCCCCCTCCTTCACATCGGCGAAGTTCTCGAGCACGATCCCGCACTCCATCCCGGCGGTGACCTCGCGCACGTCGTCCTTGAAGCGCCGCAGCGATCCGATCCGCCCTTCGTAGACGATCGTCCCGTCGCGCACCAGGCGCGTCTTCGCCCCTCGGGTCACGGTGCCCTCGGTGACCATGCAGCCGGCGATCGTGCCGACGCGGGAGGCCTTGAAGGTCGCGCGGATCTCCACGGTGGCGACGGTGCTCTCGACCTCCTCGGGCTCGAGCAGTCCCTCCATCGCCTGGCGCAGCTCCTCGATCACCTTGTAGATGACCGAGTAGGTGCGGATCTCGACGCCCTCGCGGTCGGCCACCAGCCGGGCCTCGCCCACGGGCCGCACGTTGAAGCCGATGATCACGGCGTTCGAGGCGGACGCGAGCATCACGTCCGACTCGTTGATCCCGCCCACGGCGTCGTGGATCAGGTTCACGATGATCTGGTTCTGCGGGAGCTTGGCGACCTCGTCGGCGAGGGCCTCCAGCGAGCCGGCCACGTCCGCCTTGACGATCAGGTTCAGCTCCGCGCGCTCGCCCTCCTTCGCGCGCGCCATCACGTCCTCGAGCGACACCTTCACACCCGCTCGCCGCGCCAGCGCCTCGGTCTTGAGGCGGTTGGCGCGCTCCCCGGCCACGCGCCGTGCGTCGCGCTCGTTGGGCACCACCCGCACGTGCTCGCCCGCCTCGGGCACGCCGTCGAATCCGAGCACCTCCACGGGCATGCCGGGAGTGGCCTTCTTCACGCGCTCGCCGCGGTAGTCGTGCAGCGCCCGTGCCCGGCCGGGGTGCTCGCCGGCCACCAGGGCGTCGCCGACGCTCATCGTGCCGCGCTGGATCAGGATGCTCACCACCGGGCCGCGGCCCGGGTCGAGCTTCGACTCGATCACCGTGCCCGACGCCGGCGCGTTGGGGTTCGCCTTCAGCTCCTGGATCTCGGAGAGCGTGATGAGGGTGTCGAGGAGGTCGGGGAGGTTCTCGCGGGTCTTGGCCGACACGTCGCAGAACTCGGTGTCGCCGCCCCAGTCCGCCGGCGTGAGCCCGTGCTGGGCGAGCTCCCCGCGCACCCGGTTGGGGTCAGCGCCCTCCTTGTCGATCTTGTTGACGGCGACCATGATCGGCACCGAGGCCGCCTTGGCGTGGTCGATCGCCTCCACCGTCTGCGGCATCACGCCGTCGTCCGCCGCCACGACGACCACGGCGATGTCCGCCACCTGGCCGCCGCGTGCTCGCATGGCCGTGAAGGCCTCGTGGCCGGGCGTGTCCAGGAACGTGACCGCCTGGTCTCCGTGGTGCACCTGGTAGGCGCCGATGTGCTGGGTGATGCCGCCGGCCTCGCCCGCGGCCACCTCCGTCTCGCGGACCGCGTCGAGCAGCGAGGTCTTGCCGTGGTCGACGTGGCCCATGATCGTGACCACCGGCGGGCGCTCCACCAGCTCCTCGTCGGCGTCCTCGTAGACCGGCTCGGCGGCCACCTCGTCGGCCGCGTGCTGGATCTCCACCTTCTTGTCGAACCCCTCGGCGAGGACCTCGATCGCCTCGTCGGAGAGCGTCTGGGTCAGGGTCGCCATCTCCCCCAGCTCCATCAGCTTCTTGATCACGTCCGGCGCGGAGAGGCCGAGCGACTCGGCCACCTCCTTCACCGTCGCTCCCGACGGGATCGGCGTGATCGGCACCTCGGTGTCGGTGGGCTCCGGCTTCGCCGTCAGGTCGGGCTCGACCCACGGGGTGCGCCGGCGGCGGCCGCGGCGGCGCGGCGGCGACTGCTGCTGGGGCGGCATCCCGGGGGCGCGCCTGGATGCCTGGGAGTCGATCACGACCCGGCGCCTGCGCCCTCCCGCTCCGGGGGCCGACTCTCCGCCGCGGGCGGCACGGGCGGGCCGGGGGCGTTCCTGCGACGACTTGGGCTCGCCGTCGTCCTTCGCGGCCGGAGCGGGCTCGTCGGAGGCCTCCGCGGCCGGCGCCGGCCCGCCGTTGCCGGCGGCGGCGGTGGCGTCTCCGCCGTCGAACGCCATCGCGATGTCGTCCTCGTCCACGCTGGAAGCGGCCGCCTTCACGTCGAGGCCGGCTTTCTGCAGCACCGCGAGGACCTCCTTGCTGGAGATCCCTCGCTCCTTGGCTATCTCGTGGACTCTCTTCTTTGCCATGCGGTTGTGAAGTCTAGGCTCTCAGGATCAATGGTCACGCTCGCTCGGAACGCGCGTCCGAGGGCGCCTTTGTCCGCTGCCGCCGGCGCACACGCCGGGTCCCTGCATACATAAGCTCCTCGCCCCTCGCCCCTGCCTTCGGGGTCTGGGCGCACCCGCCCGCCGGGTTCCCGGACGAAGCGCAGCAGCTCGTCCTGCGGCCGGCTCCGCCCGCATCCGACGCAGCGGCGCTCGCCTACGCCGAGTCCTCCGCCGGCTGGGGATCCGGGGCCTCCTCGGCCACCGGAGCTTCCTCGACCTCCGAGCCCTCGTCCTGATCACTGACGACTGACGACTCGTCAGCCTCGGACTCCTCGGCAACCGGTTCGCCTCCGCTCACCTGATCACCCTCTTGATCCTTGAGTGCCTGGTGCGCCGGTAGGCCGCAGTAACGCGAGCCGGGCACGGAGGCGTTCGGGCAGCGCTTGCCGTTGGCGAGGATCGCCGCGCAGCGGCCGGCGACCTCCTCTTCCTCGTAGCCCATGCTCGCCTCCTCCTCGGCGAACTCGGTCTCCGAGCGGATGTCCACGCGCCAGCCGGTGAGGCGGGCGGCGAGCCGGGCGTTAAGGCCGTCCTTGCCGATCGCCAGCGACAGCTGGTCGTCCGGCACGATCACGGTGGCCTGCATCGCCTCGTCGTCCACCAGCACCTCGCGGACGCGAGCGGGCGAGAGCGCCTTGGCCACGAACCGGGCGGGCTCCTCGTTGAAGGGGATGATGTCGATCTTCTCCCCGCGCAGCTCGGAGACGACCATCCGCACACGCGAGCCGCGCGGGCCCACGCAGGCGCCCACGGGATCCACTCCCGAGGTGTGCGACACGACCGCGATCTTCGAGCGGTAGCCGGGCTCGCGAGCGACGTTCTGGATCTCCACCAGCCCGTCGGCGATCTCCGGCACCTCGAGCTCGAACAGCTTGCGGATCAGCTCCGGCGAGCGGCGCGACACGATGATGCTCGGGCCCTTCGCCTGCGAGGAGACGTCGGTGATGATCGCCTTCACGCGCGCCCCGTGGTCGTAGCGCTCGCCGCCCACCTGCTCTGACCGGGGCAGCAGCGCCTCGACGCGCTCGCGCAGCTGCACGAGCGTGTAGCGCGAGTCGGACTGCTGGACGATGCCGGTGATCAGCTCGCCCACGCGGTCCTGGTACTCGTGGAACATCATGTCGCGCTCCGCCTCGCGGATGCGCTGCAGGATCACCTGCTTGGCGGTCTGGGCCGCGATGCGGCCAAAGTCCTCCGGAGTCACGTCGCGCTCGTCGATCTGGTCGCTGTACTGCGCGAGCTTCTCCTGGTCGAGCTCGGGCTCCTCCGGCTCGCGCAGCTCGCCCGTCTCCGGGTCGACCGTGGGCTCCTCCTGCTCCTCCTCGGCCTCGGCCAGCAGCTGCTCCTCGAGATCGGCCGGGATGAGCAGCTCGAACACCTTGAAGTCGCCGGTGTGGTGGTCCACGTCGACCCGCGCGTACTTGGCCGAGCCGGGGCTCTTCTTGTATGCAGATAGGAGGGCGTCCTCCAGGGCGTCCATGAGCGTGTCGGCGGCGATGCCCTTCTCCTGCTCCAGGACGTGAATTGCGTCGACGATCTCCTTGCTCATTCCTTCCCTCCTCCAGTTTCAAGCAGGTTGCTGCGGCTGATCTCTCGGTAGGGGATCGACACGACCCCGGCGTCCGCCGCGACGGTCACCTCGTCGTCGGTGGCGCCAACCAGCTCGCCGGTGAAGCTCTTGTGCCCGTCGCGCGGCTCGCGGGTGCGCACGCGCGCGCGACGGCCGATGTAGCGGCGGAAGTGGTCCGGCTTGGTGAGGGGGCGCTCCGGGCCGGGCGAGGACACCTCGAGCGCGTGGTCGGCGAGCAGGTCGCGCAGCTCCTTGGTGACCTGCTCGCACAGCAGCAGGCTCACGCCGTTGGGGTGGTCGATCGTGAGGCGCAGGCGCTCCGCCGCGACCCTCTCGCACGCCAGCACCTCGACCTCGGGGAAGGTGCCCGCGAGGCGGCTCTCGATGTCGGCCTGAAGGCTGTCGGTGGGGGTCATATGGTCGAAAAAAGGTGGGCTGCGAAGCCCACCTTCAAACGCGGCCCGAAGGCCGCAGTACGTCTGAAAGTCCTAGCGGCGCCAGTATAGACGCACCGCAGCGGTCAGCCCTCGACGATCACGGTCACCGGGCCGTCGTTCACGAGGCTCACGCGCATGCGCGCCCCGAACCGCCCGCCGCGCGCTCCCAGCGCCTCCCGGACCTGCTCGTAGAGCGGCTCCGCGTCCTCGGGCGGAGCCGCCTCCACGAAGCTCGGCCGGTTGCCCTTGCGGGTGTCGCCGTAGAGGGTGAACTGGCTCACGCAGAGCACCTCGCCGCCGGCCTCCTCGACGGAGCGGTTCATGCGCCCGTCGGCGTCCTCGAAGATCCTCAGCGCGAGGAGCTTGCGGGCGAGCTTCTCGGCCTGTTCGGCGGTGTCCCCTCGGCGCACGGCGAGCAGCACCAGGAGACCCGGGCCGATCTCCGCGAGCCGGCTCGCCCCCGGCCTCGACGGCCGCCTCGCTGACCCGCTGGACGATCGCCCGCACGGCGCGGACCGTACCCTCTGCCGATGGCCGCGGTGGACGTGGTGGACGCCTACCTCGACGCGCTCCCCGGCGAGAGCCGCAGGCTGGCGCACGGAGAGTGGGGCCTGACCGTGCCCGCGGACGAGTGGCCCGTGGAGATCGGCCTGCGCCTGGCCGACGGGCTGCTGACGGTCAAGGCGCTCGCGCTCACGGACCCCGAGGGCATCGACCCGTGGATGCTCCTCTGGTGGAACCGCTCCACCCGGATGGCGCGGTTCTCCTGCACGCAGGCCCGCGAGGTCTGGGTCCACGCCGACCTGCCGGCCAAGGCGGTGGACCAGCAGCAGGTCGACCGCCTGCTGGGCCTCGTGGTGGAGGGCGCGGTGGCGGTGCGGGAGTTCCAGGCGGGGCGCCGGGCCGAGAAGCCCGGATAGCGCTCGGAGGGGGGCGAATCGAGCCGGCGTGGCGGCTTGGCCTGGTACGTGCCTGGGGAACGCGCCACGCCGCGGCCGATTGACCGGCTTGTCGCCGACCTTGCCGACTCCCAGCACGGCGTCGTCGCTCGGCGGCAGCTGATCGAGCTCGGGCTGAGCCACTGGGGGATCGACGAGCGGCTTCGCCAGGGGCGGCTGTTCGTTGTCTACCGCGGCGTCTACGCGGTGGGGCGGCGCGGTATCGGCAGGGAGGGATGGTGGATGGCAGCCACGCTGACCGCCGGGCAAGGGGCCGTGCTGAGCCACCGGAGCGCCGCCGCCCTGTGGCGCTTGGCCAAGCCGGGCGGGCACCCGGAGGTGACCGTGCTGGGCGACGCAGGCCGCGCCAGGCGGCGCGGCCTCACGGTCCACCGCACCTCCTCACTCCCCCGTGCCGAGGCAGTCATCCGGGAAGGGATCCCGACCACGACCGTTGCCCGCACGCTGGTCGACCTCGCCGAGGTTGTTTCACGGCGTGAGGTCGAGCGCGCCCTCGACGAGGCCCAGTTCCTACGCCGGCTCGACCAGCGGAGTGTGCGCGCGGCGCTCGCCGAGCACCCCGGCCGCACCGGCGCAAAGCGGCTCGGTCGGACGTTCGAAGAGCACGTCATCGGCGCGACCCGCACGAACGAGGGCCTCGAGGAGGGGTTCTTCGGGCTGTGTCGCGCCGCCGGCATCCCGGACCCGCTCGTCAAGGTCCGGATCGGCCCGTACGAGGTTGACTTCCTGTGGCCCGAAGCAAGGCTCGTAGTTGAGACCGACGACCGGGCAAGCCACGAGCGAAACGCCACGTACGAGAGCGACCGGGAGCGCGACGCCTACCTCGACGACGCCGGCTACCGCGTACGACGGTTCACCTGGCGGAAGGTGACTCAGTCGCCGGACACGGTCGTGCGGACCGTCCGGCGGCTGCTTGCTGCGCCTCCGCTCCGATAGCCCCAGGCCGGATGGCGCTTTTGCCTGGTGCGTCCCGGGCAAAGACGCCACGCCGGCTGCTCAGGCAGCCCGCAGCCGGTCCCTGAAGGCCCGGTAGTCCCGGCGGTCCGGGCGCATGCAGGCGGCGAGTGTCGCGTGGCGGCGCGCCTCGGCCTCGCGGCCGGTCTTCCAGAGGGCGCGGCCGAGGCAGAAGTGGGCGTAGTCGTTGACCGGCGCGCGCTCCACGACCGCGGCGAACTCCTCCCCGGCCTGTTCGAAGCGCCCCGAGCGGAAGTAGGCCCTGCCGAGCGCCTCGCGGATCGAGGTCTTCTCGGGCTCCAGCGAGCGGGCCTTCTCCAGCGGTACGGCGGCTGCGGCGAAGTCGCCCGCCTCCAGCAGCGCGCTGCCGCGCTTGAAGAGGTCGTAGACGACCTCGCCCCGCTGCTCAGGTGTGGGCTCGCTCATCGTTCCTGTCTCTCAGCTCGTGTACCTGGTCGAGGATGGCGGCCGCCACCTCGGCCTTCGACCCGCGCGGCACGGCCAGCTCTCCGGCGGCGGTGATGATCGTGACCTCGTTGCGCTCGGAGTCGAAGCCGATCTCCGGATCGGAGATGTCGTTGAGCACGACGGCATCGAGACCCTTGCGCTCGAGCTTCCCCCGAGCGCGCTCAAGGCCGCCCTCCCCGTGCTCCGCGGCAAACCCGACGAGGGTCTGGCCGGCCCGGCGCTGCTCGGAGAGAGAGGCGAGCACGTCCGTCGTGGGCTCGAGGTCGACGGCGAGACCATCCCGTCCCCCCTTGCCGATCTTTTCGGCCTTCGGCGACGCCGGGCGGAAGTCGGCCACGGCGGCGGCCATGAGGAGCACGTCGGCGGCGGGGAAAGCGTCGCGGGCGGCGGCCTCGAGCTCCGACGCCGTTCCAACTGCCACGACGCGGATTCCGGGTGGCGCGTCCAGACCCACATTCGCGGCCACGAGCGTGACGTCCGCCCCCCTCCGCGACGCCTCGGCTGCCAGCGCCAGCCCCATCCGGCCGGACGAGCGGTTCCCGACGTAGCGAACGGAGTCGATCGGCTCGCGAGTGCCGCCGGCGGTGATCAGCACGCGCAGCCCGTCGAGGGACCTGGGCGCGGGCCGCCCGCCCCCGAGCAGCCGCTCGATCTCGGCGAGGATCTCCGGCGGCTCGGCAAGCCGTCCGGCCCCCCACTCGCCCTTCGAGGCGAGCGCGCCGGTGCCGGGCTCCACGATCGTGGCCCCGCGCAGCCGCAGGGTCTCCACGTTGCCCTGGGTCGCCGGGTGCTCCCACATGTGGTTGTTCATGGCGGGGGCGATCACGAGCGGGGCCGTGCACGCCAGCGCCGCGCTCGTGAGTAGGTTGTCCGCGTGCCCCCCGGCGAGCTTCGCGATCGTGTTGGCGGAGGCGGGCGCCACGGCGTAGACGTCACACCGGCGCACCAGCTCCAGGTGTGAGATCGGGTCGTGATCGGGCGCGGGGTCCCCCGGGAAGGCGCCCCGGGCGGGATCGGGGTCGAACTCGTCGACCAGCACCGGAGCGCCCGTGACGCCCTCGAACGTGGCCGCCCCGACGAAGCTCAGGCTGGCGGGCGTCTGCACGACCCGCACGGCGTGGCCGGCGGCCGTGGCCAGGCGCACGAGCTCCACGGCCTTGTAGGCCGCGATGCCACCGGAGACGCCGAGCAGCAGACGGGCCATGGCGGGCGTCAGGCCCTAGTCGCGATACCTGTACTTGATCTTGCCTTCAGCGACTTCATCCAGCGCGATCTTCAGGTAGTTCTTCGAGCCGGTCTCCACCATCGGCGGCGGGTACTCGTCGAAGGTCCCCTCACCGAGGTTGTGGTAGTACGAGTTGATCTGGCGGGCGCGCTTCGCGGCCACCAGCACGCACGCGTAGTGCGAGTCAACCTGCTCGAGGAGTGTGTCCAGTCGGGGCTTGATCATTGGCTCTCAGTCGTCTCCGGGGGCACAGATGGTAGCGGCGAGTTCCACGAGTTCATCCAGGGCGGTGTCCAGGTCGTCGTTCACCACCACCCGCGAGAACTCCTTCTGCGCCGCCAGCTCGACCTCGGCGGCCTCGAGCCGGCGGGCGATCTGGTCGTGCGTGTCGGAGGCCCGGCGCTCCAGTCGCGTGCGCAGATCATCGGGCGAAGGAGGCGCGATGAAGACCCGGATGGCCTCGGGCAGCGTCTCCCGGACCTGACGCGCGCCCTGGAGGTCGATCTCGAGCACGATCCCCTTGGCGGGGCGCTCCAGCTCGGACCGCAGCGTGCCGTAGCGGTTGCCGGCGTACTCGGCGTGCTCGATGAACTCCCCCGCCCGCACCCGCTCCTCGAACTCGTCGGCGCTCAGGAAGTGGTACTCGCGGCCGTTCTGCTCCCCGTGCCGCGGGGCGCGGGTCGTGGCCGAGACGGCGAGCTCCAGGCCGGGGCAGCGATCGAGCAGGCCGTTGATCAGCGTTCCCTTGCCGACGCCCGAGGGCCCGGTTATCACCAGGACCGGGGCTATCGGCGAAGGTACGAGACGAGCTCGTTGCGCTGCCGCTCTGAGAGCCCGCCGATGGTCTTGCTCGGCGAGATCCGGCAGTGCGTGAGGATGCGGTTCACCTTCACGCGCCCGTACTTGGGGACGGCGAGGAGAAGGTCGAAAACCTTGGCCGTTTCCAGGTATTCCGGCGGATCGAGCAGCAGGCCGTGGATCTTCGTGCGCCCCGCCTTGAGCTCCCGCTTGAGCTTCGCGCGACGGGTCCGAATCTCGTTAGCCCGCTTCAGGGCGTCCATCCTCTGAGTCAAGGAACGCTCCGGAGTTAGGCCCGCAGCGGAGGTCTTGGCGGGCGATTCGGGCGCGACCGGCATGGGCGGCGATAATACACACGGAGCGCCGTCCATCAACGCACAACAGCCCTTAACTTCTCGAATTCACCTGGACCTCGACCTGAGCTTCAGTCTGGTTGACACAACCTGACGGTTTGCAGGTCTTTTCCAGGCGTTTTTCCGCAGTTTGCGGGAAGACGGCAGCCGATTGCGTGCGTCACCGCACTGATTCGGCCCCGGAGGCGTGCTCAGGTCCCCCAATCGCGGCCAGCTCTCTTCCGATCCGCCACCCGGCGGCCGGATCGCGAAAGCTCTCGGTGCCGACGGCCACCACCGCGGCTCCCGCGGCGATGAAGTCCGCGGCGTCCCGTCCCGAGGCGATCCCACCCATGCCGATCACGGGAATCCCGACCGCGGCGGAGACCGCCGCCACCTGCTCGAGCGCCACGGCGCGGATCGCCGGGCCGGATACTCCTCCCGTGCGCCCGCCGAGCCACGGCTCGGCGGTCCCGGGGCGCAGGGCCATGCCCTTGAGGGTGTTCACGAGCGACACCGAGTCGGCTCCCGCCCCCTCGGCGGCCACCGCCACGGCCGCGGGGTCGGTGGCGTTCGGAGTGAGCTTCACGACCAGGGGCTTCGGAGACAGCGGCCGCAGGCGCTCGACCGCGGCGGCGGTCTCACCGGGGTCGGCCCCCATGATCAGGCCGGTCTCCACGTTCGGGCACGAGACGTTGAGCTCGATGAGGGCCACCTCGTCCCGCTCCGCCACCCGCTCCACGAGCACGGCCAGCTCGTCGCGGCTGAAGCCCATCACGGAGACCACCACCGGCACGGGCACCTCCGCGATCTGCGGAAGGTCCTCGGCCAGGAACCCCTCCAGCCCCTTGTTGGGCAGTCCGATCGAGTTGATCATCCCGGCGGGGGTCTCCCAGAGCCGGGGCGGAGGGTTCCCCTGCCGCGGCTCCAGCGTGATCGTCTTCGACACGTAGGCATCGAAGGGGAAGCGCTCCAGCAGGGCGTCGCCGAAGGCGCGCCGGGCGGCGATCACGTCGAAGGTGCCGGAGCCGTTCAGGACGGGGCCGTTGAGTGTCACGCCGCAGAGTTCGGTCATCAACAGTCGTCAGTCCTCAGTCGTCAGTCGTCAGGGCCGAGGGCTCGAGCATCGCTGCGTCGAATACGGGGCCGTCCACGCAGACGCGGGCGTAGCCGTCCTTTGTCGGCACCACGCAGCCGAAGCAGGCGCCGTAGCCGCACGCCATTCCCGCTTCCAGTGCAAGTTCGGCGCGGATGGCGCGCTCTGTGCAGAGTGCCCTCACCGCCTCCAGCATCGGCGGTGGGCCGCAGGCGTACACGGTTGCCGCGGGGTCTTCGTCCAGCAGGCGGCGCAGGGGCCCGGTCACGAGGCCCCGGCTGCCCGGCCGAGCCGTCGTCGGTGGTGAGCAGCGGCGAGCCGCCGAACAGCTGCGCCGCCTCGGCGTGGGAGGCGGAGCGGAAGCCCAGCACGATCGGGGCCTCCGGGTGCTCGTCGTGGAGGGCGAGGATGGGGGCGGTGCCGATCCCGCCGCCCACGAGCAGCGGACGCGTACCGGCGGCGGGCGGGCCAAAGCCCGCTCCCAGGGGGCCGAGGAGCATCAGGGGGTCCCCCGCTCCGAGCTCGCCCAGCCTTCGGGTGCCGGGGCCCACGTCCTCGAGCAGGAACTCGAGGTCGGCCCCGCCGCCGGCGCCCGGGCGGGCGCGCGCGAATGAGAAGGCGCGCGGGAGGTAGGGCCGCTCTCCGCTGCCTCCTCCCCACCGCTCGCCCGCGGCCAGCATGTAGAACTGGCCAGGGCGCGGGTCGCGCGGCCCCACGGGGTCGCGCGCGCAGATCAGGTCGTAGGCCCCGAGCCTTCGCACCTCGGTCACCTCCGCCACGCGCCGCTCGGGCGGGCACAGCGTGCGCGGGCGCTCGGCCGCCGCCGGGCTCACTCGGCCCTCACGCGGGGCGACGGGCCCCGCACCGCTCCTCCCGCGTGCAGCTCCTGGAGCGAAAGCACGTCCGGCTCCCCCGCCCGCCGCGCGCGGATGGCGCGCTGGGCGGCGCTCGCCCCGCTCATCGTGGTGATGCACGGGATGCCGCGGGCCACCGCGGCGCGCCGGATCTCCCACCCGTCCGCGCGGGCTCCTGAGCCGGTGGGGGTGTTGATCACGAGGTCCACGCCGCCGGACTCGATCCGCTCGACCACGTTGGGCGAGCCCTCGCTGAGCTTGAGGATCCGCTCCACGGGCACGCCCATCCGCCGGATCGCCTGGGCGGTGCCGCCGGTGGCGAGCACCTTGAAGCCGAGGTCGTGCAGGGAGGCTGCGAGCTGCGTGGCGGTGGGCTTGTCGCCGTCGGTCACGGAGATGAAGACCGCCCCGGCCGACGGTAGCTCCGCGCCGGCGGCCGCCTGCGCCTTGCCGAACGCCGCCGGATAGTCCTGCGCCACCCCCATCACCTCGCCGGTGGACTTCATCTCCGGCCCGAGCAGCGCATCGGCCCGCGGGAAGCGCCCGAACGGCAGCACGGCCTCCTTCACCGACACGTGGCCGGGCGACGCCGGGAGGTCGAGGTCCTCCATGTCGGCGAGGCGCTCGCCCAGCATCAGGCGGCAGGCCACCTTCGCCAGGGGCACGCCGATCGCCTTGGACACGAACGGCACGGTGCGCGAGGCGCGCGGGTTGGCCTCGATCACGTACAGCTCCTCGTCGCCGTAGACGGCGAACTGGATGTTGATCAGCCCCACCACGCCCAGCCGGAGGGCGATCTGCTCGCTGGCCTCCTTGACCTGGCGCAGCATCTCGGGCCCGAGGGACATCGCGGGAATCACGCACGCGGAGTCGCCCGAGTGCACGCCGGCCTCCTCGACGTGCTGCATGATCGCCCCGATCCGCACCGTCTCGCCGTCGCAGAGGGCGTCCACGTCGACCTCGATGGCGTTCTCCAGGAAGCGGTCGAGGAAGATCGTCGACCCCCCGTTCGAGGGTGCGTACCGCTGGAGGTAGTCGGCGAGCTGCTCGCGGGAGTAACAGATCTCCATCGCGCGCCCGCCGAGCACGTACGAGGGCCGGACCAGCAGCGGGTAGCCCACCTCCTCGACCGACTCGAGCGCCTCCTCGGCCGAGCCCGCGGTGGCATACGGCGGGCCCTTGAGGCCCAGATCGTCGAGCAGCGCGCCGAAGCTCGGCCGGTCCTCGGCCAGGTGGATCGACTCGACCGGGGTGCCGAGCAGCGGAACGCCGGCGTCGGCCAGGCCCTGGGCCAGCTTCAGCGGCGTCTGGCCGCCGAACTGGACGATCACGCCCTCGGGCTGCTCCAGCTCGATCACCCCGAGCACGTCCTCCAGCGTGAGCGGCTCGAAGTAGAGCCGATCGGAGGTGTCGTAGTCGGTCGAGACGGTCTCGGGGTTGCAGTTGACCATCACGGCGTCGCGGCCCGATTCGCGCACGGTCATGGCCGCGTGCACGCAGCAGTAGTCGAACTCGATCCCCTGGCCGATCCTGTTCGGCCCCGAGCCGAGGATGACCACGCTCGGGTTGTCGCCGCGCTCCACCTCGTGGATCTCCTGGCGCTCCCAGCCCGAGTAGAAGTACGGGGTGCGCGGCCTCGAACTCGGCCGCGCAGGTGTCCACCGCCTTGAAGCACCTGTGGAGGCCGGCCTGCGGGTCCTCGCCGGCCGCGATCGCCGCGATCTCCGCCATGAACCAGGGATCGATCTCGGTGCGGGCGCAGAGCTCCTCGGCGCTCACCCCGCGCCTGACGGCCTCGAACAGGTACTCGTAGCGGTCGTGCGACGGGGTCTCGAGGCCGCGCAGCAGCGCCTCGGTGTCCTCGGGCAGGGGCGGCGCAACGTCGAGCTCGCGCGAGCGCATGGCCTTCACGAACGCCTGCTTGAAGGTGCGCCCGATCGCCATCGCCTCGCCCACCGACTGCATGTAGGTGGACAGCGAGCCGTCCGCTCCGGGGAACTTCTCGAAGGCGAACCGCGGCCATTTCACGACCACGTAGTCGATCGTCGGCTCGAAGCTGGCGGGCGTGACGCGCGTGATGTCGTTGTCGATCTCGTCGAGCGTGTAGCCCACCGCGAGCCGCGCGGCGATCTTGGCGATCGGGAAGCCCGTGGCCTTCGACGCGAGCGCTGAGCTGCGCGACACGCGCGGGTTCATCTCGATCACGACGATCTCGTCGGTCTGCGGGTCGACCGCGAACTGGATGTTCGACCCGCCGGTCTCGACGCCCACGGCGCGGATCACCTTGATCGCCTGGTCGCGCAGCGCCTGGTACTGACGGTCGGACAGCGTCTGCTGCGGGGCGACCGTGACCGAGTCCCCCGTGTGCACGCCCATCGGGTCCACGTTCTCGATCGAGCAGATCACGACCACGTTGTCATTGCGGTCGCGCATCACCTCGAGCTCGAACTCGCCCCAGCCGATCACCGACTCGTCGATCAGCACCTGGCCGATCGGGCTCGCGGCGAGGCCCTTCGGCCACGCGCTGGCGGTACTCCGGCTCCGTGCGGGCGATGCCCCCTCCCTCGCCGCCCATCGTGAAGCCGGGGCGCACGATCGCGGGCAGGCCCAGGTCGGGCAGCGCCTGCTCGGCCTCGCGCATCGACTTCACCACCGCCGACCGCGGCACCCGCAGGCCGGCGCGCTGCATAGTCGCGCGGAACAGGTCGCGGTCCTCGGCCCGCCGGATCGCCTCGTAGTCGGCCCCGATCAGCTCGACGCCGAAGCGGGAGAGCGTGCCGTCCTCGGACAGGTCGCGGGCGATGTTCAGCGCCGTGCCGCCGCCGAGCGTGGGCAGCAGGGCGTCCGGGCGCTCGCGCTCGATCACCCGCGCGACGGACTCCGGCAGCAGGGGCTCGATGTAGGTGGCGGTGGCGAACTCCGGGTCGGTCATGATCGTGGCCGGGTTCGAGTTCACGAGCACCACCTCGTAGCCCTCCTCCAGCAGCACCTTGCACGCCTGCGCGCCCGAGTAGTCGAACTCGGCGGCCTGGCCGATCACGATTGGGCCGCTGCCGATTACCAGGATCTTTTGGATGTCGTCGCGCCGTGGCATCAGGTGGAGTCGACAGTCGACAGTCGACAGTCGACAGGGCTTGGGCTCGGAGTCGGGCTTTTTCTGTCGACTGTTCTCTGTCGACTGTCGACTCGAGATCTCACGCGGCCACCGCCCTCAAAAACCGATCGAACAGGTGCAAGCGAGTCATGCGGTCCGGGCCCCGCTTCGGGGTGATACTGCACCGTGCTCGCCCTCGCCTCCGGCAGCACCAGGCCCTCCACCGTGCGGTCGTAGAGGTTGAGCTGGGACAGGCGGGCCTCGCCGAAGTCGGTGTCCCAGGTCATTGCCTCGTTGACGTTGATCGTGCGCTCGCCGCCGGGGCCCAGGACGGCGAAGCCGTGGTTCTGGGAGGTGATGTCGATCCGGCCCGTCTCGAGGTCCTTCACGGGATGGTTGGCGCCGCGGTGGCCGAACGGGAGCTTGAACGTGTCGAGCCCCACGGCCCGGCAGAGCAGCTGGTGGCCGAGGCAGATGCCCCACATCGGCACCTCCCCGACGAGCTCGCGCACCGTGTCCACCACGTAGCCCAGCGCGGCCGGGTCGCCGGGTCCGTTGGCCAGGAACACGGCGTCGGGGCTGTTGGCGAGCACCTCCGCCGCCGTGGTGCGGCAGGGGTGCAGCTCCACCGTCGCGCCGCGCTCGCGCAGGTTGCGCACGATCGAGTCCTTGATGCCGGTGTCGATCGCCGCCACGCGCGGGCCGGCCAGGTCGGAGAGCGGGCCGAGCACCACGGGCTCGGGCGGGCTGACCTCGCAGGCCAGGTCGGCGCCGTCCATCGGAGGCTCGGCCATCACCCGCTCACGGGCCTCCGCCTCGGCCATGGCGCCGGGGAAGACCCCGCCGCGCATCGCGCCCTTGTCGCGGATGTGGCGCACCAGCGCGCGGGTGTCGATGCCGGTGAGCGCCGGGATGCCGCAGTCGGCGAGCCATGTGAGCCAGCCGCCCTCCGCGTGGGCGGCGTCCTCGCGGTCGATCCCCTCGCGCATCACCACCGCGCGGGCGTGCACGGAGTCGGATTCCATGTGGTCCTGCGCGACGCCGTAGTTCCCGATCAGCGGGTAGGTGAAGACGATGATCTGCCCGCGGTAGCTGGGGTCGCTCACCGACTCCTGGTAGCCGGACATCGCCGTGTTGAAGACCACCTCGCCGGTCGCGGCGATGTCGGCCCCGGCGGCGTCGCCGTCGAAGCGCGTGCCGTCCTCGAGCAGGAGATAGGCGGGCCTCATTTGATCAGCGCCTGGATGGTCTTGAACTCGTCGCCGCGGGCCTCGCCGAGCAGCTCGAACAGGGCGGTCTCCACGCTCGTGACGCACCGCTCCCGGCCGCCTCCATCTTGTGGATGCCCAGCTCGCGGTTCTCATCCGTGCGCGAGGTCACGGCGTCCTGCGTCACGTGCACCTCGGTCCCGCGCTCGATCAGGTCGTGCGCGGTCTGGGACACGCAGACGTGCGCCTCGATCCCGCACAGCAGGGCCTGCCGGCGGCCGTCGAGGTCGAACCCGTCGGCGCGCGCGGCGGAGAACACCGTCTTCTCGACCGGCTGCACGCCGCCCAGGTGCTCGCCGACCTCCGGCACCGTCGAGCCGAGCCCCTGCGGGTACTGCTCGGTCACGATCACCGGCAGGCCGAGCACCTGCGCCGCCTGGGCGAGGATGCCCACGTTGCCGGCCACGCGGTCGAACTCGCGCACGGCGGGGCGAAACCGCTCCTGAACGTCCACGATCACGAGCGCCGTGGAGTCACGTTCGAGCACGCGGCATCAGGCCACTGCCCCGATGGCGAAGCTGCGCTCCCTGAACGCCACGGCGCCGGCGGCGATCGTCATCCGCACGCGGCCGGTGAGCCGCCTGCCCGCGAACGCGCAGTTTGCCGAGCGGCTCTCGTAGCCGGCCTCGCCGACCTCCCACGCCGAGGCGAGGTCCACCAGGCACACGTCCGCCGGCCGCCCCTTGGCGAGGGTCGGGATCGGCAGGCCGAACGGCTCCCCGCCCGCCGTGAGGCGCTCCACCACCAGCCCGAGGTCGAGCACGCCCGGGACAACGAGGCTCGTGTGCACCGCGGCGAACGCCGTCTCGAGCCCGGTGACCCCCATCGGCGCCAGCTCGAACGGCTCCTCCTTCTCCTCGCGCGAATGCGGCGCGTGGTCGGTGGCGATGCAGTCGAGCACCCCGGAGCGCAGGCCCGTCGATTAGCGCCTGGCGGTCCCCCTCCGCGCGCAGCGGCGGGTTCATCTTGCTTGTGCGTGTCGAGCTCGCGCACGTCCTCCTCGGTGAGCAGCAGGTGGTGCGGCGTGGCCTCGGCGGTCACCTTGATGCCGTCCTGCTTGGCCCGCTCGAGGATCTCGCACCGTCTCCCGGGCGGACACGTGCTGGACGTGGATGCGCCCGTCCTCGTAGGCGGCGAGCTCGGCGTCGCGCGCCACCATCACCGACTCCGACACCGAGGGGATGCCCGCCAGCCCGAGCAGCGCGGAGACCTCGCCCTCGTGCATCACGCCGTCGCCGGACAGCGACGGATCCTCCTCGTGGAGGGCGAGCGTGCGTCCGGCGAGCCGCTGGTACTGGAGCGCCTGGCGCATCACCCCGGCGGAGCGCACCGGCAGGCCGTCGTCGGTGAAGCCCGCCGCGCCGGCGTCGGCCAGCTCCGCCATCTCGGTCAGGTTCTCGCCCTTCTGGCCCACGGTCACCGCCGCGGTGAAGCCGGTCGGGATGCGCGCCTCGTGCCGCGCGCGCTCGCGCAGGGAGCGCAGCACCGGGGCTGAGTCCACCACCGGGTCGGTGTTCGGCATCGCGAGGATCGCGCAGTAGCCGCCCGCGGCGGCCGCGCGGGTGCCGGTCTCGATGTCCTCCTCGTCCTCGCGGCCCGGGGTGCGCAGGTGCACGTGCGGGTCCACGAACGCGGGGAAGGCGTGCAGGCCCTCGCCCTCGACCACCTCTGCGCCCTCGGGAGCCTCGAGCGAGCCGGGGGCGCCGATCTCCGCGAGCGCGCCGTCGCGGATCAGCGAGGTCGCCGGGGCCGTCGAGCCCCGCGCGCGGGTCGAGCAGGTGGGCGCCCGCGCACGAGCACGGTGGCGGGAGCGAGTCTCGGCGCGGTCGAGGGATGCTCATGCCGGCTGCGGCTCCGTGGTCTCGCCCTCCGGCGCCCCGGCCTGGCGATCTCCCCGGCCCGGGCCGCCCGCGAGCAGCTCGTAGAGCACGGCCATCCGCACCACCACCCCGGACTCGACCTGGTTGGTGATCAGCGCCTGCGGCGAGTCGATCACCTCGGCGGACAGCTCGACCCCGCGGTTCACCGGCCCCGGGTGCATCAGCAGCTGGCCGGCTGCCCAGGCGCCGCCCGTCGATCTGGTAGCGCGCGGCGTACTCGCGCAGCGAGGGCACGAACGAGCCCTTCATCCGCTCGCGCTGCATGCGCAGGGCGTAGACCACGTCCGCCTCGCCGAGGTCGTCGAGCGTGTAGCGCACCTCGCAGCCGAGCGACTCGACCCCGCGCGGGATCAGCGTGGGCGGCCCGCAGACCGTGACTTTGCAGCCCATGCGCGTGAAGGCGAGGATGTTCGAGCGCGCCACGCGGCTGTGGAGCACGTCGCCGACGATCCAGACGTTCAGCCCCTCGAGCGAGCCGGCCCGCCGGCGCAGCGTGTAGAGGTCGAGCAGCGCCTGGGTGGGATGCTCGTGCTTGCCGTCGCCCGCGTTGACCACCGCCGCGGAGGTCCAGCGCGCCACCAGGCCGGCGGCGCCCACGTCGGGCGAGCGGAAGACGATCGCGGCGGGGTCGTAGGCGGAGAGCGTCTGGACCGTGTCCTTGAGCGACTCGCCCTTGTCGACCGAGGAGCCCTGGCGCCTTGACCGTGACGAGGTCGGCCGACAGCCGCTTGGCGGCGATCTCGAAGGACGAGCTCGTGCGCGTGGAGGCCTCGTAGAAGAGGTTGATCACCGTGCGGCCCGCGCAGGGTCGGGACCTTCTTGATCTCGCTGCCCGGAGACCTCCGCGAAGCTCTCGGCCCGGCCGAGGATCCGCTCGATGTCCTCGCGCGTCAGGTCGTTGACTGAGACCAGTGACTGTTTCACGAGCCCTCCTCTCCCTTCGTGATCCGGATCTCGACCTGCTCGGAGATGGTCACCTCGTCCTCCCCGTCCAGCTCCTCGACCCTCACGTTCACGCGCTCGCTCGCGCGCGGTCGGCAGGTTCTTGCCCACGTAGTCGGGCCTGATCGGCAGCTCGCGGTGGCCGCGGTCGGCCAGCACGGCGAGCTGCACGCGGCGGGGGCGCCCGTAGTCGAACAGGGCGTCGATCGCGGCGCGCACCGTCCGGCCGGTGAAGAGCACGTCGTCGACCAGCACGACGGTGGTCTCCTCGACGGGGAAGTCGATGTGCGAGGCGTGCACGACGGGCTGGGCGGCCGGGTCGCGCATGCCCACGTCGTCGCGGTAGAAGGAGATGTCCACGTCACCGAGCGGGACGGGCTCGCCGACGAGGTCGGCCACCAGCTCCCGCAGGCGCCCCGCGAGCAGCGCGCCGCGGCGGTGGATCCCCACGATCGCGATCGGCTCGCCTCCGTTCTTCTCGACGATCTCGTGAGCTATGCGCACCAGGGTGCGCCGCACGTCGTCGCGGTCGAGCACGACCTTGTGGGTCATTTCTACGTCCTTCCTGGCCTCACGGGACCGGGTTAAAGGAGTCCGCGCGAGAGTAGCACTCGCGCTCGGACGGCTGGCTCGGCCTCCCCAACGCGGCGCGGCGCGTACGCTCTCTCGGTGAGTCAGGACGACTTCACGCGCCGGGTGTTCGCGCGCCCGCACCGAGGTACGGCAACTGCCTCGACCAGCCCGCGTGCGGCCTGTGCAGACCCGGCTCGTCGCCTTAACGATGCGTGGCGATGAAAGGCCGTATCACTCCGTTCGTCGTGTTGCGATTGTCCACTACGCTTCGTGGATGAGTGCTCCGGCGACGCTTCTCATTTGGTTTCAGCTGCGTTCGCCGGAGCTGGCCGAGGACTTTGAGCGTCTGATGATGGAGGATCGCGACATCGTCCGCGGGTCGCTGGACACGCTCTCGGATTGGCGGCTTACGCGGCCGGCGGACGTGCCCGGACAGTCCATCGGTCAAGCCGATTACGTGCTGATCGCCGAGATCGTCGAAGTGAAACGCTTCGAGCAACAGGCGAGCGAACACGTCCAACGGTTGGAGGACGACTTGGCGCATCTCGTCTCGAGCCGGGGGATGCTTGTCGTGCGTCCCGTCCTTTGAAATCCGCGGTCGGTGGAGGGCGATCAGACGCGCCCTCGGTCTGAGCACGCGCGAGCTCGCTAGGGCCCAGCGTCGTCGGCCCGCACGTGCTCGGGTCCTCCCCTTTCCGGGAAGGGGATCTCGACGCGGTCGAAGTCGCGCGGCACGATCGTGCGATCGAACGCGGCACGAGCCTCGTCGCGCAGTAGCGCCGCCGGGTAGCGCGAGGACACGTGGGTCAGCGCCAGCAGCGCGACCTCCGCGGCCGCCGCCAGCTCCGCGGCGCCGCGCGCCGTGGAGTGGCTCGTCTCCCGCGCCCGCTCGGCGTCCTCGTCGGCGAACGTGGCCTCGTGCACGAGCAGGTCCGCCTGCCACGCGACCGCGCGGGTCATCTCGCAGGGGGCGGTGTCGCCGGCGATCACGATGCGCCGGCCGCGCCTCGCCTCGCCCAGCACCTGGTCGGGGGTCACGTCGCCCACCGCCTCACCCCTCTGCAGGCGACCGAAGTCCGGGCCCGGCTTCACTCCCAGCTCAAGCGCGCGCGCCTCGTCGAAGCGGCCCGGGCGCCCGTCCTCCACGAGCGCGTACCCGAGCGCCGGCACGCCGTGCTCCACGGCGAACGCCGCGACCGTGTAGCCGTCGCGCGCGAGCTCGGCGCCGGGCTCCAGCTCCTGGAGCTCCAGCTCGAACGGCAGCCGGCCGATCACCGGCCGGAGCACGGCGAACAGGCGATCGAGCCCCGCCGGGCCGTAGACCCGCAAAAGGCGCTCGCGCGCCTGCAGCCCGTAGGTCTTGAGCAGCCCGGGGAGCCCGAGCACGTGGTCCGCGTGGAAGTGTGTGACGAAGACGTCGTCGATCTCCATCAGGCCGACGGAGCGGACGAGCTGGCGCTGCGTGCCCTCGCCGCAGTCGAACAGGAGCCGCTCGCCGCCCCGCCGCACGAGCGTGGCGGGCAGGCCGCGGCGCGCCGTGGGCGCGGACGCGGCGGTGCCGGCGAAGAGAACGTCGAGGTCCATGGCGGGGGGTAGTTTGGCGAAGCACCCGGCTCGGCCGGGTGCGCACGAGAATCTCCCTTCGCGGTCAGCCGACCACGAGGAGCTCGAACTCGACCGCGCCGGCCTCCACGCGCGCGAGGCCCATCGTGTGAGCCGGCGCCTTGCGGCGGTCGGTCGGGCTCCCCGGGTTGAAGATCTGGAAGCCGTCCCCCTCCTCGTGGAGCGGCATGTGGGAGTGGCCGAACACGGCCGCGTGCGCGTCCGGGAAGCGCTTGCGCATCCGCTCCAGCCGCCCGGCGGCGGGACCGCCGTTGTGAACCATGGCGATGCGGGCGCCCTCCGCCTCGACGATCCGCTCGGCCGGCAGCTGCCTTTGCAGGTCCTCGTCGTCGATGTTTCCGTGGACCGCCAGCAGCGGCGGCCCGATCAGCTCGAGCTCGGCGTAGGTGCTCGCGGTGATGAAGTCCCCGGCGTGGAGGATCAGGTCCGCGGCCCGCAGCCGTTCGAGGCATGCGTCCGGCAGACGGCGCTCCCCGCGGGGCAAGTGGGTGTCCGAGATGATCGCTAGCAGCATCTCTAGGAAGGAGCGCAGCCCGATCGCTGATCGGGCGAGCACCGCACCATCCTCTTACACTGGCCCGACCCGCGCCCGTAGCTCAGTGGATAGAGCGCTCGCCTCCGGAGCGAGAGGCCGGAGGTTCGAATCCTCCCGGGCGCGCTCGGCGAGGTGCCTCAGAGCGGTCAGGGGCTGTTGTACCGTGGCGGCATGCGGGGGCTCCGAATACGGGCCAAGCAGTGGTGGCCCGACTGGCGGACCTGGCCGGCGCGCTTCGCCACGCTGGCGATCGTGCCCATGCCCCTGCGCATGTGGATCCTCGCGAGGATCGGACACGTGTTCGAGCCGAAGGCGCGCATCCGCTCGGGGTGTCTCGTGACCGGCACGCGGCTGTTCCTCGGCAGGGACGCATTCGTCAACGGAGATTGCCTGATCGACGCCACCGCCGACGTCACGGTCGGCGCCGGGGTGCGCATCGGCCATCGCGTCCTGATCCTCACCGCCGACCATGAGCGCGGAACCGCCGACCAGCGAGCGGGAAGGATGAGCGAGGCCCCAGTGGTGATCGAGGACGGCGCATGGATCGGCGCCGGAGCGATCCTGCTGCCCGGCTCCCACGTCGGGAGGGGGTCGATCGTGGCCGCGGGCGCGGTGGTCGTCGACCGGCTGGGGCCGAACGGGCTCTACGGCGGCACGCCCGCCAAGCTGATTCGCGAGCTCGACGAGCCCGTGCCCGACGCGTCGAGCGCGCCTGCCTAGCCCGCGGTCAGCCGCCGCTCGTACCACTCCCACGTGGCGGCCAGCCCGTCGTCCAGCTCCCGCCGCGGCTGCCAGCCGAGCTCGTCGCGGATCGCGGTCGAGTCCAGGTACTGGCGGTCGATCTCCCCGTGGGGCGTGCCCTCGCCCTGGATGTCGGGCTCGACGTCACGGCCTGACACGGCGATGAGCCGTTCCACCAGCTCGCGCACCTGGAGCGGTGAGCCCCAGCCGGCGTTCCAGGCGCGACCGCGCAGCTCAGGGCGCTCCAGCGACGCCGCGATCGTCAGGTAGGCGTCCACCGCGTCCTCCACGTAGAGGTAGTCGCGCTCCGGCGTCCCGTCCGAGCGGATCACCGGCCGCTCCCCCTTCACGAGTGCCCGCGCCGTGTCGGGCACGATGCGCGACCAGTTCACGTCGCCCCCGCCGTAGACGTTGGCGAGGCGGGTGACCGCCACCGGCAGGTCGTAGGTCGCGGCGTAGGAGCGGGCGATCATGTCCGTGCACGCCTTCGACACGTCGTAGGGGTAGCTCGGCCGCAGGGCGAAGTCCTCCCGGTAGGGCAGCTCGTCGTGATCGCCGTACGCCTTGTCCGAGGAGGCCACCACGACCGCGCCCACGGGATCGCCGACCACCCCCACAGCCCGGCACGCCTCGAGCAGCAGGTAGGTGCCGCGGATGTTCGTCTCGAAGGTCGAGAGCGGCGAGCGGTTGGCGGTCCCCACGATCGTCTGGGCGGCGAGGTGGAAGACGGCCGACACCTCGTGCTCGTTGAGGACCCGGACCAGCTCCTCGTAGTCGAGCAGGTCGGCCTGGGCGAGCACGCACCGCTCCTCGATGCCCTCGGTGTGGAAGCGCGACTCGGGCTCCGCGTCGCGCCGCAGCGCGACCACCCGGGCGCCCTCGGCGAGCAGCCGCTCCGTGAGCCAGGAGCCCACGAAGCCCTGTGCGCCGGTCACGAGGACGGATCTCCCTTCGTAGCGCTCGGCCGGCATGCGGGCGAACTCTATGCCGCCACGTGCCGGTAGATCCGCTCGAACCGGCTCGCCACGATCGACCAGTCGTAGCCGGCGGCCCGCTCCATGCACTCCGCCGAGGCCGCGCCCTCGGCTCCGAGGTCGAGCGCCTCGTCCATCGCGGTCACGAGCGATGCCTCGTCGTCCGGCTCGAACAGCCTGCCGACGCCGGGGCGGTCGAGGATCTCCGGGCAGGCTCCGGAGCGCGCGGCCACCGCGGGGGTCCCCGCGGCCAGCGACTCGATCAGCACGAGGCCGAACGCCTCGTCGACCGAGGGGAGCACGCTCGCCCACGCATTCGCGTACGCCGCGGCCAGCGCCGCGGTGTCCGGCACGTGCAGCGTCTCGACGCCGGCAGGCAGCTCGAGCTCGCCGCGGACGAGGTGGGGATCGGGCTCGCCGGCGAGGACCAGGCGCGCCTCGGGCCGCCGCGCGCGCAGCCGCTCGAACGCCGACAGCAGCAGTGGGCCGCGCTTGCGTTCGTCGTTCAGGCTTGCGGCGCAGATGAGCGTGGGCGCCGAGGCGCGCTCGCCGCCGGCGTACTCGGCGAACGCCTCACGGTCGACGCCGCCAGGCACCACCTCAGGCTCGCGGCCCAGGCGCGCGCGGAAGTCCGCCGCGGCGGCCTCGCTCAGGACGGTCACCTCGGCCGAGCCGCGCGTCGCGCGCCTGAGGATCGGCAGGCGCAGCCGGTGCGCCGTCATCGCCGCCTCGGTCGGTATGCCGTGGCACGACCAGACCACGGGCGGGCCACCCAGACGGCGAACGGCGAGCGCCGCCGCCGCATCCACGTGGTAGAGGGCGTGAGCGACGTCGAAGCGCCCCCGGGCAACCTTCAGCGCGGCGGCCGGCGCGTTGGTGAGCTGGTACTCGAATCCGAGCTGGTGAAGCGGGCGTGTGGGCGGGCGGTAGCTGCGGACCACCTCGAAGCCGTCTTCCCCGGAGACGGTAGTGCGCGCACGGTGGCTCGTGAGAACGGTCACGTCGTGCCCCCGCGTCGCGAGCGCCGCCGCCAGGTCGTGCGCGACCCGCTCGGATCCGCGCCGCACCTCCGGCCAGAACGTGGGGTGCAGCAGCGCGATCCGCACGCCGCGCAGGGTATTGCCGCGGTGGCTAGCCGCCGGCGACGGCCGGCAGGATCGTGACCTCGTCGCCGTCCTCGACGGCGGTGTCGAGGCCGTCCAGGAAGCGGATGTCCTCGCCGCCGACGTACACGTTCACGAACCGGCGCAGGTCGCCGTCCTCGGCGATCCGGTCGCGCAGCCCGTCGTAGCGGTCGTACAGCCCGTCCAGCACCTCGCCGACGGTGCCGGCCTCGTCGACCGTGGTCTCGGCCTCGCCGGCCGTGACGGTCCGGAGCTGGGTCGGGATCTTGACGGTCACGCTCATGGGCGCGGCAGTCTACCCAGCGTCACTACGCGACGGCCTCGAGGTCGAGCGCCTCGCCGAACGACTCCGTGGTCGGCTCGATCTCGTGGGTCTCGAAGCTCCCGCGCACGGCGTCGAGCGTCTTCAGGCCCTCGCCGGTGATCACCATCACCACGCGCTCGTCGCGCGCCGATGTCGCCGCGCTCGGCGAGCTTGCGCAACACCGCCGTGGTCACGCCGCCGGCGGTCTCGGTGAAGATCCCCGTGGTCTCCGCGAGCAGCCTGATCCCGGCGCGCATCTCGTCGTCGGTGACCGCGTCCACCGCGCCGCCGGAGCGGCGCGCCAGGTCGAGGGCGTAGGGCCCGTCCGCCGGGTTCCCGATCGCCAGCGACTTCGCGATCGTGTCCGGCTTCACGGGCCGGCACGCGTCGTGGCCGCCGTCGTACGCCTGGGCGACCGGGGAGCAGCCCTGCGCCTGGGCCCCGTTGAACGCCGGCAGGTCGCCGTCGATCAGCCCCACCTCGCGCCACTCTTCGAAGCCCCGCGCGATCTTGGTGAAGAGCGAGCCGGACGCGATCGGCACGACGAGGCGGTCGGGCAGCTCGAAGCCGAGCTGCTCGGCGATCTCGAACCCCAGGGTCTTGGAGCCCTCCGCGTAGTACGGGCGCACGTTGACGTTCACGAACGCCCATTCGCGCTCGGCCGACAGCTCGGTGCAGAGGCGGTTCACGTCGTCGTAGTTCCCGCGCACGGCGACCAGGTTGGTCCCGTAGACGCCCGTGGCGAGGATCTTCTGCTCCTCGAGGTCGGCGGGGATGAACACGTAGGACTCGAGCCCCGCGGCGGCGGCATGGGCGGCCACGGCGTTCGCGAGGTTGCCCGTGGACGCGCACGCCACTACCTCGTACCCCAGCTCGCGCGCCTTGGCCAGCGCGACGGTGACCACGCGGTCCTTGAACGAGTGCGTCGGGTTGGCGGCGTCGTTCTTGACCCACACCTCCCCCAGGCCGAGCCGCTCCGCGAGCCGGTCGGCTCGCACCAGCGGGGTCACGCCGGCGGCGAGCGCGGTCTTCGGGGGGCTCTCGAACGGAAGGAAGTCGGCGTAGCGCCAGATGTTCTGGGGCCCCGCCTGGATCTTCCGGCGCGTCTCCTCCGGCGTCCAGGCCCGAGAAGTCGTAGGTGACCTCGAGCGGCCCGAAGCACTGCTCGCACACGTACCGAGCCTCGAGCGGGTAAGTCGTCCGGCATTCCTTGCACTGAAGCGCTTCTACGGCCATGAAACCCGTCCCTTCAAATCGAAGAACCTCCGCCGCTTTCGCTGTGACGGAGGCTCATCTGAAGCGCTTCGTCACATCTTTCAGGTCCTCAGCGGACCTGATGGACTTGGCACCTTTCCTCGTGGCGTGCGGCCACTTGGATGGTTGCCGGGGCTTCGTAGGGCCATTTCCCTCCACCCCTCTAGATGCGTACGGCTATGTAGAGAGCGGGAGAATAGCGGTCGGGACGGCGGATGCAACACCTAGAATCGATCGTGATGCCCAGCATTCCCCGTCCTCGTCTCCGCAGGGCGCCCGCGCGTCGGTACCGACGCGCCGCGCGCGCATTCACGCGCCCGAGCCCAATGTCGAGACCGTCGACGCCCACGGGCTGCGGTGGATCAACATCGAGCGCCCGGGGCCGATCGACCGCGCCTGGCTCGAGGAGCACTTCGAGTTCCACCCGCTCGACTACGAGGACGTCGCCTCGCGCAACCAGCGCCCGAAGATCGACGAGTACGACGACTACCTCTTCATCGTCCTGCACTTCCCGGTGTTCGACAAGGCCGTCGGGCGGCTCAACGCGGCCGAGCTCGACATGTTCGTCGGCCCGGACTTCCTGATCACGCTCCCGAACCGGGCGATCCCGCCGGTCGACTACCTGTTCGAGCGCTGCGACTCGTCCGAGGAGGTGCGCGAGGCGCTGATGTCCAAGGGCCCGGCTACCTGCTCTACAAGATCGTCGACGACTCCTTCGACTACTGCTTCCCGATGCTGCGCAAGATGGGCAACAAGCTCGAGCGGATCGAGGAGGACATCTTCCTCGGGCCGCTCCGAGGAGCTCCGTGCGCGACCTCTCCAACGCCAAGCAGGAGATCATCAACTTCCGCAAGATCATCCGCCCGCAGCGGCCGGTGCTGCGCGACCTCGAGCGCACCAAGCAGCGCTACCTCGCCGAGGACATGGACATCTACTTCGACGACATCGTCGACGCCTCCGAGCGGATCTGGGACATGCTCGAGAACTACAAGGAGGTCGTCGAGGCGCTCGACGACACCAACGAGTCGGTGATCTCCCACCGCGTGAACGACGTGCTGCGCGTGCTCACCGCGTTCAGCGTGGTGATCCTCCCGCTCACCCTCATCGCCAGCGTCTTCGGGATGAACGTGGACGTGCCGGGCGAGGGCGACGTGACCGCGTTCTGGGCTGATCCTCGCCGCGATGGTCGGGATGCTCGGCGGCATGCTCGGCCTACTTCCGCAAACGCGGCTGGCTGTAGCCGCGCCGGCCCTCCCTAGGCGCCCCGGAGCGCCGCCGCGACCTCCAGCCCGAGGCGCACCGCGTAGTTGGTCCCGCGGTCCTCGGGATAGACCTGGGTCGTGTTCGCGAGCAGGAGCCCGGGCACGCCCGTCTCCATCGGCGGAATCCGCTCGCGGTAGCCCAGCGTCACGATCGGCTGGGCGTCCGGCTCGCGGAAGGCCCACTTCGCCCGCACCCATGAGCGCTCGTACTCCGGATTCATCCGCCGCAGCGCGGGCTCGTACGCGGCGAGGAGCTCGTCCGCGTCGAGGTCGAGGAGCGGGTCGCCGGGTGGCACGTAGTTGGCGACGTAAAGGAAGCGCCGGCCGCCGTAGACCTCGGGGTCGACGAAGTTCGCCTGCTCGATCAGTCCCAGGAACGGGACCTCCGGGTCCGCCACGTTCGTCCAGTAGAAGGGCGAGAAGCGCCGGTCGAGCTCGAGCACCAGGCACAGGGCCGCGTGGTAGTCGACCGTGCGGAGGCCGTCCAGGTATCCGGCGGACAGCGACTCCTTGAGTCCGTCGTCGAGCAGCCGCTCGAAGATCGGGTTGGCGACCGTGGCGATCACGGCGTCGTACTCCGTCGCGCCCGTCGGGCGGGTACTCCCGCGGGTCGTGGCCGGTGCGAAAGGAGTCGCTGCCCCCCGCGGTCACGGCGAAGCGGCCGTTCTCGCGGCCGACCAGCGCCGCCGGGCGGTCGATCAGCACCCGCCCCCCGTGCCCCTCGATCTCCTCGGCGAGGCGGCGGAACAGCGGCTCGAACGTGCCCCGCGGGTAGCCCAGCACCTCCCCCTTTGCCTCCGACCCCTTCACCTGGCGCCGCACCTTCAGTCGTGCCCACAGCCACGCCATCGAGATGTCCTCGGCACGATCGCTGAACTTCCCGCGCATCAGCGGGCCCCATAGCCGGTCCCACGCCTGCCTCCCCATCGCCCTAACGACCCAGTCGTGCGCTGTCAGGCCCTCCAGCGGGCCGACCTCGCGGTAGCGCCGCTGGAGGTAGACCACGGCCGCGCCCATCCTCACCCGCGCGAGCGGCGTGAGCGGCTTGAACCGCAGCAGATCCCCCGGGGTGGTGAACGGGTGGTTGGCGCCGCCGGCGAAGAATCCGACGCTCGAGGGGTGGAAGTCGATCTCGAGCCCGAGCTCCCGGCACAGGGCGGCGATGTGCTCGTCGCTCGTGAATAGGTGGTGGTAGTAGCGCTCGAGCAGCACCCCGTCCCCGACGTCGAGCGTGGCCGCCTGGCCGCCGAGGCCCGGCCACCGCTCGTAGACGTCGACCTCCCACCCGGTCTTGGCCAGATCGTGGCCGGCGGCGAGGCCGGCCACGCCCGCCCCGATGATCGCGACGCGGCTCACGCGCCCACGCGGCGGGCCACGACCGCCATGCGGTCGCGGAAGTCGGGCCACACCAGCCGCTCCGCCACCCCGGCGCCCCGGGCAGCGCCCACCGCGATGCGTGCCACCGGCGGGCTGTATCCCTCCAGGCGCTCGAGGTAGTAGCGGACGGTGAAGGCCTTCGGGGCCGTGCCGATCCACTCGACCGCGAACCCATGGCGCGCGAGCAGCCGGGACAGGCTCTCGCGCGTGAAGTACTGCACGTGGGTCGGCAGCACCGACCACCATCGCGCCCCGAGCAGGCTCGCCACGCGGCTGCCCGCGTCGGGCAGGGCGAGCATCAGCACGCCCTCGGGGGCGAGCAGGGCGTGGATGCGGTCGAGCGCGTCGCCGGGATCTGGCAGGTGCTCGATCACGTCGCCCATGGTGACCGCGTCGAACTCGCCCTCGGGCAGGCCCGCGGACTCGAGGGTCCCCGTGGCCACGTCTAGGCCCAGCGTCGAGCGGGCGTACTCGGAGGCGAACCGCGACGGCTCCACCCCGCTCGCCCGCCACCCCCGGCCGTTCGCCTCGGACACGAGGAATCCGACCCAGCAGCCGAGGTCCACCAGCCGCCCCGGCGTCCGGTGGCGCTCCAGGCGATCGAGAGCGCGGGCAGCGGTGGCCCGCTGGCCCGCCTCCTCGTCGACGTAGGCGGCCTCCTCCACCTCGGCGTAGGCCTCCTCGAGCTGGGGCTCGGAGGGGAAGGCCGCGACCTGCATGTGGCCGCAGCGCTCGCACCGCACGATGTCGTCGGGCGCCGAGCCGTAGCTGGTGGTGGTGGCGACGAGGCTGGAGCCCGCGGCCTTGTCGACGACGAGATGTGGTGCGAGTGGACCTGCCCCGCACGCGGCGCAGGAGGCGCTCAAAGCTCCCGGCCGTCCAGTTGCGACAGCCGGCGCCTCATCTGCAGGACCTCCTTGAACGCGGTGGCGATCACCCGCGGGTTCGCACCCGCGCGCCTCTCCCGCGTTGCGCGGCCGGTGGGTCACGCCGATCTCGACCACGCTCGCGCCCTTGCGGCCGAGCTTCACCATCAGCTCGGTGTTCACCATCGCGCCGACGGACTCGATGTCGATCTCGTCGAGCACGCGCCGGTTGAAGAGCTTGAACGCGCAGTCGATGTCGCGCACGGGGACGTAGAACAGGACACGCACCAGCAGGTTCCACCCGTACGCGTTCAGCCGGCGCGCGAAGGGGTCCTGGCGGTTCTTGCGATAGCCGGCGACCACGTCGACCGTGTCCGCGTACGGAACGAACTGCTCCAGCTCGTCCATGTCGAACTGGAGGTCCGCGTCGGTGAAGAAGACGTGGCCGAGGCGGCTGGCCAGAAAGCCGGTCCGCAGCGCCTCGCCGTAGCCGCGGTTGCGGCCGTGGGTGATCACCCGGACGCGGGGGTCGGCCTCGCCGATCTCGCGCGCGATCGGCGGCGGTGCGGTCCGCCGATCCGTCGTCCACCACGAGGATCTCGTGGTCGGCGAAGAGGCGCTCGGCGCTCTGCGTCGCCTCGGCCACGGCCTGGGCGATGTTCTCCTCCTCGTTGTACGCGGGCAGCACGATCGAGACCCGCAGTCCCTTCCCCTCGTCCGCCATGACGCGGCGATGATAGAACCCGCTGCTCTGACCCGCGCCGTCGATCCCTCCATCTTCAAGGCGTACGACGTGCGTGGCCTCTATGGCGAGCAACTCGACGAGGAGGTCGCCTACCGCATCGGCCGGGCCTTCGTCCGGGTGCTCGGCGAGATGCAGAGCACCCCTGCGGGCGACCTGCGCCTCGGCCTCGGGCGCGACATGCGGCTGTCCGCTCCCGCGATGGCCGAGCGCTACGCGGAGGGCATGCGCGACGAGGGCGCGTCGGTGCTCGACATCGGGATGGTGGGGACCGAGATGCTCTACTGGACGGTCGGGTCGCGGGACCTCGACGGCGGGCTGATGTGCACCGCCTCGCACAACCCGAAGGCCTACACGGGCGCCAAGCTGGTGGGCCGCGGGGCCCTCCCCCTGTCCGGCGACTCGGGCATCGGCGAGCTGCGCGAGGACGTGATGGCAGGCGACCCCGGCAGCCCGGTCGATACCCCGGGAGAGCTGACCACCGAGGACGTGGCGGAGCCCTTCCGAGCCGCCGCGCTGGAGTTCATCGACGCCTCCACGATCGAACCGATGACGGTGGTCGTGGACGGCGGCAACGGCATGGCCGGCCCGATGGTGGGACCGATCCTCGACGGCCTGCCGCTGGAGCAGGTCCAGACCTACTGGGTCCCGGACGGCGAGTTCCCCGACCACGAGCCCAACCCCCTGCTGGAGGAGAACCGCCGCTTCATCATCGAGAAGGTGCTCTCCGAGGGCGCCGATCTCGGCATCGCCTGGGACGGCGACGCCGACCGCTGCTTCTTCATCGACGACAAGGGGCGCTTCGTCGACGGCGACTTCCTCACCGCCCTGCTGGCGCAGTCGATCCTCGAGAAGGAGCCCGGCACCCAGGTCCTGTACGACGTGCGGGCCTCCCGCGCCGTCCGCGACGTGGTCGAGGCGGCCGGGGGCAAGGCCGACGTGAACCGCGTCGGCCACGCCTTCTTCAAGTCCCGGATGCGCCAGGACGGCTCGATATTCGGCGGCGAGGTGTCCGGCCACTACTACTTCCGCGACTTCTACTGCGCGGACTCGGGCACGCTCCCCGCACTCCTGATCCTCGAGCTGCTCTCGAAGAAGGGCCGGAAGATGAGCGAGCTGCTGGCCCCGCTGCACGAGCGCTACTTCATCTCCGGCGAGATCAACTCCGAGGTCGACGACCAGGAGGGCAAGATGAAGGAGATCGAGGAGCGCTACTCCGACGGCCAGGTCGCGCACCTCGACGGCGTGTCGGTGGACTACGAGGACTGGCACTTCAACGTGCGCCCCTCCAACACCGAGCCGTTGCTGCGCCTCAACCTCGAGTCGCTCGCCTCCCCCGAGCACATGGAGGAGAAGCGCGACGAGGTCCTGGCCCTGATCCGGGCGTGAACGGCCCGCCCGATCCGTTCGCCCCAGCCGCCGAGGCCGGCGTCCATCGCCTGGCCATCCCCACTCCCTTTGCCGTCGGGCGGGTGAACGTCTATCTGATCGAAGATGAGCCCCTGACCCTGGTCGACGCGGGGCCGAACTCAGGCACGTCCTTCGACGAGCTCACCCGCGGCGTGGCCGGGCTGGGACACGCGCTGGAGGACATCGAGCTTGTGATCCTCACCCACCAGCACATCGACCACCTGGGGCTCGTCGGGCTCGTCGCCTCGCACTCCGGGGCGGAGGTGGCGGCGATCGACGCCGCGGTGCCCTTCGTCGAGCGCTTCTCCGAAGAGGCGGACGCAGACGACACCTTCGCCCGAGACGTGATGCTCCGGCACGGGATCCCCGAGGACGTGGTGAGCGCGCTTCAATCCGTATCGCGGGCGTTCCGGGCCTGGGGCGCGCCGGCCAAGGTCACGCGCGTGCTGCGAGACGGCGACAGCGTGGAGCTGCGCGACCGCACGCTTCAGGCGTTCCACCGGCCAGGGCACAGCCCGAGCGACACGGTGTTCCTGGACGCCGAGCGCCGGATGCTGATCGCGGCCGACCACCTGCTCGGCCACATCTCCTCGAATCCGTTGATCACACGCCCGCGGGACGGCTCCGAGGGCCGCCCCAAGGCGCTGGTCACGTACCTCGAGTCGCTGGCGCGGACCCGGGAGATGGACGTGGACCTGGTGCTACCGGGCCACGGGAACCCGGTCACCGACCACCGCGCCCTGATCGACGCCCGCTTCGACCTGCACCGTCGCCGTGCGGAGAAGTTCCACCGGCTGATCGCCGAGCGGCCGCGCACCGCGTACGAGATGGCCCAGTCGCTGTGGGGCAACATCGCTGTGACGCAGGCCTACCTCACACTCTCCGAGGTGCTCGGCCATACCGACATCCTGCTGGACGAGGGCAGGGTGCGCGAGGTGGACGACGGCGCGGTGGTCAGGTTCGAGGCAGTCGCGTAAGGCGGCCGGCCGGCTGAGAGCTCTGACGCTGACGGGCGTCGTTGCGTGCCGCGAACAGCACGACGGCAAAGACGGCCAACGGAACCCCGACGAACCAGATCAGCAGCACTGTCAGCAGCATTTGGGCTGAAACTTGCCCAAAACCGCCGCCGTCAAACGCTGAGAAACCCGGAGTTTGGGGAGCCGCAAAGCGCCGAACGGCCTCGAGTGTCGGATTCGTGTGCCCAGCGCTGACAAATCCAACACTCGCGTTCGCCGGCCACAGCCCAGCCGGCGCCCTCAGGCCAGCCGCAGGTGGTGTGCCAGGAGATCCGCCACCTCCTGGGCGGGCAGGGAGGCGGGGATGGCCGCCCGCACCGGCCTGGCGTCCGCGGCGACGTGCGCATAGAGGTCGAACTGGCGCCTCAGCCGCTCGGGGGTTCGCACCAGGAGGTTGAACGTCGCGGCGGCGAGGTCCTCGAACCCGACCGGCTCCCCGACGGAGAACTCGGGGATCGCCTTGGAGCGATCGATGAACAGAAGGCGCCCGAGCGGGAGCGCCTCTGCAATCGCGTCGGGGGCCGTAGCGACCTTCCCAGAGGCGTCCTCCTCGCCGGCCAGGACGCCGGGATCCGGCTCCAGTCGCAGCAGGTTCGGCCCGGGATGGGCGAGCACCCGCTCCCCCGTCGCGGTCAACGCCAGCACGTCGTCCGTGAAGAAGGCGGCGCCCAGGTCCACCAGCTGGGCCGCGATCGTGCTCTTCCCGGCCCCGCTCGCCCCCACGACTCCCACCACCTCGCCGTCGAGGACCACGGCGCTGGCGTGGAGGACCTCCGCCCCCGCGACGACGGCGGCCAGCGGGAGGACCTGGGCGACCAGGAAGCGGTCCCAGCGACCCTCGCCGCCGGGCTCGCGGGTGCACACGATCCTGCCGTCTCCCGGCAGCACGAAGTCCCCCACGCCCTCCCAGCACAGCCGGTAGCCCGTGCCGTCACCCTCGGCCACGAGCTCCGCGGCGTCGGGCACTCCCAGCAGAGGTATCGGCTTCCGCCCCGCCCACAGCGCGGCGACCTCGTCCCCGCCGGCGACCGAGAGCGTGAGCGACGGCCGCCCCGGAGCCGATGCCCGCGGGGGGCACCCCGGCACCGCGAAGGGCAGTTCGAGGTTCAGCCCGAAGACGTGCGTCGCGTACGTCCCGTCGCGGGCGTGTGCCATGAGGGCGCATCGTAGGTTGTCCCTCGCGCGCGCGGCGGTCCGTGACTACTCTGGCCGTCTGCCATGAACGACTCGTCGCAAGCGCAGACGCTCCGGAGCTCGATCCACATTCCCGACCACGTGGTGTTCCGCGAGTTCGCCCAGGAGACGGTGCTCCTGGACATCAAGTCCGGCCAGTACTACGGGCTCAACCCGACCGCCGGCCGGATGCTGACCGTGCTCCAGAACGCCTCCACGGTCCGCGAGGCGGCCGGCACCCTGAGCGAGGAGTATCCCGAGGCCGGCGACCGCATCGAGGCGGACCTCTGCAACCTCTGTCAGTCCCTCTCGCAGCGAGGGCTGATCGCGCTCAACCCGGCCTGAGGCCTCGTGGCCGACCGTCGCCCCGTCATGCCCGTACGCGGGCGCCGGATGCCGGTGACTCGACGCGCCGTCCTGACCGGCGAGATCTTGACGACGTACCGCCGGGCGCGGCAGCTCATGCGCTCCGTCGATCTGGCGGAGGCGCTCGCGGTGCTGCGAGGGGGGCGACCGACGCGCGACGCGGGCCTCGCCGCTGATGACCAGCTCTTCGCCGCGGTGCGCCTCGGCCGGGCAGTCATGCTCGTGCTCGCCCGGCTCCCAACCGACAGCCGGTGCCTGATCCGTTCCCTCGTCGTCACCTCGATGCTCGCGCGCCGCGGCATCCCCGCACGCCTGGTGCTCGGTGTCCGGCCGGACACCGACGACCCGTTCCTGGCCCACGCCTGGGTGGAACATGCCGGGCTCCCGGTGATCCCCGACGAGGGATACAACCGGCTCCACGTGCTCTGACGGCGCCTATTCTGTCCTGCGCATGGCCCGGGAGAGCGAGTTGAGGAGAACTTCGACGCTCTCGAGCACATCGTGGCGGGCCGGCGCCAGGAGCGCTCGGCACGCATCTTCTGGAAGCTGCTGCGGACAGCCCTGACGCTGTCGAGGCGCGCGAGCCCGCGCCTGGCGAACCTGAACGTCGGTCTCCAGGTCGCCGGGGTGCTCGTCGCTCTGCGGCTTCAGGTGCTGTTCGCCAAGCTCGCCCTGGAGGAGATCCTCATCCAGTCGGAGCCGGGCGGCTCCTTCGAGGAGCGTGATCCCGCCGCTGGCCGCGCTGGTGGCCGCCACCGGCCTCTCCGGCCTCCTGCTGGCCGCGCAGGGCCAGCTCCAGCGGCTGCTCGGGGAGACGGTGCAGCAGACGATGGTCGACTCGATCCTCGACGTGACGGGCGAGGTCCCGCTCGAGACCTTCGAGAACCCGGAGTTCCACGACGCCCTGCAGCGGGTCCGGCTGAACGCCGTGCTCCAGCCGATGAACCTGTCCCAGGCGCTGGTGCAGCTCTTCGGCGGCGGGGCGGGCGTGCTCGTCCTGGCGATTCGTCCTCGCCACCATCGAGCCCCTCCTGCTCCCGGCTCTTCTCGGTGGCGGCGCTTCCCCAGGCGCTGCTGTCACGGCGAGGCGGGCACGATGGAGTTCCAGTTCAGGGTGCGCGAGACGCCCACGCTCCGCGTGCGCGACTACCTGCAGAACGTCCTCTGGGAGCGCGACGAGGCGAAGGAGATCCGCGCCTTCGACCTCGGCGAGCCCCTCAAGCGCCGCTGGGCCGAGAGCTACGGCGTCCTACCTGGCCGACCTGAGGAGGCACGTGGTCGGCCCGCGTGCGGCTCGCCCTGCTCGTGGCCCTCACCACCTTCGTCGCGCTGGCGGCCTCGCTGGGCCTGCTCGTCTGGTTCGTGATCGACGGGCGGATCGAGCTGGCGTCGGCCGGCGCGGCGCTGATCGCGATCCGCCTGCTCGCGGGCCGGGTGGAGATGCTCACGCGGGGCGTGAGCACTCTCTTCGAGTGCAGCCTCTTCCTGCGCGACTACGACGACTTCCTGGCGCGCCGCCCGGCGCCTGAGCCGGCCGGCCGTGGGACGCGGCGGCGTGCGAGCCGTTCGAGCAGCTGAGCGTGAACGACGTCCATTTCCGCTACCCGGGCACCACCGAGGACGCCCTCCACGGGGTCTCCCTCCAGATAGGTGCGGGCGAGGTCGTCGCGCTCGTGGGCGAGAACGGATCCGGGAAGACGACCCTCGCCAAGCTCATCAGCCACGTGTTCACCCCCACGTCGGGACGAATCCTGTGGGACGGCGTGGACGCTCAGGACCTCCCGGCGCAGGAGGTGCGCAGCCACATCGCGGTGATCTTCCAGGACTTCGTGCGCTACCAGCTGTCGGCCCGGGAGAACATCGGGTTCGGCCGGCCGGAGGCGATGGAAGACATGCAGGGCATCGTCGAGGCCGCCGAGCGCGGCGGCGCCCACCCGTTCCTGACCCGTCTCCCCCAGGAATACGACACGCTCCTCGGGAAGAGCTTCTGGGGCGGCCACGACCTCTCCCTGGGGCAGTGGCAGCGGGTGGCGATATCGCGCGCCTTCTTCCGGGACGCGGGCTTCCTGGTACTCGACGAGCCAACGGCATCCCTGGACGCCCGCTCCGAGCATGCGCTGTTCGAGAAGATGCGCGAGGTGGCGGGAGGTCGCGCGCTGCTGCTGATCTCCCACCGGTTCTCGACCGTGAGGTCGGCCGACCGGATCTATGTGCTGCACGAAGGGCGGATCGTCGAGCAGGGAAGCCACGACGAGCTGATGACCCTCGACGGCCGCTACGCCGAGCTGTTCAACCTGCAGGCTCGGAGCTACCGCTAGAGGGCGTTCCCTCATCGGGCGGCTCGGGGAGGTCGGCGCCCGCGACGAGCTCCTCGTACCGCGTTCGTACGCCCACGAGGCCTGCGGCGCGGTCGGCCTCCTCGCCCCGCAGCCGGCGCTGGCCGCGGGCTAGGAGGCCGGTGCGTTCCGCGAGGCGCCCCAGCGTGCGCATCCACCTCTCCCCTCCAACCGCGGGGGCGGGCTCGGCGGCGTTGATGGCGGGACGGTCCCCCGCCGCCTGCACGAGCAGGGCCATCGCCGCGGTGACGCCTGCGCTGCCGAGCGAGTCGAGCGCTATCACCGCCCTGCGCCTCACGGTCACGTCGGGATCGGTCGTCGCGCCGAGCAGCGGAAGCACGGTCGCGGTGTCGCAAAGAGCTCCGAGGGCCGAGACGGCCTCCCGCCGAACGCGGCTTGCTCTCGTGCTCGAGCAGCCCCACGAGCGGCTGCAGGAGGGACTGACTGCCCGAGAGCCCGGCCAGCCGCACGGCGGCGAGCGGTACGTCCCGCGATCCGAGCACTGGAGCCAGCTGGTCGAGGTCGGCCGGCATGCACCACGAGAGAATGGCCTCGGCGGTGGTCGGGCCGCCGGGCCCGGCGCCGTTGGAGGCGAGCCTCGGCACGAGCAGATCGAACAGATCCTGCTGGGGGTGGTCGGCCGCGTCGGCGCCCATGATCACTGCGAACTCGCGGCGGTCCACGTCGTCGAGCACCGCGTGACGTCCTTCCACAACCTTCCGGCACCAGAGCTCGGTGAGGCCCTGGATGACCGGACGCACAGACCGCCTGCAGGGCAGCCGACCGCACGTCGGGATGGGCAGCGCGGCCCTTCACCGCGAGGAACTCCACGAGCTCCTCGACGGCGGCCGGCGATCCCACGGTGCCCAGCGCCTCGGCCGCGGCCCGTCCGACCTGTGGTGACTCGTCGCTCAGAGCCGCCGCGAGGGCGGGCACCTCCGGAGCCTCCATCTCGGCGAGCGCGCGGAGCGCGGCCGCCCGGACCGGAGCGCCACGGTCGATGACCCCGCCCTCCCGATCCACGAGCGGGTCGGTATACGAAAGCGCGGCCTGCAGGGCCGCCCGGTCATCGTCGCGCCGGAGCTTCTCGACGTCAGGCGTGCGGCTTCTGCTCGGCCAGAGACGGCCCACGAGTGTTACGCGTCGCCTGGGGGCTCTTCGCCTCGCCGCAGAGCCTTCCGCAGCGCGGTGCCGGTCCCTGCCGCCGCGGCGCCGATCGCCGCGATCCCCAGGACAGCGAGCCCGGTGAAGGGCAGCTGCCCGCCCCCGCCCGAAGAGCCTCCGCCGCCGGAGGAGCCGGTTCCGTCGTCGCCCACGAAGTCGCCCGCGGTCGCGCCGTCGGTCGGGCTCGACGATGCCGTGTCGAGTCCCGCCGAATCGCCAAGCGTTCCCCCGGCCGAGCCGTCGGGCGTCGCGTCGAGGACGGTACCGGTGCCTCCGCCTCCGCCACCGCCGCCTCCGCCGCCTCCTGGGCCGGGAACCAGCGGATTGCTCATCGCGGCGAACCGGATCGTCATGCGCGTCAGGTCCAGCAGCATTCCCTTGTCTGCGGTGATGTCGACCAGCGTGCCGAGATCCCTGACGACCGGCGTCTCATAGTCCCTGCTTGTCCCCTGCGCGGGCCCTCCAGCCCCCACTGCGAATCCGTTCATCCGATGGAGTGTAGAGTCGCCCATTCCACTCCGCCAGGGGGAACCACCCTGTACGGCGCTGACGGCGCGTTTGGCCACAAAATCACGCCTGAGCAGGCAATAACCCTCTCACTGGTGAGGCTTGCCGCGGACCCGGCCCGGGCGCAGTCCCCTGCCCTGGACGTCCTGGTCGGGGCGGCCGACCCCGCACGCCTGATGGACCTGCTCGTGCGCGGGAGGCTCCTGACCACACTTGCGCCCCACCTGGTCGACGATCCCTCGGTCAGGCTGCCCGCTTGGTTCGCGGAGCGCACGGCCGCGGCCCGGACCATGGCGCGCCAGCACGGCCTGCTCCAGCACACGCTGACCAGCCGTATCACGGACGCCCTCGAGTCAGAGGGAATCCGCGCCGTTCCGCTGAAGGGAACCGCGCTCGCCGCCGCGGTCCACGGCGACCTCGGAGCGCGCCTGTCGACCGACCTGGACCTCCTGGTCCCGCAGGCCTCGATGGACGCGGCGGTCGCGGTCGTGACCCGGCTCGGCTGGACGGAGGACCGGCTGTCGGCCCCCGACGACGGCCTCCCCCGGCTGCATCGAGTGCTCGGCCAGCCGGGCCTCCCGCCCGTCGAGATCCACTGGCGAGTCCACTGGTACGAGTCGGCCTTCGCCGAGGAGGCGCTCCAGCGTGCGCAGCCCTCGGAGGAGGGATGGAGGCGGCTCGCCCCGCCGGACGAGCTCGCATGTCTCCTGCTGTTCCTCGCACGCGACGGCTTCGCGGGGCTGCGGCAGGCGGCCGACATTGCCGCATGGTGGAACGCGGTCGGCCGGCAGGCCTCACCGGCCGGGGGCGTGCGCGAGATCGCCGAACGGCATCCAGCCCTGGAGCGGGCGCTGGGCGCCTCGGCCGCCTACGCCGAGGAGCGCGCCGGTCTGAACGCGGGCTCGTTGCTCGCGTCGGCGGGTGCGCTGTCCCGATCGCAGCGGCTCGCCCTGAGGCTGGCCAACCCCTGGCTCGTGGGCTCGCGCCAGCAGGTCGACGCCGAGGTCTCGCTGATCGACGGGCTCCTGGGCCCTCCCGGGACGATGGGCGCCTTCACCCGCCGCGCGCATCGTGCCACCCGTGCGCGAGACCCTGAGGCGCAACCCGGAGCTCCGGGACGCTTCCCGCGGTCCGGGTGCTGGGCGCCCGGGCGGCACACGTGGTCAGAGTGATGGGGCGCTACGTCCTGGCTGCCCGGCGGGTCGTGCGGCGCTGAGCGCCAGGGCGGCGTTCGCCAATCCCAGCGCCAGATGCGCGTCGGCCCAGCGGACGTACCTCACGCGCGTGCTGCCCCAGCGGTACCGCCGGTGGATGGCGTGCCCGCCGCGGGCCATGTGCTCGGCGGCCCGCGTCGCGACCCTCTCCAGCAGGGCGCGGTCGGTCCAGCCGGCCTCGTGGAGCCTGGCGAGGGTGGTGAGCGCCGTCCCGGCGGAGTGCGCGTCCTCCGGGTAGGGCCGCGACGGCCACAGCAGCGCGCGACCCCGGGGGTCGAAGAACCGGCTCTCGTAGTAGTCGATCCCGCGGCGCAGGGCCGGCTCCACCTCGACGTCGACCGAAGCGAGGTCTGAAAGGCACTCGAGCACGTAGCCGGTGTGGAACGAGTCGACGAACTCCAGCCCGGGACCCTCGCCGTAGGGGAACGAGCCGTCGTCGAGCTGCGCGCCGACCGTGCGTTCCACCGCGCGCGTGACCGCCGGCCGGATCGAGGGGTCCTCGTCGCTCGCGGCCCACGCCGCCCGCGCTCCGAGCAGGCTGGCGTTGTGGATCACGGCCTTGCTGCCGGGGTGGTAGGCATAGACGCCGAGGTCCTCGTCGTAGAGACAGCGGTGGACCCACGCCGACGCGGCCGCCGCGCGCCGCGCGTAGTCCTGCCGCGCGAGCGCCAGCGCCCCCTCTTGCAGCGCCTGCGCTGCGAAGCTCGTGACGATCACGTTGGGCGTGCCCGCGCGGTAGTGGCTCCAGCGCGTCTGCACGTCCCACGGGTAGCCCCATGCGTCGTCGCCCGCTGTGCGGTCGGCGGCGACCAGGTCGAGGGCCGCGCCGGCCGCCTCCCGGTGCCTCTCGGCCTCGCCGAGGCTCGCCAGCCGCAGCTCGGCCATGGCGAACAGGGCGACGCCCTTGGCGATGCGTGCGTGCGTGCGCCGCGAGAGGGGCCGCAGGTCCACCGGCGCGCGCGCGTGCAGCTGGATCAGGGCCTGCCGCCTGCGCCTGCCGCCGGTGAGCACGGACGGCCAGCGAGCGCCGAGGGCGTCGTAGATGTCGGGCCCTGTCCAGCTCGACGCGGCGGCGGTCCGGCAGAGCCGCTCCGCCGCGTCCGCGATCGGCGCGGTCATGCGTCGCGCGGGCCGGGCGCGCGCCGGGCGGATTCCGAACCGACCGCGGCCACGGCGACCCCCGCCAGGAGCCAGAGCATGTTGTTCGGGAAGACCTGGGGGAACACGAAGCTGGAGATCACGAGGTAGAAGACGAGGTAGGCCCCGAAGGCGATCTGCCATGCGCGCGCCTCCGCAGTCCGTGCGGGTCTCAGCGCGGCTGCGGTGCCGAGCACGAGGGCGGCGAACCAGAGCCCGACTCCGACAAGCCCGGTCTCCGCGGCATAGGTCAGGTACACGTTGTGGACGATCTCGTCAGTGGCGGTGAGGGGGATAGTCGGGGTCCTGCTCGAAGTAGTCGCCGCTCTCGGCGGTGAACCTGCCCCACCCGACCCCCAGGAGAGGGTGTGTGTCCACCATGTTCGTCGCCGCGGTGGCCAGGTTCTTCCGGTCCCACACCGTCCGCTGGTTGCCGCTGCGCTCCCCCACGGCAGCCGCCAGCCCGGGCACCAGTGCGAGGCTGATGGTCAGCATCGCCAGGCCCGCTCCGACGGCGGGCACGAACCAAACCCGCAGCTCGCGGACCGCCAGCATCGCGATCACCGTGGCCGCAACACCCCCGACCCACACCGAGCGGGTCTCGGTGAACAGCAGACCGGCCGCGCAGAGCAGCAGGACCACCGTGGCCACTCTCCGGGGGCGCTCGCCGTTCCACAGCATCAGGGCCATACCGGCGCCCACGACTCCGGCATAGAGTCCCGCCCCGTTGGTCACCGCCTCGAGGAAGGGACCGCGTGCGCGGTCCGCGTGGGTGCCGATGCCCGGGTCGTTGATGAACGACGGAAAGACCAGGGCCCGGAGGCTGAGGGACTCCATCAGCGCCGTGAAGCCGAGGTAGCCACCAAGGCCCACCAGTCCGACCAGGAGGATCCGCCGCCGCTCCTCGGTGTCGAACACGACGGGAGCCACGAGGAAGAGCAGGAACGGGAGAAGGCCCAGCCGCTCCAGGATCTGAAAGCCCTCCGAGCGATTGCTCAGGGTGTCCGCCGCGAGCGCCGATCCGGTCACCCACAGCAGCCCGAGGACCATGACCCAGTGGACCGCCCGGAACTCGATCCGGGGACGGTCCTGGATCGGCGGAGCCCTGAGCACGACCGCCGCGATACCCCCGAACAGCAGCAGCCGATCCGGCGCCAGGATGCCCGGGATCCCAAGCTGCTGCCAGTTCCCGGCGACGACCGAGAGCATCAGCGCGGCTGTGAGCGTCCATGCCGGGTGGAAGTGCCATACGGCCCATGCGCCGGCGATCATGAGCGCCAGCCCGACCAGCTCGCGGCTGACGGGCGCGAGGGGGCCCAGCAGTCCGATCGTGGCGATCGCGCCGGCGATGGCGGCGGCCACCGCCTGGTCCCTGCTGATGCGCAGCGCCATCCCGGCTACCTGGCGGCCAGGGCGCTCCGCACTTCGAGGTTCGCCCGCAGCGATGCCAGGCCGATGCCGAGCAGGAGCCCGAGGACCACGGCTATGAAGAGCACCAACTGCAGCTGCGACGAGCGGTCGTTCGATGCCTCCTGGGGCAGGCTGATCGTCTGCAGGATCGAGACGTTGCTCTCACTGCGGCGGCTGACGCGGTAGTTCTCACCCACCACCGCGACCGTGAGGTCGGCCGCCGCCACCCTCTCCCGCAGGTTGGCGATCCGGCGCGCCTGCGCAGCGGTGGGCGCCGATCCCGCCAGCGCTCCTCAGCCGGGCAAGCTCCGTCGCGCGCCTCGGTCTGCCTGCGAGAGGCAGTGCGGAACTCGCGGAAGAGCCGGGTGGCGTTGGGATTGCTGCGGTTGAGGCGCGCCACGAACTGCTCCAGCGCCCGTGCGCCGGCGCTCGACACAGCGATCGCCTGCTCGCTCGTCGGGCCGCGTCCCCGTGACCCTGATCACCGAGCTCTCGGGGATCGGGGTCGACGCGAGACGGTCGCGCACCGTGCCGGGGGGCAGCCCGGTGCGCTCGCGCAACCTGGTCGATCACCGCGGGCGCGACCACGGCGCGGCTGTAGGAGCTTGCGAGGGCCCGGGTCGCGCTGGAGAAGCCGGAGAGGGCTCCCGGCTGGCTGACGTCGATGCGGCCGATCGTCTGGCGGGCCTCAGCCGTGTAGACCGGAGTGCGCGCGAGCCCGTAGACCAGGGCCAGCCCGACGAAGACGATGGCCGGGAGCACGGTGAGGAGCTTGTGCCGGCGCACCGCCTCCAGAGGGCCGATACGCGGCAGCAGGCGGTCCAAGTTGCTCCGGGGCGTGTCGCGCTCGTCGAACAACCCATCGCACGGTAGCGCCTGCCGCCGCAAATCGGAGCAGGTGCAGGGAAGGTCTCAGCGGCGTCCGTAGAGCCTGCGGGCGTCGATCTCGGTGAGCCCCCAGCGGCCCTCGAGCACCTCGCCGGCCACGTCGACGCGAGAGCTGGTGCCTGGGAGCCGGACGGCCCTCCGCCCCTCGCGGCTCTTCACGACCACGAGGCCGAACCCCGCCTGGACCACCGCGTGCACGTCGTCGTCGCCATCTGGGTCCTGCGACTCGCGATAGAGGACGACCCCCTCCACGCGTCCGCAGGGCAGCACGTATCGCCTGCCAGACCGATTGCGTCGCTGGCAGGGACGCGACCACGCAGGCGGCACGGGTTCGCCCGGGCGCCCGATGTACGCCAGCGGGATCTCGGTGTAGCTCGTGCTCGTGCCGATCACCACCGCCGGCGACGACTGCGACCGCCGCGAGCGCGAGGAAGCCGAGCGCCAGGAGGCGCCTGGGCCTCACCGCCGCGCCACGAGGTGCCGGAGCACCAGGACCGCGAAGCGGACGTTCGTGACCAGGTAGCGGCGCAGTAGGCGCCGCGGCTCCTGCGCGAATCGGTACGCCCATTCGAGCCCGATCCGCTGGAGCAGGCGCGGCGCGCGCCGGGTCACCCCCGCCAGCACGTCCACCGACCCGCCGACACCCATCACGAAGGGAACGTCGATCCGGCGTCCGTAGCGACCGAGCCAGTACTCCTTCTTCGGGGAGGAGATCGCCACGAACAGGATGTCCGGCGAGGCCTCGCGGACCTCCTCGGCCACCGCCGCGCCCTCGTCGTCGGTGAAGTAGCCGTCCCGGGCGCCCGCCAGCTCCAGCCCCGGATGGCGGTCCCGGATGCGCTCGAGGGCCCGCTCGAGCACCTCCTGCTTGGCGCCCAGGATGTAGGGCCGATACCCCTTGCGCGCGGAGAGCGCCAGCAGCTCCTGCATCAGGTCGATCCCCGCGACCCGGGTGGGCAGCGGATCGCCGAGGATTCGCGACGCCCAGACGATCGACTGCCCGTCCGCGGACACGAGCTCGCAGGAGGCCACGATCTCCCGCAGCGCGGGGTCGTCCTCCATCGCCACGACCTTGGCGGCGTTGATGGCCACGTGCTGGGCGACCCCCGGCGCGGCGATCAGCTCCTCGCACCGTGCAAGCGTCCCCGCCATGTCCAGACGGTCGATGCTGCACCCGACCACTTCCGCTCGCGGCCGGTGAATCTCGGCGGATTCCATCAGAGGGCGCAAGACTCTACGCCTACGTGACGTCAGTAAGGAATCGATTGCGCGGCAAATCGCCATCCCGGCTCGCCGCGGCCGCCGCGGCGCGACCGCTCCAGGCGCTCGGCCGGCAGCGCGAGCAGCGCGTGCTCTACAACAGCTTCTACGGAGCGTTCTCGGACAGCCCGCGGGCGATCTATGAGGAGCTCGCGCGGCGGGGCGCGCCGCACGAGCCGGTCTGGATCTCGACCGCTGGGGCGGGCGGACATCCCGGCGACGTGACGGCCGTCGCGCCCTACAGCCTCGCCTACCTGCGTAACGTCGCGAGGGCGGGCTACGTGGTCTCCAACCTCCAGATGCCGGGAAACTTCAGGAAGCGCCGGAGCATGACCTATCTCCAGACGTGGCACGGCACGCCGCTCAAGCGGATCGGCTTCGACAACGAGCGCTGGAGGGAGAACCGCAAGGGGCTCGACCGGATGGCGCGCGACTTCGCGCAGTGGGACTTCCTCATCTCACAGAACTCCTTCAGCACGGAGATTTTCCGCCGCGCGTTTCGCTTCGACGGCGAGGTGCTCGAGACCGGCTATCCGCGAAACGACGCCCTCAACGCTCCCGACGCGCGAGAGGAGCGGCGTCGTGTGCGCGCGGAGCTGGGGATCGCCGACGACGTGCAGGCGATCCTCTACGCGCCGACATGGCGCGACGACCTCGTGGACACGAGGGGGGGCCTCGGGTTCTCCCTCGCGCTCGATGTGGAGCGCCTGTCCGCACGGCTGGGCGAAAGTCACCTCGTGCTGCTGCGGCTGCACTATCTGCTCGCGGCGAAGCTCGGGGACGTGCTCGGAGAGTTCGGCCGGAACGTCTCCGAGCACCCCGACATCCGGGAGCTGTACCTCGCCGCCGACGTGCTGATCACCGACTACTCGTCGGCGATGTTCGACTTCGCCGTCAGCGGGAAGCCGATCGTGCTCTACGCCTACGACCTCGAGGAGTACCGCGACAAGGTGCGCGGCTTCTACTTCGACCTCGAGGCGGAGTCCCCGGGGCCCGTGTGCCGCACCACCGACGAGGTGATCGATGCCCTGGAGGACCTCGACACCCTCAGCGCCGCCCACGCCGGGAGCTACGAGAGGTTCCGTCGACGGTTCTGCCCCCTCGACGACGGGGCAGCCGCACAGCGGGTGGTCGACCGCGTCATGGGCCCTCGCGGAATTCCCGATGCAGCTCCGCGAGCTGCGCCGCCGTAGCGGCCACCGAATAGTCGCGTTCGACCTTCGCGCGCCCGCCCTCCCCAAGCCGGGTGCGCAGCTCGGGATCCTCCGAGATTCGCGCGAGGGCCTCTTCGAGCTCGTCGGCCCGACCGGGGCGGACGAGGAGGCCTCCGACACCGTCCTCGACCAGCTCCGGAATGCCGGCGATCCGGGTTGTCACGACGGGCAGCCCGATGGCCATGGCCTCCATGAGGACCACAGGCACGCCTTCCGCGAAGCTCGGGAGGCAGAAGGCGTTCGCACGGGCGTACTCCTCATGCACCCGGTCGTGGCTGAGCGCGCCGGTGAACGTCACGCGATCGCTCACGCCGAGGCTCTCGGCGAGACGCTCCAACGACGCACGCTCCGGCCCCTCGCCCACCAGCGTCAGCCTTGCCTCGACCCCACGACGGCCGAGCCCGGCGAGGGCTTCGAGGAGGACCGGCTGGCCTTTCACGGCGACGAGCCGGCCCACGTACAGGATCCGCAGCTCCCCGTCGGCCTCGACCGGTTCCCGGGCGGCGAATCTCTCGGTGTCGATTCCGCAGCGCACGACACGCACCTTGTCCCAGGACTCGCTTGGCAGCAGGGCAAGAACCTGGCTGCGGCCGAAGTCGCTGATCGCCACCACGAACAGCGCCTTGCGAACCCGCTCACGTAGCCGCACGGTCGTGAGGTCCATGAAGTCGGAGGGGCCGTGCACGCTCACGCTCCACGTCCAGGCCGTACCACCTCGGCGGGCGTGGTTGCCGAAGTCCGTGACGACGACCGCGACGTTCGTCGGCGACCCCGCGAAGTGGACATGCAGGTGCCTGATCCCGCGTCGGTCGAGCTCGTCCCACATCCGGATCCCCGCCACGAATGCGGACAGCGCCAGCCTGAGCGCCCGCGATCCCGGCGGGCGGTCGCGCGCTATCCGCACGCCCGTGCGCACGTAGCCGATCGGAGCCGTGCGGAGCGCGCGCAGGTGTGCACGTACGGTTGCGCCCCACGGGAGGGGACGCAACGTGCGGGTCGCCGCCGCCTCCTCGCGGTAGACGTCCGTGCGCAGCGTCTCGGGCGTCGCCGGCCGTATCCCCCACGTCTCGACCTCGAGGCCCATCTCACGCAGGCCGCGAACCTCGTCGACCACGAATGTCTGCGAGAGAGCCGGATGGCTGAAGGTCAGGTACGCGGTCTTCATGGCGCGGAGCGAACCGTACGTGCCAACCCCCGTCTGGCGAGCGCTCCCCTGACACCAGAGTCGAAGGCCCGCACCATGTGGTCGAGACCCAGCCGCGCCCGGGACTCGAGTGCACCTGCCGCGAGCCGTGCACGACGCTCGGGCGAGCCGACGAAGCCGCCGACCGCGTCGGCGTACGCGTCCAGGTCCCCCGGCACGATCAGCGCGTTCACGTCGTGCTCTAGGTATTCGAGCTCCGGGCCGTGCCGGTCGCTTTCGCGCGTGAGCAGCGGTACCCCATGCGCCAGCGCGTGGTTGGCCGCCAGGCCCACCGCCCCGGGGATCGTCACGGCGGCGGACACCCGCAGCCAGCGAGCGACCTCCGCCTCCTCGTACAGACCGCCGAGGAAATGCATCCCGGAGACATCTCGGGCGAGGGCGCGCGCCTGCTCCAGATCCGGTCCGTCGCCGATCACCGCGACCTCGACCGGCGGAATACCGGGTCGCCCGCCCAGCCGGCGGGCAACCTCGACCAGCTCACCCAGGCGCTTCTCACGGTAGATGCGACCGACGTAGACGAGCACGACCGAGTCGGGACGCAGCCCCAGCTCGGCCCTCAGGCCCGCCTCGTCCGCGCCCGCCAGCTCGGCGTGCAGCGCCTCGTGGGTTCCGATGTCGAGCGTGTTCCGAACCACCGTCACGCGGTCGGGATCAACCCCGGCCGCGGCCAGGCGCCGCGCGCCGCCGTCGGTGTACACGAGATATCCGTCCGCAAGGCGGGCGTAGCGGGCCTTCACGGCCGCCCCCAGCTCCCGCAGGCGCGCGCCCCGCGCGTCGGTGGGCTTCACGTAGCCCTGGCCCCAGAGCACGACCGCCCCGCCGCGCGCCTTCACGACCATGGCCGTGGGGTAGCCCGCGGGGATCCTCAGCTCCGGGGTGACCACCACGCCGGCGAAGCCTCCACGCGCGATCTTGCGAACCACGGGCTGCAGGATCACGGGCCGGTCGCCCAGCGCCAGCTCGCGGTTGCGAACGCGCACGTTGGGGAAGCCGAGCGGCCCGTCAGCCGCGCGGTGCCCCGTGCTGCGCGGGGCCTGCCCGTGGAACACGACGTACTCCACCTCGCTCGCGTCCGCCAGCCGTTCGTAGAATCCGACGCGGTAGGTCGGCACGAAGCCGTGGTGGACGATCGCCACCCGAGGCGGCCGGAGTTCCGGCACTACGAGTCCCCGGCGGGGCCGTCGGCTCCGCCCGCGTTGCGGTATCCCAGCTCGTAGACCACGCGGCCGCCCTCGCGCAGGCAGTCGATCACCGCGCTCCCGTCACGGCGCACGAGTCCAGCACGGGCGGCCCGGCCTGTGAGACGCACTCCCTGCCGGAAGAGCGCCATGTAGGCGAACGGCTCCTTCTCGGGGGCGCCCTCGGCGATCCATTCCTCGTACAGCCCCCGGTGGGCGTTCCCGTAGCGGTAGCACTGCTCGAAGTAGTCGCGCAGGCGGTCACGGGCCACCCATTCCATCAACACGTCGGGCAGCGACTCGAGGCGCTTGCTCGGGTCGGCCAGGATGCGCCAGCAGAGGTCCATGTCGGCCGAGCTCCGAACCTCCCTGAACCCATCCGCGGCGACCAGCTCGTCGCGCCGGACACCGAGGTTGCACGTGGGGGCATAGGGACGGAAGAGACCGTCGCGGGTGTATCGCTCGCGCCGGAAGAAGCGATGCCGCTTGCCGACGCGGGCCCCCAGCGACGAGCTGCCCGTGACGCGCACGTCGGAGCTGGCCAGGGCAACCTCCGGGTCGGCGAAGGCCTCGCCGAGCCGGCGCGCCCAGTCCGGCAGCGGGCGGCTGCGGATGTCCAGGAAGAGGACGACGTCCGCCGCGCTCGCACGCCAACCGACGTTGCGGGCGGCGTATGGACCCTTGCCGCCGCTTCGGAGCACTCGAGTGCCCGGCCGGGCGCCGAGATCACCCCCCGGCGAATCGTCAACCAGGATCACCTCGTTTACCGCCGCAGTCTGCGCCGCAAGGCGCTGGAGGCAGCCGTCGAGGAGCGGCGATTCTGCTCCCACGGGGACAACGGCGTCGATTCGCGGCCCGTCTCGCACGCTGGGACTTTAGGAGACTGCCGGGCGTGGCTGAGCCGCTCAAGCCCGCCGTCGGGATCTTCGTCCGCCGCTTTCCGGTCCTGTCGGAGACCTTCGTGATCTCGGAGGCGGCCACCCTCGTTGCCCTCGGCCATCGCGTCTTGGTGCAGGCGCGCCGCAGGTTCGACGACCCCGCAACGCTCGTCCCGCCCGGTGTGGAGGTCGACTGGGTGGAGGATGAGACCCGGCCCGAGCGGCTGCGCGCGCTCCTCTGGCTCCTCTCGCGCCACCCGCTCCGCTGCCTGGCCGACCTGAGATCCGAGCGGGCGCTGCCCGAGGCCGACCGCGGCGTGCCCCTTCGGACGCTGGCGGTCCGCGCCCGCCGGCTGGCGGGGTTGGCGCCGAAGGTTCACCTGCACACCCACTTCGCCACAGCGGTCGCCGACGAGGCGCATCGAATCGGCCGCCTGATCGGCGCGCCGACGAGCCTCACCGCGCACGCGTTCGACATCTACATCAAGCCGCACAGGCTCGGCGAGAGGCTCCGGCGCACGGATTTCTCGACCTCCGGGTGCGAGTACACGGTCGCCGACCTGCGGAGCGCCGCGGGCCCTGACCGCGCCGACTCCGTGTTCAAGCAGGTCATGGGCATCGACCCGTCTGCGTTCGCGCGCACCTCGCCCCTTCCGGGCGGTCGCCACGTCGTCTCGGTCGGACGGCTGGTCGAGAAGAAGGGCTTCACCCATCTCGTGCGGGCTGCGGCGCATGTTGCCCGACGTGACGGTCTCGATCGCCGGCGATGGCCCCGAGCGTGAGGCGCTCGAGGCCATGATCGCGGAGCTCGGAGTCGAAGACCGGGTGAGCCTGCCCGGCGCGATGGCGCCGCCCGCGGTCCGCGCCCTGCTCGAAGGCGCGGACCTCTTCTGCATGCCGTGCGTGGTGGCCGCCAACGGCGACCGCGACTCGATGCCGGTCGTGGTCAAGGAGGCGATGGCGATGGAGCTGCTGCGTCGTCGCCTCCGACGAGGTCGGGCTGCCGGAGCTCGTCCGGGAGCCGTGGGGAGCGCTCGTGCCACCGGGCGACGCCGAGGCGCTGGCCGGGGCCATCCGCGGCATGCTCGAGCACGACAGCGGCAGGCGCGCGGAGCTCGGCGCGATGGCGCGCGAGCACGTCGCGGCGATCGCGGACCTGCGCACCGAGACGGCGAAGCTGTCCTCGTGGATCACGGAGGCCGCTACTGCGGAGCGCGCATGAGCGTCAGGTTGCCGGCTGCGGGTGACCACCGAGAAGCCGGCGCTGCGCGCCCACTCCGCTGGCCGGGTCCCCCGCTCGTCGAACTGCGTCGCGCGTCCGACCACCAGCAGGTCGTAGTCACCCGCTCCGCAGGGCCCTCGCGAAGCGCGGCGCGGGTCCGATAGTGGCGCAGCCCGCCCTTGACGAAGGGACCCACGTAGACCACCCGGTTCTCCAGATCGGGTCCGAACATCGGGTACCCGGGCGCGACGCCGTCGAAGGCGTTGGTGCCCGCCAGGCCGATCTTCGCTCCGGAGGGCGCGTTGCGCTCGACCCAGTCGAACGCCGGGTCCTTCCCTTGATAGCGCGTGTCGGTGGTCCGGCCGCTGGACCGCGAAGCCCGCGACCGCGAGCAGCCCCGCGGCGGCCACGGCGGCGAGGGCAGGGATCGCCGGTTGTCGCCTCGACGCAGCCTGACGCGGCATAGAGCGCACCGGCGGCCAGCAGGCCGGCCGCCACCACCTGGACGGCCGTCGGTCAGATGCGGGTCGAGCGCCCGTCTGAGCCCGTCGAGGATCACGACCAGAAGCGCCAGCTCCGCGGCGATCCGGAACCGGCCCAGCACCTGCACGCCCCAGGCCACGAGCGGCATCGCGAGTGATGAGGGCGGGCATGAGGTAGCGGGCGTTCTGCTTGATCAGGATCGGCCGGCCCTCCTCGCCGAGCGCCGAGTAGGGCGTCTTCAGGTAGACCGCCGCGAGCGCGATCACCGCCACCCCGAGGAAGGCGACCGGCCACGAGGGGCTGGACCGGCCGCTCCCGACCTGCCGCCGGAGCAGCGCGAGACGCCCCGCCGCCAGCATCAGGCCGATCACGATCGCCGGCCCGGCCAGCCCCAGCGCCGCCCGGTACCCGGGCACCAGGTACTCCTTCCATACGCCGCCGTCGAAGAGGTACTCCGAGACCGTGTGGTCGAACCGCTCCGCGAGTAGTCGTGCGGCACGTCGAAGACCGTGCCGCCGAACAGGCTCACCCCGGAGGGGAACACCGGGCTCCCCGACTCGACCCAGTTGCGGATGAGCCAGAAGCCGCCCACTGCAACGACCAGCGCCGCCGACGCCAAGCGCGCCTGCCGGCGATCCGGCGCCGGTCCCTCGATCGCAGCAGCCAGGCTCCGACCCACAGGGCGAGCAGCACCGCGACAGCCGGAACCGCGTACCACTTGGTGCCGAAGGCGATCCCGAGCGCCAGCCCCGCGAGAGGCAGGTCCCAGCGCTCCGGCCCCTGGAGATGGCGCAGCAGGAAGAGCGCCCCGGCGCCCAGCATCGCCAGGGCCACGACATCGGGCACCGCCACGGCCACCGCCGGGAACGCGACGCTGTAGATGCTCGTGAAGGTCGCTCCGGCGAGAATCGCCGTCGATCGCGGGGCGCCGATCTGCCGGCAGAGCGCGAAGACCACCAGGCCCGCAATGGCCAGGTACGGGAGCACCGCGAAGCGGACGAACGCGTCGTTGCCCCAGGGCAGTACCGCGGACAGGATCACCACGTCCCCGCTCTGCGGGTAGTTGCCCGGCGCCGAGCCCGGGCTCGAACTGGGTCACCCCCCACATGCTCGTTGTGCCCGATCCAGTCGGCCACTACGGCGAAGTGGTAGTTCAGCGAGTCGCTGTGCTCTATCGGGTGGAGAAGCGGTCGCGCAGGTAGGCCAGCACGCCCACGGCGACGAGGCCGACCCCGATGAGCGCGACGACGAGCGACGGGCCGTCGTCCCCGGCGGGCCTGCGGCTCCGCGGACGCCGCGGGTCGGGCTCACCCGTGCCTCCCGGAAGGCAGAAGGCAGCCGCGGCGGCCAGGAGCAGCGCAGCAGCCGAGGACGGCCTCGCGCGTGAGGATCCCGAGCGCCCCGGGCACGAGGTGCGCCGCGACAAGGCCCGCCGTGAACAGGACCGACCGCGCCACCCATCGGGTCGCGCCCGTCGAGCGGAGGCAGCCGCTTTCGAACGAGCGCCTCGACCCCCACGCAGATCGAGCCGGTAATGGCCAGCCAGAAGAGGAGGCCCATGGCGTATTCCCCCACCGACACGGCCGACACCTTAGGTCATGCTCCGCCCGGCCCACCTTCCTAGACTGCAGCGCGACGATGCTGCCGGCCAGCCTCCAGCAGATGGACAAGGTGGTCCCGTCCGACGCTCTCGTGCTGGACGTGGGCGGCTGGGCCAAGCCGCTGACCCGGGCGGACTGGGTGATCGATCTGATGCCCTACGACACCCGGGGCCTGCTGGGGAGCGAAGGCGAGGGGCCCGAGCGGTTCAGCGAACGAGACGTGGGTGCAGCGCGACATCTGCGACCGCACACCCTGGCCGTTTGCCGACGACCAGTTCGACTTCGTCGTGTGCTCCCACGTCCTCGAGGACGTCCGCGATCCGCTGTGGGTCGTCTCCGAGCTGTCCCGCGTCGCCAAGGCCGGCTACACCGAGGTCCCGTCGCGCCTCGAGGAGCAGTCCCGCGGCGTACAGGGCGATTGGGTCGGCTGGGGTCACCACCACTGGCTGATCGAGCTCCACGGCAACCGGTTCGACTTCCTCTTCAAGCCGCACATCATCCACAGCCGCGGGGAGTTCTCCTTTCCCGGCTCGTTCTGGAACCAGCTGACGGCCGAGCAGCGGGTGGAGTCCCTCTGGTGGACGGGAGGGTTCGAGGCCCGGGAGGTGCTGCTGTTCGGTCCCGGTGAGCTCGACGCGGACCTGTCGGACTTCGTGGCGCGCCACATGGCGGACGGCCCGCGCGGCGGCGTTCGCGCCCGCGCCCGCCGAGCCCTGACCGGCCGTTAGCCTGGCCTCGCCATGGAGCCGCCCGACACGTTGCGAATCCTGGCGATCGGCAACGTGTACCCGCCGCACGACTTCGGCGGGGGCTACGAGATCACGTGGCGGTCGGCGATGGCCCACCTGCGCGCATCCGGGCACGCGGTGCGAGTGCTCACGAGCGACTACAGGGCACCGCACCTGGAGCCCGCGGCGGAGCTCGACCCCGACGTGCACCGCGAGCTGAGGCTCTACTGGGAGGATCACACCTTCCCACCGCGCAGCATCCGCGAGCGCCTGGCGATCGAACGCGCCAACGCCCGTAGCCTCAAGCACCACCTCGCCGACTTCGAGCCCGACGTGATCAACTGGTGGGGCCTGGGGGGTCTGTCGCTCTCGCTCTTGGAGCACGCCAAGCGGGCGGGGCTGTCCTCCGCCGGGGTCGTGGGCGACGAGTGGATGCTCTGGGGCCCCCGCGCCGACGCATGGCTGCGGCCCCTGATCGGCCGGCCGCGGCGGGCCGCGCTCGCCCGGGCGCTGACCTCCTTGGCGGCCCCGTACCGATTCGACGGCGGCGAGCGCTGGCTCTTCAACAGCGAGAGCGTGCGCACGAAGATGCTCGCCTCGGCCTCGGCGTTCACGCTCGACAAGGCCGAGGTCCTGCACCCCGGGATCGACGACGACCTGTTCGGGCCGGCACCGCCGGGGCCGTGGGAATGGCGCCTGCTCTACCTCGGGCGCATCGACCCGAGAAAGGGGATCTCCACGCTCGTGAACGCCCTCGCGCGGCTTCCCGAGCAGGCGACGCTGGTGCTCCAGGGCTCGGGCGACGAGGACTACCTCGATGAGCTGCGCGCCCTCTCCCGGCAACTCGGGATCGAGTCCCGGATCGAGTACTCACGGCAGCCGCGGGAGCAACTGCCGGAGGTGTACGCCGCGGCCGACGCGGTGATCTTTCCCGTCCTCTGGCAGGAGCCCTGGGGCCTGGTGCCTCTAGAGGCGATGGCGGTCGGCCGGCCGGTGGTCGCCACCGGTACCGGCGGTTCGAGCGAGTACCTGCGCCACGAGGAGAACTGCCTCCTCTACGAGCCGATCGACGACCCCGCCGCGCTGGCCGCCGCCATCAGGCGGCTCGCCGAAGATCCGGAGCTTCGCGACCGCCTGCGCACCGGAGGCCTCGCCACCGCGCCGAGATTCACCGAGTCCGGCTACAACGCCGGGATCCAGCGTGCCCTGGAGTTGGAGGCGCGCGGCTAACGCCGCAGGGGTCCCACCGCGCGATTACGCTCCTCCGGTGGACGCGCTGCGGAACTGGGGGAGCACGGACTCCCCCCTCTGGCATTTCGTGGTCAACGTGATCGCCGCCTCGGGGGTGCTGCCGATCTCGATGCGCCTCCGCCTGCTGCGGGCCGCCGGTCTGCGCATAGCCACCGACTGGGTGCTGCCGGGCTGCTACTTCTTCGGCGCCGACGTGACGATCGGCCGCAACACCTGGGTCAACCACCGGTGCTACTTCGACACTCGTGGTCCGATCCGGATCGGGGACGGCTGCGACCTCGGGATGGAGGTCATGTTCTGCACGTCGTCGCACGAGATCGGGCCGCCCTCCAAGCGGGCCGGCAAGTCCTTCGACGCGGAGATCGTCGTGGGAGACGGGAGCTGGCTCGGCTCACGTGCCGTCGTGCTCCCCGGTGTGACGATCGCCCCAGGATGCGTGGTCGCCGGCGGAGCCGTGGTCACGAGCGACACGGAGCCCCATGGGCTCTATGCGGGTGTACCCGCCCGGCGAGTCAAGGAGCTGTCTCCGGAGTGACGCCGAGCGCAGATGGCCTCCGAGTGAGCGTCGTGGTCGCATCCCACGAGCGCACGGTGCGCCTGCGCTGGCTGCTGAACGCGCTCGAGGACCAGACGCTCGACCAACGCTCATGGGAGCTCGTCGTCGTGTTCGACGACGCCGGAGAGGACAGCGCCGAGGCTCTCGCAGCGCATCCCCTGACCGCCGCCGGAACGCTGCGGACGATCCGGCTGCCTCCCGGGACGGGCACCCCGTCACGTCAGCGGAACGTCGGCTGGCGCGCCGCGCGAGCGCGGCGGGTCGCCTTCACGGACGACGACTGCCGCCCGGAGCCCGAATGGCTCGAGGAGCTCCTCGTCGTGGCGGACGCAAACGAAGAGGACACGGTCGTCCAGGGGGCGACACGCCCCGATCCCTACGAGAAGGCCGCTCTCGGCCGTGCTCCGCGCGTGCGCACCATCAAGGTCGATCCGCCAGGCCCCTTTGCGCAGACGTGCAACATCCTCTACCCGCGCGGATTGCTCGAACGGGTCGACGGATTCGACGAGACGTTCCCGCGTCCGTCGGGGGAGGACACGGACCTCTTCCTCCGCGTCTCCAACAGCGGAGCGGGGTACGTGGGCGCCGCGGACGCGATCGTCAACCACGCCGTGGAGACCTACTCCCTCCCGGCGATGATCCGGCTCAGCTGGAAGTGGCGCGACCTTCCCAACGTGGTCAAGCGCCACCCCGTGCTGCGGGAGCACTACACCCTGCGGCTGTTCTGGCGCCGGACCCACGCCGCCTTCACGCTCGGCTTGGCCGGGACGCTGATCGTGCGAAGCCGGTGGCTGCGGCCGCTCCTGTTCATCCCCTACGTCCGTCTGCTGCTTCCCCCGACGAGCCGGCGGCCGAGCCCGCACTGGCTACGCCTGGCGATCGAGCTGCCCGGGCGGGTGGCGATCGACCTCACCGAGCTCCTCGCACTGCTGAAGGGCAGCATCCGATACCGCACGTTCTTCCTATGAGCCCGGCCCACAACGGGGACTCCCCGATGCGCATCTGCCTGCTCAACCCCTGCTACTGGCCCGAGGTGCAGCGCGGCTCGGAGCGCGTGATCCGGGAGGTGGCCAACCACCTCATCGAAGGCGGCCACTCGGTGAGGCTGCTGGCCGGCCATCCCGGACCACCGACCCGGAGGGTCGAGGAGGGACTCGTGGTCTGGCGGCTGCCGCGCGTGCTCGACGGCTACCTCACGGGACGCCGGGTGCAGGAGTACCTGACACACCTCCCGTGGAGCTACCTCGCCCTGCGCGCGGGCAGCGACGACCTCGCCCACGCCTCCTACCCGACCGACGCCTGCGCCGCCCTCCGCTGGCGCGAGGCCAGCGGCAGGCCGGTGGTCTTCTCCTACAACGGGCTCCCGAGCCGCCCGAACTTCGCCGCTCGCCGGGGCAGGTTCCGCCTGCTCACGCGCGCGATCTACGAGGCCGACGAGCTCGTGGTTCCCAGCCGCGCGGCGGCGGACGAGATGGAGCGCTGGTTTGGCCGCCGCCCCCGGGTGATCCACCCAGGCGTCGACCTGACCCGGTTCGCTCCCGCGAACGGCCGGGCGGAGCGGCCGACGATCGTGTGCGCCGCGCCATGGGAGGACGCCCGCAAGCGGGTGCCGCTGCTGGTCGAGGCCTTCAAGCACGTCCGCCGTGCTCGAGCCGACGCGAGCCTCGTGCTGGTGAGACCGCGGGATCCTGGCATCGCACGCCGCCTGGCGCAGGAGGAAGGCGTGGAGCTGGTGGACTGGGTGCCGGACAGCGCTGCCATGGCCGACCTGTACCGCCGCGCCTGGGTCTCGGCGCTGACCTCGTACAACGAGGCCTTCGGCCTGGTGCTCTGTGAAGCCCTCGCCTGCGGGACGCCCGTGGTGGCCGAGGACGCGTGGGGTCCGCGCGAGATCATCACCAGCCCCGACGTGGGACGGCTCTTCGGCGGCCATGAGCCCGAGGACATCGCGACCTCGCTCCTGGAGGCGCTCGAGCTGTCCGAGGCCAGCGGCACGGCGAATGCCTGCCGCCGCGCCGCCTCGCAGTTCAGCACCGCCCGCTGCGGCGCCGAGCACGAGCAGCTCTTCCGCGAGCTCACCTGAAGCGGGCCATAGACTGCGCCGCTGATGCCGAACGCCGAAGCTGCGGCCCGGGTCCGCGAGATGAGCTGGTACCACACGATCGACCTCGGCGTCGGGGCTCGTCACGGACGGCTGGTTCGACCTGCGGCCGCACGTGCCCCACTACGAGCTGCCCGAGCGGATGGACGGGATGCGCGTGCTCGACATCGGCACCTGGGACGGGTTCTGGGCGTTCGAGATGGAGCGGCGCGGCGCGGACGTCGTGGCGCTCGACGTCGACCACGAGTCCGAGTACGACTGGCCGCCCCGGCGGCGGCCGGACGAGTGGACCATGACCGACCGCGGCCAGGGGTTCAGGCTCGCGAAGGAGATCCTCGGCTCGAAGGTCGAGCGCGTCAGCTGCAACATCTACGACGCGACGCCCGAGAACCTCGGGCACGTTCGACCTCGTCTTCTGCGGCGTGGTGCTCATCCACCTGCGCGACCAGCTGCTCGCCCTCGAGCGCCTGGCCAACCTCTGCCACGGCCGCCTGATCCTCGCCGAGGAGTACGACCCGGTCGCGAGCCTGCCTCCCGTTCCCGGTCTCCCGCTACCACGCCGACCGCGAGCTGGCCGTCGTGTTCTGGCTGCCCTCGCGCCAGACGTGGAAGCGGATGATCTGGACCGCCGGGCTTCGAGGACGTCGAGGAGCACGGGCGCTTCAAGGTCCACATCACCGGCGCGAGCGGGGAGAAGCGCTCGGTCCCGCACGTGGTCTTTCACGCTCGCGGTAACGCACCCAAGCGGTGACCGGGACTCGCGCGCCGCGGTTCCAGGAGAGCCCGCGGGCCGCCATACGCTCGCGTAAGCCCTGGAACCGCCTGGCGTACATCTCGGATGCCCTGCCCGAGGGCATTGCGGAGCTCGCGACGGAACTGAAGGCCGGTCCCGGCGCGAGGGTCCTCGATTACGGCTCGGCCGACTCTCCTTACCGAGGCGAGTTCCCGGCGGATGTCGACTGGGTGGCCGCCGACCTCCCCGGGAACCCCGCCGCGCAGGTCGACTTGAACGCGGACGGGAGCGTGCCCGAACCCGACGGGAGCTTCGACGCGGTGCTCTCGACCCAGGTGCTCGAGCACGTGACCGACCCGCGGCTCTACCTGGCCGAGTGCCACCGCGTGCTGCGCCCCGGCGGGCCGCTGCTGCTCTCGACCCACGGGATCATGGTCTACCACCCCGACCCGGTCGACTACTGGCGCTGGACCGGCGCCGGGCTGCAGCGCGCGGTGACCGCGGGCCGGGTTCGAGGTCGTGCGCTTCGAGGGGATCATGGGGCTCGGCGCGCACCGGGCTGCAGCTCTTCCAGGACGCGCTCTACTGGCGGCTGCCCGCGCTCGCTCGGGCCGCTCGTTCGCGCTCGTCATGCAGGCGCTGATCGCGGCTCGCTCGACCGCGTCGAGGGCCGCGGAGAGCAAGCGGCTGAACGCGCTGGTGTTCGCGCTCGTCGCGGAGAAGCCCTGAAGCGCGTGGCTGCAGACGCCTGCGCGACCGCCGGCGCGCTGCAGCGCGGCTGGCGGGTCCGCGGCTGCTCGCGCGCGTTCGCCGCCGCCTATCCCGAGGCGTTCTTCGTCGAGATCGGCTCCAACGACGGCGAGCAGCACGACCACCTGCGGCCCGTTCATCCTCGCAGCGCGGCTGGCGCGGGATCATGGTCGAGCCGGTGCCCGTACGTCTTCGAGCGCCTGCGCGCGAACTACGGCGACGTCGAGCGGCGTCGCGCTCGAGAACGCCGCCGTCGCCGACCGCGACGGGACGCTGCCGTTCTTCCACCTGGCGACGCCGGGCGCAGACCGAGCGGACGGCCTGCCCGACTGGTACGACGGGATCGGCTCGTTCTCGCGCGACGCCGTGCTCAGCCACGCGCGACGCAGATCCCCGACATCGAGGCCGCGGCTCGTCGAGCGCGAGGTGCCCAGCCTGACCTTCGAGTCGCTCTGCGCGCGCACGGCGTCGAGCGCGTCGACCTGCTCCTGATCGACACCGAGGGCTACGACTGGGAGATCCTCAGACCATCGACCTCGCGGCGCGGCGCCCGCGGCTGTGATCTACGAGCACTACCACCTCGAGCCGGGAGGAGCGGCGAGCGCTGCCGTGCCCACCTCGGCGAGGCCGGGTACGAGACGCTCGAGGAGGGCTTCGACACGTTCTGCCTGCGACCCGGCCGACGACGAGCCTGACGCGCTCTGGCGGGGCGCGCTCGCCCGCGGTGCCGCGGCGTGTTCGCCTTCGAGGAGTCGCGATGAGCGGGCGCGGCGCCTGGCCGGGCGCGTTGCACGGCGCCTCGGAGTTGCGCGCCGCGGGAGCGACGACGCGCGACTGGTGAAGCTCACCGACGAGGACCGCCGGTACCTGACGACGCTCTACGACGACAGCTCCCGCTCCCGGCGGGCGCGGAGGAGGAGCTCTCGTCCGACGAGCCCGCGGCTGCGCGAGCTGCGCGAGGCGTACGCTGCGCTCGACCTGCCGGTGCTGGCAGCTCGCGCTGGAACCGGAAGGCCGTCGAGGGCTTCCTCGACCTGCGCTACTTCCGCGGCGAGACGCTCATCATCTGGCACTACCGCGAGCTGCCGCGCATCACCGCGCTCAAGTACTTCGTCTTCGCCGCGCTACGTCGGCGACCGCGACCCGCGCGGGCTCCTCGAGTCGCTCGGCGAGGACGGCGCGTTCGGCTGCTGGACCTTCGAGCTACCCGGGCTCGGGCCGCTTCAGCCGCGACCTGCTCGAGTCGGTGAACGAGCTCTGCTTCCTCGAGCGGGAGCTCGGGCTGCGCGAGCGCGAGCGCTTCTCGGTGCTCGACATCGGCGCGGGCTACGGCCGCCTCGCGCACCGGATGGCGGCCGCGCACGCCGAGCGGCTGGCCGACTACTGCTGCGTCGACGCGGTGCCCGAGTCGACCTTCGTCAGCGAGTACTACCTGCGCCACCGCGGCGTGGCTCCGCCGGCGCGCGTGGTCGAGCCTCGACTCGATCGAGCGTGAGCTGAAGCCCGGGCAGCTTCGACCTGGCGGTCAACATCCACTCGTTTCCCGGAGTGCCCTACGCCGCGATCGAGTGGTGGATCGAGCTGCTGGCGCGGCTCGAGGTCCCGCGACCTGCTGATCGTCCCGAACGAGCCGACCGAGCTGCTGACGCTCGAGCCCGACGGCGAGCGGCGCGACTTCATGCCCCTGCTCGAAGCAGCGCGGCTACCGGCTCGAGCGCGCGCGAGCCGGTGATCGAGGACCCCGCGGTCCAGGAGCTGCTCGGCTCGACGACCACTTCCACCTGTTCGAGCGCGGAGACTGACTGGAGACGCTGCACGTCTCCTGTGCGGCGGAGGGCGGCTACGTCGCCCACAGCGCGGCGATGCTCCACTCGGTGATCGCCAACCGCGGCGAGCTGGACGTGCACGTGCACTACCTCCACGGCCCGGGTTTCAGCGCTCGCGACCAGGGCCGGCTGACGCGAGATGGTCGAAGGGCTCGGCGGGGCGATCTCGTTCCTCGAGGTCGACGACGCGCGAGTTGCGCGGGCTGCCCGCGAGTGCGCGCTTCACCTCCGCGATGTGGCACCGGATCTTCCTCCCCGAGCTGCTGCCCGAGCTCACGCGCGTGCTCTACCTCGACGTCGACACGCTGGCCTGCGCGCCGCTGGAGCCGCTCTGGCAGACCGACCTCGGCGGGCTACTGGCTGGCCGCCGTGACGAACGTCGTTCCAGCCGAACCACCGCGGGCCGTCCCGCGAAGCTCGGGCTCCCCGAGCCGCGAGGTCTACTTCAACAGCGGCGTGCTGCTGATGAACCTGGACGAGATGCGCCGCGACGGCGTGATCCGCGCGCTGCTCGAGGTGATCGCCGACCGCGGCGCCCGAGCTCGAGTGGCCCGACCAGGACGCCCTGAACCTCGTGCTCGGCGAGCGCCGCCGTGCCCTGCATCCGCGCTGGAACGCCATGAACGCGCTCTGGCGCGACTGGAGCAAGGGCACGTTCGGGCGCCTCGCCCGCCGGCGTGCGCGGCGCCGCCCGGGCATCCGCCACTTCGAAGGGCCCGGCCCGAACAAGCCGTGGCATCCCGCCTGCGACCGCCTACGCGCGCAGCGAGAGCGTGCTACCTGGGAGCGACCTGCGGGCAGACCGCACGTGGCGGCGACGAAGCCGCTCAGTGCTTGACGGCGATCCGGCCGGTGTAGTCGATCCGGTTCAGCAGCAGCGGCGCCGCCGTTCGCGGCGAAGTACTCGTCGACGGCCCGCCGCGCGCCCTCCCAGTGGCCGTAGTCGTCGATGATCAGGACGCCGCCGGGGTCGAGCAGCGGGTACAGGTGCTCGAGCTCGTGCCGGGTCGACTCGTACCAGTCGGTGTCGAGCCGCAGCAGCGCGAGCGCTCCGGGCGCGTGCTCGGGCAGCGTCTCCTCGACCGGCCCGCGGACGAAGTGGAGGCGCTCCTCGGCGGGTAGCCGGTCGCCAGCAGCGTCCGGCGCACCTCGTCCTCGTTGAAGAGCTCGGGTGCGAACATCTCGCTCCAGGCCTGCTCGTCCTGCCGCTTCGGCTTCCGCCCACGTTCGCTCGCGGGCGGATCGAGTGGCGAGACGTCGTGCTCGGCTGGGCGCCGTCATCCCCTCGAAGGTGTCGTAGAGGTAGATGTCGCGCTCGGCACCGAGCTCCTGCAGCGTGAGGATCATCGCCAGCACCGACCCGCCTCGCCACACGCCGCACTCGGCGAAGGCGCCCGGCAACCTGCCGCTCGCTCGCAGTAGCGGACCGCGTCGACCAGCGCCTGAAGCCGGGCCTTGGAGGTCATCGTGTAGGGGGATGCGCGGTGCAGGATCGCGCGATCCTCGGGTGTAGTCGTCAGCTCATCGGGAGTCGGCGACTCCGGCCCGCGGCGCTCTTCGGAACCGCCCCCCAGGAGGCGCTTGAATGCGCGCCGCACGGCCACGCCTACGCCGCCTGGCCGACCCGGGCCGAAGGCCGGCGCAGGTAGCCGCGAAACTCGTGGAGTAGGCCGCGCTCGAAGAACAAGGTGACGGCGACCACGGTAGCGGCCATGATGGCCACCTCGCCGATCGCCTGTACCTCGGTCCGCTCCCCGCCCCAGGTAGCGAGCCGGAGCAGGCCGGTCGCCCCGAGCGCGATCACCGCCGGCGCCATCCCCCTGAGCACGTTCGCCAGGATCGGCCGCAGGGGGAACAGGCGCCTCAGGTAGCCGAGCCTGACGGCCACCAGGACCACCGTCGACACGAACATGCCCACCGCAGCTCCCTCGATCCCCCAGACGAAGATGAGGGGCACGGTGAGCGCCGTCACGGCGACCGCCATGACCCCTCCCCCGATTGCGATCGGCTTGGTGTCCCCGAGCGCGCGGAAGAACGCGGTCCAGTTGAAGCCGATCTGGTTGACCACGGCCATCAGCCCGAAGGCCTGGATCACGGGAATCGCGTCATCCCAGCGCGAGCCCAGCACGAAATGCACCAGGTCCGGCGCGAACAGGGCGATCCCGATGCCCATCGGGGCGGCCCACAGCAACCCCATGCGATTGGACTTCAGGAACGCCTCCTGCAGCAGGTCGCGCCGATCCTTCACGGAGCAGATCACGGGATAGAGCGTGCTGGTGACCACCTGGTCGACCTTGTTGGCGTACACCGAGATGTTGTTGGCGATCGCCATGGCGCCCACGGCGGCGGTGCCCGAGCGTGCGCTGGGCGACCAGCACGGGCCCGAACGAGATCACCGCGACGCACGCGCCCTGGAACAGCAGCGGGCCGGAGAACGTCGGCGTACTCGCGGACCGTCCCGCGCTCGTAGCGCAGCTTCAGCCTGTACGGCGAAGCGCGGACCGCCACCGCGGCCGCCGCCCACGCGCCGCAGATCGTGCCGATCACGAAGGACCAGTAGCCGAGCCCGGCCGCGGCGAGGCCGACGGTCACGAACGATGCCACCAGCGGGTCGGCCATCTGCAGCCGCCGCTGGCGGAGGTAGTCGAGCCGGCGGTAGAAGGTCCACAGCGGCGCCTGGAACGCCGCCGCCGGCATCGCCAGGGCCAGCGCCATGCCCGGCAGCAGGATCTCCGACGTGCCGAAGACCGCGGCCCACAGCGGCATCGTCACCACCATCAGCAGCGTGAACAGGCCGCTCAGGATCAGCTGCAGCGTGAACGCGAGCTGGAACGCGCGCTCCTGGTCAGGCGCGTCCTGCTGGATGTACTTGTCGTTCACGCCGATCTGGACGAGTCCGTAGAGCGTCGTGAACGCCACGATCAGCAGGCCCCAGACGCCGTAGTCGACTACCGAGATGAAGCCGGCGACCGCGAAGCCCTTGACCAGGGCGAGCAGGTTCAGCCCAACCAGGAAGGCCGAGTTGATCAGCGTTCCGCGAGCGGCGCGACCGCGCCGGCCCTCTCCCGAGGACGGATCGAAGCGCGCGTCGTCGAGCTTCGGGGCGGCATCCATGCTCTCCCCGCCTGCTGTGGGCACTCGGCCAGTCTAGAGCCGGTTCGCTCCTAGAGCAGCAGTCGGCGGGCGGCGATGCTGCCCCGGACCAGGGCCACGAGGCCCACCGCATCCCCGACGATCCAGGCGAGGTTTCGCCGGGCGATCGATCGCCGCCAGGATTGGCGCACTGTCAGATGCTTGGCGGCGTAGGGATAGGCGCAGACGAGCGGCAGGGGATTCCGGCGCCAGCACCGCGCCGAGGAGACCGGCCACGGCGAGGTCGAACCGCGCCGTCCGCCGGCTGAGGAACAGCCGCCGGAAGGCGACCTCGTCGCGGAACTCGGGCACCTCGACCATCAGCGCGGGAAAGAAGCGCAGGCGCTTGCGCTCCGCGATCCACCCGCGCGGGCCCCGCGGGAACACGGCGTGGTACACGACAGCGTCGTCCGACGAACACCGTGCGCGCCCCCATCCGCCGAACCTTCCAGCCGAAGACCGCGTCCTCACCGAAGTGGCCCTCGTGTATCGCGGGGCGCATGCCCAAGCGCCGTCCGTCGTCGGCGGGCGCGAAGGGCTCGAATCCGCCTATCCGGTCCGAGACGTCCTTCCTCACCGCCAGGTTGGCCGTCTCGAACAGCAGCGACTCGGCGGCGATCTGCAGCGTGCGGTCGAACGGCCGGCCGCGCGGCCCGACCGGGAGCACGGGCCCGGTGGCCAAGATCGGCCTCGGCGAGCGCGAGCTTGACGGCGGAGAGCCACTCCGGCGACGGCTCGCAGTCGGCGTCGGTGAACGCGACGAGCGGTGCGCGGGCCGCGGCCAGGCCCGCATTGCGGGCCGCCGCAGGACCACCCTGGCCCGTCAGGCGGACGACGCGCGCGCCCCACTCCTCGGCCATGGCCGCGGTGCCATCGGTCGAGGCATCGTCGACGAACACCAGCTCCCATGGCTCGGTGAAGACAAGGCGATCGAGGGCGTCCAGAAGCCGCGGCAGGGTGCTCTCGGCGTCACGCGCCGGCACCACCACGCTGATGACGGGCGCGCTCGCCCGGTCGCGCTCCGACATTGGCGACACGCCGGGACCCTAGCGCGGCCCCGGTAGACTCGCGCGATGGCTCGCGGGGAAGGGCATGGAGCGCTACTGGGACGCATCGGGCCGCCGACGACCCGTACTTCTACGTCGACAACCGGCTCGCCTACGGCAAGCCCGACACCGAGCGTTTCTGGGCGGAGGGCGAGCGCGACTTCGACACCCTGATGACCCTGGCCACGGCGCGCATCGAGCCGACCGACGACGTGGTGGAGATCGGCTGCGGCCTCGGGCGGCTCACACGCGTAATGGCCGAGCTGGCCGCCACCGTCCGCGCACTCGACATCTCGAGCGAGATGCTGCGGCAGGCGCAGGAGCTGAATCCGGCGCTGGACAACGTGTCGTGGCTACACGGCGATGGAACCTCGCTGGCCGGCATAGACACGGAGTCCGCCGACGCGTGCGTCTCTCACGTCGTGTTCCAGCACGTGCCCGGACCCTGCGATCACGCTCGGCTACATCACCGAGATGGGCAGGATCCTCAGGCCCGGCGGCTGGAGCGCGTTCCAGGTCTCCACCGACCCCGAGGTGCACTCGAGCTCCATGACCCAGAGCCTGCGCGAACGCGTCCGCGCGCTGCTGGGACGCGGCCCGGCGGGCATGACCGAACGAGAACTGGCGCGGCTCGGCCGTTTCGCTGGACGACGTCGAACGCGACCGCGCAGGCCGCCGGCCTGGGGGTCGATCACGTCACCGGCGCCGGCACCCAGTACTGCGTGGTCAAGCTCGCCAAGGCGAGCTGACGCCGGCGCCGTGGACGACCGCCCTCCGCTCAGGACATTCCTCGGCAAGTTGCGCATCGGCCTCCACCGGGTCCGCTTTGCCCTCTGGGCGCTCGCGCTGCAGGCTCACGCTCCGGTGGCGCGGCGGCCGGCTCGAGCTGGAGGCGCCGTGGGGAGCCAAGCTGATCGGCTTCCCGAAGCTGAACGTCTTCCCCTGGGGTGACGGCGGCAGGGTCCTCCATCTCCAGATCGACCACGACGTGGTCGATCGGCCGCGGCGTGCGGCTGACCGTCGACGCGCGCGGCACCAACTCGCCTGCACCTTGGGCGAGCGTGCTCGCATCCAGGACGGCGTGCGGCTGTGGCTCCACTCCGGGAGCATCAGCGTCGGAGCGCGCACGATCGTGCGAGACCAGGCGGTGCTCAAGAGCAGCGGGGACCTCCGGATCGGCGAGTTCGGCCGGGTCGGCTCCTGCACCGATCGTGCACTGCCACGAGCGGATCGAGATCGCCGAGCGCGTCGGGATCGCGGACCTGATCATGATCGTGGACTCCGACCACACCCTCGACGGCACCGACGCCTGGTACCTCGAGCAGCCGGTCCGATCCACGCCCGATCGAGCTCAAGAGGAACACCCTGGTCTCCACCCACTCCGTGATCACCCGGGGCGCGGTCGTGGGCCCGAACAGCGTCGTCGCCGCGGGCGCCGTGGTGCGGGCGGGCGAGCATCCCGCCGGGCTGGCTGATCGGCGGCGTGCCCGCGCAGCCGCTGCGAGCCGCTGGCGGACGACGACCCCGAGACGTGAGCCCTCAGCCCCCTCCGGTCGCCGTCTTCGTCGACCGGTTCCCCGTGCTGTCCGAGACGTTCGTGGTCAACGAGGTCGCAGCGCTCGCCCGTCTGGGGCACCAGGTCTCCGTCGAGGCCCGCCTGGCGTCCGAAGGGCCCGGCCGGCCCGGCGCCCGCGGGGGTGCCGGTGCACTACGCGAGGGACGAGTCCCGCCTCGAGCGGCTGCGGGCGCTCGCATGGCTGGTGGCACGCCATCCTCTGCGGGTCGCGGCCGACGCGCGCCGGCGCAGGCGCGGCGGCGGCGGCGCGCCGCGCACCCCGACGCGGCGCCTCGCCGTGCGCGCGCGGCGACTGGCCGCCCTTGGCGACCGGCTGCACATCCACACCCACTTCGCCGCGCTCGCCTCCGACGAGGCCTATCGCATCGCGCGGCTGCTGGACGTCCCGACGAGCATCACGGCGCACGCCTGGGACATCTACATCTCACCGCGCCACCTGCGCGAGCGGCTGCTGCGCAGCGACTTCGTCACCTCGGGCTGCGATTACACCGTCGCCCACCTGCGCGAGGTCATCGGCCCGGAGCACGAGGACAGGGTCTTCAAACAGGTGATGGGCGTCGACCACGGCGACTTCGAGCGCTCGACTCCGCTGCCCGGGACGCGCCACGTCGTGGCGGTGGGAAGGCTCGTGGAGAAGAAGGGCTTCGTCCACCTGGTGCGGGCGATGGCCCGCCTGCCCGACGTGCGGGTCTGACGATCGCGGGAGACGGGCCCGAGCGCGAGCGCGCTCGAGGCCGAGATCGCGCGGCTCGGCCTCGGCGACCGGGTGAGCCTGATCGGGTCGCCCGGGCGCCCGCGGAGGTACGGGCCCTGCTCGACGGCGAGGCCGACCTGCTCTGCATGCCCTGCGTCGTGGCCGCGAACGGCGACCGCGACTCGATGCCGGTGGTGGTGAAGGAGGCGATGGCGATGGAGCTCTGCATCGTGGCGTCGGACGAGGTCGGGCTGCCCGAGGTCGTGCAGCCGCCCTGGGGCGAGCTGGTGCCCCCGGGCGACGACGAGGCGCTGAGCCGCGGCCATCGAGCGCATGCTCTCGCTCGATCCCTCGGCGCGGGCCGAGGCGGGCGCCGCCGCCCGCCGCCACGTGATCGCCCACGCCGACGTCGACGCGGAGACCCGCAGGCTCTCGGAATGGATCGACGGCGCGGCCGCTCAGCGCGACGGCGATCAGCGACTTCGTCATGCCGAGTACGCGTTCCCGCAGCAGTTCGGACTCGGGGAAGTAGCTGCGCATCGCGCCTGGCGAGAGCAGGTCGATGCCCATCGCCTTCTGGACCCTGTCGTGCCACGAGAGCCGTCGCGGTAGTACGGGCTCGCGAGCGGCCAGCGGTGCAGCGCCGCCGCCTGCACACGCGGCGGAGCGAACTGAAAGCCCAGGTGCCAGCCAGTGCGGCTCGATCGGAAAGAAGCGGTTCGGGGTCTGCACCCAGTGATGCTCTCCCAGAGCCTGCGTCCAATAGGCGAAATGCCGCCGGCGCCGATGCCCGCCGACGTGTTCGAACACCGAGTTGCTGTAGACCAGGTCGAACTTCTGGTCCCTGACTTCGGCCGGGGGGTCGCACGCATCGCCCCCGTAAGCGGTCATCCATGCTCCGAGCCCCTCGGAGTGGATTCGTTCCTGCACAACCTCCAGCTTCGATCCGAAGTTCAGCAGCGTCACGTGGCTGGGCCGGACCTCAGCGTGAGCCCATGTGTGGACCTCGCCCCCGAGATCCAGCACTCGCATCTCTGCCAGGGCCGGAAACCGCTCGCAGGAAGCCCCGAAACCGGCGGTCCCGTGCGGAGGCGGCCGGAGAGCGGCGCTCCGGGTCCGTGAGACGCTCCCGTAGATCGTCCATGCGGCGGCGCAAGCCGCGAGTCTAGATCGAGGCGCGCTCAGGCCGCCAGCATCAGGTCCACGACGCGCTCGGAGGCGCGGCCGTCGTCGAGCTCGCAGAACCGGCCCGCGAACCGCTCGTAGGCCTCCCGGTACCGCGTGGCGATGCGCGTCGAGGTCGCCCAGCGCCGCGGCCACCTCGTCGATCGTGGACAGCAGCGGGCCCGGCGCCTCGGCCTCGAAGTCGAAGTAGAAGCCCCTGTCACTGTCGCGGTACTCGTCGAGGTCGTAGGTGAAGAAGAGCATCGGCTTGCCGGTGACCGCGAAGTCGAACATCACCGACGAGTAGTCGGTCACCAGCACGTCGGCGGCCAGGTAGAGCTCCCGGTTGTCGGGATAGCCCGAGACGTCCTTGACGTGGGTGTCCGGGCCGACCTCTCAGCTGCCCGGCGTCCAGGTTGTGCGTCCGCAGCAGCACCACGTGCGAGTCCCCCAGCTCGCGGGCCAGGCGCTGGATCTCCGGCTCCAGCGCGAACGCGCGTGTTGTCGCGGAAGGTGGGCGCGTAGAGCACCGCGCGCTGGCCGTCGGCGATCCCGAGCGCGCGCGCGGACGCGGTCGCGCACCTCGCCCGGCCTCGGGCGCCACCAGCAGGTCGTTGCGCGGATAGCCGTCTCGACGATCCGGCCCGTCGAAGCCGAACGCGTCGCGGAAGATCGGGGTGCTGAAGCGGTTGGGGGAGAGCAGGAGGTCCCACCGCTGCGACGTTGTGGCGCAGCGTCTGCGACCGCCTGGCGGGATGCGAGGGAGCCGTCCCGCGTGATGTCGAACCCGATCCTCTTGAGCGGTGTGCCGTGCCAGGTCTGGAGGAACGTGGTGCCGCGCCGCTTGAGGTGGAAGCCGAGGACGGTGCTGTTCGACACCAGGTGCCGGGCCCGCCCCAGCATCGCCAGGTGCGCCGGCTCCCCGGCGCCACGGGCTCGACCCAGTCGGGCACCTCGCCGGCCAGCGCCGGGTCGAGCACCCAGACGTGCCGCAGGCCCGCCTCCGCGGCGGTGGAGCTCCTCGGAGATCGCGCGCGGGTTGTCGGAGTACTGGCCGCTGCCAGCTGTCGAACAGCACGGTGTCCGTCCGGATCGGCCCGAGCGCCTGGGGAATCTGGCGCAGGCCGGGGATGCGCGAGAGCCGGCGCATCCGTCAGGCGGGAGCGCGCGAACGCCCGGTCCAGCAGCTCGCCGATGTCCGCGTCCCCGTCCAGGACGTCGGTCAGGATCGTGTAGCGCTCGGGACGGGTGGCGGGCGCGGCTCGGATGGCGTCGGTCAGCTCCTCCTCGGTGATGCCGAGCGCGGACGGGCAGGCCGGCAGGCCGAGCAGCTCGAAGAGCGAGCGCAGCGTGCCCCTGAGCGGCGATTCGTGGGCGGCCGCCGCCACCAGGCGACCCGAGCGCGACCTGCTCGCCGTGCATCGCGGCGCGCTCGCCGAGCCTCTGGTCGAGGCTGTGGCTGATCAGGTGCTCGGCTCCCGAGCAGGGCCGGCTCGTGCCCGCGGCGGCCATGGCCAGCCCGCTCATCAGCAACCCCTTCGCGACCAGCTCGTGGCTCTCGGTGCGACCCGAGGTCCTCCAGGTCGAGCGCCGGGCAGCGCGGCGTTCTCGGCGATCATCGCCGAGAACGCGTCGAAGCGGGCGTGGCCGAGCTCGTCGGCGCGGCGCCAGTCGAGCAGCGCCGTGAGGTTGCTCACCAGGTCCCCGACGCCCGGCCCTGAGCGTCCGCTCCGGGGCCGAGCCGATCACGCCGATGTCGACGATGATCCCGGCCGGCATCGCCGCCGCGTAGGAGCGGCGGGCGCCGTCCTTGGGCACGAGCGAGGCGACGGGCGAGCTGATCCCGTCGTGGGAGATCGCCGTGGGCACGCTCACGAAGTCGGTGCCCGGTGCGAGCCGCCGCCAGCTTGACGGTGTCGATCACCCGCCCGCCGCCGACCGCGACCAGCAGCGTGACGTCGTCCTGCGATCACGCGCGCGGCCAGCTCGGCCGCCTGGTCGAGCGCTCCCGGCCAGCGGGAGACCGCCAGGTCACGTCGAGCCCGGCGTCGCGCAGCCCGCCAGCGCCCGCTCGGCGAATGCGGCGGACGGCCCGTCGCCCGACCCGACGCACACGCGCGTGACGTCGAACGCGACTCCTTCAGCAGGGGCGCCAGGTCGGCGAGGCAGCCCGGGCCCACGTGCAGCAGGCGCGGGATGGCGATGGTGCGGTCGCGCACGGTCAGGCGCCCCCGCCCAGCTCGCACGGCGGCCGCGTGGTCGCGTCGTCGTCGATCTCGAGCCAGTCGCTGTTGGGCGTGGGCCACACAGTCCAGTCGCCAGCCCTGCGGCGGCGTTGAGTGCCCACCGCCCGTCTCGTACCACTCGTTGGCCGACTCGGGCCGGCCCTCGAAGCTCTCGAGGGCGTCGCGGAACGCGCCGAGCACGGCGCCCCGGGCGGCGAGCATGCCCACGTACTCGCCCACGGGGTCGTCGACCCCCACCTTGCCGATGGCGCTCAGCCGGGTGGCGTCGCGCCGGGTCGACGGCGACCTTCATCGACTCGTCCGTGAGCTCGCTTCGCGAGGTCGACGGCGATCAGCGCCTCGCGGCTCGAGGGCGGCGCTTTCGAGCACGAACTCGGCGATCCATGTCGGCGGGCGCGAACAGGTCGCTGTTGATCACCGCGACCCGCGGCTCGGGCTCGTCGATCGACCTCAGCGCGAGCAGCACGGAGTACCAGTTGTTCAGCCGCTCGTACTCGGGGTTGTGGACGGTCGCGATCCCGTGGCCGGGCTCGAGGAACCCCTCGATCGCCTCCCGGGCGTGCCCGGTGACCACCCTCACGGACGCAACCGAGGCCGGCTCCGCGTCGCGCGCGCGCTCGAGCCCCTCGAGCTGGTGGTCGGCGATCGTGCGCCCGCCCACGTCGAGCAGCCACTTCGGGGTGTGCTCCCCCAGTCCTTGAGCCGGCTTCCCTTGCCGGCGGCAAGGATGACCACGTGCAGCCCCATCTGGGGCCAGTCTCTCCGAAATCACGCTACCTTGCCGAACTCGGGTGTACGTGCCGCGCCGCCAGCTCCGCTTCCTGCCATTCGTCGTCGCGCTCGCGCTCGTGGCCGGGCTGGGCGTCCCGGAGAGGGATGCCGGCGCGGCGGGCACCAAGTGCTCGAAGCGCGGCAAGGCCGCCAAGGCCAAGCGCGCCCGCGCCTGCCGCGCGCGCACGGTCGCGCTGGCGGCGGGTGAAGCAGCGCCGCCGAGGTCCTCCGGCCGGTTCCGCTCCAACAACAGGCTCTTCGCCCGCGACAGCATCTGGAACCTGCCCGTCTCCACGCGCGCCGACGCTCGACCCGAGCTCGCAGCGCCGGGTCGACGCCCTCGCGGACTTCATCGACTCACAGGCCCGCCGCCCGTCCTCGGAGGGCGGCGGCTATCCCAACATCAACGCGGACGCCTTCAGCACCCCGATCTACCGGGTCGCCAGGGGGACCGACGCGGGTGAGCGTCGACCTTGCCCACCGAGCTACAAGAGCCCCACGCTGCGAAGGATCCTCGCGGCGGGAGTGCCGATCCCGCCCGGACGCCAGCCCGGCCGCGGGAAGCGACGGTCACATGACCGTCTACCAGCCCTCCTCGGACACGCTCTGGGAGTTCTGGCGCGCGCGCAAGACGGCGAGCGGGTGGCGGGCGGGCTGGGCCGGCGCGATGCGCAGGGTCTCACGCAACCGCCGGCTACTACGACTCGACCGCGTGGATGAACCTCGAGTTCCCGGACGGGTGGCACTGGGGCTCGACCGCCAGCAGCCTGCCGGTCGCCGCGGGCACCGTCACGCTCGCCGAGCTTACGCACGGCCGCATCGACCACGCCCTCGCGATGTCCTTCGCGAACGCGTGCCGCGGCGTCTTCTCCTGGCCGGCCCAGCGCACCGACGGCAGGTCGTCCGAGTCGAACTGCATCCCGCATGGGAACGCACCTCCGGCTCGACCCGTCCCTCGACGTGGCCTCCCTCAACCTCCACCCGGTGGCGCGTGCTGCTGGCCGAGGCGGCCCAGAGGTACGGGATCATCGTCAGGGACCGCACGCGCGTGTCGGCCGCCTTCTTCCTCGAGTCGCCGCCCCCGGGCCGGCCCTCGCCCTACACGAAGCCCGGAGGGCTATACGGCGGCACCCCGTCGTGGAAGCTCCTCCTGGGCTTCCCATGGAGACGGCTGCAGGTGCTGCCGCATGCACCTGTGCACGCGCGCCCCCTGCCGCCCCTGAGGCCTGCGTCCTCCGAGGCTGACGAGCACCCGCTCCTCGGCGGGCGCGAGCACGTCCACGATCCGGTCGGCGGCCGCGCCGTCCCACAGCGGAGGGAGCTTCGCGGGCCGCGACCGGATCTGCTCGACCAGGCTCGGGATCTCCGCAACCCGATCGGGCCGGAGACCCAGGAGCATGTTCGTGCCCATCGAGACCGTCACGGGGCGCTCGGTGTTGTCGCGCAGGGTGAGGCACGGGACGCCCAGGTAGGTGGCCTCCTCCTGGATGCCGCCGGAGTCGGTGAGGACCGCGGCGGCGCCCGGAGAGCAGATGAAGGAACTCGAGGTAGCCCAGCGGCTCGACATCTGAGGTCGATGCCGTCGAGCGGCACGCCGAGGCGCTCGATCGCCGCCCGCGTCCGCGGGTGGGCCGGGAACAGCACGGGCATCTCGCTCGGACAGCTCGGCTCAGCTCCTCCATCACCGCCTCGAGCATCGGCGAGTCCACCAGGGCGGGACGGTGCAGCGTCACCAGCATGTACTCCCCGCGCTCCAGGCCCCGTCGCTCGATTCCACCCTCCGCGTCGATCCGGGGGCGCAGGGCCACCAGGGTGTCGATCATCGTGTTGCCGACGTAGTGGATCGCCGACGGGTCGCACCCCTCGGCCACGAGGTATCCCTCGGCCTCGGGGGAGTGCGTGAAGAGGAGGTCCGACACCCGATCGGTGAGGATCCGGTTGATCTCCTCGGGCATCGCCCGGTCGAAGCTCCGCAGCCCCGCCTCGACGTGGCCGACCGGGATGCCCATCTTCACCGCGACGAGCGCGGCGGCGAGCGTGGAGTTCACGTCGCCGGGGATGAGCACCACATCGGGCTCCTCCTGCTCGAGCACCGGCTCGAAGCGCTCCATCACCCGGGCGGTCTGCTGGGCGTGCGAGCCGGATCCCACGTCGAGCAGATGGTCCGGTGCAGCGATCCCGAGCTCCTCGAGGAAGACGTCGGACATCGCGGCGTCGTAGTGCTGCCCGGTGTGGACGAGGGTGGACTCGAACTCCTCCGGCCGGTCCGCGAGCGCACCGAGGATCGGCCCCATCTTCATGAAGTTGGGCCGGGTCCCGACGACCGTCAGGATCTTCTTGGGCGCCATCCGCGATCCCCTAGAGCCCCTGCCGCCCGAGCACGAAGGCGAACGGTCCGGAGGAGGATCTTGATGTCCCCCCAGAGCGACCAGTTCGCCACGTAGAGGTAGTCGAGCTTGACCATCTCCGTGCAGCGGGATGCGGGCCGACCCGAGCACCTGCCACGGGCCGGTCATGCCCGGCGTCAGGTGCAGCCGGTGGCGATCCCACCCCTCGATCTGGGAGTCGTCCTCGTGCGACGAGCGGCCGCGGCCCGACCAGGCTCATCTCGCCCTTCAGGACGTTCACCAGCTGAGGCAGCTCGTCCAGCGAGGACCGGCGCAGAGCGCGCCCCAGCCGCGGTGACGCGCGGATCGTCGGCGATCTTGAACAGGCCCGAGGCCTCGTTGCAGGTCGCGCAGCTCGTCCTTGAGCTCCTCCGCGCCGTCGACCATCGTGCGGAACTTGAGCATCTCGAACGTCTGCCCGTCACGCCCGATGCGCGGCTGGCGGAACAGGACCGGGCCGCGGAGAGCTCGAGCTTGACGGCCACCGCGATCACGGCGAGCGCGGGCGGCCAGGACGAGCAGGCCGAGCGCGGAGCCGATCACGTCGAGGGCGCGCTTCACGAGCGCGAGGACCGGGTGAGGCCGAAGCGGGCGACGCCCAGGACCCGCAGGCCCTCGATGTCGTCGACCACGACCGAGGAGCCGACGATCTCGAGCAGGCGCGGCAGGACGCTCACGTTCAGGCCGATCGACTTCACGGCGCGCACCAGGTTGAGCACGTCGCCGTGATCGGTGCTGCGCGGGGCGATGATCACCCGCTGGATCTCGTGCTCGGAGGCCATGTTCGCGAGCACGTCGAGCGGCACCTCGGCCTCGCCGATCCGCCTGGAGGTGATCTCGGCGACGACCTCGGCGTTCACGGCGGCGCTCTCGTCGATCTTGCTGCCGCGCGCCGCTGACAGGCCTCCGGGTCGCCCGAGCAGCAGGCACCGCTCGGGCGGCGTGGTGCGGCGCGCGATCGCGCGGGCCGCGATCCTCGTGCCGACCAGCAGCAGGAACAGGGCGCCCCACAGGCCGCGCGATCTGCCCGCCGCTGGAGGGGCCGAGCTGCAGCGGCGCCTCCGCGATCCACAGGATCAGCGAGAAGAGCGTCGCGAGCTGGAACAGCATGGGCGCCTCCTCCAGCGTCGACTTGCGCAGGACGAGCTCGTCGCGGTCGTAGAGGCCGAGGATCTTGCTGATCGCGACGACCAGCGGCAGCGCGAGCACGCATGCCCGGCGACACCGCCGTGGCCGGAGCCCAGCAGGAAGACGCCGGCGGTCAGCGCGACGCCGCAGGCGAGCACGTCGGCGAGCGCGAGCAGCCGGCGGTAACTGTCGATCGAGGTTGAGCGTGCGCTGCGCGCGGATGCCCTCGCCCGCGGGCCGTGGCAGCGGCGCGTTCGGCTGCCCTGTGGGCGTCGCCGACGCCCAGGCTCGTTCCGTGCCCGATCGCCTCTCCCGGGCCGGATGACCCGGGAGCACGAGCGTCCCCTGCCCCGCCATACGCCTGGCTACCCTTGCCTTTCCCCGCTCGACATCCTTGTCAAAAGCTGGCTCAGCAACACCTCAGCCGAGTCCTCATGCCCCCGCTGGACCTCCTTGCTCATACTGCCCCGCATGTCCCCCGATCTTACGAGCGGATCCCCCGACCCGCGCGCGGCAGTGTTCCACCACTTCGGAGGAAAATGTCGCAGTTCCCCGGTCCGACTCCCTGTGAAGCAGATCACTCAACGGCTACGTGACGGCCGCATCGACGTGATCGACATCCCGCCGCCCGTGCTCACGCCGGACGGCGTGCTCGTCGACGTGCGCGCGAGCCTCCTGAGCGCGGGCACCGAGCGGGCGAAGATCCAGACCGGCAAGCAGAGCCTGGTCGGCAAGGCGCGCTCGCGCCCCGACCAGGTGCGGCAGGTGATCGAGAAGGCGCAGCGCGACGGCGCTGCGCGACACCGTCCGCGCGGTCCGGTCCCGGCTCGACGAGCCCTCGGCGCTGGGCTACTCGTGCGCGGGCGTGGTGCTCGCCGTGGGCGAGCGGGTGTCGGACCTCGTGCCCGGCGACCGCGTGGCGTGCGGCGGCGCCGAGCTACGCCGTGCACGCCGAGATCGTGCACGTGCCGTCCAACCTGTGCGTGCGGCTTCCCGACGGGCTCGACTTCGAGGCGGGCGCGTTCGGCACCGTCGGCAGCATCGCCCTGCACGGAGTGCGGCAGGCGGACTCCCGCCTGGGCGAGCGCGTCGCGGTGATCGGCCTCGGCCTCGTGGGCCAGCTCACCGGCCAGATCCTGCGCGCCGCCGGCTGCACCGTCGTCGGCGTGGACCTCTCCGAGGAGCTCGTCGAGCGGGCGCACGCGCGACGGCGCGGCGGACGTCGCCTTCACGCGCGACCAGCTGGGAGACGGCGAGCGTGCCCGCGGCCGCGGGCGAGTGCGACGCGGTGGTGATCACGGCCGCCACGCGCTCCGCCGACCCCGTGGAGCTCGCGGCGCGGCTGTGCCGCGACCGCGCCACGCGTGGTGATCGTCGGGCGACGTGGCGACGGAGCTCCCGCGCTCCACCTACTACGGCAAGGAGCTCGACCTGCGGATGTCGCGCTCCTACGGGCCCGGGCGGTACGACAAGGAGTACGAGGAGCGCGGCCTCGACTACCCGATCGGCTACGTCCGCTGGACCGAGCGCCGCAACATCGGCCGCCTTCCTCGAGCTGGTCGTCGGCGGGCCGGGTCGACGCCGCGCCGCTGATCACCGAGCGGATCGGCATCGACGACGCGGAGGCCGCGTACGAGCGCCTGGCCACGGACGAGCAGTCGCCGCTCGCGATCGTCATCGAGTACGACCCGACGCCGCTCGACGCGGACTCGCCGCCCGCGCTCGGACCGTCGCCCGCGTCCCGGCGCGCGCCGCGCGCGGCGGAAGCGCGTCGGGGTGATCGGCGCGGGCAGCTTCGCCCAGGGCACGCTGATCCCCGGCCTCGGGTCGGCGGGCTTCGAGCTGGTGGCCGTGGCCAGCGCCACCGGCAGGTCCGCCCACGCGGCCCAGCGCCGGTTCGGCTTCGAGCGGGTCGACGGCGGTCGACGCGGTGCTCGGCGCCGACGGACATCGACCTCGTGGCCATCGCGAGCCGCCACTCCACGCCACGCCGAGCTGGCCCTCCGCGCGCTGCGAGCCGGCAAGGCGGTGTTCGTGGAGAAGCCGCCGTGCCTCACCCACGACGAGCTGGACGAGCTGCGGGAGTGCGCCGCCGAGCACCGGCCTCCCGCTCGTGGCGGGGTTCAACCGGCGCCACGCCCCGCTGGCGGTCGAGCTGCGCGACGCGGTCAGGCAGCCGCGGCCGGCCGTTCGAGCTGCTGTTCCGCGTGAACGCCGGCAGCCTGCCGGACGACCACTGGCTGAACGACCCGGCCGACGGCGGCGGCCGCCTGCTCGGCGAGGGATGCCACTTCGTCGACTTCGCGTGCTGGTTCGCGGGCGCGCTGCCCACGCGGGTGTCGGCCACCATGCGCGCCGCCGCCGGCCAGCCGCTCGCGGCCGGACAGTCGTTCAACGTCGCGCTCGACTTCGCCGACGGCTCGCTGGCGACGATCTTCTACTCGGCCGAGGGCGGCCGGGCCACTGCACAAGGAGTACGTGGAGGCGCACTCGGGCGGGCGTCTCGGCCGCGATCGACGACTTCCGCCGGACCCTCCCGGCGGCGAGCGGTTGGAAGCGGCGGCGCCCCGGCGGTGGCGGGCCAGGACAAGGGGCACGCCGCGCAGTTCCGGCACCTGCACGACGTGGTGGTGCGGGGCGCGGCACCGATGGGACCCGATCCGCTCGACTCGATGGCCGTGACGCTTGCCGCGCTGCGGTCGGCGGAGACCGGCGCCGTCGTGACGCTGATTTGACGCGCGTAACCGCCCCGGCCCGCCGGGGTTAGGACTCCTTCGTGGCGGTCACCGAGAGCACCCTTGGACGAGCGGAGGAGCTGGCGGAGCGCCTGCTCCCCGAGCGCACCCCCAAGAAGCGCATGCTCGTGATCGTGAACCCCTACGCCACCACGGTCTCCGACCGGCTGAGACACCTCGTGGTGTACGCGCTCGAGTCGCGCTACGCGGTGGAGGCGGTCGACACCGAGAAGCCGAGCCACGCGACCCAGATCTGCCGCGAGGCGGCACAGGAGGGCTACGACGTGGTCGTGGCCTTCGGGGGCGACGGCACGGTGAACGAGGCCGCCAACGGCCTGGTGGGCTCGAACACGCCGCTCACCTGCCTGCCGGGCGGCGCCACCAACGTCTACTGCCGCACGCTCGGCATCCCGGGCGACGTGGTGGACGCGACCGAGCACCTGCTGCGCCTGGCCGACGCGTTCGAGCCCCGGCGGGTCGACCTCGGCAGGGCGAACGAGCGCTACTTCGCCTTCTCGTCCGGCGTGGGGCTCGACGCCAGCGTGGTCGAGCGCGTGGACGCCCACCCCCGGATGAAGGCGCGGCTGGGCGAGTACTACTACACCTACGCCGCGATCTCGACGTTCAGCAAGCGCTACCTGGTGCGACCCCCGCGCGTGCGGGTCGACGTGCGGCGGCCGGCAGCTCGAGGGCGTGACCGTGGTCGTGCAGAACTCCGACCCGTACACGTACTTCGGCCGCCGCCCGATCAGGATCTGCGAGGGCACCGGGCTCGACACCGGCACGCTCGGCCTGACGGTGCTGCGCCGGGCCACCGTGCTCGAGCTGCCGACGGTGCTTGGCGCGCGTTCTCCGGCAAGGCCGCGACGGTGGCCAGGCACCGCCAGATCGAGGGCTTCCGCGGACGTGCCCGAGGCGACCGTGGAGGCCGTGGACGACCGCCCCTTCCCCGTCCAGGTGGACGGCGACTTCATCGGCAGCTTCGAGTCGGTGCGCTACGGCGTAGCGCCCGGGGCGCTCGCCGTGGTGGGCTGAGCGCCCCGACCGGCCGACCGCGCGCGCGGGGCTCCCCACGGCTATGCAGCCCGCCGGCAGCGAGCGCGAGACCACCGACCCGGCGCCCACCACCGCGCCGTCCCCGATCGTGACGCCGGGAAGCACCACCACCCCGGTGCCCAGCCACACGTCGCGCCCGATCGTCACATCCGCCTCGTCCGACTCCTGGCGCCACACCGGCGTGCCGGGCTCCGTCCGGTAGTTCGATGCGGTCACGAACACCTCCGGCCCGAACAGGCAGTCCTCGCCGATCAGGATCCGCCCGCTGGTCGGGCCCGCCCACAGCGAGCAGTGGGCCCCGATGTTCGACCGTGCGCCGATCTCGATCCGCTCGGCATGGGTGAAGGAGACGTTGGGAGCCAGCCGCACGGCCTCCCCGGCTGTCAGCCGGCGGCGCGGGCGCACATGCGAGTAGTTCGTGTAGTGCAGCAGCCGCAGGAGGCCGGCCCAGGCGCGCGGGTCGAGCACGGAGCGGAGGAAGTCGAGGGAGCGGCTCACCGGGCGCGAAGGATAGGAGGGCCGCCCTACGGGTATGCGATTGGAGTACCCGAGCCCGGAAGGAGTCTCCGTGGCCCGCCGCAAGCGCGCCGCGGCCGTGCTCCTCACGCTGGTGCTGGCCGGGGCGTCGGGCTGCGGCGGGGACGACGATTCCCGCGAGACAGGCCGGTTGTTCGCCCCCGGCGGCGTGTGGAACGAGCCGCTCCAAGCAGACGCACCCGAATCCGATCGCTCCCCCGAGCTGGTGGCCGAGCTGCGCCGCCAGGTGGAGCGCAGCGGTGCTTGGATCAACACGACCGAGTACTCGACCCCCATCTACCGCGCCAAGCGCGACCAGCCGCGCGTGCGGGTCCGCCTCGACACCTCCTACCCCCAGCTCCAGCGCGAGCTGCGCTCGGTGCCGATTCCGGAAGGCGCGCAGCCGGCGTCCGGAAGTGACCGCCATATGGTCGTGTGGCAGCCCTCCACGGACACGATGTGGGAGCTGTGGCTTGCCGAGCAGCGGGCGGACGGGTGGCATGCGCGCTGGGGCGGGCGGATGGAGAACGTGTCCCGGAACCCCGGCCGGTTCCGCGCCCCGCTCGGCGCGACCGCCACGGGCCTGCCGCTGGCGGGTGGCCTGATGCGCGCGTCAGAGCTGCGCGAGGGCAAGATCGACCACGCCCTCGCGTTCGCATTGCCGGAGGCCCGGGCGGATGCCTTCGTGCCGCCCGCGACGCGCACCGACGGCCAGGTGGCCGATCCCCGCGCGATCCCCCTCGGCACCCGCTTCCGGCTCGACCCCGACCTCGACCTCGACAAGCTCGACCTGCCCGCCCCCACCCGCGCGATCGCCGAGGCGGCGCAGCGGTACGGGATGGTCGCCCGGGACAAGGCGGGGGCCGTCGTGCTCTACGGCGAGGCGCCGCTCGAGGGGCAGGAGAATCCCTGGCCCACGGCCCTGGGCAAGCAATCGCCCGCCGAGCTCCTCGCGCGGTTCCCGTGGGAGCGGCTCGAGGCCGTGCGGGCCCCGGTCAGGACGGCGACGCCGGGGGGCTCCTCGTGAGGACGGCGCGCACGATCCTGCGCGTCCTGCAGGCCCCGCCCGCCCTGACGGTCGCCTACCTCCTCGGCGTGCTGGGAGCGGCCGCCCGCGGCCGGCGACCCGCCCCTCCGCCCGCCCGCCGACCCGCCGCACCTGGCGGTGCTGGTGCCCGCGCACGACGAGCAGGCCGGGATCGCCGAGACGCTGCTGTCCCTCGCCGCGATGCACTACCCCGCCGACCGCATGACGATCGTGGTGGTGGCCGACAACTGCACCGACGCCACCGCCGCCGTCGCCCGCGAGCACGGCGCCGCCGTGCTCGAGCGCACCGACCCCTCGCGCCGGGGCAAGGGCCACGCGCTGGCCTGGGCGCTCGAGCGGCTCGACGAGGTGGCGCCCGAGGCTAAGGCGGTGCTGATGGTGGACGCCGACTGCCACGCGGACCCAGCCCTGGCAGCGGCGGTGGCCGCCCGCCTGAGCGCCGGCGCCCGCGCGGTGCAGTGCGACTACGTGGTGTCCAACCCGGGAGAGTCGTCCGCCTCGGCCCTGCGCTACGCGGCGTTCGCGCTCGTGAACACCGTGCGCCCGGCGGGCAAGGAGGCGCTGGGGCTCTCGTGCGGCCTGCTCGGCACCGGGATGGCGTTCGACCGCGAGCTCCTGCGCAGCCACCCGTGGGACGCCTTCTCCCTCGCGGAGGACGCCGAGTACCACCTGCGGCTCGTCGAGGCCGGCGAGCGGGTGCGCTTCGCAGGCGAGGCGGCGGTGCGCTCCCCGATGCCGACCACCCACGCCGCCTCCGAGTCCCAGCAGGCCCGGTGGGAGGGCGGCCGGATGGAGCTGGCGCGGCGGTGGGCGCCCCGGATGCTGCGAGCCGGGCTGCGGGAGCGCGACCGGGCGAAGACGCATGCGGCGCTCGAGCAGCTGATGCCGCCGCAGTCGGCGCTCGCGGGCGCCACGCTCGCCGGCGGCGCGGCCGCCCTGGCGCTGCGCGACCGCCGCGGCGTGGCGCTGGCCGCGGCCACCGCCGCGGGGCAGGCGCTGTTCGTGCTGGGCGGCCTGCGGCTGGCCGGAGCGCCTGCCGGCGTCTACCGGTCGCTCGCCGGGTCGCCCCAAGCCGGGGCCCGCAAGCTGGCCCTGCTGGCGCGGATCTCCACCGGCGGCGGTCCGGGCGAATGGGTCCGCACCGGACGTGAGAGCCCGAGCACGAGTCCCGCCCAGGTCCAGAGCAGCAGGGTCGGGAACGCGTAGGCGAGCGGCCCGACCGCGCCCACGCAGGCCCAGGCGACGGCGAACGCGAGCAGCCCCACACGCCAGTGGCGGAGCTCCGGCGGGCCGCGGCGGACGATCGCGCCGCCCACCCCCATCAGGAGGGCGCCCAGCCACAGCGCCGCGCCGATCAGGCCGAGCTCGGTGGCGTTGGAGAGCAGCACGTTGTGCACGCCCTCCCCCACCCCGTTGATCGGGAAGTCATCGGCCTGCTCGAAGAAGGGCAGGCTCGCCGTCGGGAACGAGTTCCAGCCGAACCCGGTGATCGGCCGCTCGCGGATCATCTCCACGGCGGCGTGGTTGGTGTTCGAGCGCACCCAGAGGGGCTCCTTCTCGGAGCTGCGCTGGGACACGTTGCCGGAGAGGCCCGGAACCGTGACGAGGGCGATCCCGAGCACAGCCGCAAGCGTGGCGAGGGCCGGCACCAGGTAGCGCCGCACGTCGCCGAACACGACGAGGGCCACGACGGTCCCGGCTATCGCCGCGAGCCACACGCCCCGGGTGAGGGTGAACACGACCCCCGCCGCGCACAGGAGCGCCACCAGCATGGCGCCGGTGTGGGTGCCGGTGCCGGGGCGGGTTCGAGTGGCCAGCATGGTCGCGGCCACGCCGCAGCCGAACATCGCCAGGCCGTTGGCCACGGCCTCGACGAAGGGTCCGCGGGCGCGCCCGAAGTGGATGCCCACCGAAGGATCGGTGATGTACCCCGGGATCACGGCGAGGTCCAGCCCGAGCGCCTCGAACAGCGCGGTGAGGCCGAGGTAGCCGCCCGTGACCGTGAGAGTGCCGAGCAGGATCCGGCGCTGGTGCTCTTCGGCGAACGCCAGCGGGGCCGCCAGGAACATGAGGAACGGGACCAGGCCGAAGCGGTCGAGCAGGGCGAAGAAGCCCGGGGCCGTGGTCAGGCTCCCGGTCCAGTAGGCGGACCCCAGGGCCCAGAGCGCGGCCGCCAGCAGCACCCAGTGGACGGGCTCGATCCTGAATTGCCTTGCCTCGCCCGAGCGCGCGGCCTCGAGCTCGCGAAGCAGCAGCGCCACGAGGCCCGAGGCGATCAGGAGGCGGTCGGCGCCCACGGGCAGCCCGAGCTGGGAGGAGTTGCCCGAGAAGATCGCCGCCGCGAGGCCGAGGCTCAGCGGCCACGCGGGATCCGAGCGCAGCGCCAGGTAGGCGATGGACCCGCCGATCACGACCATGGCGATGGCCGTGAAGGCGTCCTCGCTGCCCGCCGCCGTCGCCAGGCCGAGCGCGGCGAGCAGGGCCGCGCCCGCCGTGACGGCGAGGCTCGCGGGCGCTGGCGCGTGGGCGACGGTGCGGTGCACTGCCGGTCAGGCGTATGTGAGCTGCTGCTTGCGGTGCTTGCGCGACGCGCGGGCGGTGGCGAGCGCGATCCCGCCGAAGAGGCCGGCCAGCGCGCCGATCACCACGAGCAGCTTCAGGGTCTTGTCGCGGTCGTTCACCGCGCTCTCGGCGCGGTTCAGCACCGAGACGGGCGTGGAGCCTCCACCCTCGGCCTCGTCGAGGTAGTTGCGCTCCGCCGCGCGCTCGCGCAGCCTCGCGGCGTCCACATCGGCGTCCGACCCGTTCTCCTCAGCCTCGGCGACTCCCGTCTGAGCGCGTCGATAGCGCTCGAGTGCCGCGCGCTCCGTGGAGCTCTGGCCGCCGAGCGAGCCGACGTAGCCCACCAGCGCCTGCGTGGCGGTCTCGGCCAGGCGCACGGCGGCGCGCTCGGAGCGCGCCTCCGCCTGGATCGTCATCAGCGGGCTCTTGGGCACCGGGCTCGCGGACAGGTTCGCCCGCACCACGCTCTCCGGGACGCGGAGCTCGCGGGAGACCGGGCGCAGGATCGCCTCCGCCGTGATCGCGCGGCTGTAGGCGCTGGCGAGCTGCTGGTTGGCCTCCACGATGCCCGGGGCGGTCGCCTCGCCGGGGTTCAGGTTGCCGATGGCCACCCGCGCGTCCGCCGTATAGACGGGCTCACGGGTCATCCCGAGCGCCACCGCGGCGCCCACCAGGAGCACAACCGGGAGCAGCGCCAGGAAGGGATGGCGGATGACGGACTGAAACGGGTTCGGCGGATGAGGGGGCTCGCCGATGCCGTCGTTTCGGCTCGTGGCGTACTCAGGTGGACGATCCAGGACGGTCGAGATGGGAATCACACCTCAAGGGTCGGGTTTAGAGGGACGGTGTGCGCGGCAAGGTCTGAGGGAGGACAGAACCCCAGCCCCTGCCCGGGCGCTTGACGTCGTATACCCGCTCGAACCTCGACTATGCGTATCGCTTATCTATGCAGCCGGTACCCGGCACCTTCGCTCACGTTCATCCAGCGAGAGGTGCGCGCTTTGCGCGATCTGGGCCTCGAGGTGGAGACTTTCGCGGTCCGCCGAGCCAGCCCCGGGGAGGTGCTCTCCAGAGCGGATCGCGAGGAGTTCGAGCGCACCGAGGCGCTGCTCCCGGTGCGCCCACTGGCGCTCCTGGCCGCCCATCTCGGCGCCCTCCTGCGCGCGCCCCGCGCCTACCTGGGCACGCTGCGGCGTTCGCTCGGGATGAGCACCGGCGGCGCGCGCGCCGGCCTCTGGCGCCTCTTCTACTTCGCTGAGGCGATCCTGCTCTGGCGCGGGTGCGAGCAGCGCGGCGTGCGCCACGTGCACGCCCACCTGGCCAACGTGGGCAGCGACGTGGCCCTGCTTGCCGCCCACTTCGGCCGCGGAGCGGGCGCGGACTGGTCGTGGAGCTTCACGATGCACGGCTCCACCGAGTTCTACGACGTGGCCGAGCACCACCTCGCGGAGAAGGCCCGCGACGCGCGCTTCGTGACCTGCGTCAGCCATTTCACCCGCAGCCAGCTGATGATGTGGGTGGAGCGCGACCACTGGGACAAGCTGCACGTGGTGCGCTGCGCGGTGGACCTCGACGTCTTTCGCCCCCCGCAGCGCAACGGCGACCGGCCCGGGAGCTTCCGCGTGCTCACGGTGAGCCGGCTGGTGCTCGGCAAGGGCCTCCCCGTGCTGCTCCGGGCGATCGCGGACCTGCGCGCCCGCGACGTTCCCGCCGAGCTGGTGGTGGTCGGCGACGGCCCGGAGCTGGAGGCTTGCCAGGCGGAGGCGGATCGGCTCGGCATCGCCCCCCACGTGCGTTTCACCGGCGCCGTGGGCCAGGACGAGATCCGCTCCCACTACGCGGAGGCCGACGCGTTCTGCCTGCCGAGCTTCGCCGAGGGCGTCCCGGTGGTGCTGATGGAGGCGATGGCCATGGAGGTCCCCGTCGTGGCCACCCGGATCACGGGGATCCCCGAGCTGATCGACGACGGCCACAGCGGCCTGCTCGTCACGCCGGCGCGGTCGGACGAGCTGACGGCGGCCCTCGGCCGGCTGGCAGGCTCGGAGGAGGAACGCCGCGCGATGGGCGCCGCCGGGCGAAGGGCCGTGACCGAGTCCTTCGACCTCGATCGCATCGCCCGCGAGCTGGCCGGCCTCTACGCTGAGCGCCTCCCCGCCCGCGGTTAAACACCGGCGGCGGCGCTGCCGACCTTTATCTGGTGATCCCGACCCGCTTCTGCCTGCTTGTTTCGCTCTGCGCCGCCGCCGCTGCGATCGCCGCCGGGCCGTCCACCGCGGCCGCCGGCGCTGCGGTGGCGCGCAGCTTCGAGCCGTCGGACACGGTCCGGATGAGCCTCTCCTACCGGCGCACCGGGCGGGGTGCGGTGCGCCTCGCATCCTTCTCGGCGAACCGGCTCGCCGTGATCGACGACGGCCGCGGCCGCATCCGCCTGCGCCGGGGAGGTCGCACGGCGAGGCTGATGCGCGGCCCGCACAACCCCAGGCGCTGGTCGCGGCTCGCGATCGTGCTCGACTCGCGCGCGGGCCGGCTGCGCGTACGCCTGGGCGGCCGGTCGGTCACGCGCCGGCCTGCTCTGCGCCCCGAGCGCCGCGTGCGGGCCGGCGGATCGCGCCGGTCGCGCTACCGGATCCGCAAGGTCCGCATCCGCGCCTCCCGCGCCTCGGGCAGGCCGTTCGCGCCCGGCTCGGTGTGGAACGCGCCGCTGCGCCGCAACGCGCCGCTCGACCGCCGCTCGAGCACCTGGGTCTCCGAGCTCCGGCGTCAGCTGGGGCACGCCGAGCCGTGGGTGAACACGACCGAGTACAGCACCCCCGTCTACACCGTCCCGGCGGGGCAGCGCAGGGTGCGCGTGAAGCTCGACACCCCCTGGGTGCCGCGGCTCGAGGAGGCGTTCGCAGGCGTGCCGATCCCGCCCGGCGCGAAACCTGCCGGCGGGAGCGACAAGCATATGGTCGTGTGGCAGCCCTCGACCGACACCATGTGGGAGTTCTGGCTCGCCGAGCGGCGCGGCGACGGCTGGCACGCGCGCTGGGGTGGGCGGATGAGGAACGTGTCGCGCAACCCGGGCTACTTCACCGACCCGAGCGACTGGGGCGCCACGGCCACCAGTCTGCCCCTGATGGGCGGCCTGATGCGGATCGCCGAGCTCCGCGCCGGCCGGATCGACCACGCGCTCGCGTTCGCGATCCCCGACACGCGGGCCGAGTGGTTCACGGCGCCCGCGCAGAGGACCGACGGCAACGTCCGGGGCGCCGGTGCGATCCCGGAGGGCGCCCGCTTCCGGCTCGATCCGTCACTCGACGTCGAGTCGCTGCCGATGGATCCGATCGTCCGCACGATCGCGCGCGCGGCACAGCGCTACGGGATGGTCCTGCGCGACAAGGCCGGCGCGGTCACCTTCTATGCCGAGGACCCGGCGCCCACCGGCGCCAACCCGTATGCGGGCCGGGCAGGGCTGTTCGGCGGGAAGTGGATCAACGAGATCCTGCGCAGCCAGTTCCCCTGGCACCGCCTGCAGGTGCTCAGGACAGCGCAGGTGTGCTGCTGGAAGCGCTGACGCGGGCGCTCTGGCGGCGTATCCGCCGCCGCTGGCCGAGAGCCGCCAGGAGCCCCCGCAGCCGCTGAGGGCTCCTCACAAGGGGAGCCAGCGCGCCCACGGCGCGGATGCCCTCGCCGGAGGCCCGCCTGGTCCTGAAGGCGTCCCAGGCACTGACGCCCTCGCGCCGCCGTAGCAGCGACGGCGAGCACCAGGCCCTGGTGCGGTAGGCCCGCACGACGTCGAGGTGGGCATCGTCCATCGCCGCGCGGTCGTCGGAGACCTGTCCCGCGTGCACGTGGTAGATGCCGGTCACCGCCGGGCTGGCCACCCCCGTGCCGCGCTCGAGCATCCGCAGCCACAGGTCGAGGTCGGCGCCCATCTTGAGCCCCGGGTCGAAGCCCCCCGCGGCGAGCGACCGCGTCGCGGTGGAGCATCACCGCGCTCGGGGGGACGAAGTTCATCGGGTGCGCGAGCTGCGCGGGGGAGCGCAGCTCCACCGGCTCCCGCGTGCCGGGACCCTGAACGCGCCCGTCGTCGGGCCCCTCGCCCCTTGCCAGGCAACTCGCCGACACCAGCACCCGGCCCTCGCGGAGGGGCCACAGCTCTCCGAGGTGGTGAGGGAGCCACTCGTCGTCGGAGTCGAGCAGGGCCACCCACGGATTGCGGGCAGAGCGGATCGCCGTGTTCCGCGAGGCCCCCTCGCCGCGGTTGCGCTCGTGGCGGATCACACGAGCTCCCTCCGCGGCGGCGACCTCGCCGGTCTCGTCGGTGGAGCAGTCGTCCACCACGATCACCTCAGACGGGCGCAATCGGCTCTGGCGAAGGGCGCTGCGCACGGCGCGGCGCACCATCTCGGGCCTGTTGTAGGCGGGAATGACGACGGACACCGGCAACTCGGTGTCCGTCGGGGGCGGATTGTGTGTGGTTGGGACTGGAGTCATGGGTAACTGTCTCCCTCGGGCTTACCCGACGCATGCCCGGCTGAACGAAATGCGCGTACTCGTCTACACGGAAAGCCACTGGCTCGGCGGCGCCGACAAGTTCCTCGGCGACCTCCTGCCGCGCCTGGACCGAGGCCGGTTCGAGGCGACGGTCGCGTCGAACCCGAACGAGGAGTTCGCCGAGTGGCTGGCACAGCGCGCTCCCGGGGTGCCCCACCACGTGGTGGGCGTGACCACCGAGGGGGACTCGCGCGTGCTCGCCGCGGCTCGCGCCGTGCGTAACGCCGCCGGCGGGAGCCCCGGACCGGCCCCCGGCCCCTCGTCCACCGACTCGGTCTCCGACCGGCCCGCGCGGACCATGGCCGCGGCCGTGCTGCGCTGGCAGCGGCTGGCCTCCAACGTCGCGCGCCTGCGGGGTTTGTTGCGCCAGTCGCGGCCCGACGTGCTCCACATCAACAACGGCGGCTACCCGGGCGGCGAGAGCTGCCGCGCGCTCGCGCTGGCCGCGCGGGCCGAGCGGGTGCCGCGCACCGTCTTCTTCGCCCATGCCTACCCGCTTCCCCGCGCCTGGCCGGCCTGGGCGGAGCGGCGCCTGGACGCCGCGGTGGACCGAGGCGTGTCGGAGTGGGTCGCGCCCGCCAAGGGCGCCGCGGCCGCGCTTCACCGCACGCGCGGCATCGACCCCGAGCGGATCCGCACGATCTACCTGGGCGAGCGGGCCCGCGGCACCGGCGGGCGCGATGACGCGCGGGGGCGGCTGGGCATCGACCCCGGGAGGGCCGTGCTGTCGGTCGTCGGGTCCCTGGAGGAGCGCAAGGGCCAGGACGTGGCGCTCGAGGCTGTGGCCGCCCTGCGCGCGCGGGGAACCGACCCGCTGCTGCTGGTGGTCGGTACGGGCGATCGCCATCCCCGCCTGGAGCGGGCCGCGCGGGACCTCGAGCTCGACGGGAGCGTGCGCTTCCTCGGCTGGCGCGAGGACGTGGACGACGTGATGGCCGCCTCCGACGTGCTGCTGCACCCCTCCACGCACACGGAGCTCCTCCCCTACTCGATCAAGGAGGCGATGGCCCACGGCCGTCCTGTCGTGGCCAGCAACGTGGGCGGGGTGCCGGAGCTGGTCGAGAACGGCAGCACGGGCCTGCTGGTGGCGCCCGGCGAGGCAGGCGCCCTCGCGGACGCAACGCATTCGCTGCTCGACGATCCCGGCCGGGCGGACGCGCTCGGGCGCGCCGGCCTGCGGCGGCTCGAGGAGCACTTCGGGCTCGAGCGAATGGTCGAGGCCGTGACCGCCGCCTACCTGGGCGAGCCCGGATGACCGAGCCGGTCCTGCGCCTTGCGATCTGCACCGGACGGCCCGCCGAGGCGGTCGAGGAGTCGCTGCGCTCGCTCGCTCGCGCCGGCGAGCTCACCGAGCCCCTGATCGTGACCAGCGGCCTCGACCCGGAGGAGCGACGGCGCCACGAGGCGCTGACACACGAGGTCCTGCCGGACGCGACCGTGCTGCACGAGCCCCGGCCGGGGCTCTCCCGCGCCCGCAACCGCGCCCTCGAGGCCTGCGAGGACGACGAGGTGATCTGCTTCGTGGACGACGACGCGGTGCTCGGCCCCGGCTGGCTGCACATGATGGAGCGCGCCTGGCGCGAGGCCGACGAGCGGGTGGCCTGCATCGGCGGCCCGATCCGGGCCCGGTTCGTGGACCCGCGTCCGCCCTGGCTCACGCCCACCCTGCTGCGCAGCCTCAGCATCCTCGACTTCGGCGAGCAGGCGGTGGATCTCGATCCGCGGCGCCAGGCCCTCTACGGCGCGAACGTCTCGTTCCGCTGCGGGCGGCTCAGGGAGGTGCGCGGGTTCGACCCCGACCTGGGCGCGGGCACCCCGATGGCGGTCGGCGAGGACGACGAAGCCCAGCTCGAGCTCGCCCGGGCCGGCTGGCTGGTGCGCTACGACCCCGGCCCGTTCGTCTGGCACCTGATCTCGAGCGCGCGCCTCACGCCGGCGGAGATGGTGCGCCGCCGAGCCCGCTACGGCGTCTTCCTCGGCCGCCGCGGCCGCCGGCGCCGGCGCTTGGCGGCCCGGCGCTGCCTCTCCTCCGGGCGCCACCTCGCGGCCTCCGCGCTGCGGCGCGACCTGGCGGGCGCCACGGAATGGGCGGCGAACCTCGGAGAGAACGCAGGGGTGCTGGCGGGGCCGTTGCTGAAGCGGCCCGCTCAGGACGACGGCACGAGCCGTCCCGCGGCTGCCCGCGTGCGCCGGGCGGGGCCGAGGACCAGCCGCTCGAGCTCGCCCGAGTCGAGCGCGGTCCACGCGAAGAACGCCAGGTAGAGCGCCCCGAACCCGATCCCGCAGGCCCCCACCGCCATCAGCCCGGTGGGCTGCACGGAGCCGGCGAAGATCAGCAGCGGCACAGCGGCCATGACCGCCGGGACATAGGGCTTCAGCACACCCTCGAGCAGGAAGTCGCGCGCCGGCACTCCGAGCTCGCGCAGGGCGGTGCGCACGTACAGCGGCTCGAGCACGAGCAAGGGCACCAGGGTGCCCAGCGCAACACCGGTCAGCCCCAGAGGCCCGATCAGCGCGACGCTGAGGGCGACGTTCGCGACCGCCCAGATCACGTGGTAGAGGGTGAAGCGCCCGATCCGCCCGGTGCCCATCAGCACTCCGACGGCCGCCAGGTGGTTGTTGTTCACCAGCAGACTCAGCACCAGCACCTGCCCCACGACGGCCACCTCTGCGAAGCGCTCGCCCAGCCATGCCACCAGCAGCGGCTCGGCGAGCACGAGCGCCGGCACGCCCGCGAGCAGCACCGTCGCGTTGGCGTACTTGGTTCCGCGAATCAGGAGGTGAGAGGTGCGCTGATCGTCGCCCGTCGCCTGAGCGCGCGCTGTCTCGGGCATGACCGCGTTCATGATCGCGCCGGTCAGCTCCCGCAGCGTCCAGTAGATCCGGAACGCCGCGCCGTAGAGAGCCACGGCGGACACCGGCAGGAACAGCCCGATGATGAGGTTGTCCACGTGCAGGATCACGAGCGCCGCTGCGCCCATCACGAACACCTGGAGGCTGTAGGGCGCGAGGGAGCGCAGAAGCGGCAGGCTCACGAGCCGGCGGCGCAGGCGCATCTCCGGCACCAGCCTGTGGCATGCGATCGCGGCGGCAAGCCCGGTCACCAGCGTCACCGCGACCTCCGCGATCGCGGCGCCGACGATCCCGCCGCCGAGCACCAGCACGAGCGCCATCAGCGCGACCCTGCCCACCACCTGGGCGAGCACGATGCCGTTGGCGACGTCGAACCGGTGCAGGCCCACGAGCACCTGCCGGAACATGTTCACCGGGATGCCGAGGAGCAGCATGCCGACGGCGGCGAGGACGAACAGCTGCGTCGCGACGTCTCGATCGGCGGACTCGATCCCGAGGCCGGGCCACGCGGCCGTGATCGCGACACCGAAGAGGACGGCGGCCACGACGCCGAGACAGACGAAGAAGGCGAGCGCGGACGACACCGCCTCGCTGACCCGGCGGGGATCGACCGCGGCGTCGGTCTGAGCCACATACCGAACGACGGCGGTGCCCACCCCGAAATCGGAGGTCACGACGATCGTGGCGACCGAGGTGGCGAGCAGCCAGATGCCGTACTGGTCGAGGCCCACGTAGGCGATCACCAGCGGAAACAGCACGAGCGCCCCGGCCACCTGCGCCGCGCGGGCGACGTAGAGGGACAGCACGTTGCGGGCGAGCTGGGACATGCTCAGAGCGCCTCCGCCAGCTCGATCGCCTCGGCCGGCGAGTCTGCCCAGCGCACACCGTCCGCACCGTGAGTCCAGGCGTCGCGGAAGGCGGTGAGCTTGCCGTAGCCGGTGTCGACCACGGCGTGCGGGATCTCGAGCAGCAGGCAGAGCAGGTGGGCGTGGAGGCGGTCGGTGGCCACGGCCCTGGCCGAGCCGAGCAGGTCCACGCCCCGGGCCACGCGCGAGGCCGCAAGCCACTGATAGGCGCGAGCGGTGGGGGCGGCCGTGAGCGTCAACCCGCGCGGCGCCCGGCGGGCGAAGCGCGACCCGACGGCCGGGAGGCCGCGGCCGAGCAGGCGCTCGAGGCGCCGCTCACGGGCCCCAGCTTCGGCGACCCAGTCCGCGCGCCGCAGGCCGTCACGCGGGTGCACGGCCTGCGCGCGGCCCTCGCCGTCCGTGCGGCCCAGCCAGAGCACGCCCTCCCGCGGGCCGCGCGGCCGCCGCGGCGGGTCGAGGCCGAAGGCCATGTCGGGGCACAGGGCGGCCCGGAGGCCGAGGCGCTCGCGCGCCAGCGCTAGGCTGGGCTCGTCGCGGCACAGCACGGTGAGGTCGGGGTGCGCGCCCAGCGTCTTCCGCGCGCGCCGCTCCGCGAAGGGATCGGAGAAGAAGAGCGTCTGGGGGAGCTGCACCACGCGGTGGTCCCCGAACGACCGGATCAGCTCCTCTCGGAACCGCTGTCGCTCGGGCCAAACGTCGCCGAGGCTGCCGCCGCCCTGCACGAGGATGGTCCCGTGGCGGCCGAGCGCGCGCCGCAGCGCGGCGGGCGACCACGTGGCAGGCTCGCTCGTGAACGTGACCTTGCGGCCCGACCGGCGCAGCCACGCCGTCGTGCCGAGCCATATGGCCGCGTCCCCCACGTTCGAGTGGTTGGGGAAGTCGAGCAGCGCGACCGGCTCGTCGCGCGGGACGAGCGGGTCGAGCACGCGATCGAGCTCGAGGCGGTGGATCGCGGCCAGCTCTCGGGGCGGAGTCTGGGAGCCGAAGCCGGAGACGATCATGCCGGTGCGCGCACCACCTGGAGCCGGGCCGCCTGGTGAAAGCTGAAGTCGTCGCGCCCGTCGAAGTACTCGTCGACCGCACGCTTCGCGCCGGCCCACGAGCCGTAGTCGTCGATCACGAGCACGCCGCCCGGGACCACCCGCGGCACGATCCGGTCGAGGCAGACCTTCACCGACTCGTACCAATCGCAGTCGATGTGGGCGAGGGCGACGGGACCCTCGGGACGGAGGGTGTCCTCGTACAGGCCCTTCACCAGGCGCACGTCGTTCTGGTCCACGGGCATCCCGTAGCGGTCGAATGTCGACGTCACGCGCCCGAGGAGGTCGTCCTCGTAGCCGTAGTAGCGGTCGCCGTCGATGCCCTCCGACTCGCCGCCCGCGATCTCGTCGTAGCGCTCGCGCACCTGGCTGCCGTCGGCCTCCGAGGGCGGGGGGATCATCCCGAAGACGTCGTAGACCTCCATCGGCCGCGAGGGCGACTTGGCGCCCGCCATCACCAGTGAGGACCCGCCGAGCGCGCAGCCGGCCTCCAGCAGCATGCCGGGGCGTCCGGTGCGCTCGATCTCCCGCACGCGGTCCCAGAGGTCCTCCAGCGCCGGGCGCTCGAGATAGGTCAGCCGCTCGCGGCGCACCTCTCCCACCAGGCGCCGTCGGCGCAGCCTGTCGAGCAGAGCACGGATCACGCCAGCCGCCTCCTCGCCGCGTGCGCGAACAGCCGCGTGGCGAACGGCAGCCCCTCGACGAGGTAGCGGCGCGCCAGCCGGCGCGGCTCCTGGCCCAGCCGGTGGACCCACTCGAGGCCCGCCGCGCGCATCCAGGCGGGGGCGCGGTCTCACCTCGCCGCGACAGAAGCTGAACGAGATCCCGAGCCCGAGGAACCACGCAGGCGGCAGCCGTCCGCGCAGCCGCGGGATCAGCTCGACCTGCTTGTCGAGCGGCAGTCCCACGTAAACGATGTCGGGCTCGGACTCGCGCTCGACCGCCCGCTCAGTGCGCAGTCGCTCCACCTTGTCGTCATCCGCCTCGAAGCCCATGGGCGGGCGACTGCGCGCCGGCCACCTCGAGGCCGGGGGCGGCCTCGCGCAGCACGCCGGCCGCCGGCCTCGGCGCTGCCCGGGTTGCCGCCCACGAGGTACACGGACGCGCCGCGCGTCGCCGCCCTGCGCGAGAGCGACCAGATCAGGTCCGATCCGGCCACCCGCTCTGGCAGTGGCGTCGCCTGCAGGCGGCTGGCCCAGACCAGCGGCATGCCGTCCGCCAGCACGAGGTCGGCCGTCGTCGAAGTGGCGCCGCAGCGTGGGCTCGGCGCGTGGTAGGAGCGCAGGTGGTCGAGGTTGGGAGTGATCACCCAGCCGCCGCGCCCGCGCTCGAGCGCGTCGCCACCGCGCTCACCGCCTCCCCGCCCGTGACCGCGGTCCACGGCGATGTCCCATCAGGTCGATGCGTTCGCACGCTCACAGCCCCTTCGGCGCCCCATGCACGAAGCCGACCGTGCGCAGCAGGATCTTGATGTCGCTCCACAGCGACCAGTTGGCCACGTAGAGGTAGTCGAGCTTCACCATCTCCTGGAGCGGGATCCGCGCCGAGCCGAGGATCTGCCAGCGGCCGGTCATCCCCGGCGTGAGGTGCAGGCGGCGGCGGTACCAGCCCTCGACGTGCTGGTCGTCCTCCAGCACGAGCGGCCGCGGGCCGACGAGGCTCATCTCGCCGCGCAGCACGTTCACGCAGCTGCGGCAGCTCGTCGAGCGACGAGCGCGCGAAGCCGCCGGCCGACGCGCGTGATCCGCGGGTCGTCGCGCGATCTTGAAGAGGCCCTCCGCCTCGTTGCGGTCGCGTCAGCTCGCCGCTTGCGCTCGCTCGGCGTCGGCGACCATCGTGCGGAACTTGAGCATCTCGAAGACTGCGCCCGTCGCGGCCGACGCGCGTGCTGGCGGAAGAAGCACCGGGCCGCGCGAGTCGAGCCGGATCGCGATGCGCGATCAGCACGAGCAGCGGGGCGCCAGCAGGGCGAGCGCCGACCAGCGATCCCGACGATGTCGAAGGCGCGCTTGACGAGCCAGCGACGAGCGCGTCAGCCCGAAGCGGCGCACGCCGAGCACGTCGACCCCGTCGACGTCGTCGAACTCGACCGACGAGCCCACGACCTCGAGCATGCGCGGGCAGCAGGCTCACCTTGCAGCCCGAGCGCCTTGGCGGCGCGGATCAGGTCGAGCACCTCGCCGTGGTCGGTCGCTGGGCGGGGCGATCGACGACACGGTGGACGTCGTGCTCCACGGCGAGCTCGCGCGAGCGGCTCGGCGGCGAGTCACTCCACCGGAGCTGGCGGTCCTCGAGCGGCACGGCGGCGACGACCTCGCGCGTGCACGGCGTCGCTGGCCTCGATGCTTGCTCGCGCGCGCGCTCGGCGCTGACGGGGTCGCCGACGATGAGGCAGCGCTCGAGCGGGTCGACATGCCGCGCCGCGACGCGGGCCACGTCGCGGACAGGCCAGCAGGCCGAAGAACAGCAGGGCCCAGAACGCGACGACCTGGTCGCGCGCCGAGCTCGCCGGTCACCAGCACTCGCCTGCCCGAGCCACACGATGCAGCGCCGTAGGGCGGCGAGCTGGAACAGCGCCGGGCGCCTCGTCGAGCGTGGTCTTGCGCAGCAGCAGCTCGTCGCGGTCGTAGAGCCCCAGCACCTTGGCCATGGCGAGCACGACCGGCATGGCGAGCAGGGCGACGAGTGTCATGTTGTCGGACTGCCCGAGGGTCTCGATGCATACGAAGGCGGCCAGCACGGCGGCGTCGAGGTCGGCCACCGCGAGCAGCCACCGGTAGCGGCGGTCACGCGTCCGGGCGCGCTCCGGCTCCCCGGCCTCCGTCTCGGCCTGCCGTGCGCGGCTCCCAGCTCGGGGTCGCGCTCGGGGCGGACGTGGCGGGTCGAGCGGGGGTCGGAGCGCGTGGAGCGGAGCCCGACCGCGGGCGGGCAACGTCTCCACCTTCGCCACCATTCGGATTTCCGCGGGCGCGACGGCCCCTCCGATCGAAGGTTGCTCGGGCGGATGTGGCTGTCACCGGGTGCTTCCCCGGCACATGTTCGGTTCGTACCTGCTTCCCTGGGGTCCCCTGCGAAGTCGCCGTCCCCGGGTGTCTAAGCGGTCGCGTTGGGCGCCCTACCGCCCCCAACCCTGCCCTGCCTACGAAGTTTCTCTGCCCGTCAGTGAATCGCCAAACTTCACATTCGGGAGCCCGACGTGCCCCCTATGATCAGCCGGTCGGCGTGACGCGGTATGCGTCGAAAACGGACTCGATGTTGCGCATTCTCGGATGCACGTCTTCAGCGACTCGGTGTCCCCCACCTCGACCACGAACCGGTTCTTGACCATCGGATGCACGACCGTGCAGCGCGCCTCGAGGATGTTGATGCCGGTCTCGGCGAAGGTGCGCGACAGGTCCTCGAGCAGGCGGGTGCGGTCCCAGCCGTCGATCTCGAGCTCGACCCGGAAGCAGCTCGAGTCGCCCTCCCAGTCCCACGGCGACCTTCGTGAAGCGCTCCGGGTTCCGCATCAGCGCCTTGGCGTTCGGGCACGACTCGTGGTGGATCGTGATCCCCTTGCCGAGCGAGATGTAGCCCACGATCGGGTCCCCCGGCACCGGCCGGCAGCACTTCGCCAGGCGCAGCATCACGTCGTCGATGCCCTCGACCACGATCCCGTAGCCGGAGGACGGCCGCTGGCTTGGGCGGTCGCCTCCTTCTGCTCCAGCAGTCGGCGACCGCGCCGGCGGGCTCGACGGCCGACTCGCCCTGCTCGCAGGCGCTGCATCACCTTCTGGGTCACGACCTTGGCGGAGACCTTCGCCTGCCCGAGCGCGATGTAGAAGTCGTCGGCCTTGCGGAAGCCCATCTCGCGGATCACGTCCGCGAGCAGCGGCGAGCCGGCGATCTTCTGCGGCGGCAGCCCCTGGCGGCGCAGGCTGTCCTGCAGGATCTCGCGGCCGCTGCGCTCGGAGTCCTCGCGCCGCTCGCGCTTGAACCACGCGCGGATCTTCGACTGCGCGCGGGTGGTCTTGGCCAGCGAGAGCCAGTCGCGGCTGGGGCCGCGCTCCTTCTTCGAGGTGAGCACCTCGCAGATGTCCCCGGACTGCAGCTCGTAGTGCAGCGGCACGATCTTGCCGTTCACCTTGGCGCCGACGCAGCGGTGGCCTACGTCCGTGTGGATCGAGTAGGCGAAGTCGAGCGGGGTCGCGCCGGAGGCGAGCGACTTCACCTCGCCCTTGGGGGTGAACACGAACACCTCGTCCTCGAACAGGTCCGCCTTCAGCGTCTCCGCGAACTCCTGCGGGTCCTGCATCTCCTTCTGCCAGTCCACCAGGTGCTCGAGCCACTCCACCCGGTCCCCGCTCTTGCCCTCCCCGTCCTTGTACATCCAGTGGGCGGCGATGCCGTACTCCGCCGTGTCGTGCATCTCCTGGGTGCGGATCTGGATCTCGAGCGGCCTGCCCTCCGGCCCGATCACGGTCGTGTGGAGGGCCTGGTACATGTTGAACTTGGGCATCGCCACGAAGTCCTTGAAGCGCCCGGGCAGCGGCTTCCACAGCGAGTGGATCACGCCGATCGCGCCGTAGCAGTCCTTGACCGAGCCCACGAGCACGCGCATCGCGGTGAGGTCGTAGATCTCGTTGAACTCGCGGCCCTTCTTGGTCATCTTCGAGTAGATCGAGTAGAAGTGCTTGGCGCGCCCGTTGATGCCCGCCTCGATGCCGACGGCCTCGAGCTCCTTGCCCAGGTACTCGCCCGCCCGCGCCACGTAGCCCTCGCGCTCCTCGCGCTGCTGGTTCACGAGACCCTTGATCTCGGTGAACTTGCGCGGATGCAGGGTCGCGAACGCCAGGTCCTCCAGCTCCCACTTGATCGCGTGGATGCCCAGGCGGTGCGCCAGCGGGGCGAAGATCTCGAGCGTCTCGCGCGCCTTCTCCTGCTGCTTGTTCTTGGGCATCGCCTCGATCGTGCGCATGTTGTGGAGGCGGTCCGCGAGCTTGATCAGGATGACCCGGATGTCCGAGGCCATCGCGACCATCATCTTGCGGTAGTTCTCGGCCTGCCGGTCGTCGCGGCTCTGGAAGGTGATGCCGGTGAGCTTCGTGACCCCGTCGACCAGCGCGGCCACCTCCTCGCCGAACTCGGCGCGCACCTCGTCGAGCGACGCGCTCGTGTCCTCCACCGTGTCGTGCAGCAGCGCCGCGCACAGCGTGGACGTGTCGAGCCTCATGCCCGCGCAGATCTTCGCCACGCCGACGGGATGCACGATGAAGTCCTCCCCCGAGGCACGGCGCTGGTCGGCGTGGCGGTCGCACGAGAACACGAACGCCTGCTCGACGAGCTTGCGATCGACCCTCTCCACGGCCTCCGGCGCGTGCTCCTCGACCACCGCGAAGAGGTCGCCGAGCAGCGTGCGCTGATCGTCGGTCAGTCGTGCCGCGGGGCCCGCCGGGGCGTGCGACTTCGCCTCGTCGACCTTGTGGTGCTCGAAGCTCGGCTCGGCGACCGCGGTGGCGGCCCCGCCGTTCGAGCGGCGGCGCGGCTGCGCGGCCTTGGCCGGCTTCTTCTTCTCGGTCTTCTGCCGAGGCACCTTCGGCATGAGCCCAGTGTAGACGCGGAGGGGGCGCGCTCAGCCCACCTGGGCAGCGGCCCCTCGGCCACCCCCGAGCGCCAGGGCCGGGCCTCGCCCACGCTGTATCGACGCCGAGTGTCGGATTCGGCCGCCACAGGCATACAAACCCGACAGTCGGCGGGGAAGAGCCCCTCAGCCGCCCGCGGCCGCCAGGGCCGGGCCGTCGCGCACGCCGAGGCCGCGCTCGACTTCGGCGAGCCTGGCCGCGTAGGCGCGATAGGCAGACGACCGGGTGAGGTCGGTGCGCTCCGTTGCCACGAGCCGGAGGGAACGGTCGAGACGTCGAGCTCCGCGAGCCCGAGTTCGGACAGCACGCGCACCAGACGTCCGCAGACGGCGCCGGGCGCGGATAGGCGCCGTGGCCGCGCAGCGCCGCCTCGAGCGCGTCGCCGGCCAGGCCACCCGTCCCGTCGAGCTCGCGCCACAGGTCGGCGAGCGCTGCGCGGAGGTCGAGCTGGGCACGCCAGTGCGCGAGCGCGAAGTCACGCTCGGCCGGTCCCCAGGCGAGGTGCACCGAACCGCCGCCGGGAAGACTGCGCAAGAGCTCGACGCCCGCTGCGACGGGGGGTGGGTCGATCGCGAGCAGGTGATGCGCGGGCGCCAGCGCACCCACGGCCGCCCAGGCGCAGGCCTGGGCACCGCCCGGGACGTGGCCCGCCAGCTGACGTTCGAGGCCCGCGCGCCTTCGCTCCACGTCGGCGACGACGAGCAGCACGGGTTCGCCGCTGGTGAGTAGGTCGCCAGCCACGCCGGCCAACCCCTCCTCGCGACGGTCACGGATCGGGCGCGGCGCCCCCGCGCTCGAACGGAGGGGGAACCATTCGGAGGGGTCGCGATCCAGCTCGCGCTCGATCGCCGGCCAGAACTCTTCGGGAGCTGCGTCGAAGAGAGTGCCCGAGCGAGTCTCAGAGAGCGACTTCAGCACCACCCGCGCCTCCACCGTCCCGTTCCAGCGGTTGCGCTCGAGGCTCACGGCCACGTCGTGGGGCGCGGCGCCCGTGGCGGCGAGGGAGCGCTGCGACGTGCGGAAGGCCACGCCGCGGGCGCGGGCGCCCCCGCTGGCCAGCGAGAAGCGGGCGTGCTCGCGCTCCTCCCCCATCGCCGTGACGTGCTCGACGCGCGCCCCCGGCACCAGCAGCACCGGCGCCGGGTTGCCCTGGCCGAAGGGCCCGATCCGCTCCAGCTCCTCGGCGAGGTCGAGGGTGAGCGCTCCGCCGGGTACCACCGCGTCCACCGGCTGGATGCGCAGCAGGTCGGCCGGTGCGAGCCGCTCGCCCGCATGTGCCGCGAGGGCGGCGCGGAAGGCGGGGATCGCGGCCTCGTCGATCTCCAGGCCGGCGGCCATCCTGTGGCCGCCGAAGCGGGTGAGGCCCTCGCCCGCCGCGGTGAGGCCCGCGAGCAGGTCGTACGGCGCGATGCTCCGGCCCGATCCCCGCCCGTTCCCCCGTCCAGGCCGATCACGACGCAGGGGCGGCGGTGGCGCTCCACCAGCCGCGAGGCCACGATGCCGACCACGCCGGGATGCCACCCCTCCCCCGCCACCACGATCGCCGCGGCGCTCATCTGGTCCGCGCACGCGGCCTCGGCCGCGTGCAGGATGCGCTGCTCGGTCTCGCGCCGGTCGCGGTTGAGGAGGTCCAGCTCGCCGTGCGACCTCTTCCGCCCGCTCGGCGTCGTCGGTGAGCAGCAGCTCGAGCGCGGCGTCGGCGCGGTGCAGGCGCCCCGCCGCGTTGATACGCGGGCCGAGCCGGAAGCCGGCGGCACGGGCGTCAACGTCCCCGGGCTCGAGCGCCGCCACGCGCATCAGCGCCCGGATGCCCGGTCGGGTGGTCCTGGCGAGCGCGGCCAGGCCCTCCCGCGCGATGCGCCTGTTCTCGCCGTGGAGCGGCACCATGTCGCACACGGTCGCGAGCCCCGCGAGGTCGAGATCCTCCTCCGCGCCCGTGAGGGCCTCGGCGAGCTTGAGCACCACACCGGCGGCGCACAGCTCGCTCGACGGCTCCTCCCCAAGCCCAGGGTGCACCGTCGTGCAGGCCGGCAGCTCGTCCCCCGGCCGGTGATGGTCGGTCACGAGCACGTCCATGCCGAGAGCACTCGCCTCGGCGACCTCGGCCACGGCCGTGATGCCGCAGTCCACGGTGATCAGCAGCCTGGCGCCGGCCCCGCGAGCGAGCGGACCACCTCCGGCGAAAGCCCGTAGCCCTCGTCGCGGCTCGGCAGCCGCCAGGCCGGATCCGCGCCCAGGGCGCGCAGCGTCCGGATCATCATCGCGGTCGAGCAGACGCCGTCCACGTCGTAGTCGCCGAACACGGCGATCCGCGAGCCCTCCCCCACGTGCCGGCGAATCAGGTCGCACGCCGCGGGCACCCCCGGCAGCGCACCGGGCTCCAGCCGCTCCTCCGCCGTCCAGGAACCGCCGCGCGGCAACGGCGTCCGAGTACCCGCGCCGAACGAGGATCGAGGCGGCCGCAGGCGACACGCCGAGCTCGTCCGCCAGCCGGGCGGCATCGACTACGCGATACGGCTCACACGTCCAAGCGGCAGAGGGAAGCACGCGGCCCATCCTGTCCCTCAAAGGGGACAGAACGACAGAGCTCGCCCCTAGCGCTCCTCCTTCAGCGCCGCCCTGAGGCGGCGCAGGGCGCGGTAGACGCGGCCTTCGGCCGTGGTGAGCTTCTCCCCCGTCACCGCCGCGATCTCCGGCACGGTGAGATCCGCGCCGAAGCGCAGCGCCACCGCCTCCCGCTCCTCATCGGTGAGCGTGGCGAGCGCCCGCTGTAATTCGTCTCGCCCCTCCACATCGGGTGCGAGCGGCAGTCTCGGGACCCGGAGGCCCCGCTCGCTCGATCGCCCGCGTCTCGGCCGCGGCCCTACGGGCATGGTCGCGCAGGACGTTGAGGGCGATCGAGTAGAGCCAGGTCTTCTCGCTGCCCCGGCGGGGGTCGAAGGGGCGCCGGGCCCGCAGAACCCGCTCGAAGGTGTCGGCGAGCAGATCCTCTGCCAGCGCCCGGTCGCCGGTCCGGTAGGCGAGGAAGGCGAACAGAGCCCCCGCATGCGCCTCGTACAGCCGCTCGAAACCTCCCTGGGCCATCACCGGGCAAGTCTTTCAGTCAGGAATCGGCCCGCTCGCTCGTATCAGGGGTGATGGATGCGAACCGTCAGCCGGACAAGGATCTCGAGGCCCTCGAGGCGAGGCTGCGTGCCGAACGGCCCGCTCTCACCCCCCTCGAGCTCGACTCCGTGAAGCAGCGAGCCCTCCGAGCCGCTGCGGGACCCGCCGCAGAGCGCCGAAAGGAGCCTTTCTTGAGATCTCGCCTGGCCATCACCTTCATCCTCGCCACCGGCCTGCTGATGTGCGGCACCGGGGCGACGGTCGCGGTCACGGGTATCGCGGGCGACGGCCCCGCCGCGGTCTCTCAGTACACGCAGCCGGGTGGTGACACGGGCGGCGAGCTCGGCGAGGAGGAGCAAAGCGACGACCCGGGCGGCGGTGGTGAGCTCGGCGAGGAACAGGGCGGGAGCGATCCGGAGGACGACGGCGCCGTGGCCGACCAGGTTGCCGCGAGCGACGACTCCCTCCCCGTTCACCGGTCTCGTGGTCTTCCCGCTGCTGATCGGCGGGGTCGCCCTCCTGGCCGGAGGCACCGTTCTGCGTCGTCGCGTCTAGTCTCCGGCACCGGCGGCCCGCGCCGGTTCCTGGAAGGGCAGCGGCGCCGCTCTGGCGGCTCGCTTCCAGCGCGCCCGGCTGTTTGACCGGAAGGCGCGCACGGCGTCGCGCGTCAGCCGCAGACGTGGGTTGAGCCGCAGTGCGCGCGCGGCGCTGTCGCGCGGGTCTCTGCCCGTCGCCCCGAGGACCAGCGCCTGGGAGTAGTGGAACTCCCAGTTGTCGGGATCTCGCCGCACGGCCTGCGGCCGCCACCCGCGGAGCAAGCCGGTCGAGGCCCAGGCGCACATCGCAGAACGCCAGTATCTGAAACGGCTCCGGGCGTTCGGGGAAGGCCCTCGTAGAGCTGAGGGCGGAGTCGATCGCGGCGCCGCAGTCGCCCGAACGGAAAGCGCGCACGGAGTCGTTGAGCTCTGACTGGGAGAGCGCCACCCTGACCGGCGTCACGGCGAGCGCCAGGGCGGCGATCCCGATCGCGACGCGGGAGATGCGCGACGGCTCCCAGGCGGACGCGATGGGGTCCGAGCGCGCGGCAGTCAGGCCGCCCAGCGCGAACAGCCACAGGGTGATCGCCGGCAGCTCCCAGTCCCAGTCGATGGAGGAGTGGACGAGCCACGCGACGGCGGCGGCGAGGAGCGCGCCGTGGATGGCGCGGTCCGGGCCGCGGCAGCCGCGCGCGAAGGCCCACAGCACGACAGCCACGCCCGCGGCGAGCAGCATCAGCCCTACAAGCCCGAGCTCGCCCGCCGTCTCCAGCGCAAGCGAGTGCGCGTCGCTCACCGTCACGCTCCCGTTCCCGCGGCGGGCCCACTCGAGCTGGTAGGTCCCGGCGCCGCTCCCGTGCAGGCGTTCCGCGGCGAAGCCTTCGCGGGCCACGCGCCAGAGGTCCGAGCGGCCGTTGTTGCCGCCCGCCGTCAGGCGGTCGCGCTCGTCGTCGACCGCTGGAAGCGCGTTGCTGTGGACCAGCTGGTCGTACCTGTCCTCGACCTCGCCCGGAGCGCCGGCCGCCACCGCCACGGCCACCGCGATCGCCGCGACCGCGCCGCCGACGGCCCACCGAGCGCCCCTGCCCAGCCGCGGCGGCCGCTCGGGCATGCGCCGGTCGATCGCCGCCGCCAGGACGACGAGCAGAGCGGTGCCGAGCATGCACGCGGCGACGATCACCGCGAGCTCTTCGCCCTGGGCGACGGCGGCCGGCGTGGTGTAGTCGGCCTCCGCGAGGAGATCGGCGCGGTAGGTGGCCACCACGGCGATCGCGGACCCGGGAGGCACGCCATCGCGCTGAGCGCGAGCGAGCGTCCGCGCGCGACCACGGCGTAGATGGCCAGCGCGGCGATCCCGGCCGTGATCGCGCCTCGCGAGAAGGTCATCAGGAGCGTTGCGAGCGCCAGCGGAACGGCCGCCCCCGCCGCTGCACGCACCACAAGGGACCCGCGCGCCGACGCCAGGTGCAGGGAGAAGAGGGCCGCCAGGGCCGCCAGCAAGCCCATTCCGTTCCAGTAGCTCACCGGGTAGCTCAGGCGGGAGTTGGCCTCGTTCAGGCCGACCGGAACGAGATCCGGCAGCGCGCGGCTGGCGAACCCGGCCAGGCAGACCACCACCATGGCCACGGCCACACCGCCAAGGGCCAGGCGAACCCTCTCGGGCGTGCGAGGAACGGTGCCAAGCAGGAGGAACGCCAGGCCGTACAGGAGCACGCGATCGAACTCGAGAACGGCGCGGGACTCCGAATCCGACCAGCCGCTCGACGCGAGCGTCCACACCGCGAACAGGGCGACGGCGCAGGCCCCGCCCGCAACCAGCGCCCCCACGCCCTCGAACGGCCGCCTGCCGGTGGTCACACGGACTGCGAGGAGGAGCGCCAGCGCGGCTGCCGCAACTCCGGTGGCGCCGGGGTAGAAACCGCCGGAGCTGAATGACAGGTACACCGTCAGCCCCCCGGGAAGGAGCAACAGGAAGGGGATCACGGGCTACCCCTCAGGCACAGCCCTACAGCACCTCGGGCCGATGCTCCCCCTCGGTGCGCGACCCGGCGACCCACGAGATCGCCAGCGCCGCCACCGCGCCCGGCACCGCGATGAACGCCTGCACGAGGTCGGTGTCATTGCGCCCCGGAATCGTGAACCCCGCGACGATGAACCCGAAGATCGCGGCGCCCACCATGGCCGCCAGGAACGCGCCCACGATGCCGCCGTAGAAGCGGTCCGGCACGAACACCGCGAAGTGCCAGATCGCGATCCCCATCATCACCCACACGACCATGCTCATGGTCAGCGCCTCCCGTGCTTCTTGCGCGGGCGCGAGCGCTTCTTCGCGCCGCTGCTCGTGCGGGGCTTCGAGCGGCCGTCGCCGGCGGTGCTCGACGTGCTGGAGCGAGGCTCGGGCTCCGGCTCGCGTTCGGGCTCGGGCTCCGGCTCGCGTTCTGGCTCCGGCTCCGGCTCTGGGGGCGGCGCGGGAGCCGGTGCGGGCGGCGCAGCCGCGGGCTGCGCCCGGCCGGCGGCCCGCGGCACGCCGGCGCCGGCGCGGGACGCCGCCGGGGGCGGCCGCTGCCGCTGCCGGCGCCTCCTCCTCCTCGCCCGCGAGGCTCCCGGTCGCGAACGCGGGCACGACACCGCCGTGATCCTCCATCACGACCTTGCGCCTGCGCACGTACACGGGCTCGCGCTCCTTCCAGAGCGTGACCACGGGCGCGGCGATGAAGATCGACGAGTAGGCGCCCGACATGATGCCCACGAGCAGCGCGAACGCGAAGTCCTGGAGCGTCTCGCCGCCGAAGAACAGCAGCGCGCCGACGGGCATCAGCGTCGAGAAGCTGGTGGCGAGCGAGCGGGTGAACACCTCCGACATCGACCTGTTCACGATCTGCGAGAACGTGGCACGCGGCATCCGCGGGACGTTCTCGCGGATGCGGTCGAACACGATGATCGTGTCGTACAGCGAGTAGCCCAAGATGGTCAGGAGCGCCGCGACCGTCGACGTCGTCACCTCCCGGCCGACCATGGCGTACACGCCGCCGGTGATGAGGATGTCGTGCGCGATCGCGATGAGCACCGGCACCGCGAACTTGAACTCGAACCGAAGCCCGATGTAGATCGAGATGAGGATCAGCGAGGCCACGATCGCGATGAGCGCGGTCCGCGCGATCTGGGCGCCGAAGGTGGGCCCGATCGAGCTCGAGGAGAAGTCGGCTCTCTGCACGCCGAACTCCTCGTCGAGCGCGTCGCGGACCTCCGTGACCTCGTTCGGCTCCAGCGTGGGGGTGGCGATCTGGAACACGTTCCTGCCGAGGTCCGGCTCGTCTACCTCCTGGATCTTCGCGTCGCCGAAGCCGAGCGGCGTGAGCGCGTCGCGGACCTGGTCGACGCTCGCGCTCTGCTCGATCGGCGTCTTGATCCGCGTGCCCGACTCGAAGTCGATCCCGAACTCGAGGCCGAGGCCGGCGATCGCCGTGGCGCCCGCCACGAGGATCAGCCCGGAGGTCGAGAAGAAGTACCGGGCGTTGCCGACGAAGTCGAACTTCCATCCCTCGGTCTCGCGAGCGCCGATCGCAAAGCGCGACCCGATCACGCGGGTGCGCGCCATCGCGCCGAGGATCGCCGAGGTGGCGAGCACGGCCGTGAACAGCGACACGATCGTGCCGATCCCCAGCGTGAACGCGAATCCCTTCACGCCCGCGGTCGCGAGCGTGAACAGGATGAACGCGACGCCGATCGTCACCACGTTCGCGTCGACGATCGTGCGCAGCGCCTTGGCGTAGCCCCCGGAGATCGCGGCGGGTATCGATCTGCCCGCTCTCGCCTCCTCCTTGATCCGCTCGAAGATGACGATGTTGGCGTCGGCCGCCACCGCCAGCGTGAGCACCAGGCCCGCGATGCCCGGCAGCGTGAGCGTGATCGGGATCAGCTTCACGAGCGCGAACAGGAACACCGCGTAGATCACGAGCGTGACGGCCGCCACCGCGCCCAGCACGCGGTAGAACGCGAGCAGGAAGAGGATCGTGAGGAGCAGGCCGGCGGCGCCCGCGAGCAGGCCCTGGTCGAGCGCCTGCTGGCCGAGGGTCGCCGACACCTGGGTCTGGGAGATCAGCTTGAGGTCGATCGCCAGGGCGCCGATGCGGAGGCTCTCGGCGAGGTCCTGCGTCTCCTGGATCGAGCCGATGCCGTTGATCTGCGCGCCGGTGCGCCCGTCGATGCCCTCCGGGTTCTCGCGGAAGTCGATCGTCGCCAGCGAGACGATGCGGTTGTCCAGCGTGATCGCGAAGCGCTGGAGCGCGGCGTCGCGGTCGGACCGGGCGGGAGGATGATCTCGGAGCCGCGCTGGGCGATCCGCTTGGTGACCCGGGCGAAGGCCTCGCGGCCCTTGTCCGTGAACTCCATCGTGACGATGGGCTCCTGGGTCTGCTGGTCGACGTTCTGCTCGGGGTTCTTGATGTCGGTGCCGCTCAGCTCCGAGTCGTCCTCGAGCACGAAGTAGCGCTGCACCGACTCGGGCTGGTTGGGGGCCCGCTCGGCCTCGATGACCACGATGCCCTGGGGCACCTTGAGCACCTGGCTGCCCGCCGGCGGCCCGGACCGGAACGGCGGGTCGGGGTCGTCGTCCTCGCCGGCCGTGCCGACGGCGATCTTCTCGAGCTGCTCCCGGCACTCGCTGCCCTTGGGCACGTCCTTGGCCGCGCGCGGCGGGCCGCGGATCGACTCGAAGTCCACGAGCAGCTCCTCGCAGTTCGCGTCCGGCCCGGCGATCAGCCGCTGGTCGGGGCCGAAGAGGTAGAACTTGTCCTTGGCGGTGTCGTTGTTGCGGTCGGCCTCCTCCAGCGACGTGCCCTCGGGCTGCCCCGCCGCGTCGGTGCGCTCGGCCTTCGGCTTCGACTCGGACGCGAGCTCCACGGCCTGGAACAGCGCCTTCGAGCCGGCGAACGGAGCCTCCGGCCCGCGGTCGCCGAGCACGTTCGTCTCCCAGTCGTAGAACTGGAGCTTCGCCGTGGTGCCCACCTGCTCGACCGCCCGGTCGGCGTTCTGCACGTCGGGGAGGCCGATGGAGATCTGGTTCGCGCCCGCCCGCTGGATCTCCGGCTCGGACACGCCCAGCGAGTCGGTGCGCTTGCGGATCGTCTCGATCGCGTCGTCGATCGCCTCGGGCGTGACCTCGGGCACCTGCGGGGTCGGCTGGCCCTCGTACACGAGCTCGACGCCGCCGCGCAGGTCGAGTCCCAGCACGGTCCGCTTGGTCGCGATCACCGCCAGGGCCCCGGCCAGCAGCAGGACCACGAGCGCGATGATCGACAGGTTGCGGGAGCGTGAGGTCAAGTGTGGGTGCCCTATCGGGGCGTGAGGACGAGCAGCAGGCCGCCGTCGTCGTCATAGGCGGGGAAGATGTCCGCCTTCGCCGGCTCCGGCCGGTCACCTTCAGCGTGCACGGTAACCGGCTTGTCGAGCACGCGGACCCCCCACTCGAGCGCCGTCCCGATGTGGTCGTCGCCGTTCTCGAACTCGAGTCCGAGCACCTCTCCGACGGGGCGGCCGATCACGTCGAGGTCGCCGAGGCCGGTGAGCTCCCGCGCGCCCCTGCCCGCGCCGATGAGCCTGGCGTTCTGGTCGCAGAGGAAGAACGCGGCGTTCGGGGCCGGGTAGTAGTCGTCGAGCAGCTCGAACAGGAAGCCGAACCCGCACTTCTTGCACCCGCGCGCGCGGCTCTGGAAGCCGGCGGTGCGCTCGGTGGAGACGCTGCGGTCCCCACAGCTCGGGCAGATGAAGTTGGGCACGGAACTGCAGATTAGCCAGCGCGCCTGCGACGCTTCTTCCGGCGCTTCTTCGGCCGTGCGCGCTTGGGCACCACCCGCTCCCCGACGATCACCCGGGGTGTTCTGTGCTTGAAGCCGGGCGGCCTGGCCGGCAGACCGAGCTCCGCGCCGCGCTTCGTGAGGTGTGCCGCGGCGCGCTCGCAGACCGCCGCGATCGTGAGCGACGGGTTCACCCCGAGCGAGGTGGGGATCACCGACGAGTCGAGGCAGAAGAGGCCCTCGTTGCCGAACACCTCGCAGCGGTCGCTCACCACGCCGAGGTCGGCGGACTCCGCCATGCGCGCGCCTCCGAGCGGGTGGGAGGCGTAGGCGCCCTGCGTCTCGGAGAGCTTCAGGAACTTCGCGAGGCCGCGGCGCTCCCCCACCTGCGTCATCGCCCTGTCCGCCAGCTCCCGCACCCGCAGGGATTGCTCGGAGAGCGTGTAGCTGAACGGCCCGATCACGACCGGGCCGGCGTTCGGGCGCACGCCTCCGCCCTGGGGCGGCACGAAGTCGAACCGGCCGTCCATCGTGTCCTCCACCATCGCCAGCAGCTCGATCCGGTTCGCCCACTCGGAGACCGAGCGCTTCTTCTGGACGCCCCACCACGACGGCTCTCCCTCGGGCGACCGTCCGTCGTCGTAGAGGAAGTTCGTGAGCGTCGAGAGGTGGATCTCCTGGAGCGTGAAGCGCGTGCCGTCGAACCGATGGGAGCGCCGCCCGACCCAGAAGTCGTAGCTCATCGTGGTGATCGGCTTGCCCTTGTGGAACTGGCCGTAGCGCGGGATCCCGACCAGGCGGCCGATCTTCTTCGGGTCGTACTCGAGCGCGGCCACGTGGTCGCCGTTCACGCCGAGGTGCTGCCCGACGTGCGCGGACAGCGACGGCAGGGCGTTCCTCGAGCGCATCAGGATCGGCGGGGTGCCCATCGCTCCCGCGGCGAGGATCAGCACCTTGCACTCGATCTCCTCGCTGCCCGCCGGCTGCCTCGACGGATTCGGGCCCGTCGTTGTCCATCACCGAGGCCGTGACGACGTAGCGGTAGCCGTTCGCGTTCGCCTGCGCCCGCCGCACGCTCTCCGCCTGGCGGTTCGGCCGCACCCGCACCCCCGCCCGCTCGGCCGATGCGAGGTAGTTCGTGTTCACCGTGTTCTTCGCGCCGAAGATGCAGCCGGTATGGCACCACTTGGCGTCCACGCAGCGGCCGAAGTCGATCGCGAGCGGCACGCGGTCGCAGGTGTGCCCGGCGGCGTCGAGCGTCGCGGCCCAGAGGCCGCCCGACTTCGACACCTCCTTCCACGACGGCTGGCGCACGCGCAGCGCCCGCTCGGCCCGGCGGTACCAGTTGTCCATCCGCTTGCGGGTGATCGCGCGCGGCCACATCCGCCGGTCGGGCCCGTCGTCGGGATGGCGGTCTCGCCGCTCGAAGGTCTCGCGTCGGAGCGCGCAGCGAGGCGGCCAGGTACAGGTTCGACCCGCCGCCCACGCCGGTGGCGGTCACGATCTGCGCCCCGCTGCCGCCCGTTGACTGGATCAGGTTGTAGACGTCGGACAGGTGATCCACGTCCATCGACTGGTGGAAGTCCGTGTGCTTGAGGCGCCTGCCGCGCTCGAGGACGAGGATGCTCTTCGGATCGGCGCCCGCCGCGCGGTACAGCTCGGCGAGCCGCCAGGCGGAGATCGAGCCGCCGAAGCCCGAGCCCACGATGCAGACGTCCACGCGCTCCGCCATCAGCGGAGGTTGCCCTTCTTCGTGCGCCCCCGGGCGAGCCGGCGGCGGTAGGAGAAGCTCTTGTAGCCGTTGGGCGCGGTGCCCGGGTGGCCCATCACCCGCAGGCCGCTCGCCGTGCGGCTGGTGGCGTTCCGCTGCGCCCCGGCGGCGCAGAAGGCCGTGAACGGGATCGCCGCGGCGGCCTCGTAGAGCACGCGGTCGGGGTTGCCGAAGTCGAGCCCCGACATCACCACGGCCGTGCGCTTGTCGAACGGCAGGTCGAGGAAGATCCCGCCCTGGGCGAGCGAGCGCGCCGAGATCTCGGCGAGGAACGCGGGGGCGAGGGTGGCGAAGCCGAGCAGCGGGCTCTGGAACAGCCGCAGGGCGTCGGCCTCCACGGCGCCGGGCTCGGGGTCCACCCCCGCGATCGCGGCCGGGTGGATCTCGTCGCCGAGGTCGGTCCGCGCCGCCTTGCGGCCGGGGAGGATCGTGTCGGCGAAGGCCTGGAGCAGCGCGCCGTCGATCGGCACGGCCGCGGCGGCGGGGTCGGCGGCCAGCAGCCGCTCGGCCACCGGCAGCGCGCCGAGCACGAGCGCGCCGGCGCCGAGCACGGTCGCCCGCGACAGGAAGTCTCGACGTGAAAGCTCCTGCGCCACCGCCCCCCGGCTCCATGCCTCGGGGGTCCGGGGGCGTGAGCCCCCGGTTGGGGTCTTTCCCGGCGGCATCGCGCCCGAAGGTACCGGAGCCGCGCGCGGCGAGCGCCGGTATTCTCGGCTGCGATGCGACTGCTCCTGGCAGGGGCATGCGCCTCGCTCCTCGCGCTCTGCGCCGGGCCTGCGGCGGCGGCGCAAGAGCCCTCCGGCCCCTGGGACGGGGCGAACCCGTTCGAGTGCACGCTCCAGAACGTCGGCTTCGGCACCGACTTCCCGCAGCCGGGCGCGGACCCCTTCTGCGTCGAGTTCGACAAGCGGGAGCAGAACGTGACCGAGCTCGGCGTCGTCGACTTCCTCGCCCAGGAGCCCGCGCGCGTGGCCGCCGCCTCCGACAAGTGCTTCTACTACCAGCACGACCACTGGCGCGGATCGATCGTCCAGGACAACGCGGCGACCGAGACCTACGGCTACGACGGCAGCTACTACTTCGACAAGGCCCGCGGCGCGGGCGGCGTTCACGTGGCCAACTTCCGCGTCGCCGGGCAGTCGGGCGACCCGACCTCCGTGCCGGGCTTCCCGGCGGACTGGCGGCCCTACTTCGGCAAGGGCCGCGGCGGGTTCAGGTACACGGGCGCGGGGATCGACGTCGAGCCGCGCTGCGTTGAGCTCGCGAAGCGCAAGAAGGTCTATCGCCCACCGGCCGTGCGGCAGCGCTGCCGGCTCGCGGGCGGGCGGATCGGGCGCGGCATCGGCGGCATCGGCTGCTCGGCGCGCCGCGCGTCGGTGCGCGATCGGACCTCGGCGCGCCCACCTCGGAGAGCACCGTGGCGATGCGCTACTGCCTCGACCCCGGCGGCACGCTCTCCGCCGGCTTCCTCGGCACGAGCCCGCGCCGGCGGGCGGTGATCGTGAAGACCGACCACCCCGCGTTCTCCTACCGCGGCATCGCGGCGGAGGAGAGCGAGCGCAGTGCCCGGAAGGCGATGCGCCGCGAGCGCGTGCGGCGCCGGCGTGACGGCACCCGCCTGCTGATCTCGCGCGGCAAGACGCGCACGCTGGTGGTGGCCGCCAAGGGCGGCCGGGTCACCTGGGTGGCCGTTGCGCGCCCGCGCGTCTCGCTTCGCACACTCGGGCGCGACCTGCGCCGCGTGCGCTAGAAGAGGCTCTCGGCCACGCCGCGGGGCACCTCGAGCCCGAGGTGCGCGTAGGCGGCGGGGGTGGCCACGCGCCCGCGCGGGGTGCGCATGATCAGCCCCTGCTGGAGCAGGTAGGGCTCGTACACGTCCTCGACGGTGTCCTGCTCCTCGCCGATGGCGACGGCGAGGGTCGAGAGGCCGACCGGCCCCCCGCCGAACTTCTGGCAGATGGTGCGCAGGATCTCGCGGTCGAGCCGGTCGAGGCCGAGGGCGTCGACCTCGAGCATCTCGAGGCCCTCGGCGGCCACAGCGGCATCGATCACCGGGCGGCGCCGCGCACCTCCGCGAAGTCGCGCACCCGCTTGAGCAGCCGGTTGGCCACGCGGGGCGTGCCGCGCGAGCGGCCGGCGATCGCCTCGGCGCCCTCGGAGTCGATCGTCCACCTCGAGGATCCCCGCCGAGCGCCGGACGATCCGGCCCAGGTCCTCGGCGCCGTAGAGCTCGAGGCGGTGGCGTCACCCCGAAGCGGTCGCGCAGCGGCGTGGTGAGCAGCCCGGCGCGGGTGGTGGCGCCGATCAGCGTGAACTCGGGGAGGTCGAGGCTCACCACGCGCGCGCCCGCGCCCTGGCCGACCGTGATCGGCAGCCGCCGGTCCTCCATCGCCGGGTAGAAGGTCTCCTCCAGCGCGCGCGGCAGGCGGTGGATCTCGTCGACGAAGAACACGGACCGCGGCTCGAGCGAGGAGAGGTAGCTCGCCACGTCGCCCTTGCGCTCGAGCGCCGGGCCGGCGGTGGACACGAACTGCGCCCCGAGCTCGTTCGCCACGATCTGGGCCAGCGAGGTCTTCCCGAGGCCCGGGGGGCCGGCCAGCAGCACGTGGTCGAGCGCCTCGCCGCGGGCGCGCGCCGCCTCGATGAACATCCCGAGCTGCTCCTTCACGCGCGTCCTGACCGACGAAGTCCTCGAGCTGCTTCGGCCGCAGCGAGCGATCGAGGTCGTCCTCGGCCGCCATCGCCTCGGGCGCCTGGATCCGCTCCACCCCCGGCGTGCGGATGCCGCTCACCGCGCGGCCCTCAACGCGCCGGAGATCAGTTCCTCGGCCGTGTCGCCGTCGGTGGCGTCGAGCAGCTCGTCGGCCTCCTGCGGGCTGAAGCCGAGGCCCGACGAGGCCCTCGCGCGCGATGGTGCGCGGGTCGTCGGAGGCACGCGTGATCACGATCTCGTCCGAGACCGCGCCCGCCACCTTCTCCTTCAGCTCCACGATGATCCGCTCGGCGGTGCGCTTGCCTATGCCGGGCACGGCCTGGAAGCGCGCGGCGTCGCCGGTGGCGATCGCCGCCAGCAGCTCCCGCGGGGAACCGCCGGACAGCACGGCGAGGGCCACCTTCGGGCCCACGTTCTGGACCCCGATCAGCATCAGGAACAGCTCCCGCTCGGACTCGGTGGCGAAGCCGAACAGGTGCATCGCGTCGTCGCGCAGGATCAGGTGGGAGTGCAGGGAGGCCTCGCGGCCGGCGGCGGGCACGGCGGTCAGCGTCTCCGCCGACACGGCCAGCCGGTAGCCGATCCCGCCCGCGGTCTCGATCACGACCTCTCCCGGGCGGCGGACCGCCACCTCACCGCTGACCGACGCGATCACCCGGGCACCGCCGCTCGCATCGGCGCGCCGTTCGCGTGGCAGATGGCCACAGCGAGGGCGTCCGCGGCGTGGTCGGGCTCCGGGGGGTCGGCGAGCGATAGCAGGGCTCCGACCATCCGCTGCACCTGCTCCTTCTCGGCCCTGCCCGAGCCGCACACCGCCTGCTTCACCTGCTGGGGCGTGTACGAGAAGCACGGCAGGCCGCTCATCCCGGCCGAGAGCAGCACGACCCCGCGCGCCTGGCCGACCGCGAAGGCCGAGCGGGCATTCTGGCCGAAGTAGAGCTCCTCGATCGCCACCGAGTCCGGCCGGTGCTCGGCGATGAGGTCGCAGACCCGCGCATGGATCTGGGCCAGCCGCCGCTCGAGCGGCTCGGACGGGCCCGTGTCTATGACCCCGCCGTCTAGCGCCGCGAGCGTGCTGCCGCGTGAGACGACGACTCCGAACCCCGTGTGGGCGGTGCCGGGATCGATTCCTAGGACGACCACCATCCCTGGGATTCTGCGCCCGCGCGCGGACGCCTTCCGCTCAGGCCGCTGCGACGCGCTCGAGCACTTCTGCGTCCACGTCGAAGTTCGCGTGGACCGCCTGGACGTCGTCGTGCTCCTCGAGCGTCTCGATCAGGCGCATCAGCGACCTCGCGTCCGATTCCTCGACCGGGGTGCGCGTGGTGGGGCGCTGCACGAGCTCCGCGGAGTCGAGCTCCACGCCCGCCTCAGCGAGGGCATCGCGCACGGCCGCGAAGTCCTCCGGCGCCGTAACGACCTCGAACACGTCGCCGTCGAGGCTCACGTCCTCCGCGCCGGCGTCGATCGCCACCATCAGGTCGTCTTCCGAGTAGCGGCTGCCGTCGGCCACCAGCTCGCCCTTCTTCTCGAAGATCCAGGCGACGGATCCCGGCTCACCCAGGCTTCCGCCGGAGGAGGTGAACGCGTGGCGCACCTCCGAGCCGGTGCGGTTGCGGTTGTCGGTGAGCGCGTCCACGAGCACCGCCACGCCCCCGGGGCCGTAGCCCTCGTAGGTGACCGACTCGAACGACTCGGCATCGGTGTCCGCGCCGGTGCCCTTCGCGATCGCGCGCTCGATGTTGTCCTTGGGCATGGACGCGTCCTTGGCCTTCTGCACGGCCAGGGCGAGCGAGGGGTTGCCCTCCACGTCGCCCCCGCCCTCGCGGGCGGCGACTTGAATGGCGCGGGCGAGCTTCGTGAACGCCTTCCCCTTGCGAGCGTCGACGATCGCCTTCTTGTGCTTGATCGACGCCCATTTCGAGTGGCCGCTCATGGATGAAGCGTATCCGCGGGAGAGCCTGGATTTGCCCCGGCGCCTTCGGCGGGCTCGGCGAAACGGATGACGGGTGGAGGCTGGCCTATGCCCCATAGGACGAGTAAAGCGCAAGCCCGTCAAGTCAGCCTGACTCCCTTAACCAGCCACGCGCCCTCGGCCGCGCCGGATCGTGGCCCTCAGACGACGAACTTGCCGTCGCGCTGGAGCTCCGTGCCATCGACCGTGATCGTCCCGCCCTCCCGCAGGTCGCACACCATGTCCCAGTGGACGGCGGAGTCGTTCACGCCGCCGCTCTCGGGGTAGCTCATCCCGATCGCCATGTGGACCGTGCCGCCGATCTTCTCGTCGAGCAGGATCTCCTTGGTGCCGGTGGTGATGCCGTAGTTGGTGCCGATGCCGAGCTCGCCGAGCCGCCGCGAGCCGTCGTCGGAGTCGAGCATCTCGATCAGGAAGTCCTCGCCGCGCTCGGCCGAGGCGTCGACCACCTTGCCTCCCTCGAAGCGGAAGCGCACGCCCGAGACCTCCCGGCCGCCGTATGTGGCCGGGAACGAGAACGCCACCTCGCCCTCCACCGAGTCCTCGACCGGCCCCGTGAAGAACTCGCCGTCGGGCATGTTGTGGTGCCCGCTGCAGGGGATCCACGTCCGGTCGGCCACGCCGAGCTTGATGTCGGTGCCCGCGGCCTTGATGTGCACCTCCTCCTTGCCGTCCATCCAGTCGGCGAGGCGGTTCACCTCGTCGGACTGGCGCTGCCAGGCGGTCAGCGGATCGCTGTCTGTGGCGAGACAGGCGGCGTAGTAGAAGTCCTCGTACTCGGAGAGGGACATGCCCGCCTCGCTCGCGTACGCGTGAGTGGGGAAGAGGGTGAGCGCCCAGCGGTACTCGCCGGCCGCCGAGCGCTTCATCGACGTCTCCATCAGGCCCTTGCGGGCCTTCTGCGACTTGGCCTGCTTCTTGGGGTCGGACTGGGACAGCGCGCGCGAGTTGGCGTCGGCCATCAGGGCGATCCGCACGTCGGCGTTCTCCGCCGCCCACTGGGCGGTGGGCGGCACCCACTCGAGCTGCTCGTCGGAGGCGAGCCTCAGGAAGGAGGCGGGCGCCTCCTCCGGGGACATCTGCAGGATCGGAAGCCCGCCCGCGCGCAGCACGGCCTCGTACACGCTGAGCACCAGCGGCTCCGCGGTCGAGCTGCCCTGGATCACGCACACATCGCCCTTCTGCACCTTCGTCGAGTAGCCGACGAGGATCTGTGCGAGCGCCTCCGCGCGATGGTCCCTCACTCCTTGCTGCCTCCGTTCCTGGCTGCGACCCGCTCGAGCAACCACTCGTGCAGGCGGGTCTCGCCCTCGATCTCCGGGTGGAATGCGACGGCCAGGATATTGCCCTCGCGCACCGCGACGGGCCGCCCGTCCACCTCCGCGAGCACCTCTACCCGGTCGCCGTGCTCCTCCACCCAGGGTGCCCGGATGAAGACCCCGCGCACCGAGCCGCCGAGCGCCGGCATGTCGAGGTCCGCCTCGAAGCTGCGCACCTGTCGGCCCCAGGCGTTGCGCTCGCACAGGAGATCGAGCAGCCCGAGATGGTCGCGGTCGAGCACGATGAGCCCAGCGCACGTCCCGAGCACGGGCGTGCCGGCGTGCACGAGGTCGCGCAGGGGCTCGGCGAGTGCCTCGCGCTCGATCCCGAGCGTCATGGTCGTGGACTCCCCGCCGGGGATCACGAGGGCGTCCAGCCCGTTCAGGTCATCGGCGGTGCGAACCTCGCGGGCCTCCGCGCCGAGGCCGCGCAGCACCTTCACATGAGCCTCGAAGTCGCCCTGCAGGGCGAGTACGCCTACGGTCACCAGCCGCGGTTCTGCAGCAGGCCGCCCTCGGCCTCGATCGCATCCATGCCGATGCCGGTCATCGGCGCGCCGAGGTCGCGCGAGGCAGCGGCGATGCGGGCGGGGTCCTGGAAGTGGGTGGTGGCCTCGACCACCGCGACGGCGGTGCGCTCCGGGTCCTCCGACTTGAAGATGCCCGAGCCCACAAACACTCCCTCGGCGCCGAGGCGCATCATCAGCGCGGCGTCGGCGGGTGTCGCCACGCCGCCGGCGGAGAACATGACCACGGGCAGCTTGCCCGCCTTCGCCACGTCGCGCACGAGCTCGAGCGGCGCCTGGAGGTCCTTTGCGGCGGTGGCGAGCTCGGACTCCTCGAGGGCGCCGAGGCGGCGGATGTCGCCGGCGATCGAGCGCATGTGGCGCACGGCCTCGACGACGTTGCCGGTACCGGCCTCCCCCTTGCTGCGGATCATCGCCGCGCCCTCGGCGATCCGGCGCAATGCCTCGCCGAGGTTGGTGGCGCCGCACACGAACGGCACCTTGAACGCCCACTTGTCGATGTGGTGGGCCTCGTCGGCGGGGGTGAGGACCTCCGACTCGTCCACGTAGTCGACCTCGAGCGCCTCGAGCACCTGCGCCTCCACGAAGTGGCCGATCCGCGCCTTCGCCATCACCGGGATGGTCACGGCCTGCTGGATCTCCTCGATCTTCGTGGGGTCGGCCATCCGGGCCACGCCGCCGGCAGAGCGGATGTCCGCGGGCACGCGCTCGAGCGCCATCACCGCGGCGGCCCCGGCGGACTCGGCGACCTTCGCCTGCTCGGCGGTGACCACGTCCATGATCACGCCGCCCTTGAGCATCTCGGCGAGGCCTGCCTTGACGCGGAAAGTGCCTTCTTCTCTCACGGGACGGATGGTACCCCGCCGCGCGCCGCGGGCCATGGCGCACAAACCGGGTTTGACCTACCTCAGCAGTCCTGCGGGCGGCCCTCCTCGAAGAGCCAGTCGTGGAAGAAGGCGTCGAGCTGCTCGCCCGTCTTGCGCTCCGCCAGCTTGATGAAATCCGCCGTGGTGACGTTGCCGTTGCGGTTCTCCGCGTACCAGGTGCGCAGGATTCCCAGGAAGACCGCGTCGTCGGCGATCCTCCGCCTGAGCGCCTGGAGCGTCATCGCGCCACGGTCGTAGACCGGGGTGTGGAACAGCTCGCTCCCATCCTTCAGCGCCCTCGGCGCCGGGAACCACAGGTCCTGGAAGTCGGGGGTCCCCTCGGCGATCGCACAGCGCTCGTCGTGCGCCTCCTGCGCCGTCGGGCCGCCGTGCCGCTCGTCGTAGATCCACTCGGACCAGGTGGCGAAGCCCTCGTTCAGCCAGATGTCGGGCCAGTAGGCGAGCGTGACGGAGTTGCCGAACCATTGGTGGGCGATCTCGTGGACCACGGTCGCGGCGCTCGGGACGCGGTTGTAGTTCGGCCGCGTCTGCGACTCGAGCGCGAACCCCACGTCGGGCGCCCAGTCGACGATCCCTCCGCCGGTCGTGAACGGGTACCGCCCGTACAGGCCCGAGAAGAACGAGATGATCTCGCCCTGGGGGTCGAGCCGCGCGAACCCGAGTGCAGGGTTCGGCGGGTCCGTGGCCGCCCTGCGCGTGTTGGGATCCACCGCGTCATACATCGGGAGCCCGGACGGCGTCGAGTAGAAGCGCGTCTGGAACCGGCCGTTGGTGGCCGTGGCGAGGTAGGGCGCCATGGGCGAGTCCTCCCGCCATCGCCAGATCTCCCGGCCGCCCCGGGTCCTGTGCGACACGAGCTCTCCGTTCGCCATCGCCGTGTGCCCGGCGGGGACCGTGACCTTGAAGTCGTAGAGGGCCTTGTCCCGCGGGGTGTCGTTCACCGGGTACCAGCCGGGCGAGCCCTGCGGCTCGTTCACTACGAAGGCGCCGTCATCGGTCGGGATCCAGCCGTCCATCGCCTCGTCGGGGTCGATGATCGGCTCGGGCTTGCCCGAGTAGACGACCCGGACCTTGAACCGCGACCCCTTGCGGAGCTTGGAGGCGGGGCGCACGACGAGCTCCTGCGAGCCCCGCCGGGCGAGCCGGGCGCGCTCCCCGTTCACCTTGACGCTCGAGACCGCGTAGAAGTCGCGAAGGTCGAGGTTGAAGCGGCGCAGGTTCTGCGTAGCCCGCGCGGTGATCACCGCCTTGCCTTCGAGCATGTTCGCCGGCTGGTCGTAGTCGAGCGCGAGCGAGTAGCGACGGACGTCGTAGCCGCCGTTGCCCGCCTGCGGGAAGAAGGGATCGCCCGACCCGTCTGAGCCGGCGACGAACTTCTGAGCACCGGCCGGAGCGGCGAAGACGAGGGCTGCGACGACCGCGCAGGTGAGTCCGAGAGCGTTGCGATGCATCGCCCGTGTCCTACCCGGGCCGGGCGAGAGTCAATCGAAGGGCTACTTGAGCCGGAAGGCCTTGATGCGGTCGGCGTAGGCGGACTCGTCGAGCGCGTACACGCCGTAGGCGAGCGCCTGGACGAGGCTCAACAGCGCCGAGTGCGAGCGAACGTAGGCCGGGCTGTTCGACGAGTAGAAGAGCGTGTGATCGCCGAGCTTCGCGACCTCGGAGAGCGTGGCGTCGGCGACCGAGATCGTCGCGGCCCGACGATTGCGGGCGAGCTTCATCGCGCGCACGACCAGCGGGTGCGGCCGGCCGGCCGAGAACCCAACGAGGACGGTGTGCTCGTCGATCCGCCCGAGCTTGGCGAGGCCCTCCTGGCTCGGGCTCGCCACCACCTCGCAGCGCAGGTCGAGCAGCATCAGCAGGTGGCGCAGGTAGCTGGCGAAGAAGGCCATCTGGTCGGTGCCGCAGAGCACGATTCGCTCGGCGCGGGAGATCAGCTCGACGGAGGCCTCCACCTCGTCGCGGTCGAGCTTCTTGGCCGTCTCCTCCACGTTCACGTGGTCGGCGGCGAGCGCGGCCTCGAACTCTGTCTGGTCGATCGGGAACAGAGGCGGGTTCGCGAGGTCCACCGTGCCCTGCTCGCCGTCGCGGGCCCGGCGGTACTCGTCGCGCGCGGCGGCCTGGAGCTCGGGGAAGCCCTCGAAGCCAAGCGCCTGAGCGAAGCGCACGACGGTCGAGCTGGATGTGTTGGCGCGCCGCGCCAGCTCCTCGGCGGTGTGGAACGAGGCCTCGTCGAGATGGTCGACGATGTACTGCCCCACATCCTTCTGCGAGCGCGAGAACTCGTCGAAGCGGGAGCGAATCTCTGCAGACAGAGTGAGAGCGGCGGTGCCGGACTGCTTCACGGCCCTCTAGTTCGCCCGAGGGACGGAAGTTCCTTCAGAGCGTCATGTCCAGACCTTCCACGGCGCGCCGGTCTCCCAGAGGTCGTTCAGCTGCACCGCGTCCTTGTAGGTGTCCATGCACTCCCAGAACCCGGTGTGCCTGAACGCGTGCAGGTGGCCGTCGCCGGCGAGCCCCTCGAGGGGTTCCCGCTCGAGCACGCTCGTCTCCGTCAGGTAGTCGAACACGGCGGGCTCGAAGCGGAAGAAGCCGCCGTTGATCCAGTGGTCGGAGCGCGGCTTCTCGTGGAAGCCCGTGACCCGTCCGCCGCCATCCAGCTCGGTCACGCCGAACTGGAGCTCGGGGCGGACGACGGTCATCGTCGCGTGGCCGCCGTGCTCCTCGTGGAAGCGCGTGGCCTCCATGAGGTCCACGTCGGCCACGCCATCGGAGTACGTCGCGCAGAAGGCGGCATCGCCGAGTCGCTCGCGGACGAGCCAGAGGCGCCCCCCGGTCGGCGTGTCCTCGCCGGTGAAGACCGTCTCCACGCGCACGCCATCGGGCCACGGCTCGTTCGAGGCGAACTCCTCGACGAGCTCGCTCCTGTGACCCGTGAGCAGCAGGAAGCTCGAATAGCCCTGTGCCGCGTACAGCTGGATCACGTGCCAGACGATCGGGCGCCCGCCGATCTCGACCAGCGGCTTGGGGATCGACTGGGTGTGCTCCTGCAGGCGCGTGCCGCGCCCGCCGCAGAGGATCGCCACGTGTCCGTTCCCCTCAGCCGTCATGGCGGTGGGGATTATGCGCAAAACGGCCGGCGCTCACGCGCCGGCCGTAATGCACTTCGACAGGCCGCCGTCCGGCGGCCTACTACTTATGAGAAGGTGATATCCCCCTTGGGAGTTCCCTGCGGGAACGCCGCGTCGGTTCGCTCACCGTCACTCATCATGGCGGTGAGGTCCACCAGAGACCCAAGGTCCGTGACCTCGGGCATCTCGTACCCCCCCTGCCTGTTGCCTCCCGTCATTCCTGCCTCCTTGTAGGGATGCACGGCCCAGAGTAGAGGCTCGGATTCAACTCCGCAATGGACAACTGTCACCCAGGCGGGGGAACCACCTCGAATCGGGCAGGCGGGGCCGGGCACCGCTCCGCCAGACGAGCCGGGAAGCCCGGGTCGGCGAGCGAACGCAGCCAGCACTCGACCATCCCGACACGCCATAGGGTCGTGACGTCATCGCCCAGCGCGCCGGGCTCGAGGAACGCGCGAACCTCGGCGCGCGGCTCCTCCACGAGCTCGCGGATCAGCGCCGCGTCGCCCCCGTCCATCGCGAGGCGCAGCAGCCCGTCGAAGGTGCGCTTGTCCTGAACCGTTCGCACGCTGTCCGGAAGCCTGCCCTCCAGGCCGCGGCGGAGCAGGATGCGGTCCAGCCGCGGGTGGAAGCGCGGCTCGGGGGGAATCGTCAGCACGGTCTCCACGAGCTCCACGTCGTGCAGGAAGGGGTGGCGCGAATCGAGGCCCACCTCCCACGCGCGCCGCCGCACGTACCCGTGGGCGTCGAGCAGCTCGCGCACACCCGTGAGGAGGTAGGCCTGGTGGCGCCACCACAGCGGGCCCCGCTCGCGCTTCCACGCCCACCGGTCGTAGTCGGCCTCGGCCCGCGCGGCCACCTCGGCGCGAAGCCACCGCGGCGCGGCGCGCGGCCGCCGCGCCAGCAGCCGGTGGACCGCGTGAGGCGCGGCGCCCTTGAGCCCATATGACCGGAGGGCGCGCCGCAGCGCCCGTGCGCCGGCGCCATCCGCCGTCCGCGCGAGCTCCACGGAGTGCCGGACGCGGCCGCGCCGCAGGGCGTCCGCGACGGCGTACGCCGACACGTCGAAGACCTCGTCCCCGCCTTCGCCGTCGAGCATCACCGATACGCCGTCGGCTGCGGCCCTGGCGAACAGCGGCTGCCACGCGAAATGATTCGGCGAGGCGGCGGGCAGCTTCCATTCCTCCAGATAGGCGAGCGAGCCACCCACGGCGCTGCCCCCCGTGATCACGCGGCGCACGCTGCGCAGGCCGAGGGTCTTCACCACCGCGTCGAGCTTCTCGGTCTCGTCCATGTCGGCGTCGCCGGGAAAGACGCCGGAGTAGCCCACCGGCCGGGAGCGCCCGCCCCACCGCACCGCGCCGGCCGCCACGGCGGCCGAGTCGAGGCCGCCGCTGAGCATGATCCCCACCTGGCCCGGTGCGGCGGTCCGCGCCACCGCGCGGTCCATCGCGTGCACCGTGCGATCGGCCAGCTCCGCCGGAGTGCCGTCCCGCACGCCGGCGTAGCGGGGCCGCCACCACCGCTCGACGGAGGCGCTGCCGCCGCGCCAGCGCAGTAGCCGCCCCGGTCCGAGGCGCTCGACGCCCTCGTACGGGGTACGGCCGGGAGGCAGGAGGCCCCGCATCAGCAGCAATCCCACCGCGCGCGGGTCGGGCCCGGGCGTGACCTCGAGCAGCGGGAGCAGGTCGCGGATCTCCTCGGCGAACGCGAGTCCTTCGCGCGCCACCCGGTAGTGGACCCCCCTTCCCCCGAGCTGGTCGCGCGCCACCACCACCTCCCGATTTCGCGGATGCCACAGCACCGCGACGAACTCCCCGCGCAGCGGCCCGAGCGCCGCCGCGGCATCGCCCGTGGCGGCGTAGCGAGAGGCCGCCTGCTCGGCCCCCGCCCCGCCCACGAGCCGCCCACTCACGAGCACCTGGGCGCCCTCGCCGGCCGGGGATCGATCCGCGGGGGCGAGCACCTCGCATCCCCCAACCAGCACCGGCTCCCGCTCGCCCGCGAGGGCGCCTAGACGTGGATGGCCGCCGGCGCCCGCGGGATCGCGCGGCGCCCAGCCGACCAGCAGGTCGGTGCCCGGAGCCGTCACCGGGTGGTCAGCTCGCGCCAGACCGCCTCCGCCACGGCCTCGCGGCTCGCACCACCGAGCTCGATCCGCCGCATGGGCACGTGCTCGGCGATCTCCGCGCAGGTCTCGAGATGCCGTTGCAGCCGCTCCTCGGTGCGGGCCACGGAGACGAACGTCGCCGCCAGCAGGCTCTTCGCGGCCTCGGGCTGGTCGGCGATCCGCAGACCGTCCTCGCCCTCGCCGCGCTCGAGCAGGTACACCGCGGCGATCTCGGTCTGCTCAGGGGCGCGCACGGCTCCCAGCGCGACCTTGCCCGTCCGGAAGCCCTCGATCGGCACGAGCCGGTCGCCCGCCGGCAGCAGCTCCACGTCGCGCGCGAAGAGGTGCACGAACGACGGGCCGGGGAACGCAACCGGCTTGCCGCCAGTAGCCGCGACCGCCACCGCGTCGTCGGCCACCAGCGAGGCGCCGGCGAGCACGAGGCGGGCGATCAAGTTGCTCTTGCCGGTGCCGCTCGCCGCGCAGATCAGAGCGGCGCGCCCGCCGACCGCCACCGCGCCCGCGTGCAGAACCTCGCACCCCCGCAGCGTGGCGGCCAGGGTCAGCACCTGGCCCAGCAGCACGGCCTGCGCGCCGCCCGGGTTGTCCTCGCGCGGCGCGCACAGCACCTCGGCGCCGTCCGGCGCGACGAGGAACCGCCCGTGGTGCGGCGCATCGACGAGGTAGCCGGCGCCGTCGTGGCGATCGATCGCCAGCAGCAGGTCGCCATCGGTATGCCGGACCTCGCGCTCGCGCACGGCTCCGGAGGGGGACCAGCGCGCCGCGATCTTCTCCGGCGAGCTGGCCGCGAGGTCGGTCGTCCGCTCGGGAGGGTCTCCCTCACCGCCCGCCGGCACCCCGAGGAGCTCCACCCCCGGGCCGACGTTCACCGCCAACCCGTACACGCGGCCAGATGCGGTCCCGATCTCACTCAACCCGACGGGGACGCTACCCCGTGGGGACTAGCGCGGCGGCACGCAGACCGTGTGGAAGGCGCGCCCGTCGATCACGTGGCGCTCCTCCAGCTGCCCGACCTCGAGCCCGCACGCCTCGCAGCGGGTGCGGCGCCCTGCACGGAAGGAGCCGAGGAACCTCATCGGCCCGGAGACGGCCCCCAGCGCGGCAAGTTCGTGGGAAAGCGCGGGTTCGATCGCCGGATGCTGCATCGGCATGACCCTCCCGCTCCACGCGCGCCCGAACCGTGACATCCATCACTCGCCGTGGCTCCGGTAGCGTGAGGAGTCCTGTGAGTCCGACACACGGCGCCAAGAGCGCCGCCCGATCGCCACTCCGGCGCAGGCTGCTGCCACGGCTCGGGGGCCAGGACATCGCGATCGACCTGGGAACCGCGAACACGCTCGTGTTCGTTCGCGGCGAGGGCATCGTGGCGTCCGAGCCTTCCGTGGTGGCCGTCGACACCCTCACCGGGGCCGTGCACGCGGTGGGTGAGGAGGCCCAGCAGATGATCGGGCGCACCCCCGCGAGGATCTCCGCCGTACGCCCTCTGCGCCATGGTGTGATCGCGGACTTCGAGGTGACCGAGAAGATGCTCCGCCACTTCATGGCGAGGGTGCATCGAAGCCGCCACGCCCGCCCCCGGGTGATGATGTGCGCCCCCTCTGGGATCACCGACGTCGAGCAGCGCGCCCTGACCGAGGCCTGTGTGGCCGCCGGTGCTCGTTCGGTCCACCTGATCGAGGAGCCGCTCGCCGCCGCGATCGGCGCGGGCCTCCCGATCGACGAGCCGAGCGCCAGCGTCGTCGTCGACGTGGGCGGCGGCACCAGCGAGGTCGCGGTGATCTCCCTCGGCGGGATCGTCGTCTCGCGCTCGCTGCGGGTGGGCGGCTACGACCTCGACGACGCGGTCGCGGCGTGGCTGCGCAGCCGGCACGGGCTCGCGATCGGGGAGACCACCGCCGAGCGGGTGAAGCTCGAGGTCGGGAGCGTCTCGCCCGACCGCACGGACGGCTACTCGGAGGTGAAGGGCCGTGACCCGGTCTCGGGGCTACCCCGCGAGGTCTCCGTGCCCAGCGAGGAGATGCGCGAGGCGCTGGAGGACCCCATCGCTGAGATCATCGCCGCCGTGAAGGCGGCGCTCGAGAACACCCCGCCGGACCTCGCCTCGGACATCACCCAGCGCGGAATCACCCTCGCGGGGGGCGGCGCGCTGCTGCGCGGGTTCGCCGCCAGACTCGAGGAGGAGGCGAAGGTGCCGGCGAGGCTCGCCGACGACCCCCTCACGTGCGTGGCCCTCGGCGCCGGGCAGGCGCTCGACGAGATGGAGCTGCTCGAGCGCACCGGCGCCGGTCGCGGCGCAGGGCTCCCGGGGCTTAGACGGCGCCCGGCCTAGGGAGACGCGACTTCGAGCGCGGCGCCCCTGAGCCTCAGATAGAGGTGCTGCGCGTCGCCGGAGGCGGCCTCGAACTCGTCGCGGTCCAGCTGCAGGCCGACCGCCTCGCCGAGCGGCTCGCTCTCGCTCACGCGGATCGGGACGAAGGTGCCGTCCTCCGGGCGCTCGGCCTCGGCGGCGCCCAGCGCCCCCCGCATCACGGCGACCTGGGTCGGCGAGCCGTCGGGCGGGGTCCTCACGGCGGCGCAGACGTCTCGTCCCGCCCAGCCGTGGAGTCGTTCGAGTGCCTGGTCGAAGGTCATGGAGAGGCGTTACCCGGGCGGGGCGTCCTTACGCCTGGGCCGCGCGGGCGCTCAGCCGCCGGCGAGGGCGTCCGCCGCGGCGAGGTCGAAGTCGCCGTGATCGGTGCCGAGGCCCTGCGCGACCAGGGCGGCGGCGGCGCACCCGAGCACGGCGGAGTCACGGGGGCTGCGGCCGAGCGAGAGCCCGCGCAGGAACCCGGCCGAGAACGAGTCTCCGCAGCCGGTGGTGTCGACCACCTCGACCTCGAAGGCCGGCACCTCCACCACGGATTCGCCGTCCACCACGACCGCGCCGTCCGCCCCGCGGGTGGCCGCCACGCAGCCGATGCCGCGCTCGAGCAGCGCGCGGCAGCCCTCAACCAGGTCGCTCTCCCCGCTCAGGGCGAGCACCTGCTCGTCGTTGGGCAGCAGCAGGTCGAGGTGCTCGAAGGCGGGCGCGATCCAGTCGAGTATCTGGGCCGCCTGCTCGCCCGGGGCGAGGATGTCGGCCGAGGTGCGCACGCCGTGCTCCCGCGCGTACCTCAGGATCCGCGCAGCGTCCTCGCCCCCCATGAACTCCGGCCCGCCGAGGTGCAGGTAGCCGGCCGCCTGGATGGCCTCCCACGGCGCGTCGTCGGCCCCGTAGGCGCCGTTGGCGCCGATCACGTGGAACGCCGGGCGGTCTCCGTTGGCGCGTATGGGCAGCACGCTGGCGGACGTCTGCACGCCGTCCCGGCGCAGCAGAAGCGACGGGTCGACCCCCCATCGCTCGAGCATCGTCACGAGCACGTCGCCGAGGGTGTCGGTGCCGATCGCCCCCGCGCTGCGCACGCTCGCCCCGAGCTTGGCGAGCGTCACCGCCGTGCCGCCGGCGGCGCCGGCCGGCGTGATCCGGATCTCCTCGACCAGCTGCCCGCCCTGCCCCTCGGGGATCGCCTCGACCGGGCGCGCCAGCACGTCCGCCACGTGCACCCCCATGGCGACGACCTTCATGGCCGGGCCGGCTTCGTCGTGCCGTAGCCACGCTCGATCGCGGCCGCGACCACCGCCTCGCGCTCCTCCGGGCCCAGCGCGCGCGGCTCGCCCAGGGCGGCCGCGTGCCAGTAGACCGAGCACGCCCACTCGAGCAGCAGCGAGCCCTCGAGGGCCGTGGACACGTCCGGCCCGTGCACGATCGCGCCGTGGTTGGCCATCAGGGCAGCGGTGCGCCCCTCGAGCGTGTCGAGCACCGCGGCCGCCAGCTCGGGGGTGCCGAACGTGGCGTAGGGCGCCACCGGGACGGCCCCGCCGAGCGCGAGCATCGCGTAGTGCACGCACGGCACCTCCTCGACCACGCACGACAGCGCGGTCGCCATCGGGGCGTGGGTGTGCACCACGGCGCCCGCGTCGAAGCGCTCGTACACGCCGAGATGCAGGTCGAGCTCGGACGTCGGCTCGAGCTCCCCCTCGACCAGTTGCCCGCCGGTGTCGACCACGCTCACCTGCTCTGCCGTCAGCTCTCCCAGCACCGCGCCGGTGGGGGTGATCGCCACGAGGTCGCCCGCGCGCGCGCTCACGTTGCCGGCCGTGCCGAGCACGAGCCCCTCGGCGGCCAGCCTGCGGCTCGCGGCCGCAACCTGCTCGCGCTCGCCCCCGAGACTCACGTCCGCCGCTCCACGCTGCGGAACGTTATTGACCGGCGCAGCGCGGAGGGCCTGTGCACATACTTCCGGTCATGAGCGAGCGGACAGTCAGCCGCCGGGGGTTCCTCGGCGCGGGTGCGGGCGCGGGCGCGGCCGCGCTCGCGAACAGCCTGCCCGACGCCGAGGCCGCCAAGCGCAAGCGCCGCCGGCGCCGCAAGACCAGGAAGGCCGACGTGGTCGTGGTGGGCGCCGGGTTCGCCGGGCTAACGGCCGCGCGCGAGCTGGTCCGCGCCGGGAAGTCGGTGGTCTTGCTCGAGGCCCGCGATCGGGTCGGCGGCCGCGTGCTGAACGGCGATGTCGGCGGGGGCGAGGAGTCGGAGCGCGGCGGCACGTTCATCGGGCCCACCCAGAACCACATCGCGAGGCTGGGACGCGAGCTCAAGGTGGGCACGTTCCCCACCTACATCACCGGCGACAACGTCTACTACTCCGACGGCGAGCTCATGAGGTTCAGCGACACCGGGCCGACCGGGTCGGCTCCGCCCGATCCCGTGATCACCCCCGACCTGGCGACCGTGGTCACCCGCCTCGACGAGATGTCGAAGGAGGTGCCGGTGGACGCTCCCTGGGAGGCCGCCGCCGCGGGGGACTACGACCGCCAGACGCTCGAGACCTGGGTGCGCGAGAACAGCCTGATGCCCAAGTTCCGGCGCCTGGTGCCGGTCGCGACCAGGCCGATCTTCGGCGCGGAGCCGCGCGAGCTGTCGCTCCTGTTCGTGCTCTTCTACATCGCGGCGTCGGGTGACGAGCGCAACTTCGGCACCTTCGAGCGGAACTTCAACACGCGCAACGGCGCCCAGGAGCTGCGCTTTCACGGCGGCTCGCAGGTGCTGTGCAACGAGCTCGCGCGCCGCCTCGGCAAGCGGGTGGTGCTGCGATCGCCGGTCAACCGCATCGTGCAGAGCCGCTCCGGGGTGAGGGTCGAGACCAAGCGGCTGGTGGTCAGGGCAAAGCGCGTGATCGTGGCGGTGCCGCCCGTGCTCGCCGGACGGATCGACTACAGCCCCGACCTGCCGGCATCCCGCGAAGCGCTTACTCAGCGGCTTCCGCAGGGCACCCTGCTGAAGGTGACCGCCGTGTACGACCGGCCCTTCTGGCGCGACAAGGGCCTGAACGGGAGCGCCGTGTCGCTCAACGGCTTCGTGAACGCGACCTTCGACGACTCACCGCCCGACGGCTCGCCCGGGGTCCTGTTCGGCTTCGTCGGCGGCGACGAGGCGCGCCGGTTCCTGGCCACTCCGAAGGCCGAGCGCCGCGCCGCCGTGCTCCGCGACTTCGCCAACTACTTCGGGCCGGAGGCGCTGCGCACGCGCAAGTACTTCGAGACCAACTGGCCCGGGGCCAAGTGGTCCCGCGGCGGCCCGGTGGGCATCGCCGGGCCGGGCACCTACATGGCCCACGGCCCCGCGCTTCGGCAGCCGATCGGCCGGATCCACTGGGCGGGCACCGAGACCGCGACCTACTGGAACGGCTACATGGACGGGGCCGTGCGCTCCGGCGAGCGCGCCGCCCGCGAGGTCCTGGACGAGCTGTGAGACGCGCGCTCGCAGTCGCCGCCGCAGCCGCCTGCGCTGTGGCCGCCGCGCCCGCGCCGGCCTCCGCGCAGACGCGTGCGCGGTTCGACGTCCGGCTCATCGCCCGGGTGCCCACGCCCGGCTTCCCCGCGATGGCCTACGTCCATCCGAACGGCCGCATCTACGCCGGCACCTACGTCAACCCGAAGGGCGACGGACTGCGCTCGCGCGTGTTCGAGTACACGCTCGGGGGCACGCTGCTGCGCTCGTGGACCGTGCCGACGCAGAACCTCTCTGCCGAGCACGGCGTACAGGTGGCCACCAGCGACTCGCGCGGCCGGCTCGTGCTGCTGGACCGCTCGCCCGCCCGCGCCCTGGTACTCGACCGCGGCACGGGAGGGTTCTCCACGCTGGCGAACTTCCCCGACCTGAAGCCCTGTCCCGCCGGTCAGGCTCGCACCGACTGCTCCCCCACCCTCCGGGACCAGCCGCCGGTGCCCAACTACGGCGCGTGGGGCCCGGACGGCGGCCTGTACGTGACCGACTACCTGCAGGGGGTCGTGTGGCGAGTGCCGCCCGGCGGCGGGACGCCGAAGGTGTGGCTGTCGGACCGCCGCCTCGACGGCGACATGTTCGGCACCACCGGCATCGCCCTGGCCGCGGACCGGCGCACGCTGCTGGTGGCGCAGGGCAGCTCCGCCGGGCTCGGGGGGCTCAACCCGACCACGGGCAAGATCTACTCCGTGCCGATCCGGCCCGACGGCAAGCCGGGCCCCCTCCGGCAGGTCTACGAGAGCGGGCCGACCGAGCTTCCCGACGGCTTCGCGATCGCGCGCTCGGGACGCCTGTACGTTCCGTTCGCGGGCACCGCCAACCAGATCGCCGTTGTCGCGCCCGACGGGCGTGAGATCGAGCGGATCGGCGCGTCCGGCAGCGGCGAGAACGGCTCGGAGGCCCCCTTCGACACGCCCTCGAGCGCGCGCTTCGCCGGGACGAGCATCATCGTCCCCAACCAGAGCTTCGCGACCGGCGACACCGCGAACCAGACGATCCTCGATGTCGAGACCAAGGAGACCGGGCTGCCCGAGTTCATCCCCGGTGACCGCACCGCGCCGGTGCTCTCGCGGGTCTCCCTCTCACGCAAGCGCTTCCGCCGGCGGGGCACACGCATCCGCTACCGCCTCAGCGAGCCGGCCACGGTGTACTTCGGCATCGAGCGCCGTTCGCGCGGAAAATGGCGGCGCCTTCGCACCTTCAGCCGCCGCGGCGCCGCAGGCCGGCGATCCGTCGCGTTCTCCGGCAAGGTGCGGGTGCGAGGTCGCCGCAAGGCCCTGCGGCCCGCGCGCTACCGGGTCGTGCTGCGGGCCCGCGACGCCGCGGGCAACAGCTCCCGGCGGGTGGCGCGCCGGTTCAGAATCGTCCGCTGATCCAGACTTGTCCCGCGCCCCCCGGCGTGGCCACCGCCGTAGTGACGCGGCAACTTCGACCGGTGGGCGATCTGTTGAAGGGTCACCGGGGCTATAACCCCGTCAATGCTTCAACAGATCACCGTGCGCCCGGCAGCTAGCGGGCGCGCACCTGGATCGCCCCCGTGTGCCGGCCGCGCCGGAAGCGGCCGGTGCGCAGCTCCTTCGCGCCGATCCTGACCGAGAAGCGGCCGGCGGACCGCGGCCGCCACAGGAACGACCGGGACCCTCGCCGGAACGTGGCGATCCGCCTGAGGGCGAGGCGCTTGCCCTTGTAGATCTGCAGCTCGACCACGGACAGCTTGGACAGGGAGAAGCGCACCCGGGCGGGGCGCTTCTTCACGGCCTCCTGCGGGCCGCCGAAGCGGACCCGCGGCGGGTCGGTCTGATATCCGCGGTAGCGGATCGCGTAGTCGCAGAAGACCCCCTTCAGCCGGCGGCCCAGACCCTGGAGCACCTCACGAAGCAGCTCGTGGTACTCGTGCGTGGACTCCCGCCCGCGGAACGAGTACCTCGACCAGTCGCCCACGTCGCTGTAGGCCACCTCGCGTATGGCCTCGGGCTCGCCCCGCTTGAACAGGGCCGTCGCGCGGGGGTCGTTCGCGAGCCTTCCGAAGTCGTACAGCCCGATCAGCGACTGGAAGAAGGCGTTGAAGATGTACAGGCGCGGGGCGAAGGAGTACTGCAGGTAGTGGACGCCGCCCGTAGGCCCCTTGGTCCTCACCCCGGTGGGCCGGCCGGCCTCGAAGGCCCCCAGCGCCGCCTGGGCCGTGACGGTGTAGTCCGGCCGCTTCAGCAGCCGGGCCGCCCTGCCCAGCGCCACGATGCCTGTCGCCTGGGCCATCCCGCTCATCCACGGCGGTGAGCCACCGCCGAAGTCGAACAGGTACTCCCAAGCGATGAAGTTGCGGCCTCGCTTGACCGCGAGGCGGGACAGCTCGTCGAGGAGCCGGCGCAGTCGCGCCGGGCGGCAGGGGGAGCCGCGCCTCGGGCCGGGGGGCCGGGCGCCGCAGACGGGCTTTCCCGCCCGGCCCGGGCCGCTGCACGCGCCGTGAAGGAGATTGGCCTTCTTGAAGTTCGCCAGCGGATGGATCTGGAGCCCGCGGCCCGGGAAGTACTGGTAGAGGACCTCGCTCCCGCGGAAGGTCACCTGGTCGCCGGCGGCGAGGAAGGGCTTGGAGGGCCAGTAGGCGCGGTTGCGCCCCAGCTGGAGGAACAGCACCGGCATCCGCGACGCCTTGAGCCGCCCGGCGAGGGCGATCCGCTCAACCGACCGGATGACGTAACCGAGCTCGGTTCTCCGCCCTCCCTTCAGGCGCCGCCACGCCGAGCGGGCGCGCCGGTAGGTCCGGAGGTAGGAGGAGTAGTCCGAGCCGCTGATCGCGCGTCTGGCGCGGGCGCGCCGCAGGGCCCGCCCCACGGCCCGCGAGCCCCGGCTGGCCGGGTGGACCCGGATCCGCGGGATGCCCGGCGCCGGCCCGAGGTCGATCTGCGCCCGGGTCGGGACGAAGGGGTCATCCACGCGCTCGACGCCGTTGCCTCCGACCACGGTCACCGGCGCCGCCTGAGCCGGCGCACTGCAGGCGGCAGCCGCCACCAGGGCCGTCGCGGCAAGGGTCCGGAGGCGTGGCAGCGTGAGCATCCTGGGCAGCAAACCTACCGGTTTACAGGGGATTTGCTCGCTACTGGAGAAGCCCGCGCCGCATGCCTTCTGCCACCGCAGCCGCCCGCTCGGACACTCCCAGCTTGCGGTAGGTGTTCTGCAGGTGGCTCTTGACCGTGGACGTCTCGATGTAGAGACGACTTCCGATCCCGGGCGCCGAGAGGCCTTCTGCAATCAGCTTCAACACCTCATGCTCGCGTGGGGTGAGCCTGGTGGCCTTGTCCTCCCCTCGCACCCGGATCTGCTGAAGCACCCCTCCCTCGATGCTTGGGGTGAGCACAGTCTGCCCCCGGGAGACCCGCGTTACCGCATCGCAGATCTCGTCCGCCGAGGCACCCTTGTCGAGGTAGCCGGCGGCCCCCTGTGCGAGAAGGTCGTAGATTGCGCCGCTGTCGGTGTACGTCGCGAGGAACAGAACCCGAGTGGGGACGCTCTCCTGGACGAGCGCTTTCAGAACCTGGTCCCCGTTCAGGGTCGGCATCCGCATGTCGAGCAGGGCGACATCGGGCTGCAGGCGCCGGATCTCCTTAAGGGCGCCGAGCCCGTCATCCGCTGTGGCGACCAATTGGAGCTCGGGCCTGCGCCGTACCGCTTCCTGCACGGCGCTCCTGAACAGCGGGTGGTCGTCGGCGACCAGAACGCTGCAAAGGTCACTCATGACACGCCCACGTCGAGCTCCGGCAGACGAACCTCGACGCTCGACCCGGCACCGCCGAGACTCTCGATCTCGAGGGAGCCACCGGCGGTCTCCGCGCGCTCCCGGATCGACGGGAGCCCCAGGTGCCCGGGCTGCACACGCATCGCCTCCGTGGGCGAGAAGCCGCCGCCGTCGTCCTGGATGGCGACGAGGAACCCGGCGTCGTACTCGTCGAGCAACACCCGCACCCGCGACGCCGCCGCGTGCTTGCGCACGTTCACTAGCGCTTCCTGGGCCATTCGATAAAGGAGCGCGCGGGTGGCGACGTTCGGCTGACGGCTCGTCCGATCGTCGATCTCGAACGCCAGCCCATCCTCGTCCCGGGCCTGCTCCAGGTAGGTCTCGAGCGCGACTGCCAAGTCTTCCCGGTCGGGTTCGACCGGCTGGAGCTCGAGCAGAAGGCCGCGCAGGCTCTCGGCGGCGAGCGAGGCAGTCCGCCTCAGCCCCTCCAGCTCGCTCGCGAGCTTGCGGTCCGAGACCTCCCCAGCGAGCATCTCAAGCCGCATTCCAAGCGCTATGACCGCCTGTATCGAGCCATCGTGAAGGGCCTCGGCCAAGCGCCGGCGTTCCTGCTCGGCCTCAGCTCCCATGCCTCTGGCGAGTTTCATCACACCGATCAGCCGAACACGTCGGCGAGAGGCTTCGGCCGGGCGATGACATATCCCTGGGCGTAGTCGACGCCCAACTCGGTGCTCAGCATGCGCAGCGTCTCGTCATCCTCGACTCCCTCGGCGATGGTCTTCTGGCCGAACCCGTGGGCCAGGCTTACGACGGCCTTGACGACGTGCTTGCTGGCCTCGTTGGCCGCCAGGTCCCGGACGAACTCCATGTCGATCTTCAGGTAGTCCACCGGCAACCGCTTGAGATAGCTGAACCCTCCATAGCCGGTACCGAAGTCGTCGAGCGCGAAGCCGCAGCCCAGCGCCGTGACACGTTCGATGAACAGGGCGGCAGCCTTCTCGTCGTCAACGAGTGCGGTCTCGGTCAGTTCCACGACCACAAGCGACGGGTCGGCGGATGTCCGCTGACAAGCTGCGCGGAAGTCATCGATCAGTCCGGGGGTTGCAACCGAATGAGCTGACAGGTTGAGCCCGACGGGGTGCCCGCATCCGGCGAGCTCGAAGGCTTGGCCGAGGGTCCAGCGGTCGATGTCGGCAATCAGCCCGTACTGCTCGGCGGCAGGCAGGAACTCTTCCGGAGCGATGACGCCGCCATCGCTGTCGATCATGCGGAGCAGGAGCTCGTGCTGAAGGGTCTGCCCGGTCGCCGTGTCGATGATCGGCTGGGCGAAGAGGGCGAAGCGATCCTCGGCAAGGGCGTCTCGTATCGGGCCCACCCATGACAGGGCCTCCATCTGCGTTCTCAGCTGCAGCTCGTCGGCCCTGCGCTTGGTGGTGTCCTTGAAGACGACGACGGATCCACGGACGCCGTCCTCGGTGGCGAAGGGCGCCATGGTGATCTCTACCGGAAGCTCGCTCCCGTCCTTGCGGATGAAGACCTCGTCCTCCAGGCGCACGACCTGTCCGTCCCGTTGCACCTCGTTCAGGCGACGGTGCTCGATCGGAAAGCGCTTTCCCTCGGCTGGGAGATAGTGCGTGCGGTCGTTCATCATCTCCCCGGCGAGCTCCTCTTGGCGCCAACCGAGCAGCCGTTCGCCGGCGTGATTGAGATAGATCAGCCGACCCTCGGTATCAAGTGTGAAGAGGCCCTCGCCCATGCTGTCGTTGACGGCGCGGAGATAGTCGCGCGCCGACCTCAGCTGGCGTTCGCTCTCGACGCGGGCGCTGATGTCAACCGATACCCCGACCACACCCAACGGCCGGCCTTCACCATCGGTGATGAGGGCATTGCGGACATGGACCGGGAACCGCGAGCGGTCGTTGCGACGAACCTCGAACTCGCCCTCCCACTGGCCCGCTTCGCGCACGGCGTCCATGATCTCCTTGGCCTCGGCGCCGTCTTCGGGCCCGACCGTCAGATCGCTCAGGGTGCCCCCGACGGCTTCCTCACGGCTCCAGCCGTACATGTCCTCGGCGGCCAGGTTCCAGTGGGTAACGGCTCCGTCGAGATCGGTGGCGACCACAGCGGCAGGCACCGCATCGAGCAGGTCGGCCTGGAGGTTGATCTCGCGCTCCGAGCGCGTGCGCTGGCTGAGGTGCTCATCCTCTGGCGCGTCTGCCCGCGGAGGAGCCAGGTGCAGAGGCGCGGATGCCGGCGACATAACCCCTCGGACGGAGGGTGGAGGGCTCATTCCCCTGGAATATCGAGGTTTGTGTCCGGCCTCTCCATCCGCCGTCGGGCGGGAATCCCAGAAGCCCCCCATCCGGAGGAGGGACCCTCACCCCAAACGCGCTGGCTTGTGGCCGAAAGGCTGCCGGCTCAGGAGATGAGGCCGAGTCGCAGCGCTCGAGCGACTGCGGCAGCACGATCGCTCACGCCGAGCTTCTCGTAGATGTTCTCGAAGTGCGACTTCACGGTCGAAGGGCTGACGAACAGCCGCCTGGCAATCTCCGGTCCGGTGTTTCCTCCGGCTGCGAGCCGGAGCACCTCCAGCTCTCGGTCGGTGAGCGCGGGAGGGCCGAACTCGGATCGGTACTGCCTGAAGAAGGGACCCAGCTCACGGCCGATCCTGCCCAGCGTGCGCATGAGCAGGTCGCTCGGCTGGCGGCGGTCGAGGCTGTAAAGGCCTGGGACGGCCAGCGGCCGGTCGTCGTCCACGGCTGCGAACGCCAGGCCCGACTGCACGCCGAGGCTTGTCGCCAACTCGCGGGGAGGGAAGTGAGGATCGGTGGTCACGTCCTCGCTGAACACCGGCCTGCCGCTCTGCCAGGCGCGACCCGCCACGCCCTGTCCCGACCGCAGCGTGACGGCGCGGACGGCGGCCTCGAACTCGGCGGCCTCGACCCCGGGGGCAGCCCAGAAGGTGCGGCAGCCAAGCCCGTCCCGCGCCGGGTCGAAGGTCCACAGGGAGCCGAGGGAGAAGTCGAGCGCCGTGCCCAGGCGCCGCAGGAGGCCCGCGACGCCTTCCTCAAGCGCCACCCAGTCCCGTAACGCGCTGCCGACGGCGTCGTGAGCCTCGAGCTCTCGCGCCGGCAGGCGCAGCTCGGTGAGATCGAGCGCCGAGCCGATCCACCGCGCGGGCTCCCCGCGCTCGTCGGGCTCCATCCGCCCGCGCACTCGAATCTCGCGGACCGATCCGTCTCGGCGTACCACGCGGTACTCGAGCGTGATATCTCGCCCGACGGTCCGCTCGGGCGCGAGGACGATCGGCGACAGCACGCGCGAGACGTATTCCCGGTCGTCGGGATGGGCGAGCTCGATCACCAGGTCAATACTCGGCTCGACATCCCCTGGCTCCAGGCCATAGATCCGATAGAGCTCATCGGACCAATGGCTTTGGTCCGTGCCAAGGTCGTGCGTCCACGTGCCCATGTGGACGAACTCCTCCGCTTCGGCCAACAGCCGGGCCCTCTGCCCCGCCTCATGCTGGGCTTGCCTGAGATTCGTCAGATCACGAATGAATGCCGTGAACAGCAAAGGGGACTCGCTGGTCTTCGTCACGGTGATCTCGATCGGGAACTGATCGCCGCCCACGCGAAGTGCGCGCTGCTGCATTCTGTGGTCCAGGACTCGCGCCGCCCCGCCTGCTGCGAGCCGAGCGACGCCATTTCTTTGCGCCGCCCGGAGGTCCGGCGGAACGATCAGGTCGGCAACGTCCCCGCCCACCGCCTCCTTCCGGCTGATCCCGAACATCGCCTCGGCCGCAGAGTTGAACTGGACGATGCGGCCGGTGGACTCGATCGTGATGACAGCATCGAGTGCCGCGTCCGTGAGCGCGGGTAATGGGCCCCGGTGGCGGGCACTTTCGTTGGGCGAGCTACCGCCATCGCTCGAACGGGGGGCCATGGTTTTACGAGCCTGCGAGCTTCGGCTCAGTGTCCAGCATGAGCGATCTTGGGCGCTGGGACAAGCGGGCAGATGGCGTATTCGCTGGGGAAGGGTGCCGGGGGGAGTGGGTCTCAATCGATCGGCTGGGTCCAACCTAGTCCCGCAATACCGGTCGGTGGGCCGATGCAGGCGGCCACCCGGAGCGCCAACATTCTCAATATGTCGACCGTGGAAGCGGTGCAACAGGCCAGACGCACCCGTCGCTCCCGCCAGGGATCCCAGCGTCTGCCGGCGGCAATTGCGGAGCTGGAGCACATGCCCGCGCTGGCGGAGGCTCGGGACCGGCTCGTCCGGGAGCTGTCGAGCACTCACCCCTCCAGCCCCCTCTTGGTGGACATCATCGAGTCGGACATCGCGCTCGTCGCCACGATCCTGCGACTCGCCAACGCGGTGAAGAGCCCGCGCCGTGGTCGGGTCTTCAGCATTCCCACCGCACTAGAGCTCCTGACCTTCGACCAACTCGGTGTTCTCGTCAAGCGGCTCGCTGTGGTGGACGTCCTTGAGCAGGTCCCCGGCTGGGAGGTTGTGCCGGATGCGCTGCGGCGGCACTCGGTCGCGACCCAGCACGTCGCCGACGAGCTGGCCGGCGACGCCGGTGCCGACGCGCGGGCCGAGCTCAGCGTCGCGGCAGTCCTCCACGATGTAGGGAAGCTCGTACTCGGCGTGGCGTTCTCCGGCTACGCCGAGCTTCAACGAGCGAAAACGGGCACGCCCGACGAGCGCGTACACAGGGAGCGTGTGACCTACGGCGTCGACCACGCGATGGTCGGCGGCGTGCTTATCCGTCGCTGGGGCCTGCCGAACCGTCTGGCCGCCACCGTGTCGGCCCATCACGACCCTGAACCCGACGGCCCCGGGGCGATCGTGCAGCTCGCGGACCTGCTGGTCCATTACGGCGACGAAGCTCGAGCCGATCCTGACAAGATCTTCGCGGCTGCCGTGCGGGTCGGCATCAGCAAGGCTCGACTCCACGACCTGATGTCCGGCCTTGCCGGCGCAGGTGGCATGCGCCCCCGTGTGGCCTCGCCCCTGACGAAGGGGGAAAGGGCTGCGCTCCAGGGCATTGCACGCGGCCAGAGCTTCAAGGAGATCGCCTTCGAGCGCGGCTCGGCGTCGAGCACGGTCCGAACGCAGCTGCACGCAGCCTCGAAGAAGCTCGGGGTCGGCGATCGAGCTCGAGCGGTGCTCGTGGCTACGGAATCCGGCTGGCTCTAGCTGCCGACGTGAACCGCGAGGTGCTCGCCCGTGAGGGTGGACCGGGCGGCCACGAGATCGGCGGGTGTGCCCTCGAAGACGATCCGCCCGCCGTCGTGGCCGGCGCCGGGCCCGAGGTCGATGATCCAGTCGGCGTGCGCCATGACCGCCTGGTGGTGCTCGATGACGATGACCGACTTGCCGGAGTCGACGAGCCGGTCGAGCAGGCCGAGCAGCTGCTCGACGTCGGCGAGGTGGAGGCCGCTGGTCGGCTCGTCGAGGACGAAAACCTGCGGTGCTCGGCCGATCGACGGTCGGCCTGCGCTCCTCGGCGCGCCGCCCTTCTCGGCCATGCGGGTGGCCAGCTTGAGCCGCTGCCGCTCGCCGCCGGAGAGCGTGGTGAGCGGCTGGCCGAGCTTGAGGTAGCCGAGGCCGACGTCGGCGAGCCGGTCGAGGATCTTGTGCGCGGCCGGCGTGCGTGCCTCGCCGGCGCCGAAGAACTCCTCGGCTTCGTCGACCGGCATCGCGAGCACCTCGCTGATGTCCTTCCCGCCGAACTCGTACTCCAGGACCTCGGCCTGGAACCGCTTCCCCTCGCACTCCTCGCAGGTGGTGGCGACGCCGGCCATCATCGCCAGGTCGGTGTAGACGACGCCGGCGCCGTTGCAGTTGGGGCAGGCGCCCTCGGAGTTGGCGCTGAACAGCGCCGGCTTCACTCCGTTGGCCTTCGCGAACGCCTTGCGGATCGGTTCGAGCAGCTTGGTGTAGGTCGCCGGGTTGCTCCGTCGCGAGCCGCGGATCGCGGTCTGGTCGATCGACACCACTCCGTCCCGCCCCGACACCGAACCCTGGATCAGCGAGCTCTTTCCCGACCCGGCCACACCGGTCACCACCACCAGCACGCCGACCGGGATGTCGACATCGACGTCCTGCAGGTTGTGGGTGCCGGCGCCGCGGACCTCCAGCGCTCCCGACGGTGTCCGCGACGACGGCTTCAGGGAGGCTCGATCGTCCAGGTGCCGCCCGGTGATCGTGCCGCTGGCCCGCAGCCCCTCGACGGCCCCCTCGAACACCACCTCGCCACCGGCGGTGCCGGCGCCGGGGCCGAGGTCGACGGCGTGGTCGGCGATCGCGATCGTCTCCGGTTCGTGCTCCACCACGAGCACCGTGTTGCCCTTGTCCCGTAGCCGCAGCAGGAGATCGTTCATCCGCTCGACGTCATGCGGGTGCAGGCCGATGGTCGGCTCGTCGAAGACGTAGGTCACATCGGTGAGCGAGGAGCCGAGGTGGCGGATCATCTTGGTGCGCTGCGCCTCGCCGCCCGACAACGTGCCCGACGGCCGGTCGAGCGAGAGGTAGCCCAGCCCGATCTCCACGAACGAGTCGAGGGTGTGCTGCAGTGCCGCCAGCAGCGGCGCGACGGACGGTTCGTCGAGACCTCGCACCCACTCCGCGAGGTCGCTGATCTGCATCGCGCAGGCATCGGCGATGTTGATCTTCTTGATCTTCGACGACCGAGCCTCCTTGCTGAGCCGGGTACCGTCGCACTCGGGGCAGGTGGTGAAGGTGACCGCCCGCTCGACGAAGGCGCGGACGTGCGACTGCAGCGAGTCGACGTCCTTGGACAGCATCGACTTCTGGATCTTTGTGATCACGCCCTCGTAGGTCAGGTTGATGCCCTCGACCTTGATCTTGGTCGGCTCGCGGTGGAGCAGGTCGTGCAGCTCCCTCTTGTTGAACTTGCGGATCGGCTTGTCCATGTCGAAGTAGCCGCTGCCGCTGAAGATGCGGCCGTACCAGCCGTCCATGCTGTAGCCGGGGATCGTGAGGGCCCCCTCGCTGAGCGACTTGCTGTCGTCGTACAGCGCCGAGAGGTCGAAGTCGGTGACCGAGCCCCGGCCCTCGCAGCGGGCACACATGCCGCCGGTGCGGTTGTAGGTCGCCTTCTCGGTCCTGGTCTTGGACCCGCGCTCGACGGTGATCGCACCGCTCGCTTTGACCGAGGCGACGTTGAAGGAGAACGCGCTGGGCGAGCCGATGTGTGGCTTCCCGAGCCGGCTGAAGAGGATGCGCAGCATCGCGTTCGCGTCGGTGGCGGTGCCGACGGTGGAGCGGGCGTCGGCGCCCATCCGCTCCTGGTCCACGATGATCGCGGTCGTCAGGCCGTCGAGCACGTCGACCTCGGGCCGCGCCAGCGTGGGCATGAAGCCCTGCACGAAGGCGCTGTAGGTCTCGTTGATCAGCCGCTGCGACTCCGCGGCGATCGTGCCGAACACCAGCGAGCTCTTGCCGGAGCCGGAGACACCGGTGAACACCGTCAGCCGGCGCTTCGGGAGCTCGATGCTGACGTCCTTGAGGTTGTTCACACGCGCGCCGTGCACTCGGATCAGGTCGTGGCTGTCGGCCTCGCGCATCCTGTCTGTATATCGGGCGAAGGGAAGATCGACTCGGTGCGGCCCGCGCGCTCCTCGAGCAGCCGGTCGGCGTAACGGAGCAGAGCAGCCAGGGACACGATCGCCGCGACGCCGCCCACGCCCGCGGCTACGCCAAGCGAGGCATCGGCGATCGCACCGAGCGCGATCGCGATCGCGCTGGCACCGACCACGCTGTTGATCACGGCGACGACCGTTGCGAAGGTGAAGAACTGCTTGCGCCCCTCGGGCGGTACCGCAGCGTTCTCGAACACCCCTCGTCCGTCGTCGTGCCCGGAGAGCAGGAAGAGGTTCGCCTGGTCGCCGGCGATCTGCTTGTAGTAGTTGCGGATCCGGTTGATTGCGACGCCGTAGCGGAAGTCCTCCGCGCCGCACTCGACCACTCGCACGAAGGTGAAGACGCCGAGGACATAGAGCGTCGGGAGGACGGTGAGGGCGAACACGTCGAAGGCGGCGCCGGTCTGCGATGCCTGGCCGATGAACCCCAGCGCGACCAGGGAGCTGGAGACGGAGAGGATGTAGAGCGAGGCGCGGGAGGCGCTCTCGCTCGCGGTCTGCGAGCGGGCGCCCTGGAGCGTGAAGTGCTCGGTGGTCAGAGCGGTCAAGAGCTCCTGGCGATCCGGGGCCTCCGCCACGTCACCAACCCTCTCCGACGTACTCGCCGCGGCGAAGCAGCATCGCGGCGAACATCGCCGTGAACATCGCGGCGTGCTGGATGCCCTTGACGGCGCCGAGACCGCCGACCACGCCGATGCCCAGCAGAGCGACGGTGGCGGGCCGAGAGTGGCCGCGACGCGACATCCACCAGACCATCGGGACCGTCATCGCGAACCCCATTCCCAGGAGGGCGGCCGCGGGCGCCTCGCGCTCGAGCTCGCCCAGCCCCACGCCCAGGGCAGCCAGCGGCAGGATCAGCGCGGCCCCCACCACGAGCATGCCCACCATCATCACGATGACCATCTCGATGTAATGGCCGACGAAACGCAACGCGGGTGACCGGCGGCGTTCTCGAACCGTTGTGCTCGTACTCGACATGTGCTGCCTCCTCTTGGTACATACCCCCTAGGGGGTATCGTACCACCCGTGGCTTCGCATCAAACACAACCTGAAAGAGGAACCATGACCACGCCCGCCCCGACCGTCACCGATCACGACGACTTCGAGCGACAGCTCCTCGAGCTGCGCAAGCGCGAGAAGGCACACACCCGCGAGGGCGACGCGATCGCCGCGGCCCGGCGCCGGCTGCCCATGACAGAGGTGCCGCCCGGCACCACCGTCATCGGCCCCGACGGCGCGGTCCCGTTCGGCGATGTCTTCGAGGGGCGCGACGAGCTGGTCGTCTACAGCCACATGTTCTACGACGGGGAGCCATGGGAGTGGCAGTGCGAGGGCTGCACCAGGAACTCCTGGCCGATGCAGGACGCCGCCGACGCGGCCGGCATCAACGCCTACGGGATCACCTTCGCCATCCTCAGCAACGGGCCGTACGAGGAGATCGCGGCATTCCGCGACTTCATGGGCTACACAGCGCCGTGGTACTCCAACGCCCACCTCGACGACCCCACCGTGGGCCACCAAGGCCGGATCGCCTGCTACCTGCGGCGGGAGGACAAGGTCTACCTGACGTACTGGACCACCGGCAGGGGCGACGAGGTGATGAGTCCCTTGTTCGGGCTGCTCGACAGGACCGTCTACGGGCGGAAGGAGCAGTGGGAGGACTCGCCCGAGGGATGGCCGCAGTTCCCGACCCACTCCTTCTTGCGCACCGACGAGCACGGTGCGCCGATGGGGCCCAGAAACGGCGGTCGACCGGTGCCCCAGTGGACGCGCCCGGGCGTCACCGGGTAGCGGCGGCGGCTCGAGGAGGCTGGCCGGGCGAGAGCGCCCAACCACTCTCGCCACACCCAATTTATACCGCACGAAGCGGCCTCATGAGAGCCCAAATCGTGCCCCATAATCGCCGGCCGAATCCAGACCCGACGGATGGGAGTCCCGAAATGGAGCATGCCGTGGTGATCGCAGGAGGAGGTCCGACAGGGCTGACGCTGGCGGGCGAGTTGGCGTTGGCGGGGGTCGACGTCGCCATCGTCGAACGGCGCGCCAGCCAGGACCTCCCCGGGTCGCGCGCGGGTGGTCTGCACTCGCGCACCATCGAGATCATGGATCAGCGCGGAATCGCCGATCGGTTCCTCTCTGAGGGACAGGTCGCCAACATCGGGCAGTTCGCCGGGGTCGCTTTGGACATCAGCGACTTCCCCACCCGGCATCCCTACTCGCTCGGGCTCTGGCAGAAGCACATCGAGCGCATACTGGCCGGCTGGGTCGGCGAGCTGCCCGTGACCTTCTATCGCGGGCGTGAGGTGACGGGGTTCGCGCAGGACGAAACCGGCGTCGACGTCGAGCTATCCGCCGGCCAGTCGCTGCGGGCGCAATATCTCGTCGGCTGCGACGGAGGACGCAGTCTGATCCGCAAGACAGCCGGCATTGAGTTCCCGGGGTGGGATCCGACGACGAGCAGCCTGATCGCCGAGGTCGAGCTGGCCGAGCCGCCGGAGGAATGGGGCATCCGGCACGACGCCGTCGGAATGCATGCCCTCGGCAGGGTGGAGTACGAGATCCGCGAGGGCGAGATCGTCTACGCGGATAGCGGGCCGGTGGGGGTCATGCTGACCGAAGCGCACGTCGAAACCGCGAGCGAACCCACTCTGCGCGATCTCAGCGAGGCGCTGATCGCCGTCTACGGGACCGACTACGGGGTCCACAGTCCCACGATGATCTCCAGGTTCACCGACATGTGCCGCCAGGCCGCGACCTATCGCGACGGACGTGTCCTGCTGGCCGGCGACGCCGCACACGTGCATTCCCCGGATGGTGCGCAGGGCCTCCAGGTCGGCGTGCAGGACGCGGTGAATCTGGGCTGGAAGCTCGCCCAGGTGGTCAACCGGACCTCACCGGAAAGCCTGCTCGACACCTACCACGCCGAGCGCCACCCCGTCGCTGCCCGCGTGCTGCGCACCACGATGGCGCACGTGGCGCTCCGCCGCCCGGACGAACGCACGGAGGCCCTGCGGGACACCATCGCCGAGCTCCTCATGACGGAGGAGTCGCGCAGACGCTTCGCCGCGATGATGTTCGGTCTGGACATTCATTACGACCTCGGCGAGGGACACCCCCTGCTCGGACGTCGGATGCCCGATCTCGACCTGGTCACTGCCAACGGTCCAGTGCGGGTCTTCACACTGCTGCGCACTGCCCGGCCGGTGCTGCTCAACCTCGGTGAGCCGGGAGGCTTCGACATCACTCCGTGGGCGGCTCGGGTCCCGTTGGTCGAGGCCAAGTACGTTGGTCCGTGGGAGCTTCCTGTACTTGGCACGGTCACCGCTCCCACCGCCGTGTTGGTTCGGCCCGACGGACATGTGGGCTGGGTGGGAGACCTAACCCAGCCGGGGCTCGCTGACGCGCTGACCACCTGGTTCGGACCGCCTACCGTGGCGTAGCGGTTGGCAGCCGGCCGGCGCCCTCGGTGAGAGACTGGGCGGGCGATGTCTCAGGCGAACGTGGAGAGCGTGCGCAAGTGCTTCGAGGCCTACTGTCGTGGCGACTACGCCGGAGCGGCGGCGTACCTGGCTCCCGATGTCGTCTGGGAGGTCGGTCAGGAGCTGCCGGCGCACGGCCCGGCCGCGGTCCGGGACGTGTGGACCCGCTGGGACAGCGAATGGGAGGAGCTCGAGAGCGTCGCCGAGGAGCTCATCGACGCCGGCGACCACGTCGTCATGGCCGTGCACTACCGCGGCCGCGGACGGGCCAGCGGGATCGAGGTGAACGACCGACAGTTCGAGGTCCACACCTTCCGAGACGGGCAGTGCGTCCGCAAGATCGACTTCCGGGAGCGATCCAAGGCCCTCGCAGCCGCGGGGCTGCGGGAGTAGGCGATGTCGCAGGAGAACGCTGAGATCGTGCGCCGATACGTCGGGGCCCTCGAGAAAGCAATCGCCGCCTACTGGAGCGACCCACGCCCGGGAGTGGCAGCTATGGAGAAGGGGGAACTTCGACCGGAGGACCGGGAGGTGTTCCGCTACCTGGATCCGGACGTGGAGTGGAATACCGCCTTCGCGGGGGTCAGCTTCCGAGGTCACCTCGGCATCGCTCAGGGCTGGGACTGGCTCTCGGAGGCTGCCGAGCACTACACCCTGTCGCTGAAGTCCGTAACTACGCTTCCCGACGACCGCGTGCTTGCGGTAGTCGACTTCACGCTGAAGGCCAAGGACAGCGGCATCGAAATCACGGCGCAGGTGTTTTCGATCGCCACGGTGCGCGACGGAGTGATTACCCGGATGGACGAATACAACAGTCGCCCCGAAGCCCTCGAAGCCGTGGGGCTGTCGGACTAGGCGATGTCGCGGGAGACCGTGGAGATCATCGAGCGGGCCGTCGCGGCCATCAATGCCCGGGACCTCGACGGCTATCTGGCGTGTTGCACCGCGGACATCGAGCTTCACACGCCACTCGCCGCCATCGGCGGCGTGTACGAGGGCCGCATGGGAATCCGACGGTGGTTCACGGACCTCGAGGATGTGGGTCCCGACTTCCGAATCGAGTTCGAACGAGCGGAGACGATTCGCCCAGGCCGGGTGCTCGCCTTCCTGCGGATCACCGGGAGCGGGCGAACAAGCGGTTTGCAGGTCACGGACGCAACACCGACGGCGAACGTCTACGACCTCGTCGAGGGCAAGATCAGGCGAGTTCGAATCTTCATGGATCGCGCCGAGGCCCTCGAAGCCGCGGGGCTGTCGGAGTAGGCGACGCAGCGGCCCCATCACGCCGCCCGCCTGCTGAGTGGGCCGGGCTGGACTCGAACCAGCGACCGACGGATTATGAGTCCGCTGCTCTGACCAACTGAGCTACCGGCCCCGCCGAGAGAAGCTACCGCGCCGTCCGGCTTCACACGGGTTGCGCGGCCCGAGCCGGCGGGCGTAGGCTCGCTCCCGACTCGCTGTCGAAAAGAGGAGAGCCATGCCTGGCCAGAACACGGACGTCATTCGTCGCTTCTACGAGGAGGTCTTGAACAAAGGCGATCTCGACCGCGTCGCGGAGTTCTGCTCCGAAGACATCGTCGATCACGAGGCGCCACCCGAGTTCCCCAAGGGCATCGAGGGCGTCCAGGCGTTCATTCAGACGTTCCACGACGGCTTCCCCGACCTGAATACCACCGTGGAGGACGCCTTCGAGGAAGGCGATCGGGCCGTCGTCAGGGCTCGCTGGACCGGCACGCACCAGGGCGAGTTCATGGGGTTCCCGCCAGCGGGAACCGCATGGACATCGAGGTGATCGACATCATCCGAGTGGCCGACGGCAAGGTCGCCGAGCACTGGGGCGCCGCGGACAACCTGGTGCTGATGCAGCAGATCGGGGCGATTCCCGAGGCGGCTCCGGCCTAGCCCTTCACCGCAGCGTCAACCGCCTTCTCGAGCTCCTCGGCGCTGAACGCGCCTTCGATTCGGGCTGCCACACGCCCGTTGCGGTCGACCGTGAACACCCACGGCTCGGTGGGGAGCTTGTACGTGAGGACCTGTGGGCGGAAGCCCTTGTCGATCTCGTTGTCGCGGTAGATCTCCTGGTGGATGAAGGCCGCGTCCTTGCCCCGGTCCGCCTTCACCTGCTCCGCGATGTCCACCACCGGGCCGCAGACGCGGCTCTGGCACAGGGCGGGCGTGGCGAATAGGAGCACGGCGGGGCGCTTGCCGAGCACGTCGGCGAAGTTCACGTCGTGCATCGAGGAGGGCGGCTGGCGCGTGTCGATCTTCCCGATGTCTCCCCCCGCCTGGGCCTTCGTCGGGGTGTTCACCTTCGGAGCGGGGTCTCCCACGTCCGGTACCAGGCTCTTTGCGGACACCGTCAACGGGCCGCCGGCGTTGCCGGCGGCCACCAGCCGGCCGTCGAGCCGGGCGACGCCGAGCACCTCGTACTTGCCCGGCTTCGTGAACTCGAGGTTCGCGAGGTAGATCGACTTCGCCGAGTCGGGGTCCGATGAGACCGAGCGGCTCTGGTACTGAGGCTCCACCGCCAGCGACGAGTACCGGGCCACGATCGGGCCCCGCGCCCTCCCGCCGCTCGCGGGCGCCACGTAGAGCGCCACCGGCGCATCGGCGATCTGGGCGCGGCTGCGATCGAAGAGGCCGAACCCGAAGCGGTTCTCTCCCGGCTGGAACTGCGAGACCGACGGCGCGAGCACCGGCCCCTCCCCTCCCAGGTCCTTCTGTAGCTGGGCGAGGGTCCTCCCCCTCGCCTTCGGGAAGTCCTCGGCCTGGGCGGGCGGCGGCGGAGCGTCGGCGGAGTCGTCATCGTCGTCGCCGCCGCAGCCGATCGCCCCCGCGCCGAGCGCGAGCACAGCCGCGACCGCGGCCCCCACCAGCGTCATTCGAACCCTCACCCGCCGCAGAGTAGGGGATAGGGTTCGCGCGGTCGGCACCACGACCAGAGGGAGACCCTTGGCATCACGCGCAGCACTCGTAACGGGCGGATCGAGCGGCATCGGGCTGGCGATCGCGAAGGCGTTGGCGGAAGACGGCTACGGAGTGACCATCTCCGCGCGCAAGCCCGACAAGCTCGAGGCGGCCGCGCAGGAGCTGCGCGACGCCGGTCTCGACGAGATCGAGGCCGTGCCCGCCAACATGACGCAGGAGGACGACATCAAGGCGCTGGTGGCGAAGCACAAGGAGCGCTTCGGCCGGCTCGACGTGCTGGCCAACAACGCGGGCGTGGGCATCGGCGGCGCCATCGCCGACCAGGAGACCAAGAAGCTCGACATGCAGCTCGACGTGAACCTCCGCGCCGTCTACCTGACCACGCGCGAGGCGCTCCCGATGCTCAAGGAGGCCGGCGCCGAGCACAAGAAGGCGCTGATCGTGAACACGGCCTCGATCGCCGGCAAGTTCGGACAGGGGTGGCTCGCCGCCTACTCCGCGACGAAGTTCGGCGTCGTGGGCCTGACCCAGGCGACCCACCGGGAGCACGGCAACGATGGGATCCAATGCACCGCCCTCTGCCCCGGCTTCGTGGCGACCAACATGACCGACTGGGTCGATGGCGTGCCGAAGGAGGAGATGATCCAGCCCGAGGACATCGCCGGGGCGGTTCGTTATCTGCTGAGCACCACGCCCGCTTGCTTCGTGCCGGAGTTGCAGTTCATCCGGCCCGGCGACGCGATGTAGGACGCGCCCGTTGCTAGTTGCTAGTTGCTAGTGGTTCGGGCTCGTTCGCCTCGTCGAGCTCTCTGAACGCCTTCTCGTATTCCTCGCTGGGGAGTGGCCAGTCCGGCACGGTGTGCTCTTCCCTGCGGGCTCGGGCGGCTTGGGTTGAGTGGTGGTCGGCTATGGCTTCGCCCAGGACTTCGCCGCCGTGGGTCTCGTCCAGTTCGATGCTCGCCTGGAGCATCGTCGTGAGGGTGTGGAGCTCGCGGTCGGTGGCGCGGCGGGTGCCCTTGCCGGCGCGGGTGTACTTGTCCCACGCGCGCGCGAAGCTCTCGAAGCTGGTGCGCCCGCCGTTTCGGTGGGCGGCGAGCATCGGGCAGACGCCGCCCTGGCGGTCGGTGTAGGCGCCGACGATGATCGGGTTGACCTCGATGGCCTCGAGCATGGCCCGCTTCGTCTGGAGCGGCATGCAGTCGATGGCGATCCGAAGCTGGTTCGCCGGCCTTCGTGGACGTCTCACGTCGTGCCCTTCTGGTCTGGTCCCATACGATCCCGTGCCCCTGCCGGACTCCCGGAGAGTACGCGGGGGCGTCGGCGACCGCAAGGTCGATCCTGCTTGCTGAAAGGGGCGTTGCATGCGGTTGGGTCTGAACGTGGGGTACTGGGGGCTGGGGCTCACGGCCGAGCAGCAGCTCGAGATCGTGCGCGAGGCCGAGGCAGCCGGCTTCCACTCCGTCTGGGCGGCCGAGGCCTACGGGTCGGACACGGCCACCGTGCTCGCATGGCTCGCCGCGAACACGGAGCGCATCAAGGTGGGCTCGGCGATCTTCCAGATGCCCGCTCGCACGCCCGCCATGACGGCGATGACCGCGGCGACCATCGACAACATCTCGGACGGCCGGATGCTGCTGGGGATCGGGTCGTCCGGCCCGCAGGTGGCCGAGGGCTGGCACGGCCAGCCGTTCGCCAGGCAGCTCCAGCGCACGCGTGAGTACGTCGCGATCGTGCGCAAGGCGCTCGCGCGCGAGAAGCTCGAGTTCGACGGCGAGATCTACACCCTCCCGATCCCCGACGGGCCCGGCAAGGCGCTGAAGCTCACGATCGGCCCGGTGCAGGAGCGAATCCCGATCTACATCGCGGCGATCGGCCCGAAGAACACACAGCTCACCGGCGAGATCGCCGACGGCTGGCTGCCGACCTTCTTCTCCCCCGAGAACGTCGGGGAGTTCCGCGGCCTGCTCGAGGAGGGCGCGCAGCGATCCGGCAACGGCAAGGCGATCGACGACTCGTTCGACATCGCACCGACCGTGAACGTGGCGATCGACGACGACGTGGACCGCGCCCACGACTCGATGCGGCCGATCCTGGCGCTGTACGTCGGCGGCATGGGGTCGCGCGAGAAGAACTTCTACAACGCGCTCGTCCAGCGGTACGGGTTCGAGGACGCAGCCAAGGAGGTGCAGGACCTCTACCTGGACGGCAAGAAGGAGGAGGCCGCGGCCGCCCTGCCCGGGGAGTTGATCGACCGGGTGTCCCTGTGCGGCCCGAAGGAACGGGTGGCCGAGCGGCTGGCGGTCTACCGCGAGGCCGGCGTGGGCACGCTCGTCTGCGCGCCGATGGCGTTCGACGTCGAGGGTCGGAGGGCGATGATCCGCGACATCGCGGAGATCGCGGCCTGAGCGCTGAGGCGCCGCGGCCGGCGCGCCGCTTCCTACTGGCCGCTTTCGGCGACCCCGGGCATGCGTTTCCGGCGATCGCGCTCGGGCGGGCCCTCGCCGCCCGCGGGCACGAGGTGTGCCTGCAGACCTGGGACCGGTGGCAGGAGGACGTGGAGCGCGAGGGGATGGCCTTCGCTGCAGCGCCCGAGTACGCGGTGTGGCCCGACCGCCGTGACCTGACCCCGTACGAGGCGGGGGTGCGCGCGGCACAGGAGACGGTCCCGCTCATCCGCGAGCTCGACCCGCACGCGGTCGTGACCGACATCCTCACCGTGGCGGGCGGCCTCGCCGCCCAGATGGAGGAGCGGCCCTGGGCCACGTTGATCCCGCACGTGCTGCCGACCGGCGAGGCCGGGCTTCCCCCCTACTCCGTCGGCGCCCGCCTGCCGCGCACGCGGCTCGGCTCGGCGGGCTGGGGCCTGCTCCAGCCTCTTCTCAGGCGGGGGGAGGAGCGCGGGCGCAAGGAGCTCAACGGCGCCCGCCGGCGGGTCGGCCTCGATGACCTCCCCCACACCCACGGCGGGATCTCGCGGCAGCTGGCGCTCGTGGCCACCTTCCCCCAGCTCGAGTACCCCCGCCGCGAGCGGCACCGCTCGGTGCGCGTGACCGGGCCTCTGCTGTGGGAGCGCCCGTTCGAGCACGTGGAGCCGCCGCCGGGCGACGAGCCGCTGGTGCTCGTGGCGCCGAGCACCTCCCAGGATCCCGGGCAGCGGATGCTGGCGGCGGCCCTCGAGGGCCTGGCCGATGAGCCCGTGCGCGTGCTCGGCACGATCAACCGCCGTCCGCCCGAGCAGCCCGCTGAGCGTGCCCGCGAACGCCCGCGTGGTGGACTGGATCTCCTACGCGCGCTCGATGCCGGGCTGCGCCGCGGTGATCTGCCACGCGGGCCACGGGACCGTCGCTCGGGCGCTGGCCAGCGGCGTACCGGTGATCGGCTGCCCCGCGGCGGGCGACATGGCCGAGAACGCGGCGCGGGTCGCCTGGGCGGGCTGCGGCATATCCCTCCCCCGGCGGCTTGTCACCGCGCGCGGGATCAGGCTGGCGGTGCGAAAGCTGCTGGCCGACCCGGGCTATGCGGAGCGGGCGGCCGAGATGCGCGCGTGGTCCGAGCGGCACGACGGCGGTGAGGTGGCTTCCGACGCGGTCGAGGGCCTGGCTGCGTCGGCCTGATGAGCGCGAGGCGCCGCTATCCTCTCCCGACGATCCCCGGTGATGTAACGGCAGCATACTTGACTGTTAATCAAGGCGTGGTGGTTCGAATCCACCCCGGGGAGTAACAGTAAGTGTAAGTGTGACTCGGGACCTAGTGGTCCTCCGCCATCCCCTCGAGCTTGGCCGCCTTGCCGGTGGCCTTCAGCATCTGGAGCGTCTTCACCTCGATCTGGCGCACGCGCTCGCGGGTCAGCCCGACCCGCGTGCCGATGTCCTCCAGGGTCATCGGGCCGTCCGGGTCGAGGCCGTAGCGCAGCTCGATCACCTTCCGCTCGCGGTCCGGCAGCGTGTCCAGCACGCGCTGGACGTCCGCCTCGCGGATCAGCTTGGTCACCTGGGCGTCGGGGCGGTCCCCCGCCTCGTCCTCGATGAAGTCGCCGAGCTGGCCCGGATCGTCGCCCGCTCCGACCGGGGCCTCGAGCGAGACGGGCTCCTGCCCCATCTTCAGGAGGTCCTCGACCTTGTTGGGCGGCATCTCGACCCGCGCGGCGATCTCCTCCGGCGTCGGGTCCCGCTCCAGCTCCTGGGACAGCTCGCGGCGCGCCTTCGCGACCTTGTTCATCCGCTCGACCATGTGAACGGGGATCCGGATCGTGCGCGACTGGTCGGCGAGGGCGCGGGTCATCGACTGGCGGATCCACCACGTCGCATAGGTCGAGAACTTGAACCCGCGGCGCCAGTCGAACTTCTCGACCGCGCGGATGAGGCCCATGTTCCCCTCCTGGATCAGGTCGAGCAGCGTGAGGCCGCGCCCCTGGTAGCGCTTGGCGACGGACACGACCAGGCGCAGGTTGGCCTCGATCAACGCGTTCTTCGCGGTCATGTCGTTCTGCTCGACCCGCTTGGCGAGTCGCACCTCGTCGTCCTTGGTCAGCAGCGCGACCCGTCCGATGTTGTGGAGGTAGAGCCGGACCGCGTCCTCGGTCCCGCCCTCCGGCGGCGCGACGGCAATGCCCGCGGTGACGACCCCGCCCTCGTCGAACTCGTCGTAGTCGTGCTCGTCCTCGTCGATCTTGTCGAAGCCGCCGCTGGCCTGCTCTTCGCTCACGACGCCTGCCCCATCGCCGTGTTCATCTCGTCCCTGACCTTCTGCCGGGCCTCGGCGAGCTCGAGCTGGCGCGGGTCGCCCTCGTGCCGGGCGTGGCGGATCTCCCGATCCAGGCGATTCCACTCGAGCCTGAGGAAGTCCATCCGAAGCCGCTCCCGGCCCGGATCCGTCTCCTCCTCGGCGAGCTGGACGATCTGCGCGACCGCGCTTGCGAGCTCGGCATCGTCCTGCGAGAGCCCCACCAGCGGGTCGTCGAAGTGGCGGACAAGGTGGTCGCGGGCGCGTCGCAGCGCACCCGAGGTGAGGTGCTCGGGGGTCAGCCGGTCGAGCGCCTCGCGGCCGGCGGCCCCGGCGCCGAGACAGCCGGCGAGGTACTTCAGCTCGGGGTTGGACGGGCGCGCCTCCGACTTGGCCGGCGATGGATCCCGGCGACCCGCGACGGCCGTGGTCACGTAGTCGGCGGGCACGTCCAGCCGGTCGGCTGCAAGCCGCACGAGATGGTCACGGACGGCGCTCCGCTCGGGAGCGCTCGCGATCAGACCGCGCACTGCCAAGAGAGCGCGGTCAACCTCTTCGGGGCTGTCGAGATCCGCATCGTCAAGCACGCTCCCTACCTCGAACTCAAGCACAGACAGCGAACGGGCGAGGCGAGAGGCGATCGCGGGACCGCCATCTGCCGCCACGAGGTCCGCCGGGTCGCTCCCCTTTGGAAGCTGCACGACCCGCAGCTGCACCTGCCGCTCCCCCGCGATCTTCGCGGCGCGAAGCATCGCCTCCTGGCCAGAGCGGTCGGCGTCGAGAGCCATGTAGACCTTGCCGTCGGCTCCCACCGCCCGAGCCAGCTCCCCCATCTGCTCCTGCGTGAGCGCGGTGCCCATGATCCCGACGGTCTCCTCCAGCCCGGCGCCGTGCAGGGCCAGGACGTCCGTGTAGCCCTCCACGACGATCGCGTGGCCCGCCTTGGCGACCGCGCCGCGGGCGCGGTCGATGCCGAACAGCTGGCGGCCCTTGTGGTAGAGCTCGGACTCCGAGGTGTTGATGTACTTGGCGCCCTGCTCGTCGCGCATGGCCCGCGCTCCGAACCCAAGGACGCGGCCGCGCGAGTCGGCCAGCGGGAAGGTGATCCGCTCGCGGAAGCGGTCCATAAGGTTGCCGTTGCGCGCCCGGCGCGCGAGGCCGGCGGCGAGCAGCTCCGCCTCGGTGAAGCCCCCCTGGCGGGCGCCGGTGAGAACGCGATCCCACGCCTTCGGGGCGTAGCCGACACGGAACGAGCGCAGCACCTCCTCGGAGAGCCCGCGGCCGGCGAGGTAGTCGCGGGCGCGCTTGGCCTCCGGCGCCTCCCACAGGAACTTGGCGTAGAAGCCCGCGGTGCGGTCGAGCAGCGAGAGCAGGCGCTCACGCCGGCGGCGGCGCTCGTCCTCCTCGGGATCCTCGCGCTCGCGCTTGAGCTCGACGCCGTTCGACTCGGCGAGGGTCTCCACGGCCTCCGGGAAGTCGAGCCCCTCGATCTCCATCACGAACCCGATCGCGTCACCGCCCTTCTGGCAGCCGAAGCAGTGGAAGAGCTTGTCCTCCGGGTTGACCGAGAAGGAGGGCGTGCGCTCCTCGTGGAAGGGGCACAGGCCCGTCCACCGGGTGCCGACCCGCCGCAGATCCGTGTGCCTGGACACGAGGGCGACCATGTCGATCGCCTCCCGCAGGCTCTCGATCGACTCCTGGGTGTAGCGCGCCACGCTCAGAACCCCTGTGGCACGGAGAGGTCGGAGAACACCCGGATGGCGTAGCGGTCGGTCATGCCCGCCAGGTAGTCCACCACGCGCTCGTGCTCGGACGCGTCGGGGGTGAGCGGAGCCGGGAGGTGGTCGGCGTAGTGGTCGAAGAGCCCGCGCAGCATCCGCTCTATGCGCTCGCGCTCGCGCTGGGCGTCGGGCCCGAGGTACACGCGGTCGAACATGAACTCGCGCAGGCGCAGCATCGCGCCGCCCACGTCCTCGCCCTGGACGATGTCCCCGGCGGCCTCGGAGCGCTCGAGCAGGTCCCGCACGAGCGTCTCGATGCGAGCGGAGCCGGTATCGCCCAGCGCCGCGACCTCCTCCGCGGGCAGGTCGCCGAACTCGATCACCCCGGCGCGGATCGCGTCGTCGATGTCGTGGTTGATGTAGGCGATGCGATCCACCACCCGCACGATCCGCCCTTCGAGCGTCGCCGGGGTGCCGTCCCCGGTGTGGTTGAGAATGCCGTCGCGCACCTGCTCGGTGAGGTTGAGGCCCTCGCCGTCGCGCTCCAGGCGCTCGACCATCCGCAGCGAGTGCTGGTTGTGGCGGAAGCGCACGCCGTACCGCCGCTCGACGCACTCGTCCAGCACCGCCTCGCCGATGTGGCCGAACGGCGGGTGTCCCAGGTCATGCCCGAGGCCGATCGCCTCGGTGAGGTCCTCGTTGAGCCGCAGCGCCCGGGCGACGTTGCGGGCTATCCCGCAGGCCTCCAGCGTGTGGGTCAGGCGAGTGCGGTAGTGGTCCCCCTCCGGGGATATGAAGACCTGCGTCTTGTGCTTGAGGCGGCGGAACGCCTTGGTGTGCACGATCCGGTCGCGGTCGCGCTGGAACGGCGTGCGGTGGGCGGAGTCGTCCTCGGGCCGGTCGCGCCGCGCCGGGTATGACCGCGCGGCGAGTGGCGAGAGAGCGTCCTCCTCCTGGGAGGCGATGCGCGCCGCGAAAGCCGTCAGCGCCTCCGCTCTGCTTTGAACCGCCACCGCCTCATTCTCTCAGGCGCTACTGACTCAGTGGGGCGAAGCCCTGAGCGCGCACATAGAGCTTGTAGAGACGCAGGCTGCCGGCGTAGTCAGGCCGGCACGCCTTGTTCAGGATCTCGTAGGCGCGCTTGTCATCGAGGGGCGACTCGTTCGAGCGGGAGGTCTGCGCCGTGAGCTGATCGCGCAGCTCGAGCACCGTGGCCTTGCGCTCTGCCTTGGACCCCTTGCGCCAGTCGTCGCAGTCGGCGAACTGGACCACCGACCCCGCGGTGGGCTTGCCGACCGACTGGGCCGGCTTGTCCGCCGCAGGCTTCGAGTCGTCTCCCCCGCAGCCAGCGACCAGCAGGCCCGTGACGAGCAGGGGCGAGAACCTCCGGAGCCGCACGACCCTACCCGCCCGTGCCCGAGGTGAGCTCGGCGATGCGACGGCGTAGCTTCGCGGCCTGCGGAGTGCCCGCGAACGTGCGCGCCGCGGCGGCAAACTCGCGGCTTCGGGCCTGCGCGGCGGCGCTGCCCGGACGCGGCGGGGTGCTCCACCAGTCGCAGTCCATCGGGCCCGTCTCCGCGTCGGGGCCCTCCGAGCAGTCCAGGAGGTACTGCTCCTTGGCCAGGTCGCCGTTGCCCACGCTCCCGCTGCGATCGGTCCCTCCGGCGCAGTCGGGCAGCGGGTTCGGCGGGATCCCGGGCAGGCGCCCCGCGTTGCCCGGCCCCTTGATGCTCGTGGCCTTGCCGTCGGGGCCCGTGTTGCCGTACCAGCAGTTCCAGCGGTTGGTGGCGAACTCGTCCCACCAGAAGTCGTTGCCGTTGGGTAGCGACCTCGCGCCGGCTGAGCCGTGGGGTGCGCTGAACTGGTCGACCTCCCTGGGGAACGTGAAGCCCGGAGGCACCTGGCCCATCTTGTTGTTGTAGAAGCGATTGCCGCAGGAGGTCGAAACGCCGTTGGCGGGCGCGCCGGCGCAGGACACGCCCGGGTAGACCGTGCCCTCGGCGCCGCAGCTGCGATCGGCGCCGAACGACACCGACCGCGGCGGCGTCTTACAGGCGCTCGTGAGCGCGTCGGGCACCGAGAAGAGCATCACGGCGTCGCGCCAGTTGTCGAAGAACCAGTTGTCGTGCACCTTGGCGTCGTTGATGCCGGCGTAGACGATCCCCGTGCCCACCGGGACGGTCACCAGCGGCTTGACCGGCGTGTCCTTGCGGTAGAGGTTGAAGTTGTTCGCGTAGATGTAGTTGTGGTCGATCTCGCTGCTGTCGGCGGGAAAGCCGGGGTGGCCCGCGGCCGACAGGGTGTCGGTGGCGATGCCCGTGGCGTTCCCGTAGATGTGGTTGTCGGTGATGCGCACGCCGTTGCCCATCGATCCCGAGTAGCCGAGCCCGGACCCGCGCATGTCGCACTTCCGGATGACCGTGTTGGCACGCGGCGCGTCGGGGTAGAAGCTCGTGGCCTGCGAGCCGGTCTCGGGCGCAGCGCCCGGGTACAGGGCGGCGTCACCGGCCCCGAACCCGTCGCAGTTCTGGACGAGGTTGTGGTCGGTCGTGAAGCTCAGGTGCCCGTAGTCGGCGTTCCAGTAGAACTTCGTCTTGTCGAGCAGGACGCCGTCGGTCTCCTCCGTGTAGAAGCCGAACTCCAGCCCGCCGCGCATCAGGAAGTTGCGCCCCACGAACCCGTCGCCGCGGTCCACGCGCATCACCACGTGCTTGGTGTAGCCACCGGGCTTGGCCGACGGGCCCGTGCCCTTGTAGTCCTTGCCGGCGTCGAGGATCACGTCGGTGGGCTTCGGCCCCGACCCTTCGATCTGGAGATTGCAGCGGACGCACTCGCCGAGCTCCTGTTTGGGGATGCCCTGGCGGTCCATCAGCGGCGAGTCCGGCGGCGCACCTGCCAGCGCCCGGCCCTGCACGTACACGAGGTTCTGGTCGTTCGGGCAGTTCACCTGATACCTGTAGCTCGGCGTGGGTGACCCGCTCGCGTCCTTCTGGAGCATCGACGGGTTGCAGCGCGGGTCGTTCGACGCCCTGGCGCGTGACTTCGGCTCGCGGTAGGTGCCCGGCATGATCACGACCCTGTCGTTGTTCCGCGAGCGGTTCACCGCGGCCTGGATCGTCCTGTAGTGACATTTGCGCGCAAGCTTGCGGTTGATGCGGGTCATCCTCACCACCTGCTTGCGCGTGTACTTGATCGTCGGCTGGCTCGGGCGGATCTTGAAGCCGACCCTGCGAGCCTTGCGAATCGAGCGGATCGCCTGCCGCAGCGAGCTCTTGCCGCGCCTGCCCTGGCAGACCACGCGCACCCGTCCGCGGGTCTTTCCGTTGGCAGCCGAGGTGAGCGAGCGGGCCTTCGGCACGGCGCCGCCCGCGGGCGGCATGACGGAGAAGTCGGGAGCGGGATCCGGCCAGTACGAGGGGCGCTCGAGGTGCGCGGCAGCGCCCGGCGCCCAGGTAGCCGTGATGAGCGCCGCTGCCAGCAGCGTGAAGTAGGCGAGCCTCCGCATCGCGGCGCGATTCTAGTCTGAGGCGTCCGGCGAATGCGCCGCTTGCGCCGCCGCCACGCGGGCGATCGGCACGCGGTACGGGGAGCAGCTCACGTAGTCGAGCCCTGCCATGTGGAAGAACCCGATCGACTCGGGGTCGCCGCCATGTTCCCCGCAGATGCCGAGCCCGAGCTCGGGCTTGGCCTCGCGCCCGACCCACGCCGCCAGCCGCACCAGCCAACCGACGCCGGGCGTGTCGATGGTCTCGAATGGGCTGCGCTCGACGATCTTCAGGTCCAGGTACCGGGCGAGCATGCCGCCGACGTCGTCGCGCGAGAACCCGAGCGCGGTCTGGGTGAGGTCGTTCGTGCCGAACGAGAAGAAGTCGGCCTGCAGGGCGATCCGGTCGGCCACGAAGCAGGCCCGCGGCAGCTCGATCATCGTGCCGATCGACAACTCGAGGTCGCCGCCCCCCTCCTCACCGGCCACGCGTTCGAGGAGCTCGCGCATCAGCTCGAGCTCCTGCTCGTAGGTCACGAGCGGCACCATCACCTCGAGGTGGGGAGCCTCGCCGCTCTCCTCCTTCGCCGCCAACGCCGCCTGCACGATCGCACGCATCTGCATCTTGTAGACCTCGGGCTGGAGCACCCCGAGCCGCACGCCGCGCGTGCCGAGCATCGGGTTCGTCTCGGCCAGCTCGTGAACGCGGTCGAGCGTGTGCTCGAGATCCTCGAGCTCGTCGCTCTCCTGGTTGCGCGCTCGCTCGACCTCCTGGGCGAGCTCCTCGGCGTTCGGGATGAACTCGTGGAGCGGCGGGTCGAGCAGCCTGATCGTCACCGGCAGCCCCCGCATCGCCTCGAACAGCCCCGTGAAGTGCTCCTTCTGGAGCTTCAGGAGGTCGTCGAGTGCGCGGCCGCGCTCCTCCTCGGTCTCGGCCATGATCATCGCCTGCATCCGCTCCTGGCTGTCGGTCCCCAGGAAGATGTGCTCGCTGCGGCACAGGCCTATCCCCTCGGCGCCGAAGTCGCGCGCGCGGGTCGCGTCCTCGGGCGTGTCGGCGTTGGCGCGCACGCCGAGCGTGCGCAGCTCGTCCGCCCAGCCCAGCACCGTCTCGAAGGCGTCGGTCATCTCCGGCTGCTCGAGCGGCACGTCGTCGGCGGTGACGACGCCGGTGCTGCCGTCGATGGCGATCACGTCGCCCTCCCCCAGCTCGGTGTCGCCGACGCGTACGGTCTTGGCGTGCGGGTCGATGTCGAGCTCGCCCGCCCCCGCCACGCACGGCTTGCCCATTCCGCGTGCCACGAGCGCGGCGTGGCTGGCCTTGCCGCCCCTGCTCGTGAGGATGCCCTCGGCGACGTGGAAGCCGGCGACGTCGTGCGCCTCCGTGAAGGGACGCACGAGGATCACCTCGCGCCCGTCCTCGGCGGCGGCGACCGCGTCCTCCGCGGTGAAGACGATCGCGCCCTTCGCGGCGCCGGGTGAGGCGGCCACGCCCTTGGTGAGCGTCTCGAACTCGGCGTCGCGCGCGAACGAGTCGTGCAGCAGGGCGTCGAGGCGGTCGGCGTCGATCGTCTGCAGGGCACGCGCCTTGTCCAGCAGGCCCTCCTCCACGGCGTCGACCGCGAAGCGCACGGCCGCCTGGGCCGGCCGCTTGGCGCTGCGCGTCTGGAGCATGTAGAGAGTGCCCTCCTCGACGGTGAACTCGGTGTCCTGCATGTCCTCGTAGTGCCGCTCGAGGGTGCGCAGGATCTCCATCAGCTCGGCGTGCGCCTCCGGCATCGACTCCTTGAGCTCGGAGATGTCGCGCGGGGTGCGCACGCCCGAGACCACATCCTCGCCCTGCGCGTTCGGCAGGAAGTCGCCCGACGGGTCGGGTGCCCCGGTGATCTCGTCGCGCGAGAAGGCCACGCCCGAGCACGAGCCCTCCCCCTTGTTGCCGAACACCATCTGCTGCACGTTCACGGCGGTGCCCCACTCGTCCGGGATGCGGTTGATCCGCCGGTAGTGCACGGCGCGCTCGCCCACCCACGAGTCGAACACCGCCCGGATCGCCTGCGCCAGCTGGTCGCGCGGGTCCTGCGGGAAGTCCTCGCCGGTCTGGTCGCGGTAGAGCGCCTTGAAGTCGTCCACCAGGGCCTTCAGGTCGTCCACCGAGAGGTCGGTGTCCTCCTCCACTCCCGCCGCGCTCTTGCGCTCCTTGATCGCGTCCTCGATCTTCTCGCCGGACACCCCCCGGCAGACGTTCCCGAACATCTGCACGAAGCGCCGGTAGGAGTCCCAGGCGAAACGCTCGTTGTCGGTCTTCCTGGCCAAGCCCTCGACCGCCTCGTCGCTCAGCCCGAGGTTGAGCACCGTGTCGAGCATCCCCGGCATCGACTCCCGCGCGCCCGAGCGCACCGACACCAGCAGCGGGTCCTCCCTGTCGCCGAGCTTCTTGCCGGCCTGCTCCTCCATCCGCGCCAGCGCCTCGTCGACCGCCTCGGAGAGCCTCTCGGGCTCCGTTCGGTCCGCCTCCATGTAGGCCACGCACGCCTCGGTGGTGATCGTGAAGCCCGCCGGCACCCGCTCCGTGCCCAGGATGCGGGTCATCTCGGCGAGGTTCGCGCCCTTGCCGCCCAGCAGGTCACGCATGTCGCGCGACCCCTCCGCGAAGTCGTAGACGAGCTGGGTCGTGACCGAGGGCGAGGGCGTCACTGGGCGAGCGAGCACCAAGCGGGGCAAGGACGCAGGGAGCGGCGCATGGCAGCGCCATGCCCGCGACCGAGGAAGCCGCACCGCGACGGTACGCAGCCGTCCAGGGACGTGCTCGTCCGAGGGAACGACCCATTGGTCTGCGAGGCGACCGCCACGGTGGCGCAGTCTAAGCCCGGCGGGGATACTCCCCGGGATGGACCGCTCGGAAATCGTGCTCGCGCGCCATGGCGAAACGGAGTGGAGCCGCACGCTCAAGCACACCGGCCTGACCGACGTGCCCCTCACGGAGAACGGCCGGATTCAGGCGAAGGCGCTCGCCGGCCGCCTGGCCGAGCGCGAGTTCAGCCGCGTGCTGACAAGCCCGCTGTCGCGGGCGATCGACACGTGCGAGCTGGCCGGCTTGGCCAACGGGGCCGAACGGCGGCAGGAGCTGATCGAGTTCGACTACGGCGAGTACGAGGGGATCACGACGGCGGAGATCCGCAAGACCGTCCCCGGTTGGACGGTGTGGACCCACGGCTCGAAGGGCGGGGAGACCGCCGCCGAGGTCGGCGCCCGCCTGGACCCTGTGGTCGAGGAGCTGCGCAGCGCCGAAGGGGACGTCGCCGTATTCGCCCACGGCCACGTGCTCCGCGTGCTCGCGGCCCGCTGGATCGAGCTGGAGCCCGAGGAGGGAGCGCGTCTCGCGCTCGGCACGGGAACGCTCAACGTGCTCGGCTGGGAGCGTGAGACGCCCGTGATCCGGCTCTGGAACGGCTAGACAGTCCTCAGTCCTCAGTCGTCAGTCGTCAGGAACAGCGCGGACGTCATCGCTAGCCGCGCGATGCGGTTGCGGCAGTACGTGGTCTCGGCGCCGAGCACGCCGTCGCAGGCCTGGCGGCGCGCCTCGGACGCGTCCTCGCCGAACACCTCTGCCCGCACCCACTTCCCGTTAGCCGGCGCGGTGAAGCGATGCTCGAAGGTGGGGCCGGTCACCGGCACCGGTGCGGCGGCGCCGGAGCCGCCCGCGATCACGCTGAGCTGTGCGCCGGGTGCGCCATCCACCCGCACTCGCAGTGGGGCGCCCGGGGGAACCGTGTCCCCCACGATCGACTCGTAGGCGCCGTCGCCGTCCGCATCGGCCTCGAGGTACATGCGCGGCCCGCCGTAGGCCGGCGGCTGGTGGGAAATGGCCGTGCGCCCGTTCCGTAGGCCCTCGAGGACGCCGCTGACGCTGAGTTCCCGCACCGCTACCCAGGTCGTCGGCTGGCCCGTGCCCTGTGCCGGAGTGGTGGCCAGGTAGTGGTTGTCGCTGCCGCCCGTTGCGCCGACCCTGTGCCCCCGGTCGAGCCAACCCTCCCAGTAGGCGATCGCGGCGTCGTTGTTCGAGCCCGACGGGAGCGGCGGCTGGTAGAGCGGCGAGATGTTCCACGCCTCGACGGTGTCGGGCGCGACCTCGTAGGCGTACTCCCAGTCGAGCCCGTCGTCGGTGGCGCCCTCGGCGGGGTGGTTCACCTGGAACACGCCGCCATCGGCCCGCAGCTCCGCCGCGAGGGCCGCGACGGCCGCCACCGAGCCGTCCCCGTTGTCGTACACGCGGGTGGCGCCCAGCATCTGCGCGTGTCCGCTGAGCGAGTTCTCGTAGGCGGGCAGGGCCAGAGGCGACGGGCCGAAGCCCGGATCTGCCTGCGAGCGCACGTCGTTGTGGTCGGTGATCGCCAGGAAGTCGAGCCCCCTGCTGCGCGCCACGGCGAACTGGCTCGACACGGAGTGCCCGAGCGTGAACGCCTCCTCGGGCCCCGTGTTGTCGTCCGACGGCCCGCCGTAGGAGTCGTGCGAGAAGGTGGTGTGCACGTGGAGGTCGCCGGCCACCCACCTGAGCGGGGGGTCGGCCGCGGCCGCTGGAGCAGCGACCGAGGCCGCGAGCGCCACCGCGAAGGCGAGCACGCGCCTCACCCCGGGCCCTCCTCGGGCACGATCAAGAGCACTTCCGCTCCTCGCCGCTCGGGTATCTCGACCTCGATCCCGCTGGTCAGCTCCGCTGAGGTGACGGTCCCGGCCGGCGCCCCGTCGGGCGCACGGAGCAGCCTGAACGTACGGCCGGGCGGCACGTTGCGCAGCGCCACGGTCCGGGTGGCCTCGGCGGCGTCCTGGCGGAACGCGAGCAGCGCCCCGCTCCCCCGCTCTGGATCCCACGACTGGAGCGCCGTCCAGCCCTTCTCCAGCGGATCCGCGAGCAGCGGGTAGACGACCCCGCCGAGCAGGCCGCGGTGACGGCGGTGGAACGCGCTCCACGGGCCGGCCGCGTCGACAACGTCGGTGGGCAGCTCGCGCAGGTCGGTGAAGAAGGTGGCGTGCGAGAGCAGCGAGGCCGCCATCAGGGTCGCCACGGGATGGTCCTTGTAGGCGCCGCCGCCGAGGGCGTGCTGCCCGAGCGAGAACGCCGGCACGTAGGGGCTCAGGTTCCAGAGGTTGTGGAGCAGGCGCTCGGGCGGCGGCGAGCCGTTCTGGAACCAGGACGGCCCGCGGGCGACCGACTCGAACGGGAACAGCCGGTAGTCGTTGGTCTCGTCGATCTGGAACGTGACCCCCGGATGGTCGGCGCGCAGGCGGTCGAGCATCGCGATGAACGCCTCGCGGTGCTCGTAGAGATCACCCTGGCCGGGGCAGTCGAGCCACACGAGGAAGTCGAACTTGAAGTAGGTGACCCCCCAGCTCTCGATCGCGTCGCGGATCCGCGACTCCACGTGGGGGATCGCGTCGCGCCCCCAGACCCCGGTGCCGGCCTCGCTCGACCCCTCGCCGGGCTGGAGGCGGTCCTGGGTCGCGGTCCCGTGACCGAGTGGCGCGCACGCCCACTCCGGGTGCTCGGCGTAGGCCCTCGACTCCGGGTTGAAGTTCAGCGGGCTCATCCACAGCCCCAGCTTCATCGGCGCGATCGCCTCCCGCACCGCCTCGAAGCGGGAGTCGGGGAAGCGGGGCGCGAACTTCGACCCCGGCGTGCCGTCGTAGCGCGGCTCCGGGTGGTCGGGGGAGTCCGGCTGCCAGTCGCCCGAGATCGCCTGCCAGCCGTCGTCCAGGATGAACGTGTCGACGCCGAGCCGCCGCGCAAGCGGCGCGACCTCCCGCACGGTCGCGATGTCCATGTCGTCCTTCGCGCCCGTGGAGATGCGGTTCGAGTCGGTCCCGTTCGAGTTGAACGTGATGTCGTGGTCGTAGGGCACGACCCGGTGGCCGGTTAGGTAGCGGTGGAACTGCCAGGCCTCGTCGCCGTCGCCCCGCCCGAGGCCGGTGAAGGCCGACTCCAAGCGCAGGGGCGAGCCCGGCGCGACGGTGCGGGTGCGCCCGGCCTGTGCGTCGGCCGGGTTCTCCACATGGCCCTCCTCCTCGAGCGGACCGAGGCCGATGATGTCGCGCGAGTAGTCGAGCTCGAGGCGCCCCACCGATCCGTCGTACGCGGCGCGCGAGGACGGCTGGTCGTTGCGCTCCATGACCATGAAGAGCGAGCGCTCCTCGCCGGCTGCGAGCGACAGCCACTGCGCGGGGCCCTCCAGCGCCTGTCCGGACGGCGCGGAGTGGGTGTCTCGCCAGGTGCCGGCGTGCGGGTCGCCCACCTGGAGCTGGGGGCCCTCCCAGTCCGGCTCGCGCCAGTCGGCCCCGGCGCGCAGCGCATGGATCGTCGGCGAAGCGGTCCCCGCCCCTGCCTCCTCCAGTGTGACACGGGAAACCACCAGCGGGACGGAACTTCGAACCAAGGTCTCGGTCCGGAAGCCCGCCACCCCCGGGTAGGCCTCCACCGAGCGCTCGACCTCGACGCCGGGCGGAACGACGGCCCCTGCGCGCGGCACCAGCGTCATGACCACCCGCAGGCCCCCGCGGGCGACGCGGCGCGTCTCCACGTCGCGGACCATCAGCGCCTCGCTGCCGAGCTCGGCGCCGCCCGCGAGCGTCACGGAGAAGTCCCGCCGGGACGGGCTCCACGAGCGGCCGGCGCCGCGGCGGTCGACGAGCCGGAGGGTCCGGAACGAGAGCCGGTCGAAGCGTCTGAGCGCGAGCGGGTTGCGCACCTCCACGGCGGTGGCGCTCACCTCCGCGCAGACCGACCCCGAGCAGGTCTGTGCCGCGCCGGCCGGTGCCGCCCACGCCGCGAGGGCCGAGGCGGCGAGCAGTCCGCAGATCGCGGGCCGCCGCATGCGGCTACTTCGTGTCGGCGCCCGGGGCCGCCAGCGTGTCGTTGACGAACGCGGGGCAGCGGTCGTAGGCGTCATGGAACGCGGACCCCCGGTCGAACACCTCGCCGGCGCCGCGCAACAGCGAGCACGTGACCCGCTCGCCCATCGTGTGGGAGACGTTGAAGAAGTAGTTGTCGTTGTCGATCGGCGACACCTCGTCCCCGCCCTCGTTGAAGAACGAGCGCCGCACCGGCTCCGGGTAGGACTCGAACGGGGCGATCAGATAGCCGAGCTGATCGTTGGCGAGACCAGCCGTCATGTAGCCCCGCGCGGGCACGAGCTCGCGGACCTTCAGCGGTATCTGCGGGTAGGCCTCGCCGGGCATCGAGGAGAGCAGCACGTCCCCGATGCGGGCGCTCGCCGTGACCGTCCCGATCACGTTGCCGGTCAGCCAGGGGGGCGTGAGCGCGCGGTTGAGCGGCGCCCCGGCGGGCTCGCCCCCCACGAGCAGGCCCAGCAGGAGGCGCGTTGGTCGCCACGTCCTGCACCAGGTAGGACTGCGAGCGCACCACGGGCGGCCCGGTGAGGGGCTTGGCGGCGGCGACCGCCTGCGCGGCGCGGTCCACCACGCGCCTGGCGTAGTCGCGGATCGAACAGAGGTCGCGGGCGGGGCCCTCGGGCTGGGTCGCATCGGCGCAGCCGCGGTCGGCCGGCTGGGTGCGGCCGAGCGTCCCCACCATCGTCACCGCCTCCCCGCCGAACCGGTCCTCGAGCATCGGGTTCGCCTCCTGGACCCAGTCCCCCGAGATCTTCGTGTTGCCCGACCCGAGCACCGTCGTGTGGGCGGAGAAGTTGAGCAGCGTCGCGAATGCCCGGCCCTTGGAGTCGCGCGCCTGCAGCACCCGCACGTCGGAGTCCACGGCCTTGTTCGCCTCGTCGTAGTCGAACTGGTTCGCGAGGAGGTCGCGCCCGTCGGCAGTGCCGTAGACGAGCTGCCCCGCCCGGCGCTGGGTCCATGCCTCCACGATCGCCGCGACCGTCCGGTCGGCGATCATCTTGCGGTACTCGACCGGCACGCCTCCCCAGACCCCGATCGTGTCCGCCCCGCTGTGGCTGTGGTCGGACTGGATGACCACCTGCGAGGCCTTCAGCTTCCCGCCGGTCGCCCTCTCGACCGCCTTGCGCATGTCGACCAGCCCGTACGGGCCGTCCTTGGTCGCGGCGAACCATCCCTGGGTCTCGATGTCGGCGATCGCGAATCCCTCCTCGCCGTCCGAGGCCGCGAAGGCCCGCACGTGCGTGCCGTCACCGAGGATCCCGGTGGCGGCGCGGCCTTCCGACACCGGCGGCGAGGCGATCCCGTAGCCGCCCAGGTACACCGGCTTGCCGGCGAAGGTCCCGTCGGCGTCGGGATTGATGGAGCGGGCGGCGGCGCCCACGAGGTAGCAGCGCTCCTTGGCCTTGGCACCACCCTTGCCGTCCTTGCACGGCACGCCGCCGGCTGCGCCGGCCGGCGCAGCCCAAACGAGCCAGACCGCCGCGAACGCGGCGGCCGCGAATCTACCCCTGAATCGCATCCATGCCTCCCGGAAGGAGGATGACGCACCGGGGAGCGATGGGACAGGGGGAACCCGTCAGAAATTTGGCGCGGCGATTTGGGCGGGGTCACAAGGACGGGTTGTCGGTCGTCGGTCGTCAGGGGACAGGTCAGACCTGAATTCCCGAGGACCGACGACCGACGACCGACAACCGATCTAAGCGACGCGTCGCAGCCGCACGTGCGCATGATGCTCCAGCGTCTCCGCGATCGCCCGGTCCGCCTGGGCCAGCGCTCGGTCGGGCGCTGCGGGTGCTTCGGAGAGGGGGCGGGCCAGGGCGCCGACCAGGAAGGCGTGGCCGTCCGCGTCCAGGGGGAAGGAGCCGGCCTCGCAGCTCGAGCACACCACTCCGCCGGCCGCCGGCGAGAAGCCCGCCAGGTGGTCGGCCTCGCCGCAGGCCGTGCACGAGCCGAGCTCCGGGGCGAAGCCGGCGGCCAGGAGCAGCTTCAGCCGGAACGCGAGCGACTGTGCCCGGGTGGCGGCCGCGGGATCCGCGTCGAGCAGGGCGAGCTGATTGCAGAGCAGGTTGTAGGCCGCGCGGTTGGGCTCGGCTGAGTCGAACAGGCGCAGCACGGCGTCGCACGCCGCGGCCGCGCGCTCGAGCGGGGCGCGCTGCTCTCGCAGCGCGGGATGGGCGTGCACCGTGTCGACCGCCGTGACGGTGCACAGCTCCCCCCTGCCCTCGTGCAGCACCAGCCGCACCCGCGCCAGCGGCTCGAGCCGCCCACCGAGGCGCGAGCGCACCCTGCGGACCCCCTTCGCCACCGCCCCGACCCGCCCTCGATCCGCGCTGTAGAGGTGCAGGACGCGGTCCGCTTCCCCGTAGCGGATGGAGCGCAACACGACCGCTTCCGTCTTGAAGGTTCCGGGCACTTCCTACACTCTGAAAGGGATGGCGGACACGAACGGGGTCACCCTCTACACCACCGAGCCGTGCTCTTTCTGCCGGCAGGCGAAGTCCCTGCTGCAGAACCGCGGCGTGGACTACTCCGAGGTCAACCTCGCCAAGGACCCGGACGGGCGGGCCGATCTCGTGGCCCTCACGGGTCAGATGACCTTCCCCCAGATCGTGGTCGGCCGGCGCGCGATCGGCGGCTTTCGCGAGCTGATCGAGGCCGACCGCGAAGGCCGCCTCGAAGCGCTCCTGGCCTGATTCCACCGGGGGCTCCCGCCCCCGGACCCCCGGCGCCTCTCGCCCTACGTCCGCCGGTTACCGTTTCGACGGCGTTCGCTGGCAGCGCGGGCACACGTAGGTCCCGCGGCCGGCCGCTCGGAGCTTGCGGATGGGAGTTCCGCAGCGCGGGCAGGGCTCGTGCTCGCGGCGGTGCACGAGGAAGCGGTCCTGGAAGCTGCCGCGGGCGCCGTCGGCGTGGCGGAAGTCGTCGATCGTGGCGCCGCGCGCGTCGATGCCGGCCTCGAGCGACGCCACCACCGCGTCGCGCAGCGCGGCCAGCTGCGGGCGCTTTAGCGTCCCGACCGGCCGCAGCGGGTGGATCCGCGCGCGGAACAGCGCCTCGTCCGCGTAGATGTTGCCGACCCCCGCGATGCGCTCCTGGGTGAGCAGGAAGGCCTTCACGGGCGCGCGCCGGCCGGCCGCCAAGTCACGCAGCGCCTCGGCAGTGAAGTCCGGGCTGAGCGGCTCGACCCCGAGCCGCGCCGCGAAGTACGCCTCCAGCGCCGCCTCGCCGAGCAGCACGATGCCCGTGCCGAACCGGCGCTGGTCCACGAACAGCACGCGGTTCGAATCGTCGAGCGCGAGCCGGGCCCGCAGGTGCCGGCGCCCCGGCTCGTCCTCATCCTCGCCCACCAGCAGGAGGTTGCCGGTCATACGCAGGTGCATCACGAGGAAGACCTCTTCCTCGAGGGCCGCCACGAGGTACTTCCCCCGCCGCGTGACCCGCTCGATCAGCCGGCCCCGGACAGCGTCCGCCACCTCGCCCGGATGCGCCGGCTCGCACCAGCGCGGGTCGAGCACCTCGAGCGACCGCAGGCGGCGGCCCTCCATGTGCGGCGCGCAGCTGGCGCCGGATCGTCTCGACCTCGGGCAGCTCCGGCATCAGCCCGCTGTGCGCACCCTGCCCGTCACGGCCAGCGTGCGCCGGATCGTGGGGAAGATCGCCCGGTCGACCCTCCGGAACTCCTCGGTGGGCACGGCGAGCTCGATCACGTACTCGGCGCTGCCCTCGAACACATGCAGGCTGCGCGTGCGCAACCGCCGCTTCGAGATCGTCTGGTCTCCGACCAGCTCGATGGAGCGCCCGCCCGCGACCCTGCCCGTCCTCGCCTCGCGCAGGGCGAACCCGCCGTCGCGCTTCTTCACCGCCCGTTCGAGGCGCCGGCGCGCGGCCGTCAGCTCGCGGCGGTTGCGGGGCAGCTGCTCCTTGCGCCGGTAGGCGAATGCGGAGACGAACGACTCCCTGAAGGTCCCCCGGAACACGCCCGGCGCGCGCGCCCTGGCCACGCTCACGTTGCGGGGCAGCTCCAGGCGCATGCCGGCCGTCGGGTAGCGGTGCGTGAGGGTGTCCTTCGACGGCGTATCCGTCAGGGAGACCTGATCGTTGCGGTCGTTCCCGCAGCCGGCAGTGAGAGCGGCGGCCACGAAGACCGGGGCCAGGATCGAGAGGCGGCGCACCCCCGCCGTTCTAGCAGGCGGTGCTCGCGCGCCGTCCGGTCAGCGCCCGGTCGCCCGGGGATGCGCGCGGAAGTAGACGTCCTTGAGCCGCTCGCTCGACAGGTGGGTGTAGAGCTGGGTGGTGGCCACGTCGGCGTGCCCCAGCATCTCCTGCACCGAGCGCAGGTCGCAGCCGCCCGCGAGCAGGTGGGTCGCGAACGTGTGGCGCAGGGTGTGCGGGCTCATGCGGTCCGCCAGCCCGGCACTCAGGGCGTGCTTTCGCACGATCTTGTAGAGGCCCTGGCGCGTGAGCGAGCCGCCGCGGAAGTTCACGAACAGGTGGGTCTCCAGCCGCGCCCCCACCAGAGCGGGACGGCCGCGTTCGAGGTAGCGGCGCACCGCCTCGGCCGCCGTGTGCCCAACCGGCACCAGCCGTTCCTTCGACCCCTTGCCGCGCGCCCGGAGCACGCCCTCCTCCAGGTCGACGTCCGACACCTCGAGGCCGATCGCCTCGGAGGCCCGCAGCCCGCAGGCGTACATCAGCTCGAGCAGCGCGCGGTCGCGCAGGTCGGTCGGCGCCGTGCCTCGCGGCTGCTCGAGCAGCAGGCCCACCTCCCCGCGCGTTAGTACCTGGGGGAGCTTCCGCCCGCGCCGGGGGGCGCTGACCGTGGCCGTGGGATCGGCGTCGAGCACGCCCTCGCGCCGCAGGTGCCGGTAGAAGGAGCGCAGGCAGGCGGCCTTGCGGTGGATCGTGGCCGGCGAGGCCGACCGGCCGCCGGAGCCGTCGAGCGCGGCGAGGAAGCTCTCTATCTCGGCGCCGGTGGCGCCCACCGCGGTGAGGCCCCGCTCTTCGAGGAAGCGCCCGTACTGCAGCAGGTCGGAGCGATAGGCCTCGAGGGTGTTCCGCGACAGCCCGCGCTCGAACTCGAGGTAAGCGAGGAAGTCGAGCACGAGGTGCTCGAATGCGCGCTCGGTGACGGGTTGGGCAACGGTTGCCATGCCCCGTCCTTCGCCCGCCTCCGGGCTGTTCCTTGACGCTGCAACAGAGCGCTCAGGCGCCGCGCAGGTACGACCTGAACCACAGCAGCCCGATCAGCGTCTTCGCGTCCCGCAGGCTCGCGATGGTGTCGTCGAGGGTGTCGACCGGAAGGGGCACGATCTCGATCCGCTCCTCCTCCTCGGCGTCCCGGCTCTCGTCGTAGAGGTCCTCGGCGAGGAACAGGTGGTTCTCCTCGGCGAGCAGGCCAGGCGAGTTGTAGAAGCTCACGAGGTGCCGCCACTCGCGCGCGCCCTTTCCGATCTCCTCGGCGAGCTCGCGCTTGGCGGTCTCCACGAGGTCCTCCCCCTCCACGTCGATCTTGCCCGCCGGGAGCTCGAGCAGCGACTGCTCGCCCACCGGCTCTCGGGGCTGGCGCACCAGCCAGATCCGCTCCCCATCGAACGGCAGGACCGTGACCGCGCCGGGGTGGCTGACGATCTCGCGGGTGGCCTCCTCGCCGTCGTCGTAGCGGAAGGTGTCGACCCGCACGCCGCCGATGTGGCCCTGCCATATCTCTTCGCTTTTGATTCGTTCAAAGCCCACGTTCAGTTGTCAGTCCTCAGTCGTCAGTCGTCAGAGTGGTTCACGATCGCGAGCGTCACATCGAGCATTCGCTCCAGCGCTTCCACCGTCACGCGACTCGTCGGGTTGGTGGTTGTGCTCCGTGCCGTTGGCGACGTTCAGCACCGGCAGGCCCGCGGCTATCAGGGCGTTGGCGTCGCTGCCGCCGCCGGTCGGGACGTAGGCCGGCTCGATTCCCAGCGACTCGAGCGCCGCAGCGGCCGCGCGCACGTGCGGCGCCGTGCGCGGGAGCCGGTAGGCGCGGAAGAGCTGCTCCACGATCGGTCTCCACGTCGCACTCGGCGTCGCTGGCCGCCTCGGTGCAGGCGTCCACCATCTCGCTCGACCAGCCGGCCGGCCTCGTCGTCGTCGAGGCTGCGCGCCTCGAGCTCCACCCTGCAGTGCTCGGCGACCACGTTCGCCGCCGTGCCGCCCTCGATCGTCCCGACGTTCGCCGTGGTCTCGTCGTCCAGGCGGCCGAGCTCGCATCGACGCGATCGCCCTCGCCGCCGCGACGATCGCGTTGCGGCCGTGCTCGGGCCGGATGCCGGCGTGCGCAGCGCGCCCGTGGAACTGCGCCTCCAGCCGGAAGTAGGTGGGCGCCGCGACGATCAGCTCGCCGATCGGGCTGGCGTGGTCGAACACGAAGCCGAACTCGCTGCGCAGCGCCTGCGCGGTCGACCTCCTTGGCCCCCCGCAGCGCCAGCTCCTCGCGCGGTGGTGAAGAGGAACTCCACGCCCACGGGCGCGCCCTCGGCCGCGAGCCGCCGCGCGACCGCGAGCAGCACGGCCACGGCCGCCTTGTTGTCCGCGCCGAGGATCGCCTCGTTGGCGTTGCGAAAGACGCCGTCGTCGCGCTCCACCTCCACCGGCGCCGGCCAGCGGCACCGTGTCGAGGTGCGCGCAGAGAAGGATCGTGCGGGCGCCCTCGGGTCCCGGGAGCCGCGCCAGCAGGTTGCCGCACTCCGCGCCGGTCGCGGCCGCGCTGTCGTCCTCCTCCACCTCGAGGCCGCAGGCGCGAAGCTCGGCGCGTCACCGCGTCGGCCATCGCGCGCTCGCGGCAGCGACGGGCTCTCTATCTCGCAGAGCCGCACGAAGTCCGCCGCAAGCCGCTCGCGTTCCTCGGCCGTGCCGGGCGCCGTCGCGGCTGGGCTCACGCGTACGCCCGGGCTTCGGCGTCCAGCGGTCGCCGCGCCGTCACCGAGGGCTCGACCTCGGGAGCGCGCTCGCGGACGCGGGCGAGCGCGGCCCCCACGAACTCGCGGAACAGCGGCTGCGGGCGCAGCGGGCGCGACTTGAACTCGGGGTGGAACTGCGAGGCGACGAAGAACGGGTGGTCCGGCAGCTCGATGATCTCGACGAGCCGGTCGTCCGGGGAGGTGCCCGAGCACACCAGCCCCTCGCGCTCGAGCCGCTTGCGCAGGTGGTTGTTCACCTCGTAGCGGTGGCGGTGGCGCTCGTAGATCACGGCCTCGCCGTAGATCTCGCGCGCGCGGGTGTCCTCGTGGAGCTTCACCGGGTCGGCGCCGAGCCGCATGGTGCCGCCCATGTCGCGGACCTCCTTCTGCTCCGGCAGGAGGTCGACCACCGGGAACGGCGTCTCGGGGTCGAACTCGGTCGAGTTGGCGCCGTCCATGCCCGGCCACGTTGCGCGCGAAGTCGAGCGACCGCGATCTGCATGCCGAGGCAGATGCCGAGGTAGGGCACGCCGCGCTCGCGCGCGAAGCGGGCGGCGCGGATCTTGCCCTCGATCCCGCGCACGCCGAAGCCGCCCGGGATCGAGGATGCCGTCGCACTCCGCGAGCTGCTCCACGCGCCTCGTCGTCGGTCAGCCGCTCGGAGTCGACCCACCGGACCTCGATCTTGCCGCCGTGGTGGGCGCCGCCGTGGCCGAGCGCCTCGATCACGGACAGGTAGGCGTCCTCGAGCTGCGTGTACTTGCCGACCAGCCCGATCCGCACCGACGTCGGCGGCCGCGTCGTAGCGCTTGACGAGCGCCTCCCAGTCGGAGAGGTCGGGCGGCCTCGGTCTCGAGCCCGAAGTGCTCGAGCACCTGGTCGTCCACGCCCTCGGCGCGGAAGTAGAGCGGCACCTTGTAGATCGAGTCGACGTCGCGGGCGGAGATCACCGAGTCCACCGGCAGGTTCACGAACAGCGCGATCTTCTCCCGGATGTCGCGCGACGAGCGGCTCCTCGCAGCGGCACATGACCATGTCGGGCTGGATGCCGATCCGGCGCAGCTCCTGGACGGAGTGCTGGGTGGGCTTGGTCTTCAGCTCGCCGGCGTGGCCGAGGAACGGCACGAGCGTGAGGTGGAGGAACATGCAGCGCTCGCGCCCCTCGTCGACCTGGAACTGGCGCAGCGCCTCGAGGAACGGCAGCGACTCGATGTCGCCCACCGTGCCGCCGATCTCGGTGATCACGATGTCCACGTCGTCGGCCTCGGCCACGCAGCCGGATGCGCTCCTTGATCTCGTCGGTGATGTGCGGGATCACCTGGACGGTGCCGCCGAGGTAGTCGCCGCGGCGCTCGCGCCGGATGACCGAGTCGTAGATCGCGCCCGGTGGTCACGTTCGACGCGCGCGTGGCGTTCACGTCGGTGAAGCGCTCGTAGTGGCCGAGGTCGAGATCGGTCTCCGCGCCGTCCTCGGTGACGAACACCTCGCCGTGCTGGAACGGGCTCATCGTGCCCGGGTCCACGTTGATGTACGGGTCGAACTTCTGGATCGACACCGACAGGCCGCGCGCCACGAGCAGCTGGCCGATCGAGGCCGCCGCGATCCCCTTGCCGAGCGACGAGACCACGCCGCCGGTGACGAAGATGAAGCGGGTCTGGCTCACGGCGGCTCCGCATCTAGCACGATCCCGAGAGATCAGTCGCCCGCCGCGGACCGGCCCTTCGCTCACGCCGCCGCCAGGAGCTCTTCGGCGTGCCGGCGCGCGCCGGCGTCGGCGGCGTCCGCGCCCAGCATCCGGCACAGCTCCTCCACCACGCCGTCATCCTCGATCCGCTCGACGCTGGCCCGCGCGACGTCGCCGCCCGGCGGACTTCTCGATCCGGAAGTGGCGCTCGGCCAGCGCGGCGATCTGGGGCAGGTGGGTGATGCAGAGCACCTGACGCTCCGGCCGAGCGCGCGCAGGCGCTCGCCCACCGCCCGGGCCGTCTGGCCGCCCACGCCCGGCGTCCACCTCGTCGAACACCAGCGTGGCGGGCCGCCCGCGCCGGCCACGGTCATCAGCGCGAGCATCACGCGCGACAGCTCTCCGCCCGACGCGCTCTCGCGCACCGGCGCCGCCGGCACGCCGGGGTTGGGCGCCAGCATGCAGCTCCACCCGCTCGGCGCCACCCGGGCCGATCTCCTCGCGCGGCTCGAGCTCGACCGAGAACGACGCGCCCTCCATCGCAAGCGCAGCCAGCTCCTCGAGCACCGCGCTTCGGCCAGCCGCGGGCGCGGCCTCCGCCGGCGCGGCCGAGAGCTTGGCCGCAGCCCCTCGCGCTCCCCTGCGGCCTCGGCGAGCTCGCGCCTCCGCCCGCTCGAGCGCCACCTCGGCGTTCTCCAGCCGGTCGCGGTCCGCTCGGCAGCGCTCGGCGTGCTCCAGCACCGCCGCGACCGTGCCGCCGTGCTTTCGCTTCAGCCGGTCGTAGGCGTCCAGGCGCTCCTCCACCTGCGTGCAGCCGCCCGGGTCGGCGTCGAGGCCATCCAGGTAGCGCGCGCAGCTCGCCGCCGAGGTCCTCCGCCTCGATCCGCAGCGCGCGCAGCCGCTCGGCCAGGCCGTCCAGCTCGGGGTCGGCCCCCGCCACCGCCGTCGGCGAGCCGCTCGGCCTCGGCCAGCAGGGCCGCCGCGCCCGGACCGTCCGTCGTCCGGCGCGATCGCCTCGCCGCCGGCCGCCGCCGCGGCCCGCAGGCCGTCCACCTGGCGCAGGCGCTCCCGCTCGGCGAGCAGCGACGCGCTCCTCGTCCTCGCGTCGGGCGCCGAGCTGCCTCGATCTCCTCGATCTCGAACGCCAGCAGGTCCAGGTCGCGGTCGCGGCGTGCCGGCGCGCTCGCGCAGCTCCGCCGAGCTCGCGCTCCGGCTCGCGCACGCGGGCGTGCGCCGCCGCCAGCCTTGTCGCGCAGCGCCAGGTGCGCCGCGCCGCAGAAGCCGTCGAGCAGCTCGAGCTGGCGCCGAGGCGACCGTGAGCTTGCGGTGCTCGTGCTGGCCGAAGAAGGCCACCAGCCGCCCGCCCAGCTCGCGCAGGTCGGCCGCCGTGGCCGAGCGGCCCTGCACGTACGCGCGCGTGCGCCCCTCGGCGCTGACCCGGCGGGCCAGCACGACCTCGCCCGTCGGAGTCGCCGACGCGCTCGCGCAGGTCGGCCAGCTCGGGGTCGTCCAGCAGCCCGGCGGCGGCTCGAACACGCCCTCCACGTAGGCCTCCGACGGCGCCCGGCCGCACGATCCCCGACCGCGGCTTGCCGCCCAGCAGCAGGTCGAGCGCGTGGGCCAGCACGGTCTTGCCCGCGCCGGTCTCGCCCGTGATCACGTTCAGCCCCGTCGCCCGGGCGCAGCTCGGCCCGCTCGATGAGCAGGAGGTTCTCGATGCGCAGCTCCAGGAGCATCGGCCTCTGTCTACCAGCGGCTCCCGACGGAGCGGCCGAGCGCGGCCTAGTCGGCCAGAGACGGCCGAACTTGTCGCGCAGGCGGTGGTAGAAGCTCGCGCCCGACACCTGGGCGAGCAGCGCCTGGTCGTCGCGGAAGCGCACCTCCACCCGCTCCTCGGGCTCCAGCGTGCAGGCCTCCGCCCGTCGGTGGTCACGTCCACGGGCTCGTCCGTGGAGCGGTTCACCACCTCCAGCACGTCGTCGGGCGCCACCACGAGCGCGCGGGCGGTGAGCGTGTGCGGCGCGATGAACGAGACCACGTAGCCCTCCACGCCCCAGGCCAGCACCGGCCCGCCGTTGGCGAGGTTGTAGCCCGTCGAGCCGGCGGGCGTGGCCACGACCAGCCCGTCGCAGCGGACCTCGCCCAGCTCCTCGCCCGAGACGGAGTAGCCCAGCTCGGCCACCCGCAGGTCCTGCGGCGGTGGAAGGAGACGTCGTTCACCGCCACCAGCTTGCCGCGAGGCGGTGCGTCGCCTCGAGCGCGGGCAGCGCGAGCACGTCGAACTCGCCGCGCAGCGCGCGCCGGAACCCGTTGTCGAGCCCGTCGCGCTCCACGGTGGCCAGGAAGCCGATCTCGCCGAAGTTCATCGCGAACACCGGCACGTCGCGGCCCGCGTAGCGCCGGAGCGCGGCGAGGATCGTGCCGTCGCCGCCGAGCGACACCACCAGGTCGCCGGGCGTCCTCGGGGTCCGCGCCGAGCACGGCACCGGGCAGCTCTTCGAAGCCGTGCTTCTCGACCTCCTCCGGCGGGCACCCGGATCTCCACGCCGGCCTCGGCGCGCCAGCTCCGCCAGCCGGCGCACGGCGTCGGCGGTGGCCTCCGGGTTGCGCCGGGTGAACACCATGAGCGAGGAGGGCGCGCTCACGGCTCGACCCTTCGCGCAGCCGCCTCGAGATCCTCTACCGCGCCGGCGCGACCCGGCTCCGCGATCCACACGAAGCTCTCCTCGTTCCCGCCGGCCCGGGCAGGCCGGAGGACGCGTAGCCGACACGCTCAGGCCCAACTCGTCGCTTGGCGAACCCCCCGACCGCGATCAGCGCGCCCGCCGCGCGGTCCGCGGTCGCGCACCACGCCGCCCTTGCCCATCCGCTCCCTGCCGACCTCGAACTGCGGCTTCACCATCGCGAGACAGTCGAACCGCGGCGCGCGGCCGCGAGCACAGGCCCAGCACCTTCGTCAGCGAGATGAACGAGACGTCCGCCACCACGAGGTCCGGGCGCGAACGGCAGGGCTCGCCTCCAGCTCTCGGGCGTTTGTGCGCTCGACCACGGTCACCCGCGGATCCTGGCGCAGATTCCAGTTCAGCTCACCGTAGGCCACGTCCAGCGCGATCACGGACTCGGCGCCCCGCTGGAGCAGGCAGTCGGTGAATCCGCCCGTCGACGCGCCAACGTCGAGGCACTGCCGTCCCGCGGGGTCCAGCCCGAACGCTCCAGCGCGTTGGCGAGCTTGATCCCGCCGCGCGAGACGAACGCCGGGCGCTCGTCCACCTCGGCCAGCTCGTCCTCGGCCACCATCTGCCCGGGCTTGGCGGCCCGGGCGCCACCCGGGCCGAGGCGCACCTCGCCGGCGAGCACCGCCGCGGCCGCCCTGGAGCGGGATTCGAACAGTCCTCCTCGGCAAGCAGGGTGTCCAGGCGCCGGCGGCCCATCGGCGCAGTGTGACGACGCTCACACGGCCTCGTCGCCCTACGGGCAGCTTCGATCCATGACCTTCTCCAGGCTCATCTCCTCCGACACCCGCGCGGAATCCTCGTGGCCGTCGGAACGGCGCTTCTGCTCGTCCCGATCGCCATCGGACTCAGCGTGGCGGCCATGGCCGCAGGAGTCACCATCGGCGTCCTCACCGTGGGCCTCGGCCTGGCCGGCACCGCCGACCAGCGGCCGCGGAACCATCCGGTCAGCGCCCACATGGTCTACGACCAGGGCCTCGCAGCCGGGCTGTCCTCAGCGGCGGCGTCTTCCTCGTGGCCGCCGAGCCGATCGCGGCCGCCATCTTCGGGGCGGCCTGGTGCAGTTCGTCGTCGGCGGAATCACGCGCTACACCGCGACTCCCGCCGCCTAAGATTCCCCTAAGTGACGGATCACAATAGGAGGACAATAACGCATCACTCCCCCCTCGGAAAGGCCCGCGAAAGCGGGCCTTTCCATTGAGGACCCCAGCGTCAGCGCCGGCGGGGCGCCCGCTTGCACGGCGCCCCTTAACCACCAAGCGGCTCAGCCTTTCAGCACATGCGCCGACGGAGGCGCGTTTCGCTCGCGTATTCAAGCAGTGGTCTCTTCAGGCTCCAACGCCGGACGCGCTTCCCGCCAAGCGTCACGCAGCGGGGACAAAACAGGCAGCGAGAACATAGGCCATCGACGCCTGGATAGCGAAGACTGTCCCGGGGCTCGTCCGGATGCGGAGCCGCCACTCGGCCGCGGCGCTTCGCCCGAGCGCACTGCGCTCTTCGCACCGAAGCGTGAGAAGGACCGCCCGCGGGAAGGCCAGCAGGCCGAAGCGCCTGCGCCGCTTCCGAGCCTGAGAGCCTGTGGTCACGTTGTCGTCGGCGGCATCCTGTGGACATCCGAACACAAAAACGGTCAGGAGATCATCGCCCCAGCGCGCGCGAGCAGCAGGGCTCGGCGAGCGGAGCCGGAGATCGTGACGTCACGCCCACCCCGCGGCGGGATCGTGTGCGCTTGCGCAGGCGAAGCGCGCCCCCCGCCCCGCGTCCTAGTTCAGCACTAGCGCCACAGATCCACCCACCCAGCCGTTCGGGAGGCGCACCCTCTGCTCGACGACGGCCCGGTGGTTTGCATCGCCGCCGCGCGGCGAGCGGGTCGGATTCGAACATGAACTGGTCACCGCGGGCGGACGCCTCCAGGGCGTCGGCCGGATGGGCGAAGGGACATGTGCCGCGCTGAGCGGCAGGCCCGTGCGCCGGTAGCTCATGATCACGGCCGCGAGGGCGCGGGTAGAGCTGGGTGCGGAGCCAGGCGTGCGCCTCCACGTAGGGAGGATCTCGCCGCGGTCAGGGGATCTGGGGGCGTGGCCTTCCACGGAGGGATAGCGACCCCGTTCGCCTGCGTGCGCATGCCGGCGCCCGACACCCGCGCCGAACTGGATCCACGAGCGGCGCGAGCAGCTCGGGGGACGGCAAACGCTGGTTCCACCGCGAAGGAGGCCGCAGATAGCAGACCCCAAGCGGAAGGTCCCCGAGAGAGCCCATCGTGAGCCCCTGGGTGACGGCGGAGGAGGGCCCCGTCGAACCCCCCGTCGACCGTCGGGATCGCCGCCCCGACGCCGGCTGCGCGTAGCGCTGCACGCCCCGGTCCACCCCAACCGGGATTAACCCGGGCGACCGGCTTCTTCTCCGCGACGGGCGAACTCGTCCGCCACGCCCGGTGGGTGTAGAGGACGGGATCGAGGTTGTGCATCGCCGGAGGCCGAGGCATGCCGTTCGACCGAACGGGTCGTCAGGCAGTGTGTGCTCGCCGAAGTCCTGCATCCGGCGGTCGTCTGGCCATCCGCGACAGCTTCCCCGGAGAAGACTCGCCGAAGTACTGCACACCCCGCTGCCGAGGAGAAGTCGAAGCTGGCCAGGCCGGTTGAACTTCGCCGTCCGGGGCCCACGCCGGCTCGTGTACCAGTGGTTCAGCGGCCGGCCCAGCGCGTCCTTTGCCCCAGCCCCGGCGACGGGCCGCCTCGTCGAACGCTCGCGTATAGCGCGTGCACACCATCGGGTTGAAGTAGGTGGTGATCGCGAGTCCGCGGGCTGGACCTCACGCGTCGACGGCGCTCCCGGCCTGGACGCCCTGCTGGTCGCCGCAGGGCAGGTAGTGCATGAGTTGCCGGCCACCGACACCGGCGCATCGGCGTCCTGCAGCGCCTTCACGTCGCGCAGCTGGGAGTCCGTTCCGCCGCGAGGCTGGACCCGCGTCGGACCCATGAACCAGGGCGCGCCCAGCGGCGGCTGAGCAGCCAGTGTAATCGTCGAGCCGCCGCAGCACGTCCGCGGGCCGTCGGCCGGCGAACACGCGCATGCTGAAGGCGCCGGACTCCGCCTCCAGGCTCCAGACCTAACGGTGCGTGGCTCCCCGAGGCGGAAGACGCCACGTCTCGTGGATTATCCACCGCGGCACGCCCAGTAGCCCGCGGTCGGAGAGCAGCCAGGGCATCAGGAAGTAGGTCGGCTTCGTCATCACGCGGGTGGTAGCCCTGCAGAGGTACGAACAGCTGCAGGAAGATGCGGTCGTCCGGG
>CAVRNY010000004.1:0-24940 GCA_963722705.1 uncultured Thermoleophilaceae bacterium | reverse complement strand
CCCGCCAGGAGCGCGAGCCGCTCGGCGCCATGGGCGCGCACGTCCGGCGGCCAGTCCCAGTCGGCGTGATCGGGAATGTCCAGGGCCACCACCTCCGCGGCCCCCCGGCGCTCCATCTCGAAGGCGAGGTGGCCGTCGTAGGTGCCCACATCCAGGCAGCGCTTCCCGAGCACGTCGGGCCACGGCAGCCTGTCGAGGATCGGCCGCAGGTCGAAGTACCCGGGCGTGACCACTCCGGGCGCCAGCTCGAGCGTGTGGTACCAGACCGGGTTCGCGTCGATCGCCGTCTGCAGCTCGGCCGTGGTCAGGGCACGAGCCCCTCGACGAACGGCACCTCGAGCACCTTCTCGTGGGCGATCGGCCCGTGGCCGAAGTACCCGTCCTCGCCGAACAGCTCGCCGTGGTCGGAGGTCACGATCACCCAGGTGTTGGGCGGCAGCAGGTCGAACAGGCGGGCGAAGACGCCGTCGAGGTACTCGACCGCGCCGATCTGGCGTCGCGGAGCTCGCGCGAGCGCCGCCGGTCGAAGAACTCTGGCGGCGTCGGGGCTCGCCGTCGTCGTCCAGGTGCTTGAACACGCCGTGGACGCCCGAGATCCGGGGCCACTCCTCGGGTCCTCGTCCGGCAGCGCGTACGGGTAGTGGGTCTCCCCCACGTTGAGCAGGTGGAAGACGGGCCGCTCCTCGTCGAACTCGAGTCGTCGACCATGGCCGCCATGTCGTTGTGCTTCGGCATCAGCTCGTAGCTGTCGAAGTCGCGGTTGATCGCCGTGTGCGGGTTGAGCACCGGCATCGAGACCCGCGCGTGGGTCGGTAGCCGAGCGTGTGCTTCAGGTAGGTGGGCAGGACAGATCGACGGCAGCAGCTGCGGAACTCGATCCCGTCGACGCCGAGCCGCTCGCTGTAGCGCATGAAGTCCTCCTTGTAGTACTCGGACGCGTAGACGCTCGGGCGGGCTCGTGTGGGGCAGCAGCCCCATCAGCAGGTTGTAGTGCGACGGCGCGGTCCAGGTCGCGTAGCTCCAGCGCCGCTCCACCGGCCCGAGCGTCGCCGAGGGTCTGGCGGCTCGGCCTGCCAACCAGGAGTCGTAGCGGAGGCTGTCGAGGATCACCACGACCAGGTTGCGGGCCAGCCGGGCCGGCGGCGTCGGGGACGGGGTGATCGCACTGGCCAAAGCGCTGCGTAAGCTACCTCCGATGCCCGCGAACGTACTCGTCCTCGTGCTCGATACGGCGCGCGCGGACGCCTTCGAGCCCTACGGTGCGGGCCGGAATCATCCCCCGCGATGGCCCAGATGGCATCCGGGGCACCGCCCTCGACATGTTCTCGACCGCGTGCTGGACCCTTCCGTCCCACGCCTCGATGTTCACCGGCATCCTCCCGCGCGCGCTCGGCCTCGGCCAGGCCCCCGGGGGCACCCCCGAGGGGCCCGGCCCGTGCTCGAGGCCCAGGCGAACCGGCTGCTGCCCGAGGTCCTGCGCCGGACCGGCTGGGAGACCCGGGCCGTGAGCACGAACCTCTGGGTGAGCCCGCCCGCGGCTTCGCGACCGGGTTCGAGGAGTTCGAGCACATCCGCGCGGGAGCCCGGCAGGAGCGCGCTCGGAACGCGCGAGGACCTGCGCGGCCGTCTGCGATGCTGGGCCTACGACGGCCTGCGGGCCAACATGGACGACGGGGCCGGGGAGGCCGAGAGCACCATCCACCGGCTGGCTCGACGAGCCGCGCGATCGTCCGTTCTTCTGGTTCGTGAACCTGGTCGAGTGCCACTCCCCGTATCTACCGCCGAGGCCCTACAACGACCTCGGGCCCGTCGACCGGGTGCGGGCCGCCGACGAGGCCCGGCGGTATCTCTCTCTGAGGCGATCTGGCGCAGCTGCCTCGGCGACCTGGGGTCCCCCCGGAGGCGCTCGAACGGATGCGCCACCTGTACGCCCGTTCCGTGCGCCTGATGGACGATTGGCTCGGCGAGGGTGCTCGAGGCCCTCGACGAGCGCGGCCTGCTCGACGACACGCTGGTCATCGCCACCTCCGACCACGGCGAGAACTTCGGTGAGGGAGGCTTCCTCGCCCATGCCTTCTCCCTCGACGACCGGCTGATCCGGGTGCCGTTCGTGGCCAATCGGCCCGGCTTCGGGGGGAACGGCCGCGCCCACAGCCTCGCGGAGCTGCCGCGGATGCTGGCCCGCACCTCGAACTCGAGGACCATCCGTGGGGAGATCCGGGAGCCGCGGACGCACACCCGGTGGCCCAGTTCGACTTTCTCGAGCCGGACGACCCCCGCGTCCAGGACGCGATGGACCGCTGGGCGCTCGACGACCGCGGGAGGGAGCTGCTCACCGCTCCGATCACCTGCGCGACGGATGGCCGGCTCAAGCTCACGTTGCGTGGCCAGGCCGAGGAACTGTGCGACCTCGCCACCGACCCTCTCGAGGAGCGCCCGGCACCTCCCGACAGCCACCCGGAGCAGGACCGGGTGCGATCGCTCCGCGCCGCGCTCGCCGCGCCGGCACGCCAGACCGCCGCGGAGGTCCCGGTCGCCGAGCCCGCGGACGACATCGAGGATCTCGAGGGCCGCATGAAACTGCTCGGCTACATGTAGTGAGTGCAGTGGGCACACCGCTGCCGGAACGGGTCGCGGCCGAGACCTGGTACCACACGATTGATCTCGGAGACGGGGTCGTGACCCCGGGGCTCTATGACCTCCGCCCCGCCCTCTCCCGGCTTCCGATCCCGGCCCCTCTCGAGGGCCGGCGCTGCCTCGACGTGGGCACGCGCAACGGCTTCTACGCCTTCGAGATGGAGCGCCGCGGCGGCCGAGGTCGTGGCGCTCGACCTGGACGCGCCCGAGGACGTGGACTACCCGCTGCCCCGTCCCAGCACGGAAATGGTGATCGCCGATCTCGCCGCGGGCAGGCGGGCGTTCGAGGTTGCGCACGATGCACTCGGATCCTCGGTCGAGCGCGTGCCCCTGTCCGTGTACCGGCTCGGCCCGTCGGTGGCCGGCCGGTTCGACTTCGCCGTGCTGGGCACGCTGCTGTGGCATCTGCGCGACCCGGTGGCCGCCTCTCGCCGTCGCCGGTGTACTGGACGGGCCGCTCGGCTCAACGAGGGGGTGTCGGTGAGGCTCCAGGCGCTCCACCGGGGCCCGGCAGCCGAGGCCAGGATGGAGCGGGGCCGGCCGTTCTGGTGGGCGGCCAACCGGCGTGGCCTCGAGCGAATGGTCCACGCTGCCGGGATGGATGTCGAGGCGACGGGCCGGCCGTACGTGGTCCGCTACGGACAGGGAGGGTCGCCGCGGTCGTGGCGCCGGGCGCTTGCCGGCAGGCCCTCGGGGCTACCCGAACGCCTGCTGCTCACGCGCGGGGCGCTGCAGGTCTGGATGCTCGCGCGTCCGGGACCGGCGCAGCTGACCGGGCCGTTCGCCGCCGCGCCCGGCGGCTAGGGCGATGGCCTCCTCGCGCCTCGACCACCTGGCCCTTGGCGACCGCTCCCTGCGTGAGCACACCGCCAGGGGAACGATCATCAACGCCGCGTTCATGATCGGCCTCGCAGGCCTCGGCGCGTCCCGGCAGTTCCTGATCGCGATCTTCCTGACCGCGGCCGACTATGGGCTCTGGGGATTGATCTTCGTCGCGGTCACCGGCGTGGTCTGGCTCAAGGACGCCGGCCTTGGCGACAAGTTCATCCAGCAGGAGGAGGCGGACCAGGAGCTCGCGTTCCAGAAGGCCTTCACGCTGAACCTGATCTGGACCGGCTTTATCTGCGTCCTGATCGTGGCCGCCCTGCCGCTCTTCGCGCTCCTGTACGGCCACTCGGAGATCGTCCTGCCGGGCTGCGTGCTGGCTCTGGGCGTGCTGGGCACCGCCTTCCAGACACCCAACTGGATCTTCTACCGCGAGATGCGCTTCGTCCGCGAACGCTCCCTCCAGGCGGTGGAGCCCGTGGTGGGGTTTGTCGTGACGATGGGCCTCGGGATCGCCGGCGCCGGCTACTGGAGCCTCGTGGTGGGAATCGCGGCGGGCATGTGGGCCGCCGCCCTCGCCTCGATGGTCGCCTGCCCGTACCCGTTCCGCCTCCGGTACGAGGGGGTGACGATGCGCGAGTACGTGAGCTTCTCCTGGCCCGTGCTGGTCGCCGCCGGCAGCGGGGTTGTGGTGATCCAGCTCGCGGTCGTGCTCGGTGAAGAGGCCGCCGGGCTTGCGGGAGTCGGCGCGATCGGCGCTGGCCGGCACGATCGCCGCGTTCGCGGACCGCGTCGACCACATCGTGACGTCGACCCTGTACCCGGCCGTCTGCGCTGTGAGGGACCGCATCGACCTCCTCTTCGAGTCCTTCACGAAGTCGAACCGGCTGGCGCTGATCTGGGGCATGCCCTTCGGGATAGGGCTGGCCCTCTTCGCCCCCGACCTCGTCGAGTACGTGCTCGGCGAGGAGTGGGAGGTCGCGACCGGGCTGCTCCAGGTGTTCGGCATCGCCGCCGCCGTGAACCAGATCGGGTTCAACTGGACCGCCTTCCAGCGGGCGGTGGGTGAGACGAAGCCGCTTGCTACCTACGGCTTTTCCGTGCTGGTGGTCTTCGCCATCGTCGGGGTGCCCGGGATGCTCCTCTGGGGCATTGACGGCTACGCGGTGGCCGTCTGCGCGATCACAGCCGTGCAGCTCGCGATCCGGACCTACTACCTCAAGCGGCTGTTCGCCGGCTTCGGGATGGTGCGCCATTCCGCCCGGGCAATCCTGCCCTGCCTGCCCGCAGCGGGCGTCGTCCTGGCGCTGCGGCTGGTGGAGGACACGCGAACGCCCACGCTGGTGGTCGTGGAGCTGGTGCTGTTCGTGGTCCTCACGGTGGCGGTCACCTGGGCCGCGGAGCGGGCGCTCCTCCGGGAGATGATCGGCTACCTCCGCGGGTCCGGCTCAGCGGTGTCGGAGCAGGGCGTCGCCCCGCTGTAGCCCGACCGCGTGCACGCCGAGCCAGCCGCGGTAGCGGTCGCGGTCCGCGCCGAATCGCCGCGGCCGGAGCCCGGCGAGCACCGCGAAGCCCGCAAACCGGACCGCCACGGCCAGCCAGTTGATCGCCGCAACCACGCGGGCGATGCCGAGTGAGCGGCGCCGGGCCATCCAGGCATAGCTCGCCGTGAAGCGCCGCATCAAGTCCTCGTCGCCGAAGGCCTTCCTGCCCGCGGCGCCCCCCACGTGGGACACCTGGGCGGTGGGCTCGTAGCGTGTCCGCCAGCCCGTGCGGCGCAGTCGCCAGGCCAGGTCGAGGTCCTCCGCGTACATCCAATGGGCCGTGTCGAAGCCACCGACCGCGTCCCAGGCCTCGCGCCGTACGAGCAGAAATGCGCCAAGCGCCCAGTCGACCTCCCGCGGCCGGTCCGGGTTCCAGCGCCCCTCGATGCACAGCCGGTCCCCGAGCCGGCGGCCGGAGCCGGCGATCCCCAGGGCGGACAGCGTGGTCAGCCAGATCGTGGGGAACGGGTTCACCGAGTGCTGCGTGCTTCCGTCCGGGAGCACCAGCCTGGGGGCGATCACGCCGGCCGCCGGATGCGCCAACCCGGTCGCGAGAAGGGCCGCCAGGGCGCCGGGGCGCACCTCTATGTCCTGGTTGGCGGGGGCCAGCCATGGCGCGCTGCTGCGGTCGGCGACCAGGTTCACGGCGGCGCCAAAGCCGAGGTTCTCGTCCGACTCGATCAGCGACACCCATGGAAACTCGCTGCGCACCATTTCCGCCGAGCCGTCGGATGAGGCGTTGTCGACCACCCAGACCTCCACCGCACCGCTCTCGGCGTCCGCCTCGAGCGAGCGCAGGGCGCGGGCGAGCAGGTCGCGGAGGTTCCACGACACGATCGCGACGGCGATCTCCGGCCGGTCCGGGCGCGCCCGCTGTCCAGCACCGGAGGACACCGGCTGCACCTTATCCTCGCGCCGTGCGGATCCTCACCGTCGGGAACATGTATCCGCCGCACCATCTCGGTGGATACGAGCTGATGTGGCGGTCGGCGGTGGCCGATCACCGCGCCGCCGGTCACGAGGTGCGCGTCCTGACCACCGACTGGCTCGAGCCGCGGCCCGACGGCTCGGTGGCCGAGGACCCCGACGTGCACCGCGAGCTTCGCTGGTACTGGCACGACCACCACTTCCCGGAGCTCGGCGCCCGCGCGCGTGCTCTCGCTCGAGCGCCACAACGCGGCCATGTTCGACCGGCATTGCGCGGAGTTCCGGCCGGACCGCGTCGCCTGGTGGGCGATGGGCGGGATGTCCCTGTCGCTGATCGAGCGCGCCCGCCGTGCGGGCCTGGGGGCCACGGCGGTGGTCGTGGACGACTGGCCGCTCTACGGACCGGACGTCGACGTCTGGTCGCGCAGGGCTCCGGGCCGCCCGCGGTTCGCGCGGGCGCTCGAGCTCGTCACCGGGATCCCGGCCCGGTACGACCTCGAGCACGCCTGCCGCTGGCTGTTCGCCAGTCGGACTCTCGCCTCGCGCGTGAGGGAGGCCGGTCTCGACCCGACGCCGGCCGAGGTCGCGCACCCCGGGATCGACCTGGAGCTGTTCCGCGAACCGCCGGAGCCACGTCCCGGCTGGCGCTGGAAGCTCGCCTACGTCGGCCGCATCGACGAGCGCAAGGGGATCGACCTGGCGGTGGGCGCGCTCGCCGAGCTGCCTGCCGAGGCCACCCTGGACGATAGTGGGCGGCGGGAGACGCGGGCCACCGCGCGGCGCTGCGAGCGGACGATCGACGAGCTGGGGCTCGGGGGGCGGGTGACTTTCGGCCGGCGCCCGCGCGACGAGCTGCCCGCGGTGTACGCCGCCGCCGACGCTGTGCTGTTCCCCGTTCGCTGGGAGGAGCCGTTCGGGCTGGTCCCGCTGGAGGCGATGGCCTGCGGCGCGCCCGTGGTGGCGAGCGGCCGCGGCGGCTCGTCGGAGTACCTGCGTGACGGCGAGAACTGTGTGCTGTTCGATGCGGACGGAGGCTCCCCGGCGCTGGCGGAGGCGGTGCGCCGGCTGGCCGGTGACCCGGGGCTGCGCGGGTCGCTGCACGATGCCGGGCTGGCCACCGCGGCCGAGCACGACGAGCACGCATTCAACGCGGCCGTGCTGCGCGCCCTGGCCGACCCCTCCGGCTAGGGCGAGTACCCCTCGGGCTCCCCGCCCGGGGGCCCGAAGTAGTCGGTCACGCGCGCGGGCGCGCCCATCGCCACGGTGTACGGCGGCAGCGGCCGGCTCACGACGGAGTTCGCCCCGACGAACGTACGCGTCCCGATGTCCGCCATGATCGTGCACTTGCTGGTGGTGGTGGCGTCGTCGTCGATCCGGACGGTGCGCTTGTCGTAGCCCTGGTCGAGCATCGGCTTCGTGAGGTCGCGGAAGTGATGGGCGTCGTCGATGACGATCGACGACTGCCCGAACATGACGCGGTCGCCGATCGAGATCAGCGTGCCGCACTGGATCACCGAGTAGTAGGTGAAGTGGCAGCCCGAGCCCGATCTCGATGCGCGACTCCGGGCGTGCGAGCTCGGCGCAGAAGCCCTGCCGGAACTCGTTGAAGTCGCCGCAGGCGAACGTGCCGCCGGCCGGCGCCTGGATCCGGAAGCCCGGGCCGAAGTAGCACCCCCCGCCGTAGCTGATCGTGGCGCTGGGATTGCGGATCTTCTGCCATCGCCCACGGACGCGCGACGCCTGCCTGCGGCCCCAGCCGTGGAACAGCTCCAGCCGCAGCCGTGCGAGCACGCGATGAAGATATCGCGCCCTCCGCTTGTTACGTTGGCGCCGTGCACGAGGCCGCGGCGACGAAGGGCCCTCTCGCCGCGGAGGTGGCGGCGCTCGACTGGTACCACACGATCGAGCTGGCACCCGGCGTGGTCACGCCGGGCTGGCACGACCTCCGGCCGCTCGTGGCCCGAGGTGCCTCTCCCGGCCTCCCTCGAGGGCAAGCGCTGCCTCGACGTGGCCACCTTCAACGGCTTCTGGGGCTTCGAGATGGAGCGGCGCGGGGCCGCCGAGGTGATCGGAATCGACGTGCTCGACCCCGGGGAGTGGGATTGGCCCGTCGGCAGCGAGCGGAGCGTGATCGAGACCATCGGGGAGCGGCAGGCCGGCGGCCGCGGCTTCGAGATCGCCAAGCGCGAGCTGGGCTCGAGCGTCACGCGCGTGGAGCGCAACGTCTACGACCTCGACGAGTCGGAGCTGGGCCGCTTCGACGTCGTCTACCTGGGCAGCCTGCTGGTCCACCTCCGGGACCCCGTCCGAGCGCTCGAGCGGGTCCGGTCGGTATGCGACGGCACGCTGATCGTGGTCGATGCGATCGACCTCCCGCTGTCCCTCCTCCATCCACGCGCGCCCGTGGCCGCCCTCGACGGTCGCGGCAGGCCGTGGTGGTGGTACTCCAACGCCGCCGGGCTCGCACGGTTGGTCGAGGCGGGGGGCTTCGAGGTGACCGATCGCCCACGGCGGCTCTACGTGAAGCCGGGCAAGGGCCAGCCCCTGTCCCGCGATCCACGCCTGCTGCGCACCAAGGCCGGGCGGCTGGCGCTCGACGATCGCCCTGCGGGGAGACCCGCACGCGCTCGTCGTGGCCCGGCCGCGCGCGATCGGCTAAATGGCCGCGGCCGCGCTCAGGGCCCTCGACGCGCTGGGCCGCAGGCCGCGCGCGGGCCTTTTGCTGGTCGTCCTCCTGGCTCTCGCCGTACGTCTCGCGGCGGTGGCAGCCACCCCCTCGTACGACCCCTTCAGCGACGCGCTCGACTATGACCGCCACGCGCGGTCGATCGCCGCCGGCGACGGCTGGCCGGCCTCGCTCATCGCCGTCGGCAGCGAGGAGACCGCCGTCAGGCCCTCCGTCTACCCGGCTGCTGCTCGGCGGGGTCTACGCCGCTCAGCGGCGACAGCCGCACCGCCGGGTCGGCTGCTCGTCGGGTCGTCATGGGCGTGGTGGTCGTCGCTGCTGCTGTTCCTGCTGGCGGAGACGATCTGGGGCCGGCGCGTGGCCTTCGCGACGGCGCTCGGCGCCGCGCTCTTCCCTCCGCTCGTGCTGCTCTCGATCCCGCTGCTCAACGAGTCCACTTCTCCTGGCTCTGGAGGTCGGCGCCGTGCTCGCCGCGATCTTGTCCGTGCAGGCTCCAGGGGCTCGCTTGGCTGGGCGCGCCGCGGCCGGGCTCCTCTGCGGGCTCGCGATGCTCACGCGCTCGAACGGCACGCTGCTGCCGCTGCTGCTCGCGCCCGCCGCTCTTCCTCGCCGCGCAGGGACGCACGGCGCGCCGCCTCGCGGCGCCGGCGGCGCTGCTGGCGCTGGCGGCGCTCACGCTGGTGCCCTGGACCGTCCGCAACTACGACGCCTTCCACGATTTCGTGCCGCTGAACACCCAGACGGGCTACGCGGCCGCCGGAGTGATGAACGACGAGGCCGCGTGGCAGGGACGGCGCGTGGGGCATCCCCGCGGGCAGCGCCCGCTACCGCTCGCTCTACCTCGACCCGGCCGCTCGACGAGGCGGACGTGGACCGGAGGCGCGCCGCCTGGCCGTCGACTACGCGCTCGACCACCCGGCAGTACGTGGGAAGGTCGCCGCGCTGAGCCTGCTCCGCTCGCTCGAGGTCTGACCGACACGAACCTGAAGGAGCCCGACCGCCGGCTGCTCGGTCTGGGCACAGGCGGCGCCGAGCTCGTGAAGTACTCGTTCTGGCTGAGCGTGCTGCTGGCCGCGTACGGGGCGCTCGCGCTCAAGCGCCGCTACCTGCCCGAGCGCGGCCCGCTGTGGATCTGGGCGGTACCGCTTGTGCTGTTCGTGGCGGGCGCCACCGTGGTGGGGCTGGCTCGCTACCGGGCGCCGTTGTACCCGTTCCTGGCGCTGCTTGCCGCGATCGGCGTCGTCGCGTTCCTGGAGCGGCGGGTCAGCCGCCCGCCACCGCGGGCAGGATCGTGACCTCGTCGCCGTCCTCGACGGCCGTCTCGAGCCCGTCGAGGAAGCGGATGTCCTCGCCGCCGACGTAGACGTTCACGAACCGGCGCAGGTCGCCGTCCTCGGCGATGCGGTCGCGCAGGCCGTCGTAGCGGTCGTAGAGGCCGTCGAGCACCTCGCCGACGGTGGTGGCCTCGTCGACGGTCGTCTCGGCCTCGCCGCCGGTGACGGCGCGCAGCTGAGTCGGGATCTTGACCGTCACGCTCATGGGCGCGGCAGTCTACGCGACGGCGGGCGCACCGAGCGCCTCGGCGAACGACTCGATCGTCGGCTCGATCTCGTGGGTCTCGAAGCTGCCGCGCACCGCGTCGAGCGTCTTGAGCCCCTCGCCGGTGATCACCACCACCACCCGCTCGGACGGGTCGATGTCGCCCCGCTCGGCCAGCTTGGCCAGCACGGCGGTGGTCACCCCTCCCGCGGTCTCGGTGAAGATGCCCGTGGTCTCGGCCAGCAGCCGGATGCCCTCGGCGCACCTCCTCGTCGGTCACGGAGTCGACACGCCGCCGCCCGAGCGCCGCGCCAGCTCCAGCGCGTACGGGCCCGTCGGCCGGGTTGCCGATCGCGAGCGACTTGGCGATCGTGTCGGGCTTCACCGGGCCGGCAGACCTCGTGGCCGTCGTCCCAGGCGTTGGCCACGGGCGCGCAGCCCGCGGCCTGGGCGCCGTTGAACTTCGGCAGCTCGCCCTCCACCAGGCCGACCTCGCGCCACTCCTCGAAGCCGCGCGCGATCTTGGTGAACAGCGAGCCGGAGGCCACGGGCACCACCACGCGGTCGGGCAGCTCGAAGCCGAGCTGCTCGGCGATCTCGAAGCCCAGCGTCTTGGAGCCCTCGGCGTAGTAGGGGCGCACGTTCACGTTCACGAACGCCCAGTCGCGCTCGGCCGACAGCTCGGTGCAGAGCCGGTTCACGTCGTCGTAGTTGCCGTTCACGGCCACCAGGTGGGTGCCGTAGACGCCGGTGGCGAGGATCTTCTGCTCCTCGAGGTCCGCCGGCACGAACACGTACGACTCCAGCCCCGCGGCGGCCGCGTGGGCGGCCACGGAGTTGGCGAGGTTGCCCGTGGAGGCGCAGGCCACCACCTCGTAGCCCAGCTCGCTGGCCTTCGCGAGCGCCACGCACACCACGCGGTCCTTGAACGAATGGGTGGGGTTGGCGGCGTCGTTCTTCACCCACACCTCGCCGAGACCGAGCCGCTCGGCCAGCCGGTCGGCCCGCACCAGCGGCGTCATCCCGGCGTCGAGCGCCGTCTTGGGCGGCGACTCGAACGGCAGGAAGTCGGCGTAGCGCCAGATGTTCTGGGGCCCCGCCTGGATCCGCCGGCGCGTGGACTCGGCCTCGAGCCCGCTGAGGTCGTACGTGACCTCCAGCGGCCCGAAGCACCGCTCGCACACGTAGCGGGCCTCCAGCGGGTACGTCTCGCTGCATTCCTTGCACTGAAGCGCTTCTACGGCCATGAAACCCGTCCCTTCAAGTCGAAGAACCTCCGTCGCTTTCGCTGTGACGGAGGCTCTCGTGAAGCGCTTCGTCACATCTTTCAGACCGGTCCGGATCTGATGGACTTGGCACCTTTCCTCGCGACCGGAGTCGTTCGGATGGTTGCCGGGGCTTCGTCGGGCCATTTCCCTCCACCCCTCTAGATGCGTACGGCTATGTGGCGAGGCAGCATAGCGAGCGGGCCGACGGATGCAACACCTAGAATCGGGTTCATGCCCGGGATCCCGCGTCCACGCCTCCGCAGGGCCCCGCAGCGTCGGGGCGGACGCCCCAAACGCGCATTCCGCTCCCGAGCCGAACGTGGAGACCATCGAGGCCCACGGCCTGCGCTGGATCAACATCGAGCGCCCCGGGCCGATCGACCGGGCCTGGCTCGAGGAGCACTTCGAGTTCCACCCGCTCGACTACGAGGACGTCGCCTCGCGCAACCAGCGGCCGAAGATCGACGAGTACGACGACTACCTCTTCATCGTCCTGCACTTCCCGGTCTTCGACAAGTCGGTCGGCCGGCTCAACGCCGCCGAGCTGGACATGTTCGTCGGCCCCGACTTCCTGATCACCCTGCCCAACCGCGCCATCCCGCCGGTCGACTACCTGTTCGAGCGCTGCGAGGCCTCCGACGAGGTGCGCGACGCGATGCTCTCGAAGGGACCGGGCTACCTGCTCTACAAGATCGTCGACGACTCCTTCGACTACTGCTTCCCGATGCTGCGCAAGATGGGCAACAAGCTCGAGCGGATCGAGGAGGACATCTTCCTGGGCCGCTCCCAGGAGGCCGTGCGCGACATCTCCAACGCCAAGCAGGAGATCATCAACTTCCGCAAGATCATCCGCCCGCAACGGCCCGTGCTCAGCGACCTCGAGCGCAACAAGCAGCGCTACCTCGCCGACGACATGGAGGTCTACTTCGACGACATCCGCGACGCCTCCGAGCGGATCTGGGACATGCTCGAGAACTACAAGGAGGTCGTCGAGGCGCTGGAGGACACCAACGAGTCGGTGATCTCCCACCGGGTCAACGACGTGCTGCGGGTGCTGACCGCCTTCAGCGTGGTGATCCTGCCCCTCACGCTGATCGCGAGCATCTGGGGCATGAACGTCGGCGTGCCCGGCGAGGGCTCCACCACGGCGTTCTGGCTCATCATCGCGTCCATGGTCGCGCTGCTGACGGGGATGCTCACCTACTTCCGCCGCCGCGGCTGGCTCTAGCCCAGCCCGAGCAGCTCCAACACCGCTTCCGCATTACCGGCAGGATCGGCAGGAGCCAGCGCGAGGTCGGGGTCCTGAGGCGGCTCGTAGGGATCGTCGACGCCGGTCATGTCGCTGAGCTCTCCGTGCCGTGCGCGGGCGTAGAGGCCCTTCGGATCGCGCTCCTCGCACAGCTCCAGCGGCGTGTCCAGGTGAACCTCGATGAACGTGAGCCCGGCGTCCTCGTGCAGCTCGCGCGCGGCGGCGCGTGCCGCGCGGTAGGGGCTCACCAGCGCCACCACGGCGACTACGCCGGCGGCGGCGAGCAGGCGAGCCACATGCGCCGCACGGCGGACGTTCTCGTCGCGGTCGGCGGCGCCGAACCCGAGGTCCGCGCTCAGCCCCCGGCGCAGGTCGTCACCGTCCAGGACGCATGCGGCTCGCCCGGCCTGCCTCAGCCGGTCCTCGATGGCCCCGGCGAGGGTCGACTTGCCGGACGCCGGCAGGCCGGTCAGCCACACGGTCGCGCCGGCGCTCACCTCGACATCAGCTCGGCCGCGACCTCGCGGCCGAGACGGACCGCGTAGTTGGTGCCGCGATCCTGCGGATAGACCTGGGTGGTGTTGGCCAGCAGCAGCCCCTCCACCCCGGTCTGGAGCTCCGGGATGCGGTCGCGGTAGCCCACGGTCACCACGGGTTGGGCGTCGGGCTCGCGGAACATCCACCTCTCCTTCACCCAGGACCGCTCATAGCCGGGGTTGATCCGCTTCAGGGAGGGCTCATAAGCGGCGAGCAGGCCGTCCGCGTCGAGGTCGAGCAGCGGATCTCCGTCCGGCACGTAGTTCGCCACGTACAGGAACCGCCGGCCGCCGTAGACCTCGAGGTCGAGGAAGTTCGCCTGCTCGATCAGGCCGAGGAACGGAACGCTCGGGTCCGCGATGTTGGTCCAGTAGAAGGGCGAGAACTGGCGGTCGACCTCCAGCACCAGGCACAGGGCGGCGTGGTACTCCACGGTTCGAAGCCGCTCCAGGTAGGCCCCGAGCGAGCGCGCCAGGTCGTGATCGAGCAGCTGCTCGAATATCGGGTTCGCCACGGTGGCCACCACGGCGTCGTAGCGCTCGCTGCCGTCGGCGGAGAAGTCACGCGGGTCGTGGCCGGCTGCGGAACGAGTCACCGGCGCCGGCGGTCACCGTGAAGCCGCCGTCCTCGCGTGCGATGGCCGCAGCGGGGCGGTCGATCATCACGCCGCCCCCGTTGCCCTCGATCTCGTCAGCCAGGCGCCGGAAGATCGGCTCGAACGTCCCGCGCGGGTAGCCGAGGACCTCGCCCTTGCTCTCCGACCCGCTCACCTGGCGGCGCACGTGCAGCCGTGCCCACAGCCAGGCCATCGACACGTCATCGGCCCGATCGCTGAACTTGCCACGCATCAGGGGGCCCCACATCCGGTCCCAGGCCTGGCGGCCCATCGCCTTGACCACCCATTCGCGCGCGGTCATCCCCTCCAGCGGCCCGACCTCGCGGTAGCGGCGCTGGAGCCACAGGACCGCCAGCCCCATCCGGACCCGCGCCAGCGGCGAGAGCGGCCTGAACCGCAGCAGGTCCCCGGGCGTCGTGAACGGGTAGTTCTCACCGCCGGCGAAGAACCCGACGGTCGAAGCCTGGAAGTCGATCTCGAGGCCCAGCTCCGCGCACAGGTCGGCGATGTCCTCGTCGCTGGTGAAGAGGTGGTGGTAGTAGCGCTCGAGCAGCACGCCGTCGCCCACGTCGAGCGTCGCCGCCTGGCCGCCGAGTCCGGGCCAGCGCTCGTAGACGTCCACGCCCCACCCCGCCTTCGCCAGCTCGCGGCCCGCCGCAGACCCGTCACGCCCGCGCCGATCACCGCGGCGCGGCTCACGGGCCCACCCGCCGTGCCACCACCGCCATGCGGTCGCGGAAGTCGGGCCACACCAGCCGCTCGGCCAGCCCCAGCGCCGCGGCCACCGCCACCGCCAGCCGCGCCACCGGCGGGCTGTAGCCCTCGAGGCGCTCGAGGTAGTAGCGCACGGTGAACGCCTTCGGCGCGGTGCCGATCCACTCGACGGCGAACCCGTGGCGGGCGAGCAGGCGGGCGAGGCTCTCGCGGGTGAAGTACTGGACGTGGGTCGGCAGACACCGACCACCAGCGGGCGCCCGAGCAGGCCGGCCACCCGGCTGCCCGCGTCGGGGAGCGCGAGCATGAGCACCCCCTCGGGCGCGAGCAGCTCGTGGATCCGGTCGAGCGCGTCGCCCGGCTCGGGCAGGTGCTCGATCACGTCGGCCATCACCACGGCGTCGAACTCGCCGGCGGGCAGGTCGGCGGACTCGAGCGTGCCGGTCACGCACGTCGAGGCCCAGCTGCGAGCGGGCGTACTCGGAGGCGAACCGCGACGGCTCCACGCCGCGGGCGCTCCACCCGCGGCCGCCCGCCTCGGACACCAGGAAGCCCACCCAGCAGCCGAGGTCGACCAGCCGGCCCGGCGCGCGATGGCGCTCGAGCCGCTCCAGAGCACGCGCCGCGGTTGCCCGCTGGCCGGCCTCCTCGTCCACGTAGGCCGCCTCCTCCACCTCGCGCGTAGGCCTCCTCGAGCTGCGGCTCGGCGCGGGAACTCCGCCACCTGCATGTGGCCGCAGCGCCGCGCAGCGCACGATGTCGGCGGGCGCCGAGCCGTAGCTGGTGGTGGTGGCCACCAGGCTCGAGCCCTCCGAGCTCTCCACGGCCAGGTGCGGCGCGAGCGGCCCGTCGCCGCACGCCGCGCAGGCGGCCGCTCAAAACTCGTGGCCGTCCAGTGACGCCAGCCGGCGCCGCATCTGCAGGACCTCCCTGAAGGCGGTGGCGATCACCTTCGGGTTCGCCCCGCGCGCCTCGCCGGCGTTACGCGGCCGGTGGGTCACGCCGATCTCCACCACGCTCGCGCCCTTGCGGCCCAGCTTCACCATCAGCTCGGTGTTCACCATCGCGCCCACCGACTCGATGTCGATCTCGTCGAGCACCCGCCGGTTGAACAGCTTGAAGGCGCAGTCGATGTCGCGCACGGGCACGTAGAACAGAAGCCGCACGAGCAGGTTCCAGCCGTAGGCGTTGAAGCGGCGCATGGGCGGGTCCTGGCGGTTCTTGCGGTAGCCGGCCACGACGTCGACGGTGTCCGCGTAGGGGATGAACTGCTCGAGCTCGTCGAGGTCGAACTGGAGGTCGGCGTCGGTGAAGAAGACGTAGTCGAGGCGGCTCGCGAGGAACCCGGTCCGCAGCGCCTCGCCGTAGCCGCGGTTGCGCCCGTGGCTGATCACCCTGCACCCGGTCGTCGCGCCCGGCCGAGCTCGCGCACCATCGCGGCGGTCCGGTCCGCGGAGCCGTCGTCCACGACGAGGATCTCGTGGTCCTCGAACAGCCGCTCGGCGGTGGCGGTCGCCTCCGCCACCGCCTGCGTCGATGTTCTCCTCCTCGTTGTAGGCGGGCAGGATGATCGACACCCGCAACGCCTTCCCCTCGTGCGCCATGCGGCGGCGATGATAGAACCCGCCGCTCTGCCCCGCGCCATCGACCCATCCATCTTCAAGGCCTACGACGTCCGCGGCATCTACGGCGAGCAGATCGACGAGGACGTCGCCTACCGCATCGGCCGCGCGCTTCGCGCGCGTGCTCGGCGACCTGCAGGACACGCCGCCGGGCGACCTGCGCCTGGCGCTCGGGCGCGACATGCGGCTGTCCGCGCCCGGCGCTGTCGGAGCGCTACGCGCAGGGCATGCGCGACGAGGGCGCCGTCGGTGCTCGACGTCGGGATGGTCGGCACCGAGATGCTCTACTGGACCGTCGGCTCGCGCGAGCTCGACGGCGGGCTGATGTGCACCGCCTCGCACAACCCGAAGGCCTACACCGGCGCCAAGCTGGTCGGCCGCGGGGCGCTCGCGCTGTCCGGCGACGCGGGCATCGGCGAGCTGCGCGAGCATCGTGCACGGCGCGGCGAGCCGGGCCGCGCCGGCGGACGCGCCGGGCGAGCTACGCGACCGAGGACGTGGGCGAGCCCTTCCGCGCCGACGCGCTGAGCTTCATCGACCCGAGCGCGGTGCAGCCCGATGAAGGTCGTGCTCGACGGCGGCAACGGCATGGCCGGCCCGATGGTGCGGGCCGATCCTCGACGGCCTTGCCGCTCGAGCAGGTCGCAGACCTACTGGGAGCCCGACGGCGAGTTCCCCGACCACGAGCCCAACCCGCTGCTGGAGGAGAACCGCCGCTTCATCATCGACAAGGTGCTGGCCGAGGGCGCCGACCTCGGCATCGCCTGGGACGGCGACGCCGACCGCTGCTTCTTCATCGACGACACCGGCGAGTTCGTGGACGGCGACTTCCTCACCGCGCTGCTGGCCGCAGTCGATCCTGCGAGAAGGAGCCGGGCGCGGCGATCCTCTACGACGTGCGCGCCTCCCGGGCCGTGCGCGACGTGGTCGAGGCGCGCCGGCGGCACCGCCCACGTCAACCGCGTCGGCCACGCGTTCTTCAAGACCCGCATGCGCGACGAGGGCGCCGCCTTCGGCGGCGAGGTGTCGGGCCACTACTACTTCCGCGACTTCTACTGCGCCGACTCCGGCACCCTCCCGGCGCTGCTGATCCTGGAGCTGCTCCGGCAAGCGCGGCGCGACGCATCAGCGAGCTGCTCGCGCCGCTGCGCGAGCGCTACTTCATCTCCGGCGAGATCAACTCCGAGGTCGCCGACCAGGACGGCGAAGATGGACGAGATCGAGGAGCGCTACGCCGACGGCGAGATCACCGAGCTCGACGGCGTGTCGGTCGACTACGACGACTGGCACTTCAACGTGCGCCCGTCGAACACCGAGCCGCTGCTGCGCCTGAACCTCGAGTCGCTCGTCTCCCGCGAGCACATGGAGGAGAAGCGCGACGAGGTGCTCGCGCTGATCCGCGCGTGAGCGAGGACCCGCTTCGCGCCGGCCGCCGAGGCCGGCATCCACCGCCTGGCGATCCCCACGCCGTTCGCCGTCGGGCGGGTGAACGTCTACCTGATCGAGGACGACCCGCTGACGCTGGTCGACGCCGGGCCCAACTCGGGCACCTCGCTCGACGAGCTCAGCGCGGGCTCGCGCGCGCTCGGCCACGCGCTCGAGGACATCGAGCTGGTGATCCTCACCCACCAGCACATCGACCACCTCGGGCTGTGTCGGCTCGTGGCCTCGCACTCCGGCGCCGAGGTGGCGGCGATCGACGCCGCGGTGCCGTTCGTCGAGCGCTACTCCGAGGAGGCCGAGGCCGACGACGAGTTCGCCCGCGACTGATGCTGCGCCACGGCATCCCCGAGGACGTGGCGAGCGCGCTCGCAGTCGGTCTCGCGCGCGTTCCGCGCCTGGGGCGCGCGGGCCGACGTGACCCGCGTGCTGCACGACGGCGACGACGATCGAGCTGCGCGACCGCACGCTCGAGGTGCTTCCCCGCCCCGGCCACTGCCCCACCGACACGGTCTTCCTCGACGCCGAGCGCAGGATGCTCCTCGCCGCCGACCACCTGCTCAAGCACATCTCCTCGAACCCGCTGATCACGCGCCCGCGCGACGGCTCGGCCGGGCGCCCGCAGGCGCTCGTGACCTACCTGGAGTCGCTCGCAGACGACCGCGAGATGGACGTCGACCTGGTGCTCCCCGGCCACGGCGACCCGATCACCGACCACCGCACGCTGATCGACGAGCGCTTCGCGCTCCACCGCCGGCGGGCCGAGAAGCTCCACGGCCTGATCGCCGAGCGGCCGCGCAGCGCCTACGAGCTCGCCCAGGCGCTGTGGGGCAACATCGCCGTGACCCAGGCCTACCTCACGCTCAGCGAGGTGCTCGGGCCACACCGACATCCTGCTCAACGAGGGCCGGGTGCGCGAGGTCGAGGACGACGGCGTCGTGCGCTTCGAGGCGCGCGTAACCCGCCGGCCCGCGGGGTAGGAATCCTTCGTGGCCATGCCCCAGAGCACCCTCGACCGCGCGGAGCAGCTGGCCGAGCGCCTGCTGCCCGAGCGCACGCCCAAGAAGCGGATGCTCGTGATCGTGAACCCGTACGCGACCACGGTCTCCGACCGGCTGCGCAACCTCGTGGTCTACGCGCTCGAGTCGCGCTACGCGGTCGAGGCGGTGGACACCGAGAAGCGCGACCACGCCACGCAGATCTGCCGCGAGGCGGCCGCAGGAGGGCTACGACGTGGTGGTGGCCTTCGGCGGCGACGGCACGGTGAACGAGGCCGCCAACGGCCTGGCCGGCTCGAACACGCCGCTCACCTGCCTGCCCGGCGGCGCCACGAACGTCTTCTGCCGCACGCTCGGCATCCCCGACGACGTGGTGGACGCCACCGAGCACCTGCTGCGCATGGCCGACGACTTCCAGCCGCGGCGCGTCGACCTGGGGCGTGGTGAACGAGCGCTACTTCGTCTTCTCCTCGGGCGTCGGCCTGGACGCCAGCGTGGTCGAGCGCGTGGACGCGCACCCCCCGCAAGGCCCGCCTCGGCGAGTACTACTACACCTACGCGGCGATCGCGACCTTCAACCGCGCTACCTGGTCAAGCCCGCCGCACGTGCAGGTCGAGGCGATGGGCGACACCGAGTCGACGGCGTCACGGTGATCGTCCAGAACTCCGACCCGTACACCTACTTCGGCAGCCGCCCGATCCGCATCTGCGACGGCGCCGCGCCTCGACAACGGCACGCTCGGGCTCACCGTGCTGAAGCGCGCCACGCCGCTCGAGCTGCCGACCGTGCTCTGGCGCGCCTTCTCGGGCAAGGCGGCCACGGTCGCCCGGCACCGCCAGATCGAGGCGTTCCCGGCGTGAGCGAGGCGACCGATCGAGGCCGTCGACGACCGGCCCTTCCCCGTCCAGGTGGACGGCGACTTCATCGGGCGACTTCGAGTCCGTCCGTTACGCAGCGATAGCCGACGCGCTCGCCGTCGTCAGCTGAGGACTGAGATAAGGGTCGTTGCCGGCGGGGTCGAACGCGGGCCGGTAGGGCTCGCGCAGGACCTCGTCGAGCGGCGAGCCGCAGCTTTCGCAGACCATCACGTAGACGAGTTCACCGGCGGTGCGGTCGTAGCGCACGACGGCGTTGTGGAGCTCTCTGTGGCGACACATTTCAATAAGAGAACGCCCTGCAAACGCCCATACTCGCGCGAGTGGTACGAACTTCGCACCACGCGCCGGTCACGGCTACGTTCCGAGCACCGCGCGGCCGGCGTCCAGGTCGGCGAGAAACAGCAGGACCGCGTGCGCGAGAAGCGCTTCCAACGCGACCCCCTCCCGCTTGGCGTTCGCCTCCAGCGAATCCCACTGGCCGCCGTCGAGGTCCACTGACAGCTCGAGCGCGGCGCCCTTGCCCGAGCCGCGAGCGAACCGGGCGGGGCGGCGGAGCTGCGGGAAGGCCACCGCGGCACGGCCCGATTCAACCTCACCGAGGTAGTGCAGGAAGGCCGAGCGAACGAGCTCGGACTGTTCCCGGCCGTGCCCCTTCGCGCAATCCCGACCGCCGAGCGGCCGAAATCACCGAGGCTGAGTTTGATGGCGCAAATCATTCGCTGGACCGAGGCCAGGCTCAGTATTGCTACCTACTCGGCGCGTAAATCAAATGTGTGAAGGGGAGATGTCCGGTTCTAGCCGGATCCGCCATTGCCCGAAGGCAACTGCAAGCCCCAGAGCACCTGGCGCAACTCCCTGCGCGAGGACACCTCGAGCTTCCCGTAGGCGTGGCGAAGGTGCCACTCCACGGTCTTGACCGTCACGAACAGAGTCTCGGCTATCTCTCGGTTCGACATTCCCTGCTTGGCCATGTCGGCGACCTGGGCCTCCCTCGGGGTGAGGGAGTCCAGCCCGGACAACGCGGTTCGGCGCGGGCGAGCGCCGGCGGCGACGCCCTCCTCCAGGGCCCGGACCTCCAGGGCGCGAGCCCCGCAGCGCTCCGCGAGCTCCAGGCCGCGCGCCAGCGGCTCGCGCGCGTCGCGCCGCCGCCCTGCCCTACGCAGCCCGCCCCCCAGGTCCACCAGTGCTCGTGCGCGGTCGAGGGCCAGCTGAGAGCTCTCCAGCTCCTCCACGGCTGAGGCCATGAGCTCGAGCCCCTCGGCTCGCCCTCGATCCAGCCCAGGGCTTGAAGCGTGCGTCCGATGTCCCCGAGGCTCCGAAGGCGCCGGCCAGCTCCAGCTGCTCTCGGAGGAGGCGCTTCGCCTGGACGTCGTCCCCCATGTGGTGATGGGCGAGCGCCGCGCCGAGACGCCATTTGGCGACAGCCCGATTGCGGATCCCGACCGCCTCCAGCCGGCGACCGGCCTCCGCGAAATCCTTCAGGGCGTCCTGTGGCCTCCCGCCGACCAGATCGACGTGCCGCGGGCGGTATGGAGCGAGAAGATGGTGGGCCCGGGCGCCGCCGCGTCCTCCGACTCGGCGAGCGTGATCTGCTCCTTCCTGACCGAGCTCACCTCGCTCGATCAGGATTTCGGCGAGCAGCGAATGCGCGCTGGCCCTTCCCGGCTTCCAGCCGAACCTCTTCGCCCCCAGAGCGTTGTTGGCGTCCGCCGCCGCATCCGTTACCCGGCCGCGGCGGTGGATCGACCATGCGCGAAAGAGCGAGGCGTTGGCGTCAGGAGAGATCCGCGCTCACGGGCCTCTTCGACGGCCGCTGCCAGTGCCAGCTCGGCGGTCTGGAGATCCTCCGCGATCACAAGACGCGGTCACGGCCAGGTAATAGCCGACGCCGTCGGAGGTCTCGTCGTCGAGGAGCGCCCCGCGGCCCAGGGCGGACCTGGCGAGCTCACGCACGTCTTCGTGCGGCGCGCCCTCGAAGGCGCGGTCGCACGCCAGCCGGGCAAGCGTCAGGCGACCCGCCGTCGTCTCGGCGTCGGGGGGCGTCCCGGGGGGCTGCAGTACCGGCGGGGTCCCGTCGCCGTCGCCCACGAGGCCGGCGACCGCGGCCGAGGCCCGAAGCTGGCTCTCCAGCGGACTTCCCTCCCCCGAAATGTGGTCCAGACCGCGCTCGAACGTACGGAGTGAGTCCTGGTAGCGCCCACGAGCGAGGAACACGCGACCGGCTTCGAGCGACGCCTCTGCCCGGCTGTGGGGGTCCGGGGCCGCCTCGATCGCCTCGTCAAGCGCTCGCCCGCGCCCTCATAGCCCGCCAGGGCCTCAGCCTGGCCGAGCTCAAACCACGGATCCGCGCGCTCCGTTCACCGGCGGTCCTCCAGCGCGCGGCGCAGGTAGGTGACCGCCGTCTCGGGTGCGGCGCGCTGGGTCGCGGCCTTGGCCGCCTCGCGTAGGGCGTCGACGGCCCAGTCCGCCGCCGAGCGCCTCGCGCGCAGCAGGTGCTTGGCAACTGTCTCCGCCGGCGCGTCCGCGGAGGCGAGCAGCTCGGCGGCGCGCAGGTGCGCCTCCCCCAGCCGTGCCGGAGTCTGCGCCGCGTACACGGCCCTGCGCACTATCGGGTGCGTGAAGCTGAGCTCCCGCTCGGCGCGAAACACACCGGTGATCGCCAATCCGTGGGCGACCTCGGCGGCCACCTCGATGTCGAGGCCGGCAAGCTCCGCCGCGATCCGGAGATCCGAGCCGTCACCGGCGATGGCCACCGCCACCGCCAGGGCTCGCGCGGCCTCGCCTTGGCGGGTGAGTCGCACGAAGGTGTGCTCCGCCACCGACTCGGGCGCCAACCGGGCGACCTCGCCGACATTCGCCCGGTTCGGAGCGATTCCGGCACTCGAGAGCGCCCCGGCGAGCTCGTCGATCAGGAACGGGTTGCCGTCGGTGGCCTCGTGACGGCCTCCGCGAACACCCGTTGCACATCCCCCGGCAGGTAGGCGCCCAGCACACCCACGATGGCGTCCGGGGTCAGGCCCGCCAGATGGACGACCTCGGTTGACGCACGGCAGGCGATCTCAGCCAGGAGGTCGGCCCCGGTCCCCCGTGTATCCGGACCAGCGGCCATCAGGATCACCACCGGCAGGTCGGCGACACGTTCGATGGCGTACAGCAGGAATCGGAGCGTCGGGACGTCGAGCCACTGGGCATCGTCCACGCAGAGCACCAGCGGCTTGATCTCGGCGAGGTCCGAGCACAGGCCGAAGAGGCCGTGATGCAGGGAGAACGCTTGACCATCGGGCAGGGCCTCCCCGGACCCATCACCCAGGAGCGGCCTCGCCAGGCGAGCTGGGCCGGAGAGCAGCCTCCCCCGCTCGCCGTTCTCGGTCAGGCCGACACGAGCCTCGAAGAGCTGCAGCGCGCCCCCGAAGGTGAACTCGGTCTCCCTCTCCAGGCCCACCGCGGTGAGGACCTCAAGGCCCTCTTCCCGCGCGATATGCGCCGCCTCCGAAAGGAGCCGCGACTTCCCCTGGCCCGGGGGGCCCTCGAACACCGTCACGGATCCGGCCCCGGTTTGCGCGCGGCTCAGCGCGGCGCGTGGCCGTCAGTTCAGATTCACGTTCGAGGAGGCCGGGCCCCACACCGGTGTGGGGGCCAGCCGACCGAGTGGCGAATGATTGAGCTTCCATCGAGTACATGCGCAAACGATCCGAGCAGGCCGAACTTGCGGTCCAATTGTCCGGGGCCAGCCGGCTGCAGCCACTCCAAGGTAGGAGCGATCGGCGCTTTGCCCACCCGTGGTGTCTGGGCGGTGTCTAACCCGTCTCGAAGGCCGGCTCGGCCACCGAGCCCCGGCCTTGGAGCCGCGGGTCTCAGCACCCCGCTCGATCTTGGCGGCCTTGGCGCGCGCGGTCGCAATCATCGCCTCCGCCTCCCGCTCAGCCTCCTGGATGCGCGCCTTCGCGTCTCCGCGCTCAGCCCGCGCCATCGCCGCCAGCTGCTGTGCCTGCACGCGGATGCGGGTCGCCTCGTCGCGTGCCTGGGAGAGGATCTCGGCGCTTTCGGCCTGCGCCGCCGCGGCCCCGCTGGCGCGCGCCTCCTCCCGAATCCTCGGAGTCGGCGGCGGCGGCGGTCCGCGCCTCCTGCCGGATCCTGTCGCACTCGGCGGCGGCGGCGGTTCGCGCCTGTTCGAGCATGGCCACCGTGCGACCCTCCTCGATGGCCCGGTCCCGCGCAGCTCGGCGGGCGACGTCGGCGTCCCGGGCGGCAGCCTCGGCGGCCTGCTCGGCTGCGTCGCGCGCACCGTCGTGAGCGCGGCCGCTTCGACCTGCGCAAGCTTGCGGATCTGAGCGGCTTCGTCTCGGCCTTGTGGAGGATGTCCGCGCTCTGGCGGGATGCGATGGCGACGCGGCCCTTGATCCGCTCGAGGACCGGTTCCGGAAGATCACTTCCATCGCCTTTCAACAGGCCGTCGAACAACACGGACACCGCCTTGTTCACGCCGCGCAGGTGCGCTTCGACCTCCCACGGGTCATAGCCGTGGAGAGCCCGTTTGAAGTCCTTTCGGACGACTATGTCGCGATCGAGTTCCAAGGCCGAACCGAGTCCGTTCACGCGATCAACGTCCGAGCTCGCGAAAACTTCCGCTGGGTTGCCTCACCGTCCTCCAGCGTCGACGACGTGGGCGTCCCCCGCCTGGACGAATGTTTTAGAGGCGGATGAGGTTTGGCGCCTCGATCCCGCGGGTCACGCCGCGGAAATCGACGACGAGCGGTGCGTCACGCACCACCGCGTCCACGTCCAAACCCGGATGGGCGGTGAGGATGACCGCGACGTCCGCCCCCTCCCAGGGCCCGCTAGAGCGGCTCGGCCTTGAGCCCGAGTTCGGGCAGCTCCGGCACGTGATCGTCGTGATAGGCGAGGGCCGCCCCGGGCCTTCGAGAATGCCCATGATCTTCAGCGCCGGCGACTCACGGAGGTCGCCCACGCCGGGCTTGTACGACACGCCATGATCGCGGTGCGCGACCCGCTCAGCGCCTTCGCATGTCGTTGAGGGCGCGCGAGATCTTGTCCACGCAGAAGTAGGGCATGGCCTGGTTGACCTCACCAGCCAGCTCGATGAACTCCGTGGGCTGGTCGAACTCCCTCGCCCTCCACGCCAGATAGAAGGGGTCCACCGGCAGGCAATGTCCGCCCATCCCCGGCCCCGGCGTGAACTTCATGAAGCCGTATGGCTTGGTGGCGGCGGCCTCGACCACCTCCCAGATGTCGATCTCCATGCGGTCGCAGAGCATCGCCATCTGGTTCACGAGCGCGATGTTCACCGAGCGGAGGATCTTCTCGAGCAGCTTGGTGAGCTCGGCCACCTTGGGCGACGTGCGGCGGTATCACCTCGTCGCAGACGTGCTCGTACAGGGCCACCGCGCGATCGAGGCAGGCCTGCGTGAGCCCGCCAACAACCTTCGGCGTGTTGCGCA
>CAVRNY010000003.1:0-332045 GCA_963722705.1 uncultured Thermoleophilaceae bacterium | reverse complement strand
CTTGCCCGAGCCGCACGGGCACGGGTCGTTGCGGCCGACGCGGTCCTCCTCGGCCACGGTGCGCGTCTCGACGAACTGGATCGGCTCGTCGCTCGTAGTACTCCTCGCCCTCGGCCACCGGCTGGCCCTGGCGGGCGGCGGCCAGCGCGCTCGGCTGGTCCTCGGCGGTGCCGCCGGCGTAGCTGAACGACGGCGGTGGAGCTGGTGTTGGACGCCGCCCCAGCGCGAGCCGGCGGACTGCGCCGGCTGGTTGTCCTCCGGGTCTCGACCTCGATCTCGACCACGAAGATGTAGCGCGCGAACTCCTCCCAGATGGAGTTCATGAGGCTGCGTGAACATCCCGAAGCCCTCGTTCTTGTACGCCACGAGCGGCTCGATCTGGGCGAACCCGCGCAGGTGGATGCCCTCGCGCAGGTAGTCCATGTCGTGCAGGTGCTCGCGCCAGCGCTCGTCGATGATCTGGAGCAGCATGAAGCGCTCGAGGGCGCGCATGATCTCGGCGCCCAGCTCCTCCTCGCGGTCGGCGTAGGCCTCGACGATGTCCTCGCGCAGCTCGGCGATCAGCCCGGCGCGGTCGCGCGTTGTTGGGGTCCATCTCCTCGAGGTCGATGCCCACCGGGTACATCTGCTCGAGCTGGGTGTACAGCTCGGGCGATGTCCCAGTTCTCCGGGAAGTCGCCCTGCATGTACTCCTCGGCCATGCGCTGCGACCACCTCGGCCAGCTGCTCGCGCGCGGTGTCGGACATGTCCTCGCCCTCGAGGATCTGGTCGCGGTACTCGTAGATGATCTCGCGCTGCTGGTTCATCACGTCGTCGTACTCGAGGACGCGCTTGCGGATCAGGAAGTTCTGCTCCTCGACCTTCTTCTGGGCGCCCTCGATCTGCTTGGAGAGCATCTTGGCCTCGATCGGCTCCTCCTCGCCCTCCTCGGAGGTCGGGCCGAGGCGGTCGAGGATGCGGTAGATCCGGTCGCCGGCGAAGAGGCGCACGAGGTCGTCCTCGGCCGAGAGGTAGAAGCGCGACTCGCCCGGGTCGCCCTGGCGGCCGGAGCGGCCGCGCAGCTGGTTGTCGATCCGGCGCGACTCGTGGCGCTCGGTGCCGAGGATGTAGAGGCCGCCCGCCTCCATGCACCTGCTCGCGGTCGCGCGCCGACCTGCTCCTCGATCGCGGGTAGGCCGCGTCCCAGGCCTTGTCGTACTCGTCGGTGTCCGGGCTCGAGCTTCGAGCCGGCGCAGCTCCACCTCGGTCAGGTGCTCGGGGTTGCCGCCCAGCTTGATGTCGACACCGCGGCCGGCCATGTTGGTGGCGATCGTGACCGTGCCGGGCCGGCCGGCCTCGGCGATCGTCTCGCCCTCGCGCTCGGCGTGCTCGGGCTTCGCGTTCAGCACCGTGTGCGGGATCCCCTTCTCGTCCAGCTGCTCGGACAGCAGCTCCGAGACCTCGACCGAGATCGTGCCCACGAGCACCGGCTGGCCCTTGTCGTGGCGCTCGGCGATCTCGCGCGACCACGGCGGCCCACTTGCCGTCCTTGGTCTTGTAGATCTGGTCGTTGCGGTCCGCCGCGCTGCATCGGCATGTTCGTCGGGATCTCGACGACCTGGAGCTTGTAGATCTTCATGAACTCGGTGGCCTCGGTGAGGGCCGTGCCGGTCATGCCCGCGAGCTTGTCGTAGCGGCGGAAGTAGTTCTGGTAGGTGATCGTGGCGACGGTCTGGTTCTCCTCCTGGATCGCCACGCCCTCCTTGGCCTCGACGGCCTGGTGCAGGCCCTCCGACCAGCGCCGGCCCTCGAGGATGCGGCCGGTGAACTCGTCGATGATCTTCACCTCGTCGTCGATCACCTCGTAGTCGACGTCGCGCTTGTAGAGCGACTCGGCCTTGAGCGCCTGGTGGAGGTGGTTGACGAGGTTGCCGTGCTCGGCCTTGTACATGTTGTCGATGCCGAGGAACCTCTCGGCCTTCTCGACGCCGCGCTCGGTGACGGCGACCGTCTTGTGCTTCTCGTCGGGCTCGAAGTCGAAGTCCGCCACGTACTCCTTCGACTTGGCCTCGAGCCCCTCGGGCTTCTTGCCCGGCTCCATCATCGGGGCGAGCTTGGCGAACTTGTAGTAGAGGTCGGCGGCCTGCTCGGGCGCGCCGGAGATGATCAGCGGCGTCCGCGCCTCGTCGATCAGGATGTTGTCGACCTCGTCGACGATCGCGTAGCTGTGGCCGCGCTGGGACTTCTCCGCGACGTCGGTGGCGAGGTTGTCGCGCAGGTAGTCGAAGCCGAACTCGGAGTTGGTCCCGTAGGTGACGTCGCACATCGTAGGCGTCGCGCTTCTCCTCCCAGTCGCGCTGCTCGGACTGCAGGATGCCGACGCGTGATGCCCGAGCATGTCGTAGATCGGCTTCATCCAGAGCGGCGTCGCGGCGGGCCAGGTAGTCGTTGACCGTGACCAGGTGGACGCCCTTGCCGTTCACGGGTTGCCTCGGCGTCGCGCGCGGTGAGCGCGTTCAGCGCGATCGGGAGCGTCGCCGTGAGCGTCTTGCCCTCGCCGGTCTTCATCTCGGCGATCGAGCCGTCGTGCAGCACCATGCCGCCGATCAGCTGGACGTCGAAGTGGCGCTGGCCGAGCGTTCGCCTCGACGGCCTCGCGGGTGAGCGCGAAGCACTCGAAGAGCAGGTCGTCGAGCGACTCGCCGCCCAGCGCGCGCTCGCGCAGCGCCTCGTAGCGGGCACGGAGCTCCTCGTCCGACTCGAGCTCCATCTCGGGCTCGTAGTCGTTGATCCGGGCGACGTTCTTCTCGAACGCCTTGAACTTCTTGCCCTCGCCGAGGCGCAGTGCCTTGTCGAAGATCGGCATGCGTCCGAGACTAGAGGAATGGTGTGGGCTCGCCCGATCAGCGATCGGGCTCCGCTCCTCCCCCAACTGCGGCGGCGTTACGCGATGCGGGGCGAAGCCCGGTGAGCCTCGCGGCGCTTGCGGCGCTTCTCGCGATGGCGCTTGACCTGCCGCGAAATGTCCTCGGCTGCGAGGTTCAGCGAGTGCACCATGTCCTCCGAGGCCTCGCGTGCGCGCAGCGTGACGCCCTTGAGGTGCAACGTGATCTCGACGACCTGCGAGTCCCGGATCGCGGGGTTGCGCTCCTCTGAGAGCTCGACCTCCAGCTCCGCGAGCTCCGACACCTGCCTGCGCGATCTTGGCGAACTTCTTGTCCACCCGCCTCCTCAGCTCGTCGTCGACCGGTACGTTGCGCCCCTTCACGCTGATGCGCATGCCGTGGCCCTCCTAAGTCGCGGTGAGGTGTCGGGACGATGGTAGTCCTGCTGGCGGCGACTGCCAACACCATGTCACCGCCCCTGCGTGCGCGCGTAGGCGACCGCGCGCAGGCGCCCGGTCCCTGCTCGGCGCAGCGCGGCCGCGCAGGCCGCGAGGGTCGCGCCGGTGGTGACCACGTCGTCGACCAGCAGCGCGTGCGCGGGCGCCGCGGCGCGGGGCGCGAGCGCTATGGAGCCGGGCGGGCCCTCGAGGCGCTCGGAGCGGCCGCGGCCGACCTGGCGCGTGGCGGGGCCGGCTCTGCGCAGGCAGTCGGCGACCGGCAGGCCGGTCCGGCGCGAGAGCGCCGCAGCGATCCGCTCCGCCTGGTTGAAGCCGCGCCTTCGCCGCCGGGCGGCGTGCAGGGGGACCGGCACGAGCGCCGCGGGCGGCGCGAGCAGCCCGTCCGGCGCCCGTGCCGCGATCTGCGCCGCCATCGGGTCCGCCAGGCCCGCCGCGCCGCGGTACTTCAGCCCGCGCACGAGCGCCCGGGCCGGCCCTTCGTAGGCCACCGGCGCCCACAGCTCGAGCCCCGGCGCGGGCTCCACGAGCTCCGGCCCGAGCCAGCTCAACCCGCGCCGGCATCCGGGGCACAGCGGCTCGCCGCGGCGCCGCCTCGCCGCCGCAGTCCCAGCAGAAGGGCGGGGCCACCAGGGCCAGCGCTCGAGCGGCTATGGCGTTCACTCCCCCAGCTTCCGCGGCGCCGGGTTACGGGTGTGAGCGCACTGCGACAATCGCGTGCGTGTCGGGTAACGATCCTGTAGCTCCACTGGCTGCCCGACCCGTTCGTGCTCGCGCCGATCGCCGTGCTGGTGGCGATCTACGTGCGCCGCTTCCGGCGCGCCCGCGCCGAGGAGGGCGGGCGCGGGGCCGGGCCGGCACAGGCCGCCGCCTTCGCCGCGCGGCATCCTCGCCCTGCTGATCGCCGTGGCCAGCCCGCTCGACCGGCTCGGCGAGGACTACCTCTTCTCCGCGCACATGCTCCAGCACGTCCTGCTCGGCGACATCGCGCCCGTGCTCCTGCTCCTGTCCCTCTCGCGCGTGATCCTCAGGCCGGTCACCCGCCGCCTCATGCGGGTCGAGCGGGCGCTCGGGCCGTTCGCGTCGCCGTGGACCGGGATCGCGATCTGGCTCGGGCTGATGTACCTGTGGCACGTGCCCGCCCTCTACGAGGCGGCGATCGAGAACCCGCTCGTCCACCTCGTCGAGCACGTCTCGTTCTTCACCGCCGGCGTGGCGGTGTGGTGGCCGCTCGTGCAGCCGATCCCGATGCGCCGCCGGCTCGACGGCCTCTGGACGGTGGCCTACATCGGCACCGCGAAGTTCGGCCTCGCCGCGCTCGGCCTCTACCTCACCTGGTCCGGCACCGTGCTCTACGACTACTACGAGGGCGTGCCGCGGATCTGGGGCATGTCCGCCGTGGACGACCAGAACGCGGGTGGCGCGATCATGATGGTCGAGCAGTCGATCACGTTCGTGATCGCCCTCGTCGTGCTGTTCGCGCGCATGCTCACCCAGTCCGAGGTGGAGGAGCAGCGGCGCGAGCGGCTCGAGGACGCGCGAGCGGCCGGCTAGGGGTTGCCCTTCGCGCGGCCGTGGCGTTCGCGAGCCACGACACCGGCGTGGCGCTTTTGCCTGGCACGTACCTGAAGAAGTCGCCACGCGCCGCTAGAACCGCCTCCCTACCCAGCCCCGGCCCCGCAGGCGGCGCCAAGCACTGCGGTGGAACCGAGCCGCGTACGCCCTACAGCTCGGCCAGCGGCCGCAGCCGCTCGGTGATGCCGGTGCCGCCGTGGATCGCGCCGATCAGGATCTCGCCCGGCGCGACGTCGGTGCCGGGGAAGACGATCGAGTCGCGCAGCGCGGCGCCGTCCCCGATGGTGCAGCCGTCGCCGATCACGACGGAGCCCATGAGCCGGACGTCGGAGCCGATCTCCACGCCGTCCCCGATCCAGGCCTTGCCCTCGATCACTTCCACCCCCTCGGGCGGCTCGCCCTTCGAGACCTCGATCCGCATGCGGCCCTCGAGCGCGTCGAAGGTCCCCTGGCGCAGCTCCTCGAGCGAGCCCACGTCGTTCCAGTAGTCCTCGATCTCGTGCACGTGGAAGGGCACGTCGGCGTCGAGCAGGGCCGGGAACACGTCCTGCGCCCAGTCGGCGAACGGGCGGTCGGGGAACCAGTCGAAGATCTCGGGCGAGAAGCAGTAGATCCCGCAGTTGCCGAGGTCGGACAGCGCCTCGGCGGGGTCGGGCTTCTCCTGGAAGCCCTGGATGCGGCCGTCGGCGTCGTGGATCACCACGCCGTACTCGCGCGTGTCGGGCACCTTCTTCACCGTCAGCGTGGCTATGCCGCCCGCGCTGCGGTGGCGCTCGACCAGAGCGGTGAGGTCCGCGTCGGTCAGCGCGTCGCCCGAGACCACGACCACCTCCTCGTCGCCGAAGAAGTCGGCAACGTTGCGCACTCCGCCGGCGGTGCCGAGCAGCTCCTCCTCGAAGCGGTACTCGAGGCGGTCCCCGAAGTAGTCGCGGATCGTGTCGGGGTAGTAGTGGAGGTTGGCGATCAGTTCGTCGAAGCCCTGCTTCTCGAGCATTCCGACGATGTGAGCCATCACCGGGCGGTCCAGGACGGGAACCATGGGCTTCGGGATCTCGAAGGTGATCGGCTTGAGGCGGGTGCCGAGACCCGCTGCGAGAACCATCGCCTTCATGGCGCGGGCACGCTAGCAGTCCATAGGCTGCGCCCATCGAGTTCACGATCGACACTGTCGGCGAGGCCGACCTCGAGGAGCTGCTGCCGCTGATGCGCGGCTACTGCGACTTCTATGAGGTCTCGCCCAGCGACGGAGAGCTGCTCGCGATGTCGCGCACGCTGATCGGGGACCCGGAGAAGGAGGGCGTGCAGGTCATCGCCCGCGACGAAGACGGCCGGGCGATCGGCTTCGCCACGATCTTCTGGACCTGGTCGACGCTCAGCGCCTCCCGGATCGCCGTGATGAACGACCTCTTCGTGGACCCCGGGGTTCGCGGCGGCGGGGTGGCCGACGCCCTGATCGCCGAGTGCGTGGAGCGCTCCCGGGCGCGCGGCGCCACCTCCCTCGGCTGGCAGACCTCGAAGGACAACCATCGCGCGCAGGGCGTCTACGAGCGCGTCGGCGGGGTGCGGTCGGAGTGGCTCGACTACTCGATCGACGTGGCCGGGTCGCCGGGCGCCACCAGCCCCGACTCGTAGGCGCCCGGCCGAAGGTTCCGAACGTTCTGGTTCATAGTGGCCCGGTTCGTTCGGAACCTTTGGTCGTAGGCTCTCGGCGTGGAGAGCACAGGCCCCGACCCCGGGCGGGGGCGATTCATCCGGGCGGTGGTGGCCGGCTCGATCCTGGCGTTCGCGATCAACCTGGTGATGCTCGCGGGGGCGGAGACGAGCCTGCTCCAGGACCCCGGCCTGCTCGGCGGCTTCTACGACGCCCAGGCGCGCGCCTTCCTCGACGGCAAGCTGGCGGTGGACCCGCTGAGCGCCGGGTTCGAGGGGTTCCTGATCGACGGCGGCACCTATCTCTACTTCGGGCCGCTGCCCGCCCTGCTGCGCGTGCCCATCGCGGCGCTGACGCACGACCTCGACGGGCAGCTCACCCAGCTCTCGATGCTCGCCGCGTTCTGCGTGCTGATGGCGGCGACGGGCCGGCTGCAGTGGCGGCTTCGCTCCCTGGTGCGCCCCGACGCGCCGGTGGAGCGCGCGGACACCGTGGCCGCGTTCCTCATGCAGCTCGCCGTGGGCACCGGGATACCGCTGTTCCTGGCGAGCCAGGCGATCGTCTACCACGAGGCCGAGCTGTGGGGCGCGGCGCTGGCCGTGGCCGCGGTGGATGCGATCGCGGGGGTGGTCGCCCGGCCCGATGCGAGGCGGATCGCCTGGGCAGGCGCGCTCGCGGCGCTGGCGATCAGCACGCGGGTGTCGGTCGGGCTGGGGCCGGTCCTGGCGCTCGGCGGGCTGGCGGCCGCCGCGACCGTCCCCGCCCTGAGGGGCCTCGCCCCCGCGGGCGGCGGGAGGCGGCTCGCGCTCGGGCTCGCGGCTGCGGCGCTGATTCCCCTCGCGCTGTCCGCCGCGGTGAACCAGGCGAAGTTCGGGCAGCCGTTCGGCCTGCCGCTGGATCGCCAGGTGTTCTCCTCCATCGACGCCAACCGCCAGGCCGCGCTCCAGGCCAACGGCGGCAGCCTCTTCGGCGCGAAGTACGTGCCCACCACGCTCGTCCAGGCGGTCAGGCCGGACGCGGCCGGCACGACCCGCGGATTCCCGTACGTCGGGCTCCCGCGTGACCGCGCCACCGTGATCGGCGACGTCCGCTTCGACACCATCGACCACAGCCTGAGCGCGCCGACGTCGATGCCGCTGCTGTTCCTGCTCGCGATCGCCGGGCTGGTCGCGGCGGTGCGACGCGCGCCGTTGAGGCCGCTGCTACCGGTCTTGGCGGGCACGGCGGCCGGGGCCGCCACGAGCCTCACGATCGCCTACGTGACCACCCGCTACCTCGCGGACTTCCTCCCCTTCCTGCTGCTCGCGGCACTTGTCGGGCTGCACGCGCTGCTGGACTCCCCGGCCGTGCCACGTCGAGCCCTGCTCGGAGTGGCCGCGGCGCTGGTGCTCGTGGGCGCCGTGATGAACGGCTCGGCCGGACTCGTGAACCAGCGGCTGTTGAGTGCCGTGGCGGCGGAGGACGCGCGGGCGGACTTCGTGCGTACGCAGGAGCGCTGGGACAAGCGGCTCGGCCGAAGGCCCCACGGCGTGCGCTTCGGCCGCGAGCTGCCGCCACCGGGCGTGCCGGGCGACCTGTTCGTGCTCGGCGACTGCGACGGCCTGTACGTGGCCGGCCGGGCCGATTGGCTCCCCGTGGAGCGCACGGAGCGCAGCGGCCTGCGCCGCTACGACGCGCGGCTGCCCGGCCCGTCGCGCGGGAGCCTCGTGACGCTCGGGTCCGGGTCGAGCCGCGTGGAGGTGGCGGCCCCACCCGGGCGTCCGCTGGAGGTGCTCGTCGGCGGCCGTAGAACCGGGGCGGGGGCGGCCGTGCCAACCGCGGGTGTCCGCCGGATGGAGCTGTCCTTCCAGCCCGATGTGGTGGCCGGCCGCTTTGTGGCCTCCGTGCGACTGGACGGCGAGCCGGCGGCGGAGGCACCCGCACCGTACGACCGGCTCGCGGCCGAGAGGCTCGGCCCGGGCGTCAGGCGCGCAGGCTCGCCGGCGCCTGACCTGTGTCGTTCTCTCGCTCGCCGGGCGCGCGGCTGACCTGGCTCAGCTCGTACAGCAGCTGGTAGCCGAACAGGCCGGGCAGCGCGGCGGCCCCCGCGGCGTCGGCGCGCCGCAGGGCGCGCGCGACCAGGCCGCCACGCGCGGGCTCCTGCTCCGATCCGCTCCGGCCCATGACCTCGAGCGGGAGTCCCGTGACCTCCCTGCGCTCGACCGCGAAGCCCTGCTTGGCGGCCATGCGCTCGAAGCTGTGGCGGGTGAAGAACCGCAGATGGGTGGCGTCGAGGATGCCCCGGCGGTCGTAGTCGAACCGGCCCGCCAGCACCCTGGCCCGGGGATACCAGTGCGCGAAGTTCGGGACGCTCGCGACCACCGTGCCGCCGGGAGCCAGCAAGCCGTGAGCCGCGGCGAGCAGCTGCTCCGGCCGTGAGAGATGCTCGAGCACGTCGGCGAGCAGCACCACGTCGAAGCCGGTGCCGGCCTCCGCCGGCACACCCTCCTCGAGATCGCCCCTGACGAACGTGTGGAGCCGTTTGCGCGCCTCCGGATGCTCGACGCCGTCCACCCCGGTGACCTCGTGACCGGCGGAGGTGAGCAGCCCGCCGAGGCCGCCATCCGAGCAGCCGAGGTCCAGGATGCGGAGCGCGGGACGCGAGGAGAGCCAGGCGGCGATCCTGCCGTGGGAGCTCACATCCGACTCCTTGAGCTCGTAGGCCTGCGACGCGAACGCCGTCTCGCCCGATCCGAAGCCGACCTTGTGGGCGCGGTAGCGCAGCACGTCACGGACGACGTCGCGGGCATAGGGGATCCCGTCGACGTGGCAGATCTCGTCGCCGTAGTAGGTGGGGATCGGCACCTCCTCGATCCGCTTGCCGGCCTCCACCATCTGCACGATCACCTGGGTGTCGAAGTTGAAGCCGTCGTCGTTGCTCTCGAACGGGATGTCGCGCAGGGCCGCGACGCTGTAGGCGCGGTAGCCGCTGTGCCACTCCGACAGCCGGGTCCCCACCACCGCGTTCTCGATGGTGGTGAGCACGCGATTGCCGAGGTACTTGTAGAGCGGCATGCCTCCGCGGCGTGCCGCGCCCGGATCGATCATGCGCGATCCCAGAACGACATCGCACTCCCCTCGCTCGAGCGGCGCCACCAAGTCCGGCAGGCGCTCGGGCGCGTACTGGCCGTCGCCGTGCAGGAGGACGACGATGTCGAGCCCCTGCTCGACCGCCCACTGGTAGCCGACCTTCTGGTTGCCCCCGTAGCCGAGGTTGCGGGGCTGGCGGATCACCTCGACCGGTAGCCCGCTCTCCGTCTGTGTGTAGTCGACCCCGACCGAGTACGTGGCATCGGCGCTGTGGTCGTCGCTCACCAGGACCCGATCGATCCGCGCGCGGAAGTCCCCGGGGATGCGGTCCAGCACCTGGACGAGCGTGGAAGCCGCGTTGTAGGCGACGATGAGGATCCCGATGCGAGGTTGCGGCACGCTCCCAGCCTAGGTGACCGCTAGGAACCGCCGCCCTGCCAGGAGGTGAGGTAGCGCTGCTGGTCGGTGGTGAGGTCGTCGATCGTGACCCCCACCGACTCGAGCTTCAGGCGCGCGATCTCGGCGTCGATCTCCTTCGGCACCGGGAGCACGCTCGGCTGGAGCGACCCCGCCTCGCGCACCAGGTGCTCGGTGGCGAGCGCCTGGGTGGCGAAGCTCATGTCCATCACCGCGGCCGGGTGGCCCTCGCCGGCGGCGAGGTTCACGACCTGGCCGCTCGCGAGCAGGTTCAGCCGCCGGCCGTCGGCGGTCTCGTACTGCTCGACCAGCGGGAGCACCTGGGCCGGCTCCCCCTCCAGGTCGCGGATCGCGATCTCCACGTCGAAGTGCCCGGCGTTGGCCAGCACCGCGCCGTCCTTCATCCGGTCGAAGTGCTCGCGGCGCAGCACGTCGCGCGAGCCGGTGACCGTCACGAACAGGTCGCCCCGCTCGGCGGCGTCGAGGGCGGTCATCACCTCGTAGCCCTCCATCCGCGCCTCGAGCGCCCGCAGCGGGTCGACCTCGCAGACGATCACCGCCGCGCCCGCGCCCCGGGCGCGCTGGGCGATCCCCTTGCCGGTGTTGCCGAAGCCGAGCAGCACCAGCGTGTGGCCCGCCAGCAGCAGGTTGGTGGCGCGCAGGATGCCGTCGAGCGCCGACTGGCCGGTGCCGTACCGGTCGTTGAACGTGCGCTCGGTGAGCGACTCGTTCACGGCCAGGACCGGGCACCGCAGCCCCTCGTCGGCCTCGAGCGCGCGCAGGCGCAGCAGGCCCGTGTTGGTCTCCTCGGTGCCGCCCACGAGATCGCCGGCGGCCTCCCCGGCGTGCATCACGGTGAGGAGGTCGGCGCCGTCGTCGATCGTTATCTGGGGCGCCCCCTTCGCGAGCGCCCCGACGTGCCGCGCGTAGGTGTCGAGGTCCTCCCCCGCCACCGCGTGCACCTCCATCTCCTCGGCGAGCGCCGCCGCCACGTCGTCCTGGGTCGAGAGGGGATTGGCCGCGCACAGCGCGACCTCCGCGCCCCCGGCCGCCAGCACCCGCATGAGGTTCGCCGTCTCCGCGGTCACGTGCAGGCAGACGGCGACCTTCACCCCATCGAGCGGCTTCTCCTCAGCGAACCGCTCCCCGATCCGGGCGAGCACGGGCATCTGCCCCGCCGCCCAGCGAATCCGGGCCTCGCCCGCCTCGGCGAGACCCGGGTCCGCGATATCGCTGGCGGCCAGAGCCCTAACTCCTAGCAACTAGCAACTAGCAACTGGAGCCCTAGTACCGGTAGTGGTCAGGCTTATACGGGCCTTCCACCGGAACGCCGATGTACGCCGCCTGCTCACTCGACAGCTCGGTGAGCTTCACCCCGAGTGCGTCGAGGTGCAGGCGGGCGACCTTCTCGTCCAGGTGCTTGGGCAGCACGTAGACCTGCTTCTCGTACTCGTCGTTCTTCGTGAACAGCTCGATCTGGGCGATCGTCTGGTTCGTGAACGAGTTCGACATCACGAACGACGGGTGGCCCGTGGCGTTGCCGAGGTTGAGCAGCCGGCCCTCGGACAGCACGATCACCGTGTGGCCGTCCGGGAAGCGGAACTCGTCGACCTGCGGCTTGATCGTCACGCGCTCGACGCCGGCGGCGGTCTCGAGGCCGGCCATGTCGATCTCGTTGTCGAAGTGGCCGATGTTGCCCACGATCGCCTGGTGCTTCATCCGCGCCATGTCGTCGGCGGTGATGATGTCCTTGTTGCCGGTGGCGGTCACGAAGATGTCCGCCGTGCCGATCACGGACTCGAGGGTCGTGACCTCGTAGCCCTCCATCGCCGCCTGGAGCGCGCAGATGGGGTCGATCTCGGTGATGACCACGCGGGCGCCCTGGCCGCGGAGCGAGTCCGCGCAGCCCTTGCCGACGTCGCCGTAGCCGCAGATCACGGCCACCTTGCCGCCGATCATCACGTCGGTGCCGCGGTTGATGCCGTCGACCAGCGAGTGGCGGCAACCGTAGAGGTTGTCGAACTTCGACTTAGTCACCGAGTCGTTCACGTTGATCGCCGGGAACAGCAGGTCCCCGGTCTGCGCGAACTGGTAGAGCCGGTGGACGCCGGTGGTGGTCTCCTCGGTCACGCCCTGGACCTCGGCGGCCATGCGGGTGAACCGCTGCGGGTCGGCCTCGAGCGAGCGCTTGAGCGTCTCGAGGATGATCCGGAACTCCTCCGAGTCGGCCGAGGCGGGATCCGGAACGGCGCCGGCCTTCTCGAACTCCACGCCCTTGTGCACCAGCAGTGTGGCGTCGCCGCCGTCGTCGAGGATCATGTTCGGTCCGTCGGCGTCGGGCCAGGTGAGCGCCTGCTCGGTGCACCACCAGTACTCCTCGAGCGTCTCGCCCTTCCAGGCGTACACCGGCACGCCGGCCTCGGCGATGGCGGCGGCGGCGTGGTCCTGCGTCGAGAAGATGTTGCAGGAGGCCCAGCGCACCTCCGCGCCGAGGGCCGTGAGCGTCTCGATCAGCACGGCGGTCTGCACGGTCATGTGGAGCGAGCCGGTGATGCGCGCGCCCTTGAGCGGCTGCTCTGCGGCGAACTCCTCGCGCGTGCGCATCAGGCCCGGCATCTCGTGCTCGGCGAGGGTGATCTCCTTGCGGCCGAACTCGGCGAGGCCGATGTCGGCGACCTTGTAGTCCTGGGTGGCGGTGGTCGTCATGAATCTCCTTGCTAGGGGGGTTGCAAAGGGGGGCATGTTTGCCCCCCTTTGACGATCTCAGGTGGTGGTGGTCAGCTCGGCCGCCTCGGCGAGAAGGCGCTGGTGCTTCTCCTTCTCGAACCGCAGCCAGTCGGATGCCGGAACGTCCTCCGGCTTGGACGGACGGGCCTCGAGCCACGCCTCAACCGCGCCCTCCAGATCGGGATCGCGGCTCAGGCGAAGCGCGAAGCCGGCGTCGCCCAACGTCATCTCGTGCTCGGCCAGCAGCTCGCGCAGGGTGCGCAGCCGCTGGAGCTCTTCCGGCCCGTAGAGGCGGTAGCCCGACTCCGAGCGGCGGGGCTCGATCAGCCCCTCGCGCTCGATGTAGCGGAGCATTCGCGACGACCAGCCCGTGGTCTCGGCCGCCTCGTGGATCGTGAGTCCGTCCATGCGGGGCCAACCTTACCACGATTGTGTCAAGGTTCGCCCAGGAGCTCCTTGAAGCCCTCGATGGCGTCCATCGCCGACGCCTCCACCCCCCGCAGCTCCGCCAGCCGCACGCTGGCGAGGTCGCCGAGCATCACCAGGGAGAGCACCCGCGCCACCGGGGTCTCCCCGCGCGCCCGCACGCGCACGATCGGCACCCCCGCCCGGCCGAGCTCCTCCGCCGCGAGCTCGATCCTGCGGGCCACGCGGGCGTGCAGCCCCTCCGCCTCGAGGAAGACGGCGGAGAAGGGCGCCAGGGAGCGCCCGTGGGCCCAGCCCTCGATCTCGTTGTGGTTGGCCTCGGGGAGCTCGCTGGCGAAGGCCGCCACATTCGCGTTCTCGTTGAGCTGGCCCTTCCAGCGCACGGCGGGCGCGGCGGTGAGCTCCGCGCCGTGCACCACCGGGATCGTGCCCTCGAGCGCCGCGGCCACGTCCGCCGGCTCGGAGGCGCCCGCGAGCTCCTCGAGGACCTGCTGGGCGCCCTCGATCTCGTCGCGGAGGCCGGGCGCGGCCCCGCAGGCGGAGGCGAGCTCGAGCGCCGCGACCGTCATGTAGACGACCGCCGCGCGCGGCCTCATGCCGGACGGGATGCCGATCACGGGAACGCCCTCGGCGCGCGCACGCTCGGCGAGCGGGCCGCCGGTGGTCAGCGCCACCCGGGGGGCGCCGGCCGCGCCCGCCGCCTCGAAGGAGGCCAGCGTCTCCTCGGTCTTGCCCGAGTAGCTGGCGCAGAGCACTAGCGCGTCCGGGCCGACCCACGACTCCGGCGCGTAGCCGCGCAGCGTGAGCACCGGGGCCTTCGCGCGCGCACCGATCGCCGCCGCTGCCAGGTCGCCGCCGATCGCCGAGCCGCCCATGCCGCACACCACGAGGCCGCCGGGAGCGTCCCGCGCCGGCACGTCCGCGGCCTCCACCCGCCACAGCGCATCCGCCAGCTGCTGGGGCTGGGCCAGCACGTCGGCGAGCATCGCGTCGCTCACGCCACGCGCTCCCCGGCCTCCACCACCGTGCCGGGCGCCACGCGCGCGTCCGGGTCCACCACCGCGCCGTCGCCCAGGCGGACATCGCTGCCGACGATCGCGCCCGGCTCCACCCGCACGCCGTTCCCCGCGCGCACCCCGCGGGCGAGGACGCTCTCGCGGATCAGGCAGTCGGCGCCCACGATCACCCCGTCGTGCAGCACCGAGCGCTCCACCATGGAGTCGCTGCCGACCGAGCAATGGCTGCCGAGCACCGACTGCGGCCCGATGTGGGCGCCGGCCGTGAGACATCCCGCGCCGATCAGCGAGCCCGTCTCGTCACGCGGTGGCAGCGTGGAGGCGACCCTCCCCGCGAGCAGGTCGTACGTCGCCTCCAGGTAGCGCTCCGGGGTTCCGATGTCGACCCAGTAGCCGGCGGCGTCGTAGCCGAAGAGGCCGTCGCCCACCAGCTGGGGGAAGACCTCGCGCTCGAAGGACACGGCCCTGCCGGGTGGGATCGCGTCGATCACGTCGGCCTCGAGGACGTACGCGCCCGCGTTGATGCGGTTGGTGGGCGCCGGCTCGCCGGACTTCTCGAGGAAGTCCTCGACGCGGCCCTCGGCGTCGGTGGGCACGACTCCGTAGCTCTCCGTGTCCTCGACCGCGATCAGCGCCAGGGTGGCCTTCGCCCCCGTCCGCTCGTGCTGCTCGACCTGGGCCGACAGGTCCATGTCGTTCAGCACGTCGCCGTTCAGCACCACGAAGCGATCGTGGAGCAGCCCCTCGTCGCGGGCGAGCCGGACCGGCCCGGCCGTGCCCAGCGGCTCCTCCTCGATCACGTAGCGCAGGCGCTTGCCGTTGTAGATGTCCCCGAGCACGTCGCGGACTCCGGCCGACATGAACCCGCAGGAGAGGATCACCTCGTCGACCCCGTGCGAGCCGAGCCAGTCGAGCATGAACGACAGGAACGGCCGGCCGGCCAGCGGAATCACCGGCTTCGGCGTCGTGAGTGTGAGCGGCCTGAGCCTCGTGCCCTCGCCGCCCGCGAGGACCAGCGCCTGCATCGATCAGCGACCGATGCCTTCGTAGGTGAAGCCCGCGGCGCGCAGCGCCTCGCGGTCGAGGAAGTTGCGGCCGTCGACCACGACGTGCTGCGCCATCGCCTCCTTGACCTCGCCGGCCCAGTCGAGCTCCGCGAACTCGGGCCATTCCGTCACGAGCACGGCGCCGTCGGCGCCGTCGAGGGCCTCCAGCGCCGACGCGCACACGCGCGCGCCGCCGAGCATCTCGGCAGCGCTGTCCCCGGCCACCGGGTCGTACACGCGCACGTTGGCGCCCTCTCCCTGGAGGCGGGCGGCGAGCACCAGGCTCGTGGCCTCGCGGATGTCGTCGGTGTCGGGCTTGAACGCCACGCCGAGCATCGCTATCTCGCGCCCCACCAGCGAGCCGAGGTGCTTCTGGAGCTTCCCGACCGTACGCCGCTTCTGCAGCTCGTTGACCTCGATCACGGCCGTGAGCAGCTGGAAGTGGTAGCCCGAGTTGCCGGCCAGCTGCTTGAGGGCGGAGACGTCCTTGGGGAAGCACGACCCGCCGTATCCGATGCCGGCCTTCAGGAACTTCTCCCCGATCCGCTCGTCGAGGCCCATCCCCCGCGCCACCTCGCTCACGTCCGCTCCCAGCTCCTCGGACACGTTGGCGATCTCGTTGATGAACGAGATCTTGGTGGCCAGGAACGCGTTCGAGGCGAGCTTGATCATCTCCGCGCTCGCGACGTCGGTCCGCACGATCGGCCCGCCGAGCGGCTCGTAGAGGGCGGCCACGCGCTCGGCGAAGTCGCCCGAGTGCTCGCCCGCCCCCACCACCACGCGGTCGGGGTGCATGAAGTCCTGGACGGCGGAGCCCTCCTTGAGGAACTCGGGGTTCGAGACGTAGCCGAGCGCCCCGCGGCGGCGCTGGATCGAGCGGCCGGTGCCCACGGGCACGGTGCTCTTCATCACGATGGCGTGGTCTGTCGAGTCGCCCAGCTCGTCGACCACCGCCTCGACCCGCGACAGGTCGGCGTCGCCCGAGTAGGTGGGCGGGGTGTCCACGCAGCAGAACAGCAGGCCGGCGTGGTCGAGCACGGCGCTCATGTCGGTCGTGAACGTGAGCCGGCCGGCGTTCTTGGTCAGCAGCTCGGGCAGGCCCGGCTCGTGCATCGGGACCTCGCCGCGGGAGAGCGACTCGACCTTCTCGGGCAGGATGTCCCGCGCCACGACCTCGTGGCCGAGCTCGGCGAAGCAGGCGGCGGTGCACAGGCCGACCCAGCCCGCGCCGATCACCCCGATCGGTTCTTTGCCCTGTGCCATGGAGGGGCGGGAGCCTACGGAAGTCGGGTCGAGCGGGCGATGGCGAGCATCTGCCGCTCGGTCAGGGTCTGGAGCAGCGTGTTGGAGACCCAGTACACGGCCTTGTTGGTCCGCCAGGCCACGAGCCGCAGGCGGTCGCCGTCGTAGTGCAGCTCGAACGTGCGCTTGCCGATCTTCCTCTCCTCCGACTTGTCGGCGAGGATCGGCGGCGACTTCCAGGTCGTGCCCTGTATCCCGTAGTACTCGCCCACGAGGCCGCGCTTCAGCGACCATGCGGTAGCTCTTGTGGTGCTTGCCCTCGGGGGTCGCGATCTTGTAGTAGCGGGGCGGCCCGGCGAAGAGCGAGCCCTTCACGCGCACCGTCGGGAAGTAGACCGGGAGCTGGCCGCCGGCGCCCTGCTGGATCGCCTGGATCGCCTGGTCGTTGCCGGGCCCGGGCGCCTTCTCGAGCCCGCCGTCGCCCTGCTGCTTCTTGGCCTGCTTGCGCTTCTTGCGGTCCTTCGGGAGCAGCTCGCCGCGGGGGCCCTGCGACTGCTCGACGCCGAGGAACTGGTTGGTCAGCTTCTTGACCGTCGCGTTGCTGGCCGTGACGAAGCTCGCCAGGCCGGTCCGCTCGTTGCCCGCGGTGATCTGGCCCTCGAAGTGGACCTCGCGGATCGGCTGGTCGACCGAGAACACGGCGAGCTTGAGCAGCCGGAGGATCTCGCCACGGTCCTTCAGCCCCCGGTCCGAGGTCGTGTACTTGCCGAAGATGTTCAGCAGCTTCGTGCGGTCCTTCACGAGCTTGCCGACCCCGACCTGCTGCTTGGCGGCGCGCAGGAGGTCCTGCTGGCGGATGCCGCGGACCAGGTCCGAGTCCTCGTGGCGGAAGCGGGCGTACTCGAGCGCCTCCTCGCCGCAGAGCTTCTGGTACCCGGACTGGACGTCGATGTAGGCGTAGCCCGGGCTGTCGTTGAAGTAGCGCCGGTCGATGTCAGCGTAGATGCAGCCCAGCGCGTCGATCGCGCGGCGGAAGCCCTGGAAGTCCACGTTGATCACGTGGTTGATCGAGAGGCCCGTGGCCAGCTTCACCGTCTTGAGGGTGAGCCTCGGCCCGCCCAGCTCGTAGGCCGCGTTGATCTTGTCGGTGCCGTGGCCGGGGATCTGCACCTTGAGGTCGCGCGGCAGCGACATCAGCGCGGTCGCGTTCTTGTCCGGGTCGAGGCGCACCAGGATGATCGTGTCCGAGCGCCCGCCGGCCCCGGCGCCGCCGTCCTTGGCGTTCGCGGGCCGCTTGTCGGAGCCCAGCAGCATGATCGTCTGGGGCTTGCCCGGGTCGGTCTCGGACAGGTCCTGGCCCAGCCTCAGGTCCCCCTTCCCGGGCCGCAGCGCGTCCACGACCTTGTCGACCTCGCGGAAGGCCGCCACGGAGGTCGCCGAGGCGGTGGCGAACACCACCAGCGCGGCCCCGAGCAGGAACCGCTTCCAGAGCGACGGGCGGGGGATGTCCTCGAACGGCGTCAAGCGATCTTCAGGTCGGGCTGCGATCCGCGGCGCTTGCTCAGCGGGATCAGGCTCACGAACTCCACGAGCGCACGCCGATATTCGTCGAGCGACCGGATCGACACCCACTCGTCGGGACCGTGGTGGCCGTCACCGACCGGGCCGAACTCCACGCCCGGGATGCCGGCGTTGAGGAACGAGATGACGTCGGAAGTGCCATCGCGCCCGATGGCGATGCTCTCCTGCACCGGGGTCTGCTTCGACACTGCTTCGGCGAGCACCTGCACATAGTGCTCCTCGCGCGAGACCACGATCGGCTCGCGGTGGAAGACCTTGGTGACCTCGGTGTCCGGCTGCTCGCCGATTGCGGCGAGGATCTCGTCGGGGTCCTGTCCCGGCAGGTAGCGGATGTCGAGGTCGATGGCGCACGAGTCGGGCACGCGGTTCACCGCGTCGCCGCCGATGATCCGGCCGAGGCTGATCGACGGCCGGTCGAAGAGGTCGGAGGACTCGCGCCCGAACGGGAGCGACTCGATCGAGCGGAACACGTCCACCGCCTTCACCACGGCGTTGTCGCCGAGCCACGGCGTCGAGCCGTGGGCGGAGCGCCCGGACACGTGCAGCCGCAGCGCGAGCACGCCCTTGGCCTGAACGCCGATGTGGAGGTTGGTGGGCTCACCGGTGATCGCGAAGTCGCCCACGTAGCCGCGCTTCACGAGGAAGTCCGACGCGCGCTGCTCCTGCTCGTCCGACTCCTCGTCGCAGACGCAGACGAAGTGGACCTTCACGGCGTCCTGGGCCGCCACGTCTCGCAGCGCGCACATCATCGCCGCCAGGCCGCCCTTCATGTCGTAGGCGCCGCGGCCGATCAGCCGGTCGCCCTCCACGCGCGGCTCGTACTGCTCGTGGTGGGCGGGCACCACGTCGAGGTGCCCGTGCAGCACCAGCGTGGGGCCCGCCTGGGGTCCCACGGTCGCGGCCAGCACTGGGCGGCCGTTGTGCGTCTCGCCCTTCACCTCGACGTCCCGGGCCTCCAGCCACCCGTACACGAAGGCTGCCGCGGCCTGCATTCCTTCGAGGGTGGAGGTGTCGTAGGTGATCAGGCGCTCGGTGAGAGCGCGCTCATCCACGTGCGGGCAGGATAGAGGCTCAGCCCGGGCCGAAGGCCACGACCACGCGGGCGATCGACTCGGCGAGGCGGACGAGGTCGGCCACCGCCACGCGCTCGTCCACGGCGTGGGCGAGCTCGAGCCCCTGCGTGCCGGCCATCACGCAGGGGATGCCGCGCTCGCAGAACAGGCGCATGTCGGCGCCGTAGGGGACGCCCACCGGGCGCGAGCCGGGGAAGGCGCCGAGCACGAGCCGCGCGAACGGGTGGTCCGGCGCGGTCTCGCCGGAGGCGAAGCGGGCGCCCTCGAAGCGGAGCTCGGCGGGCAGCCCGGCGAGCGCCTCGCGCAGCGCGGCCGCGGCGTCGTCGAGCGACTCGCCCACGCGGCACGCCCAGCCGCCCCTCGAACCGCAGCCGGTCGGGCACCGAGCTCGACCACTCCCCCGCCTCGAGCCGGCCGACCGAGAGCGGATAGGGGAGCCGAAGCTCGCGCATCAGCGGATGGGCGACATCGGCGTTCACCCGGCGCTCGTGCTCGCCGAGCGCGCGGTGGACCTCGATGTAGCGGTCGATCGCGGACTCACCCTCGAGCCGCAGCGCCGCGTGGGCGGCGCGGCCGCGCACCTCGCCGGCGAAGGTGAGGGCGCCGGCCTGGGCGCAGACCACGTCGAACCCGGTGGGCTCCGGGATCAGGCAGGCGTCGAAGCGGTCGTCGCGCTCGAGTGCCGCGAAGGCGCCGAGGCCGCCGTCCTCCTCCGAGGCCACCGCTTGGAGCACGACCTCGCAGGAGGCCCGCCCGCGCACGGCGGCGAGGGCGTGGAGCGCGGCCACCACCGCGCCCTTCATGTCCACCGAGCCGCGGCCGTGGAGGAAGCCGTCCTCGATCGCGCCCGACCACGGGCCGAGGCGCCACTCGTCGGTGCCGGGCGCCACCACGTCCACGTGGCCGTTCACGCACAGGCGCGGCGCGCCCTCGAGGCCGGGCAGCGTGACGGTCAGGCCGAGCAGCTCCTCGCGCGGCGCCTCCTCGCCCGGATGCGCCGGGTGCGCGCGCAGGGCGGCGAGGTCGTGCTCGTGGAGCTCCGCCTCGAACCCCAGCGCCCCCGCCAGCTCGGCCAGCCGCTCTAGCGCGGCGCGCTCGGAGCCGGTCACGCTCGGCACCGCCACCAGCGCGGCGGTGTCGCGCGCGAGCGCGGGCGCGTCGATCGTCACGGCTTGGTGGCCCCGTAGCGCCGCCAGTGGCGCTCGGGGATGTCCTCCCGGTCCTTGTACCAGTACCACGTGCAGGGATCGGTCGAGTAGTCCTCCGGCGGGTCGGAGGGGTAGACCGGATAGCCCGACCACTGGATCGGCATCGACTCGTTCATGAACGAGCAGTGGGTGCAGTAGAGGGGGAAGTCCTTGCGCCCGTAGGACCAGTCGTGCGCCTCGCGCGTGCGCCCGTAGCCGTTCTTCTCGTAGAGCCCCTTGCGCACGAGGCGCTGGCCGGACCCGCAGGGGTTGATCGTGAACGTGATCTTCTCGGCGTCCTCGGTGATCGTGAACGAGCCCGGGTGGTCGCCCACGCCCGAGCCGGAGTGAGCGCGCCAGGTGGCCGCCAGCAGGTGCACGATCTTGCGCCGGTCGAGCGACTCGATCGCCGCGTGGTGGCGCCGCCAGCCCTGCTCGCAGTTCTTCTCCCAGGCCTCGGCGACCCCCTCGTCGCCGAGCCGCTCCTGCACGAAGGAGATCAGCCCGAGCACCGACTCCGCCATCAGGTCGTGGAGCATCAGCCACTCGTGCTTCATCTCGCCGCACAGGCGCTTGGCCGCCTCCAGGTCGCCGGCGTCGATCGCCTCGATCGCGCGATCCATCGTCGGCCGCGACATCTCGCTCAGCTCCTCGGGCTCGAACCACTGCTCGGCCATCGCTCCACCTCCGCTCGGTTTTCGCGGACGTTAGCCTCGCTGCCGTGCCCGACCCCGTCCGAGCGAGGCTCGCGGATGCCGCGCGCGAGCGCGGCGTGCTCGCCGTGGCCGGCTCGTGCCTCTCCTGGGGCGCCCGCTACGCCGCCGGGAGGATCGGGAGCTCCCGCGGCTCCGTGGACTGGGGCGGCGAGCGCATCCCGCTCTTCCACCACCGCTACCACTACACGTGGATGAACGAGCGCGGCGCCGAGCTCGCGCTGGCGCAGCGGGAGCTGGGCGCGGCGCAGGGCTCGGTGCTCGAGGTCGGCAACGTGCTCCCCCACTACCTCGACACCTCGCACACGGTCGTCGACCTCTACGAGCGCGCGCCGGGCGTGGTGAACGAGGACGTCGCCGGCTACCGGCCCGGGCGCCGGTTCGACCTGATCCTCAGCGTCTCGACGATCGAGCACGTGGGATTCGACGAGGACGTGGTGGACCCGGACAAGCCCGAGCGCGCGGTCCGGGCGCTGGCGGAGCTGCTCGAGCCCGGCGGGCGGCTGTGGGTGACGCTGCCGGTCGGCTACAACGCGTCGCTCGACGAGCGGGTACGCACCGGCCGGCTGGCCTTCGACCGCGTCCGGGCGCTGCGGCGGAGCCGGGGCGGATGGGCGGAGGTGGACCCCGGCGAGGTGTGGGATGCCGCCTACGACCGGCTGCTCTTCACCGCCACCGGGCTGCTCGTTTGTGAGCTGCTCGGCTGAGTAGGGTCCGTCTCTGGCCATGCACATCCTCGTGCTCACGGACCGCGACTGGACGCACCCCCAGGGCGGCGGCACGGGCGCCAACCTCTACGGCCAGGTGTCGCGCTGGCTGGCGTGGGGGCACCGGGTCTCGATCGTGGCCTGTTCATACCCCGGGGCGAAGTCCTTCGAGCGGATCGGACTCGCTCGAGATCCACCGGCTGGGCGGGCGCTCGACCGTCTTCCCCCGCGCCATCTACAGGCAATGGCGCGGCCTCGTCCCGGACCCCGACGTCGCGCTCGAGGTGGTGAACGGCATCACCTTCCTCACCCCGGTCTGGATGCGCACGCCGCGGGTCACCCTGGTGCACCACATCCACCGCCGCCACTACCTGGAGGAGCTCGGGCGCCCGGGCGCCGTGGCGGCGCTCGCGCTCGAGACGATGCCGCTGCAGCTGCTCTACCCGGGCTCGCGCTTCATCACGATCTCCAACGCGACCGCCGAGGAGATCGCGGAGATCGGGATCGACCGCGACCGGATCGCCGTGAACTACATCGGCGTCGAGCTCGACGCCTTCGCGCCGGGCGAGCGGGCGGAGGAGCCCACCCTGCTCTACCTCGGGCGGCTCAAGCGCTACAAGCGCATCGACGTGCTGCTCGACGTGCTCGAACGGGTGCCCGAGGCCGTGCTCGACGTGGCCGGGGAGGGCGATCACCGCGCCGGGCTCGAGGCGGAGATCGACGCGCGCGGGCTCCGCGACCGGGTGCGGATGCACGGGCACGTGGACGAGGCGCGCAAGCTCGAGCTGCTCCAGCGCTCGTGGGTCGAACCTGACCGCCTCGTCGGCCGAGGGCTGGTGCCTGACCGTGATGGAGGCGGCGGCCTGCGCCACGCCGAGCGCGGCGCTCGCTATCGGAGGCCTGCCGGAGTCGATCGTGGAGGAGCGCACCGGGCTCCTGGCCGAGACCCCGGAGCAGCTCGCCGAGCAGACGGCCAGGCTGGTGCGCGACCCCGAGCTGAGGGAGTCGCTCGGAGCGGCGGCGCTCGAACGCGCGCGCGAGTTCACCTGGGACGCCACCGCGGGGCGGACCCTCGAGGTGCTGGAGTCGGCGCGCGCCGCCGGGCCCGAGCGCCCGCGCCTGCGCGAGAAGCTCGCGGCCTCCGACACCGGCCGCGCGGCGGCGCTCGCCGGGTCGGTGATGGCCGCGAACGTGATCGCGCTGGCGTTCACGATCCTGTTCGCGCGCCTGCTCGGCACGTCGGGCTACGGCTCGCTGGCGGCCCTCCTCTCGACGTTCCTGATCCTCACCGTGCCGGGCACCGCCCTGCAGGTCACGGTGGCGCGCGAGGTCAGCGTGGCGTCGGCGGCCGGCGAGGAGGATCCGGCCGCCGGTGTGCGCGCGTGGATCAGGGGCCTGGTCGTCTTCACACTGGTGGCGACGGCCGTGGCGGTACTCGGGCGCGACCTGCTCGCGACGGTCATCGGCGTGGAGGATCTCGAATGGGCGGCGGCCGCCACGGTCACGACCGGCTGCCTGTGGCTGATCCTCTCGGTCGAGCGCGGCGCGCTGCAGGGGGTCCAGCGCTACGGGACCGTGGGCTGGAGCATCGTCGGCGAGGCCGCGGCGCGGCTCCTCTTCGGCGGCGTCCTCTACGCGGTCGGGCTGGGCGTGACGGGCGCGTTCCTGGGCACCGGCGTGTCCGTGCTCGCGATGGTGCTCGTGCTCGGCGTGCTCCTGCACCGCACGCCTGCCGGAGCCCGCGGCTGAGGGACGGGCGCTGCCGCTGCGGCGCCTGATCGGCATGGCGTGGGCGCCGGTCGACGGGCCTGGCGCTGATCGCCGTGCTGCAGAACATCGACGTGATCGTGGTGAACCACAGGCGTCCGACGACGCGGCGAGCGCGTACGCGGCCGCGTCCGTGGCGGCGAAGGCCGTGATCTGGATCGCCGTCGGGCTCGGCATGTACCTGCTGCCGGAGGCGGCGCGGCGGACGCAGACGGGCCTGGACGCCCGGCCGGTCCTGATCCGCACGCTCGCCCTGATCGCCGCGGTCGCGCTGCCGATGTTCGCTGGTGTACCTGGTCGCCGCCGAGCCGCTGCTGGCCGCGGTCTTCGGCGAGCGACCTGACGCGCCGGCGCGGACGCGCTGCCCTGGCTCTGCGCTTGCGATGGCCCTGCTGGCGTGCGCCTACCTGTCGGTGCAGTACCTGCTGGCGCTGCACCGCGCGAGCTTCCTCTGGGTGCTCGGCGTCGCGGCCGTGCTCCTGCCGCTGCTGCTGCAGGGCATCGGCGCCCAGCTGACCGAGGTCGCCCTCGCGCTGCTCGCGGTTCAGCTGGTGCTGGCGGCCACCGTCCTGACCCTCTCGCTGCGCAGCGCCGCGGCCGCCCGGCCCGGCAGACCGCGTCCGGCGTGAGCAGCTTCGATGAGACGCTCGCGACCGTCCGGGACGTGGAGGGCTGGCTGACCGACGCCCAGGCCGGGCGGCTCTGGGAGCGGGCGGCGGCCCTCGGGCAGGGCGCGCAGATCGTCGAGATCGGCAGCTTTCGCGGACGCTCGGCGATCGTCCTCGCCCGCGCCTCGGAGGGCCGGGCGTCGCTGACGGCCATCGATCCCGCACGCCGGCAACGACCGCGGCCCACAGCAGATCGAGGCGGACGCCCGAGCGGGCGAGGCGGACAACCGGGCCTTCCGGGCGAACCTCGACCGCGCCGGCGTGGCGGGTCGCGTGCGCCACGTGCGGCTTCCCTCGCAGGACGCGCTCGCCGAGGTGGAGGGCGAGCTCGACCTGCTCTACGTCGACGGCGCCCACCGCTACGCCCCGGCCCTGAGCGACCTCGACCGCTGGGGCGCGCGGGTGCGAAGCGGGCGGGCACATGCTGGTGCACGACGCCTTCTCCTCCGTCGGCGTGACGCTGGCGCAGCTCAGGCTGCTCGTGTTCGGGCGCAGCTTCCGCTACCTCGGCCGGGCCGGTTCGCTGGTGGAGTACCGGCGCGAGCATCTGGCCGGCCGCGCGTGGGCGGCGAACGCGCTGAGGCAGCTCGCCGAGCTGCCCTGGTTCGCGCGCAACCTGCTGGTCAAGGCCGCGCTCGTGGCGCGGTTGCGGCCGTTGGCCAGGGCACTGGGGCATCGCGAGGGGCCCTGGCCGTTCTGAGCGAACGGGCGAGCGCGAGGAACAGCAGCACGAAGGCAGCCACCCCGACCCAGTGGGCGCCGAGCACGTCGAGCGGGTAGCCCGGGTTGTAGCCGCCCCGGTCGTCGGGGGGGAAGATCAGGTAGATCGCCGGCACGACCACCGCGAGGAGCCCGCACGCCGCCGCCACGAGCACCCTGACGGGGACGCCCAGCCACAGCACCAGCGCCACGCCCGGGCCGATCGCCAGGCCCGCGCGCAGGGAGAAGGCGAAGCCGAACACCGCGGCCGCGAGCACTCCGGCGAGCAGCGCGCCGCGCAGCGCCCACCGCTCCGCGGAGCTCGTGACCGCGAGCTCGGCGTCCGGCACCGGGGCGCTGCGGCGCCGGCCGCGCGCGAGCAGCAGGTACGCGAGCAGCGCGAGGCAGGCGGCACCGGACAGCCAGTAGGTGAGGCTCACCGCCCGCTGGGGGCCGAAGCTCAGCTCCACGGAGCGGCAGTCGCGCGGTGGCCGCCAGCCGTTCGCGTAGCCGTCGACCACGACCGGCTCACCCAGGTCACGGCCGTCGCACTCGGCCCGCCAGCCGCGGTTGAAGCTCTCGCCCAGCACCAGCCATGCCGGCCCGTCCACCCTCACACGGACGTCCTCGTGCCGGCCGCGAGACGTCCGGCCGGGATCGAGCACGGCGCCTCCCTCACCCGCCCGCGGTAGCCCGTCGGGGGCCGGCGAGCGCAGGCGCAGGTGGTGCAGGCGCACCAGCCGGCCGGTGGTGGTCAGCCGCTGGCCGGCGGCAGCGAGCGGCAGCGGCCTGCCGCAGCCTCGAGCGCGCAGCGGGCGCCCGGCCTCCAGGTCGGCCACGGTTCCCGCCGGGCGAAGCCCGACCTCGGCGCCGCCCGCGCGCACGCTCGCCGCCCGGCAGTCGAAGCGCAGCGCGCCGCGCGACGGCAGCCTCACGTTCGGCACGCCGAGGCCGACGATGTCGGCGATCGCCACCGTGCGCGGCGTGTCGCCCCGGCCGCCGCGGAACTGCTCGGCCGCGAGGATCTCGAGCCTGAACCGGCGGCCGGTGAGCGGCCTCGGGAGCACGACCTCCTCCGTCGGCCCCAGCGCCACCCTCTCGCTCACCCCCCGCTCCGATCGCAACCGCACCACCGTCGGCCTCCCTGCCGGAAGCTGCACCGCGGTCAGGACCTGCAGGCGGTCGATCCGCGTCGGGCGAGGTGTCTCCCATCCGATCCACGGCGGCGTCCCGCCGAGGCGATCGGCGACCCAGGCGCGAGTCGGGTCGCCGTCGAAGGCGCCGGAGGCGCGGTAGCGCGCGAGCCCCTGGAAGCGGCCGGAGGAGGTGAGCCGCACCCGTGAGCGCATCCCGGCCAGGCGGTCGAGCGCCGAGTCGGCGGCGCGGGGCGAGATCGACGCCCAGGCGTCGAGGGTCCAGTCCCGCCTCGCGGGGGGCCGGAACGAACGGCTCAGCTCGGTCTCGGGATCCTGGGCGTTGCGGACGCGTCGCGCGTCGGGATCCTCGTTGTCGCGGAGCGGCGCGATGCGCGGCGGCCGAGGGGCCGCGTCGCGCCGGAACGGACGGTCGCCGGTCGTGCGCGAGAAGAGATAGGTGAGCCCGGTGCGGGCCAGGTCGGCGCCGCGCAGGGCGGTCTCGGCAAGTGTCGGCGGCCGCAACCTCTCCCTCACGCGCAGCCCGGCGATCCGCACCTCGGCCAGGCCGTTGCCCTCGCTCAGGTCGTCGCGCGCGAGCGAGCCGAAGACCCTGATCCGGACCCGATCCACCCCGCGCAGGTTCGCTCTGATCCGTGTTCCACCCCGGCCTGACCGGGAAGTCCCGGCCGCCCACGCGCACGGCCACCACCGCGGTCCGGCGCCCGCCCGCGGGCAGCAGCTCGATCGTGCCGACGTCCTGGCGGCGATCGAGCCCGATCTCCATCCAGTGGCGGCGCTCATCGAGGTGGCTGTCCGCGAGCCATTCGGTGCGCTCGTCGCCGTCCACGGCGGCATAGGGCCGGTGCTCGGGATACTGCGGGAACCCGGGGGAGAACGGGGCGCGCAGGTGGCGGGCCCCGTCGAGCAGGGCGACCGTCCGAGCGTCGTTGCCGCCCTCGTCGAAGGCATCGAGGATCGCGGCGTCTTCGCTGATCGGGTCTCCGGGCCCGAGGGTCGCGCCGGTGTTCTGGCGCAGCCGCGCCGCCACGAACACGCGCCGGCGGTTGGAATCGGAGATCACGATCTCCGAGCCCGAGCGCGCGGCCTGCCTGAGGCGCTCCGTCCCCCGGTCCGCCGCGTACTCGAGCGGCAGCCGGTCGGGCAGAGCGCCGAAGGCCGCCAGCCCGGCGATGGCATCGGCGGAACCGTCCACGATCGTCGGCGGACCGGCGGGCTGCACGCGCACGATCCGTCGTCCCGGGGCGAGGTCCGTGCGGCGCACGCGCGGCAGCTCCGGGACGGGCGCGTAGGCGCCGTCGATCGCGCCCTCGGGCCGGTTGCGCCCGTACTCCTCGGTGGGGGCGCCGAGCTCCTCCAGCGAGGCCGCGGCGTCGGCCGCGGGCACCGCTCCGCTGCGCGAGATGTCGTCGTCCGCGCCGGTCACCACCGCGCCCACGCCGAGCAGCCCGAGCAGCGGGCGCAGCTGACCGGGGACCAGCCGCTCCTGCTGCAGGAGCGCATCCACCGTCCACTGCAGATCCACCGCATGCAGGTCGGCACGGGGCACGAACTGGCGCACCGCGACCGGCCGGTCGGTGAGCGCGGGCAGGATCGGGTCCACGGTGCCGCCCCAGTCGTAGAAGCCGAACAGCGCGCCCGGCAGCACCATGGCCCGGCTGTTCTCCGGCAGGTCGCGGTCGAGCCCCCGCGCGGCGTCCTTCCAGGCCGGGGGCGGACCGTCGTAGACGACCTGACCGTCCACCGCCCGCCCGCGGGTGAGCGGCCACACGGACACGAGGAGCAACGCGACTCCGGCCGCCGCCAGGCCCGCGGCGACCCCGCGGGGGACACGCCTCCACACGCCCGCCGCGGCGTATCCGCCCAGGCACGCCAGGGCGATCGCCACCAGCGGGCCCGCCTTGTGCGTCGTTCGCAGGAACTGGACGGGGTCGAGGTGGTTGTAGGTGAACGTCAGGCCCCGGCGCAGCGGAGTCTCGGGCGGAAAGCCGGCGCTCATCACGACCAGACCGACCAGCAGCAGCCCCAGGAAGAACGGGCCGTAGCGCCACCTGCGCGCGACCAGGAACCCGGCCACCGCGAGCGCCGGCACGAGGAAGCTCGCCACCAGCACCACCGGCTGGAAGAGCATGTCCGGTGACGTGTCGTAGAAGGGCCTCAACGTGCCGAAGCCGACCCCGAGGTAGCTCGGCCAGTAGCCCATCAGCCGCAGGCTCTCGGGAAGGCTCGTGGGGCCCCAGATCGCGCCCGGCTGCTCGGTGAACTGGAGGAAGTCGATGCCGTAGCCGGCCTGCACGAGGGCGGGCAGCGCCCACCAGGCGGACGCAAGGGCGCTCACCAGCGTCGTGCGCCAGGCGAACGCGCCGACGTCCCGCCAGGGGACGCCGCCCACGAAGCGCTCGTACGCCACCAGCGCCACCGGCGCCACCAGCACCCACGCGACCACCGCGGCGTTCACGCCCGCCCCCGCCGACGCCACGAGCAGCGCGAACGCCGCCGGCCACCACCAGCCGCGCGGCGCCCGCAGCCCGCGGACCACCGCCAGCAGCAGCCATGGAAGCACCGCCAGCCCGAGCAGCGTGAAGGCGGCCCGGTCCGCGTAGACCACGGTGTACGGGTTGAACACGATCAGCAGCCCGGCCACCACATGCGCGACCCCGCGCGGACCCGGCACGAGCGCGTCGAGCAGCCGCACCACACCCCACGCGGCGAGTGCAAGCGCCAACCCGAGCCAGAGGCGCTGCGTCAGCCACGGGGCGAGCCCGAGCTCCCCGCCGATGGCGTGGAACGGCCCCATGGGGAAGAGGTAGCCGGCGTATTGGCCACCCTGCACCTCGCCCAGCGAGCCGGTGTTCGTCCACACCGACGCAACGTCGCCCAGGAATCCGGACGGATCCACGTGAAGGTCGATCTTCGTGTCGGCGGCGTCCTCCCCCGGCCGTTGGAGAAGCGCGGCCGCGAACGCGACGACGGCCAGGCCGAGCGGCACGAGGCTCCCCCCCGATGGCCGTCTCAAGCCGGCACGTCCCGCCGCCGGCGCAGGTAGCCGTCGACCGCCACCGCGGCGAGCACGACGATCGCGATCTCCGCCCCATGGCGGAAGCGCGGGATGCCGTAGCCCGCGATCGCGGACACGCACACGGTGGCCACGGTGGCGACGTAGGGGATCAGCGTCTCACCTCTTCGTCTCAGCAGGATCGCGCCCCACAGCGCCAGGGGAACGAGCAGGTAGTACATGCCGGTCCCGGCGGTCTGGACCGAGCGGTCCCGGCCCTCCGACAGCGTGGCGCGCCGCGGTTGCCACAGGTCCCAGACGCGCAGGAGCCGCACGCCGGCCACCGCGGGCAGCCGATCGAGGTTGTCCCCCACGTAGTCGAGCCCGCGGCGCCGCCACACATCCTCCTGCTCGGCCTGCGTCAGGCCGCGCTCGCGCGTCGCGCAGTCGGGCAGCCACAGCCCCGTGTCCTCGCCCCGGTAGACGCCGTCGCAGTTGGCGCCCGCCAGCACCGCGGCGCCGTTGATGGAGATCAGCACCGGGCTGTCGAATTGGATCCAGTTGCGCACCGTCCAGGGGGCGATCACCACGACCGTGGCCAGGCCGGTGGCGACGAGCGCGACGACCCGCGCCCGCGCCCCGCCGCCGGCCCGCAGGACGACCGGCAGGGCGAGGAAAGGGAGCAGCAGGAGCGCCTCGGTCCGGGTGAGCGCCGCGAGCCCGATGAAGGCCCCCAGCGCGGCGCCCGCGGCCACGCCGCCCCCGTCGAGCACCCGGTAGGCGGCGAGCAATGCCAGCGCCACGAGCAGGCCGTAGAGGGTCTCGCTCATCAGGGACGCGTCCGCCGCGATGAAGGTCGGGTAGACGGCGGCGATCGACGCGGCGATCAGCCCCGCGCGCTCGCCCGCGGCCCGGCGCGCCAGCAGGCCGATCAGGGACGATCGCCACGCCGCCGATCAGGCAGCCCGTGAGCTTGTGCGCGACGAAGCCGTTGCCGCCGAGGAACGAGGTGACCGACAGGACCATGGGCCACAGGGGGGGATGCTCGGCGGTGGGCGACGGGTCCGAGAAGCTGAGCGTGAACGGATCCACGAACCCTTCGCCGTCCGCAAGCAGGTTCGCGGACGTGTTGTAGAAGAAGTAGTCGCCGATACCGCCGACGTCCCGGGCGATCAGCAGCAGGTAGGCGAGTCTGATCCCAAGGCCCCCGAGTGCGATCAGCGCGAGCCGGCCGCGGAAGCCCTTCGTCCAGGTTGGCATCAGGGCGGGTAGCGTAGTATCGGCCCCCGGATCTTGGGCGCGACGACCTCCCCACTGAGATCCCTCTCGGTCGTGGTGCTGCTCGCGGGACCGGTGGTCCTGGCGTTCTTCTCGGGAGGCTTCTTCGACGAGCCGCGGCTATGGGCGGCGCTGGGGGCGTGGGTGCTCGTGATCGTCGGCGCGCTCATTGCGCCCGGCCCCCCGCTGCCCGCCTCGCGAGGGCGGCCGGATGGCCCTGGCGGGCCTGGCGCTGCTGACCGTCTGGACCTTTGCGTCGATCGCCTGGTCGCCGCTCGCGGGGAACGCGGTGGACGACGCCCAGCGCGCGCTCCTCTACCTGGGCGCGTTCACCGCGGCCTGCCTCCTGCTGCGGGGGCCGGCCGTGCGGTGGGTGGAGCCCGCGTTGGCCGGCGGTGCGGCGGCGGCGGCGGTGTACGGCCTGTCCGAGCGGCTGCTGCCCGGGCTGGTCGAGCTGAACCGCAGCGTCAGCGCCGAGGGCCGGCTCGACCAGCCGCTCACCTACTGGAACGCCACCGGCGCGCTGGCGGCAATGGGACTGGTGCTCTGCGTGCGGCTGGCAGGGGACCACGAGCGCCCGGGCGCGTTGCGCGCCGCGGCGGCCGCCGCGGCGCCGGTCACGGGCCTGGCGCTGTGCCTGAGTGTCTCCCGCGGGGCCATCGGCGCATGTGCCGCGGGCCTGGTCGTGCTGGTGGGGCTGGCGCCCACGCGCGCGCAGGTCCGCGCGGCCGTGGTCTGCGTGGGCGCGACCGTCTTCGCGGGGGCTGGCCGGCCTGGCCCTTCCCGCGGTCAGGACACTCGAGGGCTCGGACTCCGCCCGCACCGCCGAGGGGCTGGTGATGCTCGGCGTGCTGACGGCCGCCGCCGGCGCGGCGTCCGTCCTGGCCGCCTCCTCCGACACGCGCCGGATCTCGATTCACAGGGGCGCCGTGGCCGCGGCGCTGGGCGCGTGCGTGGCCGCGGTCGTGATCGCCGGGGTGGTGGTCACCGACGAGCAGTCCGTGCCCGGAGATCCGGCCGGCGGACCCGGGCCCGAGCGCCTGACCTCGGTGAAGAGCGACCGCTACGAGTACTGGCAGGTGGCCGGCCGCGCGTTCGCCGATCACCCGCTCGAAGGCACCGGCGCGAGTGGCTTCCGGGTCGAGTGGCTGAGGGAGCGCACGTCCCGCGATCCGGCGAAGGACGCGCACTCGCTCTACGTGGAGACCGCCTCGGAGCTCGGCGTGATCGGCCTGGCGGCGCTCGGGCTCTTCCTGGCCGGGGTGGCGCTCAGCGCACGGGCTGCGGTGGCGCGCCGGCCCGAGCTGGCGGCGGGCCCGGTAGCGGCGGTGGTCGTCTGGGCGGTGCACGTCGGCGTCGACTGGGACTGGGAGATGCCCGCGGTCACGCTGCCGGCGCTGATCCTTTCCGGAGCCCTCGTGGCGGCGGAGCCGTGAGGGCGCGCCTGGCGGCGGGGGGATTCCTGCTGTTCGCCGGCCTGGCCGCGGTGTCGCGGCTCTCCTCGTTCCGGACCCCGCTGTCCGAGGACACCGGCGTCTATCTCTACATCGGCGACGTGATCCTCGACGGCGGCACCCCCTACGCGGACGCCGCCGACAACAAGGGGCCCCTCACCTACCTCCTGTTCGCCGGGATCAGGCTGGTGGCGGGAAGGTCGACCGAGGCGGTCCGGATCTCGCTGCTGCTGTTCGCCGCGCTGACGGCGCTCGCCGTGGCCGCGCTACGTCTGCCGTTTCGCGGGCCGCGCCGCCGGCGCATTCGCCGGGTGCGCGTGCGCGGTGCTGGGCTCCACGCACTACCTGGAGGGGGCCGACCCCAACACCGAGCAGTACGGGGTCGCGCCCATGGCGCTGGCCTGGTGGCTGTCGGCCGCGGGCACGCGACGGGCCGCGGCGGGGGCGGGAGCGCTGACCGCGGCGGCCGTGCTGATCAACCCGGGGTTCGCTCCGATCGCGCTGGTGGTGGCCGTCGGGCTCTGGTTCCGGGGAGAACCGCCCGAGCGGGCGAAGCGGTTCGCCGCCGCGCTGGCGGGCGCGGTGGCCGTGACGGCGCCCTTCGCGATCTGGCTGCTCGCCGCCGGAGCGCTCGACGACTTCTGGACGCAGGTGATCGGCAAGAACACCACCATCGCGCTGACCGGCGACGCGGACCGCGGCGCGTTCGCGAGCCGCCCGCTGTTCGACTTCGAGGGCCGCGGGCTGTACGCGCTCGGGGCCGGAGCGGCGCTCCTGGCGATGATCCGCCCCGGCCTGCGCCTGCCGGCCGCGACGTCGCTGCTGTGGATCGTGGCGATGTGGCTGCGGGTGAAGGCCGCCAACTACGAGTTCCTGCACCACTACTACCTCGCGATTCCGGGCATCGCCGCCGCCTTCGGCCTGGCGCTCGCGGCCCTCAGCGAGTCCTCATCCGCCTTCCGCCGGAGGGTGGTGGCCGCGGCGGCCGTGGCGGTGCTGGCGGTGACCGCGTGGGTGTACGTCGGCCGCGTCGAGCGCGACAAGTGGCGCCTTGACCCCGACGAGCGCGTCACGTCCTCGCGCTACGCGACGGCCTACCCGGTCGGGGACTTCATCCGCTCGCGGACCGACCCGGACGATCGGATCTTCGTCGCGGGCAACAACGCGACGGTCTACTGGAGGGCGGACCGCCGCGCGCCGACACGCTTCTTCGCCGACTATCCGCTGGTGAAGCGCAGCTACCGCGGGGAGCGCGTGCGGGAGTTGGCCGCCCGCCCGCCCGAGGTCATCGCGACGATGCCGGGCGGCAGCGTGTACCTCGACGACACGCTCACGCTCGTGGACCGGCTGCCCTACCGCCTCATCTATGACAGGGACGAGGCGAAGGTCTGGGTGCTCGATCGGTGAAGCGCTCGGGCCTTTTCGCGATCCTCGCGGTCGGGCTCGCCTCGGCCAGCATGATCCAGGCCCTCGGCTGGAACCAGACCGCTCACTTCGCTCTCGTCAAGTCCTTCGCCGATGGCAGCGCGGACATCGACCGCTACCAATGGGAGACGGGGGACAAGTCGTACACCGACGGCCACTTCTACTCGGCCAAGGCACCCGGGCTCGCGATGCTCTCGCTGCCCGCGTACTCGCTGCTGGACGCCGCCGGCGCCGACGGCACAGCGGCCCGGGTGGCGGACTCCAACCGCGGAGGCAGCTGGCAGCTCGAGGCCGAGCGCCTGTCCTCCTTCGGCACCGACGGCAGCGCGCCCCGCCGGACGGCGCGAGTGGCGCGCGCCGTGGAGCGCCAGACGCCGCTCGTCTGGGCGGTCGGACTTTTCACGGTCGTGCTGCCCGGGATCGTGCTGCTGCTGTTGGTGAGGAACGTGGCCGACCGCGTGGAGCCCGGCTACGGCGCCGCAGCGGCGGTGGCCCTCGGGGTCGGGACCCTCATGCTGCCCTTCTCGACCCTGTTCTTCTCCCACGTGCTCTCGATCGCCCTCGGCTTCGGCGCCTTCGCGCTGCTGTGGCGCGAGCGCGAGGGGTCCCAGCGGCTCGGGCTGGTGGCCGCGGCCGGGGCGCTGTCCGGGCTGGCGGTGGTCACGGAGTACCCGCTCGCGCTGCTGGGGGCGGTGCTCGGCATCTACGCCATCGCCCGTCCCGGCCCGCTGCGCCGGGGCCTCGCGTACGCCGGAGGCGTGGTCGCCGGGGTCCTGCCGCTGGCGGCGTTCAACGTCTGGGCGTTCGGCTCGGTCACCCATCTCTCCTACGACGACACCGTGGCGGTGCCGGGCCGGACCGGGCACGACAGGCTCGGATTGAACGACACCGGCACCTTCGGCCTCGACCTTCCCTCTCCCGGCGTGGCGCTGGATCTGCTGCTGGCGCCGAAGGGGCTGCTGACCCTCACCCCCGTCCTGCTCCTCGGCGCGCTCGGGGCGGTCGCGATGAGCCGCCGCGGGCGGCGCGCCGAAGCCGCCGTCGTGCTCGGGGCGGCCGTCGCCTACCTCGCCTATGTCGCCGGCTATTACCTGCCCTTCGGCGGCGGCTCGCCGGGCCCGCGCTTCCTCGTGCCCATGCTCCCGTTCCTGGCGGTCCCCCTCTCCCTCGCGTTCCGCCGCTGGCCCGGGGCCACCGTGGCGCTGTTCCTGGCCTCCGCCGCGACGATGACCATCGCCACCGCTGCCGAGCCCCTTCTCGGCGGTGACGACACGGGCCGCTGGACGGACCGGCTCGTCGACGGCGACCTCCAGCCCACCGTCGCGACGGCTCTCGGCGCCGGGGACGGGTGGCTCGCGATCGCTCCCTTCCTGGCGGCGATCGCCGCCGCCGTGATCCTCGCCGCGCGGTCGACCCCGGCAAGAGCGCTCCCGAATCGCGAGGTCGCCCTCGGGGCCGGCGCGGCGCTGGCGTGGGCGGGCGTGGCGCTCGCCGCCCCGCCGCTCCTCACCCCCGCCTCCGGTCAGCCCCGGCTGGTGCTCGCCGGTGCCGCGGCCTCGCTGGCCGGCCTCGCGCTGCTCGCGCTCACGGCGAGAGCTCGTAGACCACGACCCCACGGCGCCGCTCCCGGGTGATCCCCAGCCGGCGGACGTCCCGCCGGCGCCAGCTCGCCCATGGCGTGCCGGCCACGTTGTCCGGGTGGAGCAGCACGTAACGCACCCCCAGGCCTCGCAGGTAGGCGACAGAGCCCGCGTCCGGGAAGCCGGCCACGCGCCGCTCCACCCGATCGAGGAACCGGGGGCGAAAGCCGCTCGTGCCGTTCACGATGTCCGGAAAGCTCTCGGTGGACCAGAGCATGTACGCGGACGCCCTGAACGTGCTCACCGGCAGGTGGAGCTGGGGTCCCCCGAGGCCGAGCTGGCCCGGCGGCGGCTCCGGCACGCCCGCCGCCACCGGGCCGCCGATGGCTCCACGGCCCTGCTCGCCGAGCGCGAACCCCGACCCCTCCAGGAGCACCAGCGCGCACAGTGCGCACGCCGCCAGGGTCCCGGTGCGCCGGGTCAGGCGGCCGGCCAGCCACGCGGCGCCTCCCGCGGCCAGGAGGGCGAGCAGCAGGGAGGTGAACGTGTTCAGCCGCGCGGGTGTCCGGAGCCCCTCCCAGCCGGGCGCGAAGTCGTGCAGCAGGCGGTAGGTCAGGCGGCCGCCCAGGAACTGGGTGCCGAGCGAGAACGCGGCGGCAACCACGGCGGCCACGGCCAGGCCCACGCGCAGGCGGCGGTCCCATGGGCCGCGGAGCAGCCCGGCCACGGCGAGCAGCACGATCGCGAGCCCCGGGAACAGGGTCTGCTCGGGCACCTGGGTCAGCTTCTCCCTCACCGGCTCGGTGGCGCCGCCCCAGATCAGGTTCTCCGGCGGAGCGGCGGCGAAGCCGCGCAGCGGGGGTGAGTAGATCTCCACGTCCTCGATCGTGCGCTTGGCCTCCGGATGGTCGTCCAGGACCTCCAGGTAGGGCAGCGCCAGCGCCACCGCCGTGGCGGTGAGCAGGGCGCCGCCCGCCAGCGTCGCCTTCACCAGCGAGCGGTCGAGCGGCGGGCGGCTGCGCCACAACCACAGCCCGGCGCCCGCGAGGAGTCCCAGGAACAGCAGGTACAGGAGCGGCAGGCCGAGGCTGAACCCGAGGCTCACCTGCCACGCGCCGGCCGCGAAGCCCCCGACCACGAGCGCGGGGCGGGTGCGGCGGTACCCGCGCAGCAACAGGAAGAACGTGAGCGGGATGCCCCCCGAGGAGATCACGTGGAGATGGCCGTTCTGCTCGAGTCGCCAGGGCGCGTAGGCGAAGGCCGCGCCGGCGATCACCGCCGCGGCCGGCGGCAGGCCCAGCTCGCGCGCCAGCAGGTACGCGCCGGCGAACGCCAGCCCGTACGCGAACAGGAACAGTAGGTCGTACCGGACAACCGCCGCATGCGAGCCGTCGCCCAGGAGCCCGGCCGGGGAGTACCCCACGAGCGCGTCGGAGAACGCCAGCGAGTTGTCGAGCGGCCAGAAGGTGTTCGACTGGAAGTAGTCGAGGGGCTGGGTCACCAGCGCGTGCCCGCCCCACGCGACCTGCCACGCCTGGAGCAGGGGATCGCCCAGGTCCCGCGGGATGTCGCGGCCCATGTGGAGCGGGAGCGGCCAGAACATCACGGCGGCGAGCAGCAGGCCTCCGGCGAGCGCAAGCGTCACCTCCCGCGCCGAGAGCGAGGGGGACGGGCGCATCGGTCACCGCCCGCCGTACACGCGCGGGTTGAGCTCCCCGAGCCGAGCTCGGGCGCGCCCGGCCAGCCGGGGATCGACCTCGGCCGCCGCGACCGCCAGCAGCGCCCAGGCCTCCGCGTTCTCGGGCTCGTCCTCCACCACCTCGGAGAGCACCTCCACCGAGGACCGAAAGCGCCTTTCGCGAAGCAGCAGGTGCCCGCGCAGGATCTTGGGGCGCGTGTCGGGGTTCCGTCGCTCCGCCGCCTCGAAGTCCCGCTCGGCCCGCGCCGCCCTCCCGGTGTCGGCCACGGCGAACGGGTTCTGCGAGACCCGCTGCGCTTCGCTCTCCAGGAGCGTGGCCCGCAGCCAGAAGCCGGCCACCGCGACGCACACCACCGCCACCGACACCAGCACGAGCCGCGCCATCACGAACTGGCCCCTCCGGCCACCCGGGTGTCGTGCCCGGCGGTACGTGGACGGCGGGACTTGTAGCGCTGGAGTGGCCGCTCGAGCACGTAGTAGCTGACCGCCGCCACGGCGACGCTCACCGCGATCGTCGCGATCAGCAGAAATCCGAACTTGCTCCCGCTGGGGGCCAGGTCGTCCACGCTGTTGCCCTTGAGCGACTGTGCGATGCGCAGGTTGTAGAGGAAGATCCCGTAGGAGATCGTGCCGAGCCACGCCAGTGCCGGCCAGGCCAGCAGCCGGCGTGTGCGCCCGCCCCCGCCCTCCCAGAAGACCGCCGGGAGGAGGAGCAGCAGCGCCACGGCGCCGGACATGATGTGCTGGAGGTAACGCTGGGCCCAGGTGTAGTCGGGCTCGAAGCCGCGCGGGAGGTCCAGCGAGGTGGCCATCACGACGTAGACCGCCACGGCCGCCACCCAGCAGGCCCCCGGATGTCTCTTCACGAGTTCGACGGCGCGCGGCGTCGATCCGAGACGACCGATCGCCACGCTTGCCACCGCAAGGGCCATGCCGATGGCGAACCAGTCGAAGGTGGCCGGGAGGGTGAGGAACAGCGTGAGGTGCTCCGAGGCGTGGGCGTAGGCCCGGAACGCCATGCAGCCGGCCACCAGCACGCCCAGCACGATCATCTCGACCCGCACGCTGAACACCGCGCCGCGCCACCTCGAGAGGCGGCCGACCGCCAGGGCGTACAGCGGGAGGACGAGGTAGAAGGTCACCTCCACGCACAGGCTCCAGGCCTGGGGTATCCCATCGAGGGCGGTCTCGTCCGTGTAGACCTGGGCGAAGCCGTAGAAGAGCCACCAGTCGCCGGTCAGCACGCCGGGTAGCCCGGGCCCGACCGCCAGCAGCGTCAGCGCCGCCCAGTAGGCGGGCGCGATGCGCAGGAACCGCCGGCGCGCGTAGGTGGGCACGTCCGGGCCCTCCGGGCGAAAGCGCGCCGTGATGAACGGCCGGTACAGCAGGAAGCCCGAGATCACGAAGAAGATCGGCACGCCGATCGTGAGCTGGGACAGCAGCCTGCCCCCGAAGTCAGAGGTGTAGCTCGCGGCCGCCAGGAAGGAGACATGGGTGGTCACGACGCAGAGGGCAGCGATCGCCCGCAGTGAGTCGAACAGGGGGAAGCGGGGGTTGCCCGGCGGCGCTGTCACGGCGGCCGCGGGGGTGTTCATCTGCGCAGGCGCCGGCGAAGGAGGATCGCTATCACCCGGACCGCGTCCATCCCCGTGAGCTTCTTGCCCTCCGCCCGGTCACGGGCGCGGTAGGCGATCGGGACCTCGTAGACGCGGTGGCCGGCCAACAGGACCCCGGCGGTGATCTCCCCCTCGAGGTCGAACCCCGCGGAGCGAAGATCGAGCCCCCGCATGAGCTCGGTGCTCATCGCCTTGTGGCAGGTCATGATGTCCGCGAGCCAGCTGTTGTAGAGCACGTTGGCGACCATCGTCACGGCCTTGTTGCCCAGGACGTACCAGAAGCTGAAGGAGGAGTGCGACTCGAACCCGCGGGCGCCGAACACCACCTCCGCGTCTCCCGAGATGAGGGGGTCCAGCAGCTTCGCGATGTCGGCGGCGTCGTACTCCATGTCCGCGTCGTAGATCGCGCACCACCTGCCGCTCGCGTGGTCGAGCGCCGTCCGGATGGCGGCGCCCTTGCCGCGGTTGCGGTCGTGCTCGACTATCCGAACGGACTCGGGCCAGTCTCCGTTTGCCAGCAGCTCCCGCGTGCCGTCCGTCGACCCGTCCTCGACGACCACCAACTCGACGGATTCCACCGGCAGATCCGCGTCGAGCGCGGCCGCGATGGCCTCCCTGACGGTGGCCCGTTCGTTGAAGACGGGCATGAGGATCGAGAGATCGGGCATCGGGGCGGGCAGGCTACAGACCCCGGTTCGGCTTCTGCCATATTCCGCCCGGTGTCGCGACCCCTGGTCCCGATCGCTCTATTCGTCGCGGCCGCAGCCATCTCCGCCTTCACGATCCGGCGCGGTGGGGCGCCCTTCGACGAGGGGCTGATACTCCAAGCCGCCGCGCGCGTGTCCGACGGCCAGATGCCCTACCGGGACTTCCTGTGGGCGTACGGGCCCGGGCACGCCTACCTCCTCGGCGGCTCGTTCGACGCGTTCGGCCCGTCGCTGATGGGCTGGCGGGTCATCCGGGTCCTGATGGATGCGGGCGTCGCCACGACGGTGTTCCTGGTCGCCCGCCGCCACGCCCCGTGGCCCCTCGCTCTCGCGGGCTGGCTTGCCGCGGCGTGCGCCATGGCACAGCCCACGAGCGCCACGCCGCTGGCGCCGGCGCTGTTCGCCGCGGTGGCGGCCGTCGCGGTGGCTTCTCGCGAGGAGGCCGGCCGCTTCGCGCCCGCCGGCGCGGGGGCTCTGGTGGGCCTCGCGGCGGCCTGGCGGCTCGACTTCGGGCTCTACGCCGCCGGAGCGGTCGTGATCGCCGCGCTGTTGCGGCCCGAGCCGGCGCGCGAGCGCGCGCGGTTCGCCGCGGTCAGTGCCGCCACCGCGACGGTGGTCGGAGCGCTCGCCTACCTGCCCTTCGCGATCGCGATCGGCCCGGCGGATCTGTACACGGAGGTCCTCGGAAGGGCTCTTGACGACCGCGACTACTGGACGCTGCCGTTCCCGCTCGGGTTCGACGGGGACCTCACCGCCTGGCCGCCCGGCGAAGCGGCCGCATCGCTCAAGGACGTGCTCGACTTCTACGTCCCGCTTCTCGTGTGCGCCGGTGCGGCGCTTGCGGCGCTGGCCATGCTCCTGCGCGCCAGGCGTGAGGGACCTCCCTCACCCGCCATCGGCGGGCTTTCGGTTCTGACCGTCGGATGCCTGCTCTACCTGCTCTCGCGCACGGACGAGTTCCATGCGGCGCCGCTGCTGGTGGTGCTGTGCGCGGCCCTGCCCGGAGTCGCCGCGTGGGGGCTGCGGGAACGGGGAAGGCCGGCGCGCCTGCTGGGCACCGCGGCGGCCGGGGTTCTGGCCCTGCTGGTCCTGAGCGGCGCGGCGAACCGGCTGTCCGCGCTGTTCGACCCGCCCACGCTCGCGGCCATCGACCTCCCCGCAGCCGACGGCGCGCGAGCGCCGCCGGACGAGGCGGCGGCGCTCAGACGGATGGTCGCGGCGGTGGAGCGGGTCACGGCAGCCGGCCAGCCGATCTACACGATCACTCGCCGGTCCGACCTCGTGCGGTTCAACCAGCCCCTGGTGTACGTCCTCGCCGACAGGCCGAACGCGTCGCGCGCGGACTATGACCTCCAGACGCAGCCGGCCGACCAGCGCCGGCTCGTCCGCGAGCTGCGCGCGGCCGCGCCGGCCGCGATCGTCCGATGGACCGACCCCGCGTCGACGGTGAGGGAGCCCAACCTCCGCGGCCGCCCGAGCGGATCGCGTGAACTCGACCGCTGGGTGGCCGCTGAATACCGGCTCGTCGCTCAGGCGGGCGACTACCAGGTGCTCGCCCCGCGGTGAGCGGCTCAGTAGGCGCGGCCGCCGCCGCGCCCGGCCGCGGATGCGAGCCACGCCCGGCGGCGCGCAGGCCGGTCCGAGCTCTCCCCGACCGGCCTGCGGCGCTCCTCGGCGTCCCTGAGGGCCCCGTCGACCGCTGCCAGGAAGCCCTCCCGGAAGGTCGCCGAGTCGAACCGACTCGCGTTCTCCACGCAGCGCGCCGGATCGATCTGGTCCGCGTCGAGGCTCTCGACGGCCTGCATGAGCCCCTCGACGCCGCCGTCCCAGAGCCGGCCCGTCACACCCTCGATCACCGTTTCGAGCGCACCACCCTCGCGGCGGGCGAGCACCGGTCGCCCGGCCGCCTGGGCCTCCACCGCCACGAGCCCGAACTCCTCGACCGCTGTCACGACGAGGGCGCGGGAGGAGGCCAGCAGGCGGGCCGCCTCATCGTCCGGGATCCTTCCCGTGAAGCGGACGGTCGGGCCTGCCATGGCCGCGAGCCGGCGAGCGTCAGGGCCGCCGCCCACGACCACCAGGGGCAGCCCGAGCCGGTTGAACGCGAGCACGGCCTCGTCGATCCGCTTGTGCGACACCAGCTCCGAAAGCACGATGTACTCGTCGCCCGGGCGCCCGGGACGGAACCGCGACGTGTCCACGGGCGGGTGGAGCACCGCGGCGTCGCGCCCGAAGTAGGCACGTATCCGCGACCGCGTGACCTGCGAGTTCGTCAGGTAGTGGTCGACCCGCTGCGCGGCCACCGAGTCCCACACGCGCCAGCGCCTGAAGAGGGCGGCCAGGATCGCTCGGGTCACGGGATCCCGGCGCTCGTCCAGGGTGCGCCGGCGCTCGTTCCACGCGTAACGGAACGGGTTGTGGCAGTAGCAGACATGGACGGCGTCCTCGTCGCAGATGACCCCGTGCGCCCACGCGCTCGAACTGGACACGACGAGCTCATAGCCGCGCAGGTCCAGCGACTCGATCGCCGCCGGGTACAGCGGCAAGAACGCGCGGAAGGTACTCGCGGTGGGGCGCAGGCGCTGGAGGAAGGACGTATGGACCCGGCGGTGCGAAAGCACTCCGCCCGTGCCCTCTTCGTCGTACACGGGCACGAAAACGTCGGCGTCCGGGAACAGCTCGCAGATCTCGAGGAAGACCCGGTCGGCACCGCGCATGCTCACGAGGAAGTCGTGCACGAGCGCGGTCCGCGGCGGGGCCGGCCCTGAGAGCTCCAGATCCATCCGAGCGGCAGTCTATGGCTAGGCTGACGCCCATGCCGAGGACGAAACTCCGCGCGGCGTGGCCCGCCCTGGCGGTCGTGATCGCGCTCGCCGCGCCCGCGCCCGCCGTCGCACAGAGCGCCGGGGACGAGCAGTACGCCGATCCGTTCGGTCCCGCCGAGGGCGGCGGTGGTGGCGACCAGGAGTCCGGCTCCGGCGGGTCAGGCTCCGGCTCTCAGACGCCGCCTGCCGCGCAGTCCGAGGGCGATGCCCAGGCGTCCGGGCCGGAGAGCGCTCAGGCGCCGGTCCCCTCCGCGTCGCAGCTGCCTCGCACCGGAGCACCGACCTGGGAGCTGGCACTCGCGGGCGCGTTGATGCTGGGGACGGGCGCCGTCCTTCGCATCCGCCTCGTACATCCGTCCAGGGGCTAAAGAACGCCTGAAGGTCGGCCGATGGAGTTCGTGCAAGGACGCTCCGGACCCCCGCCGCCAGGAGACTTTCGTGAGGTTCCGCCGCACCGCAGTAGCCGCCTTCCTTTGCCTCGCCGCGCTCGCAGCACCCTCCAGCGCCCTCGCCGAGGAGCCGCCGTTCCTGGAGGTCGCCGCCTATCTGCCGCCCGCCGCGGGGTCCTTCGACCCGAGCAGCGAGGACGACTGCGTCTCCGGCAAGCCCAAGTGCGTCGACAAGGTCATCAACGAGATGTACCGGCGCTTCAAGCCGCAGGCCCGCAGCTGCGACCACGCTTCGATCTTCGCGCTGACCTATCTACGCACCACCGAGGAGTTCCAGCGGGCGAGCCTCACCCCTGGCTTCTTCAGCGACCCGCGCTTCCTGAACCACGAGGACGCGGTGTTCGCGCGCTACTACTTCGACGCCGCCGACGACTGGAAGGCGAACCGTCGTTCAGAGGTGCCGCAGGCGTGGAGGATCGCGTTCGACACCGCTGCGGAGAAGCGCGTCTCCGCGGCAGGCAACGTGCTGCTCGGCGTGAACGCGCACATCAACCGCGACCTGCCCTACGTCCTCGCGGGCATCGGCCTCGTGAAGCCGGACGGCTCGAGCCGCAAGCCCGACCACGACAAGGTGAACCAGTTCCTCAACCGGGTCGCCGACGACCTCTACCCGGAGCTCGCCCGCCGCTTCGACCCGACCGTCGACGACGGCAACCTGCCCGGCTCGCTCGACGACATGCTCACCTTCCAGGCCTTCCCGGCGATGCGCGAGGCCGCCTGGCGCAACGCAGAGGCGCTGGTCAACGCGTCGACGCCGGTTGCCCGCGCGGCGGCTGAGGCCGCCATCGAGACGAGCGCGGCCGCCACGGCGAACGCGATCGTCGCCGCAACTTCTTACGGACCGCTATCGGGAGGCTCAGCAGCACGCGACGCGTATTGCGCCGCACATCACAACGACTGACCGGGGGGTCGGATCAAACGGTCCGGGCCGGCGCGAGATTCGCCGGCCCGGCCGTTTCTCTGTTTCGCAGGTAGTCGCGCAGCTCGAGCAGCAGGGGACGCTCGAGCACCCAGGTGGCCGCCGCGGTGACCGCGGCGAAGGCCGCCAGCTCGGGCAGGACGCCGGTGCCGGCTGCGCGCAGGGCGAGCGTGGCGAGCACTCCGAGCGCCACCGGAGCCACGCCCCTGAGCGCGAGGCCGGTCAGCTCGACGTCGCCGAAGAGGGCGCGTACGTAGTGGCGGCGCACCGCGAGCATCGCCACCGACGTGGCGATCCGGCCCGCGACGAACCCCTCGGTCCCCCAGAGGAAAAGGCCCGGCACGGCCAGGCCGAGGAAGGCCGCCGCCATCACGGCCGACTCCACCGCCTGGGGCCGGGGCTCCCCGCGCGCGCGGTAGAAGGAGAACCAGCCGTAGCCCACCTGCTGCAGGGCCGCGGCCCCCGCCAGCCCCTGGATCAGCAGCACCGCCGGCTCCCACTCGTCGCCGAGGACGTGCTCCACCAGGTCCGGCGAGAACAGCACCAGCGCCCCGCAGAAGGGAAGCGTCCAGATCATCGTGACCCGGCTCGACTTCACGAACAGCTCGCGCTGGGTCGCGATCCGGTCCTGCATCGCGCAGATCGCCGGGTAGATCGTGGTGGCCACGATCTGGTCCGCGCGGTCGGCGTAGCGGGTGAGTGTGGCCGCGAGCGTGATGTAGCCCGCCGCCGCCAGGCCCGCCTCGAGGTCGAACGCGAACACCTGGCCCTGGAGGACCAGGAGCGTGGCGAGCGCGGTGGCGAAGATCGGCCAGGAGAACCCGAGGTAGCGGCGGATCGCCTCCGAGTCGAAGCGCAGCCGCAGGCGGTAGGGCGAGATCGCGAGTGCGGCAACCACCGCGACCGTGTTCCCGGCGAGCGGGCCGATCACGAGCGCCCAGACGCTGTCCGTGACCGCCGCGAGCGGCACGGTCACCGCGAAGGTCACGGCGGGGATCGTGAACTGGAGCATGCGCAGCCGCAGGAAGTCCATCCGGCGGAAGAAGACCCACTGCGGCGCCTGCAGCGCGAAGGCCGTGGGCAGGTACGCGACGGCGAGCGTGAGCCCCAGCAGGCGGTCGTCCCCGTACGCCACCGCGATGAGCGGCGCGAGCGCGCAGAGCAGCAGGGAGAAGAGCACGCCGATCGTCAGCTCGAGCGAGAACGCCTTCTGGAACTCCTCCTCCTGGCGCTCCTCGGACTGCTGCACGAACGCCTCGTCGATCCCCACGCGGCGGAGCTGCACGACTGTCATGGCGGTGACGGTCACGATGCCGTAGAGGCCGATCGCGACGGGCCCGAGCAGGGCGGTCACGATCAGGCCCTGGAGCAATGCGAGCCCCTCGCCGCCGCCCAGGAAGACGGCGTTGAGCACGCCCCCGCGTGCGGTGCGTCCGCGCAGCTCCTCGCGTGGGAAGCCGAGCCGCTCCTCGGGCGGCCCGGCGCTCACCACAGCCTCCGCAGCCCGAGCACGGTGCCCTCGGCCAGACCGGCGAGCTTGGCGGCGGCGAGCCGCCCCCGCAGCCGGGAGCGGCGGCCGAGCGCCGACTTCGTCATGTCGAGCACGTCGATCGCGCCCCAGGCCCACAGCCACAGCGAGCCGGCGACGTCGCCGCGCCGCAGGTGCTTCATCGCGAAGCCGGCCCATGCCCGGAGATAGCCGCGCTGGAGCTCCACGAGCTGTGCCGGGGTGCGCCACTGGTCGTGCACCACGCGCACGGCGGGCGTGAGCACGGCCACCCCGCCGGAGCGCATGAGGCGGTAGTTGAAGTCCATGTCGTCGGCCGCCGGGAACTCCGGCATCCCGGGGCCGAGCCGCTCGTCCCAGCCCCCGAGCCGCCGCGCGGTCTCCGTGCGCACCGCGAACGACACGCCGAACCCGATGCTCCCCGGGAGGGTCCAGCGGCCGCGCAGCACTCGCTCGCGCTCGACCGGGAAGGTGGTCACGGCGGGCACGTCCTCATGGTCACGGCGCCCTGCGCCGACGTGGCCGCTCAGCCAGTCGGCCTCGGGGTGCGCCCGCAGCTCCGCCGCGAGCGCGCGGCCGAACCCGGGCTCGACCAGGCAGTCGTCGTCCACGAACACGATCCACTCGCCCCCCGCGGTGCCGAGCGCGAGGTTGCGCGCCCGCGACAACCCCCGCCCGTCGTCGTGGAGCACGCGCACCCGGCCGTCCGGAGGCTCGGGGGCGAGCTCCGGGCTCTGGTCCACCACGAGCACGGGAAAGCGCGCCTCCTCCGCCTCGCGCTCGAGCGCCGCCAGCGTCGCGCGCAGCTGCACCGGCCGGCCGCGAGTGCACACGGCGACGGTGAAATAGGCGTCTTGATCGCTCATCCGGCTGGTAGTTTCGCCCTTCTCTTGGACTCGGCCCCGCAGGCGTTGTTCGTCTCCTACACCGGCGTGCTCGGAGGAGCCGAGCGGATCCTGCTCGACCGCGCGGCGGCTTTGGAGGGACCGGTCGCAGTCGCCTGCCCCGGCGGGCCCCTCGCCGAGGCGGCACGCGCGGCGGATCTCGAGGTGGTCGGCCTCCGCGCCCGCCGGTTCGAGTTGCGCGCCACCGCCCGCGACAGGCTGGCGGGGCCCCTGCGCCTGGGCGCCCAGAGCCGGGAGGTCCGGAGGGCGATCGCGGCGCTGCGGCCACGATGCGTGGTGGCCTGGAACATGCGCGGGCTGCTCGCCGCGGCGGGCGCCATGGCCGCCCTGCGGCCGCGTCGGCCCCTGGTATTCGCCCAGAACGAGCTGCTGCCCTCCCCGCTCGTCGGCCGGGCGGTGCGGGTCGCCGCCCGCCGGGCGGACGCGGTGGTGGCGCTGTCGAACGCGATCGCCCTCGACCTCGACCCGTCCGGGCGTCTGGGGGACCGCACCAGCGTGATCCACCCTGGGGTGGACCTGGAGCGCTTCGCGCCGCAGCCGCTGCCCGCAGAGCCCGTGGTGCTCGTGCTCGGCGCGATCGTCCACTGGAAGCGCCCGGAGCTTGCCCTGGACGCCTTCGACCGTGCGGCCCGTGAGGAGCCCGGCCTGCGGCTGCGGATCGTGGGCGCCCCGCTCGGGGAGGCGGGCGATGGGCTGCTCGCCACGCTGCGCCGGCGCGCGGCGCAGCCGGACTTCGCGGGCAGGGTGGAGATCGCCGGCGAGGCGGAGGACTCCGCCGCCGCGCTCGCGGGCTCCACGTGCCTCCTGCACTGCGCGGACCGGGAGCCCTTCGGGCTCGTTATGGCCGAGGCGCTGGCGGCGGGGCGGCCGGTGGTGGCGCCCCGTGCGGGCGGCGCGCTCGAGATCGTCGACGAGAGCTGCGGGGCGCTCTACGAGCCGGGCGACGCCGCCGAGGCGGCCCGTGCCCTGGTGGACGTCGTGGGCGGGTCACCCGAGCTCGGCGGCGCCGCCCGCGCCCGCGCCGAGGAGCGCTTCGACGGCCGCCACGCCGGCCGGCGCTTCGCCGAGCTGATCGACGAGCTGTGCCGGTGAGCGCCCCGGTCGCGATCAACGCCCGCGCCGCCGTGCGGAAGGAGGTGGGCGGCGTGGAGCGAGTGGCGCGCGAGCTCTCGCAGCGGCTGCCCGTGCTGCGGCCCGACCGCTACCGGGTGATCCAGCCGGCGCCGTGGCTGGCGCACCGCCGCGGCCAGGTGTGGGAGCAGCTCGCGCTGCCGGCGCTCGCCCGCGGCAGCGAGCTGATCCTCAGCCCCGCCAACCTCGCGCCGCTCGCCTCCCGGCGCAACCTGATCTGGATCCACGACGTGGCGCCGCTCCAGGCCGACTGGTACTCGGCCGCCTACGGGCGCTGGCACCGCGCCCTGTTGCCACGGCTCGCGCGGCGGGCGCGGCGCGTCGTCACGGTCTCGGAGACGGCTCGCGCCGAGATCGTGGACCTGCTTGGGGTGCCGGCGAACAGGACCAGCGTCGTACCGCCGGGCGTGGACCCCCGTTTCTCCCCCGATGCGGACCCGGCGCCGGTCGCCGTGCGGCACCGGCTCGAGCGCCCGTACGTGCTCGCGCTGGGCACCGAGATACCGCGCAAGAACTTCGGCCTGCTCGACCGCGTGGCGGAGACCCTGGCCGCCGAGGGAATCGAGATCGTGCTGGCCGGGTCCACCCGCACGTACATGCCCTCCGGCGCGCACGGGCTGCGGCGCCTCGGCTACGTCGCCGACGCCGACCTGCCCGGCCTCTACGCCGGCGCCGCGGCGCTCGCGATGCCCTCCCTCTACGAGGGGTTCGGGCTGCCGTGCCTGGAGGCGATGGCCTGTGGGACCCCGGTGGTGGCCTCGGACCGCGGCGCGCTGCCCGAGACCTGCGGAGGCGCGGCGCTCCTCTGCGACCCCCGCGACGCCGACGGCTTCGCCGCCGCGCTCCTGCGCGCCGCCGGCCCCGAGCGGGAGCGCCTGCGCACGGCCGGGCTCGCGCGGGTGTCCGGATTCACCTGGGAGCGGACGGCGGAGCTCGCCGACCGGGTGGTCGGCGAGCTCCTCACGGGGCCCTCCCTGGCCCCGTCGCGAGTCCAGTGACCCGCTGCTTTAGGGCCGGTAGTTCAAGACGAACGGCCCGCAGTCGGTCGTCCCGGGCGTTCCGGTCGGATCCTGCTTGAGCGCTCCACCCCGGATGTTCTTCGGGGTGATCGTGAGCCGGTTGCGCGTTGCCCTGACCTGTCCGTAGCTGAACGTCTTCAGCTCCGAGCACTGCAGGCCGGGACCGGTGGGCGGCTGGGACTCGAGGAACACGTCGTCCACGAGCCGGCCGTTGCCCTTGCCGACGGCGTCGTCGATCTCGAGCTCGAAGTTGGCCGTGGCCGCCGGCCCGACGGTGATGTCGAGGATGCCGGAGTTCTTCGCGCCCCCCGCCTCGAGGGTCTGGAACCGGGCGTCGTTGACGAGCGTTGCGTGCACGTCCGTCGTCAGGAACACCACGTTCTTGACCTTGCCCGAGAGCGCCCGCAGCACCTGCTGGCGCTCGGCCTCGTAGCCCTCCCAGCGGTCGTAGGGGATCGCGTAGTACTGGGCGATCGGCAGCTCGTTCATGATCACCTTGAAGCGAGCCGTAGACCTGCGGATGGCGGTCAGGAACCGGCTGAGCTGGCGCTTGCCGAGATACGTCCGGTTCGGGTCCTTGATGGCCGCCACGCAGGCCGGAGGCACCGGGTTCCTCAGCGACGGCACGACCAGCCCGAACAGGTTGCGCGAGCTCTGCGGCGCCGTCGGCGCGAGGTCGGGGTCCCCGCTTCCGGGCGGGTTGTCGCACCTGCCGCCCGCCGACGCCTTGGCCGACCGGAACGAGCGCTGGTCGAGGAAGAACAGCTCGAGGTTCTTGCCCCACCTCCGCGTCCGGTAGATGCCGTCCCGGCTGGTGTAGCTGACCGGAGCGTAGTCGCGGAAGGCGCTCACCCCGGCCCTGTAGACGGTCTCGCCGTTCACCGTCGCGCTCGAGAACTTGTTCTCCCTGCGGGAGAAGTCGTTCACGAACTCGTGGTCGTCCCAGTGCGAGTAGAAGCCCGCCGAGGCCCGCAGGTCCTGGAGCTTGCGCTGTGCCAGGTTGACCTTGTACTTGCCCCACTTCTGCCGGCGCGTGAGCGCCACCGGGTTGACCCGGCCGGGCACCTCGCTGTCGGAGTAGATCGTGTCGCCGAAGTGGATGTTGAAGTCGTTGCGCTCGGCCCGCATGCGGCGGAACACGTCGAAGTTGTTCCAGTAGGGCCGGCGCTGGCCCCTCAGGGTCGTGGCGTCCGTGTCGCCGGTATAGGCGAACTCGACCGTCGCGTTCGCGTTCCTGCTCGGAGCGGTCGTGAACGTGCCGCGCTTGCTCTTGCTCCTGCCCTGGATGAAGCGGAACCAGTAGCGCCTGGCCGCCTTCAGCCCACGGACCCTTCGCTGCACGGTGCGGTCGCTGCCGGCCCTCGCCCGCAGGTTGAAGCGCTTGAGACCTCTGCGGAAGCGCCTGTCGGTGGCGACCTGCAGCTGGAGGATCCCGCTCTTCGACGCGCTTCGTCCACAGGATCGCGCTCGAGGAGGTGACCTCGCCCGCCGTCACGCCGTAGGAGAAGCGGGCGGAGGCGGTGGCGGGCACGAGGGCCGCGCCCACGAGGACGCACAGCACACGAGAAGAACACGCAGTTTCACCGGCACTCCTCGCTCTCCGGGGGCTTCCGCCCGCGCAAGCTACCTGCGGGCGCTGGCGGGGTCAACGGCAGCGCCCCCGCGCGTCCTTCGCACACCCCTGCAGCCGCTCGGCGATCCGCCTGAAGGAGTCGAGCGCGGGCTCGGGCTTCTGACTGAAAGGGCCGCTCCGGGCGACCAGGCCGCTGAAGTCGAAGTTCTCGCCCCGGGCCGGATAGGACGAGGACCACGTGTACCAGTACACGCGGTCGAGCCGCCATTCACGGCGCCTTCGCGCCAGGCCGAGGTAGGTCCGGTAGAGGCGCCTCGCCATCCCGCGCGGGGTCTCCTGGCGCTGGCCCGCGATTGGCTTGGCTTTCCCGAGCGACGCCGGGAATGCCGTCTCCGTGATGAACAGGCGCTTGCGCGCGTCCCCGGCGCGCTTCATCTCGCGGCGCACCCTGCGCACCGTCTCGAGCACCCGCGACTCGTTCTGCACGTACACGTGGATCGCGACGGCGTCGAACTGCCCCTCGACCCGGCCGGACCTGTACAGCCGGCGCAGCTCCGTCCAGGACGCGCCGAACAGGCCGCCCATCACGGTGCGGGCATTCCGGTCCGCGCGGTGGATCGTGCGATGCGCCGCTCGCAGCAGCCGCGCGTACGCGCTCGGCCACGCGTAGCGGCTCTCGGGGGGAGCGTCCCAGAAGATCCGGAAGTGCGGCTCGTTGGCGATCTGCCAGTGGCGGATCGCCGTCCTCGGCACCTGCGGGTTCTCACGCCAGAAGCTGCCCCGCGAGCCGTACCGGGCGATCGCCGCGCGCAGGAAGCGCAGGTAGGGCGCGGTGAGGGGCGGCGACGCGGCGCTCGAGGGTCGCGCGCGCGCCCATACTGGGGCGTAGAGCATGACCGGCAGCACGACGATCCTGCGAACCGCGGCCGCGCGCACCAGGGCGTCCTGCCGGGAGAAGTCGAACCGGCCGTTCGCGGCCGGCTGGATCGCCGCCCAGTTGAACACCGTGCGCAGCGACTCGACGCCGGAGCGCGCCATCAGGTCGAGCTGCGCCTCAACGGCTGCGGGCGGGTCCGACTCCCCGCCCCGGTCGAGCATCACGGCGTTGAAGCCCCGCGGGACGGAGCGCTTCGCCGCCGCCTCGGCCGCCGGCACGGCGATGAGGAGCGCGACCAGGCACGCCAGGGTCAGGGCACGGGGCACGACCATCGAGACACTCCAGGCTATGGGGAGTTGCGCCCGCGGCCTTGCGCAAAGCGGTGAATCCTGGTTCACTTCTTTGCGATGGCCTACCGCGCCACGCCGAGGACGGAGGAACGAAAGGCCGCCACGCGCGAGCGGATCGCCTCCGCGGCGCTCGAGCAGGTGGCCGAGGGCGGATATGCCTCCGCCTCGGTCCAGGTGGTCGCCCGGCGCGCCGGTGTGGCGGTCGGCACGGTGTACCGGCACTTCCCGTCGAAGGCCGAGCTGTTCGCCGATGTCTTCCGCCGCGCCTCGCAGCGAGAGCTGGACGTGCTCGCCGAGGTCGCGGAACCGGACGGGCGCCCTCCATCCGAGCGCTGCGCGGCCGGCGTCGAAGCCTTCTGCCGCCGCGCTCTCGCCGGGCCCGTTCTGGCCTACGCGCTGATCGCCGAGCCGGTCGACCCGGCCGTCGAGAGCGAGCGCCTGCGCCTGCGCCGCGGCTACCGCGACGTGTTCGCCGAGGTGCTGGCCGAGGGCGTCGAGGCCGGCGAGCTCGAGCCGCACGACACCACCACCGTGGCGGCCGCGCTGGTGGGCGGCCTCGGCGAGGCGTTAGTGGGCCCGCTCTCCCCCGGCCGCCGCCGGCGCCGCGACGAGGCTTTCGTCGCGACGCTCGTGACCTTCTCCCTGAATGCCCTTCCCCGAAAGGAGCGCACCCGTGACGGTGCTCGACCGCAGCACGCATGAAGTACTGAACCAGGCTCCGCCGATCGCGCCGTACAACGTGTTCGAGGCGGACACGCCGCTGCGCGAGGCGCTCGAGCGCGAGGGCGGCGCCTGGGGCGCCGAGCGCCTGCGCGACACGGGTGAGCTGGCCGGGTCCCCGGAGGCCCGCGAGCACTCCGAGCGCTGCGAGCGCAACGAGCCGGTCCTCCGCAGCCACGACCGCTACGGGAACCGCATCGACGAGATCGACCTGGATCCCTCCTGGCACTGGATCCTGCGCGAGGCGATCGAGCGCGAGATCCACTCCCTGCCGTGGCGCGACCCCCAGCCGGGAGCGCACACCGTGCGCGCCGCCCTGATGTACGTCTGGGGCCAGGTGAACGCGGGTGTGATGTGCCCCGTGTCGATGACCTACTCCGTGATCCCGGCGCTGCGGGAGAGCCCGGACCTGGCCGAGGAGTGGGAGCCGCGGCTCGTGCGGACCGACTACCCCGGCGGCGCGCTGGCCGGGATGGCGATGACCGAGAAGCAGGGCGGCTCGGACGTGCGCGCCAACACGACCCGCGCCGAGCTCCAGTCCGACGGCGCGTACGAGATCACCGGCCACAAGTGGTTCTGCTCCTACCCGCCGTGCGACGTGTTCCTCACGCTCGCTCAGGCGCCGGAGGGGCTCTCGTGCTTCCTGATCTCGGGCGACGACCCGGGCTTCCAGGTACAGCGCCTCAAGGACAAGCTCGGCACCCGCTCTCTGCCCTCCTCCGAGGTGGAGTTCCGCGGGGTGCGGGGCCGGCTCGTGGGCGAGGAGGGGCGCGGCGTCCCAACGATCATCCGGATGGTCAACCACACCCGGCTCGACTGCCTGATCGGGTCGGCCGCCGGCATGCGCTGGGGCGTGGCCCAGGCCGTCCACCACGCGCGGCACCGGTCGGCGTTCGGCAAGCCGCTCGCGGAGCAGCCGGCGATGCAGAACGTGCTGGCCGACCTCGCGATCGAGTCCGAGGCCGCCACCGCCATGGCGATGCGGATGGCGCGGGCCTACGACGAGGACTCGGCGGCGTTCCGGCGCTTCGCCACCGCGGTGTCGAAGTACTGGGTCTGCAAGCGCGCGCCCCAGCACGCCGGCGAGGCGCTCGAGTGCCTGGGCGGCAACGGCTACGTCGAGGAGTCCGGCCTGCCGCGGCTCTACCGCGACTCCCCGCTCAACTCGATCTGGGAGGGCTCGGGCAACGTCGCGGCGCTGGACGTGCTCCGCGCGATGGCGAAGGAGCCCGAGGGCCTGCCCGCCTTCCTGGAGGAGGTCGAGCTGGCTTCGGGCGCCGACGCGCGCCTCGACGCGCACGTGGCGCGCCTGAAGGACGGCATCGCCGCGCTCGCCGGAGACGGCAACCCCCAGTGGGCGGCGCGGCGCACGGTGGAGGACCTCGGCCTGGCGCTCCAGGGATCGCTGCTGGTGCGCAATGCGCCGCCCGCGGTCGCGGACGCCTTCTGCGCCGGCCGGCTGGCCGGCGAGGGCGGTCGCGCGTTCGGCACGCTGCCCGCCGGGGTCGATGCGCCGGCGATCGTGGAACGCACGCTGGCCGCCTGAGGCGCCTCAGGCCATGGGCGCCGCGGGCAAGGCCCGTTGCAGCGCTCCGTAACTCCGAAAACTGCGCAGGAGCCACGGGTCGCCGCCAGAAGGTCGAGTTCCTCCCCTCAGAGCGGGGGCTGAACTCGAACTGAAGGAGATCACCCATGACCCTCTCGCGAATCAGGCTTGCGGGCGGGCTCGCACTGGCGCTGGCCTGGGCCGCGCCGGCTTCCGCCGGCGTGCCCCACATCGTGCAGCCCGGGGAGACCCTGTGGTCGATCGCGGCCCAGAACAACTTCACCACCCGCTCCCTCGCCGCTGCCAACGGCCTCTCCGAGTCCTCCAACGTGATCCTCGGCAGCACGATCACGATCCCTTCCGTGGCCGAGGCTGCGGCGGCGCTCGGGACAGGCCCGGTGCAGAGCACGGCCGGCCCCGGCCCCGGCGCGCCCGCTCCGGCGGGCGCCTACACCGTGCGACCGGGCGACACCCTCACCGCCATCGCGGCGCGCAGCGGCGTGACCCCGGGGCAGGTGGCGTTCATGAACGGGCTGCCGCGGGACGCGCACGTGATCTCCGGCACCGTGCTCAAGCTGCCGGTCGGCGCCGCGCCGGTGGCGGCGTCCTCGGCGCCCGCGCCCGCCGCCCACGGTGGTGCCCAAGGCGGCGCCCCAGGCCACGCCGGGCCGGGTCACCCCGGGCCAGATCGGCCAGATCGCGAGCGCGCACGGCGTATCGCCCTCGCTCGCCTCGGCGATCGCCTGGCAGGAGAGCGGCTTCAACAACAACGTGGTGTCCTCAGCCAACGCGCGCGGGGTGATGCAGATCCTGCCCGGCACGTGGAGCTGGGTCGAGGGCAACATCGCCCGCCGCCGGATCGACCCGGCGTCTCCCCAGGAGAACGTCCACGTGGGCGTGATGTACCTGAACCGGCTGATCCGAGACGCCGGCGGCGACGAGGCACGCGCCATCGCCGGCTACTACCAGGGGCCGGCATCGGTGGAGCAGCGCGGGATGCTCCCCGACACGGAGCGCTACGTGAAGAACGTGATGGCGCTGCGGCCGCGATTCGGCGGCGGGTGACCGGTAGGAGGTTCGTCGTGGCCGCCGTCCTCGCCGCCCTCGTTACGGCGGGGGCGGCCGCCGACGCCAGGGCGGCGGGGCGCGCCAATGTGGCGGCGCTCCAGGTGGCGATGCGCGCCCTGGGCCACTACGGCGGGACCGTGGACGGGATCGCGGGGCCCGGCACCAGGCGGGCAGTGCGTGCGTTCCAGCGCCGCCGCCGCCTGCTGGTCGACGGCGTGGCGGGCCCGCGCACGCTGCGCGCCCTCGGGAGGCGCGGGCGGCCGCGTCTCGGGCGCCGCGCGATCCGCGTCGGCGCGTCCGGGTTCGACGTCGCGGCTCTCCAGTTCCGCCTCGCGTGGCGCGGATTCCCCTCGGGGCCTATCGACGGGGGCTACGGCCGCCGCACGGCGGCGGCGGTGCGACGCTTCCAGCGCTGGGCGGGGCTCGCCGCCGACGGCGTCGCAGGCGCCGGCACGATCGGCTCGCTGCGCGGCCGCATCCGCCGCTCCCCCCTCTTCTTCTTCCGTCCGGTGTCGGCGCCCGTCACCGACCGCTTCGGGCCGCGGGGGAACCGCTTCCACTCGGGGGTCGACTTCCCCGCCGGCCACGGCGCGTCGGTGCGGGCCGCGCGCGCCGGCACGGTGGTCGCCGCCGGGTACGACGCCGGCGGCTACGGCAACATCGTGCAGATCGCCCACGGCCTGGGCGTGACCACCATGTACGCGCACCTGTCGAGGATCGGCGTCCGTCGCGGGCGCTGGGTGCCCGCGGGGCGGCGGATCGGCCGCGTGGGGTCGACCGGCTTCTCGACCGGGCCGCACCTGCACTTCGAGGTCCGCCTGCGCGGCGCGATGGTCGATCCGCTCACCGGGCTGCGCTGAGCCGCCGGCGCCCCGCGGGCCAGCCGGGGTAGGCTCCGCGCCGACCGTGGAGTCGCTCGAGACGCTCACCTACGAGGTGGACGGGCGGATAGCCCGCATCACGCTCGACCGGCCCGAGCGGGGCAACGGGATCACGCTCACGATGCCGCGGGAGCTCGCCGAGTGCGTGGAGCGCGCGAACCTCGATCCGGCCGTCCATGTGATCGCGCTGGCGGGCAACGGCAAGGGCTTCTGCGGCGGCTACGACCTGGTCGCCTCTGCCGAGGGCGCGATGTCCGGGCTCGGAGCCTCGGACCTGGAGGGCACACCGCTCGATCCCGCCGTACAGGCGCGCAACCACGACCCGTCGGGCACCTGGGACCCGGTGGTGGACTGGCAGATGATGAGCCGCAACCTGCGCGGCTTCATGTCCCTCTTCCACTCCGACAAGCCGACGGTGTGCAAGGTGCACGGCTTCTGCGTCGCCGGGGGCACCGACATGGCGCTCTGCTGCGACCTGCTGGTGATGGCCGAGGACGCGCGCATCGGCTACCCGCCCGCGCGCGTGTGGGGGGTGCCGACGTCGATGATGTGGGCCCACCGGATCGGGCCCGCCCGCGCGAAGGAGATGCTCTTCACCGGCGACCTGATCGACGGCCGCCGCGCGGAAGAGTGGGGCCTCGCGCTGTGCGCGCCTCCCGCGAACGAGCTCGACGAGCGCTTCGAGGCCCTCGCTGGGTCGCATCGCGCTCACGCCGGTGAACCAGCTCGTGATGATGAAGCTGGCGGTGAACCAGGCGCTGTACGCCCAGGGCCTGCACGCGACCCAGGCGCTCGGGGTGGTCTTCGACGGAATCGCGCGCCACACGCCCGAGGGCTACTCCTTCCAGCGGCTGGCCGCGGAGGAGGGCTGGGAGGCCGCGGTGCGCGAGCGCGACCAGCCGTACGGCGACGCGAAACCCTAGACGCGCGCCCTAGGTTGGTTTCGCCTGTTCCGGGGTAGAACGACCCCCGGCCTCACCGGGCCACACACCAGCGGGTGGGTCAAAAGCCTGCCCGAAACAAGGGGGCGGGGCCCACAGGCGTCGCCGAGAAACACCGGAGGAGAGACGTGAAGAGACTTACTCTCGCATCCGCGGCCCTGGCCGTCGCGTCGATGCTCATGCTCGTCCCGGCCGCGGGGGCCGTGGACAAGGTCAACACCAAGAAGCTGCGCAAAGCCGTGACCGTCAAGCGGATTCTCCAGCACGAGCGGGCGCTGCAGAAGATCGCCATCGCGAACGACGACAACCGCGCGGCCAGCACGCCCGGGTACGACGCCTCGGTCGAGTACGTGGCCAAGCGCCTTCGCCGCGCCAACTACAAGGTGAAGCTGGTCGAGTTCCCGTTCCCGAAGTGGGCGGAGAACAGCCCGTCGCAGCTGTCGCAGACCGCGCCGGCCCAGAAGGCCTACTCCAACGGACCGGACTTCCTGACCGCGGAGTTCTCGGGCGCGGGCAACGTGACGGCCGCGGTGGTCCCGACAACCGACGTGATCATCCCGCCGTCCGCCGCGCCGTCGTCCACCAGCGGATGCGAGGCCGCGGACTTCCCGCCGACCACGTCCGGCAAGGTCGCGCTGATCCAGCGCGGCACGTGCCCGTTCGTGCAGAAGATCGACAACGCGAAGGCCGCGGGCGCGGCCGCAGTGCTGATCTTCAACGAGGGTCAGGAGGGCCGCACCGACACGATCGCGATCGGCGCCACGCCGTTCATCGGCATCCCGGTGCTGTTCACCAGCTTCGGCGTCGGCAAGGAGCTGTACGACGCGTCCAAGGCACCCGGCGGCGCAAGCGTGAACGTGGTGACCAACACCACCACCACGCCCGACACGCAGGTCAACGTGATCGCCGACAGCCGTTACGGCGATCCGAACAAGACCGTCGTGGTCGGCGCCCACCTCGACTCCGTCGACGCGGGCCCCGGCATCAACGACAACGGCTCGGGCACGGCGTCGGATCTCGCGGTCGCGGAGGCGATCGACAAGTTGAAGAAGAAGCCGCGCAACCGGCTCCGCTTCGCCTTCTGGGGCGCGGAGGAGGCCGGGCTCATCGGCTCGACCGCATACGTGAACGGCCTCAGCGCGGACGAGCGCAAGAAGATTCTGCTGAACCTCAACTTCGACATGGTGGGGTCGCCGAACTTCGTGCGCTTCGTCTACGACGGGGACAGCTCTGACACCCCGCCGCCGGCGGGTGGAGCGCCCCCCGGATCGGGCGCGATCGAGCGGGTGTTCCTGCGCTACTTCGAGTCGCAGGGGCTGGCAACCGACCCGACCGCGTTCGACGGCCGCTCGGACTACGGAGGGTTCATCACGAACGGGATCCCGGCCGGGGGCCTGTTCACCGGCGCCGAGGGCATCAAGACAGAGCGCCAGGCGCAGGTCTACGGAGGGTTCGCGGGCCTGGCCTACGACCCCTGTTACCACCAGGCGTGCGACACGTTCTTCAATCTGAGTCATGAGTCGCTTGACCAGATGTCGGACGCCATCGCCCACGCCACGTGGACGTTCGCTCGCTCGAAGAGCGGCGTGACGAGCGCCAAGGCGGCCAAGCGCGCCAAGGCCAAGCGGGCGAAGAAGCGCCAGAACACGCTTCGCTTCCGCGGTAGCAAGGCCAACAAGTAGGGGGGTCTGGGGGCGGCGCTTCGGCGCCGCCCCCTTGGCTTCACGCCGCGGAGCCTGCTAGATTCCGCGAGTCCTGTAGGTCAGCCGAATCCGTGCACGTCCGCGTTCACGGTACGGGGGAACCAGGTTCAGGGGCGAATCGGCCCAGTGTGGCCGTAGCGCACAGCGCGAGCCCGACAGCTAACCCCGGAGGCGCGAAAACAGAGAGGGTTTTCCGGTCTTGACGCACGCGGTCGCGCGCGCCATCACCATTTCGGGGGTAGCACTGCTTGCCGGTTCCGGCTCCGCGTTCGCGGCCGGCGGTGGAAGCGGTGGCGCCGCCGTGCCCGAGAAGCCGGTCCTGCGGGGGATCAAGTGCGTCGCCTCGGCCGAGCTCGCCTGTGCCTCCAGCCGCAAGCTGGTGCGCGGCGGACATGTCCGGATCGCCGGCAGCGGGCTCGAGTTCGTCTCCAAGGTCGTGTTCCTCGGCCGCAGCGCCAGCACGCGCGACGACCGCTCGGTGCGGGTCCGGCGGCCCAAGGACACCCGCCTCGACGTGATCGTGCCGGCGGATGCCCGCACCGGCCGGATCGCGGTGCGCGACAAGCTCGGCCGCACCGTCACCACCAGAGGGTCCTACAGGGTCACGCGCGCGCCGGCCATCGACGTGGCGCCCGGCTCCGGCTTCTACTACGGCGGGCGGCGCAAGCCGACCCTGACCTTCTCCGCGCGCTCCGCGGGTCCCGTGCGGATCGAGGTGGTGCGAGCGACCGACGGCGCCCCCGTCACCGCGTTCGACTTCGACGCCAAGGCCGGCGAGAACGTCGCCGGCTGGAACGGCCAGGTGGGATCCCGCGCGGCGCCGAGCGGCACCTACTCGTTCCGCCTCGCCGGAGCGGCCGTGGCGGCTCAGACCGCCTCCAACTTCGCGCTGTACGACCACCTCTTCCCCATCCGCGGTCGCCACGATCTCGGCCAGTCCGAGACGAACGGCTTCGGCGGCGGTCGCGGCCACCAGGGCCAGGACATGTTCGCCCGCTGCGGCACCAGGCTCGCCGCCGCCCGCGGCGGCAAGGTCCAGTACGCGGGCTACCACGGCCGCGCCGGCAACTACGTGGTGATCGACGGCGCGGGCACGGGCATCGACTACGTCTACATGCACCTCCGCAGCGCACCGCTCGTGAGCGAGGGCCAGCGGGTCTTCACCGGCCAGAAGATCGGCCAGGTCGGCGACACCGGCCGGGCCAGCGGCTGCCACCTCCACTTCGAGATGTGGACGTCCCCCGGCTGGTACGAGGGCGGGCGCGCGTTCGATCCGCTGCCCAGCCTGCGCCGCTGGGACGCCTACAGCTAGTCCCCCTCGAGCCCCTCGATCTCCAGCAACCGGGCTTCCCGCTCGTGCTCGACCTGCAGGGTCGCGTGCTCGATGCCGAAGCGCTCCTCCAGCAGCCGGGTCAGCTCCCGCCTGCGCTCGTGGCAGTCGGTGCCGGCCGGCACCAGGACGTGGGCTGACAGCGCCGGGAAGCCGGAAGTGACCTCCCAGATGTGAAGGTCGTGCACCTCCGAGACCCCCGGATGGGAGGCCATGGCCTGGCCGATCTCCCGGGCGTCCATCCCCTTCGGCGTGCCCTCGAGCAGCACCCGGCCCGACTCCCGCAAGAGGCCCCAGCCGCCGTGGACCATCAGCACGCAGACCGTGAGCGCCGCGATGCCGTCGGCCGAGTCGAAGCCGGTAGTCACGATCACGACGCCCGCGGCGGCGGCGGCCAGCGAGGAGTAGAGGTCGGCGAGGTTGTGCATGAACGCCCCCTCCACGTTCAGGCTGGCCCGGTTGGCGCGCCCCAGTGCCATCGCCGCGGCCCCGTTGGCGAAGGCGCCGGCGACGCCGACCGCGATCACGAACGCGCCGTCCACGTCCACGGGCGACCCGAGCCGCCTCACGGCCTCGAACCCGATCACGCCCGCCAGCACGAGCAGCGCCGCGCCGTTCACCTGGGCGCTGAGGATCTCCGTGCGCTTGAGCCCGAACGTGAAGCTGCCGGACGGAGGGCGTTCCGCCAGCCGCACGGCTGCCAGCGCGAGTCCGATCGCGCCGGCATCGGTGAGCATGTGCGCCGCATCCGAGAGCAGCGCCACCGAGTTGGCGATCAGGCCGATCGTGACCTCGACCACCATGAAGCCGACGTTGATCCAGAGCGCGACCCACAGCCAGCGCGGCTCCGCTGCCGCCGACGCCCCGTGGGAGTGCTCGTGCCCGTGGCTAGGGATCGAAATCGCCCTCGAACAGGCCGAACGCCGCTCCACCGGGATCCTGCGCGACGAACAGCCTTCCGGCCGGCACTGGCACGATCGGCACCACCACCGTGCCGCCCAGCTCGCCGACCCGCGCTGCGTGGGCGTCGACTCCGTCCGAGGCGAAGTACGGCAGCCAGTGGGGCGGCGCCGGGGCGCCCGGCGGCAGGCCCATCACGCCGCCGTTCATCCAGTTCTCCGAGTTCCGGAAGCTCCAGTAGGGCTCGTCGCCGGCCTCGACCTCCTCGGTCGTCCAGCCGAACAGCTCCGTGTAGAACTCGACCGCCGCAGAGGTGTCGCTCGTCGCGAGCTGGTTCCACGTGAGCGCCCCCGGCACGTTCACCAGCTCCGCGCCGATGCTGTCCTTGGGCTGCCAGACGGCGAACGGCGCGCCCTGGGGATCGGCGAGCACGGCCATCCTGCCCGCCTCCAGCACGTCGAAGGGGGCCGCCAGGGCCGTGCCTCCGAGCTCCGAGGCGCGCGCCGCGGCCGCGTCCACGTCGCCAACGGTCACGTGCGAGAGCCAGCTGGACGGGATTCCTGCCTGTAACTGGTCCTCCGGCTGGCTGTAGATACCGGCGACCGCGCGGCCCCCGAGGCGCGCCATGGTGTAAACCTGCCCGTCCCCCACGGGCATGTCCTCGTGATCCCATCCGAGCAGGTCCGCGTAGAACCTCTTGGCCCCCTCCGGATCGGGCGTCGCAAGGTCCACCCAGCTGAAGGTCCCGGGGGCGTATCCGGAGCGCTCGCCCATCGCGCGCCTACCCTAGCGGCCTGGATAACTTACCAAAGATAAGCTATACTACTGACAACGTGTCCAGCAATAAGACCCCAGAGGTAATTACGGATTCCATCCAGCTGTTCTTCAATGAGGCGGCTCGTCACCCCCTGCTCACGGCCGAGGAGGAGATCGAGCTCGCAAAGCGCATCGAGAAGGGCGACCTCGCCGCCAAGGACCGCATGATCAACGCGAACCTGCGGCTCGTCATCTCGATCGCGCGCAAGTACCAGGGCCAGGGCCTGCCCCTCGGCGACCTGATCCAGGAGGGCATGATCGGCCTGATCCGCGCCGTCGAGAAGTTCGACTGGCGCAAGGGCTTCAAGTTCTCCACCTACGGCACCCTGTGGGTGCGCCAGGCGATCGGGCGCGGGCTCGCCAACTCGAGCCGCACGGTTCGCCTGCCGGTGCACATAGCCGCCCAGGCGCGCAAGATCCGCGACAAGGAGCGCGAGCTCGGCGCCACGCTCCTGCGTGACCCGACCGACGAGGAGCTGTCGGACGCCCTCGGCATGACCGCCCAGGAGATCGCCGACATCCGCGCCGCCGACCAGTCCCCCACGAGCCTCGACAAGGGCGTCGGAGCCGACGAGGAGACCTCGCTGGGCGACCTGATCGCCGACGACGCCGAGGGTCCCGCCGGCGAGGCCGAGGCCAACGAGCAGGACCGCACCGTGCTGCGAGCGGTGCGCGAGCTCCCGAGCCCCGAGCGCGACGTGCTCGCGCTGCGGTTCGGGCTCGGCCAGCGCGCGCCCGTGGCCCTCAGGGAGACGGGCCGCCGCCTGGGCCTGTCGGCCGAGAACGTGCGCCAGATCGAGGACCGGGCGCTGCGCCAGCTCTCGGACCGCGAGGAGCTCGCCGCCCTGCGCGACGCCGCGTAGCTAGTAGCCTCCGCCCCGCAGATCCATCCAAGCCGGACGGGGGAATGGAATGATCGAGGGAGGCATGGTCGAGCTCGTCGCCGAGGGCATGGTCGAGAACGCGAGGCTGAGCCCTCAGTTCGCCGACGTGGTGGCCCGCGCCGCGCTGGATGCAAAGGAGCGGCGTGAGCTGGCCGAGGCGAGAGCGGCGCTGCTGCCGCGGTGGCGCATCCGCCGGCGGCGCGACGCGGCGCTCGCCCTGGCGAGCGCCCGGGCTCGGGAGCGGCAGCTGATCGGGATCCTGGGCGGTCGGTAGGCGGCAGCCGCGGCGGCTACGAGTCCTCGCCGATCGCCAGGAACGCTTCGGCCCTGACGATCTCGCGGCGGCAGCGGTTCTCCTCCTCGGAGCCCTCCTCAGCCTTCTCGAGGCCCTGCTGGGCCTCCTTCAGCCGGGATTCGAGCGCCGACCGGTCGATCTCGTCGGGCCGCATGGCGTCCTCGACGATCAGGAGCGCCGAGTTGTCGACGACCTGGAGGTAGCCCTCGCCCTGGGCGTAGGTCTCGGCGTCGGCCGAGTCGGGGTTCTCGGAGCCGGAGGTGTAGAGCTTCAGCTCGGTGGGCTCGAGCATCGCCATCAGCGGCGCGTGGTTCGCGAGGATGCCGATCGAGCCGACCGCGGTGCGGGTCGAGACCATCTCGACCTCGCCCTCGAACACCTGGCCCTCGGGCGTGAGGACCTCGACGGGGAAGGTGTTGCGGGCCATCAGTCCTCGCCGTCCTCCCCGTCACCGTCGCCGGAGGACTCGTCCTCCTGCTCCTCGGTCTCGGCCTCGGCCTCCGCCTCGGGCTCCTCCTCGCTTCTTCTCCCTGCGGCCGGACTTCTTCTCGGTCTCGGTGACCTCGTCGATCCCGCCCTTCATGTAGAAGGCGCGCTCGGGGAGGTCGTCGTGCTCGCCCTCGACGATCTCCTTGAACGAGCGCACGGTGTCCTCGACCGAGACGTACTTGCCCTCGGTCCCGGTGAACGCCTCGGCCACGAAGAACGGCTGGGACAGGAAGCGCTCGACCTTGCGAGCGCGCTGCACCACCTGCTTGTCCTCGTCGGACAGCTCGTCGATGCCGAGGATGGCGATGATGTCCTGGAGCTCCTTGTAGCGCTGCAGGATCTCCTGGACCTGGGTGGCCACGTGGTAGTGCTCCTCGCCGACGATGTCCGGCTTGAGGATCGTCGAGGTCGAGTCCAGCGGGTCCACCGCCGGGTAGATGCCCTTCTCCGAGATCGACCGTGACAGCACCGTCGTGGCGTTGAGGTGCGCGAACACCGAAGCCGGCGCCGGGTCGGTGAGGTCGTCCGCAGGCACGTAGATCGCCTGGACCGAGGTCACCGAGCCCTTCTGGGTGGAGGTGATCCGCTCCTGGAGCTGGCCCATCTCGGTCTCCAGGGTGGGCTGGTAGCCCACCTGGGACGGCATGCGGCCGAGCAGCGCCGATACCTCCGAGCCCGCCTGCACGAAGCGGAAGATGTTGTCGATGAAGAGGAGCACGTCCTGCCCCTCCTGGTCGCGGAAGTACTCCGCCATGGTCAGGCCGGACAGCGCCACGCGCATACGGGCGCCGGGCGGCTCGTTCATCTGGCCGAACACGAGCATGGTCTTGTCGATCACGCCGGACTCGGTCATCTCGAGCCAGAGGTCGTTGCCCTCGCGGGAGCGCTCGCCCACGCCGCAGAACGCCGACAGGCCGCCGTGCTCCTGGGCGAGGTTGTTGATCAGCTCCTGGATCAGCACCGTCTTGCCCACGCCGGCGCCGCCGAACAGGCCGACCTTGCCGCCCTTGGCGTATGGGGCCAGCAGGTCGACGACCTTGATGCCGGTCTCGAAGATCTCGCGCGTCGGGGTCAGGTTCTCGACGTCGGGGGCGTCGCGGTGGATCGGCCAGCGCTCCTCGGCCTCGACGTCGCCCGCGTCGTCGATCGGGTCGCCGAGCAGGTTGAAGATGCGGCCGAGCGTGCCCTTGCCCACGGGCACCGTGATCGGCCCGCCGGTGTCGCGGATCTCCGCGCCGCGGCTCAGGCCGTCGGTGGCGTCCATGGCCACGCAGCGCACGCGGTCGTCGCCGAGGTGCTGCTGCACCTCCACCACGAGCTTCGTGCCCTCGCCGCCATCGACGCCGGGGATCTCGGTCTCGAGCGCGTTGTAGATCTCCGGCAGGTGGTCGCGCTCGAAGACCGCCTCGAAGACCACGCCGGTGATCTGCTCGACCCTGCCGACGGTGTTCTCCGTCTTCTTCTCCTGTGTGGCGGCTTCCATGTATCTCCTTTAACTGAGGCCCTCGGCGCCGGCGACGACTTCCATGATCTCCTGGGTGATCTCGGCCTGGCGCTGGCGGTTCATCTCGAGGGTCAGGTCCTCGATCATGTCGCTGGCGTTCTCCTGCGCGTTGCGCATCGCGGTCATGCGCGCGCCGTGCTCGGACGCCGTCGACTCCAGCAGCGCCCTGAAGATCGCTGATCTCGATGAAGTCTGGAACCAGGCGCGGCAGGATCTCCTCCGGCTCGGGCTCGTAGAGCCACTCGCCGCGGACGTCGCCGGACTCCTCGCTCGGGTCGACCTCGTCGCCCTCGCCCGCCTCCTCCTCGGCAGCCGCCACCAGCTGGGCCATCTCCTGGAGCGGCAGCAGCACGTCCGTGCGGACGTTCTGCGTGAGCGGCGACACGTAGCCGTTGAAGATGATCTCGACCCGGTCGACCTTCCCGTCCACGTACTGCGGTGGCTACCTCGGACGCTATGTCGCGCGCGTTCGAGAACGCGGGCCGGTCGGTGAAGCCGGCCCAGTCGCCCGCCACCTCGCGGCCGCGGAACTGGAGCGACGACACGCCGCGCCGGCCCGACGCGAACCACACGACCTCCTTGCCCTCGTCCCGCAGCTCCTGGGCGCGGCGGTTGCCCGCGCGGAGGATCTGCGAGTTGAACGCGCCCGCCAGGCCGCGGTCGCCGGTGACCAGCAGCAGGCCGACCCTGTTCGTGTTGTCGTGCTCCTCGAGCAGCGGCAGGTTCGGGATGTTCTCGGCCGCCTCGACGGTGCGCCGCGTCATCCGGCGGATCGCCCGCGCGTACGGGCCGCAGCGCCTCGATCCGCTGCTCGGCGCGCCGCAGCCGCGCAGCCGCGACCATCTCCATGGCGCGAGTGATCTTCTGGATGTTCTTAACGCTACGAGATGCGGTTCTTGACGTCCTTCTGGGTGGCCATGATCTAGGTCGCTGACGACTGACGACTGACGACTGACGACTCCGTTCACGCGGTCGCCCCGCCTCCTCCTTCTCCTCCTGCGAGCCCTCCTCGTCATCGGAATCCTCATCCGACTCCATGCGTGCAGGTGCTTCGCGCTCCTCCTCCGACTTGATGCGGTCCGACTCGCCCTCCTCGAGCGGGTTGCCGCTCCTCGTCGAAGTCGGGGCCGAAGTCGTCGATCGCCTCGGCGATCGCCTTCGCCCAGCTGCTCCTCGATCGAGTCGTCCCAGTCGCCGCTCGCCGATCTTCTCCATCAGGTCCGACTGCTCGGAGTGCAGGCGCTGAGCATGTTCTCGTGGAACTCGCGCACGCGCTCGACCTTGATCCGGTCGAGGTAGCCGCCGGTGCCCGAGTAGATCGCCGCCACCTGGTCGGCCGGCTTCCAGGGCTTGAGCTCGTCCTGGTTGAGCGTCTCCACGAGCCGCTCGCCGCGGTGCAGCGTGGCCTGCGTGTCGGCGTCGAGCTCGGAGCCGAACTGCGCGAATGCCTCGAGCTCGCGGTACTGCGAGAGCTCGAGGCGCAGCTTGCCGGCCACCTTCTTCATCGGCCTTCGGCTGCGCGTTGCCGCCCACGCGCGACACCGAGATGCCCACGTTGATCGCCGGGCGGACGCCCGAGCGGAACAGGTCGCCCTCGAGGAAGATCTGGCCGTCGGTGATCGAGATGACGTTGGTCGGGATGTAGGCCGACACGTCGCCCGCCTGCGTCTCGATGATCGGCAGCGCCGTGAGCGAACCGCCGCCCGCGAGCCGTCGCTCTCGTCTGCAGCTTCACCGCCCGCTCCAGCAGGCGGGAGTGCAGGTAGAACACGTCGCCGGGGTAGGCCTCGCGCCCCGGCGGGCGGCGCAGCAGCAGCGACATCTGGCGGTACGCGAACGCGTGCTTGGTCAGGTCGTCGTAGATGCAGAGCGCGTGCCTGCCGTTGTAGAGGAAGTACTCGCCCATCGCGCAGCCCGCGTAGGGCGCCATGAACTTGATCGGCGCCGCCTCGTCGGCGGGCGCGGCCACGATGATCGTGTTGTCCATCGCGTTGTGGTCGCGCGAGCGTCTCGGCCACCTGGACCACCGTCGACATCCGCTGGCCGACCGCCACGTAGATCGAGATCACGTCGTTGTCGCGGTTGTTGATGATCGTGTCGATCGCCACCGCGGACTTGCCGGTCTGGCGGTCGCCGATGATCAGCTCGCGCTGGCCGCGGCCGATGGCGGTCATCGAGTCGATCGCCTTGATGCCGGTCTGCATCGGCTCGATCACCGGCTGGCGCTGCACGACGCCGGGCGCCTTGAACTCGGCCGGGCGGGTCTCGGAGGTGTTGATGTCGCCCTTGCCGTCGAGCGGGTGTGCCGAGCGGGTCGACGATGCGGCCGAGCAGCTCCTCGCCGACCGGGATCTCGAGGAGCTGGCCGGTGCGCTTGACCGTGTCGCCCTCCTCGATCTTGTCCCAGTCGCCGAACAGCACGGCGCCGACGTTGTCGGCCTCGAGGTTGAGCGCCAGGCCGGTCACGTCGTGGGGCAGCTCGAGCATCTCCAGCGACATGCAGTTCTCGAGTCCGTGCACGCGCGAGATGCCGTCGGCGATCGAGAGCACGGTGCCCACCTCGGAGAGGTCGGCGCCGCCCTCGTCGAGTCCCTCGATGCGGCTCTTGAGGATGCTGGTGATCTCGTCTGGCTTGATCTGCATTGAGTTCGGGTCTCCTTAGGCCGGCGCCGTCAGACGGCGCGAGCGACGTTCTTTCTCAGTTTCTCGAGCCGGGTGCGCACGCTCGCGTCCAGCACCATGTTGCCGACCTGCAGCACGAGGCCGCCGAGCACGTCGGGATCGACCTTGCTCGTGAGCTCGACCTTCTGGCCGGTCTGCTCCTCGATCCGCTTGCCGATCCCCTCCACGAGCCTGCGAGTCGAGCTCGACCGCGCTCGTGACGGTGACCGGCAGCAGCTTGTTCTCCTCGCGCCAGAGCTCGTCGAAGCCGCGCCGGATGCGGAAGATCGCCGGCATCCGGTGGCGCTCGGCCAGCAGCTCGAGGAAGCGCACGAAGCTCTCGTCGGCGTCCTCGAGCAGCTGTGCCGATGCGCGTCCTTCTTCTCCTGCGAGGAGAAGTAGGGCGAGAAGAAGAACACCTGGAGGTCGCGGTTCTCGTCGAGCGCGTCGGCGAACTCGCCGAGCTCCTCGTGCACGCGGTCGAGGTCGCCGTGCTCGGAGGCGACCTCGAACAGCGAGCGCGAGTAGACCTCGGCGATCTCCTCCATCAGCGCTCCATCAGTTCCTTCTCGGGCCGGCGAGCGCCGAGAAGTCGACCTCGGCCAGCGCCTCCTCGATCAGCCGCTTGTGGTCGTCGCCGTCGAGCGACTTGCGCGTGACCTTCTCGGTGGCGATCACCGTGAGGTCGGCCACCTCCTTGCGGATCTCGTCGAGCGCGCGCCGGGTCTCGTCCTCGATGTCCTTGCGCGTCGTGCTCCATCAGCTCCTCGCGGTAGCTGCTTGGCGTCGGCCTTGGCCTCGTCCTGGTGCGGCTCGGCGGCCTTGCGCGAGCGGGCGACGATGTCGTCGGCCTGCTCGCGCGCCTCCTTCAGCCGCGCGCGGTACTCCTCGAGCAGCTGGTCGGCCTCCTGCTTGGTCGTGCTCGGCGGCGTCGATCGACTCCGTCGATGGCATCCGCGCCGGCGCTGTCGAGCGCCTCGTCGATCCGCGGGAAGGCGAACTTGCGCAGGATCAGGAACGCAGCCGCCGAACGCGATCAGCGTCCAGATCATCAGCCCGACGCTCGGGCGAGACGAGGAAGCTGCCGCCCTCCTCCTCGTGGCCGCCCTCGGCTGGCGAGCGAGGACAGCGTCGCGATGTCCGTGAGCGCCTCCAAGGCCGGCCTAGAGGAAGAAGGCGATCAGGCCGAAGATGAACGTGTAGAAGGCGACCGCCTCGCATGAGCGCGAAGCCGAGCCAGCGAATCGACTGGAGCTCGTCCTTCATCTCCGGCTGGCGGGCGACCGACTCGATCTCCTTGCCGAAGATGATGCCGATGCCGATGCCGGCGCCGATCGAGCCGAGGCCGGCGCCGACGCCGAGGGCGATCGCCTTGCCGGCGTCGGTGATCGCCTGCGCGTCGGCCGACTGGGCGAGTTGGAAGCAGCGAATTCCACTGGTCCTCCTTAGTGGCCCTCGGCGGTCGCGCCGCCGAGATAGATGGATGTGAGGATCGCGAAGATGAATGCCTGCAGGCGTGGCCACCAGCCCGACCTCGAACAGGAAGAACGGGATCGCCATCGCCGAGCGTGAACACGCCGAGCGCCGAGAGGCCGAGCAGCACGACGAGGCCGCCGGCCATGAACAGGATCAGCAGGTGGCCGGCGAGGATGTTGGCGAACAGCCGCACCGACAGCGAGATGATCCGGACGAAGTCCGAGATCACCTCGATCACGAACAGCGGGCGCCGCGCCGACGCCGGTGATGCCGGGCGGGACGAAGCTCTTGAGGAAGCCGACGAAGCCCTTCACCCGGACGCCCTCGACGTGGTACGCGACCCAGACGACCAGCGTCAGTACCAGCGGGATCGAGATGTTCGCGGTCGCCGCGTAGATGGCGAACGACGGGCATCTCGAGCGCCGAAGATGTCGACCGTGTGCTCGGTGTTGGTCGGCAGCGGGATGTAGCCGATCATGTTCGAGAACCAGATGAAGAAGAAGAGCGTCGCGATGAACGCGAACCACTTCTTCGCCATCGGCGTCGTCCATGTTCTGCCCGACGATGTTCTTGCGCGTCACGTCGTAGGCCGACCTCGACGGCCGTCTGGACGCTGTTCGGGCGGTCTGCATCCGGCGCGCGATTAGATCATCGTCCCGGTGGTCAGCGTGGCGGCGATGAAGAGGTACATCACCGCCTTGTTGATGCTCATGTCGATCGGGCCGAGCTTGAGCTCGATCCAGGGGTCGAGCTTGAACTCGTCCTGCGGCTGGAACGCGTCGTTCTTGCCCGTCGCGGCCGAAGATCCCGAAGCAGGATCAGCGCGAGCGCGAACCAGACCGCCGAGCCCGATCAAGACCTTGCCGCTGGTGCTCATCGCCGCGCAGCCTCCTCGAGCGGCTTCACGATCAGCAGGGTCACGAAGAAGATCGTGAAGAGCGCCACGGCGAGCACCGCCGGCGGCGAGCGCCGGCCTCGCGCTCGATCAGCCCGACGGCCGAGCACCGCCAGGCCGAGCAGCCAGATGCGGGCGACCATCGTGCCCGCCGAGCACGCCCGATCGCGGCGCGCCGGTCGCCGCGTCTCGACGGCGCGGCGCGGTCGCCAAGTGTCTGCAGCACGCGCTGGGCGATCCACGCCACGGCCACGATCGCGTAGCCGAGCAGCGGCAAGCCGCGCCACGAGGAACACCGGCAGGGCCAGCGCGAGCACCACCAGGTCGAGGTTCCGGAGCAGGGTGAGGCCGGTGTTTCCGGCCTCGGGCGCGTCGTGGGAAGTGGGCGAGTGCGTGCGTGCTCAAGTAGGGGGTCACCCGCAAGGGGCGAGGGACTCTATCTGAGGCTCAACACGACCCGCAGCAGCGCTTCGACGACCCGCTCGTCGAACTGCCGCCCGGCTCCTCGGCGCAGCTCGTCGGACGCCGCCTGGGGGTCCAGCGGCGGCCGGTAGGGGCGCCGCGCGGTCATCGCCTCGTAGGCGTCGGCCACCCCGAGTATGCACGCCTCCAGCGGCACTTCGTCGGCGGCGCGCCCCTCGGGATAGCCGGTGCCGTCCGGACGCTCGTGGTGGGCGAGGATCCAATCGCCGATGTCCCCGAACTCGGTGGTCTCGAGCATTCGCGCGCCGATCGCGGGGTGGCGAGCGGACCCAGTGCCACTCCTCCTCGTCGAGCGGGCCCTCCTTGGCGATCAGCTCGTCGGGCACCCCGACCCGGCCGACGTCGTGGAGGATCCCGGCGATGCGCACCCTCTCGACCGAGTCCGGCGGGCAGGCCCAGCTCGCGCGCGATCAGCTCCGCGTAGCGGCCCACGCGCTGGCAGTGCGTGGCGCTGCCGGAGTCGCGCACGTCGAGCGCCTCCGCCAGCGCCAGCAGGGTCGCCAGCTCCACGTGAGCGTCCTCGTGCCCGCGCGGCGCGCGCGCGAGGATGCCCGGGCACCTCCGCACTCGAGATCACCGAGCGGTTGCGGCCCAGTCGCTTGGCGGCGTAGAGCGCCTGGTCGCCGGCCTGGAGCAGCGCCGCGGCCGTCTGCCCGTGCACGGGGTAGCTGCACGATGCCGAAGCTCGCCGTGATCAGGCCGCGGCCCGCGCCGTTCGCACGTCCGCTCGATCTCGCTGCGCATCGCGCTCGGCAAGGATGTAGGCGCCGTGCTCGTCGGTGTCCGGGGCGAGGATCGCGAACTCCTCTCCGCCCACTCGCGCGAGCGAGTCCCAGCTTCGCTTGCTCGACTCGGAGCGCCGTGCGCCGACGCGGCGCAGCGCCTCGTCGCCGGCCGCGTGGCCGAACTCGTCGTTGACGTCCTTGAAACGGTCCAGGTCGCCCACGATCACGCTGAGGGACTGCGTCGGTGCGCCGGGCGCGCTCGAGCTCCACGTCGAACACCTCCTCGAAGCCGCGCCGGTTGAGCAGCCCGGTGAGGGAGTCGCGGCGTGGCGGCGTCCGTGAGGTTGGGATCACGTCGCTCAGGCGGTCGCGGACGATCGCCACGAGCAGGCCGATCACCACCAGGGTCCCGACCGTGGCGATCCACTCCGCCGACCGGGGTGTAGCCGGGATCGTCGAGCCGCAGCTGAGCTGCGAACAGGCCCCGATCAGCGCCACCTGAGCGAGCGCCGCGCGGCAGCGCGAAGAACCAGAAGGCGTAGACCGTCGTCCACAGGTACGGCAGGGGCCCGTACACCGACCCCTCGCCCCAGAAGTGGATCGCGGCGGTCGGCGAGCACGGACGCGCCGCGCACAGAGCAACTGGAACGCCCACTTCGGCAGCGCGTCGAACGCCGTGACGGCGAGGGCCGCCATCGCCGCGGCCAGCGCGCCGCAGACGGCCAGCCCGACTCTCGTCGAGGTCCGGGCTGTGCGGCACGGCGACCGCGAGAAGGCCACGACCAGACGCCGGCCGCGAACCAGAACGCGGCGTTCGCGCCATCGCTGCCGGCGCTGGCCGGCGCCGTCGTCCCGCCTGCTATCGATTTCCGCTGCCCAGCCGCTCGCGGAGGGGCGGGTTCATGCTCCCCCTTCTGTGTCCTGGCGTGGCATGCTCGCGGCCGCCCGGGGCGCAGAGACGGGCCGTTCCGGCAGGATCCGCCTGCCAGTGCTCCCAATTCCACTTCCAATATAGGTCCGGCTTACCGGATCCCGCCAATGTGGATACAGCCCGAAATCAGCGGCTGCGAGCCCGCCCCCGCGGGTTCCATCTGGTGACGCGACGAGGTGCTGGATGCGGTGCCCGAGCTCGCGGATCTGCGGGTCGGGCTTCTCCACCTGCCTGATCCAGCACACGTCCGCCTCGCCTGACGCTCAACGAGAACGCCAGCCCCGACGTGCGCAGCGACTTCGAGACGTGGTTCACGCAGGCCGTTCCGGAGGGCGCCGCGTACTGGACCCACACGCTCGAGGGCGACCGACGACATGCCGGCGCACGTCAAGGCCTCGCTGCTGGGACCGTCGCTGACGCTGCCGGTGCGAGACGGGCGCCCTCGCGCTCGGCACCTGGCAGGGGATCTACCTCTGCGAGCACCGCGACGCGGGCGGGCCGCGGCGGCTCGTCGCTGACGCTCTGGGGCGAGTGAGCGGCCCGAGGTCCGTCTCTCGCATATGCGAACATGTGTTCGTAGCGCTGGGACGAGCTGAAGGTCGAGGCGGAGGAGAGCCGGGAGCTGCCCGGCTACCGCGATGCCGGCGGTCGTCCGCACGTTCGACGCACCCGAGGCGCTCGACACCCGTTTCTACGAGGTACGGGCCAAATCGGCGCTGAACCGCGTTCCAGAGCGGTCGCGGATGCCTTTTCGGTGGACGGTCAACCCCTATCGCGGTTGCAGCCATGCCTGCACCTACTGCTTCGCCCGCCCCACCCACAAGTACCTCGACCTCGGCGCCGGGCGCGACTTCGAGAAGGAGATCGTCGTCAAGGTCAACGTCCCGGAGGTGCTGCGGGCCGAGCTGAAGCGGCCGTCGTGGAAGCACGACCACGTGGCGATGGGGACCAACACCGACCCCTACCAGTGGGTCGAGGGGCGCTACAGGCTGATGCCCGGGATCTGGGAGGCGTTCCGGGACTCCGGCACGCCGGCGTCGGTGCTCACGAAGTCGCCGCTGCTGCTGCGCGACCTCGACCTGATGCGCCAGGTGCCGGACATCAGCGCCGCCCTCTCGGTCCCCACGCTGGAGGAGAAGGCCTGGCGCTCGACCGAGCCGCATACCCCCCACCCCCGCGCGCGGCTCGAGGCGGTGGCGGAGCTCAACCGGGCCGGGATCCCCACGAGCGTGCTGATCGCGCCGCTGATGCCGGGCGTGAACGACTCGCCGGAGCAGGTGAACCGGATCCTCGAGCTCGCCACCGAGGCGGGTGCCGTGAGCATCGGGGGCATCGCGCTGCACCTGCGCGGCGAGGTCAAGGGGATCTTCTTCGACTGGCTGCGCTCGCAGCGTCCCGACCTGCTGCCCCTCTACGAGAGGCTCTACGCCCGGGGCGCCTACGCGCCGCCGGAGGAGCGCAGGCGGCTGGCCGCGCTGGTCCGCCGCCCGGGGGCCGGCTCCGGCCGGTTCGCCCGCGCGGCCGACGAGCGGCGGGCGGAGGCCGAGGCGCGGCTGGCGGCCCACCGCAGAGAGGAGGAGGTGCCGCGGGAACAGGCAAGACTCTTCTGAACGCGGTCACGACCCGTTAACCGAACCTTCGCGGGCGACTGCGGGGTGCCGGTACATTCGGCCGTCATGGCCCGCTCGCCGCACACCGGAGGCCCGCTCGACCGTCCCATCGACCGGCGCGAGCTGCTCGGCTACGCCGGGATCGGCGCGGGCGCGCTGATCCTGGGCGGCGTGCCGGTGGACCCGGCGCTCGCGAAGCGCGCCAAGCGGCGCAACCGGATCCCGCTCGCCAAGGGCGGCAGCTTCCCCCAGGGGGTGGCGTCGGGCAGCCCGCGCCACGCGGGATCTCGCTGTGGACCCGGCTCGACGGAGCCAAGCGCGACCGCAAGATCAGGCTCGAGGTCGCGCGGGACCCCGACTTCCGGCGGGTGGTCAAGCGCCGGACGCTGACTGTGCGCGCGAAGATGGACCACACGGTCGAGGCGCGCGTGGCGGGCAAGTTCCTCAAGCCCGGCCGCGAGTACTACTACCGCTTCGAGACGCGCACGAAGTCGAGCCCGGTCGGCCGCTTTCGCACCATGCGCCCGGCCGACTCGCGCCAGCCCGTGAAGATCGTGTTCTTCTCCTGCCAGGACTGGCAGGCCGGGTACTTCGGCGCGCACAGCGCCATCGCCCGCGAGGACGCCGACCTCGTCGTGTGCCTGGGCGACTACATCTACGAGCGCAACTTCTACGAGGGGCCGCGCAAGGACACGCTGGGCGCCAACCGCGACGGCGAGGTGCAGACGCTGGCCGAGTACCGGTCGAAGTACCGCATGTACAAGTCCGACCCGGATCTGCGGGCGATGCACGCCGCGCATCCGTTCGCCGCCATCTGGGACGACCACGAGGTGGAGGACAACTACGCGGGCGGCAACCCCGGCGAGGCGACCCAGCAGAAGCGCGTTCCGTTCCTGGCCCGCATGGGCGCCGGCTACCGCGCCTTCTACGAGTACATGCCGTTCAAGCCGCTCACCGGCTCGCCCGAGATCGGCAACGACCTGTACCGCCGCATGCGCATCGGCGCCAACGTGGAGCTCTTCCTCCTCGACGAGCGCCAGTACCGCGACGACCAGCCGTGCGGCGACCAGCTGTTCGTGCCGTGCGGCGAGGCCGAGGACGTTCCGAGGCGATATCTCGGCCGGCGCCAGCTCGGCTGGCTCAAGCGCCGCCTGCGCGCCTCCGGCGCCACCTGGAAGCTCGTGGGCAACCAGCTCATGATCCAGTCGCTGGACACCGCGCAGGGCAACCCGATCAACAAGGACTCGTGGGACGGCTACGGCCGCGAGCGGCATGAGCTGCTCGACTACGTGCGCGCGTTCGGGATCCAGAACCTGAGCTTCCTCACCGGCGACATCCACACGTTCTTCGCCGGCGAGGTGGGCACCGACGGGCGGGGCCCGGAGAGCGTGGCCACCGAGTTCGTCGGCGGGTCGATCACGTCGCTCGGGATCCCGGAGACGCTGCAGTCCGCTTCGGGGGCGCCGCTCCCTCCCGAGCAGCTGACGCTGATCTCGAACAACCTGCCGCTCGTGAACCCGCACCTGAAGTACCAGGAGCAGCAGAGCCGGGGGTACGCGGTCCTCCACGCCAGTCCCGACGAGCTGCGGGTGGAGTACAAGGCGGTGGACGCGCTCAGGCGGAGCTCGAGCACCCGCTCGATCGGCCGCTTCCGCGTTGCGCGCGGGAACCCGCGCGTGCAGGTCCTCTAGCGGGGAGGCTCGACGGCCTCGAACTCGCCGGTCTCGAGCTCGCGCTCGATCTCGTCGTCGATCTCGTCCTCGGAGAGGGCCTCGGCCTCCCCGGTCTCGGAGGCCTCGCGGAGCTGGCGCTCGCGGAAGCGGCGGAACTTGAGGATCTCGAGCACGTAGACGAGGTAGACGCTTGCCGCGACGGCCACCAGGAAGAAGCCGGCCATCACGGCGGCCCAGCCCGCGTTGAGCGTCCCGTCGTCCTCCGAGTAGGGCACGAATCGCAGCGCCAGCGCCAGGGCGGCGAGCGACACGGTCCATGCGTACAGGTAGATCACCGTGCGGCGGGCTGAGAAGCCGATGTTCGCGAACCGGTGGTGGAAGTGCCACCGGTCTGCCGAGTACACGGGCCGCCGGTACTTGATCCGCTTGGCGACGACGAAGGTGGCGTCGAGCGCGGGCACGGCGAGGATCACCAGCGGGAAGAACAGGGCGACCACGGCGGCCGTCTTCAACACCCCCTGGATGGCGACGCACGCCAGCAGCAGCCCCAGGAGGTTCGATCCGGAGTCCCCCATGAAGATCGAGGCGGGATGGAAGTTGTGGCGCAGGAAGCCGACCGAGGCGCCGGCCACGACAGCGGCCAGGACGCCCGCGTCCACCCGGTCCAGCGAGAGCGCGATGATCGCGAAGGTGCCGGCGGCGATGGTGCAGACCCCCGCAGCGAGGCCGTCCACCCCGTCCGTGAAGTTCACGACGTTCATCACGGCGACCATGCCGAACAGGGTGAGCGGGATGCCCCAGTTGCCGAAGTCCACCGGCTCGACGAAGGGCAGGGTGATGTTCTCGACGCGCACCCCGGCTGCCACGGGGATCGCCGCGGCCGCGAGCTGGCCGGCGAGCTTCAGCATCGGGGGAAGCCCGCCGTCGAGCACGTCGTCGACCGCGCCGATCAGCGCGATCGCCGCGGCCCCGCCGAGGATCCCGCGCGTCTCGTCGTTCCACGGCAGGAACAGGACCCCGCCCGCGAGCACCCCGGCCAGGATCGCGAGCCCGCCAAGGCTCGGCGTGGGGCTGTCGTGCAACCCGCGCTCCCGCGGCAGGTCGATCGCCCCGATCCGGTGGGCGAGCCGCGCGGCCACGGGGGTGAGCACGAAGGCCACCGCGCCCGCAACGAGGAACGCCCAGAGCGCGTCGAGCTCGTTCATCCCGCGCTGACTGTACCCGCGGGCCCCGTCGCGACCGGGTTGTGGCTCAGGAACCCGGGAGCACCCAGAACGCCACGACGGCGTACTGGAGGCCGGCGGCGGCGATCACCAGCAGGTGGAACAGCTCGTGGTAGCCGAACACCGCCGGCACGGGGTCCGGGCGGCGGATGGCATAGATGACCGCGCCCACCGTGTAGAGGATGCCGCCCAGGCCGACCATTGCCGCCGCCGTTATCCCGAGCTCCGAAACGAGGTCCGGGGCCACCGCCACGGCGACCCAGCCGAGCAGCACGTAGATGAGCGCCACGAGCCACTTGGGGGCGTCGATCCACAGCAGCTTCAGGACGATCCCGCCGATGGCGCCCGCCCACACCACGGCGAGGATCACGTCGGCGAGCGTGCCCTCGATCACGAGCAGCGCGAAGGGCGTGTACGAGCCGGCGATCAGCAGGAAGATCGCCGAGTGGTCGACCCGCCGCATCCAGCGCCGGGCCGAGGTGGAGCGCCAGTCGATGCGGTGGTAGAGAGCGCTGCTGCCGAACAGGAGCGCCACGCACACGGCGTAGACGGCCGCGGCGATCATCGCCCTCCCGGAGGGTGCGGTGAGCACGAGCGCCGCGCCCAGCACGAGCGACACGTAGAACGCCCACTTGTGCGAGACCCCGCGCAGGCGCGGCTTCGCGGAAAGGGGTGGCTGGATGGCGCCCGTCACGGGTCGCAGGATACGCGCCTAGGTCTCGGCCGGCTCCCGCAGCTGGTGCGCCTCGGTGAAGAACCCGCGGTAGCCGAGCGCGGTGGCGATCAACGCCGCGAGCGCCACGCTGCCGAGCAGCACCCACAGCAGGATCAGCTGGAGGCGGACGGCGTCGAGCGGCTCCGCTCCCGCCACCAGCATCCCGACCATCGTGCCCGGGAAGAAGACCACGCCGGTGGTCTTGGTGGAGTCGATCAGCGGGATCAACCCGGAGCGCAGGCTGCGGGTTACGAGGCCCGCGGAGGCCTGGCGGGCGGTGGCCCCCAGCGCGAGCGTGGCCTCCACCAGGCGGGCCTGGCCGGCCATCTCGTCCGCCAGCCTGTTGAGCGCCACGGCGGCCGCGGTCATCGAGTTGCCGATCACCATCCCGCCCACCGGCACGAGATAGCGCGGCTCGGCCTCGAACATGCCGAGCGCCAGCACGAGCCCGAGGGTCACCACGGCGGCAGAGCAGAGCGCGAGCACTATTGGGCCGAGCGAGTGGGGCACGGCGCGCGCGCGGCTGTGGGCCGTGGCGGAACCGAAGCCGACCATCACCGCGAGCAGCAGCGCCACGAGCCACAGGCTGTCCGAGTCGAAGATCGCCTGGATCACGTAGCCGACGGCCGTGAGCTGGAGGGCTGAGCGCAGCACGGCCACGCCGAGGTCGGCCTCGAGGTCCGCCCGCTGCCATAGCGACACCGCGGCCGCGATCGCCACGAGCACGAGCGAGGCGGCGACCTCCCCCAGGGAGATGTCGATCGTGCTGCTCACCGGCTTGAGTCCAGCTCGAGGGTGCGCTCCGCCAGGCGGTCCGCCTGCGCGCGGTCGTGGGTCACGACGACGGCGGACACACCCAGCTCCTGGACGAGCATCCCCAGCGTGGCCTCCACCCCGTCGCGCGCCTCCTCGTCGAGCGCCGAAGTCGGCTCGTCGAGCAGCAGCACCTCGGGCTCGAGGGCGAGCGCGCGCGCGAGCATCACCCGCTGCTGCTCGCCGACCGAGAGCCGTTCCGCCTCCCGGTCCGCATAGTCCGCTCCCAGCCCGGCGAGGTCGAGCCAGTGCTCCACCTCCGTCGTGCGACCGGCCAGCTCCGGACCGAAGCGCACGTTCTCCGCCACGCTGCCGGGAATGGGCGCCGGGAGCTGCGGCACCAGCGAGGCCCGGCGCCGCAGCGCGAGCGGATCGAGCGAGCGAACGTCCTCGCCCCCGAAGCGCACAGAGCCCTCGTCGGGGTCGGCCAGGCGGTTGAGCAGCCGGAGCAGGGTCGACTTGCCCGCGCCCGACGGACCGACCACCGCCGTGACCCCCGGCCCTATCTCCAGGTCGACCGCGCGGAGCACCGGGCGCCCGTCGCGGGACGCCGTGACCGACTCCAGCTCGAACAGGCCGCCCCCCACGGCAGCGCGCGTCCTAGACCGCGGCGGGGGACAGCTGGGGGTAGAGCGGGTAGCGCTCGGCCAGGGCGCGGGTGCGCTCACTGAGCTCGGCCTTGGCGCTGTCGGAGAAGTCACCCGTGAGCGTCTCGGCCATCACGCGGCCGATCTCCCTGAAGTCGTCCACCTGCAGGCCGCGGGTGGCGAGCGCGGAGGTGCCGACGCGCAGACCGGACGAGACGGCCGGCGGACGCGGGTCGAACGGCACGGCGTTGCGGTTCACGGTGATCCCGACGTCGTGAAGGCGGTCCTCCGCCTGCTGGCCGTCGAGCTCGGAGTCGCGCAGGTCGACGAGCACGAGGTGCACGTCGGTGCCGCCGGTGAGCACGTTCACGCCCGCGCCGAGCAGCTCCTCCGCCAGCACGGCCGCGGCCTCGCGCGTGCGCCGCTGGCGCTCCCGGAAGAGGTCCGACTGGGCGACCTTGAGCGCCACCGCCTTGCCGGCGACCACGTGCATCAGGGGCCCGCCCTGCTGCCCGGGGAACATCGCCGAGTTGATCTTCTTCGCGAACTCCTCCTTGCAGAGGATCATCCCGCCGCGGGCGCCGCCGAGCGTCTTGTGGATCGTGGTGGTGACCACGTCGGCGTGCGGCACGGGGCTCGGGTGCTCGTCGGCGGCCACGAGCCCGGCGAAGTGGGCCATGTCCACCATCAGCAACGCGCCGACGGAGTCTGCGATCTCGCGGAAGCGCGGGAAGTCGAGCTGGCGGGAGTACGCGGACCAGCCGGCGAGGATCAGCTTGGGCTTGAACTCGTCAGCCAGGCGCTGGAGCGTGTCCATGTCGAGGCGCGAGTCCTCCTCGCGCACGCCGTAGGCGACGATGTCGTACAGCTTCCCGGAGAAGTTGATCTTCATCCCGTGGGTGAGGTGACCGCCGTGGTCGAGCTTCATCCCGAGGATGCGATCGCCCGGGTCGAGCAGGGCGTGGTAGGCCGCGGCGTTCGCCTGGGCGCCGGCGTGCGGCTGTACGTTCACGTGCTCGGCGCCGAACAGCTCCTTCGCGCGGTCGATCGCCAGGTTCTCCGCCACGTCCACGTGCTCACAGCCGCCGTAGTAGCGCTTGCCCGGGTAGCCCTCGGCGTACTTGTTCGTGAGCACGGACCCCTGGCAGTCGAGGATCGCCTGGGGAACGAAGTTCTCGGAGGCGATCATCTCGAGCGTGGCCTCCTGACGCCGCGCCTCGTCGTCGAGCACCTTCGCGATGTCGGGATCGACATCGGCGACGTGCTTGGTGAAGTAGTCGGGACTCAATTCGGCCACGTCGATCACGGTACCAGCGGCGGCGGCGCCGGTACGCTCAGACGGTGCCCATGAGGGTCATCTTCCGGTGCGAGTTCTGCGACGCCGAGCCCGATCCCGAGACCAGGGCGAGCCTCGAGTCGCAGATACGCGCCCTGCTCTTCGGCGAGTACCTCGATGCGCCGCCCTCGGGCTGGCTCACATGGACGGGTCGGGGCATCCTCGGCCCGGTCCGCTACGCGTGCCCCGAGCACCGGGCAGACCTCCAGGCCTTCCTGCGCAAGCACTACGGCACCGTCGCGTGGCACCCGAAGAAGGAGGGGCCCTACCCGCGCTTCCCGCCGCCCGGCTCGCGCCGCACACCGCCCGCTTCGGACCTGCCGAAGTGGGGGCGCTAGCCGTACACCGGCAGACCGCTCGGAACCTGAGACCGGCGCTTGACGGCGCCCGGCGGTAGCCCGATCACGCGCTTGAAGGCTCGCCCGAACGCGGCTTCGGAGCGATAGCCGAGCCGGCTTGCCAGCTCGGCCGACGTCGCGCCGTCCTCGTTGAGCGCGGTGAGCGCCACGTGCATCCGCCAGCGGGTGACGTACTGCATCACCGGCTCACCGACGAGCTCGGTGAAGCGGGCGGCGAACGCCGAGCGGGACATCGCGAGCTCGTCGGCGAGGGAGGCGACGGTCCAGCTCCGGGCCGGGTCGCGATGGATGAGCGAGATCGCGCGGCCGATCTGGGGGTCTTGGAGCGCGCCCAGCCAGCCGCTCTGCGCCGCCGGATCGCTCTCAATCCACGCGCGGATGGCCTGGATCACGAGGATGTCGCCGAGGCGCGTGATCACGGCCTCGCCGCCGGGCCGAAGCTCGCCGGCCTCGGAGGCCATCAGGCGCAGCATGCTCTGCATCCAATCGAGCCGGGGCGAGATGGACGCCTCGATGTGGATCGTCCTCGGCAGGATCTCGAGGAGCCTCCCGGCCGCCGGGTGCTCGAAGCGCACGGCTCCGCAGATCAGGCTGGTCGGAGCGCCGCCCCCGCCGTGGCGAAGGATCTCGTAGCGGTCGCTCACCAGCTCACGCTCGAGGTCCAGAATCCCCGGGGCGGGAGCTCCCGGTTCGCTGCGCAGGACATGGCCCTCCCCGTGCGGCACGAGCGCCAGGTCTCCCAGCTGAATCCAGCCCGTGTCGTCGTCCCCGGTCTCAAGCCAGAGCCGGCCCGCGGTGACCACGTGGAACCACAGGTACCCCGGCATCGGGGGCAGCGTCAGCCCCCAGGGGGCGGTCAGCTCGGAGCGGCAATAGAAGGCGCCGTTCATGCGCAGGAAGTGGAGCGCCTCGCCGAGTGGGTCCGACGGGGGGAACGGGTCGAGCGCGTCCATGACCGCAGTATTGCAGGATCGCCTCTCGATCTTCCAGGTTGCTGGACGATCGAGCATATATAGACGCGCTTTGGTCATAGACAGTCCTGGTCCTGCGGCGAATACTGGACGTGTTGCAATCACGACCGGATCGAGGCGAAATGGCACACACAGGACAGACACTCGAGAACCCCGCAAGCGGAGAGCGCATCACCTTCCGCCAGACCTCCGCGGACACGGGCGGCGACCTGCTGACGATCGACCTCGAGCTTCCCGCCAACCGCCGGGTCCCCGGCGGCTTGCACATCCACCCGAAGCAGGAGGAGCGCTTCGAGGTCGTGGACGGCACGATGCGCTTCAGGATGGGCCGAGAGAACGTCGTTGCGGGCCCGGGCGAGGTGGTCGTGGTCCCGGCCGGCGTGCCCCACGACTTCGCCAATGCCGGTGACGACGAGGCGCTCGTCCGCGTCGAGGTGCGCCCGGCGCTGAAGATGGAGAAGCTCTTCGAGACCGCCGTCGGCCTGGCCGAGCAGGGCCGGACAATGCTGGGGGGAATCCCGAGGCCGCTCGACCTCGCCCTGTTCGTCGAGGAGTTCGAGGACGAGGTACAGGCGGCGTTCCCGCCCCGCTGGCTGCAGCGCATCGCCCTCACACCGCTGGCCTGGCTCGCCGGACGCCGCGACCTCCCGCGCTCCGCGCCGCGCCCCTTGGACGCGCGAACATGAATGGACCCATGAACGACAACACGAGACACTTCGCGCGGGATACCGCTGCCACGGAGGTGTGGAATGCCTAGCGCCACGTTCGTCCTGACGCTGGCCTCGGCGCTCGGATGCGGCCTGGCTGCCGGAGCGTTCTTCGTCTTCTCCACCTTCGTCATGCAGGGCCTCGGCCGGCTCCGTCCGGAGCAGGGCATCGCGGCGATGCAGCAGATCAACATCAAGGCGATCAACCCGTGGTTCATGACGGCCCTGATGGGGACCGCCGTGACCTGCGCCGCGACGATCGTCGCCGCGCTGGTGGACTGGGACGGCTCCTACGGCCCCTATCTCATCGCCGGCGGCGCGCTCTACCTGGTGGGGAGCATCGGGGTCACGATGGCCTTCAACGTTCCCCGCAACGAGGTGCTGGCGAAAGTCGAGCCCGGCGACCCTGAGGCTGCCGCCCTCTGGGCCCGCTATCTCGTGGAGTGGACAGGGTGGAACCACGTCCGGACCGTCGCGTCGCTGGTCGCCGCCGGGCTCTACACGGCGGCGCTCTACGTCGCCTAGGCGCCGTCGCCGTCGGGCACTACTCGCACGGGATCGTCGCCCGTACCGTCGTGCCGCGCCCCGGTCGCGAGTCGACCTCGAGCCGGCCGTCGAGCGCCGAGACGCGATCGAGCAGGCCGTGCAGGCCTGACCCCTTGGTGGGATCCGCGCCACCCACGCCGTCATCCGAGACCTCGACCAGGACTCCCCCGTTGTCGCGGCGCACGTTGACGTTCGCGTGGGTCGCCCGCGAGTACTTCGCGACGTTCGTGAGCGACTCCGCCACGACGAAGTAGGCCGTCGACTCGACGCGCTCCGGCAGCCTCCCGCCGGCCGCCTCGAGCTCCACGGGCAGGGGCGCCCGATGCGCAAGCGCCTCGAGCGCTGCGTCGAGGCCACGGTCCGACAGCACCGACGGATGAATGCCGCGGGCGAGCTTGCGAAGCTCCTCGAGCGCCTGGTCGAGCTCGCCGCGCGCGGCCTCGAGCTCTCGCGCCGCCTCGGGATTGCCATCGAGCTCCGATCGGAGGATCCGCAGGCGAAGCGCGAGCGACACGAGTCGCTGCTGTGCGCCGTCGTGGAGGTCTCGCTCGAGGCGGCGGCGCGCGGTATCGCTCGACTCCACGATCCGCGCGCGGGAGGCGCTGAGCTGTTCGATCTTCGCGCGCAGCTCGGTGCCGAGATGCTCGTTCTCGAGGGCCAGCTCCGCGGCCGTGGCGACGGCCCGGACGAGATCGCGTTCGTCCTCCCGCCGGGCGTCGTGGACGATCGCCGCGACCCGTGCGCCGCCCTGATAGAGCGGTGTGACCGCCCGATCCGATCCCTCGGCCGGAAGCTCCACGGAGCGGCCGGCCCCATCGACGTACCCGCCGTCCGGGGTGAGGATGGCGAGCTCGAGCGAGGTGGATTCGAGCGCCTCATTGAGCGCATGGCAGGTGCCGCGGCGGCGTTCGCTCGGGTCCCCGAGCCGCGCGACGACCTCGCTCACCGCCGTGGCACCCGCGACGCGGCTGCGCAGGAGCCCCGCGAGGAACGCGAACGGCACCGTGGCGAGGACCACGTAGCGCGCGTCCTCGAGCGCCTGCACGAGGCCGTCGTCGACGTGGGCGAGCATCGCGGCGTACCAGACGCCGAGCAGCACCATCACCAGACCACCGCTCACGAGCACCGGGGCAAATGCCAGGCGCTGCGGGCCTCGAGCCGCGAGCCAGCGACGAGCGAGGATCACCACCAGCGCGGCGATCAGGACGAGCGCAAGCCAGAAGCGGGCACGGCTGAGCGCGGTCGAGAGGTCGGGATGGCCCTCGATGAGCAGCGGGTTGTCCGGGAACCCGATCCGCGAGGTGTCCTGGAAGAGCACCTGGACCGGGTGCACGACCACCGCGCTGAAGTACATCGCCGCGACCAGCAGGCGCTCGAGCCTGCTCTGCAGGAAGCCGCCGGGGAAGGCAAGCAGAAGGTGGTAGAGCAGGGCCCACTGGGAGGTGATGAAGAGAAGCCCGAAGATGAAGACCCACGGGTCGGTCGAGACCCGAAGCCCGGCGAGGCACGCGCTGAATCCGACCGCGGTCATCAGGGCGCCGAAGCGGTTCTCTGGCCGGCGGAGCCAGGCGAAGATGCCGGTGCCGATGAACGCCCAGCCGATCAGCGGACCGGTTACGGCGATCAGCTCCCGCTGGTGACCGCCCACCTGATCCAGTGCGAGCGCCAAAGGGATCGCGCCGGCCACGAACCCCACGGCCCCCAGGGCTATCAGCGCTCGCTTGAGACTTCTCACGAAATGGCTCCCGGAGGCATTGTGCCGCTCGGGCGCCCCGGCTGCTGTACGGGTAGCCGTACCGCCATTGGCGGGGAGGCCCCATGTTCCGTGGAGCCCCCGCAGGCGACACTCACGCGGAAGCGGAGCACCCAACACCGGCCGGGCGTCGTCACCCCGCGGCGCCCGGCCCCTCCGCCCGACCTGGCCCTTGCATGCAGCCCCTTCGCCGGAATAGGCTGCAATCGCAAGTCGGTTGCAGGAAGGCTGAGGAGGCCGATGACCTCACCCCACGCCGTAGAGCCGGTGGAGGCGCGCGACGCCGAGGAGGCGATCGAGCTGATCCGCCGCGGCGGGCTGCGGTTGTCGTCCGCCCGCAGGGTGGTGGTGGAGGCGCTGTTCGCGGCGGGTGAGCCGGTGCCGGCCGAGCGGATCGCAGCGGGGGCGGGCGGCGGCACGCCGCTCGACCTGCCCACCGTCTACCGCAACCTGGAGCTGCTGGAGCGCCTCGGCCTCGTGCGGCATTTCCATGTCGGCCACGGACCGGGCCTGTACGCCCCGGCCGCGGCGGAGGACCGGGAGTACCTGGTGTGCGAGGAGTGCGGCGAGCTGCGGACCGTCGAGCCGCGCGCGCTCGACGGCGTGCGTGACCTGATCGCCGCCGAGCTGGGCTTCCAGGCGCGCTTCAGCCACTTCCCGATCGCCGGGCGGTGCGCCAGGTGCTCCGGCGGAGGAGGAGGCTAGATGGACTTCGAGTGGCTTTTCCATCCCGTCGAGGAGGTGGACGCGTGGCTCACAGGGCTGTTCGAGGGCGCGCCGCTGGCGGCAGCGCTCCTGATCGCGTTCGCGCTCGGGCTTCGCCACGCCTCCGACCCGGACCATCTCGTGGCCGTGACCTCGCTCGTGGCGGTCGACGGCGGCGACACCCGCCGGGCGACGAAGCTCGGCGCGTGGTGGGGCGTCGGGCACGCGCTGATGCTGCTCGCGATCGGCGTGCCCCTGATCCTGCTCAAGTCCGAGCTCCCCGCGTGGCTCGAGAGCGGCGCGGAGAAGGCGGTGGGCGTGGTGATAGTCGCGCTCGCCCTGCGAGTGATCTGGAAGTGGGTCCGGGGCGACTTCCGCTCGGCCCCCCACTCCCACGGCGACTCGGCCCACGCCAGCGCGGCGCGCCACCTCTACCGCGCCGACGCGCAGCCACACCGCCACCGCCATGTGCGCAACCCCCGGCAGGCGCTAGCGATAGGGGTACTCCACGGCCTCGCGGGAACCGGTGCGGTGGTCCTGCTGCTGATCGCGGCGATGCCGGGACAGCTCGAGGCGATCGCCGCGCTCGCGGTGTTCGCGCCCATGTCCGTCGTCTCGATGGCCGCCTGCACGGGGGCCTTCGCATGGGTGCTCACCAGACCGCGGGTGGAGCCGCTCTACCGCACCGTGCTGATCCCGGCCCTCGGGGCGTTCGGGCTGATGTTCGGCCTCTGGTACACCGGCCTCACATGAGGCGCGCGGCCACGGCCGCCTGCCCGTAGGAGATGCCGCCGTCGTTCGGCGGCAGCCGCTCGGGACGCAGCACGCGCATGCCCCCGCCGGCGAGCGCCCCCGCGGTGCGCTCGAGCAGCAGCCTGTTCTGGAACACCCCGCCCGACAGCACGGCCGTGTCGAGGCCGCGGGCCCCCGCGAGCGCGGCGCAGGCATCCGCGGTCGCCGCGGCGAGCCCCGAGTGGAAGCGGGCGGCCACCGTCGCCGGGGCGACGCCTGCGTCGAGGTCCGCCAGCACCGCCTCGACCGCGGCGCGGGCATCCAGCACGGCCTCCGCGAGCGGCAGGGGATACGCGCCCGTGTCGCTGTCGCCTGAGGCAAGCGCCTCCAGCTCGACGGCGGCCTGCCCCTCGTAGGTCACCTCCGCCCGCACGCCGCAGAGCGCGGCCACCGCGTCGAACAGCCGCCCGGCACTCGTGGTCACCGGTGAGCCGACCCCGCTCTCGCACAGCCGCGCCACGCTGAGCCAGCGGTCCGGCTCCACCCTGCCGGCGAGCCCCCGCGGGATGGGCGGCTCGGGGCCGAGCACCTCGACGATCCATGCGCACGCCATCCGCCACGGCTCGTGTATCGCCCTCGCGCCTCCCGGGAGGCGCACCGGCCACAGGTGCGCGGCGCGGTCGAAGCCCTCGACCCCGCCTGCCAGCAGCTCCCCGCCCCACACCGCGCCGTCGAGCCCGTAGCCGGTGCCGTCGTAGATCGCGCCGATCGCGGGACCCGTCTCCCCGTGCTCGGCGAGGCACGCGGCGAGGTGCGCGTGGTGGTGCTGGACGCCGATCGCCTGGACCCCGTCGCGCTCGAGAGCCTCCTTGGTCGAGAGGTACTCCGGGTGAAGGTCGTGGACGACCACCTCGGGCTCCACCGCGAACAGCCGCTCGAAGTGCGCGACCCCCTCGCGGAACGAGCGCAGCGTCTCCCAGTTCTCGAGATCGCCGATGTGGTGGCCGACCCACGCGCGCGCGCCCTTCGCCACGCAGAACGTGTTCTTCTGCTCGGCGCCGTACGCGACCAGCGGGCGGGGCACGGCCAGCGGCAGGCCGAGGCTGGCCGGCACGTAGCCGCGCGAGCGGCGCACCATCAGCGGCGCCCCGGAGCCGGCGCTGGTGGCGCGCACCACCGAGTCGTCGGTGCGCGTCTGGATCGGGCGGTCGTGCGTCAGCAGCAGGTCGGCGATGTCTTGCAGGCGCTCGGCGGCGTCGGCGTCCTCGTAGGCGATCGGCTCGTCGGACACGTTTGCGCTCGTCATCACGAGCGGAGCGCCGGCGTCGGCCAGGAGCAGATGGTGAAGCGGCGTGTAGGGCAGCAACACGCCCAGGTCAGGAGAGCGCGGCGCGACCGAGGGCGCCACCGCCGCGCCGGGCCGCCGGCGCGCGATCACGATCGGCCGCTCGCGACCCAGGAGCAGGTCCTGCTCCTCCGGCGTGAGCTCGACCAGCTCCAGGGCGGCCTCCAACGAGCCTGCCATCAGCGCGAACGGCCGGTCCTCCCGGTGCTTGCGCGAGCGCAGCGCCGCCACCGCGGACTCCCGGTCGGCCCGGCACGCCAGGTGGTACCCGCCCAGCCCCTTCACCGCCACCACGAGCCCCTCTTCGAGCGCCTGCGCCACCTCCTCGAGCGGATGCGAGAGCGAGGGCCCGCAGTCGGGGCAGGCGTTCGGCTGGGCGTGGAAGCGCCGGTCGCCGGGGTCCTCGTACTCGGCGCGGCACGGGCCGCACATCTCGAAGCCGGCCATGGTGGTAAGCGGCCGGTCGTACGGCACGTCGCGAACGATCGTGAAGCGGGGGCCGCAGTCGGTGCAGTTCACGAATGGGTAGCGATGACGGCGGTCGGCGGGGTCGAACAGCTCCCGCAGGCACGCGTCGCAGGTCGCCACGTCCGGGGACACGAGCGCCAGGGGCGGGCCGCGGCGCCTGCTGTCGGCGATCTCGAACCCCACGCCTCCGGTGGGCTCGATCTCCTCGGAGGAGATCGACTCCACCGTGGCGAGCGGCGGCGCGTCGGCGGGCAGCCGATCGAGGAACCCGCTCACCTCCGCCGGGTCGCCCTCCACCTCCACCAGCACCCCGAGGTCGTCGTTCAGAACGTGGCCGACCAGCCCGTGCTCGCCCGCCAGCCGGTGCACGTAGGGACGGAACCCCACGCCCTGCACTGTGCCGACCACGCGGACGCGCAGCCGCCGGCGGCCCGCCTGGGCGTCGGTCACTCCCGCGGTCGCGCCCGGGTCTCGGCGAGAACGAGCCCGTACAGCAGGTGGTCCGCCGCGAGCATCAGGCGATCCACCGGGCGCGGCTTCTTTGCCTGTGAGAGCCCGAGCACCGGTGCGATCCCCAGCTCGAATCCCAGCCACAGCACGAGCCCGTAGAGCGGCCCGGCCCAGCGCTGCAGGCGCACGTTCTCCGGCATCACGCCGAACGCCGCCCCACCCGCGGCGCCGTAGCCCCAATGCACGATCTCCTGGGCCGCCCGGCGCTTCTTGCGCGGCACGACGCGGTACAGGCCGCGCGACTTCTGCCTGAGGATCGCGCGGGGCGGCGGCTCCTCCACCAGGCCGGCGCTCACCGTGAACGCCCGCATGCCGGTCATCGCCATCGCCGCGATGGCCCCGCGCAGCCCGGCGTGCGCGACCTCGGTCACGCGGCCTCCACCAGCTCGCGCAGCATGTGCCAGGCGCTCGCCTGCGCCTCCTGGATCCGGGGGATGTGCTCGGAGCGCGTGACCACCACGTGGTCGGCCAGCCGCTCGCCGGCAACCCGCCCCCCGTCGTAACCGACCATGGCGATCGTCGCGAGACCGCGCCTGCGCGCCTCGGCCAGAGCCTCGATCACGTTCGTGGAGTTGCCGCTCGTGGACATCGCGAGCACGGCGTCGGACTCCCGGCCGTGGGCGATCACCTGCCGGGCGAAGATGGCCTCCGTGCCGATGTCGTTGGCGATCGCGGTGAGAATTGCCGAGTCCTCGGTCAGGTCGAGCGCGGCCCGCGCCGGCCACGGCGCGGGCGGCAGGTGCATGTCCGCGGCGGCGTCCATCGCGTCGGTGGCCGAGCCGCCGTTGCCGAGCAGGAGCAGCCGCCCGCCGGCGTCGAGCCGGGCGCGCAGCTCCGCGGCGGCCGAGGCGAGCTCCTCGCTCCCCTCCCCCAGCGTCTGGGCGCGCAGCTCGCCGATCTCCTGCGACTTGAGGAGCACGGAGGCCCGTACGTCCTCGAGCACGGCGCCGAGGTCCGTCTCCGACTCCGCGAGGAACGGGTAGAGGAAGCCGGAGGCCCCGGTGTCGTGCACCGGCTTCGCCTCCCTCCCCTCCAGCAGCCCGCGGTGCTCGAAGAAGACGTGCACGAGCTCCCACAGCAGGTGGTAGGCGGTCTCGGCCAGCTCCTGGCGCACGAACGGGTCGCCCGCCCCGGGATCGAGCTCCCACTCCGCACCGGCGGGCTCGAAGGCGATCGTCAGACAGCCGCGCTCGCGCGCGAGCGCGACCCCGGCGCCGTCGAAGGCCATCAGCATGTCCTCCGGCAGCGCGGTCAGGCCGACCTGTGTCTCGAGCGGCCCGCCCTCGGCCGTGAGCGCCACCGCGGGCAGCGCCCGCTTGCCGACGATCACCGGGTGCACGAACTCGACCGCCACGTGGCGGGCATCGGAGCGGGCCTGCGGGCGACGTGCCTGTGGCGAGCAGCCGCCCGCCGCGGGCGAAGCGCTCGGCCATCCGGTGACACAGCTCGGCCAGGCGCCCCGCCTCAGCGCTGAAGAAGCGCTCGCCCGCCTCCAGGCGCTCGGCGACGCGCTGCTCCACCGGGTTCGCCCGGACGGCCTCGCTCAAGCCGGCGCCCCCTCCCGCTCCGCGGCCCGCGCGAGCCAATCGCTGAAGCCATCCACGCCCTCGCCGGTGCGGGCGCTCATGACCATGTGCTCGACTCCCGGGTGCACGGCCTCGAGGTTGTAGAGCAGCTTGTCGAGGTCGAACTCCAGGTGGGGCAGCAGGTCGATCTTGTTGATCACGACGAGATCGCAGGTGCGGAACATCAGCGGGTACTTGAGCGGCTTGTCCTCACCCTCGGTGACCGAGCACACCATCGCTCGCGCGTCCTCGCCGACCCTGAACTCCGCCGGGCAGACGAGGTTGCCGACGTTCTCGATCACCAGCAGGTCGATCTCGCCGAGCGGCAGCTGCGGCAGCGCCGAGCGCACCATGTTGGCGTCGAGGTGGCACTCGCCCCCGAATCCGCTGTCGGTGTTGAGCTGGGTCACGGGCACGTGCAGGTGCGCCAGCCGATCGGCGTCGAGGCTGCCCTGGACGTCACCCTCCAGGACGCCGGCCCGCAGCTCGCCGAGGCCCGCCCTGAAGACGGCCTCCAGCAGCGTCGTCTTTCCCGCGCCCGGCGCGCTCATGAGGTTCACGACGGCGACGGACTCACGGTCGAAGTCCGCCCTGTTGGCCTGCGCGATGGTCGTGTTCGCGTCCAGCGCGTCCTCGGCCACCCTCACCCTCGTACGGTGCATTCCGCCTCCTCCACCACGTCGATCGATTCCACGAAGAACTCCGTGCCGGTCACGACCTCCACGTCCGACCCCTCGCACGACGGGCAGCGGAACACCGGCTCGTCCAGCGTCCAACTCGAGTCGCAGTCCTTGCAGCGCAACCGCGCCTCCACCTCGGTCAGCGCGAGCCGCGCGCCGTCGCACACCGTGTCGCGCGACACGACCTCCCAGTAGAACTCGAGCGAGGACGGCACCACCTGGCGCAGCGCGCCCACGGTGAGGTCCACCGTGTTCACCTTGCGCCCGTCCGCGTGGCGCTCCACGGTGTCGAGGATCGCGCTGCTCAGGGAGAGCTCGTGCACCGCAGCTCCTCGACGGTCTCGAGCACGACCTTCACGGCCCGGTCGACAGCGCCCGCGACCTCGTCGCTCAGGCCCATCCCCATCTCCTCCACGACCGCCGGCTCGCACGCCACGACGACCACCTTGCCGGGCCACCCGCCCACGGCCTTCACGAAGCGCAGGACGGTCTGGGGGTCCATGCCGTGGGGGTCGATCATCTCGCCGTCCTCGAACCCGCCGCCGATCTCCTCGGGGTCGGGCTCCATCACGTAGAGCGTGCCGGGCTCGCCCCCCTGCCGGCTCACGTCGACCAGCACGAGGGCGTCGTATCCGCGCATGACCTCGTAGGCGAGGTCGAGGCCGCCGCTGCCGAAGTCGAACACCGCCACCCCGTCCGGCAGGTCGAGCGCCTCGAGGCGCTTGGCCACCTCGCCGCCGAACCCGTCGTCGCGCAGCCACGCGTTGCCGATGCCCGCCACCAGGATTCGGCTCACGCCGGCTCCACCTCCCCCTCGAAGAAGTACATGAACCGGCCCGTGTCCCTCAGCAGCTCCTGACCGGGGTCCTCGTCGATCGTCACGGCGAAGTAGAGGCGGTCGTCCACGTCGTGGAGGATCTTCTCGATCGTGGCGGTGCGGCCGGAGACGATGTGGTCCTGGGGGTCGCCGCCGTGCCCGGGGCGAAGGCGCACGGTGTCCCCGCGCCGGAACGCCACGCCGTCGACCGTGACCTCCTCCTCGCCCTTCAGCTCGGGGAGCTCGGACGGCGGCTCCGGCGGCTCCGCCTGCTCGGGCGGGCGCAGCACTCCCTCGCCGGGTCGCATCACGCCGTGCAGGTCGAACAGGTCCTCGGGCGTGGTGGCGGCCGCGCGCTCGACCATCTCCCGCACCGCGGGGTCCTGCCGGCCGATCGCCGCGCGCTCGCCGTCGCTGAGCGCATGCACGTGCAGCAGGAGCGCCTCCTCGATCTCGGTCCCGTCGAAGAGGTTGCCCCGGCTCTGGGGCGCCAGCTTGGGATGGTCGGGCAGCACGATCGCCGCGCCGATCACCGTGTCGTCCTCCGGCGTGGCCAGCACCGGCCAGGTGTTCACGCTCGACAGCTCGGGGTGCTCCGTAGGCGAGAGGAAGCGCCCGCCGGTGACCGTGGCCACGACGTGAGTCGAGAGCAGGCTCGACCGCAGGGCCTCGCCACGGTCCACGCCGGGGTCGGCCACCGGAGTGGTGTTGTGCACGCAGACGCGCACACGGTGCAGCCCCGCGTCGCCCGGATCCACGCGCAGGCGCGCCCGCCCGCGCAGGCCGTCGAACTCGAACTCGACCGCCTTGCCCGGCTCGGGCAGCTCGACTCGTCGCTCGACCCCCTGGTGGCGCTCGCCGCTCGCCTGGAGGAAGCGGACGGTGGCGCGCACCGCGGGCTCCCCGTCGGACGCCAGCGCGCAGTCCATTCGCAGGTGGTCGAACGTCGCCGCGTTGCCCTCGGCGTAGGCCGGCGGGTAGACGATGCCGAACGGCGTTGGGGTGGAGTTCTTGGTCGCGCCCGGCGTGTAGGGGTACAGCGCGTACCCCTCGTAGAGCAGCGACTCGACGAGCTCGTCGGTCCCGCTCACCGTTCCTCGCCTCCGAGGAGGTCCGCCACCGTGGCGTCGAAGGTGAGCAGCCCGCGCGCGGCCTTCCTCTGCCCGAGCAGGTCGAGGGTCTCCTCGCCGAGCCTCACCCAGCCGCCGTTCGGGTAGTGGTGGTCCATCATCTCCCGCCAGGTCGCCACCGGCAGGGAGAACTTCGAGGAGGAGTCCCACGGCACCTTCACGATCTGCAGCCGCCCGTCGCCCGACCGGTAGAAGACCGTGCCGGTGAAGTTGAAGGCCAGCGGCACGAGGCCGTCGCGCACGGAGTAGAGGTACTTGGACGCGGCCAGCTCGGTGTCGTAGGTGCAGGCCAGCGGCATCGTGAACGCGGTGGCCCCGGTGAACCCGGGCACGAGCACGTCCAGCTCGGCCAGGAGGAAGCTGCGCGTCGTGGCAGCCCACCGCTCCGGCTCCCCGAACAGCTCCACGAGCCGCTCTCGCGTGGCGTCGTCGTACGAGCGCTTTGCCGGCTCGATCATGATCTGGACCGACAGCGCGATCGTGTAGACCTCGCGGCCCTCGGGCTCGTCACGTGGCCGGCGAAATGAAGCGTCGGCGCGGCGGCGTGGCGCACCACCTCGGCCCCCAGCACCTCGAACCGCGCGGCCGGAGAGCCGGCGGCCGGGGCCGCGGGAGCCGTGGCCCCGCCGGCTCCGTCACGTGGCCTCCGCCCGCTCGTGCAGCTCGCCGAAGTAGCCGCGGATCGCGCGCTCCAGCCCGGAGCCGCCCGAGATCCCCTCCCAGCTCGCCTTCACCAGGCCGACGAGCCGGTAGCAGTCGTCGATCGGGGCGATCGCGTACTGCGGTGGCTCGGCCAGGCGGTTCACGATCAGCCCCTCGGCGTCCGCCTCGAGCTCCTCCAGCACGGGGTTCGCGGCGCACAGCGCCTCCCATGCGCCAGGTCAGCTCGCACTCGGTGGCCCCGGCGGGGCTCGGGTAGAGCGCCACCACGCCGCCGGCCGCGCTGCTGCGCATGAAGAACGCCAGTCCGATGGGGATGCCGAAGCTCGCCCAGCGCTCGTCCGTGAGCTCGAGCTCGGGCAGCCACGCCACCCGCGTCCCGACCGGCCGGTACTCGCGGGTCCCCGGAGTGAAGCGCCCAGCACGCCTCGCACGTGCAGTCGATCCGGCGCTCCTCGAGCTGCGAGCATGTGGCGATGGTCCTCGGCGAGCTCGGTCCCGCAGAGGTCGCAGCGTTCGCCGTCCCGTGCCGGTGGCCCGGCCGTCCGGAAGCCGGGGGCCGGTGAGGCGCGAGACGTCGAGCCCGCCCACCATCCCGGCGCGGCGGCGGGCGGCGAACGCGGGCCCCGAGCCGGGTCTGCCGTTCGAGCCGGGCGTCATGGAGCGAGCGCGACCCGCACCCGCGCCGCGCCGTCGCGCAGGAGCGGGATCGGGTCGAGCTGGAGCTTCGTGTCGTCCACGCCCCGCCCCGCCCGCGGCAGGTCGAAGTGCGACGAGCAGGCGGGACAGGTCAGGCCTCCGCCGCTCAGCACGCCACCGGCGAGTGGCGAGCCGCACGCCGCGCAGGCGTTGCGGTAGGCGAGCAGGGTGCCGTTCACGTTGGCCACCAGCACCTCGGCCCGCCGGCCTCCACCGCGGAGGTGACTCCCTCGGGCATGTCCGCCACCCCCTCGAGGTCGAGCCAGCCCGACAGCTCAGGCACCGACGGCGCCCCCTCGCCGGCAAGCGGCAGAGGCGTGCCACCGATCGCGGGCGTCCGAGCTCTCGTCCTCGACCCCTTCCACGTCCATCCCCAGCAGGTCCGGCGCCGCATCCATCAAGGCCTGCTTGATCGCCAGCTCCAGCGTGGCGCGACGAGGCCGCACAGCCGCGGCAGCTGCCCTCCAGCCGCAGCCGCGCCACCCCGTCCTCGATCCCGAGTAGCTCGACGTTCCCCCCGTGCGACTCCATGTAGGGCCGCACGCTCTCGAGCGCCTCGGCACCCGCTCGTCGAGCGGAACCGGGTACAGCTCATGTACGAGCAGCACGCTCCCCACGGTCGGATCATTGGCGAGCTCCCGGGCGGTCTCCTCGCCGACCATCTCGCGATGATCCGCGCCAGCCCCTCCCCGTGGACCTCGAGGACGGCGCCGACGAGCTCCTCGGCGACCGCCCGCTCCCTCGGGTCGAGGAACGTCTCGAGCTCGGCGGTGAGCCGCTCGATCCGCTCCTCGAGCCCCTCATCGAGCAGGCCCGTCGACTGTCGACTGTCGACTGTCGACTCGCGACTCGCCGCCCCCGGTCGGGCACAGACTGCGACGCCTGCGCCATCAGATCCAGCACGGTGACTCGCTCCGCTGCCTCAGGACATCGCGGTCGGCGTGTGCATCACCTTCCTGATCTTGCCCTTGCCGGTGTACATGTGGACGCCGCACGGCAGGCACGGATCGAAGCTGCGCACCGCGCGCATGATGTCCACGCCCTTGAACTTGTCCGGCCCGTTCTCCTCGAAGATCGGCGTGTTCTGCACCGAGTCCTCGTACGGGCCGGGCGTGCCGAACTTGTCGCGCACGCTGGCGTTCCAGGGTGTCGGCGGGAACGGCTGGTAGTTGGCGATCTTGCCGCCCTCGATCACCATGTGGTGGGAGAGCACGCCGCGGGCCGCCTCGTGGAAGCCCACGCTGACCGCGTCCTCGGGCACCTTGAAGTCGTTCCAGGACTTCGTCCGCCCCGCCCGGACCTCGGCCATCGCCTTCTCGAGGCAGTACAGCCCGACGCAGCGCCGAGTAGGCCTGGTGGTAGGTCCGCGCCCGCTCGCGCTCGATGGCGTTCGACTTCTCGGGCACGTGCCACTCGAGCTCCACCTCGGGATGGTTGGCCGTCTTCGGGCAGCGCCATCAGGATCGAGTGGCCGGTGGCCTTGAGGTACCCGATGTCCACCAGCCCGGCCTTCGCCGTGCACCACTGGCGCGCGAACGGGCCGCCGCCGGTGTCGCAGCACACGTGCGTGTCGGTCCGCGCGTCGTAGATCCTTGGCGAGGTGACCCAGCTGTACTTCTCGGTGAAGTCGCGCTTCTGCGGCTTCGGAGGGTGGTCTTGTTCCACGGGTGGTCCATGGACACCTCGTTGCCGAGCGGGTCCTTGTCCACGTACTTGCGCTCGTTCTCCCAGCCGTCGAAGTACGAGCTGCCGAGCAGGATGCGGATCATCAGGTTGATCTCGACGAGGTCCGTGGAGATGAGCTCCCCGCTGATCGCGACGCCGGCGTGACGAACCGCTTGCGGCCCCACTCCGTCATGTTCTTGTAGTCGTAGTCGACGTAATCGGGGTCGTCGAAGCAGCCCCAGTTGACCAGGTTGGTCTCCCGGAAGCCGACCATGTCGTACCCCGGCAGCGCCTCCAGCCAGAAGTCGTACAGGTCGTCGTGCATCGGCACGCTGCGCTTCACGTAGTCGATGTACCGCATCAGCCGCACGTAGTAGTCGGTGCAGGTCTGATGCGTGATGTCGGCGCTGACCCCGCCGGGCATGATCGTCGACGGGTGCGTGTGCCGGCCCCCGAAGAGGCAGTACATCTCTCGCGTGTAGCGGGCGACGTGCAGCGTCTCGAGGTAGAACTCGCCGGTGAACGGGTTGAGCGCCCGCATGATGTCGGCGATCGTCTTGTAGCCGTGGATGTCGGAGTGCGGCGCCGCCGTCTGCTCCGCCTTCTGGAGCACCGACGGGTTCGTCTCCTTGACCATCTGCTCGCAGTAGTCCACGTTCGCCATGCAGTCGTTGAAGATCGCGTGGTCGAACATGAAGTCCGCGGACTCGGCGATGTTGTACGCGTAGTCGCCCAGCTTCGGGGGCTTCACGCCGTACGCCATGTTCTGGTTCAGGCAGCTGCAGGTGCAGTGGTTGTCACCGCAGATGCCGCAGATGCGGCTGGTGATGAAGTGCGCGTCGCGCGGGTCGATCCCCTTCATGAAGATGTCGAACCCGCGGAAGATCATCGACGTGCTGTAGCACTTGAGGACCTGCTGGTTCGAGAAGTCGATCTCCGTGTGAATGCCCAGCGACCCGACGATGCGGGTGATGGGATCCCACGACATCTCCTTGACGACGACCTTCTGCTCCTGGGGTGTCTCGACGGTGCTCATCTATCCCTCCCTCCTTACCAGCGCTTCTGGTAGCCGGTGGTCAGCTGGTTGCCCTTGCGCCTCCACTCCGGCTCCTGGTCGTACTTCGTCCTGACCGACCTCCGCCGGCCCCAGCGCAGCAGCGGCCCATACGTGAAGCGGGCGAGGCTCGACGACAGCTTCGCGTTGGAGTCCTCCTGCATGAACGGCATGTACTTGTCGGGGAAGCCGGGCATGGTGCAGGCCATGCAGATGCCGCCGACGTTCGGGCAGCCCCCGATCCCGTTGACCCAGCCCCTCACCGGCACGTTGCACTTCACCACCGGCCCCTTGCAGCCCAGCTTCACGAGGCAGCGGTGGTCCGAGCCGTACTCGGTCGCGAAGTCGCCGTGCTCGTAGAACGCGGCGCGGTTGCAGCCCTCGTGGACGGTGCGGCCGAATAGCCAGGCGGGCCGCAGCTGGTCGTCCAGCTCCGGCACCGGCGCCAGCCCCCCGAGGTGCAGCACGAGGTAGAGCAGCGCCTCGGTCATGTTGTCCGGCTGCGCCGGGCAGCCCGGGATGCACACCACGGGCAGGCCGGCGGACGACTTCCAGTCCCAGCCGAGGTAGTCGGGCAGGCCCATGGCCCCGGTCGGGTTGTTCTTCATCGCCGGGATCCCGCCGTAGGTGGCGCACGTGCCCACGGCGACGACGGCCGCGGCCTTGGGCGCGAGCCGGTCGACCCACTCGTTCGTGGTGATCGGCTGGCCGGTCTCGGGGTTGTCGCCCATGCCCGCCCAGTAGCCCTCGCCGTTGATCTCCTCGTTGGGGATCGAGCCCTCGACCACCAGCACGAACGGATCCAGCTCGCCCTTCTCGGCCTGGTACCAGGCCTCCATGAACTCTGCCCCGTTCTCGTAGGCGAGCACGGGGTTGTGGACGACCACGCGCGGCATGCCGGGGATCGCGCCGGTGATGATGTCCTCGAGGCTCGGGTTCGTGGCCGACGTCATGGCCACGGAGTCGCCGTCGCAGGACAACCCGGTGGTCATCCAGATCACGTGCGCCGTGACCGCCTCCGTCTCGTGCTGGTTGGGAATGAACTCGGTCTGAGCTGCCATCTGCCTGGCTCCTCTCCTCAGCAAATCCGCGGCAGGGGGTCCCCTACCAGTTGATCCATCACCCTCTTGCCGCCAAACCCCGTCTCCACCAGGACCATCCCCGGCGGCTCCGTCCTCACCTCTCCTATCTCCGCGGCGTCCTCGCATCCCGGCACGGACCGCAAAGCGGCGAGCGCGCTCTCGGAGGCGTCCGGGGCCACGAACGCCACCAGCTTGCCCTCGTTCGCCACGTACATCGGGTCGATCCCGAGGATCTCCGCGGCTCCCGCGACCGCCGGGTGCACCGGCACGGCGGCCTCCCGCACGAGCATCGCCACGCCGGAGGCCCGGGCCAGCTCGTTCAGCACCGAGGCCACCCCGCCGCGCGTGGCGTCGCGCATGCAGCGCAGCGCCGGCCCGGCCTCCTCGAGCAGGGCGTCCACCTCCGGCCAGAGGCAGCGGGTGTCCGACTCGATCGATGCGTCCAGATCGAACTCCCCGCGGGCGAGCATGATCGCCGTGCCGTGGTCGCCCACCCGGCCCGAGACGAGCACCCGGTCCCCGGGCTGAAGGGCGTCGGGCGAGAGCTCGGCGCGCGGGTCGAGCCGGCCGACGCCCGTGGTGATCGCGTACATGCGGTCGGCGTGCCCGCGCTCCACTACCTTGGTGTCGCCGGCCACGATCTCCACGTCCGCCTCGCGTGCCGCCTCGGCGATCGCCTCCACCTCGGCGCGCAGCTCCTCGGACGGGAGACCCTCCTCGAGTATCAGTGACAGGCTCAGCGCCAGTGGCCGGGCGCCGGCCACGACAAGGTCGTTCACCGTCCCGTTCACCGCCAGCTCCCCGATCGACCCGCCGGGGAAGCGGATCGGCTTGACCACGAAGCTGTCGGTGGTCATCACGAGCCCGTCCGCCACCGCCCCGGCGTCGCCCATTGCCTGCAGCGCCTCGCCCCCGAAAGCCGGCACGAACAGCCCCTCGATCATGCTCTGGGTCGCCTTGCCGCCGGCGCCGTGCGACATCGTCACGTGGTCGTCGCGGAACTTCGCCCGCTTCGAGCGCGCGGTCTCGATGATCCCGAGGATCTTCTCCTCGCGGGAAGCGGTGGCGGTCTGGTCGGTCACACCACCTCCCGCTCGCGCGCGAAGCGCCCGTAGTTGTAGTAGGCGGCGCAGGCGCCCTCGGAGGACACCATGCACGTGCCGATCGGTCGCTCCGGGGTGCAGGCGGTTCCGAAAACCTTGCACTCGTAGGGCTTGATCACGCCCTTGAGCACCTCTCCGCACTGGCAGGCCTTGGGGTCGGCCACGCGCACGCCGGGCACCTCGTAGCGGCGCTCGGCGTCGAAGTCCGCGTAGGCCTCCGACAGCTTCAGCCCGCTCTGGGAGATGAAGCCCAGCCCGCGCCATTCGAAGTGGGGCCGCAGCTCGAACACCTCGGACATCACCTCGAGCGCGCGGAGGTTGCCCTCGTAGGGCACCACGCGCGTGTACTGGTTCTCAACCTCGCAGCGCCCCTCGGCGAGCTGGCGGAGGATCTGGTGCACCGCCTGGAGCACGTCGAGCGGCTCGAAGCCGGCGACCACGATCGGCTTCCCGTAGTCGGCCGGGATGAACTCGAACGGCCGCGCGCCCACCACGGTGGACACGTGCCCGGGGCCGATGAACCCGTCGAGCCGCAGGTCGGGCGAGTCGAGCAGCGCGCGCAGCGGCGGCACGATCGTCACGTGGTTGCACATGCAGAAGAAGTTCTCCACGCCCTCCGCGCGGGCGCGTTTGAGCGTGAGCGCGGTGGACGGCGCGGTGGTCTCGAAGCCGATCGCGTAGAAGATCACGTCGCGGTCCGGGTTCTCCTTCGCGATCCGCAGGGCGTCGAGCGGCGAGTACACCATCCGGATGTCCGCGCCCTCCGCCTTTGCGTCCAGCAGCGAGCCGTCCGAGCCTGGGATGCGGAGCATGTCCCCGAAGCACGTGAAGATCACGTTCGGCTGGTGGGCGAGGGCGATGCCGTCGTCGACGCGGCCCATCGGGATCACGCACACGGGGCAGCCGGGCCCGTGCACCAGCTCGACGTTCTCGGGAAGGAGGTCGTCGATCCCGAACTTGTAGATCGAGTGGGTGTGCCCGCCGCACACCTCCATCAGCTTGTAGTGGCGGCCCGGCTCGACCAGCCCGAGGATCTCGCCGGCCAGCGCCCGCCCGAGCTCTGGATCGCGGAACTCGTCGACGAACTTCATGCCACCGCCTCGGGAGCGAGGTTCGCGATCGCCGTTCCCGCGTGCACGAGGACGCCGTCGCCCGGGGCGACCGGGTCCACCAGGCCGACCTCCACCGTCTCGTGGCGCCCGTCCTCGTCCTCACACAGCGCGAGGCCGCGTGCCTCGTCGACCTCCAGGACCCGCAGGGGAAGGGCCTCGTCGCCGCATGTGATGCAGTCGCAGGCGACTCCTTCCTGGGGGGCGGGGGTCACTCGATCACGCTTGCCTTGAGCTCCTCAAGCTCCTGCTCGTAGTCCTCGCCCATGCGCTGGAGCATGCGGCGGGTCTCCAGCGCCTCGGCCTCGTCGACCTTCGACATGGCGAAGCCCACGTGGATGAGGACCCAGTCGCCCGGTCCGACCCCGATTCCGTCGGCATCCAGAAGACCGATGTTCACGTTGCGCTGCACCCCCGCAACGTCGACTCTGGCGAGCCTGTTGTGCTCGTCGACCAACTCCACGATCTGGCCGGGGATGGCCAGGCACACAGTGGTCCTCCGTGGTCGGGACTACCTAGACAGTGTTGTCTATCACTGGCTCCACCCAGGTGCAAGCGCTACCTGAATGCGGTCGGCCGAGAGTGCCCCCTCGCGCACGACCCGCCAGGCTCCCGAGGCCTCGTAGCCGGTGAGGTCGACGACCGTCGACGCCGTGCCGGGCAGCTCTCCGCCGTCGAGCTGGAGGTCCACCGCGCCCCGCACGCCCTCGTCCACGTCCTCGAGCCGGCGCGCCTCGGCCCCCCCGGACCGGTTGGCGCTCGACTGCAGCACGGGCCACCGCGACGTCGCCAAGGGGGGCGAGCGCGCCCTCGAGCTCCGGCACGCGCAGGCCGAGCCGCTCCGGCTCGGGCCCGCATGCGAGCGGGTAGCGCCGCGCCGGGTTGGGCAGCAGCACGGTCACGGGTCCCGGCAGGAGCCTCGTGAGCGCCGCTCGGGTGCGAGGGCCGACCTCCGCCAGCGCGTCCAGCGCCACGTCGACGTCGAAGAACATCACCGCGGCCGGCCGGTCCGGCGGTCGTCCCTTGATCGCGTACAGCCTCCGCACGCCCTCCTCCGACTCCGGCTCGGTGGCGAGCCCGTACACGGTGTCCGACGGGAACAGCGCCACGCCTCCCACCGAGATGCAGCGGCTGAACGTCTCGACGTCCTCGGGCGTCACTTTGCTCTGCCGGTCGTGACGCGCTCGTGGCCGGCCAGGTCGCGCCGGGTCTGCGCTCCCGCGAGCAGGTCTCGAACGGCGGCGGCCTGGTGGGGCGCGTGCTCGAGCGCGAGGGCCGCGCCCTCGGGGGCCTCCGCCACGAACGCGCGGATCGCGTCGAGGCCGTCGGGTCCCGCGAGCAGCGCCTCGCGCGGCTCGTAGCCGCGGATGTCGGGGGCCAGCGAGGCCAGCTCGTCGTCGGCCACGTACGGGAGGTTCGCCACGACGAGGTCGTAGGCGCCGCCCGGCCACCCCGCGCGGAGCTCCGCCTCCAGCCCGTTCGCGCGCGCCACCGCCACCGCGGCGGCCGACGCGTCGGAGGCGGTCACCCGCAGGTCAGGGCGCTCGTCCATCAGCGCGAGGGCGACGGCGCCGGATCCCGTGCCGACGTCGTGGACCGACGACCCCTCGGGGAGCTCGAGGGCGACCTCCACGAGCAGCTCGGTCTCGGGGCGCGGGATCAGCACGCGGGGGTCGACCACCAGGTCGATGTGGCGAAACCCCTTGCGACCGACGATGTACGCGACCGGCTCGCGCGCCGTTCGCCGGCGAACGCCCTCGCCGAACACCCGTCCGGCCCCGGCGGGGATCGCCAGGCCCGGCTCGGCCACCAGCACCGTGCGATCCACCCCCAGCGCGGCGGCGAGCAGCACCTCCGCGTCGAGGCGCGGTGTGTCGCAGCCGGCGGCCGCCAGCGCGGGCGCCGCGGCCGCAAGCGCATCCCGCACCGAGGACACGGCTCTGGCGGACGGCTCCATCACGGTCGGATGGTGCCCGATCCCCGTCAACACGTGATTAGCGGGCCGGGACGGGTAGCCCCACGGGACTCCCGATGAAGTGAGGAGACCGATGGACCAGCACGACGAGCAGGAGTCCGGCCAGGAGGGTCTCGGCACCAGGACCGGCGCGAACGAGCCGGGAGGCCAGAACCCGGATCACACACCGGGGGCCACACCCGAGGGCGAGACGACGGGCGGAGGCCAGAGCCCCAAGAGCGACGAGGCCCCGGACAACCCGGTGGGCAGTGAGAACCCGGACAGCGACGACAGCACCACGACGTCAGGCGTGCCACAGGAGGGCGAGGTCGAAGACGATCCGGACACCTCTCACGGCTCGACCGAGCACGGCGAGGAGCCGCCTGACTCCGTCTCCTAGGCGGCCGACCCTGCGGCTTCGAGCTTGCGGCGCTTCTCCTCCGCCTCCAGGGCGGCGGTGAAGTCGTCGAGCTCGCCACCGAGCACCCGCTGAACCTCCCCCTTGGTCAGCTTCACGCGGTGGTCGGTCACGCGGTCCTGGGGGAAGTTGTAGGTCCGGATCTTCTCTGACCGCTCGCCGGTGCCGACCTGCGAGCGGCGGTCCTCCGCCAGCTCCGCCTGCTGCGCCGCGAGCTCCCGCTCGAGCAGCCGCGCCCGCAGCACGCGCATCGCCTTCTCGCGGTTCTGGAGCTGCGACTTCTCGTCCTGCATCGAGACCACGAGGCCGGTGGGCTTGTGGGTGATGCGCACGGCCGAGTCCGTCGTGTTCACCGACTGGCCGCCCGGGCCCGAGGAGCGGTAGACGTCCACCTGCAGGTCGTTCGGGTCGATCTGCACGTCCACGTCCTCGGCCTCGGGCAGCACGGCCACCGTGGCGGTGGAGGTGTGGATGCGCCCCTGCGACTCCGTCTCGGGAACGCGCTGCACGCGGTGCGTGCCGCCCTCGTGCTTGAACACGCTGTAGGCGCCGCTGCCCTTCACCGCGAAGGTGTAGTCGCCGTCGGCGACCGACAGGGGCTCGGTCTTGAAGCCGCGACGCTCGGCGTAGCGGTCGAGCATCCGGTAGAGATCGTGAGCGAACAGGCCCGCCTCCTCCCCGCCGGTTCCCGCCCTCACCTCCACGATCACGTTCTTCTCGTCACTCGGGTCGGGCTCAACCATCGCGAGGCGGATCTGCTCATCGAGCTCCTCGAGGCGGGCCTCGGAGGTCTCCAGCAGCTCCCGCAGCTCGGGGTCGTCGCCGTCTTCCCGCAGCATCTCGCGCGCGCCGGCCGCGTCGGAGGAGGCCCGCCGCCACTCGGTCGCCAGCGCGTTCGCGGGCTCGAGGTGGTGATAGGCGCGGCCGACCTCCGCGTACCGCTCGCGATCGGAGATCACGTCCGGGTCGGACATCTGGCCCGAGAGCTCGGCGAACCGGCCCTCGATCTGCTCCACGAGCTTCTCGATCACCGTTGAGAGGGTAGGCGACCTCCCCGCCGCCTCCCCGTCACCCGGTGGCGGTGCGCCGCCTGCGGGTGCGCAGGCCCACGAGGGCCATCAGCGCCAGCCCGGTCACCGCCGCGCCGAGCAGCAGCTGCCAGGCGACGCGGTAGCCCAGACCGGGGAACTCGCCCCGCGAGAGATCGGCCTTCGCACGGCTCACGTCGGGCGGCGTGGGCCGGGGCGCGGCGGGCCCGTCGCTGGGCAGCGGGACCAGGTTGCGCCTGTGCCGGCGGGCCTTGCGGCGCTTGCGGCTCTTGGCGCGCCGGGTCTTGCGCGAGCGCCGTGCGACCGCGTGGCGACGTCCGCCCGCGCGGTTGCCCGCCGCGCGCCTCACGCCCTTGACCTCCGCCCTGCCCTGGCCCTCGCCGCCGCGCTTCGGTGCGGCGGGCTCGGGCGGGTCGAGGGCGGGCGGCGGCGCCCGCGTGCCCGGGGTGGGAGCGGCAGGTTGCGCGGCGGGGGCGCTGCGCGGCGCCGAGGTGGGCGGCGGCGCCGGGGCCGGCTTCGGGTCTGCGCGCCGGCCGCGGTAATCCACCGTGAGCGTGCCCGAGCAGTCGCGGCCGTGCTCCTCCTCGACGGCGATCGCCACCCTCACCTCGCGGGCGCCACCCCCGAGGTCGGGCATCCGGAACGCGTCGCGCACGCCCGGCCGCGAGTCGCGGTCCTCGCCGGAGTGCACCTGCCCGCCGTCGATCGTCAGCGTGTAGCGCGCCCCCTCGGACGTCCCGGGCAGCTCGAACGCGACGGAGTCGCCCGCCGCCGCGGTGGCGCTCTGCGGCGCCGGGTCCTCACAAGCCGATGCGCTCGCGGTTGCGAACGCGAAGATCGATGCCGCGACCAGTGCGGCCACCCCTGCCCTGCTCACCACTATGCGCCTCCTTGCCCACCCTGAAGAGTGACGCCCGGCCGGGGGCGGCACAAGGGGCAACCGGCGCTGGGGGCTAGGCGACGACCTCCATGCCGACCTTGTCCTCCTCGGTCGCCTCGGCGGGATTCTCCACGGCCAGAACGGCCTCGAGCGCGGCGATCGCCACCGCGAGCTGGGCCAGCTCGGGCTCGCGCGTGGTGAGCCGCTGCAGCTGGAGGCCGGGCCACATGAGCGCCCGGGCCCAGCGCTTCGTGCGGTTGCGCCCGAACCACTTGATGACCTCGAAGGCGAGGCCGGCCACCAGCGGGATCCCGACCACGCGGGAGATGAACAGCCAGTGCCACTCGAGCTGGCCGAACGGGGCGAACACGAAGATGGCCACGATCATCACGATCAGCAGGAAGCTCGTGCCGCAGCGCGGGTGGAGCCGCGAGAAGCGCTGGGCGTTCTCGGGCGTGAGGTCGAGCCCGGCCTCGTAGCACGAGATCGTCTTGTGCTCGGCGCCGTGGTACTCGAACACCCGGCGCAGGTCGCGCATCCGTGAGATCAGGATGATGTAGGCGAGGAAGATCGAGATCCGCACGAGCTTCTCGATCAGCACGAACACGAAGCCGTTGGGCGTGTCGATCAGGTTCGTGAGCCCGGCGGGCAGCAGGAAGAACAGGCCGATCGCGAACAGCAACGCGAAGACCACGGTGCCGACCCAGGTGCCGCCGCCGATCTCCTGCGCCTCCCCCTCTTCGTCGGGGGGCATCTGCGCGTTGGCCGAGATGTTGAGCGCCTTGAACCCGATCTTGAGCGACTCGACGAGCGCCACCACGCCGCGGAGCACGGGCAGGCGCGCCCAGCGGTGCTGCTTCGCGTAGGAGACGAGCGGCTCGGAGACGACCTCGATCTCGCCCCTGGCACCCTCCTGGGGGTCGAGCTCACCGGTCTCGAGCTGTTCGTCGGTGGGCTTGCGCACCGCCACCGCCCAGGTCGAGACGCCGCGCATCATGACTCCCTCGAGCACGGCCTGGCCCCCCACGGGCAGGTCGCGAGGCGCCTCGAGCTGCTCGGGCTCGCCCTGGCGCGCGGGGTCGCCGCCGTTCACGGCGATCGGGTCTGCCTGGGCGCTCACGTCACCCATCGTAACGGCGACGGCCGCACTGCCCGTGACCTATGGCCGGCAGGCGAGCACGCGCGTGTTGTCCGCCTCGTTGCTCTCCCGGACGGAGTCGGCCGGATCGGCCTTCGCCGCCACCGAGACCGAGCAGCCGGGGCCGGTCACGACCACCCGGCGCGCCTCGCGCGGAGCCAGGGGGCCGACGAAGGGGGTGTCGATCAGGTCGCCGTCGACGGTGAGGGCGAGCGTGGTGGGAGTCGATACGACGCGACCCCTGTTGACCACGTCCACCAGGTACTGGACGGTCCCGTCCGGAGAGGTGCGGGGGAAGATCCGGGCGACGCGCAGATTCGGGAGGGTGCCCGGCTGCGTGCACGGGCGCGAGCGCCCGCGTGCCCGCCTCACCAGCTCGCCGTCCTCGTCGTACCAGCGGTACTGGACCGTGACGCGGTAGGCCGCGCCCTCGCCCAGCGCCAGGACCCGCTGGCGGACCGCGAACCTGCGCACCCCTGCGCGCGACTTGCGCCACACGCCCAGGCCGGGCGCCTTCACGGTGCGAAAGCGCAGCCCGCCCACCCGCTCCTGGAGCAGGAACTTCATCCACATCCGCTCGGTGCCTCGCACCCGGCGCATGGCGCCGCGGAACGTGGCCCGGCGCTCGGCGACGGTCGTGCCCTTCTGGCACTCCACCACCCTCACCGTGGTCACGGGCTTCCGCTTCGCGGCAGGCGCGGGCGGCACGGCGGCCGTGAGCGCCGCCACCAACGTCAGCGCAGCCAGATGTCGCATCCGTGGACGCATGCGGAAGAAGAACAGCTCTGTGGGCCGGGAGTTGCGGCTCAGCCGGAGGCGGAGCGCCTTGCCGCGCGCCTGCGGAAGCGCTCGACCCTTCCGCCGGTGTCCACGAGCTTCTGCTTCCCCGTGTAGAAGGGATGGCAGTTGGAGCAGATCTCCACGTGCAGCTCGGGCTCGGTCGAGCGGGTGGTGAACTCGTTCCCACAGGTGCATCGCACGTGGGCCTCTACATATTCGGGGTGGATTCCCTGCCTCATGACTCCACCAAGTCTAGCCGGGTCCGTTTGGTGGCTCGCGCCGCCGCAGACCCAGCGTTCGGCGCACCCACGCGCGCAGCCTTGCCCACCACGTGCTCGGCCGCCCGAAGCGGGCGGGGGCGGGCTGCTTCGCGCGCACGAGGTCGACCCAGTCGTCCAGCGGAAGGGTCCCGTCGATCAGACGGGAGAGCGCGGACGTGACCGGCGCCTCGAGCCCGGCCCTCTCGATCGCGCGCGCGAGCAGCCTCACGGTCTCGAGGGCCTCGACCGCCTGTCCGAGCCGCTGGGGGATGTCCACGGCGGGAACGCCCTGGGCCAGCAGCTCGCCGGCGCTGCGATTGCGCGAGGTGGGAGCGAGGGCCGTCGCCACGAGGTCGCCCGTGCCGCCCCGTCCGACGAACGTGCGCGCCTTGCCCCCGGACAGCTCGGCGAGCGAGAGCACCTCCAGGAAGATGTCGGCCGCGGCCATGCCCGCGGCGTTGAGGCCCTGGGCCTGGGTGGCGCCGACGGCGACGGCCGCCGCGTTCTTGGCCACGCCCGCCAGCTCCACCCCCACGGGATCGTCCGAGACCTCGCACACCACCCCCGCGCGCTGGAACACCTCGGCCACGCGGTGGGCGAGCGGCTCCGAGTGTGAGGCGCACACCAGGCCCGCGCCGCCGGTCTCGACCATCTCGCGCGCGTGCGCGGGGCCGCCGACGCACGCCGTGCGCTCAGCTCCGAAGGCCCGCTCGAGCGCCAGGGTCGGCGGCGTCCCGTCGGGGGAGACGAGCCCCTTGGCCAGCGACACGACGCCGGCCGTCTGCGCCACGCCGAGGCGGTCGAGCTCCGCCAGCGCCTCCCCCATCCCCTTGGACGGCACCGCCAGGAAGATCAGGTCGGGGCGCTCGAACTGGTCCTCCCGGTTCCCGAGGGCACGCACCTTCAGCTGGGGCGGCAGGGTGACTCCGGCGAGGTACCGGGCGTTCTCGCGCGCCTGCGCGAGGAGCTCAGCCTGCTCGGGCGTCCGGCAGAGCAGCGTGGTCCTCACCCCCGCCCGCTCCAGCAGCAGGGCCACCGCGGTGCCGAACGAGCCCGCGCCGACGACCGCGGCGCGGCGCGGATTCTGGCCTGGATATCGCAGGGTCGGGCTGATGGGCGGGGACGGTATCTCGCCGGGCGCACCAGCGCCCGATCTGCGAGAACTACGACCGTGACCACCCCGGCCCCGCACGAGCGCCCCCAGCCCGACGGATCGGACCGGCGAGCCGTGCAGCCGGCCGATGTGCCGGCCCTCGCCGCCACTCTCGCCCAGGCGTTCCATCACAACCCGGGGATGGGCTGGGCCTACCGGAACGAGCGCACCCGCCTCGAGCGGCTCTCGCGCGGCTTCGCCGGCTACCTGAAGCTGATGTGGCTGCCGCACGGCGAATGCGTGACGACGGACGGGCTTGCCGGCGCCGCGCTGTGGATGCCGCCCGGCGCCTGGAACCTGCCCGCGGCGACCCGGCTCCGGCTGCTCCCTCGCGTCGTCGCCACCGCGCGCACCGACGCCGCACGGGTGCTGCGCTTCTACGCAATCGCGGAGAAGAAGCACCCGCACGAGCCGCACTGGTACCTCGCCGTGCTCGGAGTGGACCCCTCCCGGCAGGGGCGGGGGTACGGCTCCCACCTGATGGCGCCGGTGCTGGAGCGGTGCGACGTGGAGCGCCTGCCGGCCTACCTCGAGACCGACACCGAGCGCAACGTGGCGCTGTACGAGCGCCACGGGTTCCGGGTTACGGAGGAGTTCCCGCTGCCGGGTGGCGGGCCGCCGCTGTGGCTCATGTGGCGCGATCCGGCCTGATCGGGTTACAAAAGAGGTGGATGAAAAGGAGAAATTAGTGCTAAAGGTTCGGACCCGACCTGCCGATGGAACCTTCGGATGAGTTTCCCGGAAGTCCCACCGGGCGATAGGACAGCCGCCGCCCTTGGTTCCAGTGAGACGCCCACCGCCCCCGGCGCGTGGCACTACCTCCCGCATGCCCTGATAGCGACCCTGGCGACGGTGATCATGCCGATCGCGGTCGTGGCGGCGCTTCAGGTCTACGGCGGCCTCGACTCCCAGCTCGTGGCCATCGGGCTCGCGCTGGCCCTGTCCCTCACCGCCGTCACGGTGGGCGCCGACCTCTGGAAGCGCCGGCCGGGCGGTCGCGACCTGCTCTTCGGAGACCTCATGCTCTGGGGCTGGACCCGCCGGGTGCGCACCGAGCGACAGCTCGCCGAGACCACGAAGATCCTCGGGCGGGGCGCCACCGCCGGACTCGACCGCGGCCGGCAGGTGGAGGTGCTGGAGCAGCTCGCCTCGGAGCTCGAGGCGCGGGACTCCTACACCCACGGGCATTCCCGGCGCGTGGCTCGGCATGCCCAGGCGATCGCCAAGGGCATGGGCCTCTCGGCCACGGAGATCGCGAAGGTCCGCACGGCCGCCGCCGTGCACGACGTCGGAAAGATCGAGACCCCTCGAGAGGTGCTCAACAAGCCCGGCAAGCTGACCGACGAGGAGTTCGGGGTGATCAAGCGGCATCCCGTCGACGGCGCCGAGATGGTCACCGCGCTCGGCGACCCGGAGATCACGGCGATGGTGCGCCACCACCACGAGCGACTCGACGGCGCCGGCTATCCCGACGGGCTCGCCGGCACGGACATCCCGCTGGGGGCGCGAATCATCGCGGTGGCGGACACCTTCGACGCGCTCACCTCGACCCGCGCCTACCGCTCCCCGCGCAAGCAGAAGCTCGCCCTGGAGATCCTCAGCAAGGAATCCGGGAAGCAGCTCGACGACGGGGCCGTAAAGGCGTTCCTTCAGTACTACTCGGGGCGCAAGGAGGCCACGTGGTCCGCCACGGTGCTCGCCATCCCGCAGGGCGTGCTGAGCTCGGTCAGCGCGGCCGTGGCGCCGGCGGCGTCGGGCGCCGCCGCGACCAGCGCAGCGGCCGTCCTCGGCGCCGCGATCCTGGCGCCGGCCATCCACGACGACTTCGACCTGCTCGGCTCGGGTATCGGGAACGGCTCCTCGGAGGCCACAGCCACGGGCGGCTCGGGCCCGAGGGACGGCGGCGGCGTCCTGGGCCGATCCCTCTCCGGGGGCAGCGGTGGATCGGGGTCCGACAAAGATTCTGGTGGGGGCAACGGGGGGCGCGACGGGTCCGATCCGGCCGGCTCGGGGGCGACAGCGGGCTCCGGGCCCGGTGGCGGCTCCGGCGGCGGGGGCGGCTCCGACCGGGACGACGGCTCCGGTGACGGTGATGGATCCGGCGACGGCTCCGGCGACGGCTCCGAGAAGGGCGGCGGCGGCGGGGGCGGGGGCGGGGGCGGCGGCTCGGGCCCGGGCGGCGAGTCGGACCCCGGCTCAGGCCCGAACCCCGTAAAGGTCCCGCCGCTCCCGGAGCTCCCGTCCGTGCCCGGTGGCGGAGATCTGCCCGGAGGGGGCGGAGACGGAGGCGGACCCGAGGTGCCGGACGTCCCCGTGGACCTCCCGGACCTTCCGGACCTCCCGGGCCTGCCGGATCCTCCCACGCCCCCGGGCGGCGACCCGCTCCCGCTGCCGCCGCCGCCGGGCCTGCCCGGCCTTCCGCTGCTCCCGGGCCTTCCCACGCTGCCCGACCTGCCCGACCTGCCGGGTCCGCCCGACCCGCCGGACGATTCGCCCGACCTGCCGGACCTCCCGGATCTTCCGGACCTTCCCGACCTGCCGGCCGACCCGCCGGACCTTCCCGCGGACCCGCCGGACCTGCCTGACCTGCCGGACCTCCCTGCGAACCCGCCCGACCTGCCGGCCGACCCGCCCGACCTTCCCGCCGACCCGCCGGACCTGCCCGCCGATCCGCCGGACCTACCCGGAGACCTGCCCGACCTGCCCGACCTTCCCGCCGATCCGCCCGACCTGCCCGCCGATCCACCCGACCTGCCCGGAGACCCGCCGGACCTGCCCGGAGACCTGCCCGACCTGCCCGGCCTCTCGGCCCTCACCACATCGCCCGTCCTGCTCGAAGCGTTCACCATCCGCTGCGCCCCCTGGCTCCCGCAGCCATCCCTGGCGCCACGAGGCTGCGAGCCCTTCCTGCGAGCAGCGCTACAGAAGAGCACTCAGATCTGAGGTCTGAGGTCTCCCTCAGGTGTTCTGATACAGCGGGCCGTCTCCGCCTTCCGGCGTGGTCAGCCTCCCGCCCTTCGCCGTGATCGCGCCGCACTGCACGCAGTTCGTGTAGTTCACGATCACGTCCACGTCGCCCTTCTCGGGCGCATCCTCCGGGATCTCGTACACGCCGGCCGGGCACATCCACTGCCAGGTCTCGGCGATCTCGCGGGGCACGTTCTGCTGCACCCGGATGTGGTTGGGCGCGTCGTCGCGGGTGGCGTTCCCCGAGATGAAGACGCTCGAGAGCTTGTCGAAGATGTACTTGCCGTCGGGCTTCGGATAGCCCTTCTTCGTCTTGCCGATGAACATCGGCTTGGCGTCGTTGCGGTGGATCTTCCATCGCCCGCCCGGGAAGCGGCCCTTGGTGGCGATCATCAGGTTCACTAGCGGGCCGCCCCTGATCAGACCCATCTGGAACGGCTGGCGCGTGTTGCGCTGCTCGTAGAGCTCCTTGCCGATCAGCGAGTCCTCGACGGTGTCCTCGTACGAGGAGAAGTCGGTCTGTCCCGCCTTCAGCGAGCGGTAGATCTCCTCGGCGGCGAGCATCCCCGACTTGATCGCGTAGTGCACGCCCTTGAGCGCGGCCAGGTTGACCATGCCGCCGGCGTCGCCGACGATCAGCGCCCCGGGCATCGTGAGCTTGGGCATCGCCCAGTAGCCGCCGGCGGGGATCGCCTTCGCGCCCCACGAGACGCGCTCGCCGCCCTCGAGGATGCCGCGGACCAGCGGATGGGTCTTGAACTGCTGCAGCAGGTCGTGGCACGAGGTCGTGGCGTCGGCGTAGTCGAGGTCGATCACGAACCCGATCGACACGAGATCGTCGCCGGTCTTCTCGTCCTTCATCGGGTAGATCCAGGAGCCGCCGATCTGGCCGTACTTGGCCGAGATCTTCAGCGGCCAGCCGGCGAGCGTGTGGATCACGCGGTCGAGCGGCTTCGGGACCTTCCAGACCTCCTTCACGCCGAGCTCCCACACCTGCGGCTCGCGGTCCTTGCCGAGGTCGAACTCGCGGATGGCGGCGCCGGTGAGATGGCCCCAGCAGCCCTCGGCCAGCACGGTCGCCTTCGCGCCGATGTCGGTGCCGGGCTCGAAGTTGCCCATCGGCTCGCCGTCCTTGCCGCGGCCCTTGTCGCCCGAGCGGACGCCCTTCACCTGGCCGTCCTCGACGACCAGCTGCGTGGCGGAGGTCTCGGTGAGCAGGTAGGCGCCGGCGTCCTCGGCCTGCTGCTGCATGTAGCGGCACATCGCCGCCACCGAGACCACCTCGTTGCCGTGGTTCTTCTGCGGCGGGGGCGGCGGGATCCGGATCTTCGTCTTCCCGTTCGGAAGGAGGTAGATCGCCTCCTTCTCGACCTCGCCGAACGCGAAGCCCTCCTTGCGCCAGTCCTCGCGGCTCAGGTCGGGGAACAGCTCCTGCAGCGGCCCCGGGCGCATGACCGCGCCCGACAGGTTGTGGCCCCCGCAGGTCTTGGCCTTCTCGATAACGGCCACCGGGACCTCGCCCAGCTCCTCGAGCAGGGCCGGGTCCTCGGCGAGCAGCTGCAGCAGGCGGTTGGCGCACGCGAGGCCGGCGGTGCCGCCGCCGACGATCGCCACGCCGATGTCGATCCGCTCTTCCTCGTCGTCGAGGGAGGTCTTGATGAACTCAGCGGGCGAGTCGACCGGCGGCGGAAAGTCCGCGGGGACGACCTTGCCGTTGCTGCCGGACATGCTTCTAGCCGCCCTTCTTGGCCTTCACTGCCTCGGTCAGCTTCGGCAGGATCTTGTTCAGGTCGCCGACGATGCCCAGGTCGGAGAACTCGAAGATCGGGGCGTTCGGGTCCTTGTTGATCGCCACGATGTTCTCGGAGCTCTGCATCCCGACCTTGTGCTGGATCGCGCCGGAGATGCCGGCCGCGAGGTACAGCTTCGGCGCGACCGTCTTACCGGTCTGGCCGATCTGAGCGGCGTACGGGTACCACCCGGCGTCGACGACGGCGCGAGTGGCCGCGACGGCGCCGCCGAGGGCGCCCGCCAGCTCCTCGCAGAGCTCGAAGCCCTCCGGCTTGCCGAGCCCGCGGCCTCCGGCCACGAGCAGGTCGGCGTCCTCGATGTTCACGTCGGCGCCGCGCTGCTCGCCGCGTTCGACCATCGTGGCCTTGGTGGAGTGCTCCTCGAGCTGGACGTCCACGTCCACGACCTCGGCCGAGCCGTCGCCCGACTCGTTCGCGTCGAACGCGTTCAGGCGGCCGATGATGATGCCCGGCTCCCCGACGTACTCGACGTCGACGATCGCCGAGTCCTGGAGGATCGGGCGCTCGGCCACGAGCTTGCCGTCCTGGGCCTTCACGGCCGTGACCTCCATGGTCACGCCGGCGTTCAGGCGGGCGGTGAGGCCGGCGCCGATCTCGAAGCCGAGCAGGCCGCCGCCGAACAGCGCGTAGGAGTAGCCCTCGTCGCCGATGACCTTGGCCATCACGTCCACGACCGGGGCGCCGAGGCCCTCGGGCGCCTTCGCCCGGAAGACCTTCGTGGCTCCGTACTTGCCGAGCGAGGAGCAGAGGTCGTCGGTCAGGTCGTCGCCTCCGACCACCACGACCGCGGCGTCGCCGCCGATCTCCTTGGCCAGCCTCGCGCCCTCCGAGACGGCGCCCAGCGAGTTCTTGTTGAACTCGCCCTCGTAGTGCAGTGCGTATGTGAGGATCCCTGCCATCAGGCGAGCAGCTTCCTTTCATCGAGCCAGGAGACGATCTTCTCGACCGTCTCGTTCGTGTCCTCGTCCTCGATGATCTCGCCGGCCGCCTTCTCGGGCGGGGGGTTGATGGCGAGCACCGAGGTGCGCGAGCCGTCCGAGCCGACCTTGTCGGCCTCGATGCCCACGTCGGAGATCGACTTGGTGTCGAGCTGCTTCTTCTTGGCGCCCATGATCGCCTTCAGCGACGGGTAGCGCGGCTCGTTGATCGCGTCTCCGACGGAGATCACGGCCGGCAGCTCGACCTCGACGGTGTCGTAGCCGTACTCGGCCTGGCGCTCGCAGCGCAGCTTGCCGCCCTCCACGTCCATCTTGATCACCTGGGTGAGCGACGGCATCTTCAGGTGGTCGGCCACCACGGCGCCGATCGTGTAGCACTCGCCGTCGTCCGACTGCTGGCCCAGCAGGACCAGGTCGGGGCTCTCGGACTCGAGCACCTTCGCCAGCGCGTAGCCGGTGGCGCACACGTCCGAGTCGGCCAGCGCCTCGTCGGTCAGATGGACGGAGCGGTCCGCGCCGAGCGACACGGCCTTGTGCAGCGCGCGGAACGCGCCCTCCGGGCCCATCGTCACGGCCACGACCTCCTCGACGTCCACCGCGCCGCCCTCCTTCACCTGCATGGCGGCCTCGATGGCGTGGGTGTCGAACGGGTTCAGGTTCTTCTCGCCGCTGCGGTCGATCCGCTTGCTGGAGGGATCGATTCGCTTCTCGACCGCGGCGTCAGGCACCTCTTTCACGAGGACACAGATCTTCAAGGGTTCTCCTTCGGTCGGTCCCGGGGCGCCGGCCAAGGCGGCGGCGGCAACCCGCTGGCGCGGTGACTACCCGCGCGCCGCGGGGATTCTAACCTGTTTATTGACTGACGAGTCAGTCGCCACCGCTGCGCGGCGGCTCCGGGGTTGTCAGTCGTCAGTCGTCAGTCGTCAGGAACCAAGGCCGGGACCAAGCCCCTGACGACTGACATCTGAGGACTGACGACTAAGGCCGAAGGCCTATGCCGGAGCGGCCTCGAACACCTGTGGCTGCGTGCGAATCTCGGCCTGGCGGATCAGCAGGAACGACGCGATTGCTCCCGCGAACGCTAGCCCGCCGCCCATGAGGAGGATCTCGTTGAAGCCGCTCAGGAAGCCCTCGGTGGCGGCGTTTGCCACCGCATCGCGACCGGGCTCGGGGACCGCCGTGAGGGCCTGGTCGAGGTTGCCGCTCGAGGTCGCCTCGATCAGCTGCCGGGGGGCATCGCCCGCCGCGGCCGGCGTCCCGGCGGCCAGCTCCTCGACCTTGCCCTCGCCGCGCGCGAGGAAGATCGCGCCCCATGCGGCAATGCCCACGGCGATCCCCACCTGGCGGAAGGTGTCGTTGATGCCGGAGGCCATCCCGCTCTGCTCGTCGGGCACCGTGCCGAGCGCCACGTCGGCGACGACCGGGTTGATCAGGCCGATGCCCGCGCCGCCCACGAGGAAGCCGCCGAGGAGGGTCGTCCACTCCGATCCCTGGCTCACGCCCGACATGAGCACGAGGCCGAGACCGGCCATCAACAGGCCCGCGCTGATCAGCACGCGCGCCTGCACCTTCGCGATCAGCGCGCCCGCGATCGGCGCCACGATGAACGAGGCGATCGTGATCGGCAGGTAGCGCACGCCCGCCTCGAACGGCGAGAGGCCCAGGATGTTCTGCATGTAGAGGGTGATGTAGAGGAACAGCGCGAACTGCGATCCCGAGATCGCGAACGCGGCCAGCTGCGCACCGGTGAACGAGCGGATCCGGAACAGCCGCAGCGGCAGCATCGGGTCCTTCACCCGCGTCTGGATCGCGATGAACGCGCCCATCAGGACCGCGGCGCCGGCGAGGAGGCCCACGATGAAGGTGCTTCCCCACCCCTCCTCGTTGCCCCGCAGCAGCGCGAGCACGAGCAGGAGGAGAGAGATGCTGAAGGTGGTGACGCCGGGCCAGTCGACACCGGCGGCGTTCGGGTCGCGCGACTCGCGGACCTTCGCGAACGTGATCAGCACGGCCGCAAGGCCCACCGGCACGTTGAGGTAGAAGACCGACTCCCAGCCGAGCGAGTCGGTGAGCGCCCCGCCCACGAGCGGGCCGATCGCCACGGCGCCGCCGATCGTCGCCCCGTAGAGCCCGAGGGCCGTGCCGCGCTCCTTGCCGCTCGTGAACTCCTGGGCGAGCAGCGCGAGGGAGACGGCGAACATCGCCGCGCCGCCCACGCCCTGGAACGCCCGGGCCAGGTTCAGGAAGGTCGCATCGGGCGCCACGGCGCAGAGCGCCGAGGCGACCGTGAAGATGGCCAGGCCACCCGCGAATATCGCCCTGCGGCCCAGGCGGTCGGCGAGCGATCCGGCCGTGAGCACGAGCGCCGCGAGCGCCAGCGTGTAGGCGTCGATCACCCACTGGAGGTCGGTGAAGGAGGCCTGCAGGTCCTCCTGGATGGCGGGCAGGGCCGTGTTCACCACCGTGATGTCGAGCAGCAGCATGAACGTGGCCACGTTCACGGCTATCAGGGTCCACCACTTGCGTTCCACGGTTCTCGTCCTCCGGCGGTCGGGCTAAACTTGTAAGGAAGCTTGACGCTCAGGCTACCTTATCAAGTCACCTTACGATATGCGCGCTCCCATCCAAACACGTTCCCATCTCGGCAGCCTGCTGGGCGACTCGAAGGACATCGTGATCGCAATGATGCGCGAGCACCTCGTGGCCGCGGGCCATGGGGACATCCGGCCGGCGCACGGCTGCGTCTTTCGCTTCATCGACCCCGACGAAGGGTCCCGTCTCACGGACCTCGCCGAGGGCGCGCGCATGACCAAGCAGGCTGTGGGCGAGGTGATCACCGACCTGGAGGCGCTCGGCTACGTGGAGCGCACGCCCGACCCCTCCGACGGCCGCGCCAAGATCGTGCGGCTCACCGAGAAGGGCCAGGAGTCGACGGCGGCCGCGCTGGAGGCCTTCGCCGCGGTCGAGGCCGAGCTGGCGGACCGGTTCGGCGAGGAGCGCATCGCCGACCTGCGCGAGCTGCTGGCGGAGATCTCCTCGGCGCGCTGAGCGGCGGCTACGCCACCGACTTCTCGATGAAGTCGATGATCTCCTGGACGCTCGAGCCCGGGGTGAAGATCTCGGCGACGCCGAGCTCCTTGAGCTCCGGGATGTCGTCCTGGGGGATCGTGCCGCCCACGGTCAGCACCACGTCGCTCGGCCCCCTGCTCCTGAAGCAGCTTCGCGATCCGCGGCACGAGGGTCATGTGGGCGCCGGAGAGGATCGACAGGCCCGACGGCGTGCGCGTCCTCCTGGAGCACCGTCTCGACGATCTGCTCCGGCGTCTGGTGGAGGCCCGTGTAGATCACCTCCATGCCGGCGTCGCGCAGCGCGCGGGCGATGATCTTGGCGCCGCGATCGTGGCCGTCGAGGCCGGGCTTGGCCACCACCACGCGGATCTTCCGGCCGGCGGCGGGCGGCTCCGTGGGTGTCTCGGTGTCTGCCGGCACGTGGCGAGTGCAGTTTATGCGACCATCGCCGGCGGGAGACGCGTGCAGGGATGAACCCGTTTGCGTGCTGTCTGGCGGTCACGCTCGCGGTTGCGCTGGGCGGATCCGACGCGCCCAAGGGCCCCCACCGGCTCGAGACCGTGATGCAGGACGACGCGCAGATGCTCGCACCGCTCGCCCGCCGAGGTCCGTCGAACGGCGCGCAGGATGGCGGCCTGGGCGTGGACCGCGTGCGGCTGACGGCCAGCTGGTCGGCGCTGGCGCCCGATCCCGAGTCGCGCCGCAAGCCGCGGTTCGACGCAACCGACTCGCGCCAGTACCGGCGGGAGCCGCTGCTGCGGCTCGACCGCGCGGTGCGTGAGTCCCACGCGGCCGGGATGGACGTGATGGTCGACCTCGCGTTCTTCGCGCCGCGCTGGGCGGTGAAGCGCGGGAGCCGGCAGAGCCGGGCGCGCCATGCCTGGCGCCCCTCCGCGCGCGAGTTCGGCCGCTTCGCCCGGGCGGTGGCCGAGCGCTACAGCGGGAAGTTCCGCGACGAGCGCGAGGGCCCGGTGCCCCAGGTGCGGCTCTGGACCACCTGGAACGAGCCCAACCACCGCGCCTTCCTGCGCCCCCAGTGGGAACGCGTGCGGCCGGCGCCGGCGCGCCGGCCGCGCCCCACATCTACAGGCGGATGCACGAGGCCGCCTACCACCAGCTGAAGACGGTGAGCGGCGAGAACCGCGTGCTGATCGGCGGCCTCGCCTCGTTCGGCGACCGGGGCCAAGGGCCCCCGGCGCGGCATCGCTCCCCTGCGCTTCACGCGCGAGCTCGCCTGCGTGGACAGCCGCTTCCGGCGACTGCGCCGCAGCGCGTGCCGGGGCTTCCGGCCGCTGCGCGCCGACGGGTTCGCACACCATCCCTACTCCCTGAAGACCGCGCCGGGCGCGGCCGACGCCCGCAGCGACCGCGTCCAGATCGGCGAGCTCGACAAGCTCAGTGCCCTGCTCTCAGAGCTGCACAGGCGCGGGCGGATCGAGCGGCCGCTCCCGCTCTACCTCACCGAGTACGGCTACGAGACGAGCCCACCCGACCCCCAGGGCGTCCCGCCGGAGATGCACGCGCGCTACCTCGGGCACGCCACGTTCCTCGCCTGGCGGCGCCCCGACGTGCGCACCTTTCCCCAGTTCCTCCTCGAGGACCTCGGCCCGATCCCCTCGCGGCTCGCGTCCCCCGCCGCCCGGTGGCGCGACTTCCAGACCGGCCTCTACCACCACAACGGGGTTCCGAAGCGCGACGTGGTCCAGGGCTTCCGGCTGCCCTTCCACGCGGAGGCGATCGAGGACGAGCGGGGAAATCGCGAGGTGGTCGCCTTCGGGCAGGTGCGCCCCGGCCAGGGCCAGCAGCGGGTCGAGTTGCAGCGGCTGACTCCGGGGGAGCGCTGGGTGACCGAGGCATCGCTGCCCGGGATCGCGGTGAAGGGCGAGGAGGGCTGCGGGGACTTCCCCACCGACGGCCAGGGCTACTACGCCAGGCGAATGCTGTTCCGCGGGACCGAGCGCTACCGCGCCGTCTGGCGCCGCTCGGACGGGGGAGTCGAGGCCTCGCCGGCTGTCGAGGTGGGGAACCCGCGCACGGTGGCGGGCGGATCGCCGGCCCACCTGGGCGCGGCGCCTACGGGCGCTTCGGCAGGACCTTGACGCGCATCCGCATGGAGATCGGATGCTGCGTGCAGATGAGCCGGAACGCCGCGCGTCGCGCTTTCGCGTAGCGCTTCTTGTAGCGGTACGGCGCCGTGCGCAGCTTGGACCGCACGCCCCTGCCCTCGACCTGGTGGTCGAGCGTGCCCGTCCAGATCCAGCGCACGCACGACCCCTCCCGGATCGTGACCCTGGACTTGCTGAAGAAGAGGTTGCCGGCCGGGTCGTCGCCGGTCCTGACGTTCACCGTCTTGTTGCAGCGCGGCTTGCCGGCGGACGCCGTGGCCGGAGCCCCCAGCCCAGCCGCGAGGAGCAGACCCGCCAGACAGGCGGCGGACCCTGCCCTCACCGCGTCGCGAGCCGGTCGCGGACGGCGATGCCGGCCGCGAGGAGGACGATCCCGATCCCGGCGAGCAGCCAGGCGTCGAGACCGCTCGAGGGAAGCCGGGGCCCGGTGGCCTGCGTCTGCTGCTGCGTGTCGGTGCCCGAACCCTGCGCGCCGCCGGCGGACCCGGAGCCCGTGCCCGACGAGCCGCCGCCGTCCGACTGAGAGGCCACGACCTTCACCGTTCCCGTCATCTGCGGGTGCACGGTGCACACGTAGGAGAACGATCCCGCCTGCGAGAAGCTCTCCGATGCGCTCTCGCCCCTGTCGAGCAGGGGGGTGGAGATGCCGTTGCCCACGGCGTTGTGAGGCTCGTCGCCGGTGCTCGTCCACGTGACGCTGTCGCCCACGTTCACGCTGACCGTCGCGGGAGAGAAGCTGAAGTCGCGGGCCGTGACCGAAGCCGAGGCCGCGCTGACCGCCCGCGGGGCGGGGGCCTTCGCGGCCGGCTTGGCCGCCGGCTCGGTGGCCGGGGCTGGAGCGGCGGCGGCCGGCGCAGCCGGGGCGGGTGCCGCGGGAGCGGGCGCCTGCGGGGGCGGCGCAGGAGCCGGTGCGGGCTCGGCCGCGGGCGGCGCGCTCTCCGTGGCGGGGTCGGGTGCCGGCTCCGGCGTGGTGGCCGCCGGCTCCGGCGGCGGCTGCGGATCCTCGGCGTGAAGCGTGACCGGGCTGGCGAGCACCACGCCGAGGGCGTAGAGCAGGGCCAGTCCGCGAATGGCTCGCACTAGAAGACGGGGGTCTCCGTGTAGCTGCCGAACACGCGCTGCAGAGACTCTACGATCTCGCCCTCGCTTGCATGGGCGCGCGCGCAATCGAGCAGCGGCTCCATCAGGTTGGCGTCGCTCGCGGCGGCCTCGCGCAGGGCCGACAGAGCCCGCTCGACGGCCTCGGAGTCGCGCCGGGCCCGCACGGCCTCCACGCGTCCGATCTGCTTGCGCTCGAGCGCGGCGTCGATCCGCAGGATCTCGAGCGGCTCCCCGTCCCCCTCGGTGTAGCCGTTCACGCCGACGACGATCCGCTGCCCCGAGTCCACCTCCTGCTGGTAGCGGAACGACGCGTCCGCGATCTCGCGCTGCGGGTAGTTCTGCTTGACCGCCTCGACCATGCCCCCGAGCTCGTCGATCTTGGCGAAGTAGCCGTATGCGGCCTCCTCCATCCGATCGGTCAGCGACTCGACGAAGTAGGAGCCGCCGAGCGGGTCGATCGTGCTCGTAACGCCCGTCTCCTCGGCGATCACCTGCTGCGTGCGCAGCGCAACGCGCACGGCGCCCTCGGTCGGAAGCGCCAGCGCCTCGTCGAAGGAGTTGGTGTGCAGCGACTGCGTGCCGCCGAGCACCGCCGCCAGCGCCTCGATGGCGGTACGGGTGATGTTGTTGAGCGGCTGCTGGGCGGTCAGCGACACGCCGGCGGTCTGGGCGTGGCAGCGCATCAGGAGCGACCGCTCGTCCTTCGCGCCGTAGGTCTCCTTCAGCTCACGGGCCCAGATGCGCCTGGCCGCCCGGTACTTGGCGATCTCCTCGAAGAAGTCGATGTGGGCGTTGAAGAAGAAGCTCAGCCGCGGGGCGAAGTCGTCGACGTCGAGCCCGCGCTCGATCGCCTGCTCCACGTAGGTGAACCCGTCCTTCAGCGTGAAGGCGAGCTCCTGCTGGGCCGTCGATCCGGCCTCGCGGATGTGGTAGCCCGAGATCGAGATCGGGTGCCAGCGCGGCATCCGGTGCGAGCAGAACTCGATCATGTCGGTGACCAGCCGCATGGCCGGGTCGATCGGGAAGCACCACTCCTTCTGGGCGATGTACTCCTTGAGGATGTCCGTCTGGATCGTGCCCGCCAACCGCTCCGGCGGCACGCCCTTCTGCTCCGCGGCGACCACGTAGAAGGCGAGCATGATCGAGGCCGGGGCGTTGATCGTCATCGAGGTGGAGACCTCGCCCATGTCGATCCCGGCGAAGAGCGTCTCCATGTCGTCGAGGGTGTCCATCGCCACGCCCTCGCGGCCGACCTCGCCCTCAGAGCGCGGGTGGTCCGAGTCGTGGCCCATCAGGCTCGGCATGTCGAACGCCGTGGACAGACCCCCCTGCCCGTGGTCGAGCAGGTAGCGGAAGCGCTCGTTGGTCTCCTCCGCGGTGCCGAAGCCGGCGAACTGGCGCAGCGTCCACAGGCGCCCGCGGTACATCGACGGATAGACGCCGCGCGTGTACGGATACTCGCCCGGCAGGCCCACCGAGGCGTCGAGGTCCGGCGGCAGGTCCTCCTCGGTGTAGAGCGGAGCCACCGGCTCGCCGGAGATGGTCTCGAAGAGCGCGTCGCGCTCCGGCACGGCGGCGTAGCGCTCGGCGAACCAGCGGTCCTTCTCGGTCAGCTCCCGGGGTGGGGTGGCCACGGAGTCAAGGGTACGTCACCCGGTCGAAACGGTAGCCGCGGACGTAGGGCAAGCGGCGCCGGGGGTCCGGGGGCGGGAGCCCCCGGCTGGATCATTCGTCGCCGGTGCCGAATGGGCCCGGCGCGTCCGAGTGCTCGTCGGTGTCCCAGGTCGAGGAGGAGTCCTCCTGCGCCTGCTTGGGCTCCTGGTCCTGCCCCTCGTCGGCCTGGGCCGCCTGCTGCTCGTCCTGCTGTGGGTCTTTCTCTTCCATGCCTTGGGGATGCCCCGATCAGCGCAGCGGCAACCGCATCCGCCTGCGGGGGCGCAGCCGGGCGGCCAGATAGCCCCCGCCGCTGCCCACCAGCCCGACCGCGGCGAGCGTTGCGCCGATCTTCAGCCGCCGTCCGAGCTTGTCGAAGTGCATCACCCGCCAGCCGCGCTCGCGGGCGATCCGCGCCAGCTCGGCGTCGGGGTTCACGGCCACCGGGTGGCCGACCAGCTCGAGCATCGGCAGGTCCGACTCGCTGTCCGAGTAGGCGTAGGAGGCCGCCAGGTCGATCCCTCGCTCCCTCGCCACCCGGGCGATCGCCTCCGCCTTGCCCGAGCGATAGGTGAAGGGACCGTCGGGGCGTCCGGTGTAGATCCCGTCCTCGATCTCCGAGCGGGTGCCGATCCCGCCGTCGAGCACCAGCACATGCGCCATCAGCTCGGCCATCTCGTGCGAGGCGGCCGTGACGATGAAGGCCGGGCGGCCGGCGTCCTGGTGGTCGTAGGCGGTGCGAAGCACCTCCGGGTAGATCCGCGGGAGCACGCCCGCGAGCACGTCCGGCCCGAGCCGCTGGAGCTCCTTCACCTCCACGCCGCTGATCGCCTTCAGGATGCGGTCGCGGATCTCCTCGCTGCCGGCATCGGTCGAGCCCTCCAGGCGGAACTTGACGTTCGCCCACAGGTCGCCGATCAGCTCGCGCCGCCCGATCATGCCGGAGCGGTACGCGGCGCGCGCGAAGTGCACGCCGCTCGAGCCCTCGATCAGCGTCTTGTCGAGGTCGAAGAAGGCGGCACCCGGGCCGCCGTCCGTCGCGCCGGGGCCGCTCAGCCCCCGTTCACCTCGACGATCATGGCGTCGCCCTGGCCGCCGCCGGAGCAGATGGCCGCGACGCCGAGGCCGCCGCCGCGGCGCCTGCAGCTCGTGCACGAGGCTGCCGAGGATGCGGGCGCCCGAGGCGCCGATCGGATGCCCGAGGGCGATCGCGCCGCCGTTCACGTTCACGTTCGACTCGTCGATGCCGAGCATCCTCATGGAGTTGATCGCGACCGAGGCGAAGGCCTCGTTGATCTCGAACAGGTCGATGTCCTCCACCTTCAGGCCGGCCTTCTCGAGCACCGCCTTCGTGGCGTTGGCGGGCGTCCTCGCGAGGTACGGGAAGTCGTCCGCCACGGCGGCCTGGCCGACGATCGTGGCCAGCGCGGGCTTGCCGTTCGCCTTCGCCCACTCGTCGCTCGCGAGCACCACCGCGCCGGCGCCGTCGTTCACGCCCGGCGAGTTCCCGGCCGTGTGCGACCCGTCCGGCCCCGTCAGGCCGGGGAGCTTGGCGAGCGACTCGAGCGAGCTCTCGCGCCGCGGCGCCTCGTCGACCTCCACGACCGTCTCGCCCTTCCTCGACTTGATCGTCACGGGGGCGATCTCCTCCGGCAGCTTGCCGTCGTCGGTCGCCTGGACCGCCAGCTCGTGGCTGCGCAGAGCGAACCTGTCGAGGTCGGGCCGGGTGATCTCGAGCTCCTCGCCGACCTCGGTGGCCTCGACGAACATCTGCTTGCCGGTGAAGGGGTTCGTCAGGCCGTCGTGCACCATCGCGTCGAGCGTCTTGGCGTCCCCCATCCGATAACCGAAGCGCGCCTTCGTCAGGAGATACGGGGCGCCCGACATCGACTCCATCCCGCCGGCCACCGCCACCTCGAGGTCCCCCGCGCGGACCGACTGGTCGACCATGCCGGCCGAGCGGATGCCGGAGGCGCAGACCTTGTTCACGGTCTCCGAGGAGACCTCCTTGGGGATGCCGCCCTTGATCTGGGCCTGTCGCGAGGGCACCTGCCCCTGACCCGCCTGGAGCACCTGGCCGAAGACGACGTGCTGCACCTGGTCGGGCGCCACTTCGGCGCGCTCGAGTGCGTGCTCGATGGCGTGCCCGCCGAGATCGGTGGCGTCGAGCGAGGCGAGGGCGCCGCCCATCTTCCCGAACGGGGTGCGGGCGGTGCCGAGGATCACGGTCTTTGGCATGGGTCTGCGACAGCTCCTTTGACGAGGGGCGCGAAAGGTCAGAGCAGGAGGTCCGCGAAGCGGACCGTTCACGGCGCCAGGATGGCGCCATGGTTCTCAGGAGTGTGGGCTGGATGCCCACACGGGCTAATCTCCGCCGCCATGCCACAGATCACAGTCACCGCCCGGAGTGGCGCACCGAACGAGACCTCCGCCGACACCCGCGTCGTGCCCCTGTTCGAGGGGGACTCGCTGGAGGAGGAGCACCTGCAGGCGCTGGTCGATCTCGGCGAGGCCAAGCCCGGCCTCAAGAAGGTGGCGGTGGCGCATGAGGATGCACCCGGCGGGGGCCAGCGTCGGGTGCTGATCGCGGGCATGGGCGATCGCGCCGAGCTGGACGGCGAGAAGGCGCGCGTGGCCGCTGCGGCCGTCGCCGGCCGGGCCAAGGAGCTGGGCGCGGTGTCCCTCTCCTGGGCCGCCCCGGACGGCATGGCCGGGCCGGTGGTCGAGGGCACGCTGCTCACCCTGTACGAGTTCGACCGGTTCAAGTCGAAGAAGGACGACGAGGACGAGGACGGGCCGGCGCGGATCGAGTCGCTCGAGATCGCGGGCGACGTCGACGAGGACGAGGTCTCCCGCGCGGGCGTGGTCGCGACCGCGCAGAACGCCGCCCGCGACCTCCAGAACCTCCCGTCGAACGTGGCCAACCCGCTGTTCCTGACGGGGCGCGCCGAGGAGATCGCCGCCCAGCACGACGCGCTCGAGCTGGAGGTGCTCGACCGCGAGGCCATCACCGCCCGGGGCATGGGCGCGTTCACCGCAGTGGCCCAGGGCACGTATGCGGAGCCGCAGCTGATCGTGCTCCGCTACGAGGGCGGCGGCAACGGCCCCCACCTCGGCTACGTGGGCAAGGCCGTGACCTTCGACACGGGCGGAATCTCGATCAAGCCCAGCGGCAAGATGAGCGAGATGAAGTTCGACATGTCGGGCGGCGCGGCGGTGATCGAGTCGATGGACGCGATCGCCGCGCTGGGGCTGCCGGTGAAGATCACCGCCGTGGTCCCGGCCACCGAGAACATGCCGAGCGGCCGCTCCGTCAAGCCCGGGGACATCGTGACCGCGATGAACGGGAAGACGATCGAGATCAACAACACGGACGCCGAGGGCCGGCTGATCCTCGCCGACGCCCTCTGCTACGCGATCGAGGACGGCGCCGAGCGGATCGTGGACCTCGCCACGCTCACCGGGGCGATCATCGTGGCGCTGGGCTCGACGCACTCGGGCCTCTTCTCAAACGACGACGACTGGTTCGCCGAGGTGGACGCCGCCTGCGACGCCACCGGCGAGATCGGCTGGCGCCTGCCGCTGCACCCCGAGTACGCCGACCTGATCAAGGGCACCTACGCCGACCTCGACAACGCTCCCGAGGTGCGCAAGGCGTCCTCGATCACCGCGGCCGAGTTCCTCAAGGCGTTCGTGGGCGAGGTGCCCTGGGTGCACGTGGACATCGCGGGCACCGCCTGGGGGCTCGGACGCCCGTATGTGGGCAAGGGGGCCTCGGGCTTCGGGGTGCGGTTCCTGATCGAGCTCGCCAGGCGCACCGCGGGCCACGCCTCGTAGTGCGCAGACCGTCGGCCCACGTGGCCGCGGCGGCGGCCGTGCTCGCCATCGCCGCCGGGGGATGCGGGGCCCCGGACGAGGTGTCGCGCAAGGAGGCCCTGGCACTCGCGGACGCGCGCGAGCACCTGGACGACGCGATCGACACCGAGGAGACGCTGCGGACCTCGAAGGCCGACGCGCGGCGCCTGCGCGCGGAGGTGCAGAAGATCGTGTCCGAGCGGCTACTTCGAGAGCAAGAACGGGCTCGACGAGTTCGGCCTGGCCGCGCTCGGCGGCTGCAGCAGGTGGTACCGAGCCTCGTGGAGGTCGACGCGGACGGCGTGCCGACGGACCTCGACCGCAGGGGCACCCGGGCGTTCCTGCGCTTCGCGCTGACCGATCCACGGCGAGCCCTGGTGGGGCCGGCCGCCGGAGTGGTGGACGCGATCGAGAAGGAGATCGACGCCTCGGACGCCGACGGGGACACGCTCGTTCCGGCGAGCGGCGCGGCGGACGACGAGAGCATGGACGGAGTACCTGCGCGGAGCCGAGCGCGACCTCGCGCCCATCTGGCCCGACGCTCGCGAAGCGCCTGCGCGAGACCCGCGAGGGGCTGTAGCCCGCCTAGCATTCACGGGATGCGCGACCCCGGACACGTGGCTGTGGGCACCTGGAGCGGCGGGCGCTTCATGCACTTCGGCGAGGAGCTCTCCGAGGAGCGGCTGGAGGCGCTGCTGAGACCCGGAGGCGGGATCGACACCGTGCTCACCGCCGACACCTACGGCCAGGGCGAGGCGGACCGGCTGCTCGGCCGGGCCCTCTCCGGCGTACGGCGGGACAGCTTCTGCGCGGTGGGCGCGGTGGGGCACGACTTCTACGAGGGGGAGCGGGACGGCCCCCGCGGCTTCCCGCGTTTCACCGACCCGTCGCTGCGGGGGGCGGACGGCTACGCGGACTACCTGCGGATGGCGGCCGAGCGCAGCCTCGAGCGGTGCGGCCTCGACGCGTTCGACCTCCTTCTGCTCCACAACCCGGATCGCATCGGCTACACGAACGAGGCCGTGTGGACCGCCATGGCGGCGCTGCGGAACGAGGGCCTTGCCGGAGCGATCGGCGTGGCGCCCGGCCCGGCCAACGGCTTCACCCTCGACCTGATCGACTGCCTGGAGCGCTTCGGCGACGCGATCGACTGGGCCATGCTGATCCTGAACCCACTCGAGCCCTGGCCCGGAGAGCTCGCCCTACCGGCGGCCGCCGGCAGCGACGTCAAGGTGATCACCCGCGTGGTCGACTACGGCGGCCTCTTCCACGGCGACCTGCCGGCGGGCCACGAGTTCGCCAAGGGCGACCACCGCGGCTTCCGCCCCGAGGGCTGGTCGAAACCGGGCTGGGCCGGATAGAGCACATGCGCGAGATCGCTGAGCGCCACGGCCTGTCGCTGCTCCAGCTCGCGTGCCAATGGAACCTCGCCCACGAGGCCGTCGAATGCTGCGCACCCACCCTGATCCAGGAGGCCGGTCCGGATGCCGTGCCAGTGGAGGACAAGCGGGCCGACCTGGCCGCCACCCCGCGCGAGGTCGTACTGAGCGCCGAGGAGGTCGAGCAGATCAGGACGATCGGCGACAACACGGGCTGCATGACCCTGAAGGGCGCCACCCCCGATCACGACGGCGAGGAGCAAACCCGACCGCTGGCAGCTGACGCCCGACCTCGAGGCAGTCGGAGAGCGCTGGCAAATAGCGCCCTCAGAACTAGCAACCAGCAACTAGCAACTGGAGCCCGAGGGACGGCCTATCCCTTTGGAGCTTCCTCGATCTCCTTGAGCTCCCTTTTCAGCACCTTCCCCGTGGCATTTCTTGGCAGCTCATCCAAGAACCAGATCTCCCGCGGAACCTTGAAGTTCGCGAGGTTCTGCTTCACGTAGGCCTTGAGGTCCTCCTCCGAGGGCTTCTTCGAGTCCGTGGGCACCACGAACGCCCGCAGCCGCTGGCCGAACTTCTCGTCGTCGACCCCTATCGCCGCCGCCTCGGCCACGCCCTCGTGCTTCGAGAGCAGGTCCTCGACCTCCGCCGGGAACAGGTTCTCGCCGCCCGACACGATCATCTCGTCGTCGCGTCCCTCCACGAACAGGCGGCCGGCGTCGTCCATGCGGCCAACGTCGCCGGTGGCCATCAGGCCGTCGATCTCGTCCTTGGATCCACCGCCCGTGTAGCCCTCGAACAGCATCTCGTTGCCGACGAAGATGCGGCCGGTCTCCCCGCCCGGCACCTCGATGCCGCGCTCGTCGTACAGCTTCACCACGGTTCCGCGCGGGGCCTTCCCCGCGGTCCCCGGAGCGGCGCGCATGTCCTCGGGCGTCGCGATCGTCGCCCAGGCAACCTCGGTCGAGCCGTAGAGGTTGTAGAGGGTGTCCCCGAACTCGTCCATCCACTTCGTCGCGAGGTCGCCGGGCAGCGCCGAGCCGCTGGCCGCCACCACCTTCAGCGACGAGGTGTCGTAGCGCTTCCTCGTCTCCTCCGGGAGCTCGAGGATCCGCTGCATCATCACGGGCACCACGACCAGCGCCTCGGCCCGCGAGCGCTCGATCTGCGCGAGGCAGTTCCTCAGGGTCGAACTTGCGCGTGAGCACGAGCGTCGTGCCGAGCAGCATCCCCATCGTGAAGTGGGCGAAGCCCCACGAGTGGAACAGCGGGGCGGCGATGTGCGACACCTGGCCGCGGCGCAGCGGGATCTTCGAGAGGAACGACACCGCCGGGTCGAGCGAGTCCGGCGACGCCCGGTTCGCGCCCTTGGGCGTGCCGGTCGTTCCGGAGGTGAGGATGATCGCCCTTCCGGTCTCCTCCGGAGGCACCGGCCGCTCGGTCGGCGATCCCTCGATCAGCTCACCAATGGTTGGGTCGTCGAGGTGATCCGATTCGTGCCAGGCGATGAATCGCTTGCGGCGCGTGGCGGCATCCTCGAGCAGGTCGGTGAACTCCTCGTCGAAGACGATCGCTACGGGCTTCTCGCGCTTCACCACCTCGGCCAGCTGCGGAGCGGCGAACGCCGTGTTCAGGTAGAGCGCGTGCGCGCCGAGCTTGGCCGCGGCCACCGTGGCCTCCACGAAACCGCGGTGGTTGCGGCACATGATGGCCACGCCGTCGCCCTCCTTGACGCCCTGGTCGGAGAAGCCGTGGGCGAGGGCGTTCGTGCGGCGGTCGATCTCGGCGAAGGTGAGCGTGCCGAGGTCGTCCACGATCGCGGGCTCGTCGGGCGAGATCACCGCTCCCGAGATGAAGCCGGCGGCCGGGCCGCGCCCCCACTTCATCAGCGTGCGCGCCGCCCGGGCGAGCTTGTCCGGCCGGACCGGCCGAACGATCCCCGCGTCCCGGAGGATCTTCACCGATCCGAGCTCGTGAGCCACCTTGCCCACCAATCCCTTGCCCTGCTCTGCCACTACCGCCTCCCCTTCGATTTGCGCCTTCAGATTCCTGAGACCAGTCCTGAGATGACCGCGCACCTGCGGTGCGGACAGCGTGTCCGTGAGCGTCCCCGTCAACCCCCCGGGCGATCCGTAGCTCAACCTCAGTGACACGCGCGTGCGCCCGTCTCCCGCGCTGCGTAGCCGCCAGCGGCCACGCTGGTCGATGCCGGTGATGCTCGTCCACGCGATGTCGCGCTCCAGGTCGTACTCCACGATCTCGATCAGCCCGCCTACCTCGGCCGAGCCCACCCGCATGAGCATCGCATAGCGCGCGCCCAGGCCCGGCTCCTCGTCGTCGGCGTCCTGGCGGGCGAACTTGGTGATCGCGGGCACGAAGCGCGGGATGTCCCCCGGGTCGCGGAGCAGCTCCCACACCTCCTCGCAGGACGCGTCGATCACGACCTGCTCCTCGAGCCTCACCGGTCAGCCCACCACCGGCAGCGACCGCTCGGACTGAAGTGCGGTGAGCGTGTCCTGCATGGCGCCCAGGATGTCCGCGTACGACCTCGTCGAGGTCCGGCTTCTGCCCGTAGCGCTCGCGCAGGTGGATCGGCTGCAGGACCTGGATCGTGATCTTCGCCGGCGCGGGGATGTGGCCGAGCATGTCGCCGACGTTCAGGCCCCACGGCAGCGCCAGGGAGATCGGCAGCACCTTGAGGCGGAACATGCGGTCGAGGCGCAGCAGCTTGGCGAGCCACTCGCCGCGGCTGAGGAAGAGCGCCGTCTCCTGGCCCCCGACCGAGACGACCGGGACGATCGGGACGTCCTTGTCGAGAGCCAGGCGGATGAAGCCCTTGCGCCCGCCGAAGTCGACCTTCGCGGACTCTCGGGTCGGACGGTGCACCTCGTAGTCCCCGCCCGGGTACACGAGCAGCGCGGCCCCCGAGTCGAGCGCGGCGTTGGCGTTCTGAGGCGACGCGGCCACGGTGCCGTACTTGCGCAGGAAGCCAAGCCCCGGCATCGACAGCACGAGGTTGTGGGCGAGCTGGTAGAAGCGCCGCTCGACGCCGAAGTACGTGTTGAACGCGAGCGTAAAGACGCTCGTGTCCGGTGTGAGATTGCCGCCGGAATGGTTCCCCACCAGCAGCACCGGGCCTTCCGGCGGGATCCGCTCGAGCCCGCGCACCTCGCCGCGGAACCACAGGCTCGCCAGCAGCCACAGCCGCGGCAGGGACTCGCGGATGTAGTCGGGATCGCGTTCGTCGAGGTCCGCCCTCGGCACCCGCAGCTGCGCCTGGCTCGCGACCGCGCCCACCGCGCGGGCGATCAGAGCCGTGATGTCTCCCACGCTCGAGCCGTTGGCCGAGCCGCGCGCGCCGGCACCGCTGCCGTTGCGCGACGCGCCCGCCGAAGAGCCACGACCGCGGGCACCGCCCGCCCCCTGCGAGCGCTTACCTCTCGATCCCTCCGCCATTCACGATGAAGTCTCGCAGGCGAAGTCAGGCGACGCGGCGGCCGCCGCCCGGAACCATCTCGGGCCAGCTCTCCGGGGGACCGTCGGGCCGCCCGATCTTGTTCGGCTCGCCGGCCGGCAGGCCGCGCAGGAGGCGCCGGCAGTCGAGCGCGCGAAGTTGCTCCGCAACCGTGCGCGTGGCCGTGTGGATCACCTCGTTGCGCCGCGTCCCGCTCATGAGGTTGCGCCCCATCACCGCCAGGTCGTCGGCGGTCGGCTGGATCAGCACGACGTCGGTGCCGCCTGCGCGAACGCGCTTGGCCTCGTACCCGAGGCGCCGGCCCGCGGCCTGGCGCGTCGCGTGGGCGACCCGGTCGAGCACGCCCGACCCCGACCCCGGCTCGCGCGTGGAGGTGGGGTTGAGACAGATCACGAGGTCCAGTCCCGACCCGGCGAGGAGATCGAGGTTGGACGGAGAGCGCACCCCGCCGTCGACGTAGTCGCGTCTGCCGATGCGGACCGGGCGGTAGAACGCCGGGATGGCGCAGGACGCGGCCACGGCGTCGGCGATGTGGGCGTCAGGGGCGCCCTCGCGCCCGAAGGGCACCCGGCGCCCGGTGGAGTAGTCGCAGGCGACGGCCCAGAAGCCGGGGTGGTCGACCCAGTCGTCCGGCACGGCCCGGTGGACGATCTCCTTGATCGAGTCGGTGGACACGACGCCGCGCGGGAGCCACCCGACGGTCATGCCGAGCGGGGTGTGCTTCATCGGCCGCGCGAGCGAGGAGAGCCCGAGCCGCCATGACCCGGGGCCGATCGCGGGAAGGCCGCGATGAAGCCGGAAGACCGCGCCGCCGGACCGGTCGGCCTCGGCGGCCGGGCGGCCGTCGGGACCGTCGAGCCCGTCGAAGACCTCGCCGCGCGAGTGGGCGACCATGAACCAGGGCGGCACGCCGGAGGCCACGAGCGCCCCGATCACCGAGCCGGCGGAGGTGCCCACGATCCGATCGGCGCTGCCGGGATCCCACCCGGTCTCCTCGGCGAGGGCGTGCAGGCCGCCGGTCAGCCAAGCCCCTCCGAGGACGCCTCCGGCGCCGAGCACGAGTCCAACCTTCATGCGATCCAGCGTACCCCCGGCCTGTCCATCCCGCCCGGCCTTTCTGCCGGGCGAGGCCGGCCGGCCCCATCAGCGCTTCTTCTTCTCCTTCGGAGGCCGGGGCGGGTTGGCCTTGCGCTCCTTGGCAGTCATCTTGCGGATGACGAGCGAGCCCTCGTCCACCTGCTCCTGGACCTGCTTGAGCTTCTCCTCGCGCCGTTTGTCCTGCTGCTCGCGCACTGTCCGCGCCATCGTGCGGACCTGCCTTTCGACGGTTGACAGACTCTCCGCCTAGGTTACCCGGCGGGTCGGCGGGTCATCCGCGATTCCGGTCGCAATATGGAGGTATCGCTCACGAGTCGGGGTTTTCGGGGTCGCCGTAGGCGCGCTTCTCCCACGGCGGCTCGACATCCGGGTCGAGAGCGCGGTACCCGGCGCGGTCGACCGTCTCGAGCGGGACCAGCCGCAATCCCTCCGCCGTGGTCGTGCGCTCGCGCATGTGGACGCCGGGGACGCGGGGGCGATAGCGAACGTTGATCCGGCCCCGGCGGCGCGCCCGTCCCCCGGAGACCTGGCGATCGAGCGGGATGTGCCCCGCGTGGCTGCCCCGGGACACGCGCGTCCAGCCCGTCCGCGGCCCCCACCGGTTCCGGCACTCCGCCTGCTTGCACCACTGGTGATGGCCGTGCGAGGTGGCGCGCACCTGCGCCCGCCCGCGCCGGTCGAGCCTGATCATGTAGCCCTCCCAGTCGTCCGCGTGAAATCCGGGATACCGCGGCGCCTCCCTGCGACCTCCGGTGACGGCCCTCCAAGCCTTGTCGGAGCCGAGCAGCGCCGTGTTCGAGTCCGGGTAGTAGAGCCAGTACTGCAGGTAGGTGCGGCCCCCGCGGCGCACGACGTGGGTGAACACCGTGGCGCCGCGGCCGGCAGTTGTCCGGTGCACGTCGAGATCGCGGTCGTCCGCGGCGTCCGAGCATCCGCGGCTGCGGCACTGGCGGAAGTCGACCGGCAGCGAGCGCTCACCGTGCTCGTAGACGATGTCCGGCGCGTAGCGGCGCAGCAGCGCGGCGTCGCGCTCCCCGTACGCGCGCGCGAGGGCTCGGTCGGACGAGTCGCAGGCCCGACCCTTCGCGGCGCACGTGATCCGGTGGGAGAGGAAGCCGCCGAGCGATCTCCCGTCCGCCACCGGCAGCACGGTGGCGAGCGCGCCCAGCGCGAGGGACGCGAGCAGCACCAGGCCCACCCACTCGATCGTCGCCTGGCCGCGCTCGCACCGCATGCGCGCAGCCTGCCCGCGCGCGGCGCATGCGTGGGGTCGCCGGCGTCACGATTTCGCGACGCGGGGGTGACGATCGCGGTACAAACACTGCATGGCCCTCCCGCCCGGACCTCCGCTTCCCGCCATCGCACAGGTGCCGATGGTGGCCGCCGAGCCGTACGGCTGGATGCTGCGCCGCTGGCGGCGCTACGGCGACGTGTTCTCGGGCCGGTTCCCCGGCTTCGGCTTCGTGACCTACGTGGCGGACCCCGCACTCGTGAAGCAGGCGTTCGCGGGCGACCCCGACGACTTTCGCGCCGGCGAGGCGAACGCGGGTCCCCTCGGACCGGTGCTCGGCGCCCACTCGCTGCTCACCCTCGACGGCGACGAGCACATGCGCCAGCGCAAGCTGCTGCTGCCGCCGTTCCACGGCGAGAGCGTGCGCCGTTACGCCGAGCTGATCGACGAGATCGCGGCGGAGGAGATCGAGGGCTGGCCGCAGGGCACCCCGTTCCGGCTGCGCCCTGCGATGCAGCGGATCACCCTCGAGGTGATCCTGCGGGCGGTGTTCGGCGTGCGCGGCGAGGAGCGGCTGCGCAAGTTCCGGGAGCTGCTGCCGCGCCTGGGCGAGACCGGCGCGAGCCTCGCGATGTTCTTCACCTCGCTGCGCCGCGACCTCGGGCCGCTCACCCCGTACGGGCGCTTCCTGCGGGTGCGCGCGGAGGTCGACGAGCTGCTGTACGCAGAGATCGCCGAGCGCCGCGCCGAGGGGGGCGAGGGCGACGACGTGCTCTCGCTCCTGCTCGCCGCCCGCGACGAGCAGGACCGGCCGATGACCGATCCCGAGCTGCGCGACGAGCTGATCACGCTGCTCACCGCCGGCCACGAGACCACGGCCACCGCGCTGTCGTGGGCCTTCGAGCGGCTGATGCGCACCCCGCAGGTGCTCGGCCGCGCCGTCGACGCCGCCGACGCCGGCGACGACGCCTACCTCGACGCGCTCTGCAAGGAGGTGCTGCGCCTGCGGCCCGTGGTGGCCGACGTGGCGCGCAAGCTGTCGAACGACGAGGAGGTCGGCGGCTACACGGCGCCCGCGGGCACGCTGTTGCTGCCGGCGATCACCGTGCTGCACCATCGCCCCGACCTGTGGGAGCGCCCGCAGGAGCTGCGGCCCGAGCGGTTCATCGACTCGCAACCGAAGCCCTACACCTGGATCCCGTTCGGCGGCGGGACCCGGCGCTGCATCGGCGCCTCGTTCGCGCAGATGGAGATGCGGGTGGTGCTCGGGCCGTGCTGCGACGCCGTGAGCTCTCGCCGCCGTCCGCGCCGCGCGCCGAGCGGCCGCGGGTACGCCACGTCACGGTGGTGCCCGCCCGTGACGCGGAGGCGGTCGCGCGGCCGCGCGCCACCCGCGCGAGTGCGCCCCTCGATGCCGCGGCAGTAGCGCTGGCGTCGTGAGCGGGCGCCCCCGCCTGGTCGGCATCAACCACATCGCGCTGGAGGTGGGCGACCTCGACGCCGCGCTCGAGTTCTATGGCCGGGTCTTCGAGTTCGAGCTGCGCGGCCGGGTGCCCGGGATGGCCTTCCTCGACATGGGCGACCAGTTCATCGCGATCGCCGAGGGCCGGCGCCAGCCCGCGGACGACGGGCGCCACTTCGGCCTGGTCGTGGACGACATGGACGCCGCCCGCTCCGCCCTCGAGGACGCCGGCGCCGCCATCCTGTCCGGCCGCGGGCTCGACTTCCGCGATCCGTGGGGCAACCACGTGCAGGTGGTGGAGTACGGCGACATCCAGTTCTCGAAGACGCCGGCGGTGCTGGCGGGGATGGGGCTCGACGGGCTCGGGAAGTCGGAGGCGGCGCGGGAGGAGCTCAGGAAGAAGGGCCTGGGCTAGGGAGCTTGAGGAAGACCCCGAGGTTCGAGGTCTCCCCGCCCCGCCCGGCCACCATCGCCTCGCAGACCGCGGTCCGGCCGCGTTCGGCGGGCTCGCGCACGAGCTGCCCATAGGCGACGGCCGCGGCGCGGGGCAGGTAGCCCACGAGCCGGCCGTCGATCTCCACCCGCACGGCGTTCGGGTCGTGCGGGTTGGCGGGCTCCGGCACCAGCGCCGCGGTCACTTCGAGCCGGACCTCGCCCTCGGCCGTCCCCGCGATCTCGCGCAGCGCCTCCTGGTAGTGCGACTCGCCCGCCACGTTCACGAGCTCCCGCCCCTCGAGGAGGGTCGGGCGGATGCCGCGCCCCTCGCTCAGCCCCGAAGCATCTCCCCCGCCGTACGGTGGGCGAGCGACATGATCGAGATCATCGGGTTCACGCCCGGCGCCGTCGGGAACGCGGAGGCATCCCCGATCCACACGCCCTTCACGTCGTGCAGCTCGCCGCGGCCGTCCGCGACCGAGTCGGAGGGGTCGGACCCCATCCGGCACGACCCCATCTGGTGCGCTGTGAAGCACGCCACGTCGTTCGGCGCATAGGAGGCGGCCTCCACACGCTCCAGGAACTCGTCCATGTCGTCGCCGCGCCTCCAGCGCAGCTCACGCGAGTGGGCCGTGAAGACCTCCGTGGCGCCGGCGGCCTCGTGCAGGCGGACGAGCTCGCGGTGGGCGCGCTTGGCGAGTCGCATGTCGACCTCATCGCCCAGCCCCCACCTCACGACCGGCCGGCCGAGGTCGTCGAGCACCACCTCGCCCTCACCGTGGTCGCGGGCGACGCTGATGAACGGCGCGTGCCACTTGAACGCCTGCATCAGCTCCTTGTGTGCCTTGCCGTCCTCCCAGGGATAGGCGGCCCCGATCAGCCCGGGGAACATGCCGGTGGCCTCGATCAGGAAGCCGCAACCGTCCTCGAGGTCGTCGAGGTCGTCGGAGACGAGCGACTGGACCTGGCCGCGCCAGCCCTCCACCGGCTCGTCGTAGGCGCCCATGACCACGTAGGCGGGGTGCAGGCGCAGGTGCTTGCCCACGGCCGGGCCGCCGATACCGCTACGCAGGAGCAGACCCGGCGACTCCACCGACCCGCAGGCCACGACGACCATCGGGGCCTCCACCGTCAGCGCCGTCGTCGAGCCGTCCTCGTGGGTCACGGTGGCCTCCACGCCGGTCGCACGCCCGTCGGCGTGCGTGATCTTCTCGACGTGGCAGCCCACCACCGCGCGGGCGCCGGCGTCCGAGGCGTCCTGGAGCCACGTCTTCATCGCGGAGCGCTTGCAGCCGTGCTGGCAGCCCATCGGGCAAAAGCCGCAGTTCTCGGGGTTGTCGTCGAGGGAGGCGTTGCGGACGATCGGGCGATGCTCCATGCCCAGCGCGTCGAGCCCCTCCATCAGCCGCGTGTGGGTGCCGTTCTGCTTCGTCGCCTCGGTGTTCGCGTTCAGCCTCTCCATCACGCGATCGATGTGGTCGCGCCGATACCCCTCGTAGTCGTCGAGCCCGGTGAGCCCGTGTGAGGACCATTCGTCGACGATCCGCTCCGGGGTCGGGATGCAGTTCATGTAGTTCACGACCGTCCCGCCGCCGAGCGTCTGGCCGGCGAGGATCGAGATGGAGCCGTCCTCCGACGTGGCCAGCCCGGCGCCGTAGTAGAGCTCCTGCATCCCCTGGAGCTCGAGCTGGTTGAAGTCCTGCTCGTTGCGGTAGCCGCCCATCTCGAGCACGAGCACCTGCTTCCCCGCGGCCGCGAGCTGTGACGCGATCACCGAGCCGCCGGCGCCCGATCCGACCACGCAGGCGTCGGCCGTGAGCACGGCCGTCTCGCCCTGAACGTCCTCGAGGGTGAGGGTCTTCGGAGCGGCGTCCGCGGACGGGGCGGCCGTGGGCGGCCCGGGGTAGCCGAGCGCGTCCCAGTTCGGGTTGTGGCCGTCGTCGTCGGGCAGCGCGTAGAAGAGGAGCAGCGTCAGCCCGCGCAGCGAGTCGAGGCCGAGCTTGGCCTCGGGGTCGGCGTCGCGGAAGCCATGCACCACCTGGGTGCGCGCCTCGACCGGCAGGCTCGCCAGGTCCTCGTTCGTGAGGGCGTCGAGCAGCCCCGCCACGTCGGCGATCTCCTCCGGGGTCATCGCCTCGGCCAGCATCCCCTCGATCTGCGCGGGGACCTGCATGTCGAGCGCCGACCGCGCCATGAACTCGCGCTCGAGCGGGTCGCCCGTGTCGGACTCCACCGAGGGCACGAACGTCTCGCACAGCGCCTCGAGCGTCGCGCGCTGGGTCTCGTCGAACACTGCGGCGGCTACGGCCATGGGGCTCCTCTCGGGGTGTGCGCGCGACTCTAGGGACTCAGCACTGCCCGTTGCAATCGCCCCAGTTCCGCGGGCTGGCGCGCAAGCGGCCGGACGGCGCGAGAGGCAGATTTACGAACGACGGGCGCGAGCGGCTGCGGTGGAGGTCGTAGACTCCGCCGGCGAGCCCGGGCAGCTGCGCGGCCGTGGGAGCCAGGTGGGTAACGGAGGTCGACAAGGTGAGCCGCAGCCGGTGGCCCTTGCGCAGCCGCGCGAAGACGGGGGGCACCTCGATGTCCTGGCGCTCGACGCGGCCGGGAGTGAGCGAGCGCCTGCTCGCGCGCGTGTAGGGATGTGCCGGAAGGACGAGCCTGCCGCGGTGGCGCCACGACAGGCGCGGGTCCACCTTTCGCAACGAGCCCAGCAGCGCGCCGGTGGTGAGCGGGTACGAACGACCGTCGGGCGAGATGTCCTGGAGCGTTGCCACGAGCTGGCTGTCGGGCGACGTGGACTCGAGGTACGCGCCCACGCTCACCGGCCCGGCGAGCGTGGTGTCGCGCTCGAATGGCCTCGTCGTGTAGGTGAGCGCGCCGGCCTGGGTGGTCGAGTCGTCCTGCGCACACGGGTTCACCGGCTGGCCGGCCCAGGCGGACAGGTACCCGCCGAAGCCGGTGCTCCACTGGTCGGGATGGCGGTTGCAGGGGCTCGCGGCGGGGATCCAGGCGATCCGGTCCGAGCCGGCTGTGCGCGGCCGCCGCGTGGACAGGGTGCCGCCGCCCAGGTACAGCGTCTTCACGCGCGTCTGCGGGAGCGGATAGGCGCCCGCGTCGATCCAGCGCCCGCCGCCGAGCTCGTACGCGTGCAGAGGCGTGCGCGTGCCCGTGAGGCGCGTCGGCACGCCGCGCAGCCAGCGGTCGAACCACTCGAGGTGGATCTGGGCGATCCACTCCCCCATGCCCACCGGGTTGTGGAACCAGGGGCCCTGGACGATCTGGTAGCGCGGGCTCACGCGCTGGCCCGGCCGCATCGGAGCGAAGAGCGGCCGCTTCGCCCAGGCGTTCTGCAGCGCCGTGTAGTTGAGCAGCACGCCGCGCTGGTAGACGTCGAACCAGCCGGTGATCATGAGCGCGGGCACCTGGTTGCGCACCACCCGTCCGAGCTTGCGCGCGGGCGCGCGCTCGCGCCAGAAGGCGCCGTCGTACGCGCGCGGGCCGCCCTGCTCGATCTCGGTGTACAGCCCGGCGTCCAGGGAGGCGAAGCCCCTCGCCCGCTCGGCGCGCCCGAGCAGCGTGCCGACCGGGTCCTTCGCCGGATCGTCGGGCGGGGCCGTGAGCATCGTGGATCGCAGCCCGCTCCAGCCGGCGGCGAACACCGCGTTGGGCACGCCACCGCCGAAGGCGAGGTCGCGGTAGAGGTCGATGCCCGCGGCCGACGGCACGATCGCCTTCAGCGGCGACCCGCGCCCGACCTCGGCCGCGGTGTGGATCTGGTTGAGGCCGACGTACGAGTAGCCGGCGCCGCCGACCTTTCCGCTCGAGCGCTCGAGGCCGGCGGCCCAGTCGACGAGCTCGACCCCGTCGCGGGCGTCGCGCTCGCCGAACAGGCCGAAGTCGCCCTGCGAGGAGCCGGTGCCTCGCACGTCCACGATCGCGTTGATGTACCCGCGTTTGACCAGGTAGGGGAAGTGGCCGTCGCCGCCGTAGTCGCCGAAGGACTGGGTGGTGGTGACCGACCGCTTGCCGTAGGGCGTCTGCGCCAGCACCACCGGGAACTCGCCTGCGGCGGGCGCGCCGGTGCGCGGGTCGGACGGGTAGTAGACGTCGGCCTCGAGCATCACGCCGTCGGACATCCGCACGCTCACGTCCTTGACGAGGTGCGTGCCGTACTGCGCGGGGCGCGAGTAGCCGGTGTCCGCGGACGCCCCCGATGCGAGCACGGCGCAGAGCGCGACCGCGAGCGCGGTCGCCCCACTCAGCTTCGCCCATGCCTCCCGCACGGCACGCACCGCGCCGGAGTGTACGCGCGCCTCTTCCCAATACGATCCACCGCCGTGAACTTCGACCTCACCGACGAGCAGCAGGCGATCCGGCGCCTGGCGCGCGACTTCGCCGAGAGCGAGGTCAAGCCGGTGGCCGAGGAGCTCGACCGCGAGAAGCGCTTCCCCTACGAGATCGTCGAGAAGCTCGGCGAGCTCGGGCTGATGGGCATCCCCTACCCCGAGGAGTACGGCGGCGGCGGCGCCGACACGCTCTGCTACGCGATCGCGATCGAGGAGCTCGCGCGCGTGGACTCGTCAGCGTCGCGATCACGCGTCGCGGCGAACACCTGCCTCGGCACCTAGCCGATCTACGCGTTCGGCTCGGAGGAGCAGAAGCAGGAGTGGATGCCGGAGCTCTGCCGCGGGCGAGACGCTCGGCGCGTTCGGGCTGACCGAGCCCGAGGCCGGCTCCGACGCCGGCAACGTGCGCACGACGCGCGAAGCTCGACGACGGCGAGTGGGTGATCAACGGCGCCAAGCAGTTCATCACCAACTCCGGCACCGACATCTCGGGCTTCGTGACGATCACCGCGCGCACCGGCGACGACGAGGTCTCGAACATCCTCGTCCCGAAGGGCACGCCCGGCTACGAGGTCGGCGAGCCCTACCGCAAGATGGGCTGGAACGCCTCCGACACGCGGCCGCTCTGCGTTCGACGACTGCCGCGTGCCCGAGGAGAACCTGGTCGGCCCGCGCGGGCATGGGCTTCAAGCAGTTCCTCCAGACGCTCGACGGCGGCCGCATCATCGTGTCGGCGATGGGCGTCGGGCTCGCGCAGGGCGCGCTCGACGAGGCGCTCGCCTACGCGAAGGAGCGCCAGGCGTTCGGCAAGCCGATCTCCAAGTTCCAGGCGATCCAGATGAAGCTCGCCGACATGTCGACCGAGATCGAGGCCGCCCGCCTGCTGACCTACAAGGCGGCGATCGAGAAGGACGCGGGCAAGCACTTCAGCCTCACCGCGGCCCAGGCCAAGCTGAAGACCGGCCGGCTGGCGGTGCGGGCCTCCGAGGAGGCGGTGCAGATCCACGGCGGCTACGGCTACATCGAGGAGTACCCGGTCTGCCGCTTCTACCGCGACGCCAAGATCCTCACCATCGGCGAGGGCACCGACGAGGTGCAGCAGATGGTGATCGCGCGCGCCCTCGGCTTGACCTGAGACCCGCACGAGGCGTAGGTTCGCGCTCGGACGGGCTAACTGAACGGAGGACGAGTGTTCACGAGCGTTCGCACCTACAAGGGGAATGCGGCCGAGATCGAGCAGATGCTCCCGATCATCGACGAGAAGTTCGTGCCGGCGGTTTCCGATCTGCCCGGCATGTGCTCGTACCAGGTGATCGACTGCGGCGGTGGCGAGCTCATGACGGTCAGCTGCTTCGAGACCCGCGAGGCGGTCGAGCAATCGACCCAGATGGCGGGCGAGTTCGTACGGGACCACCTCAGCGAGTTCGCGATCGAGCGCACCGGCGTCGTCGAGGGCGCCGCGCGGCTGAGCGTCGCGAAGCAGGGCGTGCTCGAGCCCGCACACGCCTGAGTAGTCCCTAGGCTGCGGCGCGGATGCGCCGCGCCGCAGCCCTCTTCCTCGTCCTCTTCGCCGTCTACGCGGCCACGCTCGGGCTCGACGCGTTCGGCGACTCCGACTACGGCGGCGACGAGCCGCACTACCTGCTGACGGCCGAGTCGCTCGTCGACGACGGCGACGTCGACGTGCAGCAACCAGTACGCCGAGCGCGCGTACGACGACTTCTACCCGTACGACCTCGACAAGCACGGGCGAGGAGACCGAGGGCCGGCTGCACGAGCCGCACGGGCGTCGGCTTCCCGCTGCTGATCGCCCCCGCGCTACGCGCTCGGCGGCGCGCAGGGCGTCGAGCTGTTCCTGGCGGCGATCGCCGCGCTGGCGGTGGTGCTCGCCTACCTGCTCGCGCTGCGGGTGGTGCCCGACCCGTGGGCGCTCGGCGCGGCGCTCGCCGTCGGGCTGTCGCCGCCGTTCCTCGCCTACGGCAGCGCCGTCTACCCGGAGCTGACGGCGGGCGCCGCCCTCGGCGGGCGCGGCGCTGCTGGCGCTGCGGCTCGACGAGCGAGCGTCTCGCGGCGCGACGGCGTTCGGCTGCTTCGCTGCTGCTCGGCCCGCTGCCGTGGCTCGGCACGAAGTTCGTGCCCGCCGGGCATCGTGATCGGCTTCGTTCGCGGTGCGCGCGCTGCTGCGCGCGCGGCGGCAAGCACGCTCGCGATCGGCGTCGGCCGAGGTCGCGCTGTTCAGCGTCGCGCTGCTACGTCGGGCTCAACGAGGCGCTCTACGGCGGGCCCGACCCCCTACGCCGCCGACGTGGCGGGCGAGACCGCCACCGACGCGAGCTTCCCGCTCGGCTACCTCGAGCGCGCCTACCGGCTGGTCGCGCTGTTCATCGACCGCGACTACGGGCTGCTGCGCTGGGCGCCGGTGTTCGCGCTCGCGTTCGTCGGGCTGTGGCTGCTCTACCGCACGCGCCGCGAGCGGCTCGCGCGCGCCGCTCCCGGCACGCGCGGCTGCCGAGCGCGACCGCGACCATCTGCGCCGCCGCGCTCGGCGCGCAGCTGCTCGTCGCCGCGTTCCTCGCGCCGACGATGTTCGGCTTCTGGTTCCCCGGCCGCGGCACCTGCTCGCGGCGCTGCCGCTCGCCGTCCCGCTCGTCGCGTGGGGGCTGCGGCAGCGCGCCGCGCACCGGCCTGGCGCTGGCGGCGATCTCGGTCGCCGGCGTCGGTCGTGGCTCTACCTGGACGTGCGCTGCGGCGGCGGCGGGCTCGTGCGCCGGACGCCCCGACGCGCCGTTCGGCCCGCTCGACCGGCGTCGTTCCCGTTCTTCGGCGACTCGCGCGCTGGCCGTACGTGGTCGCGGGCGCGCTCGGGCGGCGCGCTCGTCGCCCTCGCCGCCTGCGACGCTGCGCCACTGGCGCCAGAGCGCGGGCGCGACGCGCGCGAGGTACTCCGGGTAGCGCACGAACGAGCGGCCGCTCGTCGCGGCGGCGGTAGGAGATCGGCACCTCGACGGGCTCGATCCCCGCGCCCCAGAGCGACAGCGTGAGCACCTGGGCGTAGTTGTAGTCGTGGCGGATCTCGGCGGCCGCGCAGGGCGCGCGCGCCGAACGCGCGGTAGCCGGTCTGGCCGTCGGTGAGCACGGTGCCTCCATCAGCGTGCCGAGCAGCGCGCTGGTCGCGCCGGTTGGCGAGCGTGCGGTGCCAGGCCATGCCGTCGCGGGCGTGCGGCCGCGAGGAAGCGCGAGCCGAGCACGTACTCGCGCGCGCCCGCGCGCGACCGGGTCGAGCACGCGCTCGAAGCTCGGCCGGCGTCGTACTCGCCGTCGCCGTCGAGGTAGACGGCGGCGTCGTAGCCGCGGTCGCGCGCGTGCTCGAGCCCGGTGCGCAGGGCGGCGCCGAGGCCGCGCGACTCGCGGGTGCGAGATCACCTCGCGCGCCGGCGGCGCGGGCGATCGCGGCGCGTGCGGTCGCGCGAGCCGTCGTCCACCACGAGCACGTCGACCGGCATGCCGCAGGCCTCGCGCGGGCAGCGCGCGCGAGCACCGCCGCCGATCGCGCGGCTCCTCGTCGCGCGCGACCACGATCGCGAGGCAGCGGCCGGATCGCGCGCCGGCGGCGCGCGCGACGCCCGGGTCGAGCTCGGGCACGAGCGGGCGCCCGCGCGCGGCGGCCGGGGCGCTCGACGCCGAGCAGCGTCGAGACGGTCGTCGGCGAGCTCGCAGCACCGAGCGCGGCTCGCGCGCTGACCGCGCCCGGCACGGCGCCCCTCGCCCCAGACGACGAACGGCACCGGCCGCTCGCCCCAGTCGAGGTGGCCGTGGCCGCCGATGCCGCGGCCCTGGCCGTGGTCGGCCATCAGGATCACGGTGGCGCCGTCGAGCTTGCCGCGCTCGGCCGAGGAAGGCGAGGAAGTCGCCGACGTGGCGGTCGGTCTCCTCGAGCTGGTCGAGGTACTCGGGGTTGCGCACGCCGCGCACGTGGCCGAGCTGGTCGGCGGCGAGCAGCTGGAGCACGAGCAGGTCGGGGTCCTCGCTCCTCGACGACGCTGCGCGCGCGGCCGCGGCGAGCGAGTGGTCGATCTCGCGCGGTCGGCTGCACCGAGGTGACCGAGCGCACGACGTCCTCGCCGAACGGGTCGAGCAGGTGGGCGATGCCCGACCAGGCGGCCGCGGCGCCCGTCGCGCTCGAGCACGTCGAAGACCGACTCGCAGCGCACGCCGAGCCGCGGCGCGAAGTTCGAGCGCATCCCGTGCTCGTGCGGGCGTCGCGCCGGTGAGCATCGAGGAGAAGCAGACGACCGTGCGCGCCGGGTAGGCGGGCTCGACGTCCAGGTACTCGGTCCCCTCGCGCGCGAGCCGGTCGATCGTCGGCGTGTTCGCCTGCCACAGCCGCTCGCGGTTGGCGCCGTCGACCACGATCACGTAGACGCGCCGCGCGAGCGGGCCGGGCGCGGGGCCCGGGCGGGCTCGCGGCGCGGCGCGCCGGGTAGGCCGGGCAGCCGGTCGCGCGCGAAGCGCCGCCACGCGAGCGCGCCGAGCGCGGCCGCGATCAGCGCGACGGCGGCGATCCGCGCGCGCGCTGCCCGCGCCGGGCTCCTCCGCCAGCAGCGTCCCGCCGCGCGAGCGCCATCACGAGCTTCGGCACCTGCTCGAGCGCGTTGCCGCTGGTCGGGTCCGAGTTGGTCAGCGACCAGGCGCCAGAAGCGGCGTGAAGTTGGTCCACGGCGCGCCGGTGCGCAGGTGGTAGTAGAGGCGTGCCCCAGAAGAAGACGGTGAAGAAGACGTAGCCGGCGAGCGCGCCGAGCGAGCAGCGCGGGCGCGCGCCACGGCTCGAGCAGCGGCACGCGACGGCCGCGCCGCGAGCCACAGCAGCGCCCGGCCGCGGAGCGGGAACGGGAAGCGCGACGAGCACCGCGGCGAGGGCGAGCGCCCCGACCAGCGCCAGGCCGAGCGGCCGTCGGGCGCGAGCCCGACGGCGCGGCCGCGAGCAGCACCATCGCCGGGTAGACGAGCGAGAACGGCCGCCCCTCGTTGAAGACGTTCCAGGCCCGCGCGGCCCAGACCTCGAAGGCGCCGGCGCGCTCGGCGCGGTCATGGGCCGGACTCGACCAGCTCGCGGCCGATGTAGTCACCCTTGCCGCGCGACGCCCGGCGGGCAGAAGAAGTAGCCGCCGCCGACCGCGACCATGTACTCGTCCAGGTCCTGGCCGCGGGTGCGCGCGCTTGGTCGCCCCGAACTGCGCCTCACGTCGCGGCAGAAGGCGAGGAAGACCGAGCCGGAGTCGAGCAGCCCGTACTCGTCGAAGCCGTTGTTGTAGACGAACGCGCGGCGCAGGAAGCGGCGCCGCTCGTCTGTCCGCGCCGGTGCGCGGGTTCGCCAGGCGGATGTGGGCGTCGACCGGGGTCCCCTTGCCCGAGCTTCGGCGTGTCCTGCTCGCGCCCGCCCTCGAGCGGCGCGCCGCCGAGCTTGCGCCGCCCGATCGAGTCCTCCTGCGCCGTGCGCGAGAGGCGGTCCCAGCGCTCGATCTTCAGCCGGATCAGGCGCACGGCCACGTAGCTTCCTCCGCGCGCCCAGTGCAGACCTCTCGCCGCGAAGATCCGCGTCGGTCGGGATGTTCTGCGAGCCGTCCGCGAAGCCGAGCAGCCCGCGCGCGGCGGCGACGTCCGGGCCCTTGCCGTCGCGCTCGGCGGTCGCGAAGCGCTGGAAGCACGGCTGCGCCCAACGACCCTGGAGCCGGCCCTTGGTCCGGCGCATCACGTCGCGCATCGCGTGGTGGGTGACCATCACGTGGTCGGACTGGACGAGCAGCAGCAGGTCGCCGTGGACGCGGTCGGGGTCGAGGTTGTCGCCCGGGAACGAGGGCATCCGCTTCAGCGCCGGCGGGCGCCGGCCGCGGAGGCCGAAGCGGCGGTCGAACAGCGACGCGCCGAGGCCGAGCGGTGATCGTCAGCCGGCCGTCGTCGCGCTTGTCGTAGCCCAGCTCGCCGGTGTCCGACGGCGGCAGCGATTCGTTGTCGATCGGGTCCAGCCGGTCCGGCCAGCCCTGGGTCAGCTCGGCGATCCGGCCGGTCAGGTCGCGCAGCAGCCGCGGCAGGTCGTCGTCGACCACGTCGAACGCGGCGACGAATCCGTAGTCGGTGCGCGGCGTGACGATCCCCGCCTGGCGCGGCCCGCGCCATCGACCAGGCCGCCGGCTCGCGCCTCGGCGTCGTCGTCCCGGAGGCGCGGCACGCCGATCGCGCCCGCCGCCACCGCCGCGCCTCCGCCCGCGGCCCCCTGGAGGAACCGCCGCCGGCGAGAGCTCGGTCACGACTTCACGCCGAGCGTCCCCTGGACGCGGGCAAGCGGCTCGGCGAGCGCCTCGATCCGCTGCTTGATCGCCTTCTGCTGGGCGGAGCTCAGTTCGTCGTAGGCCTCACCCTTCAGGTCGCCTACCTCGTCGAACGATCCCTCGAACGCCTCCGTGATCTGCTCAGCGAGCGCGGGATCGGCTTTCTCGACCAGAGGCTCGAGCGTCTCGTAGAACGCCTGCGAGCCCTCGAGGTTGGCGATGAACGTGGGGATGTCGAGCTTGGAGTAGCGCTCCTCCTCGCCGGTGATCTTCGACTCCTCGACCTCGTCGACCAGCTCGGCGATGCCCGGGATCACGACCTCGGGGGTCACCTTGGCGTCCTGCATGAGCTCGTCGAGGCGCTTGGAGTCCTTCACGAGGCCCGCGGCGAGCGCCTTCGTCCTGGCGTCGATGCGCTCGTCCTTCCACAGCTTGCGCTCGATCGGGTGGAAGCCCGGTCCAGGTGGGGTCGGCCGCCTTCTTCGGGAAGTCGTCCTCCCGGGCGTCGATCTTGCCGTCGAGCTCCGGGAACAGGGCCACCAGCGGCTCGATGCTCTCGTAGAACGGCCGCCCTGCGGCGTAGGCCTTCTTGGCGCCCGCCACGTCACCGTCGTCGATCTCGGTCTGGAGCTCTTCCGTCGCCTCCACCAGGTCGGCCGTCTGCCGGCGCGCGTACGCGGCCACGTCGCTCATCGCGCGCGCGAGTGCCGCCGGATCGGTCGCGGAGGTGTCCACGGTGACGGGCGTCGTGCTGGTCCCGGTGCCCGCGGTGCCGGTGGTCCCGGTGCCCCCCTGGACGTCCACGTCTCCACGGTCGTCGTCGCCGCACGAGGCGACCGCGAAAGCCGCGACGGCGCCCAGCACCGCGCAAAGGGCAACGACCGACCAGCGCCTGACGTCCATCGAACCTCCGTCTTAGGGTGACCTAAAAGTTAGGGGAACCTAACACGATCTGCGGCGGCGGGAAGGCTCAGCGCCTGCGGGCCCGCTTCATCTGCTTCTTGGTGGGCGGCTCGAGGATCACGTAGGTGCGCTTGCCGGTGCGGCGGGCGAGGCCCTCGCCCTCGAGGCGCTTGTACACGAGGGGGCAGCGCTTGCAGCGCGGACCCGACTTGCAGCACTTCCGCTTTGTCTTGACGCTCGCCCCCACCCGCGGGCGGCACGGTATCAGAAGTGTTAGGTTGCCCTAACCATGTCGATTCCCGCCTTCAACGAACGCCTCGGCACCCAGATAGCGAACGAGTTCGCCGCCGCCCATCAGTACATCGCGGTGGCCGTGCACTACGACGCCGAGGCCCTCCCCCGCCTCGCAGCGTTCTTCTACGCACAGGCGCTCGAGGAGCGCAACCACGCGATGATGATGATCCAGTACCTGCTCGACGCCGGCGAGAAGGCGCCGGTGCCCGCGGTCCCCGCGGCGCGATCCGGGTTCGCCGACCTCGTGGAGCCCGTGTCGATCGCGCTCGAGCAGGAGCGCAAGGTGTCGGACCAGATCGCCGAGCTGGCGGGCCTCGCCCGCGAGGGGGGCGACTACCAGAGCGAGCAGTTCATGCAGTGGTTCCTCAAGGAGCAGACCGAGGAGGTCGCGACGATGTCCGACCTGCTCAAGGTCGTGGAGCGCGGCCGGGACAACCCGCTGCTCGTGGAGGAGTACCTGGCGCGCGAGCACCCCGGCGACGAGGGCCAGGACCCGACGGCCCCGGCGGCGGCCGGCGGCGCCCTCTAGCGCTGATCCGGGGGGGTCCCCGGGTCCAGCAGCCCACCGCCGCGTGAGCGGCGCACGAAGTACATGATCACCGTGGCGCCGAGGATCGAGATGGTGATGCCGGCGTAGTCGTGCCCGAAGGCCAGGATGCTCAGGAGGCCCGCGCCGAACGAGCCGGCCCAGCCCACGAGCATCGTCTGCCAGAGGGTGAGCGGGTCCTTGCCGGGAAGCGCGAGCCGCGCGAGGGCTCCCACCACCAGGCCGCTCAGCGCCAGCAGGATCAGGTAGGTGATCAGGCCCATCGCCTACTCGACCTCCCGCTCCAGCAGCTTCGTGGCCGCGCTCGCCGGGTCGAGCCTGCGGGCCACGACCTCGTCGAGCAGCTCCTGAACCTCGTCGTCCTCGCGGATCGACTCCTCCAGCTTGCGCCGCATCCGGCCCGCCGCGAGCGCCAGCACCTCGTTCATCAGGTTGCGCCGGCGGCGCGCCGAGAGCGTGCCCTCCTCCTCGATGTGCTTGCGGTGGGCCTTCATCTGCTCCCACAGCTCCTCGATTCCCTCGCCCCGCGACGCCTCGGTCTTCACGATGGGCACCCGCCAGCCCTTCTGCGGGCCGAGGGAGAGCACCCCGCGGATCTCGCGGATCATCGTGTCGGTGAGCGGGTGGTCGGACTTGTTCACCACGATCACGTCCGGGATCTCCATCACGCCCGCCTTGAGAGCCTGTATCGAGTCACCCGAGCCCGGCATCAGCGCTAGCACCACGGTGTCGGCGTGATCGATGATGTCCACCTCCGCCTGGCCGACCCCAACGGTCTCGAGGAACACGTCGTCCTTGCCCGAGGCGTCCATCAGGAGCGCCGCCTGGAGCGTGGCCTCCGACAGCCCGCCCAGCGACCCGCGGCTGGCCATCGAGCGGATGAACACACCCGCGTCGAGGAAGTGGTCGGTGAGCCGGATCCGGTCCCCCAGGAGGGCGCCCTTCGTGAACGGGGAGGACGGATCGATCGAGAGCACGGCCACCTCCCGCTCCGCCTTCCGCGCGTGGGCGATGAGCGCCCCGATCAGCGTGGACTTGCCCACGCCCGGAGGTCCGGTGAAGCCGCAGATCGCCGCCTTTCCCGTGCTGGGATAGACCTCGCGCACGAGCGCCCAGCCCTCGGGGTCGTCGTTCTCCACCAGCGAGATCGCGCGCGCGAGGGCGCGCTTGTCCCCAGCGAGGAGGCTCTCGGCGAGGTCGGCTGCGGTGCGTCCTGGAGCGGCCATCGGCGCTCGGCAGCGTAGCGCTGCCCGCCGGCGTCAGCGGAGATGCCCGGCCACGTCCCAGGTCCAGAGCTCGACCAGGTTTCCATCCGGATCGTCCACGTACGCGGCGCGCCCGGCGCCTTCGAACTCGGTCTCCTCGACCTTCTGCCCGAGCGACCGCAGCCGCTCCACCGCGGGCGCGTAGTCGGACTCGGCGATCTGCATCGCGTAGTGCACGTGCGCTCCGCCGCGGCTGCCGAAGAGGCCGGCCTGCGGCTTCCACAGGCCGATCCGGGTGCGCTCGCCCGCCATCACCCAGATCGCGTCCCGGTCGGGCCAGCGCTCGACCACGGGGAAGCCGAGCACCTCGGCGTAGAAGCGCTCCGCCGCCCCGAGGTCGGCGACCTCGAGCACCAGCTCGCTCACGCCCGTTACGGGGATCACTCGTAGGCCAGGGCGTTGAGCACGTCGAGCTTGGACGCGCGCCGGGCAGGACCGATCGCGGCCAGCACGCCCGCGAGCATGGCCAGCACCAGCAGGACGATCAGCGTGCCCACCGGGATCGACAGTACGAACCCCTCGTCGGCCAGCGGGCGCGAGATCACGACGGCGAAGAACAGCCCCAGCACCATGCCGATCACCGCTCCGATCAGCGCGGTGATCACCGCCTCGTAGCGCACGACCCTTCGCACCTGGCGGCGCGACATCCCGATCGCGCGCAACAGCCCCAGCTCGCGTGTGCGCTCGTAGATCGCGAGCGCCAGCGCGTTGACGATGCCGAAGAGGGACACGATCACCGCCAGCGAGAGCAGCGCGTACAGCAGGCCCACGAGCTCGTCGATCTGCGACCCCAGGCTGTCCTTCAGCTCCTGCTGGTCGAGGCTCTCGACCGTGGCGAAGCGATCCTCGAGCAGGCCGTCGATCGAGCGGCTCACCGCGTCCGCATTGGCCCCGTCCTCCAGCTTCACGAGCACGAGCGCGTCCTTGTTCGAGTCGAAGTCCTGCGCGAGCGTGCTGTTCCGGATCGCGTAGTCGCCGAAGAAGTCGGTGCGGTCCTTGAAGGTCCCCCGGACCGTGTAGCTCACGCGCTTGCCCGTGGGGGTCAGGACCCGCATGCGGTCGCCGACGTCGAACCCCTCGGCCTCCGCGAAGCCCTCGTCGAGAATCGCCCCGTTGGGCCCGAGTCCGCCGAGCGTCGCATCCGAGCCCTCCTCCCAGTCGATGTCGAACACCTGGCGGAGAGTCCCCGGGTCGATGCCGGTCATGAAGCGGGTGCCCGACGTGCCCTCGACCCTGCTCTCGTCGAAGCGGATGGGCGAGGCGGCCTCGACACCGTCCACCCGGGCAACCTCCCGGCCGGCCTGCGCGGGGAACGGCGAGAAGCCGTCCTTGTGCTGGATCGTCAGATCACCGGACAGGGTCTTCTCGATCGTGTCGTCGAACGACGCCTTGAGCCCGGCGGCGAACACGGTGACGAACGTGACCAGCGCGAGGCCGATCATCAGCGCGGCGGCGGTGGCGGCCGTGCGGCCGGGGTTGCGCGTGGAGTTCTCGCGCGCCAGCCGCCCGGTCACGCCGCGCACGCGCTCGATGGGTTTGCCGACGAGAGACGCGAGCGGGCGCACGAGCTGGGGGCTGAGCAGCGCGACGGCGAAAACGAGCACGACCGCCCCGAATCCGACGGTGCCGGCCGCGGCGTTGCCGTCCTCGATGCCGCCGAACAGCCCGTACAGAAGCAGGCCGACGCCGACCAGGCCGAGCACGCCCGCCAGCGGCAGGACCAGCCGCCGGCGCCTGCGCGGCGGGGCGGCCGACTCCTGCAGGGCCTCCATCGGCGAGACCCGGGTGGCCCGGACCGCGGGACCCAGCGCGGCGATCAGGGTCACCAGCGAGCCCACCAGCAGCGACACGATGATCGTTCGCGCGGCCACGACCGTCCCGGTGTTCGGCAGGTCGATCCCGATCGACTTGAACAGCCCGCCGATGCCGGCGGCCACCCCGAGCCCCGCGACCAGGCCGAGCACCGAGCCGGTGACCCCGATCAGGAGCGCCTCGAGCACGACCGAGGTGAGCACCTGCCGGCGGGAGGCGCCGAGGGTGCGCAGCATCCCGAACTCACGCGTGCGCTGGGCAACGGTGATCGAGAACGTGTTGAAGATCGTGAACGCGCCCACGAAGAGGGCGATGAAGGCGAACACCAGCAACGCGGTCTGCAGGAAGCCGAGATCGTCGGCCGTGTCCTGTGACTGCGCGTCGGCGTTCTCCTCGCCCGTGCGCACCTCGACGCTCGCGGGCATGACCTCCCGGACCCGGCGCTTCAGGGCCTTCTCGGCCACGCCCGTCTCGGCGGCGATCGAGATCTCGTCGAACTTGCCCTCCTTGCCGGTCGCCTGCTGGGCCTCGGGAAGGGTCATCACCGCGACGCTGGCGCCGCCGAACGACTCGACCTCGCCGAGGTTCGCGATGCCCGTGATGCGGTAGGTCTGCTCGCCTCGTTCGCCGACGACCCTCAGCCGCTCTCCCACCTCGAAGCCCTTGCGGTCGGCGGTGAACGAGTCGAGCGCCACCTCCCGGGCGGTCCGCGGCGGCCGGCCCTGCACGTACTTGAACGGGTTGAACGGATCGGGCTGCACCGACGCCGCGAAGTTCGGCGCCCCCTCGGCCTGGATCGGCTCCCCGTCGTCGCCGAGTATCGAGACCGTGTCGAAGATCGAGCCCTCGGCCCGCTCGACGCCCTCGACCGCGCGGGCGCGCGCGAGCAGCGAGGCGGGGAAGGCGGGGGGCTCGCCCTGCTCGCGCTCCACGGTCTCCCTGGGCACCACGGCCACGTCGACGCCCTGTGAGGTCTCCTGGAAGATGTCGTCGAAGGAGGCGTTGATGGTGTCGGTCAGCACGTAGCTGCCGGCCATCAGCGCCACGCCGAGGAGCACGGCGAGCATCGTGAGCACCGCCCGCAGCTTGCGGCCCCAGAGCCCCCTGACCGTGGCGGTGGTCATCAGCCGACGGTCTTCATGAGGTCGAGGATCTCGTCAGCCGAGGCCGACTCCCCGTCGCGCACGATCCTTCCGTCCACCAGAACCAAGAGCCGGTCGGCGAACGAGGCCGCGTGCGGGTCGTGGGTGACCATCACGACCGTCTGGCCGAACTCGTCCACGGCCCTGCGCAGCAGCTCGAGCACCTCGTCGCTCGAGTTGGAATCCAGGTTGCCGGTCGGCTCGTCCGCGAAGACCACGGCCGGCTTGGAGACCAGGGCGCGCGCCACCGCGACCCGCTGCTGCTGACCGCCGGAGAGCTCGGACGGCCGGTGGGTGCGGCGGTCCTCGATGCCCACCGTCTCCATCAGCTGCTGGAGCCAGGCGGCGTCCGGCTTGCGGCCGGCGATCGACAGCGGCAGCACCACGTTCTCCTCGGCGCTGAGCACGGGCAGCAGGTTGAAGAACTGGAAGACGAAGCCGAGCTTGTCCCGGCGGAGCTGGGTGAGGTCACCGTCGTCGAGCCCGCCGAGCTCGACCGAGTCGATCGTCACGCTGCCTCCGGTCGGCCGGTCGAGCCCGGCCAGGCAGTGCATGAGCGTGGACTTGCCCGAGCCCGAGGGCCCCATGATGGCCGTGAAGCGGCCCTTGGGGAACTCCACGCTCACGCGGTCGAGGGCATCCACGGCGGCATCGCCCTCGCCGAAACGGCGGCTCAGCTCGGTGGCGGTGACGATCGGGTGGGAGTTCGTGCTCATGTACCCCACTTTGCCAAATCGACCACAGGTTCAGGGGTCTCCCCCGATGTCGGAGCCGGGCTCGCGTCAGATGCTGTGTCCCCACCCAAGGAGGAGATCCAATGAACCGGTCCCCGGACACCCCCGCGACCCTCAACCGCCCGACCATCGCCTTCCTCGTCGGCGTGCCCATCGCGTGGGCGGCACTGCTCCTCTTCCACCCGACCGGCGACGGTGACCAGTACTACCCGATCGTGAAAGACCAGATCACCCCGTGGCTGACGGTCCACCTGGGGACGATGCTCTTCATCCCCCTGATGGCCGCCGTCGTGTTCGTGCTGCTGCGCGGGATTCACGGGACCGCGGCCCGCGTCAGCCGCATAGCGCTCCCGTTCTTCGTGGTCTTCTACTCCGCCTTCGAGGTGCTCGTGGGGATCGGGAACGGCATCCTCGCCCACGAGGTGAACGCCCTTCCGGCGGCGGAGCGGGCGGTGGGATCGGAGCTGATCCAGGGCTTCAACGAGAGCCCGTTCATCACCGACCCCGGTGTCTTCACCACCACCGGCAGCGTCGCCTGGCTGGTGGCGGCGGTCGCGGCCGGGGTCGCCCTGGTCCGGCGTACAGGCGCGCCGCGCACGATCCCGGTCCTGTTCGGCCTGTCGGCGCCGCTCATCGCCATCCATGTGACTCCGTTCGGCCCGGTCGGCCTGGCCATGTTCATCGCGGCCGTGGCCCTCTTCGTGAGGCACCAGGCGGTGGACCGGGCGGCGGCCCCGCTCGCCCAGCCGCGATTGGCCTAGGGCGAGCGCTCGGAGTGCTCGACGGCCCGGGCGACGTCGACCCGGGAGGACACGTCGAGCTTGCGGAAGATGTTGTGCATGTGGGTCTCGATCGTCTTCACGCTGAGGAAGAGCTCGGTCGCGATCTCGGGGTTCGTATGGCGCTCCACCACCAGGCGCGCGACCTCGGTCTCGCGCTGGGTGAGCTTCTCCACTCCCGCGCCGTCCGCCTTTCCCGGCGCGGTCCGGCGGTGGACGTGGCGGCCCAGCCTGCGCAGCTCGTGATCGGCCTCGCGACGAAAGCGAACGGCGCCGCAGGCCTCGAACTGCTGGGCCGCCAGCTCCAGCTGGGCCACCGCACGGTCCCCCTCCCCGGCGCCCGCCAGTCCGCGGCCCGCGAGCGTGCGGGCCCGGGCGGCCTCGACCCGGGCCCCGATCTCGTCGGCCTCGGCCGCGGAGTCCAGCGCCAGCTCGGCAGCCGCCGCCGGATCGCCGGTCGCGAGGGCCACCGCCGCCGCCGCGCGGTGCGCCATCGCGGTCGCCATCTGAAGCCCCACTCCCGTGGCCGCGACCGCCGCGCGACCGGCCGCCAGCTCGGCGTCGGCCACCCGGCCGCGCGCCAGCCAGCACCGGGTGAGCAGCTCGAAGTAGAACGCCCTCCAGCCGCTCGGCACGAGCGGCAGCTCCTCGCCCCCCGACGCCGTGACGAGGACGTCGGTGGCCCGCTCGGCATCCCGCCTTTTCGAGCAGGGCGGTCGCGAGTGCGAGCCCCGCGAACGTGGTGACGAGGTTGTCGTCGAGCTCGCGCGTGATGTCCACGCTCTCCTGGGCCACGGCGAGCGCCAGCTCCAGGTCTCCCGCCGCCACCGCCGTGAACGCCCGGCTCAGAAGGTGCCACCCCAGCGCCTGGACGTTGCCCGAGAGCCGCGCCGCCTCGACCGTCTGGTCGAGCAGCTCGGTGGACTCGGCGATGCGCCCCGTCGTATGGAGGACGGTGCACAGGACCGGGATCAGGAACGGCGAGATGTCCGCCTGTCCCGTGGCGCGCGCGATCGCGAGGCCTCGCCTCGCGTGCGACGCTGCGGCGTCGTAACGGTGTAGGTAGAGCTCGGCGGCGCTGAGGTTGGCGAGCGCGTCGAGCCGCAGCCCGAGCTGGTCGTCGGGAAGCGAGTCCACGAGAGACGCCGCCTCCGAGCGGTAGGACTCGGCCTCCGGCACGGCTCCCAGGTACGCCCGGGCGACTGCGAGCACCGCCGTGCTCGCCGCGGTGAGCGGCGCCTCGCCGAGCGGCTGCGCGACGCTCAGCGCGCGCTCACCCCAGGCCCCCATTCGCCCGTAGTCCATGCGATAGAAGTCGCCGACCGCGAGAAGGATCATGAGCTCCACGGCCTGCGAGGAGGAGGTGTCTGAGAGCCCGCCCAGGGCCGCCGCCAGACGCGTGTGCGCCTCCTCGTGATGTCCGAGGAGCTGCTCGAGCCCCGCGCAGGTCCCGATCAGTCCCACGCGCACCGATTCCTCGTCGTCGGCGATCAGGCCGATGCTCTCGAGCAGGGCGGCCCGGCTGTCCTCGAATCGCCCCGTGGCAGCCAGCGCTCCGGCCAAGTCCGTGAGGAGCTCCACGCGCTCACCGGGGGGAGCGCCCTCGGGCAGCAGCCCGATCGCGATCCCGAACCACCGCGCCGCGCTCGCCGGCGCCCGCTCCGCCGCCTCCTCCCCGGCCTCGCGCAGGACCCTGACGGCGTCCGCGTCGCCGTGGTGGGCCGAGTGCTCGACGTGGTGGGCGCGAACCGTCGCGGGAGCGCCGCGCGCCGCCAGCGCTGCCGCGGTGCGCTCGTGCGCCGCGATCCGCACGCCCGGAGCGCATGACCCGTAGACCGCCCGCCGCACCAGCGGATGGCGGAAGTAGAACCTGCGCGGCACCGGGGCCGGATGGACGAGCTCGCGCGCGGTCAGCTCGTCGAGCGCGACCAGCGCGTCCGACTCCTCCACGTTCGCCGTGGCCACGGCGAGGTCGAGCTCGAAGGGATCGCCCGCCACCGCCGCCGCCTCGGCCAGCCGGCGTGCGGGCCCCGAGAGGTCGTCGAGCTCGCCGACGATGGCTCCCACCACCGCGGCGGGCACGTCCCCCTCGCCGCCGGCCGGGTCCCGACCGCCGTCCTCGCCCATCCGGGCCAGCTGGAGCAGGTAGAACGGATTGCCGCCGCTCGCTCGGTAGAGCCGCTCGCGTTCCTCCGCGCCGGCCCCGGCGACGAGCAGCTCGGAGTCGGCCCGGGTGAGCGGCCCGAGGGCGATGCGATGCACGGCGGCGCTCCCGCTCTCGGACGTGTCGATCGCGGCCTCCAGCGCGCGGTCCACCTGTCCCGAACGGAAGCTGAGCGCGATCATCACGGGACCGTGGGGCGGGCGCCTGAGCAGGTGAGCTGCCAGCTCGAGCGACGCACCGTCGGCCCAGTGGAGGTCGTCCAGCACGAGCAGCACTGGCTGCGTCGCGGCCAGGTGGCCGATCAGCGCGCGCACGGCGTGGTGCGCCCGGAAGCGCTCCGCCGCGGTGCTCGGCTGGCCGGTGCCCGGGTGGAGCGCCCGGAGGGCCGGGAACACTCCGGCGAGCTCCCCGAGGTCCCCGGAGGCCAGACGGCTGAAGTCGTGCGGATCGAGCGACTCGAGGTACTCGTCGAATGCGTCGAGGACCAGGCCGAAGGGCACATGGCGCTCGAACTCGGCGCCCCTCCCCCGCAATACCAGGCAACCGCGCTCCTCGGCCTGCCGGAGCACCCTCACCACCAGCGACGTCTTGCCGATCCCGGGCTCACCCGTGACGCACGCGAACCTGGGAGATCCCGCGATCGCCTCCTCGAGCAGTCGCCCGAGCAACTCCTGCTCGTGGTCTCTCCCAACGAGCGGCTGGGCCGGTGTATTCACGATTGGGTGCGAGTCCTGAGACCAACCAGTCTACCCCCGCGGTCCAGGCCGGGGGCAAGGTTCAGGGTCACTCCCCGATGTCGGCCACCCGTCAGTGGTGGACGCTATGGCCATGCCGTCGTTCATGCTCGACCACCGGCACGCGCCGCGCGAGTGCGGCGTGGTCTTCGCATCCTTCAACGCCTTCGACAGCCCGCTGCGCCACAGCATGGCCCGGGGCTCGTGCAACTACGGAACCCCGGTCCACCGGATCTGGTGGGAGGTCGAGGCCGAGACCGAGGACGAGGCGCTCTCGCGGCTCCCGCGCTACGTGGCCGAGCGCACCACGGCCGTTCGCGTGACCAGCCTGCGCACGCCGTAGGGGTCAATCAGGGGGTTACCCCGATGTCCCGAGGCTCGTCGACGATCAGGGTTGGCCCGATGTCGTCCAGCCGAGATGAGGGAGTACCCGTGAACGAGCATCGCAACATCGCCGCCCGGGCCGGACGCTGGAGCGCCCAGCACCGCAAGAAGGCAATCTTCGGCTGGCTCGCCTTCGTGATCGGGGCGTTCGCGATCGGCACCGCGGTCGGCACCCAGACGCTCGAGAACCAGGAGTCGGGGGTCCGGGACTCCGGCAAGGCGAACGAGGCGGCGTTCGACGCCTTCCCGAAGAAGGCCGAGGAGACGGTGCTCGTCCAGAGCAGCGAATTGAAGGCCGACGACCCGAAGTTCGTCGCGGCCGTCGGCGACGTGGTCGCCCGCCTGAACAAGACGAAGGGAGTCGAGGAGGTCACGAGCCCCTACGCGGCCGGGAACTTCGCCCAGATCTCCCCCGACAAGCGCTCGGCGCTCGTTGACTTCGAGATTCCCGGTGAGCCCGAGGACACCGAGAAGGCCGTCGACGCGCCTCTCGCCACCGTGGCCGCGGCCGCGAAGGCAAATCCGGACTTCCGCATCGAGCAGTTCGGCGACGCGAGCGCCGATAAGGCGATCGGGGAGAGCTTCGAGGAGGACTTCCAGAAGGCCGAGATCACCTCGCTGCCGATCACGCTGATCATCCTCGTGATCGCCTTCGGGGCGTTCGTGGCGGCCGGCATCCCCCTGCTGCTGGCGCTCTCGGGCGTGATCGCCACGCTCGGCCTGCTCGGTCCGATCAGCCAGTTCGCGCCGGTCGACGAGTCGATCGCGAGCGTGGTCCTCCTGATCGGGCTGGCGGTGGGGGTCGACTACTCGCTCTTCTACCTGCGCCGCGAGCGCGAGGAGCGCGCAGCCGGGCGCAGCGAGGAGGCGTCACTCGAGGCGGCGGCCGCCACCTCCGGTCGAGCGGTCCTGATCTCCGGCTTCACGGTCATCTTCGCGATGGCCGGCATGTACCTGGCCGGGGCCCCGACGTTCCTGTCGTTCGCGACCGGCACCATCGTCGTGGTCGCCGTGTCGGTGATCGGCTCCCTCACCGTCTTGCCGGCGGTGCTCTCGAAGCTCGGCGACGGGGTCGACAAGGGGCATGTGCCGTTCCTCGCCCGGCTGAAGGCGCGTATCGGCGGTGTCGGGTTCTGGGCACGGATCGTGGACAGGGTGCTGCGGCGTCCGCTGCTCTACGCCCTGGTGACCGGCGGCGCGCTGCTGGCGCTCGCCGTACCCGTCCTGGGCATGCATACGGCTCTGCCCGGCCTCGACTCGCTCCCACGCGACATCGCGGTGATGCAGACCTACGACCGCATCCAGGCGGCGTTCCCGAGCGAGAGCATCCCGGCAAGGGTCGTCGTGCAGGCGGACGACGTGACCGCTCCCGACGTCGCGTCGGCGGCGTCCACCCTCGAGACGCGTGCGCGCAACGACCGGAAGAACTTCGAGGGTCCCGCGACTGTGGACATCAGCCCGGACCGGACGGTGACCACGATCGACCTGCCCGCGGCGGGGGACGGGACCGACGCCGCGTCGAACGCGGCGCTGGACGCGCTGCGCGACGACCTGGTGCCCGCCACGTTCGGCAACGTGGAAGGCGCCGAGGCACTGGTCACAGGCGTGACCGCCGAGACGCGGGACTTCAACGAGAGCATGAAGGCGCACCTGCCCTATGTGTTCGGGTTCGTCCTGTCGGCGGCGTTCCTGCTGCTGCTGGTGACCTTCCGCTCGATCGTGATCCCGATCAAGGCGATCCTGCTGAACCTGCTGTCGGTGGGCGCGGCATACGGCCTGCTCGTGCTGATCTTCCAGGACGGCCGGCTGGAGGGACTCCTGGGCTACGAGTCGACCGGGGCGATCACGGCCTGGCTGCCCCTGTTCCTGTTCGTCGTGCTGTTCGGCCTGTCGATGGACTACCACGTGTTCATCCTCACCCGGGTGCGCGAGGCCTTCGACAAGGGGCTGAGTACCGAGAACGCGGTTGCAACGGCGATCAAGGGCACCGCGGGCGTGGTCACGAGTGCGGCCATGGTGATGGTCGCCGTGTTCGCGATCTTCGCCACCCTCTCGAGCATCGAGTTCAAGCAGATGGGCGTCGGGCTCGCCGCGGCGGTCCTGATCGACGCCACGGTGATTCGCGGCGTGCTGCTGCCGGCGACCATGAAGCTGCTCGGCGACGCCAACTGGTACCTGCCGAAGTGGCTCGAGTGGCTACCCGAGGTGACGCACGAGCCCGACGTGGGATCGCCCTTCGTGGTGGAGACACCGCCGGAGTCCGAGCCGGAGCCTGAGCCGGAGCCCGCGGCGCTGAAGTAGCCAGTCGCCAGTCGTCAGTCGTCAGGGAATCTGCGGGCCGGACCTATCATCCGGCTCGTGGAGCCCGTTGTGAGTCCGCCCGAGGCGGAGACCGAGGTCCGCCGTCCGCCCGCTCCCCTCGGCGGGGGGCCGCTTGCGCTGCTGCGCTTCATGCGGCGCAACCGGATGCTGAATCGCAAGTACGCGCGGCTCCTCCTGGCACTCTTCCGCCGGCGGTTCCTCACGTCGTACGGGCGCCGGCTCCGCACGGACGGCATCGCGTTCATCGGTCCCACCGTGGAGATGGAGATCTCCCCCCGCGGGCGGATCGAGCTGGGGCGGTGGTCATGGCTCGGCCACGGCACGAAGCTGCGAGCGCACGAGGGGCTGATCTCGATCGGCGCGAAGACGGTGATGGGCCAGGAGTGCACGATCTCCGCCTACCAGCACGTGTCGATCGGGCGGGAATGCGTGATCGCCGACCGCGTGATGCTGATCGACTTCGACCACGGGATGGTGGACGTCGAGCGGCCGATCCGGCTTCAGGGCATCTACAAGCGGGACGTGCGGGTGGGGAACAACGTGTGGATCGGATACGGCGCATGCATCTTGCGCGGGGTGACGGTCGGGGACAACGCGGTGATCGGCACCAATTCGGTGGTCACGCGCGACGTGCCCGCGAACGCCGTGGTGGGCGGGGTGCCCGCGAAGGTGATCAGGATGCGCGACGAGCCGCACCAGATGAAGTGGGGGTAGAGCCCGCGCTGCTGGCCTACGGGCCGTGGGACGCCGCGACCGTCAGCGCGCGCTGGCGTGACGAGCCCTATGAGCCGGACGCGCAGCAGACCGCGGCGGCCGACGCCGCGGTGGCCGAGCTGCGAGAGCGCGGCTCGCCGACGCACGACGGCCTGAGCGCGCGGCTGGCGGGGTTCGAGGCCTCGCCGGGGCGGCTCGACCTGGAGCTCGAGCCTGCCCGCTGGTCGCTGCGCCTCGGCGGGAACGCGGTCGACAGCATCTCCGCCCTCTGCGTGGTGAGGGACGCCGAGGGGCGCTGGCTCGCGGGAAGGCGCGCTCCATGGGTGGCGACGTGGGCCGGCCGCTGGGCGCTCGGTGCGGGCGGCGCCGTCGACCTGGGTGAGAACCCGGCCCAGACCCTGGTCCGCGAGCTCCACGAGGAGTGGTCCGTGCGCGCCGAGCGGCTCACCGTCGAAGCCCTGGTGCGGGTCCCCTCCGGCCTGGTGCTCCTCGTGGGCCTGGCCCGCCTCGCGCCGGGCACGGAGGTGACGATGGACCACGAGCACGACCGCTTCGCCTGGTGGCCCGCGGAGGTGGGTGAGTGGCCCCCGGAGGCCAACGAGCCGCTGCGCCTGATGGCGGCGATGCTCGCCGCGCGCCCGTAGCTACCGCGGCGCAGGCGGGCCCTGCTCGAGCGCGACGGCGTCCACGGCGACCTCTCCCCCGCCGAGCGAGACCGCCCTGATCCTGTGCACGCCGGGGCGCAGGCGGCGCGAGCGGAACACCACCCGCCGGGCGCGGCGCGGGCCCCGCAGGGAGACGATCCGCGCGCGGCCGCCCACAGATACGAGCAGGCGGCCGGCCAGTCGCGACCGGGGCGCGATCAGGGCCACCCGCGTACCGCGGAACAGCATCGAGAACGAGGCGCCCACCCGCCGTGCCCGCCGCACGCCGCGCTCATACGCGCCCCGGGAGCGCCCCCGCGCCCAGCCCGCCGAGTAGCGCAGCCGTCGCGACGAGTCGTCCAGCGGCACCGAGGTCCGGCCGTAGACGTAGGGGCTGAAGTTGCTGAACCGGTCGCGCGCTCGCAGGCGGAACAGGTAGCTCACGCCGGGGGTGCCGCGGAAGAAGACGAAGCGCGCGAGCGTCTCCCGCACCACGGGCCGCCAGCGGGTGGAGACGTTCGTGTTGCGGCGGAACTGGAGCCTGAGCCCCGCCACCCCGCTGCCGCGATCCTGGCCGGAGATGCGCAGGCGAAAGCGCCGTCGGCTCGAGTCGTCGCTCGCGTAGCGCGGGGCGCGCAGCCGCGCCACGGGCTCGAGCGGGTCCGGAGCCAACTGCCGGCGGGACAGGCCGAGCACGCGGGCCGCGAGCACCGGGTCGTCGGAGATCAGAGCGTCCACCCCGGCGGCCCTGGCGCCCCGGAGCTCCGCGACCTCGTTGAGCGTGTAGGGCACCACCCTCAGGCCTCGCCCGTGCGCTCCATCCACGTACTCCCGCGACACCGGCCAGGCGGGCGAGACCCACTGGTGGCCGCCCGAGGCGGCGAACGCGGGCCCGCCGTCGTTGGCCTGCTCGAGCGTGAGGAACGAAGTCTCCACGCCCGGTAGGCGCAGCTTCGCGACGCTCAGGTTCGGAGGCCAGAAGCTCTGGACGATCAGTCGCTCCTTCGGCAGCCCGCTCGCCCTGACCGCCGCCATCACCGTGTCGGCGAAGCCGCTGCCGGGATCGAAGTCGGGGTCGGTGGGCTGGTTCTTGATCTCCATGTTCACGAACGCGCCCTCGCGGCCGGCGAACGCCAGCGCTTCCGCGAGCGTGGGGACCCGCTGGTTGCCGCCCGCGGGCCTCGTGGTCAGGCCGCCCCCGGGGCTGCCGAGCACGTCCAGCCGGCAGGCGCGCACCTGGACGAGCGTCCTGGAGGCGACCTGGCCCGTGCAGGTCGTCGTGCGGTCGAGCGTGGCGTCGTGCAGCACCACGGGGACGCGGTCGCTCGTGAGCTTCACGTCCATCTCCAGCACGTATCCCGCCCGGCTGGAGTTGCGGAAGGCGGACATCGAGTTCTCGGGGTAGGTGGGCATCCCGTCGAGGACCGAGCCGCCGCGGTGCGCGTGGATGGGCGGCGGTGCCCCCGCCGCCACTGCCGGGGCGGCGAGCGCGAGGACGGCGATCGGGATCGCGAGCTTCAGTGGACCCCGGCCGCCGACTTCACAGCCCCGCCGTAGAGCTGTGCCACCTGGCGCGCGACGTCCGCCCAGTCGAACGACAGAACGTGCTCCTGTGCCTCGGCGACCAGCCTGTCGCGCAGCTCGGGGTCTGTGAGCAGCCGCTCGACCATGGTCGCGAGGTGCTCGGGGTCGCCGCCGTTGAAACGCAGTCCGACGCGGTCATCCGCGGGAACGATCTCCCTCAGGCCACCGGTATCGGCCACGATGCAGGGGCACCCGGAGGCCATCGCCTCGAGCGCCACCAGCCCGAACGGCTCGTAGATCGACGGCACCACGGTGAGGTCGGAGATCCGGTAGAGCGAATGCAGGACGTCATCGCCGATCCACCCGAGGAAGGTGCCGTAGGGGTCGAGGCCGAGCTCCGATGCCTGACGCCGGAGATCCTGCTCGGCGGTCCCCGACCCGGCGACCACGAAGCGCACGTTGCCGAGGCGGTCGATCAGCCCCGGCAGCGCCTCGAGCGCGAGCTGGAAGCCCTTCTCGTAGACGAGCCGGCCCACCAGCAGCACCAGCCGCTCGTCCGGCGCCGCGAAGCGCGAGCGCAGGGTGTCCAGGTCGCCCACCGGGATCAGCTCGGACGGGTCGATCCCGTTCGGGATCACCGCGATCCGCTGCTCCTCGAGCCCGTAGATGTCCGCCACGTGCTCGCGCATGTAGGCGGAGCAGGTGATCACGTGCTCGGCCCGGTTCGCCATCCACCGCTCGACGCCGTGGATGTAGGACTGCGGGTGCTTCTCGACCCACCCCTGGTGGCGGCCGTATTCGGTGGCGTGGATGGTCACCACGAACGGGCACCGGAAGCGCTTGGCCAGATGGTCGCCGGCGACCGCCACGAGCCAGTCGTGGCCGTGGACGACGTCGAAGTCGTAGCGGTCCCCCACCTCCACGCCCGCCGCGAGCATGTCCGCGTTCATGTGCTCGATCCAGGTCACGAACTCGGTGAGCTCGCGCGGGCGCTCGGGCTCGCGCACGCGGTGGACGACCACGCCGTCCATCTCCTCCTCCGCCGGCGACTCCTCGAGCCCGCGAGCCAGCACGTGCACCTCCACGTCCTGGGCAACGAGGTTCTCGGCCAGCTTGCGGACGTGGCGGGCAAGGCCGCCCTCGATCAGCGGCGGGTACTCCCAGGAGAGGATGAGGACTCTCACGGAGCCACCAGCGGGGCGAGGTCGAGGTCGGGCGCCAGGTTGCGCAGAGCGGGATCCGGCACGGAGCGGGAAGGGTAACCGCTCCCCCCGGGGACGAGCGCATGCAGGGCGGCCTCGTGGGCGCGGGCGTGCTCGCGCACCCGCTCGTGCGGGTAGTCCGCCGCGAGGTCGCGGGTCACCTGGAACGCCCAGTCGCTCGCCTGGAGGGCCAGCAGCTCGCGGGCGGCCCGCTCGAGCGCGGCCGCCGGCTCGTGGCGACGCGCGGTCGCGGCCACCGTGCGCAGCTCGGCCCGGCGCGCCTCGAAGGCGATCTCGGCCACCGCGGGCGAATCCCAGGTCGAGAAGCCCTTGCCCGTTCCCCAGGTGGACGCCTCGAGCGGCCGCTCGACCGGCTCCACGCGCTCGAGGCCGTCGCTCACGGTGACCAGCTCGAGCCCTGCCCTCGCCGCCTCGTCCACGACGGCGCGCAGCCAGCTCTGTCCCTCGTACCACCAATGGCCGAGCAGCTCGGTGTCGAGCGCGCAGGTGAGGAGGCCCGGCCGGCTGCGCGCGTCAGCGTAGGCGTCGAGACGCTCCACGCAGCGGCCGACGAAGTCGTGCGCGTGCTCGCGCGCGAGCGCCACCGCCGCCTCGGGCTCGTACACGCCCCCGGCGGTGTTCCACGGGCGCAGGTCGTGGACCGTGCGGCGGTGGTAGTCGCGATAGGTGGGATGCACGGGATAGCCGCTGCGGTCGTTCCAGACGAGCTCGACCGTCTGCCAGTCGACCGGCACCGCCACCACACCCGCCTCGGTGAGCACCGGCTCGAGGTGCTCGGGCGCGCCGCGCCCGCGAACCGCGGTCTGGTCCACGCAGAAAGCGCGCACGCCGTGATCGCCGAGGTCGCGCTCCAGCCCCGGCGTGTACGCGCACTCCGGCAGCCACAGTCCGCCGCCCCACGCTCCGAACCGGCGCTCGTGGGCCGCGATGCCCGCGCCCAGCTGGAGGCGCAGCCCGGCGTCGCTCGCGAGCAGCGGCAGCACGGCGTGGGTGGCGCTGGAGGTCCACAGCTCCACGGGCCCCTCGCGGGCCAGCCGGGCCATGGCCGGGAGGAGCTCGCGCCCGCCGGACCCGAGCGCCTCGATCGCGGCCTCGTAGTCGCCGCCGGCCCGGCGCACCTCGGCGGCCAGGCCCGGCTCCCCCGTGCGCTCCAGGCCGGCCGAGTCCTCCTCGTGCACGATCCTGCGGGTTCCCCCGAGGAACGACAGCAGGCGCTCGCCCGCCTCGCCCGGCAGCGTCTCGAGCTGGTCGCAGAGCACCGGCGTGAGGCCAAGCGTGACCGGCGCCTCGACGTCGGCCAGCAGCTCGACCAGCGGCAGGTAGACGCATGCCGTGGCCTCCCACAGCCACTCCTCGCCGAACGGCCAGGTGCCGAAGCCCTCCACGTAGGGCATGTGCGAGTGGAGGACCAGCGCCAGAGAGCCGCGCGGGTTCATCGGGCTAGGGCCGTGCGGGCGAAGGGGGACGGAGCCGGCCCCAGCCGCACCGGGACGACGACGCACGCCGCCACGACCGCGAGCCCGACCGCGATCGGCACCACGTAGCCCGCGTCGGTCCCTGTGGTGGCGAGCGTGTTGAAGATCGCGTGGATGGCGATCACGGTGAACACGCTCCCGGTGGCCTCGTAGACCAGGCAGGTGCCCACCGCGAACACGGCGATGACCACGAACACGAGCGGCGTGGCCACGTACTGGAGGTGGAGCGAAGAGAAGATCAGGGCCGTGACGAGGCACGCCGACCACACGCGCAGCCGGTTGCGCAGCGCGCGGTAGAAGAAGGCGCGGAAGAAGATCTCCTCGGCCACCGGCGCGACGACGATCGCGACCAGGGAGAAGGCGAGCGCGGCCACGAATCCATCGCTCGTGCCGAGCTCGTCGGTGTCGGACTCGTCGATTCCGACCAGCTCGCCGAAGCCGATCTCGAAGCCGAGGATCGCCACCGTGGCGCCCAGCGTGATGGCCAGGGTTCGCTTCCAGGGCGTGGCCCGGAACCCGAACTGCCACGCGCTCGGACGGCCGCCGCGGAGGAAGGCGAAGCCGAACGCGGTGCCGATGTAGGTGGCGTCCTGGACCAGGATCAGCACCAGCAGGGCGATGGCGCCGAGGGCGCCGTCGATGCCGGCGAAGAGCACCACCGGGAGCAACGGGATGGATGCCACCATCACCCCGACGGTCCCCGCGCCCATCGCCGCGAAGCCGTACCCCGCGGGCCAGCGCGGCCGGGCGGCCTCCGGCAGCTCGGGAGGGTGGGGCGGGCGGGCCAGGCGCCCGGCCCATGCGGTCGGGCTCACCGCAGCACCGCGACGAAGTCGAGCGCCCGCTCGAGATGACCCGGGCGCAGCGCGAAGTCGCGGGCCGAGATGGCCGGGGTGAAGCGGTCGTAGAAGAGCTTCGTCACGCCCAGCGCCTCGTGCAGCCCGTCCCACCCGGCGCGCAGCGCCAGCTCGTGCGCGCGCAGCTTGCGGGCGTGGAAGAGGCCCCGGAGCTCGACCGACTCGAAGCACGACTCGCACAGCACCCGGAACTCCTCCGGGCGGTACTCCTTGAGGTGCCACGGGTTGTCCGACTTCTCGGCCCCGGCGGGCGCCAGTGTCAGCACGTTCGGCGTCGACACGTACACCGTGCCGCCCGGCCGGACCATGCTCCGGAAGTGGCGCAGCACCGCCCCGGGGTCCTCCACGTGCTCGATCGTCTGGAGGAAGACCACGGCGTCGCACGGCTCGGCGTACCGATCCACGAGGTCGCGGGCGAAGCGCACGCCCGGAGCGGTGTACTTCGCCGCGGCGTGCGCGTGCGCCTCGGGGTTCGCGTCCACACCGGTGACCCGCGCCGCCCGGCGGGCGAGCACGTCCGTGCCGTAGCCCTCGCCGCAGGCCATGTCCACCACGTCGAGGCCGTGGCAGCGCGCCGCGATCCACTCGTACACCGCGAGGTGCCTGCGAAACCAGTAGTTCTCCTCGGGCACGTCGGGCAGGGTGCGCTCGCCCGTCAGGGACAGCGGGGGCACCCCATCGGGCTGGCTCTGCTGGACGTACTCGGCGGTCTGGGTCACGGGCGCGCGAAGGATAAGGCCGGGGGCTCCCGCCCCCGGACCCCCGGCGCCGCTTGCCCTACGTCCACCAGTGACCGTTTCACTGGGTCGGTGACCGTTTCGACGATTGCGGTCCCGTACGCTTCCCAGCCCATGGCACCATCGACGTCAACGGAGGAGGTCCATGCGGCGAACGTCCGCTATCACGACCTCGCCGCCGCCCAGTACGACGCCAAGTGGGGAATCGACTACGGGGAGGTGGGCCAGTCGCAGGTCACGGGCAAGCTCTCCAAGGCGCTCGGCGAGCGTTCGCCCGGCCCGTTCGCCGATGGGCTCGAGATCGGCGCCGGCACGGGGTACTTCGGGCTTAACCTGGTCCGCGCCGGGCTTGTGGGCTCCCTCACCGCCACGGACATCTCGCCGGGCATGCTCACGGTGCTCTCGGAGACGGCCGAGCGGCTGGCGATCGAGGCGCGCACCGCGGCCTGCGAGGCCTCGCAGCTGCCGTTCCCGGACGACTCGTTCGACATCGTCTTCGGTCACGCCGTGCTGCACCACCTGCCGGACCTCGAGGGGTCGTTCCGCGAATTCCTGCGTGTGCTCCGCCCCGGGGGCCACATCGCCTTCTGCGGCGAGCCGTCCCACTACGGGGACCGGATCGCGGAGGTGCCCAAGCGCGCGGCGCACGCCGTGGCGCCGGCCTGGCGGGCGCTGATGCGCGCTGGCGCGCCGGAGCACAACGGCCATCACCGCGTGCCGGAGGAGCACGACCTCGAGCGGGTCGTCGACATTCACGCCTTCACCCCGGGGATGCTGTCCGGGGAGGCCCGGGCCGCCGGCTTCGAGGCGGTGCGCGTCCGGGGTGAGGAGCTGGCCGCCAGCATGTTCGGCTGGGCCAACCGCGCGCTCGAGGCCACCGCCGAGCCCGCCGACGTGCCGTGGCTCTGGCGCCAGTACGCCTACCGCGGCTACCTCGCGCTTCAGGCCGTCGACCGCGCGCTGCTCGAGCCGCGGCTGCCGGCGGCGGTCTTCTACAACCTGCTGGTCTCCGCCCGCGCGCCGGGCGAGTGATTCAGGTCTAGAGCGGGGCGAACAGGTCGACGGCGTTCCCGTCGGGATCGCGGGCAAGCGCGTAGCGCTGGCCCCACGGAGCGTCCCAGGGCTCCTTATGCCCCTCGTATCCGAGCGACGTGAGCCGTTCATAGGCCGCGTCAACGCCGGCCGGGCTGTCGTGCAGCAGCGCCAGGCCGATCCGCGGGCCACCTTCGGGCGGCCGCCAGTCCGGGTCGAACGAGCGGATCGTCTCCTCGGTGTCCCAGGCCATCCGCAACCCGCTTGGGAGCTTGGTCTCGACATGGGGCTGCCCGTCGGCGTCCTCGGGCAGGTCGAACCCGAGCGCCCGGTAGAACGCCAGGGACCGCGCCATGTCGCTCACAACGATTCCGATCATGTCCAGTTGAGCTGTCATGGGCGAAACCTACGCCGCGGTGAGCGTGGCGTCTTCCAGAAATCGGACAGGAGTGAGCCCGGTCAGTCGGCGCACCTCGTCGCTCATATGCGCCTGGCTCGCGTAGCCCGCATCGAACGCGCGCAACGCGAGCGGTTCGTCCGTAGCGGCGATCAGGCGCCGCAGGCGCGCCACCCGCGCCAGGACCTTCGGCCCGTAGCCGACGGCCACGGTGGTGCGCCGGTGAAGCTGGCGCTCGCTCACACCGAGCTCCGCCGCCACGCGGGCCACCCGCCCGCGGTGCGGAACGAGCCGCCTCGCGGCTGCCGCGACAAGGGGATCCGGAGCAGCAGAGCGCTCCGCAACGGCCCGCGCCAGCAGCTGCAGCCGCTTGGCGGGCCCGGCATCGGCCAGAGCGTCCTCGAGCGCGCTGATCTGCGGTCCCCAGACCTCGGCGGCGACAACCCGGCGGTCTCGCAGCTCCGATGCCGGCACGCCCAGCAGCGCGCCCGCCGCGCCGGGACGCAGCCTGATCGCCGACGTGAGTCCTCCGGCGGGCAGCGAAAACTGCGTCGGACCGGTGTCGGCGCCGGCGATGACCAGCTCGCCGGCGTGCGTCCAGATCAGATCGACGCAGCCGTCGGGCACCACGCGCTGCGTTTGATCCTCCGCCGGCTCGTGCTCCCACACGCAGGCGACGGCCCGCTCGAGGCGGGGTGGCGGGCGACCCTCGCGATAGGCCGGGCGCATGGCCACGAGGGTACTCCGCGCTCACGCAACCAGCGCGAGCAGGGGCAGCACCGCTGCCGCAACCAGCGCCACGTCGAACGCGCGCACGCGCAGCGTCAGCGGCGGCCCGGGCACGCCGGGTGCGAAGCGGGCGGACTCCGCCGCCACCCATCCGAGCACGGCATCGAGGAACGGGAGCGGGCGCCGCGGGACTCCCCGCACCGCTTCGAGCAGCTGCCGGCCCGACGCCGCGAGCCGCCCCTCCGAGCCGATGGCGTCCAGCGTCCGGGCGGCCTCCGGTACGCAGGGAACCCGCGACAGGCGCCCCAGCGAGCGCCGCGCCACCTCCCGCAGCCCGGCCACGCCCGCCGCGGCCCGCAGCCAGGTGGCCACCAGCACCAGCAGCCCGGCGCGCGCGGCGCGGCGCAGCGCCTCGTCGAGGCCGAGGCCCCCGCCCCACACGAACAGGAACGCGCCGCCCGCGAGCAGGGCCGCCAGCGCGAGGCCGGTGGGCACCGCCGAGTAGTCGGGCCGCGAGAGGAGCCAGGCCAGCGCCAGCCACGCCGCCACGGCGCCGAGCAGGGCCCACGCGGTGCCGGCCAGCAGCAGGCCGAACGCCGGATCGCCGCGATGGTGACCGCGCGCGGGTCGAACCTGCCGGGCCGGGACGAGGCCGGCTCGGGGGCCGCCTGCCCTGACTCGCGGCGCGGCCGCCGGCCAGCCCCCCAGTCCGCGGCGGTAGACGCCCACCTGCACCCAGCTCGCGAAGGCTCCCCAGGCGATCAGGGCGACCCCGGTGAGCACCAGCGTCCCCCGCTCGCCGAGCGTGAAGCCGAAGCGCTCCGCCAGCGCGTCGTAGCTGCCGGCGTAGGCGTCCAGCCCGCCCGCGATCACCCAGATGAAGAACGCCACGCCCGCCGCGTTGGTGGCCACCCGCACGGCCGCGCACGCGAGGATCTGGGCGAGCGGGCCGAAGCCGCGTGCCTCCATCCGGCCGAGCATGGGCGCGCTGACCGCCTGGGTGAAGGGCACGCCGAAGCGGGCCGGCCCCATGATCGCCACCGTCTCGATCGTCGCCGCGACGCTGGCGCCGTAGCCCTCCCGCGCGCCGCGGCGCTGCGCCACGCGCGCGAGCGCCGTGCCGCCCGCCAGCGCCACCCAGAAGCCCCCGGTCGGGACCGCTCGCGAGGCGAGAAACGAGGCGGTGGCCACGTGGGCGGGCCCGGAGGCACTCCACCTCGACGGCACGACGGCGGTCACGTCACGGGAACGCCCGAGCGCCTCGGCGAACGCCGCGTTCTCCGCATCGGTGCCGCAGGTCACCCGGATCGCCCCCGGCGCGCCGAAGCCTCGCAGGGCGCGGACGATGAACCCCTCCCGGAGCAGCCGGTCCGCCAGCCGGTCGCCGTCGCCCGCCGGGCACGTCGGCGTAGACGAAGTTGGCCTGCGAGGCGATCGGATCGAGCCCGGCGCCCTCAAGCGCCCCGAACAGCTCGCCGCGCGCCTTGCGCGCGTGCGCCACCCGCTCGCGCCACCGCGCGATGGCGCCGAGCGACGCGAGCGCCGCCTCCTGCGCGGGCTGGTTGAGGTTGAAGATCGGCCGCACGCGGTCGAGCGCGTCCGCGACGTCCGGCGAGGCGAGCGCGTAGCCGACCCGCAGCGCGGCGAGCCCGTAGACCTTCGAGAAGGTGCGCAGCACGCACAGCCGGCCGTGGCCCTCGCGGACCAGCGCGCGGCCCCTCCGGCTCCTCGTCCGCGTACTCGGCGTAGGCCTCGTCGAGCACGCACAGGATCCGCTCCGGGCAGCGCGTCGAGGAAGCCGCCGCACCTCGTCCGCGCGAGAGCAGGGTTCCGGTCGGGTTGTTGGGATTGGCGAGGAACACCGCGCGCACCCGGCCGCCGCCCGGGGCCGGCTGCCGCGCAGGCCTCGAGCACGGCGTCGAGGTCGAAGCGCCCGGTCGCGCAGCGGCACCTGGACCGGCGCCGCGCCGTGCACGGCCGCCGCGACCACGTAGCTGGGGAAGGACGGCCACGGGAACACCGCCGCATCGCCCGCGTCGAGCACGGCCGCGCCGCACAGGCGGATCAGCTCGTCCGCGCCGTTGCCGGGTATCACCTGCTCCGGCGGCGACGCCGTGGCGCTCCGCCAGCGCCTGCGCGCAGCGCCGCAGCGCCCGCGTCCGGGTAGCGGTTGAGCTCGCTCGCGGCGGCCTCGTACGCGGCCACCGCCGCCGGGCAGCGGGCCGAACGCGCCCTCGTTCGAGGCGAGCTTCACCATCCGCTCCAGGCCGAGCTCGCTGCGCGAGCACGCGCATCGGCGGCTGCGGCCGGTAGGGGTCGACGTGCTCGAGCGCTCGCCGCAGGGGCACCCGGCTAGCCTAGGAGAGCGATGGGCGAGATCGTCGAGCGCTTCCCGCTCTTCCCGCTCGGGCTGGTGCTGCTGCCGGGCGAAGTGGTGCCGCTGCACATCTTCGAGGAGCGCTACAAGACGATGATCGGCGAGTGCCTCGAGGAGGAGTCCGAGTTCGGGATCCTCTGGATGGGCGACGACGGCCTCCAGGAGATCGGCTGCGCCGCGCGAGGTCGACCGAGCTGCTCGAGCGGATGGAGGACGGCCGCATGAACATCGCTCGTGCAGGGCTCGCGCCCGTTCCGCCTGGCGCGCCGGATCGACGACATGGAGTACCCGGCCGGCGACGTCGAGCTGCTCGACGACGAGCCCGCCGCCGAGGACCCCGAGCGGCGCAGCGGCCGCACGCGAGGGCTACGCCGACCTGGTCGAGCGCGTGACCGACTCGCGCCCGGAGCGAGGCCGACCTCGACGAGCTCGACGCCTACGGGATGGCCGCCACGATCGCCTTCGAGCTCGACGCCAAGCAGGAGCTGCTCGAGCTCCGCTCGGAGAGCGCCCGCCTCGAGCCGCCTCGCCTCGCTCTGCGCAGCCGCGCTGGAGCGCTTCGAGTACGCCGAACGCGCCGCCGAGCGCGCGAAGACCAACGGCAAGGTCCACCACTAGACGTTTCGTTTCGCCAGCCAGCGGGGAGAACCGCGCGCGGGTACGGGGTTTCTTTCAACGGGGGTTTACGTGAGTTTGCGAATCGCGACTGCGCGCCGCCGGCCTGGCCGGCGTTGCTTCACTCGTGCTCGCGTCGGGCGCCCAGGCGGCGACTACGACGCCGACACGGTCATCGTGAAGTTCAGCCCGGGTACGCCCAGCTAGTGCGGCGACGTGGTCGGGTCGAGTCACTCGGCGTAACGGAGCGCCAAGGTGCTGCGCGTGAGCGGGCGACCCGGCCGCCGTGGCCGCGCGGCTGAACAGGAGCGCCAACGTGCTCTACGCCGAGCCGAACTTCATCCTGCGCACCCAGGCCATCCCCGAACGACGCCCGCTTCGGCGAGCTCTACGGCTTCAACAACACCGGCCAGGGCGGCGGCGCGGCCGACGCCGACATCGACGCGCCCGAGGGCTGGGACCTCGCGGGCTCGGCGCCTTCCCGGCGATCGGGCGGCGTCAAGGTCGGCATCGTCGACACCGGCATCGACCGCAACCACGAGGACCTGTCCGGCAAGACGGTGGACTGCGCCCAGTCGCGCGGCACGACTCATCCTCCGCGGGGCAGATCCAGGAGGGCAGCTGCACGGACGACAACGACCACGGCACCCACGTGGCGGGCACGATCGCCGCCAAGGCCAACAACGGCGTGGGCGTGGCGGGCGTCTCGTTCCACTCCCCGCTCACGCATCTGCCGCGCGCTGCGGCGGGCCGCTCGGCACCGGCTCGACCGCGGACGTGGCCAACTGCATCAACTGGGCGCACTCGAAGGGCGCCAAGGTGATCTCGATGAGCCTCGGCGGAGGCGCCTCGACCACGCTGCAGTCGGCCGTGCAGAACGCCTACAAGGGCGGCGCCGCCAACGGCTCCGTGCTGGTGGCCGCGGCCGGCAACGACGGCAACTCGACCGTGAACTACCCGGCGGGCTACGCCGAGGTGGTCTCCGTCGCCGCCACCGACAACCGCGACCGCAGGGCGAGCTTCTCGAACGCCAACGCGGACGTGGAGGTCGTCGGCTCCGGGCGTCAACACGCTGTCCGCCAAGCGCGGTGGAGGCTACGTCGCCTTCAGCGGCACCTCGATGGCCACGCCGCACGCCTCGGGTGTCGCCGCCGTGCTGTGGCAGCTGAACCCGGGACAGACCGCGGCGGGCATCCGCGGGCTGCTGGGCCAGAGGGTGGACGACCTCGGCCCGGCCGGTAGGGACACCAGCTTCGGCTTCGGCCGGGTGAACCTCTGCAAGGCCGCCGGCGGCTCCTGCGCCTACACGGGCGGCGGCTGACCGGTCCGACCCCCCGGTCGCAGGCCCCGCCTGCGACCGGGTAACGGGGCACACCCCAGGGCGCGGGCGTCGACGTCGCGCGGGCGCCCGCGCCGCCTCGTGCCAACATGGCGCGGTGCTGACGGTGGACGCCCGCGGGCTCGAATGCCCGTTGCCCCTGGTGAAGGCCAAGCTGGCGATGGAGGAGCTCGCGGAGGGTGACGAGCTGGTCGTGATGGCCACCGATCCGGAGGCCGGGATCGACCTGGCCGCCTGGGCGGCCGACGAGGGTCACGGACTGGCCGAGCGCCCCGCGCGGGACTGCACGGAGTTCGTCCTGCGCAAGCGCCCGAGCCGGCCGGGGCCTAGGGGACGCTGACCACGACGCCGCCGCGGCGAGGGTCGCCGCCGCCGGACAGCTCGCCGGTGGCGCCGTCCCGCGCCACCGCCTGCACCCCACCGAAGTAGAGGTTCTGCTCCTGGAAGCGTCGCAGCCGCCAGCCGCCGGCCTCGAGCGCGGCCAGCGCTTCCGGGTCCACGCCGGGCTCAGCGTCCACGAGATCGTCCTCCACGTGCATGCGCGGAGCCTCAACCGCCTCCTGCGCGCCCATGCCCCCGTCGAGCACCGCGGCGATCGTCTGGACGATGGCCGAGCGGATCCGGTTCGAGCCGGCGGACCCAAGGGCGATCTCCGGGCCTTCCGCGCCCAGGACCACGGTGGGCGACATCATGCTCGGCACGCGGCTGCCGGGCGAGTGGCGGTGGAAGCCGTGCGGGTTCAGGTCCTCCTCGCCCAGCATGTTGTTGAGGTGCATGCCCGTGTGCGGAACCACCACGCCGGAGCAGGAGCCATTGGAACACGTCACGGTCGCGCAGGAGCCGTTTGCATCCATCACCGCCAGGTGCGTCGTGGAGCCCAGGCGCGATGCGATGTCGCCCGCCACCGAATCGAGCACGTCGGCGTCGAGGAAGCGCTTCGCGTAGTCCTCTCTGGACAGGCCTTCGTGGAACTCCTCATCCCGGGCGCGGTTGGTGGACGCGATCACCTCGGCCAGCGCTTGCGTGTCGCCGGGCCGGTCGATGCGTTCGAGCAGCTCCAGGGCGTCGGCGATCAGGATGCCGCCGGAGGAGGGCGGCGGGTTGGTGAGCACCTCCCGCCCGCGGAAGCGGGCCCGCGCGGGAGGTCGCTCCACCACTTCGTAGGCGGCAAGGTCCGCGCGGGTCAAGAGGCCGCCTCGTTCGAGCACCCAGTCGCTCACGGCCGCTGCCACGTCGCCGCGGTAGAGGAAGTCGGGACCGTCCGCGCCCAGGCGCTCGAGCAGGTCGCCGAGCTCGGGCAGCCGGATCCGCTCACCGGTTCGAAGCGGCCGGCCCTCGGGCTCGTAGATCGCCGCTGCCTCGGGTGTCGATTCCAGGATCGGCCCGAGGATCGCGAACAGGAAGGCCTGCATCTCGACCACCTCCACCCCGTCGCGGGCGGCCCGCGCCGGGCCGGCCGTGAGACTGGCGAGGTCGGTGGAGCCGAAACGCCGCAGCGCCTCGGCGAGCCCGGCCGTGGTCCCGTAGACACCACACGACGACGGTCCGCAGTTGAACCGCTGCACCGCGCCCTCGGCGAACGTCACGTCGATCGGCACCAGGGGCGCGGGATCGGGCGACGCGAGCCCGTGCGCCGGGGCAGCCACGAAGAAGTCGAGCAGATGGCTCTCCCCGCCCGCCGTGTGCACCAGCATGAAGCCGCCCGCCCCCGGCCCGGTGAGCGGGGACTCGGTGACGAAGGACATCAGGACGGCCGCGACCGCGGCATCCACGGCGTTGCCGCCGTCGCGCAGCACGTCGGCCCCGGCCTGGGCGGTGAGCGGGTGACCGGCTGCGACAACGCCCCTCATGAATCGCCCACCCTAGGAGGTTCGCGAAGCGAACCGTTCACGGCGCCAGGATGGCGCCTCGGTTCTCAAAGGTGAGGGCTGGAAGCCCTCACGGGCTATTCATCGGCGCGGCAGGAACTCCGGCACGTCGAGATCGCCAAGGCCGCCCGCGGTCACCGGCTCGCGCCGCGGCGCACGGGTGACCCGGGGCTCGTCGTCCGCGGGCTCGGGCATCGCGGAGTCCGAGCGCTCCGGCCTGCGCTCGCGGCGCCGGCTGGGCCGCTCGCCGTAGCCGGTCGCCACCACCGTGATCCACACCTCGTCGCCCAGGTTCTCGTCCACCATCGCCCCGAAGATGATGTTGGCGTCGGGGTGGGCGGCCTCGGCGACCGCCTTGGCGCACTCGTTGACCTCCCAGAGCGAGAGGTCCCGGCCGCCGGTGATGGACAGCAGGATCGACCTGGCGCCCTCGACGGAGGTCTCGAGCAGCGGCGACTCGACCGCGTGGGACGCGGCCTCGAGGGCCCGGTTCTCGCCGGTGCCCATGCCGATGCCGAGCAGCGCGTTCCCCGCCCGCGACATGATCGTGCGGACGTCCGCGAAGTCCAGGTTGATCAGCCCGGGGAGCGCGATCAGGTCCGAGATGCCCTGCACGCCCTGGCGCAGAACGTCGTCGGCGACCCGGAAGGCCTCCACCATCGAGGTCTGCTTGTCGAGCACGGACAGCAGCCTGGAGTTCGGGATCGTGATGAGCGTGTCAACCTCGCCGGCCAGCTCGTCGATTCCGACGTCGGCCTGGGCGCTCCGACGAGCGCCCTCGAACGTGAACGGCTTGGTGACGATGCCGACGGTGAGCGCGCCCACCTCGCGGGAGATCCTCGCCACCACGGGTGCCGCGCCCGTGCCGGTGCCACCGCCGGCTCCGGCCGTGATGAAGATCATGTCGGCGCCCTTGAGCAGGCCCTTCAGCTCGTCGTACTGCTCGATCGCCGACTGGCGCCCGAGCACCGGGTCCGACCCGGACCCCAGCCCGCGGGTGGCGTCGTCGCCGATGTGCACGCGGGTCGGCGCGCTCGACTGCTCGAGCGACTGGAGGTCGGTGTTCACGGCGATGAACTCGACCCCCGCGACCTCGGCCTCGATCATCCGGTCGACGGCGTTCACGCCCGCGCCGCCCACGCCCACCACGCGCAGGATCGGCTTGCGGGTAAGCGGTGACGCCGGCTGGTGCACGGGCTCCTGGTCCGCAACCACGCGCGGCTCGGACTCGTACAGGGGCTCGGGGGGCCGCTCCATGATGTTCTCGGGGATGTCCGGGGAGAACACCGATCGCAGCCGCTCCTCCGGCGTGGGCATGCTCTCGTAGCGACTGCCTGTGGGCCGGCGCTCGGGCTCGGCGCTCGGGCTCGGGCTCACGCCGCGGCTCGGGCCGCGTCGGGGCCTCGGCGCGCGTGCGCTCCACCGGCTCGCGGCGGACGTCCTCCTTGGGAGCGTCCTCCTTGCGCGGCTCTTCCGAGTCGGTCTCGTTCTCCGTGTTCCGGAAGAGGGCCGCCAGAGGCCCTTCGCGCATGCTCGCCCGCTTACCGCTTGCCATTCGAGAGGACCTCCTTAGCCAGCTGGCGGTAGGCGAAGGCCGCCTTGCCGTCTGGGTCGTACTTGAGCACGGACATTCCCTTCACGGGCGCCTCGGCGAAGCGCACCGTCTTGTTGATGCGCGACGCGAACACGCGATCCCCGAAGTTCTCCTCGAGGATCTCGATCGCCTCCTTCGCATGAACGGTCCTGTTGTCCACCAGGGTGGGCAGGATCCCCTCGATCTCCACGTCGGGATTCAGGTTCTCGCGGATCATCGCAAGGGTGTTCTGCAGCTGCACCAGCCCACGCATGGAGAGATACTCGCATTGCACGGGGACGATCACCTTGTCCGAGGCCGTGAGGGCGTTGATCGTGAGCAGCCCGAGGCTCGGCGGGGTGTCGATGCAGATGAAGTCGTAGTCCTCCTTGACGGGCGCGAGAGCCTTCTCCAGCGAGCGCTCCCGGCCGATCTTGGTGGACATCGCGATCTCGGCTCCGGCGAGGTCGATCGAGGCGCACGCCACGTCCACCTCCCGCTTGCGGATCACCTCGCGAATGGAGATGTCATGCACGAGCACGTCATACATCGAGACCTCGAGCGAGTCGGGGTCGATCCCCTGGCTCATCGTGAGGTTGCCCTGGGGGTCGAGGTCGACGCAGAGCGCGCGGTGCCCGCTCTCGACGAACGCGGCGGCCAGGTTCAGCGTTGTGGTGGTCTTCGCGACACCGCCCTTCTGGTTGGTGAACGCGATGACCTTGGCCTTGGGCGTCACTGGTGCCTCCGGTTCAGCGGACGGGTGGACTGGCTCTGCCATACGCAGTGCCTATTCGCACCAGTGGTGGGAACTCCTGCCACATAACCTGCAACCGGTGAAGGACGTCCTCGACAAGCGTCTCGTGGTGGTCACCGGGAAGGGTGGCGTCGGCAAGACCACCGTGGCCGCGGCCCTCGGCCTGGCGGCCGCCCGCGCGGGCAAGCGCACGATGGTCTGCGAGGTGGCCGAGCAGGAGCGGATCACCCAGGCGTTCGGCAAGCCCCCGGCCGGCTTCACCGAGACGGAGGTCGCCGAGAACGCTGCACACGTTCTCGATCAACCCCGAGGACGCCAAGGACGAGTGGCTGCGCCACCAGCTGCGATCGGGGGCGCTCGCCGGGCTCCTGAGCTCGAGCCGCATCTTCCAGTACCTCACCGCGGCTGCGCCCGGCCTGGCGGAGATCGTGACCATCGGCAAGGTGTGGGAGCTCGCCCAGCTCGACCGCCGCACCCCGCGGGCGGCTCCGTACGACATCGTGATCCTCGACGCGCCGGCCACCGGACACGGCCTCGCGCTGATGCGCGCGCCCCGGACCTACGCGGACGTGGCCAAGGTCGGGCCCGATCCACAACCACGCGAAGGCGATCGAGCGCTTCGTGACGGACCCGAAGAGCACGGCGATCGTGGCCGTGGCGCTGGCGGAGGAGATGCCGGTGAACGAGACCATGGACCTCGAGGGCCGCGTGCGCGACGAGCTGGGCATGGAGCTCTCCGGCGTGCTGGTCAACGGCGTGCTCCCGGAGCGCTTCAACGCGGCGGACGCGAAGGCGCTCGCTCCCTCGACGGCGCCGTCAGCGCGGCGGCGCGGGAGGCGCTCGAGGCGGCGCTCGCCGCCCACGAGCGCGCGAAGGGGCAGCGCTCCCAGGTCGGCCGCCTCAGGCGCGGCGTGGAGGCTCCGGTGGCCACGCTGCCGTTCCTCCTCAGCCCCGAGCTGGGTCCCGAGGACATCGAGCGGCTCTCGCGCGAGGTGGAGAAGAAGCTGTGAGCGTGCACGATCTGATCGCCCGCAAGGAGGTGGTGATCTGCGCCGGCTCGGGCGGCGTGGGCAAGACCACCGCGTCCGCCGCGATCGCCGCAGGGATGGCCGAGCGCGGGAAGACCGCGGCGGTGCTCACCATCGACCCGGCCAAGCGCCTGGCGAACTCGCTCGGCCTGCCCGAGCTGGGAAACGAGGAGCGGCGCGTCGAGCTGGACGCCCCGGGCGAGCTGTGGGCGATGATGCTCGACGCCAAGCGCACGTTCGACGAGCTCGTCGAGACCTACGCCCCGGACGAGCAGACGCGCGACGCGGTCCTCACCAACCCGATCTACAGGCAGCTCTCGAACGCCGTGGCCGGCTCGCAGGAGTACATGGCGATGGAGAAGCTCCACGAGCTCCACCAGGAGGGCCGCTACGACGTGCTGGTCCTCGACACGCCGCCGACCCGCAACGCGCTCGACTTCCTCGACGCCCCCGCCGGCTCGCGCGCTTCATCGACTCGCGCTCGCTCAGCTTCTTCCGCGCCTCGAGCAAGGTCGGCTTCGGGATCCTCGGCCGCGGCTCGAGCATGCTGTTCTCGGTGATGAAGCGGGCCACGGGCGCGGACCTGCTCCAGGACCTGGCCAACTTCTTCAACGCCTTCGGCGGAATGGCCGACGGCTTCCGGGAGCGCGCCGAGCGCGTGGACGCGCTGATCGCCGACAGCCGCACCACCTTCCTGCTGGTCACCTCCCCGCGCGCCGCGTCGATCGAGGAAGCCGGCTGGTTCCACCGCAAGCTGCGCGAGGAGGACCTGCCGTTCGGCGGCGTGATCGTGAACCGCATGCGCGAGCCGGTCAGGGCGGCGCCCGGCCCGAAGCTTCAGGAGGAGCTCTCCGGCCTGCTCGACGAGAAGCTCGCGGGCAAGGTCGCCCGCAACCTCGACGAGCACCGCGGCCTGGCCGAGCGCGACGCGGCGAACCTCGACCGGCTGCAGGCCAAGATCGGCCGCAAGCCGATGATCACCGTGCCCGAGCTGCCTGGCGACGTCCACGACCTCGACGGGCTCAGGGCGATGAACGAGTACCTGTTCGCCGTTTGACAACAATTCGAACCCGTGCCACGTTGGCCTGGCAGGGCCAGGGAAGGCGGTAGACCGCACGGCCGCGGCCCAGTGGTTCAACAGGGGAGCAGGCGGCATGAGGTTCCTTGAGGCTGCGACCGTCATCAGGCGGTACCTCGACGAGCAGGACGGTCGTTGCTCTGCGACCTACGGGGATCTGCTCACAACCTTCGGGGTCGACGCAGTGGACGAGAGGGTCCGTGAGCGGATGTCCGTCGCCCTGATGGACGCCGGCATACACGTGAACCGCGACCTCGAGGGGCTGGCGCCGACGGATCAACTCGTCCTCGAGCTCGTGCACGAGGCCCAGCCGCCGTGGCACCCGCACTACGTAGGGCCTCCCGAGGCCGCCGCCCTCCTGCAGCCGGCCCCACCCAGTTTCGACGAGCCCCCTCGGAGACGGATCGGTCGTAGACGGCGGCGCGGCGAGAGGTGGGCAGTCCGCTGACGGCCGGCCGCTAGACGGCCGCGGCGGACCCGGCCTCGGCCGCCTCGCGGTCCAGCGCCGCGAGGAATACCTCAACCACCTCGCCGTCGAACTGGGCGCCGGACCCCCCGATCAGCTCCTCGCGCGCGGCGTGCTCTCCGAGCGCGCGGCGGTAGACGCGGTCCGCGGTCATGGCCTCGTAGGCGTCGGCCACGGCGAGGATGCGCGCCTCGAGCGGGACATCGCGGCCCGAGAGGCCGAAGGGGTAGCCGTTCCCGTCGGGCCGTTCGTGGTGGGCCAGCACCCATGTGCGCAGGTCGGCCAGCTCCTGGCGAGACAGCAGCCGCGCGCCGATCTGTGGGTGGGTGCGCATCTGGGCCCACTCCTGATCGTCGAGCGGGCCCGGCTTGTTGAGCACCCTGTCCGAGATCCCGATCTTGCCCACGTCGTGAAGCAGGCCGGCGAGGCCGATCCGCTCCGCCCGCGCGCGGCCAAGCCCCATCTCGCGCGCCATCATCTCGGCGTAGCGCGCCACGGTGCGCGAGTGCGTCGCCGTGCCGGTGTCGCGGATGTCGAGCGCCTCGGCCAGCCCGATCACCGTCTCGAGCTGCATCTCCCCGCCGCCGACGACCTGGGCGCGCGAGGTCTCGAGCGTCTCCGCCAGCTCGGGTGTGAAGGCCACGCAGCGGTTCTTGCCCATCTCCTTGGCCGCGTACAGCGCCTGGTCGCTGGCCAGAAGCAGCGTGTCCGCGTCCACTCCGTTCACCGGGGACGTGGCGATGCCGAACGAGATTGTGAGCGGCACGCTGTCCCCCGCGAACACCTCTCGCACGCCCAGCCGCACGCGGTCCGCGAGCTCGGTCGCGCCGGCCACGTCGGTCTCCGGCACCAGCAGGGCGAACTCCTCGCCGCCGATCCGGGCCGCCACGTCGCCCACGCGCTTCCACTTCTCGAACTCGCGCGCGACCCTCCGCAGCGCCTCGTCGCCGGCCTGGTGTCCGAGGCGGTCGTTCACCACCTTGAAGCCGTCGAGATCGCCGACCACCACGCTCAGCTGCCGTCCCTCTCGCGTGGCGCGGGCGAGCTCCTCCCCGAACCGCTCCTCGAACGCGCGCCTGTTCAGCATGCCGGTGAGCACGTCCGTGCGCGCGGCCCCGGAGAGCTGCTCGAGCAGCCGCTCTATGCGATCCCTGAGGGAGCCCACCAACAGCCCCGCGACCAGCGCCACGCCAACCGTCAGGAGCCAGCGCTGCTGGGGAACCGGGCCGGCGGTCACGATTCCGAGGACCCACGCGTAGCAGCCGGCCATGAGCGCGATCTGCAGCGCGGCCTCGCGACGGCTGAGGAAGCAGAAGGCCTCCACCCCGACCCACACGTAGAAGTACGAGTAGACGCTGCCGGTGTGGCCGTCGAACCAGATCGCGGCCGTGATCATGAGCGTGCCGGCCGCGAGGAACAGCGCGATGGCCGCCGCAGGCAGCCGCCGGCCCCCGACGAAGAGCACGATCCCGGCCGCGAAGGCCACCACGCAGTTGCCGACCAGCCCCGCGACGTTCGCCCCCGGCGCCGTGGGAGCGAGGAGCGAGAGAAGCCCCACGATGCCCCCCGCCACGTAGAAGTACGCGAGCGTGCGGGCCATATCGGCAGCGCCGAAGGGGCCGTTCTCTCGAGCGGCCGAGTGGGCGGGGGAGGGACGAACTTCGTCCATTACTCCCCTATCGGCGGCGGAGCGAAGGGCGTTAGCCGGGAGCCGCTCAGACCGGGGCGGAGAAGCTCGCCGGGTCGTCGTCGAAGACGAACTCGCCCTCGGCGTCGGAGACGACCGGCTCGGCCTCGACAACAGCCTCTGACGACTGACGACTGACGACTGGCGGCTCTTCTCGAGCCGCGACCGTCGCCGGTGCCTGCCGCCGCGCCCGGATCTCAAACGGCTCGGGCTGATCCAGCAGCATGTCGTCCGCCACGCTGCGCAGGTCGGCGTCGAGGTAGCCGCACATCACGTCCCGCAGCAGCGCGCGCAGATGACGCTCCACCTCGTCCACGAGGGTGCGCGGCGAGTCCGACCCCACCGCGTCGAGGTAGGGGTCCTCGGGCCCGTCGCCCATCACGAAGCGCTCCAGGGCCTGCGCCAGCTCGACCCGCCGCTGCACTCGCTTGCGCTCTGCCTCCTCGGCGCACAGAACGGCCACTCGCAGCGCGAGGCTCGAGCGGCCGGCCTCCCCGCCCGGCTCGACCAGCGCGCGGAGCGCCAGCAGGTAGTCGGACAGCGCCTCGGATTCGAACCTGCGCCCACAGCCCATCTCGAACCGCGAGAGCGCCCACGCCACGCACCCGGGGCGCGTGACGCCCTCGATCGCGTCGACGAACTGCCGCAGCTCGGCCTCCTCGCCCTCCACGAGGATCCACGGCTCGCCGCGGGCCGCCCCCGTGGGCTCGAGCTCGAACGGCTGCCAGCGCCCGTCGCCGGTGCGCCGCCAGGCCACGGCCGAGAGGGCCAGCGCGCCGGCCTTCCACAGCCGTAGGCAGGTGAGCAGGCGGCGGAAGCGCTCCCTCGCCTCGTGCTCGGGCGCGGGATCGTCGGGCGTGACGTCCCGCGTGAGCATGAGCAGGGTGTTGGGCTCGCTGCGCTCGCCCCACACGGCCTCGTCCGGGGCATCGGTCCGATCGCCGCGGGCGAGCGTTATGCCGTCCCCCAGGTCGATGGTCTCGCTGTGCATCTCGAGCCCGTACACCGGCACCAGCACCGTGGCGGGCTGGCTCTTCTCGTACAGCGTGCGCTCCACGTCCGCGTAGACGCGCTCGAAGCGCTCCTCGGGGAAGCTGAAGTCGGTCACGTCCTCCCACAGGCGCTCGAGCAGCGCCTCCAGGGCGGGCTCCGCCTCCTCGCCGCGGAGGCCGTTCACGCGAAGGTAGGCGGAGGCCCCGGCGCCGAGCGCCTCGGCGGCGGCGGCACAGGTGGGGAGCGCGGCGATCCGCGCCCAGCGGTCGGAGATGAACTTCTCCGTGAGCGGCCGGTAGTGGTAGAGCGTGGGGCCCGAGCGTGCCTCGTCTCCCTCGAGGTCGAACTCGAGCTCGGCGCCGGAGTGCTGGGCGTCGTGGAGCAGGGCGGCGGCGTCGACCGCGAAGTCCCGGAGCGCGTCGTGGAGGTCGCGGTTTCGCATAAGGCGCGATTTCGCCGCACCGCTACCGGGTCCTCCTACACTCGGAGCATGACGCCGGAGCTCCGGGCCTCCTACGCGGCATGTCGCCGGGTGCACCGCCGCCACGACCCGACCTACTACTACGCCACGCGCAGGCTTCCGGCCGAGGTCCGCCCCGCGGTGCACGCCCTCTACGCGTTCGTGCGCGAGGCCGACGAGCTGGTGGACGGGCCCAACCGGGCGGCCGATCCCGCCGGGCGCCGCGCCGACCTCGACCGCCTCGAGACCGATCTCAGCGAGGGGCTCACCGGCGGCGGCTCCGCGCGTGCGGCGGTCGCCGCCCTCGTGGACGCCAGGGACCGCCACGACCTTCCGCTCGAGGAGCTGCACACCTACATGGCGTCCATGCGGATCGACTGCGGGCCGGTCCGCATCTCCTCGTGGCGCGAGCTGTCCGGGTACATGAACGGCAGCGCGGCGGCGGTCGGCCGCATCATGGCGCCCCTGCTCGGGGCCCCGAGCGCCGCGCGCGAGAGCTTCGGGAGCCTGGGCCTGGCGTTCCAGCTGACCAACTTCATCCGCGACGTGCGCGAGGACTTCGCCCTCGACCGCATCTACCTGCCGCTCGAGGACCGCGCCCGCTTCGGGGTGGGCGAGGAGGAGATAGCCCAGGGCGAGGCGACTCCCGGCTTCCGGGCGATGCTCGCGCTGCAGGTGGAGCGCGCGCGAGAGCTCTTCGAAGAGGGCGCCCCCGCGCTGGCGGCGGTGGAGCCGCGCGTTCGGCCGGGGATGCGCATGGCCTGTGGCGTGTACCTGGGAGTGCTCGACCGGGTCGAGGGCCTCGGCTACGACGTGCTGGGCCGCCGCGCCGGGCTCCCGCCCTGGGAGCTTGGCCTGACGGCGATGAGATCGCTGCGCGCGACCGCGTGACCGCCCGCGCCACGCTCCGCGGCGCCGACCGGACGCCGATCGAGGACCGCCGCGCGGACGTGCTGATCTGCGGCGCGAGCTTCGCCGGGCTGGCCGTGGCGAGGGAGCTCGCCGGCTCGGGGGCGGACGTGCTGGTGGTCGACCGCTACGAGATCGGGGAGCGCCAGACCTCGGCCTGCGCCGCCCCCACGCCCTGGCTGCACGCGATGGGAGTGGAGGGCTCGATCCGCCAGGAGATCCCCTGCATGGGCTTCCACACGCCGCGGGGGTCGGTGCGCTACCGCCTGCCGTGGAGCTGGTCCTCCTTCGACTACCGCGAGCTGTGCCACCGCCTGTGGGGCCAGTGCGACGCCCGCTTCGAGATCGCGAAGGTGGAGGGCCGCGCGCCGGGCGGGGTGCTCACGGACCGCGGGACGCTGGCCGCCCCGCTCGTGGTGGACGCGCTGGGCTGGCGCCGCGTGCTGGGCGCTCCCGGCCACCAGCCGCCCGAATCGCCGCTCTCGCGCGGGCTCGAGGTACATCCCGACGGAGGCGGCGCAGACCTCGAGGTCTTCATCGACCGGAGCCTGGTCCGCCGGGGCTACTGCTGGAGCGTCCCGGCCGGCGGGGAGCAGCGCGTGGGCGCCGGCTCCTACGAGCCCCGCGACCACGTGCGCGATCCGACCGTGGCGCTGGCCGGCCGGCTGGGCGTGCCGGCCGTGCGCTACCAGGGGAACTGGTTCCCACACCGGCTGCGCCCCGCCACCGAGGACGGCGTGTTCTTCGTGGGCGACTCGGCGGGCCACTGCTTCCCGCTCTCGGGCGAGGGCATCCGCACCGCGTTCTACTTCGGGATCGCCTGCGGCCGTGAGCTGCGGGCCGTGCTCGCGGAGGGCCGGGCGCGCGATGAGGCTCTGCGCCGGTACGCGAACTTCAGCGGCTCCCACGCGCGCGCCTTCCGGCTCGCGCTTCGGCTTCAGCGGCTGGTGCCCGCCCTGCCGCCCCGCCTGCTCACGCTCGCGCTACGCGCACTCGGGCGCCAAGCGCTGGTGGACCGGTCGTTCGGGTGGTACCTGGACCGCGCCCACCCCTCGTTCGCGGGTGCCCCGAGGCAGGTTCAGGCGGCCACGGGGGCTGCGGACGAGTCGGCGGCGCACTCGGCGCCGAGCCACTCCTTGCCGTAGGTCCGCATGTCCTCGATCAGCGGGAGCAGCGCGCGGCCCTTGTCCGTGAGCGAGTACTCGACCCGGGGCGGAACCTCCGGGAAGGTGTGGCGCTCGACGATCGCCTCCTCCTCGAGGGCGCGAAGCCGCAGCGAGAGGGTGCGCGGGGAGATGCCCGCCAGGGAGCGCTCGAGCTCACAGAAGCGCGACCGGCCGTCGGCGAGGTCGCGGATCACGAGAATCGTCCACTTTCCGCAGATGATGTCCGCGGTCGCGCAGACCGGGCAGGTCTCGTCCACGGCTCGGCTTGCAGCTTGGGTCGCCACTGCTGCCCAGTCTAGCGCAATGCTTTACGAACTGAAGTAGTCGCAGCCCGGGCGCACCGGCACCCGGGCCGCTTGATTCTCCTCCCTCAGCTTCAGCCGCTGAGGTTGCCGAGCAGGCCACCTCCTCCGCCGGCGGCGGTGGGCACCACGCGGCCCTCGCTCGGCTGCACGAGCACCCAGCCCGCGCCTTGGAACGCCATCTGAAGCGATTCGCCCGAGCCGCGGCCGATGAAGTTCTTCAGCTTCACGTCCGCCTTTACGCTCGTGCTGACGCTGCTCGACCACGTGATCGCCGCCTGCGGGTCGGCAAATGTCGGCGCATCACCCGTGTTGAGAAGCACCGGCGGGCCGTCGGAGATGATCGCCACCCAGCCGCTGCCCTGGAGGCTCATGTTGAAGAGCCCCCCGGCCATCATGCTCGATGCGCCGCCCTGCACCTTCTGGATGTCCCAGTCGATGTCGGCGTCGAACGCAAGCACGTTGGCGCCGTTGCATGTGATCGCGTCGTTCTCCAGCTTGATCAGGTGAACCTCCTGCGCGGTGTCCGCGAGGAACACCTCGCCCGTGCCGGACATCTTCATCAGCTGGGTGCCCTCGCCGGTGACTGCCTTCTTCAGCATCCGGCTCATGCCGCCCGAGCCCGCATGCTCGAAGCTGACCTCGCCCTGATAGGCGACCATCGAGCCCAGCTTGGCCTGGATCTCCCCGGCCTCGAGCCGGACCTTCAGGAGCTTCGAGTTCTGTAGCGCGAAGCCCTCCTGCGACTGTGTTTCCTGGTACTCACCGAGGGTGCTCTGCACCTCGCCTCCTTGACTTGGGTTCGTGGCTCAACTCTGTGCGCTGGGCCCGCTCACGTCAAGCCAGATTCGCGCGGGGGTGGACGATCGTCGGTTAGCCTCGCCCCGTGAGGTACCGACGCGCGCTCGCGGCCGGCCTGCTCGCGTCGATCGCCGCGGGCGCACCCGCGCACGCGGCGGACCCGATCATGCCGCTGTCCGACGTGCGCGCGGGGATGGACTGCACCGGTCTCTCCGTCGTGCGCGGCACCGAGATCTCGGAGTTCTCCGTCGAGGTGCTCGACGTGATCCGGGGCGACTCCGAGGCGCCGGGGCCCCGCCTCCTCGTCCGCGTGTCGGGCCCCGCGGTCGACGCCACGGGAGTCGGGCCCGGATTCTCCGGCTCGCCGATCCTGTGCCCGGACGCCGCCGGAGTGCGCAAAAACGCCGGGGCGATCTCAGAGACGCTCGGCGAGTTCGGGAACAAGGTGGTGCTGGCCACGCCCATCGAGCAGATCCTGGGTCAGGGGCCCGAGGTCCCGCGCAGCGCGCGCCGGGACCCGGCGACCCTGCGGCGCGCCCGGGCGATCGCCACCCCGCTCACTTTCGCCGGGCTCTCGGCCACGCTGCGGTCGCGGGTGAACAGGGCGGCGCGGCGCGCCGGCAGCACCGTCCTCGCGGCGCCGTCCGGCCCGTTCGCCGGGTTCCCCCAACAGGACCTGCGACCCGGAGCGTCGGTGTCCGCCGGCCTGTCGAGCGGCGACGTGGGCATCGGTGCGGTGGGCACGGTCGCCTACCGCAACGGCAGCGCGGTGTGGGCGTTCGGGCATTCGCTCGACGGCGCGGGGCGGCGCAGCCTGCTGCTGCAGGACGCCTACGTGTTCGCGGTCATCAACAACCCGCTGGGCTTCGAGGGAAGCATCACCTCGAAGCTGGCGGTGCCCGGGAGGACCGTGGGCGCCGTGACCAACGACGGGCTCAACCAGGTCGCCGGCCGCATCGGCGCAGCGGCGGGGCCGATCCCGGTGCGGGTGAACGTGCGCAACACCGACACCGGCCGGACCGCCGCGCTGCACTCGGAGGCCGCGGACGAGCGCAGCCTCGAGCTCGGCTCGGCGATCGACCTGGTGAGCACTGTCGCGGTGTCCCAGGCGGCCGCCGACGTCCTCGGCTCCACGCCCCCGCGGATGTCGGCCGAGCTGTGCGTCCGGATCCGCGTGCGCGAGCGAACGCGCCGGCTCGGCTTCTGCGACGAGTACCTCGAGGCCTCCGGCCCGTTCGAGGACACCTCCTCCGCGCTGGGTCTGATCGATTCCTTCAAGTTCGGCCGCCTCACTCCCACCGACGTCTCGATCCGGATGGCGGTCAAGCGCGACGTCAAGGAGGCGTTCATCCTGGCGGCCCGGGCGCCCCGGCGGGTCCGGCCCGGCCAGCGCATCCGGATCCGGCTGGTCCTCCAGCGCCGCCGTGGCCCACGGACCGTCCTCTCGTTCCCCTACCGGGTTCCGCGCTCCCTCGGCCCCGGGCTGAAGGTCCTCACCCTGCGCGGGGTGGTACCCGCCTCGCTGCGCGAGGCCTCCGAGGAGGGCCTCGAGCTCATTCTCGAGGGCTTCGAGGCCCCGGGCGGAGGCGACGGCGCGGGCCCCCGCTCCATCAGGGAGCTGGCTTCGAAGATCTCTGCGCTGGGGGCTCCGGACGGCGTCCGCGCCACGTTCCGCTCGCGAGGGCGCGGCCCGATCGTGCTCCGCAACCGGGATCTGCTGATCCGCGGCAAGACCCAGGTCGCTGTGCGCGTCGCCAGGCGCTAGGGCGCTAGTGCGCGGGGGTCTCGGCGGGGCTGCCGTTCTCGGCGAAGGCCTGCTCGACGGAGGTCGAGCGCTCCCCGCCTGAGGAGACCAGCAGCTTGAAGTCGTGCTGATGGGTGGCGGCCTTGAGCGCGTCCTCCATCGAGACGAGGCCCTTCTGCACGTGCCCCAGAAGGGCCTGGTCGAAGGTCTGCATCCCGTAGTAGCCGCCCTCGGCGACGACCTCCGGGAGCTTCCCGGTCTCCTCCGGGTTGATGATCATGTCGTGCACGCGGCCGGTCATCCGCAGGATCTCGCATGTGGCCACTCGGCCGTGGCCGTCCGGGGTCGGCACGAGCCGCTGGGAGATCACGCCCTTCAGCGTCCCGGCGAGCATTGACCGCGCCTGGCGGTGTTCGGCCTCGGGAAAGAAGTCGATGATGCGGTTCACGGTCTCGGGGGCGTCGATCGTGTGCACGGTCGACAGCACGAGGTGGCCGGTCTCGGCCGCGCTCAGCGCGGTGCGCACCGTCTCCTCGTCACGCATCTCGCCGACGAGGATCACGTCGGGGTCCTGGCGCAGCACGCGCCGCAGCGCGCGCTTGAAGGAGCCGGTGTCCTCGCCTACCTCGCGCTGGTTGATGATCGACAGCTTGTCCTTGTGCAGGAACTCGACCGGGTCCTCGATCGTCACGATGTGCTTGGGCATCGTTGAGTTGATCCGATCGATCATCGCCGCGAGCGTGGTGGACTTGCCCGAGCCGGTGGTGCCGGTGAGCAGCACGATCCCGCGCTCCTCCTCGGCCAGCTCGTTGATCACCGGCGGGAGCATCAGCTCCTCCACGGTCTTGATCGTGAACGGGATGGCGCGGCAGACGATCGAGATCGACCCGCGCTGCAGGAAGGCGTTGACGCGGAAGCGGGCGAGCCCGGGGATCGCGTAGGAGAAGTCGACCTCGTGCTCGGTCTCGAACTCCTTCAGCTTGCTCGCGTCGGTGAGCATGGTGCGGAAGATCGCCTCGGTCATCTCGGGCTTGAGCGGCTCGGTGTCCGGGATCGGCTCGAGCTTGCCGTGGCGCCGGATGATGGGACGCGAGGGCACCTTGAGGTGCAGATCGGAGCCCTCCGTCTCGATGACATGCAGAAGCGCCAGTTCGAGATCGAACATGCCTCTCTAATCGGCCTCCGGCGGGAAGGCTTTAGCCGGGCGGCTCTACTCGGCGGGCGCTAGGGGACCTGAACGGCGAGAGGCGAGCAGTCCAAGGACGCAGGACGACGCGTGCGAAATGCACGCGAGCGACCGAGGACGCAGGCGACGCCTATCGGCGCTCAGGCGACGTCGCGGAGCTTCTGGGCTTCAGCTAGCGACTGCAGCTTCTTCAGCGACTGATTCTCGATCTGGCGGATGCGCTCGCGCGTGACGTTGAACGTGCGGCCCACCTCGTCGAGCGTGCGGGGGTGCTCCCCGCCCAGCCCGTAGCGGAGCTCCAGCACACGCCGCTCCCGGTACGAGAGGTTCTCCAGCGCCTCGCGCAGGGCCTCCTTCGTGAGGATCTCCGCGGCGCGCTCGTAGGGCGACTCGGCCCGCTCGTCGGCGATGAACTGGCCGAACTCGGACTCCTCCTCGTCGCCCACCGGCTTCTCGAGCGACACGGGCGCCTGGGCCGAGCGCTTGATCGAGTCGACCTCGTCGGGCTCGATGCCGGTCACGTCGGCGATCTCCTCGGGCGTGGGCTCGCGGCCCAGCTCGGTGACGAGCTTGCGCTCGGCGCGGCCGATCTTGTTCAGCTTCTCGACCACGTGCACGGGGATGCGGATGGTGCGCGCCTTGTCGGCGAGCGCGCGGGCGATCGCCTGGCGGATCCACCAGGTGGCGTAGGTGGAGAACTTGAAGCCCTTGCGGTAGTCGAACTTCTCGGCCGCGCGCACGAGCCCGAGCGTGCCCTCCTGGATCAGGTCGAGGAAGGGAAGGCCCTGGTTGCGGTAGTTCTTGGCGATCGAGACGACCAGGCGCAGGTTGGACTCGACCATCTTCTGCTTCGCGTCGAGGTCGCCGCGCTCGATGCCCTTCGCGAGCGTGACCTCCTCCTGCGCGGTGAGCAGCCGGACCTTGCCGATGTCCTTGAGGAACAGCTGGAGGCTGTCCGTGGTCATGTCCGGCTTGAGATCGATCGTGGCCTTCTTGCGCCGGCCGCGCTTGTCGGGCGCGCGCTCGACGGCGGATGCGGCCACCGTGGCCGGGTCGATCTCCTCGACCAGCTCGATCTCGGACTTCTCGAAGTGCTGGTGCAGGTCCTCGATGTCGCCCTCGTCGAGCTCCACCTCCGACAGCGCCATGGCGATCTCGGCGTACGTGAGCACGCCGGCCGTCTGCCCCTTGGTGAGGAGCAGCTTTACCTCTTCGAGTTCTTGGAGCTCGCCTACAGACATCCGTATCCGGTTACCTCTACGCAGGGCCCGGGCACGCGCCTCGGGCGATTCAAACAGACGATCAGAATCATAAAGCTATCTTTTTTGAAGTCAACGGACAACACCGTGATTCGGCGTTGACTTGCCAATCAGCCAGTCCCCTCTTGTACCCACCTGGAGCGAATTCGATACGCGCCCGCCCTAGACTCGCGTACCAATGGACGGCGAGGAGCCCGGACTGCTCGGCAACCTGCCCCGGTCCCGGCCGGGGCGGCGCAGCGACAAGCGCCCGGCCGAGCCGCGCGGCGACTCCCCACCCCCGACCTCGTGAGGACCCGGCCCAGGCGCCCGGCGACCCCGTCGGGGACGCCCTGCGGGTCGCCGCCCGCACCGCGGAAGCCGGACTGAAGACGGCGAACGACCTGACACGCGAGATCCTGCGGCGCCTGCCGAGGCCGTAGGGGGCTCCCGGCGTGCCCGCGCCCGCCGGCGACAGCCACCGGTCCCCCTGGCAGGCCGCCAAGGACTTCTACTGGAAGGCCTACGAGGACAACATCACCGGGCTGTCCGGCATGGTGGCCTACAACCTGCTGCTGTCCATCTTCCCGCTCGCGCTCCTGGCCCTCTTCATCGCCGGCCGGGTGCTCGAGAGCGGCGACCTGGAGCAGAGCGTGCTCGAGGACCTGCACCGCCTCTTCCCGACCGCCACGGACAGCACCCTCACGAACGCGCTGTCCCGGGTGCGCAACTCCTCGACCGGCCTGGGCGTCGTGGCGCTCGTGGCCAGCATCTGGATCGGCTCCTCCTTCTGGGGCGCGCTCGACACCGCCTTCTGCCGGATCTACCACGTGAGATGCCGCAGCTGGGTCGAGCAGAAGCGGTTCGCGCTGGCGATGCTGCTGGTGGTGCTCCTGTTCATGGCGGCGACGGTCGCCGTGCCGACCCTGCAGAGCCTGCTGGCCTCGAGCGCGAACGACCTGCCGCTGGGCCTCTCGGACGTCGACGGGCTGGTCTACGCGGTCAGCCTCGCCGCGGGGCTGACGCTCCTCTTCCTGATCCTCTGCCTCATCTACTGGACCGTGCCCAACCGGGCCGCTGCCCTGGCGGGCGATCTGGCCCGGCGCCCTCGGCGCCACGCTCGCGATCGGGATCGTCGACTACGCGTTCCCCGTCTACCTGGGGAGCATCAACACGATCGCCCGCTTCGGCACCACTTCCTCGTTCGTGCTGATCGTGCTCTCTGGTTCTACGTGCTGGCGATCATCATTCTCGGCGGCGCCACGATCAACGCGATGCGGTTCGAGATCCACGACACCGGCACGCTCCAAACGGCGCGATCGGATGCCGAAGCCGGGTCATAGGGTGTACTCCGAGTGGGGAATGCCGTCGGCGATTTGGGTATCTTTCAAAACCATGTCCCCCCGAGCAGTCCGCCCCCGCCTGTCTGATCGTCGACGAGCACCCGGTGGTCCGCCAGGGGGTCAGAGCGCTGCTCGAAGGCACCTGGTCCGACGCCTGCCGTGAGCGATGCGGCGAACCTCGAGGCAGCGCTCGAGGCGACCAACGGCGGCGTCAACCTGGACGTCGTGATCGTCGACCCCTGGCGGGCGGGCGCCGACGTGGGCGAGCTCGTCAAGCGGCTCGCGAAGGAGCTCGGCGCTCCGATCGTGGTCTTCACCGCCGACGGCGGCGCACGGCTGCTGAGCGAGGCGCTCAAGGCGGGCGTTAAGGGCTACGTGCGCAAGGACTCGCCGCCCGACGACCTCATCCGGGCGATCGAGGCCGCCCGCGGCGGTGAGTTCTACGTCGACCCGAGCCTGTCGTCGACCATCGTGCTCGAAGAGGGCGACCGCACCCTGAGCGCCCGCCAGCGCGAGATCCTGCAGATGCTGGCCGACGGCATGCAGACCGACGCCGTGGCCGAAGGACTGGGCCTCTCCACCGAGACCGTGCGCACGCACACCAAGCGGATCCTGGCGAAGCTCGAGGCGTCGACGCGGACGCAGGCGGTCGCGATCGGCCTTCGCTACGGCCTGATCGAGTAGGGATCGCGCGTCACCGGCATCGGAGAGGTCGAGGCCTCCGCACCGTCGAGCCCTGACTCGCTCGGACGCGCTCTGAGGGCGGGACCTCCCGCCTGAGACGCGCTGCGCTTTGCGCGCTACCTTGATCGTCCGGCTCCCGCCGGGTCCCCCACCGCCACCGCCTCGCCGCCCGCCTTGGCCGCGGTACATCGCCTGGTCGGCGGATTCCAGCAGGGACTCGGCGTCGTCGCCGTGCTCGGGGCAGGACACCACGCCGATCGAGACGCCCACGCCCGGGCCGTCGTCCAGGGCGCCGGTCGTCTCCGCGGCCACCCCTCCGCCAGGCGCCCGGCCAGCGGCCGGCCGGCCTCGGCGGTCTGGTGGGGCGCCAGCACGCAGAACTCGTCGCCGCCGATGCGGGCGGCCGTGTCGACCGAGCGGATCGAGCGGCGCATCGCCAGCGCCACCTGGACCAGGACCCGGTCGCCGGCCGGGTGCCCCCGGGAGTCGTTCACCCGCTTGAGGCCGTCGATGTCGAGCACCAGCAGCGCGAACGGCTGCTCGTAGCGCTTGGTCAGCGCGAGCGCCGTGCGTGAGCTGCTGCTGGAGGTGGCGCAGGTTGGAGAGCCCGGTGAGCGGATCGGTGTTGGCCAGCGCCTCGAGCTCGCGCGAGCGCCGGTCCACCAGCGTCTCCACCGCGGCGGCCTGGACCGCGGCCACGGCCTCGGCGACGCGTGACCACGGCTGCGAACACCGTCGGCGCCGAGCTCCTCGGCGTCACGGGCCAGCGCCTCGAGGATCACGGCCTGGACGCGCCGCTATGTCGCGGGTCAGGTCCGCGGCGGCGGGCTCGCGCGCCCTCGCGCAGCTCGGCCAGGCGGGCCGCCCGCTCGCGCGACTCGGCGGGCATGTCGAAGCGGATCGCGGTCCCCGGTGGCCGCGCGCAGCACGTCGGAGATCAGCGGCGGGCAGCTCGCGGCGATCGCTCGGTGGGCAGCTCCTTGATCTCCTCGAGCGACGCGCGCTCGATCAGCCGCATCAGCCACGCCTTGGCCAGCTCCTCCCGCGCGCGGTCCAGGCGCGCCAGCGGCCCGCGTGACTGGCGTGTTGGTCGGACGGTCGGGCTCAGGCACGCAGTGACCTCCTGGGCGGGCGATCGAGCCAGATCGTACGGTGCGCTTCGCGAGCGGAATCGGCCTGGGTGACTGCTGAGAAGATCGTCACGTGGCCGAGCTGATCAGCATCGAGGAGGCCCGCCGGCGGGTGCTTGCGAGGTCACGCCGCTCGACGCCGAGGAGTCGCCGCTGGCAGATGCGCTGGGACGGGTGCTGGCCGAGGACGTGGAGAGCGAGGTCGACGTCCCGCCGTTCGACAGCTCCGCAATGGACGGCTTCGCCCTGCCGCCGGGGGCCGAGGGCGAGCTGCTCGTGGCCGGCGAGTCCCGCGCCGGGCGCCCGGCCGCCGAGGCGCTCGAGTCCGGCACCGCGATGCGGATCTCCACCGGCGCGGTCGTGCCCGCCGGCACGGGCGCGGTCGTCCCGGTCGAGCGCACGAGCGAGAGGGACGGCCGGGTGGACGGTTCCCGCCCTGCCGGACGGGGCGAACATCCGCCGCGCCGGCGAGGACCTGCACCGGGGCGACGAGGTGCTCGCGGCGGGCAGCGAGCTGCGGCCGTCCGCGCTCGGCGTGCTCGCCAGCGTCGGGCGCTCGGCGGTGCGCTGCGCGCGTCGGCCCCGCGTGACGCTGCTCGCGACGGGTGACGAGCTCGTCGACCCCGGTGTGGAGCTCGCGGCCGGTCAGCTCTGGAGCTCGAACCCGCTCGCCCTCGCCGGCCAGATCACGCGGGCCGGCGGCCTGGTGGCACAGATCGACCGGGTGGCGGACGACGCCGATGCAACCCGCACCGCGATCGCGCGAGGGCTCGAGTCGGCCGACGTGGTGTGCGTGTCGGGCGGCGTCTCGGTGGGCCCGCACGACCACGTGAAGGGAGCGTTCGCCGCCCTGCAGGTGCAGGAGCGCTTCTGGGGGGTCGCGCTCAAGCCGGGCAAGCCGACCTGGTTCGGAGTCGCCGACGGAGGGGTGCTCGCGTTCGGGCTGCCGGGCAACCCGGTGTCCGCGATGGTCACCTTCCACCTGTTCGTACGGCCCGCGCTGAGGGCGCTTCAGGGAGCGGACCCCGCCGGCTCCCGGGTGTCCGCGCTCCTCACCGAGCCCTTCGCCCGGAACCCGCGCCGCGAGGAGGCCGTGCGCGTTCGCCTGGACGCCCGCGACGAGGGCGTTCACGCCACGCCGACGGGCCCGCAGGGCTCCCACGTGCTCACCTCCGTGCTCGCCGCCGACGCCCTGGCGCTGATCCCCGCCGGGGAGGGCGAGGTGGCCGCTGGCGAGCGCGTCCAGGCCGAGCTGCTGGACTGACCGCGCGCGGCGGCGGGGTATCTTCCGCGGCGTGAGACCGCGGACCCGCGGCGGGTGATCGGGCGCCGCCGCCAGGCACGGGCACGCGTGAGAGATCCTGGACGTGCCGCAGTCGGACGCGGCCGACGGCAGCGTGACCACCGAGCAGGCCGCCGAGGTCACCCTCCCGCGCGAGGAGCTCGACCGCATCTGGAGCCCCGAGTACCTCGAGCGCCTGGCGCGCACCTACTGGCGCTTCCTGACCCGCGTCTCGCTCGGCCTCCTGCGAGTGCTCTACACCGCCGACTCGCGCGAGATCGCGCCTGATCGGCGCGGCCGCTCGTGCTGCTGCGCTTCTTCGTGCCCGAGTACGAGACGCGAGGAGCGACCGCGGCACGGTCACCTGGCGAATCAACAGGGGCCTGCTCGTGGCGCCCGCCGGGCGCGGCAAGGGCTACCTGCGGATCTCGGTGGAGCGACCCGCGCCGACGACGAGCGGCTCCGAGCTGGTCACCGGGAAGGTCAGCTCCGAGGTGGCGAACTTCTACCCGCTGATCGCCGGCTGGGGCTGGTTCTCGCGCATCGGCGCCCACCTCTACCGGATCACCCAGCTGCGGATCCACGTGATCGTGACCCACGGCTTCCTGCGCTCGCTGGCCAGGCTGGACCTGGCCCCGTCGGTGGTGGGTGCGCTGGTGCCGGAGTCCGAGGAGACCGGCGAGGGGGTCAGCCCACTCTCTCGCCGGTGATCTCGCGCAGCTTCGCGCGGTCGTGCCGCGCGTGGACCTTGCGCACCGTGCCCGAGCGCGAGCGCATCACGAGCGACTCGGTCGTCGCGCCCTCGGGGCCTTCGAAGTGCACGCCGGAGAGCATGTCGCCCTCGGTCACGCCCGGTGGCGGAGAAGAACACGTTCTCGCCCGACACGAGGCGATCCGTGTCGAGGATCTCGTCGAGGTCGTAGCCGGCGTCGATGGCCGCCTGGCGCTCCTCGTCACTGCGCGGCCACAGCTTGCCGATGATCCTGCCCGCCGATGCACTTGATCGCCGACGCCGACAGCACGCCCTCCGGGGTGCCGCCGATCCCGTACAGCAGATCGATCGGCGAGCCCTGGGTCACGGCGATCAGCGACGCGGCCACGTCGCCGTGCGGGATGAAGCGGATGCGCGCCCCGGCCTCGCGGATCTCCTCGACGGCCTCGTCGTGCCGGGGCCGGTCGAGCATGATCACCACCACGTCGCCCACGGAGGTCCCCTTCTCCTTCGCCATCAGGCTCGAGCGTCTCGGTCAGCGGGCGGTCCAGGTCCAGCACGTGCGCAACCTCCTTCGCGGCCGCCATCTTCTCCATGTAGACGACGGGCCCCGGGTCGAACATCGTGCCGCGCTCCGACAGCGCGATCACCGCCAGCGAGTTGGGCAGCCCGTTGGCGCACAGCTCGGTGCCCTCGAGCGGGTCGACCGCGATGTCGACCTCCGGGGGCTCGCCGTTGCCGATCTGCTCGCCGTTGTAGAGCATCGGCGCCTCGTCCTTCTCCCCCTCGCCGATCACCACGACGCCGTCCATGTGCACGGTGTCGAGCATCAGGCGCATCGCGTCCACCGCGGCCCCGTCGGCCGACTCCTTCTGACCGCGCCCGATCCAGCGCGCGGCGGCGAGCGCCGCGTACTCGGTCGTACGGACGAGCTCGAGCGCGAGGTTGCGATCCGGGCGTCCGCCCGTCGCGTCAGGCATCTAGATGACGCCGGGCGGCTTGCGGCCTTCGGTGTAGCGCGACTGGCGCAGATAGCCGCTGAAGGCCATCCCGAGGCAGGCGAGCAGCCCGATGAGGTAACCGATCTTGAGGGAGATGTCGACGCTGTCGCCGGGCCGCCCGAGGATGATCCCGTTGCAGAGGATCAGCACGAACGCAGTGATGCCGACGATCATCGTGACCTCGCCCGGCTTCCAGGTGAGCTTGTGCGCCGCGGGCGACGATCCAGGCGAGGATGAACGGCGCCGCGGCCGCCGCCACCAGGAGGTAGTCCATCGATCGCGAAGGTCTCGAAGGCGTTGACCGAGTCGCCGCCCGGTTGCCCCGCCGATCGTGGAGTTGGGGTTCGAGTCGCTCGTCCCGAACCACGGAAGGAACAGCGAAAGCACGAGCACCACCGCCGCCGCGCACCCGCCGAACTCGCCGGGCGTCAGGCGCCCGGTGTCGAGATAGCCGCCCGAGTCCGCCCTCGAAGCTTCCACGGCGCGAACGCTACCACCGGCCTGATCGCCGCGTAAAGGTAGGTTCTAGCCCCCGACCGAGGAGAAGCGATGGCTGTAGTCAAGATCATCGAGTTGGTGGGAAGCTCGAGTGAGAGCTCCGACGCCGCGGTGCAGGCGGCCCTCAGCGACGCCAAGCAGACGCTTCGCAACATCAAGGCCGTCGACGTCGTTTCGACCGGCCTGCGCGGCGATGACCTGAACGAGTGGCGCGCCCATGTGCGCGTGGCATTCCTGATCGATCGCGTTAGCGAGTAGGACCGCGGGGCTGGCGCCCCGGGTCATGTTTGTTCCGGGGCGCCAACCGGTGGTTCCCGCCGGGCGCGGACGGGTAGGGTTCGACCACCGCCACCACCCTTGCGCCCTCAGGATTCTCAGACACTGCCCCGTGGAGGGGCCGAGCCGCTGGAAGCCCAGAGCTACGCGGATGCCCTGGCCGAGGCTCGCGGGCGCACGCTGGCGCTGGTCGCACCGGTCGCCGACGAGGACCTCGACCGGGTCCACGACCCGCTGATGAGCCCGCTGGTCTGGGACCTCGGCCACATCGCCGCCTTCGAGGACCTGTGGCTGTGCCAGCGCGCCGGCGGCCTCGAGCCGCTGCGCGCCGGACCTGGCGGAGCGTCTACGACGCGTCCGAGACCCCGCGCGCCGAGCCGCGGCGACCTCCCGTACCTGCGCCGCGACGACGCGCTCGCGTACATGGACGACGTGCGCGAGCGCGCGCTCGACGTGCTCGAGCGCGTGGACCTCTCCGCGACGGCGACCGGCTCAACGCCGACGGCTTCGTCTGGGAGATGCTCGTCCAGCACGAGCACCAGCACAACGAGACGATGCTGCAGACGCTCCAGCTCGCCGAGCCGGGGAACCTTCGCCCCGGAGCGCGCGCCGCCCCCGCGGCCGCCGCGCGTCCGCGGCGAGACCGTGCGGCGTCGCAGGCCGGGCCCGTTCGCGATGGGCGCCGGCGCCGGAGGGCTTCGCCTACGACAACGAGCGCCCGCGCGCACGAGGTCGACGCTGCCGGCGTTCGAGATCGACCGCACGCCGGTGACCAACGGCGCCTACGCCGAGTTCGTGCGACGACGGCGGCTACCGCGCCGCGAGCTCTGGAGCGACGAGGGCTGGGCCTGGCGCGAGCAGGAGCGCGTGCGAGCGCCCGCTCTACTGGACCGGCGACGGCGGCGAGCGCCGCTTCGACCGCGTCGAGCCGCTCGACCCGGCCTGCCGGTGATGCACGTCTCGCTGGTACGAGGCCGACGCCTACGCGCGCTGGGCGGCGCGCGGCTGCCGACCGAGGCCGAGTGGGAGAAGGCGGCGCGACGGACTCGCACGGCAGCCGGGCGAGCCCGGCGGCAACCTCGACCAGCTCGACTTCGGCCCGCCGGGGCGCCGCGGCGCGGCCCAGGCGTCTCGGTGATCGGCGACTGCTGGGAGTGGACCGCCAGCCGACTTCGGCGGCTACCCCGGATTCGAGGCGTTCCCCTACCCCGAGTACTCGCGAGGTCTTCTTCGGCGGCCGACTACCGGGTGCTGCGCGGCGGCTCGTGGGCCACCCGGCCGAGCGTCGCCCGCGCCACCTTCCGCAACTGGGACCTACCCGCAGCGGCGCCAGATCTTCGCCGGCTTCCGCTGCGCGCGAGTGAGGCGTGAGCACCGCCGAGCCGGATGCCGATCGACCTGCCGGCCGACGGCGCGGCCGAGGTCGCTGGCGGAGGACGTGCGCGACGGGCTCACGCCGCGACGCTCAAGGAGCTGCCGCCCAAGTACTTCTACGACGAGCGCGGCTCGGAGCTGTTCGACCGCATCACCGACGCTGCCCGAGTACTACCCGACGCGCTGCCGAGCGGGAGATCCTCAACCGGCGCGCGCCCGGAGATCGTCGGAGCGGTGCGCCGCGAGCTGGTCGAGCTGGGCTCGGGGACGGCCTCGAAGACGCGCGCGCTGCTGTACGCGATGGCCGGCGCCGGGCGCGCTGCGGCGCTACGTGCCGTTCGACGTCGACGAGCCACGGTCGTCGAGCCGTGCGCCGAGGAGCTGGCCGAGCTGTACCCGGGCCTCGCGGTCCACGGCGTCGTCGGCGACTTCGAGTCGCGACCTCGACCGCATCCCCGACGGCGAGCGCCGCGCTGTTCGCGTTCCTCGGCGGCACGATCGGCAACCTCGACCCCCCGAGCGGCGCCGGCTTCCTGCGCGCGCTGCGCGAGCTGATGGGCCCGACGGACCGGCTGCTGATCGGCACCGACCTGGTCAAGGACCGCGCCGTGCTCGAGGCCGCCTACAACGACAGCGCGGGCGTGACCGCGGAGTTCAACCGCAACGTGCTGCGCGTGCTCAACGAGAGCCTCGGCGCCGACTTCGAGCCCGAGGCCTTCGAGCACGTGGCGTTCTTCGACGAGGCGAGCTCGCTGGATCGAGATGCGGCTGCGCGCGAACGGCGCGCAGACGGTGCGGATCGACGGCGCCGACCTCGAGGTCGACGCTTCGCCGACGGCGAGGAGATGCGCACCGAGATCAGCGCGCAAGTTCACCCGCGACGCCGTGGAGCGCGAGCTGGACGCGGCGGGGCTGCGGCTCGACGCGCTTCCACACCGACGACGGCGGCCTGTTCGGCGCTGAGCGTCGCCGCGCTGCGCTCGCCAGTAGAGTCCTGCGCCGCATGGACCTGAACGGAATCGGCGCATTCGTGTCGCGGCGGCGCCTCCGGGCTCGGCGAGGCCACCGCGCGGCGCTGGTGGAGCGCGGCGCGCGCGTGGCGATCGCCGACCTCGAACGACGACAAGGCCGAGGCGCTCGCCGCCGAGCTGGGCGACGCCGCGATCGCCGTCCACTGCGACGTGACCGACGAGGACGAGGTGCGAGGCCGCCGTCGACGCCGCGGTCGAGGCGCTCGGCGGGCTGCGCCTGGCCGTCGGCTGCGCCGGCGTCGGCTGGGCCGAGCGGACCGTGCCCAAGCGCGGCCCGCACCAGCTGCAGCCGTTCGAGACCGTCGTCCGCGTGAACCTGATCGGCATGTTCAACGTGCTGCGCCTGACGGCCGCGCGCGATGAACGACAACGAGCCGGACGAGGACGGCGAGCGCGGCGCGGTGGTCATGACCGCCTCGATCGCGGCCTTCGACGGCCAGATCGGCCAGACCGCCTACTCGGCGTCGAAGGGCGGCGATCGTCGGCATGACCCTGCCCGCGGCGCGCGACCTGGCCGGCCGCGGCATCCGCGTTGCACGATCGCCCCGGGCCTGTTCGACACGCCGCTGCTGGCCGCGCTGCCCGAGGAGGCGCGCCAGGCGCTCGGCGCCGGCGTCCCGTTCCCGCCGCGGCTGGGCCTGCCCGGCGGAGTACGCCCAGCTGGCCTGTCGCGATCGCCGAGAACCCGATGCTCAACGGCGAGACGATCCGGCTCGACGGCGCCCTGCGGATGCCGCCGAAGTAGCATCCCGGAGCCGCTCGACTCCGAACCGCCTCAAGGAGACTCCCGATGCCTGAAGCAGTGATCGTCGACGCCGTCCGCACGCCCATCGGCCGCGCCTTCAAGGGCTCGCTCGCCCAGCTGCGCCCCGACGACACCGGCGCCTTCATCGTCGACCAGCTGCTCGAGCGCAACCCCGACGTGGACCCCGCGCTCGGTCGAGGAGGTGATCACCGGCTGCGGCCTGCCGCAGGGCAAGCAGGCCTTCAACATCGGCCGCATCATCGCGCTGCTGTCGGAGAAGCTGCCCACCGAGGTGAACGGCGCGACGGTGTCCCGCTACTGCGCCTCCGGCCTCGACGCCATCCGCATCGCCGCCAACGACGTCAACGCCGGCCAGGGCGACGCCTACATCGCCGCCGGCGTCGAGTGGGTCTCCCAGTACAACGAGCGCCAGGAGGCCGCCGGCGCCGCCGACCAGAACGAGAAGCTGCAGGGCAACGACGGCCAGCCCAACGTCTACATCCAGATGGGCGACACGGCGGTGAACGTGGCCGAAGCGCTACGAGGTGAGCCGCGCGGACATGGACAAGTACGCCCAGCGCTCGCAGGAGCTGGCCGTGAAGTCGCAGGAGAACGGCTTCTTCGACCGCGAGATCGTGCCCGTGACGCTGCCCGACGGCACCGAGGTGGCAAAGGACGACGGCCCGCGGGCGAGCTCCTCGCTCGAGAAGCTCGCCGAGCTGCCCGAGGCGTTCGAGGGCGGCGGCGGCGTGACCGCCGGCAACTCATGCCCGCTCAACGACGGCGCCGCGGCGGCGCTGATCATGTCCGACGACAAGGCCAAGGAGCTGGGGCTCAAGCCGCGCGCCCGGATCATCACCGCCGCCACCGGCGGCCAACGAGCCGGAGTACATGGGCGTGGCGCCGATCGGCGCGATCAGGAAGGTGCTCGACCGCGCCGGCATGACGATCGACGACGTGGACACCGTGGAGCTGAACGAGGCGTTCGCCGCCCAGGTGATCCCGATCATGGCCGAGTGCGACATCCCGCTCGAGAAGATGAACCCCCACGGCGGCGCGATCGCGCTGGGTCACCCGTTCGGCATGACCGGCGTGCGCATCATGACCACGCTGCTCAACGGCCTCGAGACCGACGACAAGACGATCGGCCTCGAGACCATGTGCGTGGCCGGCGGCCAGGGCGAGGCGATGATCGTGGAGCGGCTGAACTGACGGGATCTGGAGGGCGCATGGCGGCGTCCTCGGTCGGCCGTGTGCAGAGCACTACGGCCTCCCTGCGTCCTTGGCCTGCGCCCTCCTGATCAACTGGCTGCGCCTCGCGTTCACGAGGGCGGCCAGGAAACGGAGCCCGGCTCGCGGGCTCGCGAGCGCCGCCACCACGAGCGGAAGCGGATCGAAGCGGGCGTGGCGTTCGAGGATCCGCCCGTCGCGGAGCACGATCCGATCGCAGGTCACCACCTCCACCGAGCGCCTCCCGATCGTCCCCCGCAGGACGAGCTCGACGATCACGCCGTCCACGGTCTCGCCCCAGCTCATGACCTCGCCGCGGAGGTCGGGGATCACCCTGAACACGCGCTCGAAGCTCGCGCGGAACTCCTCCCTGCCACGGGTGGGCGGCAGAAGCGGCTGGGTCAGCAACACATCCGGGTCGATCAGCGGTGCCATCCGGTCCAGCACCCCGGCCCGCCCCGCGCGCCAGCCCTCGTCGAAGCTCGCGACGAACTCCGCAGCCGCGCCGCGGCTCTCCGTCGCGACGCTCACACGGTCGCCCGCGCCGGCTCGCGGACGAACCCCGCGATCAGCTCGGCGAGCTGCGCCGGGTTGTCCTCCATGGAGAACGTGCGCGCGTCGTCCACCCACGCGAGCCGGGCGTTCGGCAGGTCCTGTGCGAGGCGCTCGGCGTGGGCGGGCCTGAACAGCCGGTCCTCGCGCGACCACGCGATCAGCGCCGGCTTGTCGAACCCGCCGAGGCGGTCAGCCGCGCGGTTGAGGTCGGCGCTGTCGATTCCGGCGATCACCCGCTTGAGATCGGCGTCGGCGCCGCGGATGACCCCCGCCGGGTAGACGTAGGAGTCCTCGGCGTCCAGGTCGATCCTGCGCTTCACCAGCCACCCGAAGGCGATCGGCAGGTAGCGCGCGAAGCGGAACCGCATCGGAGCGAACAGCAGCTTCAGCGCACCCGGGATGCGTGCGGCGGGCTTGAAGTAGGCGAACATCGCGGGCGGGAACTGGTCCCGGTAGTCGCACGATGTGAGCACCAGCCGCCCGATCCTCTCCGGCCGGCTGGTCACGACCATCTGGCAGATCGCGCCGCCGGTGTCGTTCCCGACCAGGGTGGCCTCTTCGAGGGCGAGGGCCTCGATCGCGTCCGCCACCAGTGCGGCGACGGCAGGGGGCGCGAGGTCGGCGCTCTCGGGCATCGGCAGGGTGTGGGAGCCCAGCGGCAGGTCGAGCGTGATGCAGCGGAAGTCGGGCTTGAGCCGCTCCACCACCTTGCGCCACAGGTTCGCGTTCACGAGCAGCCCGTGCACGAACACGAGCACGGGGCCGCTGCCTGCGTCGAAGTAGGCGATGCGGCGTCCCCCTGACAGCTCCAGCTCGTGGCGCTCACCGAGCGCCGGCGATCGCCAGGTGGCCTTGGTCATCACGCCGTTGCTCATCACGCGGCCTCCGCCACGGCGGCCTCGGTCTGCGCCTGTACGGCCAGCGCATCGAGGTAGCTGTGCTTGGCCTTCACGAGCCCGTCCTCGAGCGTCACGACGTCGGCCAGGTCGCATTCGAAGCCGGCCGTCACGACTCTCCACTGCACGGCCCAGAAGGTCCGGCCCGGATGGAGCGACACGAGCTCGAAGGTGAGATCGGGCCACTGCTCGAACATCTCTGCGAATGCGGCGCGGACCGCCGCCCTGCCATGCGCCGGCTCCTGCCCGGCCGAGTGGAGGTGGAAGACGGAGTCGTCGGTGTGCAGCGCCGCGATGGCGTCCGCGTCGCGGGCGGCCCAGGCGGCGGCGTAGCGGTCGAACAGCTCGGTGGTGGTCATGTGCGTGCTCCCATCCCTTGCCTTGGATACAGGTTGTATCTAACATACAGACTATATGTATGTCAAGGAGCGGCGGTAAGGTGCGCCCCGGTTTGGAGGCGAGGAGCCGCAAGGCGGAGCAGTCGGAGGCCACCCGAGCCGAGCTGGTGCGGGTGGCGCGGGCGCTCTTCACCGAACGCGGCTACGCCGGCGTGGGCACCGAGGAGATCGTGCGACAGGCACGGGTGACGCGCGGGGCGCTCTACCACCACTTCGCCGACAAGCAGGACCTCTTCCGCGCCGTGCACGAGCAGATGGAGGGCGAGATCGTGGCCGCGATCGCCGCGCGGATGGAGGGGATCGAGGACCCGATCGAGCTGCTCGAGACCGGCACGCGCGCGTTCCTCGACGCCTGCATGGACCCCGCGCACGCACGCGTGAACCTGCTGGATGCGCCGTCGGTCCTCGGCTGGGAGGAGTGGCGCGAGATAGACATGCGCCACGGGCTCGGCCTGATCACGGCTGGCCTACAGGCCGGCATGGACGCGGATGCGCTGCGGAAACAGCCGATCCGGCCGCTCGCGCACCTGCTCCTCGCCGCCATGGGTGAGGCGGCGATGATGATCGCGAACGCGCCAGACCCGCGGGCTGCCAGGGACGAGATGGAGGAGTCCCTGCTCGGCTTGCTGGCGGGCCTGAGGACTGACGACTGACGACTACGACTCAGTCGTCAGGACTATTTTCCCCAGCTTGCCGCCCACCGCGAAGCGGTCGTAGGCCTTCTCCGCTTCGGCGAGGGGGAAGCTCTCCGCGACCGGGACGTCGATCTCGCCTTGGTCGAACAGGGGCAGGACTTCTCTTTCCACGGCGCGCATCGCGGTTGCCTTCTCCTCCAGCGGGCGCGCGCGGAGGGTCGAGCCGCGGATCGTTGCGCGCTTGCCCATCACCGCCAGCAGGTTGAGCTCGGTCTTGAAGCCGGCGCCCACGCCGATCACGACGATGCGGCCGTCGGTGGCCAGCGCGCTCAGGTTGTCCGCGATGTTGGGCGCGCCCACGAGCTCGAGCACGACGTCGAACGGGCCGTGATCGCCGAAGCCCTCCGGGTCGATCGCCGTCGCCCCCAGCTTCTCGACCGCGCCGCGCAGCGACTCGTTCCGGACCGTGGCCGTCACGCTCGCGCCCGCGGCGCGGCCGAGCTGCACGGCGGCGGTGCCCACGCCGCCGGCGCCACCGTGCACCAGCAGGCGCTCGCCGGGGCGCAGGGCGGCCTGGGAGAAGAGGGCATCGTGCGCGGTCACGAACACCTCGGCGGTCCCTCCCGCGCGCGGCCAGTCGAGGGCGTCGGGCACCGGCATCGCGGCCCGCTCGTGCAGCACCGCGAGCTCGGCCTGGCCCCCACCGCCCACGATCGCCATCACCCGGTCGCCCTCCGAGAAGCGCGTGGCCCCCGGACCGAGGCCCACCACCTCCCCGGCCAGCTCGAGCCCAGGGATGTCCTCGGGCGCGCCGGGAGGAGCCGGATAGCCGCCCTTGCGCTGAAGCATGTCTGCCCCGTTGATCCCCGCGGCCTTGACCGCAACCAGCACCTGTCCCGCTCCAGGAGCGGGATCCGGGTGGTCCTCGATGCTGAGGGCGCCGTCCTTGATCGTCACCGCGCGCACGCGAGGGCGACAATCTAGTCCGGATCGGCCTGTAGCGTTTTTTCTGGTCCGGACCAATGCCACAGCGCACACCCATCCCTCCGATCTGGCGCGAATCACGAATGGGCCTCGAGCTCGCCGCGCTGGTCAGGGACCCGGTCTTCCGCGGAAGGGGCGTGACCGACGGGCACGGCCAGCCCGTCCTGCTCATCCCCGGCTTCATGGCGGGCGACGCCTCCCTGGGGATGATGGCGCGCTGGCTCAAGGGCACGGGGCACCACCCCAGCCGCGCGGGGATCCGCTCGAACGTCGCCTGCTCGGCCTCCACCGTCGAGCGACTCGAGGACCGCCTGGAGCGTCTCGTGGAGCGCCAGGGCCGCCGGGCCGCGATCATCGGGCACAGCCGCGGGGGCAGCTTCGCCAAGGTGCTGGCGCGGCGGCGCCCCGACCTCGTCTCCGGGGTCGTCATGCTCGGCTGCCCGCAGCTGGACCCGCTGGCGGTGCATCCCCTCGTCCGGGCGAACATCGAGGCCGTGGCCGTGATGGGGCGGCTGCGAATCCCCGGATTCTTCTCGAAGGTCTGCCTCGACGGCGACTGCTGCGCGAGCTTCTGGGAGCAGTTCGAGGCCGACCTGCCCCGTGGGGTCGGCTACGTCACGGTCTACTCGCGCACCGACGGGATCGTGTCGTGGAAGGCGTGCCTTGACCCGAAGGCGGAGCAGGTCGAGGTGCGGTCGAGCCACATCGGCATGGCCGTGCAGCCCGACGTATACCGCGTCGTCGCCGACTCGCTGGCGAGCTTCCGCAAGCGCGACGCGCGCCGCAGGCCCCTGCGCAGGGGCGCCACCGTCACGCCCTTCCGCCGCGCCGCCTAGGGCTGCGGCCTCAGGGCGCCAGGGCCAGGGCCCCGGTCACCTGACCGTCCCGGAGCCTGCCGAGCGCCTCGTTCGCGGCCGCGAGCGGCATCGCCTCCACCTCCGTGCGCACGGGCACCCGCGGGGCCACCGCCATGAACTCCTCGGCGTCGGCGCGCGTGAGGTTCGCCACCGACCGCAGCGTCCGCTCGCCCCATAGGAGCTCGTACGGGAACGACGGGATGTCGCTCATGTGGATGCCGCCGCAGATCACGCTGCCGCCCCTCGCGACCACGCGCAGAGCCGCCGGCACCAGCTCGCCGACGGGGGCGAAGATCAGCGCGGCGTCCAGCTCCTCCGGCGCGGGTTCGCCCGAGTCGCCCGCCCACTCCGCGCCGAGCTCGCGCGCGAACGCCTTCGCGGCCTGATCCCCGGGGCGCGTGAAGGCGAACACGCGGCGGCCCTCGTGGACGGCCACCTGGCAGACGATGTGCGCCGCGGCGCCGAAGCCGTAGATCCCGATCCGCTCCGCGTCCCCGGCCATGCGCAGCGTGCGGTGACCGATCAGGCCCGCGCAGAGCAACGGCGCCGCCTGGAGATCGGGATAACCGTCCGGGATGGGGAAGCAGAATCGCTCGTCCGCGACCGCCGCCTCGGCAAAGCCGCCGTCGCGGTCGTAGCCCGTGAACCGAGCCCGGAGGCAGAGGTTCTCCCTGCCGGAGCGGCAGTAGCGGCACTCGCCGCAGGTCCAGCCGAGCCAGGGCACCCCCACGCGCTCGCCCGCCCGGAACCTGCCCGCGCCTTCGCCCGCCGCGGCCACCCGGCCGACGATCTGGTGCCCGGGCACGAGCGGCAGCTTCGGCTTGGTCAGCTCGCCGTCCACCACGTGGAGGTCGGTGCGGCAGATCCCGCACGCCGCCACCTCGAGCAGGACCTCGCCCGGGCCCGGCTCGGGCCGCTCGATGCTCTCCTCCCGCAACGGGCGGCCGGGTGCGTCCAGAACCATGGCGCGCATCGCTTCCGTCCCCGTACGATCGCACGCGGTTCCATCCGCGGTGCCCGCGACCATGCGCTCGATGTCCCAGGCGCGAAAGCTCGTCGGCGGCGCCCTGAACCTGCTGGGCGTACACGTGGCGCGATCCCTGTACGGCCGCTGGCGGCGGATGTCGGACGCCGACCGCGAGCGACTCGAGCCACTCGCCCAGGACGTCAAGGAGCAGGCGCTCGACCTGCGGGGGTCCACGGACCCGGACGCCGGGCGCGACCTCGGCGAGGCGAGCCGGAAGCTCGCCGACGCGCTCGTGGAGTCAGCCGAGGCAGACCCCGAGGTGAGCGAGATCGAGGTGCGCGAGCTCCGCAGCGATCTGGCACGCGAACTCGACCGCGTCGCCTCGGGAGAAATAAAAGCCTCACGCGGGAGCGATGTGCGTATAGATTCGCGCTGACTTGACGCCGCAGCCAGCGCACGCCGCCGCGACACTCGAGTTCAGGGACGCCACCAAGCGCTACCCGGGGGCAGATACGGCCGCGGTCGATTCACTCTCGCTCGAGGTGCCGGCGGGCGAGATCTGCGTGCTCGTGGGCCCCTCCGGGTGCGGCAAGACCACCGCCATGCGGATGGTCAACCGCATGATCGACATCACGAGCGGCGACATCCTGCTCGACGGCCAGAGCGTGCGCGACCGCCCGCCCGCCCAGCTGCGGCGGGAGATCGGCTACGCCATCCAGCAGATCGGCCTCTTCCCCCACCTCACCGTGGGAGGCAACATCGCCACCGTGCCCAAGCTCCTCGGCTGGGACAAGGAGCGGATCCGCGCACGGATCGACGAGCTGCTCGAGCTGGTTTCGCTCGACCCCGCCGAGACCCGTGACCGCTTTCCCGCGCAGCTCTCCGGCGGCCAGCGCCAGCGCGTCGGCGTGGCCCGCGCGCTGGCCGTGGACCCGCCGCTGATGCTCATGGACGAGCCCTTCGGGGCGATCGACCCGATCAACCGCGAGCGCCTCCAGAACGAGTTCCTGCGCCTCCAGCAGGAGATCCGCAAGACGATCGTGTTCGTGACCCACGACATCGACGAGGCGATCAAGATGGGCGACCGGATCGCCGTGCTCAGGCAGGGCGGCAAGCTCGCCCAGTACGCCCCGCCGGCCGAGCTGCTGATGTACCCCGAGGGCAGATTCGTGGAGGACTTCGTGGGCGCCGACCGTGCGCTCAAGCGGCTGGCGCTTCAGCGCGTGCGCGACGTGGACCTGTGGAAGGCGCCGCTCGTGCGCGAGGGAGAGCCCGTGGCCCAGGCGCGCGCGAAGGTGCAGGACTCCGACCTGCCCTACCCGCTCCTGGTGGACGGCGACGGCAGGCCGCTCGGCTGGCTCAGCGAGCGCGGGCTCGCGGGCGAGCGGGTGGTGACGGAGCTGCGCTCCCGCGCCGAGCCGGTCGTGGAGCTGGACGACGTGCTGCGCGACGCGCTGTCCGACCTGCTCCAGCACGAGACCCAGTACGGGCCCGTCGTGGACGCGAACGGCTCCGTCGCGGGCGTGCTCTCGGTCGAGGTGATCGGCCACGCGCTCAAGGCCGATCCCGACGACGTGCCGAGCGGCGCCGACTCGCTGCTGGCGGAGGAAGCGTGATCGCCCAGCTCGCCCAGGTCCAGCTGCGCGACCGCTCGGCGGAGGACGCCACCTGCGTATCGGACAACGGGTTCTGCCCCGAGTGGATCGTCGACAACTTCGACCGCTACGTGGACCCGTTCTGGGAGCACGTGAGCCTCACGCTCATCTCGCTCGCCATCGGCTTCCTCATCTCGTTCGGGCTGGCCCTGCTCGCGCACCGCCGCCGGTGGCTCGTCGGGCCGATCACGCAGATCACCGGGATCCTCTACACGCTGCCGAGCCTGGCGGTGTTCTTCCTGCTGCTGCCGATCACGGGCCGCGGCGAGCTCACGGCGATCATCGCGCTGGTGGCCTACTCGCTGCTGATCATCTTCCGGAACGTGATGACCGGCCTCGACAACGTGCCCGCCGAGGCCCGTGACGCCGGCCGCGGCATGGGGCTGACCGATCGCCAGCTGCTGTGGCGGGTCGAGCTGCCACTGGCCCTGCCGGAGATCATGGCCGGCGTACGGATCGCCGCCACCACCACCGTGGGGCTCGCAACGCTGGCCTTCTTCGCGGGCGCCGGAGGGCTCGGTGGCCAGATCTTCGCCGACATCAACTTCAAGTCGAACGTGGTGGTGGCGGGCGGGCTCGCGGTGCTGCTGGCCGCGCTGCTCGACGCGCTGATCCTGCTGGCGCAGCGGGCCGTGACGCCCTGGACGAGGGCGAGGGCCGCCACATGAGCACGACCCTGGCGGTCCTCGGCGACTTCGGGGACGCGATCGAGTACATCTTCTCGAGCCGCGAGACGCGCGAGGGCACCGAGGTCGGCGGGAGCCAGTTCCTCGAGCTCACCTGGGAGCACCTCAAGCTCACGTTCGCCGCAATGGCGATCGCCTGCGCGGTGTCGGTGCCGGTGGGCCTCTGGCTCGGTCACATCCGCCGCGGCAGCTTCCTCGCGATCAGCGTCTCCAACGTGGGCCGGGCGGTGCCCAGCCTCGCCCTGATCGCCTTCTTCGTCGCCTACCTCGGTGTGGGGTTCGCCAACCTCACCCTCGCGCTCGTGCTGCTCGCCCTGCCGCCGATCCTCACCAACACCTACGTCGCGGTGACCCAGGTGGACCCGGACACGGTCGACGCCGCCCGCGGACAGGGCATGACCGAGCCCGAGATCGTGCGCAGGGTGGAGCTGCCGATGGCCCTGCCGCTGATCTTCGGCGGGATCAAGACGTCGACGGTGAACGTGGTCGCCACGGCCACGATCGCCCCGCTCGCCGGCGTGAACACGCTCGGCGATCCGATCATCAACGCTTCCGTGTACGGCGACACCGGGCGCCTGGCGGCGTCCATCGTGGTGGCCGCCCTTGCAGTGTTCACGGAGCTGTCCCTCGGCGCAGTTCAGCGCGCCGTGACCCCCGAGGGGCTCAAGCTCGAATCCGACTCGGCGTCACGGCCGCGCAGACGATTTCCGTTTCCGACCAGAAGGGAAGCACCGACATGAGGACCACGCGATGGATGTTCGCGCTGCTCCTGCTGATCGCATCGCTCGCGCTGGCCGCGTGTGGTGACGACGATGACGACAGCAGCGGCGGCGAGTCGACCGGCGAGAAGTCGGCCGGGATCGAGTCGAACCCCGACAACAAGTCCACGACCATCACCGTGGGCTCGAAGAACTTCACCGAGCAGCAGGTGCTCGGGGAGATCTACGCCCAGGGCCTCGCGGCCGCGGGCTACACGGTGAAGAAGGAGCTCAACCTGGGTGACGAGAAGACCGCCCTCAAGGCCCTGGAGGGCGGCCAGATCGACGGCTACCCGGAGTACACCGGCACGGCGCTCGGCTCGTTCTTCGGCGTCAAGTCCAACGAGATACCGAAGGACCCGCAGGCGGCCTTCCAGGATGCCAAGGACGAGTTCGCCAAGGATGGGATCACCGCCTACCCACCCACCCCGTTCACCAGCTCGAACGAGGTCGGGCTGACGCGGAAGAAGGCGGACGAGCTCGGGGTCAAGAAGATCTCCGACCTCGAGGGCAAGGACCAGGACCTCACGCTCTACGGCTCGCCCGAGTGCCGCCAGCGCGAGGACTGCCTGTTGGGCCTCCAGCGCGTGTACGGGCTGAAGTTCAAGGAGTTCAAGCCCGTGGCCATCGACCTGCGCCACGAGGTGCTCGACAAGGGCCAGGCCGACCTGTCGATCGTGTTCACGACCGACCCGCAGATCGAGCGCAACGACTACGTCCTGCTCGAGGACGACAAGGGCATGTTCCCGCCGTACAACTCCACGTTCCTCGTGAAGAGCGAGACCGCGGAGAAGGCCGGCGATGACCTGGGCACCACGGTCGAGGCTGTGCAGAAGGGTCTGACCGCGGAGGTGATGCAGGAGCTGAACGCCCGCGTGGCCCTCGACAAGAAGACGCCGGAGGACGTCGCCGGCGAGTACCTGAACGAGTCCGGGCTGACCCAGTAGCACCGGCATCGGGACGACCGGGGGCCCGCCCAGAGCGGCGGGCCCCCGGCGTCCATCCCCGGTAGCGTCAGCCCGGGATGCCTGCCCCGCTGCGCTTCGAGGGCGACACGCTGCTGGTGCTCGACCAGCGGCTGCTCCCCGCGCGGGAGGAGTGGGTGCGCTGCGAGTCGCCGACCGAGGTGGCCGAGGCGATCCGCTCGATGGCCGTGCGCGGCGCACCGGCGATCGGACTGGCGGCCGCCTACGGCCTGGCGCTGGCCCTCGACCGGGGCGAGCGCTGCGGCGAGGAGGCGCGCGTGCGCTTCGGGGAGGCGGTGCGCGCGCTGGGCGCCGCCCGGCCCACGGCCTCGAACCTCGGCTGGGCGCTCGAGCGGGGGCGCGCCGCGTTCGCCGCGGCGGATGCCGAGGGCGCCGACGCGGGGGCGGCGCTCCGGGACCTCGCCGACGGGCTCGCGCGCGAGCAGGACGAAGCCGACCGCGCGCTCTCGCGGCTGGGCGCGGAACGCTTCGAGCCCGGTGACCGGGCGCTCACGCACTGCAACACCGGCCCGCTCGCCACCGGTGGCTATGGCACGGCGGCGGGAGTGCTCCGAGCCGCGTGGGACGCCGGCCGGCTGGCCCACGTGTGGGTCGGGGAGACCCGGCCTCTGCTTCAAGGCGCCCGCCTTACGGCCTGGGAGCTGGCGAGCTTCGGCATCCCCTACGAGGTGGTGGCCGACGCCGGCGCGGGCTCGCTGATGGCGCGCGGGCTCGTCGACCGGGTGGTGGTCGGGGCGGACCGCATCGCGGCGAACGGGGATGTGGCCAACAAGATCGGCACGTATCCGCTGGCCGTGCTGGCCCGGCGGCACGACATCCCGTTCTACGTCGCCGCGCCCGTCTCCACGCTCGACCCCGCCACCCCCGACGGTGCCGCGATCCCGATCGAGGAGCGCGACCCCGCGGAGGTCACGACCGTGCTCGGCCGGCAGGCGGCTCCGGACGGGGCGCCGGCCGCCAACCCCGCGTTCGACGTGACCCCGGCGGAGTTGGTCACGGCCGTCTTCACGGAGGCGGGAGCGCTCGAGCCGCCCTACTCCGAGGCGATCGCACGGGCGGCGGGCCGAACCGCGGCTATGTGACGCGCCGCACACTTTCCGCGAGTCAGTTGCACTAAACAACTGACTATGGGCAGGCACTCCCTCTCAGACGGCACTCAGATGGTGATCCGCCCGATCACCCCCGAGGACAAGGCCGAGCTGTCGGCCGCGCTCGCCCGGCTCTCGGACGAGACCGTGCACAAGCGCTTCCTCAGCCCCAAGCGGCGGTTCTCCGCCGCCGAGCTGCGCTACCTCACCGAGGTCGACGGCCACCATCACGTGGCTTTCGTGGCGGAGCGGGCGGACATGCCCGGCAGGATCATCGCCGTCGGCCGCTTCGTGTGTCTCCACGACGACCCCGAGACCGCGGAGTTCGCGATCGTGGTCGGCGACCCCTACCAGGGCCGCGGCCTCGGCTCGCTGCTCGCCGACCAGCTCCTGGCCGAGGCGATCGCCCAGGGCGTCAAGCGCTTCACCGCCACGATGCTGAGCGACAACGTGGCGGCCCATCGCCTCCTCGCCCGCCTCTCCGGCCATCTCGCGCGCCGCCGGACGGGCTCGGGCGCCGAGGACGTGTTCGTGGACCTGCCGAGCCCGGTCGCCGCGTGAGTTAGAGGCCGGCCAGGCGCAGGTAGCGCCGCAGCAGCTTGCGGTTCTTCACCACGCCCGGGGAGGCGACCGCCACGAACCGCACCCTCCCCCGCCGGACGCCGATCACGCGCCGGCTGCCCAACCGCACGACGCCGCGGCGTCGCGTGCGCATGCCCGGCCTCAACCGCCGGTTGCCGTGGCGCCGGGCCGTGGTGGCCACCAGCGCCACCTTGCCCTTCTTCGTGAACGCCGCGAGCACCTTGCCGCGGCTGCCCTTGACGCACCAGCGCCAGGAACGCCGCGTGGTGGCGCCCGCACCCGGCACGCGCCGCGCCAGCCGGGCGCGGCTCAGTCCCACCCTCACCCGTCCCAGGCCACGAGTGCCGATCCCCGAGCGGCGCGACAAGCAGCCGAAGGAGGTCGAGGCATCGGGGTCGCCGAGCGGCTTGCCACCCGGTCCGTCCGCGTAGGACAGCCACGGCACGGTCGGCGTGCGGTCCACGCCGGCCTTCGTGTAGTCGCACACCCCGAGCGGGAACGTCGCGCGCAGCCGCGCGAACTGGGAGTCGGTGAACTGGACGGGGTAGTCCTCACGCCGCAGCGGCTTGAGGTTGCACTTCATCGTGTCGTCCGCGTTGTTCATCCCGGCTTCGATCCTCGCGCTCGAGTAGCGCTGGACGGTGGCGTCGCAGGCCGAGGCGGGCAGGTCGCCGCCACCCGGAGCGCCGTCGGTGCAGCGGTCGGTCAGGTCCTTCGGCTTGCGCTGGAGGATCTTCCGCGCCAGCGGCACCCTGCGGTTGTCGGCCTCCACGGCTGCCAGCCACCGGTCCATGGCGAGGATCGCGTCGTTCGTGAAGTCGGCGTCGCCGAGCAGCGGGACCTGTCCCCTCCACAGCACCTGATTGGCCGCCGTGCCGTGCTCGCGCAGCAGGCGCGCCCTCATCGCGTAGGTGCGGTACACGTCGTGGAACGCGCCCGGGTCCGGGCCGCGCAGGTCGATGATCGCCACCTTGTCGAGGTGCGTGGCCTGGTTGATCGCGCCGCTGCGATAGGCGCGCGCGAGCGCGGGACGGTCCGCCGTCGCGCGCGACTTCGTCGGGTTGTAGTCGATGTCCGCCGCGCCCATCTTCTCGTTCACGTCGACGAACTGCGCCGCGGAGATCGTCCCCGCCTGGAGCGCCTTGCGGCCGAACTCGATGCCCACGCTGTCGAACGGCCTCTGGGCGAACCCGTCCTGGGGCCGGCGCCCGAAGATGTTGACCATGTAGTCGTGCAGCGAGCAGCGCACGCCCTTGGGATTGGTCTGCGCGTCGTAGACCTGCTCCGGGGGCACCCCGGGACAGCTGCGGCTGGGGTCGCCGCTGGAGGGGATCGCGGTGGTGAACGTGACCGCATTCGCGGGATTCGGGTGGCCCTCCACGGCGGAGATGTCGTCGGGTGCCCAAGCCACGCCCGGGGCCCAGGCGCCGGGGTTCTCGAAGTAGCGGCGCAGCACCTGGTAATCGACGTAGAGCATCGCCGAGGACCACGCATCCGTGAAGCTGCAGGCCGGGCGTGATCCCCTGGTAGAAGCCGGGGTACGCGTTCGCGACCTGCTGCTGGGCGAGCGCGCCGCCCGAGCAGCCGCTGCCGATCGTGTACCGGACCTCGCCGTAGCGCTCGATCAGGTGCTCCTTGGTCATGATCATCGACTCGGCCTGGGTGGCGATGTTGCAGTTGTGGCCGGCGTTGTTGAGCGCGTGCGACATCGTCGCGAACCCGCGCCCGAGCGCCTTGACGTTCAGCACGTCGGGCGCCTGCGCCTGCTCGTAGCCGGTGTCGCAGCTGGCCCCGTGGAACGACCACCAGCTTGTTGTTGAAGCCGGCCTGGGGCGCCCACGGCTGCCACGGCTTGCCCGGCTCGTACAGGACGGCGATCCGGTACTGGTCGCGGTCGATCGTGCCCGTCTCCTGGCGCACGATGAACGGCACCTTCTTGCCCTGGTCGGTCGTCGTGGTCGCCACGTCCGACGGCGGGTTCTGCGGGGTCGTAGGGCCGCAGCCCGCCACCGCTCGTCGGCATGTAGGAGAAGGCGAACGAGACCGGGCGGTTGCACTGGGCGTCGCGGGCGCCCGCGAAGCACGTCCACGGCTTGATCTGCGGGCCGGAGGTCACGGGCCCGCCGATCGGGTGGTTCGCGATCGTGATGCGCGCGCCGTCGCCGCCGGGCACTCGGGCGGTTACCAGGTTGCGCGCCGTTCCTCAGGCCGTCGAGCAGGCCCTCGTAGCGGCCGTTCCGCCTCTGGGCGAAGGCGCCGGTGACGTTGCGGCCGTTGAGGCTGACCCTGACACCCGAGACCCTGGTGCCCTTCGGCAGCTTGACGGCCACGAGGGCATCTCCCCCGGAGACCGCCTCGGCGCGGTTGGAGAGCAGCTCGATCGACACGGGCGTCCGCGCGACCGCGGGCTGCGCAGCCGCGAGCGCCAGCAGCGCAGCAGCAACTGCCACAGATCCGATCCGCCTGGCCGCCCCCGCCACGCCGGCGATGATACGTGACGCCGCGTCGTTAGGAGACAGTCCAGGTGTCGCCGGCGTGCAGGAGCTGCTCCAGCTCCTCCATCCCCACCTTCGACCGGTTCTCCTCGAGCTCCTTCCCGAACTGCTCGCCGTACACGGGTCGTTCGATCGAGCGGAAAACACCGACGGGCGTGGGCCCCGTGGGGCGGTCGGCAAGGTGCGCCAGCTCGAATGCCAGGCTCGGGTCGCGCCGCTTCGCGTCGTGGACGAGCAGCGCCTCCTCCCCGGCCTCGGCCACGTCTGCCAGCTCCAGCTCGCCGCCGGCGCCGCGGATCACGCCGCGCTCGCCCTCGGCGCCGAAGCGGATCGGCTCCCCGTGCTCGAGGCGGATCTGGTTCACCTCGCGCTGGCCCTTCACGCGCACGGCGTCGAACGCGCCGTCGTTGAAGACGTTGCAGTTCTGGTAGATCTCGACGAACGCGGCGCCCTGGTGCTGCGGCCGCCGCGCGCAGAGTGCCCGCGACGTGCCCCTTGTCGGTGTCGACGGTGCGGGCGACGAACGAGGCCTCGGCCCCCAGCGCCAGCGCCACCGGGTTGAAGGGATGGTCCTGCGAGCCGAAGGGCGTGGACTTCGTGACCTTGCCCTCCTCGCTGGTGGGCGAGTACTGGCCCTTCGTGAGCCCGTAGATCTGGTTGTTGAACAGCAGGATCTTCAGCGGCACGTTTCGCCGCAGCGCGTGGATCAGGTGGTTGCCGCCGATCGAGAGCGCGTCGCCGTCGCCCGAGACGACCCACACCGAGAGGTCGGGCCGCGAGGTGGCCACGCCGGTCGCGAGCGCCGGCGCGCGGCCGTGGATGCCGTGCATCCCGTAGGTGTCCATGTAGTAGACGAAGCGCCCGGCGCAGCCGATGCCCGTGACGAACACCGTCTTCTCCGGCGGGATCCCGAGCTCGGGCATGAAGCCCTGGACCGAGGCGAGGATCGCGTAGTCGCCGCAGCCCGGGCACCAGCGCGTCTCCTGGTCGGAGGAGAAGTCCTTCTTCGTGAGCATCGGGAGGCCGCCGCCGTTGCTCGTCGCTCACGGTGCCGATCCTCTCGAGGATCTGCTCCATCACGTCGCGCGTGAAGATCGGCAGGCCGTCGACCTTCGTGTAGCTCTCCACGTCCACGAGGAACTCGGGCGCGGAGGACCGTCGACGAGCTGGCCCATGTTCATCTCGGGCACGAGCACGCGCTGGTAGGAGCGCAGCACGTCGCCGGTGTTGCGCGGCAGCGGGTTTAGGTGGCGCAGGTGCGCCGTGGCGACGCTTCAGCGCCGTGCTCGCGGCGCACGCCGGCGGGCCGCGCCCTCGATCGCCCCGTAGCTCGAGCCCCAGCCGAGCACGAGCAGGTCGGCGCCGTCCGGGTCGTCGACCTCGAGCTCCGGGATGTCCGCGGCGATCCGCTCGATGCGCTCGGCGCGCAGGCGCGTCATGTGCTCGTGGTTCTCGGGCTCGTAGGAGATGTTGCCCGTGACGTCCTCCTTCTCGAGCCCGCCGATGCGGTGGCGCAGGCCGGGCGTGCCGGGCACCGCCCACGGGCGCGCCAGGTTCTCGTCGCGCACGTAGGGCAGGAAGCCGTCGGGATGGTTGGTCTCGGTGGCGAACCCGGGGTCGATCTCGGGCAGCTCGGCGACGTCGGGGAGCCGCCACGGCTCGGAGGAGTTGGCGAGGAAGGTGTCGGCCAGGAGGATCACCGGCGTGCGGTACTTGACCGCGATGCGGACCGCCTCGATCGCGGCGTCGAAGCACTCGCCCGGCGTGGCGGCGGCCACGATCGGCAGCGGCGACTCGCCGTGGCGGCCGTACAGCGCCATCAGCAGGTCGCCCTGCCTCGGTCTTCGTCGGCATGCCCGGTGGAGGGGCCGGCGCGCTGGACGTCGACCACGACCATCGGCAGCTCCATCGCCACCGCGAGCCGATCGTCTCGGCCTTGAGGTCCATGCCCGGCCCGCTCGTGGCGGTCACCCCCAGGTGGCCGCCGAACGCGGCGCCGAGCGCCATGTCGGCGGCGGCGATCTCGTCCTCGGCCTGGACGGTGCGGACGCCGAACTGCTTGTGGCGCGACGAGCGCGTGCAGCAGCTCCGATGCGGGCGTGATCGGATAGCTGGCGTAGAAGAGCTGCAGCCCGCTCTGCACGCTCGCGGCGATCAGGCCGAGCGCGAGCGCGGTGGTGCCGTTGACGTTGCGGTAGGTGCCGGGCGGCGGCCGGCGCGGCCTCGATCTCGTAGTGGACGGCGAGCAGCTCGGCGGTCTCGCCGAAGTTGTAGCCCGCGCGGAACGCGGCGAGGTTGGCGTCGCTTGACCGGCGGCTGCGTCGGCGAACTTCTTCTCGATCCAGTCGATCGTCGGCTGGGTCGGGCGGCCGTACATCCAGGAGACGAGGCCGAGCGCGAACAGGTTCTTGGAGCGCGCCGCGTCGCGCGAGGTGACGCCCTCGATGTCCTCGGTCGCGCGCACGGTCATGCGTCGTCATCGGCACGCGGAAGAGCTGGTAGTCGTCGAGCGAGCCGTCCTCGAGCGGGTTCGACTCGTAGCCGGCCTTCTGGAGGTTGGGCTCGGTGAACGCCGTCCTCGTTGACGATGATCGTCCCGCCCTTGTCGAGCGTGCCGACGTTCGTGATCAGCGCCGCCGGGTTCATCGCCACGAGCACGTTCGGGTGGTCGCCCGGGCGTGAGGATGTCGCGGCTCGGCGAAGTGGATCTGGAACGCCGAGACGCCGTGCGGCGTGCCGGCGGGCGCGCGGATCTCGGCGGGGAAGTCGGGCAGCGTGGCGAGGTCGTTGCCGACCACCGCGGTGGCGTCGGTGAAGCGGCTGCCGGTGAGCTGCATGCCATCGCCGGAATCGCCCGCAAATCGGACCACAACGCGGTCCTTGCTTTCGACCGTCTTGCTCATCTGGCCAGATGATTTGCGATGCCTTCGAGTGTAGAGAACTGGCCAGTCGGCCAGGGCCTCCCGGCGCCGCCCGCGGAGGGCGCAATTCCACGTTGTGGTTGCCAGAGGACCACAACGTGGAAGAAAGGCGCGCTCAGCCGTAGCCGGGGCCAAGGCTGACCCGGAAGATGCGCGAGGCCTTTCGCCCCCCCGGAAGCGCACGTCCACGCGCACACGCGCGGAAACCGGCGGGTCCCCGAGCCACCGGTCGGTCCCCGGTTCGGTCTCGACCCTGAGGGGCCCGCTGCGCAGCCCGGCGGGCTGCAGGAACCCTTCGAAGATGCTCGCCCCGTCCCGGCCCCGGTGCCTCGCTCGCGGAAGCCGGAGCGGGCGGCCGGCAACCGTGACCCGCACGGCCTCGACGTAGAGGCCGGCCGAGACGCTCACCGCCACGCGGTCACACGCGATCGAGTTGGGCCGGCGACACGCGACGCCCATGCCGATCGGCGGACCACAGGTCGAGGATGCGTAGGGCGGCGCCTTGCCCTCCACGCCCTCCGGCCCGAGCCGGGCCTCTCCCAGCACCCGCCCCTCGCGCGCGACGGCCTCGAGGGTCATCGGCCTCGCCCCGCGCGGGAAGTCCAAGACGTAGAAGCCGAAGGGGCTGCGATTGGCGCTGCTCCTGAGCGCCACCCGGTCCTGGATGCGCACATAGCCCGCGCGCGTGTGCACGATGCAGCCTCCCCTGCTGAGGTAGCGGGCGCGCACCCGCACCGCCGCCGGGTCGGTGCGACCGCTGACCCGCTCGCCGCGCCCGGCCCGGAAGGACCGACCGCCGATCTCGAGCGGGCTGTCGCCGACCTCGTCGTTGCAGCCTCCGCCCTCACCGGTCGGGACATCGACCACGTCAATGCAGGGCGTGGCGCCATTGATGGAGTACCCGCGCAGCTGTGACCGCCGGCCGCCGCGCTGCCGGACGCATCCCAGCAGCACACGCTGGCCGCGCCTCACTCCCGCCTCCCCCGGGTCGGCGTCCCTCAACCGCTCCCCCTCGGCGCACCCCGGCGCCCGCCTCGCCGTGTCACCGGCTTCGTCGTCGCCTCCCAGCAGCAGCAGCACGGCCGCGACCGCCACGAGCAGGGCGACCATTCCCAGCACCGCCATCTTGGGTGCTCGCTTCATCGCCTTCGCTCCCGAGTGTAGGGGGAGGTAAGCGGGCGGGCCCGCTCTCCATTACCCTTCCGCGGCCGCTGATGAAGGTCTCCGTGCCAAAGGAAGCCGCCGAGGGCGAGCGCAGGGTCGCCCTCGTGCCGGAGGTGGTCAAGAAGCTGGCCGGCGACGGGATCGACGTTGTGGTCGAGCCCGGCGCAGGCGAGCAGGCCCACCTGCCCGACTCCCTCTTCGAGGAGGCGGGCGCCAGCGTGCAGGCGGGCGGCGGGCTCTCGGGCGACGTGGTGGCCAAGGTGAGCCCTCCCAGCTCCGACGAGATCGGGCAGCTCGCCCGCGACTCGGTGCTGATCGGCTTCCTGCAGCCGCTCACCAACGGCGACACCGCGCGCGCCCTCGCGGACGCGGGGGTCACGAGCTTCGCGATGGAGGCCATCCCGCGCATCACCCGCGCCCAGTCGATGGACGCCCTCTCGAGCCAGGCGACCGTCGGCGGCTACCGCGCCGCGCTGATCACGGCCCAGGAGCTCGGGCGCTTCTTCCCCATGCTCACCACCGCCGCGGGCACCATTCGCCCCGCGAAGGTGCTCGTCCTGGGCGCCGGGGTGGCCGGCCTGCAGGCGATCGCCACCGCCCGCCGGCTGGGCGCGGTCGTGTCCGCCTTCGACGTGCGCTCGGCCGTGGAGGAGCAGATCCAGTCGCTGGGAGCGAAGTTCGTGAAGCTCGACATCGGCCTCGAGGACGCCGAGGACGCCGGCGGCTACGCGCGCCAGCTGACCGACGAGGAGCAGCAGCGCCAGCGCGAGGCCCTGGCCGACGTGATCGCCCAGATGGACGGCGTGATCTCGACGGCCGCCGTGCCGGGACGCCGCGCACCCCTGCTGATCATCGAGGACGCCGTGAAGCGCATGAAGCCGGGCTCGGTGATCGTGGACCTCGCCGCGGAGACCGGCGGCAACTGCGAGCTGACCCAGGCGGGCGAGACGGTCGTCGAGCACGACGTGAAGATCGTTGGCGCGGTGAACCTGCCCGCCACCATGCCCGACCACGCGTCCCAGCTGTACGCCAAGAACGTGCAGTCGCTGCTGGGGCTGATGGTGGACGAGGAGGGCGCGCTCAAGCTCGACTTCGACGACGAGATCATCGCCGGCGCCTGCATCACGCGCGACGGCGAGATCGTGCATGAAGGCGCCAAGGCGGCCGCGGGCGCGGCCGCCTAGCGCCGGGGGAATCCGACAGTGGACCTGATCACCGAGATCACCATCCTCGTGCTCGCCGCCTTCGTCGGCTTCGAGGTGATCTCGAAGGTGCCGAACACGCTGCACACGCCGCTGATGTCGGCCACCAACGCCATCCACGGGATCGTGCTGCTGGGCGGCATCCTCATCATCGGGGAGTCGGAGGGCTTCCTGAACGAGTTCCTCCTCGTGATCGCGATCGCCTTCGGCACGATCAACGTGGTCGGCGGCTTCCTGGTGACCGACCGGATGCTCGAGATGTTCAAGAAGAGGGAGCCCAAGAAGGCGGAGGAGGGCTCGAAGTGACCTCCATCCCGCTGGCGAGCTTCCTCCAGGACGAGGACTTCATCCGCGTCCTCTACATCGTCGCCTTCGTGCTCTTCATCCTGGGTATGCGCCAGGTGACCCACCCCTCCACCGCGCGGCGGGGCAACATGACGGCGGCGGTGGGGATGGCGATCGCCGTGACGGCCACGTTGCTGATCGAGGAGGTCGGCGACTACGGCCTGATCGCCCTCGGGATCGCGATCGGCACGGCGGTCGGCGTGCCCGCGGCGCGCCAGGTGCAGATGACCGCGATGCCGCAGATGGTGGCGCTGTTCAACGGCGTCGGCGGCGGCGCGGTGGCGCTGATCTCGTTCGTCGAGTACCGCGACGCGCTCGCCCTCGGCGGCAACCCCGAGCTCGAGACGCTGATCCCGATCCTGTTCGCGGCGATCATCGGTTCGATCTCCTTCTGGGGCTCGAACATCGCGTTCGGGAAGCTCCAGGACATCCTGCCGCAGAGGCCGATCGCGGTTCCGGGGCAGCAGGTCATCAACGCGATCCTGCTCCTGGTGGCGGTCGGCGCCTCCGTGGCGATCGCCGCCGGCGCCGAGTCCGAGGGGCTCTTCGTCCTGATCCTGGTCGCCGCCGCGGCCCTCGGCAACATGGTGGTGCTGCCGATCGGCGGGGCCGACATGCCGGTGGTGATCTCCCTGCTGAACGCGCTCACCGGCCTCTCGGCCGCCGCGGCCGGCATGGCGCTCGACAACGTGGCGCTGATCGTGGGCGGCATCATCGTCGGCGCCTCGGGCACGATCCTCACCAACCTCATGGCCGAGGCCATGAACCGGTCGATCCCCAACATCGTGGCCGGCGGGTTCGGCGGCGGAGGCGCGGCGCTGGCCGCGGGGGACGGCGAGGAGCGGCCGCACCGCTCGACCGACGCGACCTCGGTGGCCATGCTCCTATCGCTCGCCGACCAGGTGGTGGTGGCGCCCGGCTACGGGCTCGCCGTGGCACAGGCCCAGCACACGGTGCGCGAGCTGGCGGACGAGCTGGAGAAGCGGGGCGTGGAGGTCAACTACGCGATCCATCCGGTCGCCGGGCGCATGCCGGGGCACATGAACGTGCTGCTGGCCGAGGCCGACGTGCCCTATGACGCGCTCAAGGAGATGGACGAGATCAACCCCGAGTTCGAGACCACCGACGTGACGCTGGTGATCGGCGCCAACGACGTGACGAACCCGGCGGCGCGCGAGGACGAGGGGTCGCCGATCTACGGGATGCCGATCCTCGACGTGGACAAGTCCGACTCGGTGGTGGTGTTCAAGCGGTCGATGAACACCGGCTTCGCGGGCATCGACAACCCGCTCTTCTACAACGAGAACACCGAGATGCTGTTCGGCGACGCGAAGGCGTCGGTGAACGACGTGCTCGCCGCGGTGAAGGACCTCTAGGAGCGCTCTCTCGCGCGCACGGCGGCCTCGCCGCCTGCGCCGACGGGCCGGGAGGCGGCCTCCATACCGCGGTCGGCGACGTCGCGCTCGAAGGCGGCGTCCAGCTCCGGGACGTTCTTCAGCGTCTCCCGCTCGAGAACGGCAGGGAGCACTCCGCGCAGCGCGCTCGCCACGCGCACCCAACCGGGCACCACCACCATGCGCCGGCGGCGCTCGAAGCCGTCGACCACGGCGTCGCCGACCGCGGAGACCGGATAGGTCTTGCGTGCGAACCCCGGCAGCTTCTCGCGCAGCGAGCCGTAGGCGGGGTGCGCGTCCGCGCCTCGCACGAGGTCGGTGTCGATCCACGAGAAGTAGCCGACGCCCACGTCCACGCCGAGGTGCCTGACCTCCAGCCGGAGGCTGTTGGCCATCGCCTCGGCCCCCGACTTGGCGGCGCTGTAGGCGCCCATTCCCGGCGCGTGCGTGATCGCCGCGACCGACGCCACCACGAGGACGTATCCGCGCCGCTCGACGATGTGCGGGATGCAGGCGTGCACGGTGCGGTAGACGCCGAGGAGGTTCACCTCGATCACGCGCTCGAAGGCCTCGGGGTCCGAGTGGCGCAGCGGCCCGCCCCCGCCGATGCCCGCGTTCGCGATCACCGCGTCGATTCCGCCGAAACGCTCGACCGTGCCGTCGACCGCCTCCTGCAGCTGTTCCCGGTCGGTCACGTCGGCCTCGAAGCAGGCCGCGTGCTCGCCGCACTCCGCGGCCACACGCTCCAGCTCCTCCGGCTCGAGCCCGACGAGCGAGACGTGCGCGCCCTTGGCGGAGAGGCGCCTGGCACATTCCGCCCCGATGCCGCGGGCGGCGCCGGTGATCAGGATCGTGCGGCCGGATACGTCCCAGGTGGTTGCCATCGGGCCAGCCTAACGCTGCGGCTCACGTTCGGGAACCCGTGCGCGGGGTAAGGCCCAGGGAACGAAAAGGAGGACGAGATGGCTGAAGAGACACAGGCCGAGACAGAGCAACAGGAGAATCCCGACCAGGAGGCCGAGGACAAGGTCAAGGCGCTCGAGGAGGACCCTCCCAAGGACCTCGAGGACTGGCCCGACGACAAGGCCAAGTACAAGACCTTCGGCGGCCCCGAAGGGGACACCGGCTACGACGAGGGACCGACAGCCAGCCTGGGCGAGTCGAACGTCCGCCATCACGAGGACGGAACGGTGACGGTCGACGGCGAGAAGGTCGACAACCCGGAGGACTACAAGGGCGACCCGATCCCGGGCGGGCCGACGGATCCGAACGCCGCAAAGCTCTCCGGCGAGCGCAACCTCGCCGACGAGGAGCGCTCCGGGCTCGACGACGATCCGGACGAGGGCAAGGACGAGGACTAGCCTTCTGGGCGATGCCCCAGGAGCTCCCGGAGAGCCTGACCCCCGAGCGCGTGGCGGAGCTGCACGCCGCCGGCGAGATCGAGCTGGTCGACGTGCGCGAGCCCCACGAGCGCCAGGCGGGGCGCGTGGCCGGCTCCCGGCACATCGAGTTCGCGCAGCTCTCCCAGGAGGCCGGGTCGATCGACGGCGACAGGCCGCTGGTCCTCTACTGCCGCGTGGGCGCCCGCTCCTCGGTCGCGGTGCAGGCGTTCAAGGCCAGCGGCTACGACGCCCACAACATGGAGGGCGGCCTGCTGGCATGGGCCGAGAAGGGCCTGCCGCTCGACCCCGAGGGCGGGTCAGTCGCCGATCACTAGCTGGCCGGCGTAGGGGCCCTTCCCGGTGAAGCACGCGGCTCCGCAGCGGGACGCCAGCTCAAGCGCCTCCGGCACATCCATCCCCGCGCCCAAGCCGTAGGTCAGGCCGCCGGCGAAGGAGTCGCCGCACCCGTACGCGTCCGCCGGCGGCCCCGGAAGCGGAGCCGGCTGGTAGCGCCCGGACTCCCCTCCGGGCGTCTCCCACGATCCGCCGCCCGCACCGGCGGTGCGCACAAGCAGGCCCGGCTCTGGTCCGACGTCGCCAGGCTCGTAGCGCTCCCCGGCGTCCTTTCCGCTCGACACCAGGGCGTTGAGCTCTATCCTCGCCGCCGCGAGCGATTCCACGGCGCGTGTCGTGGCCACGAGGCAGCGCGCGGCGCGTGCTCGCTTGACGGCCTCCGCATCCCCCGCGGTGAAGTACACGGCGTCGGCGCCCGCCAGGTCGTCCCAAGGCAGCTGGTCTTCCACCGCCGAGGGGCCCATGCGGTCTCCGATCACGGTGATCGTGCGCTCCCCCGCCGCGTCCAGATACACGAATCCCTTGCGCTGGGGCTCGTCGCGCCAGGTGACCTCGACCTGCAGGCCGAGGTCCATGAGGTCCCTGTGCGCGCGGTGCCCGAGCTCGTCGTCGCCGAGTGCGGTGAACAGCGTGCAGGCGCCCGCGAGCTTCGCGAGCTGGACCGCGGCGACCGCGCCCCCGCCGCCCGGCTCCTCCCAGCTCTCGAGCGCATGGACGATCTCGCCGGCCACCGGCACCCGCTCCACGCGCGCGAACTCGATCCACTCCACGTGTCCCACCACCGCTACCTGCACCGGCGGAGTGTCACATCTGCCCCAGGAAACCTGCCGTCCGGCGCGAAGTGAACCATTGGCGAAGTGAGGGCGAAGGGATGGACACGCCGATGACCGCCATCACCACCACCATCCAGGAGCAGTCAGTCGCGGTCCTGGAGTGCGACGTCCCCGAGGGCATGACGCTCTCCGAGTACCGGGCGGAGAAGATCCGTTCGCAGGCACCGCCTGCTCACCTAACTACGCGACGGCGGTCTGCCCTTCGGCCGCGGGCCCTCCCGCGGCGGCGGCGCGCTCCTGATCCGCCTGCCGGGCCTCCGACGGCCGGCGACGCATCGCCAGCGCAAACGGAACGGCCAGCAGCGTAGCCAGCGCGGCGACCCTGAAGCCGATCGCGAACGAGTCGCGAGCCGCCTCGTCCGCCAGGTCGCGGGTCCGGCGCTCCACCGTGTTGCGGGGGGCGAAGCGCTCTCCGCCACTCTCGGGAGTTCGCTGGTTGAACGCGCGGTCGAGCAGCGCCTCGCGGCGCTCCGGCGTGTAGCCGCGGGCGCTCGCCACCTGTGCGGCCTCGGTGCGGGCGGTGGCCGCCCGGTCGGTGAACGCGCCGGTGAACACGGCCACGAGGATCGCCACGCCGAGCGCGAACCCCACCTGCCGGGACATGTTGACGATGCCTGAGCCGAGCCCCAGCTCCTGACCCGAGATCGAGCCCATCGCACCCACGTTCGTAGCCGGGAACGTCGCCCCCATTCCGATCCCCACGAGGATCAGCGCCGGCAGCACGGCGAGATAGTTGGGCTCGGCCTCGAGCGCGGCGGCCAACCACAGCAGGCCGCCTCCCATCACGATCAGCGCCGGCGCCGCCATCACCCGCGGCGGTACCCGATCCGCGCTCCGTCCCACGAGCGGTGAGACGATCATTCCGAGGACCGCGATCGGCGTGATCGCCAGGGCGGCCTCGAGCTCGGAGTAGCCCCAGAGGTTCACGAACGCGATCACCGAGAGGAAGAGGGTGCCCATCACCCCGATCGCGAACAGGAGCAGAGCCGCACAACCCCCCATGAACTGGCGGTTGCGGGTGAGCGTCGCCGTCAGCATCGGCCAGCGCCCCAGCCGCTGCGACACCGCGAACGCGGTGGCCAGCACCGCCGACCCGCCCAGGAGCAGCACCGTCTGGGCCGAGCCCCAGCCGGCCGAGTTCGCCTCGACCAGCCCGTACGTGAGGCAGAAGATCGAGGCGCCGATCAGCAACATCCCGACCAGGTCGACGCGGCGGCCAGCCGTGAGGTCGAACGTCTCGGGCATGATCCGCAGGGCGAGCAGCACGCCCGCGATCCCGATCGGCACGTTGATGGCGAAGATCCAGTGCCAGCTCGCGTACTCCACGAGCACGCCGCCGAGGATGGGCCCGAGCGCGCCGGCCGTGTTCGCGACCACCGCCATCAGCGCCAGGCCGAGCCCGCGCTGCTCGGGCGGGAACACCAGCGCGGTGGTGGCCAGCGCCAGCGGGGCGAGGATCCCCGCGCCCACCGCCTGGACCACGCGGAAGGCGATCAGGGCCTGGATCGTGGGCGCCAGCGCGCACAGCAGCGACCCGACGGTGAAGATCGTCATGCCCACGAGGAAGAAGCGCTTGCGGCCGAACTGGTCGGCCAGGCGGCCCATCGCGACGAGCAGCACCGCGAACATGATGTTGTAGGCGTTCAGCACCCACGACACCGTGTCCACGTTCGCGTCGAGGTCGCGCTGGAGCTCCGGGATCGTGATGTTCACGATCGTCACGTCGATCAGCGCCATGAAGAGGCCGACCATCGTGACGGCGAAGATCGGCCACTTTCGCGCGTACAGCTGCTCGAGTGGCGGGTTGCGACGCTCGCGGGGCATCTCCCGCAATCAGGCTACTGTCCGGCGAGCAGGCGGTGCCTGCGAGCGAAGGTTCTCACCGGGTAGCGTCGGCCGGCGATGGAGGATCCGATGCGCATCAACCGCGAGCTGTCGGTCCCCCTGGCCGAGATCGAGCTGCGCGTCAGCCGCTCGTCGGGGCCCGGCGGCCAGCACGCGAACGTGACCGCCTCGCGCGTGGAGGCGGTGTTCGACGTGGCCTCCTCCCCTTCGCTGCGCGAGGATCACCGCCGCCGGGTGATGGCCCGCGTCGGCCCGCGGCTCACGGCCGTCGCCCAGGACACGCGCAGCCAGGCGCGTAACCGCGAGCTGGCACTCGAGCGCCTGCGCTCGCGCCTCGCGGCGGCGCTGGCGGTGCAGCGCAAGCGCAGGCCGACGGGGCCGACGAGGGCCGCCCGGGAGCGGCGGCTGGGCGCGAAGCGCCGCCGGGGCGAGGTCAAGCGCCGGCGTCGCAGGCCGACCGACGAGGACTAGCCGTCGCCCGAGGGGGGCGCCACCGCTCCGCCGCCACCGGATGCGGGCGGCGGGTTCTGCTGGGCCGGCGCCTGCGGCGCGGCGCCGCCTCCCTGGGTGCCGCCGCTCCCGGTTCCGCCGCCGGCCGCGGGCGGGGTGGGCGTGGGCGTGTGGCGTTGGGGCCGGCGTGGTCGAGGTGTCCGTCTCGTCGGTCGTGGTCGCCGAGTCGTCGCTCTCGTCGTCGGGCGTGGTGGGAACGCGGATGTCGGCGGGGGTGCGGGTGGGCTCGTCGTCGCCTCCGCCGCCGGCGACGACCGCGATCACCACGATCAGGAAGATCGCCGCTGCCAGCGCCGCCACCAGGCGGCGGCGCAGGTACACGGAGTCGTCCTCCCTACGTGGGCCCCGGCGCGGATCGTCGCGCGGAGTCCAGGCGGCGTGTCGGCTGGTCGTCCAAGAGCGCGAAGGTAGCAGTCACCGTCCAGTGAAACGGTAGCCGCGGACGTTGGGCAAGCGGCGCCGGGGGTCCGGGGGCGGGAGCCCCCGGCCGACTCCTAGAGGCCAGGCACGTGGCGTACTGCAAAGCCGCCGGCGCCGCGCGGGTTCTCCTGCCAGCGCGTTCCGGCGCGCCCGCGGCCGCTGGTGTCGAAGCGCAGCCCTGCGACCACCATGAAGATGTGGCCGTTGTTCGCGTAGATGGTGATCCACTCGCCCGGGCCCGGCTCGCCGTAGTTCATGAACCCGCCTGAGGTCTGCGGGCTCTTTACGAGCCCGGCGCCGGCGAGCGCGAACGAGACGGAGCCCGAGCAGTCGTAGCCGTTGTCTTTCCAGGCGCCGTGGCCTCCGCCCCACTTGTAGGGGAACTTGGCGATGGCGTTGCCGGCCTGGATCACGCGCTTGACCGGCTCGGGGGCGTCCTCGGGCGCGACCGCGGTGCCGTCGGCCAGCACCTTCGCGCGCGGGCCGGTCTGCAGGTATGCGGTGGTGCCGAGGTAGCGCTTGAACTTCGACAGCTCCGCCCTGGCCTGGCGCAGGTCCGCCTTCACCTCGGCGTCGGTCGGCGCGCCGGGGCTCACATGGTCGCTCCCGCTCGCGTACGTCTTCTCCTCGCCGGCCCCGCGCAGCTCCACGATCCTGCCCTTGCCGCCCTTCTCCCGGCCGGCCTTGCGGGCGGCGGCCGGATCCACGGAGTCGGGGGTGAGGACCACGTCGGCGGCCCGGTCGGCCTGCGCCGGCTCGGCCACCTCGCCGCCGCCGCCGCCCGCGAAGGCCACGACGCCGGCTCCGGCGGCACCCAGCACGGCGGCCGCTGCGATCACTGCCCGCCGGCGCTTCACCGGCCGGCCGCCTCCTCGGGCCGCTCGGTCTGATGACGCCCCTTCCACACCTCGTAGGGCATCCCGTAGATCACCTCGCGAGCCTCTTCCTTGGTCAGCTCTCCGCCGCGCTCGGCCGCGGCCTCCGCGTACCAGCGCGAGAGGCAGTTGCGGCAGAAGCCGGCGGTGTCCATGAGATCCATGTTCTGGACATCGGCACGCTCGCGCAGGTGCTCAAGCAGGCGGCGGAAGGCCGCCGCCTCCAACTCCGTCCGCTCCCCTTCCTCCATCACATCGAGGGTAGCCGGATCCGGGTGCCGGCACCCCCGGTCCCGCGCTCTGCAAATATGCGCCGCGATGAGCCACCAATCAGAGTCAAAGCTTCCCGAGGACCCGCTGGGCACCGACGAGCCGCACGACGTGCTGGCCGCGGAGGAGTTCGCGATGCCGATGCGCTCGCGCAGCGACATTCCCTCGGATCCCATCCAGGAGCCCCACGACGTTCTGGCCGCGGAGGAGTTCGCGATGCCCACCGGAGGCGGGCCGCTGTCCCGGCCGGGCGGGGTCGATCCCCGCACCCTGGTGCCCGCGCTCGCGCTGCTCCTGCTGGGCGCGCTGCTCGTGCGCCGCGCCCGCCGGTAGGCGAGCGGGGCTCTCCCTAGGGGTAGAGCTCGCCTTCCTCGCCGTAGACGAAGATCGCCGTGACGGGGCAGTTCCCGGCGGCCTCGATCACCACATCCGCCGGGGCGCCGTCGGGATCGATCACCCGCGCCTTGTCCTCGTCGTCGAGCTCGAAGACCTCGGGTGCGGTGTCCACGCAGTCGCCCGAGCCGATGCAGAGGGCGCGGTCGACCTCGATCCGGATGCGGTTCTGGGGTGAGAGCTCGTCGGCCAAGGGCCGCGACACTAGCGGCCGGTCAGCGCCCTCTGGTCCAGAAGCTGGTGCGCTTCCGGGCGCCCGCGCGGTTGAGGCCGAGGTGCACGTGGTCGCGGTGGGCGATCGTGTCGCCGACCTTCTTGCGCTTGCCCTTGCGATCGAAGCAGACGGAGTAGCGGTCCATGCCCTCCGAGCCGGACCACCAGGAGCGGCAGTTCCATATGACCTCCTGGACGCCCATCCGGCGGGCGAGGGCGGCCGGATTGCCGAGCTTGTCGGGCGCGAGGAGGAGGCGGATCAGGCGGTCGGCGGCGCGGCGGTCAGTCGCACGGTGCGCATCGAGGTGCCAGTCGATCGCCCGGCCCTCGGCATGAAGGCTGAAGCTCCGCTTCGAGAGCCGCTCGCAGCGCATGATCCCCCAGAACACGCCGCGGGAGTTGCGCTCGAGCCAGCTCTGGAGGGCCAGAGTGCCGGGCGCCGGCTTCTTATGGCACTTGCGGGCGTGGTCGTAGCGGAAGTCCTCGATCGGCAGCGCCGCCAGCCGGTCCGCGGGGTTGGCGGCAATGGGCCGCAGCAGCGAGCCGGCGAACGCGGGCACGGCCGTGACACCGGCGATGCAGATGGCGAGCAGGGATGACGCGCAGGCGCATACCCGGGTCTTGGGGTCGGCACGACCCGAGCTGGACGCCAGCCTACGGCCGCTTGCCGCGGCCATGCAACAGCTTGATGATCCCGCCCAGGAACTTCCGCCCCCGCCTGAGTAGGGGAACATGAACAGCTCGCGCTTCGGTCCCGACGCGGGTGACCACGGACGCCTGCTTCCGCGTGTACTTGCGGATCCCGTCGACGCCGTGGCGCGACCCCATCCCCGAGGACTTCCAGCCGCCCATCGGCATCTCGAGCGCTAGGTAGTTCAGTTGGTGCTCGTTCACGTTGGCCGCGCCGGCCTCGAGGCGGCTGGCGATTGGACTCTCCGCGCACGGTGTCCTTGGTCCAGACCGAGGCCTGCAGCCCGTACGGCGAGTCGTTGGCCAGGCGCAGGGCCTCCTCGGCGTCGGCCACCTTCATCACCGGCAGGGTCGGGCCGAAGGTCTCCTCGGTCATGCAGGCCATCGAGTGATCCACGTCGAGCAGCACGGTCGGCTCGTAGAAGCGGCCCGGGCCGGTGCCTCGGTGCCCTCCCACCACGACCTTCGCTCCCTTGTCGACCGCATCCTTGACGTGGGACTCCACGATGTCGGCCTGCGGCGCGAACGTGACCGCGCCGACGTCCACGTCGCCGGACTCTGACGGCACGCCCTGGCGCAGCGCGGAGACCTTCCCCGTCACGAGCTGCACGAACTCGTCGTAGACAGGCTCCTCGACGTAGACGCGCTCGACCGAGATGCACGTCTGGCCGCCGTTCTGCATCGAGTAGTAGGCGGCCGCGTTGGCGGCCTTCTCGAGATCGGCGTCGGCCAGCACGATCATCGGGTCCTTGCCGCCCAGCTCGAGGCCGAACGGCGTGAGGGTCTTCGCGGCGCGCTCGGCGACCTTCTTGCCGGTGGCCGTAGAGCCGGTGAACATCACGAAGTCGACGTAGTCGACCAGCTCGGCTCCCACGTCGCCCAGGCCCGTGAGCACCTGGTAGACGTCCTTCGGGATGCCGCACTCGTCGAGCATCTCGCCCATCAGGAGGGAGGTGAGAGGAGTGATCTCCGAGGGCTTGAGGATCACCGCGTTGCCGGCGGCGAGCGCCGGGATGCAGTCCCCGAACGAGTTGGTCAGCGGGTAGTTCCAGGGGCCGATCACGCCGACCACGCCGAGCGGGCGGTAGCGCATCACCGCCTTCTTCCCAAGGAGGAAGGGCGAGCTGGTCCGCACCTTCTCGTCGGCGAGGTACTTCCCGGCGTTCTTGGCCCAGAAGCCAAAGGCCTCGGCGGCGTAGCCGATCTCGGCGGTCTGGGCGTCGTTCCAGGTCTTGCCGGTCTCGGAGACGATCGTCTCGATCACGCGATCGGAGTTGTCGAGCACCCACTTCTGGGCGCGGCGCATCACCCTGGCGCGACCCTCGAAGCCGATTGCCTCCCATCCCGGCTGTGCGGCCCGAGCTCGCTCGGCCATCTCGCGCACGTCCACCGGCGTCCTCCGGGGGACCGTGCCGATGATCTGTCCCGTCGCCGGGTTCTCGACCTCGATCTGCTCGCGTCTCTCGGTCACGCGCTCGGGGCGCGCCTCGTTAACGGTCGTCTCAGCCATGACCTCTCCTCTCCTTCTCACGCTTTCGCTCGCCCATCCTGTGGAGCATCTTCGTCTGCTTGAGCCCGAGGCGGGGCGCCATCGCGCCCATCCGCGCCTGCCACCCGCGGTACCGCGGGATCACCGCCACCAGCCGCTTGGAGTCGAGCAGTTCAACGGTCTTGTCCGCAACCTCCTCCGCGGAGAGCATCCGCGGCGAGGACCAGATGATCGCCGACTCGTCCTTGTCCTGCTCGCCGCGGACGAGCTGGGTGTCGGCGCCGTCCGGGCAAACGCAGTGCAGGGTGATCGGGATGCCGGCCATCATCAGGTCGCCCTGGAGCGACTCGGTGAACCCCAGCACCCCGTGCTTCGTAGCGCCGTAGACGGCCAGCCCGGGCACGGGGGTGAGCGAGGACAGCGAGCCGATGTTGATCACGTGCTTGTCGCCGCCAGGGGCGTCCTTCATCGCGTCGACCGCCGCGCGCGATCCCCAGATCACGCCGTAGAAGTTCACGTCGAGCATCAGGCGCACGTCGTCGTCCGTGTGATCCCAGGTCTTCACGGTGCGCATCACGCCCGCGTTGTTCACCCACACGTCGAGCCGGCCCCGCTCACCGGCTGCCGCCGCGGCCGCGCGGTGGGCGTCCGGGTCTCGCACGTCCATCTGCATCGACCACGCGCCCGAGCCGATCTCGTTCGCGGTCTCCTCCGCACCCTCGGCGTCGATGTCCGTGCAGAGCACCTCGAACCCGCGGGCGGCGAGGCGCCGCGCGATCTCGCGCCCGAAGCCCCGCCCGGCGCCGGTGACTACGGCGACGCTCACGCGGGCTGCAGCTCCGGCGCGCGCCTGCCCGGCACGCCGTCGCTCACGCGGTGGCGCCGCCGCTCGCGCGCCAGCTGACGCATGTAGGGCGGGCCGTCCACCTGGATCGTGTGACGCTTCGACGCCACGTACCGGCGGTCCATCGCCTTCCGGTCCTTCTCGATCTCGCGCACCATCTGCTCCCGGCCGGGAAGGGCGACGGTACCTTCGAGCACATCCGCGATCCACTCCGACTGGCGCTCCGCGATCGGCATGATCGCGTAGAGCGGCTGGATGAGCCCGATGAAGTAGAGGCCATGGAGGTCGGGGTGCACGACGCGCCGGTAGAGCTCGATGCGGTTGTCGCCCGACGGGTCGAGCAGGTCGTGGTCGAAGAACGGGAAGGTGATCCTGTAGCCGGTGCAGTACACGATCCGGTCGACCTTCTCGGTCGAGCCGTCGACGAAGCGCACCGAGTCGCCCTCGAGGCGCTCGATGTTGGGCTTGACCTCCACCCGCCCGTGGCCGATCCGCCCGAGCAGGTCGGACGAGATCGTGGGGTGCGCCTCCCCCAGCTTGTGGTCCGGCGTGGGCAGGCCGAAGTCCGCGGGGTGCCCGTTCGTGCTCAGGATCCTGCGCATGAACAACGAACGCTGGACCGAGAACGGCAGCAGGGCCGAGAGCCACTCCGGCGCCAGCTCGTCGCTGGGGGTCGAGCCGAAGTACTTGGGGATGATCCACGCCCCGCGGCGCATCGCCAGGAAGGTGCGGCGCGAGACGCGCGAGGTCTCCACGGCTATGTCGCAGGCCGAGTTGCCGATGCCGAGCACCAGCACGTTCTTGTCCTCGTAGCCCTCGGGCGTCTTGTAGTGGTGGGAGTGGATGGCCTCGCCGTGGAACTCGCCGGGGAACTCCGGCTCGGGCCAGCGCGCGTCCCAGTGGTGGCCGTTCGCGACGAACACGGACTCGTACGTGGTCGTGGTGCCGTCGTCCAGCGAGACCGCCCAGCCCCCCTGCGCGCGCTCGACCTTCGTCACCTCCGTGCGGAACCGGATCCGGTCACGGAAGCCGAAGTTGTCCACGTAGGCGTCGAAGTAGGAGGCGATCTGCCGGTGGGTCGGGAAGTCCGGGTAGCTCTTCGGCATCGGGTAGGCGGCGTACTCCATGATCCGGCGCGAGGTGTTGATCGACAGCGACTCGTAGGCGGACGACATGCCGTTGTCGTTCATGTAGCGCCAGTTTCCGCCGACCTCGGAGCCCTTCTCGAAGCAGTCGAACGGGATGCCCCGAGCGTGCAGTACCTGGCACGAGGCGATGCCCGACGAGCCCGCGCCGACCACACAGGCGCGCGCTGTTGACTCCGTGTCCATGAGCGGCTGAGCGTATCGCAGCTTCGCCCGCGATCCTGCAATTTGGTGCAGTCGGCGGTCCCCAACCTGTGGCGAAGGTCGCAGAGCTGTCCTACTTTGGAGATGGACTTGCTGACCTTGCCCGCTTATCACTCCGACTCGGAGCTGGAGCTCGCTCGTCGCATCGCGCGCGATCTGGGCTCACGAGAGCTCCACGTCTTCTGGACGAGTGAGACCCCTGGCCCGCCGCGGGATTCGCGCCTGGGCCGCTTCCGGCGCAAGCCGCAGTCCGACCGCCGCGCGCACGAGTCCTAGCGCCGGCACGGGGTACTCTCCGCGAGTGCCTCCCGGCCCACAGGCGATCGACGGTGTCTCGGGCTACCTCGGCTTTCGCTGGGAGCACGCCAACACCCTCCGGCTGACGATCGAGGAGCACCACATCAACGCCGCCGGGCTGCTCTCCGGCGCGGTGACGTACGCGATGGTCGACTACTGCATGGGATCCACGCTGTGGAAGCAGACGACCGAGGAGGAGGGCATCGCCACGGTCTCGATCTCGATCAACTACGTGCAGACGGCCCTGGAGGGCGACATCATCTGCACGACCGAGCTCGACCGCCGCAACCGCCGCCTCGCGACCATGCGGAGCGAGGTCCACCACGAGGACGGGCGCCTGATCGCGACCGCGATCGGCAGCTACACCATCTTCCCGCGGCGCAAGGTGGAGAGCTAGGCTTTTTCGATGCCCACCATCGAGACGAACGGCCAGACCCTGTACTACGAGGAGCACGGCGAGGGCGAGCCCCTGCTCTGCGTGCACGGCCTGGCGACGGACACGCTCGGGTGGATCCTGCAGGTGCCCGCCTTCTCCCAGCGCTATCGCACGATCGTGTTCGACAACAGGGACGTGGGCCAGTCGTCGATGGCCGAGGGCGAGTACGAGCTGAGCGACATGGCCCAGGATGCGCTCGGCCTGGCGGACGCGCTGGGGCTCGACACCTTTCACCTGCTGGGGGTCTCGATGGGCGGCGCGATCTCACAGGAGATGGCGCTCGCCGCCCCCGAGCGGATCCGCAGCCTCACGCTGGCCGTCACGTTCGGGGGCACCGGCCGCTGGGGTGCGAACCTGGCCACGTCCTGGAGCGCTCGCGTGCGGGAGATGCCGCGGGAGCGCCACGTGGAGGAGCTGCTCCTGCTCACGCTCTCCGAGGAGTTCTTCGAGAACGAGGAGGCGGTCGACAACGCGCGCAACCTGATGCTCTCGAACCCCCATCCCCAGGATCCCGACGCCTTCGCGCGACAGCTCAGCGCCAGCGCCCGCCACGACACCCGTGATCGCCTCGACTCGCTCTCGATGCCCGTGCTCGTGCTCGGCGCAGAGCACGACATCCTCGTGCCCGTGTGGAAGTCCGAGGAGATCGCCCGGCTGATCCCCGGCTCGAAGCTCCAGGTGATCGAGCGCGCGGCCCACGGCGTGCAGCTCGAGCGCGCCGAGGAGTTCAACCAGGCGGTGCTCGACTTCATCGCCGAACACGAGCCTGCAGCGGTCTGACCAGCGCCAGATCGGAGGTACCCTGGCCGCATGGCAGCTGCCAGGATCGGGCTGGCGATCGGAGGAGTGCTGATGCTTTCGCTGGCCGGGCAGGCCGCGGCGCAGGTGCTGCCCCCGGCGCCCGCGCCGGTGCAGCCCGCGCCGGCGCCGGCGCCGAAGCGGATCGCCGCGGGCGTCAGCTCCGGCGGCGTGCAGCTCGGGGGCCTGACCCTCCCGGAGGCCGCCGCCCTTCTGCGCGCCAGGCTCGCGAAGCGCCTGCGCGCGCCCGTGGTGGTACATGTGGGCCGCCGGCGGCTGCGCCTCGGGATGCGCACGCTGCGCCTGCGCTTCGCACCGGACCGCACCGCCCGCCGGGCCTACCGCGCCGGCCTGAAGCTGGCGCCCGCCGGGGCGGGCGGCGGTGCTTCCGGCGTCGACGTGGAGCCGTTCGTGACCTACCGCCGCACCGCCGTGCGGCGCTGGGTGGCGCAGATAGGGCGGCAGACGTTCGTGGCCCCCCGCAACGCCCGGCTTCGGATCACGATCAGCCGGATGATCCGTCGCAAGGGGCGCAACGGCCGCGCGCTCGTGCAGTACACGCTGCGCGGCGCGATCGCCCGGGCGGTGGGCGACCCGCGCCGCTCACGGGCGCTGAGCGGGCGGATGCGGCGGGTCCGGCCGTTCATCACCCACGCCCGGCTGGCGCGGCTCAACCCGACCATCGTCACGGTCGACCGCGGCGGCTTCCGGCTGCGGCTCTTCAAGCGGCTGCGCCACGACCGCAGCTACCCGATCGCCGTCGGCGCCGCCGGGTTCGACACCCCGACCGGCCTGTTCAGGATCAACAGCAGGCAGGTGAACCCCGCCTGGACGGCGCCCAACCGTCCCTGGGCGGGCTCGTACGCCGGGCGCACCGTGCCGGGGGGCGCGCCAGACAACCCGCTCAAGGCGCGCTGGCTCGGCGTGGCCGCCGGCGTGGGGATCCACGGCACCGGCGAGCCGTGGTCGATCGGCAGCCGCGCGTCCCACGGCTGCATCCGGATGCACGTGAGCGACGTGATCGACCTGTACCCGCGCGTGCCGCTCGGCAGCCCGGTGCTGATCCGCTAGGAATCGACCGTCTACTAGCCGCCGAGGTCCTCGCGCAGCGCGGCGACCTCGGCCTCGAGGCGGGTGACGCGCGACTCGAGGCTCTCGCCCGCGGGCTCGACCGGTGCGGCCGCGACGGGAGCCGGCGCCTCGCCGGCCTCCTCGGCATCGCCTCCCAGCAGGTGCGTGTAGCGCTGCTCCTTCTGGCCGGGCAGGCGCCCGAGGCCGGCCACCAGCTCGCGGGCGATCAGCCCCTCCAGCGTCGCCTGGACCTCGGCCAGCCCGGCGAAGCCCTGCAGCCGGTCGGTGCGGCTCTTCAGCTCCCCCGGCGTCTGGGCCCCCCGCAGCATGAGGACGCAGAGCAGGGCCGTCTCCTCCCGCGAGAGCCCGAGGGCGTCGTCGAACGTCTGGCGGTACTTCGCGGCCCGGCTTCCGGCGCGGCTCGTGAAGCGGGCCCAGCCGCGCTCGCCAAGGCGCTGCGCGGCGCCGCGCACCGTGCTCTCGTCCCAGTCGACCACGGGGTCGCGGTTGGTGCTCTGGTTGCAGGCCAGCCGCAGGGCGTTCACGCTCAGCGGGTAGGCGTCGGGGGTCGTGCGCTGCTTCTCGATCAGGCAGCCGAGCACCCGGAGCTCATGGGGGCTCGCCTCCCTCACGACGCGTACCCCTCCTGCCGCAGCCAGTCGGTGGTGCGGCGCATGCCCTCCGCGAGGTCCACCGCGGGCTCGTAGCCGAGCATGCTTCGCGCCTTCTCGATCGAGTACGTGCCCCGGCGGGCCACGTACGCCACCGCGGCGGGGTTGACCTCGCTCTCCTCGCCCGGAAGCCGCCCCGCGGCGGCGGCCAGCGCCCGGCCGACCGGTGTGGGCACCACTCGCACGCGCTTGCGCAGGAGGCGGGCGTAGTGGCCGAAGAAGTCGCTCGTGGTCACTCCCACGCCGTCCGTGATCGTGAACACCTGCCCCACTCCCTCGTCGCGCTCGGCGGCGAGCACTATCCCGTCGACGAGGTTGTCCACGTAAACCGGGCTGAGGGTGCCCCGGCCCATGGCCGGGAGCACGAGCCGCCCGCGCTTGAGCTCCTCGACCGGCCAGATCACCCAGGGCCGCGAGCCGGGCCCGTACACGTCACCGGGGCGCACGACGGTGCAGGGGACCTCGCCGGCCGCATGGGCCTGGAGCACCACCTGCTCGCTCGCGACCTTGGTGTCCACGTAGGGCACGCCGTTCGGGCGGATCGGGAAGGCCTCGGTCACGCCGTCGGGGTACTCGAACGAGAACGCGACGATCGACGACAGGTGCACGAAGCGCGACGCGCCCGCGTCGCGGGCGGCGTCGAGCACGTTGCGGGTCCCGAGCACGTTCACCCGCCAGACCGGGGCGGGGTCGTCGCGCATGGAGATGACCGCCGCGGTGTGGAGCACGAGGTCGCACCCTTCGGCGTGGCGCTGCCATTCGCCCGGCGCCGCCACGTCGCCCGCGACCACCCCCCGCTCCGGGTCGGGGCGCACGTCCACGCCGCGAACCTCGGCGCCGCGCTCGCGGTAGCGGTCGGACAGCGCTCGGCCGATGAAGCCGAGTGCGCCCGTCACGAACACCCGGGAGGGGCCGGTCACTCCTCGGCCGGAAGGCCGCTCTCCTGGGAGAGGCGCGCCAGTCTCTCGTGGCCCTCGACGACCCGTCGCTTCACGGGGTTGTCGTCCGGCCGGTCGTGGACGAGGTCCCACGTCTGGTCCGCGGTCCGCTTGGCCGTCTCGGGCGTCGCCTCTGCGAACAGAAGCTCCACGACCTGAAGCTCGAAGGCCTCGATCTGCTCGGCGGGCTGGCCGGGGGGCATCTTCGGCAGGGGGTCATCGGTTGCCTCGCGCCACATGCTCGTGGCCATGACCAGACGGTTGCGGAGGGCAGCGGCGTCCATCCTGCGCAGGCTACCCTGCGGCGGTACGGTGAGCAGGCGGTGCCTGCGAACGGAGGTTCTCATTAGCGAGTTGATTCACACCTGCTACCGCATCGGCGAGATCGACCGGTCGGTGAGCTTCTACGAGACGCTCGGCTTCGAGGAGCTCGGCCGGCTGCCGATCCGCGACGAGGCCGTGAACGTGTTCATGGGCCTGCCCGGCGACGGCGCGCGGCTCGAGCTGACCTATAACCACGGTGTCGACTCCTACGAGCTGGGCACCGGCTACAACCACGTCGCGATGACCGTGGAGGACATGGACGGCACCCTCGAGCGGCTCGCGAAGTCCGGCATCGAGCCCGAGAAGCCCCCGTACACGGTCAGCGAGGGCGGCTCGCGGCTGTGCTTCGTACGGGATCCCGACGGGTACCGAATTGAATTGATTGAGAGGTCCTAGCGGGCGTTCGAATCCATTGAACGCGCGTTCCTTCGACGAGATCCACCGGCGTGTAGGCGATCTCGTCCCAGACCTCGGGGAGCTGCTGGAAGTAGCCGAGGACACCTTCACGGCCGTGGTAGGCGGCGGCGTCGGGCATGTCCGCGAGCTCCTCGAGGACGCACTCCGGATGCCAGAGCAGGAGCCAGGGGTGTGCGGACACGTCATCGCCCCGGCGGAGCAGGGCCACAGCGTCGGGTCCGTACTCGAACACCCGGCGCACGAGCTCGACGTTCGCACTCGTCATCGGGCGGAAGGCTAGTCGGGCTCGAGCAGGCCGCGCATGAGACGCCGCGCCCGCCGAAGGACCTTGGGATCGCCGTGGAGGTGAAAGGCGGTGCTCGCGGCCGAGGCCAGGGCGTTCAGCTGGAAGGCCACGTCGGCAGGGTCGATGCCCGCGGGGAGGTCGCCGTTCTCCTGCGCGATCTTTGCCTCGCGCTCCAGCCGGGCGAGCCACCGGCGCATCACGGTGGCGATGGCGTCGCGCATCGGGCCGGGCCGGGCGTCGAACTCGATCGTGGCGGTGGTCATCAGGCAGCCGCCCGGCAGAACCCCGCGCTCGAAGAACGACAGCCAGGCATCGCAGAGCGCCAGCAGCCGCCCGCGCCCCGGCTGCTCGGGCTCCACCTGCCCCCACACCTCCTCGGCGAACACCTCCACGCCCGCCCGCAGGGTGGCCAGCTGCAGCTGCTCCTTGTCGCCGAAGTGCCCCACCAGGCCGCTCTTGCTCATCTCGAGCTTGCCCGCCAGCCGGCCGATGCTCGCTCCGTCGAAGCCGCGTACCGAGGTGTCCGCGACCGAGGAGGCGAGGATCGCGCGACGGCTGGCGGCGACCTGGGCCCGGCTGCGGCGAGGCATGCCCGCGAGTATATAGCGAACGATCGTTCTGTATAGTCCGCCGCCCTCACTCTCAAGGAGGCGGAAGATGCGAGCAAGGTGGCTGGGCTGGGCCGGGGCGGAGATCGAAGCCGCGGGGGAAACGCTGGTGCTCGATGTGCTGGGGGATCCCGCGGCGACGTTCGCCGCGTTCGGCGAGCAGGCGCGCGACGTCCCGCTCCCCACCGTCGTCGAGCCCGACGCCAGGCGCTCGGCGATCGCCGGGCTGGTCACGCACCTGCACCGCGACCACGCAGACGCCGGCGCCCTGAGCGCTTCGCTGGCGCCCGGCGCCCCGGTGCTGGGGCCTCCCGCCGCGGGCGGGGACCGGTTCGAGAACCTGGGGATCGCACAGGCCGGCGCCGAGCTCTCGGAAGCGGGGCTCGATGTCGAAGCGATGGAGCCGTGGGCGACCCGCGACGTCGGCCCGTTCCGCCTGGTAGCGCTGCCGGCGGTCGACGGCTCCGGCGACCCCCAGGTCTCCTGGCTGGTCGAGGCGGAGGGAGGGCGGGTCCTACACCTCGGCGATACCGCGTTCCACGGCCATTGGTGGCGTTTGGCTCAGCGCCACGGCCCGTTCGATCTGGTGTTCGTGCCGATCAACGGCGCGCTCATCGACTTCCCGCATCGCCAGCCCGCGAGCCCCCTCCCGGCCGTCATGGATCCCGAGCAGGCCGCGGTCGCGGCCCACTCGCTGGGCGCCGGGAGCGCAGTCGCCATCCACTACGACGGCTACGAGATGGCCCCCCACTACCGGCCGGTCCGCGACGCGCGGAGGCGCTTCGAGGAGGCGGCCGGCGGACAGGGCTTCGAGGTACTACCCCTGGAGCCGGGAAGCTCCGTGGAGGTTGCAGGCGGCTAGCGCGCGCAGCGCGCGGCCCGCGCCCGGAGGCGTACCGCCCGGCCGTCTCGCAGGCGCGCGAAGGCCAGCACGGTGAGCTTGCGCCGCGGTGCCCGGAGCACGCGCCGGAACGGGGCGCGGCGGTCGCCAGCCGCCGGCCGATCGGGGCCCGGAAGGCGGCGCGCCGCACGAGTGCGCGGTCCTCTCCGCCGATCCGCGCCACGACCCGGCAGGAGCGCCGCGCCCGGCGGACGAGCAGCTTGAGCCGCGGCCGCGGGCGCGCACCCGCTGCGCGCGCTGCCGGGCGGCCCGGACGGGCGCGCCGAGTCGGCGAACCGCACGAGGCCGCCGAGCACCCCGACGTAGGCCGCCCCGTCGGGCCCGAGCGACACCGGGGCGAAGTTGTTGTTGTAGCCGAGGCCCGTGCCCGAGAAGCGGCGGTAGACCGTGCGGCCGGTGCAGAAGTCGAGCGCCGTGAAGTACCAGGCGTCCGCGTTGTCGGCGCGCGGCCGGCTTCGTGTAGGTGTAGACGAGCCCCGTCTCGAGCGAGAGCTTGGGCACCACGGTCGGCGCGATCTCGTTCGATGCGCCAGACCGTGCGGCAGCCCGAGCCGTCCTTCGACACGTCCACCCGCTCGAGCCCCGGCTCGGTGGTGTCGCCCCTGCATCACGGCCGTCGGGCCGCGTGTAGCCGTAGTTGTTCTCCACCACCATCGAGTTGCGTGCGGCGATCAGCGACTTGTCGGTGGCGCTGGCGCCCTTCCGGAACACCGGCTGCTCGGCAGATCAGCCGCCTGCCGGCGACCCCCCGGCGCCCGCGCGGTAGACCGACGACGTTCATCGGGTCGGCGTTGTCGGCGATCGCGACCCGGCCCCCGCTCATCACGCGTCGGGGTCGTTCCCGAGCCGGCGTGCACCTGGCCCGGCTTGGCGATGCCCGAGTTGCTGTAGACCTCGCGCCAGGTTGACCGCGGCGCGCCGCCGGGCCGCGGCGTCGAAGCGGTAGAGCGCCTTCTTGCGTGACCATGTAGACGGCGCCCGTCGTCGTCGACGGCGAACGAGTTGGCGATGTCCTCGCCCAGCGTCGCGCGAGCGCACGGCGCCGCGTCGCCGGGTCGATGCGTTCCCACCACCCCGTTGATCGACACGAACCAGATCCGGCCTGAGAAGTCGGGCAGCGCGGAGATGATCTTGTCCCCCTGGGGCACGGCGCCGGTGAGGTCGTAGTCGCGCTCGCAGGCGCAGCGAGCCGTCGCCGCCGCACCGCCACCACGAAGAGGTGGCGGGTGTTGGTGGGGATCACCGCGCGGTCGCGGTTGTCGAGGTAGAAGTAGCCGCCGCCGGAGAAGTCGTTGAAGATGTTGCCGCCGCCGGGATTGCGCGGCGGGCAGGGTCATCGACGCGAGGTCGTTCGAGCGTGCGCGGGTCCATCACGTAGAGCACGCGGCCCCTGCACGCCCGACGCAGATGGTCACGATCCGCCCGCGGGAGTCGAAGGTCACCGAGGCGCAGTCGGCGACCTCGAAGGTCGAGTTCACGCCTGTGCCGCGCCCGAGCGGGCCCGGCGCCGCGGTAGGTGTCGGTCTGGTAGCGCGTCGTCGTGGAGGTTGCTGCGCCCGTTCGGCGCCATGAAGGGATGGCGGGGCGGCTCGGGCGAGCTCAGGCGCCGCGGCTTGGCCGGCGCGCCCTCGAACGCCGGCGGGCCGCCGGCGTCGGATCGCCGCGGGATCGGCTCGCGCCGCGGCCGGCGCGGCCGAGCACGAGTGCCAGCGACGCCGATCGCGCCGCGACGGCCTGCCCCAGGTGCCGATCACGCGCGGATCGTACGGGCTAGTCGCGCCGGGCGGCAGCGTCGCCCGGCGCGCGCGCGTCCGCCCAGCGCCGCAGCAGCGGCAGCGGGTCGGCGGCCGCGCCCTCGAGCCCCGGCCGCGGCGGACCTCGAAGTGCAGGTGGTCGCCGAAGCACGAGCCCGTGCAGCCCACCGCGCCCAGCGCGCCGGCCGCCGCTCACGCGCTCGCCGGCGTGCGACCCGCGCGGGCCGCTCCATGTGCAGGTACACGTAGGTGCGGCGCGCGGCGGGGGTGAAGATCGCGACGTAGTTGCCGCGGCCGCCGTCGTTGCCGGTCTCGAGCACCACGCCGTCGCGGACCGCCACCAGCGGCGTGCCGGTGCGCGCGAACACGTCCTGGCCCTCGTGGGTGCGGCCGCCGCGCGAGGCGCCGAACCGCGCGCCGCCCTGGCCCCAGTTGAACTCGCCGGCCACGGGAAAGCGCGGGCGCGCGGACTCGGCGCGAGCGCCGCCCCGGCCAGCTTCTCGACCCGTACCGCGAGCCCGGTGCGGGCGGGGTCGCGCGGGCCCTGGCGGACCGGGTCGCCGACGCGGGCGATCGGCGCGAGCCGCGCGAAGGAGCGGCCGGCGCCGCCTGCGCGAGCTCCGCCCGGCCGGTCGGGTCAGGGGTCGCCAAGGCGGCCCCGAATACGGCGGCCAAGCCGGCGACGCGAGCGCGCCGACGCGGGTGTTCCGCTGTCAGGATCCATGCCTCCTGACGTCACGGCCTCGAGGTGAGCTGTCGGGCTCGCGCCTAAGCGCTACGCGGCGCTATGACCGCGATTCGCCCCGGGGCCGGACTCCCACCGGCCGGTGGGTCCCCCGCTCGCCGCCCCAGGAGCGGCGATGAGGCCTAAGACAGCCGCGCAGGGTAGCAGCCGGGGCTCCCGCCCCCGGGACCCCCGGCCCCACGTGCCCTACGTCCGCCGATACCGTTTCAACGTGGCCACGTTGCACGTGCTACGAGTGTTCACCGGGGCAGACGGGACCTTCGGCAACCCGCTCGGCGTGTTCCTGGACGGCGCCGAGGTGCCCAGGCAGAGCGTCAGGCGATCGCCGTCGACCTGGGCTTCAGCGAGACGGTCTTCGTCGATGACGCCGCGTCGGGCGAGATGCAGATCCTGACCCCCGCGGTCGAGCTCCCCTTCGCTGGTCACCCGCTGGTCGGAACCGCGTGGCTGCTCGCCCACGAGCGCGCGCCGGTGGCCGAGCTGCATCCCCCCGCCGGCGCAATCCCCGTCAGAGCCGAGGGGGACATGCGTGTTCATCGCAGCGCGCCCGGAGTGGTCGCCCCCGTACGACTGGATCGAGCTCGGCTCGCCGGAGGATGTGGAGGCGCTCGACGGGCCACCCGAGGGCATGGCCTCGCGGCGATGTACGCCCGGTCGACGGCGAGCGGGGCGTCCGGGCGCGCGTGTTCCCGCGGGAGTGGGAATCAACGAAGACGAGGCGACCGGCTCGGCGGCGGTGACGCTCGGCGCGATCCTGCGCGCGCCCTGACGATCACGCAGGGCCGCGGCTCGGTGATCGAGGTGCTCCCCCGGGACGACGGGTTCGTGGAGGTCGGCGGAAGCGTGGTGCTGGACGAGGTGCGCGACTACGCGACCGGCTGAGCCGGGGGCCGCATCAGCGCCCATGCCATAGCGGTGCCGCCGGCGAGGAGCACCGCCGCCCCCGCGATGAAGTAGGCGTTGCTGATGATCGCCGTCTCCGTGCCCACCATCAGCACGCCGAGCACCAGCAGGCCGCCGGCCCAGACCGGCACGAGGCCGCTGCGCACGGCGCCTGTCGTGAGCACGATCAGCCCGAGGATGAAGCCGAGCGGCGTCAGGTAGTAGACGAGCGACCACTCGGACTCCTGCACGTCCTTGAGGGCGAGCTGCATGGTCGCGGCGTCGGCCTCGGGGTTGGCGGAGACCTCTCCGAGGATCCCCCAGGTGTAGCCGTCGATGGTGATCGCGGCGGCGAGGCCGAAGAGCCCGGCCATCGCGATCGCCCCGCCCAGGAGCCCGACTCGCGGAGCTCGGCTCCAGACGAGCGCCGCCAGCCCGGCCACCGCCACCCCGAACACGATCACCGAGATGAACCCGATCGCGTGCGCCGCCTGCCAGCGCTGGTAGGCATCGGCGATCTCGGCGAGCTGCTCGGCCTCGTTGCCGCGCGCCACCTCCTTGGGATGGATCAGGTTGTCCACCAGGAACAGCGCGGGGCCCAGCACCAGGGCTCCCGCGGTCAGTCGCTTGATGTCCCGCGGCTTCAAGACCCGCAGAGCCTACTTCCGACGTTAGGGTTGACGATCGTGGACGGTGCGCAACGCCCGCTCGAGCTCATCCTCGCGAGGAACCTCCTGTCGAGCCTGTCCACCCCCGCGACGCTGGTGGACGCGGAGGGCACGATCGTGTTCTTCAACGAGGCGGCGGGTGAGATGCTCGGCCGGCGCTTCGAGGAGACCGGCCCGATGAGCCCGCAGGACCTGGGGGGAGGCGCACGGGCCGTTCGACGAAGAGGGCAATCGGGTCCCCTGGGACGAGCTCGACCTGACCCACGGCCTCATGCGCGGAAGGGCCGGGGCATTCGCGCTTCCGCATCCGAGCGATAGACGGCCTCGAGCGCACGATCGAGGCGAGCGCGTCCCGATCGTCACGACGAGTGGCGCAGCGCGGGGCGATGCGCTTCTGGCCTGGGAGGGACCGAATGAAGGTCAAGGTCTGGGGCGCGCGCGGGTCGGTGCCCTCCCCGGGACCGGAGACCAATCGCTACGGGGGCAACACCTCGTGCGTGCAGGTCACCCTCTCCGACGGCACGATCGTGACGCTCGATGCCGGCACGGGCATCCGGTCACCTCGGCCTCGGCCTCGCCGAGCCCACCCGGATGAACATCCTGCTCACGCATCTGCACCTGGACCACATCCAGGGCCTGATGTTCTTCGCGCCGGCGTTCCGGCCGCGCTCGGAGATCACGGTGTGGGGACCGGAGTCGGACGAGGCGTCGCTCGAGGACCGCATCGCGCGCTACATCTCGGCGCCGCTCTCGCCGGTGGAGATGCGCGAGCTGCCGTGCGACGTGTCGTTCCGCGAGGCGCCCTCGACCGAGTGGGAGATCGGGCCGGCGCGGATCCAGGCGGCGTCCGTGACCCACCGCGGCCCCACGCTCGGCTACCGCATCACCGAGGGCGACGAGACTCTCTGCTACATCCCCGACCACGAGCCCGCGCTCGGCGCCGACCTCGACGAGCTGGAGCCCGAGTGGATCTCGGGGTACGAGCTCGCGCGCGACGCGGCGCTGCTGATCCACGACTGCCAGTACACCGACGAGGAGTACCCGGACCACATCGGCTGGGGGCATTCCGCGCTGTCGGCCACGCTCGCCTTCGCCCGGCGGGTGGGCGCCCGGCGCACGCTCCTCTTCCACCACGACCCGCTGCACTCCGACGACCTGCTCGACCGCATGCACATCCATGCCTGCGAGCGGTGGGAGCAGCTGGGTTGCGACCCCACCACGCTGGAGATGGCGGTCGAGCGCCGCGAGGTGGAGGTCGCTCCCGCGGTCAGCCCGTCAGCCTGATCGAGCGCCGGGCGACTCCCACGTTGCCGCCGGCGTCCCTGGCGCTGATCTTCAACTTCACCGTCACACGCCTGCGCGCCCGCAATGCCGCCCGGACGGCTCGTGCCCGCTTCCTCGAGAGCTTCAGCTTCAGCGTCGCCTTCTGACCTGCCTTCACGTTGCGGGTCACCCTCGTCAGGCTCAGCTTGCGCTTGCCGAACCGAACGGAGCCCGTCGCGACCACCCTTGCGGCCTCGTCGACGCGCACGGTCACCGCGAGCCCCTTCAGCTTCTGCCTCGTTCGCCCTCCGAGGGTCTGCTTCGGCTTGCGGCGGTCCACGGTTCCGCCTCCGCCGCTGCTCCCTCCGTAGGCGCGGCAGTGGATCGCATCGGCTTGGGTCGGCGATCCGCTCGAGTGGAAGCACACCTTTCCGGGTGCGTTCGGGATGGTGAGGGTGAGCAGCTCGTTGCGCCCGGCCACGCCCGCCTTCCCGATCAGGTAGGGGGTCGTCCGGTTGGCGAAGCCGAACGGCTTGTTGAACACCTGCGATGCCACCAGCGAGCCGCCGGCGTTGAACACGCCGAGCGAGTACTGAGGGTTGGGGAAGGGCTCGCCGAAGGTGTCGAGCAGCTCGACGAACTGCTTGTTCACGTCGGTCGGCGAGGCATCCACCCTGTTCACCGTCATCAGATGGTGCGCGGCATGCGCCGACGGGGCGAAGATCAGGACCGCGAGCAGCGGGAGGAGCCGCTTCACGGGGTGAGTGTCTACGACATGAACGCCACAGGCAACCCCAGCCCGGCGTCGCGGCGCACGGTGCCGATCCGCCGGCCCGGCTGGATCGCGTCCCGGACCTCGCCGAGGAGGGGCCCGAGCGCGGCGGCTGTGGCATCGATGTCCTCCGTCACGAACGCGAGCCCCCAGAAGCGCGCGGGCGCATCCCGGTCCTGCGCGGCGTCCGTGCCCGGCGGGTGCTCGATCACCTCGAGGATCGGCTCGCCCACGCGGAAGAAGGCCTGCCGGTGGGCGCCCGCGGCCGTCGGGCCCTCGCGGATGCGGCGCAGGTCGAGCCCCGCGGACTCGAGCGCCGCCACGGTACGGTCGAGGTCGGGGCTGAACGCGACCAGGTGGTCGAGCCGCGTCGCGCCGTTCGGGTGGGGCGCCTCTCGTGGCTGCGGCGCCGGCCCGGCGGCGGGCTCCGTGGGCAGGCCGTCCAGGTCCGCAGGGCGCAAACCGTCGAGCGCCCACCGCACGATCCGGCGTCCCGCGTCCTCCCCCGCCAGCCGCAGCCGTACCGCTCCGACGGTCAGCTCCTCCCCGTCCGGCTCGAAGCCGGCCGCGCGCCAGCGCTCCGGTGCCCCGGCGAGCGTGAGCTCGGTGAGGACTGGTGGCGTCACGGCCGCACCGTTTCTACCAGCCGTTCGCGATCATGCATGCGTGAGCGAGCGCGTGATTGTCCGGGCACCCCTGCGAATCGCTCTCGGCGGCGGAGGTACCGACCTTCCTTCCCATTACCTGGACCACGGCGGCTTCGTCGTCTCGGCCGCGATCGATCGGTGGGTGCACATGGGGGTGAGCCCCACGGACGGCGATCGATTCCGCCTGTTTCATCTCGAGGCGGAGGAGGTCGAGCACCCAGCCCAGGTCCGGCACCCCATCCTCCGGGCTGCGATCACCCGGCACTGGAACGGGCGACCGCTCGAGCTCACCTCGATCGGCGCTGTGCCACCCGGCACCGGGCTCGGCTCCTCCGGCGCCTACACGGTGTGCGCCGTCAAGGCACTGGAGCTCGCCTCGGGACGCGATCTCTCCCCCGGGGAGCTCGCGGAGGCCGCCTGCACGATCGAGCTCGAGGACCTCGGGCGCACCGTGGGCAAGCAGGACCAGTACGCGGCCGCCCACGGCGGGGTGAACGCGTTCACCTTCCGGCCGGACGGCAGCGTCGACGTGCGCCCGCTCGACCTCCCAGACGAGACGCGAGAGATGCTCCGCGAGCAGTTCCTCCTGTTCTTCACGGGCCAGAGCCGGTCCGCCTCCGACATCCTCGCCGGCCAGGTCGAGCGCACGCGCTCGGGCGACGCAGGCCTGCACCGCAACCTCGCGTTCACCGAGGAGCTCGCCCGGGCCGCGGCGGCGGCGCTCGAAGCCGGCGACCTCGACCGCTTCGGAGACGTGATGAGCAGGCAGTGGGAGCTCAAGCGGCAGCGGCTCCCACGAATCGCCACGACGCGGTTCGACGAGATGCGCGAGCTGGCCCTGGAGGCGGGGGCGCGCGGCGTGACCATGATGGGCGCCGGGGGCGGGGGCTTCCTGCTCGCGGTCGCCCCGGATCCCGAGCCGGTCCGCGCCGCGATGGCCGAGACCGGAGCCCCCGAGCTGACCTTCGACGTGGACGAGCACGGCTGCGTGGTGCCTGGGTAGGATCGGCCGGATGGCGCGCGACCTCCGTCTGGGGCTCCATACCGGCTACTGGGCCCCCGGCCCGCCCCCGGGCGCCGTCGAGGCCATCGCCGAGGCCGAGCGGCTCGGCTTCCACTCGATCTGGACCGCCGAGGCGTACGGCTCCGACGTGCTCAGCCCGCTCGCGTGGTGGGGCGCCGCCACGGAGCGCGTGCAGCTCGGCACGGCGATCATGCAGATGTCCGCCCGCACCCCGGCCGCCGCCGCGATGGCTGCGATGACGATGGACCACCTTTCGGGCGGCCGCTTCATCCTCGGTCTCGGGGTGTCCGGTCCCCAGGTCGTGGAGGGTTGGTACGGCCAGCCCTTCGGCAAGCCCCTGGCGCGCACACGGGAGTACGTGTCGATCGTGCGGGACATCGTCTCCCGCGGCGAGCCCGTGACCGCGCCCGGGCCCCACTACCCGCTCCCCTATCCGGACGGCACCGGCTTCGCCAAGCCGCTCAAGTCCACGATCCATCCCGTGCGCGAGCGGATCCCGATCTACCTCGGCGCCGAGGGGCCGAAGAACGTCGCGCTCGCCGGCGAGATCTGCGATGGCTGGCTGGCGCTCTTCTTCGCGCCCGAGCACCAGGACTTCTACCGCGACGCCCTCGCCGAGGGCTTCGGCCGCGATGGCGCGCAGCACGACTTCGACTCCTTCGAGGTGTGCGCCACCGTGCCGATGATCGTGCACGACGACGTGGAGGCGGCCGCCGACATGCTGCGGCCGATGTACGCCCTCTACTTCGGCGGCATGGGCGCCCGCGGGGCGAACTTCCACAACGACGTCCCACGGCGGATGGGCTACGAGGCCGAGGCCCAGAAGATCCAGGACCTCTACCTCGACGGCAAGAAGGACGAGGCGACCGCCGCCGTGCCCACGAAGCTCGTGGAGCAGCTGGCGCTGATCGGGCCCGCCGACAAGATCCGCCACGACCTCGAGGCCTGGCGCGACTCGATCGCCACCACCCTGCTGATCGGCGGGGATCCGGCGATGGTCCGCACCGCCGCCGAGCTCGTGCTCGGCTGAGCCGCGTGGGCGCGCTCGACGGCGTCCTCGTCGCGGACTTCTCCCGGGTGCTCGCCGGACCGGTCGCGACCATGCTGCTCGGGGACCTCGGCGCCGACGTCGTGAAGGTGGAGCGCCCGGGTACCGGCGACGACACCCGCTCATGGGGCCCGCCCTTCCGCGACGGCGAGAGCACCTACAACCTCTCCGTCAACCGCAACAAGCGCAGCGTCGAGCTGGACCTGTCGGACCCGTCCGACCTGGAGCTGGCGCGCACGCTGGCGCTGCGGGCCGACGTGCTCGTGGAGAACTTCCACGTCGGCGCCGTGGAGCGCTACGGCCTGGGCTACGAGGACCTGCGGGGGGAGAACCCGGGTCTCGTGTACTGCTCGATCAGCGGCTTCGGGCGCGAGCAGGGCGCGGCGCTGGCGGGCTACGACTTCATCCTCCAGGCCGTCGGGGGCCTGATGAGCATCACCGGCGACGAGGAGCCCCGGAAGGTCGGGGTCGCGCTCGTGGACGTGGTGGCCGGTCTCTACGCGACCGTCGGGATCGTGGCCGCCCTGCACGCGCGTGGGCGCTCGGGCCCGGGCCAGCGTGTGGACGTGAACCTGCTCTCGAGCGTGCTGGCGGCCATGGTCAACCAGTCCTCCGCCTACGTGGCCGGGGGCGAAATCCCGGGGCGGATGGGCAACGCCCATCCCAGCATCGCCCCCTACGAGACGCTCCAGGCCGCCGACGGGCCGCTGGCGGTGGCGGCCGGAAACGACCGGCAGTTCGCCGCGCTCTGCGGCGTGCTCGGCCGGGAGGAGCTGGCCTCCGATCCGCGCTTCGCAACCAACCCGGCGCGGGTGACCAACAGGGCCGAGCTGGCAGGCGAGCTCGAGCGGACCCTGAGCGCCCGCGACGCGGCCGGCTGGGTCGGGCCGCTGTCGGAGGCCGGGGTCGCGTGCGGCCCCGTGAACGACATCGCGGCGGCGTTCGAGCTCGCCGATTCGCTCGGCCTGTCGCCCGTCGTCGAGGGCCGGGTGCCCACCGTGGCGAACCCGATCGGGCTGTCGGAGCAGCCCCCGCGCTACGATCTCCCGCCACCGCTCCTGGGCGAGCATTCGGACGAGATCAGGGCCTGGCTCGCCTCCTCCTGAGCGTCTGGGCGATTCGTTGCAGAATCTGCTGCTTGCAAGAAGTCCTGCAACTTGCAGGATTCTTCCTTGATACAACGACGGCCGCAAGCCGAGTCGCTCCGGCCATGCCGGGCGAGCGGGGGAACCATGCGGTCCATACGACCGCGGGGGCGAATCGCCGGCCGAGTCCGGCGTAGCGTCGTTTCAGCGATGCGAGCCCGTCAGCTCACCTCGTAGGCGCGTAGTCGACAGAACGAGGTGATGGCGTTTGAGCTCGGTCCAACGGGACCTGGCATGTCGTGAGGTCTGGTCGGACTCGCTCGTGCGATCGCACGAGCGGCGCACCCGTGCGGGCATCCGCCCCCGGATCTCCGCGGTGGAGATGCTCCCCGTGGAGCCGCGTGACCTGACCGACTCCGAGGTCTGGGATCGCTCGCGCTGGCGCGCAAACGCCCGCCGCGAGGCCGCCTCGCGAGACTTCGAACTGCGCACCCCCTCCCCACGCGGCATGTCGCTTGCTGCGCTCTTCGCCCTCACCGCCGCGCCCGCGGCCACCCTCGGCGCCGGCCTCCTGGCGAGCCCGCCGGAGGCCGAGGCAAAGGCGCGCACGGCCAGCCGCGGCGGAGGCGTGAAGAAGCTCCAGCGCAAGCTGGGCATCCCCGCCGACGGAGTCTTCGGACCGCAGACCAAGCGGGCGCTCAAGCGCTGGCAGCGGCGCCACGGGATGGTCGCGGACGGCATCGCCGGCCCGGCCACCCGCAGCGCCATGGGCATCGGCGCGGGGCCCGTGCTCAAGCAGAAGGGCGGCTCGGGCGGGAAGCGCAAGCGCTCCCGCAGGGCGCGCGCCGGCGGCGGCGTGTCCGCCATGCAGCGCGCGCTCGGCGTCTCGGCCGACGGCGTCTTCGGTCCCGCGACCGAGCGGGCGCTCAAGCGCTGGCAGCGCCGGCACGGCCTGGTGGCCGACGGCGTGGCGGGCCCCGCCACGCGTCGCGCGCTCGGTATCGGCCCCGGCAAGATGCTGAAGCGCGGCGGACGTGGCGCGGGCGGCGGCAATCGCGCGGGCGTGGTGCAGCGTGTGATCGCGGCCGGGAACCGGATCGCCTACAAGCCGTACAAGTACGGCGGCGGCCACGGCTCGTTCCGCGATTCGGGCTACGACTGCTCGGGCTCGGTCTCCTACGCGCTCCACGGCGGTGGGCTGCTGCGCGTCCCGCGCGACTCGGGCGACTTCATGAGCTACGGCCGGCCGGGCCGCGGGCGGCACATCACGATCTACGCCAACCCCGGCCACGTCTACATGGTGGTGAACGGCCGTCGCTTCGACACCAGCGCCCGCCGCATCAGCGGCTCGCGCTGGACGGGCCAGCACCGCTCGACCGCCGGCTACGTGGCACGGCACCCGGCCGGGCTGTAGGGCCGGGCGCGCCGCCGGGGCCGCCGCCCCGGGAGGTTCCGTACAAAGTTGTTCATAGTGGACCAGTTCGTTCGGAACCTTCAAATGACGGGCGCTTCGCCCCCAGCCCGAGCGGCCCGCTGCATCTGGGCAATCTGCGAACCGCGCTGCTCGCATGGCTGTTCGCGCGCTCCGAGGGCGCGCGGTTCCTGCTGAGGATCGAGGACCTCGACCCCCAGCGCTCCAAGCCCGAGCACGAGCGCGGCCAGATCGCCGACCTGCAGGCGCTCGGCATGGACTGGGACGACGAGCCCGTAAGGCAGTCCGAGCGCGGCGAGCTCTACGGCGAGGCGCTGGCCCGGCTCGAGGCCGCGGGGCGCGTGTATCCGTGCTGGTGCACCCGGGCCGAGATCCGCGCCGCGGCCGAGGCCCCGCACGGGCCCCTGCCCGAGGGCGCCTATCCCGGCACCTGCCGCGAGCTCACGGCCGAGCAGAGGGCGGAGCGCGAGCGGACCGCCGTCCGCCCGCCTGCCCTGAGGCTCGATGCGCGCGCTGAGGAGGTGACCTTCGACGACCGCATCCATGGGGAGGTGAGCTCCGCGGTGGACGACATCGTGCTGCGGCGCTGGGACGGCACGCACGCCTACAACCTGGCCGTCGTGGTCGACGACGCCGACCAGGGGATCGGCGAGGTCGTGCGGGGCGACGACCTGCTCGACACCACGCCCCGGCAGCTGCTGCTCGCCCGGCTGCTGGGGCTTCCCGAGCCGCAGCACGCGCACGTCCCGCTGGTGCTGGCGCCGGACGGCGAGCGGTTGGCCAAGCGCCACGGCGCGGTGGCCCTCGACGGCGACGCGCTCGCCTGGATGGCCGTGAGCCTCGGGCTGGCGGAGCGCGGGGAGGCCGTGACGCCCGGAGATCTCGTCGAGCGGTTCGAGCCAGGTGCGCTGCCGCGCGATCCAGTCGTGGTAGAGATCAAGGATGAGTGACGACCCGCGCGGCCTTCACCGCTCGACGCCGGCCGAGCTGAAGGCGCGGATCGAGGCGGAGCGCAAGGGCGAGCCGTTCCTGCTGCTGCGGGACGCCGCGGGCGCCCAGCGGATCCTCCCCCTGCCCGTCGACGGAGCCGACGTGTCGATCGGCCGCGATCCGGGGGCTGACGTCGCCCTCGAATGGGACACGCGCGTCTCCCGCCTGCATGCGACGCTCGAGCGCGCGGGACCCGCGTGGACCGTGTCCGACGAGGGGCTGTCGCGCAACGGGACCTACGTGAACCACGAGCGCGTGACCGGCCGGCGCCGGCTGCGCGCCGGCGACGTGGTCCGGGTCGGCGACACCGAGCTGTCGTACTACGAGGCCACGGACGTGGACTCTGGCCGGACCTCGATAGCCGACGTCATGACACTGGACGCCGACCTGTCGAAGATGCAGAGAAAGGTGCTCACCGCGCTCTGCCGGCCGCTACACGACCAGGGGGCCTACGCGGCCCCGGCGACAAACCAGGAGATCGCCGACGAGGTGGTCCTGAGCGTCGCCGCCGTGAAGACCCACCTCCGCACCCTGTTCGCCAAGTTCGCGCTCACCGAGCTGCCGCAGAACCGCAAGCGGGCCGCGCTCGCCGAGGCGGCGCTGCGGACGGGTGCTCTGGGCGAGCGAGACTTCGGCGCCTAGAGGCGCCGGGCCGACAGCCGCAGCACGGAGGTGCGCTTGGCGGCCCTGACCGCGATCCGCACCGTGTACACGCCGCGGCCCAGAGACGCGGCCGGCACGGTCAGGACGTGGATCCCGGCCCGGCGGGTGCGGGCCCGCCGGAGCACGGTGCGCTTCCCTCGCCACAGGGAGATCGTGACTCGCGCCCGGCGCGAGAGTGTGTAGCGCAGCCGCAGCGAGCGGCCGCGGGCGCCGCCGAAGAGCGGGGAGCGAAGCGCTGCGGTGCGCAGCGTGCCGCATCCCTCCCGGCGGGAGATGCTGCGCTTGGCCACGCCGGCGCGGCCGCGGCGCATGCGGAACACGACGTCGCGCCGGTCGGCCTTCGCTGTGCGCCCGAGGGCGGTGAACCGAGCCACGTAGACCCCGCCGCTCAGCCGGCGCCGCAGCGTGAACGAGCGCGAACGGCGCGTCGCAACCACCCGCCTCAGCCTCCCGGCAGACGCGCGGAACACCTCCACCTTCACCGGCATCCGTAGACGCCTGCGGAACGCCAGGCGAACGCGCCCACGGGAAGCCCGCCGCACGCGCGCCGAGCGCAGCCCGGAGTCGCGCACGCAGCCGAGCTCGGTCACGGCCAGGGCGCGGTCACGCAGGATCTCCTCGGTGCAGAAGCGCATGTCCACCCAGGCCTTGCGGGAGAAGCGCCGGGTCTGGTCGCCGAAGTGCGGTGAGGTCGGGTCAGTGGACAGCGAGTAGGTGAGGATCGAGCGCGACTCGGGGCAGCGGGTGCCGTTGAGGTGCGCCGCCATCACGAAGCTCGAGCCGTGCACGATGTCGGGGAAGCCCTCGCGCGCCTTGAACGGCGCGCTGATCGCGTTGAACACCCCGAGGGTCCCGGGGCCGCCGTGGATCGGGATGCGCTCCGACCCGCGCTTCTCGTACTGGTACTCACGCAGGCGGGCGTCCAGCGGGATGCCCTGGTCGCGAAGCTCCTTCACCGCGTCCGCCAGGGCCGACCGCACGGCGGGGTTGCCCGTGTTCAGGTCGCGCGGGGTGTTCACCGGGTCGGCGGCGTCGAAGGGCACCTCGAACACGCCCGTGCCGCCGCCCGCGGGCAGCCCGGCCGGGGCCCCGAGCGCCTTGGAGGCGAAGCGGCGGAACAGCACCGCGCCGCGGCTGTCGAGGTCGTCCCTCAAGTTCCAGCGTTCGAGGACCGGGCAGGCGGCGCTCACGTCCACCGGGCCGCCGCTGCCGGCCAGCGTCGGGTTCGACTTGCACAGCGCCACCAGCTCGTCGCGCACCAGCTCGCCGAAGTACTGGCGGTTGTTGAAGACGGCGTTCTGAAGGTCCCGGAGCGTGAACTTGCCCTGTTGCAGGGCGATCCGCAGCCCGAGGCGCGTTCGCAGCGCTCGCGCCGTGCGCTGGTCGCCGATGATCCGCGCGAATCCCTCGAGCGGCTGCTTCGGGTTGGTGAGCCAGAAGCTGTCGTTCATGTTGCTCGTGAAGTCGCGCCGGAAGAGGCTCGGCATGTTCTTCGGCCCGAACGTGCCCGGCTGGATCGCGTCGGCGTCGTTGCCCCAGCGGCAGGCGGTACGTGAGCCGTCGAGGATCGGGATGCCGAGCAGGGTGAGCGTCTGGGTGCCGAGCACCGAGTTGCACGCCGCCGCCTTCGCGTCGCTCACGTTGGGCACCACGCCGATGTCGGCGTAGTAGGCCTCGCCCGTTGAGTCGGCGGCGATGGAGTTCACCCACGGGATGCCCTGGTTGCGGCGCAGCACGCGGTCGTACTGGCGCACGCTCTGGCTCAGGTTCGTCTCCAGGAAGTGGTTGAGGTAGCGGAAGTTCGCGGCATTCGCGTCGCCCATCGCGTGCGCCTGCGCGGGCGACCAGGGGAACAGCGGCAGGCCGAGGATCGAGGTGAACACCGGCCCGTGCACGGTGGAGTAGAGAGTGCGGCTGCGGTTCTCCAGCCTGCCGCCCGCGCCGGGGACCTTCACGGTCACGCGGTCGGTGGTCATCTGCTTCGGCGCGCCGTCGTACATGTAGGTGGTGGGCGAGCCGGGCAAGAGCTTCAGCTCGAAGGGGGTGAAGCGCCGGGCGGTGGAGACGGTGTGGCTCCAGCCGAGGTTGCGCGTATGGCCGATGAGCACGATCGGGACCCCGAAGAGGGAGCCGCCCGCCACGTCGACCTTGCCCGGGATCGTGAGGTGCGACTGGTAGAAGCGCTGCGATCCCTGCCACGGGAAGTGCGGGTTGCCGAGCACCATCCCCTTGCCGTCGGCCGTCATGTCGCGGCCGAGCCCGTACGCGTTGCTGCCCAGGCCGCCGAGCGAGAAGCGGTCGATGTTCGAGCGGATCAGCTGCATCTGGCGCGAGGGCGACAGCGCCTGGCTCGAGCCCCCAAGCGGCGGGGTGGGCGGCTGCGCGCCGGCGATCCCGTCGATCGCCACGCCCGAGCTGGCCAGCAGGGCGAGCTTGTAGAAGTAGCGGTAGACGTCGATCTCGCGCACCGGCCGCACCCACTCCTTGCCGCGGCAGGTGGGGTCGGGGATGTTCTCGACCCCGGTGTCGCGCAGGTAGCGGTTGTAGCCCGCCACGTAGCCGCTCACGCCCTGGCCGATCTCGGGCCGGGGCCCGTTGGGCGGCTTCTGCGCCAGCAGCTTCTCCACGACCCTCGTGTCGACGATCCGCTGGAAGAAGAAGTCGCTGTTGAGGTTGTTCACGGTCGAGCCGTTGCCCTCGAACTTCCAGCTCTTGTCCGCCCCGAAGAAGCGCGAGCGCTCGGCCTTGACGGTCACGTAGGACTGGGCGATCTGGCACACGTTGTCCTGCGCGAACGCGTAGCCGTAGCCGTAGCCGATGTCCCGGAAGCTGCCTCCCACGATGTGGGGAATGCCAAAGGCGGTGCGGCGGATGGCCACGTCGGCGCCGTCCTCGCCGCGGAGGCTCTTCACGCGCGCGGCGTCCGCCGCCGCAGGCGCAATCAGCGCAAGCACCACCCCCGCCCCCAGTACCGCTCCCCGCAACCGCATCGTGGCCCGAGCGTACTAGGCTCGGGGGCGTGATAGACCCACTTGCCAAGGTCGGCCACATCCACCTCAAGGTGTCGGACCTGGACCGCGCGATCGCCTTCTACCGCGACGTTCTCGGCTTCGACCTCCAGCAGCAGCTCGGCAGCGAGGCGGCCTTCCTGTCCGCCGGCGGCTACCACCACCACGTCGGCCTCAACACCTGGCAGAGCCGCGGCGGCAGCCCGCCCCCGCCCGGCGCCACGGGGCTCTTCCACGTCGCGTTCCTCTATCCCACACGCGCCTCGCTGGCCGGCGCGGTGCGAGCGGTGCTGGACGCCGGCGTGGAGCTCACCGGCGCCTCCGACCACGGGGTCAGCGAGGCGATCTACCTCAACGACCCGGACGGCAACGGGATCGAGCTGTACTGGGACCGCGCCGAGGAGGAATGGCCCCGCGACGCCGGAGGGGAGCTCGAGATCTACACCGCGCCGCTCGATCTCCAGGATCTGCTGGCGCAGGCGGCCTAGCGCCACGGTCGCATGGGCGCGTTCCTGGAGCGACTCGGGGTAGAGCGGCCGGTCGTTCAGGCCGGCATGGGCGGTGGCCTGGCGGGACACGAGCTCGCCGGAGCCGTCTCCGCCGCGGGCGGGCTGGGCACGATCGGGATCCTCGCCCCCGGCGACCTGAGCGGGGAGATCGCCGCCGCGCGCGGCCTGAGCGACGGCCCCGTGGCGGTCAACCTCCTGCTGCCCTTCGCGCGCCGGGCGCACTTCCAGGCCGCCTCGGAGGCCGATGTGGTGGTCACCTTCTGGGGTCGCCCGCAGCGCCGGACGGGCAAGACCTGGGTCCATCAGTGCGGCTCCGTCGATGAGGCGCTGGCGGCCCGCGACGCCGGGGCCGACGCCGTGATCGCCCAGGGCGCAGAGGCCGGCGGGCACGTTCGCGGGACCGTGCCGGCGGCGGAGCTGCTCGCTCGAGTCCGCGGGGCGGTCCCCGCCGACTATCCCGTGCTCTCGGCCGGCGGCGTCGCCGACGCGTCCGAGGCCAGTGCGCGCCTCCAAGCCGGCGCGGAAGCCGTGGTCTGCGGCACCCGCTTCCTGATGGCGGAGGAGAGCGGCGGCCACCCCGCCTACAAGGCGCGTCTTGTCGAGGCGAGCGAGACGATCCTCACGGAGCTGTTCGGCGTCGGCTGGCCCGCCCCGCACCGCGTGGTGGCCAACGAGGCGACCGCACGGTGGCTGCGGGGAGACCCGCGCGGTCCCGCCTGGTTGCGCCTGTTCCACAGGGCGACCGCGCCGGTCTTCTCCCGCGCCCCGGTCCCGATGCAGCTCCGCCTGGCCGCGACGCAGAGGGCCGGCCGGCCGATGTTCGGTCCCGCCGCGGCGACCGCCGGGGGGCCGGCCAACCTCGTCGAAGCCGGGCCGCTCTACGCGGGGGAGTGCATCGCGCGGATCGGCGACGTCCGTCCGGCGGGCGAGCTCGTCCGGGAGCTGGCGCCCTAGGAGGGCTTGTCCCAAGCGAACGCCACCGAGACGGGGTGGTGGCGATAGCGCTCCCAGCCCGGCTTCACCGCGATCCACTCGTCGTCGATCACGGCCTCCCGCATCTCGGCGAGAGCCCAGCCGGCTTCGAGGCCGGCGGTCACCTGATCGCTGAGGAGGTGCACGTGCGTCTCGATGGCGATGTCCTTCCCAGACGCGCTCCTGAAATGAGTCGGCATCCCGGAGGCGATGATGAAGTGGGGGTGGAAGGCGACCAGCACGAACGTCCCACCCGGCCTCACCAGGCGCCAGGCCTCGCGGTAGAGGGGTCCGAGCTCGGCCAGGTGCTCGTCGACCAGACATGCGACGGCGAGGTCGTAGGCGCCTGACTCGAGCGTGGTGGCCTCGACGCTCGCCTCCACGAGGCGGTCGTGCGCCCCTCTCCGCCTGGCGAGCTCGAGCATCTCCGGGCTGAGGTCGACTCCATCGACCGCCGCGACGCCCTTCCCGCGAAGCCAGGCCCCGGTGCGGCCCGTGCCGCAGCCGAGATCGGCCGCGCGACCGACCTCGCCCCAGCGAGGCTCTTGGAGCTCGTCGAGCAGCGCGATGTCCATCCGGTCCTCGACGGTGTCCTCGTAGCTGCCGGCCCACTCGCCGTACCCGGCGCGCACGTCCACCGTCGGGTACCCGCGCGCGTCGATGTCCGAGAACCGCGGCAGCGGCCTCTACAGGGACGGCTCGGCCGGAGGAGTCTCGGCGGGCGTTTCCCGCCGGGCGCGATCCACGGCCTCCACCACGCCGCCGGGGTCGGCCACGCCGGTGAACTTGAACCCCGCCTCGCGGTCGCCTCCGGCGGTGTCGAAGTCGACCGTTCCGACCCGGAGGATCCGCTCGAGCACCGACTGCTCGGTGTTCACGTTCTGCACGCGCTCGAGGCCCGCGTGCTGCGTCTTCCGGGCCACGATCCCCCGCTTGATGTGCAGCCGGCGGTTGGTGATCGTGTACGTGGTGGCCATGCGCTTCAGGTAGCCGGCGACGAGCACGAGCGCGAGCGCCACCAGCGCGGCCCCGGCCGTGGCGCCGCCCGAGAACCCGTCGCCGAGGGCCGTGACGGCCCCGGCAGCCGCCGCCGCCAGCGCGACCACGGCGAGCCCCTGGATGTAGAAGGTGAGCGTCGAGCGCCACGAGGGATGGCCCTCGAACAGCACGTGCTCGCCCTGGCTCAGCTCCATGGCCTTGGAGCCTATCCTCCCCGCGATGGCAGAGCTGACGATCTACGAGAAGCGCACCTGCACGACCTGCCGCAACCTCGCTCAGTTGCTCGAGGAGCGCGGGATCGCCTTCGAGCAGGTGGACTACCACGTGGAGCCGCTACCGGCGCAGAAGATCGCGGAGCTGGTGCGCAAGACCGGGGAGCCGGCCCGCAACCTCTTCCGCAAGCGCGAGCCCGTCTACGCGGAGCTCGAGCTGGAAGGGCGCGAGGTGGACGACGCCGAGGCGATCGCCCTCATGGAGGAGCACCCGGCGCTGATGCAGCGGCCGGTGGTGGAGCGTGGTGACCGCGCGGTGCTGGCGCGGCCGGTCGAACGTGCCCTGGAGCTGCTCGACTAGAGAAGACGAGGCCCGGCCCGGCCGAAGCCGGACCGGGCGCCCGCATGACAGCATCCGTTCACACGCGGCCAAGCCGCGCGTTCGCGGCGTTAGCCCTGGGTGACGTTGACGGCCTTGGGGCCCTTGTCGCCAGACTCGGCGTCGAAGTTGACCTTCGAGCCCTCGGTGAGGGACTTGAAGCCCTCACCCGCGATGCCGGTGTGGTGGACGAAGAGATCCTTGCCCCCATCGTCAGGGGTGATGAATCCGAATCCCTTCTCGTCGCTGAACCACTTAACGGTGCCAGTAGGCATGTGGAATTTCCTCCACGTTCTGTTTCGTGCTGCGTACGCGGAGGATGCTGTGAGCAACGACTGCGAGCGCCTGCACTACTCTGCCGGGCCCTACAGCCCGACCTTACGCCGCCCAAGCTAGCGCAGGCGACCCAAAAGTGCATCCCAGCGACCCTCTACGACTGGGTACCTTCGAGAACACATGACCCGCCCACTCCTGCTCGTCGACACGCCCTACCTGCTCTACCGCGCGTTCTACGGGCTCCCAGACACGATCAAGGGCGCCGACGGACGGCCGGTGAACGCCCTGCTGGGCGCCGCCAACACGATCCTGGCGGTGGCCGACGAGGAGGGCGCGCGGGCGGTGGTGTGCTGCTTCGGCCCGGACGCCGCGGCCTACCGGACGGAGCTCTACCCCGCCTACCACGCCCACCGCCCGGCGATGCCGGACGACCTCGCACACCAATGGGCGCTCGCGCCCGGCTTCTGCCGCGCGCTCGGCTGGCACGTGCACGAGCACGACGACCTGGAGGCCGACGACGCGCTGGGAGCGCTCGCCCGCACAGAGGAGGAGGCCGGCGGCCGGGCGCTGATCCTCACGGGCGACCGCGACCTGTTCCAGTGCGCCACGGGGAAGGTGACGGTGCTGCTGCTCGGCGGCCGCGGGAAGAAGGGCCCACAGCGGATCGACCCGGCCGAGGTCGAGCGCCGCTACGGGATCCCACCGGAGCTGGTGCCGGACTTCATCGCGCTGCGTGGCGACCCGTCGGACGGGCTCCCCGGCGCGAAGGGCATCGGCGAGAAGCGCGCCGCGGAGATCCTGCGCCGCAACGGCTCGCTCGACGCCGCGCTCGCGGAGGCGGCCCCCGACGGCGCCCTCGGGCGCGACCAGGATCTGCTCCGCGCGTTCCGCGACATCGCGACGCTGCGGCCGGTGGACGTGAAGCGCCCGGCGGACGCCGAGCTCGACCGCGAGGGCGGGGCGGCGGCGGCGAGGAAGCTCGGGATGAAGCGGCTGGCGGAGAGGCTGGAGAAGGCGGCGGGCGAGGCGGCGCATGAGCCTCGGCGCCGCCATCGCGGTCGGCGCGGTGACGGGCCTGGCGCTCGGCATCGTCGTCAGCGTGACCACCGACCTCCCCCTCGCTCCCGAGGTCGGGCTGGCGCTCGGGGCGCTCGTCGGCTGGCTCAGCCGCCGCGAGCGTTGATCACTGGAAGATCTCGGTGGTGCAGTCGCCTCCTTGGAGCCGGACCTCGTGGGCGCGCGCCGGGCCGCCGGGACGGTCGTCGAGGTCGACGAAGAAGTCGCCGTCGAGCTCCATCCCGCCTTCCGGCGAGCAGTTCACCCGCAGGAGCCAGGACTTCAGGCCGGGATAGAACTGGTTGTCCCAGGTCGAGTAGAGCGAGTTCGTGACGTACAGCCGCCGCCCGTCCAGCGAGAGCTGGATCATCTGCGGCCCGCCGTTCAGCTCACGGCCCGCGTCGCTCGGCTTGCCGAGCAGCCCACCCAGCCACAGCTGGCCCGTCAGCTTCGGGTTGGCGGGATCCGAGATGTCGTACTGGCGCAGGTCGCCGTGCAGCCAGTTCGAGAAATAGAGGAAGCGGTCGTCCATCGAGACGAGCAGGTCGGTGATCAGGCCCGGTACTCCGCCCGGCAGCGGCCAGCCCTCCAGCTCGACGTTGTCGACCGTGATCACCTGGTCGGCCTCCCACGATCCGTTCGGGCGGTGCCAGCGGAACATGTTGCTCGAGAGGGCGGCGCCCACGAAGCCCTCCTCGGCCTCGGGCTCGTGAAGCCAGCGCACCTCGAGCGGGATCAGCCCCTGCTCGCCCAGGTCGATCGTCTGCTCGAGCTGGCGGTCGGCGAGGTTCCAGAAGTGCAGCCGTTGTCCGTAGCGCCCGGCTCCCACGTCCTCGATGTCGAAGCCGTCCTCGTACGCGTTCGGCTCTCCGAACTCGGATGAGATCATCGCGTTCTTGCGTGGCTGGTACCAGAAGTCGTAGTTGAACGGCGGGCGCTCCCCGCCGTTCTCCCACCGGCCCTTGAGCTCGAAGGTCTTCGCGTCGAGGACGGCGAAGCCGCCCGACCCGCCGCCCTCGCTGTCGCCGAGGAGGCTGATCACCACGTTGTCGCCCGGCATGCAGTGCACCGTGTGCGGGCGCGTATAGCCCGTCTTCTCGACGAGCTCCTCCGGCTCGATCACCTTCTCGATCCGAGGCTCGCGCGGGTCGTCCTCGACGTTGACGATGTGGATGCGGGAGGAGCGGAATCCGGGGACGATCAGATGAGAGCGGTCGGGCCCGTGGCAGGCGGAGCTGCAACGGTTCCAGCCGAAGTGATGCAGCTCGTCGCCCACGTTCGGCATAGGCAGCTCGTGGACGATCCGGCCCTCCTCCGCATCGACGACCGCCAGGAAGTCCGGGGCGCTCACGTCCGTGCCCTCGTGAAGGCAAGCCAGGTAGAGGAACTCCTCCGGGGGCGCCTTCAGCGCCTCGCTCGGAGAGTCGTAGAACGACTCGCTCATGGCGTGTCTCCTTCGATTCGACTGACTGTGGTCAGTCTACGACGACGCGCCGCGACGCTGCACGTCCGCGCCGGCGGATGATCCGCTCGAGCTCCGTGGGCCGGTCGGTCATGATGCCGTCGGCGCCCATCTCGAGGAGGCTCTCCATCTCCGCGGGGTCGTTGATCGTCCACGGGTGCACGGCGAGGCCGTTCGCGTGGGCGTCGGCGATGAAGTCCTCGCTCAGCACCTGGATGCCGTTGAAGACCTGCGGCACCTGCAGCGCCACGTAGCGCGGGTTGGGCAGCCCGGGGCCCTGCGAGCCGGCGAAGAAGGCCGCGGCATTGCCCGTGGCGACGGCGGTGTGCACGTCGGGGGCGATCGCCTTGAACAGCTCGAGCGAGTGGTCGAGGAACGAGACGACGATCACGTCGTCGGTGCGCCCGTACTCCTCGAGCAGGCGCGCGACCTCCAGCTCGAGGCTGCCGGTCTTCCGCGCGGTCGGCTTGAGCTCGATGTTCAGCAGCCGGTCGGGGAACTCCTCGAGCATCTCCCGCAGCGTGGGGATCGTGAAGTCGTTCGCCGAGTAGCGCTTGGGCGGCCTGCGCTGCCCGGTGGCGATCCCGCGCAGCGTGTAGGCCGCGGCCGGCTCCTCGTGCGTCGTACCGATCCCGGGAACGAACCAGTGTGCGGCGTCCAGCCGCTTGGCCTGCGCGAGCGTCATGTCCTCGACCGAGCCGGTGCCGCTCGTGGTGCGGTCGACGGTCTCGTCGTGGAGCGCCACCACCTGGCCGTCCGCGGTCAGGTGCACGTCCATCTCCATCACGTCGGCGCCCAGCCGCTCGGCGCGCTTGAACGCGTAGAGGGTGTCGCTGGGAGCCTCGATCTCGCCGCCCTGGTGGGCGATGTTAAGCGGGCGCCGCTCGAGCCAGGGGTTATCGAGCCCCGGCAGGGGATCGGCCGCGGCCGGCGCCGCCCCGAGGGCGAGCCAGGCCGCGCAGAGCGCGATCGTGTGCAGCCGCTTCGACATCCCGCGCGGAGCAGGGTAGTCCAGCCCCCGCGGCTCCCGCGCCGGTTCCTACCGGCGCTTGCGACCGCGGTCGAACTCGCGTGAGAGCCCGAGGTCGGCGGCGATCCGGCGCATGTCATGCGTCTGGTCGCCCATCACGAAGCTCACGCCCGTCCCCGTGGCGCCCGCGCGGCCGGTGCGGCCGGTGCGGTGCACGTAGGCGTCGCGGTCCGCCGGGGCGTCGAAGTTGATCACGTGGGTCACGTCGGCAACGTCGATCCCGCGCGCCGCGACGTCAGTGGCGACGAGCGTGTCCACGCGGCCGGACTCGAAGCTCGCGAGTGCCTTCTGGCGCTGCGACTGCGACTTGTTGCCGTGCATGGCAACGGCGGTCACGTCGTGGGCCTTCAGCCGCTTCACGAGCCGGTCGGCACCGCGCTTGGTGCGCACGAAGACCAGCGTGCGGCCGCGGTCGTCGTTGCCCAGCTCGCGGACCAGGCGCGTCCAGCTTGGCGTCGTGGGAGAGGTGGACGAAGCGGTGCTCGACGTCGGCCTTGCGCTCGGGCGCGGGCTTGTGCACGTGGCGGCGGGCGTCGTGCGTGTACGCCTTGGCGACCTTCCCGACGGCGCCCTCGAGCGTCGCGGAGAAGAACAGCGTCTGGCGCCCGGCGGGCACCTTGGCCACGATCCGGTCGACGGCGGGCTTGAAGCCCATGTCGAGCATGCGGTCGGCCTCGTCGAGCACGAGTATCCTGCACGTGCTTCAGCGTGATGTCGCCGCGCTGGAGCAGGTCCTCGAGGCGGCCGGGGGTGGCCACCACGATGTGGGCGCGCGCGGCCCGCTTGGCCTGGGCGTGGAGGCCGACGCCGCCGTAGACGGCGGCGACGGAGAGCGCGCTGGCGTTCGCGACCGCCTGCAGCTCGTCGACGATCTGGCTCGCCAGCTCGCGCGTCGGGGCCAGCATCAGCGCCGGCCGGGCGGCGCGACTCGGGCGTCGATCAGGTCGGCGATCGGCACGCCGAAGGCCAGCGTCTTGCCGCTGCCGGTGGGCGATTGGGCGAGCACGTCGTGGCCCGCCGAGGATGTCCGCGATCACGAGCTTCTGGACCGCGAAGGGGTCGTGGATAGCCGCGTGCGGCGAGTGCGCGCACGACGGTTTTGGACACGCCGAGATCGGCGAAGGACTGCTTGGACATAGAACTGCGACTCCTTGAGTGCGTCGGGGAGATCCAGCGACCCCGGACGCGCTTCTGAGCGCAGCTAGGAACGGAACCTCTCGGGGCCGAGAAGGGCAACCGACGCAGAGGAGGGTAGCAGTCGTCAGTCGTCAGTCGCCCGTCTCAGGGCTGGGTTCGGCGACTACGAAGTCCGTCGAGGGCGGCATGGCCGCCACCCACCAGCGGGTCGCCATGCGCGAACAGCAGGTGGTCGAACCGCTCGTGACCAGCAGGCCCTCGAGCGCCTCGTCGATGTCTCGCCTGACCTGCTCAGGATCGTCGCCCGAGCAGGCTGTCGGGCACGAGGCCGAGCTCGCCGCCGACCCGGATGAGCGAGTCCGCGAACGCCAGAACGCCGGCGTCGAGGTCTATGTGGAGCACCATGTCGTCCGGCGCGATCGGCATCCCCGCCCGGACGACGATCCCCGGGGCGAGCGTGTCGCCGGCCGAGTAGGGCTGCACCGCGGGATCCCCCTGGAACTCGTGCATGCCGGCCTCGCTCACGTGCACCGAGCAGCCGAACGCCTCCACGAACCGCTTGTACTCGCGGACGTGGTGGCGGCAGGTGAGGACCACCCTCTCGGGGCGGGGGAGCCCGTCGAACGCCGACATGCCCTGCTCCGGCACCATCGGGTCGAGCAGCGTGGCGGCGGGCTCGACGTAGTAGCTGCTCACCTCCTGCCCGATGTTGGGGTGATGGGCCGTCCAGTGATGGAGCCCCGGGAGCAGCTCGCGCACCTCAGGCCACCACGCGCAGGTGTCGGAAGGGGCGTTTGCGCAGCTCGCGCACCACCTGGTCCACGAGCGGGCCGTCCTCGCGCACGTCGCCCTCGGTGACCGCGTCGATCACGGTGCGCTTGCGCTCCAGGAGCGTCGCCATCGTCTCGTCGATCGTCTCGGGCGCCAGGAGGTACCAGGCGGTCACCGCGCTGTCCTGGCCGATGCGGTGCAGGCGATCCTCCGCCTGGTCGTGGCGCGCTGGCGTCCAGTCGAGCTCGAGGAAGGCCACGTTGGACGCGCGCGTGAGGGTGATCCCCTGCGACGCCGCCCTCATCGAGCACACGATGAGCTGCGGCCCGTCCTCGCGCTGGAAGGCGTCCACCGCGTCCTGGCGGCGGCGCTGCGAGTCGGCGCCCAGGATGTGCACGGAGCCGGGGAAGCGCTCGACCAGCGCCTTCTGGATGGCCACGTGCTCGGCGAAGACCACGAGCGGCTCGCCCGATTCCAGGAAGTCGGCGATCCAGGCGAGGGCCGTGGGCAGCTTTCCCTGGGCCGCGAGCTGCCGCAGCTGGTTGAGCCGCACCAGCTGCTCGGCCCGCAGCGCCGCGGCCACCTTGGCGTCGATCGTGCGCAGGTCGAGCGGCAGCGTCTGGAGCCAGGCCACCACGTCCTTCTCCGCCAGGCGGTAGTCCGCCTCGTTGGAGAGCAGCACGGGGACGGTGTCCTGGCGCTTGGCCGGGAGCTGTGGAAGCACCTGTTGCTTGGTGCGCCTCACATAGCAGTGCGCGCGCAGGTTCCAGTGCAGGCGGTCGTCGCTGCCGGCGTTCCTGAACCGGCGGGCGAGGCGGGCGCCGCTGCCGAACTCCTTCAACCTGCCGAGCACCCTCAGCTGGGAGACGAGCTCCTCGGGCCGGTTGAGAATGGGGGTGCCGGTCAGGGCGAGGCGCAGGGCGCCGTCGGGCAGCAGGCCGGCCAGCTCCTGCGCCGCCTTGGTCCGCTGCGCGCGCGCGTTCTTCACGTAGTGCGACTCGTCGAGCACGAGCGCCCTCGGAGCGCGCGCGGCCAGCCGGCCGGCGTGGGCGTCGAGGATGTCGTAGTTGAGCACCAGGATCTCCGCCTCGCGGGCCTTCTCCGGCCACGGCTCCTCGCCGCGGCCCTCGAGCAGCGCCACGCTGCGCCCGGGCAGCCAGATGTGGGCCTCCCGCTCCCAGGTGAGCTTCATCGACGCGGGGCAGACCACAACGGCCGGGAAGGCCCCGTCGACCTCGAGGGTGGCGAGGGCCTGGACCGTCTTGCCGAGGCCCTGCTCGTCGGCGATGAAGGTCCGCCGCCGCTCGAGCGCGTAGCGCACCCCGGCCCGCTGGAAGGGGTGCAGCTCGCCGCCCAGCTCCACGTCTTCGAGCTCGGCGTCCTCCGCGTGGGAGAGCGCCACCGTGGCCGACGCCCGGGCGTGCTCGGCCAGCATCTCCTCCAGCTGCGCCCGCGCCGAGGGCTCGACCGCAACGGAGGGATGCGCGCCGGCGAACGCCTCGACGGCCTCGGCCAGAGAGGGGTCGGCGGGCACGGCGAACTTCCACGAGCGGCCGCGGTCGAAGAACCGCCCGGAGCGCTCGAAGGGGCGCGCCTCCGGCAGCTTGCGGAAGGCGTCCGTCGAGGTCAGGTCCCAGCCCGGGATGAGGGCGAGCTGGGGCTCGTTCTGGTCGTCGAGCTCGAGGTCGAGCGTGGCCGGTACCGGGCTCCCGCCCCCGCGGATCTCCTCGACCGCCTCGCGCGCGAGGTCGTCGAGCTGGGCGCCCTTCGCCTCACGCAGCCGCTCGGCGCCGTCCGCGTCCAGCGGCAGCAGATCGAGGCCGCCCTCGGTGCGACGCGCGCCCTCGAGCGAATCGGGACGCTCGCCCGACATCGTCCGGATCACGAAGAAGCCCTGGCCGTCGCGCGCGGTGAGGGAGACGAGCCCGCGCCACCTGCCCGAGTCGCTCAGCCAGGCGAGCACGTCCTCCCTCGGCACCAGCTGCGGAAAGCGGGCGAGGATCGACGTGACGGCCGGGCCGTTGCGGGGATCGGCCGGTACCCGCCAGTGCTTGCGATGCCAGTCGAACCAGCGGCCGGGCAGCTGCCTGATCGCGTCGTTCAGCTCCTTGTCGATCGGGAACGCGAACACCAGCTCGGCGTCGCGCGTGCCCGCCTCGCGCAGCCAGACCTCGCCGGTGGATGGCTGGTCGGAGCTCGATTCAGGGAAATGGGCCAAGCAGACGAGCTTAGCCCGCGAACCCGAGGATCAGCGGCGCGGTGCGGCCAGGGGCCTCAATCTGGGGCGTGTGCCCCAGGCCTCCGAGGAGCACGATCCGCGTCCGGGGGCGGCCGCGGAACTCCTCGGCGGCGTCCGGGTCGACCACGCTGTCGCGGCTGCCGAACACGACGGTGAGCGCCACGTCCTCCGAGGCCAGCCGCTCGGCGACCGTGCGCTCGTCGCGATAGTCGGCGGACTCGACGCCCGAGTCGCGGAACGCGCTGAAGGTCATCCCCTCGAGGTCGTCGACGAGCTCCGGCGGCACGTCCACGGCCGGCTCGAAGGCCCGCTCGAGCTCGGCCCGCACCATCCTGCGCGGGGCGAGCGTCTTCACCGCGGGACCTATCACCGGCGTGAACGCGAGGCGCCGGCCGAGGCCCGGGTTGTGCCCCTCGTTGTCGTTCGGCGTCCCGATCGTCATCAGTCGCGCGACCCGCGCGCGGTGGCGCTCCACCAGCGCGGTCGCCACGAGCCCGCCCATCGAATGGCCCACGACCGCCGCCCGCTCCACCCCGAGCCTGTCCATGACGCCCGCCACCAGATCGGCCTGGCTCTCCATCGAGTAGTCCTCGCTCGGCTTCTCGGAAGCGCCATGGCCGAGCAGGTCCACCCGGATCACGCGATGGCGCTCGGCGAGCGCGTCCACCACCCGGTCCCACCAGCGCACGGAGCTGGCGAAGCCGTGGATGAGCACCAGCGGCGGGGCGCGGCGGGGGCCGTCCACGCGCACGTGGATGTCTCCGCCCGGCAACGCCAGGACCCGGCCGCCCTGCGCCCGGGCGGGCTCGGTGTCGCGATGCAGCACCCAGGCGTTGACCGCGAGGAACGCGACCACCGCCAGGCCCAGCACGGCCGCGCCGGCCACCACCCGCCGTCTCGGGGCGCGCGTGAGCAGCCCGGCGACCACGTAGCCGATCGCGAACGTCAGGGCGGCGAACTTGCCGGAGGCGAACACGGTGGCGAGCGCCGGCAGCGCGGCTCCGCCGCTCCCTCCGAGGACCAGCAGCAGGCACGTGTTCTCGGCCGCGTCGAGAACCGGCGCCGCGACGGCCAGGGCCACCGCCGCCGGGCCCAGCCGCGTCAGCCGCCGCCAGCCGCGGCGGCTCGCGAGATCGCGGGTGGCCAACGTGGCCAGCACCCAGAAGGCGCCGTAGGTCGCGAGGTACGCGAAGTCGAGCCACAGCGACAGGCGCGCGGCATCGCGCCCGTCCTCGCCCCACTCGATCAGGATGTCCTGCGCCCGCTCCTCGGAGGCCGCCAGCTCGAAGCCGACGATGCCGGGGCCGCCCTCGTCCCACATCCGCCCGTCGATCGAGAGCAGCACGCCGCCGATCACCAGCGCGAGCACGCCGAGCACCCACAGGCCCCTCCGCCGGTCCATTGCGCGCACGGCGGCAGCCTAACCCGCCCGCCCCGTACCATCGTCGGCCTCGCATGGCCCGCCGAGAGGACCTCCGCAACGTCGCCATCGTGGCCCACGTCGACCATGGCAAGACCACGCTCGTGGATGCGATGCTGTGGCAGTCGGGCGCGTTTCGGGCGAATCAGGACGTGGCCGACCGCGTGATGGACTCGATGGACCTCGAGCGCGAGAAGGGCATCACGATCCTCGCCAAGAACACCGCCGTCCGCTACCGCGACGCGAAGTTCAACATCATCGACACGCCGGGGCACGCGGACTTCGGCGGCGAGGTGGAGCGCGGCCTGACGATGGTGGACGGCGTGCTGCTGCTGGTGGACGCCTCCGAGGGGCCGCTGCCCCAGACGCGCTTCGTGCTGCGCAAGGCGCTCGAGGCGCGGCTTCCGGTGATCCTCGTGGTGAACAAGGTGGACCGCCCGGACGCCCGTATCGGAGCCGTGGTCAACGAGATCTACGAGCTGTTCCTCGACCTCGACGCGGACGAGGAGCAGATCGAGTTCCCGATCGTCTACACCAACGCCAGGGCGGGATGGGCCTCGCTCGAGGAGGGTGCCGAGGGCGAGGACCTCGGCCCGCTGATGGACCTGTTGCTCGAGCGAATCCCGGCCCCCGAGTTCGATCCCGAGCATCCGCTGCAGGCGCAGGTCACGAACCTCGACGCCTCTCCGTACGTGGGTCGGCTGGCGCTGTGCCGCGTGCGCCACGGGACGGTGCGCAGAGGGCAGGCGATCGCCTGGTGCCGGGCAGACGGCAGGATCGAGCGCGCGGAGGTGAGCGAGCTGTACGTGACCGAGGCGCTCGACCGTGTGGACGCCGGGGAGGCGGGGCCGGGAGAGATCATCGCGATCGCGGGCCTCGCCGAGGTGACGATCGGCGAGACGCTGGCGGACCCGGACGACCCGCGGCCGCTGCCGGTGATCACGGTGGACGAGCCGTCGCTGTCCGTCGTGGTCGGGATCAACACGTCTCCCCTGGCGGGCCAGGGCGGCTCGAAGCTGACCGCGCGCCAGGTGCGCGCCCGGCTCGACCAGGAGCTGGTGGGAAACGTCTCCATCCGCGTGCTCGACACCGAACGACCGGACTCCTGGGAGGTGCAGGGCCGCGGCGAGCTCCAGCTCGCGGTGCTCGTGGAGCTGATGCGCCGCGAGGGCTTCGAGCTGACCGTCGGCCAGCCCCAGGTGCTTACCCGCGAGATCGACGGAAAGATCCACGAGCCGGTCGAGCGGCTGACGATCGACGTGCCCGAGGACTACGTGGGGGTGGTGACCCAGCTGCTCGCGCTGCGAAAGGGGCGGCTCGAGCAGATGGTGAACCACGGCACGGGCTGGGTGCGGATGGACTACCTCGTCCCCGCCCGCGGGTTGATCGGGTTCCGCACCGACTTCGTTACCGAGACCCGCGGCACGGGCATCCTGCACCACGTGTTCGACCGCTGGGAGCCGTGGGCAGGCGAGGTGCGCACGCGCCCGTCCGGGGCGCTCGTGGCCGACCGCCGGGGAGAGACCGCCTCGTTCGCGCTGTTCGGGCTGCAGGAGCGGGGCACGCTGTTCGTGGGCCCCGGCGAGGAGGTCTACGAGGGGATGATCGTGGGCGAGAATGCCAAGCCCGAGGACCTCGACGTGAACGCGGTCAAGGAGAAGCACCTGACGAACATCCGCTCGTCCACCGCCGATGTGCTGGTGCGCCTGGTGCCCGCGCGCCGGCTGTCGCTCGACCAGGCGCTCGAGTTCCTGCGCGAGGACGAGTGCGTGGAGGTCACGCCCGAGACGGTGCGCCTGCGCAAGGTGGAGCTCGACAAGGGCGCGCGGGTCAAGCTGGCGCGACGGGGGAAGGCCGACGCCGCCACATGACGCCCACCGCCACGGGCGCCCCGCCGGCATTCCTCGAGGAGCTGCTCGAGCGCTTCGAGCCCTCCGTGTTCCACTCGCCGGACCGCTCGGCCCGGATCCGTCTCGCCGTGGAGGGCGAGCGGGAATGGGACGCGGTGATCGAGGGAGACACCGCCTCGCTCGGGCCCGCCGCGGGCGAGCCCGACTCCCTCCTGACCGCCGATGCCGCCACGTGGCGGCGGATCGCGCGCGACGTGCGCGGGGGCATGACCGCCTACCAGCAGGGCAGGCTGCGCGTGCGGCAGAACCTGCACCTCGGCGTGGGGCTGCTGGCGGCGACCAGCTCCGTCGACGGAGCCCGGCCGGCTGCGCTTCGATGCCGTGCGCACGCGGATCGGCGACATCTCCTATATCGAGGCCGGGACGGGACCGCCGCTGATCGCGCTTCACGGACTCGGTGGCACGAAGGCCTCGTTCCTCCCGACGATCGCCGACCTCGCGAGCTCGCACCGGGTGATCGCGCTGGACCTGCCGGGGTTCGGCGAGTCGGCCAAGCCGATCGCCGCCCCCTACGACGCCCGCTGGATGGCCCGCTCCGTGGTCGCGGCGATGGACAAGCTGGGCATCGAGCGCGCGCACCTGGTGGGGAACAGCATGGGCGGCCGCGTGGCGCTCGAGGCCGGGATGAATCACCCGGACCGCGTCGAGCGGGTCGTGCTCCTGTGCCCCGCGGTGGCCTGGCTGCGCGATCGCAGGTGGGCGGGCGCCCTGCGCCTGCTTCGCCCCGAGCTCGGGCTGCTGCAGGTGACCCCCCGGCCCGTCGTGGAGCGGATCGTGCGGAGCCTGGTGCCGGGCGCGACCGACGGCTGGGCGGCCGCGGGGGTCGACGAGTTCCTGCGCTCGTACCTCACCCCGCGGGGCCGGGCGGCTTTCTACGCGGCCGCGCGCAACATCTACCTGGACGAGCCCGACGGCGAGAAGGGCTTTTGGACGCGCCTGTCGGCGCTCGAGCGCGACTGCCTGTTCGTGTGGGGTGAGCACGACGGCCTCGTGCCCGTGGGCTTCCGCCGTCACGTGGAGGCATCGCTGCCAGGCGCGAAGCACCTCGTGCTGCCGTGCGGCCACGTCCCGCAGGTGGAGGCCCCACGGGCCACTCACGCCGCGATGCGGCGGTTCCTGGGAGGCTGACCGGCGTGCAGGCGCCCAGCTACCGCGAACGGCTCGCGCTCGAGGGCGCCGTGCTCGCCGGCTCGGGGGCGATCGGCTCCGTCGCGCTGCTCGCGTTCGTCGACGGCTCTCAGGACGGCCCGTGGAACACGATCGGCCAGCTCGCGGTGGTCGCAGGGCTGTGCGCCTGGCTCGGCCCGAGGTCCGCGAGGAAGTGGACAGCCGCGGCGGAGCCCGCCGACGGTCGCGAGGTGAGCGGCGACCCCACGCCGCTGTGGCAGCTCCCGGCGATCACCGCCGGCCTGACGCTCGCGGTGGCGGTGCCGACCGGCATGTGGGACGCGGGGCTGCGCGTGACCGGCGGCTGCGCTCTCGTCGGCCTGATGCAGGCGGGCCTGATGGCACCGCTCGTGGCGCGCGAGGAGCGGCGCACCGGCCGCCGCTTCGTGCGCCTTCCGGGCTCGCGGCTGGGGCGCGGGACGCGGCTCGGCTGGACCGCGTAGCTCCCTGGCGGAACGGCGTCAGCTCGTGGCATCCAGCGCGGCCCGCAGGGCATCGAGGTCCGGCGCCCCGAAGACCACGCGGTTTCGCGTGGCGATGAATACGAGATCGAGGTTGACCCCGGCCCGCGCGATCCTGCGAGTCAGGTCCGCGAGCACGCCGGGGCGATCCTCGACATCGACCACGACCACCTCGCGCTCGCGGGTGACCGCGACATGGGAGATCGCCAGTACGTGCCTTGCGGCCTCGGCGTGCGGGACGAGTATGTGGAGCTCGGCCCGGTCGCTCGGCCCGAGGCAGGTGGCGGCAGCGATGTTCACGCCGGCGTCGCTGACGGCCGCCGCGACCTGAGCCAGCGCTCCCGGGGTGTTCTCGATGTCGATGACCAGGTCGACCATGAGTGCCGGCGCGGTCAGCCTATCCGCGCTGGGCCGCCAGCTCCACGAACCAGTCGAGGGCGGCGGGATTTTGCAGCGAGTCGCGGCTCGCGGCCTTCTCCGGCGGGGTGCCCGTGAGGATCCGCTTCACCGGCACCTCGAGCACCTTGCCCGACAGCGTGCGCGGCACCTCGGCGATCGCGAACACGTCGTTGGGCACGTGGCGCGGCGAGCACTCCTCGCGGATGCGCCGCGCGAGCTCCTTCGTGAGCGGGTCGTCCAGCTCCACGCCCTCGCGGAGCACCACGAAGAGGGGCATCCAGCTCTCCTCGCCCTCGCGCGGCACGTCCACGACCAGGGCGTCCACGATCTCGTCGATGCCGAGCACCGCGCGGTAGATCTCGCTCGTGCCCATCCGGATTCCGCCGCGGTTGATGGTGGAGTCGGAGCGGCCGTAGATGATCGACGTGCCCCGCTCGGTGATCTCGATCCAGTCTCCGTGGCGCCACACGCCGGGGTACATCGCGAAGTAGCTCTCTCGCAGCCGCTCGCCGTCGGGGTCGTTCCAGAAGTAGACCGGCATCGAGGGCATCGGCTCGGTGATCACCAGCTCGCCCACCTGGCCGGTCACGGAGTTGCCCTGCTCGTCGAAGGACTCGACCTTGGCCCCGAGCGCGCGCGCCTGCAGCTCGCCGAGGTGCACCGGCAGCAGCGGGCAGCCGCCCACGAAGGCGGTGCACACGTCGGTGCCGCCCGAGGTCGAGAAGAGCCAGGTGTCCTCCCCCACGTGGTCGTACACCCACTGGAAGCCCTCGGGCGAGAGCGGCGATCCGGTCGAGCCCACGGACCGCAGCGCGCTCAGGTCGCGGCCCGCTCCGGGCTCGACTCCCCCCTTCATGCAGGTGGCGATGTACGCCGCGGACGTGCCGAAGCACGTCATCTCCGTCTGCTCGGCGATGTCCCACAGGACGCCGAGGTCGGGGTGGCCGGGACTGCCGTCGTAGAGCACGATCTCGGCGGGCGTGAGCAGCACGCCGACGAGGAAGTTCCACATCATCCAGCCGGTGGTGGTGAACCAGAACACGCGGTCGCCGGCCTGGGCGTCCACGTGCAGGTTCAGCTTCTTGAGGTGCTCGAGGAGGATCCCGCCCTGCGAGTGCACGATCGCCTTCGGCAGTCCGGTCGTGCCAGAGGAGTAGAGCACCCACAGCGGGTGCTCGAAGGGCAGCCGCTCGAACTCCAGGTCGGCGCCCGAGGCCTGGAACCGGTCGGGCCAGCCGCCGCCGTCGAGGTACCCGACGGTCACGACCTGCACCCCTCCGCCGATCTCGCCGGCGATCGCCTCGACCACCTCGCGGCGGTCGAAGTCGCGGCCGTTGTAGCGGTAGCCGTCGACCGCCAGCAGGACCTTGGGCTCGATCTGGGCGAACCGGTCCACGACCGAGCGCGCGCCGAAGTCGGGCGAGCAGCTCGACCACACCGCGCCGATCGAGGCGCAGGCGAGGAAGGCGGCGATCGTCTCCGGCATGTTCGGCATGTAGGCCGCGACCCGATCCCCCGGGCCTACTCCGAGCGAGCGCAGGCCGGCCGCCACCCCCGCGGTCATCTCGCGGAGCTCGCCCCAGGTCATCGTGTCGAGATCGCGCAGCTCGGAGGCGTGGTGGATGGCAACGGCGGAGTCGTCCTTGCCGCGGAAGATGTGCTCCGCGTACGAGAGGACCGCCCCCGGGAACCACTCGGCCCCAGGCATCTCGCGCGCGCCGAGCACCCCGTGGCCCGCCGTCTCGGCGCGCACGTCGAAGAAGTCCCAGATCGAGGCCCAGAACCCCTCGAGGTCCTCCACCGACCAGCGCCACAGCGCGCCGTACTCCTCGGCCTTCACCCCGCGCTCGTCGGCCAGCCAGCGCATGTAGCGCGCCATGACGGTGCGGCCGGCGAACTCCTGGGAGGGCTGCCAGAGCACGGGGGGAGTCTCGACGGAGCTCATCCGCCGAGCACCCTAACTAGCGGGACTTGCTGCGTGTCTTCGCGCCCTTGCGCGCGGAGGCGCGCCTCTGGGCGGCCTTCCGCCTGCGCGTGCGCGCCGCCTTGGCCGAGGCGGCCTTGCGCCGCTTGGCGGGTCCGCCCTTGGCGCGGTCCTCGAGGTCGGCAACCACCGACCGAAGGTCCTTCGCCGCACCCTTGAGCGCCTTCGTGCCCTTCTTGCCGCCCTTGTCGGCGCGGCCGGAGGCGTCGGCCACCGCCTGGGCAAAGCTCTTGCGCACTCCGCGGGTGCGGAGGCTGCGGTAGAGGCTCTTGTCGGTCTTCGCCATGTGTGTCTCCCCTCCCTGGTTGACGGGTCCGCGTGGGGCTACCCACTCCCCCGGACCGCAACCTCGCGCACACGCCGGAGCGCGCGCATAGACTCGCTTCGCTTGCGCCTCCGGCTCGCACCGCTCGTGATCTGCCTCGCCCTCGCCGCTCCGGCTCAGGCGGGCGCGGCGGTGAGCTTCCCGAAGGGCTTCCTGTGGGGCACCGCGAACAGCGCCTTCCAGACCGAGGCGGGCGGCCCGCGGGTGAACGCCGACCGGCGCTCGGACTGGTGGGTCTGGACCCACGATCGAGACAACATCGACAAGCAGCGCGTGACCGGCGACCTGCCCGAGCGCGGCCCCGGGCACTGGTCGGTGTTCAGGCGCGACCTCGACCTCGCGCGGCGCTCCCTGCATTCGAACGCCTACCGGATGTCGATCGAGTGGAGCCGCATCTTCCCCCGCTCGACCGCGTCCATCCGGGTCGGCCGGCGGATCGACCGAGCAGACCTCCGCCGCCTCGACCGGCGCGCGAGCAAGCCCGCGCTGCGCCACTACGCCGCCGTCCTGCGGGGCATCCGCCGGCGCGGCATGACCGCGTTCGTGACCCTCAACCACTTCTCCCTGCCCACGTGGCTCCACGACCCCGTCGCCGCGCGCAGCGCGCTGGCGGGCGTCGGTCCCGACGCCGCGCTGCCGCGCGGGTTCCGCGGCGGATGGCTCGATCGCTCGACCGCCACGGAGTTCGGCAAGTACGCCGCGTATCTGGCGTGGAAGCTGGGCGGCCTGGCTGACAACTGGACGCCGATCAACGAGCCGCTGGTCGTGGCCACGAACGGCTACGTGAACGTCCCCGGCGTGCTCGCCGGCAACTTCCCGCCGGGCGCCTTCACCTTCCGCGGGGCGATCACGGCGGTGAGGAACATGGAGCGGGGGAACACCGCCGCCTACGACGCGGTGAAGCGCTGGGACCGGCGCGACGCGGACGGCGACCGCCGCCGGGCGCGGGTCGGGCTGGTGCAGAACCTCGTGGCGTTCACGCCCGCGGATCCCGCCAAGCCCAAGGACGTGACCGCGACCGGGCATGCCGACTACCTCTTCAACCGGCTGTTCCTCAACGCCGCGCTGCGCGGGAACGTGGACTCCGACGCCGACGGCCGGCTCGAGCGCGGCGAGCGAAGGCGCCACGGCCGCAAGGCCGACTTCGTGGGCGTGAACTACTACTTCCGCGGCCGCGTGACGGGCCTGGACGCGCCGCTCTCGACCTCCATCCCCATCCTCGACTTCCTGCCGAGCACCTCGTACCGCACGCCGGAGATGCCGTCGCTGCCTCCGTGCCCCACCAGCTGCAGCGAGTTCGGCTCGGAGATCTTCCCCGCGGGGCTGCGGCAGGTGCTGCAGACGGCCGGCCGCTACCGCCTGCCCGTGTACATCACCGAGAACGGGATCGCCGACCGCGACGACAATCAGCGCCCGGAGTACCTCGTGCGCCACCTGGTCGCGCTGCGACGCGCGATGCGCGACCGCGTCGCGGACGTGCGCGGCTACCTGCAGTGGTCGCTCGTGGACAACCTCGAGTGGTCCGCCGGCTACGTGCCGCGGTTCGGCCTCTACTCATATGACCCGCGGACCCTGCGCAGGCGCGCCCGGGGCAGCGCCCGGCTGTTCGGCCGCATCGCCCGCGCGAACGCGATCCCGAGCGCCGACGTCCGGCGCTTCGGCAACTAGGAGGGAGAACGATGCCGCTCTATCTATCGAGGTTCAGCTACACGCCGGAGACCTGGGCCAAGCTGATCGGCAACCCGGAGGACCGCCGAAAGGCCGCCGAGTCGTACATCGAGTCGGTCGGCGGGAGGCTGCATGGCTTCTGGTACGCATTCGGCGCGCACGACGGCTACACCCTCTGGGAGGCCCCCGACAACGTGTCCATGTCCGCGGTTGCGCTGGCGATCAGCGGGGGCGGTGCTCTCAGCTCGCTCGAAACGACGGTCCTCCTGACCGTCGACGAGACCATGGATGCCCTGCGCAAGGCCGAGCAGATCCAGTACCGAGCGCCGGGCGCCTAGGCAGGCGGCCGGTACACCGTGACCACGGCGGCGCCGCCGAGGCCGATGTTGTGCTGGAGCCCCACCTTCGCGCCCTCCACCTGGCGCTTGTCGGCCTGGCCGCGCAGCTGCCAGGTGAGCTCGGAGCACTGGGCGAGGCCGGTGGCGCCGAGCGGGTGCCCCTTGGAGATCAGGCCGCCGGAGGGGTTCACGACCCACTTGCCGCCGTAGGTCGTGTCCTCGGCGTCCACGAGCTCGTGCCCGTGGCCCTCCTCCGCGAGCCCGAGCGCCTCGTAGGTGATCAGCTCGTTGGCGGAGAAGCAGTCGTGCAGCTCCACCACGTCCACGTCCTCCGCCGAGACGCCCGCCTCCTCGTAGGCGCGGTCGGCCGCGCCCTTGGACATGTCGTAGCCCACCACCTTGATCGCATTGCCGTCGGCGAACGTGGAGGGCATGTCGGTGACCATCGCCTGGCCGGCGATCTCGATCGCCTGGTCCCACAGCCCGTGCTCGTCCACGAACCGCTCGCTGGCCACGACCACCGCGCCGGAGCCGTCCGAGGTCGGCGAGCACTGCAGCTTGGTGAGCGGCTCATGGATCACCTTCGCGTCCTTGATCTCCTGGAGCGAGTACTCGTCCTGGAACTGCGCGTAGGGGTTGTTCACCGAGTGCTTGTGGTTCTTCCACCCGATCCACGCGTAGTGGTCCGGGTTCGAGCCGTAGCGGTCCATGTGCTCGCGCCCGGCGTTGCCGAACATCTGCGGAGCCGGCGGCGACGCCTCCGGCTCGCGCACCTTGAACATCGCCTCGGCGTGCTTGTCGATCGGGTTGGTCCGGTCGGTGTACTTCACCCCGAGCGAGCCCTTCTCCATCTTCTCGAAGCCAAGCGCCAGCACGCAGTCGGCGAGGCCCCCCTTGATCGCCTGGCGCGCCATGTAGAGCGCCGAGGAGCCCGTGGAGCAGTTGTTGTTCACGTTCACCACGGGGATGCCGGTGAGCCCGAGCCCGTACACGGCGCGCTGGCCCGAGGTGGAGTCGCCGTAGCAGTAGCCCACGAAGGCCTGCTCGATGGCGTCGTAGGCGACGCCGGCGTCCTCGAGCGCCCTCGTGCCCGCCTCCCTGGCCATGTCCGGGTAGTCCCAATCCCGGGCCCCCGGCTTCTCGAACTTGGTCATCCCCACGCCGATCACGAAAGCTCTGTTCATGACCGGGAGCCTATGGCAATGGACCGCGCGCCCGAGCGCAGTCGTCTCAGCTCGGCGGCGGTGGCGTCGGGCTCGAAGGCGACCTCCTCGTAGGTGAAGCGCACCGGGCGCCACAGCGCGGCGGTGAGCTCGCGGTCGCGCGCCTTGTCGCGACGCATCGCCGCTCGTGAAGAGTGGTGGGCGTAGCCGTCGACCTCGATCACCACGCGGCAGTCGCGCCAGACGAAGTCACGCTCTCTGTCCTCGATCATGGCGTTCACCTCGGGGACGGGGAGCCTGTCCTTGCGAACGAGCTTGAGGAACAGGCGCTCCAGGAAGGACTTCGCACCGTCCGGGGCGGGCCGAAGTAGGGCAATGAGGGTGAGCACTTGGCGGCTGCCCCGGCGTGGCGGGTTGCGCCCAAGCACTTGTTCGATCTGCGTGGGGTCGAAGCGCTTTAGGTCCTGCGCGCGCTCGACCAAGCGACGCATCTCCTTCCCCTGCAACTCGCCCGCCACGTCCACAATCGTGCGCGCGGGCGTGGTCACCCGCAGGCCGTCGAAGAGCACCCAGTCCCCGCGGTCCAGCTTCATCCGACGTGTCTCGATGTGGTCGTGCTTGCGGCCCCGGTCGCCGGGGACTATCACCGAGAGAGGAAGGAGACCGGCGCGCCGGAGTCCCCACCGGGCGCAGGCAGTGCGGTGGCTGAGCACCGACTCGCTCCCGCAAGCGAGCAGCGCGGCCTGGCACCAGCCGTCCGCGCTCACCACCGCGTGGCCGACCGCATAGACGCCGCGAAGCAGTGGCCGCAGGCGGCCCCCGGCGATTGAGCGAGTGATCGCGCTAGGTCACCCAGTCCCGACGATTGGGGCTTTCTGGTCGCATATGGGACCAAAGGCCCCAAACGACCCAGATTCGCCCCCCTCAATGCCCGACTGCGCCCTGAGGGGCGCCCGGGGGACGACCCCTAGCTGACGCCGTCGGCGTCCTGCGACTGGATCCAGGTGCGCAGCGGGGCGTCGCCCACTCGGGCGTACACGCCGGGCTTGCCCGGCCTCGCGCAGCCCTCGCCGAAGCTGGTGGCGCCGACGACCCTCAGCGCGCCCCCGCTCGTCCGGCCGAACATCGGACCGCCCGAGTCGCCCTGGCAGGTGTCGACGCCGCCCTCGGGGAAGCCGGCGCAGACCATCGTGCTCGCGTCGAAGTTGCTGTAGGCGTTCGCGCAGTAGGCGTCGGTGGTGATCGGCACCTCGGCCTCCTGGAGGATGTCCGGCGCGTCGCCGCCCTCCTCGGTCACGCCCCAGCCCGCGATCGTCGCGAGCGTGCCGGCCGACCAGATCGAGCGCTCGCCCGCGCCGGCCACGGAGGTCGGCGCCTTGGTGGAGTTGCGACTGAGCTTGAGGATCGAGATGTCGTTGCCGTCGGTGAGCAGGTAGTCGGGGCTCACGGTGACGCTCCTGACGGGCACGTCCTCGCCCTCGTCGACCTGGCGCCCGCCGATGCTCACGTTGATGAGCTGGGCCGGCCAGGCAGCCGGCGAGGCCACGGCAGCGCCGGTGACCGAGCCGCAATGGCCCGCGCTGAGCACGGTGTCGGGAGAGATCAGCGTGCCGGTGCACTGAAACGCGCCGAATGTGATCAACGCGACCGAGCTGTACTCGCCCGGCTCGGCGTTGTTCCCGCCCACGATCGCCATAGACGGCGACGCGGTGAGCGCCAGGATCGCGCCGGCAGCGGCCAGCGAGGTGCAGAGCTTGCGACGAAGCGACATGAAACCTCCCGAAGTACCCATCCGCGGGTGTACCCGCGGCCCGTGCAGAGGAGGCTAGACGGTGAGAACCGGCGTTGCGCCGGTTCGTTCCCGCTCGGCGCGGCGCAGCAGCGCCCAAGCCACGATCGCCGCGGTCATCGCCGCGGTGGCGCCCAGGGCAAGGCCGGCACGCGGGCCGGCGACCTCGGCGAGCCAGCCGGCGAGCGGGCCGCCGATCGGGGTCGAGCCGAGGAACACCACCGAGTAGAGCGCCATCACGCGCCCTCGCATCGCGGGCTCGACGGCGAGCTGGAGCGTGGAGTTGACGCCCGAGGCGAACGTCACGCTCGCGGCGCCCGTGAGCGCGAGCGCGACTGCTGCAAGCGGGAGCGTCGGCGCCAGGGCGGCCAGCAGGGTGAATCCGCCGAAGGCCGCGCTCGAGGCGATCAGCAGCCGCGCCGACACCCGGCCGCGTGCCCCCGCCACCAGCGCGCCGGCGAGTGAGCCGGCGCCCATCGCGATCACCAGCGCCGAGTACGCCCCGGGCCCGCCGTGGAACGAGAACTTGGCGAACAGCGGCAGCAGCACCTGGAAGTTGAACGCCAGTGTCCCCACCAGCGCCATCATGCCCAGCGGCACCGCGAGCGCGGGGGTGGCCGCCACGTAGCGGAGCGCCTCGCGCAGGGCGCCCGGCCGGCGCGGCGCGCGCGCCGGCCGCGCGAGCTCGGAGGGCTGCATGCGCCGGAGGGCGACGAGCATCGCGGCGAACGTGGCCGCGTTCAGCAGGAAGCACGCCTCGACCCCCCCGGTCACGATCAGGACGCCGGCCACGGCCGGTCCCGCCATGCGTGCCGTGTGCACGAGGGCGCTGTTCAGGCTCACGGCGTTCACGACGCGATCCGGCCCCACCATCTCGATCACGAAGCTCTGGCGGGTGGGGTTGTCCACGGCCAGGACCGCGCCGCGCGCGAACACGAGCGCGAAGACCATCCAGGGCTCCACGACGCCGCCGACCGCGAGTGTCCAGAGCATCAGGGCGGGCACCGCCATCAACGCCTGGGTGACCATGAGGAGCCGGCGCTTGTCGAACCGGTCCGCGAGCAGGCCGCCGAAGGCGCCGAACAGGAGCAGGGGCGCGAACTGCAGCGCCGTGTTCACGCCCACCGCCAGGCCGCTGTTCGTGAGCTCGAGGATCAGCCAGGTCTCGGCCACGATCTGCATCCAGTTGCCGCTCAGGGATACGACCTGGCCGGCGAAGTAGCGCCGGTAGTTGGGAACGCTCAGGGAGGCGAAGGGGCGGCGCAGGGCGGCGGTCACGGGCGCCCGTCCTCGAGCATGCGCTCGAGCACGTCGGCCGCGCGCTCGAGCGCGGCTAGATCCTCAGCCGGCATGTCGCGCAGCCGGCGGGCGAGGTATGCGTTCTTGCGCGTGCGCAGGCGCCGGAGCAGGTCGCGGCCGGCGGACGTGGCGCTCAGGAGCGTGACCCGGCGGTCGCTCGGGTCGTCCGCTCGCACCACGAGGCCCTCGGCCTCCAGCCGCGCGACCACCCGGGTCGCGGTCGGCCGCTGAATGCGCTCGCAATCCGCGAGCTCGCTCGGCGTGAGCGGGCCGTGACGCTCGATCGTGGCCAGCGCGGCCGCCAGAGACGGGCTCAGGTCGCTGCCCGCCTCCTGGCGGAGGCGCCGCGCCGTGCGCGTCACGGCCAGCCGGAGGCGGGCGGCGACGTCGGCGTGTGTGGCAGTGCTCGATGCGGTCATTACCTTCACTAATTACCCTAGCAAATGATTAGCGGCGCCCACCCCTCCCGAAGCCCGTAGCCTTGCCGCCGTGGAGGATGCCTCTCTCTTCGCCACCGTGGCGCTGCCGATCGCCGTCGCCACGATCATGTTCAGCCTCGGGCTCACGCTCAAGGTCGACGACTTCAGGCGCGTCGCGAGGCAGCCGCGGGGCGTCGCCATCGGGCTCACCAACCTCCTGCTGATCTCGCCGTTCCTGGCCTTCGCCGTGGCGACCCTCTTCGACCTCGACCCGGCGTTCGCCGTCGGGCTCGTGCTCCTGGGCGCGTCGCCCGGGGGCACGATGGCGAACCTGCTGACCCGCTGGGCCGGTGGCGAGGTGGCGCTGTCGGTGACGATGACCGCGGTGAGCAGCGTGGCCGCGCTCATCACCGTGCCGCTGTTCCTGGGCCTCGCGGTCGACCACTTCGACGCCCGGGTGGCCGACGACGTGAACATGGCCGGCGTCGTGGTGCGCGTGTTCCTGATCACGATCGTCCCGCTGGCGCTCGGAATGTGGATGCGGGCGCGCAGACCCGTCCGCGTGGCCGAGATCGAGCCGCGCGTCAAGCGCGTCACCTTCGCGGTCTTCGTACTCGTCGTGGCCGGCGCCGTGGCAAGCGAGTTCGACACGATCACGGACCACTTCGCCGAGCTCGCGGCGGCCACGCTGGCCCTCAACGTCGCGGCGATGAGCGTCTCCTTCGGCGTCGCCCGCCTCGCGCGCCTGAACGACCGCCAGTCGACCGCCATCGCCATGGAGCTGGGGGTCCACAACAGCTCCCTGGCGATCGCCGTCGGGACCTCGGTGGCCGCCGTGCTCGGGATCCCGGCCGCGGTCTACAGCGCGTTCATGTTCTTCACCGCGGGCTTCTTCGCGCGCGTGATGTACAAGCGCAACAGCGCCGCGGAGCCGGAGCCCGAGCCCGCGCCCGCGCTCGCCTAGCGGCTGAAGCGGGCCCTACCCGCCGAGGTCGCCCGTGGCGTCCTGGAACTCGCCCATCAGCCGGCCCAGCTCTCCGCCCGTATAGGCGGGCACCGTCCCGCTGCCGTCGACGATCATCGCGACCCGTGTCTGGAGCCGCTCGAACTCGGGGCTGCGCTGCACCTCGTCGAGCTGCTCCCGGGCCCCGCGCACCAGGATGAACCCGCCGAGGTCGCCGCCGTGCCCGGCGAGGAACCACGGCTCGAAGCCCTCGATCTTGCCGTCCTGCTGGAGCTTGCCGTAGTACTCGATCGACTCGTTGAAGACCTCCACGGCCTTCTGCTCGCGTCCTCTCACTACCTCGCCCCACCCGATGAACAGCGCGTTGTCGGCCATGTCGTCCTCCTTTGATGATTTAGGGCGACCCTAGACCCGCTCGCCGGGGGTGGCAAGGTCGGGCATCCTCAGCAGAGGGCCGAAGCCCACCCGCAGCACGGCTCCGCCCTCCGGGGCGTTCGCGGCCTCCACGAAACCGCCGTGCGCCTCGGCCGCCTGCTGCACGATCGCGAGCCCCAAGCCCGATCCCGACAGCCGCCGCGCGGACGCCGCGCGGTAGAAGCGCTCGAACACGTGCGGCAGGTCGTCCTCGTCGAAGCCCGGCCCGTGGTCGCGGACGGTCAGCACGCCATCCGCCAGGCCGACCTCCACGAGGCCGTCCGGCGGGCTCCACTTCACCGCGTTGCCGAGCAGGTTCGACACCGCGCGGCTGAGCCGCTCGACGTCCCCCCTGATGAGTGCCGGCTCCACCGTCAGCCGGAAGCCGACCCCGTCGGCGGCGCGACGCTCCGCCCTGGTCACGAGGTCCTCCACGAGCCGGTCGAGCCGGACGTCGTCCTGGGCCTCTCCGGGCTTGGCGCCCCTCGCCAGCTCGACCACGTCGCCCACCAGCGCCGTGAGCTCGTCCAGCTCCGCGACGATGTCCGCGCGCATCCGCGCCCTGTCCTCGGCGGGCAGGCGCTCGGCGTCCTGCATGGTCTGGATGTTGGCCCTGAGGCTCGCGATCGGGGTGCGCAGCTCGTGGCTCGCGTCGGCCACCAGGAGCCGCTGGGCCTCCACCGAGCGCTCGAGTGCGTCGAGGGTCGTGTTGAAGCTACGCGCCAGCCGGGCCAGCTCGTCGTCGCCCACCACGTCCATCCGCTGGGACAGGTCGAGCTCGCTGCTCAGCTGCTCGGTGCGGCTGGTGAACCGCGCGATGGGCACCAGCGCGGTGCGGGCCACGAGCGCCCCGAGGGCCACGCCGAGGGCGATCCCGACTGCCCCGAGCACCGCGAGCGCGATGAGCAGACGGCTCAGCTGGTCGTCGACCTCGTCGAGCGGCCGCGCCACCTGCACGGCGCCCCCCGAAGGGAGCGGCTGCGTGAGTACGCGCACGTGCGTGCCATCCGCGGTCACGTCCGCGTAGAAGCGGTCCCCGCCGTTCCGGGCGGCTGCACGCGCGCGATCCGACACGGGCAACGCCACTGAGGTCCCGGGGGGCCGCAGCACGCGGCCCGTGGGCGTGACCAGCTGCGTGTACCCCCGGGCGCCGCCGAAGGGGATGTCCGAGGGCGGGCGCAGGCGCTCGGTCAGCGGGCCCGGCGGGCCGGGGCCGCCGGGTCCTGGACCGCCTGGCAGGCCGCCGGGGCCCATGTCGCTGAGGTCGTCGGCGCGGTCGGCGAGGGCCGAGTCGATCTCACCCCGCAGCGACGAGCGCACGGCGAGGTAGGTGAAGAGCGCGGTGGCCAGGATCGCCACGGCCACGGCAACGCCCGCCACGGCGGCGATCCGCGCCCGCAGCGTCATGGCTCGCGCAGCGCGTAGCCCACGCCCCTCACCGTGTGGATCAGCGGCCGGGCGCCGCCCTCCTCCAGCTTGCGCCGCAGGTACCCGACGTACACCCGCAGCGCGTTGGACGACGGGCCGAAGTCGTAACCCCACACGCGATCGTAGATCGTCGCGTGGGGGAGCACGCGCCGCGGGTTCAGCATCAGCAGCTCGAGCAGCTGGTACTCGGTGCGGGTGAGCTCGACGAAGGTGCCGTTCACGCTCACGCCGTGGCGAGCGCTCTCCAGCGTCAGCTCCTCGAAGGCGAGCGAGTCCGGGTCGCCGTCAGCGCCTGCCCGGCGCAGCAGGGCCCGGACGCGCGCCTTCAGCTCGCCCACGTCGAAGGGCTTCACCAGGTAGTCGTCGGCCCCTGCGTCGAGGCCGTCGATGCGATCCGCCACGGCGTCGCGTGCGGTGAGCATCAGCACCGGCACGCGGTTGCCCGACGCACGCAGCCTGCGGCACACCTCGAGCCCGTCGATGTCGGGCATCCCGATGTCGAGCACCACCGCGTCGGGCACCTGCGTCACGGCCTTGGTCAGGCCCTCCTGCCCGCCCTCGGCTGCCACCACCTCGTAGCCGCCGAGGGTCAGCGCACGCCGCAGGGCGTCGCGCAGCGGGCGGTCGTCGTCCACGACGAGGATCCTCACGGGTGGTCTCTCCGACAAGTTCGTGGTCGCTTTGCCGAGCGAAAGTCGAGCATGGCAAGGAGCCGTGCAGCCGGAATAGCAACGCTATTCCGGCGAGCGGGGACGCTGCCAGGCGAAGACTTGCAGCCGGCAAACGGACGCGAAGTTGGAGGAGCGACCACTAGCCCCATTGTGGCGTGGAAGAACCCCCCGGGCCGGGGCCCGGGGGGTTCAGCTTGGCGGCCGGCTGCCCGGGTCAGAACCCGGGGCCACCGGGCGGGCCGCCCGGCCCGCCGGGGTGGAAGCCGGGGCCTCCGGGCCCGCCCGGGCCGGGGCCACGGAACCGCATGCGCGCCGAGGGCGCGGGGAAGGCGTCCTTCACCTTCTCCTCGGAGATGCCGAGCTTGTCCGCGAGCTTCTTCACGAACTCGGCCCGGCGCGCCGTGTGCTCCTTGCGCTCCTTCGCGCGCAGCTTGCGGAACGCGGCGCGCACCTGGGACGTCTCGACGCCGAGCTCCTTTGCCAGGTCCGCTTCGAACGCGCTGCGGCGCTTGGCACCGGGCTTGAGCTCGCCGCGAAGGTCGCCCAAGGCGTCCTGGAGCTTGTCCTCGCTCACGCCGAGCCTGTCCGCCAGCCCGCTCAGGCCGAACGGATGGTCGCGGTCGCCGCGCGCGGCCGAGTCCTGCTGGGAGCGCGCCGCCGTGGCAGACCCGTCGCCGGCCTGCGTTCCGATGCCATATGCACCGGACGCGAGGACCACGCCGCCGGCCAGCACGGCTGTGAGCTTCTTGCCTCTCTGGTTCATCCTCTTCCCTTTCGGTGAGCCTGCTTTCCGGGCGGTGCGCCCGACTGCCAGGGCACCTTCGCGGGCCTTTGTCGGAAAGGTGTAAGAGACCCGCAGGATCAACGTAGGAACGACTACCTTGCGCCGCATGACTCGCGAGATGAATCGCAGGCAGGCGCTGGCGGGCCTGGGCGCCGTGAGCCTCGGCGCCCTCCTCGCCGCCTGCAACGGGGACGACGACGGCGGCGCGGCAAAGACTCAGGTCGAGACCTCGGACGGCAGGACCACGACCGTCGAGCCGAAGACGGGCGCGAGCCTGACCGAGCTGTTCGACGACGCGCCCAGCTGCTCGCTCACGCCGGAGCAGACCGAGGGCCCCTTCTACTTCGACGCCGACTCGATCCGCAGCGACATCCGAGCGGGCAGGAACGGCGCCACGCTGAGGCTCGCACTGCGGGTGCGCGACTCCGACTGCGAGCCGCTCGCCGATGCGATCGTGGACATCTGGCACTGCGACGCCCAGGGCGAGTACTCCACCGACGATGATCCCTTCCTGCGCGGCGCGCAGGCGACCAACGCGGACGGCATCGTCGAGTTCAGGACGATCTATCCCGGCTGGTATCCCGGCCGCACGCCGCACATCCACGCCAAGGTGCACGTCGACAGGGAGACGGTGCTCACCACGCAGCTCTACTTCGACGACGACTTCAGCGCGAAGGTGTACCGGCGCAGCCCCTACTCCTCGCACTCCGGCCGGGACAGCTCCAACTCGGCCGACGCGATCTTCGACGAGCGGGCGCTGCTCGCGCTGTCGGAGGAGGACGGCGGAGCCCTCGGCGTGATGTCGCTCGACGTCGAGGCAGCCTAGGCCGCAGTACGGTCGCGCGGTGAGCCTCTGGCGCCACGCCCGAGCGATCGTGTTGCTCCCGGGCACCATGACCGTGGCCGCGCCCGCGATCATCCTCGCCAGCGGCGACGGGCCCGACTTCGGCTGGGGCCTGGGTGCACTCGCCACGGCCGGCCTCTCGCTGCTCGGCCTGGCCTTCATCGGCGCCGGCCTCGCGCTGTGGGCATGGACGGCCCGGCTGCTCGCCCGGATCGGCAAGGGCACGCTCGCGCCGTGGGACCCGACTCGGCGTCTGGTCGTGGCGGGGCCCTACGCCCACGTACGCAACCCGATGATCACCGGAGTGTCGGCGGTCCTGCTTGGCGAGGCCGTTCTGTTCGGCTCGCGGGCGCTGCTCATCCTCCTCGGAGTCTTCGTCCTGGTGAACTGGGTGTTCTTCATCCTGCACGAGGAGCCCGCCCTCGAGCGGCGGTTCGGCGAGGAGTACGGCAGGTACAAGGCAGAAGTACCACGGTGGCTGCCGCGGCGCACCCCGTGGCGCTCGTTAGAGGACGGGGCGCGCTCGCCGTGACTCGCCGACCCAGTCGTCGAGGATCTGCCAGCGGTCGTAGAGCCACGCGATCCGCTCCTCCTCGGTGTCCGGGATCTCGGCGGCCGGGAACCGCCAGAAGCGCACCCGCACCGTCGTGCCCACCAGGCCGCCGCCCCAGATGTCGCTGATGTACTCGAAGCCGTCGAAGCCCACGTGGCCGCACATCACCACGTCCACCCCGCGCGCCTCCTCCAGCAGGGCGATCGGCCCCCCGAGCCGGGGCGGGAGCACGTTGCGCAGCCGGTTCGCCAGCGGGGCGACCGCGGGCTGTCGCTCCGCGATCAGCTCCTTCGCCCGCGCCAGCTTCTCGTCGGTGTGCCGGGTGCCCTCCGGGTAGATCAGGATCCCCTCCCCCTCCCCCAGGTCGTGCGCGAGGCGCCGCAGCCGCGCCACCTCGCCGGCCGCGTCGTCCGAGGCGCGGCGGACGAAGTTCGCGGGCACCCAGCGCCCGCCGATGTCGATCGTCGGGATCGACTCGAGCTCCCGCTTGAGCACGAAGCGCAGCCCGATTCCGTGCGCGTGGCCGATCACCGAGTCGGGCAGCGCGTTGTCGATGATGCTCGCGTGCCTGATGAGCACGAGCACGGGGCCGGGGCCGGCCTTCTCGAGGCCCTCCACCTCGAACTTCAGCCCGAAGAGGACGCGCACGCCGCCTAGATGGCTGCGGCACCAGTGGATGCGAAGGTCGTACACCATCCGCCGCCGCCTGAGGGACCCGGCGCCGAGCGGACCGCCGGTGACCACCCAGATGCCGGCCAGGCCGGCGATCCCCCGCAGCTCGCCGAACAGGAACCACCAGGCCATCGCAGCGAGCCGGACGGCCATCCACGGCTTGCGCCGGACCAGCCACAGCGCCGCGTCCACGAGCACCGCGGCCGCGAGCACCACAGGGGAGAGCAACGTGAGCGCCACGAACGCGGCGGCCTCGATGCCGATTCCCCTGGCCCGGCGAGCCAGTCGCGCGCCGCGCGGCCCCTCGTCCGGGAACAGCGGGCCGCGGGTGACCTGCGCCACTCGCATGGCGGCGACCCTACTTGCGGCGGCGGCGCTGGGCGCCGCCGCGGTCTAGTTCTTGCTGGGCTTCAGGCTGGCGGATCCGCCGCGCGTGTCGCTCCGTCGCCGGAGCTCGGCCGTCTGATGCCGCTCATCGGCACGCCGGGAGATGGTCTTGTTGAGCTCCACCTCCGCGCGTTCTGCGCGCCCCGCCTTGCGTGCGGCGTCGTTGCGGGCGGTGAGCTCCTCCATGTGGGCCTTCCAAGCCGATCCGTCGGGCTTGCGGTGAGGCTGGTCACTCATGTACTGCACCTAACTGGCTCCCAGAGTTCCGGCCACAGAGGGATGCAGGGAGCGCAAACACCCGGCGGTGGGGCACTACTACGTACAGAGTACGCCCTTCAGGAGCTTCTGGCGGGGGTGGGCGTCAGCCACGCACGGCGCGCCGGAGGCCTATTCCCGCCAGCAGCGCGAGCATGGCCCCCAGAACCAGCGGCAACATCCCGAACCCCGTGAACGGCAGCGCCCCGTCGTCCTCGTCCCCGAGATCGGCGGCGGTCGCGAGCACCGGGCGCGCCGTTGCCACTGCCGCGTCCGTGGGATCGGCCGACTGCGCGGCCGAGGCCCGGGCGGGCGCGGGCGCGGAGCGCTCCCGCGCCGCCTCACCCGGCGAGTCCGTGACCTGGCTGCTGCTCGCGCGCACGCGGCCGGTCTGCCTGACCGGCTGAGAGGGCGCTTGCGGAGCGGCCGCAGGGCCGGGTTTGGCGGCGGGGGGAGCGGGGGCGGGAGCTGCGGGCTTTGGAACGGGTGCCGGCGCCGGGGCGGGCGTCGCGGGCGAAACCGGTTGCTTCGGCAGCTCCAGGGCCCGCGACACCGCGTCGCCCACCGTGCGCTGCAGCTCACCGAGCGCCTGGCCGGGAACGGCCCCGGCCGCCGCGGACGGCATTCCTGCGAGCGCGCACACCGCGCACCCGAAAACGATCGCCCCCACGGGCCGGCTCCTGCCTCGACGCTTCATCCCTGCCTCCCTGTTGGATGCTCCTGCTCCCGACGTGCTTTCTACCCGGAGCCTCGGACGTCTGGCGCCCGGCCGTTCCGGTTCTCCGCGCTCGTTCCGGAGATTTCCGCCGCTAGGCGGCGGCCGCCATGGCGTGAAAGCCACCGTCGACGTGGAGGATCTCTCCGCTGATCCGCCGCGACCAGTCGGAGAAGAGGAAGCAGACCGCCTGGGCGACGCCCTCGGCGTCGTTCACGTCCCAGCCGAGCGGGGCGCGGCTCCTCCACTCCCCGGCGAGGTCCTCGAAGCCGGGGATGCCGCCCGCGGCGGGGGTCTCGATCGGGCCCGCGGACACGAGGTTGACCCGCACTCCGCGCGGACCGAGGTCCCGCGCGAGGTAGCGCGCGACCGCCTCCAGCCCCGCCTTGGAGACGCCCATCCAGTCGTATGCGGGCCAGGCTCGCGACGCGTCGAAGTCGAGTCCCACGATGCTGCCCCCGTCCTCCAGCAGCGGCAGCAGCCCGGCGGACAGGCCCTTGAGTGAGAAGGCGCTGGTGGTGAAGGCCTGCGCCGCGCTCTCCGCCGGGGTCTCGAGGAAGCGGCCGCCGAGCGCGTCGTCGGGTGCGTAGGCGATCGCATGGAGCACGCCGTCGAGCCCGCCCCAGCGGGAGCCGAGCTCGGTGCGCAGCGCGGCCAGGTCCTCGGGGCTGTTCACGTCCAGCTCGAGCACGTCGGGGGGCTCGGGCAGCCGCCGCGCGGCCCGCTCCGTGAGCCGGCGGGCGCGGCCGAACCCGGTGAGCAGCACCTCCGCGCCGGCCAGCTGCGCCTGCTCGGCCACGGCGAAGGCGATGCTTCGATGGGTCAGCGCGCCGGTCACCAGCAGGCGCTTGGACTCGAGGTTCACAGCAGCACCGGCGCGCCGGAGAGGGTGTCGTCGGGCTCGGGGTCCGGCCCGGGACCGCCGCCACGGACCAGGGCCTCCACCACGGCGCGCACGACGAGCTTGCCGTCCTGGTTGACGATGCGCCACTCGTAGGCCTCCACGCCGCGACCATCGTCGGGGCGCAGCAGCTTTGCCTCGACGTGGATCGTGTCGCCGATCGCGACCGGCCGCTTGAAGACCACCTCGTCGATCCGCCGCAGCGCGACGATCCGCTCGGGATCGATGTCCACGAGCCCCATCGCGTAGGCGAGCACGAGCATTCCGTGTGCGATCCGCTCGCCGAACGGGCCCTGGGCCGCCCAGGCCGCGTCGGTGTGCTGCGGGTGGTGGTCGCCCGTGAGCGCCGCGAAGGCGACCACGTCCGACTCGGTGATGGTCCGTCCTCTCATGCGACTGCCTCCTCCTGGTCGAGTTCGATGCGGAGCCGGTCGCGAAGGCAGGCGCTGAACGCCAGCGCCGCCCTGCGGTGCCCGGCCGCAGATGGGTGAAAGCCGTCGGCCGCGAAGTTCTCGCGGTTGGCGCGGCCGGGGTGCGCGGCCAGCTCGACGCACTCCGCGCCGTGGTCGGCGGCCAGCCGCCGGATCGCCCCGTTCACGTGGTCGATGCCCTCGGTCATTCGCGCGCGCGTGCGCGCGCGAAGCCCCAGGAACCCCGAGATGGCCGGGTACGTGGCGGTGACCACGCGGGCGCCGGGCGCCCCGGTGTGCAGGCGGGAGAGCAGGTGGCCGAAGTTCGCGGCGAAGGCGTCGATGTCGGGGCGGGTGGTGCTCACCACGTCGTTCGCGCCGCAGATCACCGACACGAGCGCCGGGCGGGCGGCGATCGCGCCGTCGAGCTGCCGGGCCACCACCTCCTCGCTGCGGACCCCGGCGACGGCGAGGTTGAGGTAGCGCCAGCCCGGGAGCTGCGCGGCCAGGTGGTCGGGGAACGGGGTGACCCCCGGGTCGCTCCCGGCGGTGAACGAGTCGCCCATCGCGACGTAGCAGGGGGCCGTCATGAGCGCTCTCCCAGCACGGTGAGCGCCCAGGCGAGGCGCTCGCGTGTATCCGCGGGCTCCACCAGCTCGTCCACGTGGCCACCGGCGGCCGCCCCCGGCGCGGTCGTGTGCTCGCGGGCGTGCACGGCGGAGAGACGGTCGCGCTCCGCCTCCGGATCGGCGGCGCCGGCGATCTCCTTGCGGTGCATGAACTGCACGGCCTGCCGCGCCCCCACCACGCCGATCTCGGCGCCGGGCCACGCGAACACGAGGTCCGCCCCGAGGTCCTTGGAGTTCATCGTGATGAAGCCGCCGCCGTAGGCCTTGCGCAGCACCACGGTGACCTTCGGAACCGTCGCCATCGCGAACGCCCGCAGCAGTCCGGCCCCGCGGCGGATCACGCCCGCCCGCTCCTGGCGCGTGCCGGGCAGGAACCCAGGGGTGTCCACGAGCACCACCAGCGGGATCCCGAACGAGTCGCAGACCGACACGAAGCGGGCGGCCTTCTCGGAGGCGACCGAGTCGATCACGCCGCCGAGGTGGTGCGGCTGGTTGGCCACCACCCCGACCACGCGGCCCTCGATCCGGGCGAAGGCCGTGACCATGTTGCGCGCCCAGCGGGGCGAGAGCTCGAGCAGCTCGCTGCGGTCGACGAGGCAGCGGATCACGCTTCGGACGTCGTAGGTCTTTCGCGCCGAGGCCGGCACGGCCGGCCCCGGGTCGGGGTACAGCGGCTCGCCGGGCGGCACCATCGCCGGCGGCTCGCTTGCCGACCTGGGCAGGTAGGAGAGGAGCTCGCGCGTGAGCGCCACCGCCTCGCTCTCATCCGATGCGACGAGCTGGCACACCCCGTTGCGGGAGTGCACCCGCGGCCCGCCGAGCTCCCGCTTGGAGACGCGCTCGCCCATCACCTCCTCGACCACGCCCGGGCCCGTGAGGAACATGCTGGACTCCTCGGTCATCACCACGAAGTCGGTGAGCGCCGGCGAGTAGGAGCCGCCGCCCGCGGAGTGGCCGGTGAGGACCGAGATCTGCGGCACGCGCCCGCTCAGGCGGACGTGCTCGCGGAAGATGCGCCCGTAGCCGCCGAGGCCCGCGCAGTCCTCGTCCATCCGCGCCCCGGCCGACTCCACGAAGCCGACCACGGGGGCGCCCGCCTCGCCGGCGAGGCGAAGCACCCGCACGATCGAGTCGGCGTGGGCCTCCCCGAGCGATCCGCCGAGCACCGAGCGGTCCTGCGAGTAGCAGAACAGCGGGCGCCCGCCGAGCGTCCCGGCGCCCGCGACCACCCCGTCGCCCGGCACGTCGGTGCGCGACGCGCGGGAGGCGACGGTGGACCGGATCACCCGGAACGAGCCGGGGTCGCACAGCTGGTCGAGCCTCTCGTGTGGGGTGAGCGGCTCGGCGGTTGCGGGCGCTAGGCCGCCCGCCGGCTCGACGAGCGCGAGCTTCATGCCGCCGCCTCGAGGCAGAGCACCGCGTTGTGGCCCCCGAACCCGAACGAGTTCGAGAGGGCCGTGAGCGGACGCCCGTTGCGCTCGAGCGTGCGCGCCTCACCGGGCACGTAGTCGAGATCGAGCCCCTCGTCGCGCTCCTCCCAGCCGAGCGTGGGCGGGGCAATGCCGTCCCGGAGGGCGAGCACCGTGGCGAGGGCCTCGACGGCGCCGGCGGCACCCAGCAGGTGGCCGATCGCCGACTTCAGCGAGGACACGGGCACGCTGTGGGCGCGGTCCCCGAGGGCGCGCTTGATCGCCTCGGTCTCGGAGCGGTCGTTCAGGGGAGTCGAGGTCCCGTGCGCGTTCACCCAGCCGACCTGCCCGGGCTCGATGCCCGCGTCGCGCATCGCCAGCTCCATCGCGCGCGATGCGCCGTGCCCGTGCGGCTGCGGGGCGGTGAGGTGGTGGGCGTCGCAGGTGGCGCCGTAGCCGGTCACGTACCCGAGCACCTCGGCCCCCCGCTCGCGCGCCCGCTCCTCGTCCTCGAGCACCATCACGGCCGCGCCCTCGCCGAGCACGAAGCCGTCGCGGCGGCGGTCGAACGGTCGCGAGATGCCGCTCTCCGACGTGGCGCCCATCGCGGCGAAGGCCGCCTTGGACAGCGGAGTGACGCCCGCCTCCGACCCGCCGACAACGCATGCGGCCGCGTCGCCGTGGCGGACCATCCGCATTCCCGTCCCGATCGCGTGTGCGCCCGCGGCGCAGGCCGACACCGTGCCGAAGCACTGTCCCTGCAGCCCGTGCTTCATGGCCAGCACGCCGGAGGCGGCGTTGGCCATCATCAGCGGGACGGCCAGCGGCGACACGGCCTCGGCCCCCCGCTCGCCCAGCACGTCGTGCTGGTCCTCGATCGTCCCGATGCCGCCGATCCCGGTGCCGATCACGCAGCCGATGTCCTCGCCCTCGTAGTCCGCGGTCGGGTCCGACTGGCCGAGCGCCTCGCGGCCGGCCACCAGCGCCAGCTGGGTGAACCGGTCCGCCCGGCGCGTCTCCTTCACCGACAGGAGCTCACCCGGCTCGAATGTGGAGCAGCGCCCGAGCCCGTCCTCGATCCCGGTCTGGCCCGACGCCCAGCCCTCGGCGAGGGCGGGAGCGCCCACGCCGAGCGGCGTGACGGCCCCGGCCCCGGTGATTGCGATGCGCCCGCTCACGAGTCGGCACGCTCCGCCACGAAGTCGATCGCCTCACCGACGGTCGTGATGCCCTTCAGGTCCTCCTCGCGGATCTGGACCCCGAACTCCTCCTCCATGATCTGCGCGAGCTCGACCAGGTCGAGCGAGTCGACGTCGAGCGGCTCCCACTCGGCGTCGCGGTTGATCTCCTCCCGCTCCACGCCGAACGTTATGAGCGCCTCCGTCACGCGCTCCTCGATCCGGTCCTTGGTCGTCGTAGTCGCCATGTCACTTCTCCTTTCGGGCGGGGAGCTAGGCGCTCAGCCCGCCGTCGACTGTCAGGGTCGTTCCGGTCACGTAGGCGGCCTCCGAGGAGGCCAGGAACCGCACGCACTCCGCCACGTCCTGTGGCGTGCCGGCACGTCGCGCGGGCACGGCGCGCACGAGCTCTTCGCCCATGTCCGCCGTCATCTCGGTGTCCACGAGGCCGGGCGCAACCGCATTCACCGTCACGCCGCGGCGGGCCACCTCGGTGGCCACCGTGCGCGTCATCGCGATCAGCCCGGCCTTGGACGCCGCGTAGTTGGCCTGGCCCGGATTGGCGCGCAGGCCGACGATCGATGCCACGTTCACGACCCGGCCGAAGCGGGCGCGGATCATCCCGCGCAGAGCCCGGCGGGTCGTCCTGAACGCGGCGGAGAGGTTGGTGTCGAGCACCTGCTGCCATTCCTCGTCGCCGATCTGAGGCGCGAGGGCATCGGCCCGGACGCCCGCGTTGTTCACGAGGCAGAGCACGGGCCCGAAGCGCTCCCCCAGCTGCTCGAACATGGCGTCGGGCGCGGCCGGGTCGGTCACGTCGGCCTTCAGCGCGAATGCCTTGCCGCCCTCCGTCTCGATCTCCTTCACGAGGTTCTCGGCGGCATCCGCGGCGCCTCGGTAGTTGACCCCCACGGGCCAGCCGTCCGCCGCCAGGGTGCGGGCCACCGCGGCACCGATGCCGCGTGATGCGCCGGTGACCAGCGCGCAGCCGTCCGGTCGTCCGTTGGCGCTCACCACTCGATCACCCCCGCGCCCCAGGTGAAGCCGGCCGCGAACGTGGCCATGAGCACCCGGGCGCCGCGGCGCAGGCGACCGTCCGCCTCGGCCTCCGCGAGCGCGATCGGCAGGCTCGCCGCCGAGGTGTTGCCGAACCGCTCGATGCAGTCGATCACGCGCTCGTCCGGTAGCCCGAGACGCTCACCCACGGCGCGGGTGATGCGGGCGTTGGCCTGGTGGTAGGCGAACAGGTCGATCTCGTCGAGCCCGACGCCGGCCGCCGCACACGCCTCGCGGGTGGACTCCACGAGCCGCGCCACGGCGGCGCGGAAGGTGTCCTGGCCGCGCATCCGCACGAGGCGGTCCGAGTGGCTCACCCGGATGCAGTCCGCGCCCGAGCCGTCGGAGTGCAGGAGGACGGGGCCGATCGCCCCCGGCCCGTCGTCCTCGCCCCGGTCGGTCACGAGCACCGCTCCCGCCCCGTCGCCGAACACCGCTGCGGTGGCTCGGTCGTCGGGGTCGGTGATCCTGCTCATCAGCTCCGCCCCGATCACGAGCACGGTCTGCGCCCGGCCGGTCTCGACCTGGCCGGCGGCCAGCGCGATCCCGGAGAGGAAGCCCGTGCACGCGGCGCCCAGGTCGACCGCGCCCGCCCGCTCGGCTCCGATCCGCTGCGCCACCAGCGGCGCGGCGTTCGGGAGGAGGTCGTCCTGGGTGATGCTGGCGACCAGCACGAGGTCGACCTCCGCCGCGTCGCGACCGGCGCGCTCCAGCGCATCGGCCGCGGCGCCTGCGGCGAGGTCCACGAGCGTGTCGCCGGGAGCGCCGCGCCGCCGCTCGCGGATACCGGTGCGCGCGACGATCCAGTCGCCGTCGACCCCCAGCCGGTTGGCGATCGGGTCGTTCGGCACCACCGCGGGCGGCAGCGCAACTCCGAGTGAGGCCACGCCCGCCGAGCGCAACAGCACCGGGAGGGTTGCGGTCGCGGACTCGGCGGGCACGGTGCTCGTAAAAGCCATCCCGTCTTCTATGCGCGTGACCCGCCACCGGTCACGTGGGGCGGGCCGAAGTCCCCCCGACCGGGGGCCCCCCGACCGGGGGGTGCTCCTACGTCAAGCAGCAGGCTCGGGCCCGCTCCAGCAGCAGCTCGCGCTCGCGTTCGTTGCGCGTGAGCGCCGCCGCGCGTTCGAACTCCGTGTGGGCCTCTCCGAAGCGGCTGAGCTTGAACAGGAGGTCGGCGCGAACGCTCTGGAGCAGGTGGTAGCCGTCGAGCGAGCCCTCCGCGACCAGCTCGTCGACTATCTCGAGGGCCTCCGCGGGGCCGAAGGCCATCCCGATCGCGACTGCCCGATTCAGCTCCACCACCGGAGAGGGCGACAGCTGAGCGAGCGCGTCGTAGAGCGCCGCGATGCCCTCCCAGTCGGTCTCCTCCGGGGTGCGCGCCCGCGCGTGGCAGGCGGCGATCGCCGCCTGAAGCGCGTACGGGCCGAGCCTCCCGCCGAGCTGCTGCGCGCGATCGAGGGCCGCGAGACCACGGCGGATCAGCAGGTAGTCCCAGCGCCCGCGGTCCTGATCGAGCAACAGCACGGGCTCTCCCGAGGGGCCGACCCGGGCTCGCGAGCGCGATGCCTGGATCTCCATCAGCGCCACGAGGCCGTGGACCTCCGGCTCCTCCGGCGCCAGCCCGGCCAGGATGCGGCCGAGCCTGAGCGCCTCGTCGCAGAGACCCGGCCGGATCAGGTCCTCGCCGGCGGTCGCCGAGTAGCCCTCGTTGAAGATCAGGTAGACGACCTCGAGCACCGACGCCAGCCGCTCGCCGAGCTCGTCCCCGCTGGGGACCTCGAAGGGCACGCCCGTCTCGGCGAGGGTCCGCTTCGCCCGGACGATCCGCTGCGCCACGGTCGCCTCGGACACCAGGAAGGCACGCGCGATCTCCCCGGTCGTCAGGCCGCCGAGCAGGCGGAGCGTGAGTGCCACCCGTGCCTCGGTCGAGAGGACCGGATGGCAGGTCGTGAACACGAGGCTCAGCAGGTCGTCGCCGACCTCGTCGTCGATCGCGGTGTCGATGTCCAGCGCCGGCTCCTGCCGGGTCTGGAGCTCGCGACCGAGCTCCTCCTGCTTGCGCTCGAGAAGCTTGCTGCGTCGCAGGCGGTCGATCGCACGGTGCTTCCCGGTGGCCATGAGCCAGGCGCCCGGGTTATCCGGTACGCCTGACTCCGGCCACTGCTCGAGCGCGGCCACGAGCGCGTCCTGCGCGAGCTCCTCGGCGAGGCCGACGTCGCGCACGACCCGCGTGAGACCGGCGATCAGCCTGGCCGACTCGATCCGCCAGACCGCCTCGATCGCGCGATGGGCATCGGGTGCCACGGCCGCGGGCGAGGGGCTCCTACGCGCTCTCGGTCTGCGCGCGCAGCCGCTCGCCCTGCTCCCGCAGCTCCGGCGTGAGCTCGTCGCCGAAGTCCTCGGCCTCGAACACCTGGCGAATCTCGATCTCGGACTCACCCTCCATCGGGTTCGGGCAGCGCTTCACCCACTCGATCGCCTCGTCCATCGACTTGACGTCCCAGATCCAGTAGCCCGCGACCAGCTCCTTCGTCTCCGCGAACGGGCCGTCGATCACCTTGCGGTCCTTGCCCGCGAACCGGACGCGCGCGCCCTTCGAGCTCGCATGAAGCCCCTCGCCCGCCAGCATCACGCCGGCCTTCACCAGCTCCTCGTTGAAGTTGCCCATCTCGGTGAGCATCTCCTCGCTGGGCATGACGCCCGCCTCCGACTCCTCTGTGGCCTTGACCATGACCATGACTCGCATTGCGTGCCTCCTTGTGGATTGTGGTTTCACCTACACGTCGAACGGGCCGAGGCGAAATCGACACGCTTGACCGTGTCGATCGGACGGGGTTAGTCTGTCGTGGCCCGGCTGGCCCGCTGAGGAACGAGTGCCGATGCGCCCTCGATGGTTTGGAGTCGCGACGATGGTGCTTGCGTTCGTCTGGGCGCCCGCGGCCACGGCGGCGGTCACGCTGCCTCCTGAGTTCGCCGACCAGCCCGTCACCGCGGTAGGGGCTCCGACAGCGTTGGCCTTCACCCCGGACGGCCGGCTGCTGATCACAACCCAGCCCGGTCGGCTGCGCATCCATAGCGGCGGCAATCTGCTCGCAGCGCCCGTGCTCGACCTCTCTTCGAGGGTATGCAGCGGATCCGAGCGCGGCCTTCTCGGGGTAGCGGTCGATCCGGGCTTCGCGGTCAACCGCTTCATATACCTCTTCTACACATGGAACAAGTTCGGCTCCTGCGCCACCAACTCCCCGAGCAGCCCGGTCAACCGTGTATCCCGCTTCACGCTGGGGGATACGAATACCGTCGACCCGGCGTCGGAGGAGTTGCTGATCGACAACATGCCCTCCCCCAACGGCAACCACAACGGCGGCGACCTCCAGTTCGGGAAGGACGGCAATCTCTACGTAACGGTCGGCGATGGCGGCTGTGACTACGCGGGGGGAGGCTGCGCGGGATCGAATGACGCCGCGCGCGACCAGCACGTCCTGACCGGGAAGGTCCTGCGGATAACGCCCGACGGGGGCATCCCGCCGGGCAACCCCTTCCAGGGATCGGACAGCGCCCGCTGCGCCGTCACGGGCCGCACGGACCCGGGCAAGAAGTGTCAGGAGACTTTCGCCGGGGGACTGCGCAACCCGTTCCGCTTCGCCTTCGACCCCAACGCGACGGGCACCCGCTTCTACATCAACGATGTCGGGCAGAACAACTGGGAAGAGATCGACGACGGGCAGGCGGGCGCCGACTACGGCTGGAATGTGCGCGAGGGTCGCTGCGCCACCGGGTCGAGCACCAACTGCGGGGCGCCGCCGGCGGGAATGACCAACCCGGTCTACGACTACGACCGCAGCACCGGATGTGGGTCGATCACCGGCGGGGCGTTCGTCCCAAACGGCACCTGGCCCGTTCCGTACGAAGGCGCCTACCTCTTCGCCGACTACGTGTGCGGCACAATCTTCCGCCTCGTCCCGCAAGGCGATGGCACCTACACGCGCTCCACCTTCGCCAGCGGGCTCGGTGCCAGCAGCGCGGTGCACATGAGGTTCGGCCCGGCGGGCTCGGATCAGGCGCTGTACTACACGACCTACGCCGGCGGCGGTGAGGTCCGGCGGATCTTCCACACCGCGACCAACCGTCCGCCAACCGCTGATCTGACGGTTTCGCCCACGACCGGCGCGGCGCCCCTCGATGTGACGCTCGACGGCTCGGGGAGCGGCGATCCGGACGCCGGCGACACCCTCACCTACATCTGGGACTTCGGCGACGGCTCGCCGACCACGGAGACGAGCTCCACGACGACGACCCACGGCTACGCCGCGGGCTCCTATACGGCGAAGCTGACCGTGCGCGACAACCAAGGGGCCACCTCCTCACCCGACAGCGCGCGGATCGACTCCGGCAACACGGCGCCGGAGCCGACCATCCAGTCGCCCGCCGCCGGCCAGCGCTTTGCCGTGGGGGAGACCCTCACGCTGACGGGAAGCGCCAGCGATCCTGAGGAAGGCGCTCTTCCGGCAAGCTCGCTTAGCTGGACGGTGATCAGGCACCACGCCGACCACACGCACCCCTACGTCGGCCCCACGCAGGGAAACGGCATCCCGATCGTGGGTCCGGCGCCGGAGGACCTCGCCGCCACCACCAACAGCTATCAGGAGGTTCTGCTGACCGCCACCGACGCCCAGGGGCTCTCAGCCACCGTCACCCGGCGCGTCGATCCCAGGCCTGTCGACCTGACCTTCGACACCGAGCCCTCCGGCTTGAACCTCGCGATCGAAGGATCCACCTTCGGCACCCCCCGCACGTTCACGTCGTGGGAGGCGTGGGACCTGAGCATCAGCGCCCCGACCCAGGGCGGCTACTCGTTCTCGTCCTGGTCGGATGGCGGCGCGGCAACGCACACGATCCACACCCCCGCCTCGGCGCGTACGTACCGCGCGACCATGCAGGCGGCGGCCCCGCTCGCACCCGGCTACGCGGCGAGCGTGGCCGCCGACAACCCAGCCGGCTATTGGCGGCTCGGCGAGAGCAGTGGCACGACAGCGGCGGATTCGGCTGGGAGCAACGCGGGCGCGTATTTCAATGGTGCGGTGCTGGGGGCGCCGAGTCTGTTGGGGTCGGATACGGCCAACCGGTCTGTGACGCTCGACGGGTCAAACGACTACGTGCGGATATCGCACTCCGCGTCGCTGAACCTGTCCACACAGCTGACGCTCGAGGCGTGGGTGAGGCCGACGGTCATCCCCCCGAGCGGCGGGGGCGCGGCGATCATCTACAAGCCCGAGCAGTACGCGCTCCAGTTCGAGGGGCCGCTGCTCGATTTCACCATCATCCAGTTCGGGACGCGGCGGCGGCTACAGGCCCCGGCCGGAGCGCTCAGGGCCGGGCAGACCTACCACGTGGTCGGCACCTTCGACGGGACCACCCGGCGGCTGTACGTGAACGGAGCCCAGGTCGCCTCGGCGACCCTGTCCGGAGGCGCGACGTCCACGACCAACGGCGTCTTCATCGGGTCCTGGTCGGGCACCAGCGACTTCCTCCGGGGCACCGTCGACGAGGTCGCCGTGTACCCGGCCGCCCTCTCGGCGACGCGCGTCAAGGCCCACTACGACGCCGCGACGAACTCCGCGCCCGTCCCGCCGGTGGCATCTCCCAGCGGTCTCACGGCCACGGCGGCCTCGGCATCGGCGATCAACCTGACCTGGAGCGACAACGCGACGAACGAGACCTCCTTCGTGCTCGAACGCGACACCAACAGCAACTTCAGCTCGCCGGTCGCGGTTTCACTGCCGGCCAGCACGACCACCCACACCAGCTCCGGGCTATCGGCATCGACCACGTACCACTACCGCGTCAGGGCGCTGAACGCCTCCACCACCTCCGGCTGGTCGAACACCGCGAACGCGACCACCCAGGCCCCGCCGCCGGTGGGCGCGCCGACCAGCCTCGCGGCGAGCGCGACCTCGCCGTCGGCGATCAACCTGACGTGGAGCGACAACGCCTCGAACGAGACCTCCTTCGTGCTCGAACGCGACACCAACAGCAGCTTCACCTCCCCCGTGGCCATTTCGCTGCCGGCGAACACCACCTCCCACACCAGCTCGGGTCTGTCGGCGTCGACGACCTACTACTACCGCGTCCGGGCGCTGAACTCGTCCACCACCTCGGGCTGGTCGAACACCGCGAACATGGCCACCCAGGCCCCGCCGCCGGTGGGCGCGCCGACCAACCTCGCGGCGAGCGCGACCTCGCCGTCGGCGATCAACCTGACGTGGAGCGACAACGCCTCGAACGAGACCTCCTTCGTGCTCGAACGCGACACCAACAGCAGCTTCACCTCCCCCGTGGCCATTTCGCTGCCGGCGAACACCACCTCCCACACCAGCTCGGGTCTGTCGGCCTCGACGACCTACCAATACCGCGTCAGAGCGCTGAACGCGTCCACCACCTCCGGCTGGTCGAACACCGCGACCGCGACGACCGCGCCGCCGCCGCCGGCGCCGGCCTACGCGGCGACCGTGGCCGCCGACAACCCAGCCGGCTATTGGCGGCTCGGGGAAACGAGCGGCACTGCCGCACTTGACCAGAAGGGCGTGAACCACGGCGCGTATTTCAATGGTGCGGTGCTGGGGGCGCCGAGTCTGTTGGGGTCGGATACGGCCAACCGGTCTGTGACGCTCGACGGGTCAAACGACTACGTGCGGATATCGCACTCCGCGTCGCTGAACCTGTCCACACAGCTGACGCTCGAGGCGTGGGTGAGGCCGACGGTCATCCCCCCGAGCGGCGGGGGCGCGGCGATCATCTACAAGCCCGAGCAGTACGCGCTCCAGTTCGAGGGGCCGCTGCTCGATTTCACCATCATCCAGTTCGGGACGCGGCGGCGGCTACAGGCCCCGGCCGGAGCGCTCAGGGCCGGGCAGACCTACCACGTGGTCGGCACCTTCGACGGGACCACCCGGCGGCTGTACGTGAACGGAGCCCAGGTCGCCTCGGCGACCCTGTCCGGAGGCGCGACGTCCACGACCAACGGCGTCTTCATCGGGTCCTGGTCGGGCACCAGCGACTTCCTCCGGGGCACCGTCGACGAGGTCGCCGTGTACGGCACGGCGCTCAGCGCCGCCCGAGTGCTCGCGCACCGCAACGCAGGCCTCTGATCGAGCAGGGCTAGGATCGCACCATGGCGGTACCGCCCCGGTCTGAGCTCGCCGATGCGTGGGCCGCTCTCGGTAGAGCCGAGTGGGCCTCGGCGCGTGACGCGTTCGCGGGCCAGCTCGAGGAGCAGCCGGAGGACCCCGAGGCGCTCGACGGGCTCGGCCGGGCGTTGTGGTGGCTCGGGGAGTACCAGGAGGGCGTCGAGCGCAGGCGCGAGGCGTACGCCCTCTACCGCCAGCGGGGCGACACCCTGACGGCCGCCAACCTCGCGGCCTATCTGGCCGCCGAGCACCGCATCGCGGGAGAGGCCGCGGCCGCCAACGGCTGGCTCGCCCGCGCGGAGCGGCTGCTCGAGGGAGCGGGCCCGTGCGCGGAGCGCGGCTGGCTGGAGATCGAGATGGCGAAGCGCTCCGCCGGCCGTCCTGACGAGCAGGAGCTTCACGCTCGCGCGGCAGCCGATCTCGGGCGGGAGTTGCCGGACGCGGACCTGGAGGCCGCGGCGCTCGCGCAACTCGGCCTCGCGCGCGTCGACGCCGGGGACGTGGAGGGCGGCCTCGCCCTGCTGGACGAGGCGATGACGACCGCGACCGGCGGCGAGGCGTCCGACCCCCTCGCGATCGGCGACACCTGCTGCACCACGCTGGTCGCCTGCGACCGGCTGGCGGACTTCGAGCGGGCCGCCGAGTGGTGCCGGACCGTGGTCGACTTCACCGGGCAGCGCGGCTACACCCCGCTCCACCTGTGGTGTCGCAGCATCTACGCGGGCGTGCTCACGGCCACGGGGGACTGGGAGCGGGCCGAGCGCGAGCTCATGTGGGCGCTCGAGGGTTACGAGGAGCGAGGCAGCAAGGGGCGCGTGCTACCGCTGGCGCGGCTCGCCGAGCTTCGCGTCCGCCAGGGGCGTTTCGGCGAGGCCGAGCAGCTGCTGTCGGGTCACGAGGACCACCCGGTGGCGCTCGCCGCCTCGGTCGGCCTGGCTATCGCGCGCGGCGACAACAAGCTGGCGTGCGCTCTGGTTGCGAGGCGCCTCGAGGGCGCGGGCGACGACGATGCCGTGCTGGCGACCGTGCTGCCGGCATGCGTCGACGCCCGTATCGCCTCCGGCGAGCTCGAGGGTGCAGCGGACGCGATCGAGCGGATGGGCCACTTGGGCGAGCGCCTCGGCCGCGAGAACCTCACCGCGCTCGCATGGTGGGGTGCCGCGCGAGTGGCCGCGGCCCGGGGAGAGCATGAGCAGGCCCGGTCGCTCTGCGACGGGGCGATCGACGCGTTCGAGCGGCTGCGCATGCCGCTCGAGGAGGCGCGCGCCCGGCTCGAGCTCGCCCGGCTCGACGAGGGAGAGCTCGCGGTGTTGCACGCCCGCGGGGCGCTGGCGGGATTCGAACGGCTCGGCGCGCGTCACGACGCCGACGCCGCGGCCGCGCTGCTGCGCAGCCTCGGAGGGAGCGGCCGCAGCGCCCCACGTCTGGAGGGAGAGCTGACCGCGCGTGAGCTGGAGGTGCTCGACCTGCTGGCCGAGGGCCTCTCCAACCAGGCGATCGCCGATCGCCTCTTCATCAGCCCGAAGACCGCCGAGCACCACGTGGGACGCATCCTCCGCAAGCTCGGCCTGCGATCGAGAGCAGAGGCTGCGGCCCACGCGGTGCGGGGCGATCCTGCCGGGGGCTAGTCCCCCGCCGGCGGGATGTTGGCGTTCAGCCGGAACACGTTGTCCGGGTCCCAGCTCCGCTTGACCTCTCGGAGCCGGGCGAACGTCTTCTCGCCGTAGGCGGAGCGAATGCGCTCGGGACCCTCGTCGGCCTCGAGTGCGTTCACGTACACGCCGCCCGTGCTGTACGGCCGCGCGGCCTCCATGATCTCGTTGACCCACCTGCGATGCGGCTCATCGGGCGACTGCGGGTCGTCCCACAGGCCGATCACCCACAGCAGGTTCGCCGCGGAGCGGTGGGCGAACGCCGTGGCATCGGAGGGCACGCGCTCGATCGCGCCGCCCATCCGGGCGGTGATCAGGTGCGAGAGCGGGGACGGCGCCCGCGGCAGCCCGTCGACCAGCATGTCGATCAGGCCGTCCTCGTACCCGGCCAGCCAGTGGGACTTGGAGTAGTGGCCGAGGCCGTGCCGGGTGTCCCAGTCGATCATCGTCTGCAGGGCCACGAAGGGCATCGGCCCCAGCATCTCGAACACCGGCCCGAGCTCGCGGAGGGGGGCCACGTCGGCGTTCGCCTGCTCCTCGCTGCCCACGTGCGCGATCACGAGCATCGCCGCGGGCTTCCCCTGCAGATGCGCCGGGAATGGCTCGTGGGTCGGCAGCGTGATCAGGATCTCGTGGATCGTGAGCTCGTCCGGCGCCCCGGCCATCAGGGCGCGGCTGGCGCGCAGGATCTCCCCGGCGCGCTCGTAGGGGAACACCAGCACGCCGGCGTTGATGATCGGCCCGACCTCGTGCAGCTCGAACTCGAACTCGGTGACCACGCCGAAGTTGCCGCCGCCGCCGCGCAGCGCCCAGAACAGGTCCTCGTTCTCCTCCTCGCTCGCCAGGACGCTCTCCCCGGCCGCGGTCACGACCTGGGCCGAGCGCAGGCTGTCGATCGTCAACCCGTGCTTGCGCATGAGGTAGCCCACGCCGCCGCCGAGGGTGAGGCCGGCGACGCCGGTGTGCGACACCTGCCCGGCGGGCACGGCGAGGCCGTGCTCCTGCGTTGCCCCGTCGAGATCGCCGAGCAGCGCTCCGCCGGCGACTCGCGCCCTCCGGGCGACGGGATCGACCGTGACCTGGCGCATCGGCGAGAGGTCGGCGACGAGGCCGTCGTCGCAGGTCGAGTGGCCGGCCGCGCTGTGGCCGCCGCCGCGGACCGCGAGCGAGAGCTCCAGCTCGGCGCCGGCCCTCACCGCGGCCGCGACGTCCTCGGCGTCGTGGCAGCGCGCGACCGCGGCGGGCCGGCGGTCGATCGAGCCGCTCCAGACCCGGCGCGCTTCCTCGTAGTCGGCGTGTCCCGGCTCGATCAGCTCGCCGGTGAAGCCTCGCCGGGCGAGATCCTGCTGAATGCTGCTGGTGGGGGTCTTGACGGTCATCTCTGCCTCCTGGGTGGTTGTGGAGGCGAGCATGTGGCAACCGGGGGGCCGCCTTCGTCGGGGAAACCCCCTATTCGTCGCCGGAAAGCGAGGGCCCCGGCTGGATCAGCCCCAGCTGGCCCATGATCGTGGCGGCGTCGAAGTAGACCCGCTCGCAGACCAGGCTGTCGCCCTCGAACAGGAAGAAGGCGACGCATCGGCATGTGAACTCCTTGCCCGTGGGGGGAATCCCGCGGAGCGGCCCCTCGTGGGTGCCCTTGAGGTCGAACTCCACGATCACGCCGGCGTCGGCGTGATGGAGGGCGATCAGCTCGTTGCGCTGGTCGGGAAAGGCGGTCCGAGTGTCCTCGAAGTAGCGGCGGACCTCCTCCTCCCCGTCGAAGACGTCGCCCGTCGGGACGATCTCGTAGCGGGGGTGCCCGAACGTGCCCATCGTCACGTCGAACTCGTGGCGGTTCTCGGACTCCATGTGCTCGCGGACGATGGCCTCGCGACGCTCGCGGATGTCCTGGGCGGCGTTCACTCGATGCTCCATGATGACGGCGTGCTGATTCGCGCCGACCGCCCCGAAGACCACGCCGCCATCCAAGCGATCCTGGGCGCGGCGTTCAAGGACCCGGAGGCGCCGCAGGCGGTGCCCGTCGAGGTTGGCCTGGTCGACGCCCTCCGCGAGACGCCCGAGTGGTTGCCGGCGCTCTCGATGGTCGCGGAGGAGGACGGGGAGGTCGTGGGATACGTCGTCTGCACGCGTGGCTGGGTGGAGGACCGCGGAGCGCTCGCGCTTGGGCCGGTGGCGGTGGCACCGGCGGTCCAACGGCGAGGGGCGGGCTCGGCGCTCATGCACGCGGTGCTCGGAGCCGCCGACGCGCTCGGGGAGCCGCTCGTAGCGCTCGTCGGCCACGCCGAGTACTACCCGAGATTCGGCTTTCGCCCCGCCGGCGAGCTGGGCATCGCCCCACCGGACCCGGCATGGGCCTCGCACTTCCAGGTCCGCACGCTCAGCGGCTACCAGCCCGGCCTCCGCGGCGGCTTTCGGTACGCCCAGCCCTTCAACGACCTCTAGCCCGCTACTCCCAGGACATGCGCTCCGGGAAGCGTGGGAGCCCGTCGTCCGGCACCGGCGCCCACGGTGCGGCGTAGTCGACGAACTGGTGCACGCCCGGGCGGATGCCGGGGTCCTGGTCGAGCGCTCCCAGGCGCACCGCGATCAGGTCCGGGTTCTCGGGGTGCGTCGTGAAGAGCTGACTGCCGCACGCCGAGCAGTAGCTCTTGAGCCACCCGTCGTCCTCGGGCTCGTAGGTGCGCACGGCGTCCCGGCCCTCCGTGACCGTGAACGACCCCGGGTGGGTCAACCCGCTCACGGAGAAGGCCGTCCCGGTACGGCGCTGGCAGCGCTTGCAGTGGCAGTAGACGGCGCCGGAGAGGGGCGTGGACACCTCGAAGCGCACGGCGGCGCACATGCAGTGTCCGGTCAGAGGGGGCATCTGATCTCCATCGGTCGGTCGGTGGCGAGACAATATGGCGATTCGGAGGCAAGTAAGTCGCTCACATGAGCGTCTCCAAGAGGAGTAGAGTCAGTCATGAACTGGCCCTGCGGCCAGAATCCTCAGCCCAAGTCCGAATGCCACCGACGGCGCACGATGCGCCACGAGGCGAGAGGCGGGGGCCACTGGGTTTTGACTGCGGGGCTGGTGCTTTCCGAGCGCACACCCGCGCCACCCATAGCCGCGCCGCCAGGGAGAGGGCGATCGCGCCCGGTAGAAGTTCCTCGACCGGCATCCCTCCGATGTGTGCCAGCACCGTCATGTCGCGCTCAGAGCAGCAGCCACGCCGCCGCGGCCAGGATCGCGATCACGACTAGCAGCGCTCCGACGAAGCGCGGATCGCGCAGCCGCCCCTTCACGACGCTCGCCACGATCGCCCCCACGGGCAGGCTGTCCTCGGCCGCCGGGGCCGGCGCGGGCTTCGCCGGCCCGGGCTTCGCCGCCGCCGGCTCCGCCGGCCCGGGCTCCGGCGCCCCGGTGCCCGAGAGCATCTCCGCCAGGTTCTCGGCGAAGGTCCGCACGAGCGCGGCCGAGACATCCTGGATCACACCCTGGCCCATCGCGGCCGCCTTGCCGCTGAGCTGCACGTCGGTCTCGATCGTTCCCTCGGTGGGGCCGCCGTTGCCCGACAGCGACATGTGGACGGTGGCGTTTGCGATCCCCTGCCCGCGCGCCTCCTTGGCCTTGGCCTTCATCACCGCCGTGCGCGTGTCGGCATCGCGCTCGACGATCTCCACCTCTCCGCGGTACTGCATCGCCATCGGACCGACCTTGACCTTGATACCGACCTTGTAGGAGTCCTCCCCCGTGCGCTCCAGGACCTCGGCGCCCGGCACGCAGGGCGCCACCCGCTCCAGGTCGAGCAGGGCCTCCCAGACCTCGTCGGTCGGGGCCTCGACCGCGAACGAGTTCTCGAACTTCACGGCCGTCCCTTCGGTGCGCTGATCGCGTCCGCGACCGCGTGGAGGGCGGTGAGGCTGTGCCCGCTGAGGAGCAGGTCGCAGAAGGGCAGCGCGGCGGCCATCCCGCCGGCGAGCGGGGCGAACGCAGGGCTGGCCTTGCGCGGGTTGACCCAGACGATCCGCCAGGCGAGCCGGCGCAGGCGCTCCATCTCGCGCGCGACCAGGGCGGCGTCCTCGCGTTCCCAGCCGTCGGAGACGATCACCACGACGGCGCCGCGCGCCATGCCGCGGCGCCCGTGGCGGTCGTTGAACGCCCGCAGCGCCTCGCCGATGCGGGTGCCGCCCGCCCAGTCGGGCGCCGCCGCGGCCGCGCGGTCGATCGCGACCTGGGGCTGGCGGTGGGAGAGCGCGCGGGTCAGGCGGGTCAGGCGGGTGGCGAACACGAACGCCTCCGCGCCGCCGCTCGCCACGGTGCCGTGGAGGAACTGGATGAACACGCGCGAGTAGGGCTCCATCGAGCCCGAGATGTCGCACAGCACCACCAGCTTGCGCGGCCGCTCCCGGCGGCGGCGGTGAGCGAGATGGAGCGGGTCGCCCGCGGTCCGGCGGCTCGCCCGCAGCGTGGCGCGCAGGTCGAGCCGCTCGCCGCGTCGTTGGGGCCGGGCGCGGCGGCGCGATCGGCGAGGCGGCGGCCGGACCTCGAGGCTGCGCAGCAGCGCGCGGAGGGTGCGCAGCTCGTCGGGGTCGAGCGCCTCGAAGCTCTTGTCGTGGAGGCGCTCCTCGGAGCTGGCGGCGGCGAGCACGGCCTGCTCGCCCTCCTCGCCGTGATCGCCTCCGCCTCCGAGGCCGGCGACCGGGGCGGGCGCCGCCCGCCCACTCGCGGGCGGCGCCTCGTCACGGGATCCGGGCGGGCTCGGGCGGCCCCGCCCGGCATCAACGGGCCGCGGGGCATTGGGATCCCCGCGGCCGCCGGTCACGTCTCTCAGACCGTCGAAGACCTGGCCGAAGACCGCGTCGAACGCGGCGATCTCCTCCCGCGAGGAGACGTAGATCACCCGCGCGGTCCAGTAGAGCTCGTCCCGCGTGGCCGGCGGAGCCAGCGCGAGCGCACGGGCGAAGCGCACGGCGCGCTCGGGCGTGCCGGGGACGCCCGCGTCGTGCAGCGCGTGGCCGAGGGCCGCGGCGAGCACCGCGGGCTCGACGGTCTCAGGCATCGGCGCCCACCAGCCAGTCGAGCCCGCGCGCGCGGATCTCGTCCTGGTCCTCGCGGTACTTCAGCACCGACCCGAGCGTGCGGTCCGCCGACGCCGGGTCGAGCTGCTCGACCCCGAGCAGCTCGAGCGCCGCCACCCAGTCGATCGCCTCCGCGATCCCGGGCGGCTTCTGGACCTCCGCCGCTCGCAGGCGCCGTACCGCACCGGCCACCGACAGCGCGAGCGGCTCGGACGAAGTCGGCACCCGCCGCCGGACGATCTCCACCTCGCGCTCGCGGCTCGGGTAGTCGATCCAGTGGTAGAGGCAGCGGCGCTTCAAGCGCGTCGTGGAGGTCGCGCGTGCGGTTCGACGTGAGGATCACGGCGGGCGGCACCTCCGCGCGAATGGTGCCGAGCTCCGGGATCGTCACGCTCGACTCGGCCAGGAGCTCGAACAGGAACGCCTCGAAGTCGTCGTCGGCGCGGTCGAGCTCGTCGATCAGCAGCACGGCCGGCAGCGGGCCCGGGTGCTCGATCGCCTCGAGCAGCGGGCGGCGGATCAGGTACTCGGGGCCGAACAGCTGCTCCTCCTCGATGTCGGTCCCGGCGGACTCCGCCAGGCGGATGCGCAGCAGCTGGCGCGGGTAGTTCCACTCGTAGAGCGCCTCCGAGGCGTCGATCCCCTCATAGCACTGGAGCCGGATCAGCCGCGTGCCGAGCACGGCGGCGAGCGCCTTGCCCGCCTCGGTCTTCCCCACGCCGGCCTCGCCTTCGAGCAGAACGGGCTGAGGCAGGCGCAGCGAGAAGAACAGGGAGGTCGCGAGCCCCGGGTCGGCGATGTAGTCGGCCGCGTCGAGCTTGGCGGCCAGAGTCTCCACGTCCGGGATCGCCGCCTGAACCGCCTCGCCGGCGCCGGGGTGTGCCGATTCGCTCATGCCGAGGCCGCCGCGGTCGCGAGCACCGCCTCGTAGTCCTCCCACGTGTCCACGTCGACGGGGATGGGACCGGGCACGGGGACCTCGGTCACCGCGCCGCTGCGGCGGGCGAGCAGCTTCCAGACCGCCTTGTCGCCCTCGAGCGCCGCCAGGTCGCCGAACACCGCGCGGCCGAACGCGAACGGGTGGCCGCGGCCGTCGTCGTAGCGGCAGACGGCGAGCGCGGCTTGCCCGCGGGCGGCGAGCAGCGTGCCGACGGTCGCCGGGGTCACGCCGGGCTGGTCGCCGAGCAGCAGCACCAGTACGTCGGCGCGCTCGTCCACGGCGCCGATCGCCGCCGCGATCGAGGAGGAGCAGCCCTCCCCGAAGTCCTCGTTCACCACGACCTCCGCGCCCGCCAGGTCCACCGCCGCGCGGACCTCCTCCGCCGAGCCCCCGAGGGCCACGATCAGCTGGTCGAAGTCACAGTCCCGCGCGGTCGCGACCGTGTGGTCGAGCAGCGTGGTGCCGGAGAACGGCAGCAGCTGCTTCGGTCTGCCCAGCCGGCGCGATCCGCCGGCGGCCAGCACCAGCCCCGCGACGAACGGGTCAGCCGGCGGCATGCTCCGCCGCACGCGCCGTGCCCGCCGGCACGACGGCCGGGCGGCTCTCGGCGACTATCTCCGCGAAGATCGACAGCGCGATCTCCGCCGGCGTTCGGGCCCCGATGTCGAGCCCCGCCGGCGTGTGGAGCTGGGCGCGCAGCTCGTCCGGCACGTCGAGCGCGGCCCGGACCGCGGCGCCCCGCCTCTCGCTCGCCACAAGGCCGACGTAGGGCACGCCCGCGCGCAGCGCCGACGCGAGCACGAACTCCTCCTCGTGCCCGTGCGACGCGACGATCACCGCGGCGTCGTCCGCCTCCGGCGCGTCGCGCTCGGCTCCATTGACCATCGCGAACCCGAGCGATGCACCGAGCTCCTGGAGCGCCCCGGCGACGGGGGCCTCCCCGAGCACGAACACGTGCGGCGCGGGGAGATGGGGCTCGAGGAAGATCTCGAGCGCCCCGCCGCTGAGGCAGGGGTTCTGCACCGTCACGGCGCCTTCCGCGTCGGTCTCCTCCTCCTCCTCGTCCCCGGGGACGATCCGCAGCAGCAGCGGCTCGCCGGTCTCCAGCACGCGCAGCGCGTGCAACCGCACGGATGCCTCCGCGCATAGCCCTCCGACGAATCCCGAGATCGTTCCGTCGGCGTCGATCAGCGCGGCCTGGCCGGGGCGCACGCTGGTCGGCCTCTGGGCGCGGACGACGGTCGCCGCGACGAACGGCAGGCGGTCGGCGATCAGCGCATCCGCGGCGATTGCGAGCGGTCCTCTGATCATTGCGGCGGCTCCGCGCGTCCCTGCATCGCCTCCCATACCCGGCCGGGCGTGCACGGCATGTCGATGTGCTTCACCCCGAGCGGCTGGAGCGCGTCCACCACCGCGTTCACGATCGTGGGCGGCGAGCCGACCGTGGCCGACTCCCCGATCCCCTTCGCGCCGATCGGGTGGTGCGGCGAGGGGGTGACCGTGAACCCGGTCTCCCAGTCGGGCACCTCCATCGCGGTCGGGAGCAGGTAGTCCATGAACGATCCTCCGAGGCAGTTTCCCTCCTCGTCGAACGCGATCACCTGCATGAGCGCCATCCCGACGCCGTCCGCGAGACCGCCGTGCACCTGGCCCTCGATGATCATCGGGTTGATGCGCGTGCCGCAGTCGTCGACCGCGACGAACCGCCGCACCGTGACCTTGGCCGTGCCCGGATCGATGTCGACGACGCAGATGTAGGCGCCGAACGGGTAGGTGAGGTTGGGCGGGTTGTAGACGATCTCGGAGTCGAGGCCGCCCTCGAGCTCCTCGGGCAGCTCGATCGAGCCGTGCGCGCCGAGGGCGATCTCCTGGATCGTCGCGCCCTTCTCGGGGTCGCCCTTCACGAACCAGCGGCCCTTCTCCCATTCGAGGTCGTCAGGTGAGCTCTCGAGCATCGCGGCCGCCACGAGCTTCGCCTTGTCGCGCACCTTGCGCGCGACAAGTGCAGCCGCCGCCCCGGAGACCGGGGTCGAGCGCGACCCGTAGGTCCCGAGCCCGAACGGCGTGCGGTCGGTGTCGCCGTGGACCACCTCGATGTCCTCCGGCGGGATGCCGACCTCCTCGGCGACGATCTGCGCGAACGTCGTCTCGTGGCCCTGGCCCTGGGTCTGGCAGCTGATCCCCAGCTGCGCCTTCCCCGTCGGATGGACGCGCAGCTCGGCGCCGTCGTTCATGCCGAGCCCGAGGATGTCGTGGTCCTTGCGCGGCCCGGCGCCCACGGCCTCGGTGAAGAAGCCCACGCCGATGCCCATCAGCTCGCCGCGCTCGCGCTTCTCGGCCTGCTCCTTGCGGAGGTCCTCGTAGCCGATCATCTCCATCGCCTTCTTCAGCGCGGTCGGATAGTCGCCCGAGTCGTACACCCAGCCGGTCTGGCACTCGTACGGGAACTGCTCGGGCCGGAGGAGGTTCTTCAGCCGCAGCTCGGCCGAGTCCATCCCCAGCTCGTGGGCGAGCGCGTCGACCATGCGCTCGACGAGATACACGGCCTCGGTGATGCGGAAGGAGCACGCGTAGGCCACCCCGCCCGGGGCCTTGTTCGTGTAAACGCCCGTGACCTTGCAGTGCGCCGCCTCCAGGTCATAGGAGCCGGTGAACACGTGGAAGAACCCTGCCGGGGTCTTGCTCGGCTGCGCCGTCGCGTTGAACGCGCCGTGGTCGGCGATCGTGTTCACCCGCACGCCGAGGATCTTCCCGTCCTTGCTCGCCGCGATCGAGCCCTTCATCACGTAGTCGCGCGCGAAACCGGTGGAGGTGAGGTTCTCCGACCGGTCCTCGACCCACTTGACGGGCTTCTTGGCGACGATCGAGCCGACGATCGCGCACACGTAGCCCGGGTAGACCGGCACCTTGTTGCCGAAGCCGCCGCCGATGTCGCCCGTGACCACGCGGATCTTCTGCTCCGGCAGCCCGGCCACCATCGCGTAGACGGTGCGGTGGGCGTGCGGGGCCTGGGTCGTGCAGTAGAGCGTGAGCTTGCCGTCGACCGGGTCCATGTCCGCGACCGCGCCGCAGGTCTCCATCGGCGCCGGGTGCGAGCGCGGATACAGCATGTCGAGGTCCACGACCACGTCGGCCTCGCCGAACACGCGGTCGGCCTTCTCGGCGTCCCCGGCCTCCCAGTCGAAGATGTGGTTGTCGGTCTGGCCCTCCTTGTCGTCGCGGATCACCGGGGCGTCGGGGTCGAGCGCCTTGCGCGCGTTGACCACCGCCGGCAGCGGCTCGTAGTCCACGTCGATCAGCTCGAGCCCGTCGCGCGCGGAGTAGTGGTCGTCCGCGATCACGAACGCCACCTCCTGGCCCTGGAAGCGGACCTTGTCGGTCGCGAGCACCGCCTGCGTGTCGCCCGACATGGTCGGCATCCAGTGCAGGCCGAGCTCCTCGAGGTCCTTGCCGGTCACGACCGCGTGGACCTTCGGGTGCTGGAGCGCCGCGGAGGTGTCGATCGAGTTGATCTTCGCGTGGGCGAGCGGGCTGCGCAGGATCGCGCCGTGCAGCATGCCCGGCAGGCTCACATCGTCGAGGTAGCGGCCCTTGCCGCGGATGAAGCGCTCGTCCTCCTTGCGCTCGAGGCGGCCGTGGCCGATGGGACGTTCTTCGACGGTGGCCATCAGCTCGGGACCTCCTCGGTCGAGTGCTCGGCGGCCCAGCGGACCGACCGGACGATCGTGGCGTAGCCGGTGCAACGGCAGATCTGCCCCGAGATCGCCTCGCGGATCTCGGCCTCGGACGGATCGGGGTTCGCGTCCAGGAGCGCGCGGGCGGTGAGCATCATGCCCGGCGTGCAGAAGCCGCACTGGAGTCCGTGCTCGGTGCGGAAGCCCTTCTGAACCGGGTCGAGATCGCCGTTCTTCTCGAGCCCCTCGACCGTGGTGATCTCGTGGCCCTCCGCGCTCGCGGCGAGCACGGTGCACGACTTGACCGGCTCGCCGTCCATCAGCACCACGCAGGTGCCGCAGTTGGAGGTGTCGCAGCCCCAGTGGGTGCCGGTCATCCCCAGGGTCTCGCGGATGAAGTGCACCAGCAGCTGCCGTGGCTCGACATCTGCCGAGTGCTCCTCGCCGTTGACGGTCATCGAGACCTGCATCACGCCTCCTCTCCGAGTGCCCGGGCCACCGCACGGCGAAGCGCACGGTGCGTCAGCTCCTTTGCCAGATGCCGCTTGTACTCGGCCGAGCCACGCTGGTCGGTGGTCGGCGAGCAGTCCTCCCCGGCAAGCCGCCCGGCCTCCGCGAAGACCTCCTCCGACGGCGCCTGACCCTCCAAGGCCCCCTGCGCGCGCGCGGGCGAGAACTCCGCGCCCACGGCGGTCAGCGCGATCCCGGCCGAGCCGATCTTGGTGCCGTCCATGCGCACCGCGGCGCCGGCCGCAGCCACCGCCCAGTCGCCCATGCGCCGCTCTACCTTCTCGTAGGCGCTGCCGGCGTCTTCGTGGAGGGGTATGCGGACCTCGATCAGGATCTCGCCGTCGGCCACCGCGGTCTCGTAGGGACCCTTGCGGAACTCCTCCATGTCGATCACCCGCTCGCCCTCGGGCCCGCGTATCACCGCCCGCGCGCTCAGGGCCGCGCACACCGACGACAGGTCCTCGGCCGGGTCGGCCTGGCACAGCGCCCCGCCGATCGTGCCGCGGTTGCGTACGACCGGGTCGGCGATCACCTTCTCGGCGTCGGTGAACATCGTCAGCCTGGCCTCGAGCAGCTGCGATGCGTAGATGTCGCGGTGGCGCGTCATCGAGCCGATCCGGACCTCGCCGTTGTCCTGGGTGATGTAGGCGAGCTCCGACTCGAGCTCGTTGATGTCGACCAGGTACTCGGGGGCCGCAAGGCGGAGCTTCATCATCGGCAGCAGCGAGTGGCCGCCGGCGAGGATCCGCGCCTCCGGGCCGAGCCGCTGGAGCAGCTCCAGGGCATGGTCGATGCTGGTCGCGCGCTCGTACTCGAACGGGGCTGGAACCTGCACGCCGGGACTCCTCTCCTCGCGGCCGCGGGGGAGCGGCCTGCTCACACGCGTTGAACGTCGCAAGCTAGGCTCGGGGGGTCAAATGCGACTTAAGCGTTCGCTTAGCTCGATCGGGGAGCAATGACGCTCGCCCAGCTCGCATCCTTCGTCACCGTCGCCCGGCTCGCGTCGGTCAAGGACGCCGCGGTCGAGCTGGGCGTGAGCGAGGCGGCGGTCTCGATGGCGGTCTCCTCGCTGCGCAAGGAGGTCGGGGACGAGCTCTACCTGCGCACAGGGCACGGCATCGCCCTGACCGAGGGCGGGAGGCGGCTCATGACCATCGCCAACGAGATCCTCGGGCAGGCGCACAACGCGCGCCACGTCGGGGAGGCCCCCAGCGCGCAGGTCCTCATGCGCGTCGCCGCGACGAGCACGGTGGCCGAACAAGTCGCGGGCCCGCTGCTCGCCGCGTTCGGCGACACGTTGCCCGATGTCGAGATCGCGCTCGAAGAGGAGTCGGCGGCCGAGTTCGCCGACCTGCTCGAGGAGCGCCGGGCGGACATCGCGCTCGGCCCGCGGCCGCGCGCCCGGACCGGGATCGAGACCGTGCCGTTCATGCGCTACCGGCTCGTCGTGGTCGCGGCGCCGTCGCACCCGCTCACGGGGCTGACGGAGATCTCGCCGACACGGCTCGCGCGAGAGCGCTGGCTCGTCGGGGCGGGCGGGCTCGAGCCCTCCACGCCGGCCAAGCGCTGGTTCGATCGCGTGGGGATCGCCCCCGAGGACGTGCGCGCGTTCCCGAGCAGCGCGGCCGCGCTGGACGCGGCGGCGACGGGGGACGGCCTGATGCTCGCCGTGGCCCACACCATCGTCGACGAGCTGCGGCGCGGCAACGTGGTGCAGCTCGACGTGCGCGGCACGCCCGTCGCGGATCTCTGGTTCGCCAGCGTCCTCGCCCACAACCGCGCGCTGCCCGCGGCGCAGGCACTGCTGCGATTCGTTCAGACGCGGGACGCGGCGCGCGCGATGATGGATCGGTCGAGCGGGGTCCCGGTCGGGCGCTTTCGCCCTCCCGTCCACGTGACGTTGTGGAGCTCGGTGGCCTCGGAGCTCGACGAGGCGCGCGGGAGCGACCGGGCCTAGCTCGGGGCGTACGCCGCGAGCTTGTCCTTGACGGTGTCGAGCAACCCCTCGACGTCGATCGGCTTCGTCACGTACTCGATTGCCCCGCCGGCGAGCAGCCGGTCCACCTGGGACGGCGTGGCGTCCGCACTCACGACCACCACCGGGATCCCGGCGGTCTCGGGGTCGGCCTTCAGCTGCTGCAGCACTTCGCGCCCGTGGAGGTCCGGGAGGTGGAGGTCGAGGAGGATCAGGTCGGGCCGGTGCCTGCGCGCCAGGTCGAGGCCCAGCTTCCCCTTCATCGCAGGGATCATCCGGAGCTCGGGGTGGCGGTCGAGCGCTCGCTCGATCAGCTTCAGGTTGGAGGGGTTGTCCTCGATGTAGACGATCGTGTGGCGCTTCCCGGACGCCCCGGTCGCCGGCGCCGGTGCGCCGTTGCCGGCCGCGGCCGGCTCCTTCGGCCGCGGCGCGCGGTCGAGGTCGAGTCGCATCGTGGTGCCGGCGCCCGGCTCCGACGTGGCGGTGATCGCGCCGTTCATCGCCTTCATCAGTCCCAGGGAGAGGGGCAGGCCGAGGCCCGTCCCCTCGACGTCGCCTCCCTCGGCCCCGAGGCGGTCGAAGGGATGGAAGAGCCGGTCGAGCTGCTCGGCGCTCATGCCGCTCCCGGTGTCCGCGACGGAGAGTCCGGCGCGTCCGTCGGCAAGCTGGTCGTGGTGAACGCGCACCTCGCCGCCCCGCCGGTTGTACTTGACCGCGTTCGAGAGCAGGTTGATGAGCACCTGCTTGAGCCGCTGCTGATCGGCGCACACGTGCAGGTCCCCGAAGTCGGACGGATCGGCGGTGAGGCTCAGATGCGCCTCGTCCGCCAGCGGCCTGATCAGCGAGAGCGCCTCGGCGAGGACGCTGCCCAGGTGGACCGGCTCGAGCGAGATCGTCATGGTCCCCGACTCGATCCGCGAGATGTCGAGCACCTCGTTGATGAGCTCGAGCAGGTGGCGGCCGGCCTTGAGGATCTGGTCGACGCTCTCGCGCTGGCGCGAATCGAGCTCCTCCAGCTGGAGCAGTTGCCCGAAGCCGATCACGGCGTTGAGCGGAGTGCGCAGCTCGTGGCTCATCCGGGAAAGGAACTCGCTCTTCGCCTGGTTCGCGCGATCGGCCTCCGCCCGCGCGGCGTCCGCCTCCCGCTCGACGAGCTTGCGGTCGGTCACGTCCTCCGAGATGCCCAGCAGGTAGCGCGGGTCGCCTAGCTCGTCGCGGATGGCGATCTTGCGGGTGTGCAGGATGCGCGTGCCGTGCTCCGCCGTCTCGATCGACTCCTCGGGGATGTCGACCACGTCGGGGGAGGCGAGTACCTCCCGGTCCTTCTGAATGAAGAAGTCGGCCTCCGCCTCCGGGAACAGGTCGTAGTCGTTCTTGCCGAGCAGCTCCTCGCGCAAGCTCCCCAGCAACCGCTCACCTGCGCGGTTGAAGCGCACGAACCTGAGCTCCTTGGCGTCCTTGACGAACACCATGTGCGGGAGGTTCTCCAGCACGGAGTCGAGGAACCGCTCCGAGTTCGCCAGCTCGTCCCGCGCCTGCTGGCTCCGGGTGCTGTCCCTCGCCGTGGCGTAGATCAGCCCTCGCTCGGGGTCCGACGTGGCGCTCCAGAGCAGCGTGCGATAGGAGCCGTCCTTGCACAGGTAGCGGTTCTCGAAGTCGACCGTGCGGCGGCCGATGGTCAGGCTCACCGCCTCGGTCTGGGTCCGCTCCCGGTCGTACGGGTGGACGAACTCGATGAACGGCTGCGAGCGCAGCTCCTTCAGCGACCATCCGAGCGTCCGCTCCCACGCCGGATTGAGGCGCTTGAAGTAGCCGTCGAACCCGGCCGTGCAGATCATGTCGCCGGAGACCTCCCAGAGACGCGCGCTGTCGTCGGAGACGTTGCGCAGCCGATCCGCCAGCGCTCCCACGAGCCCGCCCAGGACACCGAAGGCGACCCCGCGGGTCAGGTACTCCAGGGGACCCTGGTTCGCCGCCCAGCCCGCGTCCCAGATGCCGTACAGGGCCAGGCTCAGTGCCGCGGCGGCGAGGCCCCACGCCATGCCGAGCTCGACGGCGACGAGCGCGATCGGAACGACGTACAGGAACGTGATCAGGTGGGTCGGGCTCTCCACATAGACACGGAGGGCAAAGACCGCGGCGAACAGCACGGCGGCCGCGGCGAGTGCGAGCTTCCCCCTCGGGTGGACCGCCTTACGCATGGGCGGGCAGGCGAGGTTCCGAAGGCGGGATGAGCACCCTCGCGGGCGTCTCCCACTTCTTCACCGGGCTCAGGAGGGCCGCGTGGTCGAGCTCTGAGAAGGCCCTCACCAGGCCGGGATCGAACTGCTTGCCCGCCTGCGCGACGATCTCGGCCACGGCCTCGTCGACGGGCCAGGCCTGCTTGTAGGGACGCTCGTGCGTGAGCGCGTCGAACACGTCTGCGATCGCGACGAGCCGGCCCTCCAGCGGAATCCCGTCTCCCGACAAGCCGCAGGGATAGCCGCGCCCGTCCCAGCGCTCGTGGTGGCAGAGTGCGAGCCGCTCGGCCAGACGCAGCAACGGGCTCTGGCTGCCGGACAGGATCTGAGCACCGATCGTGGTGTGGGTCTTGATCGTCTCGAACTCCTCGTCGGTGAGCTTGCCCGGCTTGAGGAGGATCGCGTCGGGGATACCGATCTTGCCGATGTCATGCAGCGGCGAAGCGCGCCCGAGCAGCTCCGCCTCGCGGTCGGGAAGGTGCAGGCGCCGCGCGAGCAGGAGGCAGGTGCGGCCGATCCGCCAGGCGTGCTCCTGCGTGTTGTCGTCGCGGTACTCGGCCGCGAGCGCGAGACGTTCGAGGATCTCGAGCCGGGCCCCCTCGAGGGCGCGTGTGCGCGCGGCCACCTCGTCCTCCAGGTTCGCGTTGTGCGCCTGAAGGCGGTCGTGGAGCTGCTGGACCTGCAGCAGATTGCGTACCCGCAGCAGCAGCTCGATCCGGTCGAGCGGCTTGGTGAGGAAGTCGCGGGCGCCCGCCGACAGCGCCCGGCGCTTGGTCTCGTCCGTGGCGTCGGCGGTGAGAACCAGGAAGGGCACGTCGCGGGTCGCCGTGCCGAGCCGCTCCATGAGCTCGAACCCGTCCATGAGCGGCATGTTGAGATCGAGCAGCACCAGATCGGGCCGGATCTCCTCGAACATCCGCGGGACCCGGGTCGGGTCCTTCGTGGTCTCCACCTGCGTGTAGCCCGCCTGCTCGAGGATCCGGCTGACCAGCAGCAGGTTCGACTCCTCGTCGTCCACGGCGAGGATCCGGAGGTCGTCGAGTCCTTCGTCAGCAACCGGCTGGATGGGGCTTCCCGCTGCCACGTGCCACTGGCTATCGGCCCCCTTCTCCGTGCCCTGTAATCGCCGGTCCCGCGGTCAACGACCGTTGCGCGGCGACCGGGCATGCATGGAGGGTTACGGGCACGAGGTCGTGCAAAATGCCCGTATGCCGACCTCAATCACGCTCGACCTCGCCGATCTGGCCTTCAGTCCCACGGCCGCGCTGTTCGAGGGCCACCCCCGCGCGGGCGTGGACATCTCGATGTTCGTGACCCGCACACCGCCCGGCCGGGCGGTCGAGCTCCACGTGCATCCCTACGCCGAGACGTTCCTGCTGCTCGAGGGCAGGGGGCGCTGGACGGCGGGCGAGGAGGTGGTGGAGCTCGAGCCCGAGCAGATGCTGGTAGTGCCGCCCGAGACGCCCCACGGCTTCCGCAACATCGGAGAGGTGCCGCTGCTCGTCGTGTCCGTGCACGAGCGCGGCACGCTGGAGCAGACCTGGCTGGACGAGGAGCCTGCCTGAGGCAGGACGCACCGCATCGACACCCGACCGCGGTTGTTTGTCGAAGGGCATGAAGCCTCTCCTCGTGGCGGTCACGACGCTCCTGGCCGCGGCACTGGCGTCAGCCGCCGTCGCGCCGCCGGCAGAGGCGACGTTTCCGGGGCGCAACGGCACGATCGTCTACCGCATGAGCGGCGGGAAGGACTACACCAGCTCCGTCCTCGGGAGCTTCGACCCTCGCAAGAAGAAAACGCGCGTCATCGTGTCCTGCTCGCTCGTGTATTCCAGCCGCGGTTGCTACCTCGCCTCCGGGTCGCTGAGCCGTGACGGGCGCAAGGTCGTCATCCCGTTCGTACGCCGCTTCCGCGAGACGGTTCTCAGCGACGAACTCGCGACCATCCCGATCTTCGGAGGTCCATGGGGATCGATCCGCATCGAGAATGCCCAGGACGCGCTCTGGTCTCCGGATGGGTCGCGGCTGTTGATTACCCGGTACGACCCCGGGCGCAGGCCCGATCTCTACCTACACTGAGCCGACGGCAGCGAGCTCGGGCGGATCGCGGCCGCCGAGCAGCCGGACTGGGCGGCGAACGGCGCGATCGCCTATTCCCGCGCGGGCAACATCTGGACCACCCGCCTGGGCGGCCCGGAACGGCAGCTCACATACCGTGGGGGAGCCGCGCCCTCGTGGGCGCCAAACGGCCGCAAGGTGGCTTTCGAGCGCGACGGCGAGATATGGACGGTCGGTGCGGACGGCAGGCGTCCACGTCGAGTGGCGCGCGCCTCGCCGTCCTACCGGCGTGCCTCCCGGCCCGTGTGGTCACCCGACGGACGCCAGATCGCCTTTCTCCGCTCCGATGGCGGCGACGTGCTCTCTGTCGTCGTGATGAGATCCAACGGCACAAGGCCGCGGGGGGTGCCATTCGATGGCGGGTATACCGCCCTGACGGAACTCTGGTGGCGCTCGCTACCACGGCGCTAGCGCTCCACGTACTCCCGCACCGCCTCGGCCGTCTGCCTGTTCAGCGGGAAGAACGACTCGATCGACAGCTCGCTCGCGGTCACCTCGACCGCGGCGCCGAACGTGGCGAGGGTGCTGATGAAGGCCAGCTCGCCGCCATCGCTCGTGCGCAGGCGCACCGGCACCGCGAGCTCGCTGCCGTCGTCGGTCCCGGGGATGTGCGGCTCGCGCTCGTCCGGGCCCGGGTAGGCGCTGACCTCGTCGTACAGGGTCTTGAGGGCCGGATCGTCGGAGAGCATGATCTGCCGCTGCAAGCGGGTCAGCAGGTGCTCCCTGCACTCGGCGAGGTTGGCCACCCGCGATGCCATGCCGTCGGGATGGAGCGCCACCCGATACACGTTCACCGGGGGCTCCAGCAGCTCGGGGGCGACGCCCTCGAGCAGCATGGCCATCCCCCGGTTCGAGGCGACAAGCTCCCAGCCACGGTCCGCCACCAGGGCCGGGTAGGGATCGTGCCCGTCGAGGATCAGCTGCAGTGTCTGGCGGATCGGGGTCATCTCGGGGTCGTCGATCTCGTGCTGTTCGAACACCGGCGCGTGCCCCGCGGCGAGCAGCAGCCGGTTGCGCTGGCGCAGGGGGATGTCGAGGCCCTCGGCCAGGTGCAGCACCATCTCCGCACTCGGGCGCGAGCGGCCGGTCTCCACGAAGCTCAGGTGCCGGGCTGAGACGCCCGTCTCGAGCGCGAGGTCGAGCTGGCTCAGGCGCCGGCGGCGACGCCACTCGCGCAGCAGCGGCCCTGCGCCGCTCCTCTGGACGACAGCGGACTCCACCACCGGCACAGTAGTTACGGCAAGCATCCTGCGCACCTACCTCGGAGGTAATCGGCGCGCCCGTCGACGCCGCGTTGTTACCTTCCGCCCGTGCGCGCCACTCGACTGCTGCCGATCTCGATCCTGGCCGCGATGCTTGTCATCCCGCCCCTCGTGGCCACCGGGCAGCTCCAGCCGCTCAACGACCTCCTCTCGCTCGGTCACGCCGGTGGGCAGACGCCCGCCAGGGTGGCCACGGTCCGGCGCGCCGAGCCTCCCTTTGTCGCGACTCCGCGCGCGAAGTGCCTCCCCGGCTCGCGGCAGGAGCCGGGGGTCCAGGGGCGCGTACCGGCGGGGTCGGCGGTTGACGGGTTCCACTGCAACGTCCAGCTGATCGGCCGCCAGGGAAGCTCCGGGGGGTTCAAGGTGCACCGGTACGTCGACACCCGCGGGCGCGAATGCGCCTTCTACGACACGGCCCTGCTGTTCCCGACCAACGCGATCAAGCTCTCCGGGGACTCCCAGGGCGTGGCGGTGCTCGACATGTCCAACCCGCGCAAGCCGGTGCAGACCGACACGCTCACCGAGCTGCCGATGAACTCGCCGCACGAGTCGCTCGCGCTGAACCAGAAGCGCGGCCTGCTGGCGGCGGTCCTCGGCAACCCTTCGACCTACCCGGGCCTGGTCTCGATCTACGACGCCAGCCAGGACTGCAGGCACCCGAAGCTCCAGTCCACCCGGCCGGTCGCGAAGCTCGGCCACGAGAGCGGCTTCTCCGCCGACGGCAAGACGTTCTACGCCACCGCCACGGCCGTCGAGGCCATCTCCGCGATCGATGTGACCAACCCCAAGGAGCCGCACTCGATCTGGCAGGGCAACGTGACCTCCCACGGGATGTCGCTCAGCCCCGACGGCAACCGGGGCTACATCGCCGACCCCGACGGGCAGCTGCTGGTGCTCGACACCAGTGAGATCCAGGCGCGCAAGCCGAACCCGCAGGCCCGCGAGGTAAGCCGGCTCACGTGGCGGGCCGCCTCGATCCCGCAGAACGCGATCCCGTTCACGTCCCACGGCAAGCCCTACCTGCTCGAGATCGACGAGTACACGCAGGGCACCACCGGCGGCGGCAACGCGAACGAGGTCGGCGCCGCGCGGATCATCGACATCTCCAACGAGCGCGCGCCGCGCGTGGTGTCAAACCTGCGGCTGCAGGTGAACCAGCCGGCCGAGCACGAAGCCGCGGCCAACGATCCCGGGGCCGACAGCCCGGTCCAGGGGTACGCCGCGCACTACTGCGACCTGTCGAGCACGAAGGACCCGACGGTCGTGGCCTGCTCGTTCATCGTGTCGGGCATGCGTGTGTTCGACATCAGCGACCTGACCAAGCCCAAGGAGATCGGCTACTACGTGGCGCCGACGAAGGAGCGCGCGGAGAACCGCTTCAACGCCAGCAACTTCGCCATGTCCAAGCCCGTGGTCGTGCCGAGCCGCCGCGAGGTGTGGTGGACCGACGGCGGCACCGGCTTCTACGCGCTGCGCCTCGACGACCGCGTGTGGCCCTCCGCCCTCGGTACCGGCTGCCTCGCACGCCGCTCCCCCATCGGCCCGCGCAACATCGGCCGGGTACGGCTGGGGATGACCCGCGCGTCGCTGCTGCGGCGCCTGCCCGCGCCCCGGCGGCGCACGAAGCGCTCGTGGCGCTGGTGCGTCAAGGGGAGCAAGGGCACCGTGTCGGCGACCTTCGACCGCCGCGGGCGGGTCGCGCTCGTCGCCGCCACGGCCTCGACCTACGGCAACCGCCGCGTGCGCCCCGGAAGCAGGACCAGCGTGCTCCGCCGCGCCTACCCCCGCGGTCGCGCGGTGGGCCGCACCCTGTTCCGCGCCAACCGCCGCAGCCCGCGCCTGTTCGGCGTTCGCCGCGGAAGGGTCCGCTTCATCGCCGTGACGTCGCGGCGGACGATCGCGAGGCGGAGCGTGCTGCGGGCCTACCTGCGGTACGCGGGCCTCGCGGCACGCCGCAAGTAGCGGGTCAGCGCTCCACGGGCCTGACCCTGACGCTCCCCGAGGCATCGAGCGCCCTGCGGCCGGAGGGCATCTGGAGACCGCCGGCCCGCGCGCGGTTGGCGATCCCGTTCTGCAGCTGCAGCGAGTAGTCGAGCGCGAGCTGACCGTCGGTGAAGGGATTCGTGGCCATGATGTTGCGGAAGTACCTGGCGAGCTCGGCGCCGCTGGGGTTGGCCGGTGGCAGGCCGGAGACGGTCGGCTGCGACAGGTTGGCCGGGATCTGCGCGGTGGAGTGACACGACAGGCACGACGAGCGCGGGTTGTCCACGGGGCCGTTCAGCCTCCCCTTGAACCCGAGGTGCTGGGGGACCGGGTGCAGCCCGGGGTTGACGATCACCGTCTCCACGAGCGGCTTGTCGTCGGCCAGGCGATCGGGATCATTGCCCCACATCAGCCCGACCGGCACCATCCGGTCCCACACGCTCGCCCCGGGCGCGTCGTTGTTGTAGATGAACGTGCCGAACACCCAGCCGGTCGTGGAGTTCGCGCGTTGATCGCGCACGGCCACGTCGATCTGCAACAGCCGCAGCACCGGGCGGGCGGCCGTGCCGGAGGCGCGGTTGATGTCGGCCTGCCACTCGAGGGATCTGGCCAGGTAGGGCACCTGGCTGACGGGGGCGGAGGTGAGCAGCAGCTTGAAGGCGACCGTCCCCTCGGGGAACTTGGCCTTGCCGGGGTCGGGGGCGTCGGGGTTCTTCCACACCTGCCCGAAGACGAACCCGCCGGGGCGGTTGTACATGCTCACCGCCCAGTTCTGCGCGGTCGCCGTCTGGGTGGGGGCGAGCTCGCGCGGGCGCGACGCGCGTTCGCGGGTCAACCCGTGGATGAACTCGCGCCCGGCGGGCCCAGCGTGCATCCAGGGCGCGTGGTACCACTTGCGCACGGCGTTGTCCTGGCCCCGGAAGTCGACCTTCGTGTTGCCCTGGAGCGAGTAGGTGAGCAGCGCCTTGAGGTACTGAGCGGACTGGGTGCGGAAGTTGAGCGCCCGCCACGGGGCGGCGCCGAGCGCCGGCTTGGTCGCGGGATAGTTCTGGCTCAGCCGGAAGACCGGCCCGCTCCAGCCCGGCGGAGGTGCGTCGCGCGCGTCGGGGAAGTTCGAGGCCGCCTGCAGCGCGCCGGGCGGTGCTGAGCGCGCGGCGCGCTGGGGCGCGTCGTCATCGTCGGTGAAGCTGTAGACGGCGAACGCCGCAGAACCGGCCGCAACCACAGAGCCCACCGTCACCCAAACCCTACGTCGCGCCATCGCGCCTTTCGTCGGTACGCGCACCGGTACCACACCGGCAAAGCCGAACGCAAGCGGCCCAATCGATTAGGGTCGGAGCGAGGGGCCAGATCGGCCCCAGAAGGGAGCCCAACCATGAGCCCGGCGAACACGCCGAAGCGCAGAACGTGCGCGCACATGGTCGTCCACGAGCTGCTCGCCGAGACCAAGCCCGAGTACCGGGCCCGGCGGCTGCAGGTGGAGGATGACGTGCGTCGCAGCATCCTCTCCGGCCAGGCGATGCGGGTGGCCAAGAAGCTCGTCACGATCCCGGCCGTCGTCCATGTCGTCTACCGCAGCGACGACGAGAACATCTCGAATGCGCAGGTGAAGAGCCAGATCAAGACGCTCAACGCCGACTTCCGCGCCACGAATGCAGACAAGAGCAAGGTGCCGGCGCCCTGGAAGGGACTCGTCACCGACTCCAAGATCCAGTTCGCGCTGGCCACCAAGGACCCACGCGGCAAGAAGACCTCGGGAATCACGCGCACGGCGACGACCGTCGAGGCCTTCGGGTCCGACAACAGCGTCAAGGCCAAGAAGACCGGCGGTGTGAACCCGTGGCCGACCGCCCGTTACCTGAACATCTGGGTCTGCAGCCTCGGCGAGGGCCTGCTCGGCTACGCCCAGTTCCCCGGCGGACCGGCCGCCACCGACGGGGTGGTGATCCTGAACTCGGCGTTCGGCACGGGCGGCACGGCGAGCGCACCGTTCAACAAGGGGCGCACCACCACACACGAGGTCGGGCACTTCCTCAACCTGCGCCACATCTGGGGCGATCGGAACGACTGCTCGGGCAACGACTTCGTCGCGGACACGCCCGCAGCTCAGCAGGCCAACATGGGCAAGCCGAAGTTTCCGCAGATCACCTGCAACAACGGGCCCAACGGCGACATGTTCATGAACTACATGGACTACGTCGACGACGACGCGATGGTCATGTTCACGGTCGGCCAGGTCGCGCGCATGAACGCCACGCTCGCAGGGCCCCGAAAGAAGCTCGCCGGCCTCTGAGGTGATCCGGGGAGTGGCCGAGTACCGCGCAGAGGCCCTCTTCGGTCGGTGGGTCCATTCGCATGAGGAGGACAGCGCGGGTGAGATGGTGTTCCGGCACCCGACCCACCCGTTCCCGCCCGCCCGGGGACGGGCGGCCTTCGAGCTGCTTCCGGACGGGACCTACGTGGGGAGCTCGCCGGGGCCGGACGACCGCCCGGAGCAATCGGGCGGATCGTGGTCGCTCGAGGGCGGCACACTCACGCTCGAGGGCGAGGGCGATCGTCCCGGTGAGGCCTGGGAGATAGCCGGGGCCGACGACGATCGCCTGACCCTCAGGAAGGGCTAGCCACAAGGTTCCGAACGAACTGGTTCATAGTCGCCGACTTTGTTCGGAACCTTTCGGAGCGGGGCGCCGATGCCCGTCGCGGCGGCGGCGTCGCTGCGCCTCGAAGGCGAGCATGACGAGCGCCGGCGGCACCGTTCCCGGCAGCGAATCGACGACGAGGAAGAGCTGGTTGAACGCCTGGGCGACCACGAACGTCGCCAGCGCGGCGAGCGCCTGGGGGCGCCGCTCGGCGGCCAGGATCCCGCCGACGAGCCCCGCGACGAAGAAATCGCCGTAGTCCGTCGAGACGTTGCCGATGTCGGCGACCTGGAGCCGCGGCAGGTCGCCGGCCGGCGCGGCAGCGTTGAACTGCACGTTCTGGTCCCCGAAGAAGTCGCCGAAGATGAAGACGGCGTCGATGGTGGCCATCGCGACGACGCCGGCCTTCAGGAGCACGAGCGGCGAGGCGCCGGCGAGCAGGCGGCCGACGGTCACGCACGAGCCGACGATCAGTGCGAGCCGGCCGAGACGGCCGAGCGGATCGTCGGGCGCGGCCATCGCCGCGGCGAGCATGGGCACGACGAGGACGGCCATCCACGGCCGCGCGCCGTGTGCCGCCCAGCCCAGCGCGAGCGCGCAGCCGGGCGGAACCAGCAGCAGCGCGATCCAGGTCAGGACGTCCGCGCTCGCCGCCGTGAGGCTGATCGCCACCACGGTCGCGACGACCGACAGCGGCGCCACCAGCGACCAGCCGCGGGCACCGAACCGAGACAGCACCACCGGCAGCCCCGCCGCGGGGAGTGCGACGCAGAGCGCCTGGGCAGCGTCGAGCAGCGAGGTGTCGGTCTCGAAGTACACCGTGCAAGCGTTGCAAGCGGCGACCGACCGGCGGTGTCATCGTAACCGCGTGAAGTCGAGGGCCAGAGTCGTCGGGCGGCGAGTGGTGGTCGTCGCGGTCGTGGTCCTGCAGCTCGGTTTCGTGGCGCGCGGCTACTGGTCCGACCACAAGGAGTTCGCGTTCCAGATGTTCCCTGAGTCGAGCACGTGGCGCGCGGATGTGGTCCGGGTCACCGCCGACGGCCGGCGCGTCCCAATAGAACAGCCGTGGTCGGGATACCGCTGGGACGAGCTGGTGCCGAGCCGTGGGCTGAGATATCCCTCGGTCCGCCACCACGCGGACGCCGGGCTCGACAACCAGCTGGCCTTCCTCGAGTCAGCGCTCGACTGGGTCGCGAGCAACACCCCGCGCGACCGCGAGACCCGGTACCTGGAGGCGAGGGTGACCTCCTGGCACAACGCCGACCCGCCCCGGGTCGGGGTCCTCCGGAGCCGTGTCCGCGAGGGCGCGGGGTGAACGCGGCCGGGCTTCGCGCGCCGCGCCACGTCAGCGCCCTGACCACCCGGGCCGACGAGCTGCTCGGCCGTCCGGTCAGCATGCGGTCCCTCGCGCTGCTGAGGGTGCTGGCCGGGCCGGTCGTGCTCCTGCATCTGCAGCCGTTCCTCTCCGACAGCCTGGACGGGCGGACCTACCGGGACGCCTTCCATGAGTCCTACGCAGCCTGGTATCCGGAGGTGCCCGACGCGGTCTACGTCGGACTGCTCTGGCTCGGCCGCGGCCGCCGCGATCGCCATGTCGCTCGGCCTGCTCACCCGCCTGGCGACGACGACGACGTTCGCTGATCGTCGCCTACAACCTGTCGCTGTCGACGACGCACTTCCACAACAACCGGGCCTACCTCGTGATCGTTCTGGGGCTGCTGGCGCTGGCGCCGTGCGGACGGGAGCTGTCCCTGGACGCGTGGCTCCGCCGCCGTCGCGGGCGACCGGCGCTCGATCCTCTCGGCCCCGGCATGGCCGTTGTGGCTGCTCCGGTTCGAGTGCGCCGCGATCTACGGGGCCTCCGGCCTGAGCAAGCTCCTCGATCCCGACTGGTTCGGCGGCACCGTCACGTGGCAGCGCGTCGTACGAGCCCGGGACGACCTGGAGGGGTGGCCCCTGCCGGACTGGGCGCTGTCGGTCCTGACCGACCGCGGCTTCCACACCGGAGCGGCGAAGGCGATCGTGCTCACCGAGCTGTTCATCGCAGTCGGCCTGTGGTGGCGCGGCAGCCGTTACGCAGCCGTGTGGGTCGCCGTCGCCTTTCACGTCGGGATCGAGACGTCGGCATCGGTCCAGGTCTTCTCGCTCCTCGGCATCGCCGTGCTGGTGGTCTGGGCGACACCGTCCACCCGGGATCGCGTGATCCGCATCGACCCCGCCTCTGACCGCCAGCGGCGATGGCGTGCCGTGGTCCGCGGGCTCGACTGGCTGGCCCGATTTCGCGTCGAGCCGGCTCCGCGCGGTTCCCCGCTCGAGGTCGTGGAGCGGGATGGCACGACGCTCCGGGGCGCGCCTGCGATCGCGTTTGCGTGCAGCCGCCTGCCGCTGACGGCGTGGTTCGCGCTCCCGATGCTCCTCCTCCCCGGCGTCCGCCGAGCCCGCGACGCGATGATCGCCCGTCGCGTCTGGCCGGCGCTGCTCACCCTGGCGCTCATCCTCGCCGCCTCGTTCTTGGTGGTGGCGCCGCCGGAGCGCTGCCCGTCGGTGACCCCGGCCGAGCTCAGGCGCTCGGCACAGGCAAGCGTCGATTGGTTCGTCCGCAACCAGGACAACGACGGCACCTGGCTCTACCTCTACGACGCCGACGACGACTCGACGCCGATCGACTACAACGAGGTGCGCCACGCCGGGGTCGCGATGGGCCTCTACCAGGCCGCCGCGGCGCGGTTGCCGGGGGCGTTGCGCTCTGCGGACCGCGGTACCGAATGGGCGTTCGACACGCTGCTCGAGCGCAACGGCTGGGCCGCGGTCACTTCGCAGGGGCGCGTTACCACCGGCGCAACCGCGCTCCTGGCCGCCGGGCTGACCATTCGCCGGGAGGCCACCGGCGACACCCGCCACGACCGCGTCCTGCGTCGAATGGGACGCTTCCTGGTCGCTCAGACCGAGCCGTCCGGTGCGGTGCTCTCGGCCTACGACCCGATCCGCGAGGCGCCGGTCCCCGGCCAGTACTCCAAGTACTACACGGGCGAGGCCTATTGGGCCCTGGCCCGCCTCCACAGAGTCTTTCCCGGCGAGGGGTGGGGCGAGACGGCGGACCGCATCGGCGCCTACCTGGCGAAGTCGCGCGACGAGGTCGAGGATCACTGGCCGCCGATTCCCGATCACTGGGCCGCCTACGGCGCGGCCGAGACGGTGGAGTTCCCCGAGCGTGGACGCCCACCGCTTACCGAGGACGAGGTGAGTTACGCGCGCCGGCAGGCCGAGCTGTTCGGCGTCCAGGCGCGGTGGGTGGCTCAGCGTTTCGGGCCCTGGGGCGAGTTGGTGCGCGGCAGCTACACCCCCCGCGGCGGCGGCTACGGCGTGATAAGCGAGGCCCTCACCGGGTGGTGGCTGGCCGCCCGGGCGGAGCCGCGGCTGGCCGACCTGCGAGAGCCGGTCGCCGAACGCGCCACCTGCGTCGCCGGACTGGCCATGGAAGCGCAATCCGACAGCGGTGACGCCGCGGGCGCCGCCCGGCCGGAGCGGGTCGAGGGCGCGTGGTTCCTCGACGGCGAGACCCGCATGGACGACCAGCAACACGCGCTTGCCGGGCTGTTGCGGACCATCCCGATCGTCGAGGCCGCGCAAGGCCCGACGAGCCCGGCGATGACGCGCCGTCGGGCTGGTTGTGGGCCGCCGTGCTGGTGCTTGCGCTCAACCCGGCCCGGGCCGCGTTCGGAGTCCCTCGCGCCGGGCGGTCGCCGCGAAGCGCCGTCGGCCTGGCCGCCGCGGGCGGGGCGATCGGCGGGCTCGCCGTCTGCGCCGCCGCGGCCGCCGCCGGTCCGCTGCTCGAGGCACTCGATGTCAGCGACCCCTCGTTCCGGATCGCCGCCGGGATCGTCGCGGGGATGGCCGGCGCCATCGACCTGTTCCGGAGGCCGCCCCCGCCCGAACCCGCGCTCGCCGGCTGGCGCGCCGCGCTCGTGCCGGTCGCGATCCCGGTGGTGGCCCGCCCCGCCCTGCTCGTGCTGGCGCTGGGGGCCGGCGCCGACCACGGCGTCCTCGTGAGCGCCGGCGCGATGGCGACGGGTGTCGCGCTGTTGACCGGGCTGGTGGCCGGGTGCCCCACGGAGGGCCCTCGAGGCCGGGTCCTGCGGTGGGCGGGGCGGCTGCTGGCGGCCGCGCTCGTCGCCGGCGGGGTGATCCTCACCGTCGAAGGGGTCATGGACGTCTAGGACCGGCGCGGGACCAAGCGTCTCACCAGCCGCGGCCCGGCAAGCCGCGCTCGCAGGAACGGGTGGCGAACTCCTCGGGGCACGAGGGTGATCCACTGCAGGGCGTCCCCGCCATCCGCGAAGCGGCGCTTGTACTTCTGGTCACCGAGGTGGAAGTCGATCCGTCTCTCCCCGCGCTCGAGCGCGTCCTCGACGAGCTTGAAGCCCAGCTGAATGGTGGGTGCGAGTGTGCGCCGCGACTCGTCGAACCCGGTCAGCCAGGTCGACACCTCCCCCCCGGCGGCGAGACAGACACTGGAGCCGATCACCTCTCCGTCGAGCTCCAGCGACCACAGCATGAAGCGCCGCTCGGGGTCGAGCCGGCGCGCCGCCTCTCGCAGCATCCGCTCGACGGCGGGGTCGAGGGCCTCAGAACCGCCCCGGTCGGACCAGCGCGCATAGTGCAGCGCAGCGAAGGCCTCCAGGTCCGCGTCCATGGTCTCCGGAGTGGCCAGCCGGAAGCGAGCGCCCAGATCGATGAGCTTCCTGCGGCGGCGGAGGAGCTCGCGGCGAAAGCCCGACGTGCGTGTCCCCAGCCACTCCTCGATGTCTTCCATGCCCAGACCCAGGGTCGGGGCCGCCGTCGTATAGCCGCGATGGATCCAGGGCCGGGCCCCCGGCCAGGCCTCCGCAAGCCGGCGCGGCCATGGCGATCCGGTCTCCAGTCCCTCGAAGGCCACCACGTGAGGCGAGGCCGTGGCGGCCGCAAGCGCGCGAGCGAACGCGTCGGCGCTCGCGCGCTCGGACCCCTGCCGGGCGAGCGGCTCGAGCCGGTACGACATCTCGGACGCGAGCAGGCGGTACCGCCTCACCAGAGCCCGCGGCGACTCCACGAAGAAGGGCGCCACCCCGAGCAGGCGATCGCCGTCCAGGGCGAGGACCACGCGCAGCTCCGCGCCGGCCGGCGCCGCGCAGCGCCACCACGGCAGCATCCACCCCGGAGCGCAGAAGGGCCGAGCGGCGGCGACGGCCAGTTCGTCCCACTGCTCGTAGTAGGGCTCGAGCGCCTCGGCGTCGTCGATCAGTCTCGCCGTCGGCATTGAGTCCAAGTTAAGCCCGAGCGGCTCGGGCAGCGACGGAACGGAGTCGTGGCCCCTCAGGTCCGCCGGGCCGTCATCGCGCCACCTCCCTGGTGAATGCGGCGGTGTGGACCTTGCCCCGATGCTTGAACTGGAGGAAGAGGCCGTAGCGGCCGTCGGAGGGAAACTCGGTAGCGAACTTGATCGCCTCGACCGGGTGGACGTGAAGGTAGGCCATGTCCCCCTCACGCAGGGCCACGAGATGCCCCTTCGCCCCGAGGTAGTCGTCGACCGCGATCTCCTCGCCGTCGCGGGTGACGGTGAAGCCGAGCTCGGCCTCCTCGCCGGCCTTCGACGCCCCGCCGGTCAGCTCCACCCGGTAGCCATCGCCGGCGTCCGCGGTCGTTCCGACGGGGGCCATGGCGCGTGAGTCGAGCGGCCCGTCGACCGCGACGTCGGCAGCAAGGGTGTTGTTCTCACCACCGCGCTTGAAGTCGGCGAACACGCGATAGCTGCCGGCGTCGTCGACCTTGATGGCGGTGCTCCAACGGCCGTCCCTCCCCGGCTTGGGATGCAGGTGCTGGAAGCCGGTCAGGTCACGGCGGGCGACGATCAGATGCACGCGCTTGGTGTGCTCGACCTGGAAGTCGCGCACCGGCTCTCCGTCCGCGCCCACGATGGTGAAGCTCAGCTTGGCCCGGCGTCCGCGCGGCAGCTCTCGCTGGTCGAGCTTCAGCGCCAGTCCGTTCTCGGCCACGGCCAGCCCGCGGACAGGGTCGGGCTCCTGGCCCCACCACCGCCGCCGCCGTGCTCGCCGCCCTCTCCGCCGAGGCGGCCATGTGCTCGCCGCCCTGACCCTGGTTGCCGTCCCCGACCGCCTCACCGATCAGAACGGCGGTGCCGAACACCGCAGCCGCCGCGGCGACAAAGGCGACCAAGCGGGTGGGCGGGCCGCCGTGGATGCCGGTCTCGTGCAGCACGGCGTGGCCGCGGCCCTTGGTGATCAGCCAGCGGTTGACCGGGTACGCGATCACGCCGGCGACGACGAGGGCGACCGAGAGCGCGCCCCAGAACAGGATGTCGCCGACTCCGGCGTGCATCGCGCCGGGGATCGAGAGCATGATCGCGTTGTCGACGATCTCCATCACGGCGATCGAGAAGGTGTCGGTGGCCAGCGCGATCGGCACCACGGTGCCCAGCGCCAGGCCGGCGCGCAGCAGCGGGAGGCTGGTGAGCGTGTAGCCGAAGAGGAAGGCCAGCGCCACGGCGAGCAGGATCGTCCCCAGGTTGGAGAAGCCGAGCGCGGTCCCGATGATCATGCCGGTGACCTCGCCGATCGCGCAGCCGGTCAGGCAGTGCAGAGTCGCGCGAGAAGGCGACGCTGTTCAGCGCCGCGCCGGACGTCGGCAGCGGCGCGTGATGTCGTGGTCTGGCTGTGGGCGGTGGCTTCCACTCGGCGCCTAGAGATGTTCGACACGGGTGGGGGGTATCACGAGCACAACACCGTATCAGACCGGCGGTACCCGCCGGGGTATCGGCTATCCTGTCGCCATGGCTACCAAGACCCCGGCTCCCACTCGCGGCTATTCGGCAACCAAGGACCAGCTCCTCACGCGACTGAAGCGGATCGAAGGGCAGGTCCGCGGCGTCGAGGGGATGGTCGACGACGAGCGCTACTGCATCGACGTCATCACGCAGATCTCCGCGATCCAGGCAGCGCTCGACAAGGTGGCGCTCGGGCTGCTGGACGATCACGCCCGTCACTGCGTCATCGGTGGCGAGGGCTCGAGGCGAGCCGCGAGGAGTTGACCGACGAGCTGATGGCCGCCGTCGGCCGCCTGATGCGCCGCGGCTAGCCGCCCACGGCCTAAGCAGCGACCATCCGCGGTGCTCGCCGCGATCGGCGTTTAATTAGCGATCGTGACTGCCACCGCTGCGGTCGAACGAGGCCGCGAGTCCTACGCGAAGCGCGCATGGGTCGACGCCCACGAGTCGCTCTCGGAAGCCGATCGAGCCGCGCCCCTCAACGCGGACGACCTCGAGCTGCTGGCTAGGTCGGCCTACATGCTCGGCCGCGACGAGGACTACGTGGCCGCCCTGGAGCGCGCCCACCGCGTCCACCTCGACGCCGACCACGCGCTGCCGGCCGCGCGCTGCGCCTTCTGGATCGGCCTCAAGCTCTTCCTGGGCGGGGAGACGGCCCCCGCGACGGGCTGGTTTGCCCGCGCGCAGCGGCTGGTGGACCGCGAGGGCGGCGACTGCGCCGAGCGCGGCTATGTGCTCACCGCCGTCTGCCTCCAGCAGATGGCGGCCCGCGACTACGAGGCCGTGTACGCCACCGCCGCCGAGGCCGCCGCGATCGGCGAGCGCTGCGGCGACCGCGACCTCGTCGCGTTCGCGAGGATGGACCAGGGCAACGCAATGCTGAGCCTGGGGCACACCGACGAGGGCCGGCGACTGGTGGACGAGACGATGGTGTCCGTGACTGCGGGGGAGCTCTCGCCGATCGCCGCGGGTCTCGTGTACTGCAGCACGATCAGCTTCTGCCAGGACGCGCACGAGCTGCGCCGCGCGCGGGAGTGGACGGTCGCGCTGACGCGCTGGTGCGAGCAGCAGCCCGACATGGTCGCCCACACGGGGATCTGCCACGTGCACCGTGCCGAGCTCATGACGCTCGACGGCGCATGGGAGGAGGCGCTCGGCGAGCTGCGCCGGCTCGGGGAGCGCCTCGCTGGCGGCATCGTGAACCAGCGCGCCATGGGCCAAGCCGCCTACCAGCAGGGCGAGGTGCTGCGCCTGAGGGGGGAGTTCGACCCCGCCGAGGCCGCCTACCGCAAGGCCAGCCTCCTCGGGCGCGAGCCCCAGCCCGGCCTCGCGCTGCTGCGGCTGGCGCAGGGGAATGAGGGGGCCGCTGCGGCTTCGATCCGCCGGGCCGTAGGCGAGGCTGCGGAGCCGTTGAAGCGGGCGGCGCTGCTGCCCGCGTACGTGGAGATCGCGCTGGCGGTGGAGGACGTCGAGGCCGCCCGAGTCGCCTGGCGCGAGCTCGAGGAGATCGCCGACCGCCAGGGAAGCGACCCCCTGGTGGCGTCGGCGGCTCAGGCCGAGGGGGCGGTCAGGCTGGCCGAGGGCGACGCGGACGCCGCGCTCACCGCGACGCGCCGCGCCTGGAACCTGTGGGAGGAGCTCAAGGCCCCGTACGAGGCGGCGCGCGCCCGCGTGCTGGTGGGCCTGGCGTGCAGGGGGCTGGGTGACGAGGACACGGCCACGCTCGAGCTCGAGGGAGCGCGACAGGCCTTCATCGAGCTGGGGGCGGCCCCCGACGTGGCATCGCTCAGCTCGCTCACCGCGCAGCCCGAGCCCGGCGACACCGGCGGCCTCACGGCGCGCGAGCTCGAGGTGCTGCGCCTGGTGGCGGCCGGACGCAGCAACCGGGAGATCGCCGCGGCGCTGACCATCAGCGAGCACACCGCGGCCCGCCACCTCCAGAACATCTTCGCCAAGCTCCAGGTCTCCTCGCGCACCGCCGCGAGCGCGTTCGCGTTCGAGCACCACCTGGTCTGAGCAGCGCGCCGACGTGGTTAGAAATTACACCGTCCCCCCGGCCCAAGTTGGTTGATCCGGGCGATGCGCGCGCTCGTGGGCGGCCGTACGGTCGCCTCCATGACCAACGAATACGACGCAATCGTGATCGGAG
>CAVRNY010000002.1:0-758905 GCA_963722705.1 uncultured Thermoleophilaceae bacterium | reverse complement strand
GAGCGGGCAGGACCTGACCCCCGACGAGCTGATGACGGTCTCGGCGGCGCGCGAGCTGCAGGACCGCACCGTCTGCTTCGTCGGCATCGGGCTGCCCAGCACCGCGGCCAACCTCGCCCGGCTGACGCATGCGCCGGGCACCGTGCTGGTGTACGAGTCGGGCACGATCGGCTCGAAGCCCGCCACGCTGCCGTTTCGATAGGCGACGGCGAGCTGGCGGAGACCGCCGATTCGGTGGTGCCGGTGCCCGAGATCTTCAACTACTGGCTGCAGGGCGGCCGGATCGACGTGGGATTCCTGGGCGCCGCCCAGATCGACCGCACACGGCGTGCTGAACAGCACGGTGATCGGCGACTACGAGCAGCCGAAGGTGCGGCTGCCCGGCGGCGGCGGCGCGCCGGAGATCGCCGCCATGGCCGGCGAGGTGATCGTGATGCTGCGCCAGTCCCCGCGCTCGTTCGTCGAGCAGGTCGACTTCCGCTCCTCGGTGCCCGGCGGGCAGCCGCTGGTGGTGATCACCGACCTGGGCGTCCTGCGCCCCGATCCCGACACGCGGGAGCTGACGCTGGAGCAGGTCCATCCCGGCGTGACCGCCGAACAGGCCCGCGAGGCCACGGGGTGGGACCTGAAGGTCGCCGGCGAGCTGCGGCGAGACCGAGCCGCCGAGCGAGGAGGAGCTGCGGCGTGCTGCGCGGAGCTGCGGGCCGCGCTCGAGGAGAGCGCCGCCTAGGCCGGCATCCCCGCGGGCGTCCGCCCGCCGCGTCAGGGCCAGGGTGAGCCGCGGCCAGCAGCGCCAGGGTCGCGCACAGCACCCACGCCCACGAGAACTCGCCGTGCTCGACCAGCAGGCCCACCAGCAGCGGGCCCGCCACGGCGCCGGTGAACAGCCCGGACAGCATCACCCCGACGGCCCACGCCGGGTTGTCGGGGCTGCGCTGGACCACCGCCAGGTTCAGGCCCCCCGGCCACGCCCAGCCCAGGCTGCCCGCCAGCAGCGCGGCGACCACGATGGCCGCCGGCTCTCCAGCGATCAGCAGCAGGTAGCCGGCGACGCTGGCCGCCAGCATCGCCGCCACGGGCATCAGCGGCTCGAGCCCGCGCCGGTCGAACACCACCCCGAGGCCGAGGCGGCTGAGCGCGGCCACCAGGCTGACGCCCGCCCAGCAGCAGGCCGGCCGCCGTCTCGCTCATGCCGCTGTCCACCGCGTAGGAGACGAGGAAGGACACGAAGCCCACGCCCGCCGCGCTGGCCAGCACCGCCGCCAGCGCGATGGCGTGCACGGACGTGAGGCCCGTGGGCGGCGTGGCGCGGCTGCCGGGCGGCGGGGCGAGCGACCCCGCGCGGGCCGAGCGCGGCGGCCGCGATCGCCACGGCTCCCGCCACGACGAAGGCCCACCGCCAGCCGAGCGGGAATGGCGATGCGCCGGCAGCGACAGCCCCGCGACCAGCGAGCCCACGGAGGCGCCGGACTGCTGGGCGCCGAACGCCAGCCCCTGGCGCGCCACCGCCACCTCGCGCTTGAGCAGCGCGGTCACGGTGGGGCCGCCCAGGCCGTTCGCCACACCGGCGGGGAGCAGACACAGGGCGAGCGCCGCGGCCGAGTCGGCCAGCAGCGCGACGGCCGCGCAGGACACCGCCGTCAGAGCGCGGCGGTCAGCCTCATGCCGCGCGCTCGGCCCCGATGCGCTCGATCAGCCGGCCCGACGGCGTCGAGCTGAGCGCCGACACCACGTAGAAGACCGCGATCGCCAGGCCCAGCGTGGAGGGGCCGAACGCGAAGTCCGCGCGGATCCGGGGCGCCAGGCTCGCGACCAGGAACCCGGGCAGGACTGCGGCGACGATCAGCGCGACGCCCGTGGCGAGCGAACGGGCGGTGCGATCGGGTGCGCCCGGGGGTCTGCCGGGAGCCGTCGAGGGCAAAGGATCAAATTGTCTGATCTATGGGTATACGTCCCCGGACACGGCGGAACTGAAGCCAGGAGGAGGAGAAATGCGAGGGAGAGGTGCCGCGTCAGCGGTCGTTGCGTTGCTGGCCTGCATGGCGCTCGTCGCCGCGGGATGCGGGGACGACGATGACGGTGGAGGCGGCGGTGTCCGGTGAGCCCGCCACGCTGAAGGTCGGGGTCATCCCGATCGCCGACGTGGCTCCCCTCTACCTCGGCATCGACAAGGGCTTCTTCAAGGACGAGCAGCTCACGATCAAGCCCCAGCTCGCCGAGGGCGGCGCCGCGATCACCCCCGCGGTGCTCAGCGGCGACTTCCAGATCGGCTTCTCGAACAACATCTCGCTGCTGATCGCGGCGTCCAAGGAGCTGCCGGTCCAGATCATCAGCCAGGGCGTGCTGGCCGGGCAAGACCGAGAAGGAGGCCTGGGCCGACCTGATGGTCACCAAGGACAGCCCGATCAAGAGCCCAAGGACCTCGAGGGCAAGACGATCGCCGTGAACACGCTGAAGAACATCTGCGAGGTCACGATCAAGGCGTCGCTCGAGAAGGACGGCGTGGACGTGAGCACGCTGAAGTTCTCCGAGGTGCCGTTCCCCGACATGAACGCGCGCGCTCGAGGCGAACCGCGTGGATGCCGCCTGCGAGGTCGAGCCGTTCGTGAGCCAGGCCAAGGCCGCCGGCTCGCGCGGGCTCGACCCGTTCTACGTCCGGACGGCGCCCGACCTGAGCGTGGCCACCTACTTCACCTCGAAGGAGTACGAGGAGAAGAACCCGGACGTGGTCGAGCGCTTCGCCCGCGCGATGAACAAGTCGCTCACCTACGCCCAGTAGAACCCGGACGAGGTCCGCGGGGTCCTGACCGACTACACGGAGATCCCGCCCGCACCGCGGAGAAGATCACGCTGCCGGTGTGGCGTGAGGGGCTGAACGAGCCAGACGATCGAGCAGCTGTCGGAGCTCTCGAAGAAGTACGGCCTGATCGAGGAGGAGCCCGACCTGGGAGAGCTGATCCGGAAGTGACGGCGCTGAGCCGGACAGCCGGGGGAGGGTCCCGGGCGCGCGTGCCCGACTGGGCCCTCCCCTGGCTGGCGGTGCTGGCCACGCTGGCGCTGTTCGAGGTGGCGCCGCGGATCGGGCTGCTGCCGGAGAACCACTTCCCGCCGATCAGCCAGAGCATCTCCGAGCTGGGCTCCCAGCTGACGGAGAGCGCGTTCTGGACGGCGGTGGGCAACACGCTCCAGGGCTGGGCGCTGGGGCTGGGGATCGCCGCGGCGCTGGGCATACCGCTGGGGCTGATCATCGGCTCCAGCCGGCTGCTCTACCGGGCGATGCGCGGGCTGATCGAGTTCCTGCGCCCGATCCCCTCGGTGGCGCTGATCCCGCTGGCCATCCTCATCTACGGAACCGGCATGCAGAGCAAGGTCTTCCTCGCCGCGTTCGCGTCCTTCTGGCAGATCCTCGTGGCCTCCCTGTACGGGGTGCAGGACGTGGACCCCGTGGCCACGGACACCGCGCGCTCGTTCGGCTTCAACCGCCGCCAGCGCATGCTCCGGGTCACGCTGCCGAGCGCGATCCCCTACATCGCCACCGGGCTGCGGATCGCCTCGGCCGTGTCGCTGATCCTCACGGTCACCGCCGAGCTGGTGATCGGGGCCGCCGGGCTCGGGCGCTCCATCAACGTCGCCCGATCGGGCGGCAACGAGGAGCTGATGTACGCCCTGATCCTGGCCACCGGGCATCCTCGGCCTGCTGCTGAACGAGATCTTCGTGCGGATCGAGAAGCGCGTGCTGCACTGGCACCCGTCCCAGCGCTCCGCGGGGGCGAGCGCATGACCGAGAACCGCTGGCTGGCGACCGCGCTCGAGGTCGCCGTCCCGCTGCTGGCGCTGGTGCTCTGGGGGGTGCTCAGCGCCGGCAGCGAGACCTACTACTTCCCGCCGCTCACCGACATCCTCTCCACCTTCGCCGACACCTGGGTCTTCGAGCGCGTCGGCAGCGACGTCGTCCCGAGCCTCCTGCGCATGGGCGCCGGGTTCGCCATCGCGGTGGTGGTGGGCATCGCCGGCGGCCTGGTGCTGGGGCTCTCGCCCAGGGCGCGGCGGGCGACCTCCCCGATAGTCGAGTTCCTGCGCGCGATCCCGCCGCCGGCGCTCCTGCCCTTCGCCATCCTGGTGATCGGCGTCGGCGACTCGATGAAGGTGTTCATCATCGGGCTCGTCTGCCTCTGGCCGATCCTGCTGAACACGATCGCCGGCGTGACGGGCGTGGACCCGACGCTGCGCGAGACGGCCCGCGTCTACGGGATCCCGGCGCGGGAGCGGATGCTGCGCGTGGTGCTGCCCGCGGCCAGCCCGCAGATCTTCGCCGGCATCCGCACCAGCGTCTCGCTGGCGCTGATCCTGATGGTGATCTCGGAGATGGTGGCCTCCACGAACGGGATCGGCTACTTCGTGCTGCAGTCCCAGAGGACGTTCGCCATCCCGGAGATGTGGTCGGGGATCCTGCTGCTGGGCATCCTCGGGTACGTGCTCAACGGCGGCTTCGCACTTATCGAGAGGCGCGTGCTGCGCTGGCACCGCGGTGCCCGCGCGAGCGCCCTGAGCTGACGATGGAGAGGAGAGCGAGACGGCTGATGCTGAAGGTCGACCATCTGGGGAAGACCTACGGATCGGGCGACGACGCCGTCGAGGCGATCGGCGACCTGGACTTCGAGGTGCGCGAGAAGGAGTTCGTCTGCGTGGTCGGCCCCTCGGGCTGCGGCAAGACGACGCTGCTCAAGTGCATGTCCGGGCTGCTCGAGCCGAGCCAGCGGCGAGGTGCGCCTGCACGACCAGCGCATCGACGGTCCGCCCGAGAAGATGGCCCTCGTCTTCCAGGAGTACAGCCGCTCGCTGTTCCCGTGGATGACCGTGCGCCAGAACGTGGCCTTCCCCATGCGGCGCAAGAAGCCTCGCCAAGGAGGAGGCGACGAAGCAGGTCGAGCAGGCGGTCGACGCGGTCGACCTGACGGTGCTCCTCGACCGCTACCCGTGGGAGCTGTCGGGCGGCATGCAGCAGCGCGTGGCGATCGCCCGCGCGCTGGCCTACGAGCCCGAGATCCTGCTGATGGACGAGCCGTTCGCCTCCGTCGACGCGCAGACCCGGGCCGACCTCGAGGACCTGATCCTCGAGGTGCGCCGCGAGTACGGGGTGACCGTGGTCTTCGTGACCCACGACATCGACGAGTCCGTGTACCTGAGCGACAGGGTCGTGGTGCTCACCCCGTCGCCGACGCGGGTGCAGGAGACGCTCGACGTCGACCTGCCCTCGCCGCGCGACCAGCTCGAGACCAAGGAGCTGCCCGAGTTCGCCAAGCTGCGCGGGCACGTCTACCGCTCGATCAAGCGCCGCGAGTCCAAGCCGGACCCTGACCCGCAGCCCGACCGCCGAGCCGGCCGGGACCGAGGCCGTCGAACGCCGCGCCGCCTCGCTGCTCGAGCTCGTCCTCGAGCGAAACCCCTTCCAGCGCCGCCGCGTGGCCGACCTGGACCTCGGACCGCACGCCCGCGCTGGAGGACCTTCCGACGCTGCAGAAGTCGGAGCTGGTCGCCGACCAGCAGGACCACCCGCCCTACGGCACCAACCTCACGTTTCCGCTCGAGGACTACGTCCAGCTGCACCAGACCAGCGGCACCACCGGCGTCCCGCTGCGCGTGCTCGACACCGCCGCGGACTGGGCCTGGTGGCGCTCGCTGTTCGCCCGCACGCTCGCGACGGCGGGCGTGGGCGCCTCCGACCGCGCCGCGCTCGCGTTCTCGTTCGGGCCCGCACGTCCACTTCTGGGCGGCGAAGGAGGGGCTGCAGGAGCTCGGGGCGATGGCCGTGCCCGCTGGGCGGGATGACCTCGGTCGCGCGCCTGCAGACCATCGGCGAGGTGCAGCGCCACGGCGCTGATGTGCACGCCCACCTACGCGCTGCGCCTGTTCGAGGTGGCGCTGGAGGAGCGCCTGGAGGATGCGCTGGAGTCGATCGAGCGGGTGATCTGCACCGGCGAGCCCGGCGCGTCGCTGCCCGCGGTGCGCTCGCGGATCGAGGAGGCCTTCGGCGCGCGCTGCCTGGACCACGCGGGGCTGACCGAGGTGGGGCCCTACGGCTATCCGTGCGCCGAGCACGGGGGCATGCACGTGTACGACGACGAGTTCGTCGAGCGAGATGCTCGACGCGAGCAGCGGCCGGTCGCCGCCGGCGAGCGCGGCGAGCTCGTGCTCACCCCCCTGCGGCCGCACGGGCTTCCCGGTGCTGCGCTACCGAACCGGCGACGTGGTCGTGAACTCCGCCGACGCGCTGCCCCGCGGGCCACGCGGACCGCTGGCTGCCGGGCGGCATCGTCGGGCGCACCGACGACATGGTCGTGATCCGGGGGATGAACGTGCACCCGTCCTCGATCGAGGAGGCCGTGCGCAGCGTGCCCGGCTCGGGCGAGTTCCGCATCACCTTCTACTCCGAGCCGGGTGGCATGGACGAGATCAAGCTCGAGGTGGAGCTCGAGCAGGGCACCGACGCCCGCCGCCTGCAGGAGCAGATGCGCCAGCAGCTCGGGCTGCGCGTGAGGGTCGTGCCCGTGGCGCCCGGGCTGCTGCCGCGCACGGAGGGCAAGGCCCGGAGGGTGGTCGACGAACGCGATACGCGCTGGAGCGGCGTGTGAGCGCGGCACCGCCAGCGACAGGGCGGGGCGGGCGGCCCGTCGCCGATCCGCGGCGCCAGCGAGCAGGTGGCGATCCAGATCCAGCACTACATCCAGCGCGAGGGCCTCGGCCCCGGCGACTTCCTGGGCCGCGAGGAGGACCTGGCCGCCGAGTTCGGCGTCAGCCGGCCGACTCTGCGCGAGGGCCTCAGGCTGCTCTCCAGCGGCAACCTCGTGCGGGCCAACAAGGGCCCGGGCGGGGGCATCTTCGTGGCCCGCACGGCCGAGGGCGGGATGAGCCAGTCGCTCAGCGACTCGATCGCGATGATGCTCGAGACCGGCGCGGCCACACTCGACGAGCTGCTCGACGCGCGGCTCCTGCTGGAGGTCCCGCTGGCCGGCAGGGCGGCCGTGAACGCCAGCCCGGAGACGGTGGAGAGGCTCCGCACGGCGGTGGCCGCCAGCGATGGCGCCGACCCCGACGACCCGGCAGGTCTCGCCGCTATCGACAGCGAGATCCACCGCGCCATCGCCTCCTCGGCGGGCAACCGGATGGCCGAGGCGCTGACGAGCTGGGTGTTCGAGGTGCTCCAGCCCTTGTTGATGGACAGGCTGCACGGCGCGGTGGTGCAGCAGGCGATCCTCGAGCAGCACACGGCGCTGCTCAAGGCGATGGAGAAGGGCGACGCGGCACGCGCCGAGCGGGCGATGAAGGACCACCTGCTCTATCTGCGCGACGTGCTGCACATGGTGGAGGCGGGTGGAGCATGAGCGACGCCGCCATCCGTGGGGGAGTCCTGCTGGGCTACCGGCGCGAGAACGATGACCCGCCCTACCTGCACGAGGACTACCGGGCCACCCGCACGCGCGCCCCGAAGCGGCCGCTCGTGCCCATGTCCCACACGCTGTCGGAGATCACCGGGCCCGTCTACGGCCACGAGCGCGTCGGCGAGCTCGACCACGACCTCACGCGCCAGCACGAGCGGCGAGCCGCTGGGCGAGCGGATCATCCTGCACGGCCGGGTGCTCGACGGCGACGGGCGCCCCGTGCGCAACACCCTGATCGAGCTGTGGCAGGCCAACTCGGCCGGGCGATACCGGCACGTGGTCGACTCCCATCCCGCCCCCCTCGACCCCAACTTCTCCGGCGCCGGCCGGGCCGTGACCGACGACGAGGGCCGCTATCGGTTCATCACGATCAAGCCCGGCGCCTACCCGTGGCGCAACCACGACAACGCCTGGCGCGCCGCGCACATCCACCTGTCCCTGTTCGGCCGCGCATTCGCGCAGAGGCTGGTCACGCAGATGTACTTCCCGGGCGACCCGCTGTTCTCCCAGGACCCGATCTTCGAGTCGGTGCGGGACGAGTCCGCGCGCGCCCGCATGATCTCTGCGTTCGACCTGTCGGAGACCGTGCCCGAGTGGGCGCTGGCGTATAGGTTCGACGTCGTGCTGCGGGGCCGCGAGTCGACGCCGATGGAGGACTGATGGAGGGCGCCACGCTGCCCACCCCGTCCCAGACCGTCGGGCCGTTCTTCAACATCGGCCTGCCCGGCGTGGACTCCGAGCTGGTGCCTCCCGGCACCGCGGACGCGATCCGCCTGACGGGCGTGGTCTACGACGGCGAGGGCGAGGTCGTGCCCGACGCCCTGCTCGAGATCTGGCAGGCCAACCGCGCCGGGCGCTACGACCACCCCGACGACGAGCGCGGCGACCCGCCGGTGGAGGAGGGCTTCCGCGGCTTCGGGCGGGCCGAGACCGGCGAGGACGGTCGGTTCACGTTCGTGACCGCCAAGCCCGGCCCGGTGCCCGGGCCCGACGGCGCCCCGCAGGCTCCCCACATCCTGGTCGCAGTGTTCGCGCGCGGGCTCTTGAGGCGCTGGCGACGCGGGCCTACTTCGGGGACGAGGCCGATGCGAACGAGGCCGATCCGGTGCTGTCCGCCGTCGAAGCGGACCGGCGGGAGACGCTCGTCGCGGCGGCGGAGGAGGAAGGCGTATACCGCTTCGACATCCGCCTCCAGGGCGAGGGCGAGACCGTCTTCTTCGACGTCTGAGTGGCCGCGCACGACCTCTTCGGCGGGCTGTTCGTGCCCGATGGGCTCCGCGCCGCGGTGTCAGGGCGCGCCTGGGTCCAGGGCATGCTCGAATTCGAGGCCGCGCTGGCCCGGGCGGAGGCGTCGGTGGGCCTGGTGCCCGCCGAGGCGGCGAAGGCGATCGCCGCCGCCGCGGCGCAGACCGACCGCTTACGACCCCGCCGTGCTGGGTCTCGAGGGCAGGGACTCCGGCAACCCGGCCGCCCCGCTCGTGAAGGCGCTGACCGCGGCCGTCGAGGGCGACGCCGCCGGCCATGTCCACCGCGGGGCCACCAGCCAGGACGTGATGGACACCGCCGCCTCCCTCGTTTCCCGCCGCGCGGCGGGGCTGATCGAGGAGGAGCTGGCCGCCGTCGCGGCGCTCCTGGCCTCGCTCGCCGGCGAGCACCGGGGCTCGGTCATGGCCGGGCGCACGCTCCTGCAGCAGGCGCTGCCCACGACCTTCGGCCTCAAGGCCGCCGGCTGGCTGGTGGCGGTGCTCGACGCGCGCGAGCGCCTGTCCGCCGTCCCGTTCGCGGTGCAGCTGGGCGGCGCCGGCGGCACGCTCGCCTCGCTCGGCGACGACGGCCCGAAGGTGCTGGCCGCCCTCGCGACGGATCTGGACCTCGACGAGCCAACCGTCCCCTGGCACACCGACAGGGGACGGGTGGGCCAGCTCGCGGCCGCGCTGGCGCTGGCCGCCGGAGCCGTGGAGAAGGTGGCGCAGGACATCGTCCTCTTGGCGCAGACCGAGGTGGGAGAGGTCGCCGAGGCCTCGGAGGGGGGCCGCGGCGGCTCGTCGACTCTTCCGCACAAGCGCAATCCCGTCGGGCTCGGCACTCGCGATCGCGTGCGCGCGCAGCGTCCGCGGCGAGACCGCGATCCTGCTCGGGGCGGCGGCCCAGGAGCACGAGCGCGCCGCCGGAGCCTGGCAGGCGGAGTGGCAGGCGCTGAGCGCGTCGCTGGCGCACACGGGCGGCGCTGCCGCGTCGCTGCGCACGGCGCTCGCGGGCCTCGAGGTGGATCCGCGAGCGCATGCGCGAGAACCTCGATGCCACCGGCGGCCTGATCCTCGCCGAGGCGGTCGTCACGGCGCTCACCTCGGCGGGATTGGGGCGCTCCGAAGCCCACGGGCTCGTGCAGGCGGCGTCGCGGCAGGCCGCCGAGAGCGGGCGTGCGCTCGGCGAGCTGCTTCGCGAGGACCCGCAGATCTCCGGCCGGCTGTCCCCCGACGAGATCGACCGCGCGCTGGACCCCGCCGCCTACCTCGGCGCTGCCGATGCGCTCGTGGACCGCGCGCTCGCCCGGTACGAGGCCGAGCGATGAGCCCGCGCTCCACCACCGCTTCGAGGGCCCCGAGGACGCCCCCGTCCTCGTGCTCTCCAACTCCCTCGGCGCCGGGCTGGAGATGTGGGACGACCAGGCCGCCGCGCTGGCCGAGCACTTCCGCCTGCTGCGCTACGACGCGCGCGGCCACGGCCGCTCGCCGGTGCCGGAGCCGCCCTACGCGATCGCCGACTTCGGCCGCGACGTGCTGGCGATGCTGGACGCCCAGGGCATCGAGCGCGTGAGCTTCTGCGGCCTGTCGATGGGCGGGATGACCGGGATGTGGCTGGCCGTGAACGCCCCGGAGCGGATCGACCGCCTGGCGCTGTGCTGCACCTCCGCCCACATGCCGCCGGCCGATGTCTGGGACGACCGCGCCGCCACCGTGCGCGCCGACGGGATGGAGGCCGTTGTCGATGCGACCATCGAGCGCTGGTTCACCCCGGCGGCGCACGAGGAGAGGCCCGAGGCGGTGGCGCGCACCCGCCAGGGCGTGCTCGACACGCCGCCGGAGGGCTACGCGGCCTGCTGCGAGGCGATCCGCGACATGGACCTGCGCGCGGAGATCCCCGGCATCAAGGCGCCGACGCTCGTGATCGCCGCCGACGAGGACCCTCGGCGCCCCCGGACGAGCACGGCCGTGCGATCGCGGAGGCGGTCGAGGGCGCGAGGATGGTCGTGATCGAGAGGGCCCGCCATCTGGCGAACGTCGAGCACCCGGAGCGGTTCACCACCGAGCTGCTCGGGCACCTGACAGTGGAGGCACGATGACGAGCGAAGACGGAGAGAGGACGCGCCGCGAGGTCCTCGGCGACGACCACGTCGACCGCTCGCAGGAGCGGGCGACAGAGCTCACAGCGGAGTTCCAGGACCTGATCACCCGCTACGCCTGGGACGAGATCTGGAACCGCCCCGGCCTCGACCGCAGGACGCGCAGCGTGATCACGATCACCGCGCTGGTCGCCGGCGGCCACCTGGAGGAGCTCGCGCTCCACCTGAGGGCGCGCTGCGCAACGGCCTGACGGAGGACGAGATCAAGGAAGTGCTCCTCCAGACGGCGATCTACTGCGGCGTCCCCGCGGCCAACTCGGCGTTCGCGGTCGCCCAGCGCGTGCTGGGCGAGTAGCCCCGGGCCCAATATGTTTGACATATCGCCGCAGTCGGTATGCGACCTGTATGGCGAGAGGAGTCGCGACCACCCTGGTCGCATGTATCGCAGCACTCACCGTCGCCGCCTGCGGGGACGACGGGGGCGGCGGATCCGCCGCCGGAGAGGCCGCCACCGTGCGGGTCCAGGACACCGCCGGCGTGCCCTCCGCATTCCTGGAGTACGGCGTGGAGCGCGGCTTCTTCAAGGACCGCAAGCTCACCGTGAAGGTCCAGCCCAGTCAGGGCGGGGCGACCGTCGTGCCGTCGGTCGTGTCGGGCAGCGTGGACATCGGCGGGTCCAACCTCGTCTCCGTCCTGCTCGCGCAGAGCAAGAACATCCCGGTGAAGATCGTCGCGCCCGGAACCTTCGTCCGCAACAAGCCGGAGGAGGACTTCTCGGCGATCATCGTCGCCAAGGACAGCGACATCCGTGACGCGAAGGACCTCGAGGGCAAGACGCTCGCCGTCAACACGCTGAAGAACGTGGCCGAGGTCACGGCGAAGGAGTCGCTCGAGAACCAGGGCGTCGACACCTCGAAGATCGAGCTCACCGAGGTGGACTTCCCGGACATGGTCGGAGCTGTCGAGGCCGGCCGGGTCGACGCGGCGTTCGCGATCGAGCCCTTCGTGACCTGCGTCGAAGGCCGGCGGCAACCGCGTGATCGACCGCTCATACGTGGGGACCAAGCCCGGCCTGCAGATCGGCTGCTACTTCGCCAGCGAGCAGTACCTGTCCAAGAACGAGGACGTGGTCAAGCGATTCCGCGAGGGCGTGGCCGAGACGGCCAAGGCGATCGAGAGCGACCCCGCGGCCTTCCGGAAGTTCCTGCCCGAGGCGTCGGAGATCCCGCCGCCGGCCGCGCAGAAGGTCGTGCTGCCCGTCTGGAAGGCCGAGAGCGACGGGGAGTCCGTGGACCTGACGGCCGAGCTGATGCAGAAGTACGAGGTGACCAAGAGCAAGCCGGACACGGCGGACTCGCTCGCGGAATGAAGATCGACGCCTTCTGCCACGTGCTGCCGCGGCCGTACTACGACCGCCTGCAGGAGATCCAGTCCGAGCGCGCCGCCAACCTGCTCAAGCGCACGGCGCCGATCAAATCGCTCTACGACATGGACGAGCGGCTGCGGGTCATCGACCCCTTCGACGACTACGCGCAGATCATCAGCCTCGCCGCGCCGCCGATCGAGGCGCTGGGCGAGCCCGCCGAGACCGCCGAGCTGGCGAGGATCGGCAACGACGCGATGGCCGAGCTGGTGCGCTCCGGCGACGACCGCTTCCTCGGCTTCGTGGCCGGTCTGCCGCTTAACGACGTGGACGCGAGCCTCGCCGAGATCGACCGCGCGGTGAGCGACCTGGGCGCGCTCGGGATCCAGATCTACACGCACGTGAACGGCGAGGCGTGGGACGACCCGAGGTTCGCGCCGATCTTCGCCCGCATGGCCGAGCTCGACCGGCCGATCTGGGTGCACCCGTCGCGCAACTCCTCATGGCCCGACTACCCGCTGACCGAGGACAAGTCGAAGTTCGAGGTCTGGTGGACGCTCGGGTGGCCCTACGACACGTCTGTGTTCATGGCCCGGCTGGTGTTCTCGGGGGTCCTCCAGCGGCATCCCGACCTGCGGGTGATCACCCACCACGCCGGCGGGATGATCCCCTTCTTCTCCGGTCGCGTCGGGCCGGGCTGGGACAGCTTCGGCGCGCGCACGCCCGACGAGGAGGCCGATCTGGTGGAGAGCCCGCTGGACGGGCGTCCGATCGACTCCTTCTACAAGTTCTACGCCGACACGGCCGTGTTCGGCGCCCCGCACGCCCTGCAGTGCTCCTACGAGTTCTTCGGCGTCGACCACATGCTTTTTGCCAGCGACATGCCGTTCGACCCCGTCCAGGGCCAGTTCATCCGGGACACGATCTCCGACATGGAGGCGCTTCGCTGCACCGACGACGAGCGCCGGCAGATCTACGAAGGGAACGCACGGAGCCTGTTGCTGGCTCAATGATGTGGCGCGGGAGGCCGATGGTTTTCCCATGGAGACTCCGAGCTGACGCCGCGCCAGCGCCGGCGCGCGATCCGCTTCGCGTTCATCGGGAACGTGATCCCGATCGCCATCGCGACCGCGTCGAACTTCGATTCGCACGGCACGGTCTTCTTCATCGGCGCGGTCGGCGCGTGCATCGCCCCGGTGGTGGTGACCGCGCTCACCCGCCGGCATCCGATCCCGTTCTACCTGGCCGCCTACGGCGGGCATCGTCTGCCTGACCATGCTCCAGGCCGGCTCGGGTGGAGCCGCCTCGGGCTACTCGATCCTCACCCTCATGGCGATGCTCTGGTTCGGCCTGTTCGCCACCGATCGCGAGCTGGCCGTGGGCGCCGGCGTGCTCGCGGCCTGCGCCTACCTGCCGATGCTCCTGTTCGGCCGCCCCGACTACCCGGTCGAATGGGGCCACGCGACGCTCCTGGTGTTCATCGGCTGCTCGGTCGCCGGCTCGCTCCGCGCCCTGACCCGCGAGACGCGAGAAGCTCACGAGCCAGCTCCGTCACGAGGCGGTGATCGACCCGCTGACCGGGCTGATGAACCGGCGCGGCTGGGAGGACGCGCGCCGAGCGCCAGCTCGCCGCCGCACGACGGGACGGCACCCTGCTCGCCCTGGTGATGATCGACCTTGACCACCTGAAGCAGCTCAACGACACGCAGGGGCACGACGAGGGCGACCGCGCGCTGTGCGAGACCGCCGACCGCCTTCGGTCCTCGCTGCGCGCCAGCGACGTGCTCGGGCCGCCTGGGCGGCGACGAGTTCGTGGCGCTGCTGGTGGCCGCTCCGCCCGAGCGCGCCCTCGAGGCGGTTGGCCGCGCCGCAGCGCGACGCCTCCGAGCGCGCGACGTTCTCCGCGGGCGTCGCCGCCTGGGACGGTCACGAGTCGCTCGAGGACCTGATCAGGCGCGCCGACATCGCCCTCTACGCCTCCAAGTCGTCGGGTGGGGGCACGGATCGAGACCGCCGGCCGCTCCCTCGAGCAGGATGTCGCGGCCCTGATCTAGATCGGGTAGTGCCGCGAACCCGTCTGGACGGTCAGCCAGCGGAGCTCGGTGAACTCGCCGATCGCCGCCTTGCCGCCGAAGCGCCCGAAGCCGCTTGCCTTCACGCCGCCGAAGGGCATCTGGGGCTCGTCGTGCACGGTCGAGCCGTTCACGTGGCAGATCCCGCTCTCTATCTGGCTGGCGACGTCGAGCGCCGAGGGCACGTGCGCGCCGAACACCGCGGCCGCCAGGCCATATTCGGTGTCGTTGGCGACGCGCACCGCCTCGTCGGCGCCATCGACGGCCGTGACGCCCACCACCGGCCCGAAGGACTCCTCGCGGTAGATCTTCATCTCCGCGGTCACCCCGTCGAGCACCGTGGGCGGGAAGAGGGGCCCGTCGGGCTCGCCGCCGGTGACCAGCGTGGCTCCCCCTGACACCGCGTCGTCGACGAGGCCCTTGACCCGCTCGATCGCCGTCTGGCTGACCATCGGCCCGATCTGGGTCGCGGGGTCGCGCGGGTCGCCGACGGTCAGCGCTCCCGCCTTCTCGGCGAGGAGCGAGGCGAAGTCGCCGGCCACGGAGCGGTCGGCCACGATTCGCTCGGTCGACATGCAGATCTGGCCCTGGTGCATGAACGCGCCGAACTTCGCCGCGGCCACCGCCTCCTCGAGGTCGGCGTCAGGGAGCACCACCATCGGCGCCTTTCCGCCCAGCTCCAGGAGCACGGGCTTGAGGTGGCGCGCGGCGTTCTCGGCCACCAGCCGGCCGACGCGCGTCGACCCGGTGAAGTTGATCCGGCGCACCGCCGGGTGGCTGATCAGCTCGTCGACCACCTCGGAGGCGTCGTCGGCCCGGTGGGTGATCAGATTGACCGTGCCCGGCGGCAGGCCCGCGTCGGCCAGCGCGCGGGCGATCTCCGCGTGCGTGCGCGGGCACACGTCCGACGCCTTGAACACCACGGTGTTGCCGCACGCCAGCGGGGCCGCCACGGCGCGCGTGCCGAGGATCACCGGTGCGTTCCAGGGGGCGATCCCCAGCACCACGCCCGCGGGCCGGCGCACCCCCATGGCCATCAGGCCGGGCACGTTGGAGGGGATCACGTCGCCGGTCGCCGCCGTGGTCAGCGCGGCGGCCTCATCGAGCATCCCCGCCGCCAGGTCGCAGTTGAACATGCCCCAGCCGAACGTGCCACCCGTCTCGGCGGTCACCACGGCCGCGATGTCCTGCGCCCGCTCCCGCAGCAGCCCGGCGGCCTTCTGCAGCAGCTCCCGCCGCGCGGCCGGCGGACTCGCCGCCCACTCGGGGAAGGCGGCGGCCGCGGCGTCGCCGGCGGCTCTCGCGTCGTCGCGCTTCGCGGCCGCGGCGCTGCCGGCGGGCTCCCCCGTGAAGGGGTCGCTCCGGTCGAACGTGTCGCCGGCGCTCGCCGCGGTCCACTCGCCGCCGATGAGCAGGCGCTGCTCCTCGGCCTGTGCCGTTGCCATCACGCGGGCACGAGCTCTTCGGCGCGCTGCTCGCCCAGCTCGTCGTACTCCTCCGCCTCCGTCTCGTCCTCACCGCGGCCGACGCCGAAGGCCGAGAACACCACGGTCAGCACGAGGGCAATCGCCAGGTTGAGCACCAACGCGAAGATCCCCTCGTAGGCGGAGATGTTCATGCCGAACCAGTCGAGCACGTAGACCGACGACTTCAGGTCGGACGACGCCGCCATCAGCGTGCCGGTGACCATCCCTGCCGCCCAGCCCGCCAGCAGCGCCCAGCGGTGCAGCCAGCGCGTGAACAGGCCGAACACGATCGCCGGGAGGGTCTGCAGGATCCACACGCCGCCGAGCAGCTGCAGCTCGATGGCGTACTGGGTCGGCAGCAGCCACGATGAACACCACGGCGCCCGCCTTGACCACCAGCGACACGATCTTGGCCACCCGCGTCTGCTGCGCGTCGGTCGGCGTCCGGGTTGCAGGTACGCCTTGTAGACGTTGCGGCGTGAACAGGTTCGCGGCGGCGATCGACATGATCGCCGCGGGCACCAGCGCCCCGATCGCGATCGCCGCGAACGCGACGCCGAGGAACCACGACGGGAAGTACTTGTCGAACAGCACCGGCACGACGGAGTTCGCGTTCTCGCCCGGGTTGATGCCGGCCGCGATCGCCATGTAGCCGAGCAGCGCGATCAGGCCGAGCAGCAGGGTGTAGGCGGGCAGGATCACCGCGTTGCGGCGGATCACGTTCGCGCTCTCCGCCGCTCAGCGTCGCGGTGATCACGTGCGGGTACATGAACAGCGCCAGCGCCGAGCCCGAGCGCCAGCGTGGCGTAGGCGGTCTGGCCCGCGGCGATCTCGGGGATGAACGACGCCGGGGCGCCGGTCGGGTCGTCTTGTCCGGGATCTCCTTCGCCGCGGCGCCGAAGATCGTCGTCGAAGCCGCCGAGCTTGATCGGGATGTAGATGACCGCCACGAGGATCACGAGGTAGATCAGCGTGTCCTTGACCACGCGCGATCAGCGCCGGCGCGCGCAGGCCGCTCTGGTAGGTGTAGGCGGCGAGGATCAGGAAGGCGATGATCAGCGGCCACTCGCCCTCGATGCCCATGCGCCAGCAGCACGACCTGGATGCCCACCAGCTGGAGGGCGATGTACGGCATCGTCGCCAGGAGCCCGGTGAGCGCGATCGCCAGGCCGAGCGTCTGGCTGCCGTAGCGGCCCTGGACGAAGTCGGCCGGCGTGACGTAGCCGTGGCGGCGGCACACCGCCCACAGCCGCGGCATCAGCATGAACACCAGCGGGAAGACGATGATCGTGTAGGGCAGCGCGAAGAAGCCCGCCGCGCCGACGCCGAACACGAGCGCGGGCACCGCGATGAACGTGTACGCGGTGTAGACGTCGCCGCCGAGCAGGAACCAGGTGACGACGGTGCCGAAGCGCCGGCCGCCGAGGCCCCACTCGTCGAGCTCTTCGAGGTTGCCCTTGCGCCAGCGCGCCGCGACGAAGCCGAGCACGGTCACGCAGAGGAACAGGAAGATGAAGACGGCGAGTGCGACGCCGTCGACCGAGTCCCTCATCTAGCTCACTTTCTTGTAGACGATGAACGTGAGCAGCGACGTGATCGGCACCCAGGCGAACTGGTACCAGTAGAAGAACGGGAAGCCGAACACCTCAGGGTCGGCGCTGGCGTAGAACGGCACCCACAGCAGCCCGATGAAGGGCACCAGCAGCAGCAGGTACCAGAGCCGCGAGCTCGCGGGCCGCGAATGCTCCGTCCTCAGTTCCTTCGGTTGCGCCAGATCGGCAACCGGATCCCGCGCCGTCATGCCCACACCTCCTCTGCCGTTTCCACGATCAATCGCAACTTGTCGCGCTCCTGGTCGACGGTCAGCGCGTTGCCCTCGACGGTGGACGAGAAGCCGCACTGGGGCGACAGGCACAGCTGGTCCACGTCGACGAACTGCGATGCCTGCTCGATCCGGCGCTTCAGGTCGTCCTTGGCCTCCAGCTCGCCGCGCTTGGTGGTCACGAGACCGAGCACCACGAGCTTGCCGTCGGGCACGAAGCGCAGCGGCTCGAACCCGCCGGAGCGCGCGTCGTCGTACTCCAGGAAGAAGCCGTCTACCGAAAGCTCGTTGAAGAGCGCCTCGGCGACGAAGTCATAGCCCCCCTCGGCAACCCACGAGGAGCGGAAGTTGCCCCGGCACATGTGGGTGGTCACGGTCAGCCCCTCGGGCCGGCCGTCGAGCGCCTCGTTGATGTGGCGGATGTAGGCCTCGTGCAGATGCTCCGCGTCCTCGCCCCGCTCGCTCATCTGCTCGCGCTGCTTGGGGTCGTTGAGGTAGGCGAGGCTCGTGTCGTCGAACTGGAGGTAGGTGCAGCCCAGGTCGGCCACGCGGCTCACCTGCTCCGAGTAGGCGGCGGTCAGGTCCTGCCAGAACTTGTCCTGGTCCGGGTAGACCTCGGGTCGATCGCAGCCGCGCCGCCGCGGTAGTGGACCATGCTCGGCGAGGGGATCGTGAGCTTCGGCCTGGCGCCGTTCGAGTTCTCGGCCAGGAAGCGGAAGTCCTCGCCGAAGATCGTGTCCGACACACCGAGCTTCCCGTCCACCTTCAGGGCGGCGGGGGTGAAGTCGAGCGTGCCCTCGGCGTTGTGGAACTCGACCTTGAGGTCGTCCTCGGCGCGGCTGATGCCGTCGAGGCTGTAGATGAAGTCCATGTGCCACGAGGCGCGGCGGAACTCACCGTCGGTGGCCGACTGCAGACCCGCGTCGCGCTGGAGGGCGATCACGTCCCTGATCGCCTCGTCCTCGACGGCGCGCAGCTGGTCGGCGTCGATCTCCCCCGCAGCGAACTTCTCGCGGGCCTCGAGCAGCGCCGGCGGGCGCAGCAGGCTGCCCACGTGGTCAGCGCGGAATGGCGGCGTGTCTCGTTGCATTTCGGCTCTCCCTCGGGTCCGAAACAGGTCTTACTTATTGCCCCCTACCCAGATCTGCGAGATCTAGTGCATGAAGAATTCGGCGAGTTTGGTGCGGTCGATCCCGCCGTCGATGGCGAGCGCCGGCGGCTCGTGCTCGGCGATCCACGCCGAGGCGATCCGCACCTCGTCCACCTCGTCGGCGGGCACGGGCGCGCGCGGGTCGGCGGCCGGCGCGCTGAGCGCCGCGGCCGCTGCGTCGCTCGGCTCTCGGCGGGGTCGGCCGGCAGCGGCGCCCCAGTCGGCCACCCTGCCGCCGACGATCCAGAACGCGTCGAAGCGGTCCTTGGCCGGATGGCGGGCCACGACCAGGCGCGGGTCGGCGTGGACCGCTCGCAGCACGCCGCTGAGCCGATCCAGCAGATCGGCCAGGCGCTCGCGGCGGCGCAGCAGCGCCGCCGCTCCCTCGTAGCGCGCGCTCCCGGGAGGCCTCGGCGATCCGGCCGTCGATCTCGCCGAGCAGCTGCTCGGCCGCCCCTCGGGGGCGTCGAACAGGGCGAGCACCTTTTCGATCTGGCGCCGGTAGGCGTTGGGGTCGAGGTCGCCGAGGCACGGTGAGCAGCAGCGCCCCATCTGCCCGTAGATCGAGGGGCTCTCGCGGCGCCGCAGGCGTGCGCCCGCAGTGGCGCAGGCGGTAGAGCGAGGTGAGGTGGTCGGCCAGCTCGCCGGCCAGCTTCCTGCCCCGCATCGGGCCGACGCTCACTGCGTGCCCGGCGGCCGGCTCGGGCGCCACCTCCAGCACCGGGTACTCGATGTCCAGGCGGCACGCGCAGGTAGGCCCAGCGGTCGGTGCGCTTGAGCTGGCGTGTTGCCGGGCGGCCGCCAGCTGCTTGATCAGCCGGTTCTCCAGCACCAGCGCGCCCAGCTCGGAGTTCGTCGGCTTGTAGTCGACGATCTCCGCCCGCTCCGGTCCAGCCCGCGCCGCGGAGCACAGAAATGCGCCCGCGCGCGCGATCGCAGCGACACCGACTTCCCCACGTACAGCGGGCGCCCGCGTTCGTCGCGGAACACGTACACGCCCGGGTCCTCGGGCAGCTGGGACAGGTCGGGCCGGTCCGCGGGCGGGCGCCGGCGCACCTCGGACTTCGCCCGGCGCTGCCCGCGGCGGGCGCGAGCAGCTCCAGCGCCTGTCCGATCGTGCCCGCGTGCGCGCACAGCTTCGGCAGCAGCGCGCACAGGATCCGCCCGCATGTGAGGGCGTCCGGAAGCGCCCGGTGAGCCACCTCCTCGACCTCGATGCCCGAGCGCGTCGGCCAGCAGCGCCAGCCGCGCTCTGGCGCACGAGCGGGGCGAACCTGCGGGCGAGGACCACGGTGCAGAGCACCGGCGGGTCGGGCCAGTCGAGCGCGCAGCGGTCGAAGGCCTGCCGCAGGACGCGGTGGTCGAAGCTCGCGTTGTGAGCGACGAGCACCCGCCCCTCCATCAGGCGCGCGAGCTCGGGCAGCACCTCGGCGGGCGGCGGCGCGGAGTCGACCATCCCCTGCGTGATGCCGGTGAAGCGCTCGATGCCCCGCGACAGCGGCCGCTCGACCCTCACCAGCGACTCCCACGTGTCGTGCAGCTCGCCGCCGCCCACGAGCACCGCGCCGACCTCGGTCATCTCGCACAGATCACCCCCGCGGCCGTTGGTCTCGGTGTCGACGCGCCAGATACTCGGCGCTCGCGAGCGGCTGGTCGTGCAGGTCCATCGGACAGCCGATCCAGCGCCGCGATCGGACAGATTGCAACGCCGGCGCCACGCCCTGCGACGACGACTGACGACTGCCGTGTTCGCCCCGCGGGGGCGAACACGTCCTGACCCGCGGCCTTAGCTTTAACGGATGGCCAGATCCGCCACGTCTTCGTCTGCTCCTCCTGCGGGCACGAGTCCGCCAAGTGGCACGGCCGCTGCCCGGGCTGCGAGCGAGTGGGGCACGCTCGTCGAGGAGGCGCGAGCGCCGCGGCCGCGGCCGCGCGGCTCGGCGGTGGCAGGCGGCGGCCGGCGCGCTGACGCCCGGTGCGCGCTGCGCGACGTGCGAGGCGCCGCGCGTCGCGCGGCTCTCGACCGGCATCGGCGAGCTCGACCGCGTGCTCGGCGGCGGGCTCGTGCCCGGCTCGCTGGTGCTGCTCGGCGGCTCGCCCGGGATCGGCAAGTCGACGATCACCGCGAGCGCGCTCGGCAACCTCGCGGCCGGCGGGCGCAGGGTGCTCTACGTCTCGGGCGAGGAGTCGGCGGCGCAGGTGCGCCTGCGCGCCGAGCGGCTCGGCGCGGGCGCCCTGGCGGTGCCGATCGTGGCCGAGACCGACCTCGACGCGGTGGTGGCGACGATCGAGGCCGAGCGCCCCGACGTCTGCGTGGTCGACTCGGTGCAGGTGCTGCACGCCGCCGCGCTCACCGGCGCGCCCGGGCTCGGTCGGCCAGGTGCGCGAGGTGGCCGGGCGGCTGATGCGCGTGGCCAAGGAGCGCGGCGTCGCCGTGATCCTGGTCGGCCACGTGACCAAGGAGGGCGCGCTCGCCGGGCCGCGCGTGCTCGAGCACCTCGTGGACTGCGTGCTCAGCTTCGAGGGCGAGCGCGAGCGCACCTACCGCACGCTGCGCGCGCTCAAGAACCGCTTCGGCTCGACCAACGAGGCGGGCGTCTTCGAGATGCGCGACGAGGGGCTGGTCGAGGTCGAGGACGCCTCGGCGCGGTTCGTGGCCGAGGCCACGCGGGCGCCGGGATCGGTGGTGCTGTGCGCGATGGAGGGATCGCGGCCGCTGCTGGTCGAGGTGCAGGCGCTGGTGGCGCCCACCGAGCTGGTGCCGCCGCGGCGGATGGCCAACGGGGTCGACCGCAACCGGCTCGCGCTGGTGCTGGCCGTGCTCGCCCGCCACGCCGGGCATCGCGCTCGGCTCGCGCCGACGTCTTCGTCTCGCTCGCCGGCGGCGTGCGGGTCGACGAGCCGGGCGCCGACCTCGCCGTCGCGCTGGCGGTGGCCTCGGCCGCGCGCGGCGTGCCGCTCGGCGACGGCGCGCCGCCCGCTGGCGCGCCTTCGGCGAGCTCGGCCTCACCGGCGAGCTGCGCCACGCCGCCCACCCGGACCGCCGCCTGGCAGAGGCCGCGAAGTTCGGCCTCGACCGGCGTGCTGCACCCGGCAGACGCCGCTGCCGGACCTGCGTCATCGGCGCATCGCGCGCCGCGCTCGGCCGACTCCGCGGCCAAGCCCGCGCTGCCTGAGCGAATTCCGCGTTGCAAAGCCAAATAGTGACGGCATTTTCCGGCCGCTTTGCCGTACAATGCGTCCGGATGGCCGTACGCCGGGGATGACGTCGCAGAGCTCGAGGCTCGGCAGGAACCCCGGCTGGTCAGGGCGCTCGAGATGATCGCGCCCGGCACCGCGGTGCGCGAGGGCATCGACGCGCATCGTGCAGGCCCGCACCGGCGCGCTGATCTGCATCGGCGACACCGAGGAGCTGTCGTTCCTCTACTCCGGCGGCCTCAAGCTCGAGGTCGACTACACGCCGGCGCTGCTGTTCCAGCTGGCGAAGATGGACGGCGCGATCATCCTCTCCTCGAACGGCACGAAGATCGGCTGGGCCAACGTCCAGCTGATGCCGGATCCCGACGATCCTCTCGCTCGAGACCGGCACCCGCCACCGCACCGCCGAGCGCGTCTCCAAGCAGACCGACGCGCTGGTGATCGCCATCTCCCAGGCGCGCAGCGTCGTCTCGCTCTACCTCGACGGCGCCAAGTACATCCTCGAGGACATCCCGGTCGTGCTCGCCAAGGCCAACCAGGCGCTCGCCACGCTCGACAAGTACCGCAGCCGCCTCGACCAGGTCTCCACCCGCCTGACGGCGCTCGAGTTCGAGGGCGGCGTGACGCTGCACGACGTGCTCACGGTGCTCCAGCGCTCCGAGCTGGTGACCCGCATGGCGGTCGAGATCGAGCGCTACATCGTCGAGCTCGGCGCCGAGGGCCGGCTGATCGAGATGCAGCTCGAGGAGACGATGGTCGGCGTCGCCGCCGACAAGTCCGCGCTCGTCCACGACTACATCGTCGAGCCCGAGCGAGGAGAACTTCGCGCAGCGTGCTCGACTCGCTGGCGCGGCTGCCGCACCAGGACCTGCTCGACTTCGGCCGGCTCGCCGAGCTGCTCGGCTACGACCGCAAGCTCAACACCCTCGACCATCCCGTCTCGCCGCGCGGCCACCGCATCCTCGGTCGCATCCCCCGCCTGCCGAAGCTCGTGGTCCAGGGGATCGTGCGGCGAGTTCGGCGGGCTGGACGAGATCCTCGCCGCCACGCGACGGAGAGCTGGAATCCGTCGAGGGGGTCGGCGACATGCGCGCGAAGGACATCCGCGAGGGCCTTCGCCGCCTGCAGGAGATCAACCTCGTGGACCGGTATCTGCAAACCTGAGACAGGAGCCCGGGCGCTCACGCGCGCCGGGCCATTGAGACTAGGAGGGAAGTCATTTCCGAGACGAGCGATGGAGCAAGAGATCACGGACCTCGAGATCACCCGCGAGATCCCCCACATCGACTACGAGGTCGGGGACCACGTGGTCTATCCCCATCACGGGGCGGGCAAGGTCCTGAAGAAGGAGATGAAGGAGGTGCTCGGCGAGAAGCGCGAGTACCTCACGATCAAGATCCTTCACAACGACATGACCGTCATGGTCCCGTGTGAGAACGCCGGCAGGGCCGGCCTGCGGCGCGTGATCGGCGAGGAGGCCGTGAAGAAGGTGCTCGGCGTCCTCCGCGACGACGTCAGCCAGATGCCGAAGAACTGGAACCGGCGCTTCAAGCACAACCGCGAGAAGATCAAGACCGGCGACGTGTACGAGCTGGCCGAGGTCGTCCGCAACCTCGCGATCCGCGAGTCCGAGAAGGGCCTCTCGACCGGCGAGAAGCAGATGTACACCCGGGCCAAGAAGATCCTCGCGTCCGAGCTGATGTACGCGCTCGAGATGGAGGAGGACGAGGCCGAGGAGCACCTCGACTCGCTGATCGAGGACGCGCACGCCGACGCGCAACGGCGCGGCGGCCACCGCGTAGCGGCGACAGAGATGTCCGTCGTCGGGATCGTCCCCGCCGGCGGCAGCGGCGAACGCCTTGGTGCCGATCGGCCCAAGGCGTTCGTCGCTTCTGGGCGGGCCGGCCGCTGCTCGAGTGGAGCGCTCGAGGTGCTGCGCCAGGTCTGCGACCGCGTGGTCGTGGCGGTGCCGCGCGGATCAGCAGGAGCTCGACGCGGACCGCGGACCGCGTGGCCGGCGGGGCCTCGCGCTCGGAGTCGGTGCGCAATGCGCTTGCGGCCGCGCCGGAGGCCGCGGTCGCGGTCGTTCACGACGCGGCGCGGCCGCTGGTCGACCGCCGAGCTCGTCGAGCGCTGCGTCGACGGCGCTCGTGGAGGGGGTCGACGGCGCGATCGCCGCCGCGCCGGTGACCGACACGGTCAAGGAGGCCGACGCGGACGGGCGCGTGCTGCGCACGCTCGACCGCGCGCGCGCTGTGGGCGATCCAGACGCCGCAGGTGTTCCGGGCCGACGTCTGCGCCGGGCGCTCGACGTCGACGCGGCCGACGCTCGCCGCGGCCACCGACGACGCCGTGCTCGTGGAGGCCGCCGGCGGGAGCGTCGTCGTCGTCGAGGCGCCGCGCGGAGAACCTCAAGGTCACGACGCGCGCTCGACCTGCGGGTCGGCGGAGGCCATGCTGCGAGGCTGCGGTGCTGACCGACTACCACGTGCACCTGCGCCCGGACGACGACGGACACCCCGGCGTCGGACGTACTTCACGCCGCGCGAACGCCGAGCGCTACCGCGAGGCCGCCGCCGAGCGCGGGATCGAGGAGCTGGGCGTGGCCGAGCACGTCCACCGCTTCGTCCAGGCGCTCGACGTCTGGGACCCACCCCTGGTGGCGGCAGTGGGCGCACGACGACCTCGACGCCTACTGCGCGTTCGTCCGCGAGCAGACCGACCTGCGGCTCGGCATCGAGGCCGACTTCGTGCCCGGCCGCGAGGACCGGATGGCGAACCTGCTCGAGGCGCGCGACTGGGACTACGTGGTCGGCTCGGTCCACTTCCTGCGCGACGAGGCGGTCGACATGACGCGGCAGCGAGTGGGACGTCTGGCGCTCCGGCGACCCCGACGAGGTCTGGCGCCGCTACTTCGAGACGCTCGGCGAGGCGGCCCGCAGCGGGATGTTCGACATCCTCGCCCACCCCGACCTGGTCAAGGTCTGGGGCGAGGGCGCCCCGCTGCCGGACGGCGACCTGCGCCGCTTCTACGAGCTGGCGATGGACGGGATCGCGGAGTCCGACGTGGCGATCGAGGTCTCGACCGCCGGGCTGCGCAAGCCGGTCGGCGAGATCTATCCCGCCGGCGCCGTTCCTCGAGATGTGCCTCGAGGCCGGCCGGCCCGGTGGCGCTGTCGAGCGACGCGCACGTCCCGGAGCACCTCGGCCACGAGTACGAGCGCGCCGTGGAGTGGCTGGGCGAGATCGGCGTCACCGAGCTGGCCGTCTTCGAGCGCCGCGCGCGGCGGCTGGAGCCGATCGGATGAGCGCCCGCGCCGGCATCGGCTACGACTCGCACCGCTTCGAGGACGGGCGGAAGCTGGTGCTCGGCGGGGTCGAGGTGCCGGAGGCCGAGCGCGGCCTGGCCGGCCACTCCGACGCCGACGTCCTGGCCCACGCCATCATCGACGCCCTGCTCGGCGCCGCGGGCCTCGGCGACATCGGCCAGCACTTCCCCGACAGCCGACGAGCGCTGGCAGGACGCCGACTCGCTCGCCCTGCTGCGGGAGGTCGTGCGCGTTCCTCGCCGAGCACGGCTGGACCGTGCGCCACGTCGACGCGACCGTGATCTGCGAGGCGCCCAAGCTCGGGCCGTACCGCGACGAGATGCGCGCGCGCCTGGCGGACGCGGTCGGCCTCGCCCCGCTCGAGGTGAACGTCAAGTTCACCACCAACGAGGGCATGGGCTTCGTGGGGCGCGGCGAGGGGATCGCGGCCCTGGCAGTCGCCACGGTCGAGCGCGGATCGATCGCCGGTTAGAGCTTCCCCGCGCGTATGGACCCGCAACGAGCTCGCCTTCGCCGGAGCTCGCCCGCCAGGCTGAGCTGGTCCGCGCCGGCGAGGTCTCCTCGCGCGAGCTGATCGAGCTGTACCTGGAGCGGATCGAGCGGCTCGACCCCGAGCTGAACGCCTACCGGGTCGTGCTTCGCCGAGCGCGCGCTCGTCGAGGCCGACCAGGCCGACCAGCGCCGCGCCGCGGGCGACGAGCGGCCGCTGCTCGGCGTGCCGGTCGCGGTCAAGGACAACGTCGACCTGGCCGGCGAGGTGACCACCCACGGCACCGGCTGCTTCACGGAGCCGGCGACCGCCGACTGCCGAGCTGGTCGTGCGCCTGCGCGGCGCCGGGAGCGGTGATCCTCGGCAAGACGAACCTTCCCGAGCTGGCGATCATGGGCGCCACCGAGTCGCCCAACTTGGGCGTGACCCGCAACCCCTGGAACCCCGACCGCACGCCGGGCGGCTCCAGCGGCGGCAGCGGCGCCGCCGTGGCCGCCGGGCTGTGCGCCGCCGCGACACGCCACCGACGGCGCCGGCTCGATCCGCATCCCGGCCGCCTACTGCGGCCTGTTCGGGCTGAAGCCGCAGCGCGGCCGGGTGTCGATGATGCCCGATCCCGCAGCACTGGTACGGGCTGAGCGTCTCGGGGGCGCTCACCCGCACGGTGCTCGATCAGGCGCTCCTGCTGGACGTGCTGAGCGGCCCCGCCGAGGGCGATGCGCCACAGCGCCGCCCGCCTCCCGAGCGGCCGTTCGTGGAGTCGGCGCGCGAGACGCCGGGGAAGCTGCGCGTGGCGCTCTCGTTCAAGCCGGCGCTGCCGGTTCCCGTGGGCTCCGAGGTGCGGGCGGCGGTCGAGCTCGACTGGCGGATGCTGCTGCGGTCGCTCGGCCACGAGGTCGTGGAGCGCGATCCGGCGGTCGACCAGATGGGCGCGGTCCTGATCCCCGCGCTACCTGAAGGGGATCCAGCAGGACGCCGAGTCGGTGCCCCGGCCGCGACCGCCTGCAGCGGCGCACGCGCGGCTTCGCCGCCATGGGCCGCGCCGTGCCCCAGGCCGCGCTCGACTTGCGCGCTGCGCGACGAGGCCCGCCAGGCCAAGCGCGTCAACCGCGCTGTTCGAGGACCACGACGTGCTGCTCACGCCCACCACCGCGAAGCCCCCCGTCGGGGCGGCCGAGTGGGAGGGCCTGGGCGCCGCCCGCACCATGCTCGGGATGATGCGCGCCTATCCCTTCACGGCAGCCTGGAACTGCACGGGCCAGCCCGCGGCTGTCGATCCCGGCGGGCTCCACCGCCGCGGGGCTGCCGCTTCGGTGCCAGCCTCGTCGGCCGCCCGAACGACGAGGGCACGCTGCTCTCCCTGGCCGCGCAGACCGAGGCGGAGCGGCCGTGGGCGGATCGCCGCCCGCCGGTCGCGTAGCCGCCCGCGGGTCGCGTAGCCTGCCGCACGTGCGCGAGGTCCGCCTCCACGACACGCTGAGCGGCGAGCTGCGCCGCTCGAGCCCCGCGAGCCGGGGAAGGTGGGCATCTACGCGTGCGGCCCGACCGTCTACGGGCGGGTGCACGTGGGCAACGCGCGTCCGTTCGTGGTCTTCGCGCTGCTCAAGCGCTTCCTCGAGCACGAGGGCCACGAGGTGACCCTGGTCGAGAACGTCACCGACGTGAACGACAAGATCTACGACGCCGCCCGCGAGGCCGGGGTCCCGAGCGAGCAGCTCGCCCGGGAGATGACCGCGCACTACGAGAGCGACACCGACGGCCTCGGCCTCGGCCGGCCCGACCACGAGCCGCGCGCGGCGGAGACGATCGGGCCGATCGTCGACCTGATCGCCGCCCTCGTCGAGGGCGGCCACGCCTACGCCGCGGGCGGCGACGTGTACTTCCGCGTGGCGAGCTTCGACGGCTACGGCAAGCTCTCCAACCGCCCGCGGGAGGAGATGCAGCAGGGAGAGGGCGACGACGCCGCGGACGCTGAAGGAGAGCCCGCAGGACTTCGCGCTCTGGAAGGCGCGCAAGGAGGGCGAGGACACCGCCTGGCCGGCCCCCTGGGGCGAGGGCCGCCCGGGCTGGCACATCGAGTGCTCCGCGATGGCCGAGCAGATCCTCGGCACCGACTTCGAGATCCACGGCGGCGGGTCCGACCTGGTGTTCCCCCACCACGAGAACGAGATCGCGCAGACCGAGGCCGCGCGCGGCGAGCCGCTCGCCCGCATCTGGATGCACAACGGCATGGTGCGGATGGGCGAGGAGAAGATGGCCAAGTCGGTGGGCAACATCCGCCTGCTGCACGCAGGCGCTCGACGAGTACGGCCGCGACGCGCTCGTCATGTACTTCGCCGCGCGGCCACTACCGCCAGCCGCTCGCGTTCTCGCCCGAGGCGCTCGAGGAGGCGGGCGGGCGGTCGACCGGCTGCGGGAGCTGTGCCGGCGGCTCGACCCGGACGCGGCCCGCCCGGAGGGCCTGGACGAGCGACGCGGAGCGCTTCTTCGACGCGCCTGGCCGACGACTTCAACACCCCGGCCGCGCTGAGCGTGCTGTTCGAGTGGGTCACCGAGGCCAACCGGCGGCTCGACGCCGGCGAGCGGCTGGGCCCGGGGCGGCTTCCGGAGATGCTCCACGCGCTGGGGCTCGAGAACCTGCTCGGAGGCGTCGACGAGGACGCCGACGCCGGAGGCGCGAGCAACTGCTCGAGCGAGCGCGAGGCGGCGCGCGCTGCCAAGCGACTTCGACCGCGCCGACAGCCTGCGCGACGAGCTGGCCGCGCTCGGCTACGAGGTGCGCGACACGCCGGAGGGCGCGCGGCTCGTGCGCTCGGAGTGATCGTCTACGGCCGCAACCCGGTGCGCGAGGCGCTGCGCGGGCGTCGCGACGGTCCGTCGGGTCTGGGCCACCGAGGCGGCCGCCAACGCGGAGGCGTGGCTGGGTGAGGCGGGCGCCGCCGAGGTGGAGGCCGGGGAGATGGAGCGCCTGTGCGGATCGCGCGAGCACCAGGGGGTGTGCGCGGAGGCGGCTCCCTACCCGTACGCCGACGCGGACGGCCTGCTCGACGCCCGAGGACGCGCTGGTGCTCTGCCTCGACGAGGTGCAGGACCCGCACAACCTCGGCGCTGTCTGCCGCGTGGCGGAGTCTGCCGGAGCCTCCGGCGTGGTGATCCCCGAGCGCCGCTCGGCCGAGGTCACCGCCGCGACCTGCAAGGCGTCGGCCGGCGCGGTCGAGCACCTGCCGGTCGCGCGCGTGCGGAACCTGGCCGACTGGCTCGCCGCGGCGAAGGAGAGCGAGGCGTGGGTCTACGGGGCGGCGGCCGAGGCGGCGCGGTGCCCTACGACCGTCCGGACTACCGGGGGAAGGTGGTGCTGGTGCTCGGCTCCGAGGGCCGCGGGCTGCGCCCGCGCGTGGCGGACTCCTGCGACGAGCTGGTCGCGCTGCCCCGGCGCGGGCAGGTCGGCTCGCTCAACGTCTCCACGGCGGCGGCGGCGCTGGTGTACGGGATCTTGCATTTTCGCGCCGCCGGGCTTGACAAGGGCTCCATAACTTCGACCATACTCCCTGCCGCAATATAAGGCTGGAGTCGAGCTTGAGTCTCGGTTCCAGTTTGAGCGCGGCGCCAGGGGAGGTATCGCGCCATTGAGCTTCAGGGGCCTCGGAGCGGGGCCTGAAAGGAGCGACGGTGGCTGCATCTATCTCCCAGTCGGTACCGGCAAAGTCTCACTCTCAAGTCGAGCCCGAGGATAACTACCTCATCGCGCTCGCGAAGCAGGGTCGGCCGGATGCTTACGACCGCATCGTGAAGCGCTATTACGGCTTCGTACGGCTCAAGGCCAGCTCGTACTTCCTGATCGGCGGCGATTCGGACGACCTGATCCAGGAGGGGCTCGTCGGCCTCTACAAGGCCGTTCGCGACTTCCGCACGGACCGCGAGTCGAGCTTCCGCAACTTCGCGGAGCTCTGCATCACGCGCCAGATCATCACGGCGGTGAAGACCTCCACGCGGAACAAGCACACGCCGCTGAACGAGTACGTCTCGTTCTCGGCCGACGCCGGCGGCCTCCGGGGGGGACGGGGATCCCACCCTCGACGAGCTGCTGCCGGGCCCGACGGCCCACGACCCGGTGAACCAGGTGATCTCGACCGAGGAGCTGCACAGCCTCGTGGCTGCCTCTCGAGCGTGCTCTCGGAGCTCGAGAGCTCGGTGCTGTCGCTGTACCTCGACGGCTACTCGTACGAGACGGTCGCCGAGCGCCTGGAATGCGACACCAAGACCGTGGACAACGCGCTCCAGCGAGTGAAGCGCAAGGTCGGCGCGCACCTCGACTCGCGGGCGGTGCCGCTCTAGCGGCCGGCACCGCCCGGCGGGTGCTCCCTCACTGTCAAGGGCGCCCGGCGCTCCGTTTGCCGCTCGTGCCAACGGGTATCCGCTCGCAACCCAATCAAGGAGGAGGGACCTGTGATCGGACTACTCATCACCCTGCTGGTGGCGGCGCTTGCATACGTTCTGCTCGTGGCCATTACCGGATCCTCGATCGTCGGCATCGTGGCCGCGATCCTGATCCTGCTGGCGGGCATCCCAAGCGGCGGATTCGGCTTCGGCGGCCGCTACGGCCGCAGAGGCGACACGGTCCGCTAAGGACCGGGGTAGAAGCCGGAGGTCGGACTCGAACCGACGGCCTGCTCATTACAAGTGAGCTGCTCTACCAGCTGAGCTACTCCGGCGCGGCGGATCGAGTCTAGGACTCCGTCGCGCCCACGGCCATCTCGATGTTCCCGTGTCCGTTCGAGGACACGGGGACCGGTGGCGGCTCCTCGTGGCGGTCGGCGTTCAGTCGCCGCTCGAGCTCGCCGAGCACGGCGCCGAACAGCACGTGGCGCCAGGTGGCCTGGGCGAAGGCGCGCGGTTGCCCGCGAGGGGGGTCAGGTCCTTGCGCGCGGGGTGGTAGCGGTCGGTGACCCGGCCCAGCGGCCAGAGCACCGAGGTGCTCGGCCGAGGGACATCGCCACCGCGCCGGCCACCGGCGGGCCGGGCAGGAACGGCCGCAGCTGGGCGTAGACCGCGCCGAACAGCGCGCCGTTCGGACGTGCAGCGCGAGGCCCGCGGCGGGCCACGCGTCGCGGCGCGTGACGAGCTTGCCGAGCAGCTCGACGTCGTCGTACCCGCTGCCGAAGGCGCGCTTGTCGGCGGCTGCTGGGCGGCCCAGACCGCCGCGGCCAGGCCGCCGGCGATCGCGCCGTTCACGCTGCGCTTCAGATCCACAACGACGCAGCGTAACGGGGCGCGGGGGTACGCGGGTAGCTGCAGCGTGCTGCACCCCCGCTGAGAGCGAGCGTCTCGATCCCCAGCACCACGAGCGGATCCGCCGCCGCGGCGTGAACCGGGTCGTCTACTGGGGCTTCCGGGCGGTCGTGCAGCCGGCGTCCTGCATCTACTTCCGGCTCCGGCGCACGGGCCGCGAGCACATCCCCGAGGGCAGCCGTGCATCCTGGCCGCCAACCACCGCAGCTTCCTCGACCCGTTCGTGATCGGCTGTTGCCTCCGGCGCCCGATCTACTTCGTCGCCAAGAAGGAGCTGTTCGACAACCGGCTCCAGGGCTGGTTCCTCAACTGCCTCGGCGCGTTCCCGATCAGGCGGGGCGAGTCCGACGAGGAGTCGGTGGCCACCGCGCTGGCGCTGCTCGAGCGCGGCGAGGCCGTGCGTGATCTTCCCCGAGGGCACCCGCATCCGCTCCGGCCCGCTCGGCACCCGCCCAAGCGCGGCGTCGGCCGGCTCGCGCTCGAGAGCGGCGCGCCCGTGTCCCGGTCGCCGTGACCGGCACCGAGCGCGCCCGCCGCGGCTGGCTCGTGCGCCCCGCCCGCGTGGACGATCCGCTGCGGCCGGCCGCTCACCTATCCCGCGGTCGACGCGCCGTCGCCGGCATCTCGCCGACGCGGTCACGGCCCGCATCTGGCCCTGCGTGGAGCTCCAGTGGGAGTGGCTCGGCGGCCCGATGCCCGCCGCACCCGGAGCCTGCGCAGCGCCAGGCGCGAGCGCACCGCGGCGTGAGCGGCCGGGCGGGGGTAGGCTGCGCATGCGTGGGCGAGATCAGAGGACAAGCAGCGGCTCGACCGCGACTTCACCGAGCTCTACCGCGACCATCTGCGCGACGTCTACAGCTACTCGTACTACCGGGTCGGCAACCACCACGACGCCGAGGACCTCACCGAGCAGACCTTCCTGCAGGCCTACCGGCACTTCGAGCGCGCACAGCGCGAGTCGAACGGCCGGCCGCTGCGGCCGTGGCTGATCCGCATCGCGCACAACCTCGCCGCGAACTACTACCGCGACCGCTCGCGGCGGCCGCAGACCCAGCTCGAGGACGCGGCGATCGTGTCCGCGCCCGCACGACACCGAGGACCTCGTCGAGGGACGGCAGGAGCTACAGCACGTGCTCGAGGGCGTGGCGAAGCTGCCGGACGACCGCCGCGAGGCGCTGATCATGCGCTTCGCTCTCGACATGGACAACCGCGAGATCGCGCGGCGCGCTGGACCGCACCGAGGGAGCCACCAAGGTGTTGATTCACAGAGCGATCAAGCAGCTCGAGCAAGGCTTGAAGGAGGACTCCACCGTTGAGTGAGATGGGCGACGTCGAGGCGCTTCTGCGGTCGGCACTGCGTGCCGGTCGAGCCGTCCGAGGCGCTCTCCGACCGGCTCGAGCGCGGGCTGTCCGAGATCACCGACCTCGCGGCCGAGGAGCTGGCCGAGTGGGAGCTCTCGACCATGCGCGATCCGCGCAACTGGGGCCGGCCCGTGGCGGCGGTCGTCGTGGGCGGAGCGGCGGCCGGGGCGCTCGTGCTCGTCCGCGCGCGCCAGCAGCACAAGAAGCGCCAGGTCACCGGGCTGCGAGCGCTCGAGCGCGGCATCCGCGACGTGGCCGGCGATCTCCAGAAGCGGCTCGACCGCTAGGCGGTACTCGGCGCGGGCTCGGACGGGGACGCGAAGAACGCGCCCAGCCCGCCCAGGCCGATCAGCAGGTGGAGCACGTTGTCCTCGGTGTTGACCGGGATCAGGCCCACGATCGACTCGCCGTCGCCGTACGCGAACCCGGCGAAGGCGACGAGCAGGTAGACGACTCCGAGGCCGCCGGCGTAGGCGCGCGCCGCGGTGAACGAGCCGGCGACCATCAGGCCGAGGAGCCCGGTGGCCAGATGCACGATGTTGTGCCAGCCATTCACGTCGAGGATGCCGAGCACGGCGTCGCGGTCGGTGAGCGTGTCGTTCCCCGTGGCGAAGCTCGCGTTGTAGAAGAAGCCGAGCACGCCGCCGGCAAGCAGGGCGCCCCCGATCACGAGGGCATAGATCTGCGGCGCCGAACGTTTCTGCATCAAGGGGCCTCCGTCATGATCCAACAGCGGTGACAGCGCGTATAAGCCTTACGCCTTGAGCCGGACGGACGACATCCAGACCCTGGCGGACGAGGAGATCATGCACCTCGTGGGCGAGGGCAACCCGCGCGCCTTCGAGCTGCTGTACGACCGTCACGGGGGGCCGGCCTTCTCGCTCGCCTACCGGATGGTGGGAAACCGGGTGACCGCGGAGGACATCTCCCAGGAGGCGTTCCTCTCGATCTGGCGCAGCCGGATGCGCTACCAGCCCGAGCGGGGGAGCGTGCGCACCTGGGTGCTCGGGATCGTGCATCACCGCGCGATCGACGCGCTCAGGCGCAACCTCGTCCACGACAAGCGCCGCGCCAGCGCCGAGGGGATCGAGGAGCGCTTCGAGGCGCCGGAGCGAACGGACGTCGAGGTGGCCAGGCGGGAGGAGGCGCGCAACGTGCGGGACGCCATCGGAACGCTGCCCGACGAGCAGTCCAAGGTGATCGAGCTGGCCTACTTCGGCGGGTTCAGCCACAGCCAGATAGCGGAGATGCTGGAGATGCCGATAGGGACCGTGAAGGGGCGCATGCGGCTGGGGCTGGACAAGCTGCGCCGGGAACTGGCAGTGGAGGCGGCATGAGCGTGGAGCGTCACGACATCCATGAGGAGAACGCGGGTGCGTACGTGCTGGGCGCCCTGACAGAGATCGAGGTGCGCTCGTTCGAGAACCACCTCGAGCAGTGCCACATCTGCCGGGACGAGGTGGAGCGGCTGCGCCCGGCCGCGGACGCCCTGCCGCGCTCGGTGGCGCCGGTACCGCCTCCCCCGGGGCTCAAGGCCGCGCTGATGGAGGCGGTCGAGGCCGACGTGCGCGAGCGCAAGGGCGCGCGAGCCGGGCCGAGCCTGGTCGCCCGGGTGCGGGAGCGCATCGCCGGGGTGGGGGACTCGCTCGCCGGGATGCGCCCAACGGTCGCGTGGGTGAGCGCCTCGTTCGTGCTGCTGGTGGGGCTCCTCGCGGGCTATGCGGTCACGCAGGTGACCTCCGATGACCAGGAGTCGCGCACGCTCGCCGCGCAGGTGGACAAGGCAACCCTGCCGTCCGGGAGCGCCAGCCTGCTGGTGCCGGGGGACGAGAGCAAGGGGGCGATCCTGCACGTGAACGGCATGCCAGAGCTCGAGGGCGACTCGGTCTACCAGGTGTGGGTCAGGCGCGACGGCGAGACGATCTCCCAGTCGCTCTTCACCGTGGGCGATGACGGCGCGGGCGCCGCGGCGGTCTCCGAGGACCTCGAGGACGCCGACGCGGTGATGGTCACCCGCGAGCGCGCCGGAGGCGCCCGGGCCCCGAGCGAGGAGCCCATCGTCACAGTCGCGCTCTAGTCTCCGCCCGGTGGAGACCTGTTACCGGCATCCGAGCCGCGAGACGGGCGTGTCCTGCTCGAACTGCGGCCGCCCGATCTGCCCCGATTGCATGACCACGACCTCGGTCGGGATGCGGTGCCCGGAATGCGCCCGGCAGCGCACGAAGGTGCAGACGATCGGCACGTCCGACGAGCCGATGCTCACCTACATCCTGATCGGGATCAACGTGGCGGTGGCGCTGGGCACGTTCCTCAGCGGCGCGAGCGCGACCGGTGGCGGCGGGCTCGGCTCCTCGCTCCTCGACGACGGCTCCGTCTCGCGGGCGACCGTGGACGGGGGCGACTACTGGCGCATCCTCACGGCCGGCTTCCTTCACACGGGCTTCATCCACCTGCTGTTCAACATGTTCGGCCTCTACATCCTCGGCGGCCTGCTGGAGCCTGCGATCGGCCGGCTGCGCTTCGGGGTCATCTACTTCGTGTCGCTGCTCGCGGGCTCGTTCGGTGCGCTGCTGCTCGAGCCGACCGCCCCCACGGTCGGCGCCTCGGGGGCGATCTTCGGCCTGATGGGCGCGGCGGTGATCGTGATGCGCAACCGCGGCATCAACCCGATGGAGAGCGGCCTGGGACTGTGGATCGGGCTCAACCTCCTGATCACGTTCACGATCCCGAACATCTCGATCGGCGGGCACATCGGCGGCCTGATCGGCGGCGCCGTGGCCGCGATCGTGATGTTCGACCTGCCCGAGCGCGTGCGGGTCCCGGCCATCGCCGGGACCCTGATCGCGGCCGCGATCGGCGCGGCGGCGATCGCGGGCTCGATTGCGGTGTCGGCCTCTCCGGGCTGAGTCAGCCCGCGAGCTCGTCGTACAGCGCCTGCAGCTCGCCGAGCATCCGCTCGGCCGTGAACCGCTCCTCCAGGCTGCCCGCAACGGCCGTGCCGGGCTCGTCCCGCCGATCCGCCAGCTCGCGCAGCGCGCCGGCGAGCGCCGCGGGGTCGCCGGGCGGCACGAGCCTGCCGGCCTCGGCGCCGCCCACGATCTCGGCTACGCCGCCGCCGTCGGTCGCGATCACGGGCACTCCGGCGGCCAGCGCCTCGAGCGCGACCAGGCCGAAGGGCTCGGGTCGCTTGGAGGGGACCACCAGCGCATCGGCGGCCCCGAGCACCACGTCGACGTCCTCGACGAAGCCGAGCAGCCTCAGCCGGTCCGCGAGCCCGAGCCTCTCGCCCAGACGGCCGAGCTCCCCGGAATCTCCCGTGCCGGGCACCTCGTCGCCCGCCACCACTGCGATCGCCCCGATCTCGGTCAGCGGTCGCAGGGCCAGGGCGTGGGCGAGCACGTCCTGCCCCTTCCAGTCGCTGAGCCGGCCGATGCAAGCCGCGACGAAGGCGTCCTGGGGGAGGCCGAGGAGCTCGCGGGCCGCCGCGGCGGCGGGTGGGCGGGGCGTCCGGGCAAGCCCGTCGTAGAGCAGTCGCGCACGCGAGGAGCCGGCGAACTGGTCCCGAACGGCCTTCGAGATGCACGCCAATGCGTCGGCCCGCAGGAGCCGGCGCCGCCAGAGCGGCCACAGCAGGCCGCCGGCGCGCCCGCCGGCCCCCGCGTAGATCTCGCGCACGTGCACCAGATGGGGCGCCCCGGCACTACGCGCCACGGGGGCGCCGGACAGGATCACCGAGGTGTTCGAGTGCACCAGCGCGGCGCCGCGCTCCCGCGCCAGCGCGCTCAGGGCGGTGCGGTCGCGCCGGACCGCCCCGGCGAGCCGGACGGCGCCCGCCGGAGTCGCCAGGCGCCGCCGCAGCACCGCCAGCGGATGCACCACGACCTCCGCCCCCGCTCGCTCGAGCCGGTCCGCCAGCTCGCCGCGCTCCGGCAGGACGCAGACCGCGCGCCAGCGGCCGGGATCGAGGCCCTCCGCGATCGCCAGCAGCTGGACGTCGGCCCCGTAGAGGCCCGCCGAGCTGTGGAGGATCAGGACGGTGCGGGTCAGGCCGCGCCCTCGACGCGCGCCTTCAGGTCCTCGACCGAGCGCTGCATCACCTGCTCGCTCAGCATCGTGGCGACGCGGCCCGGCAGCCACACGCCGGCGTCGATGCGCAGGGCGTAGGTCGCGAGGGTGGTGCCGTCCCCCTGGTCCTCGAGCACGAACTCGCCGTCCACGTCCTTCACGTCCCCCTCGACGTACTCCCAGTTGATGAGGTGGGGCTCCTCGTAGCTGTAGTCGAGGGTGTAGGAGACGGACTTCAGCTTCGCGTCGATGCTGAAGGCCACCCGCCGGCCACGGCCCGCGTCGTCGCGCGAGCGCACCTCGCAGTCCTTCACCGCCGACTGCCACTCCGGGTAGGCCTCGAAGTCCACGAGGGCGTCGAAGCACCGCTGTGGGGTTCCTTCCACGACGATCTGGCGCTCGGCGCGCTTCCCTCCCACGCGGGCTATCCAACCGCCGCCGAACGGCCAACGTCAACCCACGTGAAGCGCCCCGCGGGAGGCTCCGGCGCCATGCTCGGGTGCAGCAGGTGGGCGAGGAGCTCGATCCCGTCGACGAGTCGCGGGCCGGGGCGCGAGAAGTACGCGGAGGCGTCGACGGCCGCCACGGGCACGCCGAGCTGCGCGAGCTCGGCCGGCGCCGTGGCGGTCTCGCGCGCCGCGCGTTCGGTGTCGTAGCCGCACGGCATCGACACCACCACCTCGGGCTGCGCGGCCGCGAGCTCCGCCCAGTCGGCCGTGCGGGACTTCTCGCCGGGCAGCCCGAGCACGTCCTCTCCGCCGGCGAGCTCGATCATCTGGGGAACCCAGTGGCCGCCGATGAACACCGGGTCGAGCCATTCGAGGGCCGCCACGCGCGGGCGCTCGGGCGCGGCGGCCACGGCCTCGCGCACGGAGTCGATCCGGCGGGCCGCCTCGTCGCCCAGCTCCTCCCCGGCCTCCGGGACACCGGCGGCCTGCGCCAGGCGGGGCACGTCCGCGAGCACCTCCCCGAGTGTGGACGGGTCGAGGGAGATCACCTGCGGCCGCGAGGGCAGCCGGGCCGCGGCCGCCACCACGTCGTCGTAGGAGACGGCGCAGACCTCGCACACGGCCTGGGTCACGATCAGGTCCGGCTCGAGCTCGGCGAGCGTGGGCTCGTCCAGCTCGTAGAGCGCCCGGCCCTGGTCCGTCCGCTCGCGCACGGCGCGGTCGATCTCGGCCGCGCCGAGGCCCTCCGGGATCACGCTGCGGGTGAGATGAGGCAGCTCCGCGGCGCCTGGCGGATAATCACACTCGTGGGTGACCGCGACGACGCTGTCGCCCAGGCCGAGAGCGAAGAGCATCTCGGTCGACGATGGCACCAGTGAAGCGATCCGCACGGGAGGGAACGATGGCACGTCTCGAGAAGGACGAGATCGACAGCAAGCTCGGCGAGCTGGACGGCTGGTCGCCGGAGGGCGACGCGATCGCCAAGGAGTTCGAGAACGGCGACTTCAAGGGATCGGTGGACTTCGTGAACCGGCTGACCCCGGTGGCGGAGGAGATGAACCACCACCCCGACCTCGCGATCTCATGGTCGAAGGTCACGGTCACGATCACGACGCACTCCGAGGGAGGCCTGACCGCGAATGACTTCGTGCTTGCGGGCAGGATCGACGCCCTCGGCTAGGTGGTAGCGTTTCCTCCCGTCACTCCGTGAGCGACGACGAACCTCCTCGAAGTAGGCCCCCCACAGGCCTCGCGCACGCCCTGAACGGCGGCCGATGACCGAGCTTCTGCTGCTCGTCGGCGTCGGCGTGCTCGTGCTCGCGAACGGGTTCTTCGTGGCGGCGGAGTTCGCGCTGGTCCGCGCGCGCGACAGCCGGCTCGAACAACTCGAGGAGGAAGGGGTGCGGGGGGCGTCGCTGGCCGGCCACCAGCTCGAGGAGATCAACGAGTACCTCTCCGCATGCCAGCTCGGCATCACGATGGCATCGCTCGGCATCGGCTTCATGGGCGAGCCGGCCATCGCCAGCCTCCTCGAGGAGGCTCTCGGCGACGCGCTGCCGCACGGGCTGACGCTGGCGATTTCCCTCGCCTTCGCGCTCTTCGTGACGACGGCGCTGCACATCACGATCGGCGAGCAGGTTCCGAAGATCTACGCGATCACCCACCCGGAGGGAACGGCGCGCCGGACCGCTCGTCTCCTCCAGGGATTCAGGGTCACGTTCAAGCCGCTCATCTGGGCGCTGAACTCGGCCTCCAACAGGATATTGCGGATCATCGGCGTGAACCCCGACGCCGCGATCGAGGAGGTGTCCTCCGCCGACGACCTCAAGATGATCATTGCCCGCAGCCGCAGCGGCGGCAAGATCGACCCCGGCGAGGCCGGGATGCTCTCGGGGGTCTTCCACCTGCACGAGCAACAGGCGCGACAGGTGATGACCCCGATACCCGCCGTCGTGACCGTGGACGTGTCGGCGACCGCCGAGGAGGCCCTGCGCCGCTGCGTCGACTCCGGGCACACGAGGCTGGTGGTGACCGAGGAGGGCAACACGGACCGTATCCGCGGAGTCGTCCACAACAACTCGCTCGCCCGGCGGCTGATGAACGAGGGCGCCGGCGCCTCGATCGAGGGGAGCGTTAAGGACGCGTTGATCGTTCCGGAGACGAAGCCGCTGGACGACCTGCTCGCGGACCTGCAGCGCGAGCGCGCCTCGATAGCAGTCGTGATCGACGAGTACGGCCGCACGGCCGGGATCGTGTCCATCGAGGACATCGTCGAGGAGGTCGTGGGAGAGATCGCCGACGAGACCGACCCCGCCGTGGCGGGCGTGCGGCGGCTCGCGAACGGGGACTGGTGGGTGCGGGGCCACGTACCGATCACGGACCTCGAGGACTACGGCCTCGCGCTTCCGGTGGACTCCGACGCCTACAACTCGGTCGGCGGCTTCGTGTTCAGCGAGCTGGGCCGGCTGCCCAAGCGAGGCGACATGGTGCGGGCGAACGGCTATTCGCTGCGGGTCGAGTCGGTGCGCGAGAACCGCATCGAGGCGGTCAGGATCAGGGACCACGGCGGTGATTCCGCCACGGCGGATCCCGAGCCTCGCGAGGCTGCGGGAGGCGCCTGAGCGCCCGAGCCGTTCCGTCCGCAGCCGGGTCTACCTTCGCTCGGCAAGTCCGTTCCTGTTGCCGGAAGCGGAGGAGGTCTTGCCATGTGGTGCGTCAAGCTCAGCGATTCCCAGCGCGATGCGGTCCGGGCTCTGATGCGGGCTCAAGGCGACCTCGGCCCCTCGCTCACCGCGGCGCTGGAGGCACTCGACTTCGCGCGGTGGGACGACCTACCGGACGCCGAGCTCCCGTGGGACACCGTCTCCGAGCTGGCCGAGGCCCAGGGCATCGGCGAGGCCGACGTCGTGTGGGACCTGGCGGCGAAGAGAGCCTGCGTCCGCGAACCTACGGAGCCCTGAGGGCGCGGTCGTGCAAGCCGCGGATGTCGTCGCCGGTGGCGCCTACGGCTTAGGGCTCGGCGCTCAGTACTCGTAGAAACCGGATTTGGTCTTCCGGCCAAGGCGGCCGGCGTCCGCGAGCTCGCGCACGCGCCCCGGGACCTCGGTGCCGATCTGCTCCCCGATCGCCACCGCCACGTCGAGACCCACGAAGTCGAGCAGGGCGAGTGGGCCCATCGGGTGGCCGGCGCCGAGCCTCAGGCAGGTGTCGACGGCCTCCGGCTCCAGGCCGGTCTCCTCCGACAGGCGCACCGCCTCGAACAGGAAGGGAAAGAGCAGGCGGTTGACCACGAAGCCCGGGACGTCGGGCACGTCGATCGCTCGCTTGTCGAGGTGCTCGCACAGCTCGTGCACGCGGCGATGGGTGTCCTCGGAGGCCTCCGGTGGGAACGCGACCTCCACCAGTTCCATCTTCTCGACGGGGTTGAAGACGTGGAGGCCGGCGAATCGCTCGGGGCGCCCGCTCATCTCGGCCAGCTCCGTGACCGGGAGGGACGACGTGGTGGTCACCACGACCGCCTCCTCGGGGAGCACGTCGTTCAGGAGCGCGTGCACGTCGCGCTTCACGGTGAGGTCCTCGGCCACCGCCTCCACCACGAGCGTGCTCTCGCCGAGCGCCTCGAGCTCGGTCACCACCTCGGCAACGTCCTCGATCACGGTGGACGCGCGCTCGGCCGAAGCCGCGCTTCGCGCCCACAGGATCACGTCGCCGCGGTCGGCGGCGAGACGTGCCAGCCCGGTGGCGATTGCACCGCTCCCGACGATGCCCAGGCGCTCATTGAGGCGAAGTTGACTCACGAGTCAATCGAGTACCCTAGTCGCAGGCGGCGCCAAAACGTCGCACCAAGCAACTTCCGGAGGCACTGAAGACCGATGCAGAACGGTAACCGTGAGGTCGTCATCGTCGAGGCGGTGCGCACCCCCGTGGGGCGCGGCCACGAGGAGAAGGGCTACTACAAGGACACCCATCCGAGCAACCTCCTGTCCAAGACCTACGGCGAGGTCATCGAGCGCTCGGGGATCGACCCGTCCGAGGTCGAGGACGTGATCACCGGCTGTGTCCAGCAGTTCGGCGAGCAGGGCTTCAACATCGGCCGCAACGCCTGGCTGGAGGCCGGGCTCCCGATCGAGGCGCCCGCCACCACCATCGACCGCCAGTGCGGCTCGGCGCAGCAGGCCGTGAACTACGCGGCAGCGATGATCGGCTCCGGCGCGATCGACGTGGCCGTCGGCGGCGGCGTGGAGCACATGGGCCACATCTCCTTCGCGGACGGCCTGCAGGTGCAGGGCGAGCACGGCGCGGCCTTCTCTCCCGAGCTGCTCGAGAAGTACAACCTGGTGCCCCAGGGCCTCTCGGCGGAGATGATCGCCGACAAGTGGGAGATCCCCCGCTCAGAGCTCGACGAGCTGGCGGTGCGCTCGCACCAGCTGGCCCACCAGGCGACGGAGGAGGGCCGCTTCGAGCGCGAGATCGTCCCCTTCCAGGTGAACGGCGACACGCACGTGACCGACCAGGGCATCCGGCCGGACACGACCATCGAGAAGCTCGCCGGGCTGAAGACCGTCTTCAAGGAGGACGGCCGGATCACGGCCGGCAACTCCTCGCAGATCTCGGACGGCGCCGCCGCCGTGCTGCTCATGGAGCGCGGCAAGGCGGACGCGCTGGGGCTCAAGCCGCGCGCGAGGATCGTCGACCAGGTGGCCGTGGGAGTCGATCCGGTGATCATGCTCACCGGCCCGATCCCCGCCACCCAGAAGCTCCTCGAGCGCAACGGCATGGCGATGAACGACATCGACCTCGTCGAGATCAACGAGGCGTTCGCGCCGGTGGTGGCCGCGTGGCAGCGCGAGCTCGAGCCCGACATGGACCGCGTGAACGTGAACGGCGGCGCGATGGCGCTCGGGCATCCGCTCGGCTCCACCGGGGCCCGTCTGCTCACCACCCTGCTCCACGAGCTGGAGCGCTCCGACAAGCAGATCGGCCTGGTGACCATGTGCTGCGGCGGCGGCATCGGCACCGGCACGATCATCGAGCGGATCTGAGAATTCCCAGAAAAAGTGGTTGATCCGCCGGTGGATGTGGTACGAAGTACATACCAATAAATCCGCGAGGCCCGGCCGGGAGGGCCAGGCCGCAGGATTTAGACGCGAGGGCCGGCTCCAAGCCGGCCCTTTCGTGCCAGGGGGCAGGTGCCGCGGCGGTCGTTTCCTTCGCTCGCGCAGCGGGTAGGCGCAAGCGATGGCCCTCGACACTCAAGAGGCGCTTCTCGCCGGGCGCTACCGCAAGCTGAAGCTCCTCGGGATCGGCGGAATGGCCCGCGTCCATCTGGCCGAGGACGCACGGCTGCGTCGCCGGGTGGCGATCAAGCAGCTGCACTCGGACAGCCCCGACGAGGCGGCGCTGCGCTTCCAGCGCGAGGCACGGCTCGGCGCCTCGCTCAACCACCCCAACCTCGTCTACGTCTTCGACATCGAGACGGACGCCGAGTCCGTGCTGATCGTCATGGAGTACGTCCACGGCGAGACCCTGGGCGCGGCGATGGCCGACGGCCCGCTGGAGAGTGGGGAGGCGGAGGGAGTGATCCGCGACGTGGCGGATGCGCTCGACCACATCCACGCCCAGGGAGTCGTCCACAGGGACGTCAAGCCCGGCAACATCCTCATCGGCCCGGACGGGCGCGCCAAGCTCGCGGACCTCGGGATCGCCACGGCGGCGGAGGGCACCCGCATCACCCGCAGCGGCACGGTCCTCGGCACGGCCGCCTACATGGCGCCGGAGCAGCTCGACGGCGCCGAGGCGGGTCCCGCCTCCGACGTGTACTCGCTGGCCGCCGTGGCCTTCGAGGCGCTGGCCGGGCGCAAGGCGCGGCTCGGGCGGACTCCGATGGAGATCGCCCACCAGACTGCCACCGAGCCGCCACCCGACATCAGGGACGCCTGGCCGCAGGCGTCGGACCGGCTTGCGGAGGCGCTCGCAAGCGGCATGGCCCGCGACCCGGCGGACCGGCCGGCTTCCGCCGGCGCGCTCGCCGACGCGATCGGGCGCGGCCTGGCGGCCCGCGGCCGTCCCGCCCTCCTGTCGCGCCAGCCCCCCTCTCGGCGCGTCCCGCCGTGGCTTCCACCGGTGGCCGCCCTGGGGGCCGTGCTCGCGCTCGCGGGCGGCATCGCGACCGGGGCGCTGACCGGTGGGGACGACGACGGCGACCGCAGCGGCGACCGGGCGGCCCAGCAGCGCCCCGAGCAGCGTGAGCCCGCGGGGGAGCCCGAGGCGAAGCAGGAGCCCGGGGCGGCCGAGGCGCCCGAGGGAGCCACCCCGGCCGCGCCCGCCCAGGACGAGGAGTCCGGCTCGGCCGGCGCCGGCTCGGATCCCGCGAGCCTCAACGACTCCGCCTTCGGCCTGATGAACCAGGGCAGGTACGACGAGGCGATCCCTCTGCTCGAGCGGGCGGTGGCCGCATACGGAGAGGGCTCCCAGGACCTGACCTACGCGTACGCGCTCTTCAACCTCGGCCAGTCGCTCCGCCTCGCGGGGCGCCCGGAGGAGGCCGTGCCGATCCTCGAGCGGCGCCTGCGAATTCCCAATCAGAAGGGCGTCGTGAAGCGCGAGCTGAAATTGGCACACAAGGCCGCGCGCTGACGCCTAGGTGGTTGATTGAGAAGAGGCCGGCTTTCCGCCGCGGTGGTGACGCGACACATTTCGACCGGTGAGCGATCTGTTGAAGGATCACTGGGGCTATAGCCCCGGCAATGCTTCAACCGATCGCCGTGGGGGCGTGACGGCCGATCGGACCTATGCTGAGCAGCGGCGCAGCCGCCGTGACTCAGCCGGCGGCGGGCGGTTCCGCGCCCGCCGCCCGGCTGCCCGCCTCGAGCCGGGCCACGAGCTCGTCGAGCTTCAGCTCCTCGAGCCCCTGGCCCACCGCCTCGAGCTCCGTCGCGCAGAAGGCCACGAGCTCTCGCCCCTCCTTCACCAGGTCGAGGGTCTCCCGCAGCCCCGCCTCGCCCGAGTCGAGGCGCTTGATGATCTGTTCGATCCGCTCCGCGGCGGACTCGTAGGTTCGCTCCTCGCCGTTCACCCGTCCTCGATCCTCGCTCGCACACGATCGTCGTGGAAGCGGACGGACACCGCGCCCGCCGCGCGCGCCCGCTCGGCCGAGGTCACCAGCCCTCCGCTCGCGTCCTCGACCAGCGCGTAGCCGCGCTCGAGCGTGCGCTCGGGGTCGTGGGCCGCCAGCGCGAGCGTGAGCCGCTCCAGGTCCCGGCGCCGGCGCTCGATCGCAGCGGGGGCGGCCCGGTCGAGGTCGCGGGCGCGCGAGAGCAGGGCCTCCGCGCCGCGGGCGTGCCCGACAGCGCCGCTCTCGCTCTTCCGGGAGAGCACGAGCAGCCGCGTGGCCGTGAGCTCGCGCTCACGCTGGGCGCGGCGGCGGCCCGCCGCTCGCATCTCGCGCAGGTGCTGGTGCATCCGGCGCCGGTGGCGCGCTACCTGCTCCGCGGGCGCGCGCAGGCGCGAGGCCAGCCTGTGGGCGCGCTCGAGCACCGCCCGGCGGCCGCCCGAGCGCAGGCGGGCGGCGGCGCCCGCCATCGCGGTGCGCTCCTCGCCGCAGTCCACGCGCACCGCGGACTCGGCCGCGTGGGTGGGGGTGGAGCAGGAGACCGCCGCCACGTCGTCGATCAGCGTGCGGTCGGTGTGGTGGCCCACGGAGGCGATCACCGGCACCGGCAGGAGCGCGACCGTGCGGCAGAGCGTCTCATCCGAGAAGGCCATCAGGTCCATCACCGAGCCACCCCCGCGGGCGACCACGATCGCCTCCACGCCTCCCACCGCCGCGAGGTCCTGCAGCGCCCGCCCGATCAGGGGGGCCGCGCGGCGATCCTGCACGGGAGCGAAGCCCCACACCAGCCTGCCCTCCCAGCCGCGGCGGCGCAGGCCGGCCAGCACGTCGTCGCGCGCCTTGCCCCCCTCGCCGGTCACGACGCCGATCGAGCGCGGCAGCACGGGGCGGCGCAGCAGCTTCTGCGGCTCGTGCAGCCCCTCCGCGTGGAGCTTTCTCCTCAGGCGCTCGATCTGGGCGAGCAGCTCGCCCTCGCCGGCGAGCTTCAGCCCGGTCGCGCGGAACGAGAACGACGGGGAGGAGGTGGCGCTCCCGGGGTAGTAGTCGCAGCCTCCGGCCAGCACCACCTGCATGCCGTTCTCGAGCTCGACCGCCGCCCTGTCGTACTCGCTGCGCCACATCGAGCACGGCAGCGCCCCGCCCGCGTCGCGCAGCTCGAAGTACACCGCCTTCGCCCGGTATGCCGAGCCCCGACACCTCGCCGAACACCTGCACGTGGGCGAACCCGCGCAGCTGCCTTCGAAGGGCGTCCGCGTACTCGCCGACCGGGAAGGGGCCCTTGAGCTCGCTGCCCTCGATGCCGACCGGCCGCGAGGGCTCGGGAGCGCTCACGCCGCCGCGCCGCGGGCGGCCGCGGCGAGCGCCTCCACGATCCGCGGGCGGTCGCCGAAGGGCATCGCGAGCAGCGTGTCCGCCCCGGCGCGCTCGAACTCCGCGAGGCGCTCGTCGAGGTCGGCGGGACGGCAGCAGATGGCCGACGAGTCGATGATCTCGTCGCTGATCGCCGCACCGGCCGCTTCGCGGTCGCCCGCCATGAACAGCTCCTGGACGCGGCGGGCCGAGTCGCCGTGGCCGTTTCGCTCCGCCATCTCCACGTAGAAGTTCTTCCCCTTGGCGCCCATGCCGCCGAAGTAGATCGCGAGCCAGGGCCGGGCGAGGTCGCGCGCCTTGGCCACGTCGTCGTCCACGCACACGAGCACGGCGGGCGACACGTCGATCTCGCGGCCGCTCTCGCGCACGGGGGCGAGGATCTCCTCGCCGCGGGAGGGGTCGAAGGAGAACGGGATCCATCCGTCGGCGATCTGCACGGCCTGCTCCACGGCCTTGGGGGTGATCGCGCCGAGGTACACCGGGATGTCGAGGCGCGGCGGCCGGATCAGCATCCTCAGCGGCTTGCCCAGGCCGGTGCCCTCCACCGGCAGGCGGAACTGCTCGCCCTGGTACTCGAGCGCGCCCTCGCGGGCCAGCGCGGCCCGCACGATCTCCACGTACTCGCGCGTCCGCGCGAGCGGCTTCGCGAACGAGACGCCGTGCCAGCCCTCGGACACCTGCGGGCCGGACACGCCGAGGCCAAGCCGGAAGCGCCCGCCGGACAGCGTGTCGAGCGTGGCCGCGGTCATGGCCGTCATCGCCGGCGTGCGGGCGGGGATCTGGAACAGCCCCGAGCCGAGCCCGATCCGCTCGGTCACGGCGCTCATGTGCCCGAGCACGGTGGCGGCGTCCTGGCCCCACGCCTCGGAGACCCACACCGAGTCGAGGCCCTCTCGGTCGGCCTGGGTCGCCAGGGCGATCTGCTCCTCCGGGGAGTACCAGGGCCAGTAGGCGAGGAAGAGGCCGATGCGCACGCTGCAATCCTATGCGCCGTGAGAGCGCGGATCGCCGCGGTAGCCGTGCTGGCCGGCCTGGCCGCGACGCCCGCCGCTCATGCGTGGACGCCCGACGTGGCGTCCGCCCGCGCCTATGCGCAGCAGCGTGTGGGCGACGTCTCCTTCGCCGTGCGGACCGAGGGAAGCCTCTACGGCTTCCGCGGCCGGCGGTCGGTGCGCTCGGCGAGCGTGGTCAAGGCGATGCTGATGGTGGCCTACCTCAACCACCGGACCGTGCGCAGGCGCCGCCTGCGCGCGACCGACCGTGCGCTGCTGTCGCCGATGATCCGCCGCTCCGACAACGGCGCTGCCAGCCGCGTGCGGAACTTCGTCGGCAACACCGCGCTCGCCCGCCTGGCGAGGCGGGTGGGCATGCGCCGCTTCCGCGCCGCCCCGAGCTGGGGGTCGAGCTCGATCGACGCCACCGACCAGACGCTCCTCTTCCTGAGGATCGACCGCTATGTGGTGCGCCGCCATCGCAGGACCGCGATGCGGCTGCTGAACACCATCGTCCCCTCGCAGCGGTGGGGCGTCGCGCGCGCCCGGCCGCCGGGGTGGGGCCTCTACTTCAAGGGCGGGTGGGGATCCGGCAGCGGCGCGGTCGACCACCAGGTCGCGCTGCTGCGCCGCGGCCGCCGCCGGGTGGCGGTAGCGATCATGACCACGGGCAACCCCGGGCACTCGTATGGCAAGCAGACGCTCCGGGGGGTGGCGAGGCGGCTTCTGCACGCCCTGCGGACGGATTCCGTGCCGGGCTAGGGCGCGAACGCGGCGAGCAGGACGCGCGAGATCTGCTTCATCTCGCCGCGCGAGCGGCTCAGGTCGCCTGCCGACACCAGCACGCGGTAGACCACCGCTGCGTGGATCAGGTCGATCGCCTGGTCGACGTCCGTGTCGGTTGCCAGCTCACCACGCTCGATCGCGCGCCGCACCAGATCGCCGAGCATCTCCCGGATCGGATCCACCAGGTCTTCCAGCACGCGGGCGTGAAACTCGGCGTCGCCCATGGCCTCGGACAGGACCCGCGGCACCACCTGCGGGAGCTTCGTGCCGGCGACCCGGGCGATCTGCCCTTCGCTCAGGGCGGTGAGGTCGCCCTCCAGCGACCCGGTCTCCGGGGGCGGCCCGGGTGGCCGCAGGCGGGCGAGCGCGGCGAGGATGAGGTCCTCCTTGGTCTGCCACCGGCGATAGATCGTGGTCTTGCCGACTCCTGCGCTGGCGGCGACGGCCTCGATGCTCAGCCCGTGGACCCCAAGCTCTGCCAGGAGATTGATGGTCGCCCCGAGGATCGCCTGATCGGCCTTCTCGCTGCGAGGCCGTCCAGGACCGCGGGCGGGCGCCGTCTCGGCGCCCGCCCGGTCCTGCTTCGCCTTCGCCTGGGAAGGCGTCACGCCCGCACCGGCTCGGCAACGGGGCTCACGCGCGGCTTCCGGCTCCGTCGCGGCATCAGCCTGAGCGCGAGCGCCGCGCCCGCGAGCGCCACCGCGGCGCCCACCATCAGCGCGTCGCCCATGGCCGAGACGAACGCGGCGTCCGCGGCGCCGGCCAGGGCCGAGCCCGCGTCACCGCCCATGCGCTCCGCCACGACCGATGCTCCGCCGATGCTGTTCTGGGCCGCGTCGGCCGCCCCGGCGGGGAGGCCCTCGGTGGCACGCTCCATCCCGGCACCGTACCCACTGGACAGGAGGCTTCCGAGCACTGCGACGCCCAGCGAGCCGCCCACCATCCTGGTGGTGTCGTTCATCGCCGCTCCCACACCCGCGTGGGCCTCGGGGAGCACGCTCATGATCGACTCGGTCGCGGGCGCCATGGACGCGCCCATCCCGATCCCGAGCACGGCCATCGCCGCCGCCACCAGGCCGTATCCGGAGCCCACCTCGACCTGCGCGAGCAGCGCCAGCCCCGAGGCGGCGATGGTCAGCCCGGCGGCCACCACCAGGCGGGTTCCCACGCGCTCGGCGAGCTTCGCCGACAGCGGCCCGCCGACGACCAGTCCGCCGGCCACCGGCAGGGTGCGGACGCCCGCCTCGAACGCGCTGTAGTCGAGCACGCCCTGGAGGTACTGGGTCAGGAAGAAGATCGACCCGAACAGGGCGAAGAACACCAGCGCGATCGATCCGCTGGCGCCGCTGAAGGCGCCGTTGCGGAACAGCCGGACGTCGAGCATCGGGCTGGGCGAACGGAGCTCCCAGCGGGCGAACAGGAACAGCAGCCCGGCGCCGAGGCCGAGGGCGGCGAGGACCTTCGAGTCGCCCCAGCTGCCGCCACCGGCCTCGATGATGCCCCACACGAGGGCCGACAGACCCGCGATCGAAAGGACGGCGCCCACCGGGTCGAGCGCCGAGTGCTTCGGATCCTTCGACTCGGGCACGAGCCAGAGCGCGCCCGCGATGCCGATCAGGACCACGGGCAGGTTCACCAGGAACACCGACGCCCACTCGAAGTGCTCGAGCAGCGCGCCGCCGGTGATCGGGCCCACGGCCACGCCGATGCCGGCCACCGCGGCCCAGATCCCGATCGCCTTGGCCCGCTCCTCGGCGGGAAAGACGTTCGTGAGCACCGACAGCGTGGTCGGCATGATGAAAGCGCCGCCGATGCCCATCAGCGCGCGGCTGGCGATCAGCGCGTCCGCGGACCCGGCGAGGGCCGAGAGCAGCGAGCCCGCGCCGAACACGACGAGCCCGCCGATGAGGGCGCGTCTGCGCCCGAAGCGGTCGCCGAGGCTGCCGGCCGTGAGCAGCAGGCCGGCGAACACAAGGACGTACGAGTCGACGATCCACTGCATCTCGACGCGGAGGCGCCGAGGTCGCTCTCGATGCTGGGGAGGGCGACGTTCAGGATCGTGTTGTCGAGCGAGATGACGAGAAGGCTCAGCGAGAGGACCCCGAGGATCCACCAGCGCCGGCTGTGTACGAGTTCGGATTTCATGGAGTCCGGTCCTTCCGGGTAGCGAAACGAAACGGTTTCGTTTCGTATTAAACGGGAAGGTAACAGAACCTCGGGAATATTGCAACGGTCGCGTCTCGAAATGATCTGTCGTTAGGATGCGCGCCCCGTGGACCTGACGCTCTCGCCAAACGAGCAGGCCTTCCGCGACGAGCTGCGGGAGCTGGCTCGGCTGAGAACCACCCGGGCGAGGAGCCCTCCGGCGACGACGTCGGGCTTCGAGTTCCGCAAGGACTGGCAGCGCAAGCTCCACGCCGCCCAGCTACGCCGGCCTGTCGTGGCCGGAGGAGTACGGCGGCCGCGGCGCCACGCTCATCGAGCAGGCGATCTTCGGCGAGGAGATGGCGCGCGCCAAGGCGCCGGGTCCCGCCAACGTGCTCGGCCTGGTGATGGGCGGCCCGGTGGTGATCGCCCACGGCACCGACGAGCAGAAGCAGCGCTACCTCGAGCCGATCCTCTCCGGCCGAGGAGATCTGGTGCCAGGGCTTCTCCGAGCCCGAGTCGGGCTCGGACCTCGCGTCGCTGAAGACGAAGGCCGTGAAGTCCAACGGCGAGTGGGTCGTCACCGGCCAGAAGGTGTGGACCACGTTCGCCCACGAGGCCAAGTGGTGCATGCTCGTCGCGCGCACCGACCCGGACGCGCCCAAGCACAAGGGCCTCACCTACTTCCTGATGGACATGGAGCAGGAGGAGGTGCAGATCCGCCCGCTGCGCCAGATCACCGGCGAGGCGGAGTTCAACGAGCTCTTCATCGAGGAGGCCCGGATCCCCGACGAGAACGTGGTCGGCGGGGTGGGCAACGGCTGGGGCGTGGCGATCACCACGCTGATGCACGAGCGCGCCGGCCTCGGGCGCCGCCGCGGCCGCGACGCGTGAAGATCGCGCTCGGCCAGCTGATCGAGCTCGCGCAGGAGCGCGGGGTGGACGACGACCCGGTGATCCGCCAGAAGATCGCCCAGCTGCTGATCGAGGTCGAGGCGCTGCGCCTGAACGCCTGGCGCGGGCTCACCGCAGATCATGAAGACCGGCGTGCCGGGGCCCGAGGGCTCGCTGCCCAAGCTGCAGTGGTCGGCCGTGAACCAGGGCCTCACCGAGCTCGCGGTCGAGATCCGCGGCGAGGAGGGCCTCGCGAAGGACGACGACTGGACCTACCGCTTCCTGCGCGCCCGGGCGAACTCGATCGAGGGCGGCACCACCGAGATCCTCAAGAACATCATCGCCGAGCGCGTCCTCGACCTGCCCAAGCTGCGATGAACTTCGACTTCACCGACGACCAGCAGGCGATCAAGCGCACCGCGCACGAGCTGCTCGCGCAGCGGTTCAAGCCGGAGGCCATGCGCGAGCTGGCCGAGGGCCGGCGCTACGACGACGCCCATTGGGCCGAGCTTGCGGAGCTCGGCTGGCCCGGGATCTTCATCGCCGAGGAGCACGGCGGCCAGGGCCTCGGCACCGTCGAGCTGGCGATCCTCATGGAGGAGCTCGGCTACTCGCTCGCGCCGGTGCCGTTCCTCTCGAACGCCGCCGCCGGCCTCGTGCTCCAGCACGCCGGCACGGACGAGCAGCGCTCAAGTGGCTGCCGGGCATCGCGTCGGGCGAGGCGCGCGGGCACCGCCGGCCTGGCGCACGACGGGGAGGCAGCGCTCGTCCCGGACGCCGACTCGGCCGAGGTGATCGTGCTGCTCGAAAATACCCCGGAGGGCACAGGCGGCAGCGGTGCCGTGTACGCCGCGTCGGACTGCGACGTCGAGCCGGTCGAGACGATCGACGCCACCCGCCGCTACGCGCGCGTCCGGGCGGAGGGCGGCGAGCCGCTCGGCTCAGATCCCGCAGCCTGCGCTCGACCGGATCGCCACCGCCACGGCCGCCGAGCTGGTGGGCGTGGCGCAGCGGGCGATGGAGATGGCGGTCGAGTACGCGCGCGACCGCAAGCAGTTCGACCGCCCGATCGGCGCCTACCAGGCCGTCTCCCACCGCTGCGCGGACATGCTCCGCGAGACCGAGAGCGCCCGCTCCACCACGCTGTGGGCGGCATGGGCGGCCGAGGCCGAGCCCGAGACCCTGCCCCTGGCGGCCGCGATGGCGAAGGCCCTCGCGTCGGATGCGGGGTGGAGCGTGACCTCCTCCGCGCTCCAGGTGCACGGGGGCATCGGCTTCACCTGGGAGCACGACCTCCACTTCTTCCTCAAGCGCGCGAAGGTGGACGGCGCGCTGTTCGGCTCCGCCCGCGAGCACCGCGATCGCGTGGCGGACCTGAGCGGCCTGCGGGCCGCGGCCACCGCCTAGGCGCTCGGCCTACTGGCTGCGGGCGGCCGTTTTGCGGCCCTGGCCCTCGGGTAGCGATCCCCAATGGGTCGTCGCTCCCGAGTCCTCGGTGCCGTTGCGCTCGCCCTGCTGTTCCCCGGCGCCGCTCAGGGCGCGGAGGGAGCCCGGCACACCTGGGCGCCCGCGGACAAGCACGGCTTCGGGACCGCCAGGCAATCCGCCAGCAACGTCTGGTTCACCCTCCGCTCCGCGTCCCTGAGCGAGGCCTACTACCCGGACCTCGGCACGCCGAGCCTCCGCGGCCTGCAGTTCGCCGTCACGGACGGGAGGACGTTCGTGGACCGCGAGACCGTGGACGACGATCCCGCGCACATCGAGCCGGTGGCGCCGGGAGTCAGGTCGCGTGTACGGGCCCTGCCCGGGTCGCTGACGTTCCGCCAGGTCACCGAGACCTCGCGCTGGCGGCTCACGAAGACGTGGATCGCGGACCCCGCCCGGGCGAGCGTGCTCGTGCGGCGTCCGCTTCCGGTCGCTCACGAAGCGGCGCCTGAAGCTGTACGTGCTCGCCGACCCGGCGCCGGGTGACGACGGCAACGACGATCGCGCCAAGGCCTCACGCGGTGAGCTGCTCGCATGGGACGACACCGTCGCCGGCGCCATCGCCGCGCGGCCGGCGCTGCGCAAGACGACCAGCGGCCTCAAGGGGGCCACGAGCGACCCGTGGGTCGATCTGAAGGACGACCGCCGCCTCGGCCGCTCCCGCCGGTCGGGCCCGGGCAACGTCGTCCAGGGGGCGCGCACCCGCCTGACCGGCCTGCGCGGCGCCCGCGACATGACCCTCGCCCTGGGCTTCGGCCCGGCGGTCTCGAAGGCGCGCGCTGCCGCGCGCAAGTCGCTGGCGGGCGGGTTTGGCCCCGCCGCCAAGCGCTACGCGGGCGGATGGTCGCGCTACCTGCGCTCGCTCCGGGCTCCGCCGAAGAGCATCGCCGCGAGCGGCCGGCTGAAGCGCCTCTACCAGCAGTCGCTGATGGTGCTCGCCGCATCCGAGGACAAGCTGAACCGGGGCGCGTCGATCGCGGCGCCGAACATGCCCTGGGTGTGGGGGACGCTGACGCTCGAGAAGACAGAGAGCTCGGCGCCCTACCACCTCGTCTGGCCGCGCGACTTCTACCACGTGGTCACCGCGCAGCAGGCGGCGGGCGACGCGGCGGCCGCCACACGTCAGCTCGACTACCTCTGGAAGGTGCAGAAGGCGGACGGCTCCTGGTGGCAGAACACGGAGGTGGACGGCCAGCCGCATTGGACGAACCTCCAGATGGACGAGGTCGCGCTGCCGGTGGTGCTGGCGTGGTGGCTCGGCCGGCGGGATGCGGCGGACTGGGAGCACATCCGGCGCGCCGCGGACTTCATCGTCGCGAACGGGCCAAAGACCGGACAGGAGCGGTGGGAGAACCAGGACGGCTGGTCACCGAACACGATCGCGACGGAGATCGCGGGCCTCGTCTGCGCCGCGGACGTCGCCCGTCGCAACGGCGACCCCGGGCGCGCGCAGGCCTACGAGGCCAAGGCGGACGAGTGGCAGGGCAAGGTCGAGGAGTGGACCGCGACCGACAACGGCCCCTACGAGCCGAGGCCCTACTACCTGCGGATCACGAAGGACGCCAAGCCCAACGTCGGCACCAAGTACGGCCTCGGGGACAACTTCCCGCGCGACGTCGACCAGCGCGAGATCGTGGACAACAGCGTTCCTGGGACTGGTCCTCTTCGGAGCCAAGCGCTGGAACGACCCGACGGTGCTGAACTCCCTCGAGGTGGGCGATCGCACGAGCCCCGGGCCGCTGCGGCCGGACCCCGAAGGGACCGGTCTGGCACCGCTTCACCTTCGACGGGTATGGCGAGCAGCGCGACGGCGGCGACTGGGACATCTTCCCCACCGCCGAGGGCCAGACGCGCGGGCGCCTGTGGCCGATCCTCACGGGCGAGCGCGGCGAGTACGAGCTGCTCGCGGGCCGGGACGCGTCGCCGCACCTCGGCACCATCGCGCGGACGGCGAACGACGGGCTGATGCTCCCGGAGCAGGTCTGGGACGGCCAGCCGCCGACGGGCCGGCCTGGCCACGAGCACGGCGAGGGCACGCGGTCGGCCACGCCGCTGGCCTGGACCCACGCGCAGTTCGTCCGCCTGGCCTGGTCCATCGACGCCGGCAAGCCCATCGAGCTGCCGTCGGTAGTGGCGTGCCGTTACACCGGCAGCGGCTGCTGAGCTACGGCCTCAGTCCGCCAGCCGGCCGCCCACGAACTGCGTGATGCCGGTGATCCGCTGGCGCACGTCCTCGAAGCCGCGCTTCTCGAGCGCGCGCACCACCTCCCAGTGCTCGAACATCCGCGCGCCGCTGCGCGCTCCGGCGATCGACTCGAACGTGCGCAGCGGCGCGGAGCGCCCGCGGACGCTCGTGAACATCGCGATCCGCCCGCCCGGCGTGAGCACCGCGGTCATGCGGTCGAGCGCCCGCATCGGGTCCTCGAACAGGTGCAGAGCCGCGAAGCAGCACACGGCGTCGAAGCTCTGGTCCACGAACGGCAGCTCCTGGGCGTTGCCGCGGACGTAGGCGGCGTTGTCGCCCAGCCCGGCGGCGCGGGTGTCGGAGACCGCCTGCGAGAGCATCGTCTGCCGACACGTCGATCCCCACGGCCAGCCCCTCGGGGCCGACCGTGCGGGCGAAGTCGCGCGTGAAGTTGCCCGTGCCGCAGGCCACGTCCAGCACGCCGTCGCCGGGGCGAGAGGCCGAGCAGGAGGCGGGCGATCCGGTGCTCGTCCTCCATGCCCGGGCCCGAGCACGCCCTTCGCAACCCGTCCGAGCGCCGGCCGCCACCAGCGCTCGTAGATGCGGGGCACGATCCCCGTGAGCATCAGGTCCTGGGCCGTCGCCCGTGGAGTCCGGCCCGGCTCGGCGCCGAGCAGGTCGAGATAGCCGCCGGCGCCAGCCGCCCGCGCTCGCGCTCCTCCGGCCGCGAGCAGCGGCAGCGCGCGCTCGAGCCCGGGGGTAGCTCCGACGTCGCGGCCACGGCTCGCCGGTCAGGCCGCGCCGGAGTCGCCGGCGGACTCGGGCACGTGGCCGCCGCGCAGGCTCGGCAGGCCGGCTCGCCGTCGCCCTCCGGGCCGCGGCGCTCGGACCCGAGGGCGATCTCGTCGAGCCGGGCGATCTCCCGCTCGCCCTCCACCCGCGCGGGATGGTCGCGGGGCAGCCCGGTGATCAGGTTCTGCGATGCGGTTGCGGAGCTGGAGCGCGAAATGCGGGGTGGAGGCGCCCATCAGCTGGCGCACGTCCTCGACGGTGGGCTCGCGCTCCGAGCGCTCCGGCTGCTCGAACTCGACATCACGGGGCGTTCGCCTGGACCGGGATCAGCTCGGTGATCTGGTCGAGGCGGGCCTGCGCGTCCACCGACAACTCCTTGTCGTCGCCGAGGATCCAGACGCGGTTGTACACGGCCTGGCCGGGGTCGTCCTCGAAGCCGGGCTGGACGCTCAGCAGGTAGGTCTCGAGCGGCTGCGGCAGCGGATCGGCGCGGTCGGTGAGGAGCAGCGGCGCGAACACGCCCTTCGCGGCGAGCGCGGCGGCGGCGGCGGCGTCGAGCGGGCGGGCCGTGTTGGCGACCGTGAGGTTGTAGCCGGGCACCACCACTCCCCAGCCGAAGTCGCCGCTGCTCGTAGCGCGCGAACGCGATCGCGTTCTCCACCGGCGTCGCGCCCCTCGATGCGCCGGACCCGTTGCCGAGCTTCTCCAGCTCGCGTCTCGACCTTGGCCGAGATCACGGACTCGCGGGCCGAGCACGTAGATGCTCGGCTTCGCGTGCTCCCGCAGCGCCTTGCGGGTCGGCTGCCGGCACCGCGTTCTTGCGCGTGAGCAGCACGGAGTCGCCCGAGCGGGCCGCCCATGCCGCGGCGGGCATCGCGAACTCGGCCTGCTCGCCGCGACGCCACCACCACGTTGGCCGAGGGCTTGCCCTTGGCGGCCGAGAAGAAGCGGTCGATGGCGGCGGCGCGCTCGTAGGGGTCCTTGCCCTCGATCACCGCGGTCTTGTAGCCGCTCGGCCGCGCCGGCTCGTCGCCGATGCGGATCACCTGGGCGTCCTTCGAGAGGTCCGAGCCCTTCGGGCTCGAGCCGGTCGAGGGTGTCGGTGGTGACCGGCGGGAGGTCGCCGCCGTCGGACAGCGAGCATCGGCGCGCCGATCGGCCGTGCCGGTGAGCACCGCGGCGGTGACGCCGCCCTGCCAGTCGTCCTTGTCCACGAGCACCACCGCGGTCGGGCGCCCGGCCTCGTTCGTGGCCGGGAAGACCGCGCTCGCCACGCCGGCGGCGTCGGCGGCGGCGTCGCCGCCGCCCACCCGGATCGTGTTCTTGGTGGCGGTGGAGGGGAAGCCGAGCTTGCGGCGGCGTCCTCGTCGCCCGACTGCGCGCCCAGCTGGGGCGGGCGGTCGTCGTCGTCGCCGAGGCTGCAGCCGCGAAAGGCCCGCGAGCGACGGAGAGGGCGGCGGCTGCGTGGCTCCTTCCTCGCACGGAGCCGCACTGTAGCCGCCGCGCCGCGTCGCCCGGCACCTGAACCGTCGCGAACGTCCGGAAATGGGGGTACCATGGGTGTTGGTTGACTAGTCAGTCAATCGTTGGTTGACTGGTCAGTCAGCACTACTGAACGTGTAGTCAGGAGGCTCGATCACGTGGATTTCAGGCTCACCGACGAGCAGCTCGAGTTCCAGCAGCACTGCCGCAAGTTCGCCGCCGAGGTCATCCGGCCGGTCGCCGCCAAGTACGACCGCGAGCAGAGCGTGCCGTGGGAGGCCATCAAGGCCGCCCGCGAGTGGAAGCTGCACGGGCTCGAGCACATCATGCGCATGGGCAACGACCCCGAGGGCCTGTTGGGCGTCATCTACGCCGAGGAGCTGCACTGGGGCTGCGCCGGCATCGCGCTCGCGATCTCGGCCTCCTCGCTGGCCGCCGCGGGCATCGCCGCCTCCGGCACGCCCGAGCAGATCGCCCAGTGGGTGCCAGAGTGCTTCGGCGAGGGCGACGAGATCAAGCTCGGCGCCTACGCCGTCACCGAGGCCGGCGCCGGCTCCGACGTCAAGTCGCTGCGCACCACCGCCAAGCTCGACGGCGACGAGTGGGTGCTCAACGGCACCAAGGTCTTCATCTCCAACGGCGGCATCGCCGACGTGAACGTGGTCGTCGCCACCGTCGACCCCGACCTCGGCCACCGCGGCCAGGCCTCCTTCATCGTCCCCAAGGACACGCCCGGCCTCTCGCAGGGCAAGAAGGAGGACAAGATCGGCATCCGCGCCTCGCAGACCGCCGAGGTCGTGCTCGAGGACGTGCGGATCCCGATGGACTACCTGCTGGGCGGCAAGGAGAAGCTCGAGAAGAAGCTCGAGCGCGCCCGCTCCGGCCAGACGGGCGGCTCCTCCAACGCGCTCGCCACCTTCGAGGTCACCCGCCCGATGGTGGGCGCCTCGGCGCTCGGCATCGCGCAGGCCGCCTACGAGTGGACGCTCGAGTACCTCGAGGACAAGTCCAGGACGAGCACGGTCCGCTGATCGAGCAGCAGCGCGTCCAGCAGACGCTGGCCGACGTGGCCACCGAGATCGAGGCCGCCCGCCTGCTCGTCTGGCGCGCCGCCTGGATGGGCCGCAACGGGGTGCCGATGACCGGCGGGCCAGGGCTCGATGTCGAAGCTCAAGGCCGGCGACGTGACGATGTGGGCCACCACGACCCTGATGGACCTCGTCGGTGCCTACGCGCAGTCCACCGACTGCCCGCTGGAGAAGTGGTTCCGCGACGCCAAGATCTACCAGCTGTTCGAGGGCACGGCCCAGGTCCAGCGCCTCGTGATCTCGCGCATGCAGCGCGGGAGTACCAGCAGCGTCTGCGGGCCGCCGCCGAGGCTCTGGGGGCAGACGAGGCGTCGGAGAAGGAGCCGGCCGCCGCGTAACAGTCGTCAGTCCTCAGTCGTCAGTCGTCAGGGCTGGCGACTGCAGAGGGCCGTCACAATGCGGGTCGTGGGGTTCTCCTTCGACCCTGCCGTGCTTCGTGCTGCTTCTCGCGGGCGACGGCGCTCTACGTGCGCGCCGTGCGCGTGCTCGGGCGGCGGGGATACTCGGTGCCGTTCTGGCAGCAGGCGGCGTGGCACGGGGGGATCGCCCTGATGGCGATCGGGCTCCTGTCGCCGATCGACGGGCTCGGGGAGGAGCTGCTGATCGCGCACATGGGCCAGCACCTGCTGATCGCCGACCTGGCCGCGCCGCTCCTGCTTGATCGGAATCCGCTCGCCGGTGTACGCCTTCATCCTGCCGCGGCCGGTGCTGGTGCCGCTGGCGCGGCAGCGCGGCCTGCGGCGCTTCTTCCGCTGGCTTCGCAAGCCCGCTGGTGGCCATCCCGGTCTGGGTCCTGATCCTCTACGGCTGGCACTTCGCCTTCGCGTTCGAGGCCGCGCTGCGGAACGACCTGGTGCACGCGCTCCAGCACCAGTCGTTCGTGCTCGGGGCGGTGCTCGTGTGGTGGTCGGTGATCGAGCCCAAGCGGCGCCGGCTGCCCGGCGAGCTGTGGAAGGTGCCCTACGTGATCGGCGCCCGCCTCGTCGGGGATGTTCCTCGGGATGGCGTTCATCCTCATGCGCACCCCCGCCTACGAGGAGTTCTACGGCCGCACCGCCCAGGAGCACGGGATCTCGCCGCTCACGGACCAGCAGGTTGCGGGAGGGATGATGCTCGGCCTCGACCTGGTCGTGATGCTGTTCGCGGTCGCGTTCTTCTTCTACCGATCCGCGCAGGACGATGAGCGCGCCCAGCGCGCCGCGGCGGTCACGGGATGAGGATCGCGGTCGCGGCGGTCGCCGCGCTGCTCCTGCTCGGCGGATGCGGCGGAGACGACGACGACAACCCTGCGCCCGCTCCCCGCCCCAAGGAGTCGAAGGAGGCCAGGGCGATCCGCAACTGGAGTGCCGCGCTCAACGCCGGCCGCTACGAGGAGGCGGCTTCGTTCTTCGCCGACGGGGCCGTGGTCGAGCAGGCGCGGGAGTTCCGCCTCCCGGATCACGACGCCGCGCTCGCGTTCAACCGCGGCCTGCCCTGCAAGGCCGACGTGACCGACATCGACGACGAGGGCGACACGCTGCTGGCCGCGTTCCGCCTGCGGGCGGGCCCGCTCGGCGGCTGCAACGGCGGCACGGTCCGCGTGCGCTTTCGCTTCCGGGGCGGCAAGTTCTCGGAGTGGCGCCAGCTCCCCGAGTCAGACGCGCCTCAGAGCGAGGTGATCTGACCGTCAGGCCCCGCGGTCGGCCGTGATCTGATCTCGCTCGGCCAGGCGATTGTCGCGCCGCAGCGCTGCCTCCCGCGCGCGACGCTCCTCGTCAGCCGTCTCCGGCGTCACAGGCGGTACCTGCGCGGGCTGTCCGTTCTCGTCGAGGGCGACCATCGTGAGGTAGGCGGTCGAGGTGTGCTCGCGCGCGCCGGTCCACACGTTCTCCTTCTCGACCCTCACGCCCACCTCCATCGACGTCCGCCAGGCGGCGTTCACGCTCGCCGTGACCGTGACCAGCTCCCCGACGAAGACCGGGTGGATGAAGGTCATGCGGTCCATCGCGGCGGTCACCACCCGGCAGCCCGAGTGCCGGATGGCGGCGATCCCCGCCACCTCGTCGCAGAGCTTCATGATCGTGCCCCCGTGCACGTTGCCGGCCGTGTTCGCCTCCGGGATTCCCATCCACCGGGTCAGCACGGAGTGGGACTGCGAGGGCGGGCGAGGCTCCAAGGACCACTAGTCTAGGTCCCTCAGGCGCGCACCAGCACGAACCGGAAGGAAGGCGGCATGGCAGGTCTAGGCGGACGGATGTCCACGGTGATCAAAGCGAAGGTCTCGAAGCTGCTCGACCGGGCCGAGGACCCGGGCGAGACGCTCGACTACGGCTACCAGAAGCAAGTTGAGCTGCTGCAGAACGTGAAGAAGGGGATCGCCGACGTGGTGACCTCCAAGAAGCGGCTTCAGATGCAGTCCCAGAAGCTCGAGCAGCAGGTCGTGAAGCTCGACACCCAGGCGCGCCAGGCGATGTCGCAGGGTCGCGAGGACCTTGCCCGCGCCGCGCTCGAGCGCAAGACCGTCGCCCAGACGGAGCTCCAGTCGCTCGACAGCCAGGTCACCCAGCTGGAGACGCAGCAGGAGCAGCTGACCGAGAACGAGAAGAAGCTGCGCACCAAGATCGAGGCCTTCCGCACCAAGAAGGAGGTCATCAAGGCCCAGTACTCCGCCGCCGAGGCCCAGGTCAAGATCTCCGAGGCCGCCAACGGGGTGGGCGAGGAGATGGCCGACCTCGGGCTCGCCATCCAGCGCGCCGAGGACAAGACCGAGCAGATGCGCGCTCGGGCCGGGGCCGTCGAGGAGCTCGAGGCCGCCGGCGCGTTCGACGACATCACCCAGCTCGGCGGCGGGGGTCAGGACGACATCGACCGCGAGCTGGCGGAGCTCGGCGCAGGCGCCCAGGTGGACGACGAGCTCGCGAAGATGAAGGCGGAGCTGGGCTCCGGCGGCGCCGAGGACGCCCCGCGGCTCGAGCAGGGCGAGAAGGAGGGCGCATGATCGTACGGGTCTCCGGGGAGGGCCAGTTCCGGCTGCCCGACGAGGACGCCGATCGCCTCAACGAGCTCGACAACCGCGCCGTGAGCGCCGTCGAGCAGGGCGACGAGCCCGGGTTCCGGGAGTTGTGGAACCAGATGCTCGAGCTGGTGGCCGCCGACGGCAACCTCCTGGACGAGGACGAGCTCGCGGAGTCCGACGTGATCCTGCCGCCGCGCGACGTGACATTCGCCGAAGCCGCCGGGGAGTTCACGGGCGAGGGCCTCATTCCGGATTAGCCCGTGAGGGCGTCCGGCCCTCACCTTTCCTGGCTGGCTCTGGCTACGCCGCCACAGGTGTCTCGGGGTCTGCCTCGACTCGGGCCTTGTAGGCCGCCGACTCGAGGAAGGCCTCCAGGACGTCCGGGTCGAAGTGCCGTCCCGCCTGGCTCGTCATCTCCTCGGTCGCCTCGGCCGCGCTCCACGCCTCCTTGTACGGTCTCGAGTGGGTCAGGGCGTCGAAGACATCGGCGACCGCGACGATGCGCCCGGCGATCGGGATCGCATCTCCGGCCAGGCCGGCGGGGTAGCCGCTCCCGTCCCACTTCTCGTGGTGCGTCGAAGCGATCTGTTCGGCTACCTCGAGCAGCGAAAACGCGCTGCCCGTGAGCATCTGGGCACCGACGCTGGTATGGGTCTTCATCTGGTCGAACTCCTCGCTGGTCAGCTTTCCGGGCTTGCCGAGAACCGCGTCGGGAATGGCGATCTTGCCGATGTCGTGAAGGGGCGCGGCGAGCCGGATCAGCTCGACCTCGGCGTCGGGCAGGCCCAGGCCCGCGGCGATGGCGACCGACAGCTCGCCCACGCGGCGCGTGTGCTGGCCGGTCTCGTCGTCTCGGAACTCGGCGGCCGCCGCGAGGCGGGCGAGCATCTCGAACTGCGCCTGCTCGAGCTCGCGGCTCGTTCGCCGCGCCTCGGTCACGTCCTCGATCTGAGCGAAGAGCTGCGTGGTCTTCCCCTCATCGTCACGGATGGCGGTGATCGCGACGCGCCCGTCGAGGATGCGCCCGTCGGGGAGCGTGTAACGCTTCTCGAAGTGCTGGGTGCGGGAGCCTTCGCCCGTTAGCTCGGTGGCCACGGCGGCACTGTCGTCGTCGCTTTCGGGATGTGCCAGCTCCAGGAAGCGCGTGCCGATCAGCTCGCCGGCCGTGAGCCCGGTCATCTTGCAGACGGCCGGGTTCACCCGCTCGATCGTCCCGTCGGCGCTGGTGATGACGCTGCCGGTCGGGGCCTCATCGAATGTTGCTCGGTCGCGCTGGGCCTCCCGGCGCAGAGCTTTTCCACGTCGCCGCTCGCGCTCGGCCCGTTCCCTGCGACCTGAGACGTCGCGGATGCAGCCGATGGTGAGCGTCCGGTCACCGACCTTCATCTCACTCACGCCCATCTCCATCGGGAAGGACGACCCATCCTTGCGGCGGCCCAGCGTCTCGGTCGGGTCAGCGGCGAGAGTCTCCTGGGGAGTCGGGTCCGCCGGCACGGGATCCGCGAGGTCATCGTGACGGCGTTGCGTCACGAGGTTCTCGAGAGGCTGTCCGACCGCCTCGTCCTCGCCGTATCCGAACAGCCGCTGCGCCGATCGGTTCATCGACTCGATCCGCCCGTGCTCGTCCACCGTCACGATTCCGTCCGCCACGTTCTCCAGCACGGCCTGTGCGCGTGCCTCGCTGTTGTGCAGCGCCTCGTTGAGGTCCGTGATCGATTCGAGCGAGCGCTGCAGCTCCTGGGATTGCACGTAGAGGTCGGCGAAGGCTGAGATCTTGGCCCGCAGCACCTCGGGGAGGATCGGCGTGAAGATGAAGTCGACGGCGCCGTTCGCGTATGCGGTTGTCGTCTCCGTCTCGGTACGTCCGTAGGCGGTGGCGAAGATGATCGGCGTGGCGCTCGACTGGCCGCGCTGCCGGATCCGCCTGGCCGTCTCGTATCCGTCCATGGTCGGCATGCGGACGTCCATCACGATCGCAGCGAAGCGTCTGGTGCAGAACGGCGCGCAGAGCGGCTCGGCCCGACTCGGCCTCGACGATGTCGAGTCCGAGTGGCGAGAGCATCGCTCGGATCGCCATGCGCTGACCCTCGCGGTCGTTGACGACGAGGACGGTGGCGGTCGGCGGGGTGGTCATCCCTCGGGCATCGCGGGGACCGGGAGGCAGTCGGCGAGGACGCGCAGGAAGTCGGGGTCGCCGCTCTCGACGGGCTTTGTGACATATGCGGAGGCGCCCGCGTCGATGCAGCGCTGGCGCTCCCCCTCTCCCACCTTCGCGGTGAGGGCGATGATCGGGAGGTCCCCGCGCCACTCGGCAGATCGCGCATGGCCCGCATCGTCTCGTAGCCGTCCATGGCCGGCATCATGATGTCCACGAGCACGATGTCGATGTCCTGCGTACGTTCGAGCATCGCGATCCCGTCCTTCCCGCTCTCGGCCGAGACCACCTTGAGGTGGCCCCGTTCGAGGAGCGCGGTCACGGCGAAGATGTTGCGGATGTCGTCGTCGACCACCAGGACCTTCAGCCTTCCAGGCGGGCCCTCATTCCTGTCAGGCGCACGCCGTCCGGCTCCTCGGGTGAGGGCGGCGGCTGCAGCTCGGCGATGACGGCAGGGGCCGCCTCTGCAGCCTCACCGTTCGACTGCTGAGAAGGAGTGTCCGGGGCTGAAGCGGCCGTCGCGCCGGCGTGGCCGTCCGGAGTCGACGGGAGGTAGACGGTGAAGGTGCTGCCCTCGTCGAGTGTGCTGGTGAGGGCGATCTCGCCGCCGAGCAGCCATACCAGCTCGCGGCTGATCGACAGGCCCAGCCCGGTGCCGCCGTACCCGCGGGCCGTTGAGCCGTCGGCCTGCGTGAAGGCCTCGAACATCTCCCGCTGCATCTCCGGCGCGATCCCGATCCCGGTGTCGCTCACGCTGAACGCGGTCACGGCGTCGGCCACGCCGAGCCTGCCGTTGGCCGGGCTCCAGCCAGCGGCCGCCGGGCCAATCCGCACGCTCACCTCGCCCCGCTCGGTGAACTTGAAGGCGTTGGCGAGCAGGTTCTTCATCACCTGGCGCAGGCGCGCGACGTCGCTGGTGATGGTTGGCGGAAGGCCGGGCGAGAGCTCAACGGAGAAGGCCAGTTCCTGGTGTTCGGCGACCGCCCGGAAGTCGCGTTCGATGGCGGCCTGCAACTCGACCAACGGCACCTCGCTGATCTCGAGCTCGACCGTGCCCGACTCGACCTTCGAGAGGTCGAGGATGTCGTCGAGCAGCCGCAGCAGGTCTGATCCCGACTCGTGGATGATGCTCGCGTACTGCTCCTGCTGGTCGGTCAGGTTCTCGGAGCTGTTCGCCTTCAACTCGCCGGCGAGGATCAGCAGGCTGTTGAGCGGCGTGCGCAGCTCGTGTGACATGTTCGAGAAGAACTCCGACTTGTACCTCGACGAGACCGCCAGCTGCTCGGCCTTCTCCTCCACCAGGGCCTTCGCCAGCTCGACCTCCTCGTTCTTGCGCTCGACCTCGATGTTCTGCTCGGCGAGCCGGGTGGCCTGGCTGCCGAGGTCCTCGTTGGAGCGGCTCAGCTCCTCCTGGCGGGACTGCAGCTCCTGTGCCTGTGACTGGGCCTGCGTGAGCAGGTTCTCCGTGACCGTGTTGGCCTCGATCGTGTTGACGACCAGGCCGATGCTCTCGGTGAGCTGGTCGAGAAAGGCTTGGTGCGTCGGGCTGAAGCGGTTGAAGGAGGCCAGCTCCACGACAGCTCGGACCGAGCCCTCGAAGAGGATCGGCAGCACGATGACGTTGAGCGGCGTGTGCTCACCGAGGCCGGAGTTGATCGTGACGTAGTCGGCGGGGACGTCGGTGAGCAGGATGCGCTTCTTCTCCTGCGCGCACTGGCCCACCAGGCCCTCCCCCAGACGGAATTCCTTCGCGAGGTTCTTGCGCTCCTTGAAGCCGTACCCGGCCTGGTACGCCAAGACCGGCTCGCCGCCGTCTTCCGGAGTGACGAGCGTGTAGAAGACGCCGTGCTGCGCCGACACGAGTGGCGCGAGCTCCGAGAGGATCAGGTTCGACACCGTGTCCAGGTCGCGCTCGCCCTGGAGCATGCGGGTGAAGCGTTCCAGGTTGGTCTTCAGCCAATCCTGCTCGGTGTTCTGGCGCGTCGTCTCGCCGAGGTTGCGGATCATCTCGTTGAGCGTGTCCTTGAGGACCGCGACCTCGCCGCTTGCCTCGACCCCGACCTGCCGCGTGAGGTCTCCCTCGGTCACCGCGGTCGCCACGTCGGAGATGGCCCGGACCTGGTTGGTGAGGTTGGCCGCGAGCTGGTTGACGTTGTCGGTCAGGTCCTTCCAGACGCCGGCGACCTCCTCTGACTGGGCCTGTCCGCCGAGCTTGCCCTCGACCCCGACCTCGCGGGCCACGCGGGTCACCTCGGAGGCGAAGCGGTTCAGCTGGTCGACCATCGCGTTGACCGTGTTCTTCAGCTCGAGGAACTCACCCTTGACGTCGGCGGAGATCTTCTTGCTCAGGTCGCCGTTCGCCACTGCCGTCGTGACCTCGGCGATGTTGCGGACCTGTCCGGTGAGGTTGGCCGCCATGTGGTTGACGTTGTCGGTCAGGTCCTTCCAGACGCCGCCCACCTCGATGGTCACGGCCGCTGCCTGGCCGAGCTTGCCCTCGGTCCCGACCTCGCGGGCCACCCGGGTCACTTCCGAGACGAAGCGGTTGAGCTGGTCGACCATCGCGTTGATGGTGTTCTTGAGCTCGAGCATCTCCCCGTCGACGTCAGCGGTGATCTTCTTGCTCAGATCCCCGTCGGCGACCGCGCCGATCACGCGCTGCATCTCGCTCGTCGGGCGCACCAGGTTCTCGATCAGGCTGTTGACGGAGTCGATGCTCTCGACCCAGACCCGGCCCTCTCCACGGAAGGCCGCGCGCTGGGAGAGCTGACCCTCCTTGCCGACGACGCGGCTGACTCTCGCCAGCTCGATCCCGAGCGTCTCGTTCGCCGCTATGACGTCATTGAGCCTGTCGGCGATCTTGCCCGCCACGCCCGTCCATTCGAGCGGCATGCGCACGCCGAAGTCGCCGTTCTTGACATCGGACAGGACACGCAGCAGCACCATCTGATCGACCCCATCGGCGCTGCCGGCCTCTGAACCCTCCGTAGGAGAAACCCCGTTCCCTTGTACTGCGGGCGCGCGTGCGGGGGTGTCCGTGGGGCGGGTCACCTAGTAGGTATCGGTATCCCGCGCGCGAGTGTTTACCTTTTGGACTCGGGCACGAACCGGCTGCCCGTCCCCTTTGGGTCCTTGGTGATCACGACCGTCGAGGGCCTCGGTGTCGAGGGGTTCTGCCCGGCCGTCTTGTCGCCCCCGGGCCACCAGCTCGTGTAGGTCGCCTCTGTGCCGAACACGCCCGGTGCGGTGGGGGCGTTGCCGGTCTGCTCGCCCGGGTGCTGGACGTTCACGAAGAACGTCTCCTCGTCCGGAGTGAAGTACGGCCCGGTGCACTCGGAGTGGACGGGACCGTTGCCGAACCTGAACGCGACACCCCTGTTCGGGCCCTTCGTGGGCACCATGAAGATCGCGTTGTTCGCGTGGTAGCCGTATTCGTTGCTCCCGTTCAGGCGGCTCGAGGAGATGTCGGTGACCACCCACAGGTTGCGTGCCCGGTCGAACACCAGGTTGTCGGGGCTCGAGAAGCCGAGTCCGCCGTCGCTCGGCGGCCCGCCCGCGGCGTAGTCGCGCCAGCGGAACTCCATGGCCTCGGGGTCGTTGCCCTTCTCTCTCAGCCGGCGCACCGAGCCGTGCGAGTCGTTCACGGAGCTGTTGTTCGTCAACGCGATGAACACCGTGCCGTTCGGCCCCACCTCCACGTCCTCCGGCCGGTTGGTGGCGTAGTGGGCGTCGTACTCCGTGGCGCCGATGGCGGCCCGCAGCTTGGTCGCCGTGTCGTCCAGCGCTTCCTCCGGAACCTTCTCCCAGCGCCCGCTGCCCTCCGTCGCCGAGATGGGGTCCACGTCACCCGCGGTCGTGAATCGACGCCGCCCCTCGGGCTCCCAGCGCGCGATGTAGAGCGTGCCCTCCTCGAGGATCTTGCGGTTGTTCAGCCGATCCCTTCCTCCTGAAGGAGCGCTCCGAGACGAACTTGTAGACGCCCTCGTTGGCCTTGTCGTCGCCCATGTAGAGCACGAACCTGCTGCCCGGCCTGTGCCTGAACGCCGCGTTCTCGTGGCGGAAGCGCCCGAGGGCCGTGTGCTTGCGCCCGACGTGGTCGGGGTCGTACGGGTCGTGCTCGCAGACCCAGCCGTACTTCTTGAAGCCCTTGAAGTCGTACTCGGCATCCGCGGGCTGCCCGCCGAACTGGTGCCAGCCGTAGCCGATGTCCAGGCCGGACGCCGCGTTGGTCCCGTAGCCGTCGAAGTTCTCCTCGCAGGACAGCGCCGTGCCCCATGGCGTGATGCCGCCGGAGCAGTTGCCCACCGAGCCGTGCGCCGTACGGCCGATGCCGGGCGCCCCCCGCAGCGGCCCCGTGAACCGCAGCTCCGGGCGATCCCCGTAGATCCGCCGGTTGTACTCCGAGGGGGAGACCACCTTCCACGTGCCGTCCTTGCGGCGCCGGATGTGCACGATCGAGTTGCCGACCGCGTCCTGCTCCTCCTGCACTTCGCCGGCGCTCTTGGGGCTGCCGTCGGGCTTGTAGCCGTGGATGAAGAAGGGGTCGGGGTACTCGTGGTTCACGAAGAGGAGTCCCTCGCGGCTGCCGCGCAGCGGGAAGTAGGCGAGGAAGTCGTTGTTGAAGCCATATCGCATGCTGCGGTGGTCGCCGTCGCGGAACACGTCGCCCCAGCCGATCAGCACGTCCGCGCGGAACCCGCGAGGGACCTCGAAGGCGTCCCCGGAAGAGGGCGCGATCGCTTCGAAGGTCGAGAAGTCGTTGCGCCTGGTCGCGGCGAACGCCTCGTCGGTGAGCAGGTTGGCACCCGTGGCGCGGTCGAGCGCCACGGCGGCGGCTGTGCTGGCGCCCGCGCTCGCGATCCCCGCGATGAAGTCACGGCGGGTGGAACCGGTCAGTTTGCCGCGCAGCGGCCGCTCGAGAGTCGTTGTCATGCGCCGCAACCTACGACCGGGTCGCGGCGAAGCTGTAAAGCAGGTGTGACTCGCGGTCAGTAGTACGGATGCGGGCTGGCGAACAGCATCGGCATGTCGTACTGCTGGGAGACCCTCGCGCCCTGCGAGCTGTACATGAACGGCATCCGGCGGCCGAGGAGGAAGACGGGCGCGCGGTGGCCGTCGCCGGTGTCGACGACGCCCGAGTTGCTGACCGTGTAGCTGTCGCCCGGCTCGACCGGGACGCCGCGCGAGAGCTGGCCCCGCACCACGCCGGTACCGAGCGAGGGGGTGGAGCCGGAGGCGCCCGTCCGGACGTTGGTCACCGTCACCACACCGACGCTCCCGCTCGATGAGCTGCCGCCCGCGCGCGTGATCGTCACCGCCTTGGGGACGTTCTTGTAGGTGACGGTGGCCGACCCCTCGCCGGGCCAGTTGTTGTAGGGCCACCCGTGGGCGATGTTCTCGCCCGTGGATGCCACCCGGAAGCCTGCGGCGGTCCACATCCGCCCCTGGCCGTTGCCGAGCTGGTACCAGCCCACCTGGTCGCCGAACTTCCAGCTCGAGCCGCTGTCGCTCGACCACATGGTCGTCTCCCTGGGATCCAGCCCGTAGAGGGCGCCCGCGGCGGCGGGGTCGACGTTGTTGCGCCCGTGCGGGCCCATCTGCGACAGCGACGCGAAGTTGTGGTCGCTCGACATGTGGTTCCCGTTGTCGCCGCCGGCGTTCCAGCCGCCGGAGCCTGGGTTGGAAGCAACGTTCGACAGCAGGAACGCGTACATGCGGCCCGGCTGGAGGGTCACCGCCGGGAACTGGAAGTACTGCGAGGCGTGGTACTGCGGCAGCGAGAACTCGTTCTTCGCCCGCTGCCAGCTCGCGCACCCGTTCACGCGCTCCTCGGCCAGGATCGTGGCGGTCGGCAGCCCGGTCGACTGGTTCACCTCCACGATCCGCCCCCAGAGGGTCCCCCCGTCGCCATCGCCGTAGCCCGTGCGGCCGCCCACGCAGTTGGTTCCCTCGCCGATGACGTTCGCGTACCACCTGTCGATCGTCCGCTGGCTGTCCAGGACGAACCGGTTCGCGACGATGTAGCTGCGCGAGGACAGGTTGAACTGGCCCAGGAACCCGGCGGGGGACACGGGGATGTCACGCGCGCCCGTCGACGGAGGCGGAGGCGGAGGCGGGGGTGGTGGCGGAGGAGGCGGCGGTGGGGGTGGGGGTGGTGTGGTGCTCGCGATGGTCCACTCGTGGCTCGCGGGGGTCGGATCGACGCTACCGAGGATGTGCTCGGCTCGAACCTCGAACAGGTGCCTGCCCCGCGCGAGGCCCGAGTACTCCTTCCGCGACGTGCAGGCACTCCATGCGCTTCCGTCGAGCCGGCACTTGAAGCTGGACGCCGGCAGCGTGGACTGGAACGCGAACGAGGCCGACGTCTGCGTGGTGCCCGACTGCGGCGCGTCCATGATGTGCGTATCCGGCACGAGTATGGGCGGCAGTGGCGCTGCGTGGACGGCGGCCGGCGTCGCGAGTGCGACGACCGAGGCCGCAAGGACCGCGGCTCGAAGCATGTCTCCCCCAGTGATTCTCCGGTGCTCCCTACCCGCTTCCCCCGCGGGCTCAGAGTGCCTATTACCCCAACGCGGGTGGTTTATACACACCCGCAACGGGGACCGCGCCGGTTCCTACAGCGGGATCTCCCAGAGCGGGAACCAGCGCTCGAGCTCCGGCTCGATCGGCAGCTCGTTGTCGAGCTGCGCCTTGAGCCGCAGCTCGCGCTCGGTGTTCGCGCTGCTGCTCGCCCTTGGCCGGGCACGAACGGGTAGTACTTGCCGCGCTTGAAGTTGTAGATGAAGTAGACGCGGCTTGCCGCTCGTCCTCGAACGGCGAAGACGGCGCGCGAGCAGCCGGTCGCCGTAGCCGCCGGCCTGAAGCTCGGTCGAGATCGTGTTCAGCGACGACGACGAGGTCGTCGAAGTCGGGGTCGCGCAGGACGATCCAGCGGTAGCCGAACTCGTCGTCGGCCGACTCGAGCGTGGAGCCCGGTGTCCTGCGGCGGTGCCGTGCAGCAGCTCCTCGGCGTCCTTGAGGATCTGCTCGAAGTCGGCCGTGGCGAGCGGCTGGAAGACGATGCCCGCCGCGCCCGCGCTCGTGATGTCGAGGCCGGTCTCGAGCGTCATGTAGGCCGTGGTCATCGCGAACAGCCGGTCCGGCGCCGGCCCTTCAGCTTCTTGCCTGCCGCCCAGGAGGGCGTCGAGGAAGCCCACCGCTAGGCGGCGGCCGCCCTGGAGCTGGGCCTCGAGCTGCTGCAGGCGCTCGATCCGCTTCTCCATCGGCGGGTGCGTGGAGAAGAGCGTCTGGATCGACGCCCTTCACGCTCGCCGGGACGATGAAGAAGGCGTTCATCCGCTCGGCCTGCGCGCAGGTCCTGCTGTGGGCACCGGCTCCATCGCGCCCGAGATCTTCATCAGCGCCGAGGACGAGCGCGCTCGGGCGGCCGGTGATGAGCGCGGCGCCGCGGTCGGCGGAGAACTCGCGGTAGCGCGAGAGGGCGAGCATCAGGAAGAACGACATCGACGTAGACGAGGCGCGAGACGAGCAGGATCACGAGGAACGCCGGGTGCGCCCGTCGTCGTCGCCATCGCCGCCGCCGAAGAAGAAGCCGAACTGGATGATCATCGCCGCGATGCGTGGCGAAGAAGCTGGCGATGGTCATGATCAGCACGTCGCGGTTCTTCACGTGCGCGAGCTCGTGGGCCATGACGCCCTCGAGCTCGTGCGGGCGAGAGCGGTCCGCATGATCCCGGTGGTCGCGCAGACGGTCGCGCTCTTCTGAGAGCGGCCCATCGCGAACGCGTTCGGCACGTCGGTGTCGGCCACCGCGATCTTCGGCTTGGGCAGGTCGGCCTGGATGCAGAGCCGCTCGATCATCGCGTGGAGGCCGGGCGCCTCCTCGGGCGAGACCTCCTTGGCGCCCATGGCGCCAGCGCGAGCTTGTCCGAGAGGAACAGCTGGCGCGAACGTGCAGCGCGCCGATTATCACGACCATGATCCCGACGCCGGCGCCCGCGGCGAGCAGCGCGCCGACGAAGGCCACGTACAGCAGCCCAGCAGGAACATCGTGAGCAGCATGCGGAACTGGAGGCCGGCGTCACGGGGGAATATGGCCTTCTGGGCGGGCATGGGCCGAACTCTAGCGACGGGCTGCACAATCCCTTGCACAGAGCAGGATCGTGGCGCTCACCGTCGTGTTCCCGTGCTACGGTGCGCCGGTCCCGATCGCTCAATTGCCCTGCATAACGAGGGTAAACGGGGGAACCGATGGCCTTCGGGCCGGGGGCGAATCGTCGCCTCGAGCGCGACGTAGCGCCACACGCGCGAGCCCGTCAGCTAACCCCGTAAGCGCCCAACGGACAAACCATGAGAAAGCTTTTCTGGGTTCCACTGGCACTGGCCCTGGCGGCCTACGTGTTCCTGCCCCTTCCGGGGCAGTCCGCTCCCCTGTCCAAGCGGATCGAGTCCAAGCGCGCCCAGATCGAGCAGAAGAAGCGCAAGGAGGGCGTCCTCACGCAGGACATCCAGGGCTACAACAACCGCATCCGCGGCCTCCAGGGGGATATTCGCGGAACCGAGCGGCGCCTCAACACGGTCCAGGGCGAGCTGGACGGAGCGCGCGAGGAGCTGCTCGCGGTGCGCGACGACCTCGAGGTCGCCCGCGACAAGCTGGAGCGCGCCCGCTCGGAGCTGAAGGCGGGGCGCGCCGCCCTCGCCGACCGCCTCGTGGAGCTCTACAAGGCCGACCAGCCCGACGCCCTGACAGTGGTGCTCGAGGCCGACGGATTCGCCGACCTGCTCGAGCGCACCGAGTTCCTCGAGCGGATCTCCGACCAGGACAAGACGATCGTGGCCCGCGTGCGCGTGCTCAAGGCCCGCGCCGAGCGGTCCGAGCACCTGCTCGCCAAGCTCGAGGACCGCAAGCAGGTGGCCGCCGAGACGATCCTCCGCCGCCGCGACGACATCGCCTCGGTCCGGGACCGCCTCGCCTCCGCGCAGGGTGAGCTGCGCACGGAGCGAAACGGCCGGCGGACGGTGCTGGCAGGCGTGCGGCGGGACAGACGGGCGGCCCAGGAGGACCTCGCGGCGATGGAGCGCGAGCAGGGCCGCATCCGCAGCGCGCTCACCGGCCCGGCGCCCGGTTCCGGCGGTCCGATCCGGCGCGGCAGCGGCCGGTTCATCTGGCCGGTCAACGGCACCTTCACGTCGCCCTTCGGGATGCGCTGGGGTCGCCTGCACGCCGGCATCGACATCTCGGCGCCCACCGGCACGCCGATCAGGGCGGCCGACTCCGGCCGGGTGGCCATCGCGGGCTCGGTCGGCGGCTACGGCAACTACACCTGCATCCAGCACGGCGGCGGACTGTCCACCTGCTACGGCCACCAGTCGAGCATCGGAACCTCCGTCGGCGCGTCCGTGAGCCAGGGCCAGGTGATCGGCGCCGTGGGCAACACCGGCAACTCGACCGGCCCGCATCTCCACTTCGAGGTGCGCGTCGGGGGTTCGCCGGTCAACCCGATGGGCTACCTGTAGGCCGTCTGGGGGCTCGCGCCCCCAGACCCCCGTGGCACGGCAGCCGGCGTAGCTAGGGTCTTCGCCGGTGCAACCCGAGATCGACCTCGGCCCGCTCACCCTCCAGACTTTCGGGATCTGCTTCGCGCTCGCCTTCCTCGCCGCGGGCGCGCTCGTCGCTCGCCGGTTCACGGAGCTGGGCAAGCCGGTGGACTGGGCCTACGAGATGATCTTCGCCGCCCTGATCGGCGGCCTGGTGGGCTCGCGGATCGACTACCTGATCCAGAACTACGACGACGTATCCGACGACCTGCTCGGGAACATCTTCTCCGGCTCCGGGCTGGTTTGGTTCGGCGGCCTGCTCGGCGGCGCCCTCGGCGTGATCCTCTGGGCGCGCTGGCGGGGATTCCTCGGGCCCGCGCTGTTCGATCTCGCCGCCCCCGGGCTCGCGCTCGGCTACGCGATCGGCAGGGTGGGCTGCCAGCTGTCCGGCGACGGCGACTATGGCGAGGCCACGGACCTGCCGTGGGGGATGGCCTATCCCGAAGGCACGGTGAGCACCACCGAGGACGTACATCCCGCTCCGATCTACGAGACGGTGGCGATGGGGGTGGTGGCGCTCGTGCTCTGGAACCTGCGCGACCGCTTCAGGCCCGGGGTGCTGTTCGGCCTCTACCTGTTGCTGGCCGGGCTGGAGCGGCTGCTCGTTGAGATCATCCGCCGCAACGACGCCGTGGTCGCCGGCCTCACGCAGGCGCAGCTCGTGAGCCTGGCGATGATCGCGCTCGGCGCCGCCCTCGTCATGCGGCTGCGCCGCGGCCCGCCGTCCGCGCCGAAGACGGCCTAGGCAGCAGCGCGCCCAGCGCCGCCGCGGCACACAGCGCGAGCGCCACCGACGCGCCGGCGGCGCCGCCGAGGTGGAACGAGGCGTACATGCCGGCGACGCCCGCGGCCATCGCCACGCCGGCCCCGGCGAGCATCGCCGTGCCGGGGCTGTTGGCAAACCGCCGCACGGCGACGGAGGGCGCCACCAGGACCGCGAGCACCAGCAGGCTGCCGAGCCCCTGCACCGCCACCGCCAGCGCCGCGGCGAGCAGCCCTAGCAGGGCGAGCCCGACCCAGGCCGGCGACACGCCCGCGGCCCCGGCGCCGGTCGCGTCGAACGCCACGGCCGCCAGCGGCCTGTGGAGCGCGGCCAAGGCGCCCCCGCCGAGCAGGGCGAGCAGGGCCGCGGCCACCAGGTCGGAGTCGCTCACGCCAAGCGGATCGCCGAAAAGCAGCTCCTCGAGCCGTGCGGGCGCCTCGGGCGAGAGGGCCAGCAGCGCCCCGAGCCCGAACGTGCCCGTCACGACCACGGCGGTGGCGGTGTCGGCGCCGATCCGCTCGTCGCGCGCGGCCAATCCCACCAGCCCCGCCGCGAGCGCGACGCCCGCGCCCGCGCCGAGCAGGAGCGGCGCCCCGGCCAGGGCGGCGACTACGAGGCCCGGGAGCAGGCCGTGGGCGAGCGACTCCGCCGCGTAGCTCAGCCGGTAGCTCGTGATCCAGAACGACAGCGCGCCGCAAACCCCGCCCAGCAGCAGCACCTCGAGCATCGCGCGCCGGTCGATGCCGGAGCGCCAGGGGTCGATGAGGGGATCGAGGAAGTCCACCGCTCAGTGCTCGTGGTGCTGGACCGTGACGGCGCGCACCGGAGCGCCGTCGCCGGTCAGGACCACGATCTCGCTGCCGTAGGTCTGCTCGAGCGCCTCGCGCGTGAGCGTCGGCGCCGGCGGGCCGAACGCCACCTGCCGCCGGTTCAGGCACAGCACCAGGTCGAACGTGCGCGCGCTCGCGGCGTCGTGGGTGGACACCAGGAGGGTGCGTCCCTCCGCGCGCAGGTCCCCGAAGAGGGCGGTGATCAGCTCGGCGCTGGCGGGGTCCACGCCGCCCAGCGGCTCGTCCAGCAGCAGCACCGGCGCGTCCTGCACCAGCGCGCGTGCGATCGCGACTCGCTGCCGCTGGCCTCCCGACAGCTCGCCGAAGCGCTCGCCGGCCATGTCCCCGAGGCCGACGCGCTCGAGCGTCGCGTGTGCGGCGCGGCGCTCGCCGCGCCCCGCTGGAAGCCACCAGCGCCCTCCGGCGAGCGTCCCCATCAGCGCGACGTCTAGCGCGCTGACCGGGAAGTCGAGCCGGGCGCGCTCGGTCTGCGCCACGTAGGCGGGCCGGCCCGTCAGCTCGACGGTCCCGGCGAGCGGGCGCAGGTCGCCGGTGAGCGCCCGGAAGAGCGTCGTCTTGCCGCCTCCGTTGGGCCCGAGCACGCACACCGTGTCGCCCGGCCCGGCGGAGAAGTCGACCCCGGTGAGCACAGGCCCGCGTCCGTAGCCGAGCTCGAGGGCGGTGGCGCGGACGCCTCTCACGCCGCCTCCGCCGGGACGGCGCGGCGCGCGGCGGCACTCCGCAGCGCGATCCCGCCCGCGGACACGCCGTAGCCCGCGGCGCCGAGCACGGCGACCGCCGGGCCGGGAGGCACGTCGAGCCAGAGCGACAGGTACAGCCCGAGAGCGCCCTGAGCGGCGGCGATCGCCACCGACGCCCGGAGGAGCCCGGCCACGCTCACCGCGAACAGGCGGGCGATCGCGGCGGGGACCACGAACACCGAGGTGACCAGCAGGGCGCCCACCGCTGGGAGGGCGGCCACGGCGGCGACGGCGACGAGGCAGAGAAGCGCGAGGTCCGCCCGCGCCGCCGGCACGCCGAGCGCGGGGGCGCCCGGTGGGTCGAAGGCCGTGGCGGTCCAGGCGCGGCCGAGCACCGCCGCGCCGGCTGCGGCCAGAAGCGCCGCTGCCGCGGAGAACGCGACGTCGGCTCCGTCGAGGCCCACCGCGGTGCCGAACAGCAGCCGGTCCACCGCGGCGCCCGACTCGTACACGTCGCTGGCGAGCACGACCCCTATGCCAAGGGCCGCCACCAGCAGGAGGCCTGTGGCGGCGTCACCCGGATCGCGGCCCGTGCGCGCGGCGCGCTCCGTGCCGGCCGCGAAGCCCATTGCCACCCCGAGCGCCGCGAGACGCGGGCTGAACGACGCCGCCTGCGCGAGCACAGAGCCCGGGAAGGTGGCGGTGCCCACGGCGTGCGCGAAGAACGGGATGCCCCGCAGCACCACGAAGGCGCCCAGGAACCCGCCTGCGACGGCGAGCAGCGTCAGCTCCGCGAGCGCCATCCTGGTGCTGCGAAGCGCAAGCAGGTCGACCGGGTTGGGTAGGGAGGAGATGTCCACGGAGAAAGAGCGTAAATGAGATTCATTCTCGATATTGGCAAATGGGCTAAAGGTGGGCGTAACTTCTGCCGAAGCAGTACTGGGGTACTCCGTTCGTGAGAGCTTCAAGGGCCTACATCGCAGGGATCGGGACCACGACCGTGCTCGTGGCGTCGACCCTCTTGCTGTTCGTCGTCGTGAGCACGCTGGTCGCCTTCAACGGCTGGCCCGGCTCCGGAATCGCCGATGGGGTCGCCGACCTGGTGGTCAGGGACTCCAAGCCCTCGCTGACGGTCGACGGTCCCGCTCAGGTCGCTCTGGATGCGGCACCGGCCGCCGCGGCGGTCGGCCGGGCCGCGGTCCCGGTGGCGGCAACGACGCCCAGGTCTCCCTCGGGTGCGCCCCAGGGCGGAGGCGGCCCGGGATCGCCCCCCGCGTCGGACTCCCCGGGCAGCGCTCCGGGCACTCCGCAGCCGACCACCCCGGTCGGCGGGGGCACGCCCCCCGGCGGCAGCGGTCCACAGCTTCCGGGCGGCGGCGGCGGTGGCGGCGGCGCCCCGGGTGACGCGGTCGGCGGTCTCACCAAGGCCGTGGGCGACACCACCCAGGGGGTCACCAAGAACCTCGGCGGCGTCGTCGGCGGGGTCAACGCGCCGCTCGGCAAGAGCGTGACGGACACCGGCGAGGCCCTGTCCGAGATCGTGCGCGGCCTCGGCGCCCAGCGCTGATCAGATCGCCCGCTCGATGAAGCGGGCGGCGAGGTTCTGCACCTCCAGGTCGTGCTGCAGGGAGCGGTGGTGCCCGCCGGGGAACAGCAGCAGCCGCTTGGGCTCGTGCGCGATCGCGTGCATCTCCTCGCTTACCGTGTAGGGGATCTGCTCGTCGCCCCGGGCGTGGAGGAGGAGCAGCGCGGTCTCTGCGCCGAGGCCTGCCACGGCGCCGTAGGTGTCGAGCGTCTCGAGCCACGGTTCGGTCGCCTCGCGGTCCACGTCGAAGTCGATCAGGCGGCCCGAGCGAAGCCCGCGCAGGAGAGTCGCCGCGGGCGCGGGGCAGATCGCCACCACGGCGGCGATCGCGGGCTCCAGCTCGGCGGCGTGGATCGCCGTGAAGCCGCCCATGCTCGACCCTCGCATCGCCACCCTGGGAGCGTGCTGTCGCAGCAGGTCGCACATCGCCAGCGCGTCGCCGAAGGCCGTCGGCCCCCATGCGCCGCCGGAGCGGCCGTGGCCGCGAGCGTCGTACGCCAGGGCCGCCATCCCGTAGCTGCGGCACAGGCGCCCGAAATCGAAGTGGCTCTCCTTCGCCGAGCCCGCGCCGTGCAGGATCGCCACCCCGCCGGCGGGCTCCTCGTCGGGTAGGAAGAGCGCGTACGACAGCCCGTCGTGGGTGCCCAGCTCGGGCGGGGCCGGAGGGTCGTGCTTCATAATCGCGGACCCTATGGGTCAGGACGACGCGGATCAGGCGCTCGTGGAGCCCGGGGAGGGAAGCCTCCCGGGCGGGCTCGGCCGCGTCTACCCCCTCGGAACGCGTTTGAACGCGGAGGGAACGCTGGAGATCGGCGGCTGCGACGCGCTGGAGCTGGCGCGGGAGTTCGGCACGCCGGCATACGTCTACGCCGAGGAGGACATGCGCGAGCGCGCCCGCGCCACGAGGGCCGCGTTCGCGGACCGCACCGAGCGGTTCGAGGTCGTGTACGCCAGCAAGGCATTCCCGTGCACCGCGGCGCTGCGGATCTTCGCCGAGGAGGGGCTCTCGTGCGACGTGGCCTCCGGCGGTGAGCTGCACTTCGCGCTGCGCGCCGGCTTCGCCCCCGAGCGGATCTACATGCACGGCAACAACAAGACGGAGGCCGAGCTCGAGCAGGCGGTCGCGGCGGGGATCGGCCACGTGGTGGTCGACTCCTTCGACGAGATCGACAGGCTCGAGCGCGTCGCCGCGGGGCGGGCGCAGCGCGTGCTGCTCCGGGTCACGCCGGGGATCGAGCCCGACACCCACGCGAAGATCGCGACCGGTCAGATGGACTCGAAGTTCGGCATCCCGCTGGCCGACGTCGGGCGGGCGATCGCCCGCTGCGCCGACGCGGGGCTCGAGCTGCGAGGCCTCCACGCGCACATCGGCTCTCAGGTGTTCGACCTCGACGTCTACGAGCGGCTCGCCGACGTGCTGCACGAGATCGGCGACTTCCCGCTGCTGAACCTGGGCGGCGGCTTCGCCATCGCCTACACGCGCGAGGATCGCCCGCAGCCACCGGGGGAGTACGCCGAGGCGATGCTCTCGCACGCCCCCGAGGGGGTCACCGTGTTGTGCGAGCCGGGCCGCTCGCTCGTCGGGAACGCCGGCGTGACGCTCTACACGGTCGGCACCGTGAAGGAGATCGAGGGCGTGCGCACCTACGTGGCGGTCGACGGCGGCATGTCGGACAACATCAGGCCGATGCTCTACGGCGCGGTGTACGAGGCTGACATCGCCAACCGGCTCGGGGACTCCACGCCCTGCCGCATCGTCGGGATGCACTGCGAGTCGGGAGACGTGCTCGTGCCCGAGGCGGCGCTCGAGCGCCCGCGCCCCGGTGACGTGCTGGCGATTCCCGCCACCGGGGCCTACGGACACGCGATGGCGAACAACTACAACGCCGTGCCGCGACCGCCGGTCGTCTTCTGCCGGGACGGCGACGCCCGCGTGGTCGTGCGCCGTGAAAATTTCGACGATCTCACTGCCCGTGACGTCGAGTAGAGATTCCCGGGGGGCTCCGCCCCCCGGAGCCCCCCGCCGGGGGGTCACCGGCCCCCCGGACCCCCCCGTCGACACCTTCAAGGTGGGCTTGCTCGGCCACGGCACGGTCGGGGCCGCGTTCGAGGAGCTGCTGGCCGAGCGCGCGGACGCGATCGCCGCGGAGGTCGGCCGAAGGCCCGAGGTCTCCGGCGTCCTGACCCGCAGCCAGGGCGACTTCGAGGACATCCTCGAGCGCTCGGACCTGATCGTGGAGCTGATCGGCGGCACCGACCCCGCGCTCGACTACGCGCTGCGCGCCATGCGTGCCGGCAAGCACTTCGTGACGGCGAACAAGCAGCTCGTGTCACGGCACGGGGAGGAGCTGTTCGCCGCGGCCGGCGAGTCGGGGGTGCAGCTGCGGTTCGAGGCGTCGGTCGCCGGCGTGGTCCCTGCCATCCGGGTGATCTCGGAGACGCTCGCCGCGGCACACATCGATCGCGTGCACGGGATCGTGAACGGCACCACCAACTTCATCCTCACGGCGATGGAGCGCACCGGCGCGTCGTATGAGGACGCCCTGCGCGAGGCCCAGGAGCTGGGCTACGCGGAGGCCGATCCCACCGAGGACGTGACGGGGGCCGACGCCGCGGCGAAGATGGCGATCCTCGCGCGGCTCGCGTTCGGGGCTCCGGTGCACATCGACCAGGTGCCCCACGAGGGGATCGAGCGGGTCACGGGCGAGGACATCGCCTACGCGAAGGAGCTGGGGCTGTCGCTCAAGCTGATCGGCTCGGCCGAGCGCGTGGACGGCGGCCTGGCCGTGGCCGTCTACCCCGCGTTCCTCTACTCGGGTCACCCCCTGGCGGCCGTGAACGGCTCCTTCAACGCGGTCACGATCGAGTCGCCCGCGATCACGGAGATCACGCTCTCGGGCCCGGGCGCCGGCGGCACCCAGACCGCCTCCGCCGTGCTCGGGGACGTGATCTCGGCGATGATCCCGCCGCCGTTCAACCCGCCCCCGGCCGAGGCGGTCGAGCTGGTGCCCGACCGCGAGTCGGCCTTCTACCTGCACGTGGAGGTGGCGGACACGCCGGGCGTGCTCGCTCAGGTGGCGGAGATCCTCGGGCTGCAGGGCGTCTCGATCAAGTCGGTCGTGCAGAAGGGGCTGGGGGAGGACGCCCGGCTGTCGCTGGTGGTGCATCCGGTGCTCGAGTCGAAGTTCCGGGCGGCGGTGGATCTGATCGGGAGGCTCGATTTCGTGCGCTCGGCCCCACGTGTTATTCGCGTGATCGAGGAGGTCTTCGAATGAAGTTGCTGGTTGCTAGTTGCTAGTTGCTAGGCCCTGTCCGTGAGTCTCTGGCGTTATTCCGACCGCCTTCCCGTCGAGCCGCTCGTCACGCTTGACGAGGGCGACACCCCGCTGGTTCGTGCTCCCGTGCTCTCCGAGATGACCGGTGCCGATGTGTGGCTGAAGGTGGAGGGGGCGAATCCGACGGGATCGTTCAAGGACCGGGGGATGACCGTGGCGGTCTCCGCGGCCGTGGCCGAGGGCGCGCAGGCGGTCGTGTGCGCCTCCACGGGAAACACCGCCGCCAGCGCGGCGGCGTATGCCGCCCGCGCCGGGCTGCGGGGCGCGGTGATCGTGCCCGAGGGGAAGATCGCCACCGGCAAGCTGGCCCAGGCGCTGATGCACGGCGCCCGGGTGATCGCCCTGCGGGGGAACTTCGACCAGGCGCTCGAGCTGGTGCGCGAGCTCGCCCGGCGCCACCCGATCGCGCTCGTGAACTCCGTGAACGACTTCCGCATCGAGGGCCAGAAGACGGGCGCCTTCGAGGTCTGCGACCAGCTCGGCGAGGCCCCTGACCTGCTCTGCATTCCGGTCGGCAACGCGGGCAACGTGACCTCGTGGTGGCGCGGCTTCCAGGAGTACGGCGCCGCTCCGAGGCTGCACGGCTACCAGGCCGAGGGCGCCGCCCCGCTGGTGCACGGCGCGCCGGTCGAGCAGCCGGAGACGGTGGCCTCCGCGATCCGGATCGGCAATCCCGCGCGGTGGGAGGACGCGATGAACGCCTTCACGGCCTCGCGCGGCGAGGTGCGCGCCGTGACGGACGATCAGATCCTCGAGGCGTACTCGCTCCTCGCCGCCCGGGAGGGGGTGTTCTGCGAGCCGGCGTCGGCCGCGTCGGTGGCGGGGCTGCTGGCGAACGGCGCGGAGGGCCGCGTGGTGTGCGTGCTCACGGGCCACGGGCTGAAGGACCCGCAGACCGCGATGAACCGCGCGGCGCCGGTGATCCCCTGCGAGCCCGACATCGAGCACGTCGACGCAGCGGTGATGGAGGAACGTTGAACCGGCGCCGCGAGGTGCGGGTGCCGGCATCGTCGGCCAACCTCGGGCCGGGATACGACTCGCTGGCCGCGGCGCTGTCGCTCGGCCTCGAGCTGGAGGTGGAGGAGACCGGGGAGTTCTCGGTCGAGTGCGACGTGGAGGGCGTTCCGCTCGACCGCTCGAACCTCTGCGTGAAGGCCTTCGAGGCGCTGAAGCCGGCGGACGGGCTGTCGTTCCGGATCTCGTCCGAGATCCCGCCGTCGGCGGGCCTCGGGTCGAGCGCCGCGGCGATCGTGGCGGGACTCTCGGCCGCCGACCACATGTACGAGCTCGACGCCCCCATCTTCGACCTCGCGCGGGAGCTCGAGGGCCATCCGGACAACGTGGCGGCGGCGCTGAACGGCGGGTTCGTGGTGTGCGCCGGGGACGAGCCGGCGCGGTTCGATCCCCCGCCCGGCCTCGAGGGCGTGGTGGCGATCCCGCCCGACCCGGTCGCGACCTCCGACGCCCGCGCGGCTCTGCCGGACGAGGTGCCGCTGGCCGATGCCGTGCACAACGTGGCGCACGCCTCGCTCTTGGTGCTGGGCCTCGCGCGCGACGACTTCTCGCTGATCGGCCGGGGCCTGTCCGACCGTCTCCACCAAGACCGCCGCGGGCACCTCTATCCCCGCTCGATGGAGCTGACGCGGCGCGCCGCGGAGCTGGGCGGCGTGGGCGCCACGATCTCCGGCGCCGGCCCGGCGGTGCTCTTCTGGTGCCACTGGCAGCAGACGGGCAACCTGCTGGCGGGGCTGAAGAAGGAGGCGGCGGACTGCGACGTGCGGCGCGTGATGTTCGCCCCGGGCGGGGCCGACGTGCGGGAGATCGAGTGAGGGTCGAGGCGGCAGGCGGCGTGGTGGTCCGCGACGGGGATGCCGGCACCGAGGTGTGCCTCGTGCACCGCCCGCGCTACGACGACTGGACTCTTCCAAAGGGCAAGCTCGACCCGGGCGAGAGCTTCGAGACCGCCGCGCTGCGCGAGGTCGAGGAGGAGACCGGCCTCCGCTGCACCCTCGAGTCCGAGCTCCCTAGCACCCACTACCGCGACAACAAGGACCGCGAGAAGATCGTGCGGTACTGGCTGATGGACGTCGACGAGGACCCCGGCTTCACTCCGAACAACGAGGTCGACGAGTTGCGCTGGCTGCCGATGGAGGAGGCCGCCGCGCTGCTCACCTACGAGCACGACGGCGAGCTCCTGCAGGGCCTCTAGCGGGCGGCTACGCTCGCCAGCGATTTCGCAATCGATCGGAGGTCACCGGTGCGCGCAGCGAGCAACGGCCAGGTCGTCCAGGAGATCTACGAGGCGTTCGGGAAGGGCGACGTCCCCGCGATCCTCGAGAAGCTGAGCGAGGACGTGGCCTGGGAGCAATGGCGCGAGAACCACGCGCAGACGGCCGGGACGAACCACCTGGCCGAGCGCCGCGGCCGCGACGGGGCGGCGCAGTTCTTCGCGATCGTGGGCCAGATGGAGATCCACGACTTCAAGGTCCTGGACCTGATCGCCGGCGACCGGCAGGTGGCGGTGGAGGTCGAGATCGATGCGAGCCTGCCCGGAGGCGGCCGGTTCCACGACGAGGAGCTGCACCTCTGGACCTTCGGGGATGACGGGCTCGTCACGCGAATGCGCCACTACACGGACACCGCAAAGCACATGGCCGCGGCGGGAGTGAAGACCGCGGCCTAGGAGCTCAGGACGCGGCCAGCGCGGGCTCGGGCGGCACGCGGTCGGCCCAGGGGAGGGCCTCCTCGAGCTGCCGGCACAGCTGCAGCAGCTGCCCCTCCCCGAGCGGCGCGCCCACGAGCTGGACCGCCAGCGGCAGGCCGTCGTCGCCGTGGTAGAGCGGCACCGAGATCGCGGGCTGCCCGGTCACGTTGAAGGGCGCGGTGTACGGGGTGAACTGGCCGGACTTCTTGAACTCGTAGGCGGGGTTCTCCCCGCACGGGTCGATCTCGCCGTGACGCACCGGGCGCTTCGCGAGCGCCGGCGTGAGCACCACGTCGTAGTCGTCCCACATCCTCACCAGCCCGCGCCCGAACGACTGCAGGGTCACGAGGGCGCCGATGTACTCGGGCGCCTTGTAGCCCATCCCCTCCTCGTAGAGCCACATGGTGAGCGGCTCGATGTTCTCCGGGCTCGGCTTCTGCTCGGTCACGATGCTCCCGTGCATGACGCTCGAGGCCACGTTGGCGGCCCACAGCACGCTGAAGATCGGCAGCAGGTCGGCGTCCTTCCACGGCGCCGTGGCCTCCTCCACCTCGTGCCCCAGCTCTCCCAGCAGCGCGGCGGCGTCGCGCGTGGCCTGCTCGGCCGCCGGGTCCAGCTCGGACTCGATCGGCATGTCGAACGTGAGCGCGATCTTCAGCTTGCCGGGGTCGCGCTGGGCGGTGTCGGCGAACGGCTCCGCCGGCGGGGGCGCCCATGTCGAGTCGCCCGTCTCGGGTCCCGCCATCAGGTCGAGCAGCACCGCGGCGTCGTCGGCGGTGCGGGCGACCACGCCGTCGGTGGAGAGGAAGTGGTCGCCCAGGTCGGGCGCGCGGCTGATGCGCCCGCGGGAGGGCTTCAGACCCACCAGGCCGCAGCACGCGGCGGGGATGCGGATCGAGCCGCCGCCGTCGCTGGCGTGCGCGATGGGAACGCAGCCCGACGCGACGGCGCCGGCGGAGCCGCCGCTCGATCCCCCGGTGGTCCGCTCGGGATCCCAGGGGTTGCGGGCCGGGCCGAATCGTCGCGGCTCGGTCACGGGGAGGATCCCGAACTCCGGCGTCTGGGTCTTGCCCACGAACACGAAGCCGGCCTCCCTGAAACGGCGCACGAGCGCGAAGTCGTAGTCGGGCGTGAACTCGCCCAGCAGGTCGGATCCCTGGGCCATCCGCAGCCCGGCGACGGGGGCGAACAGGTCCTTGATCGCGAACGGCACGCCGGCGAAGGGCCGCTCGTCCCCCCGCTCGGGGGGACCTCCTGCGGAGCCCCCACCCTCGCGATCTACGGCGTCGGCGGCCGCCAGCGCGTTCTCGGCGTCCAGCAACGTCCAATGGTTCAGGGACTTCGTGGCCTCGATTCGCGCGAGCGAGGCCTCGACGAGCTCCCGCGAGGTCACCTCTCCGTCCCGCACCATCCGGGCGAGCTCGACCGCGGGCTTGCGAAGCAGCTCGCTCATGGCCTGAACCCTACGCGGGGACGAGCTCTTCCCGCAGAGCGGCCACCTTCGCCCCCTCGTCGTGCCACCCGAGCCGGCCGAGCACCTCAACCGTCAGCGCGAGGTAGTCGGCGCCCAGGTCCGGCCTGTGGTCGAGGATCGAGATGCCGCGCTCGGCCGACTCGGCGTAGCCCACGGAGCGCCTGATCACGGTGTTGAACACCTTGTCGCCGAACCGCTCGCGCAGCTGCTTGTGCGCCTCGCGCGCGTGGACCGTGCGCAGGTCCGCGATGTTCAGCACAGCGCCGAGCCACTCGAGCTCGGGGTGGAGGCTCTCCTTGGCCAGCTCCACCACCTCCAGCGCCTGTTCGACGCCCTGGAGCGAGAAGTACTCCGCCTCGCTCGATATCAGCGCGTGATCGGCCGCCACGAGGGCGTTCACCGTCAGCAGGCCAAGCGACGGCGGGCAGTCCACGAGCATCACGTCGTACTGGCGCCCCGGCTCGCGCAGCGCGCGCCGCAGCGTCATCTCCCGGCCCATCTTGCCGCTCAGCACCAGCTCCGCCTCGGCCAGCCCGAGGTTGGCGGGGAGCACGTCGCCGTGGATGGCATCGAGGGCGCGAGCCCGCCCCGCCAGCACGTCGGCGATCGTGGGGTCGGCGTCGGCGGGAACGTCGAAGTAGTCGGAGAGGTTGCCCTGGGGGTCGAGATCGACCGCGAGCACGCTCAGCCCCACCCGGCGCAGCACGTCGCAGAGCGTGCGCGTGGTGGTGGTCTTTCCGGTACCGCCCTTCTGGGAGAGAACTGTGATCGTCGTCGCCATGGCGCCCGGCCGGACCCTACCGCGTGATCCAACCCGTTCCCGGGTATGCGTGGAATATGTTCAAGAAGACCTTCATCGCGACACTTGCCGCCACCGCTCTGCTCGCTCCCGCCGCCCCGGCGGGCGGCGGCCCAGGACAAGAGAGCATCGCACTGCCGGACGAGTTCCGCCCCGAGGGGATCGCCTCGGGCAAGCACGACCGCTTCTTCGTCGGCTCGATCCCGCAGGGCAGCGTGTTCTCCGGCTCCTACCGCACCGGACAGGGCGCGGTTTTAGTCCCGCCGCACCAGGGCCGCAACCACATCGGCCTGAAGGCCTCGCGCGGGAAGCTGTTCGTCGCGGGCGGCCCGTCGAAGGCGATCTACGTCTACGACTCGCGCACCGGCGCGGACGTCGCGTCCTTCCCGCTCCCCGACGCCGGCTTCGTGAACGACGTGGTGGTCACCAAGCGCGCCGCCTACTTCACCGACTCGCTGGTCGCGCAGGTCTACCGGCTGGGCATCCGCCGCGACGGCTCACTGGGCAACCTGAAGCGGATCCCGATCACGGGCGAGTTCAAGTACGTCGACGGGTTCAACGCCAACGGGATCGAGGCGGCCGGCAAGCGGCTCGTGATCGTGCAGAGCGTCACCGGCAAGCTGTTCAGCGTGAACCGGCACTCCGGCCGCTCGCGCGAGATCGAGCTCGATACGCCGGTCACCAACGGCGACGGCCTGCTGCTGCGCGGGCACAAGCTCTACGTGGTCCAGAACCGCGACAACAAGATCGCGGTGGTGAAGCTCCGTCGCAAGCTGCGGAGCGGCGACCTGCGGCGCTTCATCGAGGACTCGAGATTCGAGGTGCCGACGACCCTGGCGACGTTCAAGAAGTCGATCTACGCGGTGAACGCCCGCTTCGACCTCCCGGACGACTCGGACGACGACATCGTCAAGCTCGGGCGCTGACCGCCGAGACGGGCGGGCCGAGCACCCGCTCGACATAGCCGTTCGCGAACCGGCCCTGCGGGTCGAGGCGCCCCCGGACCGCCGTGAACCGGTCCCACTCCGGGTACCGGGGGCGCAGCGTCTCGGCGGTCTGGAAGTGGCGCTTGCCCCAGTGCGGGCGGCCCTCGAAGCCGTCCATGATCTCCTCCACGTCGCGCATGAAGGGCTCCCATTCCATCCCCTCGTACACGTGCGAGGCGATGTAGCAGGTCTCGCGTGCGCAGGCGGGGGAGAGGAAGGCGTCGTCGGGCGCGACGAAGCGGACCTCGAACGGGAAGCTCACGGCCAGCTTCCGGCTCTCGACCAGCTCGCGCACGGCGAGTAACGCCTCGACCGCGCGCGCCCGCGGGATCGCGTACTCCATCTCGGTGAAGCGCACGCTGCGGGGCGTGGCGAAGATGCGGTACGAGCGGTCCACCAGCCGGGTCTCCATCCCGCCGAGCGCCGACACGAGCCTGTTGATCGGCGGGATCAGTGCGGGCCGCGCCCGCCCGGCCCGGCACATCAACCCGAAGAAGCCGTTCTTCAGCACCTCGTCCTCGAGCCAGGCGAGCCGCGGACGGCGCGGCCGCGGTGGGCCCGGCACGCGCCGGTTGGTCCGCGTGAGCGCGCGGTCGCTGTACGGGAAGGTGAAGAACTCGAAGTGCTCGGCGCCGTCGGCCAGCCCGTCGATCCCGTCGAGCACCTCGGCGAGCGGCTGGCTGCGGTCGTGTCCCTCGAGGGTGAAGGCCGGCACCGCCTGGAGGGTCACGGCGGTGATCACCCCGAGCGCCCCGATCGACACCCTGGCAGCGCGCCATGCGTCGGGGTCCGACTCCTCGGACACCTCGAGCGTGGAGCCGTCCGCCAGCACGAGCTCGATCGAGCGTAGGGCGGCCGAGAGGTTGCGCAGTCGCGAGCCGGTGCCGTGGGTGGCGGTGGCCGTGGCGCCGGCGATCGACTGGACGTCGATGTCGCCGAGGTTCTCGAACGCCAGCCCGTGGCGCCACAGCTCGTCGCTGAGGGCGCCGAGCGCGATCCCGGCCTCGACCCGCACGAGCCCGCTGGAGCGGTCCACGTCGAGCACCCGGTCCATCCGCTCCAGCGACAGCAGCGTGCCGTCCGTGAGCACCGCCTCGGTGAACGAGTGACCGGCGCCGGCCACGCGGACCGCGTGCCCCGCCTCGCCCGCGGCGACCACGGCGGCGGCGACCTCCTGCGTGCCCGCCGGGCGCTCGAACCGAGTGGGCGTGCACCCCTGGTCCCCGGCCCAGTTGCGCCATTCGGCTGTCATCGGGCGATTCTACGTGCGCCCTATGCGAACATGTGTTCGTGTCAGACACCCCGATCCTGCACGCCGACGTCGACGCGTTCTTCGCCTCGGTCGCGCAGCGGGACGATCCGAGCCTGCGGGGCCGGCCCGTGATCGTGGGGCCGGGTGTCGTGATGGCGGCGAGCTACGAGGCCAAAGCCCGTGGGATCAAGAGCGGCATGGGAGCCGGGCGGGCACGGCGCCTGTGCCCGGAGGCCGTGGTCGTATCGCCCCGGTTCGAGGCCTACGTGGCCGCGAGCAAGGAGCTGTTCGCGATCTTCGAGGACACCGCGCCGACGGTCGAGGGGCTCGGATTCGAGGAGGCCTTCCTCGACGTCAGCGGCCTCGAGCGGATCTCCGGCACCCCGGAGCAGATCGCGGCGCGGCTGCGGCGCCGTGTCCGCGACGAGGCCGGCCTGCCGATCACGGTCGGCGTCGCCCGGACGAAGATCCTGGCGAAGCTGGCCAGCTGCGCCGCGAAGCCCGACGGGCTCCTGGTGGTGCCGCCAGATGGCGAGCTCGACTTCCTGCTCCCGCTTCGCGTCGAGCAGATCTGGGGCGTGGGCCCGGCCACCGCGGGCCGCCTGCACGACGCGGGCATCGGGATCGTCCGTGAGGCGGCCGAACGCTCCGAGGAGGCGCTCGTGGCGATCCTCGGGCCGGCGGCCGGCCGCTACGTCTACGCCATCTCCCGCAACCGCGACCCGCGGCGGGTCCGCCGCCGCCGCGGCCGGCGTTCGTTCGGAGCCCAGCGGGCACTCGGGCGCTCGCCGAAGACGCCCGAGTCCATCGACGCCACGCTGCTCAACCTGGTGGACCGCGTGACCCGCCGCATGCGCGCGAAGGGCCGCGCCGGGCGCACGGTGGTGCTGAGGCTCAGGTTCTCCGACTACTCACGCGCGTCGCGCTCCCACACGCTTCCGCGGGCGACGGCTGCGAACCGGCCGATCCTGGAGGCGCTGAGGTCGCTGATGGCGGCGGCCGCGCCCGACGTGGAGCGCCGCGGCCTGACGCTCGTGGGCCTGACGGTCACCAACCTCGACCGCCGCGCGAGCACCCAGCTCGCCCTGCCGCTCGACGATCCCGACGACGCGCTCGACGCCGTGGTGGACGACCTGCGCGGGCGCTTTGGCTCGGAGGCCGTCACGCGGGCGGTGCTTGTCGATTTCGGACCGCCCCGTTCGAGCGAGGAGTGATGGTCGCGGAGCCGGGGTAGAGAGTGGCTGCGTCCGGGTGGCTCAGGTAAGCTTGCCGTTCGCTTCTGACGTCGCGCGCCCTCTCGAAGCAAGGCGCGGAACCCGAGGAGGTCTGCACCAGTGCCGCATCCCGCCCACCCGCGCTCGCCCGAGCGGTTCTCTTCCACGAAGGCCTACCGTCCTCTCCGGGCACCGGAGACGGTCGAGGACAAGGATGCGTGTGGCATCTACGCGTCCGTGGCGAAGGGCGCCAAGCCGAGCCACGAGGCGATCAAGACCGCCCTGGTGGCGCTCGAGAAGATGCTCCATCGCGCGGGCAACGTGGACGGCGAGGGTGACGGCTGCGGCGTGCTCGTGGACATCCCGCGCAAGATCTGGGCGGAGGAGATCCGCCACGGCGGGCACGCCTCGAAGCTCGCCCTCGACGACCGCTTCGCCGTCGTGCACGTGTTCATCCCGCGCAAGGGCGGCAAGCCGGCACAGGTGCAGGAGAAGGCGCGCGAGCTGATGAGCAAGATCGGCCTGCGGGTGCTGGCCGAGCGGGAGAACGTGGTCGACTCCTCGGCGCTCGGGCCCAACGCGCGCGAGGAGGAGCCCGTGTTCTGGCAGGTCGGCGGGCTGATCGAGGATCCCAAGCACTGCTTCGAGCTCACCCTCCAGCTGGAGGATCAGCTCGACGTGCACGTGTCCTCGTGCTCCACGACCTGTGCGGTCTACAAGGTGCTCGGCGCGCCGGCCGTGCTCGGCCGCTACTACCCGGACCTCCACGACCCGCGCGCGGAGACGGTGTCGCTGCTCGGCCACAACCGCTACTCGACCAACACCTGGCCGAGCTTCAAGCGCGTGCAGCCCTTCGGGGTGCTCGGCCACAACGGCGAGATCAACACGATCGCGCGCCTGCGCCAAGAGGCGCGGATGCTGAACGTGCCGATCCACCCGGACGGCTCCGACTCCCAGGACCTGAGCCGCACGATCGAGTCGCTGATCTACCGGCACGGCCTGACGCTCGTGGAGGCGCTCGAGCTCGCGCTGCCGCCGATCGTGGACGAGATCAAGGGGATCCCGGGCGATCTGCGCGGCTTCTACATGTACCTGCGCCAGGCCTTCGGCCCCTTCGCTCAGGGCCCGGTCGCGCTGATCTCGCGCTTCGAGGACGAGCACGTCTTCTCGGTCGACGCGCTCGGGCTGCGCCCGCTGTGGCAGGTCGAGACGGCGGACACCTGGGTGTTCTCCTCCGAGCCGGGAGTGGTGTCGGTGAAGGAGACGGTGTCCGAGCCCAAGCCGCTCGCTCCGGGCGAGAAGGTGTGCGTGCAGGTCGACCGGTCCAGGGCCGAGACCCACCTGCGCGACCACGGCGCGGTTCAGGCGCTGTGCGCCAAGCGGTGGCGCGAGCGCACCGACTCCGGCGGCGGCGTCGACCCCGACTCCGCCACGCCGGTCTCCGACTCCGGCTACGCGAGCGCGATCCTCACCGGCGGCCCGCTGGCGGGCGCCGAGATCCCCGGCTACACCAGCGCCGGCCCCTCCGAGCCCATCAAGGTGGAGGACCGCGTGCTCGGCGGCTTCGGCTGGCAGCGCGAGGACATGAAGCTGGTGCAGCAGATGGCGGCCACCGGCCAGGAGCCGATCGGCTCGCTCGGGTACGACGGCCCGCTCGCCTGCCTCTCGCCCGAGCGCCAGAACCTGGCCGACTACTTCAAGGAGTCGGTGGCGGTGGTCACCAACCCCGCGATCGACCGCGAGCGCGAGGTGGAGCACTTCTCCTGCCGCGCCGTGATCGGCGCCCGGCCCTCGCTGCACGAGATCGCACCCGAGCCGGCCACGGTGGAGATAGCCTTCCCGATCCTTTTCGGCGGCCACGACGGGCTGGCGCCGCTCTCGGACGAGACATACCGCGGGATCGCGCACGAGCACAAGACGTACCTGCTCGAGGACATGTGGGAGGCCTTCAGGGGGAGCAACGCCGTGCTCGACATCTCCTGCCTCGAGTCCGAGAACACGCGGGGCGCGATCGAGCGGCTCAAGCAGGAGGCGACCACGGCCGTCCGCAACGGCGCCGAGCTGCTGGTCCTGTCCGACCGCACGGCCTACGAGGGCGATCGCCGCTACCTCGACCCGCACCTCGCGCTGGCCGCTGTGGACCTGGCGCTGCGCGAGCACTTCGTCAAGGACGGTGAGACCAACCTGCGCCGGCGCTGCGGCGTGGTGCTGCGCTCGGCCGCGATCCGCAACGTGCACGACGTGGTCGTCGCGCTCGGCCTCGGCGCCGACGCCATCTGCCCGTACGCGATGGTCGAGGTCTCGCTGGTGGACGACTACCGCACGGACGTGGGCAACCTCGCGTCGGCTCTGCGCAAGGGGGTCGAGAAGGTGATCTCCACCATCGGCATCCACGAGGTGCGCGGCTACGCGCGCCTGTTCGCCTCGATCGGGCTGAAGCCGGAGCTCACCTCGGTCTTCGACTCGCCCGCCTACATGGCGACCAAGGACGGCGGCACCGGCTTCGCCGAGCTCGATACCGACGGCGACGAGCGCCAGCGCGTGCTCGCCGGCGAGACCGAGTCCAAGCCCGCGAAGACCTTCCGCTTCTACCCGAAGGTCTACAAGGCGGCGGTGGCCGCGGCCAACGGCACGGGCGACTACGCCGAGTACTCGGACAAGGTCCGCCAGCTCGAGCACGAGCAGCCGATCTCCCTGCGCCACATCCTCGACCTGAACTCGGACCGCGAGGCGATCCCCACGGACCAGGCCGATCCCGGCGTGGGCCTCCACAGCTACCCGATCGTGATCTCCTCGATGAGCTTCGGCTCCCAGGGGGAGACCGCCTATCGCGCCTACGCGGAGGCCGCGAAGCGGGCGAACATCATCGCCATGAACGGCGAGGGCGGCGAGATCCAGGACATGTACGGGAAGTACCCGCTCTGGCGCGGCCAGCAGGTGGCCTCGGGCCGCTTCGGCGTGACGAGCGAGATGCTCAACTCGTCCTACCTCGTGGAGATCAAGATCGGCCAGGGGGCGAAGCCCGGCGAGGGCGGTCACCTGCCCGGCAAGAAGGTCACCGCCAAGGTGGCCCAGGCACGTAACGCCACCGAGGGCACCGACCTGATCTCGCCCTCCAACAACCACGACCTGTACTCGATCGAGGACCTCGCCGAGCTGATCGACGAGCTCAAGACGGCGAACCCCGACGTGCGCGTCTCCGTGAAGGTGCCGGTCGTGCCGAACATCGGCACGATCGGCGTGGGCATAGCCAAGGCCGGCGCGGACATGATCACGCTGTCGGGCTTCGAGGGCGGCACCGGCGCCGCGCGCTCGCACGCGCTGCGCCACGTGGGCCTGCCGTCGGACATCGGCACCCGCGCCGTGCACCTGGCGCTGATGGAGGCGGGCGTCCGCAACCGCGTGGAGATCTGGGCCGACGGCGGCTACCGCCACGCCTGGGACATCGTGAAGCTGCACTGCCTCGGCGCCAACCGGGTCGGATTCGGCACGCTGGCGATGGTGTCCCTCGGCTGCACGATCTGCCGCGGCTGCCAGCTCGACACCTGCCACGTGGGCATAGCCACGCAGATCGAGGACAAGGAGGAGGCCGACCTCAAGGGGCTGAAGAAGTTCACCCCGCAGGAGTTCGAGCGCTCGGCCGAGAACAGCGCCCGCTTCTTCCAGGCGATGGGCGAGGAGGTGCGCGAGCTGACCGCGCAGCTCGGCTACGAGCGTACGCAGGACCTCGTGGGGCGCTCCGACCTGCTCGTGCAGGCGCGCGCGAAGGAGCACGTGGACGTGACGGAGATGATCCGCCCGCTCGAGGAGATGCTCGACCTCGAGCCGCTCGACCTGCCCGCGCAGGTCGACGAGCGCGAGGCCGCGGGCCTCGATCTGCGCGCGGCCGATCCGGATGAAGGCCAAGGAGTCCTCCGCGGCCGTCGCCTCCATGTTCGCGGAGATCGCTCCCGGCAAGGTCGCCCGGCGCGACTGGGCAGAGCCCGCCGACGCCGACGATCGCGTGCTCGGCACCGAGCTGGCCGGGGAGATCGCCCGCAGCCGGATCTTCCACGGCGCGGCGCCGGGCAGCGAGGACACGCTCGCCTCGCTGCACTTCAACGGCGGCTCGGTGGGCGGCCAGGGGTTCGGCGCGTTCAACGTCTACGGCCTGGACATCCGGGTCGAGGGCGGCGCGCAGGACGGGGTCGCGAAGACGATGCTCGGCGGCAAGGTCTCGATCCTGAAGGGCACGAACGCGGCCGGCAGGCGCGTGAACGGGTCGGTCGGCAAGTCGTTCGCATACGGCGCACAGCGCGGCCGGTTGTTCGTGCAGGGCTCGGCCGACTCACGTTTCTGCATCCGCCTCTCGGGTGCGGACGTGGTGATCGCCGGCGAGCCCGAGCAACCGCTCGACGACTCGCTCGGCTGCATCGCCGACCGCGCGAACATCAAGGGCTTCGCGTTCGAGTACATGACCAACGGCCGCGCCGTGGTGATGGGCGACCCGGGTCCCTGGTTCTGCGCCGGTCAGACCGGCGGCCGGGTGTACCTGCGCGTGAACGACGAGTGGAACCTCGACCGCGAGGCGCTCGAGCGCCGTCGCGGGAAGGGCGCCAAGATCGAGATCCGCGAGCTCGACGCCGAGGGCATCCTCGACGTGCAGGAGCTGCTGGGGCACTACTGCGAGGAGCTGCGCGCCACGAATCAGGAAGCGGAGGCCGAGCGCGTCATGGAGCTGGCCGCGGACGCGCAGTCGCACTTCCTCATGTCGATCCCGGAGGACCAGCAGACGGATCCGTCGATCTCGACGGAGTAGGCACGGGGAGCCGCCGGGCGGCAGCGAGGATCGCCTCGGCCGACCTGTCGGCGTCTTCCGCGGACGTCTGCCAGCCCACGACGGAGATGCGCATCACCGCCTGCCCGCGGAACGTGCTGCCGCTGAGCCAGCAGGTCCCTTCCTCCTGCACGCGGGCGATCACCTCGTTCGTGGCCTCGTCGTCGTCGCCGAAGCGCACGATCACCTGATTGAGCACGACGTCGTTCAGGACCTCCACCCCGTCGGCGTCCGCAAGCCGAGCGGCCATGCGCCGCGCCTGGTCGCAGCAGCCGTCGATCATGGCGGCCAGGCCGGAGCGCCCGAGGGACCGCAGCGCGGCGTACAGCGGGACGCCGCGCGCCCGGCGTGAGAACTCGGGCGTCCAGTCGAAGCCCACGGGGGTGTCGTCCTCGTGCGGGGGGATGTAGGCCGACGTCGAGGTCATCGGGGCACGGTGCGCGGCGGGATCGGCGACCGCCGCGATCCCGCAGTCGTATGGAACGTTCAGCCACTTGTGCCCGTCGGTCGCCCACGAGTCAGCGCGCTCGAAGCCTTCGAGCAGCCGCCGCCGCGTCGGGCTCACCGCCGCCCACAGCCCGAAGGCGCCGTCCACGTGGCACCAGGCCCCGCGCGCGTGGCAGGCGTCGGCGATCTCTCCGATCGGATCGAACGCGCCCGTGTTGATCTCGCCGGCCTGGGCGCAGACGATCGTCGGCCCGTCCTGCTCGGCGAGCGCCGTCTCGAGCTCCGCGGTCAAGATGCGCCCCTGGTCGTCGCACGGCACCAGGCGCACGCGCTCCGCGCCGAGCCCGAGGAAGCGGCAGGCCACGAGGACGGTCACGTGCGCCTGCTCGCCGGCGATCACCCGCACCTCCGGGCCGCCCTGAAGCCCCTGCGCCTCGACGTCCCAGCCCGCGTCGCGCAGCACGGCGTGCCGGGCCGCCGCCAGGCAGGTGAAATGCGCCATCTGGCAGCCGGTCACGAACCCGACTCCGCAGCCGGGCGGCAGGCCGAGCACGTCACGCACCCAGGAGGCGGCGACCTCCTCTACCACCGACAGGGACGGAGCGACCATGAACCCGCCCGCGTTCTGGTCCCACGCGGACGTGAGCCAGTCCGCGGCGACCGCCACGGGCAGCGCGCCCCCGATCACGAACCCGAAGTAGCGCGGCCCCGCGGAGGCGACGAGCCCGGGCTCGGCGTCGCGCGCGAGGGCCTCTATGACCGCTCGCGGATCCTCGCCGTCATCGGTCAGGGGCCGCGCGAACCGGGCGCGCAGCTCCTCGAGGTCCTCCCGGGGCCCCACCGGGCGCGCGGCGAGGCCATCGGTGAAGCCGCGCGCGAGGCGGGCCGCATCGTCGAGGACTTCGTAGCGCGGGTCGATCGAGCGACTCTAACGGCCGCCCAACGTCAGGCCAGCGCGCCCTCTACCGGTCGCGTCGAACCACTGGATTCGCCATTGCCCTCGAGGCTGATGAAGTGGAGCGTGAAGCGGCCCACCGACACCGCGTCGCCGTCCTCGAGCTCCGCCAGCTCGACGCGCTCGCCGTTCCGGAAGACGCCATTGAGGCTGCGGTCGTCGAGGACCCGCGCTCCCTCGTCGTCGTCGCGATAGACGAGTGCATGGCGGCGGGACACCGTGGGATCGTCCAAGCGGATGTGCGCAGACAGGCTGCGGCCGATCCTCGTCCAGCCGTCCTGCAGCGGGATGATCTGGACCCGCTCGTCGGTGTCGAAGGCCAGGTAGTCGCCCTCGGCGACGAGGGCCTCCCGGGCCTCCTCGAGCCAGGCCGGCGAGTCGCCGTCGGTCTGGGGGGCCGCTATCGACGCACTCTCGCCGAAGAGCGCGGCACGCCTGAAGCTGTCGCCGCCGCAGCTGGGGCACGCGGGCACCTCATCCCGCTCGTGTAGCGCCACTGCGAATCCACAGGATTCACAACGGAACGATCCGGCCCCTGCCAGCGTCCCTGCCTCGAACGAATTCATCTGGCCATCTCCTGACTGCTAGCTCGCCGAGGACGTGCGGATGTTAACAAGCAACCCCCAACCGAAACCAGGCTTTCCCGCATTTTGCGTGGATAATTCACCAAACCGTCGTGCTACGGATACCCGAATTGGCCAATACGTACCAGAGTCCTCCCCCAGACGGAAGGACTAACCCCAGAGCGGTCGAACAACCGTCCGTGCCCGATCTCGCCGGCATCTTGGTCCGCAGCAGCGTCGGATCGCTCGACAGCGGGAGGGCGTGCTGCTCCGGCTGTCGCCGCACACCGCTCGTCGGCGAGCGCCTCCACGAGATGGACGGTGGCCGGGTGCTGTGCGACCTGTGCGTGCGCCGTCTCCCGGAGAGCAAGCGCGTCGCCCTCCGCATCGAGCGCGTGCACGCCACCGACCGGCACATCACGGTCGTACCTCGCGCGGCGTAGGGCGCTTCCCCGGCCGCGCATAGAATCGGCGCGATGCGTCAGGTCACGGTGGACACCGTCATCTCGGCTCCGCGCGAGGAGATCTTCGACTTCGTGGCGGACCTCTCACGCCGGCCCGCGTATGCGGACCACTACCTGAAGGACTACCGGCTCGCCCGCGCCAACCCTGTCGGCAAGGGCGCCGCGGCGCGGTTCCTGCTGGACGCGCCCGTGTTCAGCGAGCGGGCGGAGATCGAGATCGCGGAGTGCGACCGGCCCCGGCGGATCGTCGAGGAGGGCAGGGTCGGCCGCCGCGGGCGCTCGCGGCTGGTGGCGGTGTACGACTTCATCCCCGAGGCGGGCGGCAGCACGCGGGTGGAGCTCACGACCTACAGCGAGCCGAAGACGATGATCGACCGGATCAAGCAGCGCGGAGCCCACCGGTGGGTCCGGCGGCAGTCGAACGTGGCGCTCCGGAGGCTGAGGCGAATCTTCGAGGAACCCGCCCGAAGGGGAGCTGCGGCGGGCCACGGTCGCGGGCTACGAGGCGAGCAAGGCGCCCCGCTTCGGCGCACACGTCCCGGCCCCCGGGAAAGTCCCCACGGGCGACGGGTAGACTGCCCGGCCCGATGGACCCGACCCGCCTCAGAAGGACCGTCGTGGGGCTCGCGCTCGTGCTCGTCATGGGCCTCCTCGCGGCGTGCGGGGACGAGCCGGGCGTGGACGAGCCCGCCCGAGAGGGGCTCGCCATCGACGTGGCGGGCATCGACTACAACGTCTTCATCACGCGCCAGCTCAACCTCGACATCACCCCGGACAAGGCCTACTACCGGGGCCCCGCCGCCAGGCCGGGCAACGCCCTCTACGGGGTCTTCCTCCAGGCGTGCAACCTCGGTGACGACGCGCGGAGGACCACCAACGACTTCGTGGTCGAGGACAACCAGGGCAACAGGTTCAGGCCGATTCCGCTGGAGGAGGACAACAGCTTCGCCTACAAGCCCGAGAGGCTCGGGAAGGGTGACTGCATCCCGGAGGACGGAAGCGTCGCGCAGCAGGGCCCGACCGCCGGGTCGATGCTGCTGTTCGACTTCCCGCTCCAGAACACCGAGAACCGACCACTCGAGCTCGTGATCAGGGGCCCCTTCGACCCCGAGGGGGACGAGCGCGAAGTGAAGCGCGTGGAGCTGGACCTGTAAGTAGGCCGGGGGCTCCCGCCCCCGGAGCCCCCGGCGCGTCTCGCCCTACGGCATCCGCTGGAGGGTCCACGCGGTGGGCGCTGCCGCGCAGCGGCGCTCGTGGTGTGTCCGGGGGCTGTGCCCCCGGACCACTGACCGGCGTATCTGGGCGGCGGCCCCTAGTCGTCCCGCCAGCGGATGACGCGGCGCGTCTCGCCCTACGGCATCCGCTGGAGGGTCCACGCGGTGGGCGCTGCCGCGCAGCGGCGCTCGTGGTGTGTCCGGGGGCTGTGCCCCCGGACCACTGACCGGCGTATCTGGCGGCGGCCCCCAGCGGCCGTCCCGCCAGCGGATGACGCGGCGCGTCTCGGCCCTCGGCATCCGCTGGAGGGTCCACGCGGTGGGCGCTGCCGCGCAGCGGCGCTCGTGGTGTGTCCGGGGGCTGTGCCCCCGGACCACTGACCGGCGTATCTGGCGGCGGCCCCCAGCGGCCGTCCCGCCAGCGGATGACGTGGGTTAGGGGACGCCGGGGGTTCCGGGGGCGGGAGCCCCCGGCTTACTCTTCCGGCGGGTAGGGTGGGCTCCCCAGCCCGTCGAGGAGGATTCGTGAAGCGTTCGTTCCTGGCCGTCTTGTCGATCGCTCTGCTCGTGCCGGCATTCGCCCCGTCCGCGCAGGCGGCCGCTCCCAAGCCGTGTCGTTACCTGAGCGGGCAGATCTCGCTGCTGCCGTTCCCCAACGACGCCTTCACGGTCAGGGACCGCCGCACCGACACCGGCCGGCGCGTCCGGATCTCGCGCCGGTGCACTCCGCGCAACAAGAACGGGGTGCGGGTCGACACGCGGGACCAGAACCGCCTGGACGGGTTCAGCCCCGGCTCGCAGCTCATCCTCAAGGTGCCCGGCCTCGCGACCGCGAGGGCGTTCACGCGCTCCCGCCTGGCCCCGATCACGAACATCGCCGCCTCGCTCAGGAGCAGCGCTCCGATCGTGCTGCTCGACGCGAAGACCCGCAGGCGCCAGGCCTACTGGGCGGAGCTCGACATGAACACGACCGCCCGGAGGCGCACGCTCCTCGTCCACCCGGCGAAGAACCTCAAGGAGGGCGGCCGCTACGTGGTGGTCGTGCGCGGGCTGCGCACGGCCGGAGGGCGCAAGATCGGCGCCGCGCGGGGGCTTGCCAGGGCAAGGACGCGGAGCCGGAAGGTGCGCTCGCTCCTACGCCTGGCGCGCCGCGCGAGGGTGAGCACGCGCAACCTCCATCTCATCTGGGACTTCACCGTCGCCTCTCAGTCGGCGCTCCAGTCGCGGATGCTGGCCATCCGCGACAACGCGTTCGGCCAGCTCGGCGATACGAACCTGAGGGACCTGCAGGTGACGGGTCGGGCGCCCGCGTTCCAGGTGACCGGCGTCCAGAACTTCACGACCGCCCAGAACGCGCTGCTGCTGCGCCGGGTCACGGGCCGGTTCACCGTGCCCTGCTACCTGACGTCGGCGGGCTGCGCGCCCGGGGGTCGGTTCAACCTCAACTCCCGGGGCGTGCCGACCCAGCGGCCGGGCAGCGTGCAGAGCGCCAACTTCGTCTGTGTGGTGCCGCGCGCGGCCGCCGCGGCCACCGGTCGCGCGTCGCTCTACGGGCACGGCCTGCTCGGCGACGCGGAGGAGGCCACCAAGGGGGCGCACATCCACCTGATGGCCAACGAGCACAACTTCACCTTCTGCGCCACGGATTGGAGCGGGTTCTCCTCGGCCGACCTGCCGAACACGATCGGCATCCTCAACGACCTCTCGAAGTTCCCGCAGATGGCCGACCGGATCCAGCAGGGGTTCCTCAACTTCCTGTTCCTCGGCAGGCTGATGCGCCACCCGCAGGGCCTCGCGGCCCATCCGGCGTTCCGGGTGGGGGCCCGGGCGGTGTTCAGCACCTCCGCTCTCTCCTATGACGGCAACTCGCAGGGCGGAATCCTCGGCGGGGCGCTGACCGCCGTGGCCCCGGACCACCAGCGTGCGGTGCTCGGCGTGCCCGGGATGAACTTCTCGGTCCTGCTGAGCCGCAGCTCCAACTGGACCATCTACCGGCGGATCTTCGACCCGGCCTACCGAGACCAGACCACCCGGCCGCTGGCTCTCTCGATCATCTCCATGCTCTGGGACCGCGCCGAGTCGAGCGGCTGGGCCGCGCACATGACCACCAAGCCGCCCCCCGACACCCCCTCGCACCGGGTCCTGATGCACGTGGCTCGCGGCGACCACCAGGTGGCGCCGGCAGCGGCGGACATCATGGCCCGCACGATCGGGGCGCGAACCAACCGCACCCCGCTCGCGCCGGGCGTGGGCCAGGACCGCACCCCGCTGTTTGGCATCCCGCGGATCTCCCGCTTCCCGTTCGCGGGCTCGGCGATCATCTACTGGGAGCCGGGCCGGGGGCTGGCGCGGGTGCCCAAGCAGCCGCTGGACAACACGCCCAGGCACTTCGGCCTCGATCCGCACGGAGACCCCCGGTTCACGGTGGCGGCCCGCAGGCAGAAGGCGGCGTTCCTCGGTGGCGGCTCGGTGATCGACGTGTGCGGCGGAACGTTCTGCCAGGCGCAGGTGGACCCTGCGCGGCCCTGAGCCACCGGCGGCTCCCGCACCCAAGAGATGAGTATCCCGGGGGCTCCCGCCCCCGGAGCCCCTGGGCGCCACTTGCCCTACGTCCGCCGTAGCAGGGTCCACCTGTGAGGGCGCCGCCGCGCAGCAACGCTTGTGGTGTGTCCGGGGGCGTTGCCCCCGGACCACTGACCAACGCTGCTGGGCGGCGGCCCCCAGCGGCCGTCCTGCCAGCGGATGACGTGGGTTAAGCCCCGCCGGGGGCTCCGGGGGCGGGAGCCCCGGGATTCTTTCTTGGGGGCGGGAGCCCCCGGCCTACTTCCCAGTCCCCAATCCGGCGGCCAGGACCGTCTGCGCCGCGGGCGCCGCAACTGCCCCGCCGCTGCCGTTCCGCACGAACAGCGCCGCCACGGCGATCCGGGGCCTGCCCGCGGGCGCGTAGGCGGTGAACCAGGCGTCGGTGTTGTTCGGATCGTCCACGGGCTCCTGGTCCTCGGCGCCGGGGTCGGCGGTGCGGGTGTCCTCGAGCTCGGCGGTCCCGGTCTTGCCGGCGACCTTCACGCCCGGGATGGCCGCCGCCGTGCCGGTGCCGAAGCCGACCACTCCGATCATCAGCTCCTCCAGCGTCGAGGCCACCCGTGGGGAGGTCACGCGCTGTCGCCGGGCGGGCGCCCCCGCGACGATCGTCGGGGCCAGGCGGACGCCGTCGTTGCCGATCGTCTGGGCCACGGAGGCCAGCTGCAGCGGCGTGGCCAGCACCTTGAACTGCCCGATGGCGGTGGAGCCGACCTCGAGCGGTGAGACGATCCCGCCGGCGTCGGGAAGGGTGCTCGGCTTCTCGCCGGGCAGCGTCGCCCGTCCGTTCCAGCCGAAGCGCTCGGCGACCTGCACGAGCCGCTTCGATCCCACCTTGACGCCGAGCGGGGCGAACACCGAGTTGCACGAGTGGGCGAAGCTCTCGGCGAATGTGCCGCCGCAGAGCTCCCCGTTGGCGTTCTCCAGGGTCACGCCGTCGATCAGCGCCCGGCTCTCCACCGGGAACCTGTCCGACGGCTTCACGAGCTTCGCCTCGAGCGCCGCGACGGTCGTGATGATCTTGAAGGTCGACCCCGGGGGCTGAGGCGCGGAGAACGCGACGCCGGCGAGCGCGCGCACCTGGCCCGTGCGGGTGTCGAGGGCGGCGATCCCGCCGAACCGTCCGGCGAGGGCGGTCACGGCGGCCTGCTGCACGCGCGTGTCGATCGTGGAGCGCACGGGCCTGGCCTCGCGCGGCTCGCTGCGGGCGAGGGTGCGCGTGCCGGCGCGCAGCACGCCCCCGGGGAGGCCCTCGACCCGGCTCTGCAGGATGCGCTCGAGGCCGCTGGTGCCGACGGGCGTGTCGGAGGCGAAGCCGCGCGCGAAGAGCGCCTTGCGCTCGGCGGCATCGGTGCTCGGCCCGACCGTCCCGGCGATCGAGGAGCCCACGGCGCCGGCCGGGGACGTGCGGGCCGTGGCCGGGCCCTTCGCCAGCACCTTGCCGTCCGAGGAGAGGATCGGCGCCCGCTCGGGGATCTCCGTCCTGCGGCGCAGGGAGACGCCCTCCGCCACGCCGGGGAACACGAGGTGGGGCTTCCAGTCGACCCCCTCGTCGCTCGCCGGCAGGGCCACTCGCCCCGGACGGGGCCGAACATCCGGGTGGCCACCGTCACGGGGACGCGCGTCAGCCCGTCGCGCTCGCCGGCCGGCCTTCCGACGCTCACCGTGGTCGCCGTGGCCGTGGTGAGGGCGTTGTCGTATGCGGCCTGGAACGAGCGCCGCGAGTAGCGCTCGCGGGCCTCGGGGGTGAGGAGGGCGTGCATGGCCGCGTACTCCTGCTGCTCCCACGCCCTGGCGAAGTCGCGGGCCACACGTTCGCTCCCCGACTCGGTGTCCGAGCCAACGATCAAGCCGGCGCCGAGGGCCGCCAGCGCAAGCGCACCGAGCGGGAGCGCCCGGTGTGTGAGGCGCCGGCGGCGCGCGAACAGCGTGTTCATGACCAAGGGCATCGCAGGGTACCTTCCACTGCCCGTGACATCGCTTGATTGGATCATCGTGGCTTTTACCCTGCTCATGGCCTTCTGGGGCTACGTCCAGGGACTGATCGTGGGGGCCATGTCGCTGGTCGGGTTCGCGGCCGGCGCGCTGGCGGGGTCGCGCCTCGGCCCGCTGCTCTTGGAGGAGGGGTCGCGGTCGCCCTACGCCCCGCTCTTCGCCCTCGTCGGGGCGCTGCTCCTGGGGGGCCTGCTGGCGTCGGGCCTCGAGGTGCTCGGCTTCCACCTGCGCCACCGGCTCGGCGACCGGTTCGGGGTGCTGGACGGCCTCGGCGGGTCGATCCTCGTGGGGTGCCTCGGGCTCAGCTTGGCCTGGATACTCGGCGCGGTGGCGCTGCAGACGCCCGGCGCGCGCGAGCTGCGCGAGCCGATCCAGCGCTCGGCGATCCTGAAGGAGCTGAACGCGGTGCTGCCGCCCTCGGGCCCGCTGCTGAAGGCGCTCGCGCGCTTCGACCCCTTCCCCACCATCGACGGGCCGGCGCCCGGCGTGGGCGCGCCGGACGCGGCCATAGCGCGCGACCCGGAGGTGCGGGCGGCGGGGCGGAGCGTGGTGAAGGTGCTCGGCACCGCCTGCGGCCTGGGCGTGCAGGGATCGGGCTGGGTGGCGGGCGACGGGATCGTGGTCACGAACGCGCACGTGGTGGCCGGGCAGGACGACACCACCGTGCAGGTCGAGGGCGTGGGCCCGCGGCACGACGCCGATGCGATCTGGTTCGACTCGAAGAACGACCTCGCGATCCTCCGCTCCTCCGGGATCCAGGGCGCGCCCGCGCTCGGGATGGACGTGCAGGCCGCCGCGGGCACGTCCGCCGCCGTGCTGGGCTTTCCCGAGAACGGCCCCTACGACGTGCGGCCGGCGCGCCTCGGGGGGACGCGGACGGTGATCAGCCAGGACGCCTACGGGCGCGGGCCGACCCGCAGGCGGATCACGTCCCTGCGAGGCCTCGTGCGGTCGGGCAACTCCGGCGGCCCGATGGTCGACGGCCGCGGCCGCGTGGTCACCACGATCTTCGCCGCGGCGACGGGCTCCGGCAGCGGCACGGGCTTCGGCGTGCCGGACTCGATCGTGCGGGATGCCCTCGGGAGGGCCGACGCCCGGGTGGGCACCGGGCCCTGCTCGCGGTAGGCGACTAGGCGGGGATCGCCGCGGAGGAAGTCCGGTGGCGGGCGTACATCTCCGCCACCCACTTGCCGCCGTCGCGTGCCTCGAGCTCGTCGCGCAGCTCCTGGACTCCCGGGGTGACCGTTGCGGGCGCGTACGGGCGCTCGGCGGGTGCCAGCACGGGGGTGAAGAGCGCGGCCCCGGCGAGGTCCGCCACGCTGAAGCGCTCGCCCACGAGATAGCCGCTCGGCTGCATCTCCTGCTCGACCCGGTCCATCGCGGCCCGGATCTGCTCCACGGCCCGGATGGCGGCCTCGTCGTTCACGCCGTAGTCCTTGCGCACGACGGGGCGCATCACCGGCAGCAGCCGCCCGAACGCCTGCTTCCGCCGCGCGGAGGCGCGCGGGATCAGCGTCTCGACGACCGCGGCCGTGTCACCCAGCGTGTGCTGCCACACGTACCGCCGCAACGCGGGGGCCAGCTGCTCGTCGAAGAAGTCCTCGAGCTCGAGGGCGCGGGCACGCTCCGCCGGATCCTCGGGGTAGAGGGGCGGATCGGGCCGGTACGCCTCCAGCGCGCCGATGATCGCCGTGGAGTCGCCGATCCGGCGCCCGTCCAGCTCGAGCACGGGCAGGCGGCGCTGCCTGCCCCGCGTGACCGCGAGCGCGGAGACCCCGTGGAACCCGGGCAGCGGCGTGCGCAGCTCGTACGGGATCGACTTGAAGTCGAGCGCCCAGCGGGCTTTCTCGTTGTAGTGCGACACCTCGATGTGCCACAGGACCGCGGTCACGTGATCACCGTACCGCCGCGGCCGAAACAAAGCGGCCACCGGGCTGTTCAGTAGAACTCACCCGTGGCCCGCCTTCGGATCATTCTCGCGCCGGCCGTCTTGATGACGGCTTTTGTCCTTCTCCCCGGCGCCTCCGCACAGCAGCCCGAGAACCCCTGCCTGGACCCGGAGGCGAGCGAAGGGCCTGCTGTGCCCCGACCTCGTGATGAAGAAGCCCTTCGGCCTGGTCGCCGACCGGTCGATACGCCCCGGGCGGGTCGTGCTGCGGGCGGGCAACTCGCTCGACAACATCGGCCGTGGGCCCGCGGAGCTCCACGGGGTCCGCACCAGCGCGAGGTACATGCGCGGGCGGCAGCGCATCTACCGGCGGGGCGGGGGACGGATCGGCGTCGACACCGGCGCGCGGCTCTACTTCAAGTACGTGGCCGGCCAGACCAGGTACTGGAAGTACCTCTACGCGGCGAAGTTCGAGCTCTGGCGGCTCGACTCGCAGGGCCGCCGGGTGCGCAGGGTCAGGCGCGGGCCGAAGGTGAGCTACTGCCTGCGCGATCTCCGCCGCACCCGGCCCGGCAGGCGCGGCTCGCCGGGGAGCCGGGTGTACCCGGCGTGCAGCACCAACCCGCGAAAGCGGCGGGTGACGCTCGGGACCTCGGTCGGCTGGTCCGACATCTACCCGCCCGCCTACCCCGAGCAGTACCTCGACGTGACGGGGCTGCGCGGCTGCTTCGCCTACCGCCACACGGCCGACCCCCGCAACGGGATCTTCGAGTCGAACGAGCGGAACAACACCGCCTCCGTGACCGTGAGGCTCCCGTTCAAGCCGGGCCCCCAGCGGTGCCCCGGCCGCCGCTCGAACGCTCCCGCTCCGGCGCCCGCCCCGGAGTACCCGCCCGGCTATTAGGCAGAGTCTTCCGGACGCCCGTCCGCCGTCTGCGTACAGTTCGCAGGGATTCGCATGGCCAAGACACTGGTAGTCGCAGAGAAGCCTTCCGTCGCGCGGGACCTCGCCGCGGCGCTCCCGGGCGCCTTCACGCAGTCCAAGGACAAGGCGAGCCTCGAGGGCGACGATTACGTGATCACGTGGGCGGTCGGCCACCTCGTGGGGCTGGCCGAGCCCGACGCGTATGACCCCAAGCTGAAGAAGTGGCGCTACGCCGACCTGCCGATCATCCCCGAGAAGTTCAAGCTCGTGCCGAACGACGACCGGGCGAAGAAGCAGCTGTCGGTGATCCACCGCGCCATGGCGCGGGACGACGTGGACGGCGTGGTGAACGCCTGCGACGCCGGGCGCGAGGGAGAGCTGATCTTCGCCTACGTGTACGAGACGGCGAAGAAGAAGAAGCCCGTGCAGAGGCTGTGGCTCTCTTCGATGACGCGCAGGGCGATCGAGGAGGCCTTCGGCGAGCTCCGCCCCGGCGAGGAGATGGAGCCGCTCGAGGCCGCCGCCCGCTCGCGCTCGGAGGCCGACTGGGTCGTGGGCATGAACGCCACGCGCGCCGCTTCGATCCGGCTACGAGCCGCGTTCGACGGCGCCGTGTCGCTCGGCCGGGTGCAGACCCCCACCCTGGCGCTGGTCGCGCGCCGCGAGGAGGAGATCCGCGCCTTCGTGCCGGAGCCCTACTGGCTCGTGGAGGCACAGTTCGCCGCGACCGGGGAGCGCCTCTACTCCGGCCGCTACATGGGCGGCAAGCGGATCAAGGAGGACGAGGCCGCCGGCATCGTCGAGGACTGCTCCGGCAAGCCGGGCACGATCACGAAGCTGGAGAAGAAGGAGGAGCGCGAGCGCGCCCAGCTCCTCTACGACCTCACCACGCTCCAGCGCCACGCGAACAGGCTGCACGGCTTCTCCGCCCGCCGAACGCTGTCCGCCGCCCAGAAGCTCTACGAGGAGCACAAGGCGATCACCTACCCGCGCACGAACTCGCGCTTCCTGACCGGGGACATGATCGCCGAGATCAAGCCGACCGCCGACCTGGTCGGCCACAACCCCCAGTACCGCAAGGCCTCCGAGTACGTGACCTCGCTCGAGAAGCTGCCCCTCGAGCGCGTCGTGAACGACAAGAAGGTCGAGGACCACCACGCGCTGATCCCCACCAAGTCCGAGCACGACCTGTCGCGGATGGGCGCGGACGAGCTGAAGGTCTACGACCTCATCGCCAAGCGCTTCCTCGCCGTGTTCCACCCGGATGCCGTGTTCGAGCGCACGCGCGTCGAGACTACGGTGGCCGACCATGTGTTCCGCACCAGCGGGCGCGTGCTGGTGGAGGCCGGCTGGCGCGCCGTGTACGGCGAGGAGGTCTCTCCCGAGGGCAAGCAGGACGACGACTCGGGCGGCGACCAGAGCCTGCCCAAGCTCGAGCAGGACGAGGACGTGGAGACCCGCTCGGTGGAGTCGCTGCGCAAGGAGACCCAGCCGCCCAGGCGCTTCACGGAGGCCTCGCTGCTCGGCGCGATGGAGACCGCCGGCAAGGAGATCGAGGACGCCGAGCTGCGCGAGGCGATGAAGGACTCCGGCATCGGGACGCCCGCCACCCGCGCGTCGACGATCGAGCTGCTGATCGGGCGCGAGTACATCGAGCGCGAGGGGCGCGCTCTGCACGCCACCGAGAAGGGGATCCAGGTGATCCGCCTGCTCGGCGAGCACAAGCTCACGTCCCCGGAGCTGACCGGCAGCTGGGAGCACCGCCTGGCGCTGATCGAGCGCGGCGAGGGCTCGCGCCCGGCGTTCATGAAGGACATCGCCAAGTTCACCGAGGAGACGGTGAAGGAGCTGGACAAGCTCAAGGGCGTACGGATCGAGCGCGCCAACCTCGGCCCGTGCCCGGTCTGCGGGCGGGACGTGAACGAGAACCGCAAGGGCTACTCGTGCTGGGCCAGGGAGGACCCCGGGTGTGGCTTCGTGATCTGGAAGAAGAAGGCGAACAAGAATCTGCCGGTGGCGGTCGCGAAGGAGCTGATGGCGTCGCTCAAGGCTTCGATCGAGCGGGGTGACGACCCGCCCGTCGGGCGCACGGAGAAGCAGGTCACCGGCTTCCGGGGCAGGTCCGGCCGCAACTTCCGCGCGAAGCTCCGGATCGAGCCGCGGGACGACGCTCCCGGCAAGTGGAAGGTCGAGTTCGACGAGGAATGGGCCAAGGGCGAGCCGCCTAAGGAGCAGGACGAGACGGCCGACGCCGAGAAGGCGGCGGCCGAGGAGAAGCCCGCTCCCGAGAAGGCCGCCGCCGGCTAGCGGCGCGCGTGCACCGTCACGCGGCCGCGCCGGGCCGCCACCAGCGGGCGGCGACGCACGGCCAGCGCGCGCAGTGCCTGCGAGGCGCGCCACCCCGCTGACTCACGGGCCACCACCTCCACCTCGGCGAACCCCACATCGCGCAGCATCGCCACCACGGCGGCCTCGTTCGGGCCCCACCAGTTGGTGTGGTCGCCCGCCAGCTCGAGCCCGGGATAGAACGCCATCGCCGGGCGGCGGGTGAGCGACAGGTCCACGGCGGTCTCGAGCACCAGCAGCTCGCCGGCCACCGACGCGACCCGCTCGAGGGCCAGCAGCGGGTGGCGCAGGTGGTAGAGCACGCCGAGGAACAGCACGACGTCGAACGTGCCGGCTCGGGCCCGGGAGAGGTCGAGCACGTCCACCTCGACGTCCTCGACCTTCGATCCGAGCGCCTCGCGCGCGAGCTCGAAGCCGGCCTTGCCCGTCGCGCGGCCGCCGCCCGCGGCCTGCCAGGCGAAGTGGTCGGTGGCCAGGACGCTCGCGGCGCCGCGCCGCTCGGCCTCGAAGCTGTAGAAGCCGTCCCAGGCGCCCACGTCGAGCACGGTCTTGCCGGTGAGATCGCTGGGCAGATGGGCGCGGCGAAGCGACCTGGGGGAGTCGTCGACCCCCTGCGTGACCACCCCGTCGCCCAGGTCGATCGTGTGGAACCAGGCCACCTCGGCCGCCCGGCGGCGGAGCTGCTCAGGCCGCAACGGACAGGTCCACGTCTAGCAGGGCATTGGTGAGCTCGGGGGGCTCGTCGTCGCGCAGCAGCGTCACGGATCCCGGCCAGTACGGGTTGCCGCGGGCGTCGCTGCCGGCGATGAAGACCCGCTCGTAGACCCAGCTGCCCGTGTTGTGCAGCCGCGTGCCCCCCGGGAGCCACCAGCCCTCGGCCTCGCCCGGCCGCGGGCCGGGGCGATGGGTGTGCCCGAAGACCACGTGCTCCGCCTCGATCCCGAGCTCGCGCACCACGGCGCCCATCGCCCGCAGCCCGGCGCGGCGCAGCTCCAGTCCCGAGATGTCCGCCCGGAAGGGGCCCAGGCCGAGCCGGTTGATGGCCGCCACGGCTCCCGGGATCGCCACCCGGCCCAGCGCCATCCCCGCGAGGCTCGGCCTGCCGTCGGGGTTCGACCGGTTCCAGATCGAACGCGACAGGTTGCCGCCGCGGGTGACCACCTGCGCCTCGTTGCGCTGCACGACGCTGTACGCGAATGCGTAGATCGGCGCGAGAGAGGCCTCGTAGGCGTCCGGGCTCGGCTCGGCGCCCGCCTGGAGGCCGCCGGCGAGGCGCGCGACCGCCGAGGCCACCACGCACTCGAGGCGCGGCACCGTGAGGTGCACGTCCAGGTAGTGGCCGTGCGTGGCGTACACGTCGTCGCGCAGGTGGATGCCCGGGTAGGCCAGCACCAGCTCGGTGCCCGGCATGCGCGCCGCGACCTGCCGCGCGAGGGCTCCGGTGTCCGGGCCGAAGGTGGCCTCGAGCGGCAGCGGCCCGCCGGAGTCGAGCCGGGCCTCGTCGAGCGCCGGCGCCACGAGCTCGTGGTCGTGGTTGCCCGGCACGATCACGAGCTGCTTGCCGGCGGTGGCCTCGCCCAGCGCTCCGAGGAAGGGCGCGGCGAGCTCCAGGACGTCGGCCGCGGGGCGCTCGCGCATCTCCAGCAGGTCGCCCAGCACCACCACCCGGTCCGCCTCCGCCACCGCGGAGAGCAGCCGCTCCCGGACCTCGGGGCGCCGCGCCACGTCGGCTTCAGAGGTGGTGCCCAGGTGCAGGTCGGACACGATCGCGGTGAGCACGGTGGCGCATCCTGACAGGGCCGGGTTACCGCCTATGCTCCGGCTCGCTTGTCCGTCTTCTGCCGCCACAACCGCTTCACCGCCGACTGCCCGATCTGCTCCAAGGGCACGGCGCTGGATCCGGAGGCGTCCCGCCGGGCCGCACGGCGGCCGTCGAGGAGCGGCGGGGGCGCCAAGCGCAGGCCCGGCGGCGATCCGGCCCCGGTGTTCAGCGGCCCTCACGTGGCGGCCGGCCCGTACGAGGACGGCGAGGGCAGCTACGTGGTCCGCCTCGAGCGCGTGCCGGGGGGCGTTCGCCTGGCCGAGTGGGCGGGCTCCCGCCTTCGCAGGCGCGCGCCGGTGCTCCCGGCGGGCGACGTGGCAGGCCTCGCGGTGGGAGCGACGGGCGTCCTCCCCGACCGCGACGCCGAGGCCCTCGCGGGGGCGCTCCGTGACGAGCGGGAGGCAGACGCGCAGGGAGGGCCGGGCGTGAGCGGGGGCCGCAGCGGCGAGTTCAAGGAGGAGCTGCGTGTGGAGGACGCGGGCGACGGCCGCATCCGCGTGGCCCGCTGGATCCTGCGGCCCGGCTCGGGCTGGGAGCTCCAGGACGCGCCCCCCATGCTCCCCGCATCCCGCTTCGCGGAGGCGCTGAGCAGCGCGGTCCGGCAGGGGTTGCTGTCAGGGAGCCCAAGCCCTGACGACTGACGACTGATGACTGACGACCCGTCCCGTAGGTCCGCGTGTCCCTCGCCCTGATCACGGGACCAGCGAACGCCGCGAAGGCCGGAGCGATCCTCGGCCCGCTCCGCGAGCGGCTCTCCGAGGAGCCGGTGCTCGTGGTGCCCTCCTTCGAGGACGTCGAGCACAGCCAGCGGGAGCTGGCCGAGCGCGGGGCCGTGTTCGGGGCCACGGTGCTTCGGTTCGGCTGGCTGTACGGGCTGATCGCCCAGCGCGCCGGCTACTCCGCCCGTGTCGCGTCGGACCTCCAGCGGCGCCTGATCATCGACCAGGCGGTGCGCAGCGCGGACCTCGAGGTGCTCGCGGACTCGGCCGAGCGGCCGGGGTTCGCCCGCGCCGCCGACCGGTTCTTCGCGGAGCTGGAGAACTCGATGGTGGAGCCGCCCCGCTTCACCCGCGCGATGCGTGACTGGACGGGGGACGGGCCGCGACGGCCCTACGCCGACGAGGTGGCCGAGGTCTACCGCCGCTACCGCGACGGGCTCGATGCGGCCGGGCTGGTGGACTCCGACCTCTTCGCGTGGCGGGCGCTGGAGGCGCTGGGCCGCGAGCCGGAGCGCTGGGGCGAGACGCCGGTCTTCTTCTACGGATTCGACGACTTCACGCCGCTCGAGCGGGAGGCGCTGCGCGTGCTCTCGGATCGTGCGGGCGCGGACGTGGCGGTCTCGCTGCCCTACGAGCCCGGCCGCGAGGCCTTCAGGGCCACTGCGAGCCTGCGCGAGGAGCTGGTCGCGATGGGCGCGCAGGTGACCCACCTGGAGGCGGTGTCCGACCACTACGCCGGCGACTCGCGCGACGCCCTGCATGCACTCGAGCGCGGGCTGTTCGAAACGGTGGGCGGGGCGGACGATCCCGGCGAGGCGGTGCGGGTTCACGTGGCCGGGGGCGAGCGCGCCGAGCTGGAGCTGTGCGGATCGGAGGTGCTGGCGCTGCTGCGCGGCGGCACCGCGCCGGGGGACATCGCCGTGGTCATGCGCGACCCCGCTCGCTACGGGTCGCTCGTGGAGCAGGTGTTCGGCGCCTACGGGATCCCGTATTCGATCGACCGCGCGCTGCCGCTCGCTCACACGGGCCTCGGCCGAGGGCTGCTGGCCCTTCTCCGAAGCGCCGGGCCCAACGGTCGCGCCGACGACCTGCTCGCCTACCTCCGGACGCCCGGGCACGTACGCGAGCCCCACCTGGCCGACAGGCTCGAGGCGGAGGTGCGCCGGGCCGGGGTGTCCGACGCACCCGGCGCCCGCCGGATCTGGGAGGAGACCCGCTGGCCGCTGGACGAGCTGGACGCGATCGCGCGGGCGGAGGGCGCGGGGCTGCTCGAGGTGCTCCGTGCGCGCCTGGCGCGCCTCTTCGCCGGGCCGTACACCCGCGCGGCCCACGTGCTGGAGGGCGCGGAGCTCGACGACGCCCGGGCGTTCCGCGCCGCGGACGCCGCGCTGGCCGAGATGCTCGCCGTCGTGAAGGCCGACCCGCGCGTGCGGCTCGACCCGGACCACATCCACTCCACCCTCGCCGAGCTGCCGGTGCGCGTGGGGGAGAACCCTCAGCCCGACCGGGTGCAGGTGGCGGCGCCGGGCGACGTGAGGGCCCGGCGCTTCGAGGCCGTGTTCGTCTGCGGTCTGCAGGAGCGCGAGTTCCCCCGCCGCTCGGCGCCCGATGCCGTTCCTGCCCGACGCCGACCGCGCGGAGCTGGCCACGGCGTCCGGCTTGAGGCTCCCCCTCCACGAGGACTACCTGGCGAGGGAGCGCTACCTGTTCTACGTCTGCGCCTCGCGCGCCGAGCGCCTGCTCGTGCTCAGCACGCGCTACTGCGACGAGGAGGGCAACCCGGAGTCGCCCTCGTTCTTCCTCGAGGACGCGCGCGCAGTCTTCGCCGGCGGACTGGAGGATTCCGAGCGGCGGCGCTCGCTGGCCGACGTGACCTGGACGCCGGAGGAGGCGCCCACGGAGGCCGAGTGGGAGCGGGCGGTCGCACGCGCCGGGCCGCGCCGGCGACCGGAGCCGGTGGGACCGGTCATGGCTCCCGCCGCGCTCTCGGAGCTCGATGCGCGCGACACGGTGTCCGCCGGCGCGCTGGAGGATTTCGCCAGCTGCCCGGTGAAGTGGCTCGTGGACAAGGTCCTGCGCCCGGACACGCTGGAGCCCGACCCCGAGCCGATGGTCCGGGGCTCCTACGCCCACAGCGTGCTCGAGGCCACCCTGCGCGGCCTTGGGGAGTCGACGGGCTCGATGCGGGTCACGCCCGAGAACCTGGCCGAGGCCGAGCGGCTCATGCTCACCGCCCTCGCGGACCTGCGCGGCGAGTTCCGCCTCTCCCCGAACCAGACTCGTGTCCGCGCGGCGGTGCGGCGTCTGGAGTTCGACCTCCTGCGCTATCTGCGCCACGAGGCCCAGCGCGAGGGCTCCTTCGCGCCAGAGCACCTCGAGCTGCGCTTCGGGTTCGATGACTCCGAGTACCCGCCGGCACGACTCGCCGACGGGACCACCGTGCGCGGTGTGATCGACCGGATCGACACGTGGAACGGCCACGCCCTGGTCATCGACTACAAGAGCGGGAAGGTGCCCAGCTACAAGGCGGCCGACTGGGAGAAGGAGCGTCGCTTTCAGGCCGCGCTCTACATGCTCGTGGCCGAGGAGGTGCTCGGCCTGCAGCCCGCGGGCGGGGTGTACACGCCGCTGGGCGGTGACGAGCGCCGTTCCCGCGGTGCGCTGGACGACTCGCTCGCCGGGCCGCTGGGCGACGGCTTCTTCGACAACGACAGGCTCCCGAGTGAGGACTTCGGCGCCCTCAACGAGCGCGCGCGAGCGACGATCGGCGAGGTGGCGGCGGGCATGCGGGCGGGCCGGCTGTGCTCCACGCCGGATTCGTGCGCGTACCGCGGCGGCTGTTCGCACCCGTCCATCTGCCGGGTGGAGGAGGGATGAGGTTCACCGAGCAGCAGCTCGGCGCGATCGCACGCCGCGACAGCTCGATCCTCGTGAGCGCCGGCGCGGGAACCGGGAAGACCTCGGTGCTCGTCGAGCGCTTCGTGCGTGCGGCGCAGGACGACGGCGCGGCGGTGGACTCGATCCTTGCCATCACCTTCACCGAGAAGGCCGCGGCACAGCTGAAGCAGCGCGTGCGCAAGAGGTTCGTGGAGCTGAACGACGTCGACCGCGCACGTGAGTCGGAGGCCGCGTGGATCTCCACGATCCACGGCTTCTGCGCGCGGGTGCTGCGCACGCACGCGCTGGCCGCCGGGATAGACCCCGAGTTCCGGGTGCTCGACGCGGTGGAGGCCGAGCGGCTGGCACTCGACGCGTTCGACGGCGCTCTGGCGGAGTTCCTCGAGCGCGATGAGAGCGCCGAGCGGCTGCGGATGATCGCCGCGTACAACCCCACCCGCCTCGCCGACATGGTCCGCACCGCATACGAGCACCTGCGGAGCCTGGGGAAGGACCCGACGCTGCCGGAGATCGACCCGCCGCGCCCTGCGGGGGAGCGCGAGGCGCTCGTCGCGGCCGCGGCCGCCGCGCTGGCGGAGGTGGGTGCGCCCGACCTGCCGGCCGTCGAGAAGGCCGTGTCGAAGGTCGAGCGCTGCGCGGACCTGCTCGGGCGCCTGCCCGACGAGGCCCTGGCCGAGCACGGCGAGATCAGGGGCCTGGCCGCCAAACCCACGGCCAAGGCCCTGAAGGGCGCCGCCTACGCGTCCTACCTCGACGCGCACGAGGCCTACACCCATCTGTGCCTGCGTCACGGGGAGTACCTCGACCACGTGATGTTGCGCGAGCTGATCGAGATGTACGGCTGGCGCTACGCGAAGCTCAAGCGCGACCGCTCGGGCCTTGACTTCGATGACCTCGAGCTTCTCGCGCGCGACCTGCTGCGAGGCGACGAAGGGCTGCGGCGTCACTACGCCGAGCGCTTCACGCACGTCCTCGTGGACGAGTTCCAGGACACCAATCCGCTCCAGAACGAGATCCTCGAGCTGCTGGAGCGCGGCAACCTGTTCAGGGTCGGCGACGAGCGGCAATCGATCTACCGCTTCCGGCACGCCGACGTGAAGGTGTTCCGCGAGCACTTCTCCAAGGCGGTCGAGGAGGGCCGCGCCGAGGCGATCGGGGTGAACTTCCGGAGCCGGGGCGAGGTGCTCGACGCCATCGACCTCACGTTCTCGGAGCTGTGGGGCGAAGGTTTCGAGCCGCTCACCGAGGCGCCCGGGGCGCGAGACATCCCGCCGCGCGCGCAGCCGTGCGTGGAGCTGCTGGTGACGGACAAGTCCAAGAAGCGCTGGGATGAGCGGTTCGCTGAGGCGGAGGACCCGTTCGGCCCCGCGATGCGCACGATCACTCCATGGCGCGCGGCCGAGGCGCGGCTGCTGGCGAGGCGGCTGGAGGAGCTGACCGTCGACGGCCCGTACCAATTCTCCGAGGTCGCGCTCCTGCTGCGCGCGACCACGCACATGCACATCTACGAACGGGCGCTGGAGGAGCGCGGGATCCCCACCTACGTGCTCGGCGGCCGCGGCTACTGGAGTCAGCAGCAGGTCGGCGATCTGCGCCACTACCTCGCCGCTCTGGCGAACCCGCTCGACGGCCTGGCGCTCTACTCCGTCCTAGCCTCCCCGCTCGGGGGCCTGTCCCTCGACTCCCTCGTGCTCATCGCCGCGGCGGCCCGGCGCGAGAACTGGGACGTCTGGCGCACTCTGAGCGACCCCGGCGTGGACCTCGGGCTCGACGCGCGACCAGGCCGGGCGGGCCGCGGCGTTCGCCACGCGTTTCGCGGCCGAGAGGGCGATCGCGCCTCGGATCTCGCTGGAGACGCTGATCGACCGGGCGGTCACGACATCGGGCTACGACCGTGAGGTGCTCGCCATGCCCGCCGGCGCGCGCCGCATGGCCAACGTGCGCAAGCTGATGCGGATGGCCCGGGAGTACGAGGCCGAGGAGGGGCGCGACCTGCGCGGGTTCATCGACTTCGTGGCCGAGCGCGACCTCGTACAGGAGCGGGAGGGCCAGGCGCCGCTCGAGGCGGAGGACCTCGACGCGGTTCGCCTGATGACGATTCACCGGGCGAAGGGCCTGGAGTTCCCGGTGGTCTGCGTGGCGGATCTCGGCAAGGACGGCCGCGAGGACGACACCGCGCTGCGTGTGACCGACGACGGCCGGGTGGGGATCCGCCTGGCCTCGCTGGGCGGCGGCTCGGTGGACGGGGCGCAGCTGGGCGAGATCCGCAAGGAGCAGAAGGCCGAGGACGAGGAGGAGGAGCGGCGGATCTTCTACGTGGCCGCCACCCGCGCGCAGGAGCACCTGGTGCTCAGCGGCGCGACGGACCTCGAGAAGCGCGAGCCGCCCGCGGAGCTCCAGGAGCCGATGCGCTGGATCTGGCCGGCGCTGGCGCCGGAGCTGGTGTCGGGCGACTTGGAGGTCTCCTACGAGGGCCGCCCGGTGCGGGTGCGCTGCGAGGTGCTGCGCCCGGAGTCCGTGGACGATCTGCTCCCCGGCGCGGACCGCGACCCCGCCCGCCCGGAGCCGGAGCCCCCGGGCCTCCACGCCCTCGCCGCTCCCGCGCTGGCCGCGGTGCCGGTGCCCGCCGCCCTGCCAGTGAGCCGGCTGAGCTACAGCGGCCTCGAGGCCTACGCCCGCTGCGGCTATCGCTTCTACCTCGACCGCGCGCTACGCCTGCCGCGGCCCGACGACATCACCCCGGACGTGCGCCTTCCCGGGGAGGATCCGAGCCTGCTGCCGGGGCTCCTGCGCGGCTCGCTCGTGCACTCGCTGCTGGAGCGGCTCGACTTCGCCCACCCGGCCGCGCCGCCGGCCGCGGAGGTCGAGGCGCTCGTGGAGTCGTACGGGGGGCAGGCGGCGCCCGAGGACGTGGCCGACCTGATCGCAATGGTCGAGCGCTTCGCCGCGAGCGACACCTGCGCGCGGATCGCCCGCGCCGCCGAGGTGCGCACCGAGCTGCCCTTCGTGTTCACCCTCGATGCCGGGGGCCGCAGCCTGCTGATGAACGGCGTGGTGGACGTCTACGCCGAGGAACAGGACGCTGTGCTGGTGCTGGACTACAAGAGCAACCGCCTGGAGGGCCGGACGCCGCAGGAGGTCACCGAGGCCGAGTACACCACCCAGCGCCTGGTGTACGCCCTCGCCGCGCTGCGGTCGGGGGCAGAGCGCGCGGAGGTGGCATACGTGTTCCTCGAGCGCCCGGACGAGCCGGTCGCGGCGACCTACGTGGCCGCGGATGCGCCGGAGCTCGAGCGCCGGCTGCGCGAATTGGCGTCGGGGGTCACGGGAGGCCGCTTCGAGCCCACGGCCGCCCCGCACCGCCACCTCTGCGCCGACTGCCCCGGGCGCCCGGCGCTGTGCTCCTGGGAGCCCGAGCGCACGCTGGCCGACGAGCCGCCTACCGCGGCGTGATAGAGCCCGCAACGTCGCGGGTATACCCCACGACGGTCGCGAAGTCGGACCCCTCGCCGAGCACGGCGTACGCGTCGCCGCCGGCCGTCAGGAAGATGTCGATGTTGCGGGCCGATCCGATCTTGAAGGTCCACTCGAAGGCGGGGTTGCCGTTGATCGTGGTCTCCTCGAACGACAGGCGCTGGTAGCCCCGGGTCTTCGCGGTCTGGCGCTCCACGGTCGCGGCACTCTCCGACGGCGACTGGGTCGCCCCCGGGCTGTGGTCGATCAACACCGACTGCGAGGTGTCCGGGCTGACGAACTTCGTGCGGCTGTAGGTCGTCTTCAGCTCGTCGTCCTCGACGATGCTCCAGCTGCTGGGGTACTCGGCGGTGTAGGAGTCGCTTCCGGCGTAGCTCACCACGCTGTCGGTGGCGGGGGGCGCCTCCACGGTGCGCGGATTCTCGTCCGTCGTGCTCTGCTCTTCGTCGGCCGGAGTCGTGGGCGTGTCCTGGACGATGGATTGCTCCGCCGCCGGCTCGGACTCGTCCTCGCTCTGGAAGACGCCTGCGACGAGGAGCCCTCCGGCCAGGATGACCCCGAGCACGACGGTCGCGACAGCGATCCACGTGCCTCTGTCTGCGCGTTCCTGCGGCAGCGCCACGGTGGGCGCGCTGGGCGGGGGAGGGGGCGCCGGCGCTTGCGCGGCCTGGGCCGGGGCCGTGGGCGCCAGCGGCTCGGTGGGCGGCATCGCCGCCGCCGCGGTGACCGCCGGGGCGGCGGCCGCGTGCGGCGCCGCGGGGCCCTGCGCGACGCTCTGTTCCCCGAGCTCGGCGACCCGGCGCTCGGCGGCCGCCAGCGCGGCCCGGCCGAGATCCCCGGCCGAGGGGTATCGGTCGTCCGGGTCCTTGGCCATCCCCCGGCTTACGACCGCGTCGAACTCGGGGGGCACCTCGGGCGCCACCTCGGTCACGGTGGGCGGCGGGTCCTTGAGGTGAGCCCACATCTTGGCCACGTCGGAGTCGCGCACGTATGGGACCTCGCCGGTGAGGATGTGGTGGAGGACGCATCCCAGGGCGTACACGTCGGCGCGGGCGTCGACGGCCTTGCCCTCGATCTGCTCGGGGGCGACGTAGTCCACGGTTCCCACCCACTCTCCCGTGCGCGTGAGCCCGGCGCCCGACGACAGGCGCTTGGTCAGCCCGAAGTCGGTCAGGTAGGCGTGGTCGCGGCCGTCCATGGCCGCGATCAGCACGTTCCCCGGCTTCACGTCGCGATGCACGAGGCCGCGCGCGTGGGCCGCGTCGAGCGCCGCTCCCACCTGGGCGACCACGTCAGCCGCGCGCTGTGCGTCGAGCCGGCCGCTCGAGGTGATCAGAGCGCGCAGATCGGTGCCCTCGACGTAGCGCATCGTGATGTAGAGCTCCCCGTCCTCCTCGCCGGCCTCGTGCACCGGGATGACGTTTGGGTGCTCGATCGCAGCCGCGATCCGCGACTCGCGCTCGAAGCGCTCCCGGAAGCCGGGATCGAGCGCCAGCCCGGGAGTGATCACCTTCACGGCGACCGGCCGGCCGAGTCGTACCTGCTCCGCCCGGTAGACGATTCCCATGCCTCCACGGCCGATCTCTGCCTCGATGCGGCAGCCGCCGATCACCGTGCCTATGCGCGGATCGCGAGTCACAGGCAGCAGTTTCCGCCCCGAGACCGCCGCTTGGCAAGTCTCCCGCCCTTTCCGTCGGAAGGGGCGCGTAGCTTGCGCGCCATGCCCCTGTGCTTTATCGAGCCCCAGGAAGCCATTCGAGTCGTGGCCGAGGCTGTCGGCCGGGAGGCCCGGCGCCAGCTCCTCGGCGAGGTCGTCCGCGCATGGGTGGACGAGATCCCGGAGGACGAGCTCCACGGGCACTACGCCAAGGCGGTGGAGGTGCTCGACGAGGACGACCTCTCGATGCTCGCCGCCTGGCACGCCTCGCTCGAGGTGGGTCACCCGATCGCGAACAAGGAGTTCCTGCTGGGGGCGTTCCCGCGGCTCGGCGAACACCGCCGCGAGGCGCTCCAGATCGCCGCCGGCTTCCGCGGGGAGGAGGCGTTCGACGCCGGCGTGAGCGAGGAGCAGGCGCTGGACACCGTCCTGCCCTGGCTCTCGGAGGAGCGCACCATGGAGCTCGCGGCCGAAGCGGTCGAGCTCTATTGCTGGGACCGCATGGGCTCCGACAACTGACGAGAGCCGGGACGACCTGCCTCGCGGCTCTCGTAGCCGCGCTGTTGTCGGGCTGCTCGGCCGAGGAGCTCGACCTCGCCCAGCCGGCGGACACCGGGCCCGTGGGTGGGCCGGCGCTGCCCGGAGATGCGCGGGACGCCGTGGTCGAGCGGGTCGTCGATGGCGACACGGTCGAGCTGTCCGGGGTCGGCAAGGCGCGGCTGATCGGGATCGACACCCCGGAGGTCTACGGCGGGGTGGAGTGCTACGGGCGCGAGGCCTCGGCCTACGCCAAGCGCCAGCTGGACGGCGAGCGGGTCAGCTACACGGTGGGCCGGGAGGAGCGCGACCGCTACGGACGGGTGCTGGTGTACCTGTGGCTGGCCGACGGCCGGTCCTTCAACGCCCTCCTGGTGGGCCGCGGCTATGCGCAGCCGCTCACGATCCCGCCGAACGACGACTACGCGGACCTGTTCGTACGCCTCTCGCGCGGCGCCCGGGAGCGGGGGGTCGGACTGTGGAAGGACTCGTCTTGCTATAGTTAACCTAGTGGTTAATGATCCGTTCAAGGCGCTCTCGCACCCGATCCGACGCGGGATCGTCGAGCGCCTCGCTGGCGGCCCCGCGACGGTGGGCGACGCGACCGGCGGGTTCGGCGTATCGAAGCCCGCGATCTCCAAGCATCTGAAGGTGCTCGAGGAGACGGGCGTCGTGGACCGCGTGATCGAGGGGCGGACCCACCGGCTCTCGCTCCACCCGGCCGCGCTGGGCGAGGCAGCCGATTGGATGGACCGCCAGCGCGCCCATTGGGAGCGCCTGTTCGACGTAGTCGACGAGTACCTGAAGGAGGAACACCCGAGATGAACACACCACCGACCGTGTCGCCGGAGGAATGGCAGGCCGCGCACGAAGAGCTGCTGGTGAAGGAGAAGGAGCTCACACGCGCGCGCGACGCGCTGGCGGCCGAGCGCCGCAGGATGCCGCGGATGGCGGTGAGCAAGGAGTACTCCTTCGAGGGCCCGGACGGAGCTGCCGGCCTGCTCGACCTCTTCGACGGGCGCCGCCAGCTGATCGTCTATCGCTTCTTCTTCGACCCTGGAATGGAGGAATATCCCGAGCGTGGCTGCGGCGGCTGCTCGTTCCTGGCCGACCAGGTGGCGCACCTCGCCCACCTGAACGCTCGCGACGTGACCCTCGTGTTCGTGTCCCGAGCGCCGCAGGAGGAGATCCAGCGCCTGAAGGCCGAGATGGGCTGGGACATCCCGTGGTACACGCTCACGGACGAGTTCGACGCGGACTTCGGCGTCGGCGAATGGCACGGGACGAATGCCTTCATCCGCGAGGGGGACGAGGTCTTCCGCACCTACTTCGTGAACAGCCGCGGCACCGAGGCGATGGGCGGCACCTGGAGCTACCTGGACATCTCGGCCCTTGGCCGCCAGGAGGAGTGGGAGGACTCTCCGGAGGGCTACCCGCAGACCGCGCCGTACCAGTGGTGGAACTATCACGACGCGTACGAGCACGCCGCATGACATCGGGAGGACGGGCATGACCGAAGGGACCGTGCTCCGCATGGAGCGCACGTTCGACGCACCCGCCCAGGCGGTGTTCGACGCGTGGACCAGCGAGGAGGTGATGAGGCGCTGGTGGCACGCCGGGCACGACTGGGAGACGACCGTGGCCGAGGTCGACCTGCGGGTGGGAGGGACCGTGCGGGTGGTCATGCGCGACCCCCACGAGGACGTCGAGTACGGCGGGGGCGGCGAGTACACCGAGGTTGAGCCCCCGACCCGCCTCGCGTTCACGTGGACCTGGGACAACGACTCGAAGCGCCAGCTGATCGAGATCGACTTCGAGGAGTCAGACGGGGCGACGACCGTGTGGTTCACCCACAGCGGCCTCCGGGACGAGGAGTCGCGGGCCTCCCACGAGGGCGGGTGGGGCACGGCCTTCGAGAACCTCCGCCGGACACTGGAGGCGGCCTAGCCGAAAGTGCCCAAAAAGCGAGAAGGTCTTCAGCGAATTGCTTGACGGGAACGGCCGGCGGTGCTCTATTGGAAGCAGAGACGCGGACCCAAGCGCAAAGAGCGAGGCCACGAGGTGTGAGGCCCGCCGCGCAGCCCCAATGACTTCGGTCGGAGGAGGCGCGCTCCTCAAGCGCGAAGGCCCGCGTCTCGATTTATTTCGGGGTCAGCCGCGGCGCTTCTTCTTCGGCAGCACCTTCACCGTCTGCGTCATCGCGACGGGGTGCAGCCCGCAGAAGATCTTGTAGGTGCCCGGCGTCTTCAGCCTCTTGCGGAAGGTCCGGCTCTGGTCCAGGTGCACGGACGAGAAGCCGCGTGGGCCGCTGGCCACCGTCACGTTGTGCAGCTCCCGGCCGGTGAAGCGCCAGTTGAGGATCGAGCCCGACGCCACCGCCACGTTCGGCCGCCTGAAGAACCGGTCGCCCACCCCGATCACGGCGCCGCTCCTCAGGCGCCTGCGCGCTCCCGGCGGCTTGCTGATCTTGCGCGCCACGCCGTTGGACCGCAGGCCGGTGAGCGGCACGGTGAAGCGCGGGGGCCTGGAGCGTCCCGCCTCTCCCCGCCACTCGCGCAGGTCGGCCGGGCGCTTGCAGCTCTTCGTGGCGGGCACGGTCGAGTCCTCGGCGAGGAACACCACCATGATCCCCATCACCCTCGTGTGCAGCAGCGCGCCGTCGTAGTTCGCGTCGAGGCGCAGCCTCTCGCCGCGCTGCACGGAGAAGCCCTCGCCGCTCGTGAACGCGCTCATGTTCACCGGCCCCGGCTCATGCAGCACCGGCTTGACCCGGTAGAAGGGGTGGCTCTTCAGGCCCCAGGTGGGCTTCGAGGCGAAGAGCGTGCAGTCGGTGCGGTTGAGCGTGAGGTCCTTGGCGCCGCCGTGCACGTGCCCGCCGCCGGCGACGATGCGGCCGGAGGCCGGCGCCGTCCAGCTCTTCGAGCGGCGCGTGGTCGACCGGGCTTCTTGCCGCCCGGGACGTCGAACACCGGATCCGACAGGCAGTTCTTGATGTCGAGCCAGTACGGCTTGGCCGGCTTCTGCTGCGCCGTGTCGTAGGTCACCTTGTACTGGATGAACGCCTTGTCGCTGCGGTTGCGATGGTTCATGAGCATCCAGGTCATCGCCCACCTGTCCTTGCCCTTCATCTCGTACCCGTAGCCGGGCGGGAAGCGGAGCTTGGCGCGCTCCTCTCCGATGGCGTAGAAGCGCTCGCCGATCCCGGGCAGCTTGGTGCGGGAGTCGAGGCCGGTGAACTGGTTGCACGTGCCGTCGCGCTTCTCGACCCAGCTGCGTGCCGAGGTTGAGGAACACGATGTGGTGGAGCATCAGGCGCTGGATCGGTATCGGCGTGCCGTTCGCATCCACGAGGTCCACTTCCATCGCGGTGAGGTACGCGTCCTCGGAAGGCTTGGGGATGTCCAGCGTGAAGTTGTCCTGCTTCACCTGGTAGGGGCCGATCTTCCCCGCGTCGAAGCGTAGGTCTTCGTCTGCGGCGCCGCCATGGCGGGCGCGGCGACGGCGAGAGATACAAGCGCCGCGAGAGCGGCGACCGAACAGCGGGTACGCGTCACTGAACCTCCAACGCGCGCCTCCGTGCCGCCGGACTAGATCAGCCTACACTAGTTGCAGTCGGTCTGCGAAAAGCCTACCCTCGTCCGACGTGCCGGCACACCCCGCCATCCGGGCCGAGGACGGCCGCACCGTCCGCGCCGAGCGCACCCGCGGGCGGGTCGTGGACGCCGTGCTCGAGCTGCTCGACGGCGGCGACGTGAAGCCCACGGCCGAGCGGATCGCCGGGCGCGCGGGCGTCTCCGAGCGCACGGTCTTCCAGCACTTCGCGGACCGCGAGGCGCTGTTCGAGGCGGTCGCGCTGCGCCAGTGGGGAGCGGATCGTGCCGACGCTGAGCGAGATCCCGCTCGACCTCCCGCTCGGGGAGCGGATCGACCGCTTCGTGGAGCAGCGCACGCGACTGCTCGAGACGGTGAGCGGGGTGCGCCGCGGCGCGCTGATGCTCGAGCCCGAGTCCGCGGTGGTGGCGGAGGGCCTCGCCCGTGCGCGGAGGCTCAAGGGTGCCGAGGTGGATCGCGTGTTCGGCGCCGAGATCGCCGCCCGGCCGCCCGCTGACCGGAGCGCGCTGCGCGCCGCGCTCGTGTCCGCGAGCGCCTGGACGGCCTGGGAGGGCCTGCGCGTGCACCAGGGCCTCGACGTGGGCCAGGCGCGCGAGGCGGTCCGGCTCACCGTCGCGCGGCTGCTCGCGGGCTGATCAGGCGCCGAGCGCCGCCTCGATCTCCGCGGTGGCCTGCTCGGTCGTCTCGAAGGTCACCGCGGCCATGCCGAGGTCGCGGGCGGCCTCGCAGTTGAGCTCGATGTCGTCCACGAACACGCAGTCCGCCGCCTCGATGCCGTCGCCGAGGCGCTCGAGCGTGAGCAGGTAGATCTCAGGCTCGGGCTTGCGCATCCCCACGAACGCCGAGTCGATCACGACCTCGAAGATCTCGTCGATCTCAGGCAGCATCGGGCGCCATCGCGGCTCCCACTCGCGCACGTTGTTGGTGAGAAGCGCCGTGCGCAGGCCACGGTCGCGGACACCGCGCATGTAGTCGATCATCCCCGGGTTGCGCTCGAGATGGCCGAAGTAGGTGTCCAGCATCGCCGTCCGGTGCGCGCTGTCGCGCCGTCGCCGAGCTCGGCATCGAGCCGGCCGAGGAACTCGGCCTCGGTGATCTGCCCCTTCTCGAGCACGAAGAGCGGGTGCTCGCCGTGGCGCTCGGCGGCGGCGGCCATGGCCACGCCGAGGGCCTCGAGCGGGACGCCGGACTCATGCGACCAGGCGGCGAACGAGTTTCCGAGCGGCGTGGTGAGCACGCCGCCGAAGTCGCTGATCACCGCGCGCTTCACGCCGCCGCCGGCTCGTCGCGCACCCAGAGCTCGTAGGCGCCCGCGCCCTCGCGGTCCTCCATCCGCCAGCGGAAGATCGCGACGTGCACCTCGAGCCCTCGAGCTGGAGGGACGATCCGGCGACCACGCTGCCGGACGCCCGGCGCGGGAAGTCCTCCCCGGGCATCCACAGCTCGAGCCCGGCGCTGCGCTGGCGCCCGTCGCCGTCGTAGATGGTGGAGATGCGGGCGTCCTCGACGTCCTTCGGCTCGCCATCGCGCAACAGCCAGCCCGACACGTGCTCGGCGCCATGGCCGGGCACCCCGCGCGGCCGGCGGGCGAGCGCGAGCACCGCGTTGTCGCGGTCGAAGGTGGCGGACAGGCTGCGAAGCGCGTCGAGGTCGTCCCACTCCGGCGCCTTGTGCGTCTCGCCCAGGGTGCCGAGGCACCGCACCTTCGGCCCCGGGCGGTGCCGCTGACCTCGCACACGTAGGCGGTCACCCCGCCGAGCCGGGCGCCTTCGGCCACCGGGTCGAGGCGCAGGTCGAAGGCCCCGTCGAGCGAGGCTCCCCAGCCGTCGCCCGAGGGCTCGATCTCCGGTCCGTCGGGCAGGACGGTCGACTGCCCGCCGTCGAACAGCAGCGTCGCCCCGGAGCGTGCGGTGCCGTAGAGCCCGTGCTCCGGATCGAAGAACGCGAGCGAGAGTGCGGGTTCGCTCACCGCTCGAGGCGCGGAGGCTCGGCCGGAGGACGCTCGGAGGCGGTTCCTTCCACGTCGTAGTCGCGGCCCGGGCGGCCGTCGACGACGGTCATCCGGGCCGTCATCCGCCGCGCGATCACCCTGCCGCCCACGCGCAGGAGCACCGCCCGGGTCGGCGGCAGCAGCAGGGCGAGCCCCACGAGGTCCGTGATGAAGCCGGGCGTGATCAGGAACGCGCCGCCGAAGATCACGGCCACCCCGTGCTGAACCTCGCGGTGGGGCATCCGCCCGGCAGCGAGAGCCTCGTTGAAGCGCCTCCAGACGGCTCGTCCCTGGGACCGCAGGAGCACGGATCCCACGACCGAGTCGATCGCCAGGAGCAGGATCGTGGGCACGATCCCGATCGCGTCGCCGACCTTGAAGATCAGGTACAGCTCGGCCAGGGGCAGCAGGATGAAAAGCGCCAGAAGGGCGAGAAGAGGCATCCACCGAACCCTACCCGCGCACTAACATGGACCTATGACCGATATCACCGTCGACGACGTCCAGGAGGCGCTCGAGAACGTGATCGACCCCGAGCTGGGGCTCGACTTCGTGGAGCTCGGGCTGGTCTACGACATCGCGGTGGAGGGCGAGGAGGTCTTCATCACCTTCACCCTCACCTCACCGGGCTGCCCGATCGGCCCCCAGGTCTCCGAGCAGATGGAGGAGTTCGTCGGCGACCTCCCCGGAGTGGCCAAGGTCTATCCCAAGATGATCTTCACGCCCGCCTGGACGCCTGATCTGATGTCCGAAGACGCGAAGTTCGCGCTCGGTTACTGACGCAATCCCTCTTCGGGGACTCAAGGCCCCCTCGCGCGCGTCGATACCGGCGGAGGAGGAAACGATGCGCGCGCTTCACATTCCCGAGGAGAGGCTGATGGCCGGGCGGCTGGCCGCGGCGCTCTACCTCACGGGCGCGGCCACGGCGCTGCTGCTGCCCGTGATGCCGGGCGTGCCGGTGCGCAACACCGAAGTGCTCGTGGCCGTGGCGCTTGCGGGTGCGGTGTGGGGCATCGCCGGGCTCACGGTCGTGCGGTGGGACCGGGTCCCGCCCATCGTGTCCCACCTGTCGTCGTTCATGGGCCTGCCGATCACGGCCATCGTGATGGCGGAGACGGGCGGCTCCACCTCACCGGCGCGCTTCTACCTCTTCTTCATGGTCTTCTACTGCTGCTACTTCTACCCCGTGCGGGAGGCGGCGGTCTACGTCGTGCTGGCGATGGTCGTCCACGCGCTGCCGGTGTTCTACGAGAGTGGGGTGGCGGACTCGGGGTTCCTCTCCGAGCTGCTCGTGATCTGGCCGACCTACCTCGTGCTCGGCGGCTTCATCGCGGCCTCCAAGTCGCTCACGGTCCGCCTGCGGGAGGAGTCGCTGGTGCTCTCGCTGACCGACGATCTCACCGGCGTGTCCAACCGCCGCGCATTCGAGGCCGCCCTCGACGCTGTCGTGGCCGGGAACCGGGCGGGCGACGCAACCGGGGTCCTGCTCGTGGACCTCGACGACTTCAAGTGCGCCAACACGATGTTCGGGCACACGGGGGGCGATCGGGTGCTCGTCGCCGCGGCGCACGCTCTTCGCGACGCGGCGCGGGGCAACGACATGGTGGCCAGGCTCGGGGGCGACGAGTTCGCGATCCTCGCGACGGGGGTGACCGAGAGCGGCATGCGCCGCCTCGCCGACCGCCTGTTCGAGTGCATCCGCCGCGCCGACGAGGGCCTGGCGCTCGAGGGCTTCGAGCTCGGCGCCAGCGCGGGCTGGGCCGTCTACCCGACCCAGGCGGTGAACGCGAGCGAGCTGATCGACCGCGCCGACCTGGCGCTCGCGGAGGCCAAGCTCGACGGCAAGGGTGCGTGGCGCAGCGCGGCCACCGCCGAGCCGGTGCCGCCGCTCAGCTGACCTCGCGCAGCTTTCCCGTTTCGACGTCGTAGACGAACCCGCGGATGGACTCCTTCCGCGGGATGAAGGGGTTCGCCTTCAGCTGGGCGACCGACTCGCGCACGTTGGCCTCGAGGTCGCTGAAGGCCTCGGTGCTCCACTCGGGCCGGATTCCGGTGCTCTGCTCGCGCGCGTCGAGGAATTCCTCGTCGCGGATGCTCAGCAGCCCGCAGGCGGTGTGCTGGATCACCATGACCTCCTCGGTGCCCAGCTCGTGCTGGGAGATGGAGATCGAGCGGATCTCGTCGTCGGTGATCACGCCCCCGGCGTTGCGGATCACGTGCGCGTCGCCCTCCGCGAGCCCGAGAATGCTGTAGACGTTGATGCGGGCGTCCATGCAGGACACGATGGCCACCTTCTTGGACGGGGCGGCCGCCATGCCCGCCAGGTCGAAGCCCTCCGCATACTGCTCGTTGTTGCGCAACAGGTCATCGGTGATGCTCATGGAGCCTCAGTCTTGCCAATTCGGCTGATCGACGCGTCCTTCCCGGACGATCCGGCGCTCGACACGGCGGTGTCGCGCGCGCTGATGCTGCGCGTGGCGGGCGGCGAGCTGCCCGAGACGCTCCGGATCGCCCGGCCGGGCTCGATGGTCGCGTTCGGCAAGCGGGACGTGGTGGCGCCCGGCTATCCCGAGGCGGTGCGGGCGGCCCGCGCTGCGGGCTACGAGGCGGTCCAGCGGCTGGCGGGCGGCCGCGCGTGCGTCTTCCACGAGCACACGCTGTCGTTCGGTCACGCCGTGCCCCACGCCGATCCCCGCTCGCGCATCGACGAGCGCTTCGAGGCGACCGCGGACCTGGTCGCCGCCGCCTTCCGCCGCCTGGGGATCGACGCCCGGGTGGGCGAGATCCCCGGCGAGTACTGCCCCGGAGCGCACAGCGTGAACGCGCGCGGCAAGGCCAAGCTGATGGGCGTGGGCCAGCGCGTGATCGCCGGCGGCGCCTTCGTGGGCACCGTGATAGTCGTCGACGGCGCCGACCGCATAAACGAAGTCCTGACCCCCGTCTACAAAGCCCTGAACCTCACCTGGCGCCCCGAAGCCACCGGGAGCATCGCCACCGAAACGAACGCCACTTGGCAGCAGACCAGAGAAGCCCTCCTGAGCGAATACGAAGACCGCCACGGCCTGGAACCAGGAGAGCTAGACGAAGAAACCCTGGACCTGGCCCGCAAGCTGGCCCCGGAGCACAGCCCTAGCAACTAGCAACCAGCAACTAGCAACCAAACCGCTAGCGGTACCTCTTACGCCTGAACACATCCCTCGCCATCGAATCAACCCGATCCAAGAACAGCAGCCCATCCAGATGATCCATCTCATGCAGCAGGCAGCGGGCCTCGAACCCCTCCGTCTCGATCTCCAGCTCCGACCAGTCCGGTAGCCGCGCCACCACCCTGATCCGCTCCGAGCGGCGCACGTTCGCCGTCAGGTCGGGGATCGACAGGCAGCCCTCGCGCGCAACCACGCCGCCCTCGGCTCCGACGATCCGCGGGTTCACGAGCTCGAGCAGCCCGTGCTGGACCTCGGCCTTCGGATGGTCGGTCACGTCCACCACCACGATCCGCACCATCTCGTCGAGCTGCGGAGCGGCGATCCCGACGCAGCCGGGGAACGAGCGCATCGTGTCGAGGAGGTCGCCCGCCACGCGGGCGGCCTCGGCGCCATCCTCCTCGCCCAGGGAGCGGGCGGTGAGCTTGAGGGCGGGGTGGGGGAAGCGGAGAACCGGCCGGACGGCCACGGTGGTTCCTACAGCTCGTCGTCTTCGAGCTCGCGCACGGTGACCTCCACGCCCTCCTCGCCGGCCACGGCTTCCATGGCGCCCTCCAGGTCCCCGGCCTCGCCCGGCGGCACCGCCACCTCCATCATCAGCGCGTAGAGCGACTGCTCTCCCTCGCCGACCAACCGGGTGTTGAGGTCGGTGATGCCCCAGTCGCGATCCGCGAGCGCCATCGCCGTCGCGTGGACGATGCCGGGGTGGTCCGCGCCGTAGACGGTCACGATGTGCGACGGCTCGTTCTGATGGCCCGAGAGGTGGTCGACGGGGCGCAGTGCCAGCGCCTCGAGCTCGAGGCGGCGGGCCACCTCCTCGAGGTCCGTTCGCAGCTGCTCCTCCTCGTGGTCGCCCGCCTCGAGGATCAGCATCATCGAGAAGTGGCCGCCGAGGATCCCCATCTGCGTGTCCCCCACGTTCACGCCGTGCTCGAGCAGGACGCCCGTCACTGCGGCAACCACTCCGGGCCGGTCGCGCCCGATCGCGAACAGGGCTAGGTCCATCAGGACACCTCCACTGGGGCCATCGCGGGACGCTACCCGATGTCGGAGGTCTTCCCGAGCGCCGCGGCGAGCAGTCGGCGCGCGCCGGCGCCGGACAAGCCGAGCTTTGCGTAGGCGTGAGAGAGGTGCGTCTCGACTGTCTTCAGGCTCACGAACAACTCCTGGGCGACCTCGGAGTTGGAACGGCCTTCGGCCACCAGGCGCACGACTCGCCCTTCGCTGGCGGTCAGGGCTTCGACCCCGGTGCGGTCGAAGCGCCGTGGGCGCGCACCCGCTGCCCGAAGCTCCTCGTGGCTATGGGCGACGAGGCGCTCGGCCCCACAGCGGTGCGCGAGTTCCATACCCGCGGCGAGCGGTTCGCGCGCCTCCGCGCGCTGTCCTCGGCGGCGCAGAGCGGCGCCGAGCTCGACGAGCGAGCGGGCGTGCTCGAGGCGGGCCGACGAGCCCTCCAGCATCGCGATGGATTCACGCAGGCAGCGGAGCCCGTCGTCGCCTCCCCTGAGGACGCCCGCAGTGCGCATCGCGACGCCCTGCGGCCGGGCCAGACCGGTCGCCGCGGCCAGGGCCACTTCCTCGTCGGCGAGCGCGAGCGCCTCATCGCGCGCATCGGACGGCAGCGCCAGTGCGAGCGCCGATCGCCACGGGGAGTAGGTTGGGCCGAACCGCAGCGTTCTGTTCGTTACGGCGCACGCCCGCAGGTCGGCGACGGCGCTCTCCCGCTCACCGCGGGCCAGTCGCAGCCGGCCGCGGGTCTCGAGCAGCATCGCGCCCGTGGTGGTGGCGAGGAAAGCGCGATCGAGCTCTGTGGCCTCGACCAGGGCGGCGACGTCTTCGAGCGACGGGCGCTCCAGCAGCAGGTCGTTCAGGAACACCAGGGAGCCGTTGAGAATCAGGGGCATCTCCCGATGCATGCCCGTATCCAAGGCCGTCCGCAGATCGATCTCGGCCGCGGTCAACTCGCCCCGCCGGACGTGCATCACGCTGCGGATGATCATGGCCGTAACGCCGCCGATCAGTGCCCCCGAGCGCCGCGCCTCCGTCGCAATCTCCTCCACGACCTCCAGGGCACGGTCGTCCTCCTCGATCCAGAGCAGGGCAATCGGGGCGTGAGACGCTGCCCAGCCTCCGGCGCCGCGCTCGGCCAGTAGCCGCCCGCCGCGGATCCCCTGCTCGACCAGCGGCCGCACCTGGTCGACGCCCTCGCCGCGCGCGGCCGCATTGGACGCGAGCAGCACGGACAGCGCTCGCGCGCCCCAGCTCTCGCCCGCCGCGATCCCCAGCAGGCGCTCGCGATCGCGATCGAAGGCGGCGACCAGCCGCGGGTCGAACACCCTCGCCATGGCCCGGAGGGTCTCAAGATCCACCGCGAGCTCGGGATCGCGGTCGCCCAGGTCGTCGAGTGCGTCCGATACGGCTGCGACGCCGGCCTCCCATTGCCCGGCCGCAAAGAGGATCTCCCCCCGGTCGAGCGCGATTCGGGCCCGGAGCACGGGCTCCGCCGCGAGCTCGTGCGCCTGCCGGAGGTGTTCGATCGCGGCCGGGTCACGGCTGAGCAGCTCCACCTGCCCCAGCTCGTGCAGCAGGAGCGCCCGCAACGGCTCGGTGGCGTCCTCGTCGAGCGCGCGGCGCAGCCAGCCGATCGCCGCCTCCGGCGCGGCGCGGGCCTTCGCCTCGTTCGCTGCCTCGCGCAACGCGGCGGCAACCGAAGCGGAGCCCTCCGGACGCACCGCCGCCAGGTTGGCCGCGACGGCCTCTGCCGACGCCCCGCCGGCGCGCAGCCGGACGGCGGCTGCGCGGTGCGCCGCGTCGCGTTCGGTGACCGACAGCGCGTCGTACACCGACCGGCGCACGAGAGGGTGCACGAACGCGAAGGGATCCTCACGGTCGAGAACCTCGATCCGCTTCATGGCGCTCGCTGCGCTCGCCGCTGCATCCTCGTCCAGTCCGGCGAGCGCGGCTGCGTCCGCCAGCCGGCCGCCGTCGTCGAGCACCGCCATCGCCCTGGCGAGCGCCACAGCCTCGTTTCCGACGCGGGAGATCCGTCGCCCGACCCGGTCGGCGACGGCCGGTATCGACGCGTCCCGCACCGCCGCGGCGGCATCGCCGTCGAGGCCGTCGACCACGATCGCGCGGATCAGCTCGCGCAGGTAGAACGGGTTCCCCGCGCTGGCGTCGAAGCAGGCACGGCAGAGAGGGTCGTCGGCGTCCGGGAACGACGCGCGCACGATCGCGGCCGCCGACTCGGACCGCAGCGGCCGCAGCCCGATTCGCCCGGCGTCGGGCTCGGCACGCAGTTCGTCGAGCAGCTGCACCGGCGTGCCCGGCTCGTCGGGACGCAGCGCCACGACCAGCGCAATTGGCATTTGGGAGATCCGCCGCGCCAGGTAGACGAGTGCGCGCGCCGACGAGCCGTCGACCCAGTGCAGGTCGTCCACGGCGAGCAGCAGCGGAGTCGACACAGAGAGGTTGGAGGCCAGCCAGTAGATCCCGTGCAGCGCCGCGAAGCCGGCCTGGGCGCCCGCCCGCGAAGCGTCGTCCTGGAGGTCCGGCGCGAGCACCCATTCCGCCGGCGCGGCGGCGCCCGCGAGCAACTTCTCCCGTTCGGCCGGCGCGGCCTGGGTCACGACCGTCTCGAACAGCTGGCGCACGGCGCCGAACCCGAGGCCGCGCTCCAGCTCGCTGCCGCGCGCGCCCAGCACGCGCAAGCCCGCGGCACTCGCCACCTCGGTGGCGGCGGCGAGGAGCGCGCTCTTACCCGTGCCGGCGGCGCCCTCGACGACCACGAGACGGCCATGCCCCGAGAGAGCCTGCTCCCACGCCGAGCGCAGCTCGTCCAGCTCCTGCTCGCGTTCGAGCAGGGGATTTCCGTCCGCGCGAGGAAAGTTCAGGGTGCGCCCCCGAGACGGCCCGGCCTCCGGGACCGTCAGGTGAAGCTCCGGGTCCTGAGCCAGAATCGCCCGCTCGAGCGTCCGGAGGGGTTCTCCAGGCTCGACCCCCAGACCGTCGACCAGCGTCCTGCGGGCTTCCTGGTAGGCCTGCAGCGCCTCAGCCTGGCGATCCGAGCGGTAGAGGGCGAGCATCAGCTGGCCGCGCAGGCCCTCTCTGTAGGGGTATTCGGCGATCAGGGCCTCGAGCTTCCCCACGACCTCGGCATGGCGACCGAGGGCCAGCTTGGTCTCGACCAGCTCCTCCATCGCGGCGATATGAAGATCGGCGAGACGGCGTATCTCTCGCTGCCCGAGATGCTCGGCGGCCAGCTCCACGAGTGGCTCCCCTCGCCAGAGCGAAACCGCCCGCTCGAACGCCGTGGCGCCACGCTCGAGGCGGCCAGCGGAGAGCTCGCTCCTTGCCTCGGCGACCAGCCGCTCGAAGCGGTGCGCGTCGAGGCGCTCGGGATCGAGCGTCAGCTCATAGCCGCGATCACGGGTCACGACCACGCCGGCAGACTGGCCGTTCCCGCCGGCAAGCGCCCTGCGCAGGCGGGAGATGCGCACCTGCACCGCCTTTTCGGCGCTCGCCGGCGGATGCTCTCCCCACAGCTCGTCGATCAGCCGGTCGGTGCTCAGCGTTTCGTTGGCATGCAGGAGCAACAGGGCCAACAGTGCGCGCTGCTTGCTCCCGCCCAGCGTGACCGCCCGGCCCTCGTCGAGGACCTCAAGCGGGCCAAGGATGCGGAAGTCCATGCCAGTTTGGGCGAGGCGGGGCCGGAATGGCCACCGTACAGCAGCCGCACAGCCCCGGCCAGTCGCTGTTGGCGACCTGCAACCGCGCTCACGCACGCTTGCCGGAAACAAAAGGAGGCAACATGGCCCAGACCGTCCCCAGACAGCACCCGGCGGTCGTTCTCCGCTCGCACTACACCCACCTGCGGGCGCTCCTCGCCATCGCGATGATCGCCATCGCGGGACTGACAATCGCGGTCGTGGTTCTCGCCACGAACGACGACGGATCCGCGACCTCCGTGAGCACGCCCGCCGGGGTGACGCCCAGCGTGCGCCCCGACGGCGGACCGGAGGAGTCCAATGTCGCCGCGGCCGTAGGAAGCCGCCCGGCAGCCGGCCCGAGCGAGAGCAGCACCGCAGCGGCGATCGGGAAAGGCTCCACGCCGAGCACAGGTGGACCGGACGAAAGCCGAACCGCAGCGGCAATCTCGGGCAACTGAGCTCCGAGGAGGCGAAGGCCCGCTCTGGCGGGCCTTCGCCGGCCGTCGTCACCGGGGCGTCAGGGCACCTCGCGCCCGAGCCAGCCCCGGTAGAACCCCTCGACGTCCGGCAGGAACTCGTGCACGACGGGGTAGCACGGGGCCACCGCCTCCACCTCGAGCTGCCGGGCGCAGGCCGGGCAGTAGAACTCGCGCAGCTCCTGCCACGCCGGGTCGCAGTGGCCCATCCGCGGGAACACCTCCTCGAGCAGCTCGTCGGTGTCGCGGACGAACACCGACGCATGCATCTTCCAGTTCTCCGTGTGGCCGCAGAAGTCATGCCCGCAGTCGCACCGGATCACGAGCGCCGAGTCCTCCGCCCGCCGCACGATGTTGAGCCCCTCGCCGCAGGGCAGGACGATCGGGTCATCCCAAGGGACCCGCTCCTGAAGCACCGCAACCCACTTGTCGAACCGATCCGGATCCTTGTAGCCCGACTGAATGTCCTTCACAGCCCGTCGCGACAACTTCTCGTCAACCAGATCGCCAAGAGTCTCCTTCTCCAGGGACCGCGAAACGGCCGATCCCTCCGCAGTTCCTGTCGACTGTCGACTGTCGACTGTCGACTGCGCAAGGAACGCCTCAACCGCCTGAGCCGGCGTCACCTTCCCAGGAGCAGCCCGCTCAGCGACAACAGTGGGCGTCACGGCCCGCCAGTCGAAGGTTTCCTCGAGATCCCAGAACCCCCGGAACTCCGCCGCGAACTTCGGCGACAGCCGGAAGGACTCGGCGTACATGCGCTGCTGGGGCTCGACCACGTCCTGGGCGATCACCCGCTCGCGGGCTCGCTTCCACCACTCGGAGACGGGCTCGGCGCGCTCGAGCCGGCGCTTCCTGGCCGCCTCGCGGTCCGACACCGCGTACACCGACTCCGCGAAGCGGGGCAGCAGGTGCTCGTCGCGCACGTCGGCCTCCACGTCCTCGACGGGTCGCAGGAGCGGGTCTCCGAGCCCGGCGCCGCCCTTCATCACCGACAGGTAGAGGTCGCCGTTCTCGAACGGCGAGAGCGTGGTGAAGGCGTCGAGCTTCAGCTCGCGCTCGCCGGCGATCTCCATCAGCGCGGGGTTCTCGAAGTCGCCGTCCGCGATCGGGTAGGACTCGCCGCGGTGGGCCCGCTCGATCAGGTCGGCGCCGTGCACGTTGTGGATGTACGCGCAGCTGCCGGGGTAGCCGCCGAACAGCCCCGAGGCCGAGAAGAGCTTGTTGGTGCCCAGGTTCTGCAGCTCCCAGAACGGCGTGTTCCACACCATGAAGAGCGACTCGTAGCTCGAGCCCCCGCGGTGCCGTCCCGGCCCGGCCGAGGAGGCCTTCGCCTTCCGCGACAGGTACACGAACGGCGAGATCAGCTCCCACATCTCCACGTCGCCCATGTCGCCCTCGGGGTTGAACATGGCCGCGCAGGTGTCCGTGCCGTCCAGCACGTACTTCGCGCCCATCCCCTGGGCGGCCACCTCGAAGTTCATGATCGCGCTCGAGTTGCCGTACTGGTCGATCCCACCGCCCTGCTGGACGTTGCCCGACACGGAGTAGGCCCCGATCACCTCCTCGACGAAGCCGCGTGCCTGGAGCGCCCGCGAGAGGGTGCGCGGGTAGCCGGTGAAGGCGGGCTGGAGGAACGCCCACGCGATGCCGGTGGAGCCCTCGGCCTGGCCCAGGTTCGCGATCGACCCCTCGGGGAAGTTCGTCTCCACCGCGAGGTACGCGCCGTCGTTCACCTTGTCGGAGCAGATCAGCGTCTGGGTGAACATCACCCAGATCGCCCCCTGCATCCCCGACGGCGTGCAGTTCATCGAGTGATATCCCCACGAGCTCGTGCCGTCCATGTCGAGCGTGTACTCGCCGTCGCCGCCGATCCGGACCTCGAACGACGAGTGCATGCAGGTGTCCACACGCGCGCGCGCCGGCAGCTGCTCCTTGTCGGCGAAGCTGATCTCCCAGAACGACGGCGAGCGGTAGCGGCCGGGCACGGTCATCTCGCGGATGCGCGACTTGAACGAGCGCCGCCCCTCCTCGATCACCTCGCGGGTGAAGCCCTTGAAGCGGTCGATGCCCTCCTCGAGGATCACGCGCTCCACCGACTCGCGCACCATGTGGCAGCCCGCCAGCCGCGTCTTCTCGTCGAGCAGGTAGTACATCGGAGCGCGGGTCTGCTTCTCGCACCGGGTGAGGTGCCACTGGGCCAGCTCGTCGCCCTCGCCGATCTTCATGCACGGGAGGTCGATGCCGTCGTCGAGCCGGTTGGTGGGCCCCACGGGCACGCCGCCGGGAGTGGAGGCGCCGATGTCCAGCACGTGGGTCACGCCGCCCGCCCAGGCCACCAGCTCGTCCTCCCAGAAGATCGGCACGAACGTCTGGACGTCGGCGTTGTGCACGTCCCCGATCACCGGGTCGTTGTTGGCGAAGATGTCGCCCGGCCGGATCTGGGGGTTGTCCTCGTAGGCGTTCCGCACCATGTACTTGATGGCGTCGGACATGGTGTGGACGTGGACGATGATCCCCGTGGACAGCGCGATCGAGTCGCCCTCGGGGGTGTAGAGCGCGAAGCACAGCTCGCCCAGCTCGCGCACGATCGGGGAGGCCGAGATGTTGAGCGCCGTCTCGCGCGCGGACACGAGCCCGCCGCGCAGCCGCGAGAACAGCTTCTCGTAGCCGATCGGGTCCGACTCCATCATCTCGAGCTGCTCGAGCCCCCAGTAGTGGCCGGTGTCGGAGAACAGGCGGTCCGACTCCGCGAGCATCTCGTCCAGGCGCCGGCCGTCCCAGCCGATCGGCTTCGTCTCGCGGCGCTCGAGCTCCCGGGTTGCGTCGACGATCGCCATGGCTCCTCCTACCTGTTCAGGGTCGGCTTCACGAGCCCGAGCCTGCGGCTCGGCCGCTCGCGCGTGGGCAGCTCTGCGACCAGGCTCGAGACCCTCACCGAGAAGCGGTTGTTGCTCGTGCGGTAGGCGTTCGGGTCGCGCCCGAGCAGCTCGAGCTTCACTCGGTGGCCGCGGGCGAAGCGCCACCCGTTTCCGTTCAGCTGGAAGGTCACCCGCCCGCGCTGGTTCGTCCGCAGGCGGTAGACCCCCCGTGAGATCAGCCGCTGGCGTCCCCTGAACACGTCCCACAGCCGGCCGGCGATCAGGCCGTCGCGGCCCGTCGTGCGCAGCGTGGCCCTGATCGTGGGCAGCCCGAGCATGGTGAAGCTGCGCCGGACCCGCTGCTCGTAGACCGCCGTGCCACGGGAGCGCTGGCTGCGCACCGTCGTGCAGGCGTCGCCCTCGAGGTTCTTGTCGAACGCCTTGGCCACGCTCTCGCTGCCGGCGGTCGAGCGGATCCGCCGCGTGCCGCCCCCGAGCCGGAAGGCGCCCGGGTGCAGCCGCGCCCAGCTCCGCGCCCGGATCGGGCCGGTGGCGTTGCGGCCCTTGGGGCAGGTCTGGAGGAAGGCGGTCACGCTGTTGTGGGCGGGGCGCGTGCCGATCGGCTTGAGGTAGGAGTCGAAGAAGCGGGCGCCCTGCTCGTTGAACACCCGGTCGGCGTTGCGCTTGTTCGACCCGCGGCTGTGCCCGAGGTCGCCCAGCTGTAGCGCCACGCGGGCGGGGCGCGAGCGCCGGAACGTCTCGTACACGCGCAGCGACTCCCCGACGGGGAAGAGATCGTCCGTCCAGCCGCTCTGCAGCAGCAGCGGCGCGGTCACGCCGTCGAGCCCGATCGAGCTGTGATAGGTGGACAGCTCGCGCGCGACGGCCACCCCAGCCGGCCTGACGGGCTCACCGCGGTCGACCTCCGCCTTCCAGCCCCGCAGATCTGCCGTGGGCGTGCCGGTGGGCGCGACGTAGCCGGTGAGGGTCGCCAGTAGGAACAGGCCATCGATGTAGCTCTTCTTCGGCACCCCGATGGGATTGCGGCTCTGGTTGGCGCGAAAGCCGCGGAAGTCGAGAAAGCGCCCGTTGGGCGTCAGCGCGTTGGTGAGGTCCGACCAGCCCCAGCGCGACCAGGCCGCGTTGATCTCCAGCGGGGTGCCGGCGGGGCTGCGCCACGGCTGGAAGCCGCCGCCAGGCAGTCGCACCCGGTCGCGCAGGCGGGCGAGGTTCTGCGTCTGCCCGCCGCCGTAGGAGATGCCGGTGACCCCGATGGCGTTCGCCTCGGCCACCCGCTGGTCCACGAGCAGGCCGAGCAGGTGCTGGGTGTCGCGGGCCTCGTAGCGCTGGTCACCGAGGTGCAACCACCCGCGCGAGCAGGCCGTGGAGGCGCGCGAGGCGAGGATGCCGCAGGAGCGCCCGAAGCCGCGCGCGGAGTAGTTCACGACCGCGTAGCCGCGGCGTGCGTAGGCGACGTTGTTGTAGAGGTAGGTGGTGCCGCCGTCTCCCGCGGCGGTGGCCGACTCGAAGTTCGTCTTGCTGCCGCCGAAGCCGTGGAGCATCACGATCACCGGGAACGGCCCGTTGCCCGTGGCCGGCAGGGTCACGTCCACGTCGAGCGGCACGCCGTCCCAGCTCGGTATCCGCTGGGCGTCGTTGGCGGTGGGGCAGAAGAGGACCCCGCTCCTCGGGGTGCACGTGTGGCCGAACGGGTTGGGAGGCGCGGCCGCGGCGGCGGACGGGGCGGCGAGGGCGAGGGCGACGACGAGCGGAGAGAGCTTCTTCACGAGGCCTCCAAATGGAAGATCTGATTGGTGTCGAGCTTGGCCCTACGACCCGGCGGCACGGCAAAAGTAGTGGCGGGCGACTCGAGAATCGCAGGTCCCTCGACCACCTGACCGGCCTGAACCTCCTCGAGAGTGACGATGTCGGTCGCGGCGAAGCCATCCGACCACCACACATCCCTGGACCCTGACGACTGAGGACTGACGACTGACGACTCCGGAAGTTCAGGCAGTGCCGGCTTTTCAACACCGACGGCGCCCAGGACGATCGCCTGCGTAACCAGATACCCCAGCTCCGGCGAGCTCGCCGACCGCGCGTAGACCTTGGAGTACGCGTCCTCGAACTCGGCGATCAGCTCGTCCACGTGCTCCCCCTCCTCCAGCTCGAGGCGGGGGGAGACGATCTCGATGTCGTTCAGCTGGCCGTAGTACTGCATCCGCACCGCGTGGGTGTACTCGATGCCGGCGGAGTCGATGCCGGACTTGGCGAACTCCGCGGCCACCCGCTCCTGCAACCCGAGCCAGGCGCCGGTGACCATCACGCCGATCCCGGCCTTCTCCATCTCGTCGGCGGTCGGGGCGATCGGCATGTCGATCGTCTGGTCGTAGCGGTACTCGAAGTCCGCGCACGCGCAGCCGAACGCCGAGAAGCCCGCGGCCCACGCGGGCACGAGCACGTCCCGGTAGGGGACGCCGGCGGTGTAGCCGGCCACGTGCAGCGGCCCGCCGCCGCCGTAGCAGAGCAGTGCGTAGTCGGTCGGCGAGTAGCCCTTGCCGAGGATGCGGCCCACCGCCTCGTTCTTGAGCGTCTCCTCGAACAACCCGATCACTCCGGCCGCGGCGTCCTCCACCGAGAGGCCGAGCGGCTGCGCCACCTGGCGCTCCACCTCGTGGCGGGCGCGCTCGGGATCGAGGTCCACGTCGCCACCGAGGAAGTAGTCCGCGTTGAGGCGCCCGAGCACCACGTTCAGGTCGGTCACGGAGACGGTGTCGAGGCCGCCCTCGGGCCAGCACACGCCGATGTCCGACCCGGCGGAGTCGGGGCCGAGCTCGGGCCGGTTGGAGTTGGGGTTGATGCGCACGAACGAGCCGGTGCCGGCGCCGATCGAGTCGATCTTCACCAGCGGCATGTTCAGCACGAAGCGCGCGATGTCCGGCGTGGGGGTGATCTCGAAGCGGCCGTCGGTGATCAGCGCGATGTCGAAGCTCGTGCCGCCGATGTCCGTGCACAGCACGTTCGCGAGCTGCATGCGCTCGGCCAGCGCCTGCCCTCCGACCACCCCGCCAATGGGGCCGGACACCAGCGTGCGCGCAAGCTCGGTGGCCTCGATCGACACGGTCCCGCCGTGCGCCGCCATCGCGCGCAGCTCGAAGCCCGCGCCGTTCTCCTTGGTCACGTCGCGCACCTTCTGGAGCGTGCCGCGCGAGGGCTCGGCCGCGTAGGCCTCGATCAGTGTGGAGTTGAGCCGGGGCAGGTCGCGGCGCATGGGGTAGAGCTCGCTCGAGAGGTAGACGGGCACCCGCCGCCCGTTCATCTCCTCCTCGAGGATCTCCCCGACGCGGATCTCGTGCTCGGCGTTGCGGTAGGAGAAGAGCAGCGACACCACGATGCCCTCCACGTCGTCGTCGAGCAGCTCGGCGGCGGCCGTGCGCACCTCCACCTCGCGCAGCGGGAGCACCTCCTGGCCCATCACGTCGATCCGCCCGCGCACCCCCTTCATCCGGTCGCGGGGCACCAGCGGCTCGTTGTGATGGTGCGTGGCGATGTGCAGGCGGTCCGAGTAGGAGTAGCCGAGGTAGGTCTGGATGCCGCGCTCGAACTTGAGGTAGTCCTCCTGCCCGGCGGTCACGATCGCCCCGATGCGGCGCCCCTTGCGCGCCAGCAGCCGGTTGAGCATCGCCGTGCCGCTGTAGATGCCGGACACGATGCGCGGGAACTCCGAGGGCGGGTCCGAGTCCCACTGCCCGAGCGCGTCCTCGGCCGAGCGCATGAACCCGACGGACTCGTCGTCGGGCGTGGTCTGCGCCTTGCCGACCACGAACCCGCCCGCGTCGTCCACGATGAACGTGTCGGTCATCGTGCCGCCCGCGTCGATCGCGAGCACGCGGGGATTGCGTGCGTCGTCGCGCATCTCTCCTGGCGCCGAGCCTATCGGGACCGCGACGCCGGCGGCCCGGCCGTGTTCAAATACGGGAGATGGGCGCCGACGCACTCCTCCAGCGCTCGCCGCGGCGCTACGCCGCGGTGGCGGCCGCCCTGCTCATGCTCGTGCTCGCCTCGGCGCCCGCCGAGGCGGCGCGCCCGACCGGCCGCTACCTCGTCGCGTTCGAACAGGCCTCCACCGCGCGCTCGAGCGCGGCGTTGAGCGCGGTGCTCGCACGCACCGGCACCCGCCGGGCGGGGCGCGGAGTGCCGCAGCTGCGGATCGCGACCGTGCGGGGCTCCACAGCCGCCATCGCCAGGCTGCGGCGCGACCGCGCGGTGCGCAGCGTGTCGGTTGAGTGGGAGCGCGACCTTCGCCGCGTGCCGAACGACCCCGCCCTGTCGACTCCCGAGACCGAGTTCACGACCGGCGTCCCCGGCGGCACCCCGATCCAGTGGGCGCTCGCCCGGCAGGGATTCCCGCGGGCGTGGGACTTCGCCACCGGCTCGGGCGCAATCGTGGCGGTGCTCGACACGGGCGCAGACGTCGGCAACCCCGAGCTGGCCGGCAAGATCGCCACCGCGGACGGCGTGGGCGCCCAGGCGCCGCTGAGCGACTCCGACGGGCACGGCTCGCACACGGGCGGGCTGGCGTGCGCGGCAACCGACAACGGGATCGGCGTGGCCGGCGCGGGCTTCGGGTGCCGCCTGGCGGTGGTGAAGCTCGGGCTGAACCCGGTGACCGGGGCGATCCGCGACGAGGACATCGTCGACGGCATCCGGCTGGCGACCAATCGCGGGGCCGACGCGATCAACATGAGCTTCGGCGGGGGGGCCACCAACGCCGCGCTGGGCTTGGCGATCGACTACGCCGTGGCGCGGGGCGTCGTGCTCGTGGCCTCGGCGTCCAATGACGACGTGGGCGACCAGGGCTCCCCCGCGGCCGACCTGCAGCCGGGCGACGCGCCCGATATCGGGGCCGGCCGCGGCCTGGTGGTCACGGCGGCCGAGTTCGACGACACACGGGCCGGCACCGGCTTCGGCGGGCAGATCTCGGTGGCCGCCTACGGGTTCTTCGACGACGGCCTGAACGGGCCGCCCGGGGTGATCTCGACCTATCCGCGGAACTCCACTCCGCGCGAGGGCACGACCCCGCTCGACGGGTGCGACTGCCGCCGCGGGCTGGCCGACGGGAGCCACTACGCCTACCTCCAGGGCACCTCGATGGCGGCGCCGCAGGTGGCGGGCCTGGCGGGGCTGATCTCCGCCCTCAACCCCTTTATGACGCTGAGGGACAAGCTCACCGTGATCAAGCAGACCGCGCGGCGCTCCGGCGACTGGGGACCGGAGCTGGGATGGGGGATCATCGACGCCGGCCGCGCCGTCGAGGCCGCGCGGCGGATCGACCGCCGCGTGCCCTCCTCGAAGGCGCGCGCGAAGAGGCGCAACCGCGTGCGCCGGGGCCGCAAGCGGGCCCGGCTGAGGGTGAAGTGGTCGCTGTCGGACGCCGCCGGGGCGCCCGGCGTGCTGGCCTCCGGGGTGCGCGACTCCGACCTCTACTACAAGCGCGGCCGCGGCCGCTACCGGCGCATCAGGACCGCCACCCGCCGCCGTTCCGCCCTGCTGCGCCTGCGCCCGGGCATCTACCGTTTCTACACACGCGTCCGCGACCGCTCCGGCAATCTGGAGGCAAAGCCCCGGCGCGCGGACGTACGCGTGGTGGTCCTGCGACCGCGCCGCCGCTGACCCGGGATCCCCGCGTAGGCCGGCCGAAACCGGGTAAGTCGACAGAAGGGGAAACCCGGGTTAGGCTGGATTCACTTCGGCGGGCTGGGTACGGATACCTGATGCGCCTCGCGGGGCCGGAGAGCGGAGGCAAATGGGAGGGCAGGATTCATGAGGTCGCTTATCGTCGTCGCAGCTCTGTGCACGCTCGCGTTCGCGGGTACCGCTGAGGCAAAGGTGTGGAAGGGGTCCATCTCGGACCCATTCGGGGATGCCGCCGCGGACGGCGGAACCTCCACCACCGACCTGAGGCGCGTGGCGGTGAGGTACGACGAGGTCAAGGGCACGTTCAGCGCCAGGTTCAGGCTGTGGGGCGCGACCCCGCCTGAGATGCAGCGCTACATGAGCATCTCCAGCTGCGGCGGACGGCAGGTCACGGCCCAGTTCGACCTGCCTGGGCGATGGGAAGGCATGTTCGTCACCGTCGGCTCGCCGCCGAGCTCCGACTTCATCACGCCTCCGCCGACCATCACCCGGAGGGGGACCCTCTCGATTCTGCGGTTCAAGGACCCGCGCCTCGCGCGCCTGGGTCTGCGGTGCGTGACGCAGTCCCTCGTCGGCCCGAGCTTCAACGGGCCGTTCGACGAGGTCGGCCGCTTCGACCTGCGTTCGCGCTAGGTCATCCGCTGTGAGTGCCGGCCGCCGGCTCTGAAGCCGGCGCCGGCGGCGCGGCCTTCCTCGCCGCCTCCACCAGCTCGGCGAGCGACTCCTCGAAGAAGCCCGCCAGGCGCTGGAGGTCGGGCATGGCGTCGTAGTCGCCGAGCAGCCCGAAGTCGAGCTTGCCGTTGTAGCTCATCGCGGCGATGGCCAGCGCGTGGTTGTCCGGCAGGAAGGCCACCGGCACGATCTCCTGCATCTCGCGGCCCATGAGGTAGAGCGGGAACTGGGGGCCGGGCACGTTGGTCACGATCAGGTTGAACAGCCGCGTCGAGAAGTTGAGCCGCGACGCCATGGCGAGCAGCGTGGGCGGCGCGAAGTCCTCGAGCCCCGAGATCACCTCGGCGCCCAGGGCCTGCTTGGACTCCTTGATCCCCCGCATCGCCTCGCGCACGATCTGCAGCCGCTCGACCGGGTCCTGGGCGTACACGGGCAGCGGCCCGCGCAGCGCTGCGATCCGGTTGCCCAGCTGGTGCTGCTGATCCTCGGTGCGGATCGACACGGGCACGAGGCCCCGGAGCTCCAGCCCCTCGGTGCGCACGCCCCGGGCGCGCAGCCAGCGCCCGAGCCCGCCCGCGACCACGGTCAGGAAGGCGTCGTTCACCGTGCCGCCGAGCCCGTTCTTCACCGCCTTGAAGTCCGCCAGGTCGCACTGGGCCCAGAACACCCGCCGGTGCGGGCCGATCGGCACGTTCAGCGGCACATCGGGAGCCGGGTTCATCCCCGCCCACGCCACCTCGCCCACGCCCTCCACGGCTTCGCGCGCGCGGCCGATCGTGTCGTTCGGGCTGCTCACGGCCTTCACCGCCTCGCCCGCGAGCCGGCCCGGCGTGCGGATCAGCCCCTTCACGCCCTCGGCAACCAGCTCGGCCTGCGAGGGCTCCGGCGCCGGCGTCCAGGCCTCCTCCGCCTCCGGGGCCTCCTCGGGCGAGGCCGCGAGGTCGAACAGGACCGTCGCGATGTCCACCCCCGACACGCCGTCCACGAGCGCGTGGTGTGTCTTCGAGATGAGCGCGAACCGCCCGCCCTCGAGGCCCTGCGCCAGCCACACCTCCCACAGCGGCTTCGACCGGTCGAGGCGCTGGGAGAAGATCCGCCCCGCCAGGCCCCGCAGCTGCTCGATCGAGCCCGGCGAGGGGAGCGCCGTGTGGCGCACGTGGTAGTCGATGTTGAAGCGCGGGTCGTCGATCCAGAACGGCCTTCCCATCTCGAAGCGGGGGAATGACAGCTTCTGCCGGTAGCGCGGCACCAGGTGCAGGCGGGCCTCGATGTGCTCGCAGAACTCCTCGCGCGCCGGCGCCGGCCCCTCGAGGAGCACGATCGCTCCGACGTGCATGTGGGACGACTCGCGCTCCTGGTGGAGGAAGGACGCGTCGACCGCGCTCAGACGATCCTTGTGGCCCTGCGCCATGGCTGAACCCTAACCTCCGCGGGAATGCGTGTCATGCGGGTGATCCTGCTCACGGTCGTGCTCTCGGCGCCGCTCGCCGCCTGCGGCGACGGCGACGGCGACGCCGACGCCGCGCCGAGCGCGAAGTCCGCCCGGTTCAACGCCACGGGGGCGTACGGCTCGGTGAAGCGGCAGGTGGCGATGGGCCCGAGGCCGGCGGGATCGCGGGCGTCGCGCACGCTCGCCGAGCGCATCAGGCGCGCGCTGCCGGGCGGGCGCTTCCAGGCCGTGCCCGGCGGCCTTCGGAACGTGGTGGGCTCGGTGCCCGGCCGCGACCCCGGCCGCCGTGTGGTGATCGGCGCGCACTACGACACCAAGGACATCCCGGGCTTCGTGGGAGCGAACGACGGGGCGGCGGGCGTGGCCATCCTCACCCAGCTGGCGCGGACAGTGAGGCCCCGCCGGCTGGGCCCCACCGTCGTGTTCGTCGCGTTCGACGGGGAGGAGGTGCCCCGCGGGCGCTCCGAGGAGCGCTTCGAGCGCTACGGGCTGCGCGGGAGCAAGGTCGCGGCGCCGCGCTACAAGGACGCGGAGGCGATGATCCTGCTCGACTTCGTGGGCGAGCGCGGGCTGCGGATCCCCCGCGAGCGGTACTCGAACCGGGCGCTGTGGGACAAGCTGCGCGCTGCGGCGCGCAGAGCGGGGGTGGCGCGCGTGTTCCCGGCGGGCACCACCGGCGGGATCCTCGACGATCACATCCCGTTCCTCCGCCAGGGCGTGCCCTCGATCGACCTGATCGACTTCGAGTACAGCTGCTTCCACCGCCGCTGCGACGACCTCTCGCAGATCTCGCGGCGAAGCCTCGATGCGGTGGGGGAGACCCTCCTGCAGCTGCTCCCTAGACTCTGAAGCGATGCCCGAGGCACCCGAGAAGCTGCTGCTGGCGGCTCCGCGCGGCTACTGCGCGGGGGTCGACCGCGCCGTGCAGACGGTCGAGCGCGCCCTGGAGCTCTACGGCCCACCGGTGTACGTGCGCAAGGAGATCGTGCACAACAAGCACGTGGTCGAGCAGCTGCGCGAGCGCGGCGCGATCTTCGTGGAGCAGGAGACCGAGGTGCCGGAGGGCGAGACCGTCGTGTTCTCCGCCCACGGCGTGGCGCCCAGCGTGCACGCCAACGCCGGCGCCCGCTCCCTCCAGACCATCGACGCCACCTGCCCGCTCGTGACCAAGGTGCACGTGGAGGCGAAGAAGTTCGCCGCCGAGGGCTACACGATCGTGCTGATCGGCCACGCGGGCCACGAGGAGGTGGAGGGCACGATGGGCGAGGCCCCCGACGACATCGTGCTGATCGAGACCGAGGCCGACGTCGACGAGCTGGAGGTGGACGATCCCGACCGGGTCGCCTTCATCTCCCAGACGACGCTGTCGGTGGACGAGACCCGCGCGATCATCCTCAAGCTGCGCGAGAAGTTCCCCAACATCACGGGCCCGCGCACGGATGACATCTGTTACGCCACCACGAACCGCCAGATGGCGGTCCGCCAGATGGCCCGCGAGTGCGACCTCGTGCTGGTGATCGGATCGAGGAACTCGTCGAACTCCAACCGCCTGGTGGAGGTGGCGCGCGACCACGGGGCCGACTCCCACCTGATCGACAACGAGTCGCAGGTGCAGGAGGAGTGGCTCGCCGGAAAGCGGGTGGTGGGCATCTCCTCCGGCGCGAGCGCCCCCGAGGAGCTGGTCCAGCGCCTGGTCCAGTTCTTCCGCGACCGCGGCACCGAGGACGTCTCCGAGTTCGAGGTCGTCCAGGAGGACGTCCGATTCATGCTCCCCAAGGAGATCAGGAAGGCGCTGGCGGCTCAGGCTTCCTGAGGCGAGCAGGCCTAGGACGCAGGCTCGAAGGCCTGGTGGGCCAAGCCGAGAGCCGAGGACGACGGGATGCGAAGGCTCAGGGAGCCTGGGGCGTGAATTGGAAGCCGTGGAGGCGGAGGCCGGGGTCTTCCGCCACTACCGTTCCGTCCGTCTCGTAGAGCCCCGGCTCCACCGTCCCCGAGAGCACCGCCCACGCCCCGCCCGCCGTGAACTCGACGCCGGCCGAGGCGCCGGCGTCGGCCGCCTCGATGTAGTCCTCGCCGTCTGTCCAGTCGCGCACCAGCGCGAGCCGCTCCCGTTCGGCGGGCAGCGTCACGTCGGCGGTCTGGGGCTCGAGCAGCACGCCCTCGGCGTCCTCGGGCCGCACCGGGGCCAGTGGCTCGGGCGCCTCGAAGTCCTCGTCGAGCTCGGTGAGCGCGTCGGCGATCGCCCGCTCGGTGCCGAGGTAATCGCCCTCTCCGTAGTGGATGTAGCGCAGGTAGCCGCGGAAGTCGAAGAGGTACCGGCCCGGCCAGCCCCGGTTGCCGTATAGGCGCCAGACCTCGAGCTGCGGGTCGAGCACCACCGGGTGCTCGATGCCGAGCTTCGAGACGGCCCGCTCGACGACCTCCCGCTCGCGCCCGAACGAGTAGCCCGGCGAGTGCACGCCGATCACGCGCAGCCCGCGATCGCCGTAGCGCGCGTGCCAGCCCTGCACGTAGGGCAGCGTGCGGTGCGAGTTCACCCGCGCGGTGTCGAAGAACTCGATCAGCACGGCGTGGCTGCCGAGCAGCCGGTCCATCCGCAGGAAGGCGACGTTGAGCCACTCCATCCGGGGAGGGAACTCGGGTGCTGCGATCTCGGCTCCCTCGGGCGGTCGCACGTGCGGGATAGGATGCCTCAGCCAGCCCCTACGCCGCCGACAAAGGAGAACCGGAAGTGGACTTCTTCGCCCGTCTCGAGTCCCTGCGCGAGCGCTGGAACGTGCTCGAGCACCCCTTCTACCAGCGCTGGAGCGAGGGCAGCCTCGAGCGCGAGGAGCTGGCCTTCTACGCCGGCGAGTACCGCCACGCCGTGATCGCGCTTGCCGAGGCCGTGGACGCCGCGTCCCGCGCCTGCGAGCCCGAGCTGCGCGCGCAGCTCTCCGAGCATGCCCGCGAGGAGTCCGAGCACGTGGGCGTGTGGGACGACTTTGCGGAGGCGCTGGGCGCCGACCTCGACCGCACCCCGCGCGCCGAGACCGAGGCTTGCCGGGAGTCGTGGACGTCGGGACAGGGCGCGCTCGAGAACCTGGTGGCCGCGTTCACGGTGGAGTCCGGCCAGCCGGCGATCGCGCGCACCAAGCTCGACGGACTGGTGCAGCGCTACGGCTTCGCGGAGGGCCCGGCCACGGAGTACTTCTCGCTCCACGCCGAGCGCGACCACGAGCACGCCGAGCAGACTCGCGAGCTGATCGAGGAGCGCCTGGCGGACGCCGATCTCGACCGCCTGCTCGCGGTCGCCGAGCGCGTGCTCAAGGGAAACTGGGAGCTGCTCGACGGGGTCGATCGGGCGTCGGGCCGCGGCGCCTGAGCCGACGGGCTCCGGGCCCAAACGAAACTTTTTCCCACAGCGGGTGTTCCAATCTGTCTATGCTGGCCAGTCTGGACCCGTTGGGTTTCGCCAGCGCTGTCCCACGTACCCCCCAGTAGTTCTCGTAAGGAGGAGTAAATGCGAAAGCTGATAGCTCTCGCCGCGGTCGCCGTGACCGCGCTCGTGTTCGCCACCGTGGCGTACGCGGCCAACGTATACAAGGTCACGCCCGCATCGACGTCGCCCGGCGGCGCCGGCACGTCGGCGAAGCCCAAGGCCAAGGCAGTGAAGTTCGGATTCACCGCCCTCGACAGCACCGGCGGTCGCGCCTCGCCGATCAAGAGGTACAGCATCGGCTTCCAGGGCATGAAGTACTTCGGCAAGAGCAAGGTGTTCCCCAGGTGCACGTACGCACAGTCGAACTCCTCGATCCTCAGCACGAAGTGCAACAAGGCACTGGTCGGTTCCGGGAAGGTGAACAACTTCTTCGGCGCCAGCAACAACATCCAGGCGAAGGGCACCTGCGTCCTGAACCTGAGGCTGTACAACCTCGGCAACGGGTTCGCCATCCGCCTCGACGGCGGCAGCACGGCGAAGCCGAAGCCCACGAACTGCCCGATCCCCGTCGCTCAGGCGATCAAGGCAACGTTCAAGTCGCAGAGGATCGGCGGCGTATCGAGCACGGCACTCGTGTTCAACGTCCCGCCGAACCTGTCGCACCCGCTCCCGAACGTCGACAACTCCGTGAACTCCACGACGTCGACCATCACGGGTAGGAAGCGGAAGGTGAAGATCAAGGGCAAGAACCGCAGCGTCAGCATCCTGTCCTCGGTCAAGTGTGCGGCCCGCAGCAAGCGCACCATCCAGGTCGCGTTCACCGACGAGACCAACAAGACGACGACGGTCAAGAAGAGCGTGAAGTGCTAGTCGTCTGAATCCTGCGATTCGTCGCAGCAGTTCTTCGACGGGGCGGCCTCAGGCCGCCCCGTCGTCGTTCTGCCCCCGAATCAGTTCGCGAGTGCCGCGAGGAGGTGCGGGGAGACCCACACCTCGACCGCGGCGCTGGCCAGCAGCACCGGCACCGCGATCGCCACGGTGACCGCGGTCGCGGCGAGCAGCTCGTCCCAGCGCCCCGTCCTTGCTGCCACGAGCCAAGCCGCCAGCGGCAGGAATAGCGCGGTGAGCTCGGGGACGGCGTGGGGCAGGAGCCCGGCGAGGAGGAGCGCCGGCGACAGGTCGAGCTGGGCGGAAAGTGTGGCGGCGCCGCGCCCGATCCCGTAGGCCTGGGTTGCGAGGGAGAAGATGGTGGCGCAGAGGACGAAGGCCATCGCGAACCTTCCGGCCTGCTCGTGGACCCAGCGGTCGATGCCGCTGCGGTTCGCCGCGGAGAGGGGCAGCGCGCTGCCCGCCATGAAGCCCGCCACGCACGCCATCGCGTGGAGCGCCAGGACCAGGGCGTTCCGGTAGAGGATGTGCAGGTAGTCCGTCCCCTCGACCGGGCGCGTGAGCCCGGGTAGGGCGACCGGGGTCAGGTCGGGCTGCGAGAGCGTGGCAACGGCCCACACCGCCAGCAGCAGCCCGGCGGCGGTCAGCAGGCTGAGCGCGAGCCAGGGGCCGAGCACAAGAAGGGGGTGGTCGTTCCAGCGCCGAAGCGCCAGCCGGGTGTCCTTCATGCCCTGGACGAGGACCAGGTCGTTCACGCTGCTCACCCGGCTGGCATCGGCATCCGGGTGCCCCGGGTTGAGGCGAGCGCCGCCAGAAGCCGCGATACTGGCGCCATGCTCGGCATCCCGAACGCCCTCGGGCGTCTGGCAGGGGGAGTCGCCTTTCTCCTCGGCGGAGTCGCGGGCCTCGTCGAGGCCCTGCGGAGCCTTCCCGAGATCGCCGACAACACGGCGGCGATGGCGCGGTACACCCGTGTGCTCCCGGAGCTCGAGACGGCGCTCACGCGGATCGCGGGCGATGCGGCGGTGCTGCCCGAGATGGATCGGCGGATGGCTGAGATCCAGGCCGCGATGCCGGTGCTCGTCGACGTGCAGACCTCGCTGCGCGACCTGCCGGACAACATGGCCGGGCTCGACTCCGGCCTGGCCCGGCTGGAGACGCTGATCGACCAGCTGCTGGCGACGCTCTCGGACCTTGGCGACGGGGTCGGCAGGCTGCACCTCGCGGTCGAGCCGCTTCAGGAGACCGCCGCCGGCGTCGGGCGCCTCGTGAGGAGGCTGCCGGGAGGCGGCAGGCCGTGACCGAGGACGGGGCAGAGCCGCGCCCGAGGTCGGCCCGGGCGCGCGAGAAGCTGCGCGGCCTCGACTCCCAGCCCGCGACGGTCAAGGTCGCCCGCGCGCTCAGGTCGCTACTGCCGGGTGACGAGGACTACGGCGACCAGCTGTCCACGGCGGGCGACGAGCCGGCGCAGCTGATGGGCCAGCGCCTGGCGGCGCTCACGGCCGAGCGCCCGAGCGCCATGCGCGAGGTGGGGCTGAGCGCGCTTCAGGTCTGGCAGGCGCTGTCCGAGTCGCAGGGGCGGGGCCGCGGCGACCGTGAGGTCACGATCCTGTTCACGGACCTCGTGGAGTTCTCGTCGTGGGCGCTCGAGGCGGGCGACACGATGGCGGTGGACCTGCTGCGCAAGGTGGGCCAGGCGGTGGAGCCCCCGATCGAGGCCCGCGGAGGGCGGATCGTGAAGCGGCTGGGCGACGGCCTGATGGCCGTGATCCCAGAGCCCCTCGACGGGGTCGAGGCGGCGTTCGAAGCACTCGACGCGCTCGAGGGTGTCGACGTCGGCGGCCACCGGCCCCAGCTCCGTGCCGGCCTGCACGTGGGCAGGCCCCGCAGGATCGGCGGCGACTACCTGGGGGTCGACGTGAACATCGCCGCCCGGATCGCGGCCGCCGCCGGTGCGGGGGAGGTGCTGGTGTCGGGGACCGCGTGCGAGCGGCTCGAAGGCCAGGACCTCACGCTCAAGCGCAAGTGGCGGTTCCGCGCGAAGGGCGCCCCGAAGGACATGCAGGTGTATGCCGCCAGCGCCGCGGCCGGCTAGCGCCCGTAGCCGTCGCGCTCGACGTGCGGGTACCTGCCCTGGGGCTTGCCCTTGAAGAGCAGGTTTGGCTTGGTGAAGCAGGCCACGGTCGCGCCCACGGGGGCGGGCTTGGACTCCACCTCGCCGCCGGAGGGCTTGCAGTCCCAGTTCGGCTGCACCAGCCGGCGCGAGGTTTCGCGACCGGTGAAGATCGGCGGGAGGTAGGCGTTGCCGCGGTTCGAGGAGAGCCGGTTGCGGTGGATGCCGATCGACTCGAGGCCGGTCACGCCGAGCTGTCGCAGGTAATGGCCGCGCTCGCCCGAAGGGGCCGAGGGGGTGGTGTCCGATAGCCCCGAGGCGCCGTAGCTCAGGAAGTCCGCCACGAGATGCTGGTGCACCTCGAGCCACTCGAAGATCGGGTTGAACTCGGACAGGAACGGCCCCAGGGAGCCGAGCATCGGCCGCGTCTCGTCGATCACCTCCCTGAGCGCCGGCAGGCCGCGGCGCGATGCGGCGATCTGCTGGTCGAAGCTCAGGAAGAAGCGCTTCAGGTCGGGCGCGAGCGAGCGCACCGAGCGCACCGTGGGACGCAGCTCCCGCGCGACCGGGCGCAGGTCGCGCACCAGCGGGCGCGTGTCCCGCGAGAACCGCTCGAGCCGACCGAGCGTGGCCTTCGACTCGCCGAGGAAGACCGGGAAGATGCGCAGCGCCTCGGCGAGGGAGTCGCGCTGCGAGGCTGTCTGGCTGAACACGCCGTGGGAGTTCTCGATCAGGCCGCGGAGCTTGCCCTCGTCCTGGCTCAGGGCCGAGTAGACCTCGCCGGTGTCGCGCACGAGCCCCCGCACCGCGCTCTCCTGCTCGTCCAGCACGGCCAGCAGGTCGGCGCCCTTCTCGGTGAAGTCGGGCAGCTGACCGAGCGCGTTGTTCAGGCTCTCTCCGCGCTCGCCCACCGCCATGCCGAGCTCGCGCTGCCAGATCTGGAACGCCCGGCGCGTGGTGGGGTCGTAGGTCTGGAGCATCTCGTCGAGCTCCACCGTCTTCGCCACGCGCGCGTCATCGAGCCGGCCGCCGTCCGGGAGCTTGCGCGCGGAGGCCGTTCCCGTGGCGATCTCGACGAAGCTCTCGCCCAGCAGGGTCTTGCGGCGCAGGATGGCGCGCGCGTCGCTCGCCAGTGGGGCGTACTCGGATTCGAGCTCGAGCGTGGCCACCGCGCGGTTGGCGGCACGGTCCACCTCCACGTCCGCGACGGCGCCCACGGGGATGCCCGCCGCGCGCACCTCGATGTTCTTCGTCAGCCCGGTGCCCTCCGGGAAGGCGACCTGTACCCGGTAGCCCTGGGGCCTGAGGGGAATCGGGCCCCCGAACTGGAGCCACAGCGACAGCACGATGGCGAAGCACGACAGCGTGAACGCCACCATGGCCAGGATCCGGCCGGGAGTGGGGGCCTGCTTGATCACTCGCCGCAGAGCTCCGGGTTCGTGAGCAGCGGTGTGAGGTTCATCAGGAACTCGAGCTCCGGCTGGTCCGTGGTCAGCCCGCGGAAGAACTGGCAGCTGCCGGACACGAGCGAGGGCCGGAACGGGCCGTGGGCATCGGCCGTGGAGAACAGGTTCACCGACTGGTGGCTGACCCAGGCGATCCAGAACAGGAAGCCCTCCTCGCGGCCGGCAACGGCCGGGCCCTCACGGCCGCGCGGGTTGAAGGCGGCCATGTTGAAGAAGCGGTTGAGCACGCCGAACACGCGCCTGAGATCGGGTGTCGAGGTCGCGAGGTCGGAGGCCGCCGGGCGCAGGTCGCGCACGAGTGGCCGGGCGTCGCGCACCAGCGGGCGGATCTGTCCGCGGAGCAGGGGCTCCGCCTCGCGCGCCAGCGGGCGCAGCTCGACTTGGCTGCGGCCGAGCGCGCGCGCCGCGGGACGCAGGTTCTCGGTGGCCGGGCCGAGCACCTGCGCCAGGCGCTCCACCTTGCCGAGCGTGTCGGTGGTCCGGCGCAGCGCGCGCGGCAGCTCGCGCACCGCGCGGCTGATGTTGCGGTCCTCGCTCGCATAGGAGCGGAACACCGCGGCGGCCGAGTCCACGAGCTCGGCCAGGTCGTCCTCCTTGCCCGCCAGCTCGCCGCTCAGCTTGTCGAGCGAGCTCACCAGGCGCCGCAGCCTGCCGCGGCGGGTGGCCACCGCGCCGTTCACGCGCGCGAGGTCGCGGTGGGTGGGCTCGAACAGGCGGAAGACCTCGCGCAGGTCGCTGCCGCGGCCCTCGAGCCCCCTGCCCGCGCCGTTGATCAGCAGCCGCAGGTAGTCCCGCGTGTCGGCGTCGAGCATCGACAGGAACTCGTCCGGGTTCACGTCCGGCATCGTGTTGTGCAGCGGCACCGTGTCGCCTGCGTCCAGCGGCTTGCCGCGGCCCGGGTCGACCTCGAGGAACATGTCCTTCAGCGGGGTCTTCGGCCGCAGCAGCGCGGTCGCGTCCGCGCGGATCAGGCCCTCGTACTCGGGCTGGATCAGCAGCTCCACCAGCGCGTGCCCGTCGCGCAGGCGCACCTTGCCGATCTCCCCGACCTGCACTCCCGAGACCCGCACGGTCTGGCCCTGCCCGGGCGCCACGGCCTGGGCGCTTGCGAGCTCCATCGAGAGCTTCACCGGCGCCTCCTCGACGATCGGGAAGCGGAGCCGCTGGTTGGCGAGCACGTAGGCGCCGATCCCGCTGCCGAGCGCGAACATCGCGATCACCAGCAGCAGGCCGCGCAGGTTCCTGCGCAGGGTGAGCATCATCGGCCCTCACCCGCTTCCCGGGGCTCACGCGGAGCCGGCGCTCGAGGCCCTGGCGCTTCAGCTGCCGCTCGACCCATTTCAGCGCGGTCCCCTTCGCGCGCGCGTAACGCTTCTTGGCGGCGGCCGTCGAGGGCAGCCCGCGGGCCACCTCCTGCTCGCCCGGGCCGACCCGCGTGCGCAGGTCCGGCGGCTGCTGCGTCTCGCACGGCACGTCGGCGCGCAGGGGCGGGATGCCCTCGGGCTTCGGGGGGTTGGTGCCGAGGATCGGGAACAGCGCCTGGGCGAACATGCCGTTGCCGAGCGAGACCGTGCGGTCGCCGGCGCTGGTGAGCACGTGCACCCACTGGCCGTTCGCGTCCCCGTTGCGGCTCTCGCCCGCCAGCCCCGGGAGCGGCTTGGGCGCCTCCTCGAACACCTTGCCCTTCGCCGGGAAGTTCGGGTCGGACACGCGGTCGTTCGACCACGCGTGGAGCACGTCGCTCTCGCAGCCGGACGCCGCGCGAACCTGCTCGTAGAGGGCCGGGGTGCGCTGCGTGAGGCGCGCCAGCGCGGGTGCGGTCGGGCGCAGGTCGCGGGCCAGGCCGCGCAGCTCGGCGGTGGAGACCAGGCGCCTCGCCTGGCGCACGAACGGCAGGCTCACGTCGATGGTCTCGCCGGACTCGCGCACGCTGGGCCGCAGGTCGCGGGCGAAGCGGCGAAGGGACGGGAAGCTGCGGTTGAGCTCGCCGAGCGCAGGCTGGGCGGCCCGCAGCGTCCGCGGCAGCTCGCCGATCGCGCGCTCGAGGCTGCCCGCCTCGCGCGCGAAGGCGCCGGCCGCGGTGTTGAAGTCGGTCACGAGGCTCTTGAGCTGCTCCGGGTTGCGGTCCAGCCCGCGCGCCACCCGCCCCGCCCCGTCGATGTAGCTCGAGAGGTCGTGCTCGCCGATGCCGAGGGTGGCCTCCTGCACCCGGGCGGAGTCCCTGTAGGCGCCCCTCCAGTGCTTGATGGAGCGGCGGACGCCGTCCGCCCCCTCGTCCTCCAGCGCGCTCGAGTACTCGGCGAACAGCGTCTGGAGGTTCTTTCGCGTGTCCGACTGGAGCGCGGTGAGCACCTGGCCGAGCTGGACCGGCGTGCTCGTCTGCTGGACCGGGATCGTGCCGCCGTCCGGGATCTCCTTGGCGGCCGGGGTGCCGGGCTCGAGGTCGATCAGCCAGTTGCCCTCCAGGAACAGCCGCGGGCGGATCTTCACCGTCGCGTCCTCGTGCACCGGCCGGCCCTCGTCCTCGATCCGCATCCGGATCACGGCCAGCTCCCGGCCGGGCTCGGGGTGCTCGATCGCAACCACCTTGCCCACCTCGACGCCCGCGATGCGCACGGGCTGGCGCTCCTTCACGTTGTTGGCCGAGCGAAAGACCGCACTGACCTCGTAGTGGGAGCCGAACGGCACGGCCTTCGAGAAGGCGAAGTAAGTGCCGACAGCGATCACCACCACGGCCACGAGGCCGGCCCGGAACGGGGACATGCCGTGCGGTCTCATTTGTCGAGCTGGGCTCCGGTCTCGGGGCGGTCCACGAAGCTCTGGCCCGGCGGCACCCGCCCCCGACCCCGGTAGGTGGGTCCCTGCAGGCCGGGGATCTCCGGGTCGGTGACGGTGTCCCACTTGGGGTCGCTGAAGCGGGCCAGGCGGCGCATGTAGCCGCGCTGGCCGTTCTCGCAGTCGGCCCGGCCGTCCGGGCCGATCGCGCGCGAGTACGCCTGGGCGTGCAGGTGGGCGGGGGCTCCGCGGCGGGCGGAGGCTGCCTGGTATCCCTCGCCGTTCGCGGGCTCGGACGCCCCCATCGAGCTGGGGTTGTTCGACTGCTGCCCGGTGCTCTTGATCGTCGCCCGTTGCGAGTACCCGAACGGTCCCCGCTGGCTCACGTGCTCGCCGAGGAAGGTCCAGAAGTAGTTCCAGTAGTTGCACACGGTCTGGTAGGGACCGAGGAAGCGCACCTGCGGCTGGAGCGTGGTCGCGTTCGCCGTCAGGCCGCGCAGGGCGATGCCGGTGTCGGGGTCGCGCGACAGCTCGCGCAGGGAGACGAGCGTGGGCTTCACGTCCTCGTAGAAGCCGACCGACCGGCGCGTGACCGGTATCCCGGTCTCGATCGCGTCGTTCACCTCGGGCAGCGCCGGCCGCAGGTCGCGCGCCACCGGCTGCATCTCGCGCGCGAGCGCCGCGCTGTCGGTGAGGAACGGGCGCTGGACGGGGAACGAGTCGATGCCCGCCTGGAAGGCGGGGTGCGAGCGCGAGATCGTCTCCTTCAGCGCGTTGGTGTCGGAGGACAGCGCCTCGAAGGTGATCGCCGTGCGGGTGAAGAGGTCGGCCTGCGTCTCGGCCACCGGCGCCACGACGCGGGCGGCGTCGCGGAGCTCGCGGAAGAGCCGGCCGAGGCGCGTGCGGCGATCGGACAGGTTGCGCGTGACCGGAGCCACGTGCCCGAACAGGCGCGGCAGCTCGCCGAGCGCGCTGTTCAGGGCCCGCCCGCGCCCGGCGAGGGCGTTCCCGAAGCCCTGGATGTTGTGCTGCATCGCCGAGCGCGTCTCGGGGTCGAACATCCGCGCGAAGTCGTCGATCTGAACCGGGATCGCGGTCTGGTCCTCGCCGAACACGTGGCCGTCGGCCACCGCCCGATCCGACGAGCCGCGCACCATCTCGAGGTACTTCAGCCCCAGCGGCGAGCGCGGGCGGATCGTGAACGACGTATCCACGGGCAGGTCGCCCGCCGAGCCGTCGACCGTCACCGCCATCTCCGCTCCCGCCTTGCCGCTCGGCAGCCGCACCGTCCGGATCGTCTTCACGAACCCGATCCGAAGGCCGCCCTCGCGCACCTCGGAGCCCTTGGTCAGCGCCGCAGAGTTCTCCGCCCTCACCCGCACGTCGAGCGACGGCGCGAACGGCAGCCCGTTGTTCGCGTTGTAGGCGAGGAACACCGCGATCACGGTCACGAGCACGGTCACGGCGCCGACCAGGCCCGGGCTCGCCACGAGGGAGGTGTTCGGGCGCCGGGTCATGGGCCGAGGAGGAAGTCGAGTAGAGGCTGTGGCGACGGTCCCCGCGGCCCCGGCTTGCCGAGGTTCCCGGGCTTGTCCCCGAGCAGGCCGTCGAGCAGCCGCTCGAGCTGGCCGCCGGGCTGCTGGACGCGCCCGCCGCCGGGCGCCTGCGGTGCCGGCGCAGCGGGAGCCCGGGGCGCGGCGGCGGGAGCGCGGCGGGGCCCGCGCCGGGCCGGCGCCCTGCGCCCCTTGCGCCGCGCCGACGGCGCCGCCGCGCTCCCCGCCCCCGAGGGGTCGGGCGTCGTCACGCCCGGCTGGTTGGGGCCGAGCCAGGCGCGACACTCGGCCATGCCGGGGTCCTTCGCCACCTTGGCATCCGCGTACGGCGCGCACTTGTCGGTGTGGGCCGCGGCGCGGACCATGTAGCCCAGCTCGTCGAACGCGTTGTTGGTGAGCGACTGGCTGAAGACGTACCGGAGCAGCGCCTGCGTGCCGGAGTAGCCCTTGCCTCCCGGGCTGCGCGGGTCGGGCTCCACCGCCCTTCCGGGATCGTCGAAGTCCTCGAGCAGGATCCGAAGGTTGCGGGCGAGGTCCGGCGTGCGTCGCGCGAACCGGCGCAGCTCGCCCACCTGGGGCCGCGCGGCCCGCACCGCCTGGCGGCCCGGCACGGCGGCGTCGCCGAGGGCGCGGATCGCCGGGCGGGATGCCGTGGAGAGCTCGCCGGCGTCGTCGAAGAAGCGCTCGAGCTCGCGCGCGCTCGCGTTCAGGTCCACGAGCACCGGGCGTTGCTCGGTGGCCACCTCGCCGAGCGACGCCATCGTGGGCGTCAGCTCCTCGAGGAAGTCGGGGAGCTTGCGGAAGTTCGTGCTGATGTCGTCCCGCCGCTCGGCGGAGGCGGAGGCCGTGTCGCGCGCCTCGACCACGAACCTGCCCACGTCCTTGCGGTTGTCCGCCAGCCGCTTCAGCACGGTGTCGGCGTCGGTCACGAGGTCGCGGATGACCGTGTCGTGCTCGGCCAGCACCTCGAGCAGCCGGGAGGTCTGGCGCAGCGCGGGCACGCCGCGCCTGATCGCCTCGTTCAGGTCCTCGGGCCGGCCCGCGACGCCCGCGCCGAACTCGTTCACGATCAGCCGGAAGCGCTCGCGGTAGGGCAGCCGCATGATGTTCTGGATCAGGTCGGGCGGGATCGTGGAGGCTGTCTGCTTCACCGGCACCCGGCTTCCCGGCGGCAGCTCCTTCTTCGACGTGCCCGGCAGGCAGTCGAGGAAGTACTCGCCGATCGGCGACTGCGGCCGCGACTCGCAGAACACGTCCGCGCGCAGCGAGCCGAACCCCTTCTCCGTGACCTCCACCTCGACCAGCGCCTTCTGGGTGCGCTCGTCGAGCTTCAGCTCGAGCACCTTGCCGGCGTTGGCGCCCGCCACACGCACGTCGCCGCCCTCGACCAGGCCGAAGGCGTTGTCGAGCTCGACGGTGTAGCGGCGCCCGTCGCTCTCCCCTCCGGCCGCGAGGAGCAGCGCGAGCAGGGCCGCGGCGGCCAGGAGGAGAGGGAGGGAGAAGAGCCGCCTCATCGCCCGGGCGGGATCTGGGTCGGGTCGCAGTTGAAGTCCGGGGAGGGCCGGAACGGGGTGGACCGGTCCCCGGTGTCGCGCTCGGCCGAGCCCGGGCAGCGGTTGGTCTGGCCGAGCGTGGCGAGGCTCTTGAACGAGTCCGCCCGCAGCGCGGGGGCGATCGGCGAGATCGTGCCGTTCTTGAACGAGAAGGCGTTCACGTGGGTGCCGATCCGGGCGAAGCCGCCGAGGGCGTCGTAGTTGCCGCTGTGCGAGAAGTCGTCGAGCCAGCCCGTGAAGTCGACGGAATACGGGCGGGCGAACGCGATCCTCGGCGTCGCGCCCGAGAGGGCCTCCGCCGTGGCGGGCAGCGCGCCCTCCCGCTGCTTGCCGTTGCGCTCGACCGGCCCCACCGCGATGTCGCGCAGCCGCGGGGTCAGGCGCGCCAGCTCGACCAGGTCGTTGGCGCTTCCCGGCCGGCGGATCACGCCGGACAGGTCGCGCACCGTGGGCTCCGCGTCCTCGACGAGGCCGCGCAGCTCGGCCGTGTAGGGGCGCAGCTTCTTCGCGACCGGCTTGGCCTCCGTGACCAGCGGATCGAGGTCGTCGAGCGTGGCGCGCAGGTTCACGTAGGTCGTGTTCGCCCTGCGCAGGAACGGCGGGAGCTGGTTGATCGCGTCGCCCAGGGCGCCGCGCGGCCGCGCGATCGCGCCCGTCGTGTCGGCCAGGTTGGTCACCAGCGAGGCGAGGTCGTCGCGCCGGTCGGCCACGTCGCCCACCAGGCCCGAGGTCTCCCTGATGAAGCGGCGCAGCTTGGGGGTGTCGCGGTTGAGCTCGCCGAACAGCCGGCTGGCGGACACCAGCGCGGGATCGAGGTAGAGGAGCCCGCGCGTTGGCGCGCCTGCCCTCACCCGCGTACTGGCGGGCGGAGCCCCGGATCACGCCCTTGAGCGACTCCCGGGTGCGGCGGTCGAAGATCGCGAAGATCTCGTCGATGTCCACGTTCGAGGTGGTGGACTCCAGGCCGAGGCGGGCGCCGTCCGGCAGGTCGGGTCCCCGCCGCTCGCCCGTCGGAAGGCGCAGCTCGATGTAGCGGCTCGCCGGCCCGGACAGCCCGAACTGGCGGATCTGGGCGTGCGTCCCGCGGGGGACGGGCGCCCAGTCGTCGTCCACCTTCAGCGTCAGCTCCGCCATCCCGTCGTCGGTGAGCCGCTGGCCGGTCACGGTCCCCACCTGCCGCCCGGCGATCTCCACGAGGCCGCCCTTCACCACCTGGCCGGCGTTCTCGAACCGCGCCGTGAGCGTGTAGCCGTCACCGCCCCCGCCGAACATCGCGAGAGCGGCGAGCGTCGACGGCCGCGATCAGCACCGCCAGCGCCAGGACGCGGTTCATGGCGACACCCCGCGCGCGGCCGCGGCGCCGCCGCCGGCGGAGCAGCACGTACCCCGTGACGCCGGCGCCGATCAGCAGCAGGAGGGCGAACGCCGACCGGCTCAGGGTGGCCGCCACCTCGTCGTAGGAGCGGTAGAAGAGGTACCCGAGCCCGCAGAACACCAGGGAGAAGAGCAGCGTCCCGACGAGGTTCCACGCCAGGAAGCGGCGGTACTCGAAGTGCGAGGCGCCCGCCACGAGCGGGCCGAACGGCCGCGCCAGCGGCACGAGCCGGCCGAGGCACACGGCCGGCGGCGCCGTAGCGGTCGAGCCAGGCGTCGAGCGTGGCGAGCCGTCGCGCGGTGATCCCGACCCGGGCGCCGCGGGCGAGGATGAAGGGGCGGCCGAGGCGGCGGCCGAGGGCGAACGTGACCGAGTCGCCGGCCGCCGAGCAGGCCCACACCAGGGCGATGAGCGGCACGATGCCGATCTCGCCCTCGCCCGCCATCGCCCCGCCGAGCATCACCGCCCATTCGCCGGGGAAGACGAGCGTGACCGGCGGGAATCGATGTCTCGAGGAACGCCATCGCGGCCATGAACGGGTAGGTCCAGGCGCCGAGCGTGTCGCCGGCGTCCTCGCACCGCGCCCTCGCCGTCCGGGAGCGCCGAGGTGGCGTCGGCGGCGAAGAGCGCCAGCAGCGCCGCGCCAAGAGCAGGCCGAGCGCCGGCGCGCCCGGGCCGGCCGGTCCGGATCCTGTAGGCGGCGAGGCACACGAGCGCCAGCGGACCCCAGCGCGGCAGCGATGCGCGCCGCGCTCACTTCCTCCGTCCTCCAGGGCCCGCCGGGACTCCGCGGCCGCCCACGAGAAGATGCCCGCGGGCCATCGTGGAGGCCTCGCTCGCGACGCGCAGCTCGTTCACCTCGGCGCGCGCCTCCTGCGCGGCGCGGAGGGATCGGATCGGCCTGCGCCGCCAGCTCGGCCAGGTGGCCGGCCAGCCTCAGGTCACCCTGATCCGCCAGCTGGCGGGCGCGTGTGGCAAGCCGGTCGGCTCCGCCCGCGAGGACGGCGAGCTCACCGGCCAGCTCGCCCGCCGGCGCGGGCTTGAGCCGCGACGGGTCGCCGTCGTACCAGCCGCCGTAGAGCCGCCAGATGTTGCGGACGATGAACTCCGGCTCGTCGTAGACCGGGCGCAGGTAGGGCTTGGCGAGCGAGCGCCTCGGGCGCCCGCACCGATGTGCACGATCTGATCGAGCGGCGCGCCCTCGTTCATCAGCGCGAGCGTCTGCTCGCACCAGCGACTCGAGCAGCGCGGCGGTGTCCGCCAGCGCCGCCTGCACGCGCTCCGCGCCGACCAGCGGCGGGCCGTGCCCGGGCAGCATCATCTCGGCATCGAGCTCCGCCATCGCCCGCAGCGCCTGCGCCCAGTCGCGCGGGTGGCGCTGGGCCTTCTGCGGATTGCCGGCGTTGGGCGTGGCCCAGATGAACAGGTCGCCGCAGCAGAGGACCCTGCGGCCCGGCACCCAGGTCCAGGTGTGGTCGTCGGTCTCGCCCTTGGCGTGGTGCAGCTCGAACCGCTCGCCACCGACCTCCAGGGTCAGCTCGTCGCGGTAGGTCTCGTCGGGCGCGCGGAACTCCGACGGGAAGGTCAGCTCGGGCAGCCCGAACTGGCGCGCGTTGATCGTCCCGTTGTAGCCGGCGGTCAGCGCGTAGCGGGCGAACCGGCGCGGCACGTTCTCGTGCGCGACGACGCGCGGGGCCGGCCATCCGCGCTCGGCGGCCTCGGCCTCGAACGGCGGGACGCCGAACACGTGGTCCACGTGGCCGTGGGAGTAGATCGCCGTGTGCAGCGGCTGCTCCGTCCACGCCCGCAGCTGGCGGTGCACGTGCTCCCCGAGCAGGAAGCCCCCGGTGTCCACGAGGACGAGGCCCTCGTCGGTCTCGAACGCGGTGACGTTCGCGAACGACGGCAGGAACGCGAGACCGTCCGCGAGCACGGCAAGCTCGCCGGTGAAGCCCACCGGATGATGGCTCTCGATCGGCTCCCGCCCGTCCCACAGACGGTCCGCGAGATCGAGCAGCTCCGCAGACCCGCTCTGCGGCCTGTCTTCCAGCTCTGTTCCTCTCCCTGCTGCCCAGCGCCTCCGAACGCCGGATCGCGCCAACTAATTACCAGATGGACGGCGGGCGATGCGAAGGTCGGACGCAGCTGAACGATAAAACTCAGCGGATGGAGTCCGCGATCAAGATGCGGGGGTTCGTCAAGCGGTTCGGTTCCATCACCGCTGTCGACGGTCTCGACCTCGACGTTCCGTTCGGAGCGTGCGTCGGCCTGCTCGGTCCCAACGGCGCCGGTAAGTCCACCACGATGAAGTCGCTCACCGCGCAGGTGATCCCCGACGAGGGCGAGCTCGAGGTGCTGGGCTTCCGGCTTCCCGAGGACTCGAAGCAGGCCCGTGCGCAGATGGGCGTGGTCCCGCAGCTCGACAACCTCGACGTCTCGCTCACCGTCGAGCAGAACCTGCTCGTCTTCGCCCACCTCTACCGCGTGCCGGCCGGCGAGCGCAGCGCCGCGATCGAGCGTTCGCTGAACCTCGCCAACCTCGGCGGTCGCCGCGGCTCGAAGGTGGATGAGCTCAGCGGCGGCATGCGCCGCCGCCTGCTGATCGCTCGCGCGCTGTTGCACCAACCCCGGCTGCTGCTCATGGACGAGCCGACCGTCGGCCTGGATCCCCAGGTGCGCCAGGAGCTGTGGGCGCTGATCGACCGGTTGCGTTCGGAGGGCGTCTCGATCCTGATGAGCACGCACTACATCGAGGAGGCCGAGCGCCTGTGCGAGCAGGTCACGATCATGTCCCACGGGAAGGCCGTCGCGGTCGGCCGGCCTCGTGAGCTCATCTCCGAGCACGCCGGCACCGAGGCGATCGAGGTGTACGGGCCGCCCAGCCGGCTCAGCGAGGTCGAGGACATCGCCGGGCAGCGCGGCTGGAGCACCCGCCGCACCGGGACGTCGGTTTCGATCCTCCACGCCAATGGCGCCTCCGACCTCGAGGGCGAGCGCCGCGTGACCAACCTCGAGGATGTCTTCGTGCTGCTGACCGGGGAGGAGATCACCTGATGGCGGCCGCCTCCGCGACACGCCGCCTCGGCCGCCTCGAGCGCGCCGCGCTCCAGGGCGTGATGGTCCGCGAGGTCGTGAACTTCTCGTCGTTCTGGCGCTCCTCGACGTTCTCGTCGACGATCGACCCGACGATCTACCTGCTCGCCTTCGGCTTCGGCTTCGGGTCCCTGGTGAGCGAGGTCGCGGGCTACGACTACATCGACTTCGTGGGCACCGGGATCGTGGCCACCACCGTGCTGTTCTCAGGCGCCTTCCCCGCCATGTACTCGACCTTCGTCAAGTACGAGTTCCAGCACACCTACGACGCGATCCTGGCCGCGCCCGTCGACACCGAGGAGCTGGTCACGGCCGAGGCCATGTGGATCGGCGCCCGCACCGGGGTCTACGGCTGCGTCCCGATGCTCGTGGCCGTGGTGTTCGGCCTGGATCCGAGCTGGGGGATGCTGCTCGTCCCGGGGATAGCGGGCCTATCGGGCTTCGGCTGGGCGTGCTTCGGCATCTTCATCGCCGCCAAGGCGAAGACGATCGAGAGCTTCTCCTACTGGCAGAGCGGCCTGCTCACGCCGATGTTCCTCGTGGCCGGCACCTTCTTCCCGCTCGACGACCTGCCGCGCTGGGCACAGGTGCTCGGAAACGTCAATCCGCTGTACCACACCGTCGAGCTCGTCCGGGGCGCGGTCTTCGGCCTCGAGTGGGCGGATCTCGGCCACCTGGCGTTCCTGATCGGGTTCGCGCTCGTGTCGTGGCGCCTGGCGATCAAGTTCATGGAGCGCAAGCTGATTCTGTGAGCCCACCCGGTTCCACGCCCTTCGTGCACCGCGAGCGCGTGCGCTTCGGCGACCTCGACGCCATGCGCCACCTCAACAACGTCGTCTACCTGCGCTACTTCGAGAGCGCCCGGATCGCCTATCTCCGCGAGCTGATCCCGAGCCACGACCCGGCGAACCCCGAGCAGGACGACACCGGCGTGATCTTCGCCGAGTGCCACATCAACTACCGCTCACCCGTCCACTACGACGAGGAGGTCGAGGTCCACTGCTCCGTCGGCGAGGTGCGCCGCTCGGCCTTCAAGGTCGAATTCCGAATGGAGGTGAACGGCCGGCTGGCAGCGGAGGGCTACGGCTGGCTGGTCGGCTTCGACTACTCACAGCAGAACGCAGTGCCACTACCCGAGCAACTGCGCGAAGCCGTCACTAGAGCCGTTCCTGACGACTGACGACTGACAACCGGAACCGACGCGCGGACGGCGGACTGATTGTTACGGTTCCGCCGTGCCTTTCCTGCTCCGCGCCGCGGCGGCGACAGCGGCGATCGGGATCGCCCTCGCAGCGCCCGCGGCGGCGGCACCCGCGCCGCAGCCCTACCGCGCGAACGATGCTGGCGGCTTCCGCAACGTGCTCCCGCCGGGCACGAACGGCCTGGCGAACCTCGTCGAGCTGGCCGCCTTCCAGGCGACCGGCGCACGGCCGCGCCACAACAACGACCAGTACGCGCTCTACCGCGACCTGCTCTACGCGGCCCCGGGGATCGACCAGGCCGGCGTCGGGCGCTTCTTCAAGGACGCCAGCTTCGGCGTCCGCGGCGGCGACGCCGAGCGCACCTACAGCCCGCGGCCCGACGTGACGATCGTGCGCGACCGCGGCTATGGCGTGCCGCACGTGTACGCCAACTCGCGCGCGGCCGCGATCTGGGCGGTCGGATACGTCAGCGCCGAGGACAGGCTCTTCTTCATGGACATCTTCCGCCACCTCGGCCGCGGCAGGCTCGTGAACCTGGTCGGCGGCGCGCCGGCGAACCGCGCCTTCGACCAGCTGGTGTGGAGGCTCGCGCCGTACACGGAGGAGGACCTCCAGCGCCAGATCACCTCGCGGCCGCGGGGCTACGAGCGCGAGTCGGACGAGCTGCGGGGGGACCTCGGTCAGTACGTCGCCGGGATCAACGCCTACATCCGTGAGGCGCGGCTCAACCCGCTGAAGATGCCCGGCGAGTACGCCGCCGTGAACCGCCCGCAGGGGCCCACGGACTGGAAGGGGACCGACGTGGTGGCCACGGCGGCGGTGATCGGCGCGATCTTCGGCGTCGGCGGCGGCCAGGAGGTGGATGCGGCCCTGGTGCTGGAGGACGCTCGCAAGCGGTTCGGGCGCAAGCGGGGCGGGAGGGTGTGGCGCGACTTCCGCCGCGTCGACGACCCGGAGTCGCCGAGGATCGTGCACAAGGGGCGGTTCGCCTACGGGCTGCCGCCGCGGAAGCCGAGCGGCGCCGCGCTCCCCGACCCCGGCTCCACGCGCAAGCAGACCGTCGTGGCCGCGAGCAGCGCGACCGCGGCGGACGCCTCGCGGGAGCTCGGCGCGCTGGCCTTCCCCAAGGCCCAGTCGAACGCGCTCCTCGTGTCCGCGCGCGAATCCGCCTCGGGGCGGCCGGTGGCGGTCTTCGGGCCCCAGACGGCGTACTTCTCACCGCAGGTCCTGATGGAGATGGACGTTCACGCGCCGGGGATCGACGTGCGCGGCGTGGCGTTCCCGGGGGCGAGCCTGTACGCGCAGATCGGCCGCGGGCGCGACTTCGCCTGGAGCGCCACCACGTCCGCGCAGGACATCGTGGACACCTTCGCCCTGCCCCTGTGCGAGCCCGGCGGCGGACGCCCGACGCTGACCTCGATGCACTACCTCTTCCGCGGGCGCTGCCTGCCGATCGAGGTGCTCGAGCGGCACCAACCAGTGGCAGCCGAACCTCGCGGACTCGACCCCCGCCGGGAACGAGACCCTCCGTGCGCAGCGCACCGCGATGGGGCTGGTCGAGGCGCGGGCCACGATCCGCCGCCGTCCCTACATCTACACGCGCCTGCGCTCGACCTACCGCCAGGAGCCCAACGGAGGGCTCACCTTCCGCTGGCTCTCGGAGCCGGGCCGGGTGCGCGGCCCGCGCGACTTCCAGCGGATCGTCTCGCTGGTGCCGTTCACCTTCAACTGGTTCTACATCGACAGGCAGCACATCGCCTACCAGAACTCCGGCGCCAATCCGGTCCGCGCGCGGGGCACGGACGCGAGCCTGCCGATCTTCGGCAAGCCGCGCAACGAATGGCGCGGGTGGGACCCGGGCACCAACGTGGCGCCCTACACCGCCCGTGCCCGCCACCCCAACGTGCTCGACCAGCGCTACATCGCGGACTGGAACGGCAAGCAGGGGGCCGGCTACTCGGCGGCCGACGACAACTGGGCCTACGGGGGCACCTACCGCAGCGCTCTGCTCAACAAGCGGGTGGCCGCCGGGATCAAGGGGCGGAGGAAGATGACCGTTCCCCAGCTCGTCGACGCGATGGAGGACGCCGCGACCGTGGACCTCCGCGGCTCAGAGGTGCTGCCGTGGGCCCTGCGCGTGCTCGGCCGCCCGCGCGACCCCGCGGTGAGGGCAGCGGTGGCCACCCTCCGGGACTGGGTCCGGTCGGGCGCGCACCGCATCGACCGCAACCGCGACGGGCGCTACGACCACGCGGAGGCCGTCCGGATCATGGACGCCTGGTGGCCGCGCTGGCTGAAGGCCGAGTTCGAGCCCGCGCTGGGCCGGCCGCTGTTCGAGCGGATCCAGACCATCAACGAGCTCGCCAACCTCCCGAACAACCACGGCGACCACCTCGGCTCGGCGTGGCAGGACGGCTGGTACAGCTACGCGCTCAAGGACCTCCGCATGCTGGTCGCCAAGCGCGGCCGCAGCCGCTCCGCCCGGCGGATCAGGGTGCGCGGGCGGTTCTCGCGCATCTACTGCGGCGGCGGCAGGCGCCCCTTCGGCAGCCTGCGGCGATGCCGCTCACGGCTGGCCGCCTCGCTGAAGGACGCCCTGGCGGTGCCCGAGCGCTCCCTCTACAGCGGCGACGCCGTGTGCCGCCAGGCCGGCAGGGACGGCGACCAGGCCTGCTTCGACGCGATCTTCTTCCGCCCGCTGGGCGGAGTCACCCAGCCGCTGATGCCGTGGGCCAACCGGCCGACGTTCCAGCAGGCGGTGGAGGTCGGCGCGCCGTAGCGCCTAGAGCTCGCGCTCGTAGTACAGCATCGAGGTCGCCGGCTCACCCGGCTTCTCGAGGTTGGTGAAGCCCAGGCTTTCGTACAGACCGCGGGCGGCGTGGTCGTTGGTCGCGGTGCCGAGCTCCATCGTCGTCGCGCCGCGCTTGCGGGCGATCTCGAACGCCGTCTCCATCAGCCGCCGACCGTGGCCCTCGCCGCGGCAACCGGGCACCACGTAGAGCTCCTCCAGGTAACACGTCGGCTTCCCCGTGAGGAGGTAGTCGCGGAAACGCAGCTGCGCGACGCCCATGTCCGGCGGGCCGGCGAGCAGGAACACGCTCAGGTCGCGCTCGATGTGCTCGGCCACCCTCGGCACCAGCACCTCGGCGCCGGGTGTGTACTCGTCGAACTCCGCTTGGAAACGGTCGAGCAGGCGCGCGACCTCGGCGGCGTCTGCCGTCGACGCCAGACGGCTCGGCTCGGGCGAACGAGTCACGCCAGGAACGTTAGGCGACGGTCTTCTGGCCGCCGGCGTGGGATACTCCACGGGCTTCAAGGGGGCGATGCGGGAGGAAGGATGGGCAGGACGACCGGGAAGATGGTCGCCGCGGTGGCGGCGCTGACGATCGCCGTGCCGACGGCGGCGCAGGCTCAGGCGCCGGAGACCCCGTCGCCCTACGTCGGTGACTGCGAGGACATGGGGTCCAGCAAGGTCACCACGAAGGGATCCTTCAAGGCGCTCGAGCAGGAGGTCGTGGAGATCCCGAGCAAGGTCGACGGGCGGCCGCTGCAGATCGGGCTCATCCGCCCCGAGGCGCCGGCCGGCTACAAGGCGCCCGTGATCGTCCACGCGTCGTCGTACCACAACCGTGACCTCAAGGACGCGGACATCGCGGCGTGCGCGCGGTTCCTCACGACGAACTTCGTCCAGCACGGCTACGCGGTCGCGCTGGTGCCGACCCGCGGAGTCGGCGACACGGACGGGTGCCCGAACATGTTCGGCAAGATCGAGCGCTCCGATCTCAACGACGCGCTGAACTGGCTGGGGACGCAGCCCTGGAGCAACGGCAATGTCGGGATGTACGGCATCTCGTATTCGGGCTCGACGCCGTGGGTCGCCGCCGCCACCGGGAACCCCCACCTGAAGACGATCGTCCCGGCCTCCGGGGTCAACGACCTGTTCGACCTCGCGCTCGGCGCGGGGACGCTGGACTCGCGCTTCTGGTTCTTCGTCTCCGGCTACTACCACTACTACGGGCCGGTGCTGAACAACCCCGTCGTCTCGGGGCGCGACCCAGAGCGGACGGTCAACGCCGCCACCACCTGCCCGGACGTTCAGCAGGGCGAGGCGGCCCAGCTCGAGAGCGCCGACACCGGCGCGCGGGACGAGGGCGGGTACTTTGCCGAGCGCAACCAGCGCCCGCTCGTCGAGCGCAACTACCGCGGCAGCGTCCTGCTCGTCCAGGGGCTGACCGACTGGAACGTCCGGCCCGCGCACGCGATCCCGTGGACGGTCTCGCTGCGGCAACACGGCATCCGCGTGCACCAGCTGCTCGGCCAGTGGAACCACCAGTACCCCGACACCGAGAGCCCGCATACCCGCTGGGACTGGGCCGACCGGATGCTCGCGTGGTTCGAGCACGAGCTCAAGCGCGACGAGAGCGCGCCGCTCGGCCCACCGGTCGAGGTCGAGGACTCCTCCGGCAAGTGGCGGCGGGCCGAGGCCTGGCCGCCCGCCAACGGCGACGTGCTGCACCTCGCGGCGGACGGGGCGCTCAAGTCGGCCAAGGACGCCGCGACCGCGAGCGCCACGCTCGCCCCCGACTCGCGCAGCCGCTACTTCTACCTCGGGCAGTCGGACGGACAGCACAACACGGACGACGACCCGCAGGTCTCGGCAGCGATCGACGAGCCGTGCGCGACATGCGCCGCGTTCCGGATGACCGCGGCGAAGGAGCTGCGGTTCGCCGGCCTGCCCGAGGTCAACGTGACGGTCACGCCGAGCGGGTCGTCCGGCCACGTCACCGCGTTCCTGTACCGCAAGGGCGACGACGGGCTGCACCGTCTCGGCTGGGGGATGAGCGACCTGCGCTTCCCCGAGGGCGAGAACTCGGGCGACGGGACCGCCGCCGAGGTGGTCGCGGGCGAGCCGATGCGCGTCCGCATCGAGCTCGAGCCGCTCGAGGCGGTCGTACCTGCGGGCGAGGAGCTCGTGCTCATCCTCGGCCAGGGCCGCACCGGCCAGATCCCGGCCAAGGTGCCGCAGCCCGTCGAGCTCGCCTACGGGAACGGCCAGAGCACGATGTCGCTGGCGGTCATCAACCCAGACCCGGGGGACCTCTTCACGCCGCCCGGGCCCGAGGGGAGGCAGCTCCCCTGAAGCCCCTGCCGGCCTCGGCGCGCTGGGCGCTCCTGGGCGTCGCCACCTTCCTCGCCGCCGCGGCCTCGGCGAGCGCCACCCCCGTGGCGACCAACGATCAGGAGCGCCAGGTCCTCGGCCGCGTGTTCCCCGAGCCAATCCGGTCTGTCGACTACATCAACCACGGCCCGACGAACGGGCCTGAGGAGCTGCGGCTGGGGTTCGAGTACCTCCAGAAGCTGTATCCGAGCTATCTCCACTTCACGAGGATCGACCAGGAGCTCGGCGATCCGAACGCGGTGAGCCTCGGACCGGATGGCAAGCCGGCGTGGGATCCGGCCGATCAGGACGACGGCTATCCGTTCTACGTCGCGAAGGTCACGGACGAGAGTGTCCCGGACCGCAACAAGGACTACGTGCTGCTGCTGAACGCCCACCCCGCGGAGCCCTGCGGCCAGGAGGGCAGCCCGCGTTTCCTGGAGGACCTCTTGATCTGGCGCGACAAGGCTCCGGGCCACGTCCTCGACGACGCTTCCGGCCTGCACGGCAAGCCGCACAAGATCAGCGTGGCCGAGCTGCTGCGGCGGGTGAAGATCTATTTCGTGTCGCCCTCGCCGGACGGCTGGGCGGGCGGCGACGGACCGGGGCCCGCCGACAACGGCAACGCCGCCGGGTTCAACTCCAACCGCATCGCCTACCAGGACGGCTGGGTGTTTCCCGCGAACAAGCCGCTCTTCGATCGCGGCTACTCGTCGCTCACCCAGCCCGAGGGTGTCGCGGTCTCGCGCTACCTGCGCCAGGTGCGCCAGCGCGAGATAAACGGCCGCCCGTTCGCGGTCGCCAACGACCAGCATGGCCCGGTGCCGACCAGCGGGGCCATCATCTTCCAGACGGAGCAGGGCTCCAGCCCGGCGAAGGTAGAGCGCGTTCACGACTACGGGCGCCGGCTCGAGCAGAACATGGAGGAGGTCTTCGCGAAGTACTTCACCGGCGTGGGCACCAACGTCTCGCAGGCGCTGGCCCGCGACGCCGGCAGCGTGCGCGACCTCGTGTTGCAGAAGTACACGGAGCAGGTGGGACCGGTTGACGAGAAGGCCGCCTACCTCACGCTCGAGTGGGCCGAGTACGCCACGGCGTGGGAGCACCTCGACTACACCGTCGGCAGCTCATGGGGCGGCTGGGCAGGCAGCCGGTCGGGGCTTGCTGCCGACTCGATCGGCTTCGAGACAGCGTGCCGCCCGTTTGCCGCGGGCTTCGATCCGGCGATGTTCCAGCTCTTCGTGGACAACGTGCGCGCGGCCAACGAGACGGGCGTGGTCCAGGCGGCGCAGCGCGGGGGCCGTGTGAAGCCCAGGCCGGTGAAGACCCACGATCTCGGCGGGACCGTCGGCTTCGTCGAGACCGGCAAGCGGGTCACCAATCGCGACGGCAATCCCCACCCGCCGCCGCTCGGCCATCCGGGCACTCCCCTGCTTCCTCAGGTGGCCCAGGCCCCCTACAACGTGTCGAACACCGACTATTTCCGAGCCCTCAGGGACATCGCGACCACGCCGGTGGAGGCGGTACCGGCGGCGAAGGTGAGCCGGCGCGCGAAGGAGGTCTCGACGCTGGTGGTGGCCGACACGACCAAGGTCGATGCTGAGTCGCTCAAGCGGTTCGCGGCTGGGGGCGGGAATCTGGTGCTCACCGACAGCGCGCTCGGCCTGCTGCCGCGGCTGGTGGATATCCCGGAGAAGGCGGTCCGGTCGAGCACCTCCTATGTGGGCTACACGGACTTCGATCGCACGCACCCCTGGACCCAGGGCCTCTACAAGCGTGCGCGGCAGACGTTCGATCCGGTCGGGCTGGGCTATCCGCTGCTCATGGAGCGTGACCAGTACTGGCCGTGCAGTCCCGCGTGCGACGAGTCGGGCACCTTGAACTCGGCGCCGGCGCGGACCGTCACGCGGGCCGCGTGGGAGAAGCTCGGCGGGGTGACCGTCGGCACCGCCGACCCGCTCGGCGGGAAGGCGCCCGGAGAAGGGACGAAGCGCGACAAGACGTCGATAGGCACGCTGAAGGTGGGCAAGGGCCGGATCGTCGTGTTCGGTGCGCTGCTACCCCAGCCGTCGGAGAGGTTCGACCACTGGTTCGGCGTCAACGGCTACACGGTCTCGATCCCGGGCCAGCAGGTGCTGATGCGCGCCCTGCGCTGGGGCGGCCCGTCCACCCGGTGCCTGTCGCAGCGATCGCCGATCGGCCGCCGGGGCATCGGCCGCATCCGCCTTGGGTACACGCGCGCCCAGCTACTGCGCCGAGCTCGCGTGCAGCCACGGCGCCGTACGGCCCGTACCCACCGCTACTGCGTGCATGGCAGCCGTGGCGTGGTCACCGCCGTGTTCACGAGCCGCTCCCGTCGCGCCCGGGTGCGGCTGGTGACCACCACCGCGCGGGGGCACGGCAACCGCCGCGTGCGGGTGGGCTCGAGGGCGTCCCGCTTCCGCCGCGCCTATCCGCGGCGCCGCCGCGTGGCCCGCGGGGTGTACCGGGCCGGCCCGGGCAGCACGCGCCTGCTCGGCGTGCGTCGCGCGCGCGTGAGCTTCATGGCGGTGACGAGAAAGTCGCTGCTCAGCAGCAGGCGCGGCCTGCGCCGCCAGCTGCGCCGGGCGGGCGTGCGTCCGCGCTAGCCGACAGAACTCGCACGGAGGTTAGGTTGCGAAAAGCGAGCCTGGCAAGGAAGCAGGGTCGAAGGCTTGGTGGGCCAAGCCGAGACCCGATGACGCCGCCAGGCGAAGCTTTGCAGCCACCTAACCGACGCTGCCGACCATCTCGAGCTGAATCAGCCGGTTCAGCTCGACCGCGTACTCCATCGGCAGCTCCTTCGTGACCGGCTCGATGAAGCCGTTCACGATCATCGCCGCCGCCTCCTCCTCGGTGAGGCCGCGCGACTGGAGGTAGAACATCTGCTCGTCGGAGATCTTGCCGACCACCGCCTCGTGGGCGACGGTCACGTGCGGGTTCTGGATCTGGATGTCGGGCCAGGTGTCCGAGCGCGAGTACGGGTCCATCATCAGGCCGTCGCACTGCACGTGGGCCTTGGAGCCCTGCGAGTTGTGGCCCATCCGCACGAGCCCGCGGTAGCCCATGATCCCGCCGTCCTTGGAGATGGACTTGGCGAGGATGTTCGACGTGGTGTTGGGCGCGAGGTGCACGACCTTGGCGCCGGTGTCCTTCCACACGTCGCCCGAGGCGACGCCCACGTTGAGGTGGTCCGCACGAGCGTGCTCGCCCATCAGGAAGGAGCCGGGGTAGAGCATCACCTTCTTGGCGCCCATCGAGCCGCCGACCCACTCGACGGTGCCCTCGGCCTCCACGATCGCGCGCTTGGTGTTCAGGTTGAACACGTCCTTCGACCAGTTCTGCACCGTCGTGTAACGGGCCTTGGCGCCCTCCTTCACGAAGATCTCGACCACGGCGGAGTGCATCGAGTTGACCGAGTAGGTCTGCGCCGTGCAGCCCTCGATGTAGTTCACCTCGGAGCCCTCGTCGGCGATGATCAGCGTGTGCTCGAAGGTGCCCTCGTTGGCGCCCTCCATCCGGAAGTAGGCCTGCAGCGGCAGGTCGACCTTCACGCCCTTGGGGACGTAGAGGAACGAGCCGCCGGACCACACCGCGCCGTGCAGCGCCGAGAACTTGTTGTCCTGCGGCGGCACGCACTTCTTCATGAAGTACTCCTGGACCAGCTCGGGGTACTCCGTGATCGCGGTGTCCATCGAGGTGAACAGGATCCCGAGGTCCGCGTACTCCTTCTTGAGCCCCTCGTACACGGGCTCCTGGCGCCACACGCCGACCACGCCGGCCAGGTGCTCGCGCTCGGCCTGGGGGATGCCCAGGTCCTCGTAGGTCTGCTTCATGTCCGCGGGCACGTCGTCCCAGGAGTCGTAGCGGCCGGCCGTGGGCGGGCTGTAGAGCACCAGCTCGTCGAGGTCGAGGTCCGAGAGGTCCACTCCCCAGGTGGGGATGGGCTTGCGCATGAAGATCTCGTAGGACTTGACGCGCAGCTCGCGCATCCAGTCGGGCTCGCCCTTGACCTTGGACAGCTCCTCGATCACCTCGCGCGAGATGCCCTTCTTGGCGATCAGCTGACCCTGCTCGTCCTCGACGATCGGGCTGGGCTTGGGGATTCGCGTCTTGTCAGTGGCTGCCATCGGGTCCTCTGCCGGGTTCAGAAATCCGCTCTCAGCGGTCGGATATCGATTGTACCGATGACGCCGGGCGGGCTCGGACTCGTCGGGGCATGCCTGGAGGGCCACTTCGGCAGCCGGAGTTAGGTTACCCTAAGAGTCGTGTCGAGGCGCACCCTCATCATCGCTGCCTCCGCGGCCGCGGTAGCCGTGATCGGAGCCTTCGTGGGCATCGTGATGGCCACCTCCGGAGACGGCGACAGCCTGACCGTGTACACGGCGCGCTCCCACTACGGGGAGGAGAAGCCGTTCGAGACCTTCGCGTCCGACGAGGGCACCGACCTGACGCTGTTCGGCGGCTCCGCGTCCGAGCTGTTCGAGCGGCTGCAAAGCGAGGGCGACAACACCAAGGCGGACGTCCTCATCACCGTCGACGCGGCCAACCTCTGGCGCGCGGAGGACGCCGGCCTGCTCGAGCCCGTGCGCTCGGAGGTGCTCGATCGCAACGTGCCGGAGGCGCTCCGCGACCCGAGGGGGCAGTGGTACGGGCTGACCGTGCGCGCCCGCACGATCATGCGCTCCACCGAGCGCGTCTCGCCGCGCGCGGCGACCACCTATGAGGACCTCGGCGATCCCCGCTGGAAGGGCCGGCTGTGCCTGCGCTCGGGCACCAGCGAGTACAACATCTCGTTCGTGGCAGACCGGATCGCGAAGGACGGGGCGGACGCGACTCGGCGAATGCTGGAGAGCTGGATGGCGAACGACCCGGCGATCGTCGGCTCCGACACCGACGTGCTGAAGGCGATCGCGGACGACCGCTGCGACGTGGGGCTGACCAACAGCTACTACCTGGGCCGGGAGCTGGAGGAGGACGCCGACTTCCCGGTCGCGCCCGTGTGGGCCGACCAGCGCGGGCGGGGAACCCACGTGAACCTGTCCGGCATCGGCGGTCGTGAAGGCCTCCGACAGCAAGGCGGACGCCACGAAGCTCGCCGAGTACCTCACCTCGCCCGCCCAGCAGCGCGTGTTCGCCCGCAACAACCACGAGTTCGCGCGTGGGCGACGCGGCCGGAACCACGCCCGAGATCGCGGAGTTCGGGACCTTCAAGCGCGACCCGATCGACGTCCGCGGGGCGGGCAGCCACCTGGAGGACGCCGTGCAGATGATGAACGACGTGGGGTGGGACTGACCGCCGCTTCCCCGCGTGGCGCCCACGCGCGCCGGGGCGCGAGGCGCCTCGACGGGTGGACCGTCTTCACCGTGGCGGTGGCGGCGCTGGTCGCGGGGCCGCTGCTGGTGCTGCCGGCGAGCTTCATCGTCTCGCCGGGCGCGCTGGCGGACTTCTCGGGCCTCCTGCCCGAGGCGGCCGGGGCCACCGCCGTCCTCGTCGTGGGAGTGGGCGCCGGGACCCTCGTGCTCGGCACGTCCCTGGCCGCGCTCGTGTCCTTCTGCGACTTCCCCGGCAGGTCCTGGCTCGAGTGGGCGCTGGTGCTCCCGCTCGCGATGCCGGGCTACGTGTTCACCCTGTTCGCGCTCGGTGCGGCGGACAGCCTGGGCGTCGGTGCGGTGGCCGTGCGCTCGCCGGCGGGGGCGGTCGTCGTGTTCACGCTCGTGCTCTACCCGTACGTGTACCTGCTCGCCCGCAACGCGTTCCTGGCGCAGGGGGCGGACCTGGTCGAGGCGGCCCGGGGGCTCGGCCTGTCCCGGCGGCGCGCGATCCTGCGGGTGGCGGTCCCGATGGCGCGGCCGGCGATCCTCGGTGGCGTGGCGCTGGCGCTGATGGAGGCGCTGGCCGACTTCGGCACGGTGAACCTGCTCGGCGTGCAGACCTTCACCAACGCGATCTACAAGGTCTGGTTCGGGGCGTTCGACCGTGACGCCGCGCTCCAGCTCGGCACGCTGCTGGTGTCGATCACGCTGATGCTGCTGCTGCTCGAACGGCTCTCCCGCGGGCGGGCGCGCTACGCGGAGGCCTCCGCCAAGGGACGGGTGGCCGCGCCCGTGCGCCTGCGCGGCCCGGCGGCCGCGGCCGCGCTCGGGCTTCCGCTGCTGCTCGTGGCGCTCGTCGTCGCGGCGCCGGTCGTGCAGCTCGCGGGGTGGTCCCTGACCTCGATCTCCGACGGCCTCGTCACGACCGGCTTCGCGACCGCTGCGCGCAACAGCCTGATGCTCGCCGGCATGTCGATCGTGATCGTGGTGGCCGTGGCCGTGGCGCTCGCCTACGGGCGCCGAGCGAGCGGCTCCGCCGGGAGCGCCGGCGCGGTGCGCACGGCTACCATCGGCTACGGCCTGCCGGGATCCGTCGTGGCGGTGGCCGTGATCGTCCCGCTCGGCTGGATCGACCACAGGCTGGACGACGCGGCGGGCGTGGGCCTGGTGCTCACCGGCACGGTGATCGCCCTCTTCGCGGCATACACGGTGCGCTTCCTCGCCCTGGCATATCAATCGGTCGACTCGGGCCTCGAGCAGGTGCCCCGGTCCCTGGACGAGGCGGCACGCGGGCTCGGCTCGGACCGCCTCGACGTGCTGGCGCGCGTGCATGTGCCGATGATCTCGGGCGCGCTCGTGACCGCCGCCCTGCTGGTGTTCACCGAGGTGATGAAGGAGCTGCCCGCCACGCTCCTCCTGCGCCCGCTCGGCGGCGACACGCTCGCCGTGGCCGTGTGGCAGGCCACCTCGGAGTCGCTGTACGAGACCGCCGCCCTGCCGGCGCTGCTGATCGTGCTGGTCGGCCTCCTGCCCGTGGCCGCGCTGATCCGCCTCACCCGGAGGGCCGAGCGATGAGCGTCCGGGTCGAGGGCGTCGAGAAGTCGTTCGGGGGCACGCGTGCGGTCGCGGGCGTGGACATCGACGTGCAGCCGGCCGAGCTCGTGTCCGTCCTCGGCCCATCGGGCTGCGGGAAGACCACGCTGCTGCGGCTGATCGCCGGCTTCGAGCGCCCCGACGCAGGCACGATCTCGGTGGCCGGCGTGCGGGTCGCCGGGCCGGATTGCTGGGAGCCGCCGGAGCGCCGGCGGATCGGCATGGTCTTCCAGGACTACGCGCTGTTCCCTCACCTGCGCGTGCGGGACAACGTTGCGTTCGGGCTCGCGCGCCGGGACGGCGAGGAGCGGCAGCGGCTCACCACGCGCACGCTCGAGCTGGTGGGCCTCCAGCACAAAGCGGACCGCTACCCGCACGAGCTGTCCGGCGGCGAGCGCCAGCGCGTGGCCCTCGCCCGCGCGCTCGCTCCCGAGCCCGCGATCGTCCTGCTGGACGAGCCCTTCTCGAACCTCGACGCGACGCTGCGCGGGGACCTGCGCCGCGAGGTGGAGCTGATCCTCCGCGACGCGGCCGCCACGGCCCTGCTCGTGACCCACGACCAGGAGGAGGCGCTCGCGCTGGGGGACCGGCTGGCAGTGATGCGCCAGGGGCAGCTCGTCCAGGTGGGCCGCCCGGAGGAGGTGTACGCGCGCCCGGCCGAGCGCTGGACGGCGCAGTTCGTGGGCGACGTGAACGTGCTGGCGGGCATCGCGCACGGTCGCGGCGTGAAGACCGAGCTCGGCACCGTGGACCTGTCCGAGCCCGCCGACGGCCCGGTGCACGTGGCCGTGCGCCCCGAGCAGCTCGAGCTGCTCGGCAGCCATCCCGCCAATGCCGAGGTCGTGGACCGCGAGTTCCGGGGGCACGACGTGCTCTACCGGCTGCGCCATGAGGGCGGCCGCACCCTGCTCGTACAGCTCCCGTCGCTGGAGCTGTTCGAGGTGGGCGCGCGCGTGTTCGTCCGGCCCGCGGGGTCGATTGTCGCGCCCTTGGTGGACTGAGCCCCGCTGGCGATAGGGTCCGGCCATGAAGCTCTACATCTGTTACGGAACTTTCACGAAGACCCCGCGGCCGGGAGGCCACCCGTGTGGGAACGCCTACGAGGCGCTGCGCGAGGCGGGCCATGATCCCGAGGTCGTGAAGAGCTACGGCCTGGCGATCCTCCCGGACTTCCTCAACCAGACGCGCGGGCGCAAGGAGGTCAAGGAGCTGACGGGCAGCAACATGGTGCCCGTGCTCGTGACCGACACCGGCGAGGTCGTGCGCGACTCGAAGGAGATAGTCGCGTGGGCGAAGGCGCATCCCGCCGGGGCGGCGGCATGAAGCTCTACGTGTGCTGGGGGACCTGGGCCCCGGGCGGCCACCCCTGCGGCAAGGCCTACGGTGCCCTGAAGGAGGCCGGGTACGACCCCGAGGTGAAGAAGACCCGTGGCTGGGGCACCCTGCCCGACTTCATGAACCCGGGCCGCAAGGAGGTCCGGGAGCTGACCGGGGAGAAGTGGGTCCCCGTGCTCGTGACCGACGACGGGCAGGTGGTGAAGGACTCGGAGGCGATCGTGGGCTGGGCGAAGGCCCACCCGGCGGGCGCGGCGTCTGCCTGAAGTCCTCGGCCGCCGTGCGCTGAACCGCGCTCTGCTCGAGCGCCAGCTGCTGCTGCGCCGCCGCCGGATGCCGGTCCCGAAGGCGCTCGAGCGGCTGGTCGGGATGCAGGCGCAGAACCCGAACGACCCCTACGTCGGGCTCTGGTCGCGGCTGAAGGGCTTCGACCCTGCTGTGCTGGGCCGGCTGATCGAGCGGCGGCGGGCCGTGCGGCTGCCGCTGATGCGCTCGACGCTGCACCTGGTCACGGCGCGCGACTGCCTCGCGCTCCGCCCCGTCACCCAGGGAGTGCTGGAGCGGACGTTCGCGGGCACGCCGTTCGCCCGCGACGTCGATGGCCTCGATCCCGAGGAGGTGGTGGCCGCCGGGAGGGAGCTGCTCGCCGAGGAGCCGCTCGCGCCGGCCGAGCTCGGCAGGCGCCTGGCCGAGCTCTGGCCCGGCCGCGAGCCGAAGTCCCTCGCCTACCTCGTGCATCACCGGTCGGCGCTGGTGCAGGTGCCGCCCCGGGGCGTCTGGGGCCGCACGGCCGGAGTCAGGCTGGCCCCCGCCGACGTGTTCCTCGGCCCTCTCGGCGCCGACACCGCGCCGGACGAGACGGTGTTGCGCTACCTGGCCGCATTCGGCCCCGCCACGGCTGCCGACGTGAGGACATGGTCGGGCCTGACCGGGTTGCGGGAGACGATCGAACGCGTCCGCCCGCGCCTGCGCCCGTTCCGCGACGAGCACGACCGAGAGCTGCTCGACGTGCCGCGCGCGCCGCTGCCGGACCCCGAGACGCCGGCTCCGCCGCGCTTCCTGCCCGAGTTCGACAACGTCCTCCTGAGCCACGCCGACCGCAGCCGCATCGTCTCTCCGGAGGCGCCGGGCCTCACGACCGGGCCCACGGTGCTGGTGGACGGGTTCGTGGGAGCCACCTGGCGGATCGAGCGCGAGCGCCGCGCCGCCGAGCTCACGATCGCGCCGATCCGGCCGCTAGCCGCCGCCGACCGGGAGGCCGTGGAGGCGGAGGGCGCCCGGCTGCTCGAGCTCACGCATCCGGACGCCGGCGTTCGCAGCGTGCGTACCATCAGGCCGTGAGCTCGACGCAGTACTACCTCGCCCAGTCGCTCGACGGCTACCTGGCCGAGAAGGACGGCGGGATCGACTGGCTGAACGAGTACGACGGCGAGAGCGGGGCCGACGTCTCCGCGGCCACCGACGGCTCCTACGACGACTTCTACGCGGGGGTCGGAGCGGTCGCGATGGGCTCGGCCACCTACCAGTTCCTCCTCGACGAGGCGATCGAGCGCTGGCCCTACGAGGGCACGCCGAGCTGGGTGTTCAGCACGCGGGAGCTGCCGCGGCCCTACGACGCCGACATCAGGTACGTGAGCGGGCCGGTGGGCCCGGAGCTCGAGCGCATGAAGGAGGCCGCGGGCGAGCGCAACGTGTGGATCGTGGGCGGCGGCGACCTCGCCTCCCAGTTCGCCGACGAGGGCCTGCTCGACGAGCTGCACCTGACGATCGTGCCGGTGGTCCTCGGCGACGGCATCCCCACGTTCGCGCGCAGGCTGGGCGGGAAGCTCCAGCTCGAGGGCACGCGCGCGTTCTCGAACGGCATGGTCGAGCTGCGCTACCGCCTGGCGCCCTAGCCCGCGGCAGGCAGCTCGCGGATTGTGGGACCTTGTCCCGCACCCTCCGCTCTGAAAGCTTGGCGGGATGCTCTGGGCGGCCCTCGCGACGATCTACATCGTGTGGGGCTCGACCTATCTCGCGATCCGGGTGATGGTGGAGACCATCCCGCCACTGCTCGGCGCGGGCGTGCGCTTCGCTGTGGCCGGCGCGATCTTCCTCGCGCTGCTGAGCCTCCGCGGCGGCGCTGAGCGGCTGCGCATCACCCGTGCCCAGGCGTTCGGCGCGTTCGTGATCGGCAACCTGCTCTGCTTCGGGGGAAACGGCCTCGTCACCGTCGCCGAGCAGGACGTGCCCTCGGGCCTGGCCGCGCTGATCGTCGGCTCGGTGCCGCTGTGGGTGGTGATAATGCGGCTCGCCGAGGGCGATCGCCCGAGCCGCGGAGCGCTCGCGGGCGTGATCGTCGGCTTCGTCGGCCTCGCGGTGCTCGTGCTGCCGGCCGACCGGCCCGAGTCGGCGCCGGTGTGGGGGGTGCTGCTGATCGTGCTGGCCGCCGTCCTGTGGGCCTCGGGCTCGTTCTACTCCAAGCGCTTCACCCTGCCGTCCGACCCGCTCGTCTCCACCGCCTGGCAGATGCTCTTCGGCGGGGCCACCATGATCGCCGTGGGGTTGGTGGCCGGTGAGGCGAGCGACGTCCATCCGTCGCAGTTCTCAGCCGACTCGCTGCTGGCGCTGCTCTACCTGGTCACCTTCGGATCGATGCTCGCCTACACGGCCTACACCTGGCTGCTGGGCAACGCCCCGATCTCAACCGTCACCACCTACGCGTACGTGAACCCGGTGATCGCCCTGGCTCTGGGCGCCGCGATCCTGTCGGAGGAGATCACCGCGACGGTGCTGGTGGGCGCGATCGCGATCGTGCTCTCGGTCGCTTCGGTGGTACGGCGGGAGTCGCCACCCGAGCCCGTGCGGGCCTAGTCGTCCAGCACGACCACGCGGCCGGGCGCGGTCGAGTCACCGTCGAGCCTCTCGAGCTCGAACAACTCGATCGCGACCACGTCCGAGTTCCTGAACGCGCCATGGCTGAGCGCATCCAGGATCTCCACGGGGTTCCTCGCCCGGGCGAGCGCGCGCTGGTAGTGGTTGCCGCCCCCCACCACGCCGGGCAGGTAGGCGTCCGGGTTGCCGCGCATCAGTTCGTCCACCTCGTACTCGCTCAGCGGCTCGTCCCCGTACCGGCTCAGCTCCGACAGCTGCTCGATCGCGTTGTGGCGGACGGCGTTCAGCTCCGCGGGTGTGAAGTCGAGCATCACGCTCTGGTCCTCGTCCACCTCTGCCGACCGCCCGCGGTTCTCGAGCAGTCCGGCGATGGTGTCCCCGTCCGCATCCTGGAGCATCAGCGACAGCCGGCCGGCTCGCCAGTGCCTCCCGGGGCGGTGGGTCATGGACCGCACCGTCGTGATCTCACCGTCGCGGTAGGTCATGGTCCGCTCGCGCCTGCCGTTCATGTGCAGTGTGTTCGTGACACTGCCGTCGAAGGGCTTCCAGGTCCCACCGAGGGTCACCGGGCCGATCCGCGCTTCGAGCGTGCGGTCGCCGGACCAGTCGAAGGTCCCCGACGTCGTGCTGTCGACCACGCCCCTGCCGGGCGAGCTGGGGAGGCGGCCAGTGGTGATGAACGCCTGGTAGCGGTTCCAGCCTCTTCGGCTGCTCACATCGAGGTCGGTCGTGCGCAGCCGCCCGTCGGCATATTCGTTCGACAGGCCGACGGCGGCGCCGAAGTCGTCGTTGCCGACGCCGAGCGCCAGGGCGTTCTCGACCACCTGCTCGTCGCCGACGTAGATCCGGACCTGATCGTCCTCGAGGTGCTGGACGCCCGAGCTGACGCGGCGGCCGTCGGTGTGGCCGAGTTGCAGCTGCAGCAGCCGGTAGTTGGCCCGCTGGCCGTTGCCCTGGTAGTCCTCGCGGCTCATCTCGAGGCTTTCGCCCTCCTCGAGCGAGCGCGGGTCGACCGGGTTGGGCGGATCCTCCCCGCCGTCGGCGATCGACTCCGCCCGCTCGGGCGAGACCGTCGCGGAGTAGGAGAGCTCCCGTCCGATCAGGTGCCGGAACTCGATCCCGTACCGGCCCCTCTGCGCCCGCCCGCTGCCCGTCAGCCGAACGTCGGTGGACATCCCGATCGTCTGGTAGCTCTGCCCGTCCGGATGGAGCAGCGTCTCGCCCCGGTCGTGGGTCTCGGTGACATCGGCGCTCACCCCTGCGGACACCGGTGTCTCCCGCCTGCCGATGCCGAGACAGCTGAACGCGCCCGTCGGGTGTACCTGGCGCTCGCAGCCAAGGGTGGTGGACAGGAAGCCTCCCGGGAACGGCAGGCCCACCGGCCCGTCGTAGTCCTCGAGCGCCGGTCCCTCGAGGGGCGCGAACACCCTCTCGTGCACGCGCTCCAGGCGTTCCAGCCGGCGTTCCCGTCGCCGCTCGCGGCGCCGTTTCACTAGCCGTCTCGCCGCGCGCCGGACCTCGGCGTCCTGGCCGGTGGCGAGGTAGCGCGCGATCGCCGGGGTCTTGCGCCCGTCACCGTTGCTGATCGTCTCGCGGGCGCGGAGGTACGTGCGGGCCCTCGATCGCGTGAGCGCGCGCTGCTCGCGGCGGCGTTCGACGCGATGGGCCTCCCGGCGCACGCCGCGCCCCGCCGTCAGGTCGAGCACGGAGACGAGGGGACCTCCCAGGCCGAAGGGAAGCGCCGCGAGCGTCGTTCGGGTGTCGAGGTAGCTGACCGCCCGCTCGTGCCTGGTCTCAGGTGGCTGCCCGTCCCGAGGGGGCGGGGGCGCCGGATGCCTGCGGCGGGCAGGAGGGTCGCGGTGCTCGCCGGACCGGCGGCGGAGGCGCTCGCGGCGTGGCGGCTTCGCCCGCTCCTCGCGCACCTCTCGCCGCGGCGGCTCGGGCGGGGTTCTGAACTGGCTCAGGCCGGGCGTGATCGCGGGGGCGCTGGGGCGCGGCGCGCGGCGCCGGTGGGAGCGGTGCCGGCTGGTGCGGCGGCGCGGCGCCGGGCGCGCGGTGCGCCTGGGGTGGACGGCCTGCCGGCGGGGCCGGCTCCGCGCCCGGCGGTGCGTGACCTGAGGCTTCCCTTGGCGCTCCTTGCCCTGCTTCTGCTTCTTGCCGTGCTTCTTCGGGACGCTCGCCGGGATCGGAGCGCCGGCGTCGTCGACGGGGTAGGCGCCGGCCCCCGCCGGCGCCAGAAGCGCCGCCGCGAGGCACAGGACCGGGAGTCGCCGTGAGAGACGCATGGCCCGAGGGTGCCCCGCGCGACCCGGTTCCAAGGGGGTCTGCAGGTGTTCAACACCTTCTCGATGTCCCCGCGATGGGGTAGTCGCACCTTTTCGGCCCCGGGCTTGTTACAAGAGGTAGGGGTGGCGAAAGCAACGGGCAGAGACCAGCTGACGCAGCGCGAGCGGGAGGTCGTCGACGCGCTCTCCCGGCCGCTGCGCGAGGAGGGCCGGGGTGCGCGCCCCGCGAGCAACCGGCAGATCGCCGCCGAAGTGTTCCTCAGCCTCGACGCGGTGAAGGGCCACCTGCGGACGATCTACGCGAAGCTCGGGCTCGACACGCTGCGGCAGAACGAGAAGCGCGCTGCGCTGGCCGCCCTCGGGCTGCGCGGCGAACTGGACCCGCCGCGGCCGAAGGCCGCTCGCCCGGGCCGCCGCGCAGTGCTGGCGCCGGTCCTTGCTGGGATGACCCTCGGTCTGCTTGGGGCCCTGGCCCTGGGGGGAGTCGTGTCGGCTCCGACCGGCGGTGAGGACGCGCCTCCCGCCCCGTCGGCGACAGCTCCGGGGGGTGGGTCAACACCGAAGTCCGGCGGCGGCCGGGCGCCCAGGGCCGATGCGCCCGCGCTCATCGAGGAGCCGGCCGGCGGCCTGCTCCCGAGCGATTTCGTGACCGAGACGGTCAGCGCGGTTCCCGTGGCGAGCGTCGAGCGCATCGATGCGCCCGAGCCGGAGGTGGGGGACCCCGGCAAGGGGCGGCGGCACCGGAAGCAGGTGGCGAAGCGCGCGAAGCCCGTGCCGACGCCCACGCCGACGCCCTCCTCGTCCGCGCCGGTCCAGCAGCCCGCCGCGGCGCCCGCGCCGCGCTGCGTGAACCACGTCCACCGGATCGTCCACCGCAAGGTGGTCCACCGCTGGGTGCGGCGCCGCGTCCGCGTGCGCGTCGCCCACCGCCACGTGCGCATCGAGCAGGTGGCGTTCCTCCACCCGCACAAGCGCGTATGGGTCGACAGGAAGGGCCGCCGTCACGTGCGCAGGTGGATGCATCGCCACGTGAGGACGGTTCGCAAGCCGTACATCCACTGGCACGTCCGCTGGAAGCGCAAGCGCGTGAAGGTGCGGTCGGTGGTGCGCCAGGTGGAGGTACGAAACCACCCGCACTGCGGCTGAGCGGGCGCCTATTCCGGCCAGGACGCGTCGCCCGTCGTGGCGCCGCGCATCACCTTGAGGCTGAGCAGCGCGCACTTGCGGCGCGTGGGGGAGATGTCGATCCCCAGCAGGTCGATGATCCAGGCCGCGTCGAGGCCCGCCGCCTCATCGAGCTCCATCCCGATCAGCTCCTCGCTCGCGATCGAGGCCGAGGCCTGCGAGATCGCACATCCCTGCCCGTGGAACCGGAGGTCGGCGATCCGCCCGTCCTCGACCCGGATGTGCACCCCCATCTCGTCGCCGCACAGCGGGTTGTGATCGTGGTGCTCGAGGTCGTGCGGCTCGAGCGTCCCGAAGTTCCGGGGGTTCTTGTAGTGGTCGAGGATGTAGTCGCGGTAGAGAGCGTCCACAGGGTCAGGCGCAAGTTCGGGTTCGGTCGACAGTCGACAGAGAACAGTCGACAGAGATGGGGCCCCGGCCCTGTCGACTGTCGACTGTCGACTGTCGGCTCATGAAAGCTCGAAAACGTCGCGCGCCTTGGCGAGCGCCGCAATCAGCCGATCCACGTCCTCGCGCGTGTTGTACACGTGGAAGCTCGCTCGGGCGGTTGCCGGGACGCCCATTGCCCGCATCAGTGGCTGGGCGCAGTGGTGACCCGCGCGGATGCACACGTTCTCGCGGTCGCACAGCTCGGCGATGTCGTGCGGGTGGATCCCCTCCAGCTCGAAGCTCACCACACCGCCGCGGCGGTCGGCGTCGGGGGGGCCGAATGTGCGCAGGCCCTCGATCTCCGTCAGGCGCTCGAGCGTGTACGCGGTGAGGTCGCGCTCGTGGGCGCGCACGTTGTCCATGCCGAGCGCGCCCAGGTAGTCGATCGCGGCGCCGAGGCCGACGCCCTGGGCGATCGGCGAGGTGCCGGCCTCGAACTTCCACGGCAGCTCGTTCCAGGTGGAGGAGTCGAATCCAACGTTGGCGATCATGTCCCCGCCGCCCAGGAACGGGCGCATCGACTCGAGCAGCTCGCGGCGCCCGTGCAGCACGCCGATGCCGGTCGGGCCGAGCGCCTTGTGCCCGGTCCAGGCGTAGAAGTCCGCGCCCACCTCGCCGATCGAGACCGGCATCTGGGGGACCGCCTGGGAGCCGTCGATCAGCGACACCGCGCCTGCCGCGCGGGCGCGCGCCGCGATGTCGGCCACCGGGTTGATCGTGCCGAGCACGTTCGACACGTGGGCGACCGCCACGAGCTTCACGCGGCCCTCGGCGAGCACGGCGTCGAGCTCGTCGAGCGAGAGCTCTCCGTCGTCCGAGACCGACAGGTAGCGCAGCTTCGCGCCGCGCTCCTGGCACAGCAGCTGCCACGGAACGATGTTCGAGTGGTGCTCCATGTGGGTGATGAGCACCTCGTCGCCCTCGCCCACGTGCTCGCGGCCCCACGCGTACGCCACGAGGTTGATCGCCTCGGTGGCGTTGCGGGTGAAGATCGTCGTCGCCGTCTCGCCTCCCGCGAAGGCCGCGATCCGCTCGCGCGCCCCCTCGAACAGCTCCGTGGCCTCCTGGGCGAGCGCGTAAACGCCGCGGTGGATGTTCGCGTTCGAGTTCGCGTAGTAGGACTGGATCGCGTCGAGCACCGGCCGCGGCTTCTGCGACGTGGCCGCGGAGTCGAGGTATGCGTAGCCGCGGTCGAAGACCGGGAAGTCCCCTCGGACGTCGATGCGGGAGGTGGCGGCAGTAGCCATCAGCCCTCCGCCCGGTCGAGAACTACGCGCTCCCCGATGAACTCGGCCACCTGCTCCTCGGCGGCCGCCAGCTTCGCCGCGATACGCCGCCGCACGAGTGTCTCGAGGCCCTCGTCGTCCAGCCGCTGCACGACCTCCTCGAAGTAGCCCTCGACCAGCACCCGCACCGCCTCGGAGCGCGGGATGCCGCGGGCCATCATGTAGAAGATCTGCTCCTCGTCGAGCTCGCCGACGGTCCCTCCGTGCGAGGCCGACACGTTGTCGGTCTCGACGATCAGGGACGGAATGGCGTCGCCCTTGGCCTTCTGGGACAGCAGCATCTGGTGGGTCTGTAGGTAGGTGTGGGTCTCCTGCGCGTTCGGCACGATGTGGATCAGGCCCTCATAGGACGCGCGCGAGTCGCCGGTGAGCGCGCCCTTCCAGACGGTGTCGCCGGTGGTGTGGCCCTCCTCGTGCCTGTCCGTGGTGAACAGGTCCAGGTGCTCGTCGCGCTCGGTGAAGTAGAGGCCGGTGTGGCGCATGTCGGACCCCTGCTCCGCGGTCACGATGTCCAGCCGCTGCTTCGTGAGCCGCCCGCCGAGGTGGATCGGGATCCAGCTCACGTGGGCGTCGCGGGCGATCTCCACGCGCTTGATCGAGATGTCGTACACCTCGCCCGGGCCCCAGTCCTGGAAGTGCGCGACCTTCGCCTTCGAGCCCGGGCGGGCGTACAGCTCGAAGCCGCCGGCGTGCAGCGCCTGGCCCTCGAACCCGGTGCCCAGGCAGTACTCCCGGAGCTGGCACTCGGCGTGCTCGCCGACGATGGCCAGCGTGTGGGCGTACTGCGCGGTGCCCGGCTCGTCGATCAGGTAGACGGTCTGGATCGGCGCCTCCACCTTCACGTTCTTGGGCACGTACACGAAGGCGCCACCCGTCCAGAACGCCGCGCTCGCCGCCGGGAACTTGCCCTCGTCGTGCGAGAGGCGGCGCATGTACCACTCCTCCACGAGGTCGGAGTGCTCCTCCACCGCCTGCTCGAGCGAGCAGACGATCACGCCCTGCTCCGCCATGGCGGGGTCGACGTGCGAGTGGATCGTGCTCGCGCCGCGCTGTACGACGAGCCCTGCCAGCGGGGCGTCGCCGATGTCCTCTCGCACCAGCTCCGGCAGCTCGTCGGTCGGGGCGTGGTGGCGCGGCTCGAGCGCGTCGAGGTCGAGCTTGCGCAGCGAGGTCGTCCAGAAGCCCGAGCGGCGCCAGGTGGGCACCGGCTCGCGCTCGTAGGCCTCGAGCGCCTGCTTGCGCTTGTCCTCCAGCCAGCTAGGAGGCATCGGCGGCGGCGACCTCCTCGCGCACGAACTCGTAGCCCTTCTCCTCCAGGTCGTCGGCCAGCTCGGGGCCGCCCTCCCGGACGATCCGGCCGTCGAGCATGATGTGCACGAAGTCCGGCTTCACGTAGTTCAGGATCCGGGTGTAGTGGGTGATGATGAGCGTGCCCATCTCGGGCCCGCGCAGCTTGTTCACGCCGTCGGCGACGATCCGCAGGGCGTCGATGTCGAGGCCCGAGTCGGTCTCGTCGAGCACCGCCACCTCAGGCTGGAGCATCGCCAGCTGCAGGATCTCGGCGCGCTTCTTCTCGCCGCCGGAGAAGCCCTCGTTGAGGTACCGGCTCACGAATTCGCGGTCGATCCGCAGCATGTCCACGTTCTCGCGCAGCAGCTTGCCGAAGTCCTTCACCTTGATCGGCTCCTCGCGGCGCGAGTTCACGGCGAGCCGGAGGAAGTTGGCCACCGACACGCCGGGGATCGTGGCCGGGTACTGGAAGGCCATGAACAGGCCCGCGCGGGCGCGCTCGTCGGGGTCGGCCTCCGTGAGGTCCTCGCCGTTGAAGACGATCGTCCCGTCGGTGACCTCGTAGTTGGGGTTGCCCATGATCGTGTTGGCGAGCGTGGACTTGCCCGATCCGTTCGGGCCCATCAGGGCGTGGGTCTGGCCCTTCTCCACCTTCAGGTCCACACCGTGCAGGATCTCCCGCTCCTCGATGCGGACGTGGAGGTTCGTGATCTCGAGGCTCATGCCGTAAGCGTCTCTTTCTTCGTGGTCTGGGTCGGCCGAGCGAGGTCGGCCAGCGTCATGTCGGTGAGCGTGCGGACTATCGAGCCCTGCACGCGCGTCCAAAGCAGCTTCGTCGGGCACGGCGCGTGCCCCGGCTCACCGTCGCGCACGCATACGAGCGCGCCGTCGGCGTCCGCCGTGATGCACTCGATCGGCGCGATGTCGCCCTCGAGCGCCTGCACCACCTCCGCCATCGTGATGGCGTCGGCGGGTCGCGCCAGAGAGTAGCCGCCACGGGCGCCGCGGCGGCTCTCGACCAGCTCCGCGCGGCGCAGCCGCGCGGCGAGGTGCTCGAGGTAGGCGAGCGGCAGGCCCTCCGCCTCCGCGATGGCGGCGAGCGAGATCGGGCCGTTCCCGGCCTCCCTGGCGAGGTGCGCCATCACGCGCACGCCGTACTCGGCTTTGGTCGAGAACATCATGGCCCTAATCCTACCGGGCAGGTCGGCTTTACGATCAGGCCCCCGCTGCCAGCAGCCGCAGGTCGTGGGCCAGCCGCTCCGGGGTGGCCTGGTCGATCGGGAAGCCGATCCGCTGCAGGCCCTTCGGATCCACGAGCACGAAGCGCGCGGTGTGCTCGAGATCGTCGCGCTGGGGCTGGATCGCGTAGCCCTTCCAAACCGCCGCCAGCCGCCTGCGGGAGCCGAGCGCGAAGTCCATCCGCCCAGTCATCCGCTGCTCGGAGAGGAAGGCGCGCGCCGTCTCGGCCGTGTCGCGCGGCGGGTCCACGGCCACGGCCACCGCCGGCACGTCATCTCCCAGCTCGTCCAGCGCGGCCTTCACCTGCTGGGCCTGGGTGGGGCAGGTCTCCTCGCAGGTCGTGTAGAGGAACGTGACGATCACCGGGCGGCCGCGCAGCGCCCGCATCGACAGGGGCTCGCCGTCCTGGTCCTTCAGGCCACTGAGCTCGGGTGCGCGCAGGCCCGGCGGGGCCGTGGCGCCCTCGAAGCGCTTCTGGCTCGCCGACGGCTCCGGATCCCGGGTCGCGGCGGCGAGGATCACCGCCCCGAGTACGAAGACCGCCACCAGCACGAGCGCGATCAGTGCCCGCGGATTCACGCCTCCGAGCGTAGTTGGCGAGGGACCGCCTAGCCTGACCGCCATGACCTCCATCACCTCGATCGTCACCGGCGTCGACTTCGTCTCCGTCCCGACCACCGACCTGGAGGCCTCGATGAGCTTCTACGGCGAGGTGCTCGGGCTGGAGGCCTCCAGCGTGTGGCAGCAGCCCGGGAAGGAGCCGGTCGGAGCGGAGTTCGAGACGGGCACCGTCACGATCGCCCTGCTCGCCTGCGAGCGGCTGGGCATCGAGTTCCAGGCCAACAAGGTGCCGATCGCGCTGCGCGTCGACGATGTCGAGGCCGCGCGTGCGGAGCTCGAGTCGCGCGGCGTCACCTTCAACGGGGAGACGATCGACTCGGGCGTGTGTCACCAGGCGTTGTTCGAGGACCCGGACGGAAACGTGCTCGACCTGCACCACCGCTACGCGCCGCGCGCCGGCGCCTAGGGCTCGACCAGGCCGCGCCGGATCGCGTAGCGCACCAGCTCGACGCGGTCGCGCATGCCGAGCTTGGCCAGCACGTTGCCGCGGTGGGACTCCACGGTCTTCTCGGAGAGCTTGAGCGCGTCGGCGATCTGGCGGTTGGTGTACGCCTCGGCGATCAGCTTGACCACCTCGAGCTCGCGCGGGGTGAGCTCGTCCTCCGGCTCGGTGCGGCCCTCCTCGAGCCACTGGCGCATCAGCGTCTGCTGGGTGCGGGAGTGAGGAAGGTGCGCCCGCCGGCCACGGTGCGGATCGCGTCGATCAGGTCTGCGTCCGCCGCGCGCTTGAACACGTAGCCGGACGCGCCGGCCTCGAGCGCCTCGAAGAAGTAGCGCGTCGTCCTCGTGCATCGAGAGCATCAGCACCTGGATCTCGTCGGCGTGGGCACGGATCTGGCGCGCGGCCTGCAGGCCGGTCAGCCGCGGCATCGACACGTCGAGCACCGCCACGTCGGGCCGCTCGGCGAGCGCCCGCTCGACGGCCTCGATGCCGTCCTCGGCCTCGGCCGCCACCTCCATGTCGGCCTGGCGGTCGATCAGCATCGTCAGCCCGGAGCGCACGATGCCGTGGTCGTCTGCGATCAGGACGCGGATCACGGCAGCCTCAGGGTCAGCTCGGTGCCGGCGCCCGGGGCGGAGCGCAGGTCCAGCTCGCCGCCGACCAGCCGCGCGCGCTCGGCCATGCCCTCGAGCCCGAGGCCGCCGTTGCGGGCGGCCACGCGGGTCGAAGCCGGCGCCGTCGTCGCGCACGCGCAGCTCGCGCGCCGGCCCCCGAGGTCGCCAGCTCCACGTCCACGCGCCCGGCGCCCGCGTGCCGGCCGGCGTTCGTGAGCGCCTCCTGGGCCACGCGGTAGATCACGGTCTGGCGCTCCTCGTCGAGTCCGGCTCGGGTCGCCCTCGGTGTCGCAGGTGGGCGTCGATGCCCGTGCGCTCGCCGAAGCCGCGCACCTGGGCCTCGATCGCAGGCACGAGGCCGTGGTCGTCGAGCGCGGTGGGGCGCAGCTGGCGCGCGAGGTTCAGCAGCTCGTCCATCGCCTGGCTCGCGTCAGCCGCTTGAGCTCGCGCCACCTCGGCCGCTGCGCTCGGGCGCGTCCTGGGCCAGCGCCTCGAGCCGCAGCAGGATCGCGGTCAGCGCCTGGTTGACCTCGTCGTGGAGGTCGCGGGCCACCCGCCGGCGCTCCTCCTCCTGCGCGCGCAGCACGAGCTTGCCCGGACCGCCTGCGCTCCTCGTCGACGCGGTGCAGCAGGCGGTGGAACGACGCCGCGAGCCGGTCGATCTCGTCGACCGGATCCCCGGCGAGCTCGAAGCTCGGCGGGCTCGGCCGGGTCGATCTGCTCGATCCGGTCGATCAGGTGCTCCAGCGGGCGCGAACCGCTGCTGGAGCATCCAGAGGTTCACGCAGAAGGTCAGCAGGATCACCAGCGCCAGCACCAGGAACTGCCAGCGCTGGTCGCTGACCGACAGGTCGAGGCCGGCCACCAGGCTCGCCGCGAACAGCGTCAGGGTCACCAGCACCACGTTGGCGGCCACCACCTGGCCGATCAGCGAGTCGCCGTCGCTGTCTCTTCTGCAGGGTCTTCATGGGAATGGGGTCCAGACCCCATATCGGCAGGAGCCGTCGTGGACGACAATTCAGTCAGAAAGCTTCTGCGAACGAGCGTCCCGGAGCTTCCGCAGCAGTGTCTGGGATTTGCAGCCGGGGCGTCCGAAAGGGCGCCCCGTGTGCGTTCTGGAGCGCGCGATCCGCCACGGTCCGGGGCCGCTATCCTTTCTGAAGCAATGGCTTCCAGGGGCAGAGCTCATCCGCAGGGCGAAGGAGCAGATCCACGAGGTGGACCCGCAGCGAGGTCCACGAGCTGCTCGGCGCCCGCAACGGCGACGGTGATCGTCGACGTGCGCGAGCAGCACGAGTTCGAGGAGTCGCACATCCCGGGCGCGGTGCACGTGCCCCGCGGCCACCTCGAGTCGCGCATCGAGGGCGCCGCCGGAGACAAGTCCCCGCGCGTGATCCTCTACTGCGCGTCGGGCAACCGCTCCGCGCTCGCCGCCAAGACGCTGCAGGAGGAGCTCGGCTACGAGGACGTCGAGTCGATGACCGGCGGCATCACGCTGTGGAAGGACCGCGGCTACGACGTCGAGGTGCCGCGCCGGCTGACCGCCGAGCAGCGCGAGCGCTACTCGCGCCACCTGCTCATCCCCGAGATCGGCCTCGAGGGCCAGCTCAAGCTGCTCGACGCGAAGGTGCTGCTGCTCGGCGCCGGCGGGCTCGGCTCGCCCACCGCGCTCTACCTGGCCGCGGCCGGCGTCGGCACGCTCGGCATCGTCGACGACGACGTGGTCGACCTCTCGAACCTCCAGCGCCAGGTCGCCCACGCCAACGACCGCATCGGCGTGCCCAAGGTCGACTCCGCCGAGGAGGCCATCCACGACATCAACCCCGACGTCGAGGTCGTCAAGTACCAGACCCGGCTCGACGCCTCGAACATCATGGAGATCATCGACGGCTACGACGTGATCGTCGACGGCGTCGACAACTTCCCGACGCGCTACCTGCTCAACGACGCGACGGTGCGGCTGAAGATCCCGGTCGTGTCGGCGTCGATCCTCGGCTTCGACGGCCAGCTGTCGGTGTTCGCCCCCTACGAGGGCCCCTGCTACCGCTGCCTCTACCCGACGCCGCCGCCCGCCGAGCTGGCGCCCTCCTGCGGCGCCAACGGCGTGCTCGGCGCGCTGCCGGGAATCATGGGCGTGCTCCAGGCGATCGAGGTCGTGAAGCTGGTGACCGGCTCGGGCGAGCCGCTGATCGGCCGGCTGCTGCTCTACGAGGCGCTCGGCACGACGTTCACCGACCTCAAGCTGCGGCGCGACCCCGACTGCCCGATCTGCTCGCGCGACCCGAGCGAGATCTCCGACGAGGAGATGGGCGTCTTCCCGGACTACGAGGCGTTCTGCGCCGCCGCCGGGTAGGCTGCGCCGTCCGGAAGTCGTCAGCCGTCAGTCGTCAGTCGTCAGGACTGCCTTGAGCACGGTCAAGATCCCGCCGGTCCTCCGCGCCGTCCACCGCGCGGCGAGAAGGAGGTCGTCGGCCGACGGCGGCAACGTGGGCGAGGTGCTGCACGCGCTGGCCGACCAGCACCCGAGCACCAAGGACCAGCTCTTCGGCGAGGACGGCTCGCTGAACCGCTACGTGAACGTCTACCTGAACGACGAGGACGTGCGGGTGCTCGACGGCCTCGACACCGCCGTCAAGCCGGAGGACACGCTCGTGATCCTGCCGGCGATGGCCGGCGGCATCTGAGCGCGCTTCCGGGCGCTCGGCACCTGAACTACACTTTCTGAAGTGATGCTCGAGCCGCGCCTTCACAGACCGGCCCTGCGGAGGCAGATACGGCGACATCGTCGCGGCGATCGGCAACACGCCGCTGGTCGAGCTCAAGCGCCTGTCGCCCAAGCCGGGCGTGCGCATCTACGCGAAGCTCGAGTCGTACAACCCGACCGGCTCGGTCAAGGACCGCGTGGCCCGCGGCATGATCGAGGACGCCGAGGAGAAGGGCGCGATCAGCCCCGGCCAGACGATCCTCGAGCCGACGTCGGGCAACACCGGGATCTCGCTGGCGATGATCTGCTCGCGCAAGGGCTACCCGCTCAAGGTCGTGATGCCGGACAACGTGACCGAGGAGCGCACGCAGCTCCTGAGGATGTACGGCGCGGAGATCGTCTACTCGCCCGGCGAGCAGGGCTCGAACGGCGCGGTGGCGATGGCGCTCGAGATGGCCGAGGCCGACTCGTCCTACTACATGCCCTACCAGTACGGGAACCAGGCGAACCCCGACGCCCACTACCACGGCACCGCGGTCGAGATCCTCGAGGAGCTCGACGAAGTGACTGCGTTCGTGGCGGGACTCGGCACCGGCGGCACGCTGATGGGCAACGCCCGGCGCCTGAAGGAGGAGGACCCGGACACGCTGATCGTGGCCGCCGAGCCGCTCCAGGGCGAGCTGGTGCAGGGGCTCCGCTCGCTCGACGACGGGTTCATCCCGCCGATCATCGACCTGGCGCTGCTCGACCGGAAGATCTTCGTGTCCAACCGCGACTCGGTGGTCTGGACCAAGAAGCTGCTCGCCGAGGAGGGCCTGTTCGCCGGCGTCTCGAGCGGCGCGATCGCGTCGATCGCCGTTCGCGTGGCCGAGAAGCTCGACGAGGGCAACGTGGTCTTCGTCGTCTGCGACGACGGCTGGAAGTACCTCAGCTCGGGCGTCTACACCAAGACGCATGGAAGAGCTCGAGGCCGACGGCACGCTCGAGCGCGCGGCGTTCTGGTAGCCGGCTAGGAGCGCCCGGGCGCCGCGGAGGGCGCGGCGTGCGAGTCGTCCTCGGCGTCGCCGTCCACGTCGTCGTCGCCGAACTCGTCGTCCCGGTGCCGGTCTTCGTCCTCGTCGTCGCCGGTCAGACCCTGGAACGAGTCGCGCATCTCGCGCATGCCCTTCCCGACGGCGCGCGCGGCGTCTGGAAGCCTGGTCGGACCGAGCACGATCAGGGCGATCACGGCGATCACCATCAGCTCCATCGGGGATGGGGACAGGAAGCCGAGCTCCACGAGGCTCAGGCTAGCGCTCGCCGCCTAGGCTTGGAGAGGTGAGGATCGCCAAGGAGCAGTGGGAAGAGCTGGTCGCGCACGCGCGCGAGGAGGCGCCCAACGAGTGCTGCGGCGTGATCCGCCTGAGGGACGGGGCGGTGGACGACGTGCGCCGCGCGGTCAACGACCGCGCCTCGCCGTACGGCTACTCGCTCGACGCGGAAAGCCTGCTCGCCGCGTTCAACGCCGCGGAGGAGGGGTTCGGCGTCGGGATCTATCACTCGCACCCCCGCAGCGCCGCGGAGCCGTCGCAGACCGACATCAACCTCGCCGAGTATCCGGAGTACCTGTACGTGATCGTCTCGCTGGACGGTGAGCCGGGCGTGCGCGCGTGGCGGATCGTGGACGGGAAGGTCTCCGAGCAGGAGATCGAGGTGGTGTGAGCGAGCCGCTCGCGTGCCCGTCGTGCGCCCTGCGCTACCCGCTCGACGAGCGCTTCTGCCGCAAGTGCGGGATGCCGCTCGTCTACGTCGGCGGGGACCCCGTCGAGGAGCCGCGCGACTCGGCGCACGAGCGGGCGCGCAAGATCGACCCCCGCTACACCGAGGGCGACCTGGTGCGGGTGGCGGGCGGGCGCAACCAGGCCGAGGCGGAGCTGATCCAGGGGATGCTGATCGAGGAGGGTGTGCCCAGCATCCTGCGGCGCAGCGCGGGGTTCGACGTGCCCGACTTCCTGGCCGCGGGGCCGCGGGACGTGCTCGTGCCCCAGGCCGGGGCGGAGGTGGCGCGGGAGGTGCTGTTGGAGGCGGACTTGGCGCCGCAGGAGGCTTCGGTTGTCGGTCGTCGGTCGTCGGGTGAGGGACGGCATGCTGCTCGTCTCGCCGTGATCGTCTTGGTGGGCGGGCTTGTTACCGCGTTGGTGACCTGGGGCCTGATTCAGCTCGCAGGCTGATCTCAGAGGGGTGTCTCGTGCTCGCCCGCGCGGCCGGCGTCCGTCTTGTCGTAGAAGCGTCCCAGCAGCTCCTTGGTCTCCTCGGGGTCCGGGCTCGTGTAGGCGTTGAACGCCTCGCGGTGGAGCTGCTCGTCGAGCGGCTTGCCGATCACGTCGAGGATCGTCTCCTTGGCCGAGCGCACCGCGCGCTGCGAGTTGCGCAGGATCTGCCGGGCCGTGGCCTCCGCCTCCTCCATCAGCGCGTCGTGGGGAACCACCTTCCACACGAGGTTGCAGCGCAGGGCGGTCGCGGCGTCGATCGGCTCGGCCGTGAGGAGCATCGCCAGCGCGGTGCCCGTCCCGCAGGTGTTCACGAGCCGCACGATCCCGCCGTCGCCGTGGTGGTAGCCGCGCCTGGCCTCGAACGAGCCGAACACGGCCCGGTCCGAGGCGATCCTGATGTCGCACGCGAGCGCGGTCTCCAGCCCGCCGGCCAGCGCCCAGCCGTTCACGGCGGCGATCACCGGCTTGTCGATCCGGTGGAGCCCGCGGGTGAGCCCGCCGAGGCCCCGCGCCTGGTTGCGGCGCACGTCGCCCGGCCCCCAGTCGAGCACCGGCGGGATGTACTCCTTGAGGTCCGCCCCCGAGCAGAATGCGTCGCCCGCGCCGGTGAGGATCGCGACGTCGGCATCGGGATCGTCCCGGAACCGCTCCCAGGTCGCCCAGAGCAGCTCGTGCGTCTCCGGGTCGATGGCGTTCTTGGCCTCGGGCCGGTTGATCGTGACGAAGGCGATGCGGTCGCGGGTCTCGTAGAGCACCTTCGGCACGGGCGAGACTCTAATAGTCTCCGGGCGATGGATTTCACTCCGTCAGATCGCGTGTCCGAGCTCCGCGAACGCGTCCGGGAATTCATGGACGAGCACGTGCTGCCCGTCGAGGCCGAGGCGATGCGCGCGCTCGACGCGGAGGTCGGCCCAGGCGTCGCCTATCCGCAGATCCTGGTCGAGCTGCGCGAGCGCGCGAAGGCGGAGGGGCTGTGGAACCTCTTCCTGCCGGACGAGGAGCACGGCCCGGGCCTGACCAACTGGGAGTACGGGATGCTCTGCGAGGACATGGGGCGCTCCGGCGCAGTGGCCCCGATGGCCTTCAACTGCTCCGCGCCCGACACGGGCAACATGGAGATTCTCGCCGAGTACGGCACGCCGGAGCAGAAGGAGCGCTGGCTCGAGCCGCTGCTGAACGACCACGTGCGCTCCTGCTTCTCGATGACCGAGCCGGAGACCGCCGGCTCCGACCCCACCGGCCTGGCGGCGCACGCCGAGCTCGAGGATGGCGAGTGGGTGGTGAACGGGCACAAGTGGTTCACCTCCGGCTACAACGGGGCGAGCGTGGCGATCGCGATGGTCGTGACGGACCCCGACGCCGCGCCGCACAAGCGGGCGAGCATGATCCTCGTGCCGGTCGACACGCCGGGCTTCACCGGCGTGCGGCCCGTGCCCGTGATGGGCCACGACGAGGGCCCCGGCCACTGGGAGGTGACCTACGAGGACGCGCGCGTTCCCGAGGGGAACCTGCTCGGTCCCCGCGGCGAGGGCTTCGCCATCGCCCAGGCGCGCCTCGGCCCCGGCCGCATCCACCACTGCATGCGCGCGATCGGCTCCGCCGAGCGGGCGTTCGAGCTGATGTGCCGGCGCGCCCACGACCGCGAGGCGTTCGGGGGCAAGCTCGCCGAGAAGCAGTTCGTCCAGGACTTCATCGCCAAGTCGCGGATGGAGATCGACGCCGCGCGCCTGATGGTGCTGCACGCGGCTTGGAAGATGGACACGGAGGGCAAGCGGGCGGCCCGCCAGGAGATCTCGATGATCAAGGTCGTCGCGGCCCAGATGCACCAGGAAGTGCTCGACCGGGCGATGCAGGTGCACGGCGCCCTCGGGATGTCCGACGACACCCCGCTCGCCGCGATGTGGCGCCAGGGACGCTGGCTGCGGATCGCCGACGGCCCGGACGAGGTGCACAAGATGGTGATCGCGCTGCGCGAGCTGAACCGCTTCAAGCCGCGAGAGGCCGTCGAGGCCTAGCGCCGTGGAGGCAGCAACCGCGCCCTCCGCGTCGGGCCTGACCGACGAGCAGCAGGACTTCGTCGCGGCGATCCGCGACTTCGCCGAGCGCGAGAAGTGGGAGGTCCCGGAGGACGACCATCACTCCGACGAGCTGGCGGCCAGGATGGCCGAGCTGGGCTGGTACGGCCTGCAGATCCCCGAGGAGTACGGCGGCTCGGGCGGCAGCTTCCTCGATGCCTGCCTGTTCCTCGAGGAGACCGCACTCGGGCAGATCCCGATCGGCGCCTACGGCGTGACGCTGATCTGCGTCGGGGCGCTCAACCGGTTCGGCACCGAGGAACAGAAGCGGGACCTCCTCGGGCGTGTGACCAAGGGCGGCACGCTGGCGATCGCGATGTCCGAGCCGGACTCGGGCTCCGACGTCGCCTCGCTGAAGACGAAGGCGCGGCTGGAGGACGGTGAGTGGGTCATCTCCGGGGCGAAGATGTGGTGCTCCTACGCCCACAAGGCCAGCCACACCTTGATCGTCTGCCGCAGCGGCGAGGGCTCGGAGCGCCATGAGGGCCTCTCGATGGTCTTCGTGCCCCACGACGCCGACGGCTTCACGATCACGCCGATCAGCACGATGGGCGGCGAGGAGACCAACGAGCTTCACCTCGACGACGTGCGCGTGCCGGAGAGCGCCCTGCTCGGCACCGAGGGCAACGGGTGGGTGCAGCTGATGGCCGGGCTCAACTACGAGCGCACGATCCTGGCGGCCACCTCCCTCGGCCTCGCGCAGCGCGCCTTCGACGACACGCTCGCCTACGTCAAGGAGCGCAAGCAGTTCGGCCGCCCGGTCGGCTCCTTCCAGGCCCTCCAGCACCGTCTGGCCGACCTGGCCACGGAGCTCGTGCAGGTGCGGCTGCTCGTTCGCTGGGTCGCCCGCCTGACCGACGAGGACCCGTCGCGGATGCTGCCGCAGGAGGCCTCGATGGCGAAGCTCGCCGCAACGGAGCTTGCAAAGCGCTGCGCGCTCGAGGCGGTTCAGATGGCGGGCGGGTACGGCTACGCCACGGAGTACCCGATGGAGCGCCATCTGCGCTCCGCCGTGGTGACGACCATCTACGGCGGCACCTCGGAGATCCAGAAGAACATCATCGCCAAGACGCTCGGTCTCTGACCTCTCCTGAAGCGGTCCCGGCGGACCCAAGCCGCTCGGCCCGGGCCACGAAAGGGGTAAAGGTGGGCGGTATCGCGGCCGATACCTCCCGTGTGGGGAACCCTCGCCCTGCAGGAGTCGCATCCGTCCCGACCCGCCACCCGGTCCCGCATCGCATGCGCGAACCGCGGGAGGCGATGCAGGCTGTCACACGCCTGCTGAGCGCCGAGGGGGACGCCCGCAGCCCCGACGCAATCCGGGAGCGACTCGTGACCGAGGCCCGCGCCTTCTTCGCTGTGGCACGTGCGGTGCTCTTCTCCGTGTGCCCGGCCGACGGACGCCTCGAGCCGCTGGTGGCTAGCCCCGCGGAAGGACTCAGGCCCGGCTCGCTGCCGCTGAGCGCCTTCCCCTCGCTCGAGCGGATCGTGACCGGCCGCTTGCCCGCGTGCGTCGTCGACGCCAAGGAGGCAGCGGCGCTCGTCCGCGCCCTCGGGACGGGCGCGCCGACGGGGACCCACCTGCTGCTGCCGGTCCACTCGAAGGACTCGGTGTGCCACGTGCTGGTGCTGGCGGCGGAGGAGAAGCGCAACTTCGGGGCCGAGGAGCTGGAGATCGCGGACGCGTTTGGAGCGGCCGCGGCCGCCAGCCTCGCGCAACTCCGCCTGGCGGAGGGGCAGGCCGCGCAGGCGGCACAGCAGGCCGCGCTCTCGCGCGCGGCGAAGTCGCTCAACGCCAGCCTGGACCTGAACCGGGTGCTCGTCCGGATTTGCCACGAGGCGGCGGGCATCCTGGACGGGGACAACGCCGCTGTGTACCGCGGTAGCGCCGACGAGGGAGTCGTCCTCGAGGCGAGCTACGGCCTGCCGCCCGAGTCGATCGGCTACCGGATGGATCCGGGAAGCGGTCTCGCGGGCAAGGTCGCCGAGCTCGACCGCCCGCTGATCACAAACGACTACCAGGGCATGCCGCGCACGCCCGACTCGACGCTGTTCGGCGCCATGCGCGGATCCGCGGCTGTGCCGATGCACTGGGACGGAGAGCTTCGCGGGGTGCTCTCCGTGGGGTACACGCGTCCCCACCTCGTGACCCGCGAGCACCTGAGCCTGCTGGAGGCGTTCGGCGAGCTCGCGGCGGCGGCGTGCCGGAACGCGAGCGCTCACGCCGGGCTGGCGCAGGCGGCCCGGACGGACGGGCTGACCGGTTGCCTGAACCACGCTGCGATGCACGACGCCCTGCGTCGCGAGATCGAGCGCTGCGAGCGCGGGGGCCAGCGTCTCTCGCTCGTGCTCGTGGACCTGGACGACTTCAAGGGCGTGAACGAGGAGCACGGCCACCTCGTGGGTGACGAGGTGCTGCGCCGGGTGGGTCACGCCCTGCGCCAGGCGGTGCGGCCTTACGACGTGGTCGCCCGTTACGGGGGCGACGAGTTCGCGATCGTGACGGTCGAGGCCGACGATGGAGAGGCATTCGAAGTGGCTTCCCGCGCCCTCGAGGGCGTACGCCGCTCGCTCGCCGAGATGCGCAGCATCGAGGACCCCGGACGGGCGAGCGCGGGGGTGGCCGAGTGGTCTCCGGACGAGTCGCCCACGAGCCTCATCGAGCGGGCCGACCGCGCGCTTCTGTTCGGCAAGCAGGAGGGCCGGCGTGGAGCGGTGACCCGCGAGTCGGAGCTCCCCGCCTCCTTCCGTCCCGGAGGCGTGCGGCGGGAGTCCCCCATGGCCCCGGCTCCCGACCCGGGGAGCCCGGAATGGCCCGACGCGAACCGCGAGCAGACGGAGCGCCTGCGCAAGCGCACCCGGCAGCTCGCGCTGGCGAATGCCCTCGGGACCCGGCTCGCGGCCATGACCGATCCGCACGAGATCGTCGAGGCCGCCGTCGACGAGCTGCACCGTGCGTTCGGCTTCTACCTCTGCGCCGTAGTCCGCATCCGCGGGGACAACCAGGTCGAGACCGCCGCCGGGCGCGGGGACCCGTTCGTCCGGCTGGCCAGGGACAGGTGGACCCAGCCGCGCAGCGAGGGCCTGATCGGGCGTTGCCTGCGCGAGCGCCGCGCGGTGATGGCAACGGACGTGAGCGAGCACTCGGACTACCTGCCCACCCCGGAGACGGAGGACGTGCGCACCGAGTTGGTCGTGCCCCTCTGGGTCGGGGACACGCTGTGGGGGGCCGTCGTCGCCGACGAGCTGCATCCGAACGCGTTCGACGAGGACGACCTCCGGCTGCTCCAGAACATCGCCGACCAGGTGGGGTCCGCGCTGCGGTCCGCAACCCTTTACGAGCGGCTCGAGGGAGCCTACGTTGGCACCGCCGAGGCCCTGGTCGCGGCGCTCGAGGCCAAGGACTCCTACACCGCGAACCACTCGCGCGCCGTGGTGGATCGGACTCTGGCGGTGGGGACCCTGCTCGGGCTGCCGGAGGACGAGCTGCGCACGCTGCAGCTCGGCGCGATCTTCCACGACATCGGGAAGATCGCCCTGCCCGACTCGATCCTCAACAAGCGCGAGCCGCTGGAGGCCGAGGAACGCACGGAGATCGAGCGCCACACGATCGTCGGCGAGCGCATCCTCTCGGCCGTGCCCTTCCTGTCGGAGGTGCTGCCGCTGATCCGCCATGAGCACGAGCGCTGGGACGGCAAGGGCTATCCGGACGGCCTCGCGGGCGGGCAGATCCCGATCGGCTCGCGCATCATCCTCGCCTGCGACGCCTACGACGCCATGACGAGCGACCGGCCCTACCGCTCGGCGATGTCGGGGCCCGAGGCGCGTGCGGAGGTGCTCGCGGGCGCCGGCACGCAGTTCGACGAGCGGGTGGTCTCCGCGCTGCTCCAGGTCCTGGACGGGCGCCGGACTCAGGTCGACGTGAACGCGGCCACGTAGTCCTGCCAACTGCTCTCGACGCTCTTGGCGGGCCGCCCGAACGCGGATTCGATCGCCCTGCCGGGCCTGTCCCACTCGCCTGAGCGCGCCAGCGCCGCGCTCGACTCGTACCCGCCCTCCCGCTCGAGCATCCCGAAGACGGTGCCCCCGAGCACGAGGGCGTCGCGGGCCGACGGCGGGAACCGCGGACGGCCGCCCTCGCGGAGCCGGCGTGAGACCGCGGCGCGCATATGGGGAACTTGCCCGGCGAGCCAGGTCGCCGCGCCCTCGCACAGCCACGCCGCGCTCACGTAGCGGCGAAAGCTGCTCGGTGAGAACGGAGGGGGGAGCGAAGGGTTGTTCGCGCCGATCACCACGTGGGCGAACTCGTGGCGGGGGGAGCGCATCATCGCCTCGCGCGAGCCGGGCACGCTCGAGGCGCGGCGCTCCAGCGCGTCGGGGGCGAGCACGTGGATCTCGTCGCGGCCGAAAAAGCCGGCGAAGTACCGCCTCCCGGCGGGGGCCGAGACCGCGCGGGCCAGCGGGAGCCACGGCGCGGCGAAGTTGAGCATCAGCGGGCGTGGGTGGATCACGACCGACACGTCGCGGGGGACGACGTCGAAGAGGCTCTTGAGCTCCGTGCGGAACTCCTCGAGGTCGGCGAGCACCTCCGAGGCCGCCTCGGAAGCGTCCGACTCGTGGCGGGCGACGAAGGAGAGGCTCGGCGTCTCGGACCAGGACACGCGGCGGAACGGTAACGACCGCGCGTAAATGGCAGGATGAGCGGGTGCGGCGCATCAGCCTGTCCGACCCAGAGTTCACCTACGACGCCGACGACCCCGAGGGCTTTCGCTCAGGCCGCGTCCGCCCCGGTCCCGAGCTCGGCGCGCAGCTGACCGGCGCCAGCCTCTACGAGCTCCCGCCGGGGGAGGCTGTGTGCCCCTACCACTACGAGTACGGCGAGGAGGAGTGGGCGCTCGTGATGGAGGGGCGGCCGTCGGTTCGCACGCCCGAGGGCACCGAGCAGCTCGAGCCCTTCGACCTGGTCTTCTTCCCGCTGGGTCCCGAGGGCGCCCATCAGCTCCGAAACGACACCGACTCGGCGGTGCGCGTCCTGCTGTGGTCGAACGTCGTCTACCCGACCGCCTCCGCCTACCCCGACAGCGACAAGGTCGGGGTCTGGACGGGCGACAAGGCGGAGGACCTGATGGTCAGGCGCTCGAGCGGAGTCGAGTACTTCGACGGCGAGGGCGGCTAGGGCCGAGGCGTCCCTACGCCAGCCCCAAGCCGTAGGCGAGGACCATGAGGGCGCCCCACGCGAGTAGCCCGACCAGTACCCGTGCGGCCAACCTGTGCATCAGAACAGATTGCCGAACTGGTCGATCGCGACGATCGTGGAGGTCACGCCGAGCAGCAGCACGGAGAACACGATCATGCCCAGCCGGTAGCCGCGCAGCTTCAACTCGGCCGGCAGGTAGCGCCGGTTCGTGACCAACAGCAGGCACGAGTAGATGACCATGATCACCCCGCCGAGGACGGTGGAGATGGTCACCAGCACCAGCGGCTGGTCGAAGCCCGCCATCAGGATGGCGGAGCCGCCTATCACCATGGTCCAGACCACGGCGAAGTAGAGGCGGCTCTCGGTCCATCGCCGGCTCCCCTCGGTGTAGCCGCACCTGACCACGTCGGCCACGAGGCGCGCGACGTAGTCGACGATTCCCAGCGCTGCCGCGAACAGGCTGACGGCGCCGACGGCCAGGAACATCGTGCCGAACCAGCTGCCGACGCTGGCGTCCAGCGCGTCGGCTTCGAGCGAGATGAAGTCGAACCCGCTCTCTTCCGGGAGGTCGGGGTTGCCGAATACCGTCGAGTAGGCCAGCAGCGAGAAGACCCCTATCGACAGTGCGGCGACAACCCCGAAGGAGAGGAACTGCTCGAGGTTGGCCCGGCGCCACCAGGTCCGCCAGCGGGACGCGTTCTTCTCGTCGCGGGGGAAGCTGTAGAGCTGGCCGGACGGCTTCGCTTCTTCCTCACCGGTGATCGGGGACACGATCCGCGGGGCGTACCGCCCCATCCCGAAGCCCTTGTCGCGGATCCAGTTGCTCTGGACCAGGTTGTTGGCGCCACCGGCACCGGCGGCCGCGAGTGCACCGACGAGGATCGCCAGCTCTATCTCATTGGGAAACGTTCCGAAGCTCGTGACGACCTCGGTGGTGTCGCGGTAGGCGGTCGCGGTGACCGCTGCGAACACCGCGATCGCGACGAAGACAAGCAGCGCCCCGACCTTGAGCATCTCCAGCCTTTCCACCGTCTGGTAGACGACGGGCGAGCTGGTCAGCGCGATGCCGATCGCCAGCAGGGCGCCGACAGCGATCGTGTTCACGTCGCCGGCGCCGATGGCGAAGGTCGCGACGGTGGCGGCACTCGTGGCCCAGCCCGGCCACGTGGTGGCCAGCAGCGCCATCAGCACGAGGATCAGGCCGAAGGGCTTCCAGATTCGCTGGAAGCCGGTGATCGCCGTCTGCCCGGTCGCCAGGGTGTAGCGCTCGATCTCCATGTTGATGAAGAACTGCATCGCGACACCCACGACCGCGGCCCACAGGAACGCCAGGCCGGCCTGGGACGCGATGTAGGGAAAGAGGATGTACTCGCCACTCGCGACCCCGACGCCGACCAGGATCACGCTCGGGCCGATCATCCTGCGCAGCGACGTGGGTTCGGGGAGGTCGCGGACGACCTCCTCTGCGGGCGCCACCGGCTTGGTTTCAGCAGGCGCCTGCCTGTCAAGCACGCTTCCGATGCTCATCGGGGTCTCCTCTCTCGTGTAACTGCCATCAGGTCGTGCGCTCCAGCGTCATCCGGCCCAGTTGAGCCGAGAGGCGGATGGGCGAGTTGGCCGCTCCATAGCCCTCGTAGCCGCCACGTCGTTCGACCACCTCGAAGAACAGGCGGTCGCCGACCATCGCCGTGAAGAAGTGCAGGAACTCGCCGTTCGCATCGGCGTCGTAGAGCACGTTGAGTTCGCGCAGGAGCTCCAGCACGTCGTCGGACAGCTCGGTGCGCGCGGCAAGGTCGTCGTAGTAGTTGTCGGGGATGGCCAGCAGCGGGACACCTCGCCCGCTCGTCTCGCGGGCCGCGGCCAGCGCGTCGGGGGTCCGGAATGCAAGGTGCTGGAGCTCGCTCAACGGTCCGTGCTCGCCGCCGATGCGGGGCACCGTGAGCGCGAGGCGCAGGCGACCGGTGGGATCGCTGACGGACCGGCTGCGCAGCAGGCCGTCGGGCCCCGCCACGTCCTCGGTGTCATGGGGCTCCAGGCCCAGCACCGAGCGGTAGAAGAGCGCCGCCTCGTCGAAGTAGTCGAAAGGCTGCGAGAGGACGACGTGGTCGATGGCCTCGATCCCGGCAACCCCATCGGCCTGCCCGTCGAGCTGCACGAAGTCGCCGAGCCACCCCTCTTGTCCGGCGCCGGCCTGGCAGAAGAAAACGGATGTGTCGTCGGGGGCGGCGATTGCGGAGAGATCGGCCTCTCCCGGGCCGCGTCGGCGCGGGAGGATCGAGGCGAGCAGGCTGGTGGCCCGCTTCTCCGAGGACTGCGGATCGACGCTCTCCAGCCCGAGCGCGGCAACAAGGGGATCGTCGCCCGTTCGCTCGTCCCCGTGGTTGAGCAGTACGCGGGCTCTCCCCTGCTGCCACAGCTGCACGGGCTTGGAGCGGTGCGGCCCCACGTGTCCGAAGCCCATCGACTCCAGGACCTCCGCGGTCTCGACACCGGACTCCGAGCCGACGGCGAGCTCGACGAAGGCGAGGCCGCGCAACTCCGGGGCGACGGGCAGCGCCCGCGCTCCCACGGCCTCCTCCAGCAGCAGGAGCGAGCGCATCGCATCCACCGCGATGCGGTATGGGTCGGCTTGACGGAAGACGTCGTTGAAGACCTCGAGCGACAACGGCCCGCGATAGCCGGTTGCGGCCACGTGGCTCATGAAGCCGGCGAGGTCGAAGCCGCCCTGTCCTGGGAAGCAGCGGTAGTGGCGGCTCCATTGGAGCGGATCCATCGCCATCACCGGGGCGTCGGCGAGCTGGAGGCAGAAGATCTTGCTGCCGGGGATCTCTCGGATCTCCGACGGGTCGCTGCCTCGCGACAGGATGTGGAAGGAGTCCAGGCACGTGCCGAGGCCGGCGTGGTCGGCCATCGCCACGATCCGCCAGGCGTCCCGGTAGTCGTTGACGTGGGTGCCCCATGCGAGCGCCTCGTAGGCGATTCGGATGCCGTACTCCTGGGCTTCCCCGGCCAACCGATGGAGCTGCGCAGCCGACAGCTCCGGATCGTCGATCGCGTTCGGCGCGACGTTGGAGCAGACGAGCAGCGTGTCCACTCCCAGCGCGTCCATTACCTCGAACTTGCGGTGGGCGCGCCGGAGGTTGCGCTCCAAAGCCTCCGGAGCGACCCCCTCGAAGTCCCTGAAGGGTTGGTACATGAGGATGTCCAGCTCCAGCTCGGTCGCGAGCCCGCGGATGTGGTGGGACGGGAGGGGAGAGGCGATCAGGTCGGGCTCGAACAGCTCCACGCCATCGAACCCGGCGCGGGCGGCGGCGCGGAGCTTCTGTTCCAGGGAGCCGCTGAGCGAAACTGTTGCGATGCCGGTGGTCACGCGGTTCCGGCCTTTCGCTCGGCGAAGAGCTCCTCGGCGTGACGCAGCATCCGGTCACGATCCGGGTGGGCCCCGGTGAAGAGCTCGAGCGACCCGGCGGCTTGGAGCGCCACCATGGCGGCGCCGTCGAGCGTCTGGCAGCCTCGTTCGCGCGCATCTGTGAGCAGCGTCGTCTCCGTCGGCATGTAGACGAGCTCCGCCACCCAGTGACGCGGCTCGAGCAGTTCTGCGGGAACGGCGCTGCCTGGGTGCGCGGCCATTCCCGTCGGCGTCGCGTGGATCAGCCCGTCGGCATCCGCCAGCAAGGCACCGAGCTCCGCCAGGTCGGCTGGCAGGACGGTGCTTGTCTCGAATCGGGGCCCGAGCGCCCCGGCCAGCTCATGAGCGCGTTCGGGCTCGGCGTCCAACACCGCGAGGTGCCTGGCGCCCAGCGACAGGATCGCGTGGGCGACGGCGGCGCCGGCGCCTCCGGCGCCGAGCAGGACGACGCGGTCGGTTCGGGCACCGGGGAGGCCGTGGGCGAAGGCCTCCTGAAAACCGGTCGAGTCCGTGTTGTGCCCGACACAGCGTCCCGCCTCGAAGACGATCGTGTTCACCGCTCCCACCGCGGCGGCCGCCGGCGACCAGGCCTCGAGCTCGGACATGACCAGCTGCTTGCACGGGTGCGTGACGTTCAGCCCACGCAACCCATCGCGCTCGGCCTGTCGTACCAGGTGCCCGACCTCCCCGGCCGGGCGCCCCAGCTCGGTCAGGTCGAACAGCCGGTAGGAGTACTCGTAACCGAGCAGCGACGCTTCGCGCTCATGCAGCGCAGGGCTCAGCGACTCGCCGATTCCCGCACCGATCAAGCCGACGATCACTTCCTCATGCCCGTTGGCGGGCAACGCTCGCTCCCTCTGTCGCACGTTACTGTACGAACCAGTTCGTGAGTTATGCCCGAGGTCTGCGTCGTTAAACGCCGCGGGGCGGCGTCGAGCTCGAGTACCGACGAACTCCTAGGCGCCGGGTTCCGGCTGGAGGTAGGCGACGATGAGGTCGCCGAGCATCTGGCGGTAGTGGTCTCGGTGGGCCGGGTCCGTCAGGTCGCGGTCAAAGATCGCTCCGAAGGTGTGGCGGTTGGCCACCCGGAAGACGCAGAAGGAACTGATCATCATGTGCATGTCGACTGCGTCCACCTCGCGGTGAATGTCCCGTCGCGGCGGCCGCGGTCGAGGATTGCCTCGATGAGCTCGATGGCTGGGCTGTTCTGGCCGGCGAAGTCGTCGCGGCCGGTGATGTGCTCGGCGCGGTGGATGTTCTCGATGCTCACGAGCCGGATGAAGTCGGGGTGTGATTCGTGGTGGTCGAAGGTCAGCTCGGCGAGCCGCCGGATCGCCGCCGCCGGCTCGAGGTGATCCACTTCGATGGTCTGCTCCGCTTGCCGGATGGTGGCGTAGGCCTGCTCGAGCACGGCAACGAAGAGCTGCTCCTTGCCACCGAAGTAGTAGTAGATCATCCGTTTCGTGGTGCGGGTGCGGGCGGCGATCTCGTCCACCCGCGCCCCCGCGTAACCCTGGTCGGCGAACTCGCGGGTGGCCACGTCGAGGATCTCCTGCCGAGTGCGCTCGGCGTCGCGTTGGCGCTCTCCGAGCGCGCTATCGCTCACACCGGAATCGTAGGCGCTAGGGCCCCAGGCCCACGGACTGCTCCCAGGTGCCGCGGTCGAAGAACGGCAGCTCGGGGGTCGACGCCGCGCCCTGGGCGCTCACGTCGTACATGCGGCGCGGCTCGCGCCAGGTGTCGGGGTTCGGGTTGCGGAAGCGCCCGGCGAGCGCCTCGTGGGTGCGCTCCGCTGCCAGCCGCAGGGCCCGCCGGCCCAGTGTGCGCAGCGCGTAGGCCTCGCCGTTCGAGATGTCGAACGCGTGCGAGCTGCCGGGGTTCGACGCCAGCCCCCTCGTGCCCGGGCCGATCGGCCCCCGGGTGAGTCCGAAGAGGGCGATGCGCTCGGCCTGGTCCTTGAACTCCTCCCAGGCGGCCACGCCGGGGCTGACCGTGCCGTCGGCGCGGGTGCGGTCGTAGTTGCCGTCCCACTCGAGCAGGGTGGTGAGCACCTGGCGGGCCGGGCCGCGCGAGCCCTTGTGCGCGCTCCGCAGCTGCTTCGTGAAGAACGGGCGCTGCTGAGCGGTGGTGCCGGTCGTGCGGTCGATCGCCTTCGAGGCCTCGTAGCTGGGGCGGCGGGTGGCCCGGCTCACCATCAGCCGCACCAGGCGCACGCGGTGGAAGGGTCCGGACAGGCGCTCGCTCGCCTCGGCGTCACCCGACGTCCAGCCCATCGACGGCACGTTGTTCCACTGGACCAGGTAGCCCTGGCGCGGGTTGATCGCGTACGGGGTCTTGCGCCGAGGCAGCAGGCCGCGCCACTCGGCCTCGCCGGTGCCCGGGTAGGGCAGCCGCTCGTCGTAGCCCCTCGGGCGCAGCGGGTGCAGGCCCGGGTGCCAGTAGCCGATGTTGCCGCGGTCGTCCACGGCGATCACGTTCTCGTTCCAGGTCACGCCCAGCATCGCGCGGTCGGCTTCGCGCACGCTCGTCGCGTCGTTGAGCGCGCTCAGCCCCGTGAGCGTCTCGAGCTCGCGGCCCCAGATCGCGTACCTGCGCGCGTAGGCCACGCCGTCCGCGCGCACCTGGACCGGCCCGTGGACGGTGCGGCAGATGCGCTCGGTGCGCGATCCGCTGAGGCGGCTCGGCGACGTGATCAGGTCGGGAAGGTCCGTGGCCGGCGCGCGGAAGTCGAAGCGCTCGTTGCGGCACTCCATCTGCCGCGTCTGGCCCTTGAAGCGGTAGCTCTCGGCGCCGGCCAGCGACTCGGCGTACAGGTCGTCCTCGTCCGACAGCCCGGAGGTGAAGCCCCACGCCACCCGTCCGTTGTGGCCGATCCCCATCACCGGCACCCCCGCCGCGCTCACCCCGCGGATGTGCTGCACCGGCGAGTGCAGCTCGAATTCCACGAACAGCTCCGGGATCGAGTAGCCCAGCTGGGGACCGTTGAACAGGAAGGCGTTGCCCGCACCCCTGGGGCGCCGGAAGCGCTGCCTGGCGCACACCCTCCGCGTCCGGCCCCGCCGCCTGACCCGGCGGCACTTGCGCTTGAGCTTCTTCGCCGGCCGCCCGATGCCCCACATGTACGAGCCGCCGCGCGGGAGGATCCGGCGCGACTCGCGCGGGCGCGTGGCGAGGGCGGCCTGGGCGCTCGGCAGCCGCAGGCCGGCGATGAACTTCTGGCTTCGCGCGTACGCCGCGCGCTCCTGGCGGACGGTGCGGCCCGGCTGGGAGGGGAAGAGGCCGTGCTCCCGGGGGACCGTCGAGATCCGGCCCTTGGTGCGCAGCGGCAGCAGCTTCGAGAACCCGCGCGGGCCCAGCTCCTTCAGGGCGCGCGCGTTCTGGAGCTCGACGCCGTCACCGGAGGGCACCGTACGGGCGAGGAAGATGCCGATCCGAGCGGTGTCCTTCAGGGTCCAGGTCGGCACCGCCACCGCCAGCGCGGCGAACTCCCCGGGGAGCTTCGACGGGTCGCTCCTCACCTTGGCCGCCCACGCGTTGATGCCGTCGCGGTAGGCCTCGGCGCGGCGGCGCAGCGAGGCCGGAATCGCCGCCAGCATCCGGTCCAGCTCGGCGTCGGTGTAGTAGTCGCGCCGGGCGATCAGGTCGTCGTCGAGGTAGGAGTCGCCCAGGATCTCGGCCAGCCGGCCGCTGGTGGCGCGCCGGAACAGCTCGAGCTGGAACAGCCGGTCCTGGGCCACCGCGTAGCCCACTCCCCACCATCCGTCGTAGTCGCTCGCGCCTGTGATCGCCGGCACGCCGAACGGCCCGCGGACGATCCTCACCCCGGCCCTGGGGATCTCGGTCTCCCCGGGCTGGTTGAAGAGCGCGGACTTGTAGCGGAAGGAGGTGAACAGGGAGGTCTGGTCGCTGAGATGCGGCGATCCGGTGCCGGACGCGACGCCGCCTAGCGACACGAACCCGCTCTGGCCCGGCGGCAGCACCGTCTCGGCGCCGAGCACGCGGCCGTGCGCGGGCGCGGCCGCGAGCGCGGCGAGCAGAACGGCGAGTCCGAGGGTCCGGCGCAAAGCCGGGTGAAGCTACCAGCGGGCCTTGTCGCGGCGCGCCGGTCGGGCGGGCGGAGGGCCGGCTGGTTCCACATTTGACGTGCACTGCACGTCCAACGTGGAAGAAAACGTCAGGCGCCCCAGTACGGGTTGTGCGCCGGACGCGGGTCGTCCGGCTCCGGCGGCTTGGGCTTGGCCTCGGTGGTCTCCTTCAGCGGGTCCACGCGGATGCCCGGGGGCAGCGCGACCTTCACGACCTCCCAGGAGTGGTCCTCCCTCTGACGCGGAATCCAGCGGTGCGTCGCCCTGTCGGCGTGGTGGGCGCCGAGCTCCTTCGCCGCCTCGACGGCTTCGTCGCGGGTCATGGCTCCAATGGTAGGTCTAGCCCCCGGACTCCGACACCCCGCGCGAAGCATGAGCGGCATGGAGCGAGCCATGCAAGGACGCAGGGAGGCCGTAGTGCTCTGCACACGGCCGACCGAGGACGCCGCAGGGCGAAGCTACAGGCCGCTCAGGCGAGCGCGGGCACGGCGTCGGAGGCGATCGACTCGATCTCGGCCTCGACGCGCTCGAACTCGTCGTCGGAGAGCACCGGGGTGCCCTCGAACGGGAGGTCGCGGTGCAGCTCGATCCAGGAGCGGCAGCCGGCGTACTCGGGGCGCACCTTCACGGTCACCGGTCGCGGGATCCTGTAGGTGCGCAGGAGGATCACGTGCATCGGATGGCGGCGCTTCCACTCGAGCCGCTTCTCCGCGTAGTCCGTGGTCCAGATGTAGTAGGGCGACAGGGCGTCGACCGCGCGCGGGTCGGTGATCAGGTAGCTGGCGGCCACCTCGGCCCAGGCCCGGATGCGGACACGGTCGGGCTGGGGGATGCCGCCGTCCTGGAGCAGCGCCCTGGCCGGCGGCTCGCCGTCGGGCCAGACGCCCTCCTCGAGCGCGCGCCCGAGCTCGGGCATGTGCGATTCGCGCACGAGGTCATTGCGCTGGTGATCGAAGGTGGGATAGAGGAAGAAGCGATCGTGCTCGATCTCGAAGTGCTTGTGCTCCTCGCGGATCCCGCCCTTGCGCAGGGTCAGCAATTGCTCGCCCTCGGCAAGGGCGCGCACGGTCACAGCCCACTCTTTGAAAGCAACTGGCATTGGAAGGAAAACCTCAGCCCGTGCCGGGGGACTCGGCGCAGCCGGGAGACACGGGACCGGCATTGTTACAAGCTCAACGCCTTATTTCAAGCCGAATGTCGTGCCGTTTGTAACAGCCGGGCCATCGCGACCCCCACGGCCCGGGCTCCTTCCAGGCCGGCCTCCAGCACGCCCGCATACAGCATGAAGCTGTGAATCGTGCCCGCGTAGGAGAGGTGCTCCACGGGCACTCCCGCCGCTTCGAGACGGGCGGCGTAGCGGGTCCCGTCGTCGCGCAGCGGATCGTTCCCCGCGGTCACCAGAACGGTGGGCGGCAGCCCCTCGAGGGACTCCGCCAAGACGGGCGAGACGCGCGGATCCGACCGGTCGGCGCCGGGCGGCAGGTACTGGTCGTACATCCAGGAGAGAACGTCTCGGGTGAGCATCCGGCCCTCCGCCAGCTCCTCGAGCGAGGCCGAGGCCATCGTGGCGTCGGTCACCGGGTAGAGCAGCAGCTGGGCGGCGATCTCGGGCCACCCCGCATCGCGCGCGTGGATCGCCGCGACCGTTGCGATGTTGCCCCCGGAGCTGTCCCCGCCGACCGCCACGGGACCCGTGCTCTGTTCGAGCGCCCAGCCGGTCACGGCGATGGCATCCTCGGCCGCGGCGGGGAAGGGGTGCTCGGGCGCCAGCCGGTAGTCGATCGCGAGCAGCTCGCATCCCGTCCGGTTGGCCAGCCGCCGGCAGAGCGGGTCGTGGGTCACGAGGTCGCCGCGAACGAAGCCGCCGCCGTGGAAGTAGACGAGCAGGCCGTGGGCCTCGGCCGGCTGTAGCGGCGGGCACCCAGCTCTCCGTCGGCCCCGGGCACCCGCTCGTCCTCCACGGAGTCGACCGCCTCCGCCTCGCCGGAGACCGCCAGCGCCTCGTAGGCAGCCCGGCGGAAGACGTCGATCGCCACCTCGCGCGCGGGGGGCGGAGGGTTGGCCGCGACGACGTTGAGGAAGTCGCGCGCCTCGTCGTCGACCGGCTCGGTCACGTGCGCACCGACTCGATCACCGCCGCGAAGTCCGCCTCGCCGAGCCCGGCTTCGTCGGCGCTCGAGTAGAGCGCCTCCGCGGCCTCGGCCACGCGCGGCTCCATGCCGAGCGCGCGCGCCTCCGCAATGCAGTAGCGCACGTCCTTGAGCATGTGCCCGAGCTTGAACAGCGCGTCGTAGTCGCCCTCCACCATCGGGCCGGACTTGAGCGCACGCATGGCCGACTCGCCCGAGCCCGCGGCCACCACCTGCAGCGCCTTCGACACGTCGACCCCCGCGCCCTGGGCCAGCACGATCCCCTCCGCCAGCGCCGCCGCGTTCACGGCGGCGAGCGTGTTGTTGATCAGCTTGATCATCGAGCCGTGGCCCTGCGGGCCCACGTGGAGGACCAGCTGTCCCATCGCGTCGAAGGCGGGCCGTGCCCGCTCGAACGCCTCGGCCTCGCCGCCGGCCATGATCGTGAGCGTGCCGTCCTCCGCCTTGGGGCGCGAGCCGGTCACCGGGGCGTCGAGGAAGGCGAAGCCGCGCTCGCCGAGCCGCTCGCCGATCGAGCGGCTGGCGCTGGGGGCGATCGTGGACATGTCGATGGCCAGGCCGCCCTCGGGCAGGCCGTCGGCGGCGCCGTCCTCGCCGAGCAGCACCGCCTCGACCTCGGGCACGTCGGGCACCATCGAGATCGCGATCCCGAGGTGGCGGCCTCCGCGGCGCTGGACGCGACAGTCACGTTGTCGTACTCGGCCGCCAGCTCCTCGGCGCGCTCGCGCGATCGGTTCCAGGCGAGGACCTCGAAACCCGCGCGGGCGAGATTCGCAGCCATCGGGCGGCCCATGATGCCCAGGCCCAGGAATGCGATCTGCTCAGCCATGTCCGCCACCTCCGGGGGTCTCGATTCGCAGCCGGTCGCCGGGGCGGAGCGTTCCGGACGCCTTGGGCGCCAGCTCCTCCCCGTTCAGCAGGTTCCTACCAGGAGCGCCGGGCTCGCCGCCGTCCGCCCCGGGCGGCGCGTGGCGGCGGCGCTCCGTGATCAGCGAGTAGCGCATCTCCTCGAGCGCCTCCACCTCGCGCACCACGCCGTCGCCGCCGCGGTGCTCGCCCGCCGCCGCCCGAGCCGCGGCGCACCGAGTACTCCACCGCGCGCAGGGGAAACTCGAGCTCCAGCGCCTCCAGTGGCGTGTTGAGCGTGTTGCTCATCGCCACGTGCACCGCGCTCGGGCCGTCGGCGTCCGGGCACGCTCCCTGGCCTCCTCCGAGGGTCTCGTAGTAGGTGAAGCCTTCGTTCCCGAGCGTCAGGTTGTTCATCGTCCCCTGGCCGAGGGCGCGGCCGAACGCGGCCAGCACGAGGTCGGCCACGCGCGAGGAGGTCTCCACGTTCCCGGCGGCCACGGCCGCGGGGGAGCGGGCGTTGAGGATCGAGCCCTCGGGCGCGGACACGGTGAGCGGGCGATAGGCGCCCTCGCAGGCGGGCACCTCCGGGTCGGTGAGCACCCGCATCGCGAAGTAGCAGGCGGACAGCGTCACGGCGAGCGGGCAGTTGAGGTTGCCCTCGTGCTGGGGGTCGGTGCCGCCGAAGTCGAGCTCAACCTCGTCGCCCCGCACCGTCGCCTTCAGTCGCAGTCCGAGGTCGCCGTCGGCGGCCTCGAGCACGTCCGCGGCCGTGCGCTCGCCGTCCTCGAGCTCGGCGATCCGGGCGCGGGTGCGCCGCTCCGCGTAGTCGAGCGTCTCCTCCATGCCGGCGCGCAGGGCGTCGAGGCCCAGCCGGTCCACCAGCGCCACGACCCGCTCGGCGCCGGTGCGGTTGGCGGCGAGCTGCGCGCGCAGGTCGGCCTCGCGCTGGCGGGGGTTGCGCATGCGGCCGGTCAGGCCGTCCAGCAGCTCCCGGTCGAGCTCGCCGCCGCGCACGAGCAGCGACGGCTCGATCACCACGCCCTCGTCGGCCAGGGTGCGCGAGTCGGCGGGCATGCTGCCGGGCTCGCGCGCGCCCACGTCGGCGTGGTGCGCGCGGCTGGCCGCGAACCCCGCCAGCTCGTCCTCCCGCGAACACCGGCGAGATCACCGTGATGTCCGGCAGGTGGGTGCCGCCGGCGAACGGGTCGTTGAGGATCCAGGCGTCGCCCGGGGCGTGGTCCTCGCCGAGCACCGAGGCCACGGCGCTCGGCATCGCCCCGAGGTGCACGGGGATGTGCTCGGCCTGCATGGCCATGCGGCCGCGGGCGTCGAACAGGGCGGTCGACGCGTCGCGGCGCTCCTTCACGTTCGCGGAGTGGGCCGAGCGCACCAGCACGGCGCCCATCTCGTCGCAGGCGGCCCGCAGCGCGCCGAGCATCACCTGCAGGGCGATCGGGTCGAGCTCCCGGTCACCGCTCCATCACCACCCGCTCCCCGTCGGCGCTCGCCGACCAGCCGGGCGGCACGACGAGCGTCGAGCCGGGCAGCTCGAAGATGGCGGGCCCCTCGATCTCGGCGGAGCCCGGGCCCAGCACCTCCGCGTTGTGCCACTCGCCCGCGAACCGCGCGCGGCGGCTCCGGCGGCGCTCGGCGGGCCCTCCCGCCGCGACCTGCTCCGGCTCGGCGCCGGGCAGCGCCGCCGCCACGCGCACCGTCACGAGCTCGAGCTCCGCCTCCGCGTCGTCGTAGCCGTAGCGCTCGGCGTGGGCGCCGTCGAACGCCGAGCGCAGGGCGGACGGGTCGGGGCGAGGGAGCCCTCGACCGGCAGCTCGAACGCCTGCCCCGCGTAGCGGAGCTCGTAGGTGGCGCGCAGCTCCGCGTCGGCCGCCCAGCTCGGCCCGGCCGCGCTCGCCGAGCCGCTCCACGACCTCCGCCACCGCCTCCGGGGTCAGGGCCTCGCCCGCGAGCAGCACGCTCTCGACCAGGTCCCGGCGGCGCTCGGAGACCGCGAGCCCAAGCGCCGACAGCACCCCGGACACCACCGGCGCCACCACCCGCTCCATCCCCAGCTCCTCCGCGATCGCCGCGGCGTGCAGCGGTCCCGCGCCGCCGAAGGCGACGAGCGCCAGCTCGCGGGGGTCGATGCCGCGCTCCACGGTCACGACCCGCACCGCCTGCGCCATCTCGGCGTTCGCGACCCGCACGATGCCCTCGGCGGTCTCCGTCGAGGCTCAGGCCGAGCTCCTCGGCGAGCCGGCCGACCGCGCGCTCCGCGGCATCGGGATCGAGCGCCACGCCGCCCGCGAGGTCGCCCGCCCTGTCGAGGTAGCCGAGCAGCAGGTTCGCGTCGGTCACGGCGGGCTCGGCGCCGCCGCGGCCGTAGGCGGCCGGGCCGGGCACGGCTCCCGCCGAGCGCGGGCCGGCGCGCAGGGCGCCGCCCGCGTCGCGCCACGCGATGCTGCCCCCGCCCGCGCCGACCGTGTGCACGTCGACCATCGGCAGGGCGAGCGCGCGGCCGCCGACCTCCCTGCCGCCGGTCACCGCCACCCGGCCGCCGAGCACCAGCGTCACGTCGCACGAGGTGCCTCCCATGTCGAGGCCGACGGCGCCGTCGGCGCCCCCAGCCTCGCCGCCCGCGCGGCGGCGACCGCGCCGCCCGCCGGGCCCGAGAGGACCGTCCACGAGCCGTGCTCCGCGGCGGTCGACGCGTCGGCCACGCCGCCGCTCGAGAGCATCACCTCGGGCGTGGGCAGCCCGGCTTCGCCGGTGCGCTCGGCCAGCCGCGAGAGGTAGCGGGCGAGCAGGGGGGAGAGGGCGGCGTCCACGACCGTGGTCGCGAGCCGCTCGTACTCGCGGAACACGCCGGCGGCCTCGTGCGACGTCGAGACGTGAGCGTTCGGCAGAGCCTCCCGCACGGCCTCCGCCGCCGCGCGCTCGTGGCCCGGGTGACGAAAGCCCCACAGCAGGCACACCGCCACCGCCTCCACGTCCTCGTCGAGCGCGCCGAGCCGCTCGCGGAGCTCGCCCGCGTCGAGCTCGCGCAGCGGGCCCTCGGGGCCGCAGCGCTCGGGCGCCTCCACGCGGAGCTCCGGCGGCACAACCGGCTCGGGGTGCGCCGCGCACAGCCGGTAGAGGTCGGGCCGCGCCTGCCGTCCCAGCTCCTCGAGGTCCGCGAACCCCTCGGTCGCGACCAGCGCGGTGCGCGCGGTCCTCCCCTCGAGCAGGGCGTTGGTGCCCACCGTCATGCCGTGCACCAGGCGCTCGACGTCGACCCGCGCGAGCGCCCGCCCGCGCGAGCGCCTCGCTCCACGGCGGCCATCACTCCCTCCGACTGGTCCTCAGGGGTGGTGGGCGCCTTGCCGGTGACCACTCCGTCCGGCGGTCAGCAGGACGGCGTCCGTGAAGGTGCCGCCCACGTCCACGCCCAGGACCATGCGCCACGCTACCCGAGACGTAGAACGACGAGAGGCGGCCGAAGCCGCCTCTCGTGTCCCCCTCGAATCCAATTACCTCCTGCACCACGGGCCTCATGCCCCTGCGGCTCGCGGAGGAGATCCGTTTGGGTCTTGTTACGCCGCTGCTGCGGCCAGCTCCTGCAAGTCCTCGTCGAGGTGCTTGTGCGAGGGGCAGTACTTGCTCCCCGGCAGCGGCACCCGCTGACAGGATGTCCCCTTGCGCGTCGTCGCGTGGCAGCACAACGGGCTGCCGTCGAAGGTCACGCCCTCGCGTGCCTGCGTGTCCACGTACTCGCGGGCGAGCGTGACGTGCCGCTCGATCACGTTGTACACGCGCAACTGCTCGCTCATCGGGAACAGCGTGCGGATGTCGTTGAACAGCGTCCGAACCGGACGTGCGAAATAGTGGCGATCCGTCGCCAGGCGCTCCATCGCCGACTCGCAATCGCGCAGCAGCCGCTGCCGCTGCTCGCATGCGATTCCGTTGGTGTGGGGAGCACCTGCGGTGCGAGCTCCCTGTAGATCGCGCGGCTGAACTGGTACATGACGTGGGCCTCCCTGTCCCGTGATGGCCTCGTGCCATCGCGTCCTTTCCCCCAGAGGCGATGTAACCAAGGCCTCGTGTAGGGACAACGAATGCAACGTTAAGCTCGCGTTAACTGGCGCAATGTCTTGTGTTGCGTCTTTGACACGGCGTCAGGCCGCGATAGCGTCGCCGCATGGCAACGCTCCTCGATCACGCCCAGCAGGGCGACGTCGCAACCATCAGCGACGACTCGCAGATCACCAGCACCCTCAACCTCATGAGGCCGCAGCAGCTGTATGAGCTGTGGGAGCGCCAGCCGTGGTCCTCGCAGGCGATCGACCTCGAGCAGGACAAGCGCGACTGGGCGGCGATGTCCGACCAGCAGCGCGAGGAGATCCTGTGGCTGCTGTCCGCCTTCTTCATCGGCGAGGAGCGCGTCACGACCCAGTTCTCGGGGCTCGTCATGTCCTACGACGACGAGCAGGAGGAGGCCTTCCTCACCACCCAGCAGGTCGACGAGGCGCGCCACATGCAGTTCTTCGACCGCTACTACCGCGAGGTGTTCACCTTCGAGGAGGAGGACATCACCGACCGCCTCACGCGCGTGCGCGAGCAGCTGACAGAGCCCTTCATCAAGCTCTTCGACGAGTCGCTCGTGCAGGCGGGCCAGCGGCTGATCGACAACCCGCGCGACCGCGCCGCGAAGGTCGACTTCATCACGATGTACCACATGATCATCGAGGGCACTCTGGCCCTCACCGGGCAGTACTTCCTGCTGCGGTACTTCGAGGAGGACCAGAAGGCGATGCCCGGGTTCGTGGAGGGCTTCTCCAAGATCGCCCAGGACGAGCACCGGCACGTGGCCTACGGGACCTGGTACCTGCAGCAGCAGTCGCGCGACCCTGAGATGAAGGAGCGGATCCAGGCGGCGCTCGCCGAGCTGCTCCCGGTGGCCGCGGGCGTGCTGGTGCCGCCCGGCTACCAGTTGGGCGAGGACTACACGTTCCTCGGCTACACGAGCCAGGAGCAGACTGAGTACGCGTTCACGGCGCTGACCCGCCGCCTCAAGGTCATCGGCGTCGGCCTGCCGGTCGCCGCCTGACCTGACTAGACGCCCGGGCGCAGCAGCCAGTCCATGCGCCGGCTGGAGTAGACGAGCGGGTTGCCGCCCTCGAAGCTGCCGTCGCGCAGCTCTCCGATCAGCACCGTGTGGTCGAACAGGTCGAAGCTCTCGGCCCGGCGGCAGCGGAGGTAGGCGAGCACGCCGCCCAGGCGCGGCACGTCGTCGTCCCAGCCCCAGTCGAGCCCGCCGAACTTGTCGTCTCCCTTGCCCGCGAACGTGCGGGCGACGGGCTCCTGGCCGGCGTCGAGCAGGTGAATGCCGAAGCTCTCGCTCTCCGTCAGCGCGGCGTGGCAGCGCGAGGCGTGGTCCACGCTCACGAGCACCGACGGCGGGTTGGCGCTGTAGGACGTGACCGAGGTGGCGGCGAGGCCGCAGGGGTGGCCGTCGGACCGCCGCGCCGTGATCACCGCCACGCCCGAGACCAGCGAGGCCATCGCCTCGTGGAACAGCTCACCGACCCCCGCGCTCACGCCCACTCCTCGAGTCTTACCCCGCCGGCCGCGTCGGTCACGATGTGCCGGCCGTCGAGCGCCGGGTCGGTGCCGGGGAAGTCGAGCCGCTGGTGCGCCCCCCGGCTCTCCTCGCGGGCGAGGCAGGAGGCGGCGATCAGGCGCGCCACCCCGAACGGGTCGTCCGCCAGCTCGCGCAGCCCCGCGCCCGTGCGGCGGATGCCCGCGTTGCGCCACAGCGCGGCGCGGGTCTCGTCGGGCGGGCCGGCGGGAAGGGGGGCGGCGACCACCGGCTCGGCCTCCGGCGCGCGCGGCCCCTCGCGCGCGGCCAGCGCGGCCCGGCGCCCCAGCACGAAGCACTCGGCCAGCGAGTTGGAGGCCAGCCGGTTCGCGCCGTGCAGGCCGGTGCACGCGCACTCCCCCACAGCGAACAGGCCGGGCAGGGACGAGCGTCCGTCGAGGTCCGTGGCCACGCCGCCCATCGTGTAGTGGGCGGCGGGCGCCACCGGGATGAGCTGGGAGGACGGATCGAGCCCTTCCTCCGCGAGCATCACGGCGATGTTCGGGAACCTCCCGACGTCCACGGCCCGCATGTCGAGGGCGACCGAGCGCTCGCCGCTCGCCTCCAGCTGGGCCTCGATCGCGAGCGCGACCTCGTCGCGCGGCGCCAGCTCGTCCACGAAGCGCTCGCCGGCCGCGTTCAGGAGGGTGGCGCCCTCGCCCCGGACCGCCTCGGTGATCAGGAAGCCGTCCCGGGGGCCCTCGCTCACCAGGGCGGTGGGATGGAACTGGGCGAACTCCAGGTCGGCGAGGTCCGCGCCCGCGGCGTGCGCCAGCGCCAGGCCCACGCCCACCGCGCCGGGCGGGTTCGTGCTGCGCGCCCAGAGCGCCGCCGCCCCGCCGGTCGCGAGCACCGTCCCGCGCGAGGCGATCGCCAGCGGGCCGTCCTCACCCGCGGCGGCCACGCCCGTGCAGCGCCCGTCATGGACGAAGAGGGCGGACACGGTGGTCTGCTCGAACACCTCGATCCGCTCGTGGGTGGCGGCGATCGAGGCGAGCTGGCGGGTGATGCGGCGGCCGGTGGCGGCGCCTCCGGCGTGGACCACCCGGCGCGCCGAATGGCCTCCCTCGAGGCCGAGCGCGAGGCGCGCCGTGCCGGTCGCCGTCGAAGCGCACGCCCAGGACCTCGAGCTCGCGCACCCGCTCGGGCGAGTCCTCGCACAGCACGCGCACGGCGCTCGGCCGGCCCGCGCCGCGGCCCGCGGCGAGGGTGTCCTCCGCGTGGCGCCCGGGCGAGTCGTCGGCCGCCAGCGCGGCCGCGATCCCGCCCTGTGCCCAGTAGCTGGCGGAGCCGGGGAGGGGGAGCGGGAGACGAGCGCCACGCTGGCGCCCTCCCGCGCGGCGACCAGGGCGCAGAAGAGGCCCGCCGCACCCGCGCCCACGACGGTGACGTCGGCCCGCAGCTGGGTGGAGGCGGCGCGGTGCACGGGACGGCGGGTACGGTAACGCGATCGGTCCGCCGCTCTATTTCAGCCACCCGGCGTCGCTGGAGCACGACACCGGCCCCCATCCCGAGAATGCCGAGCGCATCCGGACGATCGAAGCGCTGCTCGCCGACCGCGACTGGCTCGGCTACGAGGTGCGCCAGGCGCCGCCGGCGACCGAGGAGCAGCTGCTGGCCGTGCATACGCGCGCGCACGTCGACGCGGTGCGGGAGCACTCGGAGCGGGGATCGGCCTTCGACCTGGACACTCCCACCAGCCCGGGGTCATGGGAGGCTGCGCTGCACTCCGCGGGCGGCGCATGCGCCCTGGTGGAGGCGCTGCTCGGCGGGGAGGCCCCGACGGGCTTCTGCGGGCTGCGGCCGCCCGGCCACCACGCCGAGCCCGAGGTGGCGATGGGGTTCTGCCTGTTCGCGAACGCATCGGTGGCCGCCCGCCACGCGCTCGACTCCCTGGGGGCCGACCGGGTGTTCGTGCTCGACTGGGACGTGCACCACGGCAACGGCACCAACACGATCTTCCACTCGTCCCCGGAGGTCCTGTTCTCGAGCCTTCACCAGTGGCCCTTCTGGCCCGGCAGCGGCGAGCTCGCCGACGCCGGCTCGGGGGAGGGCGAGGGCTTCAGCATCAACCTCCCGATGCCCGCGGGCTCGGGCGAGGACGAGTGGGTCGGCCTGGTGGAGCACGTCGTGCTGCCCGCCGCACGGGAGTTCAAGCCCGACCTGGTGCTCATCTCCGCCGGCTACGACGCCCATCGCGACGACCCCCTCGCGGACTGCCGCCTGGAGACCTCGAGCTACGCGCATCTGGCCGCGCACGTGAAGACCCTGGCGGACGACCTCGGCGTGCCCGTCGGCGCCGTGCTCGAGGGCGGCTACGACACGGGCGCCCTCGCCGACTCGGTGGCGGCGACGATGGAGGTGCTGGCCTCGGGCGGCGAGCCGCGGCGGGTCGAGCCCGGGCCGCTCGTGAGCGACGCGGCCGAGCAGGTCGGCCGGTTCTGGCCGGCCGCCGGCCGCGCTAGCGCCTGACGAGCTGGGGGAACGCTCCCGGGTAGCTGCGCCCCAGCCGGGCGGCCGCCCTGTCCGCCCGCGCACGGCTCGGGTACGAGCCCGCGAAGACGACGAAGAAGCCCTTCGGCAGGCTCTCGAACTCGTCCGAGCGGATCACGCCCGCCTTCGCCGACGCCTCCTTCGCGACGGAGGTCGCGAACGCGGCCGCCGACGGGCGGTCCTCCGCCGAGAGCAGCACGACGGTGAACGCGCTCAGGCCCTTCGGCCACGCGTACAGGTCACCCCTCCGTGTCAGCCCGCCGGAGGCACGGCCTCCGCTTGGGCTCCGGCTTTGTCTCGGCCTCCGCTCTGGCCTCGGCGTCGGCCTTGCGCTTGGCCTCCGCCTTGGCCTCTGCCTTCGGCCTCGGCGCTTCCGCCGGCGCGGATTCGGCGGCCTCCTTCGCCTCCTTCGGCTTCAGCGGAGTGGCGGCGACCTCGTCCTTCGCCTCGTCGTCGACGGCCTCGTAGGCGAGGACCCCGCCGGCGGCGGCGAGCACCGCTACCACGACGGCGATCGCCACCGGCAGCTTCCAGCTCGGCGGGCGGCGGTAGGTGAGCGCGATGCGTGAGCCGCACTCGAGGCACACGAGCTGGCCCCGCTCCGCGGGCGCTCCGCAGGTCGGGCAGGTGGCATCGAGGGCGCGGAGCTGCTTCGTGGGCGCGTCGTTCCCCGCCATCCGCGGCTAGCCGTCCTTCCCCGGGGGTTCCTCGCCCGCGGCCAGCGCCGGCAGCGCGGCCGATCCGCACGCGGGGCAGTAGCGGGCGTCGGTGGAGAGCAGGGTGCCGCAGTTCTCGCAGCTCCCGGCGATCCCGGCGGCCACCAGCTCGAGCATGCCCTGGTCGGCGTCGAGCGCCTCGGCCAGCCCCCTCACCTCCTGGTCCACGGCGCTCAGCTCGGCCGCCTTGGCCTGGAGCAGCTCCGGCTCGCGCCTGTTCTGGCGATGCAGCTCGTACACGAGCGCGCCGAGGTCGAGCAGCAGCGCCTCGCGCATCCGCCGCTGCCTGCGCAGGCGGCGTCGCATCCGCCCGCGCTCACGCGCGCGAGGGCGCGCCGGGATGGGCGGGGGCTGCGCGGGCGGCTCTCCGGCCGCAGCGGTCGTGGTCTCGGGGGACTCGGGCATCGGCGGTCACTGGCGCGGTGCCCGCTCAGGCGAGCCCGTTTCAGCGGTCGCAGGCTATCGCGAGCGCGCCTCGAGCGTCTCGCGCACGCCCGCAGGATCCCCTCGCGGCGATTCTCCATCGGGAACTCGGTGAGGATCCGGTCGCGGGCACGCTCGCGCGCCTCCGGGCCGAGCGCCAGCGCCTCGCGAACGCCCTCGGCGACGGCCGCGGGGTCCTGCGAGGCGATCAGCACCCCGGCGTCGCCCACCACCTCGGGCATGGCCGTCACGTCCATCACCACCGGGATGCAGCCCGCGAGCATCGCTTCTGCCACGGCCAACCCGAACCCCTCGTGGCGCGAGGCCTGCACGTACACCGAGGCGCGCCGGTAGAGCGCCTCGAGCTCCTCGTCGGCGAGCCAGCCCGTGAACTCCACGTTCCCGGGCGCGAGGCCGCGCAGGTGTTCGATCGCGTCGTCGTGCCACTTGCCCACGAACACGAAGCGCACGTCGGGGAGGTGATGCGCGGCCTCGACGAACGGCTGGTGGCCCTTGTGCATCAGGGTCGTCTTCACGAGGTGTCCCACCGTGAGGGCCATCGGCTCGCGCTCGCCGTCCTCCGGCAGGGGGCCGAACGGATCGGGCACGCCGAGGTACAGGACCTCCACCCGCTCCGGCGGGATCGGCGTGTTGGCGGCGATCTCGTCCCGCGAGTAGTGGGAGAACGTGATCAGCTTCGAGGCGCGCTTCATGATCCACCGGCTCGCCCACCGCCTGCAGGCCGCCCTGCTGGTAGCCGTAGCCGATGTCGGGCATGTTGGCCGAGTCGAAGCCGCCGATGATCTGCACGGACGGCTTTCGCAGCAGCCAGGCGAGGGTCACCGGGAAGAAGGTGTGCCAGGAGGCGAACCAGCCGAACACGAGGTCGGCCCTGAGCACGGCCGGCACGAGCTTGAACGGGTTGCCCAGGCGGCCGGGCTGGTACCAGTCCTCCACCTCGTGCTCCTGCGCGAGGATCTCGCGGTCGACGGCGATGAAGCTCGCCTTGCGGCTGTGCACGTACAGGATGCGGGCGCTCACCGAGCGGCCCCGGCGGGCGCGGCGGGCACGGCGCCCTCGATGAACGCGCGGTGCCACTCCGACAGCTCGAGCAGGCAGTAGAGGATGCTCTTGTGGTCGGCCCGCCCCGAGCGGTGGGCGCCCACGAGGCCCGCCACCGTTCCGGGGTCCACCAGCTCCCCGAGCTCGGTGCCGGTCGCGTAGCGGCGCTCCACCTCCTCCCCGAGGGACTCCCGCAGCCAGTCGTCGTAGGGCGTCGAGAAGCCGTGCTTGGGCCGGTCGGTGATGCTGCGCGGCACGAGTCGCCCCATCGCGCGGCGGTGGATGCGCTTGCCCTGGCGGGGGCGCACGCGCTCCCGGGCGGGTATCCGCTCGACGAACCGCATCAGCTCCACGTCGAGGAACGGCACGCGCTGCTCGAGGCTCGCCGACATCGACATCTTGTCCGCGCAGATCAGGATGCCGCTCGGGAGGAACAGACGCGTGTCGAGGTAGAGGGCCTGCTCCACTAGCCCCCGGTCGCCCACGTCGCCCAGCACGTCCCCCGCGAGCGCCTCGCGCTCGGCCGCGGCCTGCTCGCCGACGCTGCCGACGAGGGCGGCGCGCAGGGGGTCGTCGGTGATCTCGACGAGCCGCACGAGCCGCTCCGCCGTGCTCATGTCGCCGAGGAGCCGCGAGGCCCGGCGAGCCCGCTCGTTCCCCGACGCCAGGCCGGTGGCGGCCCGCAACGGGCGGGCGAGTGGCCCGAGGCGGGTGGCGAGCCCGAGCGCGGCGGCGGCCTGGTGGCGCCCGTAGCCGCCGTGCGGCTCGTCCGCGCCCTGGCCGGACAGCACCACCTTCACGCTCCCGGCGGCGAACCGCGACAGCTGCATCAGCGCCGGCGCGGACGGGATCCCGCAGGGCTCCTCGAGGTTGCGCACGCAGAGCTCGAGCTCGGTCAGGAAGTCCGACTGGGCCGTGGCGGTGTCGCGGTGGTCGGTGCCGATCACCGCCGCCGACTCGGCGGCGTACTCGCGCTCGTCGAGCGTCGAGCCGTGGCCGGGGAAGCCGATGGTGAACGTGGCCGGCGCGACTCCCGACCGCTCCTTCATCGCGGCGATCACGGCCGCCGAGTCGACCCCGCCGCTGAGGAACGCCCCGTAGGGGACGTCGGACATCATCTGCCGCTCGACCGCGTCGGAGAAGCGGCGCACGAGCTCCTCCTCGAGCTCCGCGCCCCCGAGTCCCGTGAGGCTCGGCCCCGGCGCCTCGCGGTAGCTCGTGATCTGCGGCGGGGCGCTCGCCTCGGCCGTCAGCACGGTCGCGGGCGGCAGCTTCGAGACGCCGTCGAACAGGGTGCGGGGGGCGGGCACGAAGCGGCAGGCGAGGTAGTGGTCGAGCGCCACGCGGTCCACGCGCGGCTCGGCGAGCCCCGCAGCCAGCAGCGCGCCGACCTCGGATGCGAGCGCGATCCGCCGGCCGTCGGTGCACCAGTAGAGAGGCTTGACCCCGAACGGGTCGCGGGCCGCAACGAGCCGGCCGCGCCGCGCGTCCCAGAGGGCGAAGGCGAAGATCCCGTTCATCCTTCGCACGAAGTCCTCGCCGTGCTCCTCGTACCCGTGCACCACCACCTCGGAGTCGGAGTGCGTGGCGAAGACGTGCCCGGCCGCCTCGAGCTCGGCCCGCAGCTCGAGGTGGTTGTAGATCTCGCCGTTCACGATCGCTGTGACGGCGCCGTCCTCGGAGTCGAGCGGCTGGTCCCCGCCCTCCACGTCGATGATCGCGAGGCGGGTGTGAGCCAGCGTGCACGGGCCGATCCGGCGCACGCCGTCCCCGTCGGGCCCGCGATGACGCAGGGCGGCGGTCATGCGGCGGCCGGCGTCGGCCGGTGCCGAGCCGGCCGGGTCGAGGAGCGCGCCGATGCCGCACATGCGCGCCCATCTTGGCGCACCGCCCTGTCACACGACCGTCGCGAACTCGTTACGCGCGCGTCTGGAGCCGTGCGCCGGCCGGCCGGATGATCGCCACTCGGCAGCTCAACCGACAGGGAGGTGGCAGATGTACCGCACGATGGGGCTCCTACACGCGACCGCGGCGCGGCTGGGCCGGCGCCTGCGCGCACAGGCGGGGCAGGGGACGGTGGAGTACGTGGCGCTGATCCTCCTGGTCGCCCTGGTGATGGCGGGCGTGGTCGCCGCGATGAAGGGCTTCAAGTCCGACGACGGCAAGGAGCTCGGCGACGCGATCCTCGGGAAGATCAAGGAGGCGGTGCGCAGGGTGCAGTTCTGACGCCAGACCCCAGACCCCAGACCTCAGACCGCAGGGCGTACTGGGGCACCCACCCGGCCGGGGCCCCAGCCCTGACGACTGACGACTGAGGACTGACGACTGGCTGTGCCACCATCCCGGCCGTGACGACCGCGGCCCACGAGCTCCCGGTCGCCGTCTTCGATTCGGGGGTCGGTGGCCTCACGGTCCTGCACGAGTGCCTCGTGTCGCTGCCCCATGAGGACTTCCTCTACCTGGGCGACACTGCGCGGTTCCCCTACGGCGACCGGTCGGCCGAGGAGCTGCGCTCGTTCGCGGCCGAGCTGGCCGAGATCCTGCTCGACAGCGGTGCCAAGCTGCTCGTGGTGGCGTGCAACTCGGCCACGGCGGCCGCGCTTCCCGCGCTGCGGGAGCGGCTGGAGGGTCGGGTGCCGGTGGTCGGCGTCGTCACGCCGGAGTCGCGCCGCGCCGCCGCGGTCACGCGCAGCGGGAAGGTGGGCCTCATCGCCACGCCCGCCACCGTGGCCAGCCGGGCCTACGCGCGCGCGCTCGAGGAGGCCTCGGGCGGGCAGGCGGAGCTGCACGCTGTCGCCTCGGCGGGCCTGGCTTCGCTGATCCAGGCCGGGGGCGAGGTCGACGAGCGCACGGTGGATTGCGTGGAGATGGCGTGCGCGCCGTTGCGGAAGGCCGGCGTGGACACGGTGATCCTCGGCTGCACGCATTACCCGCTCGTGCGGCCGCTCCTCCAGCGCACGCTCGGTCGCGGGGTCGAGATCGTGACCTCGGGCGAGGCTATCGCCGCGGAGGTCGAGCGCGAGCTCGCCCGCGGCGGGGATCGAGGCGCCCGGTGCCCGCACGGGCACGTACCGCTTCCTCGCGTCGGGCGACCCAGAGGAGTTCCGCAAGCTCGGCACGCGCTTCCTCCAGCTCCCGATCGCCAGGGTGGTCCACGTCCAGGTAGCCACCCCGGAGGCCGAGGCGGGGGAACCCGCCACCGGAGCGGCCGCATGAGGCACGACGGCCGCGCCCCCGGCGACCTGCGCGAGGTCCGGATCGAGCCCGGGTTCGTGTCCACCGCGTCCGGCTCCGCCCTCATGACGATGGGCGGGACGCGCGTGATCTGCACCGCGTCGGTGGCCGAGGAGGTGCCCAAGTGGATGCAGGGCAGGGGCCGAGGCTGGGTCACTGCCGAGTACGGGATGCTCCCCGCGTCCACGGGCGATCGCAAGCAGCGGGACGTGTCGAAGGGCCGCCCGGACGGGCGCACCGTCGAGATCCAGCGGCTGATCGGCCGCGCCCTGCGGGGCGTGATCGACTTCGAGAAGCTCGGAGAGCGGACCGTCTGGATCGACTGCGACGTGCTCGAGGCCGACGGCGGCACCCGCTGTGCGGCGATCACCGGTGGATACGTGGCCCTCGAGCTGGCGCTGCAGGGGCTGATCGCCGAGGGGCTCCTGGAGGCGCTGCCGCTGAACGAATCGGTCGCGGCGGTCTCGTGCGGAGTGGTGGACGGCGAGCCGGTGCTCGACCTCGACTACCCGGAGGACTCCTACGGCCGAGGTCGACATGAACGTGGTCATGACCGGCGGCGGGGGACTGGTGGAGGTCCAGGCCACGGGCGAGCGCACGCCGCTGTCGCGCGCGTCGCTCGACGCGCTGCTGGTACTCGCGGCCGACGGCATCGAGCGGCTGCGCGAGGCCCAGCGGGCCGCGGTGGCTCCTGCGGTCTGAGGCCGATGCGACTCGTGCTCGCCTCCCGCAACGCGCACAAGCTGCGCGAGCTGGGCCCTGCTGCTGGCGCCGAACGAGGTGGTGCCGCTGCCGGACGGGGTCGAGCTGCCGCCGGAGGACGGCGCCACGTTCGCCGAGAACGCGCTCGGCAAGGCGCGGGCCGCCGCCGCGGCCACCGGTGAGACCGCCGTGGCCGACGACTCGGGCATCGCGGCCGCCGCGCTGGGCGGGGCCCCGGGGATCCGCTCGGCGCGCTACGCGGGGGAGGGCGCCACCGACGGCGAGAACCTCGACAAGCTGCTCCGGGAGGTACCGCCGGACGGCGACACCCGCGTGGCCTACGTCTGCGCACTGGCGCTCGTCCATCCGGACGGGCGCGAGCACGTGACCGAGGGCCGCTGCGAGGGCAGGCTCACCCACGAGCCCCGTGGCGACGGCGGCTTCGGCTACGACCCCGCCTTCGTCCCGGACGAGGTCGAGGGCGACCGCACGATGGCCGAGCTCGAGCCGGAGGAGAAGGACGCCATCAGCCACCGCGGCCGCGCCGCCCGCGCCCTGATGGAGAGGAGCCCCGCGTGATCGGCCCGGCGCGCGCGATCGCGCCCGCCGCCCAGTCGCCCGTGAAGACCCGGGCGGTGCGGGTCTCGATCGTCTCCAACTCGATCCTGATCGCGCTCAAGCTCGCGGCCGGGGCGATCACGGGCTCGATCGCGATCATCACCGAGGCCGCCCACTCGAGCATCGACCTGATCGCGTCGATCGTGGCCTACTTCGGAGTGCGCAAGGCCGACGAGCCGGCCGACGAGGACCACCCCTACGGCCACGAGAAGATCGAGAACGTGGCCGCGGCCATCGAGGGCATGCTGATCCTCGTCGGCGCGGGGATCATCATCTACGAGGCCACCCGCCGCCTGGTGAATACCCCCGAGGTGGAGTCGCTCGGAGTCGGCATCGCGGTGATCGGCTTCTCGGTCGTGGCCAACATCTTCGTCTCGTCCTACATCTACCGCCAGGCGCGGGCCACGGACTCGCCGGCGCTCGCGGCGGACGGCGCCCACCTGCGCACCGACGCGGCCACGTCGGCGGGCGTGCTCGTGGCGCTCATCCTCGTGCAGGTCACCGGCGTCGAGTGGCTCGACCCGGCCGTGGCCCTGGTGGTGGCGATGGCGATCGTGGCCGCCGGCGTGAGGATCCTGTCCCGCACCTCGCGGGTCCTGGTCGACGAGGCGCTGCCCCAGGACGAGCTCGACGCGGTGCGCGCGGCGATCGAGGAGCACGGCGCGCCCGAGGTGGCCGGGTTCCACAAGCTCCGCGCGCGCCGGGCGGGCAGCCGGCGCTACATCGACCTCCACGTGCAGTTCGCCGAGGGCACGTCGCTCCGGCGGGCGCACACCCTCACCCACGAGCTGCAGGGGAAGATCCGCGACCGCGTGCGAGGCGCCGACGTGCTGATCCATCTGGAGCCGCACGACCCGCCGGGCCACGGCGACGCCTCGCCGTCAGCGTAGGTTCACGGCCGCCGCGGCGCCCACCGCCAGCAGCACTCCGAAGTAGCCGGAGTACCCGTTGAGCAGCAGCAGGAGGGCCGCGATCAGGCAGATCCCGACGGTCGCTATCCAGGAGATTCGCTGCAACGGCACCCGGCTATTGTGACTGCGATGGCATCTCCGAAGCGCTCACCCGAGGCAGAGAGCGCCCCGGCACGGCTGGTGGAGATGTCCGCTGACGTGCGCGCCGCGGTACTGCTGGACCCCGCCGGCGCGATGATCTCGGCGAGCGACGAGGACACCGCGCGGGCGCGGAAGCTCGGCGACCTCGCCCACGAGCTGGTGGTGGCGGCCGACGCCGCGTCCGAGCGGCCCACCGAGCAGATCGAGGCGCAGGTGGAGAGCGGCGCCGTGTTCGCCGTCCGCAGCGCACGCCACACGCTGGCCTGCGTGGTGCGCAGGCTCGCCCTCCCCGCGCTGATCCTCTACGACCTCCGCCAGACGCTGCTCGAGGTCGAGGCGGCTGGATGAAGGAGACGCCGAAGGGCGCGATGGCCCGGGCCACCGCGGTCGCCGAGGGCGTGGCCGCCGCGGTGCGCCGCCGCCAGCGCGAGCGCGAGCCCCGGGTGCTCCTCTACGCGGGCCCGGGCGACCCCTACCTGCTGGGCCCCGGCGCGAAGGGACAGGACAGGATCCTCGAGCTGGCCGAGCAGATGGTGGCGCTGGTCGACGACGCCGAGCCGCCGACCCGCCGCGAGGCGCGCCGTGCGCGCCGCGCCGCGGAGGAGGCGCCCGGATGAGCCTGGTGTCGCCCGCCCTCGCCCAGGCGGTGATCGCCCGCGCCCTCGCCCGCGGCGGGGATCTCGCGGAGCTGTACGTCGAGGACCGGCGGGGGTTCGCGCTCTCGCTCGACGACGGCCGGATCGAGCGCCCCCAGGGCGGGTCGGAGCGCGGCGCCTCCGTGCGCGTCGTGCGCGGCGAGGCGAGCTACTTCGGGTACGTGGACGGCCTCGCCGAGGAGTCGCTGATGGAGGTGGCCGACTCGGTCGCGCAGGCGGTCCGGGGGGATGCGCGAGAGCCGAGCGCCCTGGAGCCGCCCACCGCCGCGTATGGCCACCCGGTGGACCGGCGGCCGGAGGACGTAGCGGCGGCGGAGAAGGCCGCGCTGCTGCGCTCGTGCGACGAGCGGGCGCGCGCGGCCGGGGCCGAGGTGGCGCAGGTCACGGTCGGCTACATGGAGAGCCGGCGGATCGTGGAGGTGTTCAACTCCGACGGCCTGGCGGCCGCCGACGACCGCACCCGCACGCGCCTCTCGGCGCAGGTGGTGGCGCGCCGGGGCGGCAACGGCGACGCGCGCGTGGAGACCGGCACCGATACGCGCGGTGGCCACGCCGGATACGAGCTGTTCGCCACCGACCCGGAGGCCGTTGCGGAGTCCGCCGCCCGCAAGGCGCTCACCATGCTCGACGCGGTGGACGCGCCGACCGGCCGGCTGCCGGTCGTTGTGGGCAACGGCTTCGGCGGCGTGCTCCTCCACGAGGCGGTGGGTCACGGCCTCGAGGCCGACGCCGTCCAGAAGCGCGCGAGCGTGTATGCCGGCAAGCTCGGCGAGCAGCTGGCGGAGCCGGGGGTCACGGCCTACGACGACGGCCTCCGCGAGAACGAGTGGGGCAGCGACGGCATCGACGACGAGGGCACGCCCACCCGCCGCACCACCGTGATCGAGGACGGCAAGCTCGTCTCCTACCTGTACGACGTGCTCCGCGCTCGAGCCGACGGGGTCGACTCGACCGGCAACGGGCGCCGCGAGTCGTTCCGCCACCTGCCGGTGCCGCGGATGACGAACACCTACTTCGCGCCCGGCGAGGCCACGCCCGAGGAGCTCATCGCGGGGGTCGAGCGCGGCCTGTACGCCGTCTCCTTCGGAGGCGGCCAGGTGGAGCCGGCCACCGGCGACTTCGTCTTCGGCGTCTCGGAGGGCTACCTGATCGAGGGCGGCAAGGTCACGGCTCCCGTGCGCGGCGCCACGCTCGTCGGCAACGGGCTCGAGGCCCTGGCGGCCATCGACGGGATCGCGGGGGACCTGAGCATCGCCACCGGCTACTGCGGGAAGGCGGGGCAGAGCGTGGCGGCGGGCGTCGGCCAGCCGCACGTGCGCATCCGGGAGCTCACGGTGGGAGGCACGGCGGGGTGAGCGACCTCGAGGCGCTCGCCCGGTCGGGATTGGACGCCGCCCTGGCGGCCGGCGCCGACGACGCCGAGGCCTGGTGCGAGGAGTCGACCAGCCGGCAGATCCGGGTGTACGACGGCGCGGTCGAGAGCCTCAGCGACGCCGGCAGCCGCGGCATCGGCATCAGGGCGTTCCTCGACGGCCGCTCGGGATACGCCTACGGGACCGACCTGAGCGAGGACGGCCTGGGCGCCCTAGCGACCGCGGCCCACGCCGCGGCCGACGTGGCCGACTCCGACGAGCACTCCGGCCTTCCGGACGAGTCGGGAACGACGGTCGTCGAGGGCCTGGAGTCCTCGGAGATGGCGGCGTGGGACACCGAGCGCAAGGTCGAGCTCGCGCTGGCGGTGGAACGGGCCGCCCGCGCGCCCGCCGGCGTCTCCCAGGTCGAGAACGCCGTCTACTCGGACGGCGACGGCGCGGCGGCGATCGCCAACTCGCGCGGCTTCTCCGCGTCCTACTCGGCCACACAGGCCTGGGCCTACGCCTCGGCGTTCGCGGGCGAGGGCGAGGATCTGATGACCGGCATGGGCATCGGGCTCGGGCGCGACCCCGGCGCCCTCGACCCCGAGGCGATCGGGGGCGAGGCCGCCGACCGCGCCCTCGCTCTGGTGGGCGCGCGGCAGCCCAAGAGCCGCCGCTGCCCCGTGGTGCTAGACGCCTTCGTGGCCGCATCCTTCGCCGGCTTCATCGGCGCGATGCTGTCGGCGGACGCGGTGCAGCGCGGCCGGTCGCTGTTCGCCGGGAGGCTGGGGGACGAGGTCGCGGAGGCCGCGTTCGTCCTCGTGGACGACGGCCGTCACCCCGAGGGCCCCTCCTCGCGCGCCGTTCGACGGCGAGGGCTCCGCCACCCGCCGGACCCCCCTGATCGAGCAGGGCCGGCTGGCCGGCTACCTCTACGACGCCCGCACGGCTCGAAAGGACGGGCGCGAGACCACGGCCAACGCGGGCCGCGGCTCCTACCGCACACCTCCGTCGGTGGGCACGACCAACCTGCTCCTCGAGCCGGGTGCGGCGACGCTCGACGAGCTCGTCGCCCAGGCGGCGGACGGCCTGTACGTGACCGACGTCGCCGGCCTCCACTCGGGGGTGAACCCCGTGTCGGGGACCTTCTCCGTGGGAGCCTCCGGGAGGCTGATCGAGGGGGGCGAGCTGGGCCCCCCGGTGCGCGAGATCACCATCGCGAGCGACCTCGTCGGGATGCTCCGGGCGGTGGCGGCGGTGGGGTCGGAGAGCCGCTGGGTTCCCCTCGGGGGCAGCGTGAAAGCCGCTCCAATGCTGATCTCCGAGATGTCGGTTTCGGGTTCCTAAAGCCGGAAATAGCGGGATTGAGAGCCTCGGAACCGCGTTGCAAAGCGGTTTTTGGGTTCCGTCGTCCGCAACCGTTGTTAGGTTCGGCGCACTGTCTGTCCCCCGTTGAAGGAGGAGAAGGTGACGAAGTCCGAGTTCGTCGATCAGGTGGCCGCAGAATCAGGCCTCTCGAAGGGCGACGCCGGATCCGCAGTCGACGCCGTCCTGGACACGATCCAGGGCACGCTGCAGCGCGGTGGAGAGATCAGCTTCACCGGCTTCGGCAAGTTCACGGTCGCCGACCGCGGCGCCCGCCAGGGCGTCAACCCCCAGACCGGGGAGCGGATCCAGATCGCGGCGAGCCGCGTCCCGCGCTTTAGCGCAGGATCGGCACTGAAGAAGGCCGTTAAGGGCGGTTAGCCCGGCGGCACACTTTGCCGACCGGCTCGCGGCGCTCGTAGAGGAGCGTCGCAGCCGAGTCGTTCTCGGCCTGGATCCAGATCCGGCCGCGCTTTGGCCCGTCGCATTGGAGGCCGGTGATGCCCCTGGCACCCCGGCCGAGCTGACCGCTGCCGCGGTCGGGCGGCACTGCCGCGCGGCGATCGAGGCCGCGGGGCCGGCCTGCGTGGCGGTCAAGCTCCAGCTCGCCTGCTTCGAGCGGCTGGGGGCGCCGGGATGGGCCGCGCTGGGCGCCACCGCCGACGCCGCGCGCGAGCACGGGTTGCTCGTGCTGGCCGACGGCAAGCGGGGCGATGTCCCCGTGACCGCGTCCGCGTACGCGCAGGCCCTGGTGGGCTCGACCCCCGGTCCGTTCGGGGACGTCCCCGGCCTCGGCGCCGATGCCTTCACGGCCAACCCCCTCCTGGGCCGCGACTCGCTGGAGCCCCTGATCGACGCCGCGGCGCGGGCGGGCGCGGGCTGCTTCCTGCTCGTGAACACCTCCAATCCGGGTGCCGCCGACCTCCAGGACCGCGACGCCGGCGGAGCCCCGCTGCACGAGCGCCTGGCGGAGATGACGGACGCGGCCGGGTCCGGCCACGTCGGGGACTGCGGCCTGTCGCTGGTCGGGGCGGTGGTGGGCGCCACCCGGCCCGAGCGCCTGACCCGGATGCGCGAGCTCATGCCCCGCGCGATCTTCCTGCTGCCCGGCGTGGGCGCCCAGGGCGGCAGCGCCGCGACGCTCGGCCCCGCGTTCGAGCCCCATCCGGCGGCCGGCCTGGTGGCGGCCTCGCGCTCCCTGGTGAACGCCTGGCAGGAGCGAGGAGGGGACCCGGCGGCCGCGGCGTTCGCCGCGGCCGAGGAGCTACGGCTGCTCGCGCAGCCATAGCTCCTCTGAAGTGGACCGGGGGCTCCCGCCCCCGGACCCCCGGCGCGTCTCGCCCTACGGCATCCGTTGGAGGGTCCACGCGGTGGGCGCTGCCGCGCAGCGGCGCTTGTCCGGTGTGTCCGGGGGCGGTGCACCCGCGGACCACGTGCCCGGCGGACCGGGGGCTCCCGCCCCCGGTCCCCCGGCGCGTTTTGCCCTACGGCATCCGCTGGAGGGTCCACGCGGTGGGCGCCGCCGCGCAGCGGCGCTTGTGGTGTGTCCGGGGGCGGTGCCCCCGGACCACTGACCGGCGTATCTGGGCGGCGGCCCCCAGTGGCCGTCCCGCCAGCGGATGACGTGGGTTAAGGGACGCCGGGGGTTCCGGGGGCGGGAGCCCCCGGGTTACTCAACGGGGGGCGCAGCCCCCCTACCATCCCGTCGCAACGCATGTCCCATCAGCAACACCCCAATTCGGCTCGCCTGTTCGCGCCGATCGCCCTCGTGGCGTGCGCAATCGCGTTCCTGTTCGTGCTCGCGACCTCGGACACCGGCGGTGACGACTCGGAGCGGGCGTCCGGCACGACCGAGCGCACGACGACGCAGGGGGCCAGCACGACGGAGCGGAAGGCGCCCGCCCGCAGGGCGACATACAGCGTCAAGACGGGTGACACCCTCGGCTCGATCTCGCAGAAGACCGGCGTGTCGGTCGAGAACCTGCAGCTGCTGAACCCCGAGCTCGACCCGCAGGCGCTCGTGTCGGGCCAGAAGATCAAGTTGCGCGAGTGAGCCCCCGGCCCATCCTCGCGGCCCTGGCCACGGCGGCTGTGCTTGCCCTCCCGGCCGCGGCATCGGCGCAGGGACGCGCCGCTAAGCCGGACCTCGACCGTGCCGCCTCGGCGATCCTGATCGACGCGCGCGACGGCTCGGTGATGCTCGCCAAGGATCCCGGCGAGCGGCGCGCGATCGCAAGCACGACCAAGCTGATGACCGCTCTGCTCGCGATCGAGCGCGCGCGTCCCTCGGAGGTGTTCACCGCGCCCGCGTACCGGGCGCTTCCGGTGGAGTCGAAGATCAACCTTCGCAAGGGCGAGCGGATGCGGGTGGACGACCTGCTCGAGGCGCTGCTGCTGGAGAGCGCGAACGACGCCGCGGTGACGATCGCCGAGGGCGTCTCGGGCTCCCGGCCGGCGTTCGTCTCGGCGATGAACTCCCGAGCGCGAGAGCTCGGCCTCACGGGCACGCGCTACGCGAACCCGATCGGCCTCGACGATCCGGACAACTACTCGACCGCACGCGACCTCGCGGCCCTCGCCCGGCGGCTCCTGCGCGACCGGCGCTTCGCGGCGATCGTGGACAGCCCGTCGGCGGTGCTCGAGTCCGGCTCCCGGCGCCGCGTGGTGAACAACCGCAACGACCTCGTCGGCCGCGTCCCCTTCGTACATGGGGTGAAGACCGGCCACACCCGGAGCGCGGGGTACGTGCTCGTGGGCGCGGCCACCGGGCCGCTCGGGGGGAAGGTGGTGAGCGTCGTGCTCGGCGAGCCGGGGGAGGCCGCCCGGGACGCGGACACGCTCGCGCTGCTGCGCTACGGGCTGTCCCGGTTCCGGCGCGTGAAGGCCCTCGACGCGGACCGGCCGGTGGCCACCGCGGCGGTCGAGCACCACGACGAGCGCGCGAAGCTCGTGCCCGCCGAGGACCTGCTTCTCGTGACGCGCCGCGGTGAGCGCGTGCGCAAGCGGGTGGATGCCCCCGAGAGCCTCGAAGGGGAGCTGCCCGCGGGCGAGCGCGTCGGCCGCGTCACCGTGCTCCGGGGCAAGCAGGTCGTGAAGCGCGTGCCGCTGGTCACGGCGGCCGAGGTGCCCGGCGCCGGCCCGCTGCGGGTGATCGTGGACGAGCTGGGGACGTTCTTGACCCTGCTCGCGATAGGGGTCATCCTCATGGTGACGGGAATGGTGGGATCACGGATCAGGTCCAAGCGCCGGGCGAGGGAGCTCGCCGACAGGCGCAGGGCTAGGGCCAGGGCGAGAGCCAGGGCCGGCGGCTAGCCTCCGACGCGATGATCATCACCGTCACTCTCAACGCCGCCATCGACAAGACCCTCGCAGTTCCCAACTTCCGCCTCGGCCGCCGCCACCGCGCCGTGGAGCAGACCTCGATGGCGGGCGGCAAGGGCGTGAACGTCGCACGCGCGCTGAAGGCGCTGGGCCAGCCCGTGATCGCCACCGGCGTGGCCGGCGGCCCCACGGGAACGCGAATCATCGAGCAGCTCACCGAGGAGGCGATCCTCAACGACTTCGTGCGCATCCGCGAGGAGTCGCGCATGTCGACGGCGGTGGTCGATCCCACGTCGGGGGAGCAGACGGAGATCAACGAGCGCGGTCCCACCGTCTCTGATGCCGAGCTCGAGCTGTTCGTGGACAAGCTGCTGTACCTCGCCCAGGGCGCCGCGATGTGCGTCTTCTCGGGCAGCCTGCCCCGCGGGGTCGACCAGGGCCTGTACGCCCGCCTGATCACCGAGCTGCGGCGGCTGGGTGTGACCGCGGTGCTCGACTCCGAGGGCGAGCCGCTGCGCCTGGCCACCCGGGCGGCTCCGGACGTGGTCACGCCCAACGAGCTCGAGGCGGAGGAGCTCGTGGGCCACGAGTTCTCCGACGCCGAGGACCGCGTGGTCGCCGTGCGGGAGATGGTGGAGATGGGGGCGCGCGAGTCGGTGATGACGCTGGACGACGGCTGCCTGGCCCTCCTCGGTCACGGCGGCGACGCCTCGCGCCCGCGCCGCCTGTGCCGCGCGACGCTCGAGCCCCTCGAGCCCGTGTCGTCGGTCGGATCGGGCGACGCCTTCCTCGCCGGCTACGTGGCGGCCCGCTACGACGGCAAGGAGGACACCGAATGCGTCCGCTTCGGCGTCGCCTGCGGGGCCGAGTCCACCCAGCACTTCGGCGCCGGCGTGCTCAACCCCCGCGAGGCGGAGCGCCTGGCCGGAGAGGTCGATCTTCAGCTGCTGGAAGCGCCCGCCGTCGAGCTTCAGGGCTGAGCGCGCTACGGTTGTTGGTTCGTCCGCTGCCGAACCTAGGATGCCGCCATGGAAGTTGAGATCGGTCGGGGCAAGAAGGGCCGCCGGGCCTACGGCTTCGATGACATCGCGATAGTCCCGTCCCGCCGCACCCGGGACCCCGACGACATCGACATCACCTGGGAGCTCGGCCTCTACCAGTTCAAGCTTCCTCTGCTCGCGTCCGCGATGGACGGCGTGGTCTCGCCCCGCACGGCGGGCGTCATCGGCAAGCTGGGCGGGCTCGCGGTCCTCAACCTAGAGGGCGTCTTCTGCCGCTACGACGACGCCGAGGAGCAGCTCAAGCGCATCAGCGGCTTCGAGGCGGACGAGGCCACGGCCGAGATGCAGCGCATCTACCAGGAGCCGGTCAAGCCGGAGCTGATCGCGAAGCGGATCCGCGAGATCAAGGAGCAGGGCGTGGTCTGTGCGGCCTCGCTCACGCCGCAGCGCGTCCGCAGCCACTACGAGATCGCGATCGAGGCCGGTCTCGACATCCTCGTGATCCAGGGCACGGTGATCTCAGCCGAGCACGTGTCGACCGACGAGTCGAAGCCGCCGCTGAACCTGAAGGAGTTCGTCGAGGAGGTGCCGGTGCCGGTCGTGGTCGGCGGCTGTGCCTCCTACGCCACCGGCCTCCACCTGATGCGCACGGGCGCCAAGGCCGTGCTCGTCGGCGTCGGGCCCGGCGCCGCCTGCACCACCCGCGGCGTGCTGGGCATCGGCGTTCCCCAGGCCACCGCGATCGCCGACGTGGCCGCCGCGCGCTCCCAGCACATGCTGGAGACGGGCGAGTACGTGAAGGTCATCGCCGACGGCGGCATGCGCAACGGCGGCGACATCTCCAAGGCTTTCGCGTGCGGCGCCGACGCCGTGATGATCGGCTCCCCGCTCGCGCGCGCCTACGAGGCGCCCGGGCATGGCTACCACTGGGGCATGGCCACCTTCCATCCCGAGCTGCCGCGCGGCGCCCGGGTGAAGACCACGCAGAACGGCTCGCTCGAGCAGATCCTGCTCGGCCCGGCTCACGAGAACGACGGCACCTTCAACCTGATGGGCAGCCTGCGCACCTCGATGGCCACCTGCGGCTACGAGGACATCCCCTCCTTCCACCGCGCCGAGGTGATGGTCGCGCCCTCGCTCCAGACCGAGGGCAAGCAGCTCCAGCGCGACCAGGCGATCGGCATGGGCGCCCAGTCCGCCGCCAAGGCCGCCCCGGCGTCCGACGGCGTCGTGAACGGCGGGCAGCCCGCCATGGACCCCGCACTCGTCGAGTAGTTGGAGGCCCGCGCCGTCACCGAGCCCGAGTCGCCGGGGACGGCTGCGACGAATGACGAGGTGCTCGTCCTCGACTTCGGGGGGCAGTACTCGCAGCTGATCGCACGGCGCGTGCGCGAGTGCGGGGTGTTCAGCGAACTGCTCCCTCACCACATCGACGTGGAGGAGGTCCGCGCCCGCAAGCCGCGCGGCCTGATCCTCTCCGGGGGCCCGGCGTCCGTCTACGCCGACGACGCCCCGTCCCTCCGCAGCGAGGTCTTGGACCTGGGCGTCCCCGTGCTCGGCATCTGTTACGGGATGCAGGCCATGGTCCTGAACCTCGGCGGCCGGGTCGAGGCGGCCGAGGTGGGGGAGTTCGGCCGTTCCCAGCTCACGGTGCACGAGCCGGGACGGCTGCTGGAGGGGCTGCCCAGCGAGCAGAGCTGCTGGATGAGCCACCGCGACACCGTGTTCGAGGCGCCGCCCGGCGCGAACGCGCTCGCCTCGTCGAGCGAGTCGCCCGTGGCCGCGTTCGAGGACGTCGCGCGCGGGCTATACGGGATCCAGTTCCACCCGGAGGTCGTGCACACGCCGTACGGCACGCAGATCCTCACCCGCTTTCTCGAGGAGATCTGCGGCTGCGACATGGGCTGGAACGCCGCGTCGGTCGCCGAGGAGCAGATCCGCCGGATCCGCGAGCAGGTGGGCGACGGCAAGGTCATCTGCGGCCTCTCCGGTGGAGTCGACTCCTCGGTGGCGGCGCTGCTCGTGCACCGCGCGGTGGGGGACCAGCTCACCTGCGTCTTCGTCGACCACGGCCTGATGCGCAAGGGCGAGGGCGAGCAGGTGGTCAGGGCCTTCAGCGAGACGTTCAAGGTGCCGCTGGTGGCCGTGGACGCCGAGAAGCGGTTCCTCGACCGGCTCGCGGGGGTCACCGAGCCGGAGGCCAAGCGCAAGATCATCGGGACCGAGTTCATCCGGGTGTTCGAGGAGGAGGCGGCGAAGCTCGACAGCCCGCGCTTCCTCGTGCAGGGCACCCTCTACTCGGACGTGATCGAGTCGGGCGGCGGCACCGGCGCGGCCACGATCAAGTCCCACCACAACGTGGGCGGCCTGCCTGAGGACCTCGAGTTCGAGCTGGTCGAGCCGCTGCGGGCCCTGTTCAAGGACGAGGTGCGCCAGGTCGGGATCGAGCTTGGGCTTCCCGAGCGGCTCGTCTGGCGCCAGCCCTTCCCGGGGCCCGGCCTCGGCATCCGCATCGTGGGGGGCGAGGTCACCAAGGAGCGGCTCGAGATCCTGCGGGACGCCGACTTCGTCCTGCAGGACGAGATCCGCGGCGCTGGCCTCTACCGCGAGCTGTGGCAGTCCTTCTGCGTGCTGCCGGGCGACCTGCGCACGGTCGGCGTGCAGGGCGACGAGCGCACGTACGGATACGTCGTGGTCATCCGCGCCGTCACGAGCGACGACGCGATGACCGCCGACTGGGCGCGGCTGCCCTACGACCTGCTCGAGCGGATCGCGTCGCGGATGATCAACGAGATCCGGCAGGTGAACCGGGTGGTGCTGGACGTGACGTCCAAGCCCCCGGGGACGATCGAGTGGGAGTAGCCGGTGGCCTATAGCTCCGACGAAGGCCGCCGGGAGCTGCTCGACGGCGTCGCCGAGGCGATCGCCGAGCTGGACTTCGCGATCGCGTCGCTGGGCGAGGCCTACGAGCAGCTCGACACCGCGAGCGCCGACCGGATGGAGGACCAGCTCTTCCGCCCGCTACAACTCGCCAGCGGACGCGCCAAGCGAACCGCCTCGCAGTTCGCGAAGCGCCACGGGATGGATGCGGCGGTGTCGCAGGCCGATCCGCCCGCGCGGCCGTCGGTGGGCGCCCGCGCGTTCATCGACGCGGCGGTCGAGGCGGCCGGCGCAGCCGATCGCGCTCTGGCCAACCTGCAGGACTCCCCGATGCTGGTGGAGGTGGGGGACCCCGAGCTGCGCGCCGGCCTGGCCGACGTGCGCCTGCATCTGGGCGGCGTGGCCGGGGCGGCGCGGGAGTTCGCACGGGTGCTGGGCCGCTGAGCTCAGCGGACCGCGGCTACGTCCGGCTCCTCGGCTGACTCGTCGAGCGCCTCGCGGGCGCGAACGGGCGCCGGGATCAGCGCTGCTCCGACCAGGATGAGAGCGAACGCCACGAGGCGCACTCCCACCACATGGGGGGCCTGCCCGACCCGGTCTCCGAAGACCGCCAGCCCCGCGAGGATCGTCGACAGGTTCGCGGCGACCGACGTGACGGCGATCACCGCCACGCCGTCGCCGATCTGGAGGCTGCGAGCCGAGGCGTAGAACGAGAAGACCGCCGCGGTGAGGATGACCACGCTCCAGGGGCTCAGGAGGCCGGTCGCCCCGCCATCGAGGTCACCCGATAGCGCCTTTATCGCCACGTCCGAGATCCCGAACCCGAGGCCCGCCGCGATGCCGAGCAACAGCCCGCGCTGCGCCGGGATTCGGTCGATCAGGTGCGAGATCACGAGAAGCGCACCCACGAACACGGCGATGCTCTCGAAGACGATCATCCCCGCGAGGGAGTAGTCGGCGTTCGCGTCGTCCCCGCCCCCGCCGGTCAGCGTCAGCGCGGTGAGCGAGACCGCCACCAGGCCGATCCCGGTCCACTGGCGACGGCCCAGATGGAAGCCGAAGAAGCGCTCCGCGAGCACCGCGAGGAAGACCAGGCCCCCCGCGAGCACCGCCTGGCCCACCGAGATCGGTGCGAGCGTGAGCGCTGCCACGTGCAGGGCGAACGCCGCAGCCGCCACGGCCCAGCCGATGCTCCACCACTTGGAGCGGAACAGGTCCACCGCGCTGCGCCAGGGATGGCGCATGTCCACGTCGGGCGCGGCGATCGCCCCCCTGTGCTTGAACAGGAAGGCGAGATTCGTCCCGAGCGCGGACAGCAGCGCGCAGACAAGGCCGAGGCCGACTTCGAGCGAGACGCTGGTCACGGCCTACGAGCGCGGCCAGAAATCGTCGACCTTTTCGATCTCGTTCTCCAGGTCCGCCTTCCTCACGGACGTCATCACCAGCACCACGTCCTCGTCGGTGTCGTTGTGCACGCTGCGGGGGGTTGCCGGGGCGACCCGCACCGCGGTGCCCGGTCCGCCCTCGAACTCGTCGTCGCCGCACTTGAAGCTGAGCCTCCCGGAGACCACGAAGTAGACCTCCTCCTGGGTCTTGTGGCTGTGGCCATAGCTCCCGCGGCCGCCGGTGTCGGGCGGCATCCGGCGCCAGGTGAACGCGACCTGGTCGGTGCCCAGCTCGTGCGCGATGAACCTCATCTCGCCCGGGTAGTCGCCCATCACGTCGGGCGCGTCCTCGAGCTGCTTCACGGTGTAGTCGCTCATTGCGTCCCTCCAATCGCTTCCAGTCCGCGCCGCGCCAGCGGCGCCCACCACTCCAGCTCCTCACGTGCCCACGCCCGCTCGGCCGGGTCGGGGTGCACCACCGCGCTGTGGCCGAGGATCCACCCGTACTCCACGAGCCCGATCACACCGAGGAGCTCGTTCGCCAGCGGGTCGTCCGCGTCTCCCCGGATACGGCGGAAGTCGTCCACGATCTGATCCTGCGAGGCGTCGATGCGCCAAGCGTCGTGCACCAGGTACCAGGCGAGCTCGACGACGGGATGCCCCTGGGTCGCCAGGCCCCAGTCGAGCACCACCACGCGCTCGCCGTCGATGCCGATGTTCTCGTCGCGCAGGTCACCGTGGATGAGTGTGGTACCCGACGCATCCAGAACGCGAACGAGCGGAGCAGGGTCCTCCACGAGCTCGACGATCGCGGCCGCGAGATCCGGCTCCACGGCCTCGCCGAAGGCCTCCCACGCGGCCTCGACCTGCTTCGGGAGCAGATCCGAGCCCTCGCGCTCGATCGTTGCGTGCGACGCGGCCATCACGTGCAGCCGGTCGTGCAGGGAGCTCGCGTGCGGCACGCGCTCGCCCCAGAACTCCTCCCACATGCCGTTGGCGGCGGCGAGCACGTCGCAGCTCACCTCGCGCGGGATCACCGAGTCGGCGTCCACGAGCACGGCGGACACGTCCCGGCTCACGACCCACCACCCTTCGCCCTCGGCCCCGGCGGTGACCACCGCCGGGTCGATCGCCTCCGGCATGCGCGCGTAGACGCCGGCGGCGAAGAAGAGCCCCTCGCGGGCCACAGCGCCGGTCGCGCGCGCGAGCCAGTCGGCGTCGGCGACCACGTGCTTGGCCACCATGCGCCGTCCGTCCTCCAGCTCCACCCACCAGAGGGCCGCGCCCGACCACCCGGTGGAGGTCATGGGGCGCAGGGCGGCGACCGGGCCGAGCGGCTCGAGCACCTCCGCCCCGGGCGCCGCCACCTCCGCCGGCGCCGCGCCCGCGGGCGGAGTCCGGGCCGGCGCCGTGTAGATCCAGTGGCCGGAGATCAGCTCGTCCTCCTCGCGCAGGTAGTGGCGCTGGCGGGAGGGGACGCCGTCGCCGTCCACGCGCTCGAGCCAGATCGCCAGCCCATCCGGGAAGGAGGTCGCCGAGAACTCCTCGAGGGTCCCCGGCGGGCCCCACCACTCATCGAGCAGCTCCCCGATCGCCTCACGTCCGCCCGCGCGGCGCCTCCCTCCAACGAGGCCCGCGTCGAGCCGCGCGCTCTCCGCGTAGGCGGCCAGGAGCGGACCGGTCTCGCCACGTTCGAGGGCCCCGCGCAGCAGCTCCTCGGTGCTCACGGACGTTTCCCCGACCCGATCCGCACCACCGCCGGGACGCTGAGGGTGCCGTCGGGGCGCTCGAACTCGCGGGCCAGCTCGCCGAAGGCCTGCCGGACCCGCTCCTGCGCCTCGGGCGGGTGGGCGAGCACGGCGGCCGAGCCACGCACGGAGCCGCCCAGCAGCCCCTCCCACAGCTCGTCGGCTCCCGCTGCCTCCACGGAGAGCTCGAGCGTGTCGACTGCTGCGGCCTCGAGCCCGGCGCTCGCCAGCACGCCGGCGAGCTCGGCCTCGTCGGCGAACCGGTAACCGTCCGGCCCCGGCGGCGCGCCGCTCGCGCGGTCGCCGCCGGCGGCCTCAACGGCATCGCCCAGCAGGGCGTTCAGGCGCGTGCGCTCGGGGCGATCCCACACCGAGAACGCAAGCCGCGCCCCCGGGCGGGCGACGCGCGCCGCCTCCCGCAGCGCCCGCTCGGGGTGGGGGAGGTGGTTGAGGACGAAGCCCCCGAACACGCCGTCGAACTCCGCGTCGCCGAACGGCAGCTCCTCGGCGTCGGCCCGCACGAGATCGAGGCCGGGGTTGGCCTGCCGCGCCTGCTCCAGCATCCCCTCGGCGAGGTCGATCCCCACGGGTGTCGCCCCCCGCGCGGCGGCCGCCGCGGACAGGTGCCCGGGGCCGCACGCCACGTCGAGAACGCGCATGCCGGGGCCCACGCCGGCGCGTTCCAGGAGGAGGCCGCAGGCCTCGGCCGTGACGCGGCCGGTGATCCGCCCGTAGGTGGCCGCGCGGGCGCTCCAGCCCTCGGCCTCGAAGCGCTTGAAGGCCGCGGCCTGCTCGCTGCCGGTGTCGGGTTCCATCCCGCGGGCACCGTACCGCCACCCCGATGCGCCGCGACGAAAGGTTCCGAACGAAATGGGCGACTATGAACCACTTCGTTCGGAACCTTTGCGAATGCCACTACCCGTGCCCATCTGCCACACTGTCCCGCCGGCCGCCTCGCGCGGCCGGTCGTACGCATGAAGACCTTTGTCGCCACACCTGAGAACCGCGAGCGCGAGTGGCTCGTGGTGGATGCCGCCGGGCAGACGCTCGGCCGGCTCGCCACGCAGATCGCCGACACGCTTCGCGGCAAGCGCAAGCCCGAGTACACGCCGCACTGCGACGTGGGCGACTTCGTGATCGTGGTCAACGCCGAGAAGATCACGGTGACGGGAAAGAAGCGGGAGGAGAAGCTCTACTACCGCCATTCGGGCTACCCCGGAGGCCTGCGTACGCGCACTCTCAACGACATGCTCGAGCGCCGGCCGGAGGAAGTCATCCGCAAGGCCGTGAAGGGCATGCTTCCCCGCAACCGCCTGGCGCGCGCCCAGCTGCGCAAGCTCAAGGTGTACGCCGGGCCGGAGCATCCGCACGCCGCTCAGCAGCCCAAGCAAATGGAGATTCAGTGATGGAGAAGCCGCCCGAGGAGCCGCAGGGCTCCGAGACCCCCGAGGCAGACGAGTCGTCAGTCGTCAGTCCTCAGGATGAGGGAGCGGACGCTCCCGAGACTCCGCCTGAGGAGGAGCAGGCTCCCTCTGCCGAGGAAGAGGCTCCTGCCGCCGCCGAGGAGGAGCAGGCTCCGCCCGCCGAGGAGGCTCCTGCTGCGGAGGAAGAGGCTCCGGCCGCCGAGGAGACTCCGGCTGCCGAGGAGACTCCGGCTGCCGAGGAGGCCCCTGCTGCCGAGGGCGCTCCGGCCGCCGAGGAGCGCCCCAAGAAGGACCGCAAGAAGCCCGGCAAGAAGGACGCGCCCGAGGTCATCCCCGGGGCGCACCTCGAGCCCGATCTGGTGCTCGAGGAGTCGCGGGCGGATCGCGGCGACGTCGGCGAGCAGACCGCCGCGCAGATCCAGGCCGCCGAGGAGGCACTCGCGGCCGAGGACGGCGAGGGCGCCGAGTCGGAGGCCGAGGCCCCGGCGCCGGTCGCGGCCAGCGTGCTGGAGCTGGCAGCCGACGCCCGCTACCAGGCCACGGGCAAGCGGAAGAGCGCCGTGGCGCGGGTGATCCTCAAGCCCGGCACCGGCGTGTACAGCGTGAACGGGCGCGAGCTCGCCGAGTTCTTCCCGCGGCCGACGCTCCAGAAGATCGCGCGCGGGCCGCTGGAGACCGCCGGCCAGCAGGAGCGCATGGACGTGGTGGCGAAGATCCACGGCGGCGGGGTCTCCTCGCAGGCCGGGGCCCTGCGCCATGGAGTCGCGCGCGCCCTCGTCGAGGCCGATCCCGCCCTCCGCGGCGAGCTCAAGCGCCGCGGCTTTCTCACACGCGATCCGCGGGTGAAGGAGCGCAAGAAGGCCGGCCTGAAGAAGGCCCGCAAGCGCCCGCAGTTCTCTAAGCGCTAGCGCCCTGGCCGCGCTCTTCGGCACCGACGGGATTCGCGGCGTAGCGGGGGAGTTCCTGACCGCCGACCTCGCCCTGGCGCTCGGCCGGGCGGCCGCCGCGGTGAGCGACTCCGACTCTCCGCAGGTACTGATCGTCCGCGACACCCGGGAGTCCGGGGAGATGCTCGAGGCGTCGCTCGCAGCGGGCGTCTCGGCCGGCGGCGGGCACGCGCTGCTCGGCGGCGTGCTGCCCACGCCGGGGGCGGCGCTCCTCACCCGCCGTCACGGCTTCGACCTCGCCGCGGTCGTCTCTGCCTCCCACAACCCCTACCAGGACAACGGGATCAAGTTCTTCGGCCCGGACGGGACGAAGGTCTCCGACGAGATCGAGCGGCGGATCGAGGCCGTGGTGGCCGGGGAGGAGCCGCTGCCCGACCATCCGATCGGCCGCGTGCGCGAGCTCCACGGCGCCGGTGGCGACTACATGCGCGAGCTCGAGCTCCGCTTCCGGGACCTCGACCTCTCCGCCCGCCGCGTGCTGCTCGACTGCGCCAACGGCGCCACGTACCGGGTCGCGCCCGAGATCTTCCGCCGGCTCGGCGCCGAGGTGGAGACGATCGCCGCCAGCCCCGACGGGCGCAACATCAACGACGGCGTCGGCTCCACCCACGTCGGATCGCTCGCCTCGCGCGTGCAGGAGGGCGGCTACGACCTGGCCTTCGCATTCGACGGCGATGGCGATCGCGTGCTCGCGGTCGACCGCGAGGGCACGGTGGTGGACGGCGACGAGCTGATCTCCCTCGCCGCCCTGCACCTCCGCGAGGCGGATCGCCTCCCCGGTCACGGCGTGGCCGTGACCGTGATGACCAACTACGGCTTCCACACCGCGATGCGCGACGCGGGGGTGGAGGTGGCGGTCACGCAGGTGGGCGATCGCCACGTGCTCGCGGAGCTGATGCGCCGCGGCTGGGCGCTCGGCGGCGAGCAGTCGGGCCACATCATCGACACCGGGTTCGTGCCGTCGGGCGACGGCGTGGCCGCGGCCCTCCTGACCCTGGAGGCGCTGCGGGGCGGTGACCTCGCCCAGCGCGACGCGATGCGCAAGCTGCCCCAGGAGCTCGTGAACGTGAGGGTCCGCGACCGGGACGCTCTCGGGCAGGCCACGGCGGTGCAGGAGGCGATCGAGGAGCAGTCCGCGGCCCTCGAGGGGCGCGGCCGGGTTCTGGTGCGCCCTTCGGGCACCGAACCCCTGGTGCGCGTGATGGTGGAGGCGCCGGAACCGGCCGAATGCAGGGAGATCCTGGAGCGTCTCGTGGCGGTCGTGGAGCAAGAGCTGGGCGCCTGACCCCGCCGAGGGTGGCCGTTAGGGCCGCCTGCGGCTACTCTGGCTGACATGTGCGGGATCGTCGGATACACCGGTTCACGCCCCTGCCTGGACATCCTGATGTCGGGGCTCGGGAAGCTCGAGTACCGCGGCTACGACTCGGCGGGGTTCTCCCTGATCGAGGACGGCGGGGTGCATTCCGTCCGCGCGGTCGGGCCGTTGAAGAACCTGCAGGAGCGGCTCAACGGCGCCGGAAGCAGCCAGGCCGTGAGCGGGATCGCGCACACGCGCTGGGCGACGCACGGCCGTGTGACCGAGGCGAACTGCCATCCCCACGACGACACATCGGGCCGCGTGCACGTGGTGATGAACGGGATCGTCGAGAACTGGAAGGATCTCAAGAAGCGCCTGGAGGGCGACGGGTCCGAGTTCACCTCCGAGACGGACACCGAGGTGGTCGCCCACCTGATCGCGGCTCACTACGACGGCGACGTCGTCGAGGCCGTGCGCCACGCCTACAACGACCTTCGCGGCCACTACGCGTTCGTGGCGGTGCACGCCGACCAGCCGGACCTGCTCGTGGGCGCCCGCAAGGAATGCCCGCTCGTGGTCGGCGTGGGGGAGGGCGAGAGCTTCATAGCTTCGGCCATCCCGGCCTTCCTCGCCGACACCCGCCGGATCCAGCTGGTGGAGAACGACGAGATCGTGGCCGTGAGCCCCGAGGGGACTCGCTTCCTCGACGCGTCGGGAGCCGCCGTGGAGCGCGAGGTGGAGGAGGTCGACTGGGACGACGCCGCTGCCGAGAAGGCCGGCTACGAGACCTTCATGCTGAAGGAGATCTACGAGCAGTCGGACGCCGTGGCCGAGACCGTGGCCGACCGCCTCGCCCATGACAGCGTCGAGCTCAACGGCATCGGCATCAGCACCGAGGAGCTGCGCGACCTGCGGCGGATCGTGATCGTGGCCTGCGGCACCTCCTACCACGCCGGGCTGATCGGCCGCTACGCGATCGAGAAGTGGTCGCGCGTGCCGGTGGAGATGGACGTGGCCTCCGAGTTCCGCTACCGCGACCCGGTGATCGGCGAGGGCGACCTCGTGATCGGGATCTCCCAGTCGGGCGAGACTGCCGACACCCTCGCCGCCATGCGCCTCGCGCGCGAGAAGGGCGCGAAGGTGCTCGCGGTCACGAACATCATGGGCAGCCAGGCCACGCGCGACTCCGACGGCGTGCTGTTCACGCGCGCCGGGCTCGAGATCGGGGTGGCCGCCACCAAGACCTTCCTCGCGCAGGTCGCCGCCATGTACCTGTTCGCCCTGAAGCTCGCCGAGGTGAGGGGCACGCTCGAGCCCGAGGTGTTCTCGCGGCTCGTGTCCGAGCTGAAGGAGATGCCGCGCCGGATCGACGAGCTGCTCGCGGCGGTCGAGGAGCCGGTGCGCAAGATGGCCGAGCGCTGGACCGATTCCGAGTTCTTCCTCTACCTCGGCCGCAGCGTGGGCCTGGGGGTGGCGCTCGAGGGAGCGCTGAAGCTCAAGGAGATCTCCTACATCCCCACCGACGCCTACGCGGCCGGCGAGATGAAGCACGGCCCGATCGCGCTGCTGGACGAGCGCACCCCGGTGGTCTGCGTGGCCACCGACTCGCCGGTGCTGGACAAGGTGCTCTCGAACATCTCCGAGGTGAGCGCCCGCGGGGCCCACGTGCTCGCCGTGGCGACCGAGGGCAGCTCGCACGTTGCCGAGCACGCCGAGGAGGTCGTGTACGTGCCGCACACCGACTGGCTCTTGCAGCCGCTGCTGGCGGTGATCCCCCTGCAGCTGCTGGCGTACCACATCGCCCGCGGGCGCGGTCTGAACGTGGACCAGCCCCGCAACCTCGCGAAGACCGTCACCGTCGAGTAGTGACCCCCCTCCCCGGCTGGCTCGACCCGCTGTACGAGGCGGGCGAGATGCGTGCCGTGGACGCCTGGGCGATAGAGCAGCAGGGCGTGCCGTCGCTCGACCTGATGGAGCGGGCCGGGATCGGCCTCGCACGGGCCACGGCGCGGATCGCGCGGCCCGGCCCCGTGCGGGTCGTGATCGGGAAAGGCAACAACGGCGGCGACGGCCTCGTGGTGGCGCGCCTCCTGCGCGAGGAGGGGAGGGAGGTGGACGTGCTCGCGGTGGCGCCGCTCGAGGAGCTGTCGGGCGATCCGCTGGCGAACCTCGAGCGCCTGCCCGGCCCGGCGCCCGAGCCGTTCGACCAGGAGGCGCTGGAGGGCTCCGGCGCGGTGGTCGACGCGCTGCTCGGGACGGGGTTCTCGGGCGAGCCGAGGGAGCCGGTCGCCGGGGCGGTCGCCGCCATCAACGCCGCCGACGCGCCGGTCGTTGCGTGCGACGTGCCCTCGGGCGTTGACGCCTCCAGCGGGGAGGTGGAGGGAGAGGCGGTCCGCGCGACCGTGACCGCCACGTTCCACGGCCCCAAGATCGGACTCCACGTGGCGCCCGGCGCGGAGCACGCCGGGGAGGTGGAGATCGTGGAGATCGGCGTCCCGCGGGGGGCGCCCGCGCCCGCCGAGGCCGGGCTGATCTCGCCCGGCGTGCTCGGCCTCTACCCGTCGCGCGCCCGCGAGGGCTCCAAGTTCGAGTCCGGAGTGGTGGTGATCGCCGGAGGCGCGCGAGGGCTCACCGGCGCGCCGACGATGGCCGCGCTGGCGGCCCAGCGCGCCGGAGCCGGCTACGTGCAGGTCGCCGTGCCCGCCTCCGCCGAGCAGGCGCTCGAGCTGCGCCTGCTGGAGGCCATGACGAAGGGGATGCCCGACGACTCCGACGGCTTCCACACGCCCGACGGTGTCGAACCCCTGTGCGAGATGGCGGAGCGGGCCGGGGCGGTCGTGCTCGGGCCGGGCCTCGGGCGCTCCGAGGGCGCCATGGCCTTCGCCTGCGAGGCGGCGGCCAGGCTCGACAAGCCGCTGCTGATCGATGCCGATGGGCTGAACGCGCACGTTGGGGCTTTGGGGTCGCTATGCGACCGAAAAGCCCCAACCGTGCTCACGCCGCACGAAGGTGAGCTCTCCAGGTTGCTCGAGCGGTCCAAGGAGGAAATAGCGGCGCACCGGCTCGCCTGCGTGCGCGAGGCCGCGGAGCTCAGCGGCGCGGTGGTGCTCCTGAAGGGCGACGACACGCTGGTGGCTGCGCCCGGGGGGCCCGTTGCGGTGAGCCCCGGCGGCACCCCTGCTCTCGCCACCGCCGGCACCGGCGACGTGCTCTCGGGCCTGATCGGCGCCCTCCTGGCGAAGGGGCTCGAGGCCTTCGAGGCGGCCGCGCTGGGAACGCTCGCCCATGTGAGGGCGGGGTTCGCCGCTGCGGAGGAGCACGGCGCCGACCACGTGGTCGCGGGCGACGTGATCGACGCGCTGCCCACGGGCTTCCGCTCTGCCTAGTCAACATCGTGGAAGGAGGAGCGCATGTCTACCAACAAGGACGTCGTCGGCAGGTACATCGACGGCTTCAACAAGTCTGATCACGAGCAGATTCTCGCCTGCCTGAGCGACGACATCCGCTGGACGGTCTTCGGCGCCTTCCGGCTCCAGGGCAAGGAGGCCTACGACGCCGAGATCGAGAACCCCGCGTTCACCGGCAGCCCGACCATCACGATCACCCGCATGGTCGAGGAGGACGACGTGATCATGGCCGAGATGACCCTCGAGGCCCAGCGCGCGACGGGCGAGACCATGCGCGCGGCGATGGGCGAGGTGTTCGTCATGCGCGATGGCAAGATCGCGGAGCGGCGCGCCTACGTGGTCGAGCTCAAGGAGAACGACTACAGGTAATCGCCCGCCGGGTTCCGCTCCGCCTGAGGCCCCTTCCTCTACATTCCACGCCGTGGCGAAGACCGTGCGCGAGATCATGGATGCGAACCCGGAGAGGGTGACCCCCGACACCGACGTCGAGTCGGTGATCCGCATCCTGCGCGACAACGAGCTGCCCGGGGTCCCCGTGGTCAACGAGGGCGGCCGCTGCGTGGGGATCGTGACCGAGACCGACCTGGTGCTTCCCGACGACGACGGCGACCTGCACCTTCCCCACTACGTGAACATCTTCGGCGGCACCGTGTTCATCGAGCCGCTCAAGCGCTTCGAGCACAAGCTGCGCAAGGCGTTCGCCTCGACGGCGGCGGACATGATGAGCGAGAACCCGGTGACGGTCGGGCCGGACACGAGCGTGGACGAGGCCGCCCGGGTCATCCACGAGACCGGGCACAACCGGCTTCCGGTGGTCGAGCACGGCCGGCTCGTGGGCGTCGTGACGCGCGTGGACGTCCTCGGCGGCCTCGTCAGCTAGGACTCCATGCCCGAGCGTGCGCTCGCGCGCATCTCCGACGGGGCGATCGAGCGCAACTGCGCCCGGCTGCGCTCGCTGCTCACCGGTGGGGCCCGGCTGTGCGCCGTGGTGAAGGCGGACGGCTACGGCCACGGCGCCCCCGGCAGCGCCCGCGCCGCCCTGCGGGGCGGTGCGCACGGGCTGGCCGTTGCCACGGCCGCCGAGGCGGCCACGCTGCGCGCGGAGGGAATCGAGAGCCGGATCCTCGTCATGGGCGCGCTCGACCACCCCGGCGTGGCGCTCGATGCGAGAGCCGACGTGGTGGTCTGGGATCTCGAGTTCCTGCGTGCCATCGCCCCGCAGCGCCCGCGCGTTCACGTGAAGCTCGACACCGGCATGGGCCGCCTCGGCACCAGCGACCCGGAGGAGGCGCGCGCGATCGTGAACGAGGCCGCCGCCGACGAGCGCGTCGAGCTCGCGGCTGTCATGACCCACTTCGCCACGGCCGACGAGTGGGGCGACCCGTACTTCCCGGCACAGCTCGAGCGATTCAACCGGTTCGTGGACGAGGTCCGCGCCGAGCACGGCCACGTGGCGGCGCACGCGGCCAACAGCGCCGCGACGATCCGCGACCCGGCCTCGCACTTCGACATGGTCCGCTGTGGCGTCGCCGTCTACGGGCTCGACCCGTTTCAGGAGGACCCCGAGGCGCACGAGCTCGAGCCCGCGCTCACGCTGCACAGCTACGTGGCGGCGGTCAAGGGCTTCGAGCCGGGCGAGAGCGCCGGCTACGGCCGACGCTGGCACGCGGAGGAGCGGACCTGCCTCGCGACCATTCCGATCGGCTACGGGGACGGCTGGCGCCGCGCCCTCACCAACCGCTGCGACGTGCTGATCGGCGGGGCGCGCCACCCGCTCGTGGGTGCGGTGAGCATGGACAACATCACGGTCGACCTCGGCCCCGACACGGACGTGCGCGTGGGGGAAGAGGCGGTGCTGATCGGCATTCAGGGCCAGGAGCGGATCCTGTGCGAGGAGGTGGCGCGCAGCCTCGACACGATCAACTACGAGGTCACGTGCGGGCTGACCGGGCGCGTCGGGCGGACGCACGAGCCGTGATCGATCGCCTGGCCTCATCCGAGCCCGTGCGCGAGGTGCGCGGCGCGCTTGCCGACGGTCCGCCCGCCTGGTTCGTGGGCGGGGTGGTCCGCGACGCCCTGCTGGGCCGCCCGCTGCGGGACGTGGACCTGGCGGTCAAGGGCGACCCGGAGCGCGTCGCCCGCGCGGTAGGGAAGGCCGTGCGCGGCCCGGTGTTCCCGTTGTCGGAGGAGTTCGGAGCGTGGCGGGCGATCGACGGCGAGCGGCGGTTCGTGTGCGACGTGTCGCCGCTCCAGGGAGCCACGATCGAGGACGACCTCGGCCGGCGCGACTTCACCGTGAACGCGATGGCCGTGCCGCTCGCGGGCGGCGACGCCCTCGATCCGCACGGAGGCGAGTCCGACCTCCAGGGCGGCGTCCTGCGGGTGGTCGGCTCCCACGCCTACGACGACGACCCGCTCCGGGCGCTCCGACTCGTGCGGCTGGTGGCGGAGCTCGGCTTCCGTCCCGATCCGGACACCGAGCGGCTCACCCGGGCGGCCGCGCCGAGGCTCGGCGAGCCCTCCCCCGAGCGGGTGTTCGCGGAGCTGCGGCGGCTCGTGACCGCGCCGGGATGCCTGGAGGGGCTCGAGCTGGCGGCGCGCGTGGGGGTGCTCGGCGCAGTGCTCCCCGAGCTCACAGCGCTGGAGGGAATCGACCAGAGCCGCTTCCACCACCTCGACGTGTACGACCACACGATCGAGGTCCTGCGCCAGCTGATCGCCCTCGAGCCTGCCTTGGAGCGGGTGTTCGGCGACATGGCGCCGAGGGTGGAAGGCGAGCTTCGCCGGCCGCTCGCCGATGAGCTCAGTCGCGGCGAGGCGCTTCGCTTCGGCGCGCTGTTCCACGACATCGCCAAGCCCGTCACGCGCGGCGAGCGCCCGGACGGCCGGGTCACGTTCATCGGGCACGACGCCGCCGGCCAAGAGATGGTCGGGGAGATCTTCCGCCGGCTGCGCGCCAGCGAGCGGCTGCGCACCTACGTCGGCAAGCTCACCAAGGAGCACCTGGTGCTCGGCTTCCTCGTGCACGAGCGCCCGCTCTCCCGGCGCGCGGTGCACGCCTACCTGCGCCGCTGCGAGCCGGTGGAGGTCGAGGTCACGATGCTCTCGTGCGCCGACCGCCTGGCCACGCGCGGTCCGGACCAGGAGTCGTGGATAGACGCGCACCTGGAGCTCGCGCGCGACCTGATGGCCGCGGCGCTCGAATGGCGCTCCGAGGGCCCGCCGCCGGCGCCGATCAGGGGGGATGAGCTGGCGGCGGAGCTGGGCATCGACCCAGGGCCCGAGATCGGGAGCCTCCTGGCGCGGATCGAGGAGGCCGTCTACGCGGGCGACGTGCAGACGCGCGCCCAGGCCGTGGCGCTCGCCCACACCCTGCGGGACAATCCCGCGTCATGATCGTCGACTGCGCGGTGTATGAACGCGGGGTGCGCCGCGCCGGCACGCTCGAGCTGGGCGAGGCCTTCCAGCGCTGCCACGGCGACGACGAGTTCGTCTGGATCGGTCTCCACGAGCCCACGGAGGAGGAGTTCGACTCCGTGCGGCGCGAGTTCGAGCTGCACGAGTTGGCCGTCGAGGACGCAATTCACGCCCACCAGCGGCCGAAGCTCGAGGTCTACGGCGACACGATCTTCGTGGTGCTGAAGACGGCCCGCTACGTGGACGACCAGGAGGTCGTCGAGTTCGGCGAGATCCTGATCTTCACCGGCGACGGGTTCATCGTGACCGTGCGTCATGGCGAGGCCACGTCGCTGCACGACCTCCGCCTCGCGGTGGAGCACGACCCGGAGCGGCTTCGCCGGGGCCCGGGCGCGGTGCTCCACGCCATCGTCGACAGGGTCGTGGACGACTATGCCCCTGCGATCGAGGGCCTGCGGGAGGACGTTGAGGAGGTGGAGGCCGAGGTGTTCGCCACGGACCGGCAGAACCCCGCGGAGCGGATCTACAAGCTCAAGCGCGAGGTGCTCGAGTTCCACCGCGCCGCGGCGCCGCTCGTGGCGCCCCTCGATCACCTGGCCGCCGGCCATCACGAGCTCATCCACCCCGAGGTGCGGGAGTACTTCCGCGACGTGAACGACCACCTGGTCCGGGTCTACGAGCAGCTCGATGGCTTCCGGGAGATGCTCACCAGCGTGCTCACCGCGAACCTGACCCAGGTGAGCGTCCAGCAGAACGAGGACGTCCGCAAGATCTCCGCCGTGGTGGCGATCATCGCCGTGCCGACGATGATCGCCGGCATCTACGGCATGAACTTCGACCACATGCCGGAGCTGGGCTGGCAGTACGGCTACCCGCTGGTGCTGGCCGTGATGGTCACCGTGTGCTTCCTGATCTACCGCTACTTCAAGCGGGCGGGCTGGCTCTGACCAGCAGCTCGCGCACCAGCCGCGCGCAGTCCGCCACCGTGCCGTAGTCGACGTTGTCCGCCGTGTCGGTCGGCCAGTGGTAGTTGGTGGGGATCTTGAAGTCGTCCACCGAGCCGAGCACCGCGGTCGGGTAGCCCGCGCGATGCGCGATCAGGCCGTCGGTGGCGTTGCGCAGGCGCAGGTTGGGGACGAGATGGATGCCGAGGTCCTCCGCGCATGCCTTGACCTGCGCCAAGAGGTCCTTCGGGTACTCGTTCATCCACACCATCCCCTCGCCCTCCAGGGCGACCAGGTGCGGGGAGCCCACGGTGTCGATGCAGATCACCCGCGTGCCCTCCTTGCGGAGGTCCCCGAAATGACGTCGCCCGAAGGCCTGCATCCCCTCCATGAAGGACTCCTCAGAGCCAGTCGAGAGGAGGATCACCCGTAGGCCCGGCTGGGGCTCGTCGCGCAGGGCGCGGGCGAGCGAGAGCAGCACCGCCACGCCGGTGAGGTTGTCGTTGGCGCCCGGCACGACCTTCCTCGAGCCGATGTCGGCCATCGCTGCCGCGTACCCGGCCGAGACGAACGTGCCCACCGCCCGCAGCGGCCTGAGCCCCAGCAGCGCGCCCGCGGCCACCAGCAGCGGCCCGCCGACCGCTCCCCACATCGTCCCGGGGGTCGTGTCGGCGTTCTCGGCGAGCTTGGGGAACCTGCGGAGGACAGCGCGGGGGAGCCCGGGATGAAAGACGAGGCCCGAGTGCGCGGCGTCGTGGTGCGACACCACGAGCACGGTCTCCGCGGCGTCCTCGGGGCCGATCTCGGCAACGACGTTCGTGGTCGTGCGCGAGCGCAGGAACGTGCGCCGGAACCACTGGGAGCCGCCGGTGATGTCGTCGGTCATCGCCGCCGCCGCGAACAGGCCGGTCAGCACGGCGGCCACCCGTCCGCGGGCGGCGCCGGCGAGCGCCGCCAGGCCCGTGAGGATGCCGACCGGCCACCAGTACGTCCCGTGCGCATCCTCGGGCTCGAGACGCACCCGGGCGCCGGCCTCGCGCAGCTCGTCCGCGATCAGCGCCGCGGCCTCCGCCTCCCCCGCGGATGCCGACTCCCGGTCGATCCGCGCCAGGCGGTCGACCCGCTCGCGCAACTCTGCCTCACCGAGAAGGGCCATGACGGCGCGCTAGGGTACTGCGCCGTGCCGGACGACTGCATCTTCTGCAAGATCGTGGCGGGGGAGATCCCCTCGGAGCGGATCGACGAGGACGAGCACACCGTCGCGTTCATGGACATCAATCCGTGGACGCGCGGCCACGCCCTCGTGATCCCGCGCAACCACTCGAAGAACCTCTACGAGATCCCGGACGAGGACCTCCATCACACGGCGGCGGCCGCGAAGCGGCTCGCGGAGCGCGTTCGCGACCGGCTGGGGGCCGACGGCGTGAACCTCCTCAACTCCTGCGAGCCGGCCGCATGGCAGACGGTCTTCCACTTCCACATGCACGTGATCCCGCGCTACGACGGCGATCCGCTGCGGCTGCCGGGCAAGCCGCGCGAGCCTGAGGAGGGCGAGCTCGCGGCGGTGGCGGCGGAGCTGCGCCCATGAGCGAGCGCGCGCGCTACGAGCGCGACGGGGACCTCGGCATCGTCACGATCGCCGACCCGCCCCTCAACCTGTTCGGCCGCGAGCTGACCGAGGCGGTGACCGGGGCGCTCGGCGCCGCCGCCGACGACGGCCCCCGCGCCCTCGTCATCCGCGCGGAGGGCGAGGTCTTCACGGGCGGGGCCGACGTGAACGTCTTCAAGGGCCTCTCCGAGCAGCAGGCCCGCGAGTTCACCGCCGACCTGCTCACGATCACGCACGGCATCGAGGACCTGCCCTTCCCGACCCTGGCGGTCGTGCACGGCCTGTGCCTGACCGCCGGCTTCGAGCTGTCGCTGGCCTGCGACATGATCTGGGCGTCCGAGTCCGCGCAGTTCGGGCTCGTGGAGATCGTGGTGGGGCTGACCCCGCTGATGGGGGGCACCCAGCGCGTGGCAGAGCGCGCCGGCCCCGCGCGCGCCCGCGAGCTGGTGATGAGCGGCGGCCTCTACCCGGCCGCCACGCTGGAGCGCTGGAACGTGGTCAACCGCGTGCTCCCGGATGCCGAGCTGGCCGAGAAGGCGATGAGGTTCGGACACCGCCTGGCCGCCGGCCCGACGCTCGCGAACGCCGCCACAAAGCGGATCGTGCGCGCCCAGACGGACGAGGGCACCCGCGGCGCCGATGCCCGCACGGCCGACAACGGCGCGCAGCTGTTCGAGACCGAGGACCTCCAGGGCGCGGTGGAGTCGTTCCTATCCGAGGGACCCGGCAAGGCCACGTTCCGGGGACGCTGACTGCTAGCTTTTTCCTCGCTTTGGCAAAGGAAGAGAAGATCGAGATGGAGGGCGAGATCCTGGAGGCCCTCCCGAACACGATGTTCAAGGTGAAGCTCGACAACGACCACGAGGTGCTCGGCCACATCTCGGGGAAGATGCGCCGCCACTACATCCGCATCCTCCCGGGCGACCGCGTAAAGATCGAGCTGTCGCCCTACGACCTCGACCGCGGCCGGATCACCTACCGGTACAAGTAGTGCGCGAAGCGAACTCCTTGTCCACACCGGTAGTTAGCGGAGCCGGCACATCCGACGGAGTCGGATGTCTCCGGCGGAGCCGGTACAAGTAGGCGCAACTTTGCGCCAAAGCGGACGTTCGTACCCCCGACCATGAAGAGAGCCCTTCTCACAGCCACCGTCCTTGTGGCGCTCGCCCTGCCGCAGGCGGCCTCGGCGAAGGTCGTGGAGCTCGGCTCGACGATCCCGCGGGCGCAGGTCAGCTGCCCGGCCAACTGCCAGGCAGTAGGCCGGGTCACGGGCTACCAGGGCCGCGGCGCGACCAAGCGGGACCCGTTCCTGATCCCGCGCGCGGGCAAGATCGTCGCCTTCACCATCCGGCTCGGGTCGCCCGACGCGAACCAGGAGCGCTTCTTCGACGACCTCTACGGCGGCCCGCCGCAGGTGCGCCTCTCGATCCTTCGCAAGGGCAAGCGCAGGGCGACCAGGAACGACCACCGCCTGCTCGCCCAGAGCCCCGCCTTCCGGCTCGACTCCTACTTCGGCACCGCGCCGACGTTCGTGCTCGACGAGCCGATCCGCGTGCGCGCCAAGAACATCGTCGCGATCACCGTGCCCACCTGGGCTCCGGCCTTTGCCGTCGGCCTCCCGCGCGACTACTGGTGGCGCTCGTCGCGCAGGGCGAAGCGCTGCGACAACGTGCGCCAGAACGCCCAGCAGACGAGGCTCCAGTCGGTGAAGGTGTTCGGCTGCGGCTACTTCACGGCGCGGCTCTACTACACCGCGACCTACATCCCGGACTCGCGCCCGACCCGCAAGGTCAGTGGCGACGCCCGCGCCGGCCGCTAGACGGCGCAACCGGAACAAACTACTCTCGGCCTCCCCCCGAAAGGCGGATGAAGGGCTGGTCCCCCGGATGGTCACGCCACGCTGATGTCGTCAGAGCCCGAGTCGCTGTCCGTGCCCGTCCACGTGCTCTGGATGACCACTGGCCTGTCCTGCGAGGGCGACTCGGTGGCCATGACGTCGGCCACCAACCCGAGCCTCGAGGACATCGTGCGCGGCGAGCTGCCCGGAATGCCGCCCGTCGTGATCCACAACCAGGTGCTCGCATTCGCGACCGGCGAGGACTACATGAGGGCCTGGTACGACGCGGAGGACGGCGAGCTCGATCCCTACATCCTGATCGTCGAGGGGTCGATCGCGAACGAGGAGATCAACGGCGAGGGCCACTGGACCGGCTTCGGCGTGAATCCGGCCGACGGGCAGCCGATCACCACCAACGAGTGGGTGGATCGCCTGGCTCCGGGGGCGGCCATCGTGGTGGCGGTCGGGACGTGCGCCACCTACGGGGGCATCCCGGCGATGCGGAACAACCCGACCGGGGCGATGGGCCTGCCCGACTACCTGGGGTGGAAGTGGAGGTCGAAGGCCGGCCTGCCGATCGTCTGCATCCCGGGCTGCCCGGCCCAGCCCAACAACATGACCGAGACGCTCATGTACCTGGTCGCCCACCTCGCCGGCGAGGCGCCCCCGCCCGACCTGGACGAGCAGCTGCGGCCCAGGTGGCTCTTCGACCGCACCACCCGCGAGGGGTGCAGCCGCGCGGGGTTCACGGAGCAGGGCAAGTTCGCGACCGAGTACGGCCACGACCCGCGCTGTCTCGTCAAGCTCGGCTGCAAGGGCCCGGTGGCGAAGTGCAACGTTCCGCTCCGGGGGTGGGTGAACGGCATCGGCGGCTGCCCCAACGTGGGCGGGATCTGCATTGCCTGCACGATGCCGGGCTTTCCCGACAAGTACACCCCCTTCATGAGCCCGGACCCGTGGGGCGACCGCGCCGCGGACTTCCAGCGCTTCACCTACGGGCCGATCTTCCGCTACTTCCGCAAGCGCAATCTGGAGGACAAGTTCGAGAAGGAGCCCGAGTGGCGCCGGCCGGGAAGAACCCTCACGAGCGGCTACTCGAAGCGGTGGTGACGTGGTCACCCTTGGCGAGATAGCCCGCTGGGTTCACTTCCGGCTCAGCTCCATCTACAACCGGGTGGCCGCGCGGGTGCTGCGCCGCGACCGGCTGCTCTCCGGCTCCGAGAAGAAGTTCCAGGCCCTGCTCGAGTCGGCGCCCGACGCGATGGTGATCGTGAACTCGCATGGGCACATCGCGCTGGTGAACGCGCAGACCGAGAAGCTGTTCGGCTACCGGCGCGAGGAGATCGTCGGGCAGAACATCGGGTTGCTGATCCCCAAGCGCTTCCGCGAGAACCATCGCATGCACCTCAAGGGCTACCTCAGGGACGCCCGGGTGCGGGACATGGGGAGCAACCTCGACCTGTACGGCCTGCGCAAGGACGGCAGCGAGTTCCCAGTCGAGATCAGCCTCGGGCCGCTGGAGACCAACGAAGGGCTCCTGGTCTCGAGCGCGATCCGCGACATCACCGGCCGCAAGAAGGACGAGCAGATGCTGCGCGACCTCGCCGACCACGACGCCCTGACCGGCCTGCTGAACCGCCGCAGCTTCGAGGAGCACCTGGCGAGAGAGGTCGCCATCGCCGGCCGCTACGGCGCCGAGGGCGCGATGATCATGATCGACATCGACGGCCTGAAGGACGTGAACGACACCCTCGGCCACGCGTCCGGCGACGAGTTGATCCGGAGCGTGGGCGAGGTGGTCGTCGGGCGGATGCGGAAGACGGACGTGGTGGCCCGGGTGGGCGGCGACGAGTTCAGCGTCCTGATGCCCCACACGTCGGCCGAGACGGCATGCGAGGTGGCGGAGGAGCTGCTCGGGACGATCCGGGATCACGGTGTGGTGCTCGGCGCACAGCGCCTGAGGCTGAGCGCGAGCGTCGGCGTCGTGAGGTTCGGCACGGAGGGGGTGGAGAGCGAGGACGTGATGGTCGCGGCCGACCTGGCGCTGTACGAGGCCAAGGACGGCGGCCGCGACCAGGTCGCGCTCTACGTACCCAAGCCTGAGGAGGAGGTCGCGCTTCTCGCGCGGGCTTCGTGGTCGAAGCGACTCCGGGAGGGGCTCGACGAAGGCCGCTTGATCGCCTACCGCCAGCCGATCTTGCGGCTCCCCGGAGGTACGGTCTCCCAGTACGAGCTGCTGGTGCGGATGGTCGACGAGGACGGGGCGGTGACCCCTCCCAACGCGTTCCTTCCGACGGCGGAGCGCACGGGCCTGGTCCGTGAGATCGACCGCCTCATGGTGTCGTATGCGATCGGGGCGATCGCGGGCGCCGAGACCGAGGGCGAGCCGGTCTCCTACGAGGTCAACCTCTCAGCCCGCTCGCTCACGGATCCCGAGCTGCCACGGGAGATCGCCCGGATGCTCTCCGAAGGAGCGATCGACCCGTCACGGCTCGTATTCGAGATCACCGAGACGGCCGCGATCGCGAACATGGATCAGGCGCGCGCGTTCGCGAACGCCCTGCGCGAGCTCGGCTGCGGCTTCGCCCTGGACGACTTCGGCGCGGGCTTCGCGTCCTTCTACTACCTCAAGCACATGCCGCTCGACTGGCTCAAGATCGACGGCGACTTCATCCGCAACCTCCCCCGCAATCCCACCGATCAGCTCGTGGTCAGGCACATGGTGGAGATCGCGCGCAGCCTCGGCCTCCTGTCGATCGCCGAGTTCGTGGAGGACGAGCAGACGCTCGAGATGCTTTCCGGCTACGGCGTCGACTGTGTGCAGGGCTACTTCATCGGCAGGCCCGAGCCCCTGCGAAAAGGGGTGCCCACACCCCTATCCGGCCTTGCGTCCCCGGGGTAGCATGGGAACGTGAGCACGGAAGGCTGGATCTTCATGGTCGGCTTCCGCGTGTTCGACGTGGGCTTGCTGGTCGTGTGGCTTATCTGGTTCTTCCGCCTGCGCGAAGACGGCGAGGACCCGCCCGACGACGAGGACGGCGGAGGCGGTGGCGGGAGCCACGGCCCCAGCGGTCCCGCCGAGGGTCCCGGCGGAGGAGGGCTTCTGCTGCGCCCCGGCCGCGTGCCGCCCGGAGGGCGCCGGGCCCGCGACGGGCACCGCCCCGCCCGCACTCCCCACCGCCGGCGCCACGCGCCACCGGTGCCCAACCCCCTGCCCGCCCGGGTGCGCTCCCCGGGTGCGCCGGCGAGGGTGCCCAGGCGCGCCTGAGCTGAGCGCGAAAAGCGAGCCTGGCTAGGAAGCAGGGAGCGACGCGTGCTCTGCACGCGAGCGACCGATGACGCCGCCAGGCGAAGCTTTGCAGCGCTCAGCCGCAGGCGCCGGGGTTTTCGTCGCAGAACTCCTCGAACCTGTCGGCGGGCGACCCGGGATCGGGCTTCCTGTCGCTCTCCGGGCTGTCGGGCGCCGGCTTGGATGGCGCCGGCGATCCGCCCGAGCTCGGATCGGTGGCGGGCGGCGTGGTCTCGGTCTGCGTGGAGGCGGGGGCCTCGGACGTGGAGGTGTCAGGCGCCTCTTCCTCCTGGGGCACCGTGGTCGTCGCGGCGGGCTCCGTCCGGCTCGTGTCCTCCCCGTCGTCGCCGCAGCCGGGGGCGAGCAGGAGCGCCCCGCACGCGAGTGCGATGGTGAGGTGTCTCACGGGAGCGGTCAGCCCTCTAGGGCGGGAAGGCGCCGCCCGCAGTGCGGGCAGTCGTTCAGGTCCTTCTGGGCCAGCTGCTCGAGCGAGCAGCCGCAGAGTCGGAGGTTTTCGACCGAGTAGGGCAGGTCGCTGGCCGACGGAGCCAGCGGGGTCAGCTTGCCGACGACCTCGAAGGGCTCGCCGGACTCCTTGTCCACGTAGGTCATCCCGGGCTCGACCTCGCGGATGACCTCGCGGTCGGAGCGGGCGCGCAGGCGGTACCTCTGTCCTCGGCTCACGATGCGGCAATCTACCAACCCGGCATGCGCGTACTGATCTTCCACGGCTACCTCCTGCGGGGCACCGGGAGCAACATCTACAACGTGAGCCTGGCCCGGGCGCTCGCGGCGCTCGGCCACGAGGTCGACCTCGTCTGCCAGGAGCGGGATCCCGGTGAGCTCGACCTCCCGGCGGGCGTCACGATCCACAATCCCGACATCGGGCGGGTCCTGCCCGTGTACGTGGCCGACGAGTACGACGGCTTCGATGCGATTCCGTTCTCCGAGCTCGACGACGGGGCTCTCGACCGGTACCTGCAGGCGAATGTGGACGCCGTGCGCGAGGTGGTGGCTCGTAACCGGCCGGATGTTGCGCTCGCCAACCACCTCGTGATGGGCCCGCTGATCCTCGCCCGCGCCCTGGGGGACGCGGTCCCCTATGCGATGAAGGTCCACGGCAGCGCGCTCGAGTACACGGTGCGGCCGGAGCCGGAGCGGTTCCTCCCCTATGCGCGGGAGGGGCTCGCGGGCGCGGCGGCGGTGCTCGTGGGCTCGCGCCACACCGGCGAGAGCCTGTGGGAGGTGGTGGGCGATCCAGGCCTGCCCGGCCGCACCCGACTCGGCCCCCCTGGTGTCGACGTACACGAGTACCGGCCGCGGCCGCCCGACGAGGCGGCCGCGGGGCTCACCCGTCTCGCCGAGTTGGTCGAGGGCGCCGGATCGGCGGGGTGGGGGGGCGAGCCCGGGGCGGCGGACGCCCTGCGGGAGCTCGATCCGGCCCGCGACCGGATCGTGAGCTTCGTGGGCAAGCTGATCGTGTCGAAGGGGGTCGACCTGCTCCTGGCCGCGTGGCCACTGGTCGTGGCCGAGGTCCCCGGCGCGCGGCTGTGCGTGGTCGGGTTCGGCACCTACCGTGACACGCTGGGCCAGATCGTCGAGTCGCTCGCCCGCGGCGACCTGGGCGCGATCCGCGAGATCGCCTCCCAGGGCCGGTCCCTCGAGGGAGGCGCGGCGGGCGAGCTCCGCTACCTGGCGACGTTCCTCGACTCGCTCGACGGGTCCCGGCGCGCCGACTACCTCGCCGCGGCGCCCGAGGCCGCGGCCCGGGTGCACTTCACGGGCCGCCTCGAGCACGAGGACCTGCCCCTGCTGCTTCCCGCGTGCGAGGCGCAGGTCGTCCCGAGCACGTTCCCCGAGGCGTTCGGCATGGTCGCGGCGGAGGCGGCCGCCTGCGGGGCCCTGCCGCTGTCCGCGGCGCACTCGGGGCTCGCCGAGGTGACCGCCACCCTGGCGGGCGCGGTCGAGCCCGACGTGCGGGCGCTGCTGTCCTTCGAGCGGGGTCCCGGGGCGGTGGAGGAGATCGCCGCAAAGCTGGTCGGATGGCTCACGCTGCCGGGCGACCGGCGCCGTGAGGCGGCTGCCGCGCTGGCCGAGCTGGCGCGCCGCACCTACGGCTGGGAGAGCGTCGCCGAGGGCGTGATCGCGGCGGCTCAGGGGAGGCTCGATGAGCTCGCCGAGCCCGGCGCGGCAGGGCCGCCTTCCAGCTCGGCGAGCGGATAGTGTTCCCGCCCGTGAGAACCCGCGCTCGCAGGCACCGCCTGCTCGCCATACCGACCAGATCCCACAGGCTTGCCCTGCTCGCAACCGGCGCGCTGCTGGTGGCCGCCGCGGCGACCGGGTGCGGCAACGACAACCCGGATCTGGTCAACGGCAAGGAGCTGTTCGTCGGCAAGGGCACCTGCGGCTCGTGCCACGCCCTGGCGCGAGCGGGCACCAAGGGCACGCAGGGGCCCGACCTCGACGAGGCGTTCGGCCCCGCCCGCAGCGACGGGCTGGGCGAGAAGACCGTCGAGGGAGTGGTCTACGACCAGATCGGCAACGTGAGGCGCAACAGCACGATGCCCGCCGACCTCGTCACCGGCGACGACGCCCGCGACGTGGCCGCCTACGTGGCCGCCGTGGCCGGCCAGGGAGGCAAGGATCTGGGAGCGCTGGCGGCCGCCGGCAAGCCCAAGGTGTCCAACAAGCCGATCGCCGCCAAGGGCGGCACGCTCACCATGGACGCCGATCCGACGGGGGCGCTGGCGTTCGCCTCCACGAAGGCCAGCTCGGTGGCCGGCGCGCTCGAGTTCGTGATGGGCAACGAGTCCTCCGTGCAGCACAACATCGCCCTCGAGGGAGGGCCCGAGGGCCCGGTCGTGGGCCAGGGAGGCACGTCGCGGTTCGAGACGACCGTGAAGGCCGGGAAGTACACGTACCTGTGCACGGTGCCTGGGCATGCCGAGGGGGGCATGAAGGGGGAGCTCACCGTCAAGTAGGCGGTTCGCTCGGTTGTCGGTCGTCGGTCGTCGGTCGTCGGGCTAGGTGACGAGGCGTGCCAGGTCTTCCGCTATCGCCGGGGAGGCTGCGATTAGGCCCTTGGGCTCGTCCGCCAGGTCGATCAGGTCTCCGCCCGCCTCTTTCACGATGATGCTCCCGGCGGCCCAGTCCCACGGTTGTAGGCCGCGCTCGTAGTAGCCGTCGAGGCGGCCGCAGGCGACCATGCAGAGGTCGAGCGCGGCGGCGCCCGCGCGGCGGATGTCGCGGACCCGGGGGAGCACGCCCACGAGCACCTCGGACTGGGCGGCCCGGCGCTCGGCGTCGTAGCCGAACCCGGTGGCGATCAGCGCGGTGTCGAGCCGGTCGCAGCCGCTCACCTGGATCTCCACTCCGTTCAGCCGCGCGCCCTCACCGCGGGCGGCCCTGAACAGCTCGTCCCGGACGGGGTCGAACACCACGCCGGCCGCTCCCCCCTCGCCGTCCTCCAGGGCGATGCTCACCGCCCACGACGGGAGCCCGTAGAGGAAGTTGGTCGTCCCGTCGAGCGGATCGACGACCCAACGGCGGCCGCTGGCGGCCTCGCTGGATGCGCCCTCCTCGGCGAGCAGCCCGTCATCGGGCCGCTCGGCGCGCAGGATCTCCTCGATCGCGACCTCGGCGTCGCGGTCCGCGTCCGACACCATGTCCGTGCGCGAGGACTTGCGCTCAACACCCCTCGCAGGCCCCCCGAACCGCTCCAGCAGCAGCGCCCCCGCCGCGCGCGCGGCACGCTCGGCGAGGTCGAGGTCCGCGGCCAGGCTCAGAGCGCTCGGACCACCAGCACGACGGCGACGATCACCGCGGCGACGCAGGCGACCCAGAGGAGGAACCGGAAGGCCTCCTGCTCCGATCGAAGCGGGTTCAGCACTAGATGACGTAGATCGTCGTGTAGACGACGATCCACATGACGTCCACGAAGTGCCAGTAGATGCCGGGCACCTCGACGCCGCGGTGCTCCTTGGCGGTGAAGTGGCCGCGGAAGGCGCGGATCGTGGCGAAGCTGAGCAGCGTGAGCCCGATGAAGACGTGGGCGCCGTGGAGGCCGGTGAGGCAGTAGAAGATCGAGCCCTGGGCGTTGTCCGCGGGCGAGAAGCCCACGTGGATGTACTCGTTGATCTGGATGCACAGGAACGCGATGCCCAGGCCAAGGGTGGTGAGCATTCCGACCCTCAGGGCCGCGCGGTTCTCGTTGCGGGCGCCCTCGAGCGCCCAGTGCATCGTGAAGCTGGAGGAGATCAGGATCGCGGTGTTCACCCCTGCGATCCCGACCGGCAGGTGCTCGCCCTCGGCCGGCCAGTCCGCGTTCCCCACGACCCTGATGAAGAAGTAGGCCGTGAAGAATGCTCCGAAGAGCATGATCTCGGAGATGATGAAAAGCAGCATCCCGAGGAACTGCGCCTCGACCCGCGAGCTCTGATTGGCGGCCGGCGGGCCGTGGTGCTCGTGGTCGTCGTGCGTGTGGCCGAGGGCGACAGACGCGGACTCCATCAGCCGTCAACCTCCGTGGGGGTCCGGGGGTCGTTGACCCCCGGCGGGGGCCCGGGGGCGGAGCCCCCGGAATCCGCATCGACGACGTGGTGCACCGGCTTGCCGGTGGAGGTCTCCACCCGCCCGATCAGGTCGGAGCGCAGCCAGCCGGAGCGGGTCTCGGGGAACGTCGAGATGACGATCTCGTCGATCCCGTAGACGTGGAGGGCGTTCTGGATCGCCGTGTATGGATCGGGGTGGGTGACCTGGCCGATCGCCTCCAGCCCCTCGTCCTGCAGGTGCTTCAGCGTGTGCGCCAGCCGCTCGCTCGCGTCGTCCCCGCTCTCGCCCGACTGGGGGCAGATCACGATGAACCGGTGAGGCGCGTCCGCGGAGAGCTGCTTGAGCTGGTCCACCAGCGCCTGCCCGCCCACGGTCTGGTTCGCCACGACGAGCGTTCGGACCGCGTCGTCCTTATCGGCGTCGAGGTCCACCACGACGTGTTCGACCGGCCGGCGGGTGGCTTGGTGGACCCGGGTGACGAGGTCCTGCCGCAACCAGCCCGAGCGGGTCTCGGGATGGGTGGAGATGATGATCTCTTCGTAGTCCTGCTCGCCGACGGCGTCCATGATCGCCGAGTAGGGGTCGGGGTCCATCACCTCGCCGGTGGCGTCGATCCCGATCTCCTTCAGCTGGGCCAGGGTCATCGCGAGCCGGTTCTCGGCCGCGTCCCGAACGGTCTCGTCGTAGATCACGTAGCCGTGCTTGGGCTCGTTCTGTGGCGAGATCACGTGCACGTGCACAGAGCCGCCGTCCGCGTGCTTCTTCACCGCGTCGATCAGCGCGCGGCCGACGACGGTCTCGTTGGCCACCACCAGGATGTTCCGCCCCTCGGTCATTCAGCCGGCGGGGGAGCCCCGCCACCTCCCGCGGGCGCGGGCGCGGCGCCGCCGACGGGCGCCTTCTTGTCACCGAACACCGCGTGCACCGCGCCGGGCACCCCGTACTCGTAGGGGCCGCCCACCACGGTGGGGACCTCGTCGAAGTTGAAGACCGGGGGCGGGGAGGACACCTGCCACTCGATCGAGTGTGCGCGCCAGGGGTTGGCCGCCGCCTTCGGGCCGTTGCGCCAGCTCGTGACCATGTTGTAGAGGAACACGAGGAACGAGAGCCCGAACAGGAACGCGGACACGGAGATCAGCGCGTTGAGGGTGGCGTAGCTGTCCGCGTAGTCGGCCACGCGGCGGGGCATGCCGTCGACCCCCACGAAGTGCATCGGGCCGAAGGTGAGGTTGAAGAAGACGAACGAGAGCCAGAAGTGGACCCTGCCGAGGGTCTCGTCGTACATCCGGCCCGTCATCTTCGGGAACCAGTGGTAGAGGCCGGCGAAGATCGTGAACACGCTGCCGCCGAACAGCACGTAGTGGATGTGGGCCACCACGAAGTAGGTGTCCGACACGTGGATCACCACCGGGATGACGGCGAGCATGATGCCGCTGATCCCGCCCAGGGTGAACATCGTGATGAACCCGAGGGCGAACAGCATCGGCGTGGTCATGTGGATCACGCCTTTCCACAGCGTCGCGATCCAGCTGAAGATCTTCACCCCCGTCGGCACGGCGATGAGCATCGTGGTGATCATCATCGGTACGCGCAGCCAGCCGGCCATCCCGGACACGAACATGTGGTGCGCCCACACCGTGAATCCGAGGATCACGATCGCCACCAGCGAGAAGGCCATCATCCGGTAGCCGAAGATCGGTTTCCGGGCGTGCGTCGAGACGACCTCGCTGATGATCCCGAACCCCGGCAGCATCATGATGTAGACCGCGGGGTGGGAGTAGAACCAGAAGACGTGCTGGTACATCACCACGTCCCCGCCGCTGACCGGGCTGAAGAAGTGGGTGCCGAGCGCCCGGTCGAACAGCAGGAAGAACTGCGACCCGGCGATGAACGGCGTGGCGATAACCACCAGCAGCGAGGTTGTGAAGTTCGCCCACGCGAGGAGCGGCATGCGCCAGAAGGTCATGCCCGGCGCGCGCATCGTGATGATCGTGACCAGGAAGTTCAGCGCCGTGGCTATGGACGAGGCGCCCGCGAACTGCACGCCGATGGTGAAGAACTGCTGGCCCAGCGGCGTCTCGGTCGAGAGCGGTGCGTAGGCCGTCCAGCCGGTTGCGAACGCGCCCCCCTCCACGAAGAAGCTGGCGATCATCATCACGCCGGCGGTGGGGAGCATCCAGAAGGACAGGGCGTTCAGGCGCGGGAACGCCATGTCCGGCGCGCCGATCATCAGCGGGATCACGTAGTTCGCGATGCCGGCGAACACCGGGATGATGAACAGGAAGATCATCAGCGAGGCGTGCACCGAGAACAGGCCGTTGTAGGTGTTCGGGTCCACGAACTGCGTCCCGGGCTGGGCAAGCTCGGCGCGGATGACCATCGCCATCAGCCCGCCGAGGATGAAGAAGAAGAAGGTGGTGACGATGTACTGGATGCCGATCACCTTGTGATCGGTGTTCACCCGGAAGTAGTCCTTCCACGAGTAGGCCCCGTGGCCCGAGTGGTCCTCCGGGACGGTGGGGGCGCCCGAGGCCCAGCGGAACCAGTAGTCGAAGCAGCCGATGCCGACGATGAAGCCGAGCGGCATGGTGACCAGGGCCACGGTGGTGATCGCAGTCCAGTCGACCACCGGGTCCCAGCCGTAGAGGGCGCGGACGCCGACGACGATGACCAGCGCCAGCGCGAAGGAGATCGGCTGGCTGATCGTCGCCCGGTACCAGCCCGGCGCCCTGAGCTTGGCCGCCATCGTCACTACTTCTCACCTCCGCCCATTTCGAGAAGGTACTTCACAAGCGCATCGATCTCCTCGGGCGACAGCTGGCCCTTGTAGTCGCCCGGCATCACGCCCTTGTCGAACCTCGGAACGACGAACGAGTCCGGCTCCTCGATGGACGCCTTCACGTACTCCTCCGGCGACTGGCCCTCCTGCTTGCCGTACCTGGCCGCGTCCGCGGCGAGCCGGTTCAGGTTGGGGCCGACGGTGGCGGTCGAGCCCGCGTCGGCGAGGGTGTGGCAGGCGTTGCAGCCGGTGTCGGCGAAGAGCGACTTGCCGGCGGCGGCCTGGTCCCCGCCCTCTCCGGCGGCCCCGCCCCCTGCGGCGCTCTGCCTCTCCTTCGCGAGCCAGGCGGCATAGGCGCGCCTGCTCACGACCCGCACCTTCTGGCGCATGGTGGAGTGGCCGATCCCGCACAGCTCGGCGCACACCACGTCGTACTCGCCGATCCGCGACGGGGTCAGGCGGATCTTCGTCGTGATCCCGGGAACGGCATCGGACTTGAGCCGGAACTCGGGTACCCAGAAGTCGTGGATCACGTCCTTGGACTTGATCCTGAACTCCACCGGCCGGTCCTTGGGGAGCACGAGCTGGTTGGTCTTCACCCTCTCCCTCGGATAGTCGAAGCTCCAGGCGAACTGCTGGCCGGTCACGTTCACGGTCAGCGTGTTGGGCTTCTTCGCCTCGATGTCGTCGAGCACGACCCAGCCGTAGATCGCCAGGGCGGTGACCATGATGAAGGGGATCGTCACCCAGACGATCTCGAGCCGGGTGTTGCCGTGGATCGGCGCGCCGTCGCTGAGATCGCCGGGCTTGGCGCGGAAGGCGAACACCGAGTAGAGCGCCACCGACATCACCAGCACGAAGACCGGCACCGATGCGATCAGCAGCACGTCGTAGAGGAGGTCGATGTCGTCCGAGGCGGTGGACGCCTGCTCGGGGAACCAGTCGATCGCCAGGCAGATCGCGATGCCGATGGCCGTGGCCACCGAGCTCACGATGACCATGCCGAGCATGGGCTTCTTACGCAACAGCCCGCGCAACGCTCTCCCCGTTCCGGATCACGGCGCGGAACTCTAATTGATGCGTCGGGGGCCCTTCCCCCCGGACGACGTCAGGCGGCCAGGGGCTCGGTCCGCGCGCCCCGGACGCTCGACGGCGGGGCTCCGTGGTGCCGGCGGAAGGCCTTGGCGAACTGCGCGGGCTGGCGGTAGCCGACCGCGACCGCCACCTGGTTCACGGCGGGCGCGCCCTCCCGCAGCATCTCGGCCGCCCGTTCCATGCGGACCCGCTGGAGATAGCTGCGGAAGCTGGTCTCTCCCGCCTCGGCGAATGCCCGCTGCAGCTGGCGCCTGGAGGTGGCGACCCGGTGTGCGACGTCGTCGAGCGCCAGCTTCTCGGGGTACTCCCGGTCGATCAGCGCGGCGGCGTCGAGGAACAGCGCTCGCCGGCGCTCCACCGTGGCTGGACGCTTTGCGGGGCTCCGCATACCTCCCTATACGCGCGCGCGGCGGATTCGGATCGCCCATCGCGCAATCGCCCGGGCGGAGGTAGGATTGCGCGGATTCGCACGATTTCCGAGGAGGCTGAATGTACGTTCGGGACGGGATGAGCAGCGTGGTCCTCACCGTGGGCCCCGGGCACTCGCTGAGCGACGCCGCGAAGGTGATGTCCGAGCGCAGCGTGGGCGCCGCCATGGTCGTCGATCCCGACCAGCCCGGCCCTGGGATCCTCACCGAGCGCGACGTGCTCGACTCACTCGGAGCCGGCCAGGACCCGACGAAGGAGCTCGTGTCCGACCACCTGTCCGCCGACCTCACCTTCGCTGCCCCCGACTGGTCGCTCGAACGGGCGGCCGAGGCGATGGTGAAGGGCGGCTTCCGTCACCTGGTCGTCGTCGACGGCGGCGAGCTAATAGGCATCCTCAGCATGCGCGACATAGTGCGCTGCTGGGTCCAGGACGGCGCAACCTCCGAAATGCCCCGCGAAGCGACCAGCAGCTAGCAGCTAGCTTCGCCCGGGATCGCGGGGGGCGAACTCCGGAGCCCTGAAGCCTCAGGTACTCCATGGAGTACCTGAGAGTTCAATTCTCGTCCCGGACGTTGTGGTGGCTCGTCGGGGTGCAGCAGGGGGTGATCGCCCACCGGCAGCTCATCGACCTCGGGATGCACCCACAGGCGATAAAGCGCCGGTTGGCGAGCGGCCGATTGCATCCGCTGCGACTCGGCGTCTATGCCGTTGGACGGCCGCAGGTCACGCGCGAGGGGCAGTGGTGGGCGGCGCTCTTGAGCTGTGGTCCCGATGCGGTCCTGAGCGGGGAGAGCGCCGCTGCGCTGTGGGGGATCGGCTCCCGTGAGCGGCTGATCGACGTGACCGTCCCGCCGAGCTCCGCACCACGCCAGCCCGGCATCCGGGTGCGGCGCGCGAGGCTCGACCCCGCCCACCGAGTCACGAGGCGCGGCATTGCCGTTACCAGCCCTGCCCGCACCCTGCTCGACCTCGCGGCCCGCCGCTCGCGCGACGGACTCGAGACCGCGATCAATGAGGCGGACAAGCGCGATCTAATAGACCCGGACGAGCTCCGCATCGCGCTCGAGAGTTTCGCCGGCCTCCGCGGCGCACCCGCCCTGCGGGCGACGCTCGACCGGCGGACGTACGCGCTCACCGAGCCCGGGCTCGAGCGGCGCTTCTTGCCCATCGCCCGTCGGGCCGGACTGTCGCTGCCCCGCACCCAAGCGTGGGTGACCGGCTACAGGGTCGATTTCTACTGGCCCGAGCTGGGCCTGGTGGTCGAAACCGATGGCCTGCGCTACCACCGCACGCCGGCGCAGCAGGCGCGCGATCGCGAGCGCGACCAGGCGCATACGGCGGCGGGACTCACGCCGCTCAGGTTCACCCACGCCCAGGTCGCGTTCGAGCCCAAGCGCGTAGAGAGGATCCTTCGAGAGGTCGCTCGGGGCCTCGCGGGGAGATCTGAAGCCTGAGGTACTCCTAGCGGTACCTGAGGCTTCAGTGCTCGAGCGGAAGCTCCGAGACGTCTCGCCGCGTCTCGGCCGCCCAGCGAACGATCGCGACAACCGTGATCGCCACGCCGATCCCGCAGACGATCCAGTTCAGCACCACCCCGACGATGGCGATGGTGATGCCCGCGGCGACGATCACCGGCAGGTAGGAGGGGCCGGGGAGGTGGATCGCCTCCCCCGCCTCGGGGACCTCCTCGTGGCGGACGAGCTCCTCGGCCATCAGTAGACGAAGCCGACTATGAAGGAGGCCGCGAAGACGATCAGGCACAGGGCGCCCGCGATGAAGCCCGTGCGCAGGTTGCGGTTGGCCAGTCGGCGGTCCACGGCGCGTTTCTACCAGATCTTCGTCGAGGCTCGGTACGCTCGCACCGATGGGCGAGCTCGCAGCGTTCGTAGGAGTGTCGGTGCTCGTGATCGTCACGCCCGGCCCCGACACGGTGATGGCGACCCGCAGCGCGCTCCTGGGAGGCCGGCGGGCGGGGATGCTCACCGCGCTCGGCGTCGTCTCGGGCCAGGCGTGCTGGACGCTCGCCGCCAGCGCGGGGATCGCGGCGCTGCTGGTGGCCTCGGAACCCGCGTTCCTCACGCTCAAGATCGCCGGGGCCGCGTATCTCGTCTTCCTCGGCGTGCAGGCGCTGGCGGCCGCGATGCGGCCGGGTCCGGCGCCCGGGCAGCCGGCCCCGTCGGATGAGGTCCCGCGGAGGCTGGCCTCCCGGACCGCCTACCGCCAGGGCCTCCTGAGCGATCTCGGCAACCCGAAGATGGCCGCCTTCTTCACGAGCCTCCTGCCGCAGTTCGCGCCGCACGGGGAGTCCGCGTTCTGGCCGATGGTCGCGCTCGGTCTGGTGTTCTCCCTGCTCACGCTCGTCTGGCTCGCCGCCTATGTGAGCGCGGTCGCCAGGGCCGGTGACGTGCTCCGCCGGCCGCGCGTGCGTCGCACGATCGAGGCCGTTACCGGCGCGGTGCTCATCGGGCTCGGGGTGCGCGTGGCGAGCGAGACTCGCTGAGCTAGTCCCCCGTCGGCGCGACCCCCGCCTCCTCGACCATCAGGATCACCGTCCGGCCCGGGGCGCGAGTGCGGTGCGTGACGCCCCTGGGCACCGTGTAGCCCTGGTGCGGCCCCAGCGTGACCGTGCCGCCGTCCTCGACGTCGATCAGCAGCTCGCCTTCGAGCACGAGGAAGAACTCGTCCTCGTCGTCGTGGCTGTGCCAGTGGAAGTCACCCTCGATCACCCCGAGCCTCACCACGGCGTCGTTCACCTTCGTAAGCGTCTGGTTGAACCAGGGCTCGACGGCGGCCGCGTCCGCGGGTATGTCGATCAGCGCGGAGTGCTCGTACTTGACGTCGAGGTTGATGTGGTAGCCGGCGTCCGCGGGATCGGTGCCCATCACCGGGACGATATCCGCCGCTGCTCGTAGAGCGACATCGCGTAGCGGCCGGCGGGGTGCTCCCGCGCGCTGTTCACCAGCGTCGCGATATGCCCCGGCAGCACCTCGGGCTGGGGCAGCGGGGTGCCGTAGACGGGCGGGACGATCACGGAGGCCGACAGCGCGCCGAATGTGAGGTCGGCTGCCGTGAAGCGCTCGCCGCAGAGGTGCGGGCGGCCGTCTGCCAGCAGCCCGGCCACGAAGTCGAACTCGCGCCAGACCTCCTTCTCGTCCTCCACCTCGATCCCCGGCCGGATGCCGAGCTCCCGCGCTGCCCAGCGGGCCGCCAGCGGGAACCCCAGCCGCATGGCGCGGTCCTCCCAGCGCGGGACGCCGTGGTTGTTGAAGCGAAGCATCAGCTCGCGCTCGGCGAGCATGTTCACGTACATCAGCCGCCGCCCCTTCTGGCCGAGGCAGTCGTCCAGACGGCGGGACAGCTTCACGACCTCGTCGCGCTCGGCGGGATCCCCGGGGAACAGCCGCCGCTCGGGCGGGGTGTTCTCGTCGACCCACGCCAGGATCTCCTCCGACTCGCCGAGCGGCCCGTCGGGCGTGACCAGCACGGGTGTCGTGCCGTGCCCGCCGGCGCGCTTGGAGGCGAAGCGGTGGACGCCCTGCACGTGGCGCTCCTCGCGGAAAGGGATCCCCGCTCGCCCCAGCGCCCAGCGTGCCTTCTCGCAGTAGTGGCTGATCGGGATCGTGACGAGCCGAAGCACGCGCGGGAGAGCCTACGCGCCGCGTCCGAGCAGCCGACGGTCTGGGACTCCACGGCATCCAGGTGGCTCGCGAGCGCGAGGAAGACCTGGGCGGTGGTGAGCGCGTCGCCGCGCGGTGTGCGGGCGGTGGGCGGGCAGCCCCAGCTCTTCCGCCAGCGGCTCCAGGCCGATCGTCTCCGGGACCCGCGTGCCCCGGCGCCGGAGCAGTTCCGCCCCCAGCCGCTCCGTGTCGACGATCGGGTCGGCGCGATCGAGCTCGCGGAAAGGGTCGTGCTCCTTCAGGAACTCCGCGATGTCGTGCATGCCTGGTCGATTATCTGCCCATAAGCTCCCCCGATGGCAACCGCGGCCGATCGACCACACGACGTCGTCCTCTTCGGCGCCACGGGATTCACGGGTGGGCTCACGGCGGAGTACCTCGCGCGAAACGCGCCTGCGGAGTGCAGGTGGGCGGTGGCCGGACGCAACCAGGGGAAGCTCGAGGCGCTCCGGGCGCGGCTGGCCTCGCTGAACTCGGCGTGTGAGGAGCTGCCGCTGCTGCGCTGTGACGTGGAGGACCCGGGGTCGCTGCGCGATGTCGCCGAGTCGACGCGCGTGGTGATCACGACCGTCGGGCCCTACATCAACTACGGCGAGCCGCTGGTGGCCGCCTGCGCCGAGGCCGGCACCGACTACACCGACCTCACGGGCGAGCCCGAGTTCGTCGACCTCATGTACGTCCGCCACCACGAGCGGGCGGTCCAGACAGGCGCGCGGCTGGTGCACGCCTGCGGCTTCGACTCGATTCCCCACGACATGGGGGCGATGTTCACGGTCGAGCAGCTCCCCGACGACGCTCCGATCGACCTGCGCGGCTTCGTCACGGGCGGCGGGAAGCCCTCGGCGGGCACGTTCCACTCCGCAATCACCGGGTTCTCGCGCGTGCGCGGGATGAACAGGGTGGCCGGCGAGCGGAAGCGGATGGAGTCGCGCCCGTCGGACCGGAAGGTGCGCGGGAACAAGGCGCGCCCCTACCGCGACGCCGACGTGGGCGCCTGGGCGCTGCCGCTTCCGACGATCGATCCCCAGGTGGTGCTCCGCTCCGCTCGCGCCCTGGAGCGCTACGGGCCCGACTTCACGTACGGCCACTTCGCCGCGGTCAAGCGCCTGCCGGTGGCGCTCGCCGGGGTGGCCGGGGTGGGGTCGCTCTTCGCTCTGGCCCAGATCCCGCCCGCGCGCAACTTCCTGCTGGGCCGGATGGAGTCGGGCCAGGGGCCCTCACCGGCGGAGCGGGAGAAGAGCTGGTTCAAGGTTCGCTTCGTCGGCAAGGCCGGCGCTCAGAAGGTGGTCACCGAGGTGTCGGGCGGCGACCCGGGCTACGGCGAGACCTCGAAGATGCTCGCCGAGGCCGCGCTGTGCCTGGCCCACGACGACCTGCCGGAGAGCGCCGGGCAGGTCACGACGGCGGTGGCGATGGGGCGCGCGCTGATCGATCGCCTCGACCGGCAGGGCATCGGCTTCCGCACGATCGAGTCCTAGCAGCGGTGGGCAGCATCCGGCCCTGTCGCGGTGACGAGGGTCCCGCGATCTGCGCGATCGTCAACGCGGCCGCGGAGGCCTACCGCGGCGTGATCCCCCCCGATCGCTGGCATGAGCCATACATGCCGCTGCGCGAGCTCGAGGAGGAGATCGCGGCCGGTGTGGCGTTCTGGGGCTACGAGTCCGACGACGTCCTGGTCGGGGTGATGGGCATCCAGACGGTCGGCGACGTCGAGCTGATCCGCCACGCCTATGTCCTGCCGGAGAGCCAGGGGCAGGGTGTCGGCAGCGCGCTGCTCGAGCACCTCGCCCGCGGGAGGGACCGGCCGATGCTGGTCGGCACCTGGGCCACGGCCGAGTGGGCGATCCGCTTCTACCGCCGGCACGGATTCGAGCAGGTCTCGCCCGAGCGCAAGACCGAGCTGCTCCAGACCTACTGGTCGATCCCGGAGCGCCAGATCGAGACGTCGGTCGTGCTCACGCTTGACATGTGACCAAAAGGTCACATATAGTCGTCCGCATGGACATGGTGTTCAGGGCACTCGCAGACCCGACGCGCCGGAGCCTGCTCGACGAGTTGTTCACGGACGACGGGCAGACGCTCAGCGCGCTGGAGGGCCGGCTTCCGATGACGCGCTTCGGGGTGATGAAGCACCTGAAGGTGCTCGAGGAGGCCGGCCTCGTCACGACCAAGCGGCGTGGGCGCGAGAAGCTCCACTTCCTGAACCCGGTCCCGATCCGGCTCGTCCACGACAGATGGGTGAGCAAATACGCCGAGCCCTGGGCGGCCACGCTCACCGGGCTCAAGCGCAGACTGGAGGACCCAATGGAGAAGGTATTCGAGATCTACATCAAGACGACGCCGGAGCGGCTCTGGGAGGCGATCACCGACAACGAGATACGGCAGAAGTACAACTTCGGCGTGGGGATCACCTCCGACTGGACGCCCGGCTCGAGCTACGAGGCCGTGCACCCCGGGGCCGGCGTGGCCATCTCGGAGGGTGAGAACCTCGAGGTGGACCCGCCGCGGCGGCTGGTCCAGAGCATGACCGCCCTCTGGAGCGACGAGGTGAAGAGTGAGGGCACCTCGCGAGTCACGTGGGAGATCGAGCCGGTGGGCGACTCCTGCCGTCTGACGGTGACGCACGACCAGCTCCGCGAGGGCGCGAACGACGAGCTCTACGGCGGCTGGCCGATGATCCTCTCCGGCCTCAAGACGCTGCTCGAGACCGGGGAGCTGCTCACGACGCCCGGTTCGCTCCGCTACGCCGAGGCCTGAGACCCGAAGCAGGCGGGGCGTCAGAAGTCCCGGCGCCCCGCCAGGCTCTCCCCGCGCTCGGGGCGGGTCAGCTGGTAGAGCGCGAGGCGCTGGGGGCCGGGCGTCTTCAGCCCGAAGCCGTGTCCGTAGGGCATCTCGAAGGGCGCCCCCGGCTCGACGCCCCGCGCCTCGAGCTCCGCCATGGCGGCGTCCAGGTCGTCGACCCGGAAGATCAGGATCGGCCGGTCTCCCTCGAGGTGCTCGGCAAGCACGAGCTTCGGCCCGTCGGTCGTGAGCCGGACCATCGCCACCCGCGTCCCGAACCTCTCGATGGCGAACACGAGCTCCCCGCCGAGCCGCTCGGTGTAGTGCTGCACGTCGGCCGCGACGTCGCGGCTCGGCAGGTATACGAAGTCGAGTGTCAGTGCGGCTGCGGCACGATCCGGATGTAGGGCCGCGGCGACTCCCACCCGTCCGGGTACTTCTCGCGCGCCTCGTCGTCCGAGACGGAGCCGGCGATGATCACGTCGTCGCCCTGCTGCCAGTTGACCGGCGTCGCCACCTTGTGCTGGGCGGTCAGCTGCAGCGAGTCGATCACCCGCAGCACCTCGTCGAAGTTGCGGCCCGTCGTCATCGGATAGACGAGGATCAGCTTGATCTTCTTGTCCGGCCCCACCACGAACACGTTCCGGACCGTCTGGTTGTCGGCCGGCGTGCGCTCGGTGGGGTCGCCCGAGGTCTCCGAGGGCAGCATGCCGTAGAGCTTCGACACGTTGAAGTCCCCGTCGCCGATCATCGGGTAGTTGGGCGCCTGACCCTGGGTCTCCTCGATGTCGCTCGACCACTTGGCGTGGTTGTCGACCGGATCGACCGAGAGGCCGATGATCTTCACGTTGCGGCGGTCGAACTCCGGCTTGGCGTTGGCCATGTACCCCAGCTCGGTGGTGCACACCGGGGTGAAGTCCCTCGGGTGGGAGAAGAGCACGGCCCACGAGTCGCCGATCCAGTCGTGGAAGTTGATCTTGCCTTCGGTGGTCTCGGCCTCGAAGTCCGGGGCCGTGTCGCCAATCTGCAAAGCCATCTTTGACCTCCTGGTCTCGCTCCGTTCAACCTAGCCGAAACGGCTCAGCTGTTCAGGACGGCGTGACGTCGGTTCCGGACGTGGATAGCCCGCAAACTGGTAGATCGGTATAACCCGATTTCACAGCGGAGGTGCCCGAAAGGGGCTAGAATGGCATCACCCGATGTCGATCTGGGCCGTGTGGCACATTCGACTGCGGGCCGAGAGGACGCACCCATGGACGACCGCCGCCCCGGGAGGGAGGAAGGTCCAGATAACGCTGATGAGCGTGTAAGCGATGCTGATCAGGCATTCGCGGACGCCGCGCAGGCGCTCGGTGACCGCATCCAGGAGCACCGCGACCGCGGTCGGAACCTCTCCGATGTGGAGCAGGCCGCGGCGACGCACGCGCGCGAGCAGGCCTCACGTCGGCGCGATGAGAAAGCCAGGGATCGAGATATCGTCGCGGGGCGACGCGACGAAGCTTCGACGCTACGCGACCAGCTGGCCGACGGCCGCGACACGCAAGCCACGGAGCTGGACGCCAGGGACGAGCTCGCCGACGGCGGCGACGGTGCGGATGTGGAGGGGCTGCGTGGCCGCGGCCGCGCGGGTCGGCATCGCGCCGCGAGCGACCGCGAGCAGGCGGGCCGGGATCGCGAGCAGGCAACGGCAGACCGCGAGCACGCCGTGGGCGACCGCGACCGGGCGGGGCATGACCGCGAGCAGTCCGCCTATGACCGTGAATACGCGGGAACCGACGAGCTGACCGGCGCGAGGCGGCGGGGAGTGGGGCTCGAGGAGCTGGACAACGAGATGAAGCGCGCCCGGCGGGAGAGCGATGGGATGGTCGCCGCCTATGTGGACGTGGACGGGCTCAAGGCCGTCAACGACGAGCGCGGCCACGCGGCCGGAGACGTCCTGCTGCGCACCGTCGCCGACGGATTCAGGCGCCACATGCGGCCCTACGACCTGTTCGTGCGGCTCGGCGGCGACGAGTTCCTGTGTGCGCTGCCCAACGTGAGCATCGATGAGGCTCGCAAGCGCTTTGATGCCGTCAGGGCGGATTTGAAGGAATCCGAGAACAGCTCGGTGAGCATCGGCTACAGCGAGCTGCGCGACGGTGACTCGGCGGACGAGTTGGTCAGGCGGGCCGATCGCGCCCTGCTCGCCGGTCGCAAGGGCTAGCGACCCGCACTGACATCCTGTCCGGCGTGAGCGCCCGTGCCTGGGCGGCCTTCGGGGCCGTCTCGATCCTGTGGGGGATCCCGTACCTGTTCATCAAGGTGGCGGTCGACGACGGGGTGCCGCCGGCGTTCCTGGCGTGGGTGAGGGTCGTGCTGGGAGCGGCGGTGCTGCTCGGGCTCGCGTGGCGAGCGGGGGCCCTGGAGTCGCTGCGCGGCCGAGGGCGCTGGCTCGCGATCTTCGCCGTGATCGAGATCGCGGTCCCCTTCCCGCTGATCGCGGCGGGCGAGCAGCGCGTGTCGTCGTCGCTGGCCGCGATCATCATCGCCGCCGCTCCGTTGTTCGTCGCGCTGCTCGCCCTTCGCTTCGACGCCTCGGAGCGCGCTTCGGGGCGGCGGCTGGTGGGGCTGTTGATCGGCCTCGCCGGCGTCGTGGCGCTGGTGGGGATCGACGTCGCGGGACAGGGGGATGAGCTGCTCGGTGCGGCGGCGATCCTCTTCGCGGCCCTGTGCTACGCGGGCGGGCCGATGGTGCTCAAGCGTCACCTTGCCGACCTCGACCCGCGTGCGTCGATGGGCGGAGCCCTGGCCATCGCGACGCTGGTCCTCCTTCCGGCCGTCGCGGTGGACCTGCCGACGGAGGTGCCGTCGACGTCGGCGATCGTTGCGCTCCTCGTGCTCGGCGTGTTCTGCACCGCCGCGGCGTTCGTGTTCTACGGCGCACTCGTGCTCGAGGTCGGTGCGGGTCGTGCGCTCGTGATCACCTACATCGCCCCCGTGGTGGCGGTGGCGCTGGGGGTCACGGTTCTCGGCGAGCGCCCGGGGGTCGGAGCCGTGGCGGGGCTGCTCCTGATCCTCGCGGGCTCATGGCTTGCGACGGACGGTCGCGTGCCCCCCGGGATGACGGCGATCGTGACCCGCGCGCGGGGCCGTGGCGGCCGCGCTCAGTCTGCCGCGTAGTCGCCGGCGCCCATGAAGTGGAGCGAGACGTACGGCTCGTCGCCGACGACCCAGCTGTCGTGCCCCGGCGGGACGTGGAACAGGTCGCCCGGCTCCATCACGATCTCGGTCCCGTCGTCCATCAGGACCGCCGCGCGGCCTGAGACGACCATGCCCACGTGCTCGACCTGGCAGCGGGCGCCCGGCCCGCCTCCCACGTGCTCCGACCACCTCCAGCCGGGCTCGTAGGTTGCGCGTCCCACGGTCATGCCGCCGAGGTGCACGAGCTCGAAGCTCCCGTGCTCGAAACGGCGGGTCTCGTCGGCCTCTTCGAGGCGGCGGATGTCGGGGCTGTCCATGCGCGCATTCTCCTACGCCTACGCTTGCGGTGTGACGCCCGCCTCGCTGCGCCGCCGGTGCCTGGCCATGCCGGAAGCGACCGAGGAGTTCCCGTTCAGCGAGGGGGTCTCGGTCTTCAAGGTGGGCGGGAAGATGTTCGCCCTCAGCCGGCTCGCCGCGCGGCCGCTGGAGGTCAGCCTCAAGTGCGAGCCCGATCTGGCGGAGTCGCTGCGCCTGACCTATCCGGCCATCCGCCCCGGCTACCACCTGAACAAGCGGCACTGGAACACCGTCACCATCGACGGCACCGTCGACGACCGGATGGTCTCCGACATGATCGAGGACTCCTACGACCTCGTCGTCGACGGCCTTTCCCGGACGGCCCGCGATCGCCTGCGGGGCTAGTCTGCTCCCGTGAGCAACGTGCTCGGCATCGACGTGGGAGGGACGAAGGTCGCCGTGGCGCGGATCGAGGGCGCCGAGGCGTTGAACGGGGTCGAGCACCCAACCGACCTGTCGGGCGCCGAGGCCCTGATGGACGGGATCGTGGCCGGGGTGAACGAGGTCGCCGGCGAGACCGGGCGGCCCGACGCGCTGGGCATCGGAGTGCCCTCGCAGGTCGAGTTCGAGACCGGCAGGGTGCTCTCGAGCGTGAACATCCCGCTGGCCGGCGTCCCCCTGCGCGAGGAGCTGGGCGAGAGGCTCGGCATTCCCGTGTTCGTGGACAACGACGCCAACTGCGCGGCGCTCGCCGAGGCCCAGTTCGTGCCCGACCCGCCCGCCCAGCATCTCGTGATGCTCACCCTGGGGACCGGTGTGGGAGGCGGGATCATCATCGACGGGATGATCGAGCGCGGGCACACCGGGCTGGGCGCGGAGATGGGCCACGTGATCCTCGACGGTCCCACCGCCCTGGCCGCCACCGAGGAGGGCTTCCCGCGGCCGGGGTCGCTCGAGCTGCTGTGCAGCGGCACCGGGCTCGAGCTGGCGGCGACCGAGGCGGCGCGACAGGACCCCGACGGGGCGCTCGGCAAGATGCTGGCCGACCAGGGCCGGGTGTCGGGCCGGGACGCGGTGAAGGCCGCGCAGGACGGGGACCCCGAGGCGCGCGCCGTCTTCGAGCGCCACGGACGCTGGCTCGGCCTGGGGATCGCCGGAGTGGTCAACACCTTCGAGCCCGAGCACGTCGTGATCGGGGGCGGGCTCTCCCGCGCGGCCGACCTGTTCATCGACACCGCCTGTGAGGAGGCCGCGCGCCACTCGCTTCCCGCCCTGTGGGAGCGCACCACGGTGAGCCTCGCGAAGGGCGGCGCCGACGCAGGGGTGATCGGGGCGGGGCTGCTCGCCGAGCGAGAGCTTCGGCGAACCGGCGATACTGCGACGAGGGGAGCGTGATGTGACGACGACCGAGGGAGTGAGATGACCACAGCGACGGACCAGAAGGGGCTCGAGGAGCTCAGCATCGACACCATCCGCACCCTCTCGATGGATGGCGTGCAGAAGGCGAACTCGGGCCACCCCGGCGCCCCGATGGCGCTCGCACCCGTCGCCTACCGGCTCTACGCCCACACGATGCGGCACAACCCGGCGAACCCCGACTGGTTCGACCGCGACCGGTTCGTGCTCTCCGCGGGCCACGCCTCGATGCTCCTCTACTCGGTCCTGCACCTGTCGGGCTACGGCGTCTCGATCGAGGACCTCCAGAGCTTCCGCCAGCTCGGCAGCCCCACCGCGGGGCACCCCGAGTTCGAGGCCGACGGCGCGCCCGGGATCGAGGTCACCACCGGCCCGCTCGGGCAGGGCATCTCGAACGCGGTGGGCCTGGCCCTGGCCGAGCGGATGCTCGCCGCCCGCTTCAACCGTGACGGGCACGAGATCGTGGACCACCACACGTTCACGATCGCGAGCGACGGCGACATGCAGGAGGGCGTCGCCTCCGAGTCCTGCTCGCTGGCCGGCCACCTCGGCCTCGGCCGCCTGATCGCCTTCTACGACGACAACAAGATCCAGCTGGCGGGCGAGACGAAGATGGCCTTCAGCGAGGACGTCGGCGCGCGGTTCGAGGCCTACGGCTGGCATGTCCAGAACCTGGGCGAGGACCTTTCGCAGGAGAGCCTCGAGAAGGCGATCGACGCCGCGAAGGGCGAGGACGGCAGGCCGTCGCTGATCATCCTCCGGACCCACATCGGCCAGGGCTCGCCGAACAAGCAGGACACCCACTCGGCCCACGGCTCGCCGCTGGGCGAGGACGAGGTCCGCCTGACCAAGGAGGCCTACGGGTGGGACCCGGACGCCCACTTCCTCGTGCCCGGCGAGGTGGCCGAGCACTTCCGCGAGGCGGCCGGCCGCGGCGCGGAGGCCGAGGCCGAGTGGAACGAGCGCCTGGAGGCCTACCGGTCGGCACACGCCGGCCTGGCCGATGAGCTGTCGCTCGTGATGGAGGGCAGGCTGCCCGAGGGCTGGGACGCCGAGCTGCCCCGGTTCGACCCTGCGGACGACCCGGTGGCGACGCGCAAGGCCTCGAACAAGGTGATCCAGTGGGCCGCCGGGCGGATCCCCCACCTGGTGAGCGGCTCGGCGGACCTCGAGCCCTCCACGCTCACGCTGATCGATGACGGCGGCGCGGTACAGAAGGGCGACTACGCCGGCCGCAACGTGCACTACGGCGTGCGCGAGCACGGCATGGGGGCGATCGTGAACGGGCTGTGCCGCCACGGGCTGAAGGCGTTCGGGTCCACCTTCTTCAACTTCCTCGACTACATGAAGGGCGCGGTGCGCCTGGCGGCGCTGATGCACCTGCCCGTGATCCAGGTCTACACGCACGACTCGATCGGCCTGGGCGAGGACGGCCCCACCCACCAGCCGATCGAGCACCTCGCCCACCTGCGCGCCACCCCGAACGTCAACGTGGTCCGCCCGGCCGACGCGAACGAGACGGCGCTGGCCTGGAAGTTCGCGCTGGAGCAGCAGGACGGGCCGTGCGCGCTCGTGCTGAGCCGCCAGAACCTCCCGATCATCGACCCGGACGTGATCCCGGCCGACGCGATCACGCGTGGCGCCTACGTCCTGCGCGCGGAGTCGAACGGCGGTGAGCCCGACCTGATCCTGATCGGGACGGGCTCGGAGGTCTCCATCTGCATGGACGCCGCCGAGGCGCTGGAGGGCGACGGGGTGTCGACCCGCGTGGTGAGCATGCCCTGCTTCGACCGCTTCCTCGAGCAGGACGCCGCCTACCGGGACTCGGTGCTGCCGCCGTCGTGCCGGGCGCGCGTGTCGGTGGAGGCCGCGGCCACCTTCGGCTGGGAGCGGTGGGTCACCGAGGACGGCGACTCGGTGGGCATGCACGGCTTCGGGATGTCGGCGCCGCAGAAGGACCTGTACGAGCACTTCGGGTTCACCCCCGAAGCCGTGGCGGAGAAGGGCAAGGCGGTCGTGGAGCGCGCAGGCGCCGCGGCCCGGAGCTAAGGAGAACCAGACATGGCCACTGCGGCACAGGTGAACGAGCGCCTCGCGGCGATCACGGAGGCCGGCACCAGCGTGTGGCTCGACCAGATCCGCCGCTCGCTGATCGAGAAGGGCGAGCTGCAGCGATTGGTGGAGGAGGATTCGCTGCGGGGCGTGACGTCCAACCCCGCGATCTTCGAGAAGGCCATCCTCGGCTCCGAGGACTACGACGAGGACATCGAGAAGCTGGCGGGCGAGGGCCTCGACGCGGTCGCGATCTACCTCAACCTCGCGATCAAGGACGTGCAGATGGCGTGCGACGTGATGCGCCCGGTGCACGAGGCGACCGACGGCGCCGACGGCTTCGTGTCGCTCGAGGTGGAACCCTCGCTGGCCCACGACACCGAGGCCACGCTGGAGCAGGCGCGCGAGCTGTGGAAGTCGGTGGACCGCCCGAACGTGATGATCAAGATCCCCGGCACCGAGGCCGGGCTGCCCGCGATCCAGGACGCGATCGGCGACGGCATCAACGTGAACGTCACGCTTCTCTTCTCGGTCGAGTCCTACGAGGCCGTGACCGAGGCGTTCATCAAGGGGCTCGAGCGCCGCCACGAGGCGGGCGAGTCGCTCGACGTGCACTCGGTGGCGAGCTTCTTCGTCTCGCGCGTGGACTCCGAGGTGGACAAGCGCCTCGAGGAGGCGGGGCGCACCGACCTGCAGGGCACGGCGGCGATCGCCAACGCCCTGGCCGCCTACCAGAGCTTCAAGCGGACCTTCTACGGCGACCGCTTCGCGACGCTGCGCGACGCCGGCGCGCCGGTTCAGCGCCCGCTGTGGGCCTCGACGGGGGTGAAGAACCCCAACTACCCCGAGACGAAGTACGTCGACGGCCTGATCGCGCCCGACACGGTGAACACGATGCCGATGGCCACGCTCAACGCCGCCGCCGAGAAGGCGGAGGTGCGCGGGGCGACGGCCGACGCCGACCCCACCGCCGCGCTGGACGCGCTGGCCGAGGCGGGCATCGACATGGGCGACGTGACCAAGAAGCTGCTGGAGGACGGCATCGCGGCGTTCGTGACCCCGTTCGACAAGCTGATCGCGGGAGTGGAGTCGAGCAAGGAGGCGGCGGTGACCGGCCGCCCGCCGACGATCGAGTCCTCGATCCCCGACGAGCTCGAGCCCGGGCTGGCGAAGCGGGTGGAGACGGCGATGTACGGGCGCGTGGTGCGCCGGGTGTGGCGCAAGGACGAGGCGCTCTGGGGCGGCCCCGGCGTGGCCGAGATCGGCAACCGGCTGGGCTGGCTCACGATCAGCGAGGCGATGCTGGAGCACGCCGGCGACCTGCGCGAGTTCGCGGAGGGCGTGAAGGCGGACGGGCTCACGCACGCCGCGCTGCTCGGGATGGGCGGCTCGAGCCTGGGCCCCGAGGTGATCCGGCGCAGCTTCGGCGATGCGGGCGGCCTCACCCTGCACGTGCTCGACTCGACCGACCCCGGCGCCGTGCTCGAGCTGGAGAGCGCGGTGGACCTGTCGAAGACGCTCTTCATCGTGTCGTCGAAGTCGGGCGGCACGATCGAGACGCTCTCGCACATGAAGCACTTCTACGAGCGCACCGGCGGCAACGGCGCCCAGTTCGTGGCCGTGACCGACCCGGGATCGGCGCTGGTCGACCTGGCGAAGGAGCGCGGCTTCCGGCGCGTGTTCGAGAACGATCCGAACATCGGCGGGCGCTACTCGGTGCTGTCGTACTTCGGGCTCGTGCCCGCCGCGCTCATGGGCGTGGACGTGGAGGCTCTGCTCCAGGCCTCGCGCGAGGCCGAGGAGAACTGCAACAGCTACGACACGAGCGCTTCGAACTCCGGCCTGTGGATGGGGCTCGCGATGGGCGAGCTCGCGCTGCAGGGCCGGGACAAGCTCACCTTCATCGTGTCCGAGCCGGTGTCGAGCTTCGGCCTGTGGGTCGAGCAGCTGATCGCGGAGTCGACCGGCAAGGAGGGCAAGGGCATCCTGCCCGTGGCGGACGAGCCGATCGGCGACCCCGGCTCCTACGGCGGCGACCGCGTGTTCGCCTACCTGCGCAACGCCGACGAGCCCGACGAGGACCTCGACGCGAAGGTGGAGGGCCTGCGCAAGGCCGGCCACCCAGTGATCACGGCGTCCACCCGCGGCGGGCCGGTGGACCTGGGGCGGGTGTTCTTCTTCGCGGAGTTCGCCACGGCCGTGGCGGGCTGGGTGCTCGGGATCAACGCCTTCGACCAGCCGAACGTCCAGGAGGCGAAGGACAACACGGCGAAGGTGCTGGACGCCGCCGAGCCGCCGCAGGTCGACGAGGCCGGCGACGAGGAGCTGAAGGCGCTCCTCGGCGACGCGGCGCCGCCCAACTACGTCGCGATCATGGCCTACGTCCAGCCCTCGGACGCCTTCGACGAGGCGGTCTCGGAGCTGCGCGCCGCGATCCGCGACGCCACGAAGGCCACGACCACGTTCGGCTATGGCCCGCGCTTCCTGCACTCCACGGGGCAGTTCCACAAGGGCGGCCCGCCGGACGGCCTGTTCCTCCAGCTCGTGCACGACGGCGACGAGGACGTGCCGATCCCGGACGCCGACTACTCGTTCAAGGAGCTCAAGAACGCCCAGGCCACCGGCGACATCCTCACGCTGCGCGACCACGGCCTGCCGGCCGAGCGTGTGCGGCTGGAGGGGGACCCGGCCGCGGCGTTGCGCGAGCTGACCGAACGGGTGCGGGGCCTGCTCTAGCTGCTCAGGCGGCGATCGCCGCCACGGTGAACGAGGAGACCGCGATCAGTCCGCACGTCACGCGGACGTAGTGCCCCCGCCACCAGAGCGAGCTCCGCTCGACATACGGGTCGCGGACCTGGCCGGACTTCAGCTCCTCCCGGATCTTGTCGTTCTCGGGCGCGCAGATCGTGATCGTGCTCAGCCCCACCCCGGCCGCGAAGAGCAATCCGACAAGTGTGAACACGCCGGCGGTGCTGTCGAGGCCGTCGGTGACCAGAAGGGCCACAGCGCTGATTCCGGCGATCAGGGTGGGAGCGGCCGCCACCGCGTTGTGGCCCTCGTGGTGCAGCAGGGTGTCGTGCAGCTCGTAGGCGCGCTCGGAGTCGAAGCCCTTGATCTTGCGGGCGAAGGGCGAGGCGATGATCGCCTGCGAGCCCGCCGGGATGCCGGTACCGACGACCGTCAGGAAGTGAAGTGCGTCGCTCAGGTCCACGATCCCCCTGCCGCGGCAAACCGTACTAGACGCCCGTTGACTTGCGCCTGCCCTCCCCGGTCGGGAAGAATCGACCCGGACCCGCCGTCCTCGACCAGGGAGTGCTCAGATGCAGCTTGGATTCATAGGCCTAGGGAAGATGGGCGGCAACATGGTCCATCGCATCCATCGCGACTCGGACCACCAGTGCGTCGTGTTCGACTTCTCGGAGGACGCGGTCGGCGAGGCCGAGGGGCACGGCGCCAGCGGCAGCTCCGGGCTGGAGGACCTGGTGTCCAAGCTCGACGCGCCGCGCGCCGTGTGGGTCATGGTGCCGGCCGGCGGCCCGACGGACGAGACGGTCGACAAGCTCGGCGAGCTGCTCGACGAGGGCGACATGATCATCGACGGCGGCAACAGCCGCTGGACCGACGACAAGCGCCGCGCGGAGGCGCTGCAGCCGAAGGGCATCGCCTACGTGGACGTGGGCACCTCCGGCGGCGTGTGGGGCCTCGAGGTGGGCTACTGCATGATGGTCGGGGGCGCCGACGAGGCGGTCGAGCGGCTGTCGCCGATCCTCGACGTGCTGGCGCCGCCGTCCACGGAGGAGCACGGGCCCGGCTGGGGGCACTTCGGCCCCCCCGGCTCCGGGCACTACGTGAAGATGGTCCACAACGGGGTGGAGTACGGGATCATGCAGGCCTACGCCGAGGGGTTCTCGCTCTTCGACGCGTGTGAGTTCGAGCTCGACAACGCGAAGATCGCCCACCTCTGGATGCAGGGCTCGGTGGTCCGTTCGTGGCTCTGCGAGCTCGCGGCGCTCGCGTTCGAGCAGGAGGGCAACGACCTGGCGCGGCTGGAGCCCTACGTCGAGGACTCGGGCGAGGGGCGCTGGACGGTCGAGGACTCGATCGACAAGCGCATCCCCACGCCCGTGATCACGACCTCGCTGTTCGAGCGGTTCTCCTCGCGCGGGCAGAACGCGTTCGCCGCGAAGGTGAACGCAGCGCTGCGCAACCAGTTCGGCGGGCACGCGGTGAAGGCGGCGGACGCGGTGGCACAGAGCCAGCCGCAGGCGGAGTGATGGCCACGGTCGAGGAGAACCCGCTGGCCGCGGGCCTCGAGCGGCTGCCGGTACACCCGACCACGCTGACGATCTTCGGAGCCACGGGCGACCTCTCGAAGCGCAAGCTCCTCCCGGCGCTCTACAACCTCGCGCACGAGGGGGCGCTGCCGGAGCGGTTCAACCTGATCGGCTCCTCCCGGAGCGAGATGTCGGACGACGACTTCCGCACCCTGGCGCGCGAGTCGATCGAGGAGTTCTCGCGCCGCGAGACCGATCCGAAGGTGCTCACCGCTCTGCTCGAGCACCTGCGCTACGTCTCCGGCCCCTTCGACGACCCGAAGGTCTACGAGCAGCTCGAGACGGTCAACGCCGAGTTCGACGAGGAGGCCGGGATCGTCTTCAACCGCGTCTACTACCTCTCCACCTCGCCGGCGTTCTTCTCCGTCATCGTCGGCAAGCTCGGAGAGCACGGCCTCGACCGCAACGAGGGATCCGAGGTGCGCGTGGTGATCGAGAAGCCGATCGGCACGAACCTCAAGGAGGCCCAGGAGCTGAACGGCGCGGTGCTCGACGTGCTCGACGAGCACCAGGTGTTCCGGATCGACCACTACCTGGGCAAGGAGACGGTCCAGAACATGCTGGCGTTCCGGTTCGCCAACGGCATGTTCGAGCCGATCTGGAACCGCAACTTCATCGACTACGTGCAGATCACCGCGGCCGAGGACATCGGCATCGGCAGCCGGGCCGGCTACTACGACACCTCGGGCGCGCTGCGCGACCTCGTGCAGAACCACATGCTGCAGCTGCTCACGCTGCTGTGCATGGAGCCGCCGGTTTCCTTCACGGCGGACGACGTCCGCGGCGAGAAGGTGAAGGTGCTGCAGGCGATCGACGCGCCCATCCCCTCGGAGGTGGGCGAGATGGCGGTGCGGGCGCAGTACGGCCCGGGCATGTCCGGCGGCGAGCCGGCGGTCGGCTATCTGGAGGAGGAGGACGTGCCCGAGGACTCCACCACGGAGACCTACGCCGCCCTTCGCCTCGAGGTGGACAACTGGCGCTGGGCGGGCGTGCCCATCTACCTGCGAACCGGCAAGCGGCTCGCCCGCAAGGTCACCGAGATCGCCGTGACGCTCAAGCCGGTGCCGCACGTGGCCTTCCAGCAGGAGGGGTCGGTGGGCGTGCAGCCCAACCAGATCATCCTCACGATGCAGCCGAACGAGGGCGTGTCGATCTCGCTCGGGGCGAAGATCCCCGGCACTCGCATGCGCATCCGCCCGGTGAACATGGAGTTCCTCTACGGCACCTCGTTCCTGTCGCAGTCCCCCGAGGCCTACGAGCGACTGATCATGGACGCCATGCGCGGAGACGCCACGCTGTTCACCCGCGACGACGAGGTCGAGGCGCAGTGGCGGATCTGCGACCCGATCCTCGAGGGCTGGTCGGGCATCCCGGGGCCGCTGCCGGCCTACGCCAGCGGCTCGGAGGGGCCCGCGGAGGCCGACGCGATCCTCGAAGAGGGGCACAGGTGGCGGGCAATCTGAGCCCCAACGTCCGCGACGTCTCGTGGATGGAGGGCGTCTGGCACGAACGCGACACCACGCCCTCGGCGATCGAGTCGGCCCTGCGCGAGCTGCTCAAGCACCGCCACCAGCAGAGCGAGGCCTACGCACCGGCTCGGGTGCTCAACCTGGTGGTGATCGCCGACAGGGAGTGGCGCGGCGAGATCCAGAACCGGCTCGAGAACGTGGGCCGCTACCACCCCTCGCGCACCATCCTGTGCGCCGTCGAGTCGGGGCGCGAGAGCCTCGACGCCTGGGCGACCACCACGGCGCCGGGGCTGGAGGGGGCCGACAGCGTCGCCCTCTGCCACGAGGAGCTCGTCGTGGACGTGGGCCCGCGGCACCTGCCGCACCTCGACACGATCGTCGACCCGCTCGTCGTGACCGACCTCGCCACCGTCGTGTGGTCCCCCCACGGGCATTCCGAGGCGGTCGACTCCCTGCTCCACCTGGCCCAGGTGGTCCTGATCGACTCCGTCAACGAGCCCGACCCAGCCTCGGCGATCTCACGGGCGCGCGAGCTCGCGGAGCAGGTCTACGTGGTCGACCTCGCCTGGCTGCGCTCGACGCCCTGGCGCGAGCGCGTCACCGCCACGTTCGAGCCCCGCCAGTGGCGCGAGGAGCTGGGGCGGATCAGCGCGGTCACGGTCCGCCACCGGCCCGACTCGAGCGTCGCGGGGCTGCTCTTCCTCGGCTGGCTCGCGTCGCGGCTGGGCTGGAAGCCCGGCGCGCTGACCAGGCAGAGCGACACCCTGCACGGGCGCTGCGGCGCCCGCCGCCAGGACGTGGAGCTGAGGCTCGAGCCCGATCCTCAGCAGAGCGCCCCCGGCCTGGCCGGGATCGTCGTCGAGACCGCGTCGGGGATGAGCATCTCCCTCGACCGCGGCGACGGCGGCCTCAGCGCACGGCGCCGGACGCGTGACGGGCAGGACTCGAGCTGGACCGTGATGGGCGCCTCGCGCGGCGAGGCGGGCATCCTCGGCGAGGGCATCCGACAGGCCCTGCTGCGGGACCCCACCTACGGGCCGGCGCTCGAGAAGGCCGCCGCGATGCTGTCGTGATGCCGCGGACCCAGGTGGTCGAGGACCCCGGACTGGTCGTCGCCGAGCGCCTGGCGGCAGGCGAGCGGGAACATCGTCCTCACCGGTGGCTCGACGCCCCGCACGGCGTATGAGCGCGTGGCGGCCATGCGCGAGGACTGGTCGGGCGTCACGTTCTGGTTCACCGACGAGCGCTGCGTGCCGCCCGACCACGAGCACTCCAACTACGGGATGGTGAAGGAGAGCCTGTTCGACAGGATCGACGGCGCCCGGGTGGTGCGGATGGAGGCGGAGCGCGGGCCCGCAGAAGGCGCCGACCACTACGAGACAGAGCTGAGCGCCGCGTTCGGCGAGGGCGTGCCGGAGTTCGACCTGATGCTCGTCGGGCTCGGGCCCGACGTGCATGTGTGCTCGCTGTTCCCCAACGACGCGGCGCTGGGAGAGACGGAACGGCGCGCGGTCGGCGTCGAGACGCCGGGGATGGCTCCCTTGGTGTCCCGGGTGACCCTTACCCTTCCTGTTGTGAACCGGGCTCGCTCCGTGGTTTTCCTGGTCGCCGGCGAGGACAAGGCCGCGGCGGTCAGGCGCGCCTTCGCGGGCTCGCCCGGCCCGGACGCCCCGGCCAGCCTGGTGGACCCCCGCGAAGGGGCACTCGAGGCAGTGCTCGACCCGGCGGCCGCGAGCCTGCTGGAGGAGAAGCCGTGAGCGAACGCGGACCGATCGCCCACTCGGGCGCCTGGCGCATCCGCCAGATGATGACCGACGCCCCGCCGGGCGCCAGTCCCTTCCCGCCGATCGCGCAGTACGGCTTCCTGTCCGACTGCGAGACCTGCGCGCTCGTGGCGCCGAGCGGCAACATCGAGTGGATGTGCCTGCCGCGGTTCGACTCGCCGAGCGTGTTCGGCGGCCTGCTCGATCGTGACGCCGGGACCTTCCGCCTCGGCCCCGCCGACGTGGACGTGCCGGCCGACCGCCGCTACCTGCCGGGCACGATGGTCGTCGAGACGAGCTGGGGCTGCCGCGGCGGCTGGATCATCGTCCGCGACCTGTTGCTGATCGGGCCGTGGCACCACGAGAACGACCGCTCCTCCACCCACCGCCGCTCGCCCACCGACTACGACGCCGACCACGTGCTGCTGCGCTGCGTGCGGTGCGTGAACGGCGAGGTGCAGGTGCTGCTCGACTGCGAGCCCGTGTTCGACTACGGGCGCTGCGCCGCGACCTGGGAGTACACCGGGGAGGGCTATCACGAGGCCAGGGCGACCGCAGAGACCTCGGACGTCGAGCTGCACCTGACGACCGACATGAACATGGGCTTCGAGGGTGCGCGCGCCACCGCCCGCACGCTCATGAAGGACGGCGACACGGCCTTCGTCGCGCTGTCGTGGTCGGACCACCCGGCGCCGAAGACCTACGACGAGGCCTACGAGCGCCTGACCTGGACCGCCCACCACTGGCAGCACTGGCTCGACCACGGCGAGTTCCCCGACCACCCCTGGCGCACCTACCTGCAGCGCAGCGCGCTCACGCTCAAGGGGCTGTCGTACGCCCCCACCGGGGCGCTGGTGGCGGCGGCCACCACCTCGCTGCCCGAGACGCCGGGCGGGGAGCGCAACTGGGACTACCGCTACACCTGGATCCGGGACGCCACCTTCATGCTCTGGGGCCTCTACACGCTCGGGTTCGACTGGGAGGCCAACGACTTCTTCTACTTCATCGCCGACGTGGCGGAGGCGGAGGAGGGGCGGCTGCAGATCATGTACGGGATCGGCGGTGAGGACGAGCTGCCGGAGGAGACGCTCGACCACCTGTCCGGCTACGACGGCGCGCGCCCGGTCCGGATCGGCAATGGCGCCTACGACCAGGATCAGCACGACGTCTGGGGCGCGATCCTGGACTCGTTCTACCTGCACACGAAGTCGCGCGACCACCTCCCGGAGCGGATCTGGCCGATCCTCGTCAGCCAGGTCGAGACCGCGCTCGACAACTGGCGGGAGCCGGACCGCGGCATCTGGGAGGTGCGCGGGGACCCGCAGCACTTCACCTCCTCCAAGCTCATGTGCTGGGTCGCGGCCGACCGCGGCGCCCGCCTCGCCGAGATCCGCGAGGACCTCGAGTCGGCCGCCCGCTGGCAGTCGGCGGCGGACGAGATCCACGCCGACATCTGCGAGAACGCTCTCGACGAGCGCGGCGTGTTCACCCAGCACTACGACACGGACGCCCTCGACGCCTCGATCCTGATGATGCCGCTGGTGCGCTTCCTCCCGCCCGAGCACGTGAACATCCGCAAGACGGTGCTCGCGATAGCCGACGAGCTGACCGTCGACGGCCTGGTCCTGCGCTACAAGACCGACGAGACCGACGACGGCCTGGCCGGGGAGGAGGGCACCTTCACGATCTGCTCCTTCTGGCTGGTCTCCGCGCTGGCCGAGATCGGGGAGCTCAAGCGCGCCCGGGCGCTGTGCGAGAAGCTCCTCTCCTACGCGAGCCCGCTCGGCCTCTACGCCGAGGAGATCGACCCCCGCTCGGGCCGCCACCTGGGCAACTTCCCCCAGGCGTTCACCCACCTGGCGCTGATCAACGCCGTGATGCACGTGATCCGCGCCGACCAGGGCCTCGAGTCGGGAGCCTTCCCGCTCGACCGCGAATTGACCCGCACCCGCCAGTCCTGACGGGTACCCATTGACGGGGCAGGGCGGCCCTCCTAGAGTGACCCCGATGGCTCGCATGGGGCTCGCGCTGGCCGCTCTCCTGGTCCTCGGCCTCGCGATGAGTGCCCCGGCGCAGGGCGCGTCGATGGTCTTCATCAAGCGGGGCGACGTCTGGATGGCCCGGACCGACGGCTCGCGCCAGGTGGCCGTGACCCGGAACGGCACGCCGGGCCGCCCCTACTACTCGCCCAGCATCGCGAACAACGGGACCATCGTGGCGCTCAAGGGGGTCCACCTGCACTCGTTCCGCCCGAACGGGCGGCGGATAGTCAAGGCCCGCCAGTGGGCGATCAACCCCTCGCAGTCCCTCTCCACCGAGCCGTTCTTCGTGGATCTCTCTCCCAACGGCCGGATCGTGGCGACCCAGAACGCCGTGTACTCGACCTTCTACGACCCGCGCAGATCGCAGACCCGTCCGACGGTGTCCGCGTGGTTCACCGACTTCTTCGACTTCCGGAGGAACAGGGAGATCGGGCAGACGGACAGCTACTACGACTACAACTTCCCGGCCTGGATCGACTCCCAGCGCATCCTCAGCACCAGCTACGGGATCTTCAACGCCCAGCTGCTCGCGAACCGGGTGGGCAGGAAGACGAGGGGCGCCGACTTCTTCCGCGACCCGGGCCGCGACCCGGCCACCGGGACGAACTCGTTCATCCTCGCCGACGCCGAGCTGACCCGCGCCCGCGACAAGTTCGCGGTCATGCGCCGGCCGCTCCAGAGCAACACCGCCAACCTCGCCGTCGCCACGATCCAGATCTACCGGACCGGCAGTCCGACGACCGCCTCCACGCCCATCTGCCAGATCGGGCCGGGGCGCAGGATCGGCGCGGAGCCCGACCCGTCGTGGACGCCCGATGGCAGGACGCTCCTGTGGTGGGAGCCCGGCCGCGGGATCTTCTCCACCCGGGTGACCTCGGCGCCCGGGTGCGGCATCAGGCCCAAGCGGATCGTCCGCGGCGGGCACTCTCCGGACCTGAGCCGCGCCAACGTGCCGCGCCGCCGCCGCTAGCGCCCAGCGGCCGCAGGGTCACAAGCACGAATGCTCGAATGCTTGAATGTTCGAATGCTCGGTAGAAGATCGCCACGCCGCCGGGCCGAGCAATCGAGCATCGAGCACTCGATCTAGCCGCGTGGCGATAAGCGAGGCCCTCGGCGAGCGGCGGACGGTGGAGGTTCCCGCCGGCACGCTCGAGTACCGCGAGCGGGGGAGCGGCGCCCCGGTCGTGTTCGCTCACGGCGCGGGGGTGAACGGCGACCTGTGGCGCAGGGTGGCTCCGGAGCTGGCCGGGGATCGCCGCTGCATCGTTCCCGACCTGCCGCTGGGTGGCCACTCGATCCCGCTGGACGGCGAGCCCGACCTGTCGCTGTTCGGCGCCGCAGACCTGCTGGCGAGCTTCCTCGAGGCGCTCGACCTGAGCGACGTGACGCTGGTGGCCAACGACACCGGCGGCGCGATCTCGCAGGGGCTCGTGGGCCGCCGGCCGGAGCGGGTCGGCCGGCTCGTGCTCGACCTCCTGCGACGCCTTCGGGAACTACCCCCCGAAGGCCGTGGCCTACCTGAAGCCCACCTCGCACGTGTCGCCGGCCCTGTGGCTGCTCTCGCAGTCGATGCGGCTGAAGCCGCTCCAGCGCCTGCCGATCGCCTACGGCTGGGCCACCCATGAGGCGATCGAGCCGCGGATCATGGAGTCCTATCTGGGCTCCCTGCGCACAAGCGCCGGGGTGCGGCGTGACTTCGGCGCCCTCCTGCGCGGCGCCCGCAAGCGCGACTCGGTCGAGGCCTCCGAGAGCGTCCGCGGGTTCGACGGGCCCGCGCTCGTGGTGTGGGCCGCCGACGACAGGTTCTTCCCGCGCGAGCACGGCTGGCGCCTGGCCGAGCTCCTGCCCCGGGGCCGGTTCGAGCTGGTCGAGCGCTCGCGCACGTTCATCCCGGAGGACAACCCCGCGCCGCTGGTAGAGCTCCTGCGGGAGTTCCTCAAGGAGGGCAGGTCCTAGCCAGCTGCCGCGCGCCAAGCGCAAAACCAAGCGAGTGTCGTATTTGTCAGCCTGAGGCGGACAGATCCGACACTCGGCGGCTAGCCGAGCCACTCGCCGATCTTGACCGGCGCCGCGAGGGCCGAGAAGTCGCCCGCGTCGCGGATCTCGGTGGCGGCGCTCGCCATCGCGCCGACCGCGACCCAGGCGAGGCTGCCCCCGACGCTCACCCGCTTGGCGCCGGCGTCGACGATCTCCGCCATCGACAGGCCCGCGTGGGCGAGCACGTTGACCGGCCTCGCGGTGGCCTCGCAGACAGCCCGGATCTCGTCCCCGTTCCGCAGCCCGGGGGCGTACAGCACGTGGGCGCCGGCCCGCTCGTAGGCCTGCAGCCGCGCGATCGTGTCGTCGAGGTCCGGGTTGCCGCGGATGTGGTTCTCGGCCCGGGCCGTGACGGTGAACGGGAAGCCCAGGGCCTTGGCCGCGTCGCACGCGGTGGCCACCCGCTCCACGGCCCGGTCCAGCTCGTAGATCCCGTCCTCCGGGTCGTAGTCCTCGATCGAGCCGCCCACTGCGCCCGCCCCGGCGACGCGCATGATGGCCGAGGCGGCGTCCTCGGGACCGGGGCCGTGGCCGTTCTCGAGATCGACGGAGACGGGAAGGCTCGTCGATCGGGCGAGCACCCCGACGTGCTCCACGACCTCTTCGAGCGTCGCGCCGCCGTCAAGACGGCCGAGGGTGAACGCGAATCCCGAGCTCGTGGTGGCCAGGGCCTTGAACCCCAGCGCTTCGAGGACCTTCGCCGAGCCCGCATCCCACGGGTTCGGAATCACGAAGGCCTCGCCCTCGTGCAGCGCGCGGAAGTCCGCGCCCTTCTGTTCCTGCGTGGGGTCCAACCCGCCGAACTGTGACATGACGAGTGTGAGAGCGCTTGCTTGCAAGCCCGATCCGTTCAGGTTAGGTTCGCCACGGATTCCGACCCGCTTGGAGGCTTTGCCGTGGCCACGACTGGAGCGCCGTCTTCGAACCGCACCGAGAGCCTCGCTCTCTACCGCCGCGCCACCAACTACATCGCCGCGGCGATGATCTACCTGCAGGACAACCACATGCTCGAGGAGCCGCTGCAGCACGACCACGTCAAGCACCGGCTGCTCGGCCACTGGGGCACGGTCCCGGGCCTGAACCTGGTCTACGCCGGCCTCAACCGCCTGATCCTCGAGACGCAGGCGAGCTTCCTGCTCGTGACCGGCCCCGGGCACGGCGCGCCCGGCCAACCTCGCGAACCTGTGGATCGACGGCTGCCTCGAGGACGTGTACCCCGAGCTCACGCGCGACCGCAAGGGCCTCGCCAAGCTGATCCGCGACTTCTCGTGGCCGGGCGGCTTCCCCAGCCACGTCGCGCCGATCGTGCCCGGCACGATCCACGAGGGCGGCGAGCTCGGCTACGCGCTCGCCACCGGCTTCGGCGCCGCGCTCGACAACCCGGACCTGATCGTCGCCGCCATCGTCGGCGACGGCGAGGCCGAGACGGGCCCGACCGCCGGCGCATGGCACTCGAACAAGTTCCTCGATCCGGCGACCGGCGGCGCGGTGCTGCCGATCCTGCACCTCAACGGCTACAAGATCGCCAACCCGACGATCTTCAAGGCGATGAGCGACGACGAGCTGACCAAGCTCTTCGAGGGCTACGGCTGGCACCCGCTGATCGTCGAGGGCGACGATCTCGACGCGGAGCCTGGCCGACGCGCTCGACACCGCGCTACGGCGAGATCCGCGAGCTGCAGGAGAAGGCGCGCGGCGGGGACGCGGCCCGAGCGGCCGCGCTGGCCGATGATCGTGCTGAAGTCGCTCAAGGGCTGGACCGGCCCGAAGGAGGTCGACGGCGTGCAGGTCGAGGGCACGTCGAAGGCGCACCAGGTGCCGGCGATGAAGGCCAAGTCGGACGCCGGCGCACCTCAAGATCCTGGAGGACTGGCTGCGCTCCTACAAGCCGGAGGAGCTGTTCGACGAGAACGGCGGCCCGATCCAGGCCGTGCTCGACGCGTGCCCGACCGGCGACCTGCGCATGGGCGCGAACCCGCAACGTCAACGGCGGCAAGATGCGCAAGGACCTCAAGCTGCCCGAGCTCTCGGCCAAGCACGCGGCTCGACGTGTCGAAGCCGGGCGAGACCAACGGCAGCGCGCTGATGGCGCTGGGCGAGTACTACGCCGACGTGTTCCGGCTCAACGAGGACGAGGCGAACTTCCGGATCATGTGCCCCGACGAGGTCGCCTCCAACCGGCTCGGCGCGGTCTTCGAGGCCACCGACCACACGTGGGAGTGGCCGCTCGACCCCGAGATCGACACCGGCCACGCGCCGGACGGGCGGATCATGGAGATCCTCTCCGAGCACAACTGCCAGGGCTGGCTGCAGGGCTACGTCCTGACCGGCCGCCACGGCTTGTTCCCCTGCTACGAGGCGTTCATCCCGATCATCGACGGGATGGTCAACCAGTACTCCAAGTTCCTGAAGATGTCGAAGGAGGAGGCTCCCTGGCGGGAGCCCGTGGCGGGCCTCAACTACCTGCTCACGTCGGTCGGCTGGCGCCAGGACCACAACGGCTACTCGCACCAGATGCCGGGCTTCATCAACTCGATGCTCAACCGCAAGGAGGACGACGGCGCGCGTGTACCTGCCGCCGGACGCGAACACCCTGCTGGCGACGATGGAGCAGGTGCACAAGTCCACGACGGACGATCAACCTCGTGATCGCCTCCAAGCACCCGCTGCCGCAGTGGCTGAGCGATCGACGAGGCGCGCGAGCACGTGGCGAAGGGGCGCCAGCGTGTGGGACTGGGCGTCGCAACGACGGCGGCGACCCGGACATCGTGCTCGCGGGCTGCGGCACGATCCCGACGATCGAGCTGCTCGCCGCCGCGGCGCTGCTGCGCGAGCACGTGCCCGAGCTGCGGGTGCGGTTCGTGTGCGTGACCGACCTCTTCACCCTCGCGCGCCCGGAGGCGCACCCGCACGGGATGGACGAGAAGACGTTCGCCGAGCTGTACACCAACGACAAGCCCGTGATCTTCAACTTCCACGGCTACCCGTCGGCGGTGCACCAGCTGATCCATCGCCGGCCGGCGCAGGAGCGCTTCAGCGTCCGCGGCTACGCGGAGGAGGGGACCACGACCACGCCGTTCGAGCTGCTCGCGATGAACGGGGTCGACCGCTTCCAGCTGGCGATCGACGCGCTGCTGCGCGCCGACGTGAAGGCCTCCGAGGCCGTCCGCGGCATGTCGGGCGAGTTCGCCAGCCGGTCGATCGCGGAGTCGGGCGATGCGATCACGCAGCTCTCGAAGAAGCGCGAGGAGCTGAGGGCGTACGTGGTCGAGGAGGGCAACGACCCGCCGGAGATCCTCGAGTGGACCTGGTCCGGCAACGGCCGGGGCACCTAGCGACCGGCAGCGAGGCCTGAGGACCGGGCGTGGCGCGCAGCGTCTACGTCACCGCGATGGAGCCGGGCAGCGGCAAGTCCGTGGTCACGCTCGGGCTGATGGAGATGCTGTCCGCGCGCGTGGAGCGGCTCGGCTTCTACCGGCCGATGGTGGCCTCGGCCACCGAGCTCGACCCGCAGATCGAGCTGGTGCGGCGCCGCTACCGGCTCGACGCCTCCTACGAGGAGATGCACGCGCTCTCCGACGAGGAGGCGCAGGCGGCGATCGCCAGCGGCGTCTTCGGCCAGATCGAGAAGCAGGTGGTGAGCGGCTTCCGCACGCTCGAGGACCGCTGCGACGTGGTGATCTGCGAGGGCACGGACTTCGCGGGATCGACCCCGGCGGTCGACCTCGACCTCAACGCCGGGCTCGCGAACGACCTCGGCTGTCCCGTGCTCGTGGTGGTCCGGGGCGGCACCGTGAACGACACCGTCAAGGCCGTCCGCGTGGCCCGGGAGACGCTCGAGCAGAAGGGCTGCGACCTGTTTGGGGTGATCGCGAGCCGCGTGCCGCCGGAGATGGTCGCCGAGGTCGCCCAGGCGCTGGAGGGCCGAGACGATGACCGGCCGATCTACGTGATCCCCGAGCAGGCGGACCTGGCCCGGCCGACGATGGCCGACGTGGCCGCGGCGCTCGGCGCCCGCCCGCTCTTCGGCGACGCCAGCTCGTTCCACCGGCAGGTGGGCGACGTGCGCATCGCGGCGATGAGCGTCGAGCACTTCATCGACGATCTGGTGGAGGGGACGCTCGTGATCGTGCCGGGCGACCGCCCGGACATCGTGGTGGCGAGCCTCGCGTCCACGCTGTCGGCCGACCTGCCCGCCGTGGCAGGGATCGTCCTGACAGCGGGCTACGAGCTGGGGCCGAACGCGCGGAGGCTCCTCGAGGGCTCGCCCTTCCCGGTGCTGGAGGTGCCCGACCGCACCTACGCGGTGGCCAGCGCGGTGCACTCCGCCCGGTCTGTCATCACTCCGGGCGACGAGCACAAGATCGCCGCCGCCGTGGCGGTGTTCGAGTCGAGCGTGGACACGGCCGAGCTGGAGGAGCGCCTGGCCGTGGAGCGCCCCTCGCGCATGACGCCGGTGATGTTCGAGTACGAGCTGGTCGAGCGCGCACGCGCCGACCGCAAGCACATCGTGCTCCCGGAGGGCGACGACGATCGCATCCTGCGCGCGGCGGACATCCTGCTGCGCCGGGGGGTGGTCGACCTGACCATCCTCGGCGACGTGGACGACATCCGCTCGCGTGCGGCCGGGCTCGGCCTCGATCTGAGCGGAGCCGACCTGGTCGAGCCCGCGGCCTCGCCGCTGCGCGCCGGCTTCGCCGCCACCTACCACGAGCTGCGCAAGCACAAGGGGGTCACCGATGAGCTGGCCCTGGAGACGATGGCGGACGAGACCTACTTCGGCACGATGATGGTGAAGGCGGGCGAGGCCGACGGCATGGTCTCCGGCGCCGCTCACACGACTGGCGACACGATCCGGCCCGCGTTCGAGATCGTCAAGGCGCGCAAGGACGTGTCCGTCGTGTCGAGCGTCTTCCTGATGTCGATGGCCGACCGCGTGCTCGTCTACGGCGACTGCGCCGTGAACCCGCAAGCCGGACACCGAGCAGCTCGCCGACATCGCGATCAGCTCCGCCGAGACCGCGGCCACCTTCGGGGTCGAGCCGCGGATCGCGATGCTGTCCTACTCCACCGGCCAGTCGGCGAAGGGCGCGGACGTGGACGCCGTGCGGGACGCCACGGGGATCGTGCGCGAGCGCCGCCCCGACCTCAAGGTCGAGGGGCCGATCCAGTACGACGCCGCGGTCGACGCGACGGTGGCCGAGCAGAAGCTGCCGGAGAGCGACGTGGCGGGCCAGGCCACCGTGTTCATCTTCCCCGACCTCGACACCGGCAACATCGCCTACAAGGCGGTACAGCGCTCGTCGGGCGCGGTGGCCATCGGCCCGGTGCTACAGGGGCTCGACAAGCCGGTGAACGACCTCAGCCGCGGCTGCCAGGTGCCGGACATCGTGAACACCGTGGTGATCACGGCGATCCAGGCGCAGGAGGCGGGGAGCAAGGAGTAGTCAGCGCGCCAGGCTCGTCGGCACGGTCACGACGCATCTCGGGCGCCGGGGGCGGGTCCTGCTTGGGCCCGCCCGACGTCCCTCGAGTCGGGGTTGCGCTGGTCCACGTAACCCTGGTCCCTCTGAGCGGCCGCGGTGGCGGGCGCGGCGAGCGCGACGACGGCGATCGCCGCGACCAGGTGCGTGACGGTGGTGCGGGACATGTCCGCTCCTTTCCGGGCGAGACCGCTCGTCGCGATCCCTGTTGCGGCCACTCTGCCCCGGCTCGGTAAACGCCCGGTAGAGGCCCGGTAAACCCGCAGCAGGCCGCTGTTGCCGCGCTGAAACCGCCCTGAAAGCGCTCTCACGCAACCTGCTGAGCCATGACGCCAACCGCCGCGACCCCGTTCGAGAGCCTGGTGGGATTCCTCGGCCACCGAGCCGGTTACTCGATCACCGTGCCCGCCAGCTGCGAGCTGGGCGATCGGACCGAGGTCCACGTCCAGGTGGGCCAGCAGCTCGTCAGGGTGGACGAGCCCGATCTCGGGCGCGGCGAGACCGCCACGCCCGGGCACTACGCCCTCGCGGCGCTCGGATCGTGCGAGGCGATCACCTTCCGGTACTGGTCCGACAGGCTCGGGATCCAGATCGACGAATTGCGCGTGGAGGTGCGGGGCGATCTCGACATGGGCGGGCTCATCGGCCTGAGCGACGGCGCGCGGCCCCGCCACAACGACGTCCGGATGGTCGTGAAGGTGTCGGGCCCGGAGCCGATCGAGCGCTACGAGGAGCTCCGGCGGGCGGTCGAGGAGCACAGCCCCGTGCTGGACGTGTTCGTCAACGAGGTGCCGGTGGCGACCGCGCTCGAGCTGTTCGAAGCCGCCTGAGCCAAAGGCTCACAATCGGAGGTTGACTCGGCCGCGGCGAATCGTGGAGGATGCGCACCGATGGGGCGGACTCCAAATGGGCACCACCGATGGGCGCTCTAGAGCAAGCCCGCACCCACTTTGAGGGGGGCGACTTCCGTCGCGCCCGCGAGGCCGCCGTCGAGGGGCTCGGTGAGCAGCCCGACGACGTCGAGCTGCTCCGCATAGCCGGCCGGGCGGGCGTCGAGCTCGGCGCCGACGACGCCGCGGAGCAGCTGCGCCGGGTCGCGGAGCTGAGCGCTCCGGCGAGGCGGAGGCGTGGCGCGACCTCGGCGACGCGCTCGCCGCCGAGGGCGCGAGCGAGGAGGCGAACGAGGCGTTCCGCAAGGTGCTCGAGCTCGAGCCCGAGCGACGAGGTGGCGCTCACGGCGCTCGGCCACGACGCGCCTTCCAGGCGGGCCGCGCAGGACGACGCCGTGTCGATGCTCGAGCAGGCCGCCGGGCGCAGCGAAGGGTCCACCACGGCCGCCATCTCCCTGGTGGAGATGTACAAGGTGCTCGGCAAGCACGAGGAGGCGCTCGAGGCCGCAGCGCGCGATCGCCGACGCCGACCCCGACGATCCACTGGCCGCGCTCGACGTGGCCGAGCTGACTCTCGAGCTCGGGCGCCACGACGAGGCCGCAGCCGCGTTCGAGCGCCTGCGCGAGGTCCTCGAGCACCCCGAGGACGAGGTCGCGGCGCTGCACGGGTGGATCAAGGTCGAGCTGGCCCGCGGCGACACCGCCGCGCGCGCTCGAGCTGGCCCGGCAGGCAGGCGCGATCGACACGGTCGGGCGCACGACCGGCGTGCTCGCCCACCTCGAGGCCGAGGCCGGGGCGACGGTGGCCCGAGGAGCATTCGCGCGCGGCCGTCGATGGCGATCATCCAGGCGATCGAGGCTCCGCCGAGCCGCGACGAGGTGGACGCCGCGCTCGACGCCACGCTGGCCGACGCTGCGCCGCGACTGCGGCGAGCACGACCGACGGGTCAGGGCGGCGGACCGTGGCTGAGGTTGCGGCACCAAGCCGCGCGGCCTCCGCGGAGTGGCGCCGCTGCCCCGCGTGCGCGGCGTTCGTCTACCACAAGCGCCTGAAGCGCAACCTGCACGTCTGCCCCGAGTGCAACCACCACTTCCGGCTGCGGCTGCGCGAGCGGCTCGACATGCTGCTCGACCCGGACAGCTTCGAGGAGCTGTCCGGCGAGCTCGAGCCGGTCGACGCGCTCGCCTTCGTCGACTCGAAGCCCTACCCCGAGCGGATCGCCGCCGCGCAGAAGAAGACGGGCAGCCGAGGTCGGGAGCGCTCTACGGCACGCGGCACGATCGACGAGCTGCCGCTGGTCGTCGCGGGCATCGACTTCGGCTTCATCGGCGGCAGCATGGGCGGCGCCGTGGGCGAGGCGATCACCCGCGCCGCCGAGCTGGCGCTCGAGGAGCGCATGCCGCTGCTCGTGATCTCCGCCTCCGGCGGCGCGCGCATGCAGGAGGGCTGCATCTCGCTGATGCAGATGGCCAAGACGAGCCAGGCGATCGCGCGCCTGAACGAGGAGGGCGTGCTCTACATCTCGCTCCTCACCGACCCGACCTACGGCGGCGTGAGCGCGTCGTTCGCGACGCTCGGCGACGTGCTGATCGCCGAGCCGGGCACCCGCATCGGGTTCGCCGGCCCGTCGGTGATCGAGCAGACGATCCGCCAGAAGCTGCCCGAGGGCTTCCAGACCGCCGGGTTCCTGATGGAGCACGGCATGCTCGACCTGGTCGAGACGCGCGAGAACCTGCGCCGCTCGATCCGCACCCTGCTCTCGAGCTGCACACGACCGCCGAGGGCGCGCGGGACGGGCGGCAGCGCGCGTGCCGAGAGCCTGCCGGAGACCGAGGGCGCGGACCCGGTGAGCGACGCGGACGCTCTCACGGTCACGCGACCCGTGGGACGTGGTCCAGCTCGCGCGCAACATCGAGCGCCCGCACACGCTCGACTACGTCGGCTTCGTCTTCGACGACTTCATCGAGCTGCACGGCGACCGCCTGTTCGGGGAGGACCCGGCGATCGTCGCCGGCCTGGCGCGGCTCGGCGACCTCCCGGTGATGCTGATCGGCCACCAGAAGGGCCGCACCACCGGCGAGATGATGGAGCGCAACTTCGGCATGCCCGAGCCCGAGGGCTACCGCAAGGGCATGCGGCTGATGCGCTACGCGGCCAAGTTTCGGCATGCCCGTCGTCACCCTCGTCGACACCGCCGGCGCCTACCCGGGCCTCGGCGCCGAGGAGCGCGGCCAGTCGAACGCGATCGCCGAGTCGATCCATGCTGATGTCGCGCCTGCCGGTCCCGCTCGTCACGGTCGTGACCGGCGAGGGCGGCAGCGGCGGCGCGCTGGCGCTGGCCGCCGCCGACCGCGTGCTGATGCTCGAGAACTCCTACTACTCGGTGATCAGCCCCGAGGGCTGCGCGACGATCCTGTTCAAGGACGCGCCGCGGCGCCGCGCGCCGCCGCCGCGCTGCGGATCACCGCGCCCGACCTGCTGCGCCTCGGCGTGATGGACGCCGTGGTGCCCGAGCCCGAGGGCGGGCGCGCACACCGACCACGACACGACCGCGGCGAACCTGAAGACGGCGCTCGTGACCAGCCTGCGCGAGCTGCTGCCGCTCTCGCCCGACGAGCTGCTCGAGAAGCGCTACGACCGCTTCCGCAAGTTCGGCGCCCCGGGCGCGCCAGCCGGTACTTCCGCCCATCGACGAGAGGAGACCGAATGAGCGACGACGAGAAGCCTGATCGAGTCGACCTGGGCAGAGGCGAGGGACCTCGTCCGCCGGCTCGAGGGCACCAGCGTCCAGCGCTTCGCCGTGAAGGCGGGCGACTACGAGATCGAGATCGAGCGCGGCGGCGTGGCGCCACCGGCCGCGCGGGCCGGCGACGGCGGCGCAGCGCCGCAGGTCAGCGGCCCGGTGGCCACCGGGGCCGGCCCGGGCCTGGGCGTGGCCCCCGGCGCGCGCGGAGCGTCCGGCGCGTTCTCGCTCAGCCTGGACGCAGGCCGACAACTGCGCATGCCGGTGCTGGCGCCGCTCGTCGGCACCTTCTACCAGGCCGCGCAGCCCGGCGCGAAGCCGTTCGTCGAGGTCGGGCGACGTGGTCGAGGCGGGGCAGACGGTCTGCATCGTCGAGGCGATGAAGCTGATGAACGAGGTGGCGGCCGGCGAGGGCGGCAAGGTCGCCGAGATCCTGCGTCGAGGACGGCGAGCCGGTCGAGTTCGAGCAGGTGCTGATGTACCTCGAGCCGGCCGAGCGAGTAGCCCGCTCGTGTTCGAGAAGGTCCTGATCGCCAACCGGGGCGAGATCGCGCTGCGGGTCGCGCGCGCCTGCCGCGAGCTCGGCGTCAAGTCGGTGGCCGTCTACTCCACCGCCGACGCCGAGTCCGCGGTGGTCAAGTTCGCCGACGAGGCCGTCTGCATCGGCCCGCCGCGCCGCGGCAAGAGCTACCTGCACATCCCGAACATCATCGGCGCCGCCCAGAAGACCGGGGCGGACGCGATCCACCCCGGCTACGGCTTCCTCTCCGAGGACCCGTTCTTCGCCGAGATCTGCGCCGACAACGACATCACCTTCATCGGGCCGAAGCCCGAGGTGATGGAGAGGGTGGGCGACAAGGCGATCGCCCGCGACCTGATGCAGAAGGCCGGCCTGCCGCTGCTGCCGGGCACGATCGAGCCGGTCGCGACCGCCGGACGAGGCGCAGGAGATCGCCGACGACGATCGGCTACCCGGTGATCATCAAGGCGGTCGCCGGCGGCGGCGGGCGCGGGATGAACGTCGTGCGCACGGCCGGAGGACCTCGTGCGCCTCTACAAGACCACGCGCGCGACCGCCCAGGCGATCTTCAAGGACAGCGCGGTCTACATCGAGCGCTACCTCGAGGCGCCGCGCCACACCGAGGTCCAGCTCGTCTGCGACGGCCACGGCAACGGCGTCTACTTCTTCGAGCGCGACTGCTCGGTGCAGCGCCGCCACCAGAAGCTGATCGAGGAGGCGCCGTCGATCCACCTCGAACGACGAGCAGCGGCGCGACATCGGCGAGCGCGCGGTGGCCGGCGCGCTGTCGGTGGGCTACACGGGCGCGGGCACGATGGAGTTCCTGCTCGACCACGACGGCAACCTCAGCTTCATGGAGATGAACGCCCGCATCCAGGTCGAGCACCCGGTCAGCGAGATGGTCACCAGCGTCGACCTGATCCAGGAGCAGATCCGGGTCGCGGCCGGCGAGCCGCTGTCGGTCACCCAGGACGACGTCGTCGCTCCACGGCCACTCGATCGAGTGCCGCATCAACGCCGAGGACCCGGACCGCGACTTCGCGCCCGCGGCCGGCACGCTCGACACCTACGTGCCGCCCGGGCGGGCCCTGGACGCGCGTGGACTCCCACTGCTACCCGGGCTGGACGATCGCCCCGTTCTACGACTCGCTGATCGCCAAGCTGATCGTCTGGGCGCCCGACCGCGGCACGGCGATCGAGCGCATGCAGCGCGCGCTGTCGCGAGTTCCAGATCGAGGGCCGGGGCGTGAAGACCACGATCCCCTTCCACCAGGCCGTGCTCGCCGACGAGCGTTTCCGCTCCGGCGACGTCACGACCGACTTCGTCGAGCAGTTCATGGAGGAGCGGACGGAGGCGTTCGCCGCGGTGGCTTAGCATGGCCTCGCGTCCAGACCCCGAGTGAGAGGAGAGCCGGTGGAAGCTTCGCCCAACGTACCCGACGAGGTGGTCGAGTTTCTCGACAGGGGGAGAGTCCTCACGCTCGCGACGGCAGGTTCCGGAGGACCGCCCCACGCCACGACGCTCGTCTATGTGAACGACGGCGCCGCGATCTACGTCTGGCTGCGCTCCAGCTCGGAGACCACGGGCAAGCTTCGCGACAACCCGGAGGTGGGCTTCGCCATCGCCGAGTACTCGGACGACTGGCGCCAGGCCAAGGGGCTTCAGGGCACGGGCCAGGCCACGGCGGTCAGCGGCGACGAGCTCGGGACCGCCGGCGACCTCTTCGGCCGCAGGTTCCCTGACCTACGACCCGGCGCGACGAGCGCGGCGACGTTCTTCCGCATCGTCCCGACCGAGCTCAACTACATCGACAACACCCGGGGCGAAGGCGACCCGGAGCCCGACGAGTACCGGCGCGAGTCGGTCCTGGGGGGCTAGCGCACCAGCCGCGGTGAGCGCCGCCGGCACCAAGTTGAAGCTGAAGGTCACCGGCGGCAACGCTCTGGGCACCGAGCTCCAGGTCGAGGACGAGTTGCTCATCGGGCGCGAGGCCCCGGGCGAGGGCAAGCTCGGGGACGACCTGGAGATTTCGCGCCGGCACGCGCGGATCTCGCGTTCCGAGCAGGGCGAGTTCGCGATCGAGGATCTCGACTCGACCAACGGCACGATCGTGAACGGGCGCAAGATCGCGGCGGCCGAGGTCCTGTATCCCGGTGACACGATCGAGGTCGGCGCCAGCAAGCTCGTGGTCCAGGTCACCACCGTGTCGCACCCGGCCGAGGGGGCGCCGGAGCCGACCGAGCCGAGCCCTCCACAGGCCACCGAGACGGCCGGCCTGCCGCCGCCGCTGTCGCTGCGCATCGACGTGGACCTCGCCTCCGGGGAGGCGGTGCTCGCCATCGACGAGGCGTCGGAGCCGATCAAGCTCGTCCACAAGGACGGCCGCTGGCACCTCGCGCCGTGAGGTGAGCCGAAGGCGCGGCCCTAGGGCCGCGCCTTCGCCTTGAACGTGCCGCCGCCGAGGCAGCTGTAGACCGTGAACGTCCCGATCGGGTACTTCGACACCAGGAACGAGTACTGGAGGCGCATCCGGCCGCTGATCACGCCGCCCTTGCCGCGCCGCTTCAGCCAGAGGTCGTTGCTTCATGCGTGACCTCGCTGCAGTGGAAGGCCGGCTTGCCCATGAAGCTGTGGCTCTGGTGGCGCTTGAGCGGCCGTCGATCCCGCGAGTCCGAAGACGTCGGAGCCGCCCATCGGGCAGCCAGCCGCCCTGGATCGAGATGCAGCTCATCCGGACGCCGGCGGTCACGTGTCCTGGATCCGCCTGTTCTTGACCTTGATGGTGATCTTGTGGCCGGAGCTCGTCTTGCCCTTGTAGTGGCCGGCCTTGCCGGCGCGGCCGGGCCGGCAAGGGCGAGCACGGCGATGCGGTGAGGGGGGCGATTGTCCTCTTCATGGGAGCTCCTTTCAGCTCGGTTCGGGTCAGAGCTGCTCGGCGGGCGGGATGTGGTGGTTGCCCTTGAACAGGTCGCTGGGGTCGTAGAGCGCCTTCACCTGGCGCAGGCGCGCCCAGGTGTCCGCGTCGAAGAAGCGCTCGCGTCGGCCGGCTCCTCGACGAAGTTCGGGTAGTCGCCGGCGCGGTATGGGGCTGACGGCGCGCTCGACCGAGTCGAGGTACCCCCTCGCGGTGGCCGCCGACGCCTCGTCCGCGGGAGACGCCGAGCGCGAACACGACGAACGTCGCCCGGCAGGGTCGCCCGTGCCCCGGCTCCGGCGAGCGGCGCCCGAGGGCGCCGCCCAGCTGGCGCAGCTCGACCATCGCCAGCGGCGATCCGGACTCCGGGCCGGCGGCCGCCACGAGCTCGTCGACGCCGGCGCTCGGCAGGTCGCTCAGCAGCGCGGTGGTGCTCAGCGAAGGGCAGCGGATCGTGCGGGATCCATCGCCATGTCGCCGAGCGCCGCGGGCGGCACGACCGCGAAGGTGTCCATGGCCGGGCCCAGGTCGCGCAGGGGGCGCAGCAGGGCGCGGCCCTCGCTCTCGCTGCCGAGGAACGCGGCCATAGACGATCGCGAACGAGCGGCCGCGGACCGGCTCGGGCACGTCCGGCGACGTCCGGGAACTGCATGAGCTTCGCCCAGGTCATCATCTCGTCCGGCAGCGTCGGGGACGAGCTCGGCCCAGGCGTGGAGGACCTCGCCGGCGCGCTCGAAGGGGAAGAACATCACGCCCGCGTAGAGATCCTCGACGGGGTAGACGGCGAACTCGATCGCGGTGACGACGCCGAAGTTCCCGTTGCCGCCGCGAAGCGCCCAGAACAGATCGGGCTCGTGCTCCGCGTCGACGCGGGCCGGGCGCCCGTCCGCGGTGACGAGCTCGATCGCCGTGACGCTGTTCGTCTGGAGGCCGTACTTGCGGGCGAGCCAGCCCATGCCCCCGCCCAGCGAGTAGCCGGCGATCCCGACGTCCGGCGACGAGCCGTGCAGCGCGGCCAGCCCGAGCTCGGAGAGCTGCGGGGTGACCCGCTCCCACTTCACGCCGGCGCCGACCCTCACGCGGCGGGCGCCTGCGTCGATGGAGATCTCCTGCAGCTCGCGGACGTCGACGACGAGCGTGTCCTCGAGCGACCCGAGCGGCGTCGCGTTGTGCCCGGTGGCCTGCGGCGCGACCCGCAGCCCGTTGGCGCGGGCGTAGCTCGACGGCGGCCACGACGTCGCTCACGTCGCGGGGGAGCGCCATGGCGGCGGGCCGCAGGTCGGTCGTCAGGTTGAAGACCTCCCGCGTGGCGTCCCAGTCGGGATCCGACGGGGTCACGACGCGTCCGGTCATCTGTGCGGCCAGGTCGGTGAAGGGGGTGGTGGTGAGCATCTCGGATCCTTTCGTTGTACAGGGTGTTAACTGATCTGTGTGCTACAGTAAACATGAATGAACACCGTGTCAACCCAAAATAGGAAATACGAGCTGAAGGCCCGCGCCGAGAGCCAGCGCGAGACGCGCGACCGGATCGCAAGGGTGGCCGCGGAGCTGCACGAGGAGAAGGGCGTCGCCCACACCACCGTGGCCGAGATCGCCCGCCGTGCCGACGTCACGCGCCTGACGGTCTACAACCACTTCGCCGACCTGAGCGAGCTGATCCCCGCCTGCTCCGCCCACTACATGGCGCTGCACCCGATGCCCGACCTGGGCAGCGCCCTCGCGCTGGACGACTCCGGCGAGCGCGTCCGCGCCGCGCTCGCGGGGCTCTACGGCTGGTACCGGGAGACCGAGCCGATGTTCGGCAAGCTCTTCAGCGACCGCGCCTCCGTGCCGGAGCTCGACCGGTTCCTGGAGCAGAACATCGATCGCATGCACGCCGAGCTTGCCGACGACTTGGCGGCCGGCTTCGGCGCGCGCGGCCGCCGGGCGGAGCGCCTGAAGGCGCTGATCCGGCTGGCGCTCGACTTCTGGACCTGGCGCCGGCTCACGAGCGGCGGCCTCGACGACGAAGCGGCCGCGGATGTGATGGCCGCCGCGACCGCGGCCCACGGCTCTTGATCAACCGCCGTGCAACCGCCATCCGGCGTCGTCTCCGGCCAGCCTGACCGGCTCCTCCGATCCGCCGACCTCGACCGCCGCCTCCTGCCACCCCGGGCCAAAGCTGAGCCGTAGTGAAATCGTGGCCGCCGGTTCGCCGGCCTCCGGGAGGCCGGCCGCCTTCCGGGCCTCCGCGATCAGCTCCGAGCAGCTGGTGTAACGGTCGAGCGGCTTCTTCGCCATCGCCCTGGCGACCACCTCGTCGAGGTCGAGCGGAAGGTCCGGGCGCTTGTCGCTCACCTTCGGGGGCGGTTCCTCGATGTGGGCGTGGAGCACCTCCGCGTCACTGCGGCCGGAGAACGGGGGCTCGGCGGTGAGGCACTCGTACAGGAGGCAGCCGAGCGAGTAGATGTCCACGCGCTTGTCCGGCTCGTCGCTCAGGATCTGCTCGGGTGCCACGTAGTGGGAGGTGCCGACGAACTCGTCGGGCGCGGTCAGCGGCCTCGCCTGCGTGGCGGCGTTCTTGCTCAGCCCGAAGTCGGTCAGGTACGTACGGGGAGCGGGGCCGGGCGCCTGCCCGGGCTCAGAGGCGACGAGCACGTTCCCGGGCTTCACGTCCCGGTGGAGGATGCCGGCGGCGTGCACCGTGTCGAGTGCGTTGGCTACCGGGCCGAGGATCGCCAGCGCGCGGCTCGGGGTGAGCGCCCCCTCCACGGCGAGGAGCATCGTGAGGTCCATCCCCGGGATGTAGTCCATCGCCTGGTACTGGATGCCGCCCTCGCCGCCGGCCTCGTGCACCTTGACGATGTGGGGGTGGCCCACGGAGCTCGCGTTCTGCCACTCGCGAAGGAAGCGCTCGCGGAACTCCTCGTCGCCCGCGAGCTCCGGCGCCAGCACCTTGAGGGCGACCTGGCGGCCCGTCTCCACGTCCTCGACCAGGTAGACGGTGCCCATTCCGCCCTGGCCGATCAGTCCCCTGACCCGGTACCCGCCGATGTCGGTGCCGGCCTGGAGCTCGTCAGCCACGTGGCGGTTCTACCACGTACTAGAGCCGCTCGCCGGCCTCGGCGCGCGTGACCGGCGCCCGGCCCCAGCGTGAGCGCACCGCGAAGCCGGCGAGCCGGTCGAAGTAGCGCTCGATGGGCGTGACCCGGATGCCGGCCCCCTGCAGACGCCCGCGCGCCCGCGAGTCGTCATATCGGACGCGCATCGAGAAGTAGGGGAAGTAGACCTCGCTCTTCCCCAGCGCCTCGCGCCGCTTGCCCCTGCTGAGGCGGACGAGCAGCGGATGGATGACGCGGGTGTAGAGCGCCGGCGGCACGCCCAGCGGCGCCCGCCGTCCGAAGTAGCCGGCGGAGAGATCGATCAGCCCGCCCACGGTCGAGGCGTCGCGGCCCGCGACCAGGTGATACGTCTCCTCCCCGCCGTCGACCGGCAGGCGCGACAGCTCGAAGACCGCGTCGGCCACATAGTCGACCGGCACCACGTCGACCGGCGCGGACCGGCGCAGCGGCAGCGCGCGGTACGCGCCCCGCGCGAACGCCTTCAGCGGCGCGTAGAGCACGTTGAAGGAGGCCGTCCAGCCGGTACGGCGCTCGCCGACGATGATGCTCGGCCGGAAGACCTGGATGGGCAGGCGGTCGCGGTAGGAGCGCACGAGCCGCTCGGCGTCGTACTTGGAGCGCTCGTAGGCGTTGCGGAACTCCTGGCCCACCTCGAGCTGGTCCTCGCGGAACTCGCCGGGATGGTCTCCCGCCACGTAGGCAGTGGAGACGTAGGCGAACCGCTCCAGCCCGCCGTGCTCCCGGCACAGCTCGGCGAAGTCGAGCAGGCGCTGGGTCCCGGTCACGTTGATCTCCCGCGACCGCTCGAGGGTGAGCGAGAACGACACCGATGCGGCGCAGTGGATCACGTCTGTCACGCGCCCGGCGAGATGCTCGCGCAGCCCGTCGCTCAGGCAGAGGCCGTCCTCCTCGATGTCGCCCGGCACGGCGGTCACCCGTCCGGCGTACGCGTCCTCCCGGCCGAAGATCGTCGCCAGGGTGGAGCGCAGGCGCTGGTCGGCCGCCTTCTCGTCGGGCGCGCGCACAAGCGCGTAGACCTGCCGGTCGGTGTGCTCGAGGAACCGCGCGAGCACCTCCATCCCCAGAAATCCCGTGGCGCCGGTTAGGAGCAGGGGCACTAAGTCGTCAGCTCCAGCAGCTCCTCGACCGATTCGTCGAGAAGCTCGGCGAGCAGGTCGGCGTCGGGCATGGACTCCTCGTCGGCATACACGCCGAAGAACGCCTCGTCCCTGATCGTCGTCATCCCGATCGACAGCGCGTGGCGGTCGGCGATCGGCACCACCGGATAGACCTGCTCCAGCTCGCAGCCGAGCATGTACAGCGGCTCGGTGGGCCCCGGGATGTTCGAGACCACCAGGTTGAACGCGCGCGGGCTCGCGGCCAGGTGGGCGAGGGCGCGCTGGACCGTGTGCGGCACGAAGCGGAACGCCTTGAGGACGCGGTCGGCGCCCTCCGGCTGGCCTCTGCGCTTGCGTTTCCCGACCTCGCGCGTCACGTCGGCCAATCGCAGGAGCGGGTTGGGCTCGTCGCAGGGCAGGTCCACGAACACGAACGAGATCTGGTTGCCGAGCTCTCCGCCCCCGTTCTCGCCGCGCACGCTCACGGGCACCATCGCCTTGAGCTTCACCGGCTTCTCTCCGTGCTCCTCGAGGAACCGCCGCACCGCGCCGGAGGCGGCCGCCAGCACGACGTCGTTCACCGTGGTGCCGAAGCGGCTCTTGATCTGCTTGAGGTCCGACAGCGGCCGGTGCGCGCGCGCCAGGTGCCGGCGGGGGGAGATCGGCTCGTTGAACCCGGTCTCGGAGGTGGCGGGCCGCAGCGTGTCGGCCAGCGCCCGCGCGCTTCGCGGCGCCTCCCCTGCCAGGTCGGCTGCCCTGCGGGGATGCCGCATCAGCTCCAGCGGCCAGAGCGCGATCTTGAGGAGATCGCTCGCGCGATCGGCGAGTCCCTCGAGGAAGAGCGTCGCGTCGTCCGGAGGTGTTGCGGCGTGCCAGCCGTCCGGCTCGCCGGAGGGTGGCTCGGGCGTGGGGTCGAGCAGCAGCGTGGCCAGCTCGACCGCCGCGAGGCCGTCGACCATCGCGTGGTGGGCTTTGCCGATCACGCCGATCCGGTCGTCGGGCAGGTCGTCCGCGATCCACAGCTCCCACAGCGGCCGGTCGCGATCGAGGTGCCGGGACATCACGTCGTCGGTGAGCTCGCCGAGGCTCCCCGACTCGCTGCGGCGGACGTGGTGGCCCACGTCGAAGTCCTCGTCGTCGATCCACACCGGATCGTGCACGCCCAGCGGGACCTCCGCCAGCTTCTGGCGGTAGCGCGGCGCACGGGCCATTCGGCCCGCGACGTGCTCTCGGAGGTCCTCGAAGGTGGGGCTGCCGTGCCCGGCCGGTTTCTTGAACACCGCCGACCAGCCCACGTGCATGTGCGCCGAGGAGCTCTCGACCTCGAGGAACGACGCATCCAGCGTCGTGACCCTGCTCCCGGACATCTCGCCTCCTTCTCCCTCGATACCGATGGCGTTTCCGGTGCCTGTGTAGCTAAACCGATCAGCGCACGACGGGCAAGACCAGATGTGACGCATGTTCACCATCGTGGAAGACCGTCTGCCGCGCAGAGCGCAGATCTCCGGGCCCGTCCTCGCCCAGCGGCTTGCCCGGTGCCCGCGTTGCGGTCGAAGCGGGGGAAGGAGCTGCTGGTGACGTACAGCCGGACGCGGTGGCCCGGCAGGAAGACGTTGCTCGTGGCCACGAGGTCGATCCGGTACTCGTGGACCGCGCCCGGCTCCACCGGGCGGGGCCGGTCGAAGCCCTCGCGGTAGCGGGCGCGCAGCACGCCCTCGGCGAGGATGCGCGAGAAGCCGTCGGGGTCGACGTCGCAGAGCTTGGCCACGAAGTCGGCGTCGTGGGCGCTGGTGGCCGCGTGGAGCACGAGCGGTGAGTGGGCCGGTCACCTCGAGCGGGCGCTCGAGCGGAGCCGAGTCGTAGACCAGCACGTCCGGCCGCTCCTCGAGCGGCGACTGGTCGAGCGGGCCGGAGTTGGTGCGCATGAAGCGCGCCGGGAGGGAGGTCGGCCCGCCGAGCGTGGGGGCGGGGTCCTCGGGGTCGTACGGCGTAGTCGTCCTCGGGCTCGCTCGCGGGCGGGTTCGTCGACAGGGTGCCGCCGGCGCCGGCGGCGTCGCCCTCGCTGTGGAGGTACCAGCGCTCGTCCGAGGCCCGTGCGAGCGGCCAGTCGGCCTCGTCGCGCCAGCTGTTCTCGCCCATCACGAAGATCCGCAGCGGCTTGCCGCCGTCGTCGTCCGTCGCCGTCCTTGAGGTGCCGGGCGAAGAACCCGAGCTGCATCTCGGCGAGGTCCACGCGATCGTCCGGCGCGAACGGCTTGAAGCTGTGGTCCGGGTACTGCCCGTAGGTGCTGCCGTGGGCCCAGGGGCCCACGAGCAGCCGGGTCCCGGCACGGGAGGTCTCGGATCCGCCCTCCTCGCGCATGCGGCGGAAGTTCTCGAGCGTTCCGCCCAGGAACAGGTCGTACCAGCCGCCCACGTTCAGCACCGGCACCTCGACCTGGCCGTAGGAGCGGTCGATCGACAGCGCGCGCCAGTAGTCGTCGTAGGTGGGATGGCTGAGCCAGTCGCGGTAGAAGCGCCCGGCGGCGCTCTCCTCGAGCAGCGGCACCTCGGGGAGGGGCAGGTGCTTGAAGTGGGCGTCGAGCGAGGAGCGGCCCTTCGGAGCCGTCATCAGGTGGACCCAGAAGAGGTTGAACCCGAGCTGGAAGGCCCCTCCCTGGTAGACCCAGCCGTCGTAGTAGTTGCTCCCCACGACCATTGGCGCGATCGCTCGCAGGTGGGGCGGCTGCTGCGCGGCGGCCAGCCACTGCGTCGCCGCGGTGTAGGACCGTCCCGCCATGCCCACCGCGCCGGTGCACCACGGCTGCGCGGCGATCCACTCGACGGTGTCGTGGCCGTCCGGCCCCTCGTGGCGGAAGGGGTAGAAGTCGCCGTCCGAGCCGTGCTGGCCGCGCACGTCCTGGATCACGACCGCGAAGCCCGCCTCCGCGGCGGTCTCCGGGTCGAGGCCCGCCGGCGGCGTGAGGTTGAAGCTGCGGTCGTAGGGGGTGCGGCTGACGACGGCGGGGACCGGGTCGGCGCCGTCGGGGCGGTAGACGTCGGCGCGGAGCGCCACTCCGTCTCTCATGGGCACGGCGACGTCGCGCTCCACCTGCACGTGCCTATCGTATGCGCGCGATGCCGGTCTACGTCGACGACGCCCGGATTCCCCGGCACGGGCGCCTCTGGTCTCACATGGTGGCCGACTCGGCCGACGAGCTCCACCGCGCGGCGGCGGCCCTCGGTATCGGCCGCGAGCGCGCCCAGGACAGGGGCCGCACGCTGCACTACGACCTGCCGGACGAGTGGCGCGAGCGGGCGATCGAGCTGGAGATCGCCCAGCCGATCCCATGGCGGGAGCTGGTGGCCCGCCGGGCCGAATTCCCATGACCGCGCTCGCGCAGCGATTAGGATCGCGCAGACAGCCGAATCCGACTCGAGGGAGAGCGATGAGCGCCGACCAGCCAGCGGTGGAAGTCCCGTCCGACGTCGTCGAGTACCTCGGCAGCCAGAGCACGCTCACGCTCGCCACGGCCTCGCCCGCGGGCACCCCGCGGGCCAGCACCTTCCTCTTCGTGAACGAGGGCCCCAGCATCTACTTCTGGTCGCGGCCGGACACGGCCACCGCCCGCCACATCGAGCAGAACCCGATGGTGTCGTTCGCGATCGACGAGTACACCGGGGACCTGAGCCAGGCAAAGGGCCTCCAGGGGTCCGGGGAGTGCAGCGTGATCCTGAGCGGGGAGGAGATCGCGCGCGTTGCGGACCTCTTCGGGCAGAGGTTCGCCGACCTCTCGCCCGGCAACACGATGAGCATCTCGTTCTTCCGCATCGCGCCGACCGAGCTGAGGCTGATCGACAACTCCGAGGGGGGCTCCGTGGCCCCCCAGGGCACGTTCGGGGCGGAGTTCCACCGCCAGCGCAGCTTCAGCGTCTACGACGACCTGCCGCCCACGACGGGCGAGTTCATCTCCGCGCCGCTTCGCAACGTCACGGCCGAGGCGGGTGAGGTCGTCGCCAGGGAGGGCGGCCCGGCCGACAAGTTCCTCATCGTGATCGACGGTGCGCTCGAGGTCCTGCGGGGGCCGCAGGAGGAGCAGGTGGCGACGCTCGGCCCGGGGGACCTGTTCGGCGAGGTGGCGATCATGGTCGACAAGCCGCGCTCGGCGACGGTGCGGGCCACCGAGCGCAGCACTCTGCTCGCGATCGAGCACGACACCTTCCGCGGCATCGTCGCCCAGTCGCTCGGGACCACCGCCGATTTCGACCGTCTGATCCAGGCCCGCCTGGAGTCGCTCGGGGCGGGCGGCTAGCGGCCGATGGAGTCGTCCACCGCTGTCGCACAGGCGTTCACCGGCAAGGAGTTCCGCGCCGCGGTGGGCGCGTTCGCCACCGGCGTGACCGTGGTCACCACCCGCGGCGAGGACCACGCCTACGGGATGACCGCGAACGCCTTCACGTCGGTCTCGCTCGACCCTCCGCTGGTGCTGGTGTGCGCGATCTCCGGGACCGACGGGAGCGAGCACCTCCGCGCCAACGGCGTCTACGCGGTGAACATCCTGGGGTCGGACCAGGAGCCACTGTCCCGGTACTTCTCTTCCAAGGACCGCCCCCGCGGCCGCGACGCCTTCAGGGACGTGCCCCACCGTACGGAGGCCAGCGGCTCACCGATACTCGACGGCGTGGCGGGATTCCTCGACTGCCGGCTGCACGAGGCCCGCGAGGCCGGGGACCACGAGCTGTTCATCGGCGAGGTGCTGGCGCTGGGCTTCGACGACGACGTCGAGCCGCTGATGTTCTTCGGTGGGGGGTACCGGTTCCTGGGGCCGGCGTAGCGGGCCGCTGAGCCCGGCTCAGACGCCGGGCATGATCCCAACCTGCTCGAGGATCGCGCGGCGGTCCCACTCGTACCACTGCCGCACTATCCGGCCGTCCGTCACCTGCGAGAAGGCGCACCCTCCGAGGTCGATCGCCTTCCGGGTGGCGCGAACGCCGGACCACGTGCCCGTGTGCGTGGCCTTCATCCAGTACTCGGTCACGACCCGGTCACCCTCTGCGAGATGGCGGTTGACCGTGACTTCGAGGTCGGGAAAGCCCGTGCGGTAGTCGGTCACCAGGGCCTTGAGGCCCTCGGCCCCGCGGATCTCCGTGTCGCCGGGGGCGGCCGCGGTGTAGTCGGGCGCCAGCAGCTCGTCCGCCACCGACAGCGTGCCGGCTCGCCACACCTCCTCGAACAGGCGCTCGAGCAGCTGCTTGTTGTCCTCGGAGCTCATTTCAGCGTCGTCTCTTCGCCTTCGCGCGGAACCTTGCCCAGCTTCTGGAGCACGCGGATGATGCCGAGCCTCTTGAGCCAGTAGAGGACCCTCGGGGTGCCGGGGATCAGCTTGAGCTGCTCCAGCATGCCGTAGATGTCCTCCTGGATCCATCCCTCGGCGATCTTGCCGTCCTCGGTCAGCCGGTACACCGTCATGCCCGGTTGCGCCATGCGGTTCCCCGAGACCTGCTTGCCGGGGCCGAGTGGCCCCTCGTTGGTGGCGTGAGCGGTGAAGCGGACCGCCACCCGATCGCCCTCGGCAACCATGTCCTCGATCTCGAACCGGAAGTCGGGAAACGCGATCCAGAGCTCGTCGCCCATCATCCGCAGGGTCTCGTGACCTCGCGCCGGCTCGCGCATCGCCGGATGGTGGAGGACGAGGTCGGGCGTCGACAGCTCCTCCGCCCGTTCGTGGCTGTGGGCGTTCTGGCCCTCCGTGATGAAGAGCCGGACGATCTCCTTGTTGCGCTCCGTCCGCGACTCCTTGACCGGCGCGTCTGTCTCCGATCGCTCAGACACTGGGCATCTCCTTTCTCAGGCGGAGGCTCCGGCTACCTGTGAGAGATCCGTGCGGTCCGCCGGCACCGGCTCGGCGGTCCAGGGAAAGCACCATTCCGCCGTACTTCCACTTGCTCGTCTCGATCGCCAGCACCATCACCCTGTCCCCCTGCTTTACGGCGCCGGTCTTCCAGGCGTAGTCGAGGGCCAGCGGCGACCGCCGCCGATCCCGTCGCCCCCACCATCGTGAGGTTCTCGAAGATCTTCGGCTCGAGGGCGTTCCACTCGTCGGTCAGGAGCCCGGCCTCGCGCAGCTCGTCGGTCATATAGGCGGCGTTTCCCTCCGGGATCACACACAGATCGACCGACCCGGCATCGACCCCGGCGCGATCGACGGTCTCCTTCATGCCCTCGGTGAGGACGTACGGCGTGTGACGTCCGCTCTCGATCACGTCCACCTTCATCTCGACCAGGCGCTTCGCGTCGAGCTGCTCGTGGATCGGAGCGTGGGTGCCGCCGCCGATCACCTGCATGCCCACCTTCCGCCCGCCCCCCATGCAGGCGATCGCCGCGGCGCCGAGGAAGCCGTCCTCGCTCTCCTCGGCGGCCTGGAGCACCATCGCCCCGGCGCCGTCGCCGAAGCTGTAGATGCCGAGCCGGTCGCGCATGCGCACCTTGTCGGCCTCGCGGCCGAGGAACACCGGCACGATCAGCGGCGAGATCGCCTCGCACGCCGATCACGACGGCGGTGCGGTAGTCGCCCCGCTCGAGGTGATGCCGCGCCAGGTCGAGCGCCTCGACCGCGCCGGCGCAGCCCGAGCGGATGTCCGTGGTGGCGCAGCGCTCGAGCCCCAGCTTCTCCTGGACGAAGGTGGCGGTGGGGGGCAGGTGGTACTCGGGGCTCGCGGTCGATACGACCAGCAGGTCCACGTCGGCCGCCTCGAGCCCCGCCAGCTCGAGCGCCTCAGCGGCCGCCTTGTGGGCCATGTCGGAGTTGCTCTCCCGCTGCGCGCCGGTCTCGGGGTCGGCGATCCAGTGCCGCGTCTTGACCTGGATCCCCTCGAGGATCTCGTCGGGGAGGCCGCCGGCATGACGCTCGACCTCCTCGTTCGTGATCGGCTCGCCGGGAAGGTACGAGCCCGTCGAGAGCATGCGGACCTGCTTCACGCCGTCATCCTCTCCGAGCCGAGAGGGTCAAGTCAATGCGAGGTTGACTGCGGCGCGGCAGAGTTGAGATGCTGGCTCCGCAACCGAGGTATCGGACAAGGAGCTCCAAAACGCATGGCTGAACCCGCACTTCGAGAGGGCGGCAAGCCCGAGGACCAGTACGACGTGGCAATCCTCGGAGGCGGCCTGGCCGGCCTCACGCTCGCCATCCAGCTCAAGCGCGACCGCCCTGAGACGTCGGTCTTCGTAGCGGAGAAGCGCCGAGGGCCCGCCCCGGAGGCGGCCTTCAAGGTCGGCGAGTCCACCGTCGAGATGAGCGCACACTACTTCGCCGACGTGGTCGGCATGAAGGACCACCTCGACGCCGAGCAGCTGGAGAAGGCCGGCCTGCGGTTCTTCTTCCCCGCGGGCGACAACTCCGACATCTCGAAGCGGGTCGAGTGGGGCGCCGTGGCGCTGCCGCCGGTGCCCTCGCTACCAGCTCGACCGCGGCCGCTTCGAGAACTGCCCTGGCGGAGCGTGCCCTGGAGCTGGGCGCGGACTTCTTCGACGACTGCCGCGGTGGAGGACGTCGAGCTCGGCGACGGCGACCACAAGGTCACCGTCACGCGCGGCGGGCGAGACCTCCGACGGTCAAGGCGCGCTGGGTCGTGGACGCGAGCGGGCGCGCGCCACTCGCTCAAGAAGAAGCTCGGGCCTCGAGGAGCACGGCGACCACAACATCAACTCGGCCTGGCTCCGGCTCGCGGACGGCTCGACATCGAGGAGTGGGTGCGACGACGACGAGTCCTGGTTCGCGCGCATGGCGGAGCGCGGCGTGCGCAAGCTCTGCACCAACCACCTGATGGGCGAGGGCTACTGGGTCTGGCTGATCCCGCTCTCCTCGGGGCCGATCTCGATCGGGATCGTGGCCGACCCGCGCTTCCACCCGTTCGACGAGATCACGACGCTCGACGCCGCCATCGACTGGCTGCGCCGCGCACGAGCCCCAGCTCGCCGCTGAAATCGACGGCGCGACGCGACGACATCGAGGACTTCCTCAAGGTCGAGGACTTCTCCTACGGCTGCAAGCGCGTCTTCTCGCCGGACCGCTGGTGCCGGATCACCGGCGAGGCCGGCGCGTTCCTCGACCCGTTCTACTCGCCCGGCTCGGACTTCATCGCCCTGGCGAACACCTTCATCACCGACCTGGTCACGCGCGACCTCGACGGGCGAGGACGTGCGCCGGCGCGTGCTCAGCTTCAACGCCGCGTACATCAGTGCATTCGAGACGGCGGTCATGGGCACCTACAACGACCACTACCAGCTGTTCGGCAACGCCCAGGTCATGACCGCGAAGCTCCTGTGGGAGTTCGCCGCCTACTGGGCCACGGTCTCGCTGCCCTTCTTCCGCGGCAAGCTCACGGACGTCGACTTCCCGAAGGAGGTGCAGGGCGACGTCCGGAGGATCTTCGGGATCGGCGGCCGCATCGAGCAGCTCTTCCGGGACTGGCACGGCCTCGGCCAGAGGGAGTGGCGCGACGCCTTCATCGCCAACCGCAGCTTCGAGGGCTTCTGGGAGATGCACCTCGACATGGGACGCGACCTCGACGACGACACGCTCAAGCGGAGGATCTCGGAGAACGCCGACCTGCTCGAGGGAGTGGCCGTGGTGATCTTCCACAAGGCCGCGGAGATGCTCCCGAACGGCGGCGACATCGACGAGAGCACCAAGATCAACCCCGCCGCGATCAGCCTCCAGCCGGAGAGGTGGGAGAAGGACGGGCTCTTCGACGAGGAGAAGGGCCTCACGCTCGACGAGGCCAGGAGCCGGGCGCCGGGCCTCGAGAACATGATGCTCGACGAGATCGTCCAGCCGGTTTGACGGGCGGGCCGCCGAGCGGCGACGAGTACGACGCCGTCGTCATCGGCAGCGGGCTGGGGGGCCTGAGCGCCGGCGCGCTCCTGGCCAGGGCCGGCCGCTCGGTCCTGATCGCCGAACAGGCGGGGAGCCCCGGGGGCTACACGGCCTGCTTCAGGAAGGGCGACTACATTCTCGATCCGGCGGTCCACAGGATGCCCCAGGGGCATCGGGGAGGGCTGCCGTACGCGATCCTGAGCTTCCTGGGCGTCGACGACCGGGTGGAGCTGCGACAGCTCTCGTCGCACTACCAGGCGGTCTTCCCGGACCGTTCGATGCATCTGCCGTTCGGGTTCGACGCCTATGTGGACGCCCATTGCGAGGCGTTTCCGGACGAGGCCGACCGCCTCCGGGACTTCTTCGATGTCTGCCGCCGGGTGCACAAGGAGAACCACGAGCTCCCTCCGTCCCTCGGCCTGGGGGAGCTGGACGAGGCCGCCAAGCGCTTTCCAACGCTGTTCGGGCACCTGCGCTCGACGGTCACGGAGGTGCTGGACGAGTACCTCGTCGACCCCGAGGCGAAGGCCGCGTGCACGGCCCTGTGGCCGCACCTCGGGAGCCCGCCTTCACGGCTCTCGTTCGTGACGTTCGCCCTGGCCGCGATCATGGAGGCCGAGGGAAGCTACTTCTGCGTGGGCGGGTTCCAGTCCATGGTCGACGGCCTGGTGGCCGCGCTCGAGCGCGACGGCGGCGAGCTGGCGGTGGACTCGGCCGTGGAGCGCGTGCTCGTGGAGGACGGTCACGTGGCCGGGGTGGAGCTGGCGGGCGGCACCGTCGTGCGCGCGCCAGTGGTGATCTCGAACGCCGACGCGCGCCACACGTTCGAGGACCTGGTGGGCGAGGAGCACCTGCCCCCGCGCCTCTTCAAGCGCCTCAGGCGAATGAAGCCGTCGAGCTCCGCGTTCGTGATCACCGCGGGGACGAGCCTGGACCCGCGCGAGGCGGGCGTCGCGAGCGAGGTGTTCACGGCCCTCCACTACGATCACGACCGCGCCTGGAGCGACATCCAGGAGGGCCGGCCGGGGGGCATGTGGATGGCCTTTCCGACCATCGAGGACCCCTCGCTGGCGCCCGAAGGGGAGCACATCGCGATCATGTCCTCGCTCGCCAGCTACGAGGCCCACGCGCCTTGGGAGGACGCGGTGGAGCCCTTCACGGCGCAGATGCTCGAGGCGTTCGAGCAGGTGGTTCCGGGGCTGGGTGACTCGCTCACCTTCTCCGAGACGGCCACCCCCGAGACCTTCCAGAACTACACCCGCAACCAGCAGGGGGCCATCTACGGCTGGGAGAGCACCCCCAACCAGAGCGGCGGCAGGCGCTCGCCCAACGAGCCCCCGATCGACGGGCTCTTCCTCGCGGGGCACTGGACGCAGCCCGGGGCCTCCTCGCTACGGGTGCTCGTCTCAGGCCTGAATGCCGCCGACAAGGCGTCCGTCAGCGCCGGCTGGGGCCCGCTCGGATTCAGCCACGAGGACCGGCCGCCGACCTGAGGCGGCGGGCCCGCGCTACCCCACCGCGTTGCGCTCCGCGAACTTGGCGAGCTTCTTCGGCGAGTCGGCGGAGAAGGTGTCGACGTCGGGGTTGATCTGGCGCACCAGGCCCCCGAGCGTGCGGCCCGAGCCGAGCTCGAGGAAGCTGTCGGCGCCGTTCTCCACCATCGTCTCCACGCAGTCGACCCAGAGCACGGGGCTGGCTATCTGGGCCACCAGCGCCTGATTCGCCTCCGCGCCCGACGACACGAGCTTGCCCGAGGCGTTCGAGACGAGCGGCGTCTCGGGGTCGCGCCAGTCAAGCGTCTCCATGGCCGCGCCGAGCTCCTTCTGGACCGGCTCCATCAGCTCGCTGTGGAAGGCGGCGCCCACCTGGAGCCGGAGCGCCTTGTCGGCGCCCGCCTGCTCGGCCAGCTCGATCACCTTGAGAACGGGCGCCTCCTCGCCGGAGACGATGATCTGGGTGGGCGTGTTGAAGTTGGCCGGCGCCACCGAGCCCGCCTCGGAGGCTTCGTCGCACAGCTCGCGCACCTTGTCCGCCGGGAGCCCGATGATGGCTCCCATGGCTCCCGGGCGCTCCGACTGGATGTTGGCCATCAGCTGTCCGCGCTTGGCGACGAGACGCATGCCGTTCTCGGCGTCGATCGCGCCCGACACGACCGCCGCCGTGTACTCGCCGAGGCTGTGGCCGGCCACGAAGTCGGGGCTGATCTCGGCCTCTCGCGCCAGCTCCGTGACCGCCAGCGAGAGGGCGAACAGCGCCGGCTGGGCGACCTCGGTGCGGGTCAGCTCCTCGATCGGCCCCTCGAGGCAGAGCTGCCGCAGGGGAAGGCCGGCGACCTCGCCCGCCTTGTCGACGTAGCGCTCGAACAGCTCGGGGCGCGCGTCCAGCAGGTCGGACCCCATGCCGACGCGCTGCGAGCCCTGGCCGGGAAACAGAAAGGCGATCTTGCCCACGTTCGCTCTCCTCGGTTGGTCGTCCCGTGCTTCAGGCGCCAACATAACGCACCTGCATATGCGCGGTTGACTCGCCGTCACAGGCTTGAATAGGCTGGCCGTACGCGCACTCTCAAAGTGATTTCAGGCCCCTCGGAAGGGCAATCGCTGGAAGTCGACGGCGAGGTCGTGATCGGGCGCGAAGACGCCGATCTCGTCATCTCTGACCCCGAGCTCTCGCGCCGCCACGCGGTGGTCCGCCCGATCGAGCGCGGCATCGAGGCCGAGGATCTGGGCTCCATGAACGGGACCTTCGTGAACGGGGAGCGCATCGAGGGGGTGACCGCGGTCACCGAGAACGGCACGCTTCGGGTGGGAACGATCGAGATCGCGGTGGAGCTGGCGCTGCCCGCCCCGCAGCCGGAGCCCTCCGAGGCGCCCGTGGCCGATCCCGACCTGACCGCCCCGCGGCAGATCCAGCAGGACCCCCAGCTCACGGTTCCGCAGGCGGTGCCGCCGCCGGCGCCGCCGCCGGACGAAGGCGCCCCGCCACAGGAGCCTCCCAGCGAGCCGCCGCCCGTGCCCGACGTGACCGCGCCGCGCAAGGTCGCGCAGGGTCCCCCGGCGCCCGATGTCACGGCCCCGCGGAAGATCCCGCAGCAGCCGCCCGCGCCCGACGTCACGGCCCCGCGGAAGATCCCGCAGCAGCCGCCGGTCCCCGACGTGACGGCGCCGCGGAAGATCGAGCAGGGGCCGCCGGTCCCCGACGTGACGGCGCCCCGCCGGATCCCGCAGCAGGGTCCCCCGGCGCCCGACGTGACGGCCCCGCGGAAGATCCCGCAGCAGGGCCCCCCCGAGGCGGCTCCGCCTGCGGAGGCCCCCGCTCAGCCTCCGGGCAAGGCGCCGATGATCGTCATGGGCGCGATCATCGTCGTGCTCCTCGTGGTCATCGTCATCCTGCTCCTCTCCTGAGGATCAGGGTTCCCGCGGCACCTCAGCAGCGCACGTCCGGATTCCAGATCTCGAACACCCCTTCGGGATTCCGCTTGTGCAGCCAGACGTGGAGGTTGAAGTTGGCCGGCTGGCCGGGGAATTGCCCCCTCATCGGCCCGTCGACGTGCCCGAACGGAATCTCGGGCGGCGCCTGGCCGACGTCCTTGATGAAGTACTCGACGCCCGTGAGCGTGCGCTTGCCCCGCGGCCCCGGCTCGTAGAGCAGCAGCTCCGGCTTGGTCGTGATCACCTTCGGGTCCCTCTGCAGCTTGGCGTTGCTGTAGTGGATCCCCATAGAGCCGTCGCCGTTGGGTGAGGTGAGGCACGCCGGCGTCTCCTTGTAGCCGTCGGCCACCGCCGTCTTCACATCCTTGTACTTGGCGGTCGCCGTCCGCACGGCGTCGAGCTCGGCGATGAGCTTGGGGTCGGTGATCTCCCCCTCGCCGCCGCAGGCCGCCAGTGCCGGCAGGGAGAAGGCGAGGAGCAGGCAGCAGGCGAGACGCGCGTTCATCGTGGGTGTGCCCGTGCGTCGATGATCTCGAGGGTGGTGGCTCCGACCTCGACCGAGTCGCCAACACCGATCAGGTTGGGCGCTGCGATCTGCTGGCCGTTCACGAACGTGCCGTTGGTGGACCCGAGATCCTCGATCAGCAGCCGCTCCTCGTCGAGCCGCGTGATGGCGGCGTGCCGCCGCGAGAGCTCGCTGTCGTCGCCCAGCCGTCCAATTCCGGGCTCGGACCGACCCATCACGAACGGCTCGTAGCCCACCGAGATCAGGCTTCCCGCGGCGGGACCCGTGGCCACGCGCAGCCCCACATCGGCGGGTGCCGCGACGCCCATCGGCTCGGCTTGCCGGGCGGGCGCCGCCGCTGGCTCCTCGGCCGGCTGCTCGAGCGCCTGCACGGTCAGCTCGCTGCCGCCGAGGCTGAACGAGTCGCCGGCGTCGATGGTCGTCGCCGAGCTGATCTCCCGGCCGTTTACGAACGTGCCGTTGGTGGAGCCGAGATCCTCGATCACGAGCTGCGGGCCGCGGCGGGAGACCTGCGCGTGCCGGCGCGAGAGCTCGGAGTCGTCGCCGAGCTTCCCCGGGTCGTCCTCGGTGCGGCCAAAGACCATGGGCTCGGGCCCGATCGCGATGCGCGTGCCGGCGGCCGGCCCCGCCATGACCTCCAACCCGAGCGACGGTGCCGCCGGCTCCGGAGCCTGCACCACGAGCTCGCTGTCGCCGATGCTGACCGAGTCGCCCGGCTGGACCAGGGTCGGCGAGACGATCCTGTAGCCGTTGACGAAGGTGCCGTTGGTGGAGCCGAGGTCCTCGATGACGAGACGGCCGTCGTGCCTCGAGACCAATGCGTGCCGGCGCGACAGCTCGCTGTCGTCGCCGAGCTTTCCGTCGCCTTCGCCGGTCCGCCCGATCAGCAGCGGCTCGTGGCCGACCGCGAGCAGGGTTCCCGCGGCCCGCCCTCCGGTGACCCGCAGCTCGAGCTGGCCGACCGGAAGGGACGGCTGTATGCGAGGTCTGGCCTGCAGCACGCTCTTCCCGGCCGACTCCGGCACGGCGATCGCCCAGCCGCCGGCGCGCTGCGGCTGAGGCGCGACGGCGGGGGCCGCCATCGCGGGAGCCGCGCCCGCCGGCGCCGGGGCCGGGGCGGCTGCCGGGGAGACCGCCAGGACTCCCCTCGCAATGAGTAAGGCCGCGAGGACGGCGCCCACGAGCGCAACGGCGGCGGACGCGTACATGATGAGCTGGAAGCCGTCGACGAAGGCATCGGGCTCGGTCTGGCCCTCGAGCAGCGATCTGGTCGTCTCGGCGGCCGTGATGGCGCCGAGCACCGCCAGGCTGAGCGAGCCGCCGACCTGCCGGATCGAGTTGATGATGGCCGAGCCCACCCCCGCCTTCTGCACCGGGACGCCCGCCAGTCCGGCGGTGGTCAGCGACGTGAGCACGAAGGCGATCCCCATCCCACCGAGCACGAACGGCAGCACGAGGTCCCAGAAGTCGGACGCGAAGCTGAGCTGGGCGAGCAGCAGGCAGCAGATCACGAGCAACACCAGGCCGAAGGTGATGATCCAGCGGGGCCCGATGCGGTCGGTGAGCTTGCCGGCGAACGGCGCGGAGAACATCACCGTGCACGTCATCGGCAGGAACGCCAGGCCGGTCTCGGTCGCGGTGTAGCCGAGCACGTCCTGGAGGAAGAGCGACCCGAAGAACAGCAGCCCGACCATGATGAAGCCCATTAGCAGCGCCGCCAGGTTGGCGCCCGTGAAGGTTCGGCTGCGGAACAGCGTGAGGTCGACGATGGGCAGCCGCGTCCTCCGCTCCACCAGGATGAAGGCCGTAAGCAGGAGCACGCCCGCGATCAGGAGGCCGATGATGAGGGGGTCGCCCCAGCCGTAGTTGTTCGCCTCGATCAAGGCGAAGGTGATCGCGAAGAGCCCGAGGCCCGAGGTCACTAGTCCCGGGATGTCGAAGCTGCGCTCGAGCGACTCGTCGCGCGACTCCTCGACGATGAGCAGCGTGGCGATCACGGCGGCCACCGCGAACGGGACGTTGATGAAGAAGATCCAGCTCCAGTCGATCTCCTCGGTGAGCACCCCGCCCACGAGCGGGCCGGTGGCAACCCCGAGGCCGATGATGCCCGCCCAGATGCCGATCGCGGTGCCGCGCTCCGCGGGCGCAAAGCTCGCGGTGATGAGCGACAGGCTCGCCGGGTTGATGAGCGCGCCGCCCACGCCCTGCACGGCGCGCGCGCCGATCAGGAAGTTGATGTTCTGGGCGAGCCCGCACGCCACCGAGGCCCCCACGAACAGCACGAGCCCGATGATGAACACCTTCTTCCTGCCGAACAGATCCGCCAGCTTGCCGCCGAGCAGCATCAGCACGGCGAAGGTGAGCGTGTAGGAGTTGATGATCCACTCGAGGTCCGACGTCGTGACCTCGAGGTCCCCGAAGTCCTCCTGGATCGCGGGCAGGGCGACGTTCACGACCGTGGTATCGAGCATGATCATGAACACGCCGATCGCCACGGTCGCCAGGGTCCACCACTTGCGGTTTTCGGGCGTGTAGAGAGCCATCGGCGACCCGGGCTACCCTATGCCGAGTCCGGCCGGAGGTTCAAGCCCGCCCCTTGATCTTGCTGGCCCGCACCTGAGATGATCGCGCCGCTGCCGGCCGGGACTCGATTGAAAGGTGTACGCGATGAGCGAGCGGGATCAGAAGAAGGAGACCGTCAGGGCCTTCTTCGAAGAGGTCTGGAACAAGGGCAACCTCGACCACATCGACGAGGTCTACAAGGAGGACTTCGTCCTGAACGCCCTCTGGCAGAACACCTCGCTGGGCGGGTCGGGCACGGCGGAGGGCCGGAAGACCGCGAAGGAGGTGATCGGGCGCTGGCTCGACGGCTTCCCGGACATGCACGTGACCGTCGAGGAGCAGGTCTGCGAGGGCGACTTCGTTGCCACCCGTCACGCCGCCACGGGCACGCACACCAAGGATTTCATGGGCATTCCCGCCACCAACAAGGGCGGCATCATCAGCGGCATAACCATCACCCGCGTGCCCGACGAGCAGATCGCCGAGGCGTGGACCTGCTGGGACGCGGCCGGGATGATGATGCAGCTCGGGGTGATCCCGCTCCCGCCGGGCGCCGAGAACGGCGAGCCGGCGGAGCCCCGGGCCTTCGACGCCGAGGCCGACGCCCGCGCCGACGGCGAGGAGGCCAAGACGGTGGTGCGGCGCTTCTATGACGAGCTCTGGACGGAGGGCAAGCTCGAGGTGGCGGACGAGCTGTTCGCCCAGGACTTCGTCGGGCACGCTCCCGGCGGCGGCACGCGTGGCCCGGAGGGCGTCAAGCGGCTCGTGGCGGAATGGCGCGACGGCGTGCCCGACATGGTGCTCGAGATCCACGCCCAGCACGCCGAGGGCACCCGTGTGGCCACCCGCTTCACGGGCAGGGGCAAGCACACGGGACCCCTCCTGGGCGTTCCGGCCACGGGCAAGGACGCCTCGCTCTCCGGGATCGCCATCACGCGGGTGGTCGATGGCATGGTCGTCGCGGACTGGGGCGAGTTCGACGTGGTGGGCATGTTCGGGCAGCTCGGAGTGGCGCCGCCCGGCGCCGGGGAGCCGGCGGAGGCACAGCAGAGCTGACGCATGGCGGCCGAGCACGAGCGGGCGCTGATCGTCGGCGGTGGTCTAGGCGGGGTCAGCACCGCTCTGGCCCTGCGCCGCCGCGGCATCGAGGTCGCGCTCTTCGAGCGGAGCCCGAGGTTCATGGAGGTCGGCGCCGGGCTCGGCATCTGGTTCAACGGGATGCAGGCCATGGACGAGCTCGGCCTGGCGGACGAGCTCGAGTCCGTGGGCTCCACGAACGACACTCTCGAGATCCGCTCGTCGCGCGGCCGGACCCTGCTCGAGATCCCGTCGGCCGAGCTGGCACGCAAGCACTCCGCCAGGGCCCCGCTGATGATCAGGCGGCCGGAGCTGCTCAGGGTGTTGGCGGACGCCCTGGAGGACGGGATCGCTCGGTTCGACTCCACGTGCATCGGCTATGAACAGGACGAATCGGGCGTAACCGCCCGGTTCGCCGACGGGCGGGAGGAGCGTGGAGCCCTGCTGATCGCTGCCGACGGGCTCCACTCCGATATGCGAGCGCACATCGCCCCGGGCGTCTCGCCCGAGTATCAGGGCTACCAGTACCGGCGCGCGCTCGTGCAGAGGGAGTCGCCGCTGCCACCGGACAGATTCACGTTCGTCTGGGGCCCGGGGGATCGCTTCGGGTGCAGTTACGCGGGCGGCGGCTGGACCTACTGGTTCGGCGTGCTCATCATGCCCGAGGACGAGACCGATCCGGACGGCCCCAAGCGCGCCGCGCTCGAGCGCTTCAAGGATTTCCCCGACTTCGTGCCAGAGCTGATCGACTCGACCCCGGAGGAGGCGATCTCGCGCGTGGGCATCGAGGCCCTGCAGCCGATGGAGAGCTGGAGCGACGGCAGGGTTGTTCTCATCGGCGATGCTGCACACGCCACTCCCCCGACCGGCGGCCGCGGCGCCGGTGAGGCGCTCGAGGACAGCGTGGTGCTGGCGGCGTGCGTCGGCTCGCAGGAGACGCTCAAAGACCACAGCGCAGTGCTCTCGGCTGTGCGCAGCTTCGAGGAGCGGCGCAAGCCCGAGACCACCAAGGTCCAGAAGGCGGCGAAGCGCAACAGCAACATCGGCGCTTGGAGCAACCCCGTCGCCTGCCGGGCGCGCGACCAGATCGTCAAGCGGATCATCTCTCGCGTGATGCCGAAGGAGATCGAGGGCGAGCTGCGCGAGGGCCACAAGCCCGTCGCCGCCAGGACCACCAGCTAGCTCCGGTGGAGCGGCTCTGGCTCGAGGTCGTGGCCGGGCCCGCCGAAGGCGGCCGCCTGCTGCGCGAGGGTGAGGCCCTGACGTTCGGGCGGGACGAGGCGGGGGAGGGCCGGCTCGGCGACGACCCGGAGCTTTCCCGGTCCCACACCAGGATCTCCCGCTTCGACGACGGGCGCCTGCTGGTCGAGGACCTGGGCTCGACGAACGGCACGTTGGTGAACGGGCACAGGATCGAAGCGCCCACGATCGCCGGGCCCGGCGACACCATCGAGATGGGCGGCACGACGCTCTCAGTGCGTGCCCCCGCGCCCGCGGTGGAGGAGGTCGGCCTGCTCGGTCGGCTGGCGCGCATCGGGCATGCACGCCCGAAGCGGGTCCTCCTCGGGACGCTCGTGTTCCTGCTATTCGCCGCCGCTGTCGGTGGCCCGGTCGCCGGCATCCTCACGAGCGACCCCCGGCCCGATCCCGGCTCCGAGAGCTCCCAGGCCAGGGACCAGATCGAGGAGGCCACGGGAACCGCCACGGGCCCGGGCCTGATCGCGCTGGTCCGCTCCGATGAAGGGGTGTCCAATCCGGAGGTGCGCGCCAAGGTGCAGGGCCTGGCACGGGAGATCCGGCGCGAACCCGCGGTCGCCCGCGTGCAGACGTTCTACAACACGCGCAATCGCCGCATTCGTGTCGCGCGATCGAACCGACACGTTCATCGCGGCAACCTTCAAGGACGTCGACGACGCCGATGTCGAGGACGCCGCCGAGCGGCTGAGGGTGGAGCTGGAGGAGGAGCCGGGTGTGCTCGTGGGCGGCGACGAGGTCACCGGGCACACGATCGGCGAGCAGGTGGGCGAGGACCTCGCGAAGGCCGAGGCGATGGCGTTCCCGCTGCTCTTCATCGTCTCGCTGTTCGTCTTCCGCGGATTCGTGGCGGCGTTGTTGCCGCTGTTCGTCGGCATCATCACGATCTTCGCGACCTTCCTCGCGCTGCGGGCGATCAACGCGATCACGCCGCTCTCGATCTTCGCCCTGAACATGGTGATCGGCCTCGGCCTCGGCCTTGCCATCGACTACAGCCTGTTCATGGTCTCGCGCTACCGGGAGGAGCTGGTGCGCTCGGGCCCCGGCGTCGAGGCGCTGCGCCGGACGCTGCAAACGGCCGGCCGGACGATCATCTTCAGCGGGCTCACCGTGGCCGTCGCGCTCGGGGCGCTCTTGGTCTTCCCACAGCGCTTCCTGTTCTCGATGGGCATCGGCGGCGCCGCTTGCGCGCTGCTGGCCGTCGTCACGGCGATGGTGCCGCTGACCGCGCTCCTCGGCCTGCTCGGCACGCGCGTGAACGCCCTGGCGCCGCAGCGCTGGCAGCGCGCCACCGAGCGGACCGCCCGTCAGGAGCGTGCGGGCTTCTGGTACCGCCTCTCTCAGTTCGTCATGCGACGGGCCGCGCTGGTGGCGACCGCGACCGCCACGCTGTTGATCCTGATGGGGCTGCCGTTCCTCGGGATCAACTTCACGGGGGTGGACGCCAGCCTGCTGCCGAAGGACACGAACCCGCGCAAGGTCGACGAGGCGCTCCGTGCCGACTTCGGCCAGAGCCGCAGCGAGGGAATCGAGCTGGCCGTCGCGGCACCACCGACCGCTGGGCCGCGGCTCCGGAGCTATGCCCGCGAGCTGGAGCGCCTTCCCGGCGTGGCGGCCGTCGAGCGCCCGCGACGGCTGAGCGCCGGGCTGTGGCAGATCGAGGTGCTGCCCGCGCGGCGGGCCCTCGATGAGCGCTCGCTGGACCTGGTGCGCGAGGTACGCGACCGCGGTCCTCCCTTCCCGGTCAAGGTCACGGGCACCGGCGCCGAGTTCATCGACGAGAAGGCGAGCATCGCCGCTCACATGCCCGTCGCGCTCGCGATCATGTGCCTCGCGACGCTCGTGATCCTGTTCGCCGCTCACCGGCTCCGTGGTGCTGCCGATCAAGTCGCTCGTCATGAACGTGCTGACGGTCAGCGCCGCCCTGGGCCTGCTCGTGCTGATCTTCCAGGACGGGCGGCTGGAGGGCCTGCTCGGCTTCGAGAGCCGCGGCGCGATCGACCTGTCGCAGCCGATCCTCCTGTTCGCGCTGGTCTTCGGCCTCTCGACCGACTACGCGGTGTTCCTGCTCACCAGGATCAAGGAGGCCCGCGACAGCGGCTTCTCCGACAACGAGGCGGTGGCCGTGGGCCTCGAGCGCACGGGCCGCATCGTCACGGCGGCGGCGCTGCTCTTCTGCATCGCGATCGGCGCCTTCGCCAGCTCCGAGCTGGTGAACATCAAGCAGCTCGGGGTGGGCACCGCGCTCGCTGTCCTGATCGACGCGACGATCGTCCGGGGGCTGCTCGTGCCGTCGCTCATGGCGCTGCTGGGCCGCCGCAACTGGTGGGCCCCGGCGCCGCTGCGCCGGCTGCACGATCGCTTCGGGTGGAGCGAAGGGTAGGTAGAAGCCCGCTCATTACACTCGCCAGATGCCCCAGGAAGAAGAATCCAACAAGGCCATCCTGAACCGTTTCTGGCACGAGGTCTGGAACGGGGGGAGCTCGGCGTGGTCGACGAGATCTTCCATCACGACTTCGTGGATCACGGGCTCGCACCCGGGTTGACGTTGCAGGGCCCGGAGGGCGCAAAGGAGGCGGTGATGCAGTTCCGTACCGCCTTCTCCGACCTCCATCTCGACGTCAGGCACCTGGTCGCGGAGGGGGACAAGGTCTTCACGTACTGGGAGGCCCGAGGCACGCACGATGGTCCGCTGCACACCCCGGCGGGGGATATCCCGGCGACCGGAAACGTCGGGATCGTGCACGGCATGACAATCAACCGGCTCGTCGATGGCCGCGTCATCGAAGCGTGGGACAACTTCGACACGCTCGGAATGCTTCAGCAGCTCGGCGTGATCCCGGCGGAGGTGTAGCGATGGCGATCGAGGACAACAAGGCACTCGTCAGCAGCTTCTTCGAGGAGGTCTGGAACAAGGGCAACTTCGAGTACCTGTACGAGATCTACTCGCCCGACTTCAAGATTCACGTCCTCTGGTACAACCTGGCGGCCGGAGGCCCGATGGAGTCGCAGGGCATCGAGCCCGCGGCGAAGGTGATTCGCGGCTGGCGCGAGGGCTTTCCCGATATCACCGTGACCATCGAGGACCAGATCGCCGAAGGCGACCTCGTGGCGTCTCGCCACGTCTCGACTGCCACGCACACGCACGAGTTCCAGGGCCTCCAGCCGACCGGGAAGAAGGCGACCATGACCGGCACGACCCTCACGCGCGTGGCGGACGGGAAGATCGTCGAGGCGTGGACGAGCTGGGACGTGCTGGGAATGATGCAGCAGCTGGGCGTAGCGCCAGGCGGGCCGCCTCCGGCGCAGGTGGCCGAGTAGCGAGCCCCAGCGACTCAGCCTTCGTACGGCGCCAGGACCAGCGAGAAGTTCGTTCCGCCGAGGGAGGCGCTGTTCACCAGCACCGGCCCCTTCGGGCTTGCGTCCTCGTCGCCCTCCTGCCAGCCCTTCAGGGCGAGCGCCGTCGAGAGCGAGGCGCCGGCGCCCATCGGCTCGCCGAGGGTCAGCTTGGGAGAGATCACCTTGGCGCCGCCGTCGAGCACCCGCTCGATGGCCTTGGCTTCGGCCTCGTCCGCCACCTTCAGCCCGGACGCGCCCGACCAGACCGCCTTCACGTTGGCCGCGTCCACTCCGGCGCGCTCCAGCGCGACGCGCATGGCGCGCTCGATGCCCTCGCCCTCGGGGTCGATGCGGCCGACCCCGGTGCCGTCCGAGGTGATGCCGAAGCCGAGCACCTCGCCGTAGATGCGGGCGCCGCGCTGCTCGGCCTTGGCGAGCCGCTCGACCAGCACGCGCGCACGCCGGCCTCGGCCAGGGCGAAGCCGCCGCCGCCCTCGGCGGGCGCCGCGTCGCTCAGCACCCCGAGCTCCCTGTAGGCGGCGATGACCGTGTCGGTGAGCGCGTCGGCGCCCAGGCAGATGACGCGTCGGCGTGGTCGGCGCCCGCCAGGTCCACGCCGTAGCACAGCGACGAGGCGCCGGCGGCGTGCCCGGCCGTGACGGTGGAGGTGGGCCCGATGGCGCCCACCTTGATCGCGACCTGGCCGGCGGCGGCGTTGTAGACGGTGTTGGGGAAGATGCGCCGGGTTGGCGCCGTTGGCGCCTTCGTCGATGACCGGCTACGGCGAAGTCCTCCATGCTCTCCATCGGCCCGACGCCGGTGCCGAGGATGGCGCCCACGCGGTTGCGGTTCTCGTCGGTCAGCTCGAGGCCGGCGTCCTCGAGCGACGAGCCGCGAGGCGATTATCGAGAAGACCCCCAGCCGGTCGACGCGCTTGCGCTCCTTGGGCGTCGAGGAAGTCGCGAGGCAGTCGAGCTCGACGCGGCCGACGCGCACGCCGTCCTCGTCGCTCGTGCAGTCCGCGGCCGGACCTGTAGGCCTCCCAGAGCGTCGTCGAGGTCCGTGCCGGCCGAGGTCAGGCGCGGCGAGGCCGGTGATGACCACCCGGTCGCGATCGGGCCGGGGCGGCGCCTCCGTCGCGCGCGCCCGCGCGCGTGAACAGGACGCGAGGCGTTCGCGCCGCCGAAGGCGAAGTTGTTCGAGAGTGCGACGTCGACTTCGCCTCGCGCGGCTCGTTCGGCACGTAGTCGAGGTCGCACTCGGGGTCGGCCTCCGTGAAGTTCGCGGTCGGCGGGGCGACCTGGTCCTCGAGCGCCTTCACGGTGACGATCGCCTCGACCGCGCCCGCGCCGCCGAGCAGGTGGCCGATCATCGACTTGGTGCTGCTGACCGCGACCTTGTACGCGCCGCCTCCTCGCCGAGGCCGACCTTCGTGGCCGCGGTCTCGGCGGGGTCGTTCTTGGCCGTACCGGTGCCGTGGCTGTTGACGTAGTTGACCTGGTCGGGCGAGATGCCGGCCTGCTTGAGGCGCGCGTCTTGATCGCCCGCGAGGCGCCCTTGCCCTCGGGATGGGGGGCGGTCGGGTGATAGCCGTCCGCCGAGAGGCCGTAGCCCACGATCTCGGCCAGGATCGGGCAGCGCCCTGCTCCTCGGCGACGTCCTCCCGCATCAGCACGAGCATGCCGCTGCCCTCGCCGAGCGAGAGCCCCTTGCGGTCGATCGAGTACGGGGCCGCCGGCTCGGGCGACAGCGACTCGAGCGAGTTGAAGCCGGCGATGAGGATGTCCGAGAAGCGCGTCGGTGCCGCCGGTGAGCACCGCGTCGGCGTGACCGTCGCGGATCAGCTCCGAGGCGTAGCCGATCGCGTTCGCGCTGGCCGCGCAGGCGGTGTCGACCGACAGCACGGGACCCTTCATGTTGAAGGCGCCGGCAGAGCGCCTCGGCCATCGCCTGCGGCGGCACCAGCAGCACGAGCCGCGGGTCGGGGCTCTCGCCCTTCTCACGCCTGCATCGTACCATTCCTCGCCCGCGCAGCAGGCCCGGCGTTGCAGGTGCCGATCACGACGCCCCAGCGCTCGGCGGGGCACCGGCCCCACGCCCACGCCGCAGCTCTTCATCGCCTCCTCGGCGGCCTGCAGCGCGAAGTCGATCGCGCGGTCGTGGAAGCCGTCCGGGTGGAGGTACTCGTGCTCGCGCCGGGGCGTCGACCTGCACCTCGCCCGCCGATCTCGGTGCGGAAGCCGTCCATCGGCAGGTGCTTGACCTTGCGGATCGCCACGCGGCCGTCGCGCACGCCGTCCCAGTAGTCCTCCAGCGTGGCGCCCTGGGGTGTGATGGCGCCCATGCCGGTGACGACGACTCGGTTGGCTTTCATCTGGTCCATGCCGGTTCCTCCTCAGACTCGTGCGCAGCGCGAGCGCCACGTTCTGTCCCTCGAGGCCGCGGGCGAGCGCGAGCGCATCGCTCGACCTGCGCCTCCCGCGCCTCGTTCGTGACCCAGTCGACGCCGTCGCACGCGGGGTCCAGGCTGCTCCAGGTTCAGTGTCGGCGGGAGCGCGCCCGAGTGCGATGGCGAGCGCCGCCACGCTCGCGTTGAGCGCCCCGGCGCCGCCGAACAGGTGCCCGGTCGCCGCCTTGACGCTGCTCGACGGCGGCGCCGTCCGTCGAGCGAGCGCTCAGCGCGCGCGCCTCGCTCTGGTCGCCGAGCTTGCGCGCCGCTGCCGTGCGCGGCCACGTAGCCGACGCTCGCGGAGTCGGTCGCCGGCCTCGCGCAGGGCGCGATTCGACGGCGAGCCGCACGCCGCGCCCGCCGGGGTCGGGCGTGACCAGGTGACCGGTGTCCGTAGCCGCAGCCGAAGCCGACGACCTCGGCAGTAGACGCGCGGCGCCGCGCGCCTGCGCCGACTCGAGGTCCTCGAGCACGATGAAGGCCGCGCCCTCGCCCATCACGGTGCCGTCGCGGTCGCGGTCGAAGGGCGCGCACGCGCCGGAGCCGAGCTCGTTGCGGCGGGTCAGGATGCCGAGGGTGTCGAGCTTCGCCATGTGCCACCAGGAGATCGGCGGTCGTCGAAGCCGCCCGCGACCGCCACGTCCGCCTCGCCGCGGCGGATGGCCCGGTAGGCGCGGCCGATCGCCGTCAGCCCCGGCCTCGGCGGTGCCCGCGAAGTAGGTGTTGGCGCCCTTCAGGCCGTAGGCCTCCGAGATGTAGAACAGCGAGGCTGCCCTGCAGGCCCTCGATGAAGAAGAGGGGTCGCACTCCGCGGGCGACTCGCTCGCCGAAGCGCCGCATGTCGACCTTGCCGTCGTCGTCGCGGGCGGCGACCGCCGCGTCGGCCACGCTGTCCGGGTCGCTGATCTCCTTGTTCGACGCCGGTGAACAGCGCGTGCCGGCCCTCCGGGTCCTCGGTCAGCTCGAGCCCGGAGTCGCGCACGGCGAGCACCGCGCCCACCGTCGCCAGCAGGTCGTTGCGGCGTCATGGTCCGCAGCGAGCGGCGGTTCGGGACGTAGTCCCTGCCGCTTGATCTCCGGCATCTCGGCGCCGAGCTGCGTGAGCAGCGAGGACGGGTCGTAGGCTCGATCGCGCCCGACGGCGGAGCGGCCTTCGACGAGGCCCGCCCAGGTCTCCTCGGTGCCCGACGCCGAGGGGCGTGACGAGCCCGACGCCGGTGATGGCGACCCGCCGGCTCAACTGTCCGCCGGCACGGCGCGCAGCTTGCGCGCGCGGGTCACGACTTTGCCGTCGACCGTCACCTCGCCGCTCAGGGTCGCCTCGACGTCCGAGCGGTCCTTGAGCTGGACGGTGAGCTCCATCTGGTCGCCCGGGCTGAACGAAGTGCCGGAAGCCGACGCGGTCGGCGCCCGCCAGGCGCCAGGGCTTGCCGGTCTCGCTCCTCGAGCAGCACGCCGGCGAGCTCGCCGAGGCTGCCCAGGATCAGCACGCCCGGCAGCACGGGGAAGCGCGGGAAGTGGCTGTCGAAGATGGCGAGCGTGTTCGGTACGTTGCGGATGCGCCGCGGCCGATGCGCCGGCCTCGACGCTAACGACGCTGGTCGAGCGTCGTCCAGCGGCTCATGCAGCCACTCCGGCGACGTCGGGGCGGCGCACCAGCACGGAGGCGTTCGTGCCGCCGAAGGCGAAGGCGTTGACCACCGCGGCGCGCACGTCGCGTCTCGCTGCGCCTTGTTCGGCACGTAGTCGAGGTCCAGCTCGGGGTCCGGGTTGTCGAGGTTGATCGTGGGGGAGACGACTCCGTCGCGCATCGCCATGATCGCCGCCAGCAGGTTCATGCCGCCGGCGCCGGCGGTCGCATGTCCCGTCATCGACTTGGGCGAGGTAACCGCCAGCCGCCCCGCGTCGTCGCCGAACACGCGTCTTGATCGCCATCGTCTCGGACTTGTCGCCGCGGGCGTGCCCGTGCCGTGCGCCACCACGTAGTCCACCTCGTCCGTGGCCAGCCCGGCCTCGCCAAGCGCCGTTTTCATCGCGATCACGGGCCGCCGCCGTCGGGCGGCGGGTCGGTCATGCGGTAGGCGTTGAGGCTCGACGCCGTAGCCGGCGATCTCGGCCAGGATCGGCGCGCCGCGCGCGCGCGCCGACTCGCAGCTCCTCGAGCACGACCACCACCGCGCCCTCGCCGAGCACGAAGCCCGAGCGGTCGCGGTCGAACGGCCGCGAGGCGTGCTCCGGGTCGTCGTTGTACTCGGTCGTGAGCGCCCCGAGCAGCGCGAAGCCCAGCACGTCGCAGCCAGCTCGTGAGCGCGTCGAAGCCGCCCGCGAGCATCATCCGCGCCTCGCCCTCCTGAATCCGGCGGAAGGCCTCGCCGAGCGCGTGGGCGGAGGCCGTGCAGGCGGTGCTGATCGCCGATCATCGGGCCCTCGCAGCCGGTCGTCGGGCGGCCATCGCCGCGCTGGCGGTGTTCTGGCTGGTCGCGCAGCGTCTGGGTGGGCGGCTGGCGCGGTGCATCTCGCGGCCGTCGCTGCTCCTGCCGCAGCTGCGAATGACGTCGGAGAAGTCCTGCAGGTCGGGCCGGTCCGACGCGTGCCCCCATGGCGACGCCGCATCTCCTCGGGCTCGTAGTCCGCCGGGCTCGAGTCCCGCGTTGCTCGAACGCCTCCAGCGCCGGCGGCCACGCCGAAGCGCCCGGCGCGGGACAGGTGCTTCGCGGCCTCGCGGATCGCGGCAGCCGCTCGTCGAGGTCGAAGTCGTCGTTCACCATCCCGGCGATCTGCACCGGGAAGGTGCTGGCGTCGAAGGTGGTCGATCGGCCCGACCCCGCTGCGGCCCGCCTTCAGCGACTCCCAGGTGCTCTCGGCGTCGTCGCCCACCGGCGTCACCGCGCCGAGCCCGGTGATGACCACGCTCGTCATCTCAGCCCTCCGGCCCGTCGTGAGCATCTCCTGGAGCCGCTCGGTGTCCTCGAGCGTCCGCGAGGTCGTCGGCGTCGATCAGCGCGCACATCACGTCCTCGGCCTCCAGCACGGTCTCGCCGTCCACCGTGACGCGGCCCGAGAGCACGGCCGTCTCCTCGCCGAAGCGACTCGCACGCCGCCCTCCATCACGAGCACGTCGCCGGGCCGCACGTCGCGGTGCAGTCGACCGAGCCCACCGAGAGCAGCGCCGCGCGCTTGCGCCGGTCCGTGGTGATCATGATCAGCCAGGTGCCCGCCTGGCAGAACGCCTCGAGCACGAAGGGCGGCGGCATGCGCAGGCTCGCCGTCCTCCTCCTCCCAGTAGTCCTCGCTGAGCGAGGTGACCTTGCGCGCGCGCACCGACTTCGCCGGCTCGACTCGTCGACCCGGTCGATCAGGTGGAAGCGCACGCGCTCCGCCGCTCCCACAGCGTCGACGGCCTGGCGCGAGCGCGCAGGCCCTCCGCGTGTGCGACAGCGACACGTCGAGGTCCGCGAGGCCCGTGCCGCTCGGCGAAGGCCGCGACCGTCGCCGTCGAGCTCGATCCGCGGCCGCCCGCTCGCGCTCGTTGACCACCTCCACCTCGGTCCAGCGCATGCGCTGGCTGATGCCGGTGCCGAAGGCCTTCAGCACCGCCTCCTTGGCGGCGAAGCGGGCCGCCAGGTGCTCGAACTCGCGCCGCTTGCCGCGGCAGTAATCGAGCTCGCGGGCTGGTGAACAGCGTCGCTGCTGGCGCTCGGTCGTCATCCGCCACCAGCGCGCGCGCAGGCCGCTCGACCCCGACGACGTCGATGCCTACCCGGAGCCTCAGCTCATGCCCCCGCCCCGTCGGCAGCGGGCCTTGACCATGTCGACGAGGTTCTGGACGGTGAAGAGGGTGATGACCTCCTCGGCCTTGAGCTTGCCCGTCGAGCTCGATCGGATTCGATCTGCGGCATGACCTTCTTGAGCTGCTCCGCGCCCTTCGCGGTGATGACCTCGTTGTCGTCGCTGAACTCGTCGTCGGGGATTCCGCCCTGGATGTAGTCGCCGAGGTCGGAGGCCTCGATCTTCACGCCGGTGCTCTTCTCGATCCGGAAGAGGATGTCGAGCAGGTCGATCGACTCGGCCCCCAGGTCGTCCATCAGGGTCGACTCCGGCGTGACCTCGTCGTCGTCGAGCGCCAGCGCCTCGACCACGGCCTCCTTCACCGCGCTGTTCAACATCGCCATCTAGCTGCACCTCCTGGTTCTCGATTGCCTGTCATCAAAGCGGCTTGCCGATGCCGAGCCTGGGCTCGAGCGCCGCCGTCCACGGTCAGCAGGGAGCCCGTCATGTAGCTCGAGTCCGGGCCGGCGAGGAACGCCGCCACCCGCGCGATCTCCTCGACGTGCGCGAATGCCTTCATCGGGATCTGCTTCTTGATCCCCTTGCCGCCGTCCTTCTCCACCAGGCCGGCGACCATGTCGGTGGGCGAGAAGCCCGGGCAGCACGGCGTTGACGCGGATGCCGAAGCGCGCGAGCTCCACGGCGCAGCAGCGCGTGAAGGCGTTGACGGCGCCCTTCGAGGCCGCGTAGTTGGACTCCCCGGTCCAGCCCCGCTCCCCCATCACCGAGGACATGTTCACGATCGCGCCCTCGCGCTGGGACATGAAGTCGCTCGAGGGCGGCCTTCGTGCAGTTGAAGACGCCGCCGAAGTTCACCCGCATCACGTCGAGCCAGTCGCTCGGGCTCCATGTTGTAGATCAGGCGCGTCCTTCGCGATGCCGGCGTTGTTCACGAGGATGTGCAGGCCGCCCAGCTCGTCGACGGTCTGCTTGACCATCGCCTCCGCCTGCGTCGTACTCGGCCACGTCGCCGGGGATGGCCGCGGCCTTGCCGCCCGGCCGACTCGATCCCGCTCACCACCTCCTCCGCCTGCTCCTTGCCGGAGCGGTAGTTCACGCCCACCGCGGCGCCCTCGGCGGCCAGCGCCTCGCACACGGCGCGGCCGATCCCACGCGAGCCGCCGGTCACCAGGGCGACCTTGCCGTCCAGCCTGCTCACGCCGCCCTCGCGGGCGCTGTCGCCACGAATCTCAACCCGATCGATTCTCACCCGTTCGGAGTGCCGGTGTCAAGACGGGCACCCGGACCGCGCGCCAGAGCCTTTTCACCGCTTGCCCAACCGTCCGTGGGCGCTTAGGCTCGCCTCAATGACGCGCGCGGAGCGTGGACGGCTAGTCGGGCTCTACGCGGTTATGGCGATTGCCCTGGCGGTAGTGGCCAGCGTGGTGTTCGCCGCGGGGCAGGACCGCACGCCTCAGGCGTCAATCGCCGGTGGGTACGACGTCAGCGGCGCGAACGCCTGCCTGGGGCCGAAGCTCGACGTCAAGCAGTCGGGCAGGTTCGTGAGCCTGGACAACAGGGACGGGACGGTCGGCGGCCGCCTCGAGGTCGACGACGGGAGGCTCACGGGCGACGTCGAGTGCATTGAGGGTCCCGAGCAGCCCATCGACGCCCGCGTCGCCGACGGCCGGCTGAGGGGCACGCTCGGCGGCCGGCCGGTGGCGGCGGAGCTCAAGCGCGACGTGCCGCCGGCGGGCACGCCCAAGGCTCGCTCGCCGGACTCGATCGAGGGGGAGTACAAGCTCTCGCCGCGCTCCCCGTGCCTCGGCGCCAATCTCGCGGTGGAGGGCGGCGGCCCGGTGTACGAGCTGGTGCGCGAGGGGGACCCGGTCGGCGAGGTGCGCTACTCGGACGGGAAGGTCGAGGGGGAGGCCAACTGCCCGGGCGGTGAGCGGACCGTGACCGGCGACGCGGTGGGCCGCACGATGGACCTGCGTTCTCGCGCCCGGGAACGAGCACGTGATCGCCGAGAAGCAGCGCGAGGCCGGCAGCCGCTTCGCCGCCTTCTTCATCGCGGTCGCCGTGGTGATGCTCGTGGCCCGGCTGTTCGGCATGGGCGCGGTCGCGCTGGGGCAGCCGCGGGTGATGGGGGAGGTCCTGGCCGGCATCTCGCTGGGCCCGACCATCCTCGGAGCCTTCGCGCCCGGCGTGTCGGACGCCCTGTTCCCCGCGGACATCATCCCCTTCATCGGGGTGGTCGCCCAGCTCGGGCTGATCTTCTACATGTTCATGGTCGGGCTCGAGGTGGACGTCGGCCAGCTCAAGGGCAGGGTCGTGCAGGTGGCCGCCATCTCGAACATGAGCGTGGCGCTGCCGATGATGCTCGGGATCGCGGTGGCGCTGCCGATCTACGAGCTGGTCGGGCCCGACGAGAAGTTCGTGGCCTTCGCCCTGTTCATGGGCGTGTCGATGTCGATCACCGCGTTCCCGGTGCTGGCGCGCATCCTGGTCGAGCGCCGGATGCTGAAGCGGCCGCTGGGGGCGCTGACGCTCGCCTGCGCGGCGGTGGACGACGTGACGGCATGGTTCCTGATCGCACTTGCGACGGCGGTGGCCGTGGCGGGCTCCACCACCGACGTGCTCCAGACGATCGCCCTGGCCATCCTCTTCTGCCTCGTGATGGGCCTCGCGATCCGGCCGGTGATCGCGCGGGTGTCCACGGCCTACGACGAGGCCGGGCGCGTGCCCGGCGGCTGGGTGGCCCTGATCTTCGCGGGGGTCCTCCTGTCGGCGTTCGCGACCGAGGAGATCGGGATCGCCCTGATCTTCGGCGCGTTCGTGATGGGGCTGATCATGCCGCGCCACGCCGATCTCACGGAGGACGTGACCCACCGGATGGAGGACTTCGTGGTCACGCTGCTGCTGCCGCTGTTCTTCGCCTACACGGGGCTGCGGACCAACATTGGGCTGCTCGACCGCCCCGAGCTGTGGCTCCTCACGGCGGTGCTGCTCGTCGTGGCCGTGGTCGGGAAGCTGTTCGGCGCAGCGCTCGCGGCGCGGGTCACCGGCTTCGACCTGCGCTCCTCGGCGGTGATCGGGACGCTCATGAACACGCGCGGCCTGACCGAGCTGATCGTGCTGAACCTGGCGCTCGAGATCGGGGTGATCTCGGACGCGCTCTTCGCGGCGCTCGTGATCATGGCGCTCGTGACGACCCTCATGGCGGGGCCGATGCTGAAGCTGCTCGACCCCGAGAACAAGTACGGCGCGCCCGTGGAGGAGGAGCTGGAGGTGGCCCGCGAGATGTCGATGGCCGAGTTCCCCACGCTCGCTCTGCCCGAGGAGTCGATCCTGCTCGCGCCCCAGACGGAGAGCGCGATGGAGCAGCTGCGCGGCCTGGCGGAGCCGCTGGCACGCTCGGAGCCACCGCGGGAGCTGATCGTGGCCCGGCTCGTGAGACCCCCGCGCGCCGCGGCCGCCCGGGGTGGGCTGCAGACGGAGGACAAGCTTCTCGCCGAGGCGACCGACGAGGTCCAGGAGGTGCGAGGCGAGCTGATCGAAGCCGGGTTGACCGCGCGGGCCGTGGCGTTCATCTCACCCGATCCCGGCGAGGACCTGTCGCGCCTGGCGGGCGCCGACGGCGTGGCCCTGATGCTGGCCGACGGCCGGCGGCCGCTGCTCGGCGGCGGCATTCCCCGCGGCGATGTCGGAGCCGTGCTCGAGAAGGCGCCCTGCGACGTCGGGGTGCTGGTGGCCAAGGAGCATGAGCCGGTGAGTCCCGGCCCCGGGGCGCCGGTGGTGGTGCCGTTCGGCGGCGCGGAGCACGACTGGGCGGCGCTCGAGCTCGGGGCCTGGATCGCGTCGGCGAACGAGGCGCCGCTGAAGCTTCTCGGCGCGGCGGGCGACACGGAGGACCGCGCCCGGGTCACGCGGCTGCTCGGAGACGCCGGGATGCTGGTGCAGCAGTACGCGGGCATCGCCCCGGGCACGGTCGTTGCCGAGCCCAGCCGCGAGGGCGTGATCGAGGCCGCGGCCGGCTCCGGGCTCCTCGTGATCGGCCTGTCGGACCGCTGGCGCCAGGAGGGCCTCGGCCCCACCCGCTCTGCGATCGCCGCCGCGGCGCCCGCACCGCTCGTCTTCGTCCGCCGCGGCACCCGCCCGGGCGCGCTGGCACCGCGGGGCGACGTGACCCGCTTCACCTGGTCCTCGCCGGGGATAGGCGGCGGGTTCACGCCGGGCTCCCCGATCGCGTAGGGATCGGTTTCACCAACGCAGCGCTGCGTGGCGGCTTTGCCCGGCACGTGCCAGGCGAAACCGCCACGCCGGCTGGTCGGTTTGGGGGGGCTAGGCGCGAAAGTCGTCCATATGACGCATAAGGCGCCTGCCCCCGCCCTAACCAGCTTCAGTAGGCGCGCCGAGCTACCGCGGCGGTCGAGGCATCCGGCGGACCGCGAGAACGCCCACGTCAGCCGGTGCCCACGGCCTCGCCGAGCTCGGTCGCGAACTCGGAGGCGCTCTGGGGCCGCACGGTGGCGTCCTTCTCGAGGGCCCGCATGATCGCCTCGCCGGCCTGCGGCGGGAGGTCGGGGCGCTCGGACTGGGGCTCGGAGGGCTTGTCCTGCAGGTGGGCCCACAGCACGCGCATCCCCTGCCGGTCGGCGAACGGCGGGCGGCCGACCGCGCACTCCCACATCACGCAGCCGAGGGCATACACATCGGTGGCGGCGGTCACGTCCTCGCCGCGAATCTGCTCCGGGGCCATGTAGTCGAGCGATCCGAGCGCCTGGCCCGGCCGCGTGAGCAGGCTGCCCTGGGTGTCCTTCGCCAGCCCGAAGTCGGTGATGTAGGCGACGCCCTGCTCGTCGACCAGGATGTTGGCCGGCTTCACGTCCCGGTGGATCAGGCCGCCGGCGTGGAGCGCGTCGAGCGCGGCGGCCACCTCCTGGCAGACGCGCGCCGCGGTGGCTAGGTCGACCTGCCCCTCCTTCTCGATCTCGTCGGCGAGCGTGCCGCCCTCGATGAACCGCTGCACCAGGTAGGGGACGCCGTCCTCCTCGCCGGTGTCGAGTACCGGTACGAGGTGGGGGTGGTCAACCGTCTGGGCGATGCGCGCCTCCCGGTCGAACCGCTTGCGGAAGATCTTGTCCCGCGCGAGGTCGGCCTTCACCAGCTTCAGCGCCACCCGCTCGCCCTCGGCGGACGTGGCCAGGTAGACGTGGCCCATGCCGCCCACGCCGAGCACGGACTCGACGCGGTAGGGCCCGACGCTCGCGCCCTGCGGGAGGCTGGTCGTGGAGCTGCGGCTGTCGTCGCTCATCCGGCCATCAAGCCTTGCGGAGCGGCTCCGTTCATGGTCGAATGTCCTTGAGGCTCACTGTGCCCGCCAGACTAGGCGATCTGGTCCCCCGAAGGAAAGAATCCCCTCAATGAGGCCGACCCTGACCGTGATCCTGACCCTGACGGCGTTCGGAACGCTGGCCGGAACCGCCCTCGGGCAGGCTCCGCCTACGAATGACAACTACCTGGACTCGCTGCGCCTGAACGAGCCCGGCAAGCGCCTGGAGCGCACGAACACCCTGCGCGACACTCGCAACACGACGAACGCGACGGTCCAGGGCGACGTGTTCAGCCCGCCCCAGAGCGGCGGCCCGGCCGAGGCCACGACCTGCGGCACCGCGAGCTACGGCAGGACCATCTGGTACGACTTCTACCCCGACGTCCCGGGCCTCGCGCGCATCCGCGCCTCCGGCCTCAACAGCGTGATCTCGGTGATCCCGTTCAACCGCACCAGCGGCACGCCGAACTTCGGCCTCCGGCGCTGCATCAACGACTCGAGCAGCACGACCGAGGAGCTGCTCGCCGAGGTGGCGAAGGGGCGCTCCTACACGATCCAGCTCGGCGGTGTGAACAACGTCTTCGGCAACCTCGAGCTGCTGTTCGACTTCCTGGCGGACACCGACGGCGACAGGGTCCTCGACGACGTCGACAAGTGCGACCGGTTAAAGGGCACCAGCAGGAACTCGGGCTGCCCGTCGCGGCTGAAGGGCGACCCGCTCCTGCGGGCGCGGCCGATATCGGGCGGGATCCAGGTCGTGGGCCTGTCGGTCTCGGCATCGAAGGGCTCCCGAGTGTCGGTCAAGTGCACCCGGGGCTGCCGCGGCGAGGTCCGCAGGGCCCGGAGCACCGTGCGCTTCCGCCGCATCCGCGGGAAGCAGCTGCGCGCGGGATCGAAGATCGTGGTGCGAGTGACCCGTAAGAACGCGATCGGCGCCTACACCAGCTTCCGCGTGACCAACGGCAACTTCAAGCGCACCGAGCGCTGCCTCAACCCCGGCTCGACCAAGCCGAGGCGCAAGTGCGGCTGACCGCCCGCACGGCGGGGCTGGTCGCCGTCCTCGCGGCGCTGGCCTTCGGGGCTGCGTACGCGGTGTCCGCGGCCGGCGGCGACGCCGAGGAGGCTGTGGGCGGCGCCACGAAGCTGGGCGCACCCGCCGCCGCGCCGAAGATCGACGGAATCGCGGCCCCGGCGGCGATCCCGGGCCTGCGGCAGGCCCCCGCGCCGAGCGGCGGCGGGGGTGGAGGCACGGGCGGAGCCGCGCCCAGCGGCGGCGGCTCCTCGGGCGGTGGCGGCGGCGCGCCCAGCGGCGGTGGCGGCGGCAGCGGCGGCGGCGGTGGCGGTGGAGGCGGCGGCGGTGGCGGCGGCGGCACCGTCATAGAGGGATGAGCGGCCCCGCGCCGGCCCCTCTCGCCTGACTCGCAGTGCTCGAGAACGGAACCATCATCGCGGGCTACCGCATCGACGGGGCGCTCGGCGAGGGCGGCATGGGAGTCGTCTACCGCGCAACCCAGCTGTCGCTGAACCGCAGCGTCGCCCTCAAGGTGCTCGCGAGCGAGCTGAGCGACGACGTGACCTTCCGCGAGCGCTTCCGGCGCGAGGGCCAGCTGCAGGCGGCGATCGACCACCAGCACATCGTCACCGTGTACGAGGCCGGGGAGACCGAGCATGGCCTGTTCCTGGCCATGCGCGTCGTACGCGGGCCCACTCTCAAGGACGAGATCCAGACCGGGAACCTCGACCACGCGCGGATGCTGAAGATCCTGCTGGCGGTGGCCGACGCGCTCGACTCGGCCCACGACGTGGGGCTGATCCACCGCGACGTCAAGCCGCAGAACATCCTCGTCGGCGCCCGCGACCACGCCTTCCTGGCGGACTTCGGCCTCACGAAGGTCCCGGACGAGTCCGCTCCACTGACCGGTACCGGCCAGTTCATCGGGACGATCGACTACATCTCCCCGGAGCAGGTGCAGGGCGAGCCCGCGAGCGTCAGCAGCGACGTGTACGCGCTCGCCGGCGTGCTCTTCGAGTGCCTCACCGGCCAGGTCCCGTACTCGAAGACCACCGAGGCGGCGGTGCTCTTCGCCCACATGTCCGACCCGCCGCCCCAGCTCTCGGAGCTGAAGCCGGACCTCCCCGCCGAGCTCGGCGACGTGATTGCCAAGGGGATGGCGAAGAACCCGGCGGAGCGCCACGCCTCCGCGGGCGAGCTCATGCGCAGCGCCGAGGCCGCCTTCGGCACCGCCACGCGCGAGGCGGTCGACAAGCCATCCCCGGGACGCGCGGCGCCGACGGTGGCCGCGGGAACGGCGCCCACGCAGCCCACGGCGCCCGCCGGCGGCGCCCAGGTGACCAGGGGCGCGCCACAGCACACCGTCGAGCGGGGCGTGCCCGGCGCATCCGCGCCCACCAAGCCGGCGGCCGGCCCGACCGTGCCCGCCGAGCGGCCACCGCCCGCCTCACGAGCGCCTCTGATCGCCGGGGCCGTCGCGGCGGTCGTGGCTGCCGCGGTGATCGGGCTCCTGGTCGGCGGCGGCTCGTCGTCATCGGACTCCGACGGCGCGGCTCTCTCGAGCTCCGCCTCCGCCGGGACGATCGGGCTCTCCTTTCCCGACGACTGGGCGCGCGTCGCGCAGCCGCCCGAGGTCCCCGGGCTTGCGCTCTCGGATCCGATCGGCCTCGGGCCGGAGGGCGAGGGCAGCAGCCGCCTGGTGGCCGGCCAGACGGACGCGACGGGAGAGGCGCTCCTCCCTGCCGCCTTCCTGAGGCGGGTCGAGGGCGAGCCCGACGGCGAGCGCGTGCAGCTGGGCGAGCTGCGAGGCGTACCGCTATGCGGACCTGCGCCTGAGCCCGCCGCTCAAGGGCCGCCTCACCGTGTACACGTCGCCCACCACGACGGGCGTGGCCACCTTCGCGTGCATGGCGCAACCCGCCCAGGCCGAGGCGTTCCTCCCGGAGTGCGAGCGCGTGGCCGCCACCACCGAGCTCTCAGGCACCGAGGCGCTCCCGCTCGGCCCGATCAAGTCGTACGCGGACGCGGTGAGCGACCTGCTCGGGAAGCTCGACTCGGGCCGCAAGGCCGGGCTCGCCGCCCTGCGCAGGGCGCGGACCCGTCCCGCGCAGGCGCGAGCCGCTCGCTCGCTCTCGCGCGCCTACCGCTCAGCCGCCGGAGCGGCTTCCGAGGCCCCCGCGGGCCCGGCGGAGCGTGGGGCCAACGCCTCGCTCGTGCGGGCACTGCGGCGCGGGCAGGCCGCCTACTCCCGGCTCGGCTCGGCCGCCGCGAGCGGCGACGACGCCGGGTACACGGCGGCCTCGGGGGCGGTGCGGCGCTCCGACGCCGCCGTGGGCCGTGCGCAGCGGTCGCTCGAGCGCCTCGGCTACGACGTTTCCTGAGCCTCCGGCGCGGGCGCGGCGCGACCCGCCTCCGTGCCCGGCACGGACCAGAGCTTGATCTTCGCCTCCCGGCCGCGCACCTCGAACTCGTCCACGTAGACGAGGTCCGTCCGGGCTCCTGCTGCAGCATCTCGCGGGTGCGAGTCGGCCACGAACAGCTGGTGCGGCGTGCCCTTCGTCATGCCCTCGAGCCGCGCGGCGGTGTTGGTGGTGTCGCCGATCGCCGTGTACTCGAGCCGCCGCTCGGAGCCGACGTTGCCCGACATCACCTTGCCGCTGTTCAGCCCGACGCCCATCCGGAAGCCCTCGCCGAGGCCCTCGCTGCGCGAGGTACTCGTTGAAGCTCTCGAGCCGCGCGCCGAGCATCTCGCGCGCCGCGGCCAGCGCCCGGTCGGCGTGGTCGTCCTGCTGCGACCGGCGCCCCGAACACGGCCATGATGCCGTCGCCCATGTAGGCCACGAGCGTGCCGCCGTGGTCGAGGATGGCGTCGCTCATCTCGGTCAGGTAGCGGTTGAGCACCTCGATCACCTGCGTCGAGCGGGCAGCTTCTCGGCGAAGCTCGTGAAGCCGCGCAGGTCGCTGAACATCACGGTGCCCTCGCGCTGCACGCCGCCGAGCCGCAGGCCGTCGCGCGCTCGCGAGCACCTCGTCGACCACGTTCTCGGGCACGAAGCGGGAGAACATGTCGCGCATCCGCTCGCGCTCGAACGCGGCGGTCACGTAGTGGATCGCCAGCGCGCCGACCGAGGCCAGCACCAGCGTGCCGATCGGGATAGACGAACGCCAGCACCGTGCCGCTGTTGAAGGCGAGCTGGGCGCCGACCAGTGAACACGGCGCCGAGCGCCGAGCGCCGAGCGCCAGCGCGCGCAGCGGCGCGAGGCGCAGGCTCGCCAGCGGCGCGGCCAGCCCCAGCAGCACGATCAGCGCGACGTCGAGGCCGCCCGGACGCGACCTGCAGCGGCAAGTCCCGCAGCACCGTGTCGAGCGCGTTCGCCTGGATCTCCGCGCCGGCCATCTGCGTCGTCGCCCGGTCGTCGAGGTGGGGTGGATGTCCTGCAGCGACGGGCGCCGTACGGCCCGACCACGACGACCTTGTCGCGGAAGAAGCCCGGCTTGGATCTTGCCCTGGGCCACGCGCGAGAACGAGATCCGACTCGATCGTGCTCGGGCGGGCCGTAGTAGTCGATCCAGGCGCCGTCCTCGCCGTCGAACTCGCCCGGGTCGACCTTGCGTCCCGTCGCCGACCTCGGCGGCCACCACCGACGAGCGTCTTCAGCCCGTCGACCGTGTAGTCGACACGCCGGAAGACGCCGCCCGGGTCGGTCGGCAGCCGGCCGTTGCCGACCTTGCCGCCGATCTCTTCGCAGGATCGTCGTCGGGCCCGCCGAGGAACTTGCTCTCGCCCGCGCTCGTTGACCTCGGTGGTGGCCAGCACCACCTTCCCGTCGGCGTTCGGCGATCGCCTCGAGAAGCGCGAAGTCCTCGTCCTCGCCCGTCGCCTCGGGCTCGGCTCGGTGAACTGGACGTCGTAGGCGATCACCTTCGGCTTGTCCTTGGCGATCCTGTCGATCACCTCGCCGTGGATGCGAGCGGGGAACGGCCACTGGTCGTCGAGCTCCTCGAAGGTCACGTCGTCGATCTTCACGATCACCAGGTCCTCGCGGCGGCTTGCTCGTCGCCACGGATCGAGAAGCGCAGGTCGACCGTGTCGAGCTCCAGGTCGTCGAAGGCGTCGGTCGCGTACGCGAGCGAGCGCCCAGGGCCGTCATGCACGAGCGCCGACCGCGAGGAAGCAGCGATCATCCGCAGGCGCCTGTCGCTCGCGCGTCATCTCAGCTCCCCGCGACGCAGCGCGATTCGCGAACAGCGTCAGGACGTGGAAGCTCTGGTCCACGGCCGCCGCCACGGTCACGTTCTCGCGGCACGTCGCGCCTTCTTGACGCACGTCGCATGTAGCGCGTCGAGCAGGCGGCCGTCGTCCTGGATCAGGTGGGGGAGGAAGATCGCGGCCGCGACCCCGATCGACGCCGCGCGCCGAGTCGTCGGCCAGCCAGATGAAGGCCGGCACGAACGCCAGCGTGTAGCGTGATGACGTGGGAGAACAGCGCGCGGCGCGCCACCGGGTCCGGCCCGAGCCCGCCCCGCTTGTGCCTGGCCTGCCAGTCGGTCTGGAGGAGGTAGTCACCGACCAGATGGCGAGACGACGAACACCGCGAAGACCTCCACCCAAGCCATGCGCGCGAGCCTACCGCTACCCTCGGCGCCATGGCGAGACGTCGACGCGGCAGGCCGCCCTTCCCGCCGGGATGCGAGCTCGGGGGCCGCTACTCGGTCATCGCGCCCATCTCGAGCGGGCGCCATGGGCGCCGTCTACCGGGCCGAGGACACGCGAGACCGGGCGAGGACGTCGCGCTCAAGCGCCTGACCGACACGCGCCACGCGGCGCGCTTCGAGATCGAGGCGCGCCTGCTGGCGCACCTCCGACCACCCGCGCGTGGTGCGCGTGCGCGACTACTTCCAGCGACGACGAGCGGCATGTACCTGGTGATGGAGCTCGTCGAGGGCATCGATCTCGGCGAGCTGCTGAAGCGGGAGGGGAAGCCGGGCCTCGCGCTGGCCGAGGCGATCGAGTACACGCGCCAGGCCTGCGAGGCGCTCCAGTACGTGCACGAGCAGCAGATCGTGCACCGCGACGTGAAGCCCCAGAACATGATCCTCGGCGAGGAGGGGGTCGTGCTCGTGGACTTCGGCATCGCCCGCGAGCTCGACGAGGAGGACGCCGGGACGGTCGGCATCGGCACCCCGCGCTTCATGGCGCCCGAGGTGTTCGCCGGCGGCTCGGTGTCGCCCCGCGCCGACGTGTTCGGGCTCGCGGCGACGCTCTGGACGCTGCTCACGGGCAAGCCGCCGGTGTACGCCGACCCCACGAAGCTCGCCGAGGTGGTGCCCGAGGTCACGCCCGGAGCTCGAGCACACGATCTGCGCCGGGCCTCGAGATGCTCCCCGAGCGCCGCGTCGCCTCGGTCGCGGCGTTCGCCAAGGCGCTCGGGCCGCCGCTGCAGCCTCTCGACCGGCGAGTCGCTCGCCCTGTCGCGTCGAGCGCCCGGACGCGCCGCAGCTCGCTGATGGAGGGCATCGTGCGCACCGCCGCCGGCGTGTTCGAGGCCGCCGCCGCTCGATCGCCCTGGTCGACCGCACCACCGACGAGCTGGTCTACCAGGCCGCGTGGGGCGCCGGGCGCCCACGAGATCGTGGGCGTCCGGCTGCCTCCGGGCACGGGCATCGCCGGCGCGGTCGTGGCGAGCGGGGAGCGCCGAGGCGGTCGCCGACTGCCGCGACGACCCGCGCTTCGCCACCCAGATCGCCGCGGGCACCGGGCTACGTCCCGTACACGATGCTCGTCGTGCCGCTCAAGCGCGACGACGCAGCCGATCGGCGTGCTCTCCCTGCTCGATCGCCGCGACGGCGGCAGCTACGGGCCGGACGACATGGAGCGCGCCGGCGCTGTTCGCCGAGCTGGCGGTCACCGCGCTCGACGTGGAGCCCGAGGCGTTCACCAGCCTGGGCGAGACGGCTCGCCGCGGCAGCAGCGGCTAGCTCCGGCGCCTAGCCGGGCGCGCGCGCCAGGTAGCTCTTGCCCGGCCCGCACGATCACCGTCTTCTTGCGCCGGAAGTCGCGCACGGCGACCCTGCCGCGCTTGACCTGGTCAGCGTGCCGTCGCAGCGGTCGGTCACGGTGAAGGTCGGTGCCGCGCACGGTGGCGGCGGAGTGGCGGCCGCGGGTGCGGAAGCGGCCCTTGGCCCGTCGCGCGCAGGCTGCGGATCGACCGCCTGCGCGAGCGCGGCCACGCGGCGCCCTTGCCGGCGCGGCGGCAGCGCTTGAAGCTCGAGCCCTTCAGGCGCAGCTCGGTCACCGCCCTTCGCCCGCGGGCGCGCGACTGCAGCACCTGGAAGATGCCGCCGACGAACGTCGCCGTCCTGGATCCGCGCTGGCCGCGGTTGCTCGAGCTGGTGAGCCGACGCGGTGCCGCTTGCGGGTGTCCACGCAGCGACCCGATCGCCATCTCGCGCGGCTGGCTGATGGCCCTGAACCGCTGACCCTTCTGGCTCGCGCGTGCCTTGGCCGAGCTGCTGCTCTTCGGCACCACGCCCACACGGCCCGACAGCTCCTCGATCACGGTGCGGGTGCCCAGCCTTGGGGCGACGATCCTGTAGCTGAAGGGCGCCGTGGACTGGTTGGCGCAGAGGTCCACCGCCGCCGGGGTGAAGGTCTTGGCGCCGCGACTCGTGGTGGCGATGCGGTTGGCACCCGAGGGGTCGGCGGTGAGGCCGCTGATCGAGTCGGTCGCCTTCACGTTCACGTTCACGCGCCGCTTGACCACGAACACCTTGAAGCGGTTCGGGTTGCTGACGGTCACGTTTGGGTTCGTGCGGTCGACGACCACGGTGGGGAAGTGGTGGATCAGCTCGACGCCGGCGTCGTCGCCGGTGGGCGTCGAGTCGCCCCAATACTCGAGCCGGCGGCGCCCCTCGGGCACGACGATCGAGCCGGTCCCGGTGCTGCTGGCCCCGGACAGCGGTACTTGCAGCTGGGGCCCGCCGTCGATCTTGTAGTTCACGCCCTCATTTCCCACACCAGGAGGGCTGGACATCGTGAACGGGAGCTGGCCGGTTCGGGTGCACGGCGGGATGCTGAACTGGGCGAGCCCCTCGAACTCGAACGCGCCGATGTCGCACTCCACGTCGTTGTCCGGCGGGCGGTCGCCGCCGCGCTGGTCGTCGCCCTCGCACCCGGTGCTGTCGCCCGCGTCGATCGCCGCGCTGCCGGGAAGCAGGCGGTGCGTGAGCGTCGGGCCGCCGTTGTTCTCGAGCCCGCCGACGTTGGCGTTCGCGTTCTGCAGGTCGCCGGGGGCGGTGAAGGGGCAGGTGGTCGAGTTCGAGAGGTTGTTCCCGTTCGAGATGATCGGTCCACCCACGGAGCAGTTCGCGCCCGCGACCGCGGAGTTGTTGGCCACGATCGTGTTGGTCAGCTGCACGGGCTGGGCCGCGGCGTTGCGGATCCCGCCGCCGATCGTGGCGCCGGAGTTCGCGACGATCGTGACGTTGTTCATTTGCGTGTCGCTGGGGCCGGTGCCGGCCTTGCGGTAGCCCGCGCCGCCCGCGCCGGGCGCGGAGCCGCTGATCGCGATCCGGTTGCGGCTGATCGTGCTGTTGGCGATGGTGGTGGTCCCGGTGCCCTGGTCGAAGACGCCGCCGCCGCCGCTGCCCCCGCCCGACACCGTGGCTGTGTTCTGGCTCACCGTGCTGTGTCTGAGCTCGAGCGTGTCGCCCACGAAGTAGATCCCGCCACCCCCGCCGTTCCCGGCCGTGTTGGTGGCTGAGCTGTTGAGCACCTGGCTGCGCTCGAGCGTCAGGCCGCCGCCGCCCGTCAGACCTGATCCCGCCGCCGCTCGAGCCCGCGCTTCCGCCGGTGATCGTCAGGTCCTGCATCGTGACGCTGCCGGCGGTGATGGCGAGCACGCGGCTGCGGCCGCCGGCGTTCAGGCTCGCGCCATCGCCGATGAAGTTCAGGTCGCCGGCGATGTTGAGCTGCCCGAGCGTCAGCGGGTACGTGGTCGCGACGAGATCGACGTCATCCGGACCCGCCAGCTCGTTGGCGTCCGTGACCGCCTCGCGCACGGAGCAGTCCGCGTTGCACGTGCCGTCCGCGGTGTCCGCGAGCTTCGTGACCGTGAACGTCACGGCATGCGCCTGCCCGGCCAGGGCAAGCCAGAGCGTCAGCGTCGCGAGTAGTGCCAGCCAGCGTGCCAAAACCGTTCTCCCCGATCCTAACCCCGGATGGGACGAGAAGTCGCGGAGTTGGCCGGCGCGGCGATGCCTAGCGCCTGGCCCTGGCGAGATAGCTCTTGCCGCGGCGCAGCCGGATCGTCTTCTTGCGGCGGAAGTCGCGTACGTCGACCCTGCCGCGGGTGACCTTCGTGAGGGTCCCGTCGCAGCGGTCGGTGATCGTCCAGCTGGTGCCCCGGACGGTCGCCGAGGAGTGGCGCCCGCGGGTGCGAAAGCGCCCGGTGGCCTTCGAGCGCAGGCGGCGGATGGCGCGCTTCGAGAGCCGCCGCTTCCGTCCGGCGGCCTGGGCGCGCTTTCCGCGCCGGGTCGCACAGCGCTTGAAGCTCGCACCCTTGAGGCGCAGCTCGGTGAGCCCCCTCGCACGCCGCCTGCGCGACTGGAGCACCTGGAACACCCCGGCGGCGAACTGGCCGGACTGGAGCCTGCCCCTGCGGTCGCGCGCGGTGGTGATCCTGACCCTGCCGCGGCGGGTGTCCAGCAGCGATCCGATGGGCACGCGGCGGGCCTGCTTCAAGGGCACGAACCTGCGGCCCTTGAGCCCCGGAACGGACGCGGCCGTTCGCGCCGCCCCCCGCGGAAGGGAGATGAACACCCTCCCGGCGAGCGGCTCGAGGTCGAAGCTCCTGCCGAGCACGGGCGGCGGGTCGTCGTCGACGATGGTGATCCGCCCGGTGGCGTCCCCGAGCACGCCTCCCGCCGGACCCGAGAGCCTGACCAGGAAGGACTCGTTCGGCTCGTCGATCGGGTCCCCGATCACGGCCGCGCCTGCCGTCGCGGCCGTCACGCCGGGAGCGAAGGTCAGCAGGCCGCCCCCCGCCGCGTAGTCCAGCGGCGCGCGGGCGCGGCTGGGCACCGTGGCGAAGCTCACGCGGGCGGGCGCGAACAGCGGCCCGGACAGGGACACCCTCAGGCCGGCGGAGGTCCGCCCGCGGTCGCCCTCGCCGATCCTCAGGTCGCCGATCGACATCACCGGGGGGATGGGCTGCCAGCTGGGCTCGGTGTCCACGTCCGCGGTCGTGGTGAGCGGCGCCTGCGCGCTGCCGTTCGCGTTCATCACGTAGATGTCCTCGACGTTCGAGCGCCGGCTCGAGAACGCGATCCGGGCGGCGTCCGGCGACCAGGCGGGGCTGCGGTCGATCGCGGTGGAGCTCGTGAGCGGGATCCTCCCCGAGCCGTTCGCGTTCATCAACCAGACGTCCGACGGTCCCCCCGCCGGCGTGAGCGTGTACGCGATCCGGCCGCCGTCGGGCGACCAGTCGGGTTCCGTCTCGGCCGTCGTGGAGCCGAGCGGGAGCCGCGTCTCCGCGCTGCCGTCGGCGTTCATCACGTAGATCTCGAAGTTGCCGGTGCCGTCGCGGTCGCTCGCGAACGCGATCTTCGAGCCGTCCGGCGACCACGAGGGCGCGCCGTCCGCCGTGGGGCTCGAGGTGAGCGGCGCCTCCGCGCTGCCGTCCGCGTTCATCACCATCACCTCGGTGTCGCCGCCGCGGCTGCTCGTGAACGCGATCTTCCTGCCATCGGGCGACCAGGCGGGCTCGGAGTCGGTGGCGGTGTCGCTCGTTAGCGGCGTGAGGCCGCCGCCGCCCGCGTCGATCACGTAGACGTTGGTGTCCGACCGGGCGCCCTGCCTCACGAACGCGATCTTGCGGCCGTCCGGCGACCACGCCGGGCTCCGGTCCACGCCCGCGGTGAACGGGACCTGCCCGCCGCCGGCGGCGTTCATCTGGAAGAGGCGCGGGCCCGATTGGAGGCTCGGCGCGCGGGCGAAGGCGAAGCGGCCGTTCACGCCCGGGAAGGCGGCATGCGCCGGGCCGGCGACGGACAGCGCCAGCGCGACCCCCGCGAGGACGAGCCGTACCGAGAGCATCAGCGGCCAATCATCCTACGCCGCAAACACGCCGGCGGAGCGGGGGATGCGGTGCGAGCTGGCCAGCTGTTGGGAGGGCCGCGCCTACTTTCGGACACGGAAGCGGAGCATCGTGATGGCGCCCGACTGGGTGTTGCTGAAAGGTTCCAGGTCGATCCTGTCGAGGCTTGGGGGCGAGAAGCGCACGCCGTCGCCCAGTAGCACCGGTAGGACATACACCAGGATCTCGTCGACGAGCCCGCGCTGCAGGCACTGGGCGGCCAGGTCGGCACCGAGGATCTCCAGGTTCTTGCCGCCCGCGGCGCTGCGTGCCGTGGCAACGGCCTCCTCAAGTCCACAGGTGAGGAATGTGACGGTAGGGTCCGGCTCGTCGGGAGGCTTGTGGGTGAGGACGAACTGTGCTCCCCCGTCGTAGGCGGTGTCCTCGTCGGCCATCTGCTTGCCGACTTCGTACGTGCCCCGGCCGATGAGCATGGCGCCCGTGGCCGCCATGACCTCCGGGTCCGCGCCCTCGGTCATGAGGTCGAGGATCCAGTCCATCGCGTGGTCGGGGCCGGCGATGAAGCCGTCCAGCGACATCGCCCTGTTCACGACCACTTTGCCGGTGCCGATGCCCACATCACTCATGCGTTTCTCCACGGATCTTGGAAGCCCGAGGCCGAACCATAGTTCGGCCGGTGGGGTCGTCCTCAGTCCCGGGCTGGGTGACCAACCCGGTGATCGCTTGTGGTCACCGCACTAGCGCCGGGCGCGGGCGAGGTAGCTCTTGCCGCGGCGCAGCCGGATCGTCTTCTTGCGGCGGAAGTCGCGTACGTCGACCCTGCCGCGGGTGACCTTCGTGAGGGTGCCGTCGCAGCGGTCGGTGGTCGTCCAGCTGGTGCCGCGCACGGTGGCGGACGAGTGGCGGCCGCGGGTGCGGAAGCGCCCGGTGGCCTTCGAGCGCAGGCGGCGGATGGCGCGCTTGGAGAGCCGCCGCCGTCCGGCGGCCTGGGCGCGCCCCGACCGCCGGGCGGTGCAGCGCTTGAAGCTCGAGCCCTTCAGCCGCAGCTCCGTGAGCCCCTTGGCGCTGCGCTTGCGCGACTGGAGCACCTGGAACACGCCGGCCGTGAAGTCGCCCGTCTGGGTCTTGCCCGCGGTGTTGCGGGCGGAGGTCAGGCGCACGGTGCCCTTGCGGGTGTCGAGGAACGATCCGACCGGGAGCTGGCGCAGGCCGCTGACCGGGACGAAGTTCTTGCCCTTCAGCCCTGGCACCGCGGCGCTCGCCCTTGCGCTCTTGGCCGGCAGCGCGACGAGCACCTGGCCCTTCACGGCCTGCACGGTCACCGACCGGCCGAGCACCGCGGAGCACCCGAGCGGGAAGCCGCCCTCCCCGAACCGCTGGATCCGGTCATTGCTCTCGTCTGCCACGTAAAGGTTGCCGGCCGCGCTGGTGGAGAGGCCGCGCGGGAAGTTGAACAGAGCCGGGCAGGTCGAGCCGAGCCGCGGGCCCCCGAAGGAGCCGAAGCTCGAGATGAACGCGCCCGCCGACGTGAACGCCTGGATGCGGGCGTTTCCGGCATCGGCCACGTACACCACGCCGCCGGGGCCGACCGCGATCCCGTAGGGGGAGCTGAACTGCCCCGGGCCGGCGCCCTGCGATCCCCACCCGCCGACGAAGGCGCCCGCGCTGTCGAACTTCTGGACACGGTGGTTGAACGTGTCCGCGACGTACGCGTTCCCGGCGGAGTCCACGGCGACGGCCGCCGGGGTCTCCAGCTGTCCGGGGCCCGAGCCGTCGCTGCCGAAGTCGCGCAGGTGGACCCCGGCGGGGGAGAAGACCTGGATCCGGCTGTTGCTGGCGTCGGCCACGTAGAGGTTCCCGGCCGCGTCGGTGGTCAGCCCCTGCGGGGAGTTGAACTCCCCCGACTCGAAGCCGAAGGTGCCGAACGCGCCGAGGAACGCCCCGGTGGGGCTGAACCGCTGGATCCGGTTGTTGAGGGTGTCGGCCACGTAGACGGAGCCGGATCCCGTGGCGATCCCCTCCGGGAAGTTGAACTGGGACGGGCCGCCGCCCCCCGAGCCCCACGCGGACACGAAGGCGCCCGCCGCGGTGAAGCGCTGGATGCGGTTGTTGAACGTGTCCGCCACGTAGACGCCGTTCGCGTCGACCGCCGTAGCGCGCGGGTTGGCGAACTGGCCGTTGGCCGCCCCCTCGCTGCCCCATTCGCCCAGCACGCCGAAGGCGGCGCCGGCAGGCTCCACGGCAGCCGCGGACAGCGCGACGCAGCACGCCCCGATCGTGAGAACGCGCCGCATCCCTATCGGCGCGCCCTGGCCAGGTAGCTCTTGCCCCGGCGCAGGGTGATCGTGCGCTTCCTCCTGAAATCCCGTACGGAAACCTTGCCGCGAGTCACCTTGGTCAGCGTGCCGTCACAGCGATCGGTTGTCAACCAACTCGTGCCGCGCACCGTCGCCGACGAGTGGCGGCCGCGGGTGCGGAAGCGCCCGGTGGCCTTGGAGCGCAGGCGGCGGATGGCGCGCTTCGAGAGCCGGCGGCGAGCAGCCGCCTGGGCGCGCTTCCCGCTACGCCTGGCGGTGCAGCGCTTGAAGCTCGAGCCCTTGAGGCGCAGCTCGGTGAGCCCCCTGGCGCTCTTCTTGCGCGACTGGATCACCTGGAACAGACCCGAGTAGAAGTCGCCTGTCTGGGTCTTGCCCTTGGTGTTCTGAGCGCTCGTGAGGCGCACCTTGCCCTTGCGGGTGTTGATGAACGAGCCGACCGGGATCGAGCGCGCCTGGCTCAGCGGCACGAACCGCACGCCCTTCTGCGAGGCCCGCGCCCCGCTGCCCCCGCCACGCACCCCGATCGTGACCCTGCCGCTCACCACGCGCACGTTCACGGTCTTGCCCAGCACGGGCGCCGGCAGCCCCGCGGCGGCCGCCTCGCGGACGCGGAGGACGCGGTTGGTCCCGGCGCCGTCGATCACGTACATGTCGCCCGCCGGGGTCACCTCGACCGACTCAGGCCGGAAGGTGACGGGGGACGGCAGGACGCGGTTGAAGTTCGCGAGGAAGGTCCCGGTACGCGAGAAGCGCTGGACGCGGCGGTTGCTGAGGTCCGCCACGAGCACGTTCCCCGACGGCTCCACGGTCACGTCCTCCGGGCCGGCCATCTGGCCGTTGGCCACGCCCTGTCCTCCGAAGGAGCCGAGGAACGCCCCGGTGTTGCTGAATCGCTGGACCCGGTTGTTGTCGCGGTCGGCCACGTAGACCTCTCCGGAGGAGTTGACGGCGAGCCCGACCGGGCGGGCGAACTGGCCGGCCGCAGCCCCCGGGGATCCCCACGCGGCGAGCGGGGCCCCCGCCGGAGTGAACTTCTGCACCCTGTTGCCGAAGAACTCCGAGACGAAGACGTTGCCCGCTCCGTCGATCGCGACGGCCTCCGGGGCGGAGAACTCGCCGGGGTCCGTTCCCGGGGTGCCGCCGAAGCAAATCGTCGCGGCGGCGAGGCACGTCTCGGGGGCGCCGCTCGAGCTGTTCGTGACGCTGCTGCCCCACGTCCGCTCGAAGACGCCGGAGGAGTTGAACTTCTGCACCCGGTGGTTCCCGCGGTCGGCCACGTAGACGTTGCCGGCCGGGTCTACGTCGACCCCGGTGGGCGAGCTGAACTGGCCCTTGTTCTGCCCGGCCGTGCCCCAGGCGAGGCTGAACGCGCCGCCTGCCGTGAAGCGCTGGATGCGTGCGTTGCCCGGGTCCGCCACGAACACGTTGTTCCCGGAGTCGAGCGCCAGGTTCGACACGTTGAAGAACTGGCCGCTGCCCGACCCGCTCCCGCCGAACTGGCCCACGAGGTTGAAGTCCGCCGCGAACGCGGTGGCGGGGGCGAACACGGCCAGTGCCGCCGCCATCGCCGGGATGAGGCCGCGCTTGACGCCTACCGCCTTGCCCTGGCCAGGTAGCTCTTACCCCGGCGCAGGGTGATGGTGCGCTTCCGTTTGAAGTCGCGTACTGCGACTTTGCCGCGAGTCACTCTCGTCAGCGTGCCGTCGCAGCGGTCGGATGTCAACCAAGTCGTCCCCCGCACGGTCGCCGAGGAGTAGCGCCCGCGGGTGCGGAAGCGCCCCTTGGCCTTGGCGCGCAGGCGCCGCACGGTGCGGCGGCTGAGGCGCGCGGCGCCGGCCAGCGAGCGCTTCGCGCTGCTCCCGCAGCGCTTGAAGCTCGATCCCTTCAGCCGCAGCTCTGTGAGCCCCTTGGAGCGCTTCCTGCGCGATTGGAGCACCTGGAAGACGCCGGACCTGAAGTCGCCCGTCTGGGTCCTGCCGCTCGTGTCACGGGCCGAGGTCAGGCGCAGGGTGCCCCTGCGAGTGTCGACCAGGGAGCGCACCGGGATCTGGCGCGTGCCCCGCAGCGGCACGAAGCCCTTGCCCTTCTGGGCGGCCGAGGCGGCGCCGCCCGCCGTCTTCACGAGCACCCTTCCCCTCAGCACCCTGACGTTGACCGTCCTTCCCAGCGCCGGCCCCGGCTCGAGCGCGGCCGCATGGATCTCGTTGTTGGCGCCCCCGATCGGGTTGTTGGCGCCGCCGCCGGTGCCGTCCCACACCACGAAGCCGGTGCCGTCGGGCGCGGCCCCGACCCGGGTGTTGAAGATGTTGCCGGCCCGCACGATGTCGGACGGCGAGGTCCAGCTCGCGCCTCCGTCGCTCGACACGGCGTAGCGCAGGCGGTGCGTGGGCACGTCGTTCATGCGCCAGACCGCGTGCAGGCGGCCCGCCGCGTCCTGATGGAGGTCGTTCTCGTAGATCGACCGGTCGGTGGCGGTGATGTTGCCCACAGGGGCGAATGCCGATCCGGTCCACCGGCGCAGGGCGTAGGGATTGTTCTGCGGGATCCCGGTGCCGCTCTGGCCCATCAGGAAGAGGCCCGACGGACCGCCCGACAGGCGGGTGTCCTGGAGGGCGGCGATGATCGAAGGGCCGGTCCAGCTGCTCGCCAGGTTGATGTTCCCCGCCCCGGAATAGCGGTAGTAGGCGGCGTTGTTGGAGCTCGAGCCGATCTGCCAGCCGACGACGATGGGCCTGACCGGATCGAGCCCCACGGTCACGTCGTACAGGTATGTGGAGTTGAATTGGACCTCCTGAGCCTCGGCGGGCGGCGTGAGGGGTGTGTTCTGGAACTGGACTCCGGGGTTGCCGCCGGCCACGGAGACCGACGCCCCCGGTCCGGGGACCGCGTCGTTCACGACGCTCTGGGTGCCGACCAGCGCCGGGGCCGAGAACGACGCGCCGCCGTCCGCGGACGAGAGCAGGTAGGTGCCCTCCTGCGGGCCGCAGCAGCGGATGCCCAGGAGCTGCACCCGGCCGGCGGCGGGGATCAGCACCTGGGCCGGCTGGGTCGTCTCGAGCGGGAGCGTGAACGACCGGACCCCGCCGGCGCAGGCCGTCTGCCCGCGCGGCACTCGGCAGTAATGCAGCGTGTCGGGCGTCGGGAAGGTCCGGTTCTCGTCCCACGCGATGTGGCCGGTGCCCGCCGCGTCGACCGCGACGCTCGGCTGGTTCCCGGTGCCGATGCGGAAGGACGTCGCCGCCGACGCCGACCCCGTCATCGCGAGCAGCCCCACTGCCACGGCCGCGGCCGCGGGTGTCAGGCGCTTCGTGGCTACCGCCTGGCCTTCGCGAGGTAGCTCTTGCCCCGGCGCAGGCTGATCGTGCGCTTCCTCTTGAAGTCCCTTACGGCGACCCTCCCGCGGGTGACCTTGGTGAGGGTGCCGTCGCAGCGGTCGGTCGTCGTCCAGCTGGTGCCGCGCACGGTGGCCGACGAGTGGCGCCCGCGGGTGCGGAAGCGCCCGGTGGCCTTGGAGCGCAGGCGGCGGATGGCGCGCTTGGAGAGCCGGCGGCGGGCGGCCGCCTGGGCGCGCTTTCCGCTGCGCCTCGCGGTGCAGCGCCTGAAGCTCGACCCCTTGAGCCGCAGCTCGGTGAGCCCCTTGGCGCGCCTGCTGCGCGACTGGAGCACCTGGAACAGCCCGGCGGAGAAGTCGCCGGTCTGCGTGGCCCCCTTGGTGTCACGCGCGGACGTGAGCCTGATCTTGCCCCTGCGGGTATTGATGAACGAGCCGACCGGGATCGAGCGCGCCTGGGTCAGGGGCACGAAGCGCACGCCCTTCTGGGACGCCCGCGCCCCGCTGCCCCCGCCACGCACGCCGATCGTGACCCTTCCGCTCACTGCGCGGACGTTCACCGTTCGCCCGAGCACAGGCGCCGCCAGCCCGGCGGGCGCCGGGCTGGGCTTGCCCCAGTCCATGGCGATGTTGGCGTCCACGTTCAGCCGCGCGACGCCGGTCCCGTTGGAGTTCACGGTGAACAGCTCCTCCTGGAGCGGGCCCCCGACGTCGCTGACGAAGCCGATCTTCGACCCGTCCGGGGAGTAGGAGAGCTCCCACACCTCCCCGACGCCGGCGCCCGCGAGGAGCGCGGCCTCGTTCGGACCGCCGGCGCGGTTGATCGTCCAGATGCCTCCCGTGGCGCCCGGTGGCCCGCGGGTGTAGGCGATCTGAGCGCCGCTGGGAGACCACGACGGGTAGCTCCTGTTGCCCGGGGCCGTGGGGTTGAGCTGGGTCGGGCCCGGGCGTGCCACCCGCCCCGATCGCGTAGATCTGCTGACCGGCGGCGAAGGCGATCTCGGTACCGCTCGGGGACCACTCCGGATCGGAGACCGAGGACGCGAAGGCCGAGGTCAGGTTGGTCGAGCCGCTGCCGTTCGCGTTCATCACGAAGAGGTCGCTGCCGCGCACGAACGCGAGCCTCGATCCGTCCGGGGACCACGCCGGCTCCCTGTCGTTGGAGGCCACGGCCTGCGGGTCGACGGTCACCTGTCGCGCGCCGCTGCCGTCGGCGGCGTTCACCGTCCAGATGCCGTAGCCCGGGCCGGCGGTGCGCTCGAAGGCGATCAGGGCGGCGTTCGGCGACACCGCGGGCGCGTCCGCATTGGGGGCGATCACCGGACGCAGGCCGGTGCCGTTCGACTCCACGCTGAAGATCCCACTGCGCTCGAAGACGATCCTCCCGTTCGCCCCGGGGAAAGTGCCGAACGCCGCGGGTGGTGCGGCAAGCGCCACAGCCACCAGAGCCAGCGGCGGAACGAGGCCGATCCGCCTTCGCATTCTGATGTGACTCTCGTCCTGTTTGGGCCGCGTGTCAAGCGGCCGGGAGCCGGCCTGGAGCTATCGCCGCGCCCGCGCGAGGTAGCTCTTGCCCCTGCGCAGCGAGATCGTCCGCCTGCGCTTGAAGTCGCGCACGGCGACCCTGCCGCGGGTGACCTTCGTCAGGGTGCCGTCGCAGCGGTCGGTGGTGATCCAGTTCGTGCCGCGCACGGTCGCCGAGGAGTAGCGCCCGCGGGTGCGGAAGCGACCCTTCGCCCTCGCGCGCAGGCGGCGGATGGCGCGCTTCGAGAGGCGGCGGGCGGCCGCCTGGGCGCGGTTCGCTCCCCTGGCGCTGCAGCGCCTGAAGCTCGAGCCCTTGAGGCGCAGCTCGGTGAGCCCCTTGGAGCGCCTGGCGCGCGACTGCAGCACCTGGAACACGCCCGCCGTGAAGTCGCCGGACTGGGTGGCCCCGGCGCCGCTGCGGGCACTGCGCAGGCGCACCGTGCCCTTGCGGGTGTCGAGCACGGAGCCGACGGGGATCTGACGCGCCTGCTCGAGCGGCACGAAGCGCAGCCCCTTCTGGCTCGCGCGCGCCGGCCCGCCGGCCGCGCCCGCGGGCAGCGCCACGCGGACCCGGCCCCGCACCGCCTGGACGTTCACGGCCCGGCCGATCACCGGTGGCGGGACGGGGGAGAGGGCCGCGACCTCGGCCGCGGTGAGCGCGCCGTCGTACACGCGGATCCGAGCAACCGCCCCCGCCGACTCCTCGCCCGCGATGAAGCCGTCGTCCTTGAAGAACCGCAGGTTGGCGGCGGAGATCTGCGTGACGTTGTTCGAGTCGGTGAAGGGAGCCACCGCCCGTCGCCCGTCCACGTAGGCCGCCACGGTGCGGGAGGGCGCCCGCGTGATGGCCACGCGCGCGTACGTGTTCGCCCGGATCAGGCCGGATCCGCCGCTCGCGACCGGATACACCGAGATCCGCCCGTTCAGCTCATACAGGCCGGAGTCGCTCGTGTCGTCCTTGAAGCCGGCCAGGCGGCGGTAGCCGGCGATCTCCGCCAGGCGGACGTCGATCACGAGCGAGTAGCTGGTGGTGGGGATGAGCGAAGCCACCGCCGGCAGCGAGAGGCCGTTCGACTTGGGGAACGCCAGCACCCGCCGGGCCTGGCCCTCCACCGTCTCGGTGGCGAACACGTTCGCTCCCGGGCCGATGTCGGTGAGCGCCGGAGCTCCGGCCACGTCGCTCGCCCGGGTGTTCTGGAAGCGGTAGTCCGCCTTGAGCGTGGCCGCGGACGCGGGCGCTGCGAAGAGCCCGAGCGCCACGCCCACGGCTGGAAGGACCAGCCGCTTGGCTAGCGCCGAGCGCGTGCGAGGTAGCTCTTGCCCCTGCGCAGGGTGATGGTCTTGCGGCGGCGGAAATCGCGTACGGCGACCTTACCGCGACTGACCTTCGTGAGGGTGCCGTCGCAGCGGTCGGTGGTGGTCCAGGTGGTGCCGCGCACGGTCGCCGAGGAGTGGCGCCCGCGGGTGCGGAAGCGCCCGTTGGCCCTGGACCGCAGGCGCCGGATGGCGCGCTTGGACAGCCGCCGGCGGGCGGCTGCCTGTGCCCGCTTGCCGCGCCTCAAGGTGCAGCGCTTGAAGCTCGAGCCCTTGAGCCGCAGCTCGGTGAGGCCCTTCGCGCGCTTGCTGCGCGACTGGAGCACCTGGAAGAGGCCGGCGGAGAAGTCGCCTGTCTGGGTCTTCCCCTTGGTGTCGCTGGGCCGAGGTCAGGCGCACCGTGCCCTTGCGGGTGTTGAGGAACGAGCCGACGGGGATCTGGCGCGCCTGCGTCAGCGGCACGAACCGCACACCCTTCTGCGCGGCGCGCGCCCGGCCGGCCTTGACGGGCAGCCCGATCAGCACCGTGCCGCGGACCGGCCTCACGTTCACCGCCCGCGCCAGGACCGGCGCGGGCAGTGCGCCGCCGGCGCCGGCTCCGGTGCCGTCGGGCACGAGGTCGGGCGGAGGGGGACCGGGCGTGGTGGCCAGGCGGGCCAGCTCGGTGGGGGTGAGGGCGCGCCGGTAGACCCGCAGCTCGTCGATCCCGCCGCCGAAGTCCGAGGGATCGCACACGATCGGGTAGTCGTGGATGTAGAACGTGCTACCGGAGAATCCGTAGTTGATCGTGGCGCCCGGCGCGGGGGTTCCGGCGCCCACCTGCACCCCGTCCACGTACAGCCTGACGGCCGACCCGTCGAAGACCCCGGCGACCATGTGCCACTGGTTGTCCCAGAGGCCGTTGCCCGCCGGGGGCGACAGATAGTTGGCGCCGATTGCCCGGATGTAGAAGATGAGCCCCTGAGCGGCGTTCGTGCCGGTGTAGAGCGCGTACGACGAGCCGGAGCACGTGAAGCCGTCGTCGCCCTGCCCGGCGAGGTACTTGAGGGTCCCCGGCGCGCGTGCTGCGGCGCACCCAGCCGAGCAGCGTTACGCGCGGGGGACGCAGCAGCGGGCTCGAGCCGGCCAGGAGGACGTTGGGCTCGCTGTCGACGAGGTGGTTCCCGAAGCGGCCGCCGCCCGCGAGCGTGAGGTTCTGGTTGCCCGTGACGGCGTCCAGCCCGTGGCCCGAGCTGTCGGGGGTCCGGTCGCTCTCGGCGTTGCCGGTGTCGGCGTCGAAGTGCCACTGGGCGGCCAGCGGGCCCGCGTGGTCTGCCATCGCGGAGGCGGGCAGCGCGGCGCAGGCACCCACGGCCAACATCCATGCGAGCCCCCGGAGCATCAGATCCAGAGTACGTGCTCAGGCGCTAGGCGGCCAGCGGCAGCTCGTACGGCGGGTCCAGGCGTTCCTCGCGGACCTCCCAGACAGCGGTGATCTGCAGGGTGCACTCGCATTCCTCGCAGACCAGCAGCTCGAGGTCGTCGAGGTTCCCGCCGATGGCCTCTACGACCAGGGGGCAGGACTCGTCGGAGCAGGTGAGCTCGACACCGAACATGCCCGCATCGTGAGGCGGCCGCCGGACGGACCGCCGGGCGGGAACCGGCGCGGGGGCGCTGCGGGCTGACTTATCCTGCCGCGGATGCGGCTACGCCTCGCTCTGGTCCTGGCGCCGGCGATCCTGTTCGCCCCCTCGCTGCTCGCGCCCGCGCAGGCCGCGTCCGCCTCGAAGGCCGACGATGCCCGCTACTCGCTCGCGAACGGCTGCTATGCGCTGCGGGCGCGCGCACCGGGCCGCTTCGCGGCGAAGTCCGGGGCCGGATACAGCGCCGCGGCCGGCGCGGTCGGCGCCGCGGAGCCGTTCCGCATGAAGGCCACGGCCCTCGGCCGCTACCTCCTCTACGGCAGACAGGGCGACTACCTGGCCGCCACCGCGCAGAACGGCGTCGAGTCGGCCACCAAGGTGAGCAGCCTGGCCGACTGGAAGCTCGAGGACGCGGGCTCCGGCGGGTTCAGGCTCGTGCTCGCTGCCGCGGGCAACCGCGTGCTCGCGGCCACGGGCGCCGGCGGCGCGCTGGTGCTGGCCGAGCGCGGCGCCGCGGGCAACAACGGCATCTTCACCTTCGAGCGCGCCGGCGGCTGCGCCACCTTCCCCGAGATCGAGGTCAGCGCCTCGGGCCTGCCGCGCAAGGGCTCCACCTCCTACACGGAGACGGCGGGCCTCGTGGACGCGCACATCCACATGATGGCCTTCGAGTTCCTCGGCGGGCGCGCTCACTGCGGCCGGCCGTGGCACCCGTACGGCGTGGAGCAGGCGATGGTGGACTGCCCCGACCACTATCCGGGCAACGGCAGCGCGGCGGTGCTCGAGAACGTGCTGTTCGGCAACCCCGCGCGCACCCACGACCCGGTGGGATGGCCGACCTTCAAGGAATGGCCCCACCACGCCTCCCTGACCCACGAGCAGACCTACTACCGCTGGCTCGAGCGGGCATGGCTCGGCGGCCTGCGCGTGTACGTGAACCTGCTGGTCGAGAACGCGGCGCTCTGCGACACCTATCCGTACAAGAAGAACAGCTGCAACGAGATGAACAGCGTGCGCCTTCAGGCGCGGCGGCTGCGTGAGCTCGAGGACTACATCGACGCGCAGAGCGGCGGGCCCGGGAAGGGGTTCTTCCGGGTCGTGACCGACCCGCACGAGGCCCGGCGCGTGATCAACGACGGCAAGCTCGCGGTGGTGATCGGCATCGAGGTCTCGGAGCTCTTCGACTGCCAGGTCTACAACGACGTGCCGAAGTGCGACAAGAAGCAGATCGACCGCCAGCTCGACGAGGTCTACAAGCTCGGCGTGCGCGACATGGAGCTCGTGAACAAGTTCGACAACGCTCTGTCGGGCGTCGCGGGCGACAACGGCACCACGGGCGTCGTGGTCAACGCGGCCAACAAGCGCCAGACGGGCAAGTTCTGGCACATGGAGACCTGTAGCGACGGCCACCCTCACGTCCATGACCGCGAGCAGCTGACCCTCGAGGGCTCCGAGCGCGATGCGCTCGTGGGCAACGGCCTGCGGGCATTCCTGCCGCCGGGCACCGCCCCCCTGTATCCGAAGCCGCCGCACTGCAACACGCGCGGGCTCAGCGACCTCGGTGAGCACCTCGTGCGGCGCATGATCGCGAAGCGGATGATCATCGACCCCGACCACATGAGCGTGCGGGCGCGCAACCAGCTGCTCTCGGTCGTCGAGGCCGCGCGCTACTCGGGCATCGTGTCGAGCCACTCGTGGAGCTCGCCCGATGCGCTGCCGCGGATCTACAAGCTCGGCGGCTTCGTGACTCCCTACGCAGGGTCCTCGACCGGCTTCGTGAAGGAGTGGCGCGAGACGCGGCCGATGCGCTCGAGCAGGCACTACTTCGGCTTCGGCTACGGCGCCGACATGAACGGCTTCGGCGCTCAGGGCCCGCCGCGCAACGGGGCGAACCCCGTGAGCTATCCGTTCAAGTCCTTCGACGGCTCGGTCACCCTCTTCCGCCAGAAGAGCGGCTTCCGCGAGTTCGACATCAACAAGGACGGGGTGGCGCACTACGGCCTGTATCCCGACTGGATCGAGGACCTGCGCAAGATCGCCGGCGACCAGATCGTGAAGGACATGTCGCGTGGCTCGGAGGCCTACCTGCAGATGTGGGAGCGGGCCGAGGGCGTGCCGGCGCAGGCCTGCCGCTCGGCGCGCGGGCGCTTCACGCGCCGCGGCCTGGGCCGCGCCCGAGTGGGGCTCTCGACACCGGCCTTCCTGCGCCGCGCGGGTCAGCCCGCGGTCCGCAGGGGACGGGTGTACCGCTACTGCGTGACGGGCCCCCGCAACCGCAGGGCCAAGGTCGTGACCGTGTTCACGCGCGGCGAGCGCGCCGGGCTCGTGGCCTCCACCGCGGGCGGCCACACGGCGCTGAAGGTCGGCAAGGGCGATCGCTCCAAGCGGCTGCGCGGCAAGGTGAGGCGGCTCGGCCGCGGCCTGCTCGTGCGGCGGGCCGGCTCACGCCGGATCGTCTACGGCGTGCGCAAGGGCCGCGTGCGCTACGTGGCGGTGGCCGCGAAGTCCGTGGCGAGCAGCCGCAAGCGCCTGCGCGCCTACCTGCGCCTGGCCGGGCTGCGCTGAGCACCCGCGGGGAGCGCATACCAGCTCGCCGATGACCTGGACCGGCTCGGCATCCCGGTGGTCGCCGGGTTCTCCACCCATCCCGACTGGGACCACCTGCTCTGGCACCCTCGATTCGGCGACGTGCCGCGCTACGCCACCTCCGCCGGCGCCCACGTTGCCGGCGAAACCCGAGAACAGGAGAAGGAGGGGGCGGCGGAGAGCGCGTCGGGCATCCCTCTCGAGCTGATCGGCCTCGTCACCCCGCTGCCCGCGGACGGCGGACCCGTGCCGGGCGAGATCATCGAGCATCAGGCGCACGCCATCGGCCACGCCGCGGTCCTCCTCGCGGACCGAGGCGTCCTACTCGCCGGCGACATGCTCTCCGACGTCCTGGTCCCGCTCTTCGACGCTCGTCAAGACGATCAGGTGGGCGCCTACGAGACGGCACTCGACCGGCTGGGTGAGGCCGCCAGGCACGTCGACGTCGTGGTCCCCGGCCACGGCGCCGTCGCCGAAGGTCCCGAGGTGGCGGCCCGCCTCGCCGCCGATCGTGCCTACGTCGATGCGCTGCGGCGAGGAGAGGAACCGGTCGACGCGCGTCTGGATGCGGCGGACTGGCTCTCGGGCATCCACCAGTCGAATCTGGAACAGGCCCGAGGGCGGTAAACCCCCGGACTGTGTCCGTTTGCGACTAGATCCGCGCGTCGGCCACCATCGCGCCGAACAGCAGCGCGAGGTAGGCGAGCGAGTACAGGTAGAGCCACAGGGCCGAGCGGCGGTCGGCACGGCGGTACAGGCGCACGGCCCCGGCGATGAACACCGCGCCGAGCGCCACCGAGGCGCCCAGGTAGATCGCGCCGAAGCCGCCCGCGCAGAACGGCAGCTGGGTGACGGCGTAGAGGAGGCCCGAGTAGAGCAGGATCTGCTTGCGCGTCTCGCGCTCGCCGCGCACCACGGGCATCATCGGCACGCCGACCTTCGCGTACTGGTCCTTCATCAGCAGCGAGAGCGCCCAGAAGTGGGGCGGCGTCCAGTAGAAGACGATCGCGAAGAGGTAGAGGGCGGTCCAGCTGAGCCCGCCGTCCACGGCCGCCCAGCCCACGAGCGGCGGCACGGCGCCGGCGGCCCCGCCGATCACGATGTTCTGCGGCGTCGAGCGCTTCAGCCACATCGTGTAGACCAGCGTGTAGCCGAGGAAGCCGGCGAACGACAGCGCCGCGGCCAGCGGGTTCACGGCGATCGCGAGCAGGACCACCGACAGCGCGCCCAGCACGAGGCCGTAGACGAGCGCGGCGCGGGGCGCGACGCGGCCCGAGGCCACCGGCCGGTCCGCGGTGCGGGTCATCCCGGCGTCGAGGTCGCGGTCGTACCAGTGGTTCACGGCGCCCGCTCCGCCCGCGGACAGATAGCCCCCGAGGCAGGTGAGGAGGATCAGCTCGAGCGTGGGGTCCCCGGCCACGAGCATCGTGGCCACCGTCGTGAAGAGCAGCAGCGACTGCACCTTCGGCTTGGTCATCTCGACGTAGTCGGAGACGACCTGGCGCAGGGCGCCGGGCCGGGCGGCGTGGGTGGCTGCGGCGCGGACGGTGGCCATGGCTATGCCGGCACCGCCTCGGGCTCACGGCCGGCGCGGCCGGCGGCGGGCTCGGGGACCGGGTAGAGCTGGAGCGCCAGCCCCACGACGCTCGACCACAGGAGCGTGCCCAGCGCCAGGTGCAGCACGATCAGCGCCTCGTACTCGTCGAGCCACACGTTGAGCGCCCCGACGAGCACCTGCGTGAGGAGGATCCCGACCGCGAGCCACGCGCTCCGGACAACCCCCGGGCTGGGCCGCCGCCGGAGGGCGACCAGCACGAGCGCGATCACCAGCAGCGTCGCGATGTACATGAACGCCCGATGCGTCAGATGGATGTCCACGAGCCGAGCATCCCCGAACGGCATGAAGTCCCCGTTGCAGGTGGGGAACTCCTTGCCGCACGCGTGATGCGCGCCGTCACCCACCTGATAGTCGGCCCTCCCATAGTTCTGCGTCCCCGCCATGTACCCACCGGCGACGATCGTGCAGAGAACGAAGAACGAAGCAACCCAAGCGAGCGGCCGAAGGCCCCGCCCGGAAGAAGAGTCCTGTCGACTGTCGACTGTCGACTGTCGGCTGGACCGGCAGATGTAAAGAAGCAACGCGATGAGCACCATGGCGAGAGCGAGATGCGCCGCCACCAGCCCCTCGTCGAGGTCCTTCTCCACCGTCGCCGCCCCGAGCAGCCCCTGGGCGACCACCAGCACGGCGGATGCGATCGTCGCGCGGACGAGGCCGCGGTTCGACCGGTAGCGCCGCCACGCGAGGATCGCCAGCGCGATCATCATGATCCCGACCGCGCCGGCGAGGGCGCGGTGGGTGTATTCGACGATCGAGTTGAGGTCGACGCCGGGCACCACGTCGCCGTTGCAGAAGGGCCAGCCGTTGAGGCCCGAGCCGGCGGGGCCGCAGCCCAGGCCGGAGTCCGAGACGCGCACGATCCCCCCGACGATCACGAGCAGGAAGGTGGCGGCGAGCGTGGCCAGCGCCAGTCGCCGGTAGGCCCGCGAGGGGACTCCGGTCACGTGCCCGAGGCTACCGGCTGCGCGACCGTTCCGGCGGGCTCGCCGGCCCTCTTCACCTCGCGCCTGATGTCCTTCATCGGCTCCACCGAGCGCACGCGCGGGACCATGTCGAAGTTGTTCTCCGGCGGGGGCGAGGTGGTGAACCACTCGAGGGTGTTGCCCTTCCACGGGTCGTTGCCCGCGCGCTTGCCGTGCTTGATCGAGCGGATCACGTTGTACACCGTGAGCAGCACCCCGATCCCGAGCAGGAACGAGCCGATCGTGGAGGCGAGGTTGTAGCCCCACCAGCCCGCGCCCTCCGGGTAGTCGTAGATCCGGCGCGGCATGCCGGACAGCCCGGCCGAGTGCTGCACGAGGAAGGTCAGGTTGAAGCCGACGAACATGACCCAGAAGGAGAGCTTCCCGAGCCCCTCCGACATCATCCGCCCCGACATCTTCGGGAACCAGTAGTAGAGCCCCGCGAAGATCCCGAACACCGAGCCGCCGAACAGCACGTAGTGCAGGTGGGCGACCACGAAGTAGCTGTCGTGGAGCTGCCAGTCGACCGGGAACACGGCGAGCATCACGCCCGAGATGCCGCCGACCACGAACAGCGCGGGCAGCGCGGCCGCGAAGTAGAGCGGCGTCTTCATCATGATCGAGCCGCGCCAGAGCGTTGCGATCCAGTTGAAGATCTTGATCCCTGTCGGTATCGCGATCAGGAACGAGCTGAGCATGAAGAACACGAGCACCACGGTCGCCGTGGGCGTGGTGAACATGTGGTGCGCCCACACGAGCAGGCCGAGGAACGCGATCGCCACGGTCGCCGCGGCGATCGCCTTGTAGCCGAAGATCGGCTTGCGGGCGAACACCGGCAGGACCTCCGAGATGATCCCGAACGCGGGCAGGATCATGATGTAGACCTCGGGGTGGCCGAAGAACCAGAACAGGTGCTGCCACAGCATCGGGTCGCCGCCCCCGGTTGGGTCGAAGAAGTCGGTCCCGAAGTGGCGGTCGGTGAGCAGCATCGTGACCGCCGCCGCCACCGCCGGCAGGGCCGCGATCAGCAGGTAGCTGTAGACCAGGATCGACCAGATGAAGAGCGGCATCCGGCCCCACCCCATGCCGGGGGCGCGCATGTTGTGGATCGTCGCCACGAAGTTGATCGCCCCCAGGAGTGAGGACAGTCCGGTGAGGTGGATCAGGAAGATCCACGCGTCCACGCCCCCGCTCGGCAGGTAGGCGTCGTCGGACAGCGGGGCGTAGGAGGTCCACCCGGCCTGGGGAGGCTCGAAGAAGATGCTCGCGTAGAAGGCGATCCCGCCGAACACCAGCAGCCACAGCGACAGCGCGTTCAGACGCGGGAAGGCCATGTCGCGTGCGCCGATCATCAGCGGCACGAAGTAGTTGCCGAAGCCGGCGAGGACCGGCACCACGAACAGGAAGATCATCGTGGTGCCGTGCATCGAGACCAGGCCGTTGTAGGTCTCGGGCGTGACGAGCGTGCCGTCCGGGGTCGCCAGCTGCAGGCGCATGATCAGCGCCTCGACGCCACCGAGGATGAAGAAGATGAAGGTGGCGAAGAGGTACATGATCCCGATCCGCTTGTGATCGGTGGTGGTCAGCCACGCGAGCCAGCCCCGCGGGGGGTCCTTGATCCCGCGCATCACGACCTCGGGCCGGGTGATCGCAGAGGCCTCCACTACTCGCCCTCCTCCCGCGCGCGGCGCTGGGCGGCGAGGCCGACCTGGGCCTCCCTGATGTCAGCCCTCGTCCTCGCGATGAACGCCCTGTAGGCGCCGGGGGAGACGGCCTCGACCTCCGCGCGCATGTCCGCGTGGCCCGAGCCGCACAGCTCGGCGCACTGGCCCTTGTAGACGCCCTCCTTCGAGATCTTGAACCAGGTCTCGTTGGTGTGGCCCGGGGTGGCGTCGGCCTTCCCGCCGAGCTTGGGGATCCACCACGAGTGGATCACGTCGGAGGACCGCAGCTTGAGCACCACGGTGGTGTCGGTGGGGACCACCAGGCGGTGGTAGGTGAACACCTGGCGGGTGGGATAGTCGTAGCGCCAGAGGTACTGCTGGCCGTTCACCTCGATCTCGAGTGCCCTGCTCGTGCCCCGTGGAGGATTCGGCTGGTCGACCGAGGCCACCTGCACGCCCCGGGCGAGCCCGTTCGGCCCGGATGCCGGCGGGTTCTTGATCTCGCTCAGGTAGAGGAAGGTGACCGCGCCGAGGATCACGAGGATCGTGGCGGCGCCGACCGTCCAGCCCAGCTCGAGCGGGGTGTTGCCGCGGATCTGGGCCGGCTCCGGCCCGCCGCGGCGCTCGCGGTGCCTGACGAGCGCCCAGATCAGCGTGCCCTCCACGAGCAGGAAGATCGGGATCGCCACGTAGAGGACGATCTTGTAGAGCGTGTCGATGTCGTCGGCGTTCGGCGAGCCGCCCGACTCGGGCGTGAACACGTCGGCGCCCGCCGACGGGGCGAGGACCAGTAGCCCGAGCGCGGCTGCTGCCAGGGCGAGCAGGGTCAGGCGATTGCGGTGTCCGGCGCTCGGGTCGGGCAAGGCGGCGGCATCATATCCGGCCCTCGCGCGGACGCTTGGGCTGGGTTAGGATCGGCAGAGGCCCTCCCATGGCCATTGACTTTCATTCTCATCTGGCTCGTGAGGACCCCGAAGCGCCACCGTTCATGCGCTCGCTGTTCGACGTGGAGGGCTACCTCGAGCGGCAGGAGGAGGCCGGTCTCGAGCTGACCGTGCTCTCGTATGCGCCCGCCGACCTGAGGGGGACGCCGGAGGAGCTGGACGAGGCGAAGGGCGAGCACGAGTTCCTCGGCGGGCTCGTGGAGGAGCACCGCGGGCGCTTCGCTGCGCTGGCCGGGCTCGACCCGTTCGGAGGCGATGGATGGCTCGAGGAGGCCCGGCGCGCGCTCGACTCGGGCTTCGCCGGGCTGTGCCTGCCGACGAGCAGCGAGGGCCGTTACCTGGACGCGGACGAGGCGCAGGACGCGCTGGCGCTGGCCGACGAGCGGGAGGCGGTCGTGTTCCTGCACCCCTCCGACTCGCCGGTCGACGCGGAGCGCGCGGGCGACGCCGTGCTGCGCTCCTGGATCGGGCGTCCCTACGACACGGGCATCTGCCTGTCGCGGATGCTGCTCGCCGACACGCTGTCGCGCTATCCCCGCGTGCGAATGGTGGTGGCGCACTCGGGCGGCGCGCTGCCGATGCTGCTCGGGCGCCTCGACCACGTCCACGACGGGTTCAAGCGGCGCGCGGCCGTGATGGCGGGTGGGGGAGGGCCCCCCGGCGGTGGACCCCCGGGAGGCGGACCGCCCGGGGGAGGCCCACCCGGAGGAGGCCCCCCGAAGGGCCCGCCGCGGGCCGACATCCCGCCGGAGCGCGTGGTCGAGCCCTCGCTCGAAGGCGGCCCGCCGAGCGGCCGCATCGACCAGCTGTACCTCGACACCGCGAGCTACCACCCGGCTGCCATTCAGGCCGCGGTGGCGACGGTGGGGCCGGACCGGGTCGTGATCGGCACCGACTTCCCGCCGGCCGGCGACTCGCCGGCCCCCACCGTCGAGCTCGTGAAGAGCATGGGCCTCGGGCCCGAGAACACCGAAAAGATCCTCGCGGGCAATGCCCGCGAGCTACTAGAAAGGAGCGTTCGATGAGCGTTCAGACGGAGCAGGACATCCAGAGCTTCCTCAGCGACTACACGGATGACCTCAACGAGGCCGTGGCCAGCCGGGCGTTCCCGCCGCTCGTGATGAAGTGGTTCAACACCGAGGACTGCTCGCTCACGTTCGCCCACGACACGCAGGGGCTGGACAACGCGGTGAAGCTGTGGACCCACCTGCTCCCGAAGGGGGACACGGAGGGGGCCCCGCGCGAGGTGATCCAGCAGGTCTACAAGGTCGAGGACGGCCGGGTGCACACGCTCCGGGAGCTGCGGGGCGGGAACGCGCCGAAGCCCATGTACGGCCAGCAGGAGACGCAGTTCGACGACCGCACGATGATCTCGGAGATCATGATCCGGTCGCTCCAGGACAAGCCCGACGTGGACGTCGATCCCGACGCCGAGGCGACCCGGCTCGGCCGCATCTTCATCGCGTTCGCGCAGGCCTTCAACGAGTACTTCATGTCGGGCGACTCGCGCATCCTCACCGAGTGGTGCTCGCAGGACGTGAAGATGGGCCTCCACAGCACGTTCTGGGGCATGGGCGTGATCGGGCCGCACAACCGGATCGCGCAGACCGCGCGCTTCAAGCTCCACGGCTTCGAGCAGGTCGCGGACGATCACCTGATCGCCGACGTGAGCTTCACCGACTGGGGCGGCCTCGACGGCAAGTCGCCCTGGGACCTCACGTTCACCCCCGAGCTCAAGATCCGCGACATGAGCATCGGATTGGAGATCTGACGAGACCCGTGCGCCGACTACTCCTGGCCGGCGCACTTGCGCTGGTCGCGGCCGCATCGGTCGCGGCGCCGGCGAGCGCCCAGGGCCCACCGACCGTCGCGACGCTCGGGACGGGCTACTTCGAGATCGTCTACGACCCGGGCGGGCCCGACTACTCCATCGTGCTGCGCGGTAGCGTCAATCCGCACGGGCAGCCGACGCGCTACTACTTCGACTACGGCACCAGCACGGCCTACGGGCAGCGGAGGCCGACGGAGCCCGCCGGTGGCGACGCCGGCTCGGGCACGGTGGCAGGCGAGGTCAGCAACTCGGTCGCCGTCAGCGACGGCATCAGGCAGGGCGTGACCTACCACTACCGGGTGGTGGCCGTGAACGCTTCCGGCACCTCGTTCGGCGCCGACCGGACGTTCAGGGTCGAGGGCGTGCTGCGACCGCCCTCCCGCGTCGGCTTCGCGCTGGCGGCCCGGCCCGGCAGGCGGACGCGGTTCGGCGCCCTGCTGCTCAGCGACGCCCCGCGCGGCACACGGGTCGTCGTACGCACGTGCCGGCGCACGTGCCGGACCGTCCAGCGATTCACGTCCACCCGGCGGAGGCACAGGTTCTTCCGCAACCGGAGCCTGAGCCCCGGGCAGCGCGTCCAGGTCGAGGCCCGCCAGCCCAACGGCTACGGCGCGCTCACTCAGCTGCGGATCAGGCGCGGGCGGCCGCCCGACCGGAGCGAGAGCTGCCTCGCCCCCGACCGGGGGCCGAGCCCGTGCCTTGCGATCCGGGTCTTCAACGTCGGTCCCCGAATCCGCTTCCTCAGGATCCAGGGGGTGGCGGCCTTCGCCCGGGTGGAGGTCAGGTGCCGCGGGCGCGGGTGTCCTTTCGGCGCCAGTGTGCGCCGAACCCGGTCGCTCGACGGCCGGGCCCTCCGTCTCGGCGCGAGCTTCACCTTCCGCGGGTTGGGCCGGCTGCGGCCGGGCGCGGTGCTTCAGGTCTACGTCACGCGGCTCAACACCGTCGGGACCTACCAGCGGATCGTGGTGGGCCGAAGCGGCGTCTCGCTCGGCGCGTACCGCTGCATCAGGCGCGGCTCGCTGCGGCGCCTGATCAGCTGCCCGGAGGGCCAGATCCTGTAGCGTCGGCCGCCCGGGAGGGGTCCACATGACGACGATCGCCGAGCTCGACCTACCCGCGTTCGACTACATGGACCCCGCGCTGGCGGGGCCGCCCTTCCACGAGGTCCTGCGTGAGCTGCGCGAGCGGACCTGGCTCGCCAAGGCCGAGCCGGTCGGCTGGGTCGTGCTCGACAGGGAGGCGGCCACGTTCTTCCTGCGCACCCCGAAGGCCACCTTCCCGGGGCGGAAGATGCTCGAGGTGCAGGGCGTCACGAGCGGCTTCCTGTACGAGCGGCTCAAGGGCAACCTGCTCGACCTTGGCGGCGAGGAGCACCGCCGGCTGCGCAAGCTGGTCCAGCCGGCGTTCACGCCGCCGGCGGCCGACCGGCACCGGCCGGCCATGCGCGAGCAGCTCGCCGCGCTGTTCGAAGCCGTCGCGGACGAGGGCCGCTGCGATTTCGTCGAGGCGATCGCGACGCCCTACCCGGCGCGAATGATCGCGACCGTGATGGGCGCGCCGCTCGAGGACGCTCCGCGCCTGGGGGTGTGGGCGAACCTGATCCAGGGGCAGTTCGACCCCGTGAAGCTGGCGACCCGGCTTCCGGAGCTGGAGCGCGCCGCCGAGGAGTTCGTGGACTACACGCGGGCGCTACTGCGCGAGCGGACCGGGCACCCGGCGGAGGACCTGATCTCCGAGCTGATCGCCGCGGAGGAGGAGGGCGACCGCCTCACCGAGGAGGAGTGCGTGCACCTGGTGAGCGCGGTGCTGGTGGGCGGCGTGGACACGACGCAGGCGCAGCTCGCGCAGGGGATCCGCCTGTTCGCGGAGCACCCGGAGCAGTGGCGGCTGCTCGCCGACGACCCCTCGCTCGCTCCCGCGGCCGCCGAGGAGGTCCTGCGCTACGAGCCGATCACGCCCTTCACGGCGCGCATCGCGCTCGAGGAGATCGAGTACCGCGACGTGGTCTTCCCCGAGGGGACGCTGCTCTTCGCCTCCGCGGCCACCGCGAACCGCGACCCCAACGACTACGTCGAGCCCGAGCGGTTCGACATCACCGCGGAACGGGAACGGGCGAAGCCGCTCACCTTCGGAGCCGGCCCCCACTTCTGCCTGGGCGCGAACCTCGCTCGTGCGGAGCTGCAGGAGGCGTTCGTCTTCCTCGCCCCGCGGATGCTCGACCTGGAGCTCGACGGCGAGCCCGGCTACGACACGCCGCTAGGCATTCACGGGTTGGAGTCGCTGCCGGTCCGGTTCTCGGCCGGCTGAATCTCAAAGAAGATCGTGCCGCCGCGGCCGGAGCCAATCCCGATCCGGGACAGGCCGTTGAAGACGGGCTTGAGGACCCACACCTCCCAGTAGTACCCGAGCGGGAACTTCTTCCCGAAAAGCTTGCCGAGCCGCTCCGCCTCCTCATCGGGCATCCTCACGGCCTCCCCGTCGAACGGCTCGGCCGCGTGGTTGCCCCTGAAGTCGCAGGGGGCGACGGAGACCTTCGGGTTGCGCCCGATCCGCTTCACCTTCAGCGAGCGGTCGTCCGTCCGGACGAACAGCCGGTCGCCGTCCATGGCGAACCACATCTGGGTCTCGACGCCGCCCCCGTCTCGCTTGTAGCTCGTGAGGGCGATGAACTTCTTGTCGTGGAACCTCGTGCGTGGATCGTCCATGGGGCTAGCCTAGTTCGCCTGCCGGATCTCTGGGCTCGCTCTCGAGCACCTGCTTGAGCGTCTTGAAGTTCGCGTCGAGCTCCCGCTTGATGCTGCGGCTCCCGAGCGGCCCGACCAGCTTCAGCAGGCCGCCGAACTTCGTGATGAAGATCGAACGCACGCGCGTGCCGCCCTCCTCCGGCGTGAGCGTGTGGGAGCCGCTGAACTGGAGCGTCCCCGGGCCGATCCTCTCCTTCGCTCCCTGCCAGCGCAGCAGGCGACAGGGCTCGAACTCGACCCACTTGACCGTCGACTCGAGGCGAGGCTTCACCCGCGCGAAGCGGAATACGGACCCCTCCTGCGGCGGGCCTTCGGAGACCTTCTCGACGGACTCCAGATCCGTCCTCCAGCGCGGCATGTTCTCCGCGTTCGCGAGGAAGCGGAACACCTGCTCCGGCGGCCGGTCGATGTGTGCCTGTGCCTCTACTCGCACCGCGTCCTAGTTCAATCCCGACCGCTCCGCGCTCTGCAGTCCGGTGACCGCCCACAGTCCGAGGACCGCGGCGAGGCCGGCGGCGCAGGCGAACGCGAGCCCCACGCTCACGGGGTCGCCGATCAAGAGGCCCCGGCACGCCTCGATCAGTGGAGTCACCGGATTGATGTTGGCCGCGACCTCGAGCCACCCGGTGAGCAACTCGCGCGGGACGTACACCGGCGCCAGGAAGAGCACGATGAAGATCGGCGTGAGCATCAGCGATCCGGCCTCGTTCGACCTGAGCCGGAGGGCCAGCCCGGCGGCGAAGAGCATCACGGCCACGTTCAGCATCAGGGCTAGCACGAGCATCGTGAGCAGCTGCGGGACGCTGCCGCTGATCTCCATCCCCGAAATCGTGCCCACCAGGAACAGGACGGAGGCGTTCACCACCGCCTGCACGAGCGCGGCGAGCGCGAACCCGGTGATGATCGCCAACCGGTTGGGGGTGTTCAGCATGATCCGCCGCGCGAAGCCGGAGTCGAGGTCGTCGGCGAGCCCGAACCCGGTGAACACGCCGCAGTAGGACACGCCCTGGAACAGCACGAACACGAACACGAACGACGTGTAGTTCGGGTAGTTGAACGCCTCGGTGTCGCCCACGGCCGACAGCCCGCCGGCGAACGCGATGAAGAAGAACAGCGGCAGGACGAGCGTGGGCATGAAAAGGCCCGGGTCCTTGCGCAGCTTCACCAGATAGCGCTTGCAAAGCGCCAGCGAGCTGGTTACGAGGCCCGCCTCGCTCATCGCTTCAACATCTCCGTCCGCAGCCGGCTGGACGCGACCCCGAGGCACACCACCGTGATGAACACGGCGATCCCGGTGCCCAGCGCGAGCGCTTCGGCGTCCCAGCCGAAGATCAGCAGGCTGCGGGGCGCCTCGATCAGATAGGAGAGCGGGTTGATCGTCGCCACGGTCTCGAACCACTGCTTCTCGATCAGGTTCCGCGGGAGCGCCATCGAGGACAGGAACATCAGGATGAAGAGCAGCGGGAACACGGGCTGGATCGCCTGCGGGGAGCCCGTGATCACGGCGGCGAGCACCCCGATCGACGCGAACGCGAGCGTGAGCAGCATGGTGAGCAGCAGCAGGACGATCACGCCGCCGGGCCCCGCCTCCACGCTCGCTCCGGCCGCGAGCCCGGCGACCGTGGTGATCACCGCCACGACGAGGCCGAGCGTCACCGCTCCCGCCAGGTTGCCGGCCAGGAGGGCGGCGCCCCGCATGGGGGTGAGCACGAGACGGCTGAGGAAGCCGGCCTGGATGTCCTCGGCCAGCGCGTTGCCGCCCGTGAAGACGCCGAACAGCGCCCCCTGGACGTACGCAGTGGCGAGCGCGAAGGTCAGGTAGGAGTCGGTCGGGAAGCCCGGGATGTCGGCGGCGGCGCTCAGGCCACTGGAGTTGACCGCGAGGAAGAACAGCGGGAAAACGATCCCCGGCACGAGCAGCGAGACCGACCGCATGGTCTTCTTCGTGGAGCGCTTGGCGAGCACTGCGACCTGTGATGCGAGCGAGGGGCCAGCAAGCGGGCCGGCGCTCGCGGCGGCGGCGGCGCTCACTGCACCGGCGGGATCGGCTGGCCCGGCACGCTCAGCTGGCTGACCCCGGAGCGGCCCTCGTAGGCGGGCTGGTCGGTCTGCGGCTCGTCCAGCGACCGGCCGGTCTTCGCGAGGAAGACGTCGTCGAGGGTCGGCTCGTGGAGCGACAGGTTCGCGATCTTCAGGCCCTCCGCGTCAAGCGCCCGGACGATCCCGGCGAGGTCGTCGACCCCGTGTTTGAGCTGTACCGCCACGCCCTTGTGCGCGCCCTGGGACAGCTCGCCGAAGCCCTGGAGCACGCGCGCGACGCCGTAGCGGTCGCCCTCGTCGCGCGGGATGGCCTCGACCGTGGGGCGCCCGATCTCCGCCTTCAGCTCCGCTGGTGTGCCCTCGGCGACGATGCGGCCGCGCTCGATGATGCCGACGCGGTCGGCGAGCAGGTCCGCCTCCTCGAGGTACTGGGTGGTCAGGAAGACGGTCACCCCCTCGTCCTTCGCGAGCCGGGCCACCTCCGCCCAGAGGTCGTTGCGGCTCTTCGGGTCGAGCCCGGTGGTGGGCTCGTCGAGGAAGAGGACGCGCGGGTTGTGCACCAGGCCCAGCGCCAGGTCGAGTCGCCGCTTCATGCCGCCCGAGTAGCCCCCGACGCGGCGGTCGGCGAACTCCGTGAGCGCCACTCGCTCGAGCAGCGCCTCGGCGCGCTGCCGCCGCTCGCGCTGGGGGACTCCCTGGAGCGTCGCCTGCAGGTCCATGTGCTCCCACGCGGTCAGGTCGCCGTCGAGCGCGGCCTCCTGCAGTGCCACGCCGATCGAACCCCGCACCTCGGCGCCCTGGGAGACGATGTCGTAGCCCGCCACCCGCGCGGCCCCGCCGCTCGGCGGCAGCAGCGTGGTGAGGATGTGAACGGTGGTCGACTTGCCGGCGCCGTTGGGGCCGAGGAAGCCGTAGATCTCGCCGGGGTTCACCGTGAGGTCGATGCCGTCGACCGCGCGGGGGCCCTTCTTGAACTCGCGGACGAGCCCGTACACCTCGATCCCGTTGTGTGCGGGTGCCCCGGCGGCCGGGGCCTGGACGGCGGGGGCCTGCGCCTGGCGCCTGACGGTCGGCTCGAACCCCTTGTGGCCGGGCGCCAGTACCTGCAGCTCGGAGGTGCCCACCTGCAGCACGTTCCCCGGCGCGAGCGACGTGGGCTCGCGGATCGGCCACCCGTTTACGAATGTCCCGTTGGTGGAGCCGAGATCCTCGACCACGAGCGGACCGGCCACGTGGCGAGAGATGCGGGCGTGGTTACGCGACAGCTCCGGATCGTCCCCGAGCCGGCCCTCGTTGGCGGCGGCGCGCCCGATCAGAAGTTCCTCCCCTGGGGCTATCTCGGCTCCCGCGGCGGGGCCGGCCGTCACGCGCAGAGTCTCGCCAGCCACGGCGCCAAGGCTATGCGCCACCGGCGGGCGAACGCAAGCCGCATTGGCAGCGGCCCTGCGGCTCACTTGACACCACCTGGGAGGCTGCATAGGTTCGCGGTGGCCCCTGGATCCGAAGGAGGCGCGCATGGCAGTGAACTGGCAGAAGGAACCTCCGGTCCAGGGGATCGGAGAGGCACACGTGGTCTCCGTAGACGACATGCCCGCCGATACCCGGCGCGGTGGAGACGTCCGCACGTTGCTGAGCCCGAAGACGGTCCAGTCGAAGTCCGGCTTCATGGGCGTCGCGACTCTCGCCCCCGGCGACAGCATCTCGGAGCACTGGCACCCCTTCTCCGAGGAGTTCATCTACTGCGTGCGAGGCACGATCACGGCTGAGCTCGACGACGACACCCGTGAGGTGGGCGCAGGCGAGGCGCTCTACGTCCCGTTCATGATGCGGCACCGCCTCCGCAACCAGGGCGACGAGGAAGCGTTCATCGTCTTCCACCTGGGACCCCTGGCTCCGCGTGCCGACATCGGACACGTCGACACTGAGTGAGGCGCAGCGCGGTCACCGGCATCGGGGTCGTCGCCCCCGGCGGCCTCACTCGCGAGGCATTCTGGGACACGATCACCTCGGGTCGCACAGCGACTCGGAAGATCACCTTCTTCGACCCGTCCGGGTTCCGTTCTCAGATCGCGGCGGAGGCGGACTTCGACCCGCACGCGGCGGGCCTGACCGAGCACGAGGCGCGGCGCATGGACCGCTACATCCAGTTCGCGGCGGCCGCCGGCATGGAGGCGGTCGAGGACAGCGGCCTCGACCTCGAGGCGGTGAACCGCGACCGGATGGGCGTGAGCCTCGGCTCGGCGGTCGGTGGGACGATGATCCTCGAGGACGGCTACGTGGCCGTGAGCAACCGCGGACAGGACTGGCTCGTGGACCCCGACTACGCGATCCCCTTCCTGTACTCGGGGCTCGTGCCGAGCAGCCTGGCGAGCGAGCTGGCGCTCAAGTTCGGCGCCAACGGGCCGAGCGTCGTGCTTTCCACCGGCTGCACGTCGGGCGTCGACGCCATCGGCTACGGACACCAGATGATCCAGGACGGCGAGGCGGACATCGTGATCTCCGGCGCCTCGGAGTCGCCCATCTCCCCGATCTCGATGGCGTGCTTCGACCCGATCAAGGCGACCTCCCAGCGAAACGACGACCCCGAGCACGCCTCGCGGCCCTTCGACCGCGACCGCGACGGCTTCGTGATGGGCGAGGGCGGGGCGGTGCTCGTGCTCGAGGAGCTGGAGAGCGCGCTCGCCCGCGGCGCCCACGTGTATTGCGAGGTCTCGGGCTACGCCGGCCGCGGCAACGCGTACCACATGACGGGTCTCACCAAGGAGGCCGAGGAGATGACCGAGGCGATCCTCGACGCGATGCGCCAGGGCGGTACGAAGCCCGAGGACATCGACTACATCAACGCCCACGGGTCCGGCACCAAGCAGAACGACCGCCATGAGACCGCCGCGTACAAGAACTCCCTCGGCGAGGAGCGGGCGCACCAGATCCCGATCAGCTCGATCAAGTCGATGATCGGGCACTCGCTGGGTGCGATCGGCGCGATCGAGATGGCAGCCTGCGCACTCGCGATCGATCGCAACGTGGCGCCCCCGACGGCCAACTGGGAGAACCGGGATCCGGAGTGCGATCTCGACTACACGCCGAAGGAGGCCCGTCCCACGCAGATCGACGCGGCGCTCTCCACGGCGAGCGGCTTCGGCGGCTTCCAGTCGGCGATGATCGTCGCGACCCCGCCCGAGACGAAGGGAACGGACAGCTGATCACCTCCCTCCCCGACGCCGGCCGGCGGGCCGTGATCACCGGGGTCGGCGTTGTGGCGCCGAACGGCGTCGGCACCGACGACTGGTGGGCGGCGACGACCGCCGGCGAGAGCGGAATCGGGCCCATCAGCCGTTTCGACCCCTCGTCGTACGACGCCCGGCTGGCCGGCGAGGTGAGCGGCTTCGACGCCGAGGACTGGATCGAGAAGCGACTGATCGTCCAGACCGACCACTGGACGCACATGGCGCTGGCGGCCACCCAGATCGCGCTCGAGGACGCCGAGCTCGACCCGGCCGAGCAGGACCCCTGGTCGATGGGCGTGATCACCGCGAGCTCCTCGGGAGGGAACGACTTCGGCCAGCGGGAGATCCAGGCGCTGTGGGGCAAGGGCCCCGGGTTCGTGGGCGCCTACCAGTCGATCGCGTGGTTCTACGCCGCCACGACGGGCCAGGTCTCGATCCGGCACAAGATGAAGGGGACCTGCGGAGTGGTCGTCGCCGAGGGGGCCGGGGGCCTCGAGGCGCTGGCGCACTCCCGCCGGACGGTCCGCAGGGGCATCGACACGATCGTCAGCGGCGGCCTCGAGGCGCCGATAGGGCCCTACGCGCTGACCTGCCAGCTCGAGAACGGCAACCTCAGCCACGAGCAGGACCCCGCCGCCGCCTACCGGCCCTTCGACGCGCGCGCCAACGGCTACGTGCCGGGCGAGGGCGGCGCGATCCTGCTGGTGGAGGACCTGGAGCGCGCGCGGGAGCGCGGCGCGCCCCGGATCTACGGCGAGATCGCCGGCTACGGGGCGACGAACGACGCCTACCACTGGGGCCGGTCCGACCCCGACGCGCGGCAGTTCGCGCGCGCGATGTCCGTGGCGCTCGAGAACGCGGGGATCGGCCCGGACGACGTCGACGCCGTCTTCCTCGACGCGGCCGGGATCCCCGAGGCCGACGCGCAGGAGGCGAAGGCGATCAAGGAGGTCTTCGGGGGACGCGCGTCCGAGCTTCCGGTGACCGCGCCCAAGTCGATGGTCGGACGGCTCTACGCCGGTGGCGCCTCGCTGGATGTGGCGGGGGCGCTGCTCGCGATGCGCGACGGGCGGCTGCCGCCGACGATCAACCTCGACGAGCCCGCCGAGGGCTGCGACCTCAGCTTCGTCACCGGCTCGGCTCAGGAGGCCGAGCTGTCGACCGTGCTCGTCAACGCGCGCGGCTACGGGGGGTTCAACGGCGCGCTGGTGCTGCGGCGGGAGGTCTGAGCCGTCGACGCGCTGCTGCTCACGAGCACGGAGCGCCATGCCGATCGCCCGGCGCTCGTCAGCGGAGAGCGCGAGCTCACCTACGGTGACCTGAGCGCTGAGGTCGACCGCCTCGGCCGGCGGCTCGAGCGGCTCGCCGTGGCGGGGGATCGCGTGGCGATCGTGGCCCCCAACGCGCCCTCTCTCGTCATCGCGATGTTCGCCGCCTGGCGCGCCGGAGCCCAGGTCGTGCCGCTGAACGCGCGGATGCGGGAGTACGAGCTCCGCCGCGTGCTCGCCGACGCCAAGCCGGCCGCGATCGTCTCGATCGCCGCGCATCAGGGCTACTCCTTCGCGGACGTGATCCCGTCGCTCCTGCCGGGCCTGCCCACCGTGCGCGGCTGCCTGCTGGTGGACGAGAGCGGGGACGTGGTGCATGAGGTCACCGGCACGCCCGGGGCCGAGCGCCCCCCGGCACTTGCGCCGGAGATCACGGCGGTCCTCTACACGTCCGGCACGACCGGGGACCCGAAGGGCGCGCTCGTGACACGCGATTGTGCGGGCGCCGGCGCCCGAGCGCTCGCGGAGAGGCTCGAGCTCTCGACCCTAGACGAGAGCGTGCTCGTGATCCCGGCGTCCCACGCCTTCGGCCTGGCCTGTCTCCTGGCGGCGCTCTCCCGCGGCGGCTGCGTGGTCCTGGTGGAGGGGACGTTCTCGCTCGACGGCCTGCTCGGGCCGCTCAAGACCCGGAGGGCCGGCGTCCTGCACGGCTCCCCGGCGCTGTTCGCCCGCCTTCTGCGCTCCGCCCCCGAGAGCCTCTCCGGAGTGCGCACCGGGCTCGTGGCAGGCGCCCCGTGTCCGCCGGTCCTGCTGGAGCAGCTCGACGAGGCGGGCCCGAGGATCCTCAACGTCTTCGGGATGACCGAGCTCGGCGCGGCGTCGTCCTGTAGCGCCGGCGATCCGCCCGAGCTGCGCCACAGCACCGTCGGGCGGCCGCTCCCGGACTACGAGTTCCGCGTGGTCGGCGCGAGTGGCCCCGGCGAGCAGGGGGAGATCCAGGTCCGCGGCCCGCACGTGACGCCCGGTTATCTGGACCGGCCCGAGCAGACGGCGGAGGCGTTCGACGGGGGCTGGTTTCGCACCGGCGACCTCGGCACGGTCGGCGAGGACGGCTACGTCCGGATCGCGGGGCGCGCCAAGGAGCTGGTCAACGTGGCCGGGTTCAACGTGTTCCCCGCCGAGGTCGAGGGCTTCCTCCTCACCCATCCAGACGTGGCGCAGGCCGCGGTGATGGGGAGGCCGCACGAGAAGATGGGCGAGGTGCTGGAGGCCTTCGTGGTCGCGCGCCCGGGGGCCGTGCTCGACCCGGCCGAGATTCTGCGCTTCGCGCGGGCCAGGATCTCCGGCTACAAGCTGCCGTACTCGATCAGGGTGGTCTCGGAGCTCCCACTGCTGCCCTCGGGGAAGATCGACCGCGCGGGGCTCGCGGCGGGCGAGCCGGTTGGGACGGAGGCCCCATGACCAGAGCGGCCTCCCTCGAGGGCGTCGTCTTCTCGGTCTCCGCGCTCGAGGGCGTACCCCTGTTCGAGGGCCTCGGCTCGGCCGATCTCGTGACAGTGGCGGCCTCGATGCGGTTCCGCGAGTTCCCGGCGAACGCCGTGCTGGCGCGGGAGGGCAGGTCGAGTCAGAGCATGCTCGTGCTGCTCGACGGGTACGCGAACGAGCTTGCCTCAATGGCCGAGCCGGCGGGCGTCGTGTCGCGCTCCGTGTTCGTCGAGGGGCGGCTGGTCGGGAAGCTGCGCCGCGGCGACGTCGTGGGCGCCATGCAGCTGATCACGGGCGAGCCACGCGCGACGACCGTCAAGACCGCCGTCCCCACGACCGCCCTCGAGCTCGGCCAGGACGAGTTCAGGGACCTGATCGCGAGGTTCCCGGCCGTGCTCGGCAACCTCGGACGGATCCTGAGCGAGCGTTTGGCCGCGGCGAGGAGACGCCAGGCGAGCGGCGGGCGGGGCGAGGCGCTGGCGCTGCTCGCGGCGCCTTCGCTGGCGGACGCCGTGCCCGCCATCCTGGCTGCGGCGCGAGAGGCGAGTCCCGGGCCGCTGGAGTCGATCGACGCCGCCCCCTCCCTCGAGGACGCCTTCGCCCGGCTGGACGACGCGCTGCTCGAGAACCGCACGGTGGTGGTCGCGGCCGGGCTGGAGCGGGACATTGTCCAACCGCTGCTGGAGCAGGTGGACCGCGCCGTGGTGCTGCTCGGCGAGGGCGACCGCGCGAGCCTGCCCGCGCCGGACGAGGCCCGGGCCCCGATGGAGCTGGTCCTGGCCGTCGAGGGCGGCGCGGGACGTAAGCCCCACGAGGAGGGCGTCGTCCGGCTGGTCGAGCGCCGGGCGGGCGACGGGCCGCTGGCGCCGGCCGACGTGGGATGGCTGGGCAGGCACCTGTCGCGGACGAAGCTCGGCCTGGCGCTCGGCGCGGGTGGGGCGAAGGGGTACGCCCACGTGGGGGCCCTCAAGGTGCTGGAGGAGGCGGGCTACACCGTCGACTACGTGGGCGGCAGCAGCATCGGCGCGATTGTGGGCGCATACCTCGCGCTCGGGATGGACGCCGACCAGATCGAGACCACGCTGCGCAAGGCGTTCACGCCGGAGGCCGTCGGCGAGGTGTTCAAGCTGTCGCTGTCGGGCCAGTCCACGGGGCTCGACACCATGAAGGTCATCCTGAGCGAGACCACCGGCGAGCGCACGTTCGACGACACCGTGATCCCGCTGATCGCGATGGCGGCCGACCTGACCGATCTCGTGCCCGCGCCGCAGCGCGAGGGCCTGATCTGGGAGGCGCTGCTGGCGTCCACGGCCCTCGCCGGCATGTTCCCGCCCTACGAGCGTGACGGCCACCGCTATGTGGACGGGCTGGCGCTCGTGCCGGTGCCGAGCGCCGCGGTGGCCGAGGACGGCGCCGACGTGACCGTGGCGGTGAACCTGATGAGCCATGACACGCTGCCCGCGTGGCCGGGTCAGGCGGAGCCGCCGGCGGACGAGCCGAAGCCGGGATCGCGGATGCTCGAGACTCTGCTCGCCGTGATGGACATGTCTCAGCTCGACACGAGCGTCCGGAACGCCGAGGAGGCCGATGTCGCCGTGACCCCCAAGTTCGGGCCCTCGACCTGGCGCGACTTCGAGCTGGCGGACCTGTTCCTGGCGGCCGGCCGCCGGGCGGCCTCGGAGCGGCTTCCAGAGCTGAAGTCCCTGGCGAGACCCCAGAAGACCCTGGTAACCCGATAGGAAGGAGAAGCATGGCTCCCGAGACATTCACCTTCGAAGACGTCAAGCGAATCCTCGTCGAGCGCGTCGGCCTCCCCGAGGACGACGTCGTGGACGACCCCGATGCGACGTTCGACTCGATGGGGCTGGACTCGCTCGCATTCGTGGAGATCCAGCTCGCGATGCAGCAGGAGTACGGCTTCACGATTGCGGACGAGGACGCCGAGCGGATCACGACCCTGGGCGAGTCGATCGAGTACGTGAACGAGCGGCTCGCGGAGAAGGAGTGAGGAATGGCTGCGCACACTGACAACACGGTGGTAATCGATGCTCCCCGCGACTTCGTCTGGGAGCGCATGATGGACGTCGAGAGCTGGCCCGACCTGTTCTCGGAGTACGCGAAGGCCGAGGTGACGAAGGAGGACGGCGACACGATCCAGTTCCGCCTCACGACGCACCCCGACCCGGAGTACGACGGCCAGGTCTGGAGCTGGGTCTCTGAGCGCACCGCAGATCCGGCCGGCTACACGTCGAAGTCCAAGCGGATCGAGACGGGGCCGTTCGAGTACATGAACATCGAGTGGTACTTCGAGGAGTCGGACGGCGGCACCAGCATGCGATGGGTGCAGGACTTCTCGATGAAGCCCGACGCTCCGGCGGACGACGAGACCGCCGAGCAGTACATGAACAAGAACACCAAGGAGCAGATGGGCGTGATCAAGGAGCGGCTCGAGAAGGCCGCGGCGGGCGCTTCGTGAAGGGCCGAGTCGTCTTCCTCGTCCACCTGAAGCCGGACGTGACCGGCGAGCAGTTCCTCGAGGCCTACGAGGCGGTCCGCTACGAGGTGGCCGGGGGCGTGAAGGGCCACATCCTCGACCAGGTCTGCCAGTCGCCCGAGGACGAGAAGTCGTGGCTGATCACGAGCGAGTGGGAGAGCATCGACGACTTCTACGAGTGGGAGTCGACCGACAAGCACCGCGAGCAGGCGAAGCCGATGCGCGACTGCATGGAGGAGGCGCGGTCGTTCAAGTTCGTGGTGCGCGAGGAGACGGGAGCACAGCGATGATCAAGCGCGGCCTCATCGTGGCCAAGATCAAGCCGGGCAGCGAGGAGGAGGTCGCGAAGCTGTTCGCGGAGTCGGACTCCTCGGAGCTCCCGCGCCTCGCGGGCGTCCGGCATCGCAGCCTGTTCGTCCTCGACGACATCTACGTCCACTACGTGGAGACCGACGACGATTTCGCCGAGGCGGTCGATGCCGTGCGCGAGCACCCCTTGTTCAGGGAGATCAGCGCGAAGCTTGACGCCCACATCACCCCGTACGACCCGGAGACGTGGCAGTCCCCGAAGGACGCCCAGGCGCGCGAGTTCTACAGCTGGGACCCGCCGGACGGCTAGCCGGCCGCCTGGACCTGCGCCAGGGCGCGCTTCAGCGCGGCCTCGCCCTGCTTCACGTCCTTGCTCGCCGCGTTGTAGGCGCCGGCGTTGTCCCCTCGGGCCGCCTTGGCCAGGCGGCTGTAGGCCTTCGAGGTGTCGGTGAGCGCCTCGTTCACCGAGTCGGCGGCATCCTGGACCGCCGGGCTGACCTCCAGGCCCCGAAGCGACTCCGCCGCGCGCGCGTAGTCCTTCGACAGCGCCGTCGCCGCGCTCGCCTGGCCGCCCTGCGTCTTGGCCTTGCGCAGCTTCGCGACATCGCTCTTGCGATCTGAGTTGAGCCGGTCCATCGCCTTGTCCAGCGCCGTGAGGTAGTCCTCGTCGGCGCCGAGGGGGAAGGCCTCGCCGTTGACGAGGTTGAGCGTGCCGGCCACGTCCTCGCAGGCCGGGAGGAAGCCCTTCGCGCCGGCGGTCGCGGCCGAGCAGGCGACCGTCACGACTCCCACGGTCGTGGGCACCACATAGACCGTGAGGCGCCCCTCGCCGCCCTCGGGCTGCAGGCCCGCGTAGCGGTACGCGTCGAGGTCGCCCAGCTTCACGGCGTCGTCGCGCTTGGGCTCGTCGGGGAGCCGGTCCAGGAACGCCGCCGGCAGCAGCGACGGGCCGGTCGCGTCGGTGGTCCCGGCGGCCAGCGCATCGTCCTTCGAGGCCTCCTTCTCGGTCAGGGCGAGCTGGTTCTCCAGCTTCAAGCCCGGGATCGCCGGCGGGTCTGTGGCCCGCGCCCAGGAGTCGGGGAAGCTCAGCTCGAGCACGCCCCCCGCGGCGGAGTTGTCCGCCGCCGGCGCGCCGTCGTCCTCCGACCCGCCCGAGCTGCCGAGCAGGAAGCCGAGCCCCACCACCACGACCAGCAGGAGCGCTGCCGCGGCCAGCAGCGGACGCCGGTCCTCGGGCTTCGCGGGCGCCGGCCTCGCCGCGGGGGCGCCGGGCTCCGACGGGCCGTCCGCCTCGGTCGGGAGCACCAGCGTCGAGGGCGTCTCGCCCGGCACGGTTCGGTCGGGCGCCTTGCCCTCGGCGGTCTTCCCGGGCACCGTCACGTCCGGCGCCTGGGCGCCCGCCACGGTCACGTCCGGCGTCTGGGCGCCCGGCACCGTCACGTCCGGCGCCGGCGCTCCGGGCACCGTCACGTCCGGCGCCGGCTCGCCGGGCTTGGTCACGTCCGGCGCGGGCGCTCCGGGCACCGTCACGTCCGGCGCGGCGCCGGCCTGCACGGTCTTGTCGAACTCCGGGGCCTCCGCGGGCGCCGTCTCCGCCGCCGGCGTCACCTCGGTCTCGGCCTCGAGCGCCGCCTCCTCGGTGGGAGGCTCCGCGGCCGCGGCCTCCGCCTCCCGGGTCGAGACGTCGACCTCGGCCTGGCGGATGCCCGTCTCCTGGGGTGTCTCGAGCGGTCCGGGCGGGGTGAAGGCCGCGCGCATGCGGCGCGTGAAGGCGCGGTTCGTGTCGAGCAGCAGCTCTCCGGCGGAGGGCTGCCGGTCGTCCGGGTCCTTTGCCATCCCGGCGGCGATCACCGCGTCCAGCGAGGCCGGGAGCTCGGGCCGGTGCTCCGTGATCTTCGGCGGGTCGTCCGCCATGTGCGCGTACAGGACCGCCGCCTCGGAGTCCTTCGGGAACGGCACGACCCCGGTGAAGCACTCGTAGAGGACGGCCGCGAGGGCGTACACGTCGCTCTTCGTGGTCGCCCGCTCCCCCTTGATCTGCTCCGGCGAGACGTAGTCGAAGGTCCCGACGAACTGCCCGGTCTTGGTGAGGCTCTTCTCGCCCGTCCCCTTCGTCAGGCCGAAGTCGGCCAGGAAGGCCTGGTCGCGGCCGCCGACGAGGACGTTCTGGGGCTTCACGTCCCGGTGGATCAGCCCGGCCGCGTGCGCCGTGTCGAGCGCGCTCGCGATCGGGCTGAGGATCCGCAGCGTCCGGCCCGGGTCCAGCTCACGCGAGACGATCATGTCCTTCAGGTTCGGGCCGCGGATCAGGCGCATGGCGATGAAGAAGCCGTGATCGCTGTCCCCGCTGTCGTAGACCGTGACGATGTGGTCGTGGTCTATGCCCGCCTGGATCTGGCCCTCGCGCTGGAACCGCTCGCGGAAGGTGATGTCCTGGCTCAGATGGGGTGCCAGGACCTTCAGCGCGACCGTCCGGTTCAGGGAGATCTGGGTCGCCTCGTAGACCACGCCCATGCCGCCCTGGCCGAGGATGCCGTTGATCCGGTATCCCGCGAGCGTGGTCCCCTTGTCGAGTGCCACGGCCGTGGTGATCGCCTACCTCAGCCGGACGGTGGTCGTGTAGGTCCGCCCGTCGAGCACGATGCCGCCGACCTTCATCCGGTCCCCTGCGGACTTGGACCCGAGGATGTCGCAGACGTCCGGGACGTCCTGCACGGCCGTGCCGTCGAGCTCGTCGACCCTGTCCCCGAACACGAGGTTCGCCCGGTCGGCGGGCGAGTTCGAGTCGACGGACACGACGTACAGCTTGTTGTTCAGGTCGGCGATGTTCTGGATGTTCCACCCGACGTAGCCGGTGTCCTCGCCCGCCTCGAGGCCCTTCAGCAGGGACTTCGCGCGGTCGATGGCGATGGCGCCGTTCTGGTTCTGGCTGTTCCCGCCCGCCGCCAGGGTGTTGATCCCGATCACCTCACCGGTGTCGTTGAACAGCGGGCCGCCCGAGTTGCCCGGGCTGATGGGCGCCTGGTGCTGGATCACCGATGGCAGCTTGGGAAGGTTCGCGCCGAGCGTGGCCGGTCCCGGCTTCGAGCTGACCGACCCCTCGGTCGACTGGAGCTTGCGCTGGGTGATGTCCTCCTCGAAGGCGCCGGGGAAGCCGAGCGCGGTGACCTTGTCCCCGGCGGCGAGCTGGGCGGAGCGTCCGAGCTTCGCCGCCTGGAGCCCGCGCGGCTGTGGCGTGAGCTCGATCACCGCGAGGTCCTCGCACGGCGCGTTGCCCCTGACCCGCGCGTTGACCTCCTCGCCGTTGTCGAGACGCGCCTTCACGGACGTGGCGCCCGCGACGACGTGGTCGTTCGTCAGCACGTAGCCCTTCTGGGCATCGACGACGATTCCGGTGCCCCCTCCGGTCGCGACGATCTTGTTGCCGTTCTCGTCGAGGCCGGGGCCCTTGGTGTTGATGCTCACCGTCGACTTGCCGTTGGCCGTGACGATGTCGCGCGAGCTGAGGGTCTCCGGCTCGTCGTCGCCACCGCCGCTGAGGAGCACGAAGGCGAGAATGGCCACGACCACGAGCCCGGCGACCGCAGCGATGACGGGCACGGGCGGGCCCTTCCGGCCCGGCGCGGCCGGGGGAGGGGCGCCCGGCGGTGGCGGCGCGGCGGGTGGCGGCGCCGCCGCGGGCTGGCGGGGAGGTGGCGCCTGCGGGGGTGCCTTCTCCGTGGGCGGCGGCGTCGGCGCGGCGGCCGCGGCCGGCCCGGCGGCCGTCGACTGCTTCTCCGGCTCGATCACACCCCCGAGGCGGGTCGCCTGGGGCGCTCCGCCGGAGGCGTCGAGCACCTGCATCGTGGTCGTCCCGACCTTCACGGTGTCGCCCGGCTTGAGCGACTGCGGTGCGTCGATCCGCCGACCGTTCACGAGCGTTCCGTTGGTGGAGCCGAGGTCCTCGATGACCAGCTGGTCGCCGGCTCTGCGCGAGATCCTGGCGTGCCGGCGGGAGAGCTCGGGATCGTTGCCGAGCTTGCCCTCGTCGGTCGTCGCGCGCCCGATCACGAACTCCTCAGCGAGCTCGATGTCGGTTCCGGTCGCCTTGCCCTCGGTTATTCGGAGACTCTCGCCTGCCAAGTCCTTACTCCTGGGTCGGGGGGATCACCGTACGTCAGCCGGCGGTCGTCAGCCCTCGCCGCCTCCGCCCCCGCCGCCACCGCCGCCTCCGCCTCCGCCACCGGACGGAGCCGGGGCCGGGGTGGGGGCGGGCGCCGGGGTGGCGGTGGAACCGCCGCCGCTGGCCGAGCCTGTGCTCCCGCTGGTCGTCCCGCTCGAGCTCGTCGAGCCGCTAGAGGTGGAGCTGGTGCTGCTCGCGGGCTTGGGCTTCGAGCGCAGCTTCGGCACGGCGCCGACGGTCGCGAGCTTCGGAGCGCTGGGGGCGTCCGGAACTGCCACCTTCTTCGCGCCGGACGGCGTCGAGGAGTCGTCGCCTCCGCTCGTGGCCTTCCCCACGCCGAAGGCCAGCCCGAAGAGGAGCAGCGCGGCGCCCGCGAGCGCGCCGGCTATGCGGCGAGTCTTCACTTGCACCTTCGCTTACGGAGCCGCTTCGACCCGACGTTGATGCAGCGGTCGACGCGCTTGAAGCGCTTCGTTCCGTGGACGACCTTGTAACGGATGTACTTGCCGGTCGCCCCTCGCTTGGTCACGCGGATGGCGAGCGTGGATCCGAAGCGAAGCCGCTTGTTCCTGAACTTCCTGGGACGCACCGTCTTCGCGATCCTCGCGCCGGGCGTCGCGGCCGTGGCCCTCTTGTCCAGGAAGCTGCCGCACTTGCGACGGCCTCGGCGGCACACGACGCTGACCCTCGCCCCCCTCGGGACCTTCAGGATCTCGAGCGAGGTGACGATGATGCCGCCCGAGTAGAAGGTGTGGTTCAGCTTCGCGTCCACGAGCGCGTGGAGGTCGAGACAGCCGTCCCGGTTCGGGTCGCGGCCGGAGGAGCTGTCGCGCGGGCAGCGGTCGTCCGGGTTGGGAATCCTGTCGCCGTCGGTGTCCGGGCAGCCGCGGAAGTTGATCGGCCCGCGCTGGGTCGGGCAGCGGTCGTCCGGGTTGGCGATGTTGTCGGCGTCGGTGTCCGGGCAGCCCTGGAACTTCGTCGAGCCGACCTGGGTGTCGCACCGATCCTGGCTGTCGAACAGGCCGTCGCCGTCTGTGTTCGGATCGTAGGTGAACGCGAGGTTGTAGCCGCCCTCGGAAGGGGTGGACGTAGTCCCGTCGTTGTCCTCCTGGTTCGGGTCGTTCGCGCCCCCGATCTGGATCCGGTAGCCCTGGCCGGCCGTGAGCGGGAGGAAGCCGCTCGCCGGCAGGGTCGCGCGGTTTATCGGCGGCGTCGAGCCGTTGCAGACCCCTCCCGCGCCGAGGTTCCCCCCGTTGAACGGATGAACGGCCACGACCGGCTCGTAGCCCCCCGACGTCGCCTGGACGATCACGCTGTAGCGCCCGGTTCGGTGCGGGTAGAACGAGTACCAGACGTCGGAACCGTAAAAGATCGTTCCGCCCGCATTGCAACTGAAGTCGAACGGGTCCGAGTTCGTCCCGGGGTCTTCGAAGAAGTTCTCCTGCGTCGCACCGACGTTGTCGTGGTTCAGAGAGAAGCTCCCCAACGTCGAACCCGGTGCGTTGATCAGTTGCGACGCGAAGTAGTCGTCGTTGTGCACGGCCGATGCCGTGGCGGGCAGGGCCACCAGCAGGAGCAGGCCGAGTGCGGCGCAGCGTATGAAGCGCCTCGCTCTGGTACGGGGCGCGGTACGGCGGGGGTGCGAGTCCAACATGGGTGGCGGCTCCTTTTGTTTTAGGGGCCGAAGGAGCGTCAGAGAAGTCTTCGCTAGTTGAGCATGGACCGGGGATAAACGCAAGGATCCGGGCCCTCCTGCCGGTTGTGCCCGGGCGACAGACTAAGCTGGAGAGCCGTGACCAGCCCGCACGTCCTCGCAGCGGCGGCCCAGCTCTCCCCGGGCGACACCGTCGGTCCGTACACCGTCGATTCTCCCCTCGGCGAGGGTGGAATGGCGCGCGTCTTCAAGGCCACCGGGCCGGATGGCCAGGTGATCGCGCTCAAGCTGGTTCGCCCCGAGCTCGCCGTGGAGAACGTCTTTCGCAAGCGCTTCGCCCGCGAGATCAAGATGGCCGACAGCGTGGAGCACCCCCATGTGGTGCCCGTGCTCGACAGCGGGGAGCACGAGGGGCTGCCCTACATGGCGCAGCCGTTCATCCCCGGCGGATCGCTGCAGGACCTGATCGACCGCGACGGCGCCCTCCCGCTCGATCGGGTGGTCACGCTTTGCCTGCAGGTCGCCAAGGGCCTCGGCGCCCTCCACGAGCACAATTTGATCCACCGCGACCTCAAGCCGGCCAACATCCTGCTCGACGAGCAGGGCGACGCGTTCGTCGCCGACTTCGGCCTGGCCAAGGACCCCGACGCGAGCCTGCTGACCGAGCCCGGACAGGCCGTCGGGTCGCTCGACTACATCGCGCCGGAGCAGATCCGGGGCGAGGAGGTCGCTCCGCCCGGCGACGTCTACTCGCTCGGCTGCGTCATGTTCGAGTGCCTCTCCGGGCGGCCGCCATTCGCCGACCGCAAGGGGATGCAGATCCTCTGGGCGCATCTCCAGGACGAGCCGGGCGACCCCTGCGCCGGGCGCGATGACGCCCCCAAGGACCTGTCCTGGACGATCCTCAGCGCGCTCGACAAGGATGCCGCCCGCCGCCCGGCCAGCGCGACCGCCTACGCCAGAATGGTGCAGGCGGCAGCGGGGGTCTCGCCTCTCCGGCCCGCTCGCGACGAGTGACGGAGCTGATCTTCATAGAGGAGGCCCCGATCGAGGGCCTCGACCACCCGGCGATTCCCGGCACCACGATCGGCCGCGCGGAATGCGACATCGCGCTTCCCGACCCGGACGTGTCGCGGATGCACGCGGTCATCCGGCAGGTGGACGGGGGGCTCGCGATCGAGGATCTGGGCTCGAAGAACGGGACCTACCTGAACGACCGGCGGATCACCGGCATCGTCCCGTTCGCCGAGGGGGACCGGATCCGCTTCGGCAACACCACCCTGCGGGTGGTCAACCGCCCTTGAACGCCGGCTGGCGCTTCTCAACGAACGCCACGCCGCCCTCCACGAAGTCGTCGGTGCGCCCGAGGGCGTGCTGGAGCTCGGCCTCCAGCTGGAGCTGGCCCTCCATGTCCGGGTAGATCATCGAGTTCAGGGCCTTCTTGGACGACGCGTAGGAGCGCGTGGGGCCCTTCGCGAGCCGCGCGACCAGCGCGTTCGCCTCGTCCATCAGGTCCCCGTCCGGGTAGACCTTGTTGATCAGCCCCCACTCGAGCGCCTGCCGGGGGGAGACGCGCTCGCCGAGCATCGCCATCTCGAACGCGCGGGCCTTGCCGACCCGGACCGGCACGAACAGCGTGGAGCCGCCGTCGGGCATCAGGCCGATGTTCACGAACGCGAGCTGGAAGAAGGACGAGTCCGACGCGAGCACGAGGTCGCACGACAGCGCCAGCGACAGGCCGATGCCCGCCGCGGGGCCGTTCACCGCCGCGACGACGGGCTTCTCCATCGTGCGGAGGCCGACGATGATCGGGTGGTAGAGGTCGTGCAGGCGCTTGCGGATGTCCGGGCGCCCGTCGTCCGACAGGTCCGTGAAGCCCTCCTTCAGGTCCGCGCCCGAGGAGAACCCGCGCCCCGCTCCGGTCACGAGCACGGCCCGCACGGAGGGGTCCGCGGCGGCCTGCTGCACGACCGCCTTCATGTCCTTGCCGAACTGGGTGTTCCAGGCGTTCAGGGTCTCGGGGCGGTTGAGGACGATGCGCCCGACGCCCTCGTCCTGCTCCCAGATCACGGTCTCGTAGCTCACGTGCTTCCTCTCGGTGGGGGCAATGCGAACGGAAACGTATCCTGGCCGCATGCTTCTCGACTCGCTCGAGTGGCTCGGGCACGCGGGGTTTCGGATCGACGCCAGGGGAGCCACGATCTACATCGATCCCTACCGCGTGCCGGCGGGGCCGCGCGCCGACCTGATCCTCGTGACCCACGGGCACTACGACCACTACTCGCCTCAGGACGTGGAGCGGATCTCCGGCGAGCACACCTGGCTCGTCGCCCCGGCCGCCGTGGCGGAGCGGGCGACCGGGCACGTCGTTTCCATCGCCCCGGGCGAGGAGCTCGAGCTGGAGCCGGTTGCGGGTGTGGAGGTGGCCGCCGTGGCGGCCTACAACACCTCGAAGCGCGACGCCGAGGGGCGGCTCTTTCACCCGCGCGAGGCGGGGTGGGTGGGGTTCGACCTGAATGTCCGGGGCGAGCGGCTCTACCACGCGGGCGACACGGACGTGATCCCGGAGATGGACGCGGTGACCGGCGTGGACGTGGCCCTGCTCCCGGTGAGCGGCACCTACGTGATGACCGCGAGCGAGGCCGCCGAGGCGGCCCGGCGCATCCAGCCGGGGGCCGCCGTGCCGATGCACTGGGGCGAGCACATCGGCACCCGCGAGGACGCGGACGTGTTCGCCGAACGCGCTCCCTGCCGGGTGGCGATCATGCAGCCGTCGAAACGGTAGCCGGCGGACGTAGGGCGAGCGGCGCCGGGGGTCCGGGGGCGGGGGCCCCCGGTCGGATAGGTTCTGCCGGTCTTGCGTAGCTCGCGCGCCCTACGAACTGTCGCCTGGGGCGCGGTCGTCGTCGGCGTTGCCGCGCCGCTGGCTCGCCACCGGCTGCGGTTGCGTGCGCCGGTGGTCACCGCGCTCAGCTTCCAGGCGCCGGCGGCGCTCGCACTCGCGACGCCCCGGACCCGGCTTCGCGACGCCGGCATCTACGCGCTCCAGATGTGGGCCTACTACGCCCACTACGACATGCCGGACGACGACCCGGACAACCTGCTCCGCCGCACCCGGGTCGACTACCCCATCCGCGTCGACCGCGCGATCGGCGGCGGGGAGACGCCCACCACCCGGCTCCAGCGGGCGCTGGGGCGCCCCGGTGAGGTACGGCCGCACGACCTGGCGCTGTCGATGGTCCACTGGAGCTGGTTCTTCGTGCCGCACGGCACGCTCGTCTACATCCTGCTCCGCCATCCCGAGCGGTTCCCGCGCTCCGCGACGTTCATGGCGGCGACGTTCGATCTGGGCCTCGTGGTCTACTGGGTGCTGCCAACGGCGCCGCCGTGGCACGCGGCGGAGAGTGGGCGGATGGAGCCGGTCCGGCGCATCATGGTGGAGTCCGGGGAGCGCTTCTGGAAGCGTCTCTGGCGACCGCTTTACGATTCTCTTGAAGGCAACCCATTCGCAGCCATGCCGTCCCTCCACTTCGGTACATCAGTGATGGCCGCCCGGGTGCTCTCTGACGTCAGCAGGGGCACGGGCGCACTGGGCTGGGCCTACGCGCTCACGCTCGGGTTCGGCCTGGTCTATCTGGGTGAGCACTACGTCGTCGATCTGCTCGCGGGGCTCGCGCTGGCCGAGACGGTGCGCCGGTTGGAGCCCGCGGCCGGTCCGCTCCTGCTCGCGGCCGCACGCCGGGTCCAGCGGCTCGAGCCCGGAGCCGTGTGATGGAGGCCGGCGGGCGCGATTGGGGTCTAGAGCCAGAGCGCGAGCCCAACGCGGCCAAGTTGCTGGAGGAGCAGCTGGAGCGGGACGCCGAGGAGGACCTGAGGGTCTCCGGGATGCTGGCCGACAAGCGCCGGTTGCTCTCACTGGCGCTGGTGTTCGTGCTCGGCGTCGTGGCGATCTACCTCGTCTTCCCGAAGGTGATCGGCCTCGACGACGAGCTCGGCGAGATCGAAGACGCGAAGTGGTACTGGGTGGCGATCGCGATCGGCTTCAACGTGGCCGCGTTTGCCGCCTACGTCGCGCTCTTCCGGGGGATCCTCGGCGGCACCGGCGAGTCCGAGGTCAAGCGCCGGCTCGGCCCAACCGCGTCGTATCAGATCACCATGGCCGGCCTGGCGGCTACGCGCATCTTCTCGGCGGCCGGGGCCGGCGGCATCGTGCTCACCTACTGGGCGCTGCGCAAGGCGGGGATGGAGCGGCGCCGGTCGGCGTGCAGGATGGTCGCCTTCCTCGTGCTCACCTACTCCGTGTACCTGATGGCACTGCTCGTGTTCGGGGTGCTGCTGCGCACGGGCGTGCTTCCCGGCGACAACCCCGTGGGCGGCACGATCGTTCCGGCGGCGATCGCCTTCGTGGCGATGGTGATCCTCGGCCTCATCGCGCTCATCCCGGGGGACATCGAGCGCCGCATGTTCAACTTCTCGCGGGGCTACCGGCGAGCCCGCTGGGTCCGGCGGCTCGCCAGCGGGCCGGCCACGATCGCCACGGGCGTGCGCACCGCGCTCGACTACCTGCGCCACCCGCGGCGCGGGGCGCTCGCGATCAGCGGCGCGGTGGGGTTCTGGGCGGCGAACATCGGCGTGCTGTGGGCGAGCTTCGAGGCGTTCGGCGGCCATGTGCCTTTCGCCGTCCTGGTGCAAGGCTTCTTCGTGGGGATGGCCGCCAACCTGATCCCCTCGCCGGCCGGTGGCGTGGGCTCGGTGGATGCCGGGATGATCGGCGCGTTCGTTCTCTTCGGGGTCGACAGCGGGATCGTCTTTCCCGCCGTGCTGACCTACCGCGTGATCGCCTTCTGGCTCCCGATCCCGCCCGGGATCGTGGCCTACTTCCAGCTGCGGGGCACCGTCACGCGGTGGGAAAAGGAGAGACAGGGCTATACTTCAGAAAGTAAAGTGACTGTGGAGGCTACGTGAACGACGGGAACGAGACCCGCAAGATCGAGGACGTGATCATCATCGGCAGCGGCCCTGCCGGGTACACCGCTGCGCTGTACACCTCGCGCGCGGACCTCGAGCCGCTGATGTTCGAGGGCTTCGCCTGGGGCGGGCTGCTCCAGCAGACCACCGACGTCGAGAACTACCCCGGCTATCGCGACGGCGTGATGGGCCCCGAGATGATGCAGGAGTTCCGCGACCAGGCCGAGCGCTTCGGCACGCGGTTCGTGTCAGACGACGTGACGCGCGTCGAGCTCTCCAAGGACGGCGGCATCCACAAGGTCTACGTGGGCGACGAGGAGCACCTGGCCAAGGCCGTGATCCTCGCGATGGGCGCCGAGCCGAAGAAGCTGGGCGTGCCCGGCGAGGACGAGCTGGCCTCCCGCGGCGTGTCCTACTGCGCCACCTGCGACGCCGCGTTCTTCCGCGACAAGCCGACCATCGTGGTCGGCGGCGGCGACACCGCCATGGAGGACGCCACCTTCCTGGCGAAGTTCGCCAAGGACGTGAAGATCATCCACCGCCGCCCCGAGTTCCGCGCCTCGGCCGTGATGCTCAACCGCGCGCGCGCGGCGGACAACATCGAGCTGCTCACGCCTTACACGGTCGGAAGCTTCGAGAAGGGCGAAAACGGATCGCTCGAGAAGGTGGTCCTCTCGGGCGTCGACGGCGCGGAGGACCGCGACCTCGACATCGACGGCGCGTTCATCGCCATCGGCCACGAGCCGAACTCGGGGATCGTCGAGGGACAGGTCGACACCGACCCGAACGGATACGTGGAGGTCGAGGCCCCTTCGACCCGCACCAACCTGAAGGGCGTCTTCGCCGCCGGCGACCTGGTCGACCACACCTACCGCCAGGCGGTGACCGCCGCGGGCTCCGGCTGTGCCGCCGCCCTCGACGCCGAGGCCTACCTGCGCGACACCCCGCCCGACCCGGAGGCGCATTGGGCCTCCGACCCCGAGAAGATCGAGGCGGCGGGCGAGAAGATCGCGCAGAGCTAGGTCAGCGCGCGCAGGTCGTGACCCTGCGATCGACGGTCACGACCCGGCCGTCGACCGTCGTGACCCGCGCCCGCACCTTCAGGCGGCGCCCGCCCGGCAGCCTGCGCCGCTTGACGGTCACGCGGAAGGGCCGGACTCGCGAGGCGCCAAGCCTCCGCGAGCCGAGGGAGTAGCCACACGCTCGACGCGCCGGCCCTCCCTGCCGAAGAGGGCCAGCACCAGGTCCCGCGCGACGCAGGTCTGGTTGTGGCGCGTGCGGCGCTTGGACCGCCTCCGCGGCGGAGGCGCGGCCTCGCGCAGCGCCAGCCGCACCGAGGGGCGGCTCGAGAAGCAGCGCTGCCCGCGGCAGCGCTGGAGCGCCCGTAGCCGGCGCGCCATCAGGCCGCGGATCGCGGCGTAGCGGTCGCTGTCCTCCAGGTTCCTGAGCTGGTAGCGGTCCTTGCGCAGGTCGTAGAGCTCGAACTCGCCCGTGGTGTCGTGCCGGACGAGACGAAGCGGTTGTTGCGCAGAGCGCGGTACTGGGGAACGCTGTTCACGCCTCGGCCGTTCTCGAGCACGAGCTCGCGGCCGAGCTCCAGGCTGCGGTCCTTCAGCAGCCGGAAGAGCGAGCGGCCGTCCTGGACGCGCCCGGCGCGGGCGTTTGCGGCGTCGAGGATCGTCGGGCGCGAGGTCGATGTTCCCCGACCAGCTGTTCGAGCCGCTTGCCGGCCGGCACGCCCGGGCCGCGCATCAGCAGCGGGATGCGGGCGCCCGGCTCGTAGGGCAGCACCTTCTCGGAGCGCACCCGTGCTCGCCGTGGAAGAAGCCGTTGTCCGAGGTGTAGATGATCAGCGTGTTGTCCAGCTCGCCCGTGCGTCCGAGCATTCCGAGCACGCCGCCCACCGCCTCGTCGACCGACAGCAACGACTCCAGCTCCTGCTGGTAGTTCTCCTGGATTGCCGCCACGTCCTCCGGACTGAAGCGCGGCTTGTCGGCCACGATCTGCGGCTTGGTCTGCCTGTTCACGCGGCCGAAGCTCGGCGGCCGCGGTACCGGCACGTTCGAGAACACGTTGCGGTGGCGCGGGGCCGGTGAGGGGGTGCGGAGCGAGGGCGGGTCGTCGGAGTCGATCGGCGTGCCGCTGTGCGGAGCCGGGAACGTGAGCGAGAGGAAGAAGGGCGGGGGTCGCCCGACGCCTGCAGGATCTCCTCGGAGGCGCGGCGGCCCAGGAAGTCGGTCTGGAACTCGCCCGGGTTCTGGGGCCCGGGCATCTCGAGATCCGGCCGTTCTCGTTCATCGTCCACTTGGTGAAGTTGAAGGTCGTGGGATCGACCGTCGAGTTCCAGTCCTCCCACCCCGGCGGGACCTCCGCGATGTCCGGGTTCTGGGTGCCGTAGCCGTTCAGGTAGCGGCCCACGTGGATCGTGCGGTAGCCCGAGCGCTGGAGCCACACGGGCAGGGTGTTCGTGTTGTCGAGCCGGACGTATCCGCCGAAGGCCCGGCGTTGTGGATCACGCCGTGGTTGTGCGAGTACTGGCCGGTGAGGTAGGTGGCCCGCGACGGGCAGCACAGCGGATAGGTGGAGATCGCGCCGGTGAAGTTGGTGCCCGCGCCCCCGAGCGCGCCGCGCACCCTGCTCATCACCTTCAGCGACTCGACCGTCTGGTCGTCGGTCATCACGAACACGATGTTCGGGCGGGTGTCCGCCTGGGCGTGCGCGGCCGGAGCCGCCGCCGCTAGCAGGCAGAGCAGGGTCACCGGTATGAGTGCGAGCCTCATCAAACGGGGCATCGTGGCAGACCCGGCTCAGAGAAAGCAGCGGCCTTCGCCGCGATACGTCGGTACTTCGCCCACCATGTCGCCTCCGCTCACGAGGTGGAGCGTCTCGAAGCGTTCGCACAGCTCCCCGGCCTTGGCGTGGCGCAAATAGACGTTGTCGCCCACGCTCAGGGCGGCGGCGGGCTGTCCGCGCACCGGCGTCTGTACCTCGCCCGCGCCCTCCATCGGGTCCAGCTTCAGCCCGTGCGGGAGGTAGGGCTCGGGCAGGCGGTCCCTGCCTGCGGGGCCCGAGGCGTGGTAGCCGCCCCCGAGAAGCGTGACCGTCCCCGGTCCGGGACGGCGCACCACCGGCAGCGCGAACATGCCGGCGGGGCGCAGGGTGAACGCCGAGTAGCGGTCGAAGAGGGTGGGGGCGTAGAACCCCGACCCGGCGGTGAGCTCGGTCACCGCCTCCTCCTCCGCGGTCGTGTGCAGCGAGCCCGTGCCGCCCCCGTTCACCAGCCCTACCGGCGCCACCGACCCCACGGCCTGGACGATCGCGGCGCGGCGCTCGGCGATCTCGCGCGCCGAGGCCCGCTGCATGCGCCGGATCGCGGGGCCCTGGAGGGGCTTGCCCAGCGGCCGGTCGCCGAAGCCGGCGATGTGGCCCTCGTAGCCCATCACCCCGGCCAGCTCGAGCCCCGGTCGGGCCACGATCTCCTGCGCCAGGGCGGCGGCCTGCTCCGGCGTGCGGATGGGGGAGCGCTTGGGCCCGATCTTCACGCGGCCGCGCGCGAGATGGAAGCCGGTGTCGAACTCGATGCACAGCCGGATCGGCTGCGCCGGGTCGCCGGCGGCGCTGCCGATCAGGTCGAGCTGCTCGGCCGAGTCCACCATCACGATCGGGCGGTCCTCGCCCTCGATCTTCCCCAGCTCGGCGAGGCCGGCGCGGTCGGCCGTGGGGTACGCCAGCAGCAGGTCGCGGAAGCCGTGCGAGTGGAGCCACAGCGTCTCGTCGAGCGTGAACGTCATTAGCCCCCGGAAGCCCTCGTCGTGGGCGAGGATCTGCTCCAGCAGCTCGCGGCAGCGCACCGACTTGCTCGCCACCCGGATCGGCTTGCCGGCGGCGCGCGCGAGCATCTCCCGGGAGTTGGACCACATCGCGTCGAGGTCCACGAGCGCGAAGGGCGCGTCGAGCGACTCGAAGATGCGCTCGTAGCGGGCGTGGTCGTCCGCGGGCGGCGGCGAGGGCCGCGCGGCGGTGGTGTCGGTTGCCGCCACGGTCCGATGATGGCACGGACGGCTAGCGTGGCGGCGATGAGCGAGGCGAGCGAGCGGCGAGGGCCGGGCGGGGTTCCACCGACGATGCTCGTCCTGGGCGGGGCGATCTCGGTGCAGTTCGGGGCGGGGCTGGCGAAGACGTTGTTCGACGAGGTGGGTCCCGGCGGGACCGTGCTGCTCCGCGTGCTGCTGGCGGCCGTGCTGCTCGCGGTGATCTGGCGTCCGCGGGTGAGCGGCCGCACGGCGCGAGGACTGGGCCCTGATCGTGGCGTTCGGGATCTCCCTGGCGGGGATGAACTTCTCCTTCTACGAGGCCCTCGACCGGATCCCGCTCGGCGTGGCGGTGACGCTGGAGTTCGTGGGCCCCCTGGGCGTGGCGGTCGTGGGCTCGCGGCGGGCGCTCGACCTGCTGTGGGTGGTCCTCGCGGCCGCCGGGATCCTGCTGCTGGCCGACCTGAGCGGCGGCGGCACTGATGCGGCCGGCGTGGGCCTGGCTCTGCTCGCCGGCGCGTTCTGGGCCGGCTACATCCTGCTGAGCGCGCGCGTGGGGCGCGTCTTCCCGGGCGGCTCGGGGCTAGCGCTGGCGATGCTGGTGGCGAGTGCCACGCTGATCCCGGTCGGTATCGCCGATGGCGGCGCCGACCTGCTGACGGCCGAGGTGCTGGCGGTGGGGATGGCCGTGGCGGTGCTCTCCTCGGTCATCCCGTACTCGCTCGAGCTCGAGGCGCTGCGCCTCCTGCCGGAGCGCGTGTTCGGCGTGCTGATGAGCCTCGACCCTGCCATGGCCGCGCTGGCCGGCTTCGTGGTCCTGGGCGAGGTGCTCGGCGCCCGCGAGCTCGTGGCGATCGGCCTGGTGGTGGCGGCCAGCGCCGGGGCGGCGCGGACCGCGGAGCGCGGGCCGTTGGTGCGGGACTAGGCTCGGCTCGGGCGGCGCCCCGGGTCGGGCCGGAGGCCGGGTAGGGAGGGGGTGGGGCGCCTTATGCGTCTATATGACCCATAAACCGCCCAGCCCCCCCGATGCTGCCCCGACTTTCTGCCCGTACCCTGGGCCGGTGCGGAAAGGATGGCCGTGGTTCTTCGCCTGGGCCCTGCCGGGCCTCGGGCTGGGGCTTCAGGTGAGCGTCATCGGGATCCTCGCGTTGCCGGTGGCGATAGGTATTGCTGCACTGCTCGCTCACCTGACGCGTACATGGCCGGAAGCGCTTGGCGTCGTCTTCGGAGTGGCCGCCCTGCTCCTGCTGGTGCAACCCTACGCCCTGGCTCGTGGCGGCACTCGGCCTCGGCACCGCGGCCATCGACGCCTACGCGCGGCTCAATCGCCGCGGGCTGTCACGGTTGATCGGTTGAAGCATTGAAGGGGCTATAGCCCCGGTGAGCCTTCAACAGATCGCTCACCGGTCGAATGTGTCGCGTCGCTCAGCAATCGGCCCGGACAACGCCGCCCGGAGCATCACCCCCTACTCGAACACCTCCAGCGGCAGCGCCGCCGACACCAGCGGGTTGGGCAGGTCCACCGCCTGCGATATGCGCAGCTCGACCGCCACCGAGCACAGCGCCACCGCCTGCTCCCGCGTGAGACCGCGCTCGCCCTCCAGCCAGCCCAGCATCTCGGTGAGCGCCCGCCGGGTCGCCACGTTCAGGTCCAGGTAGGCGTTCTCGCCGTCGTCGCCGATCGGGACGCCGGTGGTGGCGAAGCAGGCCCGCTCGCGGCGCGGCGGCGCCTCGTAGGCCGGGAATCGCGGCACCCAGCCGGGCCGGCGGCGCAGGCCCACGCGGAAGGTCACCCAGCCGCTGGTCTCGATCGCGTAGAGCGACACCTCGCCGTCGCCCTGGGCGAAGTGCAGGTCTCCCGCCGACAGCAGGGCGCCCGGCACATGCACGGGCAGGAGCAGCCGCGCCCCGGGCCCCAGGTCGCGCACGTCCATGTTGCCGCCGTTCTCGCGCGGCGGCGTGGTGCGCAGCCCGTCGTGAGCGAGCTCCGGGAAGGCGGTGGAGGCGTCCGGCATCCGGATCGGCAGGCCCTGCTCGGCGAGCACGGTCTCGCGGCGCAGCGCCTCCGCGAACAGCTCGCGCGAAGGAGCCAGGCCGATCACGCCCGCGTGCGTACTCGCCTGGATGGCGATGCCCGGCAGGTCGGCCGAGTGCGCCACGCCGTCCGCGATCTCCCACCGCACGAGGAACGCCCGCTCGATCAGGTCACCGATCGCGCCCGCGCCGGGGATCACCCCGGTCCAGCCGAAGGGGGCGGTGCCGTACTCGAGGATCTCGAGCTCCAGCACGTCCCCCGGCTCCGCGCCCTCGACGGCAACGGGGCCGGTGAGCACGTGCGAGATCGCGGGCAGCGACAGCAGGTCCTCCGCCGAGGAGCCGGGCTGGACCTCGCCGTCCATCGAGTCCCTCAGGTCGAGCCGGAGCTCGTCCCCCGGCGCCACGGTCGCCACCGGCTCGAGGTCCGGGTGCCAGCGGTTGTGGCCGAGCGCGGGCTGCTCGCGCAGCGAGAGATCGGGATCGAGGCGGACGCGCGTGCTCACCGCAGGTACACCGGGTTCGACAGGATCCACGTCCGCTGCGCGCCGTGGGTCTCCAGGTAGGCCTCGGCCCTGTACACGCCCGGGCCCTCCGCGCGGTGCGCGAGCGCCGGCGCGTGGAGGCGGGCGACCTCCTCGCCGTCGCGCAGCAGGCGCACGTCGGCCGGGCGGGGGAGCTGCGCGTGGAGGTCCCAGTCGCCGGCCGGCGCCTCCGAGCCCATCTCGACCCGTTCGCCGCCCCGCCGCTCGCCGAAGAAGCGGAACCCGCGTGCCGGCGCCACGGGATGGACGGCGATGTAGCAGCGGCCCTCACGGAGAGCCTCGAACACGAGGTCGCGGTCGTGCGCCAGTTCGCCGTCGAGGGGCTCGCGCACGAGCACATGCGTGCGCAGCTGGCGGAACGAGCGGTGGTAGCTCATGAGACGGATCGTGCGGCCGCCGATCCGGCGGCCGAACTGGTGGGCGTCGAGCCCGCCCACGCCCACCACCCGCCGGCGGGCGGCGAGCCGGTCCCACTCCTCGAGGTTGCGGCGCGGGGGATGGGTCACGTAGCGCTCGGGGCGCGCGATGAATCGCAGCGCCTCGCGCACGCTCTTCACGCTCTGGCCGTTGTCCGCCACGAAGCTCCAGACCTCGATCCCGTCGAGACTCTCGAGATCGTCCCAGCTCATGGACCGGCCGAGCGACCCCACCCGGCTGAAGCGCTCCGATCCCCGCGAGAACGGGTGTGCGGCGAACCCGAAGCCCCCCGCATCGCGCACCGCATCCGCGATCTCGGTCGCGGACAGCCCACGCCAGTCGATCTCCCGCTCGACGCCGAAGGCGAGCAGGTGGTTGCCTCCGATCGGCGACACCTCGTGTCCGGCCAGCAGGAGCGTCCGCCCGTACCAGCCCTCCTCGCCGTGTCGCACGGCCGCGAGCGAGTCGTGGTCGGTGAGCAGCACCACGTCCACGTCCGCCCGCTCGCCGTCGCGTGCGATCTCCTCCACGGTGCCGGTGCCGTCCGAGTGGGTGGAGTGGAGGTGGAGGACGCAGGACAGGTCGTGGAGCCCGGGCACGCCCGCGAGCGTAGCCGGGCCGTCGTTAGGCTTCGGGCATGGCAGCGATCGAGAGCCCCGAGGCCGTCGGCATCCGCCCCTTCCACGAGTTCGACGAGGCCAACCAGACCTGGCCGAGGGGCGACCGCCTCGACGCGATCCGCAGGGCCGCCGACGAGTTCCGCGGCCGCTTCAAGGAGCAGGGTCAGATCGGGGGCGTGCGCACGGTCGACCTCGTGAGCGCCGGCTATCCGACCCGCTACGCCTTCGGCGGCGCGGCCCGCGGGTCGGTGAACCCCTACATCAACATCCTCAACCGGCTCGTGGTGGTGCAGTTCGAGGACTTCGAGGGCGAGCGAAAGACCCTGGTGTGGGAGCCGACGGTCCCCGAGGGATCGAGCGAGGCGCCCTACTACGCCCAGCTGATCGAGCGCTACGGCGAGTTCCTCTCCCGCAACGTGCTGGCGACCGAGTACAACACCGTCGGGGAGGCCCTGGCGCTCTGCGGGCTGACGCCGGAGGACGTGGACTTCGTGTCCTTCGACCACCTCCACGTGCAGGACATGCGCATCCTGATGGGCACCACACAGCCCGTGCAGGGCGAGCCCGAGCCGCGCCGGCCCTTCTTCCCGAACGCCAAGTTCCTGTGCCAGCGCAAGGAGGTGGACACGTTCCGCTCACCCCACCCGATGCAGTGGGCGTGGTACGTGCCGGGCGGGATGGACCACGTGATCGAGGACGACCTCGTGCTGCTCGACGGCGACGTGGAGCTGGGCGTGGGGGTGGCGCTCGCCTGGACCCCGGGGCACACGGACGGCAACCAGTCGCTCGTGATCAACACCCCGGAGGGGGTGTGGGTCTCCTCCGAGAACGGCGTGGCCGCCGACAACTGGCATCCCCACCTCTCGAAGATCCCCGGGATCCGCAAGGAGGCCGAGTTCATGGGGCGCGAGGTGATCCTCAACTCCAACACCCTCGAGGACTCGATCGACCAGTACGACTCGATGGTGAAGGAGAAGGCGCTGGCGGACCCCAACCGGTCTGACCCGCGCTGGATGAACGTGTTCCCCTCGAGCGAGCTGCCGGCCTGGAAACGCCAGTGGCCGGTGGTGCCGAGCTTCACCTACGGCGGGATGAACTACGGCACCATCCACCCGCCCGAGCGCGGCTAGTAGCGTTCAAAGAGTGAGCCATCCAGACACCTTCGGCGCCCGCGCCGAGTTCGAGGCCGGGGGCGAGAAGCTCGAGATATTCCGCCTCGACGCGCTGCAGCAGAAGTTCGACGTGGCACGCCTGCCGTACTCGGTGAAGGTGCTCCTGGAGAACCTGCTGCGCAACGAGGACGGCAAGTCGGTGACGCCCGAGTCGATCGAGAGCGTGGCCACCTGGGCGGCCTCCGACGAGCCCTCCAAGGAGATCGCCTACACGCCCAGCCGCGTGCTGATGCAGGACTTCACCGGCGTGCCCGCGATCGTGGACCTGGCGGCCATGCGCGATGCGATGGAGGAGCTGGGGGGCGACCCGACCGCGATCAACCCGCTCGTGCCCGTCGAGCTGGTGATCGACCACTCGATCCAGGTCGACTCGTTCGCCGAGAAGCTCGCGTTCCAGAAGAACGCCGAGCGCGAGTACGAGCGCAACCGCGAGCGCTACGCCTTCCTGCGCTGGGGCCAGACCGCCTTCGAGAACTTCTCGGTGGTGCCCCCGAACACCGGCATCTGCCACCAGGTGAACCTCGAGTACCTGTCGAAGGTCGTGACCGCGCGCGACGGCCAGGCGTTCCCCGACACGCTCGTCGGGACCGACTCCCACACCACGATGGTCAACGGCCTCGGGGTGCTCGGCTGGGGCGTGGGTGGGATCGAGGCCGAGGCGGCGATGCTCGGCCAGCCGGTGTCGATGCTGCTGCCGCAGGTGGTTGGCTTCAAGCTCGAGGGCGAGCTGCCCGAGGGCTCCACCGCAACCGACCTGGTGCTCACCGTGACCGAGATGCTGCGCGAGCGCGGGGTGGTGGGCAAGTTCGTGGAGTTCCACGGCCCCGGCCTGGCCAACCTGCCGCTCGCCGACCGCGCGACGATCGGGAACATGTCGCCGGAGTTCGGCTCGACCTGCGCGATCTTCCCCGTGGACGCGGAGACGCTGCGCTACCTCGAGTTCACCGGCCGCCCGCAGGAGCAGATCGAGCTCGTGGAGGCATACGCCAAGGAGCAGGGCCTCTTCCACGACGAGGACTCCGAGGACTCCACCTACTCAGACGCGCTCGAGCTCGACCTCTCGACCGTGGAGCCGAGCCTCGCGGGCCCCAAGCGCCCGCAGGACAGGGTGGCCCTCTCCAGCGCGGCGCAGGACTTCCTCTGCGAGCTGGCCGACCAGTCGAACGGCAAGAAGAACGACCACGGCGGCAACGGCTCACGCCATTCGTTCCCGGCGAGCGACCCGCCTGCGTCGATGGCCGGCCAGGACGACGGCGAGGACGACGGCCAGCGCGCGCACGACCACGGCGGAGTCGCCACGATGGATGTGCCGCACAAGAGCGCCACGGTCTCGCTCGACGGCGAGGAGTTCGAGCTGGAGGACGGAGCGGTGGTGATCGCCGCGATCACGAGTTGCACGAACACCTCGAACCCCTCGGTGATGCTCGGCTCGGGGCTGCTGGCGCAGAAGGCCGTGGAGAAGGGGCTCCAGCGCAAGCCGTGGGTCAAGACCTCGCTGGCGCCGGGATCGAAGGTGGTCACCGACTACCTCGACCGGTCGGGGCTGACCGAGCCGCTCGAGGCGCTCGGCTTCAACCTCGTGGGTTATGGCTGCACCACCTGCATCGGGAACTCCGGCCCGCTGCCGGACGCGATCTCCGAGGGGATCGAGAAGGAGGACCTCACCGTCTGCTCCGTGCTGTCGGGCAACCGCAACTTCGAGGGCCGGATCCACCCCGAGGTGAAGATGAACTACCTGGCCTCCCCGCCGCTGTGCGTCGCGTACGCGCTGGCGGGCCGGATGGACCTGGACCTGCTCGAGGAGCCGCTCGGCGAGGGCTCCGAAGGTGAGCCGGTGTACCTGCGCGACATCTGGCCCTCGCAGGACGAGGTGAACGCCGCGATCGAGTCCGCGATCGAGTCCGACATGTTCCGCAAGAGCTACGGCGAGGTGTTCGAGGGCGACGAGAACTGGGAGAGCCTCGAGATCCCCGAGGGCGACCGCTACGAATGGGGCGAGGAGTCCACCTACGTGAAGCGCCCGCCCTACTTCGAGGGGATGCCGGCCGACGCACCCGACGGCTTCGAGGACATCAAGGGCGCGAAGGCGATCGCGCTGCTGGGCGACAGCGTGACCACCGACCACATCTCACCGGCAGGGGCGATCAAGAAGGACACGCCCGGGGGGCAGTACCTGATCGAGCGCGGGGTGGAGCAGCGCGAGTTCAACTCGTACGGCTCCAGGCGCGGCAACCACGAGGTGATGATGCGCGGCACGTTCGCCAACGTGCGGCTGCGAAACCAGCTCGCGCCCGACACCGAGGGCGGCTACACGGTGAAGGACGGCGACGAGGCCTTCATCTTCGACGCCGCGATGGAGTACGCGGAGTCCGACACGCCGCTGTGCGTCCTCGCCGGCAAGGAGTACGGCTCGGGCTCCTCGCGCGACTGGGCCGCGAAGGGCCCGCGGCTGCTCGGAATCCGGTTTGTGATCGCCGAGAGCTACGAGCGCATCCACCGCTCGAACCTCGTGGGGATGGGCGTGCTGCCGCTCCAGTTCCCCGACGGCGAGTCGGTCGAGTCACTCGGGCTCACCGGTTTCGAGACCTTCGACCTGGAGCCGCTCGAGGACGGGGCCAAATCGCTGAAGGTCACGGCCACGCCCGAGGACGGCGACCCGGTCGAGTTCGACGCGCGGGTGAGGATCGACACGCCCAACGAGTGGCTCTACTACCGCCACGGCGGGATCCTGCATTTCGTGCTCAGGCAACTGCGGGACCGGGGCTAGCAGTACAGTCCGCGCCTCGATGCGCCTTCGCCTCGTCCTCCCGCTGACTCTCTGCGCCCTCGCCTTTCCGCTCGCCGCATGCGGCGAGAGCGAGAAGGACAAGTACGTGGACGACTTCAAGCCGCTGAACGACGACCTGCTCGCGATCGGGAGGCAGCTCGCGGCAGCCGTGGAGGGCGCCGAGTCGAAGTCCGACGCCGCGCTCGCCACCCAGTTCAACGGCATCGCGAAGGACCTCGGCGACCTGAACGACGACATCGAGGCCCTCGACACCCCCGACGACCTGAAGGGCGAGGCCGACGCGCTCAACGCCCGGATCGACGACACCGTGGGGGACATCGAAGACATCGCATCGGCGGCCGAGGACAACGACGCGCAGGCCGCGGCCGCGGCGACAGTGAAGCTGGCGGCCAGCGCCAGGAGGGTGAACACGGCCCAGAACCGGCTGGCCAAGGCCACCGGGGCCGCGGTCGGCGAGAGCTAGCGCGCGGCTTCGGCGAGGCCGGTGCCGAGCGCCACGGCCCGGCGCAGCAGCGGCGCGGCGCGGTAGCGCTCCTCGCGGCGCTCGGCCCACAGTCCGTCGATCGTCCCGAGCACCCGCGCGAGGCCGATCCGCTCACCGCGGCTCACGGGCCCGCTCGGGTGGTTCAGCCCGAGCTCGACGCCGGCGTCCACGTCCTCCGCGGAGCCCACGCCCTCCCCGATCGCGAACGCCGCCTCGTTGACGAGGCACGCCACCATCCGGCCGAGAACGAGCCCGGGGGCGTCGGCGACCCACTCGTGGTGCAGGCCGGCGGATGTCGCCAGATCCTCGGCGGCGGCGCAGCGCTCGCCGGTCGCGCCCGGCGTGCGGACCAGCTCGACGAGGTCGGCGCCTGGAAGCAGGTGGTAGCCGATCGCCCCCTCCCGGCCCTCGGAGACGAGCGTGCGCGACGAGCAGTCCACCAGCCCGGCCGCCGCGGCCACGGCTTCGAAGTCCGCCCCCGATCCCTCCGGCGCAGGCGCGTCGTCGGGACGGTACGGGCCGTCTCCGTACTCGTACCACCCGCGCCCGGTCTTCCGGCCCAGCCGGCCGGCCGCGACCATCCGGGCCTGCAGGGGGTTCGGCTTCCACCGCGGCTCTCCGAATGACAGCTCGGTGAAGGACTTCGCCACCTCGAAGCCCACGTCGATGCCCACGAGGTCCATCAGCTCGAACGGGCCCATCCGGAAGCCCCCGCCGAGCCGGCAGATCCGGTCCACCTGCTCCGGCGTGGCCACCTGCTCCTGGACCAGGCGCAGCGCCTCCGCGCCGAACGGGCGGCCGCACCGATTCACGAGGAACCCGGGGCCGTCGGCCGCCACGATCACGCGCTTGCCCATCGCCTCGCCGGTGGCGCGCGCGAGCTCGAGCGCGGCCTCGCCGGTCTGCTCCGCGGGGATCACCTCGAGCAGCCTCATCAGCGGCGGCGGGTTGAAGAAGTGCATGCCCACCACGTTCTCCGGCCGCCGCGCCGCCCCCGCGAGGGAGGTCACGGGGATCGAGCTGGTGTTGGTGGCGAGCACCGCCTCGGGGCCGCAGACCTCCGAGAGGTTCCCGAACAGCTCACGCTTGAGGTCCGGGCGCTCCGGCGCGGCCTCGATCACCAGGTCGCAGCCGGCGAGCCCGTCGAGCTCGGGTACCGCATGGAGATGGGCGGCCGCGGCGTCGGGGTCCTCGAGGCGCCCCTTCTCGGCGAGCTTGGCGAGGCCCTTGCGCAGCCCCTCGGCGCCGCGCTCGAGCGCCTCGGGCAGCGGGTCGTGCAGCCGCGTCTCCATCCCGGCGGCGCACGCCAGCTGGGCGATGCCGGACCCCATGGTCCCGGCCCCGACCACCCCCACGGTTTCGGCGGCGGGCGGCACTAGATGGTTGATTCCTTTTTCCCGTACCCACGGCTGACCCGCCATATCTGCGCTTGCCCCCGCGGGCACGTGCATTCGGAATCAACCATCTAAGTCATCGCGTTCACGCCTGTCAGGGCGCGGCCGATGATCAGCTTCTGGATCTGGGAGGTGCCCTCGTAGAGGGTGGTCACGCGCGCGTCGCGCAGGTAGCGCTCGACCGGGTGGTCGTCCACGTAGCCGGAGCCGCCGTGCACCTGGATCGCGGTGTTGGCCGACCTGATCGACGCCTCGGTGGCGAACAGCTTCGCCACGGACGTCTCGAGCGTGTTCGGCTGGCCGGTGTCCTTCAGCCACGCGGCCTTCCACACGAGCGAGCGCGCGGCCTGGGTGTCCACCTCCATCTCCGCGAGCATCGCCTGCACGAGCTGGAAGGCCGCGATCGGGCGCCCGAACTGCTCCCGCTCCTTTGCGTAGGAGACGGACGCGTCGACGCAGCCCTGGCAGATCCCCACGCACCCGGCGGCGACGCTGAAGCGACCCGAGTCGAGCGCGGTCATCGCGACCTTGAAGCCCTCGCCGACCTCGCCCAGCAGGGCGTCGTCCGGGACCTCGACGTCGTCCAGCGCCAGCTCGGCGGTGTCGGAGGCGTGGAGGCCGAGCTTGCCGTGGATCTCCTGGGAGGTGAAGCCCTCGGAGTCGGTCGGCACCAGGAACGCCGCGAGGCCGCGGTGCCCCTGCTCAGGATCGGTCTGGGCGAAGATCAGCGCGAACGCGGCCACGTTCCCCAGCGAGATCCACTGCTTCTGGCCGCTGATGCGCCAGCCTCCGTCGATCTTCTCGGCGCGGGTCTTCAGGTTGGCCGCGTCAGAGCCGGTGTCCGGCTCGGTAAGCCCGAAGCAGCCCAGCTCCTCGCCGGAGCAGATGCCCGCGATGAACTTCTTCTTCTGCTCCTCGGTGCCGAACTTCGCGATCGCAGACCCCACGAGCGAGGTGTTCACCGACACGACCGTGCGCGACGAGGAGTCGGCGCGTCCGATCTCCTCGACGATCAGGCCGTAGGTGCGGTAGTCGATCCCCCGCCCGCCGTACTCCTCGGGCAGGATCGGGCCGATGAAGCCCATCTCCGCGAGCTTGGCCACGATCTCGTGGTCGAACCGCCCGGCGCGGTCGTTCTCTCGCGCGCGAGGGGCGATCTCCTTGTCCGCGAAGTCGCGCGCCGTCTCCTGCACCAGGCGCTGCTCATCTGTGAGTTCGAACTCGATCACGTGTTGAAGGGACGGGATTCTGCATGATCCGTGCGGTGAGCGAGAGAGAGACCGACAGCTGGGACCTCGCCGAGGGCGATGAGATCGCCCCCGGCCGCTCGATCCTGAAGCCCCTCGGCGGGGGCCACGTCTACGAGGTGCACCTTGTCTGGGACGACCATCTCTACTCGCTGGCCGTGGCCAAGATCGTGCGCCCCGGCCGGGCCGAGGACGAGGGCACGCTGGAGGACCTGCGCGAGGAGGCGGACCTGCTCGGGGCGCTGGCGCACCCCGTGATCGTGCGCGGGTTCGACGCGGTGCTCGACGGTGCATACCCGCACCTCCTGATCGAGCACCTCGAGGGGCCCACCCTCCGCAGGCTGATCCGCCGCCACGGCCGGCTGCCCCTGGAGCAGCTCCTCCCGCTGGCGGCGCACGTGGCCGCGGCGCTTCACTACCTGGCGGCGGAGCGGACCGTGCACCTGGACGTGAAGCCGGACAACATCGTGATGGGCATACCCCCGCGCCTGATCGACCTGAGCATCGCGCGCTCCTTCGAGCGCGCGGCGCGGGCGCGCAGGCCGCTCGGCACCGACGCCTACATGCCGCCCGAGCAGTGCTCGCCGGCCGACCACGAGGGGCTTATCGGGCCCCCGGCCGACGTGTTCGGCCTGGGCGCCAGCCTTCATCACGCCCTCTCGGGTGCGGTGCCGTTCCCGCGCGCCAAGGGCGCGGGAGCCGGCGACGACCCCCTGGAGCGCTTTCCCCAGCTCGAGGCGGAGCCCGAGCCCCTGCCGGGCGACGTTCCCGGCGAGCTGCGCGAGCTGGTCGCCTCGATGCTGGCGCCGGACCCGGCGGGGCGCCCCGCCGCGGCCGACGTGGTGCTCGTCCTCGAGCCGCTCGTCGAGGCCCTGCCGCGCAAGCTGGCGTTCGCCAAGCGCGGCACGCGCAGCCGCTAGGTCTTGATTCCGCGGCTGGTGGCCCTGGCCGGGGGCTGGGTAGGGGAGGGCGGCCCGCAGGCCGCGCGGCCAGAGCCGCTGCTCAGCACGGATCCGATCGGCCCCCTCACGCCCGCACGGTGATCGGTTGAAGCATTGCCGGGGCTATAGCCCCGGTGAGCGTTCAACAGATGGCTCACCGGTCGAAATGTGTCGCGTCACCACCGCGGTCGGGAGCCGGGCCTCTCCTCGCCGCGACGAACGTGACTATCGGCGACGCCGGTGTGTTGCAGGAGTGGAAAACGAGATCGAGGAGGATCGGATGACTTCGCGCAGAGCACCGGACGTATTTCGCAACCTCGCCGCCGAGGGCGTGCGGGAGGAGGAGAGCCAGCTCTCCCGTTCACGCAGGATCGGCGTGATCGCGGCCATGGCGTTGCTCAGCATCGCGATGCCGCTGCTCTGGGCCTCGAGCTCGTTCGCGGGCGGCGGTGACGCTCCCCAGGCCGTGCTGGCCAAGTCGGGTCCCGGCTCGGGCCATGACGATGACGACGACGACAGCTCGGGCCCGGGCTCCGGCGGCGACGACGATCACAGCGACGACTCGAGCGGTGACACACGCGGGACGACCGCCAAGAGCGACACCGGCACCGGCACGAACACCAACACCGGTACGAACACCGGGACCAACAGCAACACCGGTACCGGCAAGGAGACCCGCGGGAACACCGACAGGGGCGGCAAGGACACCGGCAAGTCGACCCGCGGCGAGACGGACCCGGGCGACAAGACCGGGAAGACCGAGCAGACCCAGGGCACCGGCAAGTCGACGCGCGGCGATTCGGACCGTGGCGACAAGAACACCGGCAAGTCCACCCGCGGCGAGACGAACCCGGGCGACAAGACCGGCAAGACAGAGCGCCGATAGCGAGCGCTCGAATCGAGTCACGAGCGGCCTGGCGCGAGAGCGTCAGGCCGCTTCGTTTTCGATCACGGTCGCGAGCCCCTGGCCCACGCCGATGCACATCGTGGCCACGCCGTAGCGCCCGCCGCGGCGGCGGAGCTCCCAGGCCAGGGTGCCGATCAGCCGGGCGCCCGAGGCGCCGAGGGGATGGCCGATCGCGATCGCCCCGCCGTTCACGTTCAGCTTCTCGTGCGGGATTCCCAGCTCGCGCATGCACGCGAGCGTCTGTGACGCGAACGCCTCGTTCAACTCGACCAGGTCGATGTCGTCGATCGTGAGGCCGGCGCGCTCCAGCGCCAGCCGCGTGGCCGGGATCGGGCCGACACCCATGTGGGAGGGCTCGACGCCGGCGGCACCCGTGGCCACGACGCGCGCGAGCGGCTCGCGCCCCAGCTCGCGCGCCTTCTCCTTGGAGGTCACCACCAGGCACGCCGCGCCGTCGTTGATCTGGGACGAATTGCCGGCCGTCACGCTCCCGCCGTCGCGGAACACCGGCCGCAGCCCGGCCAGGCGCTCGGCCGAGGCGTCGGGGCGCGGGCCCTCGTCCGCGTGCACGGTGATCGGGTCCCCCTTCGGCTGTGGGGCGTCCACGGTCACCAGCTCGTCGTCGAACCGGCCGGCCTCGGCCGCGGCCACCGCCCGGCGGTGCGACTCGAGCGCGAACGCGTCCTGGTCCTCACGGGACACGTCGTGGCGCTCGGCCACGTTCTCGGCGGTCTCGCCCATCGAGTCGGTGCCGTGCAGCTCGCGCATGAGCGGGTTGACGAAGCGCCAGCCGATGGTGGTGTCCGCGAGGTCCAGACCCCCGCGCGGGTAGGCGCGCTCGGGCTTGAGGCCCACGAGCGGGGCCCGGCTCATCGACTCCACGCCCCCGGCGAGCATGAGGTCGCCCTCGCCGGCGCGGATGGCGCGCGCGGCCTGGCTCACGGCCTCGAGCCCCGAGGCGCAGAGCCGGTTCACGGTGGCCCCGGGCACCTCCACGGGCATCCCGGCGAGCAGTGACGCCATGCGTGCCACGTTGCGGTTGTCCTCGCCGGCCTGGTTGGCGCAGCCGAAGATCACGTCTCCCACCTGCGAGGGGTCGATGCCGGTACGCGCAACAGCGGACTCGACGGCCCGAGCGGCGAGGTCGTCGGGCCTCACAGTCGAGAGGGCTCCCGCGTAGCGCCCGATGGGCGTGCGGACCGCGTCGATGATCACCGCCTCCGGCACGGTCGAAACGGTAACTGGTGGACGTGGGTCAGGCGGCGCCGGGGGTCCGGGGGCGGGAGCCCCCGGCCGTATCCTTAGCTCATGGACGAATTCGGGGTCTTTGTCTTCGGCATGCTGATCGTCGGTGTCCTGGTCTTCCTCGCCATCGGAAAGTGGTATCCAGGGTCCGGCGCCGAGCAGGTGGATTGGAAGCCGACCCGCTCGCCCGAGCTGGAGGTGGAGCTCGAGCTGGACGACGTGGACCAGATGATCGAGGCGCAGAACGAGCGCCGCCGCGCGCGCGGGGCGCCGGAGATCTCGGAGGACGAGGTGCGCGCCGAGGTCGAGGAGGGCGAGCGCTGGCGCAGGGAGCAGGCGGCGCGCTACGAGGCCGAGCTTCGTCCCGAGGACGACGTCGGGAGCTGACCTGGCCCGCGTGCTGATCGTGGGCTGCGGCTGCCGCGGCCGTGAGCTGGCGGCGGCGCTGCAGGACCGGGGCCACGCGGTGAGGGGAACGAGCCGCACCCAGGAGGGCCGCGACGCGATCGAGTCCGCCGGCTTCGAGGGCGCCGTGGCAGACCCGCAGCGGCTCGGCACGCTCCTGCCGCTGCTGGAGGGCGTGAGCGTGGTCTGCTGGCTGCTCGCGAACGCCACGGGCGATGCGGATGACGTGGCCGCCCTGCACGGCCCGCGGCTCCAGTCGATGCTCGACCGGCTGGTGGACAGCCCGGCGCGCGGGATGGTCTACCAGGCGGATGGAGTTGCGCCGGCCGAGCTGCTGGAGGAGGGCGCGGCCATCGTCGAGGCTGCTGGGAGGACCTACCGGATGCCGGTGCGGCTGGTCGGGGCCTCGCCGTCAGACAGCCTTCGAGGGGTTGAGGAGATCCTGGCCGGATAGGAGCGCTTCGAGCCGTGCGGCGACCGCGGCGGGCTCCGCGGTCACCTGGCGCCACGTGAACCTCACGACGCGATACCCGGCCGCGGTCAGCGCGGCGTCGCGTGCTCGGTCTCGCTCGAACGCGGCCCTCGTTCCGTGGCTGGCCCGCCCATCGGTCTCCACCACAAGCGCCGCATCGGGCCAGTAGAAGTCCACCTCGAACCCGCCGAGCCGCGTGTTGACCAGCGGGGCGGGCAGCCGGTGGCGACGGCAGAGCTCGAGAAACCGCTCCTCCAGCTCGCTGCGGGTCAACGTGGTACCCGCCATGTGCTCCAGCAGCGCCGCCGCGAGCCGCGCCGCTCCGATGCGCCCGGGGTTGGCGACGACGGCCGCTCTCAGTGCGCGCAGGTCGAACAGCCTCAGGTGCTCGGACTCGTCGAGGGCCCGTTCGAGCGCGCGACGGGGGACGACCTCCGCGAGGTCGAGGAGGGTGCGGGACGGTGTGGTCACGCGAATCCCGTGGCGACTGGTGATCTCCGAGATTGGCAGCGACGAGGTCCGGTGGACCGTGAGCCCGTCGCGGGCGCGGCGGCCGGCGAGCGTAGGAACGGTCACTTCGACGACCGAGGAGGCCGACCGTCTCAGCCCCCACAGGTCCGCAGCGCTCCTGTGACTAAGCACCGACTCCTTGCCTGCGGTGAGCGTTCCGCCCATCCAGCGGCCCTGGACCCCGAGCCTGCGATGCCCGACGGCATACACACCTCGGTAGATGCGGTGCAGCCGCCCCTGCCGCACGCGTTTGTCGATCGCTTGGCGGCTGAGTCCGAACGCGCGCAGCTGCGGATAGGAGATCACTCCGTGTTGGGCCGTCGCGAGGTCCGCGATCAGGCGATCCACCGGGGGGTTGGCGCTTTCTGCCTCCACTGGGGAGTAGAAGGCGCCAAGCCCTGGAGATTCGCCCCCTGCGCCGGCGGGCTAGAGCCCGGCGCCGAGCGCGCCCGCCACGGCGAGCACGATCGAGGCGATCATCAGCAGGACGCCGAGCACGGCCAGTGCGCCCCAGGCGAGCCCGCCGGCGGACACGCCAGCGCGCTGCGGCGGCTCCGGGGCCGCCTCGGCCGGCGCGTCCACGAGCGGCTCGGGCTCCGGGGCGGGAAGCGCGGGCGTGTCGATCACGCGAAGCGCCGGCGGAGCCTGCGCCGGCGGCTCAGGCTCGGCCTCGACGGGGGCCGGCGCCGGTTGCGCAGCCACGAATCCGGCCACGAGGGCGTCCTGGGCCTGGGCCAGCCGCCGCTCGTGCTCGACGCAGCGGGGGCAGTTCGCGAGGTGAGCCTCGAGCCGCGCGGGCCCGGGATCCTCGAGCGCGTCGTCGATCCGGTCGGAGATCATGCGCTCGGACCGCTCGCACCATCCGCTCCCGGGGAGCGGGTGGAGCGCCCGCCTCAGGGCCTTGCGCGCGCGAGCGAGGGCGGCGCCGAGCTCTTCGCCTCCCAGCCCGGTGTCCTCGGCAGCCTCGGCGCGGGTGCGACCGGCCAGGGCAACGAGCGCCAGGACGTTGGCGGCGGGCTCGTCGAGCGCGGAGAGCTCGGCCGCCACATGGCGGCTCGCCTCAGCCGGATCGACCGGGCCCGGCGGACGCGAGGGGACCGGGCGGAGCATCCGGGCCAGCATACCCCTCGACGCAGAAGGCATCCGCGAGGCTCGACACCAGGCCCGGGAGCCGGTCGGTCCCCCGTGCGATCTCGAGCTGGCGCTCGGCTCCCGTGTGCGTTCCCATCGCCTCGACCGGCTCGAGCTCCGGCTCGCATTGCAGCGCGCGGGCGTGCGGCTTGCACGCCTCGAGCAGCGCGCCGAGCAGCTCCCGCGCCGGTACCCGGCACTCGCCCAGCGGGTCGATCAGCTTCCCGTCCATCCCGTCCCGGGCCGCGATGAAGCGGTTCTCGTCCAGGCACTCCTGGTGCTGCACCAGGGCATCGGATACGAAGCCCTCCTCGATCTCCAGCCGGGCGATGCACTGCACGAGAGCGGCGAGGGCGGCGGTCTCGGCCACGGTGGTCTGGGCGTCGAGGATCCGCACCTCCACGGTGCCGAGCCCCGGCTGGGGGCGAACGTCCCACCACAGGAAGGTGGGCTCGGGGAATGCCTCGCAGCGGATCAGCAGGTCGACCGTCTCGACCCAGTCGGCGTAGTCGCGGAAGGGGCGCGGGATCCCCACCCGCGGGAACGCCTGGAACAGGGGCGTCCGGGCGGAGCCGAGGCCGGTGTCGCGCCCCTGCCAGAACGGGGAGTTCACCGACAGCGCGAGCAGGAGGGGGAGATGTGCCCGCATGCGGTTCACGAGGCGGATCGCGTCCTCCGGGTCGGTGACCCCGACATGTACGTGCAGGGCGAAGGTGGGCTCACGCCGGGCGAGCTCGCGCATCGAGCCGTAGACCTCCTCGTAGCGCTCGCCGCTCGAGATCACGGTGTCGTGCCACACGGCGAACGGGTGGGTGCCGGCGCTGGCACAGCGCAGCCCCAGCGGGGCCAGCTCGCTGTCGAGCGAGCGGCGCAGCCGCAGCAGCTCGCCGGCGATGCCAGCGGCGCTGGCGTTCACGCCGGTGCCCAGCTCGATCGCCGAGCCGTGCGTCTCCGCCGTTACGCGTGCGGACAGCTCCTCGGGGAGTGCCGGCAGCACCCTGTCGATCTGCTGGGCCAGCGACCAGTCGTGGGGGTTGAGGAGCATCACCTCCTCCTCGACGCCCACCGAGTAGGCGTTGCCCTCGTGCCAGTCCGCCCAGTCCGGTCTCGCGCTCATACCGCCCGCGGCCTCGCTTCCCAGGCGGCTTCGCCGGCCGCGGCATCGACGAGCGCGGAGAAGAGCGCGGCGTGCTCCCGGCGCGCGACGAGGGTCTCCGCATGCCACTGCACCCCGAGCAGGAAGGGGCGCCCGGGGGCCTCGATGCCCTCGATCACCCCGTCGGGCGCCCACGCGGTGGCCCTCAGCCCCCGGCCGAGCCGGGCTATCGCCTGGTGGTGGAACGAGTTCACCCGCGCCCTCCGCCTGCCCATCACCCGCGCGAGGAGGCTCCCGCGCGCGATCGCCACGGGGTGGCTCACGCGCGCGCCCGGTCCGCTCTGGCGGTGGGTCAGCGTGGTGCCGGGGCGATCCGGCAGGTGCTGGTGCAGCGTGCCGCCCCGCGCGACGTTCACCGCCTCGGCGCCGCGGCAGATCGCGAGCATCGGGATGCCCCGATCGTCCGCCCGGCGGGCCAGCTCGAGCTCGAACAGGTCGAGCTCGGGCTCGGTCGGGCCGAGAGCGGGGTGTGGGTCGGCGTCGTAGGTGGCAGGGTCGATGTCGGGCCCGCCGGAGAGGCAGATCCCGTCGAAGCGGTCCAGCACCGACTCCACGGCGTCGAGGGGAAGAGGGGGCAGCACCGTGGGAAGGCCGCCCGCCGCCTCGATGGCGTTCAGATAGGTCAGCCCGAGGACCATCTCCCGCCGGCGCGGGTCCTCCCGCACGCGGACCTCCGAGGTGGTGACCCCGATGAGCGGCTTCACGCGAGCACCCAGGTGTCCTTCCCGCCGCCGCCCTGGGAGCTGTTGACCACCAGCTCGCCCTCGGGCAGGGCCACGCGCGTGAGCGCGCCGGGCGCGACCGCGGCGTCGCGTCCGCCCCCGATCACGAACGGGCGCAGGTCCACGTGCCGGGGTTCCAGGCGGCCGTCCACGACGGTCGGGTGGGTGGAGAGCGTGACCACCTCCTGGGCGATCCAGTCGCCCGGATCCAGGCGCACCGAGCGCTCGATCCGCTGGGATTCGCCGCGCTCTGACTGCGGCCCCACCACGACATCCTCGCCGCCCAGCCCCGCGCGGGGCTTCACCACCAGCTCAGCGAGCCGCGGCATCACCCGCTCGCAGACCTCGGGATCGCCCAGGTCGTAGGTGGGCACGGACTCGATCAGCGGCTCCTCGCCGAGGTAGAAGCGGATCATCTCCTCGACGTAGGCGTGCACGAGCTTGTCGTCCGCGAGGCCGCCGCCGAACGGGTTGACCACGGCGAGCGTCCCGCGGCGCACGGGCTCGAGCAGCAGCTCGGCGAGCCAGGTCGGCCGGTCGTGCTCGTCGCGCAGCGAGTCCTCGTCCGAGCGCCTGTAGACCACGTCGACCGGCCGCGAGCGATCGCCGATCCGGGCCTCCAGCCGGCCGGAGCGGATGGTCAGGTCCTCCGCGGTCAGGAGCGGTAGTTCCAGGAGCCGGGCGAGCTCACGGTGCTCGTACCAGGCGGGGTTCTCCTCGCCGTCGGAGAGGAGCACGACCACCGGGTCGCGGCCGCCCCCGGGCGCGGCGGCGCGAAGCGCCCTGCGGAGCAGCCCGAAGGTGGGCTCGGGGTCGCGGGGAGGAGGCAGCGCGACCGGGAAGTGGGCCTGGGTGGCGTCACGCGCGACCGTCACGGAGATGAGGCCGGACGGCGTCCGCAGGTTGTCCTCCAGCACTCGCAGCCCCCCGTCGCTCCCGCGCACCAGGTCGAGTCCGGCGACCCAGCCGGCCGCTGGGACCGGCACTCCCTGCATCGAGGGCTCGAAGCACTCGGCCGTCTCTATCACCCGCTGCGGCAGGCGCCCGGCGGACACGATCTCCCGGGCGCCGTAGGCGTCGGCCACGAAGGCCGTGAGCGCCCGCGTCCGCTGCACGATGCCGCGAGCCATGGCGTCCCACTCGGCGGCGGCGATCAGCCGGGGGATCGGGTCGAGATGGAAGGGCGAGTCGCCGAAGGTCATTCCGCGTGCGCGCAGGTCACTGTTCACGTCCTCGCAGAGCGCGGCGAGATCGACCGACTCGAGCCCGGCGAGCAGGTCGGCATAGAGAGCCCGCGGGCGACCGTCCTCCCCGTAGGCCTCGTCCATCGCGCCTTCCGTGGCGGTCATTGCCGCGCTCATCTCCGGGAGGCTGCCCCCACCCCTGCTAGCGTCGAATTCCTACCGCTTTTCAACATTTTGGAGGACCCTCCGTGGCCGATTATGAGAAGGACGTACTGGTGGATACCCAGTGGGTGGAAGATCATCTCGCCGACGACTCGATCCGGATCGTCGAGGTGGACGAGAACCCGGCCCTCTACGCCGAGGCCCACATCCCGGGCGCGATCGGCTTCGACTGGAAGACGGACCTCCAGGACCAGGTGAAGCGCGACTTCCTCGGCCCCGAGGAGTTCGGTGCGCTGTTCGGCAGCCGCGGCGTGTCGAACGATCACACCGTGGTGCTCTACGGGGACCGCAACAACTGGTTCGCGGCCTACACGTACTGGTACCTCAAGTACTACGGCCACGACGCCGTGAAGCTGATGGACGGGCCGCGCGAGAAGTGGATCTCCGAGGGCCGGCCCACCACGACCGACGTCCCCAGCCACTCCGCGGCGACCTTCAGCGCGAAGCCCGGCGACGACGCCATCCGCGCGAAGCGCGACGAGGTGCAGGCCGCGCTAGGCGCGCCGACGAAGCTCGTGGACGTGCGCTCGCCGCAGGAGTTCTCGGGCGAGCTGATCGCGATGGCGGGCTACGAGCAGGAGGGCGCGCAGCGCGGCGGCCACATCCCGGGCGCGGCGTCGGTGCCGTGGGCCCAGGCGGTGCAGGAGGACGGGACCTTCAAGTCGGCGGACGACCTACGCGACCTCTACACGGGCAAGGGCGTGATCGACGGCGAGGACATCATCGCCTACTGCCGTATCGGCGAGCGCTCGGCGCACACCTGGTTCGTGCTCCACGAGCTGCTGGGTGAGGAGAACGTCAAGAACTACGACGGGTCGTGGACGGAGTGGGGGAATCTGGTTGGGGCGGCCATTGAGAAGGACGTCTAGGAAAGTTGCTAGTTGCCAGTTGCTAGGGCCTAGGGTCCAGGCGGGTTAGGAGGGATTCCACTATTCGGGCGGTTGCTCCCCAGACGAGGTGGCCGTCGACTGTGTAGGTCGGGGTCTTGATCGGCACGCCCTTTCGGACCAGGCGTTTGTGCTCGAAGCCCTTTCTCAGGTCCGGGAGGGAGAGCTCGAGCACCTTTTCGACCTCGCTCTCCTGGGGGGTCCAGGCGTGGCCCGCCTCGATCCAGCCGACGAAGGGGAAGACGCGGTAGCCCGTCACGAAGGTTCCGACCGGGGGTAGCGCGCCGACGAGCTCGACCGCTGCCGGGGGCAGGCCGATCTCCTCGTCGGCCTCCCGCAGCGCGGTAGTGCGCAGGTCCTCGTCCGGCGCGTCCTGGCGGCCGCCGGGGAAGGAGATCTCGCCGGCGTGCTTTCTCAGGTCGGCACGGCGCTCGGTGAACACGGCCACGACCTCGCCATCCCGCTCGAACAGCGGGATGAGCACCGCGGCGTCCGTCTTGCCGGGGGCGTCCATCTCGGCCGCCTCCTCGGGCGTGAGCAGCAGATTGCGGAGCTCGGCGAGGTTGGGCACCGGCGTATTATCGGCCGGTGGACGAGGCGGCCCTCTTCGACCGGGTGTACTCGGGCACCCGCGAGTTCGCCCGCGCCGTCGGAGGCGCGGCGGGAGCCTCGGTTCACGAGCTGGAGGGCGTGACCGCCACCGTGTCGCCCAACTGCCCCGAGCGCTCGGTGGTGAACTCGGTCGAATACGACGACTCTGGCGCCCTGTCCGCCGCGCTCCCCGCGCTCGCCCGGCTCTACGACGAGGCCGGAGTGGACGCCTGGACCGTCTGGGTCCCGGCCCAGGACCGCGAGACGGCGGGGCTGCTCGAGGATGGCGGGCATGTACTCGACGCCGTTCCGCTGGCCATGGCCTGCCCCATCGAGGAGGCGATCGAGCCGGGCCAGGGACCGGAGGACTGGGGCCGCGAGGCGGACGCCTCGGTGGTCGGGCCGATCAACGACCGGGCCTACGGCTACGAGGGCTCCTTCACGCGGGCCCTCGAGGGCGTGCCGCCGGACGCAATGGACGTGTGGGTGGCCCGCGTCGACGGGCGGCCCTCGTCGTGCATCGGGACGATCGATCACGGGGACGACCGCCACATCGTGATGGTGGCGACCCTCCCGGAGGCTCGCGGGCGCGGGCTCGCGAGCGGGCTCCTGGCACACGCGCTGGCCGCGGGCCGCACGGATGGGATCCGCTCCACCTCGCTCGTGGCCACAAAGCTGGGCGCGCCCGTCTACGAGCGACTCGGCTACCGCACCGTGGGCTCGGTCGAGATGTGGGAGCGGCGGAAGCGCTAGCCGCTCAGACGAGCGAGACGCTCTCGTCGAACATGACCTCGCCCTCGAGCGTGCGGTGCACGGGGCACTTGGCCACGATCTGCATCAGCTTCTCGCGCTGATCCTCGGGCAGCTCCTTGGGGAGCCGCACGTCCATCTGGAACTTGGTCGGCGAGCCGCGCTGGGACGGCTCGTAGATCACGTCGACCACCACGTCTCCGATGTCCCAGCCCTTGCGGTTGGCGTACATCTCCATGGTCACCGCGCTGCAGGAGGCGAGGCTCGCGGCCAGCAGCTCCTGGGGGCTCGGACCGGCGTCGGTACCGCCGTGCGCCTTGGGCTCGTCGGCCGTGATCTGGTGGTCCCCGGCCTCGATGCGGTGCTCGAGTTTGCCGTCCACGCGGCGCGCTATCGCTCTCATCGGGTCAGTCCCTTCCCTTGAACAGCTCGGGGGAATCCTCGTCCGCGAAACGCGCCATCGCGTACACGGTGTCCGACGCCCTGTTGAGGTAGGTCAGGACCGTGTCATCGGCGAGGTCGCCGGAGTCCTTGAGCGCGCTCACCAGGCGCTCCGCCCGGCGGACCGCGGCGCGCGCCACGTCGAGGCGGGCGGACAGCTCCGTGCCCCCGGGGATCACGAACTTGGGCGGCAGCTCCACGCGCTCCATGTAGCGGTCGATGTCCGCCTCCAGGCGCTCCACCATGTCGGGCGTGACCTTCGAGACCCCCGGCTCCAGCCGCTCGGCCGCCTCCGGCGCGGTCGCCAGCTCGGCGCCGGCCACGAACAGCTCGGACTGGATGCGGAGGATGTCGGGATAGAGCTCGCCCTCGCGATCCGCGGCCGCGCGGCAGAGGCCGAGCGCGGAGGCCGCCTCGTCCACCGCGCCGTAGGCGTCGGGGCGGGGCGAGGACTTGGCCACGCGGCCGCCGTACCAGAGGCCGGTCGTGCCGTCGTCTCCCTTGCGGGTGTAGATCTTCATCGGGTTACCTCTTGCGGGCATCCTGCCCGCGCCTTGATCGGAATGGCTTCATCCTGTCGCCGTGAACGTGACGAGCTTTGCTCGTCACTCCTCGAGTAGGTTGAACACTAGGCCCGTAGGGACCTTCGGATAGAAGTAGGTCGACTTCGGGGGCATCGACTCGCCCGCCTCGGCCACCTCGCGCACCTGCTCGACCGGGGTCGCGCGCATGAAGAAGCCGGCGTCGGCGCGACCAGACTCCACCGCCTCCCACGCGTCGTCGAAGCTCTTCGAGTAGCCGAGCCCGCGGAGGTGCGAGATGTCGTCCTCGGTCATGCCGAGCGCGCCCTTGAGCACGATCGCCTCCAGAACGGCGGTGTCGAGCCGGCGGTAGGGCTCGGGCATGCCCTCGAGCGCGGCGTCGGCGATCGACTGGTCCTTGAGGGTCAGGCGGTAGGGCTGCTTGTGGAAGCTGTCCATGTAGCCCAGTTGCACGCCGGAGCCGTTCGCGGACGGCTCGAGCTCGTCGCGGGAGACCTCCTCGACCTCGAAGTCGCGCTTCACCGCGTCGCGGATCGCCAGCTGCTTGTCCGTGTCCCCGGCCAGGCCTGTGAGCAGCCGGTGGGTGGGGAACACGAGCAGCCCGGGGTCGGACAGCGAGCAGAGGAACATCAGCACGTACCGGTGGGGCCCCTCGCCGCCCACCTCCTCGGCATAGACGCGCGCGGTCTCGTAGCGGTGGTGGCCGTCCGCGATCAGCAGCTCCGCGTCGGCGAGCGCTGCCCGCAGCGCCTCGACATGCTCGCCCTCGCCGACACGCCACAGCAGGTTGCGGGTGCCCTCGTGGTCGGCGGCGGTGGCGAAGGGCTCACCGGCCGCCGCCACGTCGAGCACCCGCCCGGCCGCGTTCGCGCGGTCCGGGAAGAGGCTGAAGATGGGGGAGAGGTTGGCGCGCGTGGCGCGGGTGAGCGCCAGCCGGTCCTCCTTCGGGCCCGGGTGGGTGCGCTCGTGCGGGCGGATCCGGCCCGGCCCGTACTCCTCCACGCGCACGCGCGCGAAGAACCCGCGGCGGCTGCGGGCACTGCCGTCCGGCGCCGTTGTAGTCCTGCCGGAGGGCCCAGAACGCGGGCTCGGACTCCTTCACGAGGACCGACTGGCGGCGCCACTCCTCGAAGGTCTCCTCGGCGTGCTGGTAGGGATCGCCGCCGCCCGGGGCCTTCGGCAGGTCGATCTCCACCACGTTGAACGGGCTCTGCGAGAGCAGCTGGGCGCGGAGCTCGTCGTCGATCACGTCGTAGGGCGGCGCAATCACCGGCTCCAGCGACCCGCCGACCGCGGAGGGCTCGTACCGGAGCGTCTCGAGTGGCTTGACCTCGGCCATGGCGGAGCGGCACCCTATAGGCCATGGCTTCTCCCGGGCGCGTGGTGCGCGCCGCCTGTCCCCACGACTGCCCCGACACGTGCGCGATGCTCGTGACCGTCGACGACTCCGGTCGCGCGACGGCCGTGGCGGGCAACCCCGAACAGCCGGTCACCGCCGGCTTCCTGTGCGGGAAGGTGTCGAACTACCTCGACCGGGTCTATGCCGGCGATCGTGTGCTGCATCCGCTCGTCCGGAGCGGCGCGAAGGGCGCGGCCGAGTTCCGCCGCGTGTCCTGGGAAGAGGCGCTCGACCGCGTCGCGGCAGGGCTCGGCGCCGCGATCGAGGAGCACGGCGGCGAGTCGATCCTCCCCTACAGCTATGCCGGCACCCAGGGCCTGATCCAGGGCAACCTGATGAGCGCCCGCGTGATGAACGCGCTCGGCGCCACCGACCTCGAGCGCACGATCTGCGCCACGGCGGGCATCACGGGTGTGAGCGCCACGCAGGGGATCTCGCCCGAGGTGGACCCGGAGCTGTGGCCGCTCGCCCGCTACGTCGTGGTGTGGGGGTGGAACCCGATGTCAACCGCCCCGCACCTGTGGCGGCTGATCCTGGAGGCGCGGCGGGCGGGCGCGCGGCTCGTCGTGGTCGATCCGTTCCGCAGCCGCACAGCGCGGGTGGCGGACGAGCACGTGGCCCCGCTTCCGGGCACGGACGCGGCCCTGGCGCTGGGGATGATGCGCGCGGTCGTGGACGCCGGGCTCCAGGACGACGAGTGGTGCCGCGCGCACACCTCGGGCTACGACGCGCTCCTCGAGCGGCTCGGCGACTATCCCGTGGAGCGCTGCGCGGAGATCTGCGGGGTGGAGGCGGAGACGATCGAGCGAATCGGCCGTGAGTTCGCCACCACGGCGCCGGCGCTGCTGCGGCTCGGCGTGGGCGCCCAGCGGCACGCCGGCGCGCCGGTCGCCTATCGCACCGTGGCGTGCCTGCCCGCGCTCACAGGGGCGTGGCGGCACCCGGGCGGGGGCTGCGCGTATATCCCCACGGCCACGGCGGCCGCCGTGTCGGAGGCCCCCCTGCAGCGCACCGACCTGCGGCCCGGGGAGGTGCGCCGGATCAACATGTCGCAGGTCGGAGAGGCCCTCACGGACCGCTCGCTCTCGCCCCCGGTCGCCGCGCTCGTGTGCTGGAACTCCAACCCGGCGCAGGTCGCCCCAGACCAGAACCGAGTCCTCGAGGGGCTTCGCCGCGAGGACCTCTTCACGGTCGTGCTGGAGCAGTTCATGACCGACACCGCCGCCCACGCCGATGTGGTGCTGCCGGCCACGACCCAGCTCGAGCACCTCGACCTGATCTTCTCCTGGGGCCACCACTGGTTCACGCTGTCCGAACCCGCGATCGAGCCGCTCGGCGAGGCCAAGCCGAACACCGAGGCCTTCCGGCTGATCGCGGCGCGGATGGGGCTCGAGGATCCCTGCTTCGGGGAGACCGACGAGGCCATGCTCGAGGCGCTTGTGGCCGGCGACCCGGGCGGCATCACGTTGGACGAGCTGCGCTCGCGGGGGTTCGCGAAGGTGGATCTGGGCCAGGGCGAGACGCCCCACGCCGAGGGCGGGTTCTCGACGCCCGACGGGAGGCTCTCGCTGGAGACCGCTTGGCTGGCCGACGCCGGCATCGACCCGCTGCCGCACTACGACCCGCCGGCGGAGGTCGCGGACGAGGAGCTGGCGGGGCGCTTCCCGCTGGCGATGATCACGCCGAAGACCCACCTCTTCCTCAACTCGACGTTCGCGAACCAGGCCCGCCAGCACGGGGCCCAGCCGGAGCCGTACGTGGTGGTCCACCCGGACGACGCCGCCGCCCGGGGCATGGACGACGGCGCCCGCGCCCGCGTCTTCAACGACCGCGGGTCGTTCGTCTGCCGCGCCCAGGTGTCCGACGACGCCCGCCCCGGCGTGGTGGTGGCGCCGATGGGGTGGTGGAGCGGCGACTACGAGGACGGCCTCGGCTCGCAGGTCACGACGTCGCAGCGATTGACCAAGGTGGGGGCGGCCCCGACCTTCAACGACAACCGGGTGGAGGTCGAGCCGGCTTGAGAGCGAACTCCGGGCCGTAGACTGGACCGCATTCGGGGCGTGGCGCAGCCTGGTAGCGCACCTGCTTTGGGAGCAGGGGGTCGCCGGTTCAAATCCGGCCGCCCCGATTAGGTCCGAACCGCGCCGCGGCGAAGGTTCCGAACGAAACCGGTCATATACGCCCATAACGTTCGGAACCTCTCTGACGAGGCCTTGACAAACTTTGTTGTCAATGCTGAACTGCGGTGAATGCTCGACGTCGACGTGATCGAAGATCCGGCCGCCGCGGTGGTCGCCCTCGACCCGACTCGGGCGCGCTTGCTCGCAGCGCTGGGCGAGCCGGGATCCGCGGCCACGCTCGCCGACCGGGTCGGGCTCAGCCGGCAGAAGGTCAACTACCACCTGCGTGCGCTCGAGTCCCATGGCCTCGTGCGCCTGGTCGAGGAGCGCCCTTGGGGCGGTCTGACCGAGCGGGTGCTGGTCGCGACCGCGGCGTCGTACGTCGTCTCGCCCGGAGCGCTCGGCGAGGCCGCGAACGATCCCGCCCGGACCTCGGACCGCCTGTCGGCGCGTTACCTGATCGCGCTCGCCGCTCGGGTCGTGCGGGAGGTGGGGGGCCTCGCGCGCCGCGCCGAGAAGGAGGGCAAGCGGCTCGCGACCCTGGGGCTCGACACGGAGATCCGGTTCCGCTCCGCCGAGGAGCGCTCGGCGTTCACCGACGAGCTCGCCGCCGCCGTGAGCTCGCTCGTCGCCCGCTACCACGACCCCTCGGCGCCCGGCGGCCGCTCGCACCGCCTGGTCGTGGCCGCCCATCCGCTTCCGCACACCCCCGACCCCGAGGAGGGCCGATGACCACGCCGGACGACGACACGCGCTCGATCGACTCGAGGTCAGTGCCGGACCAGTGGTATGGAGCGATCCCCCGAGCGGAACACCCTATCACCCTCGTCGAACAGCGCGAGGGCGGCTCCTTCTCCTTCGACATGGCTCCGGCATGAACGAGTCCGGAGTGGTGACGGCTGGGATCCGCCGACCGGTTCGTCACGGAGACCGAGTGGAGCCGAACGAGGACGCGCCGCGCGCGCGGCTACGAGTGGTCGTGGAGGCGAGGTCGGGCGGGACCTGCGGTGCGCATGCTGGATGACCGTCCAGGCCTGCCTCTACGGCGAGGGCGCGGCAGAGGTCGCCGCCCGCGAGGCGGCGGCGTGGCAGGCGTGGATGGACGCACTCCCCGTCCTGACGCGCGATCATTCGCGTGGGCCCCCGTAGCTCAGTGGACAGAGCGGTTGCCTTCTAAGCAACGGGTCGCAGGTTCGAATCCTGCCGGGGGCGTCACGCGGGCAGGATGCGAACCTGCGACATCGCTCGCCTTCCAGGCTCGCTGGGTTCGAATCCTGCCGGGGGCGTCACGCGGCGGATGCGAACCTGCGACATCGCTCGCCTTCCAGGCTCGCTGGGTTCGAATCCTGCGGGCGCAGCGTCGCTAGCGCAGCCTCAGCCGCGGGTTGCGCACCGTCGTCTTGCGCCCCTTGCGGCCCTTCTCCACGCTCACGAGGACGCCCAGGGTCCGTTTCCTCGCGCGCCGGCGGCTGCGAAGGGCGCTCACGTCCCTGCTCGACAACTGGAGCGAAACCCGCTTGCGCCGGGCGGCGCGGATCGCGTAGCGGACCTTGCGTGAGCGGCTCGCCTGGACGCCGCCCCTGCGCGTGCGGGCCAGGCGCAGCTGCAGCGTTCCCCTGCAGCCGAGGCTCCTGGTCCCCCGCGGGCAGCGGAGCAGGACGTTCACCGCTCCGGTCCGGGAGACCCGGAGCGTCCCGGCCGCGATCCTCACCTGCGGCGTCTCGCCGACCGGGCTGCGGTCGACCTCCTCGCAGGTGCCGCCGCCGGGATCCGAGATCGCGTCGACGTCGTCCTTGAGGTCCGCCACCACGTCGTCGTTGTCGAACCCGCAACGCACCGTGTCCTTGACCCCGGCGCTGGGGAGCTCTCCCTCGCGCTGATCTGGTCGTCGCCACTGAACGTTTGGATGTCGTCCGTGCCGGTGCCTCCGATGACGTCGTCATCGCCTGACCCGCCGCGGAACGTGTCGTTGCCCGACCCGAGGTTCACGTCGCTGCTGTCCTCGATGTGGCCACCGAGGTGGACCTCGTCGTTGCCCGAGCCGGAATTGATGGTGTCGTCGCCACCCGCCTGGAAGCCGGTGTTCCCGAGGTCGATCTCGTCGTTGCCCGACCCCGAGTCGACCGTGTCCTCCCCGCTGGCGATCCCGATGTCGTCGTTGCCCGGCCCCGTGGTGACGTTGTCGTTCCCGTTGCCCGCGAAGACATCGTCCACGCCGCCGATCCCCACGTAGAGGTCGTTCCCGTCGCTGAGGTTGACCGAGGAGGAGGTGGCGCCGGAGGTGCCGACCCGTACCTGGTCGTCGCCGCCGGCCATCCCCAGGTTGAGCTTCCCGTTGTTGTAGGCGCAGACCACCCTGTTGCTCGTGCTGCCCGGGTTGCAGCCCGCCCGGCGGTCGAACTTGAAGACGTCGAAGGCGTTGTTGTTCTCGACCACGAAGACGGGGTTGCCGCCCAGCGTGGCGGCCAGGACGTTCACCCGGTCGCCCAGGCCGTTCTTGTCCTGGACGATCAGCCCACTAGAGCCCGACTGGACGAGCAGGGTCGCCTGCGCGGGGGCCGCGCCGAGGCACAGCAGCAGGATCAGCGTGGGCAGCGGGAGAAGGCGGGTCCATGTCATGCGGCTCACTAGACCACGAATGCGCAGCACCGCGCAAGGGTCCGGGCCGTAGCCCCGCCAGGCCCGCCCCGGTACCCTCCCCGCGGATGCCCACCTCTTTGGTAACCGGCGGCGCCGGCTTCCTCGGCTCCAACCTGTGCGACTACCTGATGGCGCGGGGGCACCGGGTGATCTGCGTCGACAACCTCGATACCGGGTCGCTCGGGAACATCGAGCACATCCGGGACAACGAGCAGTTCACGTTCATGATGCTCGACATCACCTCGCACTACGAGGTGGACGAGCCGATCGACTTCGTGTTCCACATGGCCTCGCCGGCCAGCCCGATCGACTACGCGCGGCTGCCGCTGCACACGCTGAAGGTCGGCGCCTACGGGACCCACAACTCGCTCGGCCTCGCGAAGGCGAAGCGGGCGCGCTTCCTGCTCGCCTCGACCTCCGAGGTGTACGGCGACCCGCAGGTCCACCCCCAGCCCGAGACCTACTGGGGCAACGTGAACCCGATCGGGCCGCGCGGGGTGTACGACGAAGCGAAGCGCTACGCCGAGGCGCTCACGATGGCCTACCTGCGCCAGCAGGGCGTGAACACCTGCATCGCGAGGATCTTCAACACCTTCGGGGCCGCGATGAGGCCCCACGACGGGCGGGCGATTCCCACCTTCCTGAGCCAGGCGCTGGCGAACAAGCCGCTCACTGTCTTCGGCGACGGATCGCAGACGCGGAGCTTCTGTTACGTCGACGACCTGATCAGGGGGCTCGTGCTCCTGGCCGAGTCCGACGTGCACGAGCCGGTCAACATCGGAAACCCCGGCGAGATGAGCCTCCTCGAGATGGCCCAGCTCGTGGTCGAGCTCACGGGCGCGCAATCCGAGATCGTCTTCGAGGCGCTCCCCGTCGACGACCCGCAGGTCCGCCAGCCGGACATCACGCGCGCGCGGCAGCTGCTCGGCTGGGAGCCTGAGATCGACGTCCGCGAGGGACTCCGCCGGACGATCGAGAGCTACACCGAGCGCCTGGCGGCCCCGACGGTGCAGTGAGCTCCTCCGAGGCGAAGAACCTCGAGGCGATCGTGAAGGCGATCGAACAGCACGACCGCAACTGCGAGTACCCCGCCGTGGCCGTGGCGATGAACCCCTTCGAGGTCGAGCGTCTCGGCTGGGACACGATCCGCGGGCTCCCCATTCAGCCGGATCCGAACCTCCAGACAGGGCGTTTCAACGTGATCTGCGGCGGGGACGAGCAGGACCTGTTCGAGGAGGAGTCGGTCGAGGCGGTTGCGGAGCAGACGGTGCCCGTGGGCGCCCCCTCGCAGGACTCGACGACCGGCGCACCGGTCCACGTGGACCGGTAGCTTCCGGAGGCGGAGGTAGGCGCAAAGGGGAGCTCTAGAGCGCTTACACATGCAGTCTGAGGACACGGGGAGAGAAACGGGCGCGGGTAGCGGCCTGGGCATCGCGCGCCTTGCCGCGATGGCCGCAGTGATCGGCGCGGTCGTGCTGGTCGGCCTGATGCTGTTCGGGAACGACCAGGGCTACACCGTCAAGGCGCGCTTCCTGAACGGCGCGCAGCTGGTCAAGGGCAACGTCGTGGACATCGGCGGCACCAATGCCGGTCTCGTGAAGGACCTCGAGATCACGCCCGCCGGCCAGGCCGACGTGACGCTCGAGATCGACGAGAAGTACGCGCCGCTGCGGCGGGGCACCCGCGCGCAGGTCCGGTCGGCGGGGCAGACCTCTGTCTCGGGCCGCTACGTGCAGCTGATGCTGCCCGCGGAGAACGAGGCGGGCGGCGAGATCGCGGACGGCGGCCTCATCGACGTGGATCACACCACGACGAACGTGGACATCGACCAGTTCTTCAGCATCTTCGACCCGCGGACGCGCAAGGCGGTCCAGGACTTCTACGAAGGCGGCCAGCGCCAGTACGCCGGGCGCGGCAAGCAGGCCAACCGCGGCCTCATGTACCTCAATCCCCAGCTCGCCGCCTCCAGCAGGCTGTTCGAGGAGCTCTCCCACGACCCGCCCGTGCTCGAGCGCTTCCTCGTGGACTCGTCGCGCTTCGTGACCTCCCTCGCGAACCGCCGTGACGACCTCGCGGCGCTGATAGGGAACCTCAACTCCACGACGCGCGCGCTGGGGAGCGAGAAGACCGCCCTCGCCGAGGCGATCGGCCACCTGCCTCCGTTCATGAAGCAGGCGAACACCACCTACGTGAACCTGCGCCAGACGCTCGACGAGCTCGACCCGTTCGTCGAGGCCTCCAAGCCCGTGGCGCGCAAGCTGCGCCCCTACCTCGCCGAGCTGAGGCCCTTCTCCCGCGAGGCCGTTCCCACCGTGGGCCGCCTGCGCCGCCTGGCGCGAACGCCCGGGCGCGACAACGACCTGTTCGAGCTGCAGCGCACCTACCCCGCGCTGGCGGACATCGCGACCGTGAAGAAGGGCCGCAAGATCGACTTCGGCATCGGCGCCCAGGACGTGGGCGAGACGCGCGGCGCGTTCCCCGAGCTGGCGGACGCCTTCCGCAAGTCCACGAAGACGATCGCCCACGGCCGGCCCTACACGCCGGACTTCGTGGGTTGGATGGACGACTTCTCCCACACCGGCGCCTACGACGCCCTCGGAAGCTTCTCGCGCGCGCAGATCTACGTGAACGCCTTCAGCCTCGAGGACGGCCTCCCCACCGGCGGACTGATCCCGCCCGAGCAGCGCGGCGAGACGTTCAAGCAGCTCGCCCGCCTCCAGCAGGTCAAGCGCTGCCCCGGCGCGTCCGAGGAGCCGGCGCCCGACGGGTCCAACGTGTTCTCCGAGGCCGAGCGCAAGGAGCTCGACTGCGAGGAGTCCCACCGAGCCACGGGGCCGATCGAGTAATGCGGCGGCTCGCGCTCATCCCGGTCCTCGTCCTGGCCGTCGGCGTCGCGCTCGTGACCGGCGCGGCCGGAGGCGGCTCGGGCACCCTCAAGACCTACAAGATCGAGCTCGACAACGCCTTCGGCCTGGTCAAGGGCGGGGACCTGAAGATCGGGGGCGTCAAGGCGGGCCAGACCACGGACTTCGAGCTCACGAAGACCGAGCCCTACCGGACGGTCGTGACCGCCGAGATCACCGAGCCCGGCTTCGACTCGCTGCGCACCGACGGCCGCTGCGACGTGCGCCAGCAGTCGCTGATCGGCGAGTACTTCATCGACTGCGACCTGGGCACGGCGAAGAAGGAGCTTCCCGACGGCGGCACGGTGTCGGTCGACCGCACCTCGTCCACGATCCCGCCGGACCTCATCAACACGGTGATGCGGCGTCCGGTGCGGGAGCGCTTCCGGCTGATCCTCAACGAGCTCGGCACCGGTTTGGCCGGCCGCCCGGAGGAGCTCAACCGCGTGATCCGCCGCGCCCACCCGGCGCTGCGCGAGCTGTCGCAGACCCTCACGATCCTGCGGGGGCAGAACAAGGTGATCCGGGACTTCATCCGCGACGCCGACACCACGTCGGCCGCCGTCGAGCCGGTCAAGGAGGACGTGGCGAAGTGGGCCGAGGAGTCCTCGAAGACGGCCGGCATCCAGGCCTCGCGCTCGGAGGAGCTCGGCCGCTACTGGAGCCGCCTGCCCGACTTCCTCGGCGAGCTCGAGCCCACCCTGGCGCAGCTCGAGCGCACGGCCGACGCCCAGATCCCAACCTTGCGGAGCCTCGGCCGGGCGGCGCCGGAGCTCGAGCGGTTCCTGCGCTCGGCGGAGCCGTTCGCGCGCGAGACCCGCGGGTCGCTCGAGGCCCTCGGCGACACCGCGAGCGTGGGCTCCGAGGCGCTCGACGAGTCGAAGCAGGAGATCCGCGAGCTGCGCAGCCTCGCGGGCTTCGCCCCGCGCCTGGGCAAGCCTCTGCGCCAGTTCCTCCAGACGATCGACGACCGCAAGCGCTCGATCGAGAACGACCCGGCGGCAGCCAAGACCGCGCCTCCTGCGCCGGACAAGACCGCCTACGCGAAGGGCCAGGGCTTCACCGGCATGGAGGCCCTGTGGAATTACATCTACTACCAGACGCTCGGCATCAACTCCTTCGACGAGATCGGCCATCTCCTGCGGATCGTGCTGTTCAACACGGGGCCGTGCCCGGCCTACGTGGCGAAGCCGACCAAGGCGGAGATCGAGGAGTGCAACTCCTGGCTCGGCCCCTACCAGCCGGGCATCACCGCGCCCGATCCCTCTGCCAAGCCGGCCGCGGCCCGGGAGGCGCCGGATCGGCCCGAAAGCCAGAAGGACGGCTCGGCGCCCGCGAGCGCACCCAAGCCCGGCGACCCCGAGGCGCCGCCGATCCCGGGCAAGCGCGACCTCTCCAAGCCGCAGATCACGATCCCGAAGGAAGTCCGCGACCTGCTCAAGAGCCTCGGCAAGCCCCTGGACGCGCTGGGCAAGGGCCGGCTGGAGAAGGGCACGCCGTCGCTGCCGGGCCAGACCCAGCCGGACTCCGCGCCCACTGAGCTCCTCGACTACCTCCTCTCGCCATGACGCGCCGCCGTGGGACATCCGCGCTCGTCGCCAGCCCCGTGCTCGTGGGCGCGGTCACCGTGCTCGTGGCGATCATCTCGGTGTTCCTCGCCTACAACGCCAACAACGGGCTCCCGTTCGTCCCGACCTACGACGTGAAGGCGGAGATCCCGGGCGGCTCGAACCTGGTGGTCGGCAACGAGGTGCGCCTGGGCGGCTTCCGCGTGGGCGTGGTCGACCGGATCCTGCCCGGCACGGCCGCTCCCGGGAGGCGCGCCGGCAACGTGGGCCCGGACGCCGAGCAGCGGGCCATCGCGGTGGTGTCGCTGAAGCTCGACCGGACGATCGAGGAGCTGCCGATCGACACGCGGCTGCAGGTCCGGCCCCGGTCCGCCCTCGGGCTCAAGTACATCTCCCTCACGCCGGGCGGCAGCGCGAAGACCTACGCGGCCGGGGCCACCATCCCGCTCGCCCAGTCGCTCAAGCCGACCGAGCTCGACGACTTCTTCAACATCCAGGACGACGAGTTCCGCACCAACATCAAGAAGGTCTTCGAGGGGTACGGAACGGCGCTGGCGGGGCGGGGGACCGACATCAACGAGGTGATCCGCGACCTCAACCCGTTCCTCGACCACCTCCAGCCGGTGATGACCGCGCTGTCGGACCCGGACACCGAGCTGCGCAACCTGTTCCGTGAGGCCGGCCGCACGTCCGGGCAGATCGCGCCGGTGGCCCGCACCTATGCGTCGCTGTTCACGAACATGGGCACGACCTTCGAGGCGCTCTCGCGCCACCCCGACCGCCTCCAGGGAACGATCGAGCGGCTGCGCCCGACGATCGACACGGGCATCGACAGCTTCCGTGTGCAGCGGCCGTTCCTGCGCGACACCGCCCGGCTCTCGGAGCGCCTGCGGCCGGTGGCGACGGAGATCGAGCGCTCGCTGCCGCTCGTGTCCGATGCGTTCGAGGTCGGCGCTCCGGTCCAGGCCAAGGCCCCGCGGCTCTACCGCAACACCTCGAACGTGTTCCGCTCGCTCGACGACCTCGCGGAGAACCCGAACACGCTGCTGGCGCTCAAGGACCTGCGCCGCACCCTCGAGGTGGCCACCCCGCTCGTGGAGTACGTGGCGCCCTACCAGACGGTCTGCAACTACTGGAACTACTACTGGTCGGCGATCGGCGAGCACGTGTCCGAGACCGTGCCGGGCGGCACCGGGCAGCGGAGCATCTCCAAGTCCGGCAACAGCACCCAGGACAACCGCCTGAACTCCACCGAGGGCGACCGGCCGGTCGACGTCCCGGTCGGGCAGGACCCGCTGACGGCGAAGGACCCCCAGCAGCAGCCGCTCCAGGCGCTCCACAACGGCGGTTACAGCACGGCGATCGACGCGCAGGGCAACGCCGACTGCGAGGTCGGGCAGCGCGGCTACGCCAAGGGCCCGAGCGTGCCCGACGGCCGCTACGCCCCCTCGACCGACGCCTCCAAGGGCGGCGGCAGCCACGTGGTGCTCCAGGTGCCCGGCGGCCTGGCGGGCCCGACCGACAAGGCCCGCGAGCTGGGCATCGACAACCTCGAGGACGTCCCCTAGCCATGCGCTTCTCGGACATCCCACGAGGCAGCAGGCAGAGGCAGGGCATGAGCCCGTTCAAGGCCGGCGCGATCGCCGCGGTGTTCATCGCGCTGTTCACCTACTTCGCCTTCAGCAAGCAGAACCCGTTCTCCAGCCCGTACGAGCTGACCGCGCTGTTCGAGAACTCGAACCGGCTGGGCAAGCGCTCGCCCGTGCGGATCGCCGGGGTGGACGTGGGCAAGGTGGTGGCCGTCGAGCCGCTCGAGGACGGCTCGGGCCTCGCGCGCGTGAAGATGGAGATCCGCGAGGACGGCCTGCCGATCCGCAAGGACGCGGAGCTGAAGATCCGCCACCGGCTGTTCCTCGAGGGCAACTACTTCGTGGACCTCAAGCCCGGCCGCCCGAGCTCGCCGGAGCTCGAGGACGGGTCCGTGATCCCGCCCAACCAGACCGCCTCGCCCGTGCAGTTCGGGCAGGTGCTCACAACGCTGCAGTCGGAGACGCGCGAGGACCTCCGGACGTTCCTGCGGGAGTACTCCATGTCCCTCAAGCGCGAGGGCGCCGCAGGCTTCAACGAGGCGATCAAGCACTGGGAGGACGCCTACAGGGACACCTCGCAGGTGAACGACGCCACGCTCGGCCGCAAGCGCCACGACCTCGGCCGGGTGCTCGACGGCCAGGCCAAGGTCTTCGGGGCGCTGTCGTCGAACGAGGAGACCCTCGAGGAGCTGGTCACGGACCTCAACCGCACGGTCGCCGCCTTCGCCTCCCAGGAGGACAACCTCAAGCGGGCCATCCCGAACCTCCGCGACGTTTTCCGCGACGGCCGCCCCGCGCTCGCCTCGCTGAACCGCGCGCTCCCGGAGATCCGCGGCTTCGCGCGCGACGCGCTGCCCGGCGCCCGCTCGTCCTCACCCACGCTCGACGCCCAGATCCCGTTCATCAAGCAGGCGCGGCGCCTGATCGCAGAGCCCGAGCTCGGCGGCCTCAGCCGCCAGCTGCGGGAGACCGTGCCGCTGCTCAACCGCCTGAACCAGCGCTCGCCGAGGACGCTCGCCCAGAGCCGCGCGCTGGCCGCCTGCCAGAACAACGTGCTGCGCCCGTTCGCCGACACGCCGATCCCCGACCCGGACTTCGACTACCACTCCGGCGAGACCTTCGCCGAGGAGTCGCCGCGGGCGTTCGTGGGCCTCTCCGGCGAGAGCCGCCTGGCCGACGCCAACTCGCCCTACTTCCGCACGCAGGCGGGCAGCGGCCCCACCACCGTGGTGTCGACCGGCGAGGCGGGGGAGAGGCTCTTCGGCCAGCTCGACTTCCCGCTCAACGGCGTGCGGCCGGCCCGGCCCAACAGGCCGCCCAACTTCCGTCCCGGCATCCCGTGCGAGACGCAGGAGCCCCCGAACATGAACGCGCCCGGGGGCACGCCGGGGCCGATGGCCACCCCCAACGGCAGCGTGCGCTCGAACCCCGCGAGCCTGAAGCGCGAGAAGGCGCGGCCCGAGCAGTACCGCCGTCTGCGCGAGTACAGCGAGCGCTCACGGAAGGGCCTCCCGGCGGTCGACCCGTTCGTGTGGTGGGGCGTGGGCGAGAGGATGCAGCTCAAGCGCCTGGGCCTGATGCGTGACGCGAAGGGCAAGCTCGTGAAGAGGGGCGCGAAGTGAAGCGCGCGATCAAGACCCACCTGCGCGACTTCGCCGCGATCCTCGGGATGGTCGCGATCGCCGTGGGCGTGGGCGGCTACATCCTGGCCAACCAGCGGCTGCGCTTCCCGCTCGTCGAGGAGCAGCCGTTCAAGGTCTGGGTCGAGGTGGAGAACGCGCGCGGCGTGACCCCCGGCCAGGGCCAGACCGTCCGCGTGGCGGGCATGCGCGTGGGCGACGTCGGCGAGGTGAAGCTGAAGGACGGCAAGGCGCTGATCCGGATGGACCTCGACCGCGAGTACGACGACCTCGTGCGCCAGGACGCCACCGTGCTGCTGCGCCCGCGCACCGGCCTCAAGGACATGTTCCTGGCGCTCGACCCGGGCCGCCGCGCGGAGCCCGCCGTGGAGGAGGACGCGGTGATCAGCTCCTCCAACACGGTGCCCGACGTGAACGCGGACGAGATCCTCGCCGGGCTCGACTCGGACACGCGCTCCTACCTGAAGCTGCTGATCAACGGCGCCGGCAAGGGCCTCGACGGGCGCGCCGACGACCTGCGCCAGGTGTTCGCGCGGCTGGGACCGATCCATCGCGACCTCGACGAGCTGAACTCCGAGGTGGTCAAGCGCCGGCGCAACCTCGCCCGGCTGATCAGCAACTACGGCGGCACCATGAGCCGGCTCGGCAAGGAGGACAAGGAGCTGACCTCGCTGGTGTCGAGCTCCGACCAGGTGTTCGACCGCCTCGCCCGGGAGGACAGCCGCATCTCGCTCGCGGTGGAGCGGCTTCCCTCGGCCCTGGGCCAGGCGGCCAGCACGCTGCGCAAGGTGAACGAGCTCGGCCAGGTGGCCCGCCCCGCCTTCCGGGCGCTGCGCCCGGCGATCAAGCGGGTGGACGCCGCCAACCGCGAGCTGCGCCCGCTCGCCGAGACGGGCGAGCCCATCCTTCGCAAGCAGGTTCGCCCGCTCGTGCGCGCCGCACGCCCATACCTACGTGACCTGAAGCCGGCCGCCCGCGACCTCGGCACCGCCAGCCCGGACCTCAAGGAGAGCTTCTACGAGCTCAACCGCTTCTTCAACATCGCCGGCCTACAACCCGAACGGGGCCGAGGGCGTGACCGGCGACCAGGCCAAGGACGCGAACCGCGACGAGGGCCTCCTGTTCTGGCTCGGCGTGGGTCGCCCACAACACCAACTCGATGTTCTCGACCAGCGACGCCGGCGGCCCCTACCGCCGCTTCATGATCCTCGCGACCTGCACCACCTACCAGCAGCTGCTGCTCGAGAACGGCGCCGCGGCGCCGCTCGTCGAGGACGCGCTGGGCATCAAGAAGCTGCTCGCCGACTCCGACCTCTGCCCGCCCTCATGATCAAGGACAGCCCAAGCCCCGGCCGGATGGCAGCCATGGTGGCGTTCACGCTGTCCTGCTTCGGGCTGCTCCTGTTCCTCTGGCTGTCCTTCGGCGGCACGGTGCCGCTGCGGCCCGAGGGCTACCGCTTCGAGGTCGGCTTCCGCGAGGCGACCCTGCTGGTGAAGGAGGCCGACGTCCGGATGGCGGGCCTCAACGTGGGCAAGGTGAAGGCCAAGCGCCTCGACGTGAAGAGCGGCATGACCATCGCCGAGCTCGAGCTCGACCCCGAGTTCGCCCCCATCCCCGCGGACACCAAGGCGCTGCTGCGGATCAAGGCGCTGCTGGGCGAGACCTATGTGGAGCTGACGCCCGGCACCGCGTCGGGCCCGAAGATCCAGGACGGGGAGCGGCTGCCGGCCGCCGGGGTGAAGGAGGCCGTGGAGATCGACGAGATCATCTCGCTCTTCGACAAGCCCACCCGCAAGAACTTCCAGGGATGGATCCGCGAGCTGGCGGTCGCGATCGACAAGGGGCGCGGCGAGGACCTGAACGACGCGATCGGGAACCTCCCGCGCTTCGTGGCCAGCGGCGACGACGTGCTCACGGTGCTCGACGAGCAGGAGCCCGCCCTGCGCCGGCTGGTGAGGAACTCGGGCCGCGCGCTCGGGGCCGTGAACGAGCGCCGCGGACAGCTGCGCGAGCTGATCGGCAACGCGAACGACTTCTTCGGCGCGCTCGCCTCGCGAAACGACTCGCTCGCGGAGGCGGTGTTCATCTTCCCGACGTTCCTCGACGAGTCGAAGGTCACCCTGGCCCGCCTGAAGACCTTCTCGCACGACACCCGCCCGCTCGTGCGCGATCTCGAACCCGTGGCGCGCGACCTGCGGCCGACGCTGCGCGACGTGGGCGACCTCGCCCCCGACCTCAAGGCGCTGTTCCGTAACCTCGACCCGCTGATCGAGGAGTCCGACGACACGCTGCCCCACGCGGCGCGCTTCCTCCGCGGCGCCGAGCCGCTGTTCGAGGGGCTGCACCCCTACCTGCAGGAGCTGAACCCGATCCTCTCCTACCTCAACTTCCAGCAGCAGCAGGTGTCGGACTTCATCATGAACGGCGCCGGCTCCCTCAACGCCACGCTGAAGCCGCTGAGCCCCGAGGAGGGCCCGCGCCACTACCTGCGCGCGTACAGCGCCATCAACGGGCGCGGCGTGGGCATCGCGCGCACGCGCACGCCGTACGACCGCGGCAACTCCTATCCCGCGCCGAACTACCTCAGGCGCGCCCGGCCGCTCGGAATGGCCGAGGCATTCGACTGCAAGGCGGCGGCCGGCGGCAAGGAGCAGCCGGAGGCGAAGAACGGCGAGCCGCCCTGCTTCGTGGCGCCCAAGTCGCTGTGGGACGGCGGACAGTTCCCGAGGCTCGGGCGCGGCGAGGCCCCCGTGCGCGGCGCGCCCCCCGGCACCCTCGGTTCCGAGCCGGCCACACCGTGAGCGGGGCCCTGCGCGTCGCGGTCGTCGGCGCGGGCCCGGCGGGGCTCACGGCGCTCGTGGCGCTTGACCGCGCGGGACTGGACGTCACGTGCTTCGAGAAGGCTGACCGGCCGGGCGGGCTGTGGGCCTACGGCGCGCCGCTGTCGGGCGCCTACCGCTCGCTCCACCTCAACACGAGCCGGGCGCGCACCCAGCTCGCGGGCTTCCCGATGCCCGAGGACTGGCCGGACTTCCCCTCGCACGAGCGGATCGGCGAGTACTTCGCCCGCTACGTGGACGCGATGGGGGTCCGGGACCGGATCCGGTTCGGCGCCGGCGTGGAGAGCGCCTCGCGGCTCGACGGCGGGGGCTGGACGGTGAGCGCCGAGGACGGCTTCACGGGCGAGTTCGACGCCCTCGTGGTCGCCAGCGGCCACAACTGGGAGCCGCGACTGCCGGATCCGCCTTACCCGGGCTCGTTCGACGGCCGCCAGGTCCACGCGCACGACTACCGCGAGGCCTCCGAGCTCGCCGGCCGGCGCGTGCTCGTGGTGGGCATGGGCAACTCGGCGATGGACATCGCCGTGGAGTCCTCCACGGTCGCGCGCCGCACCCTTCTCTCCACCCGCCGCGGCACGCGGATCGTGCCGAAGTACGTGTTCGGCAAGCCCGCTGACCAGGTGACCTCGCCCACCATGGCCCGGGTCCACTGGCGGCTGCGCCAGCCGCTCACCCACCTGCTGCTGCGGGTGGCGGTCGGCAAGCCCGAGACCTACGGGCTGCCCGCGCCCGCCGCCGGGTTCCTGCGCGACCATCCGACGATCTCGGACGCGGTGCTGTCGCGCCTGACCCACGGGGAGATCGGGCCGAAGCCCGGGGTGCGCGCGCTCGACGGCGATGGGGTGGAGTTCGCGGACGGGTCGCGCGAGGAGGTGGACACGATCGTGTGGTGCACCGGCTACCGGGTCACGGTGCCCTACCTCGACGACGCGCTGCTGGAGGCGCCGCCGGACCAGCTGTCGCTGTTCAAGCGGATGTTCCACCACGAGCTCGACGACCTCTTCTTCGTGGGGCTCGTGCAGACCACCGGTTCCGCGATCCCGGTGGTCGAGCGCCAGTCGGAGATCCTGGCCGACCACCTCACGGGCCGCTACGCGCTGCCGTCGCCGGATCGCCGCCGGGCGGATGCCTCGCGACGCCGCGACGCCGCGGCGAAGCGCTACGGCGAGCGCGGCCGTCCCGAGCTGCGGGTGGAGTTCGACGGGTTCATGCGCGAGCTGGCCGTGGAGCTCCGAAAGGGCCGGCGGCGCGCCCGCGGCGGTGTGAAGCCGCCGCTGACCGCGCGGACGGGGGAGAGGGCGCCCGCATGACGCGCGTGCTGATCACCGGCGCGAGCGGGGCCTTCGGGAGGGCGACCGCCGACGCCCTGCGGGCGCGCGGCGCCACCGTGGCGGGGCTCGATCTCGAGGCGGACGAGGCGGCTGGGGTCCTGGCGTGCGACATCACGGACGCGGACGCCGCTCTCGCGGGGGTGTCAGCGGCCGCCGAGCGCCTGGGCGGGCTCGACGTGGTGGTGAACAACGCGGGCATCGGCGGCCCGGCCTCGGCGGGCGCTCCGCCGGACGGCCGCGCCCGCGCGATCGTGGAGGTCAACCTCTTCGGCGCCTGGAACGTCACGGCCGCCGCCATCGACCGGCTCGTCGAGTCACGCGGCCGCGTCGTCTTCGTGGGCTCGCGGATGGCCTTCCTAGGGCTGCCTCTCGGCGCCGCCTATGCCGTCTCCAAGCGCGGGCTCACCGCCTATGCCGACTGCGTCCGGGCGGAGTACGGCACGCACGTCGCGGTGTCGTGCATCCATCCGGCGATGGTGCGCACGCCCATCCACGACTCCACCGCGGCGGCGGGCCTCAGCCTCGACGGCGTGTCGAGCGAGGAGCCTCTCGCCGGAGTGGTGGAGCGGATCGTGGCGGCGTGCCTCGACCCGCGGCCGCGCCGCGACGCGGCGGTCACGCGCGCCGGCCGCGCCCAGCTGTTCGCGGCGCGCCACCTCCCGCGGGTGGTTGACCGGGTGGTGGCGCGGCAGGTCAGGAAGCGCGTGGACTCTGGCGCCTTCGACGAGGCACCGCTGGCCGCGGGATTGCGCGAGCGCCACGGGCGCTGACGGGCGTCCCGCGCGCGGTCGCATCGGCCGGCATGGCGCGTTTGCCTACCTATAGGAGGCAAAAAGCGCCACGCGGCGCGATCCGGATCCCGCCCTGCGCGTGCTCTCGATACGCCCCGCCTCCCTCCATAGCCACGAGCCCGGAATACCCCTCGAAGTCCGGGTGAAGTGCGGCCACCGAGGCGACCACACCCGTAGAGAAACAGGGGGTCGGTTGAGGGGTTTTCCCTCATGACTCAGGGGGCGCAAAGGCGCAGGATCATTCCCATGACCTACGCCGAACGCACAACCCTCCGTGACCGGCCCGGCCTCGCGATCCGACTCCCGGACGCCGTGTCGATCGTCTCCTCGGACATCCCCGAGGGAATCACGATCGACGAGTACCGCCGCAACCGGCCCCAGGCCCCTTCACGGATCAGCCGACTGCTCAGGCGTTAGGTCCCGCGGCGACTCTCCGGTGGGGCTTCGCGGCGGCCAGGTACCCCAACCCGGCCGCCGCGATGACCACCAACACGATCGGCGCGGCCCACACCTGGTAGAAGGGCGCGTCGGGCGGCGCGAGCGACTCGCGCGGCCAGGCGATGTTCACCGTCTCGAAGGAGAGCCACGCCACCGCCAGGGCGTTGATCGCCAGCCCGGTCCGGCTCCCGAGCCGCAGCGCCCCCGACGGGCTCCACGTGCCACGCACGCGCGCGATGAGCGCGGACACCGCCGTGAGCAGGAAGGACATGTAGATCGCCGCCGTGCCGAAGGCGATGAGGCTCCCGACCGCGGTCGACTCCAGGCCCAGCAGCAGGCCGAGGCACGCCACGACCGCCGTCGCCGCGATCGCCCCGACGGGCGCCCGGCGCCTGCTGACCCGGCGCAGCTGCGCCGAGGCCGGCAGCACGTCGTCGCGCGCGATCGAGTAGATGGCGCGGGCGGTGAGGGCCTGCGCCGCGATCCCACATGCGATGAACGCGGTGAGCACCACGGCGGCGAAGGGCTTGTCCGACCACGAGCCGAACGAGGTGACGACGGACGTGGTCACCGGGTCGAGGTCCTCGCCCGCCACCACGCCCGCCGGATCGGGGTGCGCGAGCGTGACCGCGACCGCGTTGAGGATCACCAGCGCGCCCACGCTCAGCAGCGCGATCCAGATCGCCCTCGGCACCTGCCGGGAGGCGTTCCTCGTCTCCTCGGACGCGCCCGCGCAGGCGTCGAAGCCGATGAACACCCAGCCCCCGACCGCCAGCGCCGCCAGCAGCGCGGCCCCCGTCGATCCTCCGGAGAGCGCCTCGGCGCCGAGGGTCTCGCCGAAGAGCGAGAGGTCCTGTTCGCGGAAGACCAGCAGCAGCGCGATCCCGATGCCCACGGACGCGATCGCCTCCGCCGCGATTCCGGCCTTGACCAGCCTCGCCATCAGGTCCACTCCCATCGCCCCGACCAGCGCCGCGATCAGCACGAGGACCATCCCGGTGACGACGATCGCGGTCGGGGTCGGCTCGATCTCCAGCAGCGTGAGCGCCCACGGCGCTCCGAGATAGGCGATGGTGGTGTTCGCGACGGCGTAGGCGCAGATGGCGACCCACCCGGCGAACCAGCCGTACGCCGGCCCCATCAGGCGCCGGCTCCACTGGTAGGCGCCCCCGGCGATCGGAAACTGCGAGGCGAGCTCCGCGTACACGGTGATCAGCAGGCACTGGCCGGCCAGCGCGACCGGCAGCACCCACACCCATGCGGGTCCGGCGACCGTGGTGCCGACGAACACGACTGCATACAGGCCCACCACCGGGGAGATGGCCGCGAACCCCAGCGCCACGTTGTCGAAGATGCGCAGGCGGCGCTCGAGCTCCTGCGGGTATCCGAGCTCGCGCAGGCGGGCGGCGTCGGCGTCCGGTTGAGCGGTGCGAGCCTCTACTGCGCTGCTTCCTGCTCGCGGCGGTCGCGCTCGACGGCGCGCGCAACCTCCACGCGTGAGGAGACCCCGAGCTTGACGAAGATGTTCCGCAGATGGGACTCGATCGTCTTGCCGCTGAGGAACAGCTCGCCCGCGATCTCCTTGTTGGTCTTGCGGTCGGTGACCAGCGCGGCGATCTCGAGCTCGCGCTTGGTGAGCGCGCCCACGCCGGCGTCCTCGCCCGTTGCCGGACCCCGCGGCTCGGCGCGGGCGCCCAGCTTGCGAAGCTCGCGGCGCATCTCGTCGCGGACGCGATGCGAGCCGCATTGGTCCAGCTCGTGCTCCGCCTCCCGCAGCGCGGCCACGGCCTGGTCACGTTCGTCCGCGGCGGCCAGCGCCCGACCCATCAGGCCGGTGGCGAAGGCGGCCTGGAGCCGCGCCCCGGCGGCGGTGCACCCATCGGCCGACTGCTTGGCCGCGGCCGCCGCCTCGGCGGCCTTGCCCGCGTCGAGCAGCACCGCGGCGCGGGCCCTGCTCGCCACGGCGGCGGGCAGGTGCAGGTCGAGTCCGGCCGCATGCTCCTCCGCCTGGCGCGCGTAGGCGTCCGCGGCGTCGGGCTGGTCGCGGGCGATCTCCGCCAGGGCCAGGCTCTCCCAGTAGTGGCAGCGCTCCACCGGGATGGTCTGCTCGAGGGCGCTGCCCAGGGCGGGCATCTGGGCGAACCCGCGGTCCAGCTCGCCGAGCTCGAACAGCGCGGCGGCGTGCACCCACGCCGGCCCGCCGCCTCCCGCCGGCATCGTGCCGCCCACGACACGACCCCCGACTCGCGCGCTCTCCGCGCACACCTCGATCACCGTGTCGAGGTCGCCGGCGTGGTAGCGGGCGAACCCGAGCTCGAACAGCGCCCAGAACAGGTAGTGGGGGTTGCCGGACAGGCGGCTGGACTCGACCGCCGACTCGCACAGCTCGATCGCCTCCGCCAGCCGCCCCTGCATCTCGAACGGATAGCCCTTCACGAGCATCATCGGCACCAGCAGCCGCCCCTCGCCCATCGCCCGGGCGATGGCGATGCCGCGGTCGACGTGCGCGATCGCCTCGTCGTAGTGCTCCAGGTAGTTCTCGGCCCAGCCGAGGTAGTAGAGGGCGTCCAGCCGCGGGGCCAGCTCGGCGTCCGAAAGGCGGTCGATCTGATCCAGCGCCGCCCGGCGGTGCTCCCGGGCGCCCTCGATCTCCCCGGCGGAGGCCTCGCCCAGGCACAGGGCGGAGGCGGCCGACGCGATGAGCGCGCCGTCGTCCAGCGCCACGGCGATCTCGAGCGCCGCGCGGCCCATCTCCAGCGCCTGCTCGAAGTCCATCTCGTACAACCCGTCCACGGCGAGCTCGACCTGAAGCGCCGCCGCCTCCGGCGTCCCCCTGTCGGGCAGCTCGTCCCACGCGCGCGTGAGGCGGGCGTGTGCCTCGTCGTGGCGGCCGAGCCAGTGCTCGACCGCGGCGCACAGGGTAATGAGCTCCACCCGCCGCTCCACCGAGTCCGCCGGCAGCAGCTCCACGGCCTCGAGCAGCGTCTCGCGGCAGCGCTCGAGCTCGCCCATCGACCGCAGCGCGGACGCCAGCGAAACCCGAAGCGCCGCCTGGCGCTCGCGGTCTGCCGCGGGGAGCAGGCGCAGCGCCGCCTCGAACCAGCGCGCCGCCGCGCCCGGCGCACGCGAGGAGGCCTCGCCGCCGGCCTCGAGGAGCAGCGCGATGGCGTCCTCGTCGCCCTGGCCGGCGGACTGCTCCACGTGGTGTGCGCGCTCGGTGGCGGCGGCTCCACGCGCGCCCAGGGCCGCGCCAGCCCGTGCGTGTGCCGCCAGCCTCCAGCCGCCGCGAGTGGACTCGTAGACCGCGCCGCGCACGAGCGGGTGGCGGAAGGTGAACTGGCGAGGGATTTGCGTGGGCCGCACGAGATCGCGATCGATCAGGTCGTCGAGCGCGGCGAGCCCCTCGTCCTGCGAGAGCTCGGCGACCGCGGCGGCGACATCCGGCTCGAAGGGCTCGCCCGCCACCGCCGCGCCGTTCAGCAGGGCCCGCGCCGAGAGCGACAGGGACTCGAGCTCCTCGGCGAGCGCGGCCGTGACCGCCCCCGGAACGCCGCCTGCGATCTCGGCCGTTCCGTTCCCGGCGTGCCTCAGCGCGCCCGATAGGCGGCCCTCGTTGCTGGCGCGCGCCAGCTGCTCGAGGTAGAACGGGTTCCCGCCGCCATGCCGGTAGATGGCCGCGAGGGACTTCGCATCGAGCTCCCCGAGCATCTCCGCAGCCTGGGACTCGGTCAGCTGCCCGAGCTCGACCCGGGCGACGGTGGGCGCGGCGAGGGCCGCGGAGAGCCGCTCGGGGGCCTGCCCCGGCCGGAACGCGAACGCCAGCAGCACCGGGGCATCCGGCCCGCGTCGCGTCAGGGCGGCCACGAGCTCGATCGAGGCCCGGTCGCCCCAGTGGAGGTCGTCGAGCACCAGCACCAGCGGCTTGTCCTCCGCGATCAGCTCGAGCAGGCCGCGTACCGCCCGGTGGGCGCGGTAGCGCTCGTCGGCCACCGCGGAGTCGCCCTTCCCGTTCCCGCTCCCGAGCGAGGGGAGGATGCCCCCCGAGCTCGTCCAGCAAGGCAGAGTCCCACTCCTCGCGGGTGCTCGGGTCCTGCGAGGCGACGTAGGTGTCGAGGGCGTTGACCCATACCCCGAACGGCACGTCCCGCTCGAACTCCGCGGCGGTTCCGGACAGCGCCAGATGGCCCTGCTCCTCCGCCCTCGCCCGCAGCTCGGCGAGCAGGCGGGTCTTGCCGATCCCGGGCTCGCCCTCCACGGCCAGGCAGGCCGCCATTCCCTCATGCAGAGCGGCAAGCGCGCCGTCGAGCCGCTCCAACTCCGACTCACGCCCGACAGTCTCTGTAGAGCCGAGGGCCACCGTGGGGCGAGCCTACATCGACCCTGACTTCCACTTCAGGGTCTCGGTTAAGGGATCGCGCCCGATGATCCGGACCCGCTCTGAGAGCAGGCTTGCGGCATGCAGTCCCCCTCAACGCAAGGAGACCTCATGCAAGAGCCACGGAACGTGGCAGCGCGGGTCGGCCGCTGGAGCGCCCGGCACCGCAAGACCGCCATCATCGGCTGGATCACGTTCGTGGTCCTGGCCTTCATGGTGGGGGGCAAGGTAGGCACCGAGAAGCTCACCACAGGACCAGTCCGGCGTGGGCGAGTCGGGTCAGGCTTCGAAGGTCGTCTCGGGCGCATTTCCCGAGAAGCACGACGAGGTGGTGCTCATCCAGAGCAAGGACCTCAAGCAGGACTCACCCGAGTTTCATGCGGTCGTAGCGGACGTTGAGAAGCGTCTCGAGGCGACCAAGGGCGTGGAGGAAGTCCACGGCCCTTACGACAAGCAGTCCGCGTCGGCAATCTCCGATGACGGACATTCGGCGCTGGTCAGCTTCGAGATCCCGGGTGATGCCAAGGACCTCGCGGTGAAGGCCACGGTCGACGAGACGGTCGCCGACACCCTGGCCCTCGACAAGGCCCATGACGAATTCACGGTCGAGCAGATGGGGTCCGGCAGCTCCGAGGAGCAGTTCATGGAGGTCTTCAACAAGGACCTCTCCAAGGCGACGTTCGGATCGCTCCCGATCACGCTGATCCTGCTGGTCATCGCGTTCGGCACGCTGGTCGCCGCGGGCATTCCGCTGCTGCTGGCCATCACGGGCATCGTGGCCACCATGGGCCTCGTCGGCCCGCTCAGCCAGATCTCGCCGGTCGAGGACTCGATCATGCACGTGATCCTGCTCATCGGCCTGGCCGTGGGCGTGGACTACGCGCTGTTCTATCTCCGCCGGGTGCGCGAGGAGCGCGCCGCAGGCAGGGACAAGGACGCAGCCATCGAGGCGGCAGCCGCGACGTCAGGTCGTGCGGTGCTCGTGTCGGGCTTCACCGTGATGATCGCGATGGCGGGGATGTACTTCTCCGGCGCCGCGACGTTCACCTCGTTCGCAACCGGCACGATCACGGTCGTCGCCGTGGCGATGATCGGGTCGCTCACCGTGCTCCCGGCAGTCCTGTCGGTGCTCGGCGATCGCGTCGAGCGGGGCCGCGTTCCGGGCCTCGGACGTATCCGCAACCGGGTGGCCAGGATCGGCATCTGGTCGCGCATCGTGGACCGGGTGCTGCGTCGCCCGCTGCTGTCCGCCGTGCTCGCCACGGCACTGCTGGTCGCGCTGGCAGTGCCGGCGCTCCACATGGAGATGGGCACACCCAGCACATCCGCATCGCTGCCCCAGGACGAGCCGGTCGTCCAGACGTTCAACCGGATGCAGAAGGCGTTCCCGGCCGAGACCTCGTCCCTGGACGTGGTCGTCAAGGCGAAGGACGTGACGGCCCCCGCGGTCACCCGCGGGCTGGCGGAGCTCGAGCAGGCCGCCGCCAAGCACAAGTCGCAGCTTCCGGGAACGGACGCTGAGATGGACATCAGCCCCGACAAGACCGTCGCGACGCTCGTCGATGGAGATCGCCGGCGACGGGACGGAGAAGGAGTCGGGCGCATGCCCTGGACGTGCTCAGGAACGAAGTGGTGGCACCCACGATCGGTTCGGTCGAAGGCGTGGATTCCTACGTCGGCGGCCCGACCGCAGAGGATCGCGACTTCAACGACACGCTGAAGTCGAACATCGTGCTACGTGATCGCGTTCGTGCTCTCGGCGGCGTTCCTGCTGCTGCTGGTCACGTTCCGGTCGATCGTGGTCCCGATCAAGGCCATCCTGTTGAACCTGCTCTCCGTGGCTGCGGCCTTCGGCGCGATGGTGCTGGTGTTCCAGCACGGCTGGTTCAAGAGCGTGCTCGGGTTCACCGAGACCGGGCCGATCGAGTCCTGGGTCCCGCTGTTCATGTTCGTGGTGCTGTTCGGCCTGTCGATGGACTACCACGTGTTCATCCTCTCGAGGGTGCGCGAGGCCTACGACAAGGGCATGAAGACCGAGGACGCCGTGTCGTACGCGATCAAGAACACCGCCGGTGTGGTGACCAGCGCGGCCGTCGTGATGGTCGCGGTGTTCGCGATCTTCGGCAGCCTCTCGTTCATCATGTTCAAGCAGATGGGCCTGGGCCTGGCGTTCGCGGTCCTGCTCGACGCGACGATCATCCGCGGTGTCCTGTTGCCCGCGACGATGAAGCTGCTGGGCGACAAGAACTGGTGGCTCCCGAAGAAGCTCGGCTGGCTGCCGGAGATCAAGCACGAGGGTGAGGTGCAGCCCGCTACCGCGTAGACCTCAGACCTCAGACATCAGACATCAGCACCCGGTGCCCGCCTTTGGCGGGCACCGGTCGTTCTGAGGAGTTGCGCCGGGCGCCTAGTACCCTGGCATCCGTCCTGGTGGGCGTAGCTCAGCTGGTAGAGCTCCTGGTTGTGGTCCAGGCGGTCGCGGGTTCGAGTCCCGTCGCTCACCCCTCAAGAAGCCCCGCTCAGGCGGGGTTTCGCGTTGAGGGGAGGCGCCCGCCGCGGCTCGGCGGGTACCAAGCGGGTACTGAGCTGCGAACGAGTGTTAGACCGCAGTCTCGGGCGGCAGTGCTGTAGTTGGCGTCCCGGGCAGAACGGTCTCCTTAATGGCGGCTCGTCCTTCATTGCGTGCCCACCAGACGCCAATCACCGATACCACGGCTCCGGTGACGACAGCGATCTTCTCCACCGTGCCGGGATCGGCCGTGGCGAAGTAGCCGACGATGGTTAGCGCCGCACCCTGAAGCTGCGTCACCGCCTTCGAGAGGTCGTCAGTCGTGTGGTTCTTCGCCAGAAAGACCCCGCCGACTGCGAAGAGCGCTCCGGGCGAGGGCGACGAACTAAGCACTAAAGCCAACCCTGCGCCGACGAAGTTGGGCGGGGCGCCGCTCCGCGTGTCCTCGCAACGCGCTGCGATTAGAGTGCTTACGTGGCGCTTGCCTTGCCCATCGGAGCCGCTGACGTGCCAACGTGGCTCGCGCTCGTTACATCCCTCGCAGGTGTGGCTGGCACCGCGCTGGTCGCTTTGGTCTCGGCACATGCCTCGAAGCAAGTAGCTATCGAGACAGGGCGCGCGACGATGAAAGCGGCAAGCGAACCGACGATTGCTGAGAGCATCAAGCGAGCGTCGGAGTGGCAGATGCTCAAGCGCGATCTGTATGCGGGATATCTGGCTTCCGGAAGAGCGCTTCGGAATGGGACACAAGGCGAATCCGAGGTCTCCGAGTACCTAGGCTCGCGCGACAAGGTGTTGCTTTTCGGGAGCGACGAGGTCGCAAGCGCCGTCATGAATCTTCCGAAGGATCTGTCTGGTGTGGACGACGCGACCTGGGATCACCTCATCCAGACGCTCAAGGAACACTCACGGGATCCGGCGAACTGACGAGTAATCCCGCCTGGCCGGCGGACCCGACTTCCGGTGCATGGGAGGGTCGCTCACCCTCAGCGTCAACCTCGGGACGGCGCCCGCCGCGCCTTAGCTAGGCTGCCGCGCCGTGCCGCGCCTCACGGCCGTCGTCTCCCTGATCTTCCTCGCCCTGGTCCTCGCGGGGTGTGGAGGCGACGACGACAGCGATGGGGGCGGTGCGGGGGACCTCGACGGCGCCACCTTGACGAAGGACCTCGAGGCGGCCGGCTACACGGTCAAGGACGCGAGCCTGCCGGATCTTCCAACCACGGTCGGCAGCTTCGCCACCAACCCCGACTCGGGCTTCGAGAATGGCTACACGGTGACCGGCAAGGGCCTCGATCAGCCGGACCCCACACGAATCGCGAACGTCGTGACGGTGCTGCTCTACGACGGCGGCGACAACGCGAAGAAAGCCTTCGACAACCTGGGCGGCGAGACCGACAACCGCAAGCTCGCCGGCAACGGGATCTACATGTACGGCGGCGGCGTGAACGGCACGCCGTCCCCGAAGCTACAGCCGGTCATCGACGCCTCGCAGGGCTGAGCCCGCAGGGCCGTACCGGCGCGAAGCGCACGCCCCCTGGATTAGCCTTCCGGTGGGACGAGGAGGCGAGCGAATGCGGATCGCAGGGATCATCGCGGTCGTCGCCGTAACGGCAGCGGCACTGGCGCCCGGCGCGCAGGCCGGCGTCCGGGCGGACTACAAGCAGATGTTCACGACGTCGATCCCGGGGACGTCCACGGGAGTCGACACCCAGATCCTCTACAAGCACCCGAGCGATCCGAACGCGAAGCCGATCCCCGTCCGGCGCGAGGTCTTCACCTTCCCGGCAGGGACGACATACGACGAGTCGGTCGTGCCCGACTGCACCGCCTCCGACCTGGAGCTCATGGTCCTCGGAAAGTCGGCGTGTCCGCCGGACAGCTGGATGGGCGGAGGCCAGGGCGACACGATGATGACCGGCTTCCCGGGTGCGGGCGAGACGGCCATGGATCTCGATGGCTGGGATAACGGGGGCGAGCTCGTGCTGCTCGGAGGCCCACACGACGCGCCGATCCGGCAAGTCGTGCGCGCGCGACGCGAAGGCCAGGTCGTCACGGTCAACGCCCCGCGTTCCCCGGGCGGGCCCCCCGACGGCGAGAGCGCGCTGCGCCGGATACACAACGTGTTCCCGGCCCGATCGCTCGGAGAGCGGGCCTTCATGCGCACGCCGCCGACGTGCCCGGAGAGCGGAGTCTGGACGTTCACCGCGCAGTTCACCTTCGCCGACGGCGTCGTGGAGGAAGGCGTGTCCCGGATGCCGTGCGACGCGGCGAGCGCCAACTGAGCAGCAACGGCCGCGCCCGGGTTGGCTGCCTCGGCGCCGTCGCGGTGCTGCTCGCCGTCGCGCCGGGCGCCGTCGCCGCTCCGGCGCCCGACCCGACCTGCGACTTCCCGGCACAGACGACCGCCAGGGGCGCGACCGTCTGCGAGCACACCACCGGCTCGCAGGGGATGGAGCCGATGCTCGCGGTCAACAAGCGCGGGACGCTGTTCATGGGGATCGCGACCGACAAGGGCCTCTACGAGGATCCCGGGAGGCTCACCGGGACCTCCGAGACCTACCTGCTTCGCAGCCGCGACGACGGCCGCACCTGGCGCCGCATCCGCCTGCCGGGCGGCATCGAGGCCTCCGAGGGCTTTCCCTACATCGATCCCGTCACGGACCGCCTGTTCGTCACGTCGCTCTCGGCCGACACCACGCGCTGCGGCCAGCCGGTGATCCACAGCGACGACGAGGGCGCGAGCTGGACCGCCGCGGCGGAGCGCCCCGGCTGCTCGCCGGCGACCCACGGGGACTGGCCGAAGATCTTCAGCGGCCCGTTCAAGGGGAAGGCGCCGGGCCGCTACCCGAACGCCGTCTACGTCTGCAACTTCATCCCCAACGTCCTCGTGGCCGCGTCGATCGGCTGCTGGCGATCCGATGACGGCGGGAACCATTTCGCGTTCACCGGCTACCTGCCGACGATCAACGGCCTCTGCAAGGCCGGGGACGTCGAGGGTGGCACGGGGGCGACGATCGTCCACGGCAGCGGGCGGGTGCTCGCAGAACGGCGACGTCGTCGTCCCGCTCACCGTGTGCGGCTACCCCGCGGTCGTGCGCAGCAGCGACATGGGGAGGACGTGGAAGGGGATCGCCACGGGCGGGCGGAGTGTCGGGTCTGGAGGACGTGCTCACCGGGCGCGAGGGGATCGTGCTCGCGATCACCGATCACGTCTGGTCCGAGAACCTCGCCGTCGACGCCCACGACAACCTGTACTTCGCCTACATCCGGGACGGCGTGCACGTGATGGTCTCCCGCGACGGCGGTCGCTCAGTGGCGCCGCCTCGGCCGGGTCACGCCGCCGAGCCTCGTCCACGCCATCGTCGTGTCGGTCACGGCCCGCGGCCGCGGCGAGGTCGCGCTCACCTACTACGCGACGCCCGACAGGGGCGACGCGTTCGGCGCCCGCGAGATGAACTGGCGCGCCTGGATGACCCACAGCCCCGACGCGCTGGCGAGCAAGCCGGCGTTCCACAGCGCGCCGACCTCACCGGAGTCGAAACCGACGATGGGGAAGGAGATGTACGGGTGCTGCACCACCCAGCAGACCTTCCTCGAGTACACGGGCGTGAAGTTCACTTCGCCGACGGAGATCCGCGGGGCGTTCACGCGCTGGACCGGCAAGCACCTTCCCGAGCTCGTGCTCACGAAGATGCGCCTCCCCGACCGGTGTCTCTCGCGCCGCTCCCCGATCGGGCCGCGCAACATCGGCCGCATCCGGCTCGGGAGCACGCGCGCGCGGCTGCTGGGGCTGCGGGTGGAGCCGCCGCGCCGCACGGGCCGGTCCTATCGCTACTGCGTCAAGGGCAGCTCGGGCCGCGTGACCGCGGTCTTCTCCTCTCGCTCCAGCCGCGGGCGCGTGCGGCTGGTGACCACCACCGCCGGCGGGCACGGCAACAGACGCGTGCGCGTGGGCTCGAGCTCACGGCGCCTGTTCGCCGCCTACCCGCGGGCGCGCCGGATCAGAAGCGGCCTGTACCGGGCCAACCCGCGCTCGCCGCGCCTGTTCGGGATCCGGCGTGGCCGGGTGACCTTCATCGCGGTGGCCGACCGGCGGCTGCTGCGGCCCGGGAAGCGGCGCGCGCTGCGCCGCTACCTCGCATACGCAGGGTTGCGCCCCTGACCGTCTGAAACGATTGATCCATGGAGCTCGGGCTGCACCTGCCCCTGATGCAGTTCGGCGACGAAGGACTCTCGCTCGAGCGGCTCGAGCAGGCGGTTGACGCCGCACGGGACTGCGGGCTCGCGGCGGTCTCTTCCAACGACCATTTCGTCTTCTCGACGCCCTGGCTGGATGGGCCGACGGCGTTGGCGAGCGTGATCGGGCGGACCGGCGACATGACGCTGGCCACGACCGTCTCCCTCGCCGTACTGCGGGGGCCGGTGCCGCTTGCAAAGACGCTGGCCGCGTTGGATGTCCTCTCCGAAGGCCGGTTGATCGCTGCTCTGGGACCGGGGTCGTCCCAGCGCGACTACGAGGCCCTGGGCATCCCGTTCGACGAGCGCTGGAAGCGGTTCGAAGAGGCCATCCCCGTGCTGCGAGCGCTTCTCGGGGGCACGGCCCGCCCAGAGCGGGCGCACTTCTACCGCGTGCCCGCCGATGTCGAGCTCGCGCCGGCTCCTCGACAGGAGGGCGGCATACCGCTGTGGATCGGGAGCTGGGGCTCGAACGCCGGACTGCGTCGGGTCGCGCGTGCGGCAGACGGCTGGCTGGCCTCCGCGTACAACACGACGCCGGACCAGTTCGCCGAAGCTCGTGACCGCCTGGCACGCGAGCTCGTGGACCGCGGCCGCGACGCGGAGGGCTTTCCAAATGCGCTCGCCACGATGTGGACCTGGGTCACCAAGGATCACGCCGAAGGCGATCGAGTCCTTGACGAGATCCTCGCTCCGCTACTGAACCGAGATCCCGACGAGCTTCGGGGCCAGCTCTGCATCGGCCCGCCCGAGCACTGCGCGGCTCTTCTCTCCCGCTACGCCGAGGCGGGATGCCAGCGCGTCTACCTCTGGCCGCTGGGCGAAGAGCGGCGGCAGATCGAGTTGGTGGCGAGCGAGGTCGCACCCCGCATCGAGGTCCGCTGACGTCCAAGCCAGGACTGTGGCCCGCTCATGCCGACCTGGCCTCGCCGGCTCTGCGCGCGAGGATCGACCAGATCGCGACGGCGAGGACCACGCTGCCGGCCGTGATGTCCACGAACACGGAGATCGCCCCGCGGGTCGTCAGTTCGGCGGGGCTTGCGGTGAGGAAGTGGCCGATGCTGATGAGACCGACGAACGAGTAGGTGACGAGGAGCACGTTGGCGAGCGGGAAGCGCTCGCGGCGGTAAGTGAGGTAGGCGGCGAGCCCGACCAACGTGTAGATCGGCCACGAGGCGGCGACGACCCACTCCCACCAGTCCGGCTGCCAGGCGGGAGGTGGATAGGTCTCGAGGCTCACCGCGTTGTCGGTGAAGTGGAAGAGCGTGAGGACGGCCGTCGCCGCGACGACGATGCCGACGAGCTTCGTTGACGGGGGATTCACAGCTATGCCTCCACCAGCCGCTTCTGGGCGGATTTGATCACGTCGGAGCGTCGGCGCGGGCCGTGATCGGCGGCGAGCAAGGGCGTGCCGATGAACATGGACATGACGAGCAGGCAGCGCACCTCGACCTCGTCCTCGTCGAGGCAGAGCTCACGGAACTGCGAGCGCAGGTACTCCATGCGCCGGTTGTCGATGCGCCTGAGCCGCTTGGCGACGGCCCTGTCGCGACGCGCCCAGTCTCGGATGGCGAGCTCGATCTTGACCAGATGGCGGGCCGAGGAGGAGCTGAGCGCGAACAGCCCCCGCAGCTTCGACCTGGCGTCGCCGCCCTCGGCCTCCAGGCTCTCGATCACCTGATCGATCACCAGCCGCTCCCAGGTATTGAGCATCTCGTCCAGCAGCGCGGGCCGGTCATCGAAGTGGTTGTAGAAGCCGCCCTTGGTCACGCCCAGCGTGCGCGCCAGCGCTTCGACCCGAACCGCGTCGGGCCCGCCGGCGGCGAGCGCCCGAAGGCCCTCTTCGATCCACTTGCTCGGAGGTGTGCGAGTTGGAGGGGCCATCCGAGATACGCTAGAGTATTACGTACGCAGGCGTATGATTCACGAGATGAGCCTCTCGAAGACAGCGCATACTTCCCGGCCTTGGCGTATCCACGAGATCGCCGGCGACTTCCGCGTGGAGGATGTGTGGGCGCTGCCGACGCCGGGCGGCCCGGACGACTTCCCTCGGCTGGTCGCGCAGTTTGCCTCGTCCGACCCGTCGCAGAGCTTGCCCGGCCCCGCCCGCATGCTCTGGGAGCTGCGGTGGAAGGTCGGGGAGTTGTTCGGCTGGGACCGACCGGACGGCGGCGTCGGGGCCAGGGTGCCGACGTTGCGCAAGCGACTTCCGGCGGATCTGCGCGACGGCCCTCACCGGACCGCAGTTCGACGATCTCCCCTTCACCTCGCTCTACATCACCGAGGACGAGTGGGCTGCGGAGATAGCCAACCGGACCATGCACGGCGTGATGCACCTTGGCTGGGTCCCGGACGAGAACGGCGGCTACCACGGTCAGATGGCCGTCTTGGTGAAGCCAAACGGGCTGCTCGGGAGCGCCTACATGGCCGCGATCCGCCCGTTCCGGCACCTGGTCGTGTACCCGTCGATGATGGGAGTCATCGAGCGGGGGTGGAGGGCGGGCGCCGGGACTACGGGCGGGTCGGCCGCGAGCGCACGTAGAAGAGCACCCGCTCGCCCTCGACCTCTCTGATCCGCATGGCCGCGGTGTACGGGCCCTCGGGCCCGGTGAAGTGACAGTCGAAGGTGCCGCCGACCTTCGCCTCGACGCCCGAGGGGCAGCGTACGTCGGTCGGCTTGAAGCCCGTCTGCGAGGAGACCACGTTCACGACGACCTTCTCGGCCCCCTCGGGCTTGATCGTGTCCTTCCCCCCGCAGGCAGCGAGGAGCGCTCCGAGCGACACGATCACAGCGGCCGCGCGGCGCATCAGCCGAGAACCTCCTCGGCGACCTCGACGAACTCGCGCAGCCGCCTGCCGGAGTCGCGCCGGCGCCAAACGAGGGCGCTTGTCCACATCGGCATGTCCGTGATCGGCACGCAGCGGATGGTCGGCTGAGCGAACTGGTCGGCGAAGGTGGGGTGGACGATCTTCCCCCGGGCGATCATCGTGACCAGCTCGCTCCAGTCGTGATGCTTCAGGCGCCGGCGCTTCATCGGCCTTCCGGACGCGGCTTTCTCGGGGATGAGCACACCCACCAGCTCCGGCGGAACCATTCCGGTGACGTCGACGACCTCGTAGTCGGCGATGTCCTCCGTGGTGACCTCCGCCCGGTCGCTCAATGGATGGTCGGTGGCCACCGCGAGCACTCGAGGCTCTCGCGACAGCACAGGGCCCACGACGAGGTCCGGCTCCTCCAGCGGTAGCCGGCTCGCCATCAGATCGACGTCACCTTGACGCAGCGGCTCGAATCGGTCCGACAAGGTCAGCTCCTTCACCTCGACGCGGCAGTCGGCGTGGCTCTCCTCGAACGCATTGATGAGCTCGATCAGCCGAGCTCCCCCGGGGACGGCCTGGGGAAGCCCGATTCGCACCGTTCCGTCGATCTCGCCCCGATCCTGGCACGCTCGCTCCAGCGACGGCGGCCAAGCTCTGATGGGCGGGCTCGACTTCGGCCAGGAACTGCTCGCCTGCCGGGGTCAGCGCCACGCGGCGGCTGGTGCGGTGGACGAGGCTCTCACCCAGCTTGTGCTCCAGCTCGCGAAGGCTCTGGCTGACCCGCGACTGCGTGAGCCCCAGCCGCTCAGCGGCGCGCCCGAAGTGGAGCTCCTGCGCAAGGGCGAGGAAGACCCGGATCTCCCGTAGCTCGATGCTCTCCCACATCCATTAGCGAGGCTACTCGTTGCGATCGCGAATCGGCCGTTGATCCCGCGCCACACGCAGGGCACGCTCCATAGGACCGCTTCGCGAAACCGAAAGGAGACACCCACCATGCGCAAGGTAGTGATGGGAATGATGACCACGCTGAACGGACGGCTCGACGACCCGGATGTCTGGGTGACCGGCATCCCGGACGATCTCTACGCCGAGCTCGATCGCCTCTACGGGACGTTCGACACGATCCTCGTCGGGCGGACGACCTACGACGAGATGTTCGAGTACTGGCCGGGCGCCGAGGCAGCCGAGGGCACGCCGGAGAGCGGCAAGAGCATGGCCCGCAAGATGAACGCTACAAGAAGTACGTCTTCTCCGGCGCGTCCGAGAGGACGGAGCTCGAGTGGAACAACGCCGAGCAGGTGCTGGCGCACGGCGATGAGGACATCGTCGCGTTCGTCAACGACCTGAAGGCGCAGCCGGGCGGGGACATCCACCTCTCGGGCGGCGCCCAGCTGGCGCAGACGCTCGTCCGCCTCGGCCTGGTCGATCAGTACCACCTAGTGGTGCATCCGGTCGTGTCGGCCGGGGCGAGCTGGTTCGACGAGATCGACGAAAAGCGGGAGATGAAGCTGCTGAGCGCCACCGCGTACTCGAACGGCGTCGTCGGCATGTACTACGAGCCCCAGTTGGCGGGGTAGGCTCACCTCGGATGGCCGGCGACGACGCACCTTTTGTCATTGCATATGACGGCTCCGAGGTTGCGAAGGCTGCCGTGCGCCAAGCGGCCGAGCTGTTCCCCGCGCGTCCGGCCGTGTTGGTCACCGTGTGGGAGCCTGGGCTGGCGATGGTGTCCGTGGGTTCGGCCGATGTCCTCGGAGCGACCGCCATCCCACCCGACCCCGAGACGGTCGAGGGGGTCGACCGGGCTCAGCGCGAGCACGCCACCCGTGTCGCCGGCGAGGGCGCCGAGCTGGCCCGCTCCCTGGGCTTGGCGGCCGAGCCGCATGCCGTGGAGGACGACGTGGACGTAGCCGACACGGTGCTCGACCTCGCCCGCGAGCGGGGGGCCGCCGCCGTCGTCGTCGGTTCGCACGGGATCTCGGGGCTGCGCAGGCGTCTGCTCGGGGGCGTTTCGCGGAAGCTGATTGCGCACAGCCAGCTCCCCGTGCTGGTCATCCGCGGCGATGCGAGGGGCGGAGACGGCCCTTAACCGCGAACGCGTCGTACGGACGCTGACGTTCTGGCTGAGGCCGGAGTTCGTGCTTCGCGTGCTCAACCGGTTTCAGAAGGTGGCGGGATTCGACCGCTCCATCGCCCTTGCCTCCAGCGCGCTGACGGCCACGATCCCGCTGGCGATCATCGCCACCACCGTGTCCTCGCAGCTGGGGGGCAAGGACACGGCCGATCGCATCATCGACCGCTACGAGCTGACAGGTGGCGGCGCCGAGGCAGTGAAGGATGTCTTCTCGCCGCCCTCGGGAACGACCACGAGCGTCGGCATTGTCGGGATTCTCTTCCTGCTGGTCGCGGTCCTGAGCTTCACCCGATCCGTGCAGCGGTTGTTCGAGCAGACCTGGGAGCTACAGCCGTTGAGCGTGCGCAACACGTTCAACGGGCTGCTGTGGATCGGCGGGCTCACGGTGTGGATCACCCTCAACGGCACCATCCACGCCGTGTTGGGGCGCGGCCGCCTCGAGCTTGCCGCGACGCTGGTCATCGTGCCGCTGTCGGCGGCCTTCCTGGTCTGGAGCGGCCGGGTACTGAGCGCCAAGCGCATCGCGCGCGAGGAACTCCTCCCCTTCGCCATCCTCGGATCGGGATTGTTCGCGGCGTACTCGATTGGAGCGGCGGTGTACGTGCCGCACCTCTTCAGCACGTATGCCACGCGCTACGGCGTGATCGGCGCGGTCCTCGCCATGATCTCCGTGCTGTTCTGCATCATGGTCGTCCTGGTCGCCTCGGCCGCGGCCGGGCGCGAGGTCCGCGAGGAGCTCGCCCGCATCCGCCGCGGCGAACGGCCGGCCGAGAACGAGGTCCGGCGCCAGTGGGACGAGGTCACCGCCGAGGCGCGCTCGCGGTGGGACACGCTGCGCGTGCAGATTCAGGAGCGCCGACGCCGGGGCGACGGGGATTGAGCGTTGCGCATCGCGCTGTTCATCACCTGCTTCAACGACACCCTGTTCCCCGGAACCGGCCGGGCCGTGGTGGAGGTGCTGGAGCGCCTGGGCCACGAGGTGGTCTTCCCGGAGGAGCAGACCTGCTGCGGCCAGATGCACGCCAACTCGGGCTACCAGCTCGAGGCGGTGCCGCTCGTGCGGCGCTTCGCCCGGGTGTTCGAGGGCGCGGAGGTCGTCGTGTCGCCTTCCGCGTCGTGCGTGGGCATGGTGCGCGAGCAGTATCCGCGGCTGGCCGAGCTGGCCGGCGACGAGGGCCTCGCGCGCGAGGTCGAGGCGCTCGCACCGCGCGTGCTCGAGTTCAGTGAGCTCCTGGTGGACCAGCTGGGCGTCGAGGATGTCGGCGCGGTCTTCCCCCACCGCGTGACCTACCACCCGACGTGTCACTCGCTACGTGGTCTGCGAGTCGGCGACCGCCCCCTGCGGCTGCTGCGCGCGGTGAGGGGGCTGGAATTGATCGAGCTGCCCGACGCGGAGGAATGCTGCGGCTTTGGCGGCACCTTCGCGGTCAAGAACGCGGACACCTCGATGGCGATGCTCTCCGACAAGCTGCACCACGTGCTCGACACGCGCGCCGAGGTCTGCGTTGCCGCCGACAACTCCTGCCTGATGCAGATCGGTGGCGGGCTGCGGCGCCAGCGCGCGGGGGTGCGCGCGATGCACCTGGCCGAGATCCTGGCGGCCACCGGATGAGCGGCGGCGGATTCCCGGAGGCCGCGCGAGCTGCGCTGGCGGACAGTCAACTGCGGCGCAACCTCGGCAAGGCCACCGACGACCATCCGCGCGAAGCGGGCCGGGGTGGTGGCGGAGGTCCCGGACTGGGAGGAGCTGCGCGAGGCCGGCGCCGCGATCAAGGCGCGCGCGCTGGCCACGCTTCCCGAGCAGCTCGAACGGCTCGAGGCCGCGGTGGGCGCGGCCGGCGGGATCGTGCACTGGGCCCGGGACGCGGCCGAGGCGAACGCGATCGTCGCCGGCATCGCCCACGAGCACGGCGCGCGCGAGCTGATCAAGGTGAAGTCGCTGGCCACCGACGAGATCGGGCTCAACGACGCTCTCGCCGCCAAGGGGGTGAGCGCCGTGGAGACCGATCTCGCCGAGCTGATCATCCAGCTCGGGGAGGACCGCCAGTCGCACATCCTCGTCCCGGCCATCCATCGCAACCGCGAGGAGATCCGCGCGCTGTTCGCGGGCACGATCGCGACCGGCGACGGCCCCTCGTCCGACCCGCCCGAGCTGGCGGAGACGGCGCGCCGGCACCTGCGCGCGAAGTTCCTCTCGGTGCCGATGGCGGTGAGCGGCGCGAACTTCGGGGTGGCCGAGTCGGGGGCGGTGTGCGTGGTCGAGTCGGAGGGCAACGGGCGCTTCTGCACGACGCTGCCCGAGGTGCTCGTGACCGTGATGGGCATCGAGAAGGTGCTGCCCGAGTGGCGCGACCTGGAGGTGATGCTGCAACTGCTCCCGCGCTCCTCCACAGGCGAGCGGATGAACCCATACACGTCGCTGTGGACCGGGGTGACCCAGAACGACGGGCCGCGCGAGTTCCACCTCGTGCTGCTCGACAACGGGCGCACCGACGTGCTCGCCGACGAGGTGGGGCGCCAGGCGCTGCGCTGCATCCGCTGCTCGGCGTGCCTGAACTCGTGCCCGGTCTACTCGCGCACCGGCGGACACGCCTACGAGTCCGTCTACCCCGGGCCGATCGGCGCGATCCTCACGCCGCAGCTGCGCGGTCTCGAGGAGGCTCCCAGCCTGCCGTGGGCGTCGAGCCTGTGCGGGGCCTGCTACGAGGTCTGCCCCGTCAAGATCGACATCCCGTCGGTGCTGATCCACCTGCGCGGGCGCGTGGTGCGTGAGGAGCGCGCCGGCATGGATGCCGAGGGCGTGGCCATGCGGCGCGGTGGCGCGCGCGTTCGGGTCGCGCCGCCGCTTCGAGACGGCGCAGCGGCTGGCCCGTCTCGGCCGCGGCCCGCTGGCGCGCCTTCCCGTCGGGCCCCTCGCCGGCTGGACCGCCATGCGGGAGCTGCCGGAGGTGCCGGCACAGAGCTTCCGCGAGTGGTGGAGGGAGCGCTCGTGAGCGCGCGCGAGGAGATGCTCGGCCGTATCCGGACTGCGCTCGGACCGTCGCCCGAAGTGCCCGAGGTGCCGCGTGACTATCGGCAGGGGGGAGAGCAGCCGTCCGGCTCGGAGGAGCTGGCCGAGCGCTTCTGCGAGCGGGTGGCCGAGTACCGCGCGACCGTGCTCCGGACCTCGCCCGATGAGCTCGAGCGGATACTCGGGGAAGCCTGCGACGCGCGCGGGAGCCGGCGGCTCCTGGCGGCGCCGGGCGTCTCGTGGACGGTGCCCGGAGTAGAAGTGGAACCCGACGGCCCGGACGTCTCCGTCGCCACGCTCGACGACGTGGACGGCGCTCTCACCGGCTGCGCGCTCGCCATCGCCGAGACCGGGACCATCGTGCTCGACGGGAGCGCGGCGTGCGGTCGCCGTGCGCTCACGCTCGTGCCCGACCATCACGTCTGCGTCGTCCGCCGGGATCAGATCGTCGCGGGAGTGGCCGATGCGGTGAGCGAGCTGGAGGATGCGGCGCGGGGCGGCCGGCCGATCACGTTCGTCTCGGGGCCCTCGGCCACGTCGGACATCGAGCTCGAGCGCGTCGAGGGGGTGCACGGGCCGCGCATGCTCGACGTCGTTGTGATCGGATAGCCCCGTATGTCCGAGCAGGGTTCCTTGAAGCCCCTGGACGGCTGGGGCGTCTTCTTCCGGGGAAGGTTCGAGACGCAGCACGACGGACACACGTGGACCCTCGACGTGGACTTCCTCGACCCCGCTCAGAAGCTGAGGCTGTACCGCGACGGAAGTTCGGTCGAGGTGCAGAAGTCCCCGGCGACGTTCGAGCTGGGGCCGAGCACCAAGATCGAGGCGGCGACCGGCGTGTTCGGGATGCGCCAGATCGATCTCGTGGAGGCCGGTGAGACGAGGGCGCTGGCGCCGGTCGACGGAACGCCAGAGGCGTGGCGGCTTCGACTCGAGCGGGACCGGCCCCAGCTCAGTCGCACGATCGGGGCGATCTCCTGGGTGGTCCTGGTGATCGCGTTCGTCACCGGCACGGCCGAGCTGATCGCGCTGGCCGGAATCGATCCGCCGTTCGAGGTGGCGAAGCCGCTCGGCACGCTCATCGGCGTCGCCGCGCTGCTCGCCGCCCTGGAGCGGGCGCTCAGGTTCAAGAGCAACCGCTGGCTCGACTAGGGGGAAGTGGTCTAGACCAGCGTGATAGCGTCCCGGTCTGACGAGCCGAGCTGGAGGAGGAGGGAGCACATGCAGGGTCAGGGGACACGTCTCAAGGCATTCGCCGTGGGCGTCGCAACGCTGCTCGCCGCGGTGGCTGTCGCGGCTTGCGGAGACGACGACGACGACGGTGGAAGCGGTGACACGGGGGGCGGCAAGGGCGCGCCGATCGCGTTCTTCCTTCCCGAGAGCAAGACCACTCGCTACGAGCGCCAGGACCGGCCGAACTTCGAGCGCAAGGTCAAGGAGCTGTGCTCGGACTGCGAGATCATCTACTCGAACGCCGACCAGGACCCGGCCAAGCAGCAGCAGCAGGTCGAGGCGGCGATCACCAAGGGCGCGAAGGTGCTCGTGCTCGACGCCGTGGACGTGAAGTCCGCCGGGGCGATGGTCCAGCGGGCCAAGCAGCAGAACATCCCGGTCGTGGCCTACGGGCGACTGATCCCGGATGCGCCGATCGACTACTTCGTCTCGATCGACCCGTTCAAGGTCGGCCAGCAGCAGGCCGAGGTCCAGATGGCCGCGATCGCCAAGGAGGGCAAGAAGAACCCGAACGTCGTGATGATCAACGGCGCGCCGACCGACAGCAACGCGAAGCCCTACAAGGACGGCGCGCGGGGAGGTGCTGGAGAAGAAGGGCGCGAAGGTCGTCAGGAGCTTCGACACGGCCGACTGGAGCCCGGACAAGGCCCAGCAGGAGATGGAGCAGTCCGTGACCGCGCTCGGGAAGGGCGGGTTCGACGCGGTCTATGTGGCCAACGACGGCATGGCGGGCGGCGCGATCGCGGCGCTGAAGAGCGCGAGCATCGACCCCGCCTCGCGTTTCGTGACCGGCCAGGACGCCGAGGTCGCGGGAGTCCAGCGGGTGCTCGACGGCGAGCAGCTGATGACGGTCTACCAGCCGATCATCCAGATCGCCGAGACCGCCGCCGAGCTCGCGGTGCCGCTCGCGCAGGGCAAGAAGCCTCCGGCCGATCTGACTCCGGAGAAGGTCGACAACGGGGAGAAGCAGGTCCCGTCCGCATTGCTGAAGACGGTGGCGATCGAGACGGAGAACATCGAGGATCCGCTCATAAAGGACGGCTTCCTCAAGGTGAGCGAGCTCTGCACGAGCGCCTACAAGGAGGCCTGCGCCAAGGCCGGCATCGAGTGACGACGCTCCCGCGCCGCCTGCCCGAGGGCGGGCCGAAGGGCCAGTCCCTACGCGGGATACTGGAGAAGCTCGTGGCCGGCCTGCCGCCGGGCGCCGCGTTGCCGTCGGAGCGCGAGCTTGCCGAGCGCTACGGGCTCGCGCGGATGACCGTTCGCAGCGAGATCGAGCGGCTGACCGCCGAGGGTCTCGTCTACAGGCTCCAGGGGCGGGGGACCTTCGTCTCCGAGCCGCGGGTCGCCCAGGCGGGGGCGCTCACCTCGTTCACCGAGGACATGGTCGCCCGCGGACACGAGCCGGGGTCGGTCTTCCTCTCGGCCGAGTCCATACCCGCCGACGGCTTTCTGGCCGCGGCGCTCGAGGTCGCGCCCGGTGACTTCGTGTTCCAGCTCGACCGGGTCCGCACCGCCGACGGCGACCCCGTAGCGCTCGAGCATGCCTTCCTCGCGGTGAACCGCTTCGAGGGGATCGAGGACGTCGACTTCAGCGACGGATCGCTCTTCGAGGTCCTCGCGCGGGCACTTCGGCGTCCAGCTCCGCGAGGCGCGCCAGCGCGTGGTGGCGGTGGCGATCGAGGCCGACGAGGCGGCGCTGCTGGAGGTGCCTGCGGGCGCCCCGGGCCTTCGCTTCCACACGGTGGCCTGGTCGGCCGACGAGGTTCCCGCCTACTACGCCACCTCGCTCTACCGCGGCGACCGCTACGAGATAGAGCTCCTCCAGACGCCGCGAGGATGGGAGCTGAGCTGGCGCGGCCCGGGGCGAAGATGGCGGCGGACATGGCCGCGCAGCCTGAGGTTCTGCGCGGGCTGGCGGCCCGCCGCGACGAGGTCGGCCGCGGCGCTGGCCGGCTTGCAGCCCGCCGGCATCGCCGTGATCGTCGCGCGCGGCTCGTCCGACTACGCCGCGATCTTCGGCCGCTACCTGCTCGAGAGCGGCCACCGGGCGGCCGGTGGCACTCGGCCGCCCCGAGCCTCCAGAACCTCTACGGCGTCCGGCCGCGGGTCGAGGGCTGGCTCGCGATCGGCGATCAGCCAGTCGGGGCGTACCCCGGAGATCGTGACGGCCCTGGAGCGCTACCGGCGAGGGCGGCGCCCGTACGGTGGCCGTGACGAACGACCCGGGCAGCCCGCTCGCCGCCGCGGCGGACGTGGACCTCGCGCTCGGCGCGGGCGAGGAGGGCGCGGTGCCCGCCACGAAGACCTTCACCGCCCAGCTCGCCGCGATGGCGGTGATCGCCGAGGCGCTCGGGCCCGTGGCGTGGGACGCCGCCGACTGGGAGCGGCTGCCGGATGTGGTCGAGGAGGTGCTCGCCGACCCGGCGCCGGCCGAGCGTGCCGCGCAGATGCTGGGCTCGGCGCGGCGAGCTGGTTGCGGTGGGCCGCGGGCTGCTGATGCCGGTCGCGCTCGAGGCCGCGCTCAAGCTACGCGAGGCCGCCGGCGTGCGCGCCGAGGGCTGGTCGGCGGCCGACTTCCGCCACGGCCCGGTGACCGTGGCCGCGCGGCGACCTGCCGCTGCTCGCGGTCAGCGCGGCGGGTCCGGCCGCGGCGGACGTCGAGGAGCTGGCGGCGGAGCTCGAAGGCGCCGGCACGCCGGTGCTTGCGCCTGGCCGACCACGCTGGCGCGGACCTGCCCGTACCCCGGCGGCCTGCCCGAGCCGCTGTGCGCGATCCCCGCCGCGGTGCGCGCGCAGCAGCTGGCGCTGGCCGTGGCGCTGCGTCGCGGCCTGGACCCGGACGACGCCGCCCGGGCTCGACAAGGTCACGCCGACGGTCTAGGCGACCGCGAACGCCTCGGCGCCCGCCACGAGCGTGCGGTGCACGTTCAGGTCGTCGTCGAGCACGGTCACATGTGCTGCCGCGCCCGGCCGCAGCGCGCCCAGGTCGTCGCGCCCGAGCAGCCGCGCGGGTGCGGCCGATGCCGCGTGTGCCGCCTCGGCGAGCGTCGCGCCGCTCGCCACGAGGTTTCGCAGCGCGCCGTCCATGGTCACGACGCTGCCTGCCAGCGTGCCGTCGGCCAGCCGCAGGCGCCGTCGCGCACCTCGACCGTGCGCCCGCCCAGCCGGATTCGCCGTCGCCGAGCAGCGCGGCCTCGATGGCGTCGGTCACGAGGCAGAAGCGCGAGCCCGCGGCGAGGAACGCCCCGTAGGCCGACTCCGGGGCGAGGTGCACGCCGTCCACGATCGCCTGCACGGTCACGTCGCGCCGCACCAGCGCCACGCCGCCGAGGCCGGGGTCGCGCGGCCGCCAGCGCCGGTGCGCGTTGTGGACGTGGGTGATCGCGCGCGCGCCGGCGTCGAACGCGGCGTGCGCTTGCTCGGCGTCGGCGTCCGAGTGGCCGCACGAGACCACCACTCCGCGCGCCACCAGCCGCTCGACGAGCTCGAGCCCGCCGGGCAGCTCGGGGGCGACGGTCATCGTCGTCACGGGGCCGGCCCGCAGGAGCCGCTCGGCGAGCTCCAAGTCCGGGGCCAGCAGGAGGTCGGGGTCGTGCGCGCCCGGCCAGCTCGGCGACAGGAAGGGGCCCTCGAGATGGACCCCCAGGATCCGGGCTCCCGGCTGAGCGGCCCGGGCAGCCTCGCCGGCGGCTGCGAGTGGCTCCTCGTACGCGTCGAGCGGCGAGGTGATGAAGGTGGGCTGGTAGGCCACGACGCCGGTGCGCGCGAGCGCGTCGCCGGCCTGCCGGTAGCCGTCCACGTCGGTACGTCAGGAAGTCGACGCCGGCGAAGCCGTTGATATGGGCGTCCACGAAGCCGGGCACGGCGGTGCCCCCGCGCCCGGCGGGCTGCACCGCGACGGCATCGATCCGGCCGTCCTCGATCGTCACGTCGCCCTCGACGAGCTCACCGTCGACGAGCGCCTCCTTCACTCCCAGCCGCAACTCGGGTCCTCCGGTCTAGACCAGTGCGACTCTAGTTCACGCCGTGGCTTGCCAGCCGCTCGATCCGGTCCTCGACCGGCGGGTGCTCCGCCCTCAGCCGCGCCAGCCTGCCCTCGGGCTCCAGCTCGTGGCCGCCCGCTGCCTCCAGCGCCGCGGCCAGCGGACGGGCGTAGCCCCAGCCGGCCGCGGTGGCGTCGGCCTCGTACTCGGAGACGCGCGCGGCGCGCTGCGTGAGCAGATCGCCCAGGTAGTAGATCCACATGACGGTGACCTGCCAGATCAGCAGCAGCACGAGCAGCGGCACTCCGAGCAGCCGTCCCAGGGCGCCGAGCCTGCTCGCGAGCCCGCCGATCGCCCGCCGGAGCAGGCGATAGACGGCGGCCAGCGCCAGGCCCGGCAGGGACAGCCACCAGACGACCATCGTGAGGACGGGGTGCAGCCCTCTGTGGTGGCCCAGCTCGTGCGCGAGGATGGCCTCGAGCCGCTCGTCCTCGAGCGCCAGGGCGCCGGTCGTCACGAACACCAGGTGCCCCGCACCCGCGCTCGCGTTGATCGCCGATCCCTCCAGCACACGCAGGATCAGCCCTTCCGGATCGATGCCGGCGTGGGCACCGAGGCGTTCGAGCATCGGGTCGAGCCGTGCCCGCTCCGCCTCCGACGGAGGCCGCGACGGCCCGGCCAGCGGACGCGCGACGATCAGCTCGAGCCGCGGCATCACCAGCAGGACCGCCCCGACGATGGACGTGACCGCGGCGACGGCCGCGAAGCCCAGGGGCTCGTCGAACAGCAGGCCGAGCACGCCGACCGGCGCGGCAACGCGGGCGACGCCGTAGACGATGAACACCAGTGCGGGAAGCGCGAGCGCCAGCGAGGTTCGGCCAGGTCGGCGGGTCATCCGCCGCGAACCGTACGCTTCGCGTCAGATCGTGGAGCCGCCTTCGCAGCGCGTAGAGATCGTCATCCCCGTGCGCACGATGCTCGTGGTGCTCGTGTTCAGCGCGCTCGTGGCGCTCGCCATTCTGTCGCTGGGCACGCTGCTGTCCATCTTCGTCGCGGCGGTGCTCGCGCTTGGCCTCGATCCGGTCGTCGGCGGTTTGGTGCGACGCGGGTGGGGGAGAGGCCGCGCGGCCGTGGTGGTGTTCGCCGGGCTGTTCGCCGCCGTGTTCACGCTCATCCTCGTCACGGCGGGGCCCTTGTGGGACCAGATCGTGGAGTTCGTCGAACGAGCTGCCCGAGTACTGGGAGGAAGTGACGCAACTCCGCGGCCTTCGAGAAGATCACCTCCACGGCCGGCGCCGACGACAAGGTCAGCGAAGCGCTGAAGGACCTGGCGGCGGGGCTGCCCGGAGGCCGCGAACACGGTGCTCGGCATCGCGGGGGCGTGTTCGGCTCGATCCTGTCGCTCGTCACGCTCACCTTCCTTGCGCTGTTCCTGCTGATGGAGCGCCCGACGATCACCGACTGGCTGTTCGGCTTCACCCCCCCGGAGCTCGAGGGGCGCTGGCGGCCAGTCGCTCGAGGAGTCCATCAGCGCCGTCTCCTCATCGCTGATCGGCAACGTGGCGATCTCGATCGTCGCCGGCACCGTGGCAGGGCTGTCGGCCTGGGCGCTCGGGCTGCCCTTCCCCATCGTCCTGGCCGTGATCACCGGGCTGCTGGACCTCATCCCCCAGGTGGGAGCGACGGTCGCAGCGGTGATCCTCGTCTGGTGGCGCTGCCCGTGAGCACCGCCGCCGCGGTCGCGATGGCCGTCATCCAGCTGATCTACCAGCAGATCGAGAACTACATCATCTACCCGATCGTCTACCGCCAGGCGGTGGAGTTATCGCCATTCACGACGATCGTGGCGGTGCTGATCGCCGGATCGATCCTCGGCGTGGTCGGCGCGATCCTGGCCGTGCCGTTCGCCGCCATTCTCAAGGTCGTGTTCCGCGAGGCCGGAGCGCCGCGCCGGGCCCGGATGCAAGCGCTGCGTGAGCGGCAGCCCGCCGGCTGACGGAGTCGTCCGAGCCCTCAGGCGATCCCGGAGAGCCCTGCCGCAACAGCGAAGCCGAGGGTCGTGAGCAGCCCGGTGGCGCGGCCCGCCTGCTCCCGCGCCTCGGGGATCATCGAGTCGACCAGCATCACGATAAGGGCGCCGGCGGCGAAGCCGTTGATCACGCCCTTGAGCTCGCCGCTCGCGGCGTCGGCGATCCCGTAGCCCACAACGCTCGCGAGGGTGCATATGAGGGCGACGCCGCCCCAGAGCTCGAGGATCTGGCGAGGACGGCGCCCCGCGGAGCGCATGGCGCTCGCGGAGCCGATCGCCTCCGGCAGGTTCGACACGAAGATCGCCGCAAGCAGGCCGACGCTCACGCCCTCGCCGGTTGCGATGCCGATCCCCAGCACGGCCTGCTCCGGAATGCCGTCGAGGAAGGCACCCAGGGCGAGAGCCGTGCCTGCCGAGCCGCCGCCGATCTTCCCCACTTGGCCGTCGAGCACGTAGTAGGTCGCCGCTCCGAGCGCCAGTCCGATGGCGAGCCAGCCGCCGCCCGCCTCCTTCGCGCCCTCCTGCGCCAGCTCGAAGCTCACGGCGCTGATCAGCGCGCCCGCGCCGAAGCCGAGCACGAGCCCCACGACCTGCTTGGGCCAGTCTCTGGCCAGCGCCAGCAGCGCGCCGAGCACGAGCGAGAAGGCGGACAGGGCGCCCCAGCCGAGGGCCGCGCTCAGGGCTCAGCTCTCCGGTTGCGCGGGCGCGGCATTCCGGCGAGAGTCTCCCATGTGACGACTGCGATCCGGGGCATGGTCGAGATCCCATCGGGAACGTTCGCGATGGGATCCACCGGGTTCTACCCGGAGGAGGGCCCGGTCCGCGAGGTGGTGGTGGACGGCTTCCGGATCGACCGCCACCCGGTCACGAACGCGGAGTTCGGCCGCTTCGTCGACGAGACCGGCTACGTGACGGTCGCGGAGCGCCCGCTCGACCCGGATCAGTACCCCGACGCCGACCCGGAGCTGCTCGTGCCGGGCTCGCTCGTGTTCCGCAAGAGTGCCGGCCCGATCCGCCTGGACGACCCGCTGGTCTGGTGGGAGTACGTCCCGGGCGTCACGTGGAGGGGGGACTGGCCCGCCATCCCGTCGTGCACGTGGCATTCGAGGATGCCGCGACCTACGCCGACTGGGCCGGCAAGCAGCTGCCGACGGAGGCGGAGTGGGAGTACGCCGCGCGCGGCGGGCTGGATGGGACGGTGTTCGCCTGGGGCGACGACGAGAGGCCCGGCGGCAGGCTGATGGCCAACAGCTGGCAAGGCCGGTTTCCCTGGCGGAACACGGGGGCGAACGGCTATGAGGGCACGTCGAAGGTGGGTGCCTTCCCGCCGAACGGCTACGGCCTGTACGACGTGACCGGCAACGTCTGGGAGTGGACGATGGACCTGTTCACGGCAGACTCGGTCAAGCCCTGCTGTGCGCCGCAGGAGCCCGGCTCCCACATCCCGCGGCGGGTGATCAAGGGCGGCTCGCACCTGTGCGCGCCGGACTACTGCCTGCGCTACCGGCCGGCGGCGCGTCAGGGCGAGGCTGTCGACACCTCTACGAGCCACATCGGCTTCCGCTGCGTCGTTCGCGAGTGAAGGCTCAGCGGGCGAACAGCTCGTAGCCCACCTTCCGCAGCTGGATCTCCTCGGAGCCCTCCGTGATCCGGTAGCGGCGGTGGTGGCGGTAGATGTGCTCGAAGGGCATGTGCCGCGTGTAGCCCATGCCGCCGCACGTCTGCATCGCCCGGTCGGCCGCCTCGCAGGCCAGCCGGTTCGCGCGGTAGTTGGCCATCGCCACCAGATGGGTCACCTCCATGTGATGGCGGCGGTCGAGCGCCGCGGCCGTGCGCCGCACCAGGCCGCGCACGAGCTCGCAGTCGGTCCACAGCTCGGCGAGCGGGAACTGGATGCCCTGGTTCCTCCACAGCGGCTTGCCCCAGGTGGTGCGCTCGCGCGCCCAGCGGACCGCCTCGTCGATGCAGTAGGCGGCCGCCCCCAGGCTCGATGCGGCCTGGCGGATGCGGTTCTCGTGGACGAAGCGCTGCGCCAGCTCGAGCCCGGCCCTCGAGCTCGCCGAGGATCGCGCCGTCGCCCACGCGCACGTCGTCGAGCGCCACCTCCGCGTGGTCGGTCGGCAGGTTGAAGGTCCACCAGTGGAAGAGCGACGTCGAGCCCGGGGGCGTCACGGGGAACGATGAACGCGGTGATCCCCTGCGCCTCGCCCGGAGACCCCGACGTGCGCGCGAACACGAGGTCGTGGGTCGCGCGGTGCATCCCGGAGTTGAAGCGCTTGACGCCGTTGATCACCCATTCGTCCCCGTCGCGCCGCGCGGTCGTCTCGAGGTAGGTGGCATCGGAGCCGTGGTTGGGCTCCGTCAGGCCGAACGCCAGCGAGCGCTCCCCCCGGAGGCCCGGCTCGACGAACTCCTCGCGCTGCTCCGCGGTGCCGAACTCGTGCGCGAGGATCACCGTCGGGAAGTTCCCGATGATCGAGACCTCGCTCTGCGGGTCGTTGTGCAGCCCGATCCCGCGCTGGTAGAGGTGCTCGCGCACGACGGCCATCGCCAGGTTCGAGCCGTCGCGGCCGCCCAGCTCCGCGGGGAGGGCGAAGCGCAGAAGGCCGGCGCGGTCGGCGCGCCGCTGGGCCTCGGCGAGCAGGTCCTCCCACTCGCGGCTCGGGATGCCGCCCGCCTCGAAGTCGGTGCGCGCGATCTCACGGCGGTGGTCGAAGAAGCGGGCGTTGTCGCCCTCGCGCTCGAGCGGCTCGATCTCGCGCTCGATGAACTCGTCGATCTCCTCCAGCAGAGCGGTGATGTCCGCGGGGAGGTCCGCGGTGGTCGAGTCGGGCGTCAAGCCCGCGCCCCCTGTGCCACGACGCCGGGAAGCCAGCCGCGCACCGCGTCCGCCACCGCCTGGGGATCCTTCCGCAGACTGTGGTTGCCCGGCACCTCCACGACGGTGCGTGTGGCCGAGGCCGGAGGTATGCCGAACGGGTCGCTTGCGCCCTGGACGACCAGGGTCGGAACCGTCAGCTCGTCGAGCTCGGGTAGGCGGCTCGGCGGCGCCTCGGTCGCAGCGGCTCGGCGCGGAGGCCGCAGCGGGAACGCGAGGCAGAGCATCGCGACAGCGCCGGTCGCCTCGGCGGTGCGGCACGCCACCCGCGCGCCCAGCGAACGACCGCCCGCCACCAAGGGCAACCCCTGGAGCTCCTCCGCCACGAGATGCTCGACCACGGCGGTCCAGGCGGCGTCGAGCTGACGCGCCGGAGCGGGGGAGCGCCGACCGGCGACGCGGTAGGGCTGCTCCACGAGCGCGACGGTGACGCCCTGCGAGTGCGCGACTTCGGTCGCCGCCACCAGGTCCGGCGCGCTCACCCCTCCGCCGGCGCCGTGACCGAGCACCATTGCGGCCTGCGGCTCGTCGGCGGGATGCAGGTGAGCGTTCGCGGGGCCGTGCGGGGTGTCCACCTGGAGGACCGTCACGAGGTCCTCGCGGGAATCTGCTGAACGGCCCACCCATTCCCGTCGGGGTCGCTGAAGAAGATGAACGCGCCCCAGGGGAACTCCTGGACCTCGCTCACCTCGACTCCCCGTCCGAGCAGCTCCTCCCGCGCGGCGTTGATGTCCGGCGTGACCAGCTGCATGCCCTGCACCGAGCCCGGGGGCGTGCCCACGATTCCGGTGCCCAGCGCGATCGAGCAGGCCGACCCGGGAGGAGTCAGCTGGACGAAGCGAACCTCATCGCTGACCCTGTGGTCGTGGTCTGCGTTGAAGCCCGCCTTCTCGGTGTAGAAGGCCTTGGCGCGGTCCACGTCCGACACCGGAATCGCGACCAGCTCGAGCTTCAAATCCATGCCGTCCCCTCCGTTCGGGTGGTTGCCTGTCGCCGAAGCCTAGGTGCCCGCACCACCACGGGACGTTGGCACACACCCTTGCCGGTGCTCCGGCCCTGATCGAGACTCGTCCGCGCCCGACCGAAGGAGCGCGTTGGACAGCACGAACGGGATCGACCCCGCGGTCGCCGCCCGCTACGGGAACCGGTTCATCACCGACCGGGCTCCCTCCGAGCGGTTCCCCGCTGCCGGGATGCCGGCTCAGGACACCATGCGGCTCGTGGCCGAGGAGCTCACGATGGACGGCGACCCGCAGCACAACCTCGCCACCTTCGTTACCACCTGGATGGAGCCCGAGGCGCAGCGGATCATCGCGGAGAATCTCCACCGCAACTTCATCGATCACGCCGAATACCCGCGATCAGCCGAGATCGAGCAGCGATGCATCCGCATGCTGGCCGACCTCTTCCACGCGCCCGGCGAGACGACCGGCGCCAGCACCCAGGGCTCGTCCGAGGCGATCATGCTCGGGGCGCTGTCGCTGAAGTGGAGATGGCGCGAGCGGCGCCAGGCGGAGGGAAAGCCCGTGGACCGGCCCAACCTCGTGTTTGGCGGCGACGTGCACGTCGTCTGGGAGAAGTTCTGCCGTTACTTCGACGTCGAGCCGCGGATCGTGCCGCTCCAGGAGCACAAGTACACGATCGGCCCGGAGGAGGTGGAGCCGCACGTCGACGAGAACACCATCGGCGTGGCCGCCGTGCTGGGGACCACCTTCACGGGCCACATGGACGACATTCGCGGGATCAACGACCTGCTCGTGGAACATGGAGGCCAAGGAGGGACTGCACGTCCCACTGCACATCGATGCCGCCAGCGGTGGCTTCGTATGGCCCTTCCTCTATCCGGACTCGGAGTGGGACTTCCGGCTCGAGCAGGTTCGCTCGATCAACGTGTCGGGGCACAAGTTCGGGCTCGTGTATCCCGGCATCGGCTGGCTCATCTTCCGCGAGCACGCCGACCTCGCGGACGACCTCGTCTTCTACGAGAACTACCTCGGCAAGACGGACGCCACCTTCACGCTCAATTTCTCCACCGGCGCCGCGATGGTGCTGGCGCAGTACTACAACCTCGTCCGGTTCGGACGCGAGGGCTACACCTACATCATGGAGATGATGCAGCAGAACACGCGCGCCCTGGCCGAGGCGCTACAGGCAAGTGGCGACTTCGAGCTGATCGAAGGTGGGGAGCAGCTGCCCCTCGTGGCGTTCAAGCTCGCCGAGAAGAGGAGCTTCGACGAGTTCGACATCGCCTGGCAGCTCTCGGCGGAGCGGGGCTGGATGGTCCCCGCCTACACGCTCCCGCCGAACGCCCAGCACGTCACGATCATGCGCGCTCTGGTGAAGGAGACGTTCAGCCGCGAGATGGTCGAGACGCTCGCCGAAGACATCGCTCAGGCAATCCAGACGCTCGACAAGAAGGGCGGCGCCCACGAGTCCGAGCGCAAGCGCGCTAAGACGGGCGTGGGCTACTGAAGAACCGCAGCGCCCGATCCGCCACCAGGTGCGGGAGGTCGTTCGCGATGAAGTGCCCCGCGTCCGGCACGAGCTCCACGCGCATCTCGTCCGCATGGGGCTCGTAGCCGCCTAGCATCCGCACGGGGATCACCGGGTCCTGGGTGCCGAAGAGGAGCAGCGTGGGCGTTACGAGGCGCTTCGAGCGGTAGCGCCCGCGCACGAGCGGCAGCTGCTCGCGCAGCTGGAAGGTCCGGTACAGCCGGCTGGTCGCGTGGGCGCGCGCCGGGTCGCGGAAGCGCTCGGAGAAGATCCGCAGATCTTCGGCGGAGAAGGCGCCGGGCTGCGCCGCCGCGCGCTCCAGCGACTTGCCGACCACGCGGTCCGGCCAGCGGCGCAGCAGCGCCGGTCCAAGCCCGGGCGTGCCCAGCACCCACTGGTAGGCGAAGCGCCACAGGCTCAGCAGGTTGCGCACGTCGTTCCGCGGCCAGGGGTGCGCGATGTTGAGCGCCATGAAGCGCGACACCCGCTCGGGTGCGCGCAGGCACATCAGGAAGGCCGCGAACCCGCCCCAGTCGTGGCCCATCAGACGGACTCGGTCGAGCTCCAGTGCGTCCATCAGGTTCAGCGCGTCCGTGGCGAACTGCTCCTTCTCGTAGCGCCCCGGCGGCGCCTCGGTCCACCCGTGCCCGCGCAGGTCGGGAGCGATCACGCGGTAGCGCTCGGCGAGCGGGGGGATCACATGACGCCACATCCACCAGTGCTGCGGCCATCCGTGGAGAAGCACGAGCGGCTCGCCCGAGCCCGCCTCGGCCACGTGGATGCGCAGGCCGCCGGCCGTGACCATCCGATGGCTCACCCCGTCGAGGTGGGGCAGCCCCTGCAGGGCGCTCTCGCTCGCCTCAGGCACGATCGACCGCGTCGATCCCCGTCGCCAGCTTCGCCAGCAGCTCGTGGAGCTGCTTGCGCTCCGCCTGGGTGAGGGGCGCGAAGAACCGGTCGCCGTGCTCCTTGGCCTCCTTCTCCAGCTCCCCGAGCAGCTCGCGCCCCGCCGGGGTGAGGCGGATCTCGTAGCTGCGCCGGTCGTCGCTGCTGCGCGGGCGTTCCACGAGCCCCTTCTCGACCAGCGCGTCCATTCGAGCGACCATAGTGCTCGGGTCGATCCCCGTGCGCGCGCTCAGCTCCTGCTGGGAGATCGGCTCGTCGGCGGCGATCATCACGAGCAGCCCGAAGTGCATCGGGTGGAGGCCGTGGGCGCCGACGATCTGCGAGAAGACCTCGAAGGACGCGCTCGACACCTTGCGGAGCAGGAACCCCGTCCGGGCGTTGACCGCCTCGTGAGCCGGGAAGTTCACAGGGAGATCATACGTCCCGCGAATCGTTTGTGATACAAACGATCGCCGTGATGCAGAAGCTGACCCGCCACGTTCTCGCCCACAAGCGCCTGGTCGCCGTGGGCTGGATCCTCCTCACCCTCGTCGGCATGGCCGCGGCCGGCCCGGCCTCCGAGGCGCTCGACCAGCGCTTCAGCGTGCCCGGGCGCGAGGGCTGGGACACGAGCCAGGAGATCCAGCGCGTTTACGGCAACGGCGGCGAGAGCCTGCCGCTCATGCCCGTGGTCACGCTGCCGGAGGGCACGACGGTGGACACGCCGGGCGTGCGGGCAGAGCTGCGTCAAGGTCGAGCGGGCGACCGCGAAGGCGGTGCCGAGCTCGCGCGTCGCCGGGTTCGGCTCGACGGGCGACCGCACCTTCGTCTCGGAGGACGGCCGCACGGCCTTCGTCTACGTCTTCCCGCCCCGCAGCGACGATCCCTTCGGCGGCAACGTGGACGCCCAGCGCGACCTGCGCGACGCCCTAGCGGACACGACCGTGGCGGGCGCCCCCGTCAAGGTCACGGGCTACGACGCCCTGTTCGACTCGTCCGGCGAGGCCGACGACGGGCCCGGGCGTGCTGCTCGAGGCGCGTGATCGGCGGCGTCGGCGCGCTGGTCGTGCTCGTCTTCGTGTTCGGCTCGGCGCTCGCGTTCGTCCCGCTCGGCGATGGCGATCTGCTCGATCCTCGTCTCCTTCCTGCTGCTCTACGGGCTCACGGCGATCACCGAGGTCTCGCCGATCGTGCAGTTCCTCGTGGCGCTGATCGGGCTCGGGGTCTCGATCGACTACGCGCTGCTGATCGTCGTGCGCTGGCGCGAGGAGCGCGAGAAGGGGCTCGAGGGCGACGAGGCGGTCGACCGCCGCGATGGCCACCGCCGGGCCGCGCGGTCGTGTTCTCCGGCACCACCGTGGCCGTCGGCCTGCTGGCGCTCGTCGCGCTGCCGCTGCCGTTCCTGCGCAGCATGGGCTACGGCGGCCTGCTGATCCCGCTCGTCGCCACGCTCGTCGCGATCACGCTGCTGCCGGTCATCCTCGCCACGATCGGGCCGCGGCTCGACCGCCGGCGCCTGCGCCGCAGCGACCGCAGCACCGCGTTCTGGCAGCGCTGGTCGGAGGCGGTGGTGCGCCGCCGCGGCCTCGCCGCGATCCTGGCGCTGGCGATCCTCGCCGCGCTCGTCGATCCCGGCCACCAACCTGCACCTCGGCAACGCCGACCCCGACACGATCGCCAAGGCCGGCGAGGCGAAGGACGCCCTCGACCGCGCTCGAGGACTCAGGGATCGGCATCGGGCGCGCTCGCGCCGACCGAGACGCTGGTGCCGGAGGCCGACGCGCCGAAGGTCGTGGCCGCCCAGGCCGAGGTCGAGGACGTGCACGGCGCGGTGGCCCCGGGCGGCGCCGACTGGCGCCGCGGAGCGGCCAGGCCGTGGTCGCCGGCGGTGCCGAACGAGGGCGACGAATCGGAGGCCGGGCGCGACGCTGTTCAGGACCTCGTCGACGCCGCGCACGACGCCTCGCCAGACGCCCGGGTCGGCGGCAGCGGCCCGCTCAACGCCGACTTCATCGACGCCGTCTACGGCTCCTTCCCGCTGATGATCGCGCTCATCTCGCTGCTCACGTTCCTGCTGCTCGCGCGCGCCTTCCGCTCGCTGCTGCTGCCGTTGAAGGCGGTCGTGCTGAACATCGCTCTCGGTGGGCGCGGCCTGGGGCGTGATGGCGCTGGTCTGGCAGAACGGCCACGGCTCCGACGAGATCTGGGGGATCGCCGCCACCGGCTCGATCGCGTCCTGGATCCCGCTGATGGTGTTCGCCTTCCTGTACGGGCTCTCGATGGACTACGAGGTGTTCATCCTCGCGCGCATGCGCGAGGAGTACGACAAGACCGGCGACACCGACGAGGCGGTGATCTTCGGGCTCGCCCGCACGGGCCGGCTGGTCACGAGCGCGGCGCTGATCCTGTTCCTCGCGTTCGCGGCGCTGGCCTCGGGGCCGGAGACCGACGTGAAGATCCTGGCCACCGGCCTGGCGGCGGGCATCCTGCTCGACGCGACCGTGATCCGGGCGCTGCTCGTGCCCGCGGTGGTGTCGATGTTCGGGCGCTGGAACTGGTGGCTGCCGTCCGGGATGGCGCGCGTGCTGCGGGTGCCGCCATCCCCGCTGCAGGCCGCCGAAACCTGAGCGCCCGGTAGGGTTTCACCCGTGGACGAGCGCTACTGCGACGTCGGCGGGGTCACCCTCTGCTACGAGACCTTCGGTCAGCCCGGCCGCCCGGCCGTGCTGCTGGTGATGGGGCTCGGCACGCAGATGATCGCCTGGCACGAGGACTTCTGCCGGGGGCTCGCCGACCGCGGCTTCTTCGTCATCCGCTACGACAACCGGGACGTGGGGCGCTCCACGCGCTTCGACGACGTGCCGCCTCCCACCAGATCGGAGCTCGTACGAAGGCGGCCGCGCAACGTCGCCTACGACCTCGGCGACATGGCGGCCGACGGAATCGGCCTGCTCGATCACCTGGACATCGATGCCGCTCACGTGGTGGGCGCCTCGATGGGCGGCATGATCGCCCAGACGATCGCGGCGCGGCACCCCGAGCGGGTGCTCTCGCTCGTGTCCATCATGTCGACCACCGGGAGCCTGATGGTGGGTCAGGCCTCGTTCCGCCTGTGGCCATATCTCCTTCGCAGGCCGCCGATGGATCGCCAGGGCTTCATCGAGAGCATGGTGCTGCTGTTCGGCGCGATCGGGTCCGCAGGCTTCGACCGTGACGAGAGCGAGCTGCGCGAGCACGCGGGTCGCTCCTTCGACCGCGGCCTCAGCCCGGCAGGCACCGAGCGCCAGATGGCCGCCATCCTCCGGTCGGGGAACAGGACCGTGGAGCTGCGGAGGATCGCCGCACCCACCCTCGTGGTCCACGGCACCGCCGACCGGCTGGTGCGGCCCTCCGGCGGGCGGGCCACGGCGCGCGCGATCGAAGGAGCGAAGCTGTCGCTGATCGAGGGCATGGGTCACGACCTGCCTCGCGGGGTCTGGCCGCAGATCCTGGACGGCATCGAGGCGAACGCCGGCCGAGCCGAGCCCGCCCGCGAGCCGGCTACGCCGTAACCACGAGCACGATCGTGAAGGCGGTGAGGAGCATGCCCGCCACGGTGAACCCGAGCACCCAGGCGTCGCTCAGCTCTTCGAACTCGTCGCGTCGCAACGCATCCCGCACGCGAGTCTGGCGGACCGCGGCCGCGTACATGAGCGCCAGTCCAAGCGCCCCATAACCCGTGCCGAGTACGACGTAGGGCCAGGTGCTGCCCGGGATCAGCTCGGGAAGAAGCCGGCCGACGCCGATCGCTCCGGCGGCCGCCGTCAGCCCCGTCCGCCACCAAGCGAGCCAGGTGCGCTCGGCGGCGAGGTGCGTGCGGCGCGGCGCGCCGGACTCCGATTCCATGTCTAGTCCTGGCGCGAGAGGCGATCTCGGTTGGTGCGCCCGGTTCCGGCGTACCCCGCCATCTCGACCAGGAACGCCAGCGCGACCCACAGCCAGCGCCCGTTGCCGAGATGCACGCCGGGTATCCAGGCAAGTGCGTAGACGAGCGTGGTCAACGGCAGGAAGAACAGGCCGAGCAGCGGCAGGATGAAGCTGTCGAACGCGCGGTCGACCTTGTCGGTGGCGATCCAGACCACGACCAGCGCCAGCCGGGGGAAGAACCCCGCGAGGAGGGCGAAGAGACATCCCATCGCGGGGATGCTCTCAGTTGCGCGTGCGTCCGGGCAAGGGTGCGGCCACCACTTAGGCCGGCGCGGCCGCCGGCGCTGCGGCGCCACCCTCCTCGCCCTCGGCGAGAGAGCGCGTCGGCAGGTGCCGCGTCAGCCAGAGCGAGAGCAGTGCGGCCAGCGCCACAGCGCCGAGTGCGATCCGCAGGGCTTCGAGTTGCGCATCGCCGTAGTCGTCGGCCACGGCAGCGGCCTGGTCCTGCGTGAGCCCGCCCTCGACCGCGGCCTTCTCGACATCGTCGACTGGCACGATGTCGATTCCCCCCTTGGCCGTCGCCGCGATCTTCTCTTGCGCGTTCGCCGGGATATCCGGGTTCTCGGCAACGCGCTCGCTGAAGCCGGTCGCGAGCGAGGCGAGCAGAACCGCTCCGATGATCGCCGTGCCGAGCGACGAGCCGAGGTTCTGGGCGGTGCCCTGGAGTCCGCCCCCCTCGCTGGACTTCTCGGGCGCGACGGAGGACATGATCACGTTGCCCAGCTGCGATGCGAGAAGTCCGGCGCCTGCTCCGATGACGGCGAGCGCGATCTTGAAGCTGGTGTCGTTCAGCTCCACGTCGAGCGTTCCGAGCATCACCATCGAGCCGATGCTGACGGCAACGAGCCCGGCCTGTGCGACGGTGCGCGGCGAGAGGCGGGCGGCGATCCGCGGCCCAAGCAGCGCGAAGGCGAGCATCCCCAGCGACAGCGGTAGCAGCCGCTTGCCGGTCTCGAACGCGTCGAGGCCCAGCACGACCTGCAAGTACACGGGGATGACGAAGAAGAGACCCATGAGGACCAGCTGTTGCCCCAACAGGGTCGAGAGTCCCGCGCGCAGCTGCGGGACCCGCAGCATCCTCGTGTCGAGCAGCTCGTCGCGGCCCAGGCGAACGCGACGCTGCTGCCACACGACGAACGCGCCGAGCAGGGCCAGACCCCCCAGGATCAGGAACGGCACCGGCGAGAAGCCCAGCGGCGTGATCTCCGTGCCATTGATCTCCGGCGGCGTGCGCGGCACGACGAACCCCCACACGCTGCTGCGCAGGATCGCGAACACCATCAGGCCCAGACCGCTCGCCGACAGCGCCACGCCGACGATGTCGAGCTGTGGACGGCGCGGGGCGGCCACAGCCTGGGGGATCTGCCCCCGAAGCAGAAGGATGATGATCATCACGACGGTCTCCGCGGCGAACACGTAGCGCCACGAGAACTCCGTTGTCACCCATCCGCCGATCAACGGTCCCGCAGCGACCGCCAGCGCGGAAACGCCACCGAGCAGCGCGTATGCCAACGCCCGCTCGCGACCCTCATAGCTGGCAGCGGTGAGCGCCGCGATCGCCGGAATCACGAGCACCGCACCCACCCCCTCGATGCCCGACCAGCCGATCAACAGCACGGCGAGGTTCGGGCTCAGCGCCGTGGACAGGGACCCCACTCCATAGACCGCCAAGCCGATCGCGAACACCCGGCTGCGACCCAGGATGTCGCCGAGCTTCGCGCCCAGCAGCATGAACGCCGCCATCACGAGCGTGTACATCGTGATCGCCGTCTGGACTCCCTGAATCGTCGTGTCGAGGTCCTCGACGATCTGCGAGATCGCCACGTTCATGACGCTCGTGTCGAGCACCATCACGAACTGGGCCGAGGCCAGCATCAGCAGGGGAACCCATTTGCGCATCCGCGCGAGAACCTATCCGGCCTGTGGACGGCCGCGCCCGAGGTTGCTGACCATGAGGGCGACCACGGTTACCAGGTAGATCTGGCCGATGAGCATCTCCGCGACCGCCAGGGCGCGGGAAGCGTGCCCGGCCGGCACGAAGTCGCCGTATCCAACGGTGCTGAGCGAGACGAAGCTGAAGTAGAGCTGATCGGCCGCCGTCGAGCCTGATCGTCCCGCGAACAGGGCGTCGGAGTCGAACGCGTCGATAACTCCGTACAGGAACGAGAAGAACATGCCCGCGAGCAGGTAGATCGCCAGCACCCCCGCGAGCATGCTCACGGTGACTCGACGCTCCGCGCGCAGCTCGCGCACCAGCCCGCCGGCGATCACGGCCGGGGCGACCGCCACGAGGAGCCCGTTGACGATCGCGGCGTGAGCGTTCGGGATTTCCCCATGCACGAGCCAGAGCACGAGCGAGGCTGCCGCGACCGTTGCCGCCACGGCGCTCGCGACCCGCACCGCCAGCCTTGTCGCGCCGGCGCTCCACACAGCCACGACGAGCGTGGTGGCCTGCAGGAAGACCATCACGCAGCGGACCAGGTCAGAGCCGGTGAGCAGCAGCTGGACGGTCGCGGACGCCGTCACGAGCAGCAGCACCAGCCCGTGGCCCAGCGTGCCGCTTAATGCCCTCGGGTGGGGCCCGGCGGAGGCGGACATCGGTGAGGGCCGCTTTCGCCGCAGGCGCGCGCCCTCCTGCCGGGCTAGCCCAGCAGCTTCGCCTTCTGCGCGGCGAACTCCTCGTCGGTCAGGATGCCCTGCTCGTGCAGCGCTCCGAGCTCCTTGAGCTGCTCGATGGGGTCGGGCGCCGCCACGGCCGCCGGTTGCGGCGGGGGAGGCGCCTGTTCCTGGTAGGCGGGAGCGTCCTGCTCGGCCCAGCGCTGCCCCTGGCGGCGGCTCACTCGGTTCGAGACGCCCGTCGCGGTGCCGGCGATCACGGCGGTGCGGGCCATTCCGCGAAGTAGTCCTGGCATGGTCTTCCTTTCGTCAGGCTGCCGCTTCGGCGGCATCGAGGGCGCGGATCAGCTCTTGCACCGGGATGCGCTCGTTCGCGACGAGCATCCCGCCGTTGCGCCGCACCGCAGCGGCGAACGGCGCCGCCCAGCGGTTCTCGTAGATGAGGATGACGCCCGCCGATCCGGGGTCCATGCCCTCGGCGGCCGAGGCGACGTCCTCGTTGCCCAGCAGGCCGGAGGAGGCGCCCTCGAAGAGCCTGTAGTCCCCGACACCCTTGTCGTCGAGGTCCTTCGCCTCGAAGCCCGAGTACTTCCCGTCCTCGTCCTTCGCCACGAACATGGCATCGAGCACGCGGATGATCCCGCGCTCGACCAGGTCCATGAGCAGCGGCACCGCGTCGCCGGTCATCGGCGAGCCGGGCGGATAGGCGATGACGACTATGTCGATCGGGCCTAGTTCTTCGTTGGCTTCCATCTGCTCCTCCTCGTTGGCAGGCAAATGACTATCTCAGCCACGTCCGCGCACGGCAGTGATGCCTACCGGTGTGTTGTCGGAGGGGTTGGCATCCGTGCTCATCGTCGCTCGAGCCCGCGCCGCCAGCCGAGGAGCAGGTCGTGCACCGCTGCGGCGCCGATGAGCGGCTCGGCGGGACCGGGCAGCCGCGGCGGGTACATCACGAACGGCCTCGTCTGGAGACCGCCGAGGCCGCCGTGGAACGAGATCAGCTCCTCGAATGCGCAGCCCTCGTCGAGCTCGGGGTCGTAGAAGCTGCCGAGCATGATGTCGGCGACGTGCGCGAAGCCGTCGCTGCGAAGCAGGTGACGCGCCGCGGTCGGCGAGAACGCCGCCAGCGGGTCTTCGCCCTCCACGCGGCCGCCGTCCAGGTAACGCGTGCCGCGAGGGCCGAGCGCCACGGCGCCGTGCTCCGCCGAACGTACGAGCAGCCAGCCGATGTGCGGGTGCTCGCGGAGCGCCGGGACCAGGCGCGGGTGGCGCTGCTCGATCTCCTCGAGCGTCAGCCGGCGCGGCTCCTGCATCAGGTAGATCAGCCCGAGGTTCCCCGATCCGAGCACGACCACCTGGCGGTCCGAGACGTCGTTCTTGGGTCGCTTGTCCTGGCGGGAACCGCCGGTCGCCTCGCCGAGCGCGTGCCCGACCATCGCCGACTGCTCGTCTCCGCCCGCGAGGGCGGTGACCTCGAGCTGCTCGAGCGAGCGCGCGACGAGCTCCTCCAAGGTGTAGCCGTTGCGCTGCTTGAACGTCGCTCCCTGGGTCTGCCCGTGATCGGAGAGCACGACGAGCTCGTACGGGCGGGGCGCGTACCGGCGCGCGCGCTCGATGCGGCCGAACTGCTGGTCGAGCTTGCGCAACGCCTCGAGCGTGTCGGCGCGCTCGAGCCCCGAGTGGTGGGCGACCTCGTCGTAGCTCGCGAAGGTCGCGTAGGCAGCAGGGCGCCCGCGCATCATGTCGGTCAGGACGCCGAACACCACCAGGTCGCGCACGATCACGCACATCGCCCCCCGCAGCACCGGATAGATCCCGCCGCGGTGGCCGCGCGGCCGGACGTCGCGGCGGCTCGCCCGGAGGGCCGCGGTCCACTCCAGCAGCACCTCCCAGATGAACAGGACGAGCGCGCGCGTGACGTTGAAGCCGTTGGCGAGGAAGGCGCGGTACCCGGGGTTGGCCCGCTTCTCGGCCTCCATCCTGCTGACGGTGAGGATCACCTCGTCGGCGTCGCCCGACAGCAGGTTGCCCGCGGCTCGCGCCGCCGTCGGCCAACAGCCCGGCGCCGGTTGAGCGGCGGCGCTCGATCTCGGCGCAGTCGGCCGGAGCGGAGCAGGTCATCAGCAGCCCCGTCTCCTTCTCCACCCATCGGAACGCGGGGATGTCCTCGTTCGAGCCGAGCAGGATCCCGGCCTGGCTCGCGCCCGTCTGGGAGGAGAGGTCCGGTTCCCACTCGACGAGGTGGTAGCCGTCCTCGGCGATCCAGCGCGCCAGGTTCGGGGCGCTGCCGTCGCGCATCGCGCGGCGAAGCACGGGGAGGGCGAGCCCATCGATCTCGAGGAAGACGATCCCGGCGACGTCCTGACGGCCCGTGGCGCCCTGGCGGCGCGCTATCCGCCGGACCACGTGCAGGGAGTACTCGCTGTCGTCGTTCGTCCCGGCGATCACCTGGAGAACGATCGACGCGGCGGACATCACGATGGCCGCGAGCAGCGCGTCCCCGAACGAGTCGACGCGGATCGCGTCGGGCAGGGCGTCGGCGGCGATCTGCAGCGCGAGCGCGTCGGCGAAGAGCACCGCCAGGAAGCCGACCGCGAGCATCCACGGAAGCCGTAGCGCCGCGATCACCGGCGGCAGCACCGCGTTGACCACCGCGATCCCGGCGGCCACGAGGAAGGCGGCGCCCGGCTCGTCGAGCGCGACACCGGGGACCAGCCCCGCCGCGACCCAGACCGAAGCGGCCGCGATGATCCACCCAACCAGCAGCTGGAGCGGCCGGAGGCGGGGCGCCATCGGCTCCCAGCGCGGCATGTCTCCGTAGCCCTCGGGCGCCGCGGCAGGCTGGGTCATCCGGAGGCCCTCAGCGCCCAGACCATCGAACGATGCTCGCCGGGCGCCGGGGCCGCGACAAGGGTGCCTGCCTGCCTCCGGACCGACGTGCGCGCCTCATTGCTCGCGTCCGGCCGGGATGGGACCCTCGCCGTAGCCCCAACCGAAGGAGAATCAATGAGAGGTGCAGGCCGCGTCATGTTCGCAGCAACCATGCTGCTGATAGTGGGCGTGATCAACATCATCTACGGCTTCGGCGCACTGGACGATGCGAACATCTTTGTCGACGACAGGCGGTTCATACTCGACGACCTGAACACCCTGGGTTGGGTCCTGATCCTCCTGGGAGCGCTTCAGCTCGGGGGCGGGTTCTCGCTCATGGCCGGCAACACGTTCGGGCGGGTCCTCGGGATCGTTGGCGGCAGCCTCGGCGCGATCGGGGCACTGCTGTCGATCGGCGGGTCCTATCCGTGGTGGAACCTCGCTGTCTTCTTCCTGTGCGTCTACATCGTCCACGGCATCATGATCTTCGGCGAAGACGAGGGGGCGTCGGCTTAGGCCTGGTGCAGCACGCAGTAGGTCGAGCCCAGGCTCGTCGCGTCGCCGGGGTCGTGATGAACATGGGCCGCGTGCAGGCCGCAGGCGCGTGCGTCGGCGGCGAGGTCCTCGGTGCTCAGACGGTGGTAGGTCAGCACGGCGGGCTCGACGGGGCGACTGGTCCGGTGTCCTTTGGTACGCCGATGGACGTCGCGCTTCCAGACGACCTGCGCGCCGCCCTCGGTCTCGGTCGCGGCGAGCTGGCGGCTGACGTAGGTGCGTCCGCGAGCGCGTAGGCGCCGGCGGGGCGCGGGCGTCTCGCACTCGCGCAGCACTTCGTCGACGTCGGCGATCGCGACCACGGCCAGGCCGGTTGCAGCCAGGTGGCGTGCGATCACGCGCAGGAGCGCTTGGCGGGCGGCCTGGCCGCCGACGATTTGAGCGAAGCAAGCGGGCGAGAGGATGAGATCGAAGCGCCGGTCGAGGTCGAGCTTCGTCGCGTCGCCCAGGAGGGGGGTGACCGATAGTCCGCGAGCTTTGGCACGGCGGACCAGTTCTTCGATCAGTTGCTCGTCGAGGTCGTTTGCCCAGACCGCTGTCAGCCCGGCCAGCTCGAGCGCGACCCTGCCGGCGCCGGCTCCCAGCTCCAGGGTGGAGTCGGCCCTCCGGGCAAGCTCGGAGTAGTACAGGAGGTCGCGCGCGCCGCCGCCGTGCTGGAGATCGTGGAAGGCGACGCTGTCGGTTCGACGCGGAGTCAGCGTGTGACGGTTGCCGTCCCCGACTGAGACTTGCCGTGGATCGTGCAGTAGTAGGTGAGCTTGCCCCGGGTGGTTGGCTTGAGCGCGTAGACGCCGCGCGGGTCGAGGTTGCCGGAGTCGAATTTGACCACGCTGTCGCTGTCGGACGTAACCGTGTGTGCGACGGCCCCCGCGTTCTTCCACTTGATCGACTGGCCGAGCTTGATCGTGATGTCCTTCGGCTTGTAGAGGTTGTCGCCGATCGAGACGCTCACGGCGGCGGGAACCGTCTCCTGCTGGGGGGTCGTGGCCGTCGGAGTGGCTTCCGTCTGTGCGCTCGCGCCCTGATCGCCATCGTCGTCATCGTCACCACATCCGGAGATCGGCAATGCGAGGGCAGCGAGGCATACAGCGATCGTGATGGTGATCTTGGTCATGAGTCCCTTCTCTCCTCAGGCTTACTGGCGCGCCATCGCGACTTGGAGGCGCTCCTCCGGGGTGATGAGGTGGTCGAGGTCCTCGGCGGCCTCGTCGATGTCTATCTGGACCCAATGGACCGCGCCGGTGAGCTCGGTCGCATGGGGGTCGACATCGTCGCTGACCGGGGTGCCGCCGTCGGACCCGACGTCCGTGGTCTCATCGGCCGAGAAGACCATCGGAACGGTCATGTCGACCCGGCCTGAGCCGACCTCGGTTCCGTCCAGGAACAGCGTGACGTCGCCGCCCTTGCCGAGCCCGCCGCCGTCGTAGGCGAATTCCATCCGCACCTGATGCTCGCCGGCGGGCAGCGGGTCAGTCCCGTAGACCTTGAACTGCTGAACCCCGAAGGTGTTGTAGCAATAGGCCAGACGGCCCTCGTGCAGGTAGAGCGTCCAGCCGCCGAAGGCGCCGCCCTGGGCCACGATCACGCCCGAGCCGTCGCCGCCGGGCAGGTCGATCTCCGCGGTCACGGCGTGCGACTTGTTCTTGATCACCAAGACGGAGTTCTCGGAGAGCCTGCCCATGCCTCCGAAGAGGATCTGCGAGCTGCCCTGGATCAGCTGCGGGCGGCCGGCCAGATCGGGGTTGAAGCGCTCGAAGCGGCGGTCGTCGAGCGGCAGCACGTCGTAGCGCGCGGCCTCGATGAGGAACAGGCGCTGTAGCTCGTGCAGCCTCTCCGGCTGGTCGGCCGAGAGGTCGTGGGCCTGCGTCCAGTCGTCCGGCGCGTAGAGCTCCCAGACGTCATCGTCCAACGCCGGCATCTCGGCGGCCGCCCACGGGATGCTGTGGCGGGTGACCGCGGTCCAGCCCTTGTGGTAGATGCCCCGGTTCACGAACATCTCGAAGTACTGCGTCTCGCGGTGCTCGGGTGCGCCGGCGTCGTCGAAGGTGGGGACCATGCTGCGACCGTGCAGCGGCATCTGCTGCACGCCATGTACGAAGGTGGGCTCGGGCAGTCCGGCTGCGTCGAGGACCGTGGCGGCGACGTCGATCACATGGCTGAACTGCGAGCGCACCTCGCCCTTGGCCTTTATCCCGGCAGGCCAGTGCACGACCGTCCCGTTGCGGGTGCCGCCCCAATGGGATGCGACCTGCTTGGTCCACTGGTAGGGCGTGTCCATCGCGTGTGCCCAGCCGACGGCGTAGTGGTTGTAGGCCTCGGGCGTACCGAACTTCTCGATCCTCGACGCCATGAAGTCCGTCGTCTCCAGGCCACCGGCGCCGTTCAGGACGATCAGCTCGTTGAAGCAGCCCTGCGGCGTTCCCTCGGCCGAGGCGCCGTTGTCGCCGACGATGTAGTAGACGAGGGTGTCGTCGAGGATCTCGAGCTCCTCGAGCGCGTCGATCACCCGGCCGACGTGGTGGTCGGTGTGCTCGAGAAAGCCGGCGTAGACCTCCATCTGGCGGGCGAGCACCGGCTTCAGCTCGTCGGGCATCTCGTCCCAGGCCGGGATCTCCTCCGGGCGCTCGGTCAGCTCGGCGTCGGGCGGGATCACACCGAGCTCCTTCTGGCGCGCGAAGCTCTCCTCGCGCAGCGCGTCCCAGCCCTGGTCGAACTTGCCCTTGTACTTGTCCGACCACTCGATCGACACGTGGTGTGGGGCGTGCGTGGCGCCGGGCGCGAAGTAGGTGAAGAAGGGCTTGTCGGGCATCAGCGCCTTCTGCTGGCGGATCCAGTCGATCGCGTGATCGGTCATGTCCTCGGTGAAGTGGTAGCCCTCCTCCGGCGTGCGGTCGGGCTCCACGGGCACGGTGCCGTCGTAGATCGCGGGCGCGTACTGGTTCGTCTCGCCGCCGATGAAGCCGTAGAAGTGCTCGAACCCGCCGCCACCGCTTGGCCAGCCGTCGAACGGCCCGAGCGGGCTCGTCTCCCAGACCGGCACCTCGTGGCACTTGCCGAACTGAGCGGTGGAGTAGCCGTTGAGCTTGAGGGTCTCGGCGAGCGGCGCCGCCGCCTTGGGCCGGACCGAGTTGTAACCCGGCGCCGAGGTGGCGATCTCCGTGATCCCGCCCATGCCGACGGAGTGGTGGTTGCGGCCCGTCAGAAGAGCCTGGCGGGTCGGCGAGCACAGAGCGGTCGTGTGGAAGCGGTTGTACTTGACCCCGTTATCGGCGAGCCGCTCGGCGGTCGGCGTCGCGCAGGGCCCGCCGAATGCGCTCGAGGCGCCGAAGCCGCAATCGTCGATGAGGACGACCAGGACGTTGGGCGCGCCCTTGGGCGGGCGCAGCGTCTCGATCGGAGGGAACGACGTGTCGGGATCCTTTGCGTCGTAGGTGGTCAGACCGACGTGCTGCCGATCTGGGATCGGCAGGACCTGGCGCTGGACGTCGTCGGACTGGCTGCTCACGTGCTCTCCTTACGGTCGGATCCCGCTCGCAAGGAGACTCCCGCCCGCGACGTGCGGGCGGCAAGGGTGGCCACCTGCGTCCCGTAGGGCGGCAGGCACCACAGCAGCTTCTGGCTACAGCTCGAGCGAGGCTCCGGGCTCGACCACCCGCACCTCCACGTCAGGCGCCAGCGCCGCCACCTGAGCGGCGAACTCGCGCGGCGGGTCGCGCAGCAGCTCGGGGCGCCGCCGGGCCAATCCGGCCCGGAACAGGCTGCCCCAGTGGATCGGGACCGCCAGGCGCGGCTGGAGCAGGGCCGCGGCCCTGGCAGCCCGGGCGGGGTCGAGATGCCCGGCCCCCAGCACCGGCCCCCAGCCCCACACCGGCAGCAGCGCGAGGTCGAGGCCGCCCGCCAGTTCCGCCATCCCATCGAACAGGTCGGTATCGCCGGCGAAGTAGATGCGGCGCCCGGCCGCCTCGAACTGGAAGCCGACGGGCTCGGCAACAGGGCCCCCGAAGGGCCCGCGACGGCCGTCGTGAAGGGCCGGCGTGGCGGTGATCCGCACGCCGCCGACCTTCATGCTCTCGCCCTCGGCGAGCTCGGTCACATCGAGGTGACCGTGGCGGCGCAGGAACTCACCGGCGCCCCGCGGTGCCACGAGCCGGGCGCGGCGGTCGAGCATGCGCAGCGACGGAAGATCGAGGTGGTCGCGGTGGAGGTGCGAGACGAGCACCGCGTCCAGATCGCGCGGTGGGTCGGGCGCGGGGCCGTGCCGGCGCAGGTGCGCGACCCGCGTCCGGAGCACGGGATCGGTGAGCAGCCGCACCCCGCCCAAGTCAAGCAGCACCGTGGCGTGTCCCACGTACGTGAGGCTGGCTGATGTGTCACGCGTAGAGGTCGTCGGATGCCCAGGGTAACCGCCGTCTTTTCCGCTATCGCTGCGTACCCCGTATCGGTTACAGTCGCGTCAGGTATCACCCGCATGGAAGCCGGGACCACAGGCATACTCGAGGGGAAGGGAGCCTTGTCCGGCCCGAAGCTCGCTGCGCTTTCGCTCGGCGGAATCGCGATCACCGCGGGCGTCGCCGTGATCACTGCGACCAACCAAGCGCCCGAGACCGCGGCGCTTGCCGCCACGGGCCGCGCGCTGACGGTGGGAATACCGTTCGCCGTCGGGCTGTACGCGTGGCGGCGCGGCCTCGGGAAGCGCTTTGGGCCCCTGCTGACGCTGATCGCAGTCCTGTGGTCGCTCACGGCGCTCGCCGAGTCGGGCAACGACGTCCTCTACAGCAGCGGACGCGTCGCAGGCTGGGTATTCGAGGCGGCGCTGGTCTACCTGATGCTCTCCTTCCCAACCGGTCGCCTGCCGACCGGGATCGATCGCTGGCTCTTCGGCGTGGCCGCGGGAGCGGTCGCGGTGCTGTTCCTTCCCACGGCGCTGCTGGTCGACGCCTATCCGGAGCCGTCGCCGTACGGCAGCTGTGACACGGGTTGCCCGTCCAACGCCTTCCTCGTGCTCGGCTCGGAGCCCGCCTTCATCGACTCCGTGGTGCGTCCACTGCGCGAGGTGCTGTCCGCGTTGCTCTTCGGGGCGGTCACATTCCGGCTCGCGCAGCGCATCACCCAGGCCACTCCGCCGATGCGGCGGAGTCTCGCGCCCGTGCTCGCGGTCGCGGCGGTACGCACCACGGCAATGGCGGTCGCGTTCCCGGTCAGGGCCGTGACGAGTGCCGACTCGCCGATTCTCGACGCGATCTTCTGGATCTTCGCGGCCGCCCTCCCGCTGATGGCCATCGCCTTCCTCGTCGGTGAGCTGCATTCGCGCCTGTTCATCTCCGCGGCGCTCAGGCGCCTCGGTTCGCAGATCGGCGCGACGCCGAGCTCGGGGACGCTTCGAGCGGCGGTGGCCGAGACCCTCGGCGATCCGTCGCTGGAGGTTGCCTACTGGGCCGCGGAGGGAGGCTGGGTCGACGCCAGCGGATCGCCGGTCGAGCTCCCGGGTCGGAGTTCGGAGAGGTGCGTGACGGAGGTGCGTCATGGCCGCCGGCGCGTCGCCGCGCTGATATATGACCCGGCGCTTCGCGGCGAGGCGGACTTCGTGGAGGCCGTGGGGGTGTATGCGCTGGTGGCCTTCGAGAACCAGCGCCTGATCGCCCGGGTCGAGGCCTCCACGCGCGAGGTGAGTGAGTCGCGGTCGCGCATCATCGCCTCCGCCGACCGCGAGCGCCGGCGCATCGAGCGCGACCTCCACGACGGCGCGCAGCAGCAGCTCGTGGCCCTGCGGATCCACCTGCAGCTGATGGGGGAGACGCTGGCCAGCGATCCCGAGGGGGCGCGAGAGCGGCTCCACACGCTCGGCGACGATGTGGAGCACACGCTCGACTCGATCCGGTCCCTGGCCCACGGGGTCTATCCCCCGCTGCTCGAGGACCTGGGGCTGGTGGAGGCGCTGCGGTCCGCGATGCGGGGCGTGCCCATCCCCGCCAGCGTGAGTCCAGACGGCTCCGGGCGCTATGCGCCGGCGGTCGAGAGCGCGGTGTACTTCTGCTGTCTCGAGGCGGTGCAGAACGCGTCGAAGCACGCGGCCGGAGCGCACCACATCGCGATCTCCCTGACGCAGGGGGATCGGCTGCGCTTCGAGGTGCGGGACGACGGCGGCGGCTTCGACATCGCGGCGTCGCCCCCCGGTGCGGGGCTGGTGAACATGCGCGATCGCCTGGCCGCGCTGGGCGGCGACCTCACGGTGACGTCCACCCCCGGAACGGGGACGACGGTCGCGGGCAGCCTGCCGGCCCTGGTGCGCGAGCCACGCTGACAGTCTCCGAATGCGAGCCCTGCTCCTGGTCTTCGCCGTCTCGTTCGTGGTGGCCCAGCTGGCCTTCTTCGCCGAGCGCAACCTGTTCGACGCCGCACGGTTCGCCGATCACGTGGAGTCGGCGCTGCAGCAGCCGGACGTGCGCCGTGAGGCGGGCACGCTGCTCTCGGAGCAGATCGTCCGGGCAGAGCCGGACCTGATCGCCGTCGAGCCGGTGATCCGCTCGGTGAGCGAGGGAGTCGCCGGCTCGGCCGCGTTCCGCGCGATCGTGCGGGGCGCCGCCTACCAGCTGCACTCTTCGGTGTTCGGGGCGGAGAGGGACACCTTCGCGCTCACGGTCACGGGTGCCGGGCTGCTGGTGGTGCAGGCGCTGGAGATGCAGGATCCGCAGGCCGCCGCCAAGGTGCCGGAAGGGATTCGGTCCACGCTGGTGTCGCTGTCCGACGGCGAGTTCGGCAAGGCGCTGACCGACCTGGCCCAGATCGCCGAGAAGATCGGCGTCCTCGGCTGGGTGGCACTGGCCTTGGCGCTCGTCTCCCTCGCCCTGTTGCTGGCGCCCGAGCATGATCGCCGGCGCAGGGTGCGGGCCACCGGCTACACGCTCGCTGCGACGGGGGCGCTCGTGGCGCTGGCGCTGGAGCTGGCGCGCGCGCTCGTGAGCGCGCAGGCGGCGAACGATCAAGCGGAGGCAGCGGTGCGCGGGCTCTGGGATGAGTTCTTCGGCAGCCTGCTGGCGTTCAATGTGGCATTGGCCGCCGGCGGCCTGGTAATCGCCGCGGTGGCCGACTCGCGGATCCGGGCGCTCGACCCGCTGGAGCGCGCGCGTGCCCTGGCCGGGGCGGTGGCCGCACCTCCCGCCAGGCCGTGGCTGCGCGCGCTCCGCGCCGCGGGCCTGGGGGCGGCGGGCGTGTTCCTGGTGGTGAGCCCCGCCGCCGCGCTGCGCCTGATCGCCGGTGCGGGCGGGCTGCTGCTCGTGGCGGTGGCGGCCGACGAGGTGATCGCCATGACGGCGCAGCCACCGGGGGAGAAGGTCGCCGCGAGGAGGCCGGGGTGCCTGCGGCGCCGGGTCCTGATGGCCGCCTTGGTCTTCGTGGCCCTGGCGGCCCCGCTCGTGGCGCTCGCGGCCACCGACGGACCGGGGGCGGAACTGGATTCCGGCTCCTGCAACGGCTCGCCCGACCTGTGCGATCGGCAGGTCGATGAGGTGGCGTTCGCCGCCACCCACAACTCCATGTCCTCGCCGGACTCGAGCTTCCTGTTCCCCGACCAGCAGAGCGGGATCGTCGCCCAGCTGGAGGGCGGGATCCGGGGGCTGCTGATCGACACGCACAACGGCGTGAAGACCGGGCGGGGTGTCTACACGCTGCTCGACACGGGCGGCAAGAGCCGCGACAAGATCGAGCAGGCGGTCGGACCGGACGCCACGCGGACCGCCCTGCGACTGCGCGAGCAGATCGGATACCGCGGCGGGGGCGACTCTGAGGTGTACCTCTGCCACGGCTTCTGCGAGCTCGGCGCCATACCCGCCGAGGGGGCCCTGCGCAACATCCGCGAGTTCATGGCGGCCAATCCCGGCGAGGTGCTGGTGATCAGCATCGAGGACCAGGTGACGCCGGAGGAGACGAAGGCGGTGTTCGAGCGCAGCGGCCTGCTCGACCTCGTCTGGACCGAGTCCGATCGACCCCCTCCCGACCCTCGGCGAGATGGTCGAGCGAAACCGCCGCGTGCTGGTGTTCGGCGAGGAGGAAACGGGCGACGTGCCCTGGTACCACCAGCAGTTCGACTTTGTGAAGGAGACCCCCTTCGACGTCCCGTCCGTCGCCCGGCTGCTCTCACCCGCCGCGTGCGTCCTCAACCGCGGCGAGCTGGCGAACCCGCTCGTGCTCCTCAACCACTGGGTCGCCCAGACCCCTCCGCGCCCGAGCACCGCCCGGCAGGTGAACGGCGCGGACGAAATCACCGCCCGGGCGGGCGAGTGCGCAAAGGTGCTGCGAGGGCGCCCGGGCCTGATCGCCGTCGACCTCTGGAAGGAGGGCGACGTGGTAGGCGCGGCGCGGTCCCTCAACCGCGGTCGGGCCTCTACTCCCTGAGGCTCCTGATCTGGAACGCCTGCACGATGTCGGTCATCCCGTGCATCAGCGCCCAGATGCCCGCGAACACCAGCAGCGTGTAGGCCTTGTCCATGTAGAACTGGCCGCTGGTCCAGAAGGCGAGCATCAGCATCAGGATCCCGCTCAGCAGGCCCAGCCACCAGAGTTCGTTGACACCTCGCGAGGCGAACGCTCCGATCACCCAGAAGGTGCCCACGAGAAGGAACAGGAACCCGAGGATGTCGGCGATACCGGCGAAGGTCTCCTCCGGGTTGATCAGGGCGATGACCCCGGCCGCGAGGAAGAGGACCCCGAAGATCACGTAGAGCCACCGGCCCCGCTCGGCCAGTACGGACAACGAGAGCTGCTGGGTCCCCGACAGCAGGAACATGATCCCCACGAGCACGCCCACCGTCTTGACGGACGCGTCGTCGAACTGGAGCACCACGTAGGCGATTCCCAGCCACGCGATCCCCGCGACCAGCCAGAGCCACCACAAGCGGGCGAGCGCGACGCCCGCGTCTGGCATCTCCCGTCGCCCCGGTACCGAAGCTTCCATCGCGTTCGTCCCCTCTCGATCGAGATCTCCACCGAGAGTCCAGCACCGCGGCCGGACGGCAAGGATGCCCACCTGCGGGCGGGGGTGTTGCGAGCACCATTGCAGTGGCCCGGCGGGCGGGCGAGAATCGCCGCATGCGCTCGAGCCTGGGCGGCGTGCTGCATCTCGGCGGCGTTGCCCTCCGGCCGGTGAGCAGAGTCGTGAGCGGCGCCGCGCTCGCCGTGGTGGACGGCGTGCTCGAGTCGCGCCTGGCCGGCGAGATCGCGGACCGGGCGGTGGCCAGCCCCGCGGCGCAGCGGGCCGTCGACCGGGTCCTGGCGGGGCCCATGCTCGACGCCATCGCGCGGGACGTGGCCCGCTACGCCGTGTTGGAGCGCCTGGCGGATCCGCTCCTCGACGGCGACACCATCGACCGTGTGGCCGACGCCGCGCTCGAGAGCCCGGCCATGGACCGCCTCGTCGCGCGCGTGATCGACAGCCGGCTCGTGGACGACGCCGTGGCGCGGCTGCTCGAGAGCGAGGAGCTCTGGCTGGTGGTGGAGGAGATCGCCCAGAGCCCGGCCGTGACCGATGCGATCACCCAGCAGGGGATCGGGTTCGCCGACCAGGTGGCCGGGGGCGTCCGCGCCCGTTCCCGGAACGCGGACGACGTGCTCGAGCGGGTGGCGCGGCGGGCGCTGCGCAGACGGCCGGAGCCACCCCCGGACGCGGGATGAGCGTCCCAGCAGCGGAGCACATCGGCCTGGCGACCCGGGGGATTGCCTTCGCTCTGGACGCCGCCGTGATCAACGCGGTGGCGATCGTCGTGGCCGCCGGGGTGGCGCTGGTGCTCTCCGTGCTCGACGTCTCCGACAGCCTGGACGTGTGGATCGCGGCCGCCGGCGGCGCCGCCTTCATCGCATGGACCGTCCTCTACTTCGCGGTCTTCTGGTCCACCACCGGACAGACCCCTGGGAACCGCCTGATGCGGATACGCGTGTGCACGTCTGAGGACGGGAATGTGGTGCGGCCGCGCACCGCGCTCCTGCGCTTCGCCGGCTTGGTGCTGGCGGCGATCCCGCTGTTCGCCGGCTTCCTGCCCATCCTGTTCGATCGCCGCCGCCGCGGCGTCCACGACATGCTGGCCCGGACGGTCGTCGTGGGCGTGGACCGCGTGGGATGAGCTCGAGGGAGCTGGGCGACTAGCTCGGGTCCTGGCCGCTGCGCCCGCCGAGGCCCGAGAGCCATTCCCGCATGCGCCGGGAGGACTCCTCGATCGACGCGTCCGGATGCTCGCGCGCGGTCTGCCGGCGGAGTACCTCCACCCCGGCGATCAGCAGCGCGATGAGGAGCAGGGCCGGGAGCACCTTCCGCGTCGCGGGGGTGGGCCCCCACGCGAGGATCAGCAGCACGACCACGGCGAGCCCGCCCCAGGCAAAGCGCGGCTCGCGCAGATAGGGAGCCAGCGCGCGGCGGGTCGCGACGGCCAGGCCGGTGGGCCCGGCGAGCCACGCCGCAACGACGATCACGATGCCGTAGGCGACCATCGCCCCGGCCGCTTCCTTCAGCAGCGATGTGGAGATCTCCCAGGTGGCCTCGACGGCGGGGCGGACGCCTTCGCTCTTCGCAAGGGAATCCACCACCGCGCCGCCCCCGAGGGAGCGCGCGAGGAGCGCGCCGGCTCCCGCAACTATGAACCCCACGCCGCAGGCCCGCAGCGCCTCGCGGCGCCAGCCGCGGGCGAGGTAGAGGGCGAGTGCGTAGAGGCCGAACGTGAGCAGCACGAGCACCAGGACGAGGGTCTCGAAGAAGTTGACGAGATCCTGTGCGAGGCCGAGTTGGTCGGATTGCAGGATCCTGATCTGCGCGGCGTCGGCCGGGAGCCTGTCCGCCGCGCGACCGCCCACGCCCGCCCGTTCCTGGGTCTGGCCGAGCAGCGCCTTGAGGTCGAGCACGACGTCGCCGCCGCTGGTGGAGACCACGTCGCCGTCGCCCTCGATCACCTGGATGAACGCCGCGTGGGCGCGCCGGTTGGCCTGCTCCCAGCGGGTCTGGGCGCGCTCCGTGGCGAGCAACCGGTCGGTGCCCTGCTCGAACACCTGCCGCAGGCCGCCCGCGGCCGGCCCGGCGAGCGGCGCGGCGCGCGGAGGCAGCGCCGCCTCGATCTGCCCCTTGACGTCGACGTTGGCGTACAGCTCGTCGACCAGGAAGGTCGCGACCTGCCCGCGGATCTCGTCGTTCTCGAGCAGCTTGCTGCTGGTGTCGGTCCAGTTGTCGGTGTCGAGCAGCTGCCGGTTTGCCCAGACGGCGAAGATCGTGAAGAAGGCGAGCAGCGTCGCGACGACGATCAGGACGAGCGGCAGGCGGCGCCGTCGCTTGGTCTCGGCGCTCATGCGTCAACCCAAGCCTCCCGGGGTCGCGCGCGCAATGGCGTGCGCCGGTGTATGTCCGACAGGCGTGCCTCCCCGGGCTAGGCGCCGTCCGCGTCCGGCGGCGGCCCGTCGGGCTCCGCCAGGAACATCAGCGTGGCCTTCACGCGCTTGCTCACGTCGTCCGCCGAGGCCAGCCCCAGCTTGAGGAAGATCGAGTTGATGTGCTTCTCGACCGCGCGCTTGGTGAGCACGAGCGAGTCCGCGATGGCGGTGTTGCTCTTCCCCTCGGCGATCTCGGCGAGCACCTCGCGCTCACGCGGCGTGAGCGCCGACAGCGGCGTGTGCTCCGCGCGCGCCTTGGCGGCCACCAGCACCTCCACGATCTTGGGGTCGATCACGGAGCCGCCCCGCGGCGACGGTGTCGATCGCCGACACCAGCTGGCCGCGGTCGTGCACGCGCTCCTTCAGCAGGTAGCCGCGCCTGTCGGAGCCCGAAGCGAGCAGCTCCAGCACGTAGGCGGGGTCCGAGTACTGGCTCAGCACGATCACGCCGATCTGCGGGCTGGGTCTCGCGCAGGCGGGCGGCGATCTGCACGCCCTCGTCGGTGTTCGACGGCGGCATCCGGATGTCGGTGAGCACGACGTCGGGCGTCTCGGAGTCGACCACCGCAAGCAGCGAATCGACGTCGCCGCAGGCCGCCACGACCTCGACCGTCGGGGACGCTGCCAGCAGCTGCTGCAGGCCCTCGCGCACGATCAGGCTGTCCTCCGCGAGAACCACCCGGATTGGCATGGGCAGACACTAGTACGCATCCCCCGGCGTACACCGGCGCGCCCCATTGCCCGACGCCCCGCGGCGTGGCTTCATCCTCGTGCACCCGAAAGAGGAGTAGGTAATGGACGACATCCGGGGAGCCGGGTGGCTCACCTTCGCCGGCATCATGATCTTCATGGCCGGAATCCTGAACGCGATCTGGGGAATCGCCGCCATCGACAAGGCGAGCTTCTTCCTCGAGGACGAGCGGTTCATCATCCAGGACCTCAGCACCTGGGGCTGGATCATCCTGTTCGTCGGCGTCATCCAGCTGTTCGCGGCGTTCTCGATCTGGTCCGGCGGCGAGTTCGGGCGCTGGATCGGGATCATCGGGGCGAGCCTGAGCGCGATCGGCGCTCTGCTCTCGATCCCCGCCTATCCGCTCTGGTCGCTGGCGATCTTCGGCATGGACCTGCTGATCATCTACGGCCTGAGCGCCTACGGCGGCAAGCAGTCGGACCTCGGGGACGAGCGCCGCTGCTACGCGCCGCTCGACAGCTCGGCCGAGAAGAAGTCGAGCGCCTTGCGCGTCTTGGTCTGCTGCTCGCCGCGTGAGGGACACGCCGCGCTCGGCGAGGAAGGCCCGCGTCTCGGCGGCCACCTGGAAGGCCTCGCGAGGGGCGCACTTGGTCGACAGCTCGAAGATCCGGCTGCCGTCCGGGTAGAGCCAGAGCTCGGCGACCAGCCGGCGGTCGAGCTGCTCCGGCGAGAACTTCAGCTTCAGGACGAAGAGCGGGCCCAGCACCGAGAGGTCGTCGAGTCCCACGCCCTCCGGGCGCATGGTCCGCGTAGAACGCCCGCTGGTGCTTCGAGAACAGCTTCCGCAGCGGCGCCGCCGCCCGCGACCGTGTCCCGCACGTCCTTGTCCGGGCGTGCCCTTCATGGACGCCGAGCAGACGTAGCCGCCCGGCATCGCGTCCACCTCCACGCCGAAGCCCGGAGACCCGCGCAGCTCGGGCGACAGCTCGGCGGGCACGACCGGCCGCAGCTTCACCACGGAGTCGTCGCCCTTTCCCTGCACCCTGCGCGCCCGCACCACGACGCCCTGGCCGTCCAGGGCGAGGTCCGGCGTGTCGAGGAAGAAGACCTGCCGGATCTGGCCCTCCAGCGGATCCATTTCGAGGGCCGCCGACCGCCGGCGCTGGCCGGACTCCGGGACCGTCAGCTTCAGCTCGACGCTGTCCGCCTCCTTCGTCAGGGCGAGCATCTCGGCCAGCTCCTGGTCGGAGAGAGCCTGCTCAGGAGTCAACTCAGCGCCTTCTGCTTGAGGGCGTCGAACTCAGCCTCGGTGATGGCGCCGCTGTCGAGGAGCTGCTTGGCGTTCGCGATCTCTCCCGCCGGGCCGCTCGCGGCGGGGCTCCCGTTGGCGGCGAACTGCGCCTGCACGGCCTTCGCCTGCTCGCGCGTTGCGCTCAGCCATGTGCTTGCCCTGGGCGACCAGGTAGACGAGCACGCCGAGGAACGGGACCACGATCACGAACAGGGTCCAGCGCGGCCTTGCCCCAGCCGGAGATGTCGTGACGCCGGAACACGTCCGAGAGGATCGAGATCAGGATCCAGAACCACGCCACCCAGGCGAAGAACACGATCATCGTCCCGACGATCTCGAGGAACGGGTAGTCGGCTGCGATGACCATGGTCGTCTCCTTTGAAGGCGCGTTTAGGCGTCCCGGTCAGCGTCGCACCGGCATCTGGGAGCGGCAAGGGTGCGCGCACCCCATCCTCAGTGGGTGCCTGCCGGCCGTGATGCTCCCAGAGCTCGCGCAGCTTCGCCGGGCAGAAATCCTGCTTGCGCACGAAGCCGGCGGCCCCGCAGTCGGTCGCGGCGGCCGGGACGTTCGGCCGACTCCTCGATCGAGACCAGCACCACCACGGTCGACGGGTGCTTCGCCTTGATCCGCCGGGAGGTCTCGATCCCGTCCATTCCGGGCATGCGAACGTCGAGCAGGACGAGCTGGGGACGACCTCGTCGATCAGCGCGAGCGCCGCCTCGCCCGACTCCGCCTCGCCCACGGACTCGAAGCCCGCCGTGGCCTCGATCAACTCGCGCGCGACTCCCCGGAAGACGGCCTGGTCGTCGACGGTGACGACGGAGACGGGCACCAGCCGAGGTTTTCATCCGCTTCCCGGGGCGGCAAGGGGGCATGCCGGTGTGAGGCGGGGGCGCGCAGCACCCCACATCAAGCCGGGGATCCACCTTTGCGCTGAAGTGCGAGGCCAACCAGCCCCAACGGCAGCGGCACCCAGTACGTGAACAGGCGGTAGGCCAGCGTGGCCAGCACGGCGTCGCCCGCCGAGACACCGGCCAGCGCCAGCGTCGCGGTCATGCCCGCCTCCACGAACCCGAGCCCGCCCGGCGTGGCGGGTACCTGGGCGAGCATCTGCGCCGTGCAGAAGGCGAGCAGCACCAGTGCCGGCGCGGGGCGTGGACCCCACGGCGGCCAGCGCGGCGAGCAGGATCCCGTAGTCGAAGGCCCACCGGCCCGACGGTGGCCGCCAGCGCCCTCTTCCAGCGCGGCCCGAGAACGGCGAGGATGCGGTCGCGCTCGTGTAGCGAGGCGGTCGGGAAGCGTGGTGAGGGCTTCGAGCCGCGGCGCAGGCGGTTGCGGGCCCGCTGGACCATCCGGCCCGCCCAGCTGCAGCGGGCCGTCGAGCGCCAGCGCGAGGGTGCCGAGCCCCAGCAGCACGGCGAACACGGCAAGTCCGATCGCCGTCCCCTCGACCAGGTCACGGCTCACTCCACCGCGCACGATCGCCGGCAGCGCCAGCACCGGCAGCGCCAGCACCACCGCGAAGCGTGAGCAGGTTCACCGCGGTGATCCCCGCCACGGCACGCCCCCGCGCTCGAAGCCCGCCTCCACGAGCATCCGGTACTGCAGCGCCGCCCCGACGGCGCCGCCCGCCGGCGCCACCTTCGTCAGCGCGCCGCCCGCGAGCTGGGAGGCGATCACCGGGCGCCAGCGCTTGGTGTGCAGCGCCGTGCGCTGGAGGCTCCAGACGCAGGCCAGCGCGGCCGCCTCGAGCGCCGCCATCGCCGGGAACCACGCCGGGTCGATCTGCGTGAGCTCGTCGGCGGAGCCGAACACGTCCATGAGGCTGGGCGCGACGAGGTACAGCGAGACGCCCGTGATCGTCAGCCAGACGAGCGTGCGTCGCAGGCTCGCCCGCTGCGGCCGGCTCGCCTCGCCGCGCTCCAGCTCACCCTCGACGTCTGCGCGCGACTCGATCGCGTGCTCGAGCCGGTCACCGATCCGCTCGTGTTCAGCCCCGGTGCGTCCGGCGCGGCAGAACGGGCCCGGCTGTCGTCTAGTAAGCGTGACGCTGACTCAACCGCAGACCCGGGCTCACGCGTCGAGCACGACCTTGCCGAGCGCGCCGCGGCCGTCGATCAGCTTCATCGCCTCGGCCGCCTGGGCGAGCGGGAAGCGGGCGCCGACGATGGGCTTGACCGTGCCGGCCGCCACCATCGTGTCCAGCTCGGCCTGGATCTCAGCGCTCAGCTGGGGCTTCGTCATCACGTAGGCGCCCCAGCCGGCGCCCACGACCTCGGTGTTGTTCAGCAGCAGGCGGTTGACCTTCACCTCGGGGATCGAGCCGCCGGTGAACCCGACGACCACGAGCCGGCCGCCCTCGCGCAGGGAGCGCAGGCTGTCCGTGAAGCGGTCGCCGCCCACGGGGTCGAGCACCACGTCGACGCCGCCGCCGCTCAGCTCCTTGGCCTGGTCCTTCCACTCGGAGTCGGAGCGCAGCACCTCGTCGGCGCCTGCCTGCCGGGCGATCTCCTCCTTCTCGTCGCTCGAGACGACGGCGATCGTGCGAGAGGCCCCCAGCGCCTTGGCCACCTGGAGCGCGGCGGTGCCCACGCCGCCCGCGGCGCCGTGCACGAGCACCTGCTCGCCCTCCTTCAGGCGGCCGCGCAGCTTCAGCGAGAACAGAACGGTGTGGTAGTTGAGGATCAGCGCCGCGCCCTCGGCGAAGTCGAGCGAGTCGTGCAGGGGGAAGGTCATCGCCGGTGGCGCCGCGACCTTCTCGGCCATCCCTCCGGTCATCGTCATCGCGGCCACGCGGTCGCCCTCGCGAGAAGCCGCTTCCGTCCGAGGCGGAGGCCACCACGCCGGCCACCTCGGCGCCGGGCACGAACGGGGTCTCGGGCTTGAACTGGTAGAGGCCGCGGGTCTGGAGCACGTCGGGGAACGAGACCGCCGCGGCCTTCACGTCGATCACGATCCCCTCTCCGGGGGACATGAAGTGGGAGGGCTCGGGATCGGGCTTGTCGACGACCGCGAGGCCGTCCGGGCCGGTGGTCTCCGCGAGCTCGAGCGCCTTCACGCGCGGCAGACTACTGCGCGGGCTAAGGCGTGCGCGTGAAAGGATCGCCGCCATGACCACCGTCCGCGACGCCAGCTTCGACCTCTTCCGCTCCCACGGGATCACGACGATCTTCGGCAACCCGGGCTCCACCGAGCTGCCGATGCTCCACGAGCTGCCCTCGGACTTCCGCTACGTGCTGGGGCTTCAGGAGGCCGTGGCGGTCGGCATGGCAGACGGCTATGCGCAGGCAAAGCGCGAGACCGCGCACGTGAACCTGCACACGGCGCCGGGCCTGGGGAACGCGATGGGGGCGATCTTCAACGCCAAGGCGAACAAGGCGCCCCTGCTCGTCACGGCCGGCCAGCAGGTGCGCGCCCAGATGACGATGCAGGCCAACCTGACGAACGCGGACGCCACTCGCGTGGCCGATCCGTTCGTGAAGTGGAGCTACGAGCCGCCGCGGGCCGAGGACGTGCCCGCCGCGCTGGCGCGCGGCATCCACATGGCGTCGCTGCCGCCGGCCGGGCCGGTGCTCCTGTCCGCTGCCGATGGACGACTGGACGGTGGAGGTCGACGACGCCCACGTGGCGCCTTCGATCGGCCGCGCGGTGACCGGACCGGCGGTCGCCGACCCCGAGACGGTGCGCGCGCTGGCGGATCGCCTCGCGGGCGCGAGGAACCCGGTGATGGTCGCGGGCCCGGACGTCGACTCGAGCGGCGCCTGGGACGCCGCGGTCGCCCTCGCCGAGCGGCAGCGGCTGCCCGTGTGGGCGACGCCCGCGCCGGGCGGCGGGCGGCTCGGGTTCCCCGAGGGCCACGTCAACTTCCGCGGCGTGCTGCCGCCGGCGATCGGCCCGGTCGGGCAGACGCTCGAGGGCCACGACCTCGTGCTCGTGGCCGGCACGTCCGTCTTCCCCTACTACCCCTACATCCCGGGGCCGGCGCTGCCCGAGGGCGCGGAGCTGGTGGCGATCACGAACGATCCCGGACGAGGCGGCGCGCGCGCCGCCGGGCGACGCGATCGTGGCGGACGTGCGGCTGACGCTGGAGGCGCTGGTCGAGGCGGTGGGGGAGACCGACCGCGACGGCGCCCGAGCCGCTGCCCGACCCGCCGCCGGTCGGAGGACTCGGACCCGCTGAGCCCCGCCGCCGTGCACGCCACGCTGCGCGAGGTCCTGCCCGACGACGGGATCGTCGTGCTCGAGTCGCCCACCAGCACGCTGGCGCTGCGCAACCGGCTGCGGATCTCGCGGCCCGGGCAGCTACTACTTCGGCGCGGGCGGCGGCCTGGGCTTCGGCCTGGCCGCCGGCATCGGCGTGCAGCTCGCCCAGCCCGACCGGCCGGTGGTGTGCGTGCTCGGCGAGGGCTCGGCGCAGTACGCGGTCACCGGCTTCTGGACCGCGGCTGCCTACAAGGTGCCGGTCACCTTCCTGGTCGTGCGCAACGACGAGTACGGGATCCTCAAGTGGTTCGCCGAGGCCGAGCAGGTGACCGGGCGCGCCGGGCCTCGACCTGCCGGCGCTCGAGACGGCGCGATCGCGCGAGGGCTACGGCGTGGCCGCGCGCGCGTGCGCGGCGCGCGACGAGCTGCGCGAGGCGCTGGCGGCGCGATCGCCGTCGAACGAGCCACGGCTCGTCGAGGTCGCGGTCGACGCCCGGCATGTCCCTGTTCTGATGGCGCTCGCCGCCGGATGGCGAGCAGCCGTGCCTGCAGCGCTGGATCCACGCCGCGCCCGACCGGCTCCCGGACGGCTGGCGGCCGGCACGCCGGAGCCGCTGCGCTCCGAGCTCTCGAGCCGCTCGGCGCCGACCGCGTGCTCCTGCGCGCGCTCGACCTCGTGCGCTACGCCTCCGACGCGAGCCCCTACCGGCTGATCCCGCAGGCGGTCGTGATGGCCCACGACGCCGAGGACGTGGCGAAGGCGTTCGCCTACGGCCGCCGCACCGGCATCCCGGTGACGCTGCGCTCGGGCGGCACGAGCCTCAACGGCCAGGGCCAGGGCGCCGGCATCCTCGTCGACGTGCGCGCGCCACTTCGCCGGCATCCGCGGTGCGAGGACGGCGGGAAGCGCGTGCGCGTCGGGCCCGGCACGGTGCTCGGCCAGGTCAACCGCGCTCTGGTCAAGCACGACCGCCGCCTCGGCCCCGACCCGGCCTCCACCGACTTCGCGACCGTCGGCGGGGTGATCGCCAACAACTCGGGCGGGATGCGCTGCGGCGTGCGCCACGACTCCTACCCGACGCTGCGCTCGCTCGAGTTCGTGCTGCCGTCCGGCACGCGCGATCGACACCTCCGCGCCCGACGCCGGCGGAGCGCTTCGCGGCCGCGGAGCCCGAGCTGGCCGCCGGCCTCGCCGAGATCCGCGACGAGATCCGCGCCGACGCCGAGCTGACCGCGCGCATCCGGTCGCAAGTTCGAGATCAAGAACACCACCGGCTACCGCCTCTGCGCGTTCCTCGACGCCGACGAGCCGGTGGAGATCTTCCGCCGCCTGCTGGTCGGCTCGGAGGGCACGCTCGGCTTCATCGCCGAGGCGGTGTTCGAGACGGTGCCCGCACGGCCGCCACGTGCGCACCGGCCTGCTGTTCTTCCCGAGCATCGACGCGGCGTCGGCGCCCGGTGCCCGCGCTGGTCGAGGCCGGCGCCTCCGCGGTCGAGCTGATGGTGAACCCCACGCTGATCGCGGCGTCGTACTCGCTGCCGGGGATTCCCGAGGAGTGGCGCGAGCGTGCCGCCCGAGGGGCGGTGCTGCTGGTGGAGCTGCGCACCGACGACCCGGCGGAGCTCGACGGCCTGGAGCAGCGCGGCGCTCGCCGCGGTGGAGGGCCACGAGCTGCTGCGAGGCCGCCGCGTTCACCGGCGAGCCGGAGGAGATCGAGGTCTTCTGGCTGGTGCGCGAGGGGATGCAGGGCATCGTCGGGGCGATGCGCCCGCAGGGCACGTCGCTGATCATCGAGGACGTGTGCGTGCGCCCCGAGCGGATCGCCGAATGCGCGCGCGACGTCCAGGCGCTGCTTGGCAAGCACGGGTTCCTCACGGGCGTGGCGGGCCACGCCTCGGCCGGCAACCTGCACTTCCTGCTCACCCCGGCGCTGGGAGAGCCCGCCGACCGTGACCGCTACGAGGCGTTCATGGGCGAGCTGGTGGACCTGATCGTCGACGAGTACGACGGCTCGCTGAAGGCCGAGCACGGCACCGGGCGCAACATGGCGCCCTACGTGGCACGCGAGTGGGGCGAGCAGGCCACGGAGCTGATGTGGCGCGTGAAGCGGCTGGCCGATCCCGGCGGAGTGCTCAACCCCGGCGCGGTGCTCAGCGACGACCCGGGCATCCACCTGCGCAGGCCTGAAGTCCACGCCGGCGATCGAGGACGTGTCCAACGCCAACGCGTGCATCGAGTGCGGCTTCTGCGAGCCGGTCTGCCCCAGCCGCGACCTGACCACCACGCCGCGCCAGCGGATCGTGCTGCGCCGCGAGATGGCGCGCCAGCCCGAGGGCTCCCCCGTCCGCGCCGCCCTCGAGCGCGACTACGAGTACGACGGCCTCGACACCTGCGCGGCCGACGGCTCGTGCAAGCTCGTCTGCCCGGTGGGAATCGACACCGGCAAGCTCGTCAAGGCGCTGCGCGCGGAGAGGCACTCGCCGCAAGGCCGAGGCGCGGGCGCTCGCGTGCCGCGGAGCGCTGGTCGGCGGTCGAGCGCGCCGGCCGCGCCGGCCTGCGCGACCGGCGCCGCGGCGGCTCGCGTGGCCGGCGACGGGAGGGTCGCTGCCCTCACGCGCGCCGGGCGCGCATGTCGCCCGGCGGGGCGCTGCCGCAGTGGCTGGAATCGCTCCCGCGCTCCGCTCCCGGCCGCCTGCCCGACACGCGCCGCGACGGCGCCGCGGCCGTCTACCTGCCCGCGTGCATCAACCGGATCTTCGGCCCCTCGCGCCAGGACCCCGGCCGCCGCTGGCTGCCGGACGCGCTCGTGCAGGTCTCCGCCCGGGCGGGCCTGCCGGTGTGGATCCCGCCGGATGCCGCGGGCAACTGCTGCGCCACCCCCTGGAGCTCCAAGGGCTACTCGCGCGGCCACGCGCACATGGCGGGCAGGCTCGCCGAGGCCTGTGGCGCTGGAGCGAGGGCGGCGAGCTGCCGGTGGTGATCGACGCCACCTCGTGCGCGCACGGGATCGCGACCGAGGTACCGGAGGCGCTCGGCGAGGAGGAGCGCGAGCGGCTCGCGGGGGTCGAGGTGCTGGACGCGGTGGCCTGGGCGCACGACCGCCTGCTGCCGGAGCTCGAGGTGCGCGCGCGGGTCGCCTCGGCCGCGCTGCACCCCACGTGCTCCGCCCGCCAGCTCGACCTCGCCGCGCGGATGGAGGCCCTCGCCCGCGCGCTCGCCGACGAGGTCACGGTGCCGCTCGTGTCCACCTGCTGCGGCATGGCCGGGGACCGCGGCATGCAGCACCCGGAGCTGATCGAGTCGGCCACGGCGACCGAGGCCAGGGAGGTGGCGGGCGGAGGGTTCGAGGCCCATCTCTCCGCGAACCGCACGTGCGAGATCGCGCTCGAGCACACCACCGGCAGGCCATACGTCTCCGTCGTGCAGCTGCTGGACGAGTGCACGCGGCCCTGACCGGCTCAGGGGAGTCCCGCGGCCGGTAGATTCCCGCCGGTGCTTGGGAGGCGCAGACTGACGCGGGTCGGCGGCCTGGTCGCGCTCGTCGCCGTGGCCGCGGTGGGCATGACGGCGGCCCCCGCCCAGGCCGCGGGACGCTGCGGCAGCCACCCCTGGTGCGACACCTCGCTCTCGCCCGAGCGCCGCGCGGCTCTGCTGCTGGCGGCCCTCACGCCCGACGAGAAGTACTCGCTGATGGGCGGAGACGACCTCGCGGGGGTGGCCACGGGCAACCCGGCCACCGGCACCAGCGACGGGATTCCGCGCCTGGACGTGCCGACGATCTACTACTCGGACGGGCCCGTGGGCACGCGCGAGGGCAATGCCACCGCGATGCCGGCGCCGATCGCGCTGGCCGCCGGCTTCGACTCGGCGCTCGCCCGGCAGGTCGGCGTCGCGATCGCCGACGAGGTGCGCAAGAAGGGCAACGACGTGGTCCACGCCCCGACCGTGGACATCATGCGCACGCCGCTGGCGGGCCGCACGTTCGAGGGCTACGGGGAGGACCCGTGGCTGAGCTCGCGCCTCGCCGTGCGATGGATCCAGGGCGCGCAGTCACAGGGCGTGATCGGGAACGTGAAGCACTTCGCGCCCAACAGCCAGGAGGGCGCGCCGCCCGGGGCGCCGCCGCTCACGTCGGCGGTCGGCAGCCGCTTCGTGGTGGACGCTCGCGTCGACCCGCGCACGCTGCGCGAGATCTACCTCGCCCCGTTCGAGGCGGCCGTGAAGGAGGCGGACGTCGGCACGATCATGTGCGCCTACAACCGCCTCAACGGATCGCCGGCGTGCGAGAACCGCGAGCTGCTCGACCGGATCCTGCGCCGCGAGTGGGGCTTCGACGGATTCGTGGTCGCCGACTACGGCTTCGCCACCAAGAGCACCGCCGGCTCGGCGAACAACGGCCTCGAGCTCGACATGCCGCTCCCGTTCTTCTACTCGCGACCCAACCTGGCGGCGGCGGTCGCCTCCGGCCAGGTCAGCCCGGCGACGATCGACCTGCGCGTGGGCAACATCCTGCGCACGCTGTTCAAGTTCGGCGCCTTCGACCGCGCCGGGTACCCCGCGAACGACGCTCTGATCGACAAGGCCGGCCACGACGCGGTCGCCCGCCACGTGGAGGAGCAGGGGATGGTCCTCCTGCGAAACCGCGGCATGCTGCCGCTGAACCCCTCCCGGCTGAAGTCGATCGCCGTGATCGGCTCGGTGGCCGACGCCTACAAGGGCGGCGGCGGCTCCTCGGCGATCAAGCCGTTCTCCTTCAGCACCCCGCGGGCCGAGATCGCCCGCCGCGCGGGTCCGGGCGTGCAGGTGCGGTACGACGACGGCGAGGATCCGCAGCGGGCGGCCGCGGTGGCGCGCGGCGCCGACGTGGCGCTGGTGTTCGCCTCCGACACCGCCACCGAGGGCGTCGACAAGGAGAGCCTCGCGACCGAGGACGACGAGCTGGTGAACGCGGTGGCCGCGGCCAATCCGCGGACGACCGTGGTGCTCGAGACCGCCGGGCCGGTGCTCACGCCGTGGCGCGAGCGGGTGAACGCGATCGTCGAGGCCTGGTATCCCGGCCAGGCCGCCGGCCGGGCGATCGCCCGCGTGCTGTTCGGAGACGCGGACCCGGGCGGGCGCCTTCCCGCCACCTTCCCGCGCCGGACCGAGGACGTGCCGACCGCCGGCGACAGGGAGGCCTATCCCGGCGTGATCGAGGTCCAGCACAAGGAGGGCGTGTTCGTGGGCTACCGCCATTACGACGAGCGCCGCCTCGAGCCCGCGTTCCCCTTCGGCCACGGGCTCTCGTACACCACGTTCTCCTATCGCGGGCTGCGGATCCGGAAGGGCCGCGGGAACACCGCCGCGGTGAGCGTGGAGGTCCGCAACACCGGCCGCCGCACGGGCACCGAGGTCGCGCAGCTGTACCTCGGGCTGCCCGAGCCGGGCGCGGGCGTCCGCCAGCCGCCGCGCGCGCTCAAGGGGGCGCGCAAGCTGACGCTGCGGCCGGGCCAGCGCCGGCGCGTGGGCTTCAGGCTGGACGAGCGCGCCCTGAGCTACTGGAACGAGGGCGCGAGGCGGTGGCGGGTCGCGCCCGGCTGCTACCGCGTGGAGGCCGGGCGCTCGTCGCGCGACATCCGCGCGCGCGGCGTGCTCGCCATCGCCAGGAGCTGCCCGGCGCCGCGGGAGTGCCTGGCCCGCCGGTCGCCCGTGGGGCCGCGCAACATCGGGAGGATCCGTGTCGGGCTCACGCGCGCCCGCCTCGCGCGCCGGCTGGCGCCCGCGCGCCGGGGGCGGGTCTCCTATCGCTGGTGCGTGAAGCGCTCCCGCGGCCGCGTGGTCGCGATCTTCGGGAGCCGCTCGCGCCGCAGCCGGGCGCGGGTGGTGGTGACCACGGCCGGCGGACACGGCAATCGCCGCATCCGCCCCGGGTCGAGCGTCGCCGCGCTGCGGCGTGCGTACCCGCGGCGGCGGCGCGTGGCGCGCAACCTGTTCCGCGCGAGCCCGGGCAGCGCCCGGCTGTTCGCCATCAGGCGCGGCCGGGTGCGGTTCATCGCGGTGGCCGACCGCAAGCTCGCGCGCTCCCCCCGCGCACTGCGCCGCCACCTGGCCGCCGCACCGTAAGATCGCTGCCGTCCGGGCAGGGATGTCGGCGGGGAGGACGCGGTGGACAGTCACACGCTCAGCCTGATCACGATCCCGCTCTTCTCCGGGGCGATCGGCTACGTGACGAACTGGAGCGGCGTCTGGATGCTGTTCTACCCGGTGCGCTTCACGGGCTTCCGGCTGCCCGGCCTGCGCGCCGCTCGCGCGCCTGCTGCCGCGCAAGCATCCAGCAGATCCCGGGCGTGATGCAGGGCGGCGTCGGCTGGCAGGGGATCATCCCCTCGCGCGCGGCGAAGATGGGCTCGATCGCGGTCGACAAGGGGATCGCGAAGCTCGGCAGCCCGGCCGACTTCTACGAGCAGCTCGAGCCCGACAAGATCGCCGAGCACATCCTCGCGACCTCGCGCGCGCGACATCCGCGACCTGGTCGAGCGCATCATGGAGCGCGAGCACCCGCAGCTCTGGCACGACCTGCCGCCGCGGGTGCGCGAGGCGCGTGCACGAGCGCGTCCAGCGCGCAGCTGCCCGACATCGTGCGCGAGGTCACCGACGAGATCGGCGCGAACATCGACCAGCTGCTCGACGTCAAGCTGATGGTCATCCGCCACATCGAGGAGCACCCCGAGCTGGCCAACCGGATCTTCCTCGAGGTCGGGCAGCAAGGAGCTGCGCTTCATCATCAACTTCGGCTTCTTCTTCGGCTTCGTGCTCGGGCATCCCGACGATCCTGCTCACCGAGGCTCTGCCCGCACTGGTGGGTGCTGCCGATCGGCGGCGTGGTCGATCGGCTACGCCACCAACTGGCTCGCGATCTGGATGATCTTCGAGCCGGTCGAGCCGCGCAAGGTCGGGCCGTTCAAGCTCCACGGGCCTGTTCCTGCGCCGCCAGCACGAGGTCGGCGGACGTCTACGCGGAGATCATCGCCGACGACATCGTCACGCTCGGCGAACATCGGCGAGGAGCTGCTGCACGGGCCGCGCTCGGACCGCACGCGCCAGATGATCGAGACCGCGATGCGGCCGGCGGTCGACCGCGCCGCCGGGCACCGCGCCGCAGCGCCGTGCGGGTGGCGGTGGGCACGCGCGAGTACGACGCGATCCGCGAGTCGGTGGCGATCGAGGCGGTCGACTACACGATGACCCCGCTGACCGACCCGGAGTTCAACCGCCGCCAGAGCGACGCCGTGCGCAAGCTGATCGCGACGCGCATGCGCGAGATGCCGTCGGCAGACTTCTCCGAGATGCTGCGCTCCGCGATGCGCGAGGACGAGTGGCTGCTGCTCCTGCACGGCGCCGTGCTCGGCTTCGGCGCCGGCCTGCTCCACCTGGCGATCTTCGGGTGATGACGATGAGCGAGCAGGAGCCGAGACATGCGCGATCGTCGCCCCCGGCGCTGGCGCGGCTGGCCGCGCGGCGGCCTGGCTGCGCACCGCCGAGTGGACGCGTTGGCACGACGTTCGACGCCGGCGCGCGCGTGGTCACGCGCGCCGCCGCTGTCGGGCGAGTCGCCGGCCGACCTGCTCCAGGACGCCGGGGAGGACGTGCGCGACTACGCCCGCCGGGTGCTGGGCCTGATCGCGACGACGGCGGCCCGCCGGAGCACGTGCCGGGCGACGAGGACGTCGAGCCCGAGGACGAGCACCGCTCGCTGCGCGCGCGCGGCGCCGAGCTGCTGCGCCGGTCGGCCGACGTGCGAGTACGAGGAGGACGCCCACCCCGCCTACGAGCGCATCCTCGAGCGACCTCGCGCCCGACGAGGCGCGGCATCCTGCGCCTGCTCGCCGCGCGAGGGCCCGCAGCCGGCGGTCGACGTGCGCGCGGCGAAGGCCGCTGAACGTGGGCTCCGAGCTGGTGGCGCCCGGGGCTGACCATGATCGGCGCCGCAGGCGGGCTGCCGCCACCTCGAGCGCGTGCCCGCCTACCTCAACAACCTCTACCGGCTGGGGCTGATCTGGTTCTCGCGCGAGCCGCTCGAGGACCCGCTCGCGCTACCAGGTGCTCGAGGCCCAGCCCGACGTGATCGAGGCGATGCGCGAGGCGGGCCGCGGACGGACCGTGCGGCGCAGCATCCACCTCACGCCGTTCGGCGAGGACTTCTGCCGGGTCTGCCTTCCCGCCTGAGCGGCGGTTATCCCCAGTTGACGCCCCGGCTCCTACCGTGCGGCGTCAATGACCGCTCGCACGAACCTCTGGTCAGGCGATTCCCGGAGGGGTGACCCGGCGACCGCGCCGCGCCGTCCTCGGCGCCGCCCGGGACCCCATCCTCCGCCCGAGCCTTCCGAGCCCCCGCGAAGCGGCTTTCCCCGTCGCCTGGCGGCCATCGGTGCGGCGATCGCGGCCGTGGCCGGCGCGCTGCTGCTCGGGCTGTCGCTCGGCAGGCCGACGGGGCCGAGGACGAGGAGCCGCCGGTGCTCAGCGGGCGCGGCGGGAACGACGTCGGCCGCGTCTACGCAGACGCCGGCCCTGCCGTGGTGGCGGTGCAGGTCCGCCAGGGCGGGGGCACCGCTTCGGGCACCGGCTTCGTGGTGGACCGCGACGGGACGGTCGTCACCAACGCCCACGTGGTGGGCGACGCGGAGCGGGCACGGGTGCAGTTCGACGACAACCGGCGCCGGCTGGGCGCCGAGGTGCTCGGCACCGACCCCTCCTCCGACCTGGCGGTGCTGAAGGTGGACGCCGCCGCCGTCAGCTCGGTCGACCCGCTGCGCGCTCGCGAACTCGGACAGGGTCGACGTGGGCGACGGCGTGGTGGCGATCGGCCATCCCGTTCGGCCTCGACCGCACCGCCACCGCCGGGATCGTGTCCGGGCTCGAGCGCGAGATCCGGGCGCCCAACGGCTTCCAGATCGACGAGGTGATCCAGACCGACGCCCCGATCAACCCCGGCAACTCCGGCGGCCCGCTGCTCGACGCGCGCGGGCGCGTGATCGGCGTGAACTCGCAGATCGCCACCGCCGGCGCGCAGGGCAGCGTCGGCATCGGCTTCGCCGTGCCCTCCAACACCGTCCGCGACGTGCTGCCGCGGCTGCGCAACGGCGAGCGAATCGAGCGGCCCTACCTCGGCGTCACGCACCTCGCCGGCGCCCGGGTCCGGCGCCGCCGTGGAGTCCGTCGTGCCGGGCGTCCCCGGGCGCGACGGGCGGGACTGCGCGACGGCGCCGCGCGGTGACGTGATCGTGGGGATCGAGGGCCGCCCGGTGCGGCGGCCCGGAGGACGTGAGCGACGCGATCGAGGACCTGCGCGCCGGGCGACACGCGTCCGGGTGACCGTGGAGCGCGACGGGCGAGCGGCGATCCGCTGGACGTGCGGCTCGGCGACGCGTCCGGAGCGCTCGCCGCCAGGGCCCGTGAGCTTCGCCGCGCCCCTGCTCCTGCTGGCGCTGGCGTCTGTGCCGGTCGCGGTGGTGCTCTACGTGCGGGCCGAGCGCCGCCGGCGTCGCGCAGAGGCGGCGTTCGCCTCGCCGGCGACGATGCCCTCGGTGGTGCCGCGTCCGTCCCGGCTGGCGCCGCCACGTCGCCGATGGCGGTCTACGCGCTCGCGCTGACCGCGCTCGCGCTCGCGCTCGCGCGCCCGGAGGCGACCGTGGCCGTGCCCGACGGCAGGGCGGCGGTGATGCTGGCCACCGACATGTCGGCGTCGATGCGCGCGACCGACGTCGAGCCCTCCCGGCTGGGCGCGGCGCGCCGGGCCGCGGGGCGCTTCCTCGACGCCGTGCCCGACGAGGTGCGGGTGGGCAGCGTGACGTTCAACGACCGCATCCGCGGCGTGCGCGCACCCGCGCTCGAGCGCGGCGAGGTGCGCGATGCGATCGACGGCCTGCGCGCCTCGGGCGGCACCGCGGCCGGAGAGGCCCTCGCCACCTCGCTGCGCTCGCTGGAGCGCGTGCGCGCCCGGGCCGGGCGGGGCCGCCGCACGCCCGGGCGCGATCGTCCTGCTCTCCGACGGCTTCACCACCTCGGGGCGCGACCCGGTGGCGGCGGCGCGCGAGGCGCGTCGCAAGGGCGTCCGCGTCTACACCGTGGCGCTCGGCACCACCGCCGGGGAGATCGAGGTGGACACACCGCGCGGGCCCGAGGCGCGCAGGGTGCCGCCCGACCGCGCGTCGCTGCGGCACATGGCGGCGGTGGGGGGCGGGCGCTTCTTCTCCGCCGCGGACGAGTTCGAGCTCGAGGCCGTGTACGAGGAGCTTGGCGACCGCCTCGGCACGCGCGACGAGAAGCGCGAGATCACGGCGGCCTTCGCCGGCGGGGCCGTGCTCCTGCTCGGCGCGGGCGGGCTGATGTCCCTGCGCTGGCTCGGCCGCCTGCCGTAGGGGGAGGTAGCTACCGTGTTCGGCGTGAGGGTAGGCACCATCCTCCCGGCATCGCTTGCGGCCACCGGCGTCGACGATGATCGCGTTCGCAGTCGGCGGGCTGGCGAACGTGGACGGCAAGCTCGCGGCCGAGGCCGGCGACCGCCAGCCGGTCGGGCTCGAGGTCATGGACGACCGCCCGGACTGCCGCCGGGACGTCCGCCTCTAGGCCGGACGCCGCTCGGCGGGGAGGGACACCTCGGCGCGCAGGCCGCCGCCCTCGCGGGCCTCAAGGCGCAGCTCGCCCCCATGGGCCTCGGCCACGGCGCTCACGATCGACAGCCCCAGGCCCGCGCCCGCGGTCTCTCCCGTGCGCCCGCCGCGCTCGAAGGGCTCGGTCAGGCGCTGCACGACCGCCGGGTCCATCGCCGCGCCGGTGTTCTCCACCCGCACCACCGCCCCGCCGTTGCGAGACTCGGTCGACCACGTCCACCGTGCCGCCGGGGCGGTTGTGGCGCACGGCGTTCTCGACCAGGTTGGCCACCAGGCGCTCGATCAGCCGCCGGTCGCCGTCGGCCTCGGCGGGCTCGGCGATCGATCCGCACCCGCACGTCCGCCGCGCGCGCCTCCTCGGCGGCCATCGCCACGGCCGACCGCGCCGCCGGCGCCAGGTCCACCGGCTCGCGGCCGCAACAGCCCGCGCTGGCTGCGGGCCAGCGCCATCAGCCCCTCCAGCAGCGCCTCCGTTCGCAGGCTGCCTCGATCACCACCTCGCCCATCGCGCGCAGCTCCTCGCGGCTCGCCTCGGGGTCGGCCAGCGTGACCTCCGCCTCGGAGCGGATCACGGTCAGCGGACGCGCGCAGCTCGTGGCTGGCGTTCGCCACGAACCGGCGCTGGGCGTCGAACGACTCGGCCAGGTCGTCCAGCATGGCGTCGAAGGTGTCGGCCAGCTCGCGCAGCTCGTCGGCGGGGCCCTCGAGCGCGATGCGCTCGTCCAGGCGCTCGTCGGACACGCGCCGCGCCGTGCGCGTGATGCGCTCCAGAGCGGCGCGAGCACGCGGCCCGCCAGCACCCAGCCGGCGCGCCACCGCGAGCACCAGCGCGCCGCGCGAAGGCGAGCACGTACAGGCCGCCGACGTCGGACGCGCGTCTCGCTCGGCCAGGGGCTCGGGCAGCGTGCGCTCGAAGTGGCGGTCCAGCAGCACCCAGCTCAGGAGCAGCACCAGTCCTGTGGAGAGGCAGAAGAGCACGGCGTAGGCGGCCGTCAGGCGTGTCCGGACCGTGAGCTTCATACGCGGTAGCCGGCGCCCGTCACGGTCTCGATCAGCGGCGGGTCGCCGAGCTTGCGGCGCAGCTTCATCACGGTCATCCGCACGGTGTTGGTGAACGGGTCGGCGTTCTCGTCCCAGACGCGGCGCAGCAGCTCCTCGCCGCTCACGGTGGCGCCGGCGGCGGCCAGCAGCGCCTCCAGCACACCGAACTCCTTGGGGCTCAGGTCCACGGGCTGCCCGGCGCGCGTCACGGTGTGCCGGGCCGGGTCGAGCACCAGGTCGCCGGCGGTCAGCACCGGCGGGCGCGCCGTGCCCGCCCGGCGCCCGAGAGCGCGCACGCGCGCCACCAGCTCGGCGAACGCGAACGGCTTGCGTCATGTAGTCGTCGGCGCCCAGCGAGAGCCCGTCCACCATGTCGTCCAGGCGGTCCGCGCGCGGTCAGCATCAGCACCTTGGTCGTCGGGCAGCTCGGCGCCGACCGCGCGGCACACCTCGTCGCCGTGCATCCCGGGCAGGTCGCGGTCGAGGATCACCACGTCGTGGCGGTGCACACGCGCCTTGTAGAGCGCGTCCGCGCCGTCGCCGGTCACGTCCACGGCCATGCCCTCCCGCCGCAGGCCGCGCGCCACCGCCTCGGCGACGCGACCCTCGTCCTCGGCCACCAGCACGCGCATGTCACCGAAAGGTAGGGAATGCGGGTGCGTTATCCGGGGTTGACGCCCCGCTCTCTAGCGTCCGGCCCACGTCGGAACGAGCAAAAGGAGGCCGGATGAGCGCAGGCGAGCAGGCCGCGGGCGAGCCCCGCGAGGCGCTCGAGGAGACCCTCTACGAGGTCAAGCGGGTGATCGTCGGCCAGGACGCGATGCTCGAGCGCCTGCTGGTGGCCCTGCTGGCGGGCGGCCACGTGCTGCTCGAGGGCGTGCCCGGCCTGGCGAAGACGCTCACGATCAAGACGCTGGCCGAGGTGGTCGGCGGCACGTTCAAGCGCGTCCAGTTCACGCCGGACCTCGTGCCCTCGGACCTCGTCGGCACGCGCATCTACCGGCCCGACACCGGCACCTTCGACGTCGAGCTGGGTCCGGTGTTCGGCAACTTCCTGCTCGCCGACGAGATCAACCGCGCGCCCGCGAAGGTGCAGTCCGCGCTGCTCGAGGTGATGCAGGAGCGGCCAGGTCACCATCGGCGGCCAGACGTTCGGCATGCCCGAGCCGTTCCTCGTGCTGGCCACCCAGAACCCGATCGAGTCCGAGGGCACCTACCCGCTGCCCGAGGCGCAGGTCGACCGCTTCCTGATGAAGGTCGTGGTGGACTACCCGACGCCGGGCGAGGAGGCGACCGTCGTGCAGCGGGTGATCGGCGCAGCCGGTGCAGGTCGAGGAGCGCCTGTCCGTGGAGGACCTGCTGCGCCACCGCGCGACCGCGCAGCAGGTCTACGTGGACCGCGACGTCGTGGACTACGCGGTCGAGCTGGCCGACGCCACCCGCCGCCCCGAGCGCTACGACCTGCCCGACCTGGGGCGCCTGATCGACTACGGCTCGAGCCCGCGCGGGCCGATCGGGCTGATCCAGTCCGCGCAGGCGCTGGCGATGCTGCGCGGCCGCCGCTACGTGCTGCCCGGCGACGTGACGCGACCTCGCGCTCGACGTGCTGCGCCACCGGCTCGTGCTCAGCTACGAGGCGCTCAGCGACGGCGTCGTCGGTCGACGAGCTGCTCGAGCAGGTGCTCGAGGCGGTGCCCGAGCCCGGCGTGGAGGCCGGGCCGCCCGAGGAGGAGCTGGCCGCGTGACGCTTCGGCACTGCGCCTGCGCCCGGCCGCCAGGGCCCGGGGCCGATGCCCTCGGCGCTGGTGAAGGCGCTGGACCTCGCCGTCGCCCGCCGCGCCGGCTCGGTGCTGCCGGGCGAGCGGCCGGCGCCCGGCGTGGGCGACGGCACCGAGCTCGCACAGCTGCGCCCCTACCAGCCGGGCGACGACGTGCGCCGCCTCGACCCCGCCGCCACTGCCCGCACGGGCGATCCCGCACGTGCGGCTGCAGGTGCCCGAGCGCCAGCTCACCACCTGGCTGGTGCTCGACGTGTCCGCGTCGATGGCGTTCGGCACCGCCGACCGGCTCAAGTGCGACGTCGCCGAGGGCGTGGCACTGCTCGTGGCCCGGCTGGCCACCCGCCGCGGCGGGCGCGTGGCGGTGGCCACATGCGGCGCGCTGCCCGAGCGGCGGCTGCGGCCCCGCGGCGGCCGCACCGCGCTCGTGGCCGTCCGGCGCGTGCTCGCGGAGGGCGTGGCCACGGACGGCCACGCCGACGACGGCGCGCTTGCCCGCGCGCTCGGCCGCACGGGCCGAGCCGCCACGCAGACCGGCCTGATCGTCGTGATCTCGGACTTCCGCGGCCCGCGATCCTGGCGTCGCGGCCATGGCCGCGCTCGGCGCGCGCCACTCGGTGCTGGCCGTGGAGGTGCGCGACCCGCGCGAGGGCGCCCTGCCCGCCGCCGGAAACCTCGCGCTGGTCGACCCCGAGTCCGGGCGCCGCCTCAACGTGGACAGCTCGGACAGCCGGCTGCGCGAGCGCTACGAGCGCGCGCGAGCGCGCGCGACGCGCGATCGTGGCGGCCGACCTGCGCCGCGTCGGGCGCCGAGCACGTCGTGCTCTCCACCGCCGGCGACTGGCTGCGCGAGCTGGGGCGGACGCTGCGATGAGCTTCGCCAGCCCCGGCCTGCTCGCCGTGCTGGCCGCCGTGCCGCTCGCGGCCGCCGCGTACCACCTCCTGCTCGCGCCGCGCGCGGCCCGCAACGCGGTGCGCTTCCCCGGCGTGCCGACGCTGGCGGCGATCGTGCCCGCCGTTCCCGCCTGGCGCCGCCACCTGCCGCCGGCGCTGTTCCTGCTCGCGCTCGCGTCGCTGATCCTGGCGCTCGCCCGGCCGCAGACCACCGTCGCCGTGCCCGTGGAGCGGGCCTCCGTCGTGCTGGTCACCGACGTCTCGCGCTCGATGCTGCGCCGACGACGTCGAGCCCAGCCGGCTCGAGGCCGCGCGCGCCGCGGGCGAGCGCTTCCTCGACCAGGTGCCCGACCAGTTGCGGATCGGGTCGGTCACCTACGCCGACCGGCCGCAGATCGTGGAGAGCCCGAGCGCCGACCACGACGACGCCCGAGCCGTGCTCGACGGCCTCGTCGCCGACGGCGGGACCGCGACCGGCGACGCGCTCCAGGCGGCGCTCGACACGCTGGACGACCGAGCGCGGCCGCCGCCCGCCCGCGGCGATCGTGCTGCTCTCCGACGGCAAGTCCACGCTCGGGCAGGGATCCGATCGACGTCGCCCGCGAGGCCGGCCGCGAGCGGGTGCCGATCTACACCATCGCCCTCGGCACGACCGCGGCGGTCGTCACGGGGCCGGGGGGCCAGCTGATCCCGGTGCCGCCCGACCCGGAGGCGATGCGGCGGATCGCGGAGGTTTCGGGTGGGGAGGCCTTCAGCGCGCAGGACGACGACGAGCTCGACTCCGTCTACGAGCGGCTCGGGTCCCAGCTCGGCACCAAGGACGAGAAGCGCGAGATCACCGCCGGCTTCGCCGCCGGCGGCGCTGGTGCTGCTGCTGCTCGCCGCGGCGCTGTCGCTGCGCTGGACCGGTCGCCTGCCGTGAGCCGGGCGCTCGCCGCCGCGCTCGCCGTCCTCGCGGTGGCGGCGGTCGTCGCCGTCGTGAGCCTGGGCGGCGACGACACCCAACCCGCGCGGGAACCGGCTCCCAGGCCGGCGCCGCGCCCGCAGGCCGCGGCGCCCCTGACCCATCTCACCGCCCTCCAGCGCCTGGCCGACCGCAACGGCGGCAACCGCGCGGCCGGCACCGCCGGCGACCGCGCCTCGGCCCGCTACGTCGCCTCCCGCCTGCGCCGTGCCGGCTACAGCGTGCGCCTCCAGCGCGTTCGGTTTCCCTTCTTCGACGAACGAGCGAGGCCGCAGCTGGTCGTCGGTGGGCGGCGACTCAGCGGGGTGTCGACCCTTCGGTACTCGGGCTCGGGGAACGTCTCCGGCCCGCTGCGCGCGGTCGACCTGCGTCCCCCCGGCGTCCAGGGAGAGCGTGACTCCGGGTGCCGGACGTCGGACTTCGCGGGCTTCCCGCGCGGGGGCGTGGCTCTGATCGAGCGCGGCACGTGCCAGCTCTCGCTCAAGGTGGCGAACGCGGGTCGCGCCGGCGCCGTGGGCGCCCTGATCCACAACGACGGGCGGCCGGGCCGCAGCGGCACGATCGAGGGCACGCTGGGAGGTCCGCCGGCGCGCATCCCCGCCCTCTTCATCACCCACCCGACAGGGCAGCTGCTCGCCGCGCGCGCGGGCGAGCGGGTGCGAATCGAGGTCGACGCAGCCTCCGAGACGCGCACGACCCACAACGTGGTCGCCGACCTCGAGGGAGTCACCGACGAGGTGGCGATGGCCGGTGCCCACATCGACTCCGTGACGCGCGGACCGGGGATCAACGACAACGGCAGCGGCGTGGCCACCCTGCTCGCCGCGGGGGAGGAGCTCGCCGCGTCGGGGGGCCCGCACAAGCGGGCGGTGCGCCTCGGCTTCTGGGGCGCCGAGGAGCTCGGCCTGATCGGCTCTCGGCGCTACGTGCGCGGACTGTCACGGGCCGAGCGCCGCCGCATCGCGGGCTACCTGAACCTCGACATGCTCGGCTCGGGCAACGGCGGGCGCTTCGTGTACTCCGGCGAGGACCGGCGCTCGGCCGACCTGGCGCGGGCCGCGCGCCGCGCCCTGGCGCGAGGTGGCGTGCCCTCCCGGCGCCACGGCCTCGGCGCCCGTGGATCGGACCACGCGCCGTTCGCCGCGGCCGGGATTCCGGTGGCGGGCCTGTTCTCCGGCGCGTCCTCGGTCAAGGACGAGGCCGAGCGGAGGCTGTGGGGCGGACGCGCGAACGCGCCCTTCGACCGCTGCTACCACCTCCGCTGCGACCGCCTCGGCGGGATCGACCGGCGCGCCCTGCGCGAGTTGTCGGGCGCCGCCGGGGCGACCCTGCGCGCGATGGCGCGCGGGGCCGCCTAGCGATCCGTTCGGGGCGCTACTTCAGGCGCAGCTTCACGACCGCGCCGCCGTGGTCGGAGGGCCAGAGCCTTCCGAAGCGGTTGTTCGGGTCGTTGCCGACCACGCGGTACGCGCCGGCCTTCACCCTCGGCTTGACGAGGATGTGGTCGATCCGGTGGTCGAAGGGGGCCGGCGGCGCGTCCCGGATCACCGGGTCCTTGAAGCAGCACGAGAATGCCCGCCGGCTCGCCTTGGCGAGGTCGAACGTGTCCCTGTAGCCGGCGCGGGCGATCGTCCGGTACGGCAGGGGGTCGCCGTTGTCGAGCCCGTCGCGGTCCGAGTTCAGGTCGCCGACCACGATCACGGTGCCCGCCTTTCGCAGCGGGCCGCCCCTCGCCACGAGCTCCTTCGCCTGGTTCTGGCGCGTGATCGGCAGTGCGGCCTCGAGGTGGGTGTTGAGGAACCGGAAGCGCCTGCCGCTGAGCGAGAGGTCGACCGCCGTCCACCCGCGCGTGCTCGTGAACTGCCCACCCGGGGTGGGGACGCCGACCGTCGTCTTGAAGTTCTTCGAGCTGCGCTTGCGGACCCTCAGCCCCTTCCGGGCCTTCACGAGGATCAGGTCGTGCATGGTGAGGCGCACGTCGTAGCCGCGATCGATCGAGGCCTCGATGTCCGCCTCTCTCTGGCTGTCGCCCACGCGGTACTTGAGCCCCGCCCGCTTGATCTCGGCCAGGAGGATCTTTCTGAAGTCCTGGACCACCTGCGTCGCGGGCGTGGCGGAGCCGTCCTTCACTCCCTGCGGCCCGCGGCGCCAGAGGGCGACCTCCTGCAGCCCGATCAGGTCGGGCTTGTGCCTCTTGATCTCGCGGGCCAGCAGCCGCGCGCGCCTCGGGAAGTTGGTGGACTCGACCTGGCTCCACAGCTCGCCGGCCTTCTGCTCGAACTGCGCGCGGGTCGTCGTCCCGACCGGCAGGAAGATGTTGCCGCCGAGGTAGATGTTCCGCGTCATCACCTTGACGCTGGGGGCCGGGGCCTTCCTCTTCCCCGCCTCGGCCACGGGGACGGCGGCGAGACAGGCGAATGCGGTCAGCACGGCGACTACGCGAGCACGGCTCAAGGGGAGAGTCCTTCCTGACGGAGCGGGCTGGGGAGGGCTCAGCCTAGCGAGTGCTGCGGTGCCCGTTGGAATCGGAGGCCGGACGCTGCTCGAGATCGAAGATCACGTCGCGCACCTCCTCGCGCCACCAGAGGAGGTTCGCGGGCGGCACGCCGATCATCTTCTCGAGCTCGCGGGCGAGCGCCCCGAGGCCCATCTCGACCTCGCGCAGCCGGGTCGTGGGGGTCTGCGAAGACATCAGCTCGACGCTATTCACGGGCTGGAGGTCAGCGTGTGAGGGGCGTCACATATGGCCATTCGCCGTAGAAGCGATTAGGGTCGCCAGCGGTGCTTTCCGTTTCGGTGGTTCGCATGTTTCGGCAGATGGTCGCCGCCATCCGCCACGCCGCCAAGGAAGAGAGTTTCCTCGCGATCTTCGGGGCCGGGGTGCTGCTGGTGGTGACCGGGACGGTCGCGTACTCGCTGGGGGAGGACTGGAGCGTGGTGGACGCCTTCTACTTCGCCGTGGCCACGCTCACCACATCCAGCATCGCTGACCCAGACCTGGTGCTGACCAACGACGCAATGAAGGTCTTCACCGCCTTCTACGTGCTGACCGGCATCGGGATCTTGGTCGAGATCGCCCGCCAGATCGGTGTCGGGTTCATTGCGGCCCGCTCAGAGCGATCAGCGAAGCGGCGCACGCGGGGGAACCACAGCGAATAGGGCCGGAGGTCCGCCGCGCCCTCGTCGTCGGGGGCAGCTTCTACAGAGAATGACCACGGGTGAGGGGCGTCACACTCAGCTCGCCACCGGGCCCGACCGACACCTGCCGGCGTCCCTCGATCAGCTCGCGCAGCTCCTCGCCCACCAGCTCGCGGCGCCAGCCGGCGAGGGCCCGCACCCGTGAGTCGTCCTCGCCCCGGCGCACCGCGGCGACCAGCGACGCCAGCTCCGACTGGGTGGCGATCAGCTCGGTCGCCACGCCGCTCTCGCGCGAGCGGTGGCGCACCACGGCCTGCGCGAGCGACACCAGCGGCGCCTCGGACGGAGTCGCGCTTCGGCGGCTTCGGCGGCGGCGGGGGAGGCTCCTCGGAGCGGCCCTGCTCGATCTGCTCGACCAGCTCGCGCGCCGCGCCGGTGGAGGGTCTGCTGGGGCAGGCCGCGGATGTTCTCCAGCGCCGCCCGGTCCTTCGGGCGTGCGGCGGGCAAGCTCCATCAGCGCCTGGTCGGGAATCACGTAGGAGGGCGGGCGGTCCATCTCGCGCGCCACGCCCTCGCGCCAGGCGCACAGCCGCGGGCCACCGCGCGCCCCTTGTCGTCAAGCCGGCCCAGCTTCGGCAGCTTCTCGTAGGCGCGCTCGGGGCGTGCGCACGTCGTTCGGACTCCTCGACCATCCGGCACTCCTCGCGCGCCCAGCTCGAGCCGGCCGCGCTCGGCCAGCTCGCGTCTCGATCGCCGCGCCCAGGGCGAGCAGGCAGCGGGCGTCGTCCGCCGCGTAGGAGATCTGCTTCTCGGTCAGCGGCCGCTTGTCCCAGCGCGTGAAGCCCTCGCCGCCGCGCAGCTTCACGCCCAGCACGCGCCGCACCAGCGGCTCGTAGCCCTCCTGGTTCCCGAAGCCCAGGAAGCCCGCGGCCACCTGGGTGTCGAACACGCGCGTGACCTCGGTCTCCCAGGTCCGGCGCATGATCGCCACGTCCTGGCGGCCGGCGTGCATCGACCACCTCGACCTCGGGGTCGGCCAGCGCCCGCGGCCAGCGGGGCCGGGTCGAGCGTCACGGTCGGCGTCGAGCGGATCGAGCACCTCGGTGCGCACGCCGTCCTCGGCCGCCGGGTCGGGCACGGCCACCTGCACGAGGCAGAGCTGCGCCTGGTAGCGGCGCTCCGACACGAACTCGGTGTCGATGGCGAGCCGGCCGTGCTCGGCGGCCCGCTGGCGAGTTCGGCGCTCACGTCGCGACCCTAGCGGCTCAGGCTTCGGCCGCAGGCGCCGGGCTCGCTCTTGGGCCCGGCGGCGGGCGATCCTTGAAGTAGTCCTCGCCCTCGATGCTGATCTTCGGCAGGGCGCGCTCCAGCCACGGCGGCAGCCACCAGGCCGCCTTGCCCATCAGCACCATGACCGCCGGCACGAGGAGGCATCGGACCAGCGTCGCGTCGATCGCGATCGCCACCGCCAAGCCCGACCCCGAACTGCTTCACCGTCGGGTCGCCGTTGAGGATGAAGCTGGTGAACACGCAGACCATGATCAGCGCCGCCGAGGTGATCACCCGGCCCGGTGGTGGCCAGGCCGTCGACCACCGCCTTCGTGGGTCTGCCCTCCTCCTTCCAGTGCTCCTGGATCTGGGTCAGCAGGAACACCTCGTAGTCCATCGAGAGGCCGAACAGGATCGCGAACATCAGCAGCGGCGCGAAGCTCACGATCGGCACCGGGCCGTCGAGGCCGAGCAGCTCCGCGCCGTGGCCCTCCTGGAACACGAACGTCACCACGCCGTATGCGGCGCCGACCGACAGCAGGTTCGCCACCGCGGCCTTCAGCGGGCAGCAGCGACCGACCGGAACGCCAGCATCAGCACGAAGAAGCTGAGCCCGACGACGATCAGGATCATCGACGGCAGCTTCTCGCCGATGCGCTCGGCCAGGTCGATGTAGCCCGCGGTCTGGCCGCCGACGTACACCGTCATGTCCGTGCCCTTCGTGGCCTTGGGGATCGACGTTGTCGCGCAGGTCGTCGACGAGGTCCTCGGTCTTCGGGTCCGAGGGCGCGGTGGTGGGCACCGCCGTGAAGATCGCGGCGGTGCCTCTTCTTGTCGAGCGACGGCGGGAGACACGGACTTCACGCCCGGCGTCTTCGAGACGTCCGTCTCCAGCGTCGTGCAGGCGCGGGTCGCTCGCCGGCGACTCGGCCTGCTTCTTCTTCTGGTCGGCTGCTGTCTTCTGCTGCTCCTGGGACCTGCTGCTGCGCCTGCCGGCGGCGCCCTCGGCCTCTAGCTGCTCCGCCTGCTTCTGCTGCCCTGCTCCTGCTCTGCTTCAGGTCGTCGAGCGTCTTCTGGTCGGGCTTCGCCGGGCTGCCCAGCTTCACGGCCAGCAGCAGCGGGCCGTTCTGCCCGGGCCCGAACCCCTCGGAGATCAGGTCGTAGGCCTGGCGCGCCGTGGTCGACTTCGAGCAGCGCGCCGACGTCGTTCTGGCCCAGCTCCAGATCGAGCGCGGGGATCGCCAGCACGACGCAGTACGACGGTCGCGGCGACCATCGAGCGCCAGGGCCGCTTCGCCACGCCGCCGGCCCAGCGCGCCCACCCGTGGGCCTGGTGGTCGTCGGGATGGGTGCGGCCGAGCTTCACGCGCAGCGAGTCGATCCGCGGGCCGAGCGCCCCGAGCATCGCGGGCAGCAGCGTGACCGCCGCGAGCACCGCCACCACCACGGCCACCGCCGCCGTGTAGCCCATCGTGGTGACCAGCGGAATCCCGGCGAACGCGAGCGAGCAGAGGGCGATCACGACGGTGGTGCCGGCGAACGCCACGGCTCCGCCCGCGGTCGCGGTGGCGCGCGCGATCGACTCCTGCATCTCCATCCCGTCCTTGAGCTGGAGCTTGTGGCGGGTGACGATGAAGAGGGCGTAGTCGATCCCCACGCCCAGGCCGATCATCGTCGCGAGGGTCGGCGCCACGCTCGGCACCTCGGCCACGTGGCCGAGCAGGCGGATGATCGCCAGGGCGCTGATCAGCCCGAGCACCGCCGAGACGATCGGCAGCATCATCGCGGTGGCGGTGCCGAAGGCGAACAGCAGGATGATCACCGCCGCGGTGAGCCCGACCACCTCGCTGCTGTGGGTCTCGGGCTTGGAGACCGCCTTGCCCAGGTAGCCGCCCGCCTCCACCTCCAGTCCGGCGTCGGTCGCCGGGCTGGCCGCGTCGATCACGTCCTGGGCCTGCTCCTTGCTCAGGTCGGCGGGGCCGAGGTCGAGCGTGACCGGGCTGTACGCGATCGTCTCGTCCTTGCTGACCAGCGCGCCGGCCCCGCCGGACAGCGGGTTCACCGCCTTGATCACGTGGGGCGCCTTGCCGAGCGACTTCACGGCGTCGTCAACCGCCTGCTTGTTCTTCGAGTCGGTGAGCTTGCCCGCGGGCGCGTGGAACACCACGGGGTTGGTGCCGTAGGCCTGGTCGGGCAGGCGGCTCTCGAGCAGGTTGGTCGCGTCCGTCGATCCGGTGCCCGGCAGCGACAGGTTGTCGTTGGTCTGGTCGCCCGCGGCGCGGCCGAGCGTAGCCAGCGCGATCACCGCCACGAGCCAGAGCGCGATCACCACGCGGTGGTGCCGGGAGCAGAAGCCCCCGAGGTGGTACAGCGGGCCCGTCAAGTCCTACCTCCTCCGAGTCCGGCCCGAGCGTACTCCCTAGTCGTGGTCGAAGGTGCTCTTCTGGTGCAGCGTGTACAGCAGGGCCAGCGCCGGTACGACGACCAGGACGGCAACGCCCGCGACCACGAGCAGCGCCACCAGGCTGTCCTCGGACGCCGCGGCCGCGTCGATCGTCGTGGAGGTCGGCAGCAGGTACGGGTGCTGCGCCACGCCCCAGCCCCAGACCACCGCAGCCACCGCCACGGCCGCGAGCGGGCGCGGGCCTCGCCGGGCGCCACTGGCGAGCAGCGCGAGGGCGGCCGCGCCGCAGACCGCCGACAGCACCACGAGCGGCAGGCCCTCGCCGGTCAGGCCGTCGTACAGGAAGCGAGCGTCCTCGCGCAGCACGAGGATCCCGGCCAGCGCGAGGGCACCGGTCGCGATGCCGGCCCAGAGCGCACGACGCCGGAAGTACTCCGCCAGGTCCTCGCTCCCGCCGCGCCGGGCGTCCGACATCAGGAAGACCGCCGCCAGGTAGGCGCCCGTGGCGACGAACAGGACGCCGATGACAATGGAGGTCGCGCCGGTCCAGCTCGAGAGCCGGTCGCCGTCACCGTCCGCCGGCACCCGGCCGGAGGCCACGGCGCCCACGACCGTGCCCATGAAGAACGGGGTGAGCACCGAGGAGATCGCGAACGTGGCCCCCAACAGGCGCTGGTTCTCCATCCGCACGACGACCTTGCGGAAGGCGAACCCCGCTCCCCTCAGCACTATCCCGAGCGCCGCGAGCGAGAGCGGAACGAACAGCGTGGACATGAGCGCCGCGAACACCTCGCTGAAGCCCGTCCAGAGGGTCACGAGGCAGAACACGAGCCACACGTGGTTGGCCTCCCATACGGGTGCGAGGGCGCCCTCCATGAGGGCTCGCGGGCGCTTTCCGCGCTCCGGGCCGCCGGCGATCAGGTCCCAGAAGCCCACCCCGAAGTCCGCGCCCGCGAACACCGCGTAGAGCGTGACGCCCACCCAGAGCGCCGCGGCGACGGCCTCGGCCTCGCTCATGCGGCCGGTCCCGGTTCCGGGGTGGAAGGGGGCCCGTAAGGCACGTCCTCCTCATCGATCCCCTCCTCGCGCCAGCGCCGCGACATGGCGCGCAGCACGAACACGGTCGCCACGCCGAGCGCGATGTACAGCGCCACCACCGCCCCGAAGGTGATCCAGATGCCCCCCGACTCCGTCACGGCGTCCTCCGTGCGCAGGTGTCCGTACACGACCCAGGGCTGACGCCCGACCTCGGTCACGATCCACCCGCACTCCATCGCGACGATCGCGCCCACCCCCGAGACCGCGGCCGCACGGAGGAACCACGGGGACCGGGGCAGGTCCCGCCGGCGCCACCACGCGAGCGCGAACCACACGGCGAGCAGGAACAGCCCTGTGCCGATGCCGACCATGGCGTCGAAGGAGAGGTGCAGCAGCGTCGGCGACGGCGGGCGCTCGTCCGGCGGGATGTCGTTCAGGCCGGTGACCACCGTGTCCGCCGAGAAGCCCACGAGGAGCGAGTCGAGGTCCGGTATCTCGATCGCGCCCTTCACCTCGCCGTCCACGTAGATCCCGCCGATGTACTCGGGCTGGTTGGGGCCGGTCTCGGTCACGTACTCCGTCGCGGCGAACTTGGCCGGCTGGTCCTCGGCGATCGCACGGGCGGCCACGTCGCCCACGAACAGCTGCACGGGCGTGGCCAGCGCGGCGACGGTGAAAGGGATGACGAAGCCCAGCCGGTGGAGCCGGTCGCGCCGCCCGCGCAGCATCCCGACGGCGTAGACCGATGCCACGAGGAACCCGGCGACCATGTAGGCCGCAAGGATCATGTGCGGCACCTCGTAGATGGTCGCGTCGTTGAAGATCACGTCGATCACGTCGACGTCGGTGACCCGTCCGTCGGGGCCCAGCTCGAAGCCGTCCGGCTGGTTCATCCACGAGTTCGCCGAAACCACCGAGAGCGCCCCGCCTAGGCCGGCGATCACGATCGGCACTCCGGTCCAGAAGTGGGCCCACGGCCGTAGGCGCTTCCAGCCGTAGATGTAGATCGCGATGAAGATCGCCTCGGTGAAGAAGAAGAGGCCCTCGATCGCGAACGGCACGCCGAAGACCTCGCCATAGCGCTCCATCAGCCCGGGCCAGAGCAGCCCCATCTCGAACGAGAGCACGGTGCCCGTGACCGCCCCGACGGCGAACAGCACCGCCATCACCTTCGACCAGCGCCTGGCCAGGGTCAGGGCGACCTCGTCGTCCTTGCGCAGGCCGCGCCAGTTGGCGATCAGCGTGATCGCCGGGAAGGCCACGCCGAGGCTCGCGAGCACGATGTGGAACCCGAGCGTGAACGCCATCTGGCTGCGGGCGGGGAGGAGCTCCGGCGACGCCGCCAGGATGCCGAGCCCGTCGATGAGCGAGGGCATGTCCCGAACCTACCTCGACAGCATGCGCCGGGCTCGCGTGACGACCGAGCGGAAGAAGAACACCGCGAGGTCCGCCAGCACGCTGTAGAGGTGCCCGAGCGGCCCCGTCACGACCCATGCCGCGAGCCGCTCTGCGGGGCCGCGGCGGGGCGGGGGAGGGGTGGCGGGCACGGAGCGCCACGCTATCGTCCGGCGCCCGGATGAGTCCCGTCAAGACCCAGACCAAAGAGCTCGGCGACTCGCGCGTGCGCGTGGAGGTGGAGGTCGGATCCGACGCCATCGAGCGCGAGGTGGCGAGCGCCGCGGGCGAGATCGGGCGCGACATGAAGGTGCCCGGATTCCGCAAGGGCAAGGTGCCGCCACAGGTCGTGCTGCAGCAGGTCGGACGCGGCCCCGTGCTCGACGAGGCGGTGCGGCGCGCCCTGCCCGGCTGGTACGAGGAGGCGGTGCAGGACGCCGGGCTCGCGCCCGTGGGCAGCCCGAGCGTGGACATGGCGGACCTGCCCGAGAAGGGCTCGCCGCTGGCGTTCACCTTCGAGGTGGGCGTGCGCCCGCCCGCCGAGCTGGGCGACTACGCCGGGCTCGAGGTCGGGCGCCGCGAGCCGGAGGTGCCCGAGGAGGACGTGAAGGCCGAGCTGGAGCGCCTGCGGGAGTCGCTCGCCTCGCTCGAGACCGTGGACCGCGAGGCCACGACGGGCGACTACGTGGTGATGGACTTCGAGGGGTCGGTCGACGGCGAGCCGTTCGAGGGCGGCGAGGCGCGCGGCTTCCTGCTCGAGCTGGGCTCGGGCCGCCTGATCCCAGGCTTCGAGGAGCAGCTCGGCGGCGCCGCCGCGGGCGAGGAGCGCGAGGTCAAGGTCACCTTCCCCGACGACTACCAGGCAGAGCACCTGGCGGGCAAGGAGGCCTCCTTCGCCGTCTCCGTCAAGGAGATCAAGGAGAAGCGGCTGCCGGAGCTCGACGACGACCTGGCGATCGAGGCCGGCGGCTACGACTCGCTCGACGAGCTGACCGAGGACGTCAAGACCCGCCTGCGCCAGGCCCACGAGGACGCGATCGAGCGCGAGTACCGCGAGGCGGCCGTCGACGCCGTGGCCGACCAGGCCAAGATCGACGTGCCCCACGAGCTGATCCACGCCAAGGCGCACGAGATGTGGCACGTGACCGCGCGCCGGCTCCAGGCCCAGGGCCTCGACCCGGCGCAGTACCTCCAGCTGACGAACAAGACCGAGGAGGACCTCGTCACCGAGTCCGAGCCGGACGCCGAGCGCGCGCTGAGGCGCGAGGCCGTGCTGGCCGCCGTGGTCGAGGCCGAGGGCATCGAGGTCAGCGACGACGAGCTGCTCGACGCGCTGCGCCAGGCCTCGGCACAGCCGGGGGAGAAGGAGCCGAGCGAGAAGGCGCTGCGGCGCTCACTCGAGAAGGCCAAGAAGCGCGGCTCCGACGAGGCGCTGCGCGAGGACATCGCGATGCGCAAGGCCGTGGATCTCCTCGTGGAGCGGGCCAAGCCGATCCCGGTCGAGCAGGCCAAGGCGCGCGACGAGCTCTGGACTCCCGAGAAGGACGCCAAGGCCGAGGGCTCGGGCGAGCTCTGGACTCCCGGCTCCTAAGCCGGGAACCGCGATCGTTAGACTCGCCATCCGGCGCTCCGGCGCCCGTCCGAGCCACCGAAACGAAGCGAGAGCAATGAGCCCCCTGGTACCGATGGTCGTCGAGCAGACCTCTCGCGGAGAGCGGGCGTTCGACATCTACTCCCGGCTGCTGAACGAGCGCATCGTGTTCCTCGGCACTCCGGTCACCGACGAGATCGCCAACCTGATCGTCGCGCAGCTCCTCCACCTCGAGTCGGAGGACCCGGACAAGGACATCTCCATCTACATCAACTCGCCGGGCGGCTCCGTGTACGCGGGCCTCGCGATCTACGACACGATGCAGTTCATCAAGCCCGACGTGCAGACCATCTGCGTCGGCATCGCGATGTCCATGGGCGCGCTGCTGCTCGCCGGCGGCGCCGAGGGCAAGCGGATGGCGCTCCCCAACGCGAAGATCCTGATCCACCAGGTGTCCTCGAGCTTCCAGGGCCAGGCCACCGACATCGAGATCCACGCGAAGGAGATCATCGACGTCCGCCAGCGCCTCGACGAGATCCTCGCCAAGCACACCGGCCAGGAGCTGGAGAAGGTCGCGAAGGACACCGAGCGCGACTACTTCATGAGCGCGGAAGAGGCGAAGGACTACAGCCTCATAGACAGGGTCATCAGCGAGCACTAGCCGGCTGCGAACCTTCGCCTGGCCGCGTCCTCGGTCGGCCGTGTGCAAAGCACTACGGCCTCCCTGCGTCCTTGCCATGCTCGGTTCTCGCTCGGCTTAGCGCCGCCGGTAACTTCCTGGCATGGCGAAGCGCGAGGCGAGCGACAGCCGCGCCACGGATGACACCGCCCTCGATGAGCTCTATATCGGGGACTTCGACGGCTTCGTCGCCCGTCGCAACGAGCTCGCCAAGGACCTGCGCGCTCGGGGAGACGGCGAGGCCGCGGATCGCGTACGGGCCCTGAAGAAGCCCAGCCGGGTGGCGTGGGCGATCAACCAGTTCAGCGGTCGCGGGGCCAAGCTCCGCGACGAGCTGCTCGAGGCCGGCGCGAGGCTGCGCGAAGCGCAGGAGCGACTGGTCGCCGGAAAGGCCGAGCGCGCAGACCTGCGGGAGGCGAGCGACGAGGAGCAGGCGGCGGTGGGGAGGGCGCTCGACACCGTCGTGGCCCTCGCCGAGGAGGCGGGCTCCAAGCTCAGCCCGGCCTCGAGTGAGCGCGCGCGCCAGACGCTCCACGCCGTCGCGCTGGACGAGGACGTGCGCCTGGAGTTCGAGCGCCATCGCCTGACCACGGAGCACGAGGCCGCGGGCCTGGCAGGGTTCTCGCTCGGCGCCGCTGCGCCGGCTCCAGGCCGGGGCGGGAGGGCTCGTTCGGCGAAGAAGGAGCTCAAGGCGGCCGAGGCCAAGGCCGGCAAGCTCGAGGCGCGTCAGCGGGAGGCGGAGCGCGAGGTCGAGGCGGCGCGCAAGGCCGCGGACCAGGCCGGGCGGGACCTGAGGCGCGCCGTCAAGGAGCTGGACAAGGCTGCGGCCGACGCGGAGGCAGCGAGGCAGCGAGTCGAGGATCTGCGCGGCTCGACCTAGCCGCGTCAGGCTGCCGCCGGGGCGCGTCCCTCGCGGCGCGCCTTGCGCAGCCCCTGCTTCGCCAGCAGCCCGTTGGCGATCAGCAGCAGCGTCTTGTTGCTCGGCGCCCGGAACGCGCTCGCGGTGTGCGGCGCGTACAGGCCGTCCTCGAGCCAGCCCGTGTGCTGGCGGGCCTGAAGGCCCACGAGCTTCGCCTTGTAGGCGTGCCCCAGCAGCCCCGCCCGGCGGCCGCCCGGCGGCAGCGCGGCTTCGCTCGCCAGCCGGATGCCTTCAGGCCCGGCGCCTTCCACGCGGGCGGAGACGACGGTCGGGTAGCCGTCGGCCTCGCGCCAGGAGAGCAGGACGTGGGGGAGCCGAGCGAGCTTGGTCGCCGCCTTGGCGGCGTCGAGCCGCGGTTCGGTGCCCTTCTTGGGCGCGGACTGCGGCTCGGGCTCGGCGTCTGGGCGCGGCTCTCCGTGCACCTCGGGCTCGCCCGAGCAGTCGAGCTCGGGCCACACGACGACGCGCTCCACGTCGACGGTGACCGGTACGCGGTCCGCGTAGTACTCCTGCAGCCACCGGTCCCAGAAGAAGCCCTCGCGCGGCGGCCCCATGAAGGGCTCCGCCGCCGGGGCGAGCACCTCGCGGTTCCAGTCGACGTCGGCGGGCGGCACCGGCCGGCAGCGGCCCTGCACCAGCACGTAGGAGCTGCCCGAGGCGAAGCCATGCTCGCGCGCGTGGTACGCGAGCGCCACGCGCGGGTCGCGCTGGATCCGCTCGAGCTTCTTGCCGAAGCCGAGCGAGGTGGTGAACGTGACCGTCCCCTCGTCTCGGTCGCGCAGCCCAACTGGAGCGACCGCCGTCACGACAGCGCCGCCCGCGGGGGTGAGGTAGGCGACCGCGGCGGTCATGTCGCCGCCGACGGTCTGGTCGACCTCGTCGGACCAAGCCACGGTCACGGTGCGAATCTAACCGGTTGCCCCTGCGCCTTGGCCGCCGGTAGGTTCCGTCGTGATGTCGGAGTGGTCGGATCGCGAGCTCGGGATGGACCGCCGCATCACGCGCCGCGACTTCCTGGACGGGCTCGCGGTGGGCGCAGGAGCGCTCATGCTCGGGTCGGCGCTACCCGGATGCGATTTCACCGACGGTGACGAGAAGAGGCTGAGCGGCGGGGCCGGCTCGCACCCCGAGGCGTCGACGGGGCTGCAGGGGCTGACCGACGACGCGCGGCGGATTCCCCACGAGCTGCGCGACGGCACCTTCTGGGAGGACGCCGGCGAGCCGGAGGACACGGGGGAGAGCTACGACCTGGTGGTCGTCGGGGGCGGCATCAGCGGCCTCGCCGCCGCGCGCTTCTTCCAGCGCGAGTACGGCGAGGACGCCCGCATCCTCGTGCTCGACCCGCTGGAGGCGCCGGGCGGCCACGCGAGCAGGAACGAGTTCACCCCGGAGCGGTCGGGCGCGCGCGTGCTTGTCGGGTACGGCGGCTCGCAGTCGCTCGACACCCCGTCCTCGTTCGCAAAGCCGGCGAGGGACCTGCTCGACGACGTGGGCGTGGAGGTCGAGCGCTTCGAGAAGTACTTCGACCAGGGCTTCAACAAGCGCCACGGGCTGCGCCATGCCTATTTCTTCAACGAGGAGGTCTACGGGCGCGATGAGCTCGTGTTCGGAAAGGACGAGGCCGAGGTGTTCCGCAACGCGCCGCTGCAGGCGGGCGCCAGGCGGGAGCTGATCGCCCTCTACACGGACCCGCGCGACCCCTTCCCCGACCTCTCGGACTCCCAGAAGAAGGCCCGCCTGACCGGCCTCACCTACGAGCAATTCCTTCGCCGTCACATGAGGGTCGGCGACCAGGCCATGCGCTTCCTCCAGCGGCTCTCCGACGACCTCTGGGGCTTCGGCGTCGACGGCGTGGGGGCGATCGACGCCTGGGCCGACGGCTTCCCGGGCTTCGACGGCCTGGAGCTCGACGACACGAGCCCCTACCGCGCCAACGCCCCCACCGAGCACAAGGTCTGGGACTACGAGGACGACTACATCCATCACTTTCCCGACGGCAACGCCGGGGTCGCCCGCTCGATCATCCGCAAGCTGATCCCCGACGCGATGCCGGGCCGGGGGATGGAGACGATCCCGACCACGGAACTCGACTACGGGCGCCTCGACCGAAGGGGCAACGACGTGCGCATCCGGCTGCGCAGCCCGGTCGTGCGCGTGCGACATCAGGGCGACCCCGAGAGCGCGCGGCGAGTCGAGGTCGCCTACGTGCAGGACGGCAAGCTGCGCAGCGTGACCGGCGAGCACGTGGTGCTCGCCTGCTGGAACACGATGATCCCCTACATCTGCCGGGAGCTGCCGGCGCGGCAGCGGGAGGCGCTCGCCTTCGCGACCAAGCTCTCCCTGATGTACGCGAACGTGCAGATCCGGAACTGGACGTCGTTCGACAAGCTCAAGCTGGCCGCGGCCGACTGTCGCAACATGTACTGGCTCACCGTGGAGCTCGACTTCCCGGTGAGCATGGGCAGCTACCGGTTCCCCCGCAGCCCCGACGAGCCGATGGTGCTCCACCTTCCGCGGGCGCTCACGAAGCCGGGGCTCTCACCCCGCGACCAGGGCAAGGCGGGCCGGGCCGAGCTGATGGGCACGACCTTCGAGCAGATGGAGCGGGCCACGCGCGATCAGCTGGCCCGCGTGCTCTCCGGGGGCGGGTTCGACCCGGCGCGGGACATCGAGGCGATCACGGTCAACCGGTGGGCACACGGGTACGCGTACGAGTACGGCCGGCCATGGGACAAGTTCTGGCCGGACGGGCCGCTGCCGAGCCACATCGGGCGCGAGCGGTTCGGCCGCATCGCGATCGCCAACAGCGACTCGGCTCCGCGGGCGTACGCGGACACGGCGATCGACATGGCGTACCGCGCCGTGCGCGAGCTCAAGGGCCGGTCGGGCGGCGAGGTTGCGCGCGGGGTGGACGGCGTCAGCTGAGCCAGGTGATGCCGTACTTCTCGGAGACCGTCGCGTAGGCGTCGGGCCCGAGCGTTCGAGGACGTAGAACAGCTCGTCCTCGTTCGCGTGAACGTGGAGCGGGGTGTCGGCCTGCGGCGGGACCTCCTCGATGATCGTGAACGCGCCACCCGTCGTCTCGGCAGACGCCCTGATGATCACCGTGACCTCGCCGAACACGATCCGCTCACCGCCGTCGGGATCGAGCGCGTAAGCGGGTGCAGGTGCCGCTACGGCGCGACGATACCGCCGGGACGCGGTTCGACGTGGCTACGAGCAACTCCGTTCCCACTTGAAGGGACGGGCCAGGTTGCCGAGTATCTAGGGAGCGACCCGTCCGCTGGTACCCTCGGCTCGAGGAGAGACGCACACGTGGCACGCCCGACCGACTCCAACGAACAGCTTCTCTGCAGCTTCTGCGGCAAGTCCCAGCGACAGGTCAAGAAGCTGATCGCCGGGCCGGGCGTCTACATCTGCGACGAGTGCATCGATCTCTGCAACGAGATCATCGACGAGGAGCTCACCGGCACCTCCACCTTCGATCTGGAGAACCTGCCGAAGCCGAAGGAGATCTACTCCGTGCTTCAGGAGTACGTCGTCGGTCAGGAGCCCGCCAAGCGGGCTCTTTCCGTTGCGGTGTACAACCACTACAAGCGCGTGCAGATGATGCAGTCCGAGGGCGAGCAGGAGCTCGAGCTGCAGAAGTCCAACATCCTCCTGCTCGGCCCGACCGGCTGCGGCAAGACTCTGCTCGCGCAGACCCTGGCGAAGATCCTCAACGTGCCTTTCGCGATCGCCGACGCGACGGCGCTGACGGAGGCCGGCTACGTCGGCGAGGACGTCGAGAACATCCTGCTCAAGCTGATCCAGGCCGCCGACTTCGATGTGAAGAAGGCCGAGACGGGGATCATCTACATCGACGAGGTCGACAAGATCGCGCGCAAGGCGGACAACCCGTCGATCACGCGCGACGTGTCGGGCGAGGGTGTGCAGCAGGCACTGCTGAAGATCCTCGAGGGCACGGTGGCGTCGGTGCCGCCGCAGGGCGGGCGCAAGCACCCCCACCAGGAGTTCCTCACGATCGACACCACGAACGTCCTCTTCATCTGCGGAGGGGCGTTCGCGGACCTCGACAAGGTGATCGAGCGGCGCATCGGCCACAAGGGCGTGGGCTTCGGCGCGACCGTTTCCTCCAAGCACGACAAGGACGCCGGCGAGCTGTTCGAGCGCGTGCTTCCCGAGGACCTCGTGGAGTACGGCCTGATTCCCGAGTTCATCGGCCGCCTGCCGGTGCTGTCGGTGATCCACCAGCTCTCCGAGGAGGACCTCGTCACGATCCTCACCGAGCCGCGCAACGCTCTCGTGAAGCAGTTCCAGCGCTTCTTCCAGTTCGACGGCATCGACCTGGTCTTCGCGGAGGAGTCGCTCGGCGCGATCGCCGACAAGGCGCTCGAGCGCGAGACCGGCGCGCGCGGCCTGCGTTCGATTCTCGAGGAGACGTTGCTCGAGGTCCAGTTCGAGCTGCCGTCGCGGCGAGACGTGAAGAAGTGCGTGGTCACCAAGGAGACGATCTCGAAGGGGCTCGAGCCGACGCTGGTGACCGAGGCGGCGAAGGACGAGCCGGAAGAGAAGCAGGCGGAGTCGGCGTAGCTTCCCCGCAGGGCCCTTCTTCCACGTTGTGGTTGCTCAGCAACACAAACGTGGAAGAGAAGTCTCCCCGTACGGCGCAAACTGCCCGCCCAATCTGAAAGAGTCCGACCGGTGAAGGCAGGGGGTCTTCTCTTCGCACTGGTCGCCGCGGCTCTGCTCGCCGCGTTCACGGTGCCCGCGGCGGCGCACCATCCGTACGAGGACACGGCTTCGTCCTCGTCGCTCGCGATCTTCGGCGGTACCACGCGCTCCGCGCTGGCCAAGTCCGTCGCGAAGGCCCCGCCGCTCACGGGCACGGGCCAGAACATGCAGCTCGTGGCCAACGTGCCGCTCGCGCCCGGTGAGGTGCCCAAGGGCGCCAACGACACCGACTTCGCCAACAACGCCGCCGACATCGAGCTCGCCGGCAACTACGCGTTCGTCGGCTCCTACGTCCAGGGGCTCGTGATCGTGAACATCTCCTCCTGCGCCAACCCGGCGCGGCCGCAGGACTGCAAGCCGTTCGTGCAGAGCGTGCTGAAGTGCTCGGGCGGCCAGTTCGACGTGCAGCTGTCCCCGGACGCCCGGTACGTGGTGATGGCGCACGAGAGCGCGTCGGCGAACAAGGACTGCCACCCCGGCGAGGAGGGCGCCCAGATCATCGACGTCTCCAACAAGAACGCCCCGCGCGAGGTCGCCTTCATCAGCGACGAGAAGAAGGACGGGAGCTCGAGCGGCGAGATCGTGGACGGCGCCCACAACACGACGCTCGACTGGCCCCACCTCTACATCGACAACTACACCCAGACCTACCCGCGGACAGACGTCTACAGCCTCGCCACGCCGAGCGCGCCGAAGCGGATCGGGCAGATCGACTTCATCGGCAACCCGGCGAACGGCGGCTCGGGCCCGCACGACTCGATCCCGGACCATCGCCCGGACGGGAAGCACCTGCTGTACGCGGCGTCGATCCAGAAGAGCGACATCGTCGACATCGCGAATCCCGCGAAGCCGCGGATCCTCCAGACGATCGTCGACCCCGAGGTCGGCATCTCGCACGGGGCCGAGCCGAACTTCAACCGGAAGACGCTGATCGTGACCGACGAGTACGGCGGAGGATCGGGCGTCGGCGCCTGCGGCGGCAGCCCCGACGATCCGAACTTGCCGCTCCCCGGCCCGTTGGCCGGCTCCAAGGGAGTCGGTGCCGTGCACTTCTACGGCCTCGCATCGAACGGCCTGGTCCCGGGCGGCCCGGCGAGCAAGCAGGGCACGTTCAACATTCCCGTCCAGCCCAACGAGCCCGACCAGGTGGCCGCCGAGGCCGGCTGCACCAGCCACGTCTTCTGGCAGGCGCTCGACCAGAGCCGGTTCGTGATCGCCTGGTATGGCCGCGGCACCCGCGTGGTCGACTTCTCCGACCCGGCCAACCCGAGGCAGCTCGCATCGTTCATCGCCACCGGCGCCGACACCTGGTCCGCCAAGCCCCACCGCGGCTTCATCTTCACCGGCGACATCATCCGCGGCATGGACGTCCTGCTCTACAAGGGCGAGGGCGGCAAGGCTTGGCCGACCAGCTCCGGCCCGGCGGACATCCAGCGCGCGCTCACCCAGGGCTGCCCCAAGAAGGGCGCCGCCGGCCGCTGCCCGAGCAACCTGCTCAACAGGAACGCCAGCGGGCGGTTCGTGATCTCGCGCCGTTCGCGGCGGGCGAGCCGCAGAGGCACGGTGCCGGTACGTGTCGCCTGCAAGCAGGCCACGACCTGCCGCGGAACGCTGCGCCTGAGCGTCGCGGCCCGCAAGGGGCGCCGGGCCAAGCGGACGACGATCGCCCGGCGGCGGTTCGCCGTGCGCCCCGGCCGCACGGTCACGCTTCGGGTGAAGCTCACCCGGCGCGGGCGCGCGCTGCTGCGCAGGAAGCGGCGGCTGCGCGTGGAGGCGTTCGCGAAGCTGCGCCCCGTGAGCGGCGCCACCACCGCGGGCCTCACGGCCAGGACGTTCTTCCGCGTCCTGGCGCCGCGCCGCAAGTAGTCTCCGGGCCATGCTCGAGTTCCGCGCCGCCGTGGAGAGCCGCGATCTCGCTCGGATGGAAGCCGCGTTGCACCCGGACGTGGTCTTCCGCTCGCCCGCAGTGTTCAAGCCCTACGAGGGGCGCGAGGCCGTGCTGCACGTGCTCGGCGCCGTCGTCCAGGTGTTCGAGGACTTCGAGTACACCGACGTGCTGGCGGGGGAGGGGACGCACGCGCTCGTGTTCCGCGCCCGCGTCGGCGAGCGGATGCTGGAGGGATTCGACCACCTCACGGTCGACGGCGACGGGCTGGTCACCGAGCTGGTCGTGATGGTGCGGCCGCTGTCCGGCCTCATGGCTCTCGCCGAGGCGATGGCCGAGCGGCTCGGAGTGGCGCCGTGAAGGAGCTTGCTCCGGACGTCTGGCAGCTGAAGGGCGCGCTGCCGATCCCGAACTCGATCAACACCTTCCTGGTGGGAGACGTGCTGGTGGACGCCGGCGCGCGCGGAGACGGCAAGAAGATCCTCAAGCAGCTCGAGGGGCGCGCGGTGTCCGCCCACGCGCTCACGCACGCCCACCCCGACCACCAGGGCTCGAGCCATCTCGTCTGCGAGACGCTCGGGGTGCCGTTCTGGGTGCCCACCCGGGACGTCGAGAAGGCGGAGACGCCCGACGCGATCAGGAAGGAGCAGCCCGACGCCCTCATCAACAGGGTCTTCTTCAAGCTGATGGCAGGGCCCGGGCATCCCGTGGACCGGCCGCTCGCGGAGGGCGACGAGGTGGCGGGCTTCAAGGTGCTCGACACGCCCGGCCACTCGAGGGGTCACATCTCCTTCTGGCGCGAGTCCGACCGCGTGCTCATCCTCGGGGACGTGCTCAACAACATGGACGTGCTCACCACCATCCCCGGGCTGCGGGAGCCGAAGAAGTTCTTCACCCCCGATCCGGACGAGAACAGGCGCTCGATCAGGCGGTTGGGCGAGCTCGAGCCGTCGCTCGTCTGCTTCGGCCACGGCGCCCCCCTGCGCGACACGCGCAAGTTCGTGGACTTCTGCCGGGCGGTCCCAGCCTGATGGCGCGGCTCGAGGTCACGGCTTCGGCGCCGGTGGCGGCACCGGCGGAGGCAGCCTGGGAGGTGCTGTGCGACACGTCGCGCTACGCGGAATGGGTCGCGGGCACCGACGCGGTCACGCGCACCGACGGCCCGGCCCGCGAGGGGTCGACCTACGACGAGGTCAACCCGATCGCCGGTCCCTGGAAGGGCAAGTCGCACTGGACCGTCACGAGCTTCGAGCCACCCCGCCGCCAGGTCCATCGCGGCGAGGGGATAGCGCCCACCGTGAAGTGGCTCGAGATCACGATGGAGGCGGCTCCCGTCGGCGACGACGCGAGCGAGGTCACGCTCACCCTTCGCGGAGAGTCGGCGCTCGGCCCGCTGGGCGCGCTGATGCTCGCGGCGCTGCGAGGCAGCGTGGAGAAGGACAACCGCAAGAGCGCCGAGAACTTCGCGGAGCTGGTGGCCAGCGAGCGAGGCGCGTCCGTAGGCGCTTGATCGCCTCCAGTCGTTCGCCGCAGCGGGCCTAGACTTCGCGGCCGTGCCTGACCCCGACCGCCTCAAGGCCCTCCAGGAGCGCACCCGCTACGAGCCGGGCGAGGTCGAGTCGCGGGTGTTCACGCGCTGGGAGGAGGCCGGCGTGTTCAGCCCCGAGCCGGAGGGGGATGCGTCGGAGAACTTCTCGATCGCCGTCCCGCCGCCGAACGTCACCGGGGCCCTCCACATGGGCCACGCGCTGAACGGGTCGATCCAGGACCTGCTGATCCGCCACGCGCGCATGCGGGGGCAGCGCGCGAAGTGGATCTTCGGCACCGACCACGCCGGCATCGGCACCCAGGTCAAGGTCGAGCAGGCGCTCGAGGAGGAGGGCACGTCCCGCGAGGCGATCGGCCGCGAGGCGTTCATGGAGCGCGTCTGGGAGTGGCGGCGCGAGCACGGCTCGACGATCCTCGAGCAGTTCAAGCGCATCGGCGCCTCGCTCGACTACGCGGACGAGCGGTTCACGATGGACGACGCGTACGTGAAGGCCGTGCTCCACGTGTTCGTGGCCCTGTTCGAGAAGGGCCTCGTCTACCGCGACAACTACATGGTCAACTGGGACCCGGGCACCCGCTCGGCGATCTCGGACCTCGAGGTCGAGCAGCGCCACGTGGAGGACACGCTCTACATGGTCGACTACCCGCTGGAATCGGGGTCCGGCTCCGTCACGGTGGCCACGGTGCGGCCCGAGACGATGCTGGCCGACACCGCCATCGCCGTGAACCCGGAGGACGAGCGCTACACGCGCCTGATCGGGGAGACGGCGGTCCTGCCGCTGGTGGGCCGGCGGCTGCCGATCATCGCCGACGAGTACGTGAAGACCGACTTCGGCACGGGCGCGCTGAAGATCACGCCCGGGCACGACCCGAACGACTTCGAGATCGGCCGCAAGCACGGCCTCGAGGAGGTCTCCGTGATCGGCGAGGACGGCCGGATGACCGCGGCCGCGGGCGAGCGCTTCGAGGGCCTCACCGCCGACGAGGCGCGGGACGCCGTCGTGGCGGCGCTGCGCGCCGAGAGCCTCGTGTCCGGCACCCGGCCCTACAGCCACGACGTGCCGCACTCGCATCGGTCGGGAGCCCGCATAGAGCCGTTGATCTCCCTCCAGTGGTTCTGCGACATGGAGAAGCTGGCCGGCCCGGCGATCGCGGCGGTGAAGGACGGATCGGTGCGCTTCCACCCCGAGAAGCCCTGGACCGGCGTCTACCTGACCTGGCTGGAGAGCATCCGGCCGTGGTGCATCTCGCGCCAGCTGTGGTGGGGGCACCAGATCCCCGTCTGGTACCGGGGCGAGGAGGTCTATTGCGGGACGGAGCCGCCGGAGGGCGAGGGCTGGGAGCGCGACCCCGACGTGCTCGACACCTGGTTCTCCTCCGCCCTGTGGCCGTTCGCCACGCTCGGCTGGCCGGACGACACGCCGGAGCTGCGCGCCTTCTACCCGACCGACGTCCTCTCCACCGCGAGGGACATCATCTTCCTCTGGGTCGCCCGGATGGTCATGTTCGGAGTGGAGTTCACGGGCGAGCTGCCGTTCACCGACGTGCCGATCCACTCGATCATCCAGGCCCCCGACGGCCGGCGCATGTCGAAGTCGCTCGGCACGGGCATCGACCCGCTCGAGCAGATCGGGGAGCACGGTGCCGACGCCGTCCGGTTCGGACTGCTCGCCATGTCCTCCACCCAGGACGTGCGCTTCTCAGCCGAGCGCGTGAAGCAGGGGAGCGACCTGGCGAACAAGCTGTGGAACGCCTCGCGGCTGATCCTGCTCGGGGTCCAGGAGGGGGTGGAGCCCTCGCCGGGCCACGCCGAGACCGTGGAGGACCGCTGGATCCTGTCGCGGCTCGAGCGGATCACCGGGCGCACCGAGGAGCTGATCGCGCGCTTCGAGCTGTCGGCGGCCGCGCTCGAGCTGTACGACTTCTTCTGGTCCGAGCTGTGCGACTGGTACCTGGAGCTGGCCAAGCCACGGCTCTACGACGAGAACGCCGACCGCACGGCCGTCTCCGCAACGCTGTTGCTCTGCCTCGACCGCGTTCTGCGCCTGCTGCATCCCGTGATGCCGCATGTCACGGAGGAGGTCTGGGCCTTCCTGCCGGGCGAGCGAGACCTGCTCGCGCGGGCGGCGTGGCCGCAGGCCGGCGAGCTCGAGTCGGACCCGCAGGCCGAGGCCACGGTCGAACGCGCCATCGGGGCGATCACCGAGCTGCGCCGCTACCGCGAGCAGGCGGGTGCAAAGCCCTCCGCGGTGCTGCCGGCGCGCCTCGCGGCGGAGGGCTACGAGGACACCGCCGACCAGGTCGCGCGACTGGCGCGGCTGGAGCTGCTGGACCCGGCCGGCGACGGCGAGGAGGCCGTGGCGGAGGTGCCCGTGCCCGGCGGCACCGTCGCGCTGCTACCCACCGAAGCCTTCGACGCCGGCGAGGCCGAGCGGCGCATCTCCGAGCAGCGCAACCAGCTCGGGGAGGAGATCGCGCGGCTCGAGAAGAAGCTCGCGAACGAGCGCTTCGTGGAGAAGGCCCCGGCCGAGGTGGTGGAGGGTGAGCGCGCCAAGCTCGACGACTACCGGCGGGCGCTCGAGAGCCTCGGCAAATGACCTTCCGCGAGGCGGAGGCGCACCTCCTCGGCCTCGAGCTGTTCGGCATGCGGTTCGGGCTCGACCGCATGCACAAGCTCATGACCGTGCTCGGGATGCCCCAGCGCCGCTTCGCGTCGGTCCACGTGGTGGGGTCCAACGGCAAGTCGTCCACCGTGCGGTTCATCGCGGCGATCCTCCAGCGCGACGGGCTGCGCACCGGCAGCTACACCTCCCCGCACCTCACGCTCGTTCCGGGAGCGGATCGAGGTGGAGGAGGCGCCAGTGCCCGAGGAGCGGTTCGCGGCCGCCGTGGAGCGCGCGGCGCAGGCCGCGACCCTGGTCGAACGGACCCTGCCGGACGACGACGGGGTGACCCAGTTCGAGGCGCTCACCGCTGCCGCCTACCACGAGCTCGCCGCGCGCGACGTGGAGGTGGCGGTGATCGAGGCCGGGCTCGGCGGGCGCTTCGACGCCACCAACGTGATCCCCTCACGGGTCGCGGTGCTCACCGGGGTCGGGCTCGAGCACACCCGCTGGCTCGGCCCCACCGTGGCGGACATCGCCGCGGAGAAGCTCGCCGTGCTCCGCGATCACGGCACCCTGGTCGTGCCGCCCGACCTGGACCCCGATGCGCTGGCCGTGGCCGAGGCCGTCGTGGCCGGCCGTCACGCCCGGCTGGTCACGGCCGCGCCGGATCCCGGGGATCTACGGCTGCGGGCGCCCGGGCCCTTCCAGCGCCGCAACTTCGCGCTGGCGCAGACCGCGGCCGCCGAGTTCCTCGGGCGTGGCCCCAATACGGAGGCGGTCGCCGCGGCGGCCGCCGAGACCCGGATCCCCGGCCGCCTCGACGTGGTCGCCGACCGCCCGCTCACGATCCACGACGGCGCCCACAACCCCGCCGGGGCGGCGGCGCTCGCCGCCGCGCTGCCCGAGGTGATCGGCGAACGCCGCCCGGTCGTGCTCGTGGCGAGCGTGCTCGACGACAAGGACGCCGCCGGGATGCTCGGGTGCCTCCTGCCCCTGTGCGACCAGGCGATCTACACGCGGTGTGCGAACCCGCGCGCGCTTTCCCCCGCCACGCTCGAGTCGCTTGCGGCGAAACTGGGCGGGCCGCCCTCGGAGACCGTCGCGGAGCCGACGGCGGCGGTCGCGCGGGCGCGGCAGCTCGCCGGGCCGGGTGGCGCGGTGGTCGCCACGGGCTCGATCTACCTGGTGGCGGACCTCGTCCGCGAGCGGGGGGCCGGCGCGCGCGCCTCGACCCTCTGAGCGGCGTGCCTCAGTGGTCGTGGTGATGCTCGGCGGGCACCGCTGCGGTCCTGGTGGCCACCAGCTTGCCCCGGCGGCGCAGGGTCACGACCACGCGGAGGCCCTTCATGGACTGGCCTCGGGCCAGCTTCATGCGGCACGCGTAGCCACGGCGACCGGCCACGACGGTCGACTTGCAGCGCGCCACAGTGCGCCCGTTCCGCCTCAGGCCGACCCAGACCCGCCCCGAGCGTTCCGCGAGGACCCTGGCGAACACGTAGCGGCCCTGACGCATCAGGCCGAGCGTCTTCGACAGCCCGCGGCCGCGCCCGCGCGCCGCGTATGAGTGCGAAGGACCGATCGCGGGCCGCGCGGCGGGTACCCGGACGATCCGGATGCTCTCCTCGTCGGACGCGCCGCTCGCGTGCGTGGCGCGGACCTTGACGGTGGCCGGTGACGGGACCCTGGCGGGTGCCCGGTAGAGGCCGTTGCTCGAGATCGTTCCGACCGCGGAGTTGCCGCCCGGGACCCCGTTCACGCGCCAGGCCACGCCGGAGCCGTTCGTGACGGCGGCGGTGAGCTGCGCGCCCGTGCCCGGGTAGAGCTGGCTCGGCGCCCCGGAGATCGCCACGGCCCGGGACGACCGCTGAGTGCTCCGCGAGCTCGCTCCCGAGTTCTGCACGTTCACGGTGATGTTCGACGTCGCCGTCGTGCCGTTGGTCATGAAGAGCCGGGCCCTCAGCGTGTGGTTGCCGTTGGCGACCGTTCTCGAGTTCCACACGAGCTCCCACGGGGGGTTGCGCTCGGTGTTCTTGTAGACGCCGTCGACGGCGAACTCGATCCGGTCGAAGGTGCGGCCCGCGAGGACCACGGACACGTCGCCCGGCTGGGCGTAGTCCAGGTCGTAGGTGCCCGAGATCGTGGCGCCGTTCGTCGGGTTGAGCCACGTGATCGAGGGCGTGTTGGGCGGAGGCGGCGCGGCGTTCTGCACGTTCACGGTGATTGTCTGTTCAGCGGTCTGGCCCGTCACCAGGTAAAGCTTCGCGTTGAGGGTGTGGTTGCCGTTGGCGACCGTTCTGGTGTCCCAATTGAGCTCCCACGGCGCGCTGAGCTCGGTGCTCTTCAGCACGCCGTCCACGCGGAACTCGATCTTCTGCAGCGTCCCGCCGTCGAGGTTCGGCGAGACGTTGCTCGCTCCCCCGTCCTCGGCGTAGACACCGGAGACCGTGGCACCGTTCAGCGGGCTGAGCCACGTGATCGACGGCTGAGGAGGTGGCGGCGGCGGTGCGGCGTTCTGGACGTTCACGGTGACCGTCTGTTCGGCGGTCTCACCGGAGGTGAGGAAGACCTTCGCGTTCAGCGTGTGGTTGCCGTTGGTGACCGTGGTGCTGTCCCACGCGAGCTCCAGGGGCGCGCTGGTATCCGTGCTCTTGAGCACGTTGTCGACGCGGAACTCGACCTTCTGAAGCGTGCCGCCGTCGAGGCCCACGGAGACGTTGCTAGCCCCGCCGTCCTGGGCGTAGCTGCCAGAGACCGTGGCACCGTTCAGCGGGCTGAGCCACGTGACCGACGGCTGACGGGGCGGAGGCGGCTGTGCCGCGTTCTGCACGTTCACGGTGATCGTCTGCTCTGCGGTCTCCCCGGAGGTGAGGAAGACCTTCGCGTTCAGCGTGTGGTTCCCGTTGGCGACCGTGGTGGTGTCCCACGCGAGCTCCAGCGGATTGCTGGTGTCGGTGTTCTTGAGCGTGCCGTCGACGCGGAACTCGACCTTCTGAAGGGTGCCGCCGTCGAGGCCGACGGTCACGTTGCTCGCCCCGCCGTCCACGGCGTAGTTGCCGGAGACAGTTGCCCCGCTGGTGGGGTTGCTCCACTGAATCGTCGGTTGACGCGGCGGCGGAGGCGCGTTGTTCAGCACGTTCACGCTGATGTTCTGCGTCGCCGTCGTGCCGTTCGTCATGAAGAGCTTCGCCGTCAGCGTGTGCGGGCCGTCGGACACGGTCCTCGAGTCCCACACGAGCTCCCACGGGGGGTTGCGCTCGGTGTTCTTGTAGACGCCGTCGACGCTGAACTCGATCCGGTCGAAGGTGCGGCCGGCGAGGTTCACGGACACGTCGCCCGGCTGGGCGTAGTCCAGGTTGTAGTTGCCGGAGATAGTCGCCCCGTTCGTCGGGTTGAGCCACGTGATCGAGGGCGTGTTGGGCGGCGGTGCGGCGTTCTGGACGTTGACCGTGACGGTTTGTTCGGCGGTCTCCCCGCTCGTGAGGAAGACCTTTGCGTTGAGGGTGTGGTTGCCGTTGGTGACCGTGGTGCTGTCCCACGCGAGCTCCAGGGGCGCGCTGGTATCCGTGCTCTTGAGCACGTTGTCGACGCGGAACTCGACCTTCTGAAGCGTGCCGCCGTCGAGGCCCACGGAGACGTTGCTCGCCCCGCCGTCCTGGGCGTAGCTGCCGGAGACCGTGGCACCGTTCAGCGGGCTGAGCCACGTGACCGACGGCTGACGGGGCGGAGGCGGCTGTGCCGCGTTCTGCACGTTCACGGTGATCGTCTGCTCTGCGGTCTCCCCGGAGGTGAGGAAGACCTTCGCGTTCAGCGTGTGGTTCCCGTTGGCGACCGTGGTGGTGTCCCACGCGAGCTCCAGCGGATTGCTGGTGTCGGTGTTCTTGAGCGTGCCGTCGACGCGGAACTCGACCTTCTGAAGGGTGCCGCCGTCGAGGCCGACGGTCACGTTGCTCGCCCCGCCGTCCACGGCGTAGTTGCCGGAGACAGTTGCCCCGCTGGTGGGGTTGCTCCACTGAATCGTCGGCTGACGCGGCGGCGGCGGCGTGGTGCCGTCCACCGTGAAGGTGGCGCTGGCCTTCACCGGGTTGAGCGGGAACTGGCTGGTCGAGCTGCGGGCCGAGAAGTCGAAGCTCTGCGGCCCGGTGCAGGTGGGGCCCGGCGTGTAGGTGACGCTCGTCTCAGGGAACCAGGTGCCGAGGGCCTTGCTGAGCACCCCGCACGCGGGAGCCGACTCGATGCGGAACTGGCGCGCTCCCGGGCTCCCGAACTGGGTCGCCTGCAGGGGGACCACGGACGGCAGCCCCAGGGGGAGCGTGCCGGCGGTGACGGGCGTCGCCACATAGCCCGGCACGGTCGACGAGGCGGCCGCGAAGGCGGGCGGGTTCACCTCGTCGCTCTCCGTGATGAGGTTCTCGGGGTCGATCTCGGAACGCAGCCAGTAGGTGCCCGGCCGGACGTCGGAGATGTCCACCCATTGGAAGGCGAGGGTGCTCTGGTAGAGGTCCCGCCAGCCGGCCGAGACGCCCATCGCGACACTGGAAGCGGTCGGGTTGTCCCGCTGGCAAACGGCCTGGTAGAGCCCGCTACTCGGGCCGTTGGTCTCGATCCGCTGGCTGTCCTCGAGGCAGAAGCCGACCTTCTGGGCGGGCGCCACCTCGGCCGTCTTGGCCGAGTTCCACAGCGAGTATCGGCCGGCACGCATCCAGTGGAAGTGGTTGTGGCCGTCGGCGGTCTCGTAGATGACGCTGGAGCCCGAGGGGACATCGGCGAAGGTCGACCCGTTGTAGAACCGCTGCTCCACCGTCTGCATCACGGCGCCGCTTCGGTTGGAGCCGCGGATCTCGAAGGCCCCCGGTCCCGCGTTGTGGATGTAGCCGTCGAAGCGGAGCAGCAGGCGCGTCTGCCCGCCCGAGGTGTAGTTCTCGAGGCGCGGGTTGGTCGGGGGATCTGCGACCAGGTTGGGATCCAGGGTGCCGTTGGGCCCCGCCGCAGAGTTCGTGGCGAGGGCGACCGACACCAAGATCGCGAGTGCAAACAGGGATGGGTAGACCGCGCGCGTACGGGCCAGGAACACGCTCACCCATTCAGGTTAACCCGAGAGTCAACCGGGCGCTAGTGGTCAACGAAGAGAGGACGCGGTGTAAGGCGCCCGTAGCTGGCAGGATTCGCGCGATGGACGGACAAGACGGACCCGGTTTCGGCGCGATGATCGGCCTGGTGGCCATCGTCGTGGCCGCTGTGATCCTCATCTTCTTCGGGATCGGATACGGGCTGGGCCGCATCTTCCTGTGAGGCTGGGGTCCTGATCGGGTACTACACTCACCGCCTCCCATGGGCCCCCTCGCCGTCTTCGGGATAACCAACGACGGGTTGAACCTCGCGGTCAACCTGCTGCTCCTGTTCCTGGTCGTCTTCTGGATCGCGCTGGTCTACTGGACCTACGCGGACGCGAGGCGGCGGATCGAGGACCCGATGCTCGTGGGCTGTGCCGCCGCGGCGTCGATGTTCCCGTTCGTCGGCACGATCGTCTACCTGATCGTGCGCCCGCCCGAGTACCTCGAGGACGTGCGCGAGCGGGAGCTCGAGATCGCCGCGGCCGAGGCCCGGCTGGCGAGCATCGAGCAGCTGGCGTGCCCCTACTGCAGCTACGAGATCGAGCGCTCGTTCCTGCGCTGCCCGAGCTGCCTGCGCCGGCTCAAGGAGCCGTGCGCCACCTGTGGCAAGCCGCTCGATCCGCGCTGGCAGATCTGCCCGTTCTGTGAGGCGGAGGTGGGCGCACAACCGCAGCAGCCCGCCCGCCGCGAGCGGCGGGAGCGCCCGCGCCGCGAGCGCCCGGCAGCCGCCGCCCCCGCCGCCCCCCCCGCCGCGAAGGAGCCCGCCCCGCCCAGGGCCGACCCGTCGACCGTCCAACGGGCGCCCGCCGAGCGCAAGCAGCGCCCCGCGCGGGCGCGGCCCGCGGAGGGCCAGGCACGTTCGGCTCCGGCGCCGGCCCGCAAGGCCCGACCTGCAGAAAGCGCCGAGCGGCCCGCCGCCGGCGAGGCACCCCGCGAACGGCCGACCGGCCGTTCTTAGTGCACCCAGCCCCCTGATACCGGAAGGAGCAACGTGGACAGGACCCTGATCCTGGTCAAGCCGGACGCCTTCGAGCGCGGCCTGACCGGCGAGGTGATCGGCCGATTCGAGCGCAAGGGCCTCAGGATCGCGGCGTTGAAGCACATGCAGGTCGAGCGCGATACCGCGGAGGAGCATTACGCCGAGCACAAGGACAAGCCGTTCTTCGGCGAGCTGGTGGAGTTCATCACCGGCGGCCCGCTGGTCGCGATGGTGCTCGAGGGCCACGAGGCGGTGGCGGCCGCGCGGCAGGTGATCGGTGCGACCAACCCGGTCGAGGCCGCACCCGGATCGATCCGCGGCGACCTGGGCCTCGAGGTCCAGACCAACCTCGTGCACGGCTCGGATTCGCCCGAGTCCGCCGCCCGCGAGACCCGGCTCTTCTTCCCGGAGCTGTAGCTGCTCACGCTCGCCTCCCGCTCGCCGCAGCGAACGGCGATCCTGGAGCAGCTCGGGATCGCCTTCGAGGTCGCGGTCCCGGACGTCGAGGAGCTGACCGAGGGCGAGCCGCGAAGCGTGGTGGTCGAAAACGCGCTGCGAAAGGCGCGCGCGGCGAAGGGCCATCAGGTTCTGGGCGTCGACACGGAGGTCGTGCTGGGCGCGCGCATCTACGGAAAGCCCCATGACGAGCACCAGGCGCGAGCCTTCCTGACCGAGCTCTCCGGCCGCGAACACAGCGTCTGGTCCGGCCTGGCGCTGATCGAGGGCGGCGAGGAGAAAACGGCCGCCGCCGAGACCAAAGTGACCTTCCGAGAGCTGACGGAGGCCGACCTGAACTGGTACCTCAACACAGGCGAATGGCGGGAACGAGCCGGTGCCTACGCCATCCAGGGAAAAGGGGCAGCCCTGGTAGACAGCATCGAAGGCGACTACAACAACGTGGTGGGCCTCCCGATCGCAGAGCTGGTGCGAATGGCGCCCTCGCTCCTGACGACTGACGACTGACGACTGACAACCCGATTTGCAGGCACGTTAGAGCCCTACGCGGCGCGCTACACTGCCAACGCCGCTGCAGCAGGACCGCGGCATCTCTTTCATGGGCTTCTTCTCGTACCTAACCGGCATGGGCGGCCGTGACATGGCCGTCGACCTCGGGACCGCGAACACGCTCGTCTACGTGCGCGGGCGCGGGATCGTGCTGTCCGAGCCCTCGGTGGTCGCGATCGACTCGCGCACCTCCGAGGTGCACGCGGTCGGCATCGAGGCCAAGCGGATGCTGGGCCGCACGCCCGGCACGATCCAGGCCATCAGGCCGCTGAAGGACGGCGTGATCGCCGACTTCGACGTGACCGAGCAGATGCTGCGCCACTTCATCCAGAAGGTGCACCAGAACCGCTGGGCCCACCCGCGTGTGGTGGTGTGCGTGCCGTCCGGAGTCACCGGCGTCGAGAAGCGCGCGGTGGAGGAGGCCTGCCTCTCCGCGGGCGCGCGCCAGGCCTACCTGATCGAGGAGCCGATGGCGGCCGCGATCGGCGCCGGCCTCCCGGTCGGCGAGCCCACCGGGAACATGGTCGTGGACATCGGCGGCGGCACGAGCGAGGTTGCGGTGATCTCGCTCGGCGGCATCGTCGTGTCCCAGTCGATCCGCATCGGCGGTGACGAGCTGGACGAGGCGATCATCAACTACGTCAAGCGCGAGTACAAGCTGATGATCGGCCAGCAGACCTCCGAGGAGGTCAAGCTGGAGATCGGCTCCGCGTTCCCCCTCGGGGAGGAGATGCAGGCCGAGATCCGCGGCCGCGACCTCGTCTCCGGGCTGCCGAAGACGATCGTGCTCACGAGCGAGGAGGTCCGCCTCGCTCTCGAGGAGCCGCTCCAGGCGATCATCGACGCGGTCAAGGAGACACTCGACCGCACGCCGCCGGAGCTGGCCTCGGACATCATGGACCGCGGCATCATGCTCGCCGGGGGCGGAGCGCTGCTCCAGGGTCTCGACGAGCGCCTGCGCGACGAGACCCAGATGCCGGCGCACCTGGCCGAGTCACCGCTCACCTGCGTGGCGGTGGGCTCGGGCCGCAGCCTCGAGGAATTCGAGGCCATCCACCGCAGCAACAAGAATTCCCGAACCAGCCGCCGGCGCTAACCGCCCGGGGCTCGGACGGAGCCAAACGTGTTCGACAGGAAAGTGGTGCGTCGCAGACGGGCGACCCTGGCTGTATTCGTCGCCCTCTCCATAGTCATGCTCACCGCCTACTTCGGCGAGTCCGGGGGCGGCTTCTTCCACGCCATGCAGCGGGGCGCCCAGGAGGCGTTCGCTCCGATCGAGACCGGCGCCGGCCGCGCGCTCAAGCCGTTCCGCGACCTGTTCGGATGGTTCGGGGACACCCTCGACGCAAAGAGCGAGAACGAGGAGCTGCAGTCCGAGGTGGAGGACCTTCGTGAGCGGCTCGGCGAGGCGGAGACCGCGAGGCGCGACAACGCGCAGCTGCGGGGGCTGGTGCGGCTCGGGCGCTCGGATGGCTTTCCGCAGGGCACCGCGCCGGTGGCGGCCCGGGTGATCGCGCGGTCGCCGACCGTCTGGTACTCGAGCGTGAAGATCGACAAGGGGTCCGGCGACGGCGTTCGCGAGGACCAGCCCGTGATCGCCGCGGGTGGCCTCGCGGGCAGGGTCACGCGCGTGACCGGAGGGACGGCCGAGGTCACGCTGATCACCGACGCGTCGAGCGCCGTCTCCGCCCAGGTGATGCCGAGGGGCGCCGCCGGGATCGTGAAGCCGCAGGTGGGCGAGCCGGACGACCTGCTCCTCGACTTCATCGAGAAGGACCGCAGGGTCACCGAGGGCACGACCGTGGTCACGTCCGGGTTCACCTCCTCGCGCGAGGGCGTGGAGTCCCTCTTCCCACGCGGCATCCCGATCGGCAGGGTCACCGAGGTGGATCTCGACGAGGTCGACCTCTACCAGCGCGTGCACATCAAGCCGTTCGCCGACCTCCGGCGCGTCGACTACGTCCAGGTGCTCAGACGCCGGGGCCGCGCGACGGAGCAGGCGGGGGTGCCGGCCGAGTGATCGCCACACCGGGGGCCTTCCTGCGGGCCGGGGCGATCGCCCTCGTGGCCGTGATCCTGCAGCTGTCCGGATTCGGGCCGATGCGCTTCCTCGGCGGGCATCCCGACCTCATCCCGCTCGCGGTGGCCGGGGTCGCGATCTACGCCGGCAGCGTGGCGGGCGCGGCCATGGGCTTCGCCACCGGCTTCCTCCTCGACCTGCTCGTGGGCGGCACCATGGGGGTCTCGTCGCTCGTGCTCACCGCGGTGGGGTACGCGGTCGGGCGCTACCGCGAGGTGCGCGACCCCGCCCACGGCCTGATGCCCATCCCGGTAGGGGCGCTGGCGACAGTCGGTTGGGTGGCCGCGTTCGCCGCCGTGTCGTTCATGCTTGACGTCGGGGCCTCGGTCAGCGGCCTCGTCTTCAGGGACATGCTCGTCACCGTCGCGCTCAACACCCTGCTCGCAATGCCGGTCTTCGCCATCTGCCGCCGGATCCTGCGCCCGGTGCTGGTGGTGGACCCGCTCGAGCTGCGCCGCCGCCGCCGCGCCCCCCGGGAGACCGGGCCGCTCGGCCTCAGGGGCCTCGAGGTCTAGGCGTGTACCTCGACCAGGATCCCCGCCGCCCGTCCCTCACGCCGCAGCTCGCCCTGCGGGTGGCGGTGATCGGCGGCATCGCGCTCGCGGCGTTCGCCGTCATCTTCTTCCGGCTCTGGTACCTGCAGGTGCTCTCGGGCGACAAGTACGAGGTCGAGGCCAACAGCAACGTCGTCCGCAATATCAAGGTGCAGGCACCGCGCGGCGAGATCGTGGACCGCGAGGGCCGCGTGCTGGTGGCCAACCGCACCGGTCTGGCGGTGAGGGTCACGCCCGACAAGCTGCCCGAGGACGAGGGCGAGCGGCGCGAGGTCTACTCCCGGCTCGCCCGGGTGCTCGGGGTCAAGGCCGACCGCATCGAGCGGTCGGTGAACCGCCAGCTGAAGGCGCTGCCCTTCTCCCCGGCGACGGTGAAGCAGGACGTCTCCCAGAAGCTCGTGTTCTTCCTGTTCGAGAACCAGGAGGACTTCCCGGGCGTGACGGTCGAGCAGGTGTTCCTGCGCCGGTACCCCCACCGTCAGGTTGGAGCGCACCTGTTCGGCACCGTCGGCGAGATCACCAAGGAGCAGAAGGACGACACCCGCTTCCGCGGCGTCGACCTGGGTGACCGGATCGGCCAGTCGGGGATCGAGTCCCAGTACGACCGCTTCCTGCGCGGCCGCAACGGCGCGACGCGCGTGCAGGTGGATGCGCTCGGCAACCTCCGCGCCCAGCTGCGGGCCCGGCGACCCCAGCAGGGCCGCCAGCTGCGGCTGTCGGTGGACCTCGACGTGCAGCGCGTCGGCCAGGAGGCCCTCGGCGGCGCGAAGGGCGCCTTCGCCGTGATGAACGTGAACAACGGCGAGGTCCTCGCGCTCGGCAGCTCGCCCTCGTACGACCCGAACATCTTCGCCAAGGTGATCCGCGAGCGCGACTTCAAGCGCCTCAGCTCCAAGGAGAACGGTGAGCCGCTGCTCAATCGCGCCGCGCAGGCCGGCTATCCCACGGGCTCCACCTTCAAGCTGATCACCGCCACCGCCGCCCTGGAGGGCGGCCTGATCACGCCGGACACGGTGCAGGTCGACGGCGGCTCGCTCCGGGTCGGCGGCGTGACCTTCAAGAACGCGGGCAACGCGGTGCACGGCGCGCTCGCGCTGCGCAAGGCCCTGTCGGTCTCGAGCGACGTCTTCTTCTACCGGCTCGGCCAGGAGGCCAACGGGTCGGGAGACGGCCTGCTGGTCCAGAAGTGGGCGAGGCGGCTGGGCCTGGGCAGGCGCACGGGCATCGACCTGCCGGCGGAGGCGCCGGGGCTGGTGCCCACCCCGAAGTGGCGCAACGACCTGTTCAAGAAGGAGCTCACGGACCGGCCCTGGAGCGTGGGCGACAACATCAACCTCGCCGTCGGCCAGGGCGACCTGCAGGCGGACCCGCTCCAGATGGCGGTCGCGTACGCCACCATCGCCAACGGCGGCAGGGTGCTGCGCCCCCGCCTGGGGCAGCGGATCGAGTTCTCCTCCGGCCGGGTGCAGCAGGTGCTCGAGGCGCCGACGCCGCGCAAGGTCAAGATCCGCCCGGAGCACCGCCAGGCGATCCTCGACGGCCTGCGCAGCGCGGCGAGCGAGCCGGGCGGCACGTCGGCCCCCGTGTTCCAGGGCTTCAAGGTCCCGGTCGCCGGCAAGACGGGCACGGCCGAGAAGGGACTGGGCCGCGAGGACCAGTCCTGGTACGTCGCGCTGGCGCCGTATCCGGACCCGAAGTACGTCGTGGCCGTGACCTTCGAGTCGGGCGGATTCGGCGCCGAGACCGCGGCTCCGGCCACCCGTCAGATCCTGTCCGAGCTGTTCGGCGTGAAGGCCGGCGAGATCCGCGCGGGGACGGCTCCGGACTGATGGCGCCGCCGATCTACACCGATAGGGTGGCCCGCTGATGCACGCCTCTCCCTACGGCACGTCCGTGAAGGGCTTCCGCGACGGGCAGCCGCCGCGCCTGGTCCGGATCGACCCGCTGCTGCTCCTCGCGGCGATCGGCCTGATCGCGTGCAGCGTGTACACGATCGGCACGGCCACCAAGGACGACATCGCCGGCGATCCGAACTTCTACGTCAACCGCCAGCTCGCCTTCGCCGCCGTCGGGCTGGTGTTCATGCTGCTTCTCTCCCGGATCGACTACTCGCGCCTGCGCGAGTGGAGGATCGGGCTGTACGCGTTCATGATCGGGTCGATCGTGCTCGTGTACGCGGCGGGCTCGGTCACGCGCGGTTCCAAGCGCGCGATCGAGCTGGGCTTCTTCCAGCTGCAGACCTCCGAGCTCGGCAAGGTGCTGCTGATCCTCACGCTGTCCGCCTTCATGGTGGACCGCATGCGGCGGCTCGGAGACCGCGAGACCACCAGCCGCATCATGCTGCTGGCGCTCGTACCGGCGATGTTGGTGATCGCCCAGCCGGACCTCGGTTCGGGGCTGGTCTACATCACCATCGCCCTGGCCACGCTGTTCGTGGCCGGCACCCGCTGGACTCATTTCGCCGCTCTGGGCGGCCTCGCCGCCGCGGCGGTGGCGCTGGTCCTGGTCGCGGCCCCGGCGGCGGGGGTGGAGGTGCTCAAGCCCTACCAGATGGATCGCCTCACGGCGTTCGTCAACCCGGCTGAGAACCCCGCCGAGGAGGGCTACCAGCAGACTCAGTCGCAGATCGCCATCGGCGCCGGAGGGAAGACCGGCCGGGGCGAGGAGGCGACGCAGACCAAGCTCGACTTCCTGCCCGAGCACCACACGGACTTCATCTTCTCCGTGGTGGGCGAGGAGTTCGGCTTCATGGGGGCGGCGATAGTGCTGTCCCTGCTCGCATTGCTGATCTGGCGCTGCCTCAGGATCCTCACGATGTCGAAGAACCTGTACGGGACTTTGATAGCCGGGGGGATTACTGCCATGCTTATGCATCAGATCTTCGTGAATGTGGGCATGACCATAGGAATCATGCCCATCACCGGAGTGACGCTGCCGCTAATGAGTTACGGCGGCTCCTCGGTGATAGTGACCTTCATGGCCATCGGCCTCTTGCAGTCGATCCACGCGCAGGCGCGCGAGACGGCTTTCGCCAAGGGGCGGGACCTGGCCATCTAGCCAGAGAAATATGAGAGGAACTTTTGAGAAAGCAAGTGCTCGTCACGGCCGACCGTGGCGAAACCCGTGTCGCCATCCTGGAAGCGGAGGGAACGCCCCCCGCTAAGGAGGGACAGGGGAGACAGAAGGACCCGCAGTGGCGGGTCGGCGAGCTCTACATAGAGCGCCGCGGATCCCGCTCCATCGTGGGCAACATCTACAAGGGGAAGGTCGACAACGTCCTTCCCGGGCTCGAGGCGGCCTTCGTGGACATCGGCCTCGAGAAGAACGGCTTCCTGCACGCCGACGACGTCGTGATACCCGGCGTCGAGGTGGCTCGCCGCGGCCGCACGGGCGGCAAGGGGAAGCGCATCACCGAGCTGCTCAAGCCCGGCCAGGAGATCCTCGTCCAGGCGGTGAAGGACCCGCTGAAGACGAAGGGCCCCCGGCTGTCGATGCAGCTCTCGATCGCCGGCCGCTACCTCGTGTACGTGCCCCAGGGAGAGGGCATCGGCGTGTCGCGCCGGCTCGACGACAAGGAGCGCGAGCGGCTGCGCAAGCAGGCGAAGGGTCTCCAGATGGGAGAGGGCGGGGCGATCATCCGCACGGCCGCGCAGGGCGCGAAGAAGGCCGACTTCCAGCACGAGATCAAGTACCTCCACAAGCTGCACGAGGTGCTTGCAGAAGCGCGCGCAGGAGGCGACCGCGCCCGAGATGGTCTTCCAGGAGGCGGACCTCTCCGTGCGCGTGGTGCGCGACATCTTCTCGAGGCAGTTCGAGCGGGCGATCGTGGACGACCCCAAGCAGCATCACCGGCTGGAGTCGTTCTTCACCCGCACGGCGCCGGAGCTGCTCGAGCGGCTCGAGCTGTTCGAGGACGCGAAGAAGCCGCTGTTCGAGAAGTACGGGATCGAGGAGGCGATCCAGTCGACGCTGCGGCGGCGGGTGGACCTGCCCTCCGGCGGCTACCTGCTGATCGACTACACCGAGGCGATGACCGTGATCGACATCAACTCCGGCTCGTTCACGGGCCGGGGCAAGGGCGCCCGGCTGGAGGACACGATCACCAAGACCAACCTCGAGGCGGCGGACGAGGTCGTGCGCCAGCTGCGGCTGCGCGACATCGGCGGGATCATCGTCATCGACTTCATCGACATGTCGCGGTCCCGCAACCGCGACGCCGTGCTGAAGACCCTGCGCAAGGCGCTCGACGAGGACCGGACGAAGACCTATGTCGTCGAGATCTCGCCGCTCGGGCTGGTGGAGATGACGCGCCAGAACGTGACCGAGGGCGTGCGGGAGATCCTCACCAAGGGGTGCCCGACCTGCGATGGCGAGGGCGTCGTGCTCTCCGAGGAGACCGTGGCGATCGACGCCGAGCGCAGGTTGCGCGAGCTCGCGGCCGAGCGACCGTCCGCGGAGGCCTACCTGATCCAGATCCACCCGCGCGTCGCAGGGCTGCTGGCCGGAGGGCCCGGCAGGCCCCTCCTGGAGATCGAGGAGGAGACCGGCAAGCACTTCCACTTCGAGGGCTCGGAGGCCCTGCCGATCGACCACTTCGCGGTCACGCTCGAAGGCTCCGTCGAGGAGGTCGAGCAGCGCGCCCTGCCGTTCCAGGAGGGCGAGGAGGTGCTCGTGTCGATCGAGGAGCCGCACATGTACGCGAGGACGACGCGGTCGCCAAGCTCGACGGCTACGTGATCTCCGTGGCGGGTGCCGGGCGCCTGGTGGGCAAGAAGACGCTCGTGCGGATCGAGAAGGTGGGCCGGTCGGCCGCCTCGGCCGTGCTGGTCGAGGGTGCCGACGTGGTCGACGCCGTCCGATCGGGCAACGGCGCCCCGAAGTCTCAGGACGACGAGCAGAAGCCCCGCCGGCGCGGGCGCCGCGGCGGACGCGGGCGGCGCAAGAGCACCGAGGGGGCCAAGAGCGATTAGTGCCGGGCCGCTAAGATCCGCGACCCGGCGTTCGCCCTTGGCGGACGCCGTCTCTCTGTCATGTACGCGATCGTGAAAGTAGGCGGCAAGCAGTACCGCGTGGAGAAGGGCGACTCCCTTCTCGTCGATCGCATGCCCGAGGACGAGGGCTCGAAGGTCACGCTGGAGCCGCTCATGTACCGGGGGGACGGCAAGGACGACGCCGTGTTCGCGGCCGGCGACCTCGGCAAGGTGAAGGTCGAGGCCACGATCACCGGCCACGAGCGCGGCAAGAAGATCCACGTGCTGAAGTTCAAGCCCAAGAGGGGCTACAAGCGCCGCCAGGGACACCGCTCGGAGCTGACGCGGCTCGAGATCGGCGACATCAAGCTGACGAGCCGCAAGCCGGCCGCCGAGAAGAAGCCGGCGGCTGAGAAGAAGCCGGCCGCGGAGAAGAAGCCGGCGGCCGAGAAGAAGCCCGCCGCGAAGAAGGAGGACTCGGATGGCGCATAAGAAGGGACTCGGATCCAGCCGCAACGGCCGCGACTCGAACGCCCAGCGCCTCGGGGTCAAGATCTTCGCCGGCCAGGTCGTGACCGGCGGCGAGATCATCGTGCGCCAGCGCGGCACCCGCTTCAAGCCCGGCGAGGGCGCCGGCCTCGGCAAGGACGACACGATCTTCGCCAAGCGCGCCGGCAAGGTGCAGTTCCACTCCGGCCATCGCGGCCGGGTGATCTCGGTCGACCCCGCGGAGTAGCCCCGCCCTCGCATCGGCTCGCTCTAGCATCGGCTCGGTGTTCCACGACCGGGCAAAGATCTTCGTGCGCGGCGGCGCCGGCGGCGACGGCGCGGTGTCCTTTCGCCGTGAGGCCCACGTGCCCAAGGGCGGGCCGGACGGAGGGGACGGCGGCAGCGGCGGCAACGTCGAGCTGGTGTGCGACGACTCGCCGCCGCGACCTCTCCGAGTTCCACCGCGGCGCGCACTTCAAGGCCAAGCGGGGCGGGCACGGCGAGGGATCCCAGCGCCACGGTGCGACCGCCGCGGCCCTGGAGGTGCGCGTCCCCCCGGGCACCGTGGCGCAGGACGTGGAGCGCGGCACGCGCTGGGACCTCGTCGCGCGCGGGTCAGCGCGCGGTGGTTGCCCGCGGCGGCTCGGGCGGGCGCGGGCAACAAGGCGTTCGCGCACTCCACCCGGCAGACGCCGCGAATGGCGGAGCGGGGCCTCCCCGGCGAGGAGGGGTGGATCGAGCTGCGGCTCAAGCTGCTGGCCGACGCCGGTCTCGTGGGACTGCCCAACGCGGGCAAGAGCTCGCTGCTGGCGCGGCTCACCGCGGCGCGGCCGAAGGTGGCCGGCTACCCGTTCACGACCGTCGACCCGGTGCTCGGGACGATCGAGACCGACGAGCGCCAGCTCGTGGTGGCCGACATCCCTGGCCTGATCGAGGGGGCGAGCGAGGGCGCCGGCTTGGGCCACGAGTTCCTCGCCCACGTGGAGCGCTGCCGGCTGCTCGTGCACGTGCTCGACCTGGCTCCGCTGGACGGGAGCGACCCGGCGGAGAACCACGCCACGGTGGAGGCCGAGCTCCGCGACCACGGGGCGGGACTCGCCGAGCTGCCGAGGATCCTGTGCCTCTCGAAGGCCGACCTCGTGGAGCCGGATCGCGCCGCGCGCGGCGGCCGGCGGAGTGGCGGGAGCGGCTCGGCGACGGCGTGCTCGGCGTGATCGTGACCTCGGCCGCCACCGGCGAGGGGATCGAGACGCTCCGCGGCGCGATCGCCGCGGCCGTGCCGCCCGCGGAGCAGCCCGGCGCGACCGGCCGGCGAGGTCGAGGCGACCCATCGCGTGTACCGCCCGGGCGCCGACGAGGCCTTCACCGTCGAGCGCACGCCCTCTGGGGCCTACCGCGTGGAGGGCGTGAAGGTGGAGCGGCTGTTCGCCCGCCACGACCTGGGGAACGAGGAGGCGCTGCGTTACCTGGAGGACCGGCTGCGGTCGATGGGCGTGCTCCAGGCGCTCGAGGGCGGCGGGCTTCGAGCCGGGAGACGACGTGGAGATCGCCGGCACCGTTTTCGAGCTCGATCCCGGCTCGCCCCGCTGAGTGTCCGCCGCGATGCGTCGCCTGTGCCTCCTGCCGCTGGTCGCCGTGCTCGCGCTGCCCGCCTGCGGCGGCGGGGACAGCGAGGAGGACGCCGAGGGAGTGGTGAAGGACTTCGCCACCGCCGTGAGCGAGTCCGACGGGAAGACGTTCTGCAACGACCTGATCACCCGCGACTTCCTGGAGAAGACGACCGGAGCCACGGGCGACAACGCCGAGAAGCAGTGCGAGCAGCAGATCAACCAGCTCAAGGGCCAGACCTACAAGGTCGTGAAGATCGAGAAGACGGAGATCGACGGCGACAAGGCGACCGTGACCGCGCAGATCGAGACCCAGGGCCGCAAGGATTCCCAGGTCTTCCGGCTCGAGAAGGAAGACGGCGATTTCCGCCTGACCGGCGCGCAGCCGTAAGCGCCCCGGGGAGAACCCCGTTCGCAGGCACCGCCTGTTCTCGGCTAGCCGTACCCTCTCGCCATGGCCGGAGTGGTCGTAAAGCTCGGCTCGAGCATCGTGGCCGACCCCCGCGGGGAGGTCCGTCTGGACGTGCTCGGCCCCATCTGCGACGAGGTGGCGGCCCGCCACCGCGACGGCGACTCGGTGGTGCTCGTGACCTCGGGCGCGATCGCGCGCGGAATGCGGATGATGGAGCTGCCCGCGCGGCCCGCCGCGATGGAGGAGCTGCAGGCCGCGTCCGCCGTCGGGCAGGGCAGGCTCTACCGCGCCTACGACGACCTGCTCGCCGAGCGGGGCGTGCCGAGCGCGCAGGTGCTGCTCACGTTCTTCGACATGTCGGCCCGGACCCACTACGTGAACGCGCGCCACACGCTGCGCAAGCTGCTCGACTGGCGCGTGGTCCCGGTGATCAACGAGAACGACACGACCACCACCGACGAGATCTCGTTCGGCGACAACGACTTCCTCGCGGCCCAGGTGGCGATCCTGCTCGGCGCCGACCGGCTGGTGCTGCTCACGGACACCGACGGCCTGTACACGGCCGACCCTTCCCGCGACGAGGCCGCCGAGCCGATCGCGGAGGTCACGAGCTTCGAGCAGCTCGACGGGCTCGATATCGGGTTCTCGGTCTCCCCGCTGGGCTCCGGCGGGATGCGGTCGAAGGTGGTGGCGGCCGAGATGGCCACCGCCGCGGGCATACCGGCCACGATCGCCTCGGGCACCCGCCAGGACACCGTCCGCGCCGCGCTCGCGGGCGAGTCGGTCGGCACGCGCTTCCATCCCCAGGAGGGGCGGGTGTCCTCCTTCAAGCTCTGGCTGAAGTACGCGAAGCCCACCCAGGGCACCCTCGCCGTGGATGAGGGCGCCGAGCGGGCGCTGCGCGAGCGCGGAACCAGCCTGCTGCCGGTGGGGATCGTCGAGGTGGCCGGCCGCTTCAGCGCCGGCGACGCCGTGGAGGTCCGTGCCGCGGGCGGCAACTCGCGCCCGATCGGGAAGGGGATCGTGAACTACTCGGCCGAGGAGCTGGCGCGGATCCTGGGGATGAAGTCCGAGGCGGTGCTGGAGGTCTTCCCCAGGGCGGCGGAAGAGGCCGTTCACCGGGATTACTTCGTCCTCGAATGAATACCCCGTGCGGGCTTCCAGCCCGCACCTCTGATGGTCATGCCGCCATCCTGGCGGCGTGAACGCTCGCTTCGCTCGCTCCAATTGGTGGTCGGTACCCTTGGCGCATGGCGACGACGGCCAGTTCCGTAGCCGACGTTTGCGCCGCGGCGAAGGCCGCGTCGCGCGTTCTCGCGACGCTCGACACCGGGACCCGGAACGCCGCTCTGCACGCGATCGCGGACGCCCTGGACGAGCGCTCGGGCGAGATCCTCGAGGCCAACGCGCGCGACATGGAGGCGGGGGCGGCCGACGATCTCGGCGCCTCCCTGCTCGACCGCCTGAAGCTCGACGAGGGCCGCCTGGCCGGGATCGCCTCGGACGTCCGCACGATCGCCGCCCTGCCGGATCCGGTGGGGGAGACGATCGAGGGCCATCGGCTTCCCAACGGGCTAGACGTGCGAAAGGTGCGCGTCCCCCTGGGTGTGGTCGCCGTCGTGTACGAGGCGCGGCCGAACGTGACGATCGACTGCTCCGCCCTGTGCATCAAGTCCGGGAACGCGATCGTGCTCCGGGGCTCCTCGATGGCCGCCCACTCCAACGCCGTGCTGGCACAGGTGGCCGCGGGCGCGGTGGCGTCCGCGGGCCTCCCCGAGGCCGCGATCTCGCTCGTGGCGGGCGGCGACCGCGACGAGCTGCGCCGGCTCGCGACCCAGGACGGCGTGGTCGACCTGATCATCCCCCGCGGGGGCGAGGGCCTGAAGGCCGCGCTGAAGGAGCACGCCACGGTGCCGGTCATGTACGCCTCGGCCGGCAACTGCCACGTGTACGTGGACGAGACCGCCGACCTGGACGACGCGACCGCGATCGCGATCAACGCCAAGGTCCAGCGCCCGAGCGTGTGCAACGCGGCGGAGACCCTGCTCGTGCACGCCTCCACCGCGGCCGAGTTCCTGCCCCGCGTGCTCCGCGAGATGCGGGAGTCCGGCGTGGAGCTGCGCGTGGACGGGCGCACGCGCTCGCTGTCGGGAGACCTCGCCGACTCGCTGGGCGAGGCGACCGACGAGGACTGGGCCACCGAGTACCACGCGCTGATCCTCGCCGTGAAGGTCGTGGACTCCATCGACGAGGCGATCGACCACGTGAACACGTACGGCTCAGGCCACTCGGAGGCGATCGTCACCGGCTCCACCGAGGCCGCCCGCGCCTACACCGGTGCGGTCGACGCCGCCGCGGTCTACGTGAACGCCTCCACCCGCTTCACGGACGGCGGCGTCTTCGGCATGGGCGCCGAGATCGGCAACTCCACCCAGAAGCTTCACGCGCGGGGCCCGATCGGGGTCCGCGAGCTCACGAGCTACAAGTTCGTGGTCGAGGGCTCGGGGCAGGTCAGGGAGTAGGTCCGTCTGCGCGTAGGAATCCTCGGCGGGGCCTTCAACCCACCCCACATGGGACACCTCGTGTGCGCGCAGGAGGCCCACGCCGCCCTGGGGCTCGACGTGGTCGTCTTCGTGCCCGTGGGCGAGGCGCCGCATCGCTCGATCGATCAGGACCCGGGCGCGGAGGTCCGGGTCCAGCTGTGCGACTACGCGGTCGCGGCCGATGCGCGGCTCGCCCTGTCGCGGATCGAGGTCGACCGCGAGGGGCCGTCGTACACCTCGGACACCCTGCGGCTCCTGCGCGAGCGCTCGCCGGAGGACGAGCTGGTCCTGATCCTCGGCGCGGACCAGGCCTCCGCGCTGGCCGGCTGGCACGAGCCGGCGGCCGTGCTCGAGCTCGCGACCGTGGCGGTGGCCGCCCGCGAGGGCATGGAGCGCGAGTCCGTGCTGCGGCGCGTGGAGCCCGTGCCGGGCCACGAGCGGATCGAGTTCTTCGACATGCCGCGGATCGACGTCTCCTCGACGCTGATCCGCGAGCGCGCCGCCTCGGGCCGCCCGATCCGCTATCTCGTACCGGACAAGGTGGCGAACTACATCGGAGCAAAGAGCCTGTACGGGTCGTCGACCCCGGTGGCGGCAGAGTGACCGCCCGCCGTCCCGTGACCGCCGACCGCGCCGACCCGGTCGACTCCGAGGCCCTCGCCGACCGGATCTCCCAGATCGCCTCCGACCGCAAGGCGATCGACATCCGCGTGCTCGACCTGCGCGGCATCGTCGGCTACACCGACTTCTTCGTGGTGTGCTCGGGCAACACCGAGCGCCAGACGAAGGCGATCCACGACGCGGTCTACCAGGAGCTGAAGGACTCCGACGGCCTGCTGCCCCGCCGCGCCGAGGGCGCGACCGAGGCCCGCTGGATCCTGCTCGACTACATGGACTGCGTACTGCACGTCTTCACCCCGGAGGCGCGCGAGTTCTACCGGCTGGAGAACCTCTGGGGGGACGCGCCGCAGCGATCGGTGGGCTGAGCTTCCGTAGACTTTCGCCGAGACGGGGCTGTAGCTCAGATGGCTAGAGCGTTCGGCTGGCAGCCGAAAGGTCGGGGGTTCGAATCCCCCCAGCTCCATTGACCGAGTCGTCCCTCCAGCCCGTGTTGAAGGTCGGCCTGATCGCCCTGATGGCGTTCTTCAGCGTGGCGCTGTGGCTCGGGATCCCGATCGGGTGGCTGTGGATCGGCTCGCAGGTGCAGTCGAACACCCAGAGCACCGGGTTCGGCCCCTACTTCCTCGTGCTGGCCGGGATCGGGGTCTCGGTCTTCGTCGTGACCAAGCTGCTGGCCGGCCTCAACCGCACGTACGCCCGTGTGTCCGGGCATGACGACATCGTGCGGGTGCGGGCCCCCTGGCACCGCTCGATGCGCGGAGACGAGGATTCGCGCCCGCCGCGCTCGGTGCTCGACGTGGTGATGGTCATCAGCGTCTCCGTCGCCGTCACGGCCATGGGGATCTGGTTCTTCTTCTTCGCGGGCTCCTCGCTACCCACCTGAGCGCCCGCGCGCCATCGTCGCCACCAGCTCGGCCACCGCCGGCGCCTGGTCCTCCTGCAGGAAGTGCTTGGCGGGCAGCGCGTGGATCTCGTCGAGGCCCGCGGCCAGGCGGGCCTGCTCGCCGTGCACGGCGAGCTTCAGCGCGGGGTCGTCGGCGCCCCAGACGACCTGGACGGGATAGGGGACGTCGCGGAGGGTCCCCACGTAGAGGTCGCGCTTCGCCCGCGTGCGCTCGAAGCCGCGCATGATCTTCAGGAACGCGCGCCCGCCGTCCCCGCGCTTGAGCAGGTCCACCCACGCGTTGAGCTCGGCACGGTCGACCTGCGACCAGTCGCCGATCCCCTGGAGGCGCATCAGCATCCGGAACGACGGCTTGCTGAGCGTGAGGAGGTAGGCCTCGCCGACGATGCGGCGCGCGAACGGCTCCATCGACCACGGCCGCTTGAACGTGTCCACCTCGACGAGGGTGTCGAGCACGGTGAGCGAGAGCACGCGCTCCGGCATCGCGGCGGCGAGCTCGAACCCGACCGGGCCGCCGACGTCGTGCACCACGAGGTGGAAGCGCTCGAGCTCGAGGGCGTCCACGGCGGCGGCCGCGAAGCGGCCCAGCCCGGTCCAGCTGTAGTCGAAGTCGTCGGGGCGGTCGGCGAGGCCGAGGCCGGGCAGGTCGAACGCGACGCCGCGCAGGTCCCGCGCGGCGAGCTCGCCGAGCACCTTGCGGTAGACGAAGCAGGAGGACGGCACCCCGTGGATGCAGAGCACTGGCTCGCCCTCGCCCTCCTCGCGCACGAAGCTGCGAAGGCCGGCGGCTTCGAAGTGTCGCCCCGCTGCGCGGTGCCGCTCGATGACCTCCGCGCTGGTCACGCGGGCGATCCTACCCGGCCGAAGGCACCCCGTCCCGACGCCTATGTAATGCTTAGGCAATGGCAAGCAAAGACGACGCAGGGCTGCTGCTGGGTGAGGCCGCGCGGGCGATCGGGGTGAGCGCCGACACCCTCCGCAGGTGGGACCGGGCGGGCAAGCTCCGGACCGTTCGCGACGGCGCCAACCGGCGCCGGGTGCCGGCCGCCGAGATCGAGCGCCTCGCGGGGCACCCACAGCGCCACGCCGCCGGCGACGCGCTGTCCGCGCGCAACCGCTTCCCCGGCGTGGTGCGATCCGTGGAGGTCGACGGCGTGATGGCTCTGGTGGAGATCGAGGCCGGTCCGCACCTGGTGACCGCGGCGGTCACGCGCGACGCCGTGGAGGAGCTCGGGCTCGCGCCGGGAGTGCCGGCCACGGCAACCGTCAAGGCCACCTCGGTGATGGTCGAGGGGGGCGGGCGCTGAGGGCCCGCGGTGTGCGGCGCTCCACGGCGCTGGCGCTTGCCGGGGCCGCGCTGCTGCTCGGCGGGTGCGGCGACGACGACGACGCCCGGAACGAGACGCCCCGCCTGACGGTGTCCGCCGCCGCGTCGCTCAAGAGCGCATTCGAGGCCTACGGCGACCGGTTCGAGGCCGCCACGGCCCGCTTCAGCTTCGCGGGCTCGGATGAGCTCGCCGCCCAGATCCGCCAGGGGGTGAAGCCGGACGTCTACGCCGCGGCCAACACCAAGCTGCCCGGCCAGTTGTTCGACGAAGGCCTCGTGGAGCGGCCCGTGGTGTTCGCCGGGAACCGCCTGGTCCTGGCCGTTCCCGCGAGCCGCAGAGGGATCGACTCCCTCAGCGACCTCGCCGGCGGGGGAGTGAAGCTGGCCGTGGGGGCCGAGTCGGTGCCGGTGGGCGCCTACACGCGCGAGGTGCTGCGGCGGCTGCCGGTGCCGCAGCGGGAGGCCATCCTCGCGAACGTGCGGTCGAATGAGCCGGACGTGGCCGGCGTGGTCGGCAAGCTCGCACAGGGCGCGGCGGACGCCGGGTTCGTCTACATCACGGACGTGGTCGCCACCCGCGGGAGGCTGCGCGCGATCGAGCTGCCGGCGCGGCTGCGTCCCAGCGTCGAGTACGGCGCGGCGGTCGTGAAGGGTGCGAAGCAGCCTGGCGCGGCGAAGGAGTTCGTCACTGGGCTGCTCGACGGAGCGGGCCGGCAGGCGATGGAGCGGGCGGGGTTCGAGCCGCCTCCCCGGTGAGCGCGCGCTTGTTCACCGGCCTCCTGGTGGCGTCTCTGGCGCTGGTCCTGGCCTTCTTGACGCTGCCCCTGGTGGCGATCTTCGTCGATGTGGGGCCGGCGGAGCTGCTTGCCAGCCTCGACGATCAGGCCGCGGTAGACGCCCTGCTGCTCAGCCTCCAGTGCACCGCCGTCGCGCTGGCGGTCATCGTGGCCGTGGGCACCCCGGCGGCGTGGCTGCTGGCCACCCGCTCGTTCCCCGGGCGCTCGGCCGCGATCACCCTCGTGGAGCTGCCGCTGGTGGTGCCGCCCGCCGTGGCGGGCATCGGGCTGCTGGCCGCGCTCGGCCCCCAGGGCCTGCTCGGCGGTCGCCTGGAGGACACGGGCGTGGAGCTGGTGTTCCAGACCGCCGGTGTGATCGTGGCGCTCGTGTTCGTGGCGAGCCCGTTCTACATCCGCCAGGCGCTGGCCGCGTTCGGCGCCCTCGACCCCACGCTGCTCGAGGCCTCGCGCACGCTGGGCGCCGGTGAGGCGCGCACGTTTGCCCGTGTCGCCGTGCCGAATGCCCTGCCGGGACTGGCGGCGGGCGGGGCGCTGGCGTGGGGGAGGGCGCTCGGCGAGTTCGGAGCCACGCTCGTGTTCGCCGGCAGCCTGAGCGGCGTGACACAGACCGCGCCACTGGCGATCTACGAGCGCTTCTCGAGCGACTTCACGGGCGCGCTTGCCCTGTCGGCGGTGCTGGTAGCGGTGAGCGCGGCGATCCTCCTGGGGGCCAAGCTCGCCTCCGGGCCCAGGGTGGTCGGCGATGCTCGCGCTTGAGGCCGCGACGCGTGTCGGCGCGCTCGACCTGGACGTGGGGCTCGAGGTGGAAGCCGGCACGTGCACGGCGCTCGCCGGCCCCTCGGGCGCGGGCAAGACGAGCGTCCTGCGCATCGCTGCCGGCCTGTTGCGGCCGCGCCGGGGCCACGCGGAGTGCGGCGGCCGGCTATGGCTGGACACCGACACGGGAGTGGACCTGCCGCCCGAGCGCCGCCGCGTCGGGTACGTGTTCCAGGAGTACGCGCTGTTTCCCCACCTCAGCGCCTGGCGGAACGTGGCGTACGGCATGGGCGCCGTGCCCCGCGCGGAGCGGCGCGGCCGGGCCGAGGCGCTGCTCGACCGGTTCGGCATCGCGCAGCTGGCCGACGCGCGGCCGCCCAGGTTGTCCGGGGGCGAGAGGCAGCGCCTGGCGCTCGCCCGAGCCCTCGCGCGCCAGCCTCACGCCCTGCTGCTGGACGAGCCGTTGTCGGCGCTCGACGCCCGCACCCGGGCGAGCGCCGGACGCGAGCTGTCCGCGCTGCTGGCGAGCTCGGGCGTGCCGGCGCTGCTCGTGACGCACGACTTCGAGGAGGCCGCCCTGCTCGCGGACCGGGTGGCGATCGTGGACGAGGGGAGGGTGCTCCAGTCCGGTACGGCAGCGGAGCTCGCGGCGGGGCCCTCCTCGGCCTTCGTGGCCGAGCTGACGGGCGCCGTGGTGCTCACCGGCACCGCGCGAGCCGCCGGTGGCCTGACGGAGGTCGAGCTCGACGGCGGCGGCCGTGTGTTGAGCGCCGATCCCGGCTCTGGGCCCGTGGCCGTGACCGTGCATCCGTGGGAGGTGTCCATAGAGCCGATGGACGCCGATTCCGGCGGCTCCGCGCGCAACCGGCTGCCGGCACGGGTCACGTCGGTCACCGTGTTTGCCAACCGCGTGCGCGTGGGCCTCGCCGCTCCGCAGCCGATGGTCGCGGAGCTCACCGAACCGGCAGCGCGGAGCCTCTCACTCGCCCCGGGCGCCGGGGTCACCGCGACCTGGAAGGCGACGGCGACCCGGGTGGTTCAGCGCTGACTGACCAGGGGAGGCGGCGAAGCCGCCGTTTACGGCGCCAGGATGGCGCCTTGGTTTTCAGGGTGCGGGCGGGAAGCCCGCACGGGCTTACTCCTCGCGGCCGACCCACGTGGGCACTTCGAGCTCCTCGAACGGGTTCGGCCTATCGCGCGGGGACGGCACCGACGTGGGCCCGCCTCGCGCGGCAGCGGCACGTGCCGGGGCCGAGCGGGGCGCAGTGGGGCGCTCGCCGAACTGCTGGGAGGACGGCGGGCGGGGCTCGTCGTCGTCGCCGGCTTCGGCCGGGGGCGCCGTCCCGCCGGCCCGCAGGTCGGACTGCATGCGCTTGTGTGCGGCCTGCACGTCCCTGAGGATCTTGTCCGCCTGGGCCTCGAGCGAGCGCCCGAGGTGGTGGAGGCCACCTGAGAGGGCGCGGGCCTCCTCCAGCACCTCAGCGGCGGCCTTCTCGGCGGCGGCCACGCGGCCGTCGACCGCGCGCCGGGTCTGCTCGCGGATCTGGTCCGACTCCTTCTTGGCCTGGGTCACCAGTTCCTCCGCCTCGCGGCGCGCGTCCTGGCCGTACAGGATCGCCTGCTTGCGGGCCTGGTTCAGGTCGGTCTCCGCGTCGCGGCGGGCCTCGGCACGGATCTCGTCCGCGTTCTTCTCGGCCAGCTTCCGCAGCTCCTGCTGCTCGAGCCGCGCGCTCTCGCGGATCTGCTCGGCGGCCTCGCCTGCCGCCGTGACGATCTGCTCGACCTTCTCGGCAGCCAGCTCGGATGCGCGCGAGCGTGAGGGATCGCTCATGGCACCCCAGATTGTGGCAGCAGGTCCCGGCAGAAGGCGTCGATTGCACGATTCAGGACACCAGCGCGCTCCCACATCAGGAAGTGGCCGGCGCCGGCCACCTCGAACGTCCCCACGATCTCGGGGAAGGCCGCCTCCATGCGCTGCGGGAAGTCGCGCGGTATCACGTGGTCCTCGGGCCCGTAGAGCACGAGGGCCCGGAGCGGGTTGGGCTCGAGCAGCCTCGGCGGCTCCGGCGCCGTCCGCGGCCCACCCGCGTACTCGTAGTTGGCGATCGAGGCGCGGAAGCGTTCGGGATCCCCGAACGGCTCCGTCATGAAGTCCACGTCCTCGCGAGAGAACGCGCCGGGCGCCGCCCAGAACCGCGGGCCGTACATCTGCGCGACATAGGCGCGGCGCTTCTCCGGCGTGTCCAGCTCCGCCGCGAGGCCGTCCGCGTCCTTCGACTGGCGCACGAAGTAGTCGGCCGCCATCCGCATCTCGCGGGGAAGGCCGCGCGGGCTGTCCGGAAGCAGGGGCGGGATCGTGTTGAAGAGGACCAGCCGGTCCACCAGTCCCTCGAGCCGCAGCGACAGGTCCTGCGCCACCACGCCGCCGAGGTCCCCGGCGCAGACCACACACCGCTCGTGCCCGAGCTCGCCGCGCACCAGCGCCTCCATGTCCGCGGAGTGGGCGGCCACGTCGTAGCGGTCGTCCGGGGCGAGCCCGGAGTCGCCGAAGCCGCGCAGGTCGGGCGCAATGACCTCGAACCCGGCTTCGGCGAGCGGCTCGATGTTGCGCCACCAGATCCGCTTGGTCTCGGGCCAGCCGTGGATCAGCAGGAGCGGATAGCCGCCGGCGCCCTCGCGCAGGTAGGCCAGCTCCACGCCGTCCAGCTCCGCGCGACGGGTGGTGTAGAGGTCCGGGTCGGGCGCGCCCACGGGCCGAAGGTAACCTGCCTGCCCTCTCATGGACCGCTACGACCCGAAGCAGATCGAACCCAAGTGGCAGGACGTCTGGGCCTCTGAACGGACCTGGGAGGTGTCCAACGAGCCCGACGAACGGCCCAAGGCGTACGTGCTCACCATGCTTCCCTACCCCTCGGGCGAGCCGCACATCGGGCACCTGAAGGTCTACTCGGTGGGCGACTCGATCGCGCACTTCCGCCGTCGCACCGGCCACCGCGTGCTGCAGCCGCTCGGCTACGACGCCTTCGGCCTGCCCGCCGAGAACCACGCGATCAAGACGGGCCAGCACCCCCGCGAGTCCACCGAGACCTCGATCAAGGAGTTTCGCCGTCAGCTCCAGGAGTGGGGCGTCTCGATCGACTGGACCCGCGAGTTCGGCACGCATGAGCCGCGCTACTACCGCTGGACCCAGTGGCTGTTCCTCCGGATGTTCGAGAGGGGCCTCGCCTACCGCGACATGGCCGCCGTCAACTGGTGCCCCAAGGACGCCACGGTGCTGGCAAACGAGCAGGTGATCGACGGCCGCTGCGAGCGCTGCGGCACGGTCGTCGAGGCACGCAACCTGGAGCAGTGGTTCTTTCGCATCACCGACTACGCCGACCGGCTGCTGGACGACCTCGAGACCATCGACTGGCCCGCTCACGTCGTGACCATGCAGCGGAACTGGATCGGGCGCTCCGAGGGCGCCGAGGTCACCTTCCACTGCGAGGAGCTGGGCACCGACTACCCGGTCTTCACGACGCGCCCGGACACGCTCTTTGGCGCGACGTTCTTCGTGATGGCTCCGGAGCACCCCGACGTGCTGCGCCTGAGCGACTCGCAGGAGGTGCGCGACTACGTGAACACGGCGCTCACGGCATCAGCCGAGGAGCGCGCGCACGAGCACCGTGAGAAGACGGGTGTGGCCCTGGGCCACACCGTGACCAACCCGGTGAACGGCGAGCAGATCCCGATGTACGTGGCGGACTACGTGCTGATGGAGTACGGCACCGGGGCGATCATGGCCGTGCCGGCCCACGACGAGCGCGACTTCGATTTCGCCGAGAGGTACGGCCTGGAGATCCGGCGGGTGATCGAGGGGGGCGACGAGCTGCCGTTCATGGGCGACGGGCCGATGACGAACAGCGGCAGGTTCGACGGCCTCCACAACCGGGAGGCGTTCGACCAGATCGTCGAATGGCTCGGTACGGAGGGCAAGGGCCAGCCCACGATCCACTACCGGCTGCGCGACTGGCTGCTGTCCCGCCAGCGCTACTGGGGCTGCCCGATCCCGATCGTGCACTGCCCCGACTGCGGGCTCGTGCCGGTCCCCGACGACCAGCTGCCGGTCGAGCTACCGGAGATCGAGGACTACGCGCCGAAGGGGCGCTCGCCGCTGGCGGCCGCCACCGACTGGGTCACGACGACCTGCCCGAAGTGCGGCGGCCCGGCCAAGCGCGAGACCGACACGATGGACACCTTCGTCGACTCCGCCTGGTACTTCCTGCGCTACTGCGACGCCCACAACGACGAGGCGCCGTGGGACCGCGAGGTGCTGAAGCGCTGGATGCCGGTGGACCAGTACATCGGCGGCGTGGAGCACGCGATCCTCCACCTGATGTACGCCCGCTTCTTCGTCAAGGCGCTGGCGGACATGGAGCTGCTCGACGTCCAGGAGCCGTTCGACCGCCTCTTCACCCAGGGGATGGTCACGCGCGGCGGCGCCAAGATGTCCAAGTCGAAGGGGAACGCGGTCTCGCCCGAGGAGGTCGTGCAGCGCTACGGGGCGGACGCGGCGCGCTGCGGCATCCTCTACGTCGGCCACCCGGCCGAGGGGGGCGACTGGTCCGACGAGGGCATCGAGGGGCTCTTCCGCTTCCTGTCGCGCCTGTGGCGCGCCGCCGACGAGGCGCCCGATGGGCCGTCCGAGCCGGACGGCGAGCCGGGGGCGCTCGTGCGCAAGGCCCACTGGGCGATCGACAAGGTCACGCGCGACATGGCCGAGCGGTTCGCCACGCACACCGCGATCGCCGCCGTGATCGAGCTGGTCAACGAGATCTACAGGGAGCGCGAGAGCGCCGATCCGTCCCACGTGCGCGTTCGCGATCGCCACCGCCGCGTCGCTCGTGTTCCCGTTCGCGCCCCACCTGGGCTCCGAGGTCTACGAGCGGATGACCGGCCGTCGCGTATGGGAGGAGCCGTGGCCCGAGGCGGACGAGAGCCTGCTGGCCGCCGACGTGCTCCAGCTGATCGTGCAGCTCAACGGCAAGCTCATCGACCGGCTGGAGATGCCCGCGGACGCGTCGGAGGAAGAGCAGGAGCGCATAGCGCGCGGATCGGCGAAGCTGGCCGCGCGGCTCGACGGCAAGGAGATCGCCAAGGCGATCGTCGTGCCGCGAAAGCTCGTGAACTTCGTCGTCCGCTGATTCCGTGGCCGGGCCCGTGCACGTCGCGGTGATCGGCCCCGGCGAGGCGAGCGCGGCCGAGCTGGAGGCGGCGGAGGAGGTGGGGCGGCTGCTCGCGCAGCGCGGCGCCGTGGTCGTGTGCGGCGGGCTCGGCGGCGTGATGGAGGCGGTGTCCCGCGGGGCCGAGGGGGCGGGCGGGACCACCATCGGGATCCTGCCCGGAGGCGACCGCGGCGCGGCGAACCCGCACGTCACGGTGGCCGTGGCGACAGGGATCGGCGAGGCGCGCAATGCGATCGTTGCCCGGACCGCCGACGCGGTGATCGCGGTCGGGGGCGCCTACGGGACGCTCTCGGAGATCGCGCTCGCCCTGCGTGCCGGGAAGCGCGTGGTGGGGCTCGGCACCTGGGAGCTCGCCCGCGGCGGCGAGCCCGACGCCGGCGTGCTGGTCGCCCGCGGCCCGGAGGAAGCGGTGGCGCTCGCGCTGAGCGGCGCCGGGCCCCTTCCATAGACTCGGCGCCGATGCCAGACCAGCGCGAAGCCCCTTACCTGGACGCGCTGCGCGCATACGCCGAGCGCGATCCGGAGCGGCTGCACGTGCCGGGCCACAAGGGAGGTCCGGCGGCCGATCCCGGGTTGGTCGAGGTGATCGGGGTGGGCGCGCTCGCCGCCGACATCCCCGCCCTCATGTGGGGGATCGACACCGGGCCCGAGCCCACGCCGTTCGGCGTGGCACAGGAGGCCGCGGCGGAGGCGTGGGGCGCTGCGCGCACCTGGTTCCTCGTGAACGGCGCGTCGCAGGGCAACCACGTGGCGCTCCTGACGCTCGCTCACGCCGGCGAGCGGATCGTGGCGCAGCGCAACGCGCACTCGAGCACGATCGACGGCTGCATACTCGCCGGCCTCACGCCCTCCTTCGTCGCCCCGGAGGTCGATCCCGAGCTGGGCATCGCGCACTGCCTCACGCCCGAGACGCTCGACCGCGCACTGGCCGAGACGCCGGGCGTGGTCGGGGCCACGGCCGTGTCGCCCACCTACTTCGGCGCGGTGGCCGATGTAGCGGGGCTGGCGGAGGTCGCGCACTCCCACGGTGTCCCGCTCGTGGTGGACGAGGCCTGGGGGGCGCACATGGCCTTCCACGAGGACCTGCCCGCCCACGCGCTCTCGCTCGGGGCGGATCTGGTGGTGTCCAGCACCCACAAGACGGTCGGGTCGCTGACCCAGTCCGCGATGGTGCACCTCGGGCACGGCTCGGAGGAGCGGATCGACGAGCTGGTGGTCGATCGGGCCGTGACCCTCGTCGAGTCCACCAGCCCCAACTCGCTGCTGGGCGGCTCGCTCGACGCCGCCCGCCGGCTGGCGGCCACAAGAGGACGGGAGCTTCTCGCGGAGACGATGGAGGCGATGGTCGACGTGCGCGCCGCCGTGCGCGAGATCGACGGGCTCGACGTGCTCGACGAGGGGCTTGTCGGCGCGCCGGGCGTTCATGCGTACGACCCGCTGAGGCTGGCGATCGACGTGCGCGGCACCGGCGCCGGGGGATACGAGCTCGCGAGGCTCCTGCGCGAGCGCAGCGACGTGATGCTCGAGCTCGCCGGCGAGAACGTGATGGTGGGCGTCTTCGGCATGGCCGAGGCAGCCGCGCCTCAGGGCGAGCGGCTGGTGGCGGCGCTGCGCGACGCGGTGGGCTCGCTGGGCGACCGGGAGCGACCGCACCCGCGAGGAGTTCGCGCCCCCGCCCCCGTGGGGCGAGCTGGCGATGTCCCCGCGCGACGCGTTCCTCGGCCACCAGGAGGTGGTTGCCGTGGGCGACGCGGTGGGACGGATCGCCGCGGAGTCCCTCGCCGCATATCCACCCGGCATCCCCAACGTGCTGCCGGGCGAGCGGCTCACCGCGGAGACGCTCGACTACATCCACACGACCCTCGAGCACGGCGGCAGCCTGCGCGGAGCGAGCGACCGCAAGCTCGACACGATCCGGGTGGTGGTCGAATGAGCTGGGGGGTCGAGGACGAGACCTCGCCGCTGACCGAGGTCCTGCTCGGCGCGCCGGACCACTTCGAGTGGCTGCCCACGAGCGCGATCTCGAAGGCCGCCCTGGCCAGCGGCCGCGAGCTCCGGCGCGAGGACGTGCTGGCGGCCCACGCCGAGATGGCGGCGGCCTACGAGGATGCCGGGGTGCGCGTGCACCGGCTCGAGCCCGACCCCGCGCTGCGCTACCAGGTGTTCTCCCGCGACTCCAGCATCTGGAGCTCCGAGGGGCCGATCGTCACGCAGATGCACCAGTGGTGGCGCCGCGGCGAGTATGCGCCGGTGATCCGCTTCTACGAGGGTGCGGAGATCCCGGTCTCGCACATGGTCACGGCGGGGGCGTTCGAGGGCGGCGACGTGGTGCTGCCCGCGCACCGCTGCGCCCTATCGGGCACTGCGAGGAGCGCACGCAGCTGCCCGCCGCCGAGCAGGTCCGCGGGCTGGCTCGAGGAGCTCGGCTGGGAGGTCCGCCTCCAGCCCTTCGACCCGCACTTCGTGCACATCGACGTGATCACGTGCATGGCTGCGCCCGGCCTCGCGGTGATCTGTGAGGAGGCGGCTCCCGAGGGTCTCGCGGACTGGCTGCGATCGAAGGGGCTCGAGCTGCTCCCGGTGACCTATGGCGACGCGATGGAGCTGGGGGCCAACGTCATGGCGCTCGGCCGCGACCGCGTGGTCTCCACCGCGGGCGCCAGCAGGCTGAACGAGCGCCTGCGCGCGCTCGGCCTCACCGTTTACGACCCCGACCTGTGGCCGTTCACGATGGGCGGCGGCGGGCCGCACTGCCTCGCCCAGCCGCTGCGGCGCGAGCCGGCCGGGTGAGCCCGTGGACCCGCGCCGCGCGATCGCCGACCTGCGCGAGCTCGATCGCCTGACCGGCGGGCCGGAGGGAGCGCGCAGGGTCTGCTGGACCGAGGAGTGGCAGGCGGCCCGGGCCTTCCTGCGCGAGCTGCTGGAGCCGCTCCAGGTCGAGGTCGAGGTGGACGCCGCCGGCAACCTCTGGGCGCAGCTGCCCGGCCGCCTGGACGAGACCGTGGTGGTGGGCTCCCATCTCGACTCCGTGCCGGCCGGCGGCTGGCTCGACGGGGCGCTGGGGGTGATGGCCGCCGTGGAGACGCTGCGCTCGGTCGCCGAGGCGGAGGCCGAACCCGAGCGGACCGTCGCGCTCGTGGACTGGGCCGACGAGGAGGGTGCGCGCTTCGGTCGCAGTCTCCTCGGCAGCTCGGCGTTCGCCGGCACGCTCGACCCGGAGGCGGTTCGTGGCCTGACCGACGCCGGCGGGGCCGCCCTCCCCGGCGTGCTGGCGGCGCACGGGGTCGACGTCGAGGCGATGGCCGAGGCGGGGGCGGGCGACGCGAGAAGCTCCGGGCCTACCTCGAGCTGCACATCGAGCAGGGCCCGGTGCTCGAGGCGGAGGGGCTCCCCTGCGGCGCGGTGCTCGGCACCTCCGGGGTGGAGCGCCACCGCGTCGTCTTCTCCGGCCGCGCCGCCCACGCGGGTTCTACGCCGATGGACCGCCGCGCCGACGCCGCCGTGGCCGCCGCCCGGACGATCGTGGGCCTCCAGGAGGTGGGCGTGCGCCACGGCGGGGTGTGCACGGCCGGGAGACTCGACTGCGAGCCCGGCATCGTCACGGCCGTTCCCGGTCGAGCCGAGCTGCTCGTGGACCAGCGCCACCTGGATCCCGGCGCCCTCGCGTCGATGCGCTCCGAGGCCGAGGCGCTCTGGGACCGCAGCGCCGCGGCTGAAGGGTGCACGGTCGAGCCCGAGCGGATCTGGGGGATCGAGCCGGTGCCGTTCCACGAGGGGCTCGTCGCCGCGGCCCGCGACGCATGCCGCGAGGTGGCGGGGTCTGATCGCACGCTGCCGAGCGGCGCGCTGCACGACGCCTCGGAGCTGGCGCGGATCGTGCCCGCGGCGATGATCTTCAGCTCCTCCACCGGCGGGCTCAGCCACGCTCCCGGAGAGGACACTCCGGAGGCCGACCTCGAGCGGGCGATAGCCGCCTTCGGGGCCGTCGCCGAGCGGGTGATCGCGGAGGGGGTGCCGGCGTGAGGCGCGTGCGGGCCGTGATCCGAGGCCGCGTGCAGGGAGTGGGCTTCCGATACTCGATCTCGCGACGTGCGTCCGAGCGCGGCGTCGCCGGCTGGGTCACGAACCGCTCCGACGGCGCCGTCGAGGCCGTGTTCGAGGGCGACGACGATGCCCTGGCCGCGCTCGTGTCCTTCTGCCGGGAGGGGCCGCGGGGGGCGTCGGTCGAGGGGGTCGACGAGACGGAGGAGGATCCCGAGGGGCTCGAGTCGTTCGACGTGCGCTGACCCGCCGGTGACGGGATCGTCACTTCCGTGTAGCCGACCTGTCGCGTTGCGCACACCGCTGTCGGTGGAGCCGCCCTAGCTTCGGCCGGATGCCCGAGCGCTCGAAGTGGACCGCGGTCGCGTGGGCGGCCGCGGCCGCGGCGCTCGTGTTCGCCGCCGTGCGGTTGCTGGGGGCCGCCGGCGCCGGAGCGCCGCCGCCGGTCCGGGTCGAGGGGCCGGCGGGGGCGCAGGAGGACGCGCGGGCCGCGGGCCCGGGAGCGCGGGGCGGCGGCCTCTACGTGCACGTGGCGGGCGCGGTGCGGCGCCCCGGGCTCTACCGGATACCGGAGGGCTCGCGAGTCGCCACGGCGCTCGAGACAGCGGGCGGGCCTACGCGCCGGGCCGACGTAGCGGCCGTGAACCTCGCGGCGCCCGTCGAGGACGGGCAACAGGTGGTGGTGCCCCGCTCCGGCGCCGGGGCCCGCCCGGCCGCGGGAGCTGCGGGCCCGGTGGAGCCCGGAGCGGCAGGCGCCACCGGCGCCACCCTCAGCCTCGCCTCCGCCACCGCCGAGCAGCTCGACGCGCTCGACGGCATCGGTCCCAAGCTGGCGGCGCGGATCCTCGCCTACCGCGACGAGCACGGCGGCTTCCGGTCGATCGAGCAGCTGCGCGAGGTCGACGGCATCGGCGAGAAGCGCTTCGAGGCGCTGAAGGAGGCGCTGCGCCCGTGACGCGAGCCCGAGCGATGGTGGCGCGTACCGGCGAGGCGGCGGAGAGCCGGGCGCGGCACCTGGCGCTGGGTGCGGTCGCAGTCGGCCTGGCCCTCGCCGGGGCGGTCAGCGTGGAGCTGGCGGCGGCGGGAGGGGGCGCGCTCGCGGCCATGCTCGCCGCGGCTGGTGCACCGCGCGCGGGCGTGGCGGTGCTCCTGGGCCTGCTCGCGGGTGTGGGGGTGGGCTGCCGCGCGTGTCGAGGCGATCGACGGCCCGGGCTCGGCGCTCCGGCCGGGAGACCGGGTGGAGGGCGCGGCCCACCTGCTCACTCCGCTCCGGCCGGGACGCTTCGGCTACGCCGCCGAGATCAGGATCACGAGGGGCCGCCGCGAGGGGGCGAAGCTCCTGGCCCGGTTCGCCCCGCGGGCCCGGCTGCCGCCCCGTTCGGGGCCGGGGACCGAGATCCGCGTGTCCGGCTCGATCCGCGGCCCGCCGCCGCGGCGCGCCGGCGGCTTCGACGTGCGCGCGTTCCACCGCCGCCGCGGCCTCGCGGGCGAGCTGAACGTGAGCCGCGTCCGCGTCACGGGCGGCGCGCGCGGCGGGCTCGCAGGGCTGGTCGACGGCGCGCGGGCGCGCGCCGAGCGGGCGCTGGCGGCCGGGCTACCTGCACGCGAGGCGGCGCTGGCGCGCGGCATGGTGCTGGGGCAGGACGAGGCGATCGATCCCGCGCTGCTCGACGACTTCCGCAACTCGGGCCTCGCCCACCTGCTGGCGGTGAGCGGGCAGAACGTGATGCTGCTCGCCGCGCTCGCAATTCCGCTCCTCGCGGCCGCCGGGCTCCGGCCGGCGGCCCGGATCGCCGGCACGATCGCGCTCATAGCCGTGTACGTGCCGCTGGCCGGGGCGGGGCCCTCGCTTCAGCGGGCTGGGGTGATGGGCGCGGCCGGGCTGGCTGCCCTGCTGGCATCCCGGCCGGCGTCGCGCTGGTACGCGCTGCTGCTGGCCGCATGCATCACCCTCGCGCTGAACCCGCGCGCGGTGGGCGATCCCGGATGGCAGCTCTCGTTCGCGGCGGTCGCGGGCATCCTCCTGCTCGCGCCGCCTCTGCGGGGCGCGCTGTCCGGCCTTCCGCGGTTGCTGGCCGAGGGAATCGCGGTGACCGTCGCGGCCACGCTCGCCACGGCGCCGCTGCTCGCGCACCACTTCGGCTCGATCTCGGCGGCCGGGCTCGCCGCCAACGTCGTGGCGCTCCCGCTGGTTGCGCCGATCATGTGGCTGGGCATGGTCCGCGCCGCGCTCGGGCAGGTCACTCCGGCCGCGGGGCCCGCCGGAGCGTTCGCCGCAACCGCGAACGGCCTGGCCGGGGCCGCGCTCGAGCCTCTGATCGGCGCGCTCGCGTGGGTGGCGGAGACGTTCGCGCAGCTTCCCGGCGGCCAGCTCGGGCTGCCGCTCGGCTCGCGCGGCGGTGTCCTGATCGCCTACGGGGTGCTGGCGGCCGGCGCGATCGCGGCGCGAACGGTCGCGGGGCGCATCGACGCCCGAGCCGGTGCGGGCGCTGTGGCGGCGCTTGCCGGCGGGACGCAGGCTCGGGCTCGCCGCGGCCGTGGCGGCGATGCTCGCCCTCGGGTTCGCGCACGCCACCGGGCCGCGGCCGGCCGCCCGCGGAGCTCACGGTCTCGTTCCTCGACGTCGGGCAGGGCGACGCGACGCTGATCCAGGGGCCCGACGGCAGCGCCGTGCTGTTCGACGGCGGGCCGCCGGAGGGGAGGGTCGCCCGGCTGCTGCGCCGCGCCGGGGTGCGGAGGCTCTCCGTGCTCGTGATGACCCACGCCTCGCGCGACCACCACGGCGGGCTGCGCGAGGTGGCGCGGCGGTTCCCGGTCGACGTACTCCTCGACGGCGGCGACGGCACGGCGGATGCGGACTTCAGGGCGGCGGCGGCCGACGCTCAGCGCCGTGGCGCGCGCCGCATGGCCGCCACCGCGCCGCTCGCGCTGCGGGCGGGGAGCATCTCGATCCGCGTGCTGGGGCCACGGCCGCGCCCCCCGGGGCCGGCGCCCGAGGACCCGAACCCGCGCGCGGTAGTGGCGCTGGTCAGCTCCGGCGGCTTCGACCTTCTGCTCTCCGCCGACGCCGAGAGCCCCGCGCTCCTCCCGCTCGCGCTGCCGGTCGTGGACGCGATGAAGGTCCCGCACCACGGCAGCTCCGACCCCGGCCTCCCGGACGTGCTGCGCCGCCTGCGGCCGCGCGTGGCCGCGATCGAGGTGGGCGAGAACAGCTACGGGCACCCGGCGCCCTCAACGCTCGCGGCGCTGCGGACGGGCGGCGTCGAGACGTTCCGTACGGACCGCCACGGGACGGTGCGGCTGGGGGTGGATGGAGGCGGGATGACCGTGCGGACCGAGCGGTGAGGCGCTTCGGGCTCAGCGGCGGCGCCGGGCCGTGATCAACCAGGAACGCGAGTCGAGGACCACGCCGCGCTCGTCGCTGTAGTGCGCCGCGAGCGTCTCGCGCAGGCGCTCGACGGTAAGAGCCGCCTCGCCGTCGCTCAGGCTCGCGAGGGCCGCGCTCGTGTTCTGCCATCCGCGGACCCACGCGAGCACGGCGTCGAGGTCGTGTCCGTAGAGCACGGGCTCGTGGACGTCCTCGAAGCGCATCAGGTCGAAGCCGGCGCCCTCGAGGATGTCCGCGGTGGCTTCGGCATCGCCGAGCGAGAAGAGGTCCGCCCCCGGCTGCGGTGGCTGCGCCGCGTCGCCGAGCGCGGCGTCGATCGCCCGCGCCCATTCGTTGTCCTCGTGTCGCTGCCAGACGAGCAGCACCAGGCGCGCCTCGGGTCGAACGGCGGCGGCGATGTTGGCGAACGCGGCGGCCGGATCGGAGAAGAACATCGTCCCGAAGCGGCTGATCGCGACGTCGAAGCCGGCGGGGTCGAAGCGATGCACCTGGGCGTCGCCCAGCTCGTAGCGGACGTTGTCGACCCGTTCGGCCGCCGTCACCTGACGGGCGCGCTCGAGCATGCGCTCGGACACGTCGACGCCGACAACGCGCCCCGGCGCCGCGGCGCGCGCCGCCTCGCGAGTCGTCAGCCCGGTTCCGCAACCGATGTCGACTACCTCGTCGCCGGGCCTGATCCCGTAGGCGGCGCGAAGGTGCTCGTGGTGAGCGCGCAGCTCGGCGTCGTAGAAGTCCAGGCTGTTCGGCGAGGACACCGACGCGATGCTATGGACTGGGGCACCGCCGGCGAGGCAAGGCCATCCAGGCCCCCGCCTAGACTGCGGCGCGTGGCCGAGCTCAAGTCCGTCTACCTGATCCACGGCGACGACGACGCGAAGATCGACGAGTGGCGCACACGCCTGCGACGCCGCGCCGAGACCGAGCTCGGGCCCGGAGGCCTCGAGTCGTTCGATGCCCGCGCGACGGGCCCGGACCAGCTCGCGGCGGCGCTCGCCACGCTCACCTTCGCCACCGGCACCCGCTACCTCCTCGCCGACGACGCGAGCGCCTGGAAGGCCGGCAGCCCTCGAGCCGCTCTCGAACGCGCTCGGCGCGCATGCCCCCGGACACGGTGCTCGTGCTGATCGTGCGGGGCAAGCCGCTCAAGGCCTGCTGAACGCCGTGGAGGCGGCGGGCGGCGAGGTGCGCGAGTACGCGCGCCCCGAAGCCGTGGGAGATGCCCAAGTGGGTGATCGCCTACGCCAAGGCGCAGGGCCTCGGGCTCGACCCGCGAGGCGGCGAAGACGCTCGTGGGGATCGTCGGGCCGGGGCAGCAGCGCCTCGCGCGCGAGCTGGAGAAGCTGGCGATCGCGGTCCACCCGGAAACGACGGCGACGGCGTGAGGACGTCGAGACGGTGGCCGCGGGCGAGGCGGCGCCGAAGGTCTACGACCTGGCCGACGCCCTGGTCGCCGGGGACCTGGAGCGGACAATCGCGCTCGCCGAGGAGCTGCGGGCGCAGGGCGAGAGCGCGAGCCGGTTCGTCTGGCCGATCGTGAACCGGCTGCGCGAGGTGCACCGGGTGGTCGAGCTGCTCGACGCCGGGGTCGGGGAGAAGGACCTCGCGTCGAAGATGGGGCTTCCGCCGTGGAAGGTGAAGAAGGCCGTGCCGCTGGCCCGCGCGCGCCGACCGCGAGACGCTCGAGCGGGCGCTGTGCCGCTTCGCCGACCTGGAGATCGAGATCCGCGGAGGCGGCACGCTCGACGAGGACACCGCCGTGACCCTCACGCTCGCGCGATCCGCGGCCTGACGGCGCTCACGCGCCGTACGGATACCACCAGTCCTTGGCCTCGATCCGCGTCTCCATGTGCACGTGCTTGGTCTCCTGGAACGCCTCGAGGCCCTCCTGGCCCAGCTCGCGCCCGAGCCCGGACTGCTTGAAGCCGCCGAACGGGCCGGCGTCGTTGTCGGTGAGCGGGTCGTTGATCCACACCGTGCCGGCCTTCAGCTCGCGCATGCAGCGCACCGCGGTCGCGAGGTCGCGCGTGTACACGTTCGCGCCGAGGCCGAAGCGGGTGCCGTTCGCCAGCTCGATCGCCTCGTCGAGCGACTACACCGGCACGATCGGCGCCACCGGGCCGAAGGTCTCCTCGCGCAGCAGGTCGGTCTCGGCGGGCGCGCCCGTGACCACCGCCGGGGCGTAGAAGTGGCCGGCGTCGTGCCCCGCGCGGTCGCCGCCGACGACCAGCTCGGCGCCCGCGGCCACCGCGGCCTCGACCTGCGCCTCCACCTTCGCCGCGCTGGGGGGCCGAGACCATCGGCCCGACGTCGGTGGCCGCGTCGAGCGGGTCGCCCACGACCAGCGACCGGGTGTGGTCCACGAACGCGCTCAGGAAGTCGTCGTAGACCTCGCGCTGCACGTAGAAGCGCTCGGCGGAGGTGCACACCTGGCCCGCGTTGAGGTAGGCGGCCCAGGCGCCGCCGCGGGCGGCCACGTCGACGTCGCCCGCCACGTCGGCGCAGACGATGAACGGGTCCTTGCCGCCCATCTCGAGGTTGATCCGCGCGACCCGCTCGGCGCACCGGGCCGCGATCTTCTTGCCGGTGTCGACCGAGCCGGTGAAGGCCACGCAGTCCACGCGCTCGTCGGCTCACGATCTGCTCGCCCACGTCGCCCGCGCCCGCCAGCAGCGACACCGCGCCCAGGCGGCAGGTGGTCGACGCACGCGGCGAGCATCAGCGTGGAGATCGGCGTGATCTCCGACGGCTTGGCCACCACCGTGTTCCCGGCCGCCAGAGCGGGGGCGAGCTTCCACGACAGCAGCAGCAGCGGGTAGTTCCACGGCACGATCGCGCCCACCACGCCGATCGGCTCCTTGAGCACCATCGCCAGCTGGGTCGACTCGATCGGCGGGATCACGCGCCCGGCGGAGTTGCGCCCGATCTCGGCGTAGTAGTCGAACGCCGCCGCGGTCCAGCCCACCTCGTCCGAGTTCTCGATCAGCGGCTTGCCGCCCTCGAGGGTCATCACCCGCGCGAGCTCGTCGGTTTGCGCGCGCAGCCGGGCGGCCACCTCGTGCAGCATCTCCCCGCGCTCGAGCGCGGGGGTCGCCGCCCAAGCTCGCGCGCGCCTCGCTCGCGCCGGCCACCGCCGCGTCCACCTGCTCGGCGGACGCCGTGCCCACGCTCGGCGACGATCTCCTCCGTCGCCGGGTTCTCCACCGCCAGCGTGGCGCCCTCGCCCGCGACCTGCTCGCCGCCGATCAGCAGCCGGGTCTCCATGCCACGACCCTAGCCCCCGACGACCGAGGACCGACGACCGACTACCCCAGCAGCGCCTTGCGCACCGTATCCGGCTTCGTGAACAGCTCGTGCGGTTACCCGTCACCGACGGCGAAGCCGAAACGGTCGGCGAGCGTCTCGAGCTCCGCCAGGTCGCTCTCGTGCGAGCCCTGTCTCGTCGATCACGTCGCCGCCGCCCGTGGTGCACGGCGCCGAGGCGATGTGCTGCGGGTCCGGCAGGTCCGGCACCTCGAAGTCCGGGTTGTCCCAGTCGAAGCTCAGGCCGATGTTGCGCGCCTCGCGGTCGCGCTTCACCAGGTCGCCGAGCCCGAACCGGTAGCTGATCAGCTTGAGGATCGACTCGTGGCCGTACACCCCGTGGTCCACGCGCACCTGTGAGCTGCCTCCCCTTCCCGGCCGCCGGCGCGCGTACGGCGACACGGCCACCGTCGGGCGTCCGGAAGCCCATCTGGCCGAAGTCGGTGTCGAGGCTCGCGGTCTGGCGGTCGTCGGGCACGCTCGGCGGCTTCACGTGGTCGAAGAAGCCGCCCCATTCGTCGTAGATCACGAACAGCGCGCCGCGCTCGTAGCAGGGCGACTCCACGAACGCGCGGACCACGTCGGCCATGAACGCCTGGCCGAGCCGCACGTCGCCGAGCGGGTGCTCGTCGGCCGACATGCCGTCGAAGCCGCCGCCGTCCCGGAAGGGCGGGTCCACGATCGTGATGTTCGGCAGCGTCCCGGCCGCGCAGTCGGCGTAGTAGCGCGTGATCGGGTTCGTCCACGGCACCGCCGCGCGCGCCCCAGACGGCCGAGAACGGCAGGTCCGAGTTGTAGTAGCGCGCGGTCACGCCGCGCGGGATGGCGCGGTCGAAGATCGTCTCCCACTGGTTGCCGGCGGTCGCGACCGGCGGCGTGTTGTCGTCGATCCCGCCGGACTGCGCCGACCACTTGTAGTAGCGGTTGGGCCAGGTGGAGGCAGAGGATCGAGCAGAAGTAGCGGTCGTAGGTCGTGTAGGCCTTGGCCGCGTCGTGGATGAAGCCCAGCTCGCCCTCGTTGTAGTAGGTGAGCGCGAACTCGTCGTTGCCGGAGTCCTCGGCGAGGAACCCGTCGCGGAGCTGGGCGCGGCCCGAGTCCCACCCGTGCCCGGGGTCGGGGTGCCCGCATCCCTGCCACTGGGCCTGGCCCAGGGTCGAGGCGTGGCGGGTCGCCACCTGCTCCCCGGTCGGCGAGGTGTAGGACTGGTTCTGGCTGGCGTCCGCCTCGGCGGCCGAGCCAGCCGAAGTAGTGGTCGAACGACCGGTTCTCCATCATCAGGATCACGAAGTGGTCGATCTCGAGGTTGCGCGGGTTCGGCAGCGCGGACTTCCGCGCGGCCGCCTGCGCCGCCTGGCCCAGGATCAGGTCCGCCGGCAGCGTGGCCGCCATGCCGGCCAGCCCGGCGGCGTACGCCGTGCGCTCGAGGAACTCGCGTCTGCTCAGAGAATCGCCTGCCACCCCATGCCTCCCCCGCTGAAGGATGCCCCCTCCCACAGGGGGCAACGTCAGGGAGTGTGAACAATGCGCGGAAGGCCCGCGCCGGTTCCCCGCGGGTCCTAGACGCTGGCGCGAAGGCGCGCGGCGCGGGCCTTCTTGCGGGCGCCCGTGTTGCGGTGGAGGCGCCGCTGCGAACCGCGCGGTCGATCCGCGAGCAGAGCGTTGCGGAACTCGGCCTCGGCGGTCGTCGGCGTCCTTGGCCTCGACGGCGGCCTCGAGGCGGCGGAAGTAGGTCTTCACCGAGGAGGTGTAGCGGCGGTTCTCGACCCGCTCCCGCTCCGCCCGGTGGATCCGCTTTTCTTGTGAGGCGATGTTGGCCATATGATGAAGACGCCGCCCAGGGGAGCGGCGGCCGCGTAGTGTAGCGCGACCCGTGCCGCACCGAGCCCACCGCGGAGACCCCGCGCCAGCGCGGCGGCCGCCTGGCGCGGAGCACCGCCTTCTTCTCGTTCGCCACGGGCCTCTCGCGCGTGCTCGGCCTGGTCCGCGAGGTGGTGGCGGCCAGCTACTTCGGCGTCACGGGGGCGATGTCCGCGTTCACGATCGCCTTCCAGGTCCCGAACCTCGTGCGCGCCCTGTTCGCCGACTCCGCGCTCCAGGGCGCCTTCGTGCCGGTGTTCACCGAGCTGCTCGAGAAGGGCGAGCGGCGCGAGGCCTTCCGAGTCGCCTCCAGCCTGTTCTTCCTGATCGCGCTCGTGCTCGGGGCGGTCACGGCGGCGTTCATCCTGCTCGCGGAGCCGATCATGTCCGTGTTCGCGCCGGGCTTCGACGACGACCCCGCGCTCCAGCGACCTGACGGTCACGCTCGCCCAGCTGCTGTTCCCGATCGTCCTGCTGCTGGCCCTGTCCGGGCCTCGTGGTCGGGATGCTCAACTCCTTCGAGCACTTCAGCGTGCCGGCGCTCGCGCCGGTGGCGTGGAACCTGGTGATCATCGGGGCGCTCGTGGGCCTCACGCCCGGCGCTTCCCGGAGGAGGACCAGATCTACGCCTACGCGATCGGCGTGCTGGCGGGAACGGTCGTTCAGTTCCTGCTGCCCCTGCCGTGGCTGCGGGGTCGCGGAGGGCGGCTTCAGCTTCAGGCTCGACTGGCGCGACGAGCGCGTGCGCAGGGTGCTGAAGCTGATGCTGCCGGTCACGATCGCGCTCGGGGCTGATCAACCTGAGCCTGCTGATCAACTCGCTGTTCGGCACGCTCGTCTCGGACGAGGCGCCGGCGGCGATCGACAAGGCCTTCCGCATCTACCAGCTGCCCCAGGGGCTGTTCTCGATCTCGATCGCCACGATCCTCTTCCCGACCCTGGCCCGCTTCGCCGCGCGGGGCGCCCGCGACGACCTCCGCGCGCACGATGGCCAACGGCGTGCGGCAGATCTGCCTGCTGCTGATCCCGAGCGCGGTGCTGATGGCCGTGCTCGCCGAGCCGATCACGCGCCTGGTCTACCAGCGCGGCGAGTTCGGCGCGGAGGCCACCGACCTCGTGACCGACCGCGATGGTCTGGTGGTCGATCTCGCTGCCGTTCCAGGGCGTCAGCCTGCTTGTTCTCGCGCACGTTCTTCAGCCTCCAGCGGCCGTGGGCGACCACCGCGCTCGCCGGGGTGAACGTGGCGGTGAACGCCCTGGTGGCACTCGCCCTGTACGAGCCGTTCGGGATCGCCGGGATCGTGATCGGCACGGTCGCGGGCACGCTCGTGATGGCGTCGCGCAGGGCTGGCTGCTGCGGGGCGAGCTCGGCGGGATCGAGGGCACCGCGATCATCTCGGCCGGCGCTCCGCATGCTCGCGGCCGCGGCCCTTCTGGGCGCCGTCGCCTACGGGGCCTGGTACGGCCTGGACGACGCGCTCGGCCGCTCGCTCGCCGCCCAGATCGTCTCCGTGGGAGTGGCGCATCACGGCCGGTGTCGTCGTGTACGCCGCAGCGGTGTGGATGCTCGGGATACGCGAGGCGCGCCAGATCCGGGCGCTGCTGCCGGGCGGCGGCGGCTAGCCCTTCGCCGCGGGCTCCGCCACCGCCTCCGCTTCCATCTGCGCGGTCACCGTGGCGACGAGCTCCACGATCTCCTTGGGCGCCTTCTCGGGCGAGCCGGAGTCGAAGGGCGGCTGGGGGTCGTACTCGATCGCGAGCTGGATCGCCTGCGCCACCTCGGGCCCGGCGATCCGGTCGACGAGCACGAGCGCCATGTCGATGCCGGAGGACACGCCCGCCGCGGTGCACGATCTTGCCGCGCTCGACCACGCGGTCCGGCACCGGGTTGGCGCCGAGCTCGCCGAGCAGCTCGCGCGACAGCCAGTGGGTCGTGGCGTCGACGCCGTCGAGCAGCCCGGCCGCGGCCAGCAGCAGCGAGCCGGTGCACACCGACGTCGTGTAGCGCGAGGTCTCGTGCACCGAGCGGATCCATCCGAGGAGGCGCTCGTCGCTCGAGCAGCGCCCGGGTGCCGATCCCGCCCGGCACCACCAGGACGTCGGGGTTCGGGCACGTCCTCGTAGCGGCCCTCGGCGACCAGCGTGAGCATGCGGTTGTCGCTGCGGACGGGGCCCTGCTCGGCGGCGAGGAAGCGCACCCGCGCGCCCGGGCACCCCCGCGAGCACCTGGTAGGGCCCGACCGCGTCGAGGGCGGTGAAGCGGTCGTACAGGGGGATTGCGATCTCCATGGTGTCTCCTCGTTCTGGGTCTATGCGGCTCTCAGCGCGCCGGCGCGGAACCGGTCGCGGTACTCGCCCGGGCTCACGCCCAGGCGCCGGCGGAAGGCCCGCCGCAGCGTCTCGACCGTGCCGAAGCCGCACTTCGCGGCCACCGCCTCGGTACCGGCGGCGGTGGTCTCGAGCAGGCCCTTCGCGAGGTCCACCCGCGAGGCCTCCACCCAGGCGGCGGGGGTCATCCCGACCTCGCGGCGGAACGCGCGCGAGAAGTTGCGCGGGCTCATGCCGGCGCGGCTCGCCAGGGCGTCGACGGAGCAGTCGGCGGCCGGGTTCGCCCGCACCCACTCCTGCACCTCGCGCAGCGGCTCGCGCTCGGCGGTCTGGGCCGCGAGCGGGGCGCTGAACTGAGACTGGCCGCCGGGCCGCTTCACGAACATCACCAGCCACCGTGCGACCTCGAGCGCCGCCTCGGGACCCAGGTCGTCCTCGACCAGCGCGAGCGCCAGGTCCATGCCGGCGGTCACGCCCGCGGAGGTCCACACGTCGCCGTCCCGCACGTAGATGCTGTCGGGCTCGACCTCGATCTCGGGATGGCGGGTCGGCAAGCCGCTCGACCGAGGCCCAGTGGGTGGTGGCGCGCCGGCCCTCGAGCAGCCCGGCGCGTGCGAGCAGGAACGCTCCGGTGCAGACGGAGCCCACCCGCCGCGAGCGCCCGGCCGCCCCGGCGCAGCCAGTCGACGAGCTCCTCGTCCAGCAGGGCCGCCTTCACGCCCCGAGCCCGCCGGCGACGATCAGGGTGTCGATCGGCCCGCGGCACGCGGCCGTCGCGCCGTCGGGTGTGACGTTCAGGCCGCTGTTCGTGACGAACGGGCCGCCGCCCGGCGCCACGATCTCGGTGGAGTAGCGGCCGGGGGAGAGGCGCTCGGCGACCCCGAACACCTCGAGCGGCCCGACGAAGTCGAGCGACTGAGCGTCGGGGAAGCCCACGAGCACGATCCGCCGAGGTGAGGGCATGCGCCGATGATGCCGGTTCGGCGGCGCTGTCCGCAATGCCAATGACCGGACAATTCCGGCCACAGGCAAAGGGGCCTAGTACCGGCGGCCTGTAGCGCGTGAAGAAGACCAGCGCGAGCGTAGGCCACGGCCGCCGCGGCGAGCAGGAGCGTCGCCCCCACCTGGCCGCTGACCGCGAACACCAGCGCGGACACCACCAGGGCGAGGGTGAGGATGCGGTCGAAGGTCTCGTGGCTGCGCCCCGAGGGATCGGTCCCGGCGCGCGTGCCGGAGAAGCCGAGCGTCGTGGCCGTCAGCCCGATCACGCCGCACACGAAGATCGCGGCTCCCGAGAAGTCGACCCCGTCCTCGAGGCCGTAGCGCAGCGCGAATGGCACGAGCATCAGGATCAGACCGAGCCGCCGCCTCGAGCGCCCGGTGCGACCTCGAGCGTGAACACCCGCGTTTCGCGCCCCCTGCCGGCCGGCTGCTTCCCGCCATGCCCGGCCCGTACCCCGCTCGACGTAGCCCGCCTAACCTTCACGGGCCTGTGCCGAGCCCCGCCCAGAACATCCGCAACTTCTCGATCATCGCCCACATCGACCATGGGAAGTCGACGCTGGCCGACCGCATCCTCGAGACCACCGGCGCGGTCGACCCCCGCGACCACCGCCCCCAGCTGCTCGACTCGATGGAGCTCGAGCGCGAGCGCGGCATCACGATCAAGGCCCAGGCGGTGCGGGTGGAGTACAAGGCCCAGGACGGGGAGACCTACCGGCTGAACCTGATCGACACGCCCGGCCACGTCGACTTCACCTACGAGGTGTCGCGCTCGCTGGCCGCCTGCGACGGCGCGCTGCTGGTGGTCGACGCCGCCCAGGGCGTCGAGGCGCAGACCGTGGCCAACACCTACCTGGCGGTCGAAGCCGGGCTCGAGCTGATCCCGGCCCTGAACAAGATCGACCTGCCGGGCGCCGAGCCCGAGCGCGTGGCCGGCGAGATCTCGGAGCTGCTGGGCGAGCCCGCCGACGAGGTGATCCGCATCTCGGCCAAGACGGGCGATGGGGGTCACGGAGCTGCTGGAGGCGATCGTCGCAGCGGGTACGATCCGCCCGAGGGCGACACCGGCGCCCCGCCGCGCGCGCTCATCTTCGACTCCGAGTTCGACCAGTACCGCGGCGTGGTCGCCTACGTCCGGGTGGTCGACGGCGAGCTGAGCAAGGACGACCCGATAGTCGCGATGCAGACCGGCACGCAGGCCGAGATCGACGAGATCGGCTTCTTCGGGCCGGGCATGACCCCGGTCGACTCGCTGCGCGCGGGCGAGGTGGGCTACCTGATCACCGGCATCAAGGACGTCTCGCTGCTGCGCGTGGGCGACACGCTCACCACGCGGCACGACGCCGGCCGCCGAGCCCCTGCCCGGCTACCGCGAGGTCAAGCCGATGGTGTTCTGCGGGCTCTTCCCGGTGGACACCGACCGCTTCACGGACCTGCGCGACGCGCTGGAGAAGCTTGCGCTGAACGACGCGGCGCTGTCGTACGAGCCCGAGACCAGCCAGGCGCTCGGCTTCGGCTTCCGCTGCGGCTTCCTCGGGCTGCTGCACATGGACATCGTGCGCGAGCGCCTGGAGCGCGAGTACGACCTGGAGCTGCTCGCGACCACGCCGACCGTCGAGTACGAGGTGAAGCTCACCGACGGCGACCGTGGTGCCCGTGCACTCGCCATCCGACATGCCCGACCGGCTCCGCATCGAGGAGATCCGCGAGCCGTACATCCGGGCGACCATCCTCTGCCCCAAGGACGCGGTCGGCGCGGTGATGGAGCTGTGCCAGGAGCGCCGCGGCACCCACGTGGACATGGGCTTCCTCTCGGAGCAGCGGGTCCAGCTGCACTACGACCTGCCGCTCGCGGAGATCGTGCTCGACTTCTTCGACCAGCTCAAGTCGCGCACGAAGGGCTATGCCTCGCTCGACTACGAGCTCACGGGGCTGCGTCCCTCGGATCTCGTGAAGCTCGACATCATGCTCGCCGGCGACCAGGTGGACGCCCTGTCCCTGGTCGTGCACAAGGACAAGGCCTACGCCGCCGGCCGCGGCATCGCCGAGCGCCTGCGAAAGCAGATCCCCCGCCAGCAGTTCGAGGTGGCGATCCAGGCCGCCATCGGCTCGAAGATCATCGCGCGCGAGTCGGTGAAGCCGATCCGCAAGGACGTGATCGCCAAGTGCTACGGCGGCGACGTCACGCGCAAGCGCAAGCTGCTCGAGAAGCAGAAGGCGGGCAAGAAGCGGATGAAGCAGGTCGGCCGGATCGAGGTGCCCCAGGAGGCATTTCTCTCTGTGCTCGAGATAGGCGATACTGACCAATGAGCTGCGACTCGCTAGCCCTGTTCTGGTCGTCTGTCTCTCCTGCTTGGCATTGCCAGGGGTGGCCTCGGCGGGCTCCGGCGACCCGTGTACGCCCGCGGCGAAGGCGGGCCTGAAGGTCTCCGACCCGGCGGGCGGCGGCGCCTTCTATGCCACGCACGAGCTGACCGTGACTGCGCTCGGCACCGGCGAGGACACCTTCCTCAACTCGCAGACCGCGTCCGCCCCCGGTGCGCGGCGCGTGAGCGACCCGGAGTCGTCCGACCCGCCGGTGTTCGTCCGCGACACTCCGGGGCCGCTCACCGTCTCCGGCGTGGTCGACACGACGGACCCGTCGCGACCGGCCGACGATCCGGGCTGCAGCGCCAACGTGTCGAAGACCGTCCAGCTGCGGCCGGCGCTCACGCCGCTGGTCACGCTCAAGCGCCCCCGGCGCGGCCGTGACGGCAGGCGGCGCCTGATCTACCCCGATCCGCCCGTGTTCACGATGACCCTCAAACACCGCACCGGCTCGAGCCGCCTGCCGATAACGGTTCGGGCCCGCGTCACGGGGCGCCTGCGGCTACCGGGGAAGGGCGCAAAGGCCGCCTCGGAGGTCTTCGCACAGCGCGCCTCCGACTCGGTCGAGCGGCCTGATTCCCGCCGGTGCGAGCTGATCTGCTCTCCGCTGGGGGCGAGGGGCTTCCGAAAGGCGACCTCGGTGGATGCCTCGGCGCTCGAGAGCGGCAGGCTGTTCTCCAACGGTCTGCGGGTGAGGCTGCTCCCGCCCACCGGCTACCCGGCGTCGCGGCCGCTCGCAGCGCGTTCGCAACCCTCCATTCGGGGCCGATATAGAGCTGTTGCAGGCCGGCAGCCGGCTGGCCCGCCTGCGCGTAGTGGGGCGCTGCATCGGCAGTGGCCAGTCCTCGCGCTGCCGCTTCCGCAAGATCAGCACCAAGCGCTGAGCCGGTTTTAGGCCGTCCTTAGAACGCAGCCGTAGATTCGCCGCCGTGGCCACGCGAACTGCAGCAGAACCCGCCCCGGATCCCACCCTCGACTCGCTTCAGCTGTTCCTCGACGGCATCGCCAAGACAAGGCTCCTGACCGCGCCCGAGGAGCTCGAGCTGGCGAAGCGCATCGAGCGCGGCGACCTCGCCGCCAAGGAGCGCATGACCCAGGCGAACCTGCGTCTCGTGGTGTCGATCGCCAAGCGCTACCGCAACCAGGGCCTGCCGTTCATGGACCTGATCCAGGAGGGCTCGATCGGCCTGGTGCGCGCCGTCGAGAAGTTCGACTACCGCAAGGGCTTCAAGTTCTCGACCTACGCCACCTGGTGGATCCGCCAGGCGATCTCACGGGCGATCGCCGACAAGTCCCGCACCATCCGCATCCCGATCCACATCAACCAGGTGCTCCAGAAGCTCGACGGGGCGCAGCGCCGGCTCCAGTCGGTCGGCGAGGGCGAGCCCTCGATCGAGGAGATCGTGGCCGCGGCGAACGTCGACCTCGACACCGACGAGGCGGAGTTCCTGCTGCGCGCGTCCCGCGCGCCCGTGTCCCTGGACAAGCCCGTGGGAGGCAGCGCCGAGGACGACGCCGCCGAGCTCGGACACCTGATCCCGGACACCAACGCCGAGTCGCCGTTCGACAGGGCGGCCGAGGAGATGACCCGGAGCCGCCTGGCGGAGGCGCTCGCCAACCTCTCGTACCGCGAGCGCCGCATCCTCGAGCTTCGCCACGGGCTGTTCGGCGAGCAGCCCCGGACGCTCGACGAGGTGGGCCGGATCTTCAACCTCACCCGCGAGCGCACCCGCCAGGTCGAGGAGCACGCGATGCGCAAGCTCGCCTCCCTCGCCGAGGCGCAGGGCCTGCGCGAAGTCGCCTAGCCCCGCCGCCCGACTGCCTACGCGCCAAGGGGGCCGGATTCCTGATCCGTCCTCGGTCTCTCCCGAACACAAGGGGGAACGATCGAGGAGGAATCAGCGATGGCACAGGATCAGGGAGCACTCGAAGAGCTGCAGCGGGACGAGTCGTCGCGCAAGCGGTTCCTGAAGATGGTCGGTGGCGCCGGCGCGGCCGGAGCCCTCGGCATCTTCATCGCCGCCTGCGGGGATGACGACGACGAGGACGGCGTCGGGCCACGAGCCGGGACACCTCCGCCGAGAGCATGGACTCGAACAGGGGCGACGCGGCGATCGTGAACTACGCGCTCACGCTCGAGTACCTGGAGGCGGACTTCTACCAGCAGGTGATCGACTCGGGCGCGATCAAGGATCAGAAGGTCGTCGACGCGGCGAAGCTGATCGGCCAGAGCGAGCAGGAGCACGTCGAGGCCCTCACGGGCGACCGCGATGCAGCTCGGCGGCGAGGTGGCGAAGAAGCCGGCGACGAAGTTCGACGCCGTGATCGCCGGTGGTCCCGACATGATCCTCGAGACCGCGGCGACTGTCGAGAACCTCGGTGCCGCCGCCTACCTCGCCGAGGCGGGCAAGATCAAGAGCAAGGAGATCCTCGCCGCGGCGCTGTCGATCCACACCGTCGAGGGGCGCCACGCGGCGCTCCTGAACGACCTCGTGGGCAAGCCGTTCCTGCCCGACGGCGCCTTCGCCAAGCCGGCGACCAAGGACGAGGTCCTGAAGGCCGTCGAGCCGTTCCTCGCGTAGCGGGGCGACCACCGAAAGGAGAAGGACAGATGTCTGACATGAAGCTGGCGGCACCCGAGCTGGGGGTCGTGGATGTGAAGGGAATGACCCGCGAGGCGTTCCTCCTGCGGGGGGCCGTCGCGGCGGGAACCGTCTACGGGCTCTCGACCGTCGGACCGTTCGTGCGCGAGGCGATCGCTCAGGAGGGCGGCGGAGACGTCGACATCCTGAACTTCGCGCTCACGCTCGAGTACCTCGAGGCGGCGTTCTACGCGCAGGCGCTCGAGAAGGTCCCGGGCCTGAGCGGCAAGGTCAAGGAGGTCACGACGACGATCCGCGAGTCGGAGGACGAGCACGTGGACCGCTCTCACCGCGACGATCAAGGATCTTGGCGGCAAGCCCGTCAAGGCGCCCGGGGTGGACTTCGGCGACGCCTTCGCCGACGAGGCGAGCTACCTGAAGACCTCACAGACCTTCGAGGACCTCGGGGTCAGCGCCTACAACGGCGCCGCGCCCGCCATCAAGTCGAAGGAGGTGCTAGCCGCGGCCGGCGGGATCGTGCAGGTCGAGGCGCGCCACGCGGCGATCATCCGGTTCCTGCGCGGGGAGCCGATCGCGGACGCGGCCTTCGACGAGGCCAAGGACATGCAGGAGGTCCTCGACGCCGCGAAGCCCTACATCAAGTAGGGAGGGGGACTAGCAGTCGGCGAGCTCGAACCAGACCCGGGTGGGGCCGTCGCCCATGACGCCCCAGCGCTCGGCCATCTTGTCGACGAGCACGAGGCCGAGGCCGCCCGGGCGGTCCCTGCGCTTCGTTGTCGCCGGCGAGTCCGCCGCGAAGCCCTGGCCCGAGTCCGACACCATCACCCGCACTCCGGTGTCGCAGGCCTCGAGGCTCAGTGAGATCGAGTCGGTCGGCCGCTGGCTGCCGTGCAGCACGGCGTTCGTGACCAGCTCGCTCACCAGCAGCGAGACATCCGCACGCGTCTGGGGCCCGACGAGGCCGTCCAGCTCCTCGGTGGCGCGCCGGGCCGCGGCGATGCAATGCGGCTCCGCGACGAACCGTCGCCGGAGCGTGCGGCCCCCGTTTTGGGTGCCGTTGTGTCTCTGTGGGATCACGTTCACACAGAATGCGTACCCGGATCCGCTATCGCCTCACCTGCGTAGTTAGACTGCCGCGCCGTGCCGGTTGACACGAGTGCACAGGGCAAGGCCTATCCCGCCCACAAGTACGAGGTGGGTAAGGAGAAGATCCGCGAGTACGCGCAGGCGGTGGGTGAGGAGAACCCCGTCTACTTCGACCGCGATGCCGCCAAGGCGGCGGGCTTCCGAGACGTGCCGGCGCCTCCGATGTTCGCGGTGGTCTACTCCGCGGGCGCGATGGCCCCGGCGATCCTCGACCCCGAGGTGGGCATGAACTTCGCGCTGATGGTCCACGGCGGACAGGAGTTCGTCTGGGGCGAGCCGGTCTGCTCGGGCGACACCATCTCGACCACGGCCGAGGTTAAGGAGATCTACGAGAAGAACGGCAAGGGCTTCTACGTATTCGAGTCGGTCTCCTTGAACCAGGATGGCGACGAGGTCGTGAGGGCCACGTGGACGAATATCGTGAGGGGCGTATGAAGCAAGGCGACTCGGTACCGGAGCTGCGCGTGACCCCCGACAAGTACCTCCCGCACCGCTACGCGGGCGCGTCGGGCGACTTCAACCCGATCCACCTCGACGCGGAGATGGCCAAGCAGTTCGGCCTGCCGAGCAACATCCTCCACGGCCTCTACAGCATGGCCCAGGTGGCCCGCGCGAACACCGCGGCGGCCGGCGGCGATCCGCGCGCGCTGCGCCGCCTCACGGTCCAGTTCCGCGGGATGGGCATGCCCGAGCAGGAGATCGTCGTGACCGGCTCGGTGAAGGAGGCCGGCGACGGAACCGCGGTGGTCGACACGGTCGCCGAGCAGTCGGGCAACCAGATCATCAAGAACGCCGAGGCCGAGCTAGCGCTCGGCCAGTAGTCAGGCGTCAGTCGTCTGACGACTGCCTACGTACCCTTAGCAACGATGCAGATCTCGGCAAGGCAAGGCTTCCTGCTCCGCAAGGTCGTAGAAGGCCATCAGCGCCTCGACTCCCCGGTGGGGTCCAGGTGGCTGGCTGAGCAGGAGGACGTGCCGTGGGGGCCCTCCACGGTGCGGTCCGAGCTGGCCCGGCTGGAGGAGGCCGGGATGCTGGAGCATCCGCACACGTCGGCGGGCAGGGTCCCCACCGACTCGGGCTACCGCTTCTACGTTGACGAGCTGCTCGAGAGCGGCGATCTGCCGGCCACCCGCCGGCCGCTGCAGCTGAGCGACATGCGGCGGGAGGTGGACGACGCCATGCGCGCCACGACCGAGCAGCTCTCGCAGGTCACGAACCTGCTCGCGCTCGTGTCCGCCCCGCCGATCGAGACGGCCACGATCCACCGCGTGGAGGTGCTCCTGCTGCAGCCCCAGGTGGCGATGGTGGTGGTGATCACCTCGACGGGAGGGGTCACCAAGCGCGTGATCTCCTACGACGGCCCGCTCGACCCCGGGCTGGTGGACTGGTCGGGCGAATACCTGAACGAGGCGCTCGGAGGGCTCGACGTGGGCTCGCGGATACTGCACGGCAAGCTCACGGATCCCGGGCTCGATCCGGGCGAGCGGGCGTTCCTCGAGACGCTCTCGCCCGCGTTCACCGAGCTCGAGGACACCGCGGGAGACACGCTCTTCGTCGAGGGCGCCGCCCGCCTGCTCTCGGAGCACCGGTTCCAGGAGCTACCTCAGCTGTCGGACCTGATGAACGTGCTCGAGCGCCGCGTCGCGCTGCTGTCGGTGATGCGCGCGTCGCTCTCCGAGTCGAACGTGTATCTGCGGATCGGGCACGAGAACCCGGCTCCCGAGCTGCGCTCGCTCAGCATGGTGGCGGCCAACTACGGCCTCGCCCGGCGCAACCTCGGCGCGGTGAGCGTGCTCGGCCCCGTGAGCATGGACTACCCGCAGGCGATCATGGCCGTGCGCCAGGCCGCCGCCGAGCTGTCCCGGTTCGTCGCCGAGGTGTACGACGAGTGAGGCGCGACGCGTACGAGTTGCTGGGGGTGCCCAGGGGAGCAGACGAGCGCGAGGTGAAGAAGGCATTCCGCACCCTCGCACGCGAGCTCCACCCGGACGTGAACGCGCACGATCCCGAGGCCGAGGAGAAGTTCAAGGAGGCCGCGGAGGCGTACGAGGTGCTGTCCGATCCCGAGCGCCGCGCCGTCTACGACCGCTATGGCTGGGACGGGCTCGACTCGCGCGGCTATGCCTCCCAGACCCACGGCTTCGGCTCGTTCGCGGACATCTTCGAGGCGTTCTTCGGGGGCGACCCGTTCGGGGGCGGGGCCGGGCGCGGCCCGCGCGCGGTGCAGGGCGGCGATGTGGGCGTGGACGTGGAGATATCGCTCGAGGAGGCGGCGCGGGGGTCGAAGGTGGAGGTCTCCTTCGATGCCGTGGAGTCCTGCGAGCGCTGTCACGGCAACCGCGCCGAGCCCGGCACGCCGATCGAGACGTGCGGGCGCTGCGGCGGCACGGGGCAGCTGCAGGCCGTGACGCGCACGGCGTTCGGGCAGATGGTGCGCGCCCAGGCCTGCGACGTGTGCGACGGGGAGGGCAAGGTGGCCGCGACGCCGTGCACCGCGTGCGGGGGCCGAGGGCTCAAGGCCGCCAGGCGCACGCTCGACGTTGACATCCCGGCCGGGATCGCCCACGACCAGCGGATCCGGGTGACCGGACGCGGCCACGCGGGCGAGCGCGGCGGGCCCCCGGGCGACCTGTACGTCCTCGTTCAGGTCAAGGAGGACGAGCGCTTCCTGCGTGACGGCGCCGACCTGGTCTCGGTGGTCGACGTGCCGGCGCCGGCGGCCGCGCTCGGCACGAAGGTCCAGGTGCCGACCCTCGACGGGGACGAGGAGCTCGAGGTGGAGGCGGGCACGCAGCCCGGCACGGTGGTGAACCTCCGGGGGCGCGGGATGCCGATGATCGGCCGCGGGCGCCGGGGCGACCAACGGGTCGTGCTGAACGTCGTGATCCCCCGCAACCTCTCCGACCGCCAGCGCGAGCTTCTCTCCGAGCTGCGCGACAGCGTCACGGAGGAGAACCTCCGGGACGGCGCCGGGGAGTCGCTGCTCTCGAAGGTCCGCCGGGCCCTTCGTTGATCCGGCTGGCGGTGCGGGCGCCGGCCGCGGAAGCCGAGCCGGTGCTGGCGGCGCTGCTCGAGCTGGCGCCTTCCGGTGTCGAGCAGGTGGATGGCGAGGGCTTCGTCGAGTTCGCGGTGTACGGCGCGCCCGGAGAGCTACCCGAGCTGGCCGAGGGCGAGGCCGACGTGGCCGGCGTGAGGGTGGTCGTGAGCGGCACCGAGGTCCCCGAGGACTGGGCCGAGCGCTGGAAGCGCTTTCACTCCCCGGTGCTGATCGGCGGGCGCCTCTACCTGAGGCCGCCGTGGGAGGACGCTGCCGTCCGCCCGGGCGTGCTCGACCTCGTGATCGACCCGGGGCGGGCATTCGGCACCGGCGCGCATCCCACCACCAGGCTCAGCCTCGAGCTGCTGCTGGAGCTCGCGGCGGCCGGCGAGGGCGGCTCGCTCTGCGACCTCGGCTGCGGCTCCGGCGTGCTGGCGATCGCCGCCGCACGGCTCGGCTTCGAGCCCGTCAGCGCGTTCGACTCGGATCGGCTGGCGGTGGAGGCCACCGCGGCCAACGCGCGCGACAACGGCGTGGCCCTCGCGCGCGTCGAGCGGGTCGACCTGCGCCGGCAGCCATCGCCGTCGGCGGACGTCGTGACCGCGAACCTGATGCGCCCCCTGCTCCTGCGCGTGGCCGAGTTGATGGAGGACCGCCCGGCGGCGCTGGTCGTCTCCGGACTGCTCCCCGAGGAGGCGGACGAGGTCGCGAGCGCATTCGCGCCGCTGCGCGAGCGGCGGCGGCTGACGGATCGCGGCTGGAGCGCCCTGCTGCTCGGCCGCTGATCCCCCTCACCGCACGGCGGTCTGGGTCACCGCGCCGGCGACCTCCTGCCACCACGCCTGGGCGGGGCCGGAATCCGCGCGCTGGATCCGCTCGCGGCAGTATCGGAACAGCTGGCGCGGCCCGCCGGTGGCCACCACGCCGGCGCCCGTCACGGCGAACCTGCCGTCCGCGAGTACGACGAGCGCGCCCGGCGCCTCGCGCCGGGTGCGCAGCGTGCGGACGACCTCGACGCCCTCCACGCTGGTGGGGTGGGCCTCGTCGCCCATCTCGGGCCGCCACGGCTTGACGCTGAAGATCGGCGACCGCCCCGCGGGCAGGGACGGCACGGGCTCCGCCTCGCGGCGGCCGATCGGCCCCTGCCGCCAGCGCTCGAAGAGCGCCTCCACGCTGTCGCGCACCGCCTGGCGCACGAGGATGTGCAGGCGGTCACCCGCCTCGATCTCGGTCGACCCGCGCGGCAGGAGCGCCTCGTTCTCGCGCTCGAGCACGCTCACCAGCGCCTCGCGCGGCAGCTCGAGCTGGTTCAGCGGCAGCCCGACGATCCTGTCGGAGTCCCCGACGGGGTACTCGAGCACCTCGGCGCCCAGGCGACGGATGGTGCCCACCTCGTGCAGGGGCGGAGACAGCGCGGGCTCGTCGGTGGTGACCCCGAGCACACGGGCGAGCGGCTCGAACGTGGCGCCCTGGATCAGGGTGGAGGTGAGCACCACGAAGAACACGATGTTGAAGAAGTCCACGCCCTCCTGAACCCCCTCGATCACGGGGAAGGTGGCCAGCACGATCGGGATGGCGCCGCGCAGCCCCGCCCAGCCCAGGAGCGCCGACTCCCGGAGCCGAAAGCCGAAGGGGTGAGGTGGCCAGCACCGCCGCGACCGGCCTCGCCACGAAGATCAGCACCGCCGAGATCAGCAGCCCCTCGCCGGCGATCTCGCCGAACTCCCCGGGGTTGACGAGGAGCCCCAGCGTCAGGAAGAGGGCGATCTGGCTGACCCAGGCCAGGCCGTCGTGGAAGTCGACGACGGTGCGGCGGCTGGGGATCGGCGCGCTCCCGAGCACCAGCGCCGCCACGTAGACCGACATGAATCCCGAACCGTGGGCCACGTCGGCGAGCCCGAAGGCCAGCGCCGCCGCCGCGATCGATGCGACCGGGTACAGCCCGGGAGTGGAGAAGTCAGCCTTCTGGAAGGCGAGCACCGAGAGCCGGCCCACCACAAGCCCCATCGCCAGGCCGATTCCGAGCTCCCCCACGCACAGCAGCAGCATGTCCGCGATCCCGTAGTCGGGCTGCTCGATCCACTCGATGAACCCGAGCACGAGCACGATCGCCACCGGGTCGTTGAAGCCCGACTCGCCCTCGAGCGCGCGCGCCAGGCGGCGATCGATGCTCGACCCGCGCAAGACCGAGAAGATCGCGGCGCTGTCGGTGCAGGCGACGATCGACCCGAGCAGCATCCCTTCGAGCGTGCTGAGGTCGAGCAGCCACGACGCGGTGAACCCCACCAGGGCGGCCGTGACCACCGTCCCGAGGGTTGCGAGCGAGACGCTCACGCCGAGCACCGGTCTGATCTCCTTCCACCCCGCCGCGAGCCCGCCCTCGAAGAGGATCAGCGCGAGCGCGACGATCCCGATCGTCCTGGCGAGCTCGACGTCCTCCAGCGTTCCGCCGAAGTCGACCAGCCCGAGCACGTCCGAGCCGATGAACATCCCCAGGCCGAGAACGAACAGCAGGCCCGGCACCCGGACCCTGCCCGCCAGCAGGGATACGGCAATCCCGAGCGCCAGGAGCGCCCCGGCGACGAGTATGAGGCTGCCGTCCTCCACGCGGCGAGTCTATGGAGGGGTCGGGGACCCGAGCCCTACGCGCTCTCGGCGAGCTCCGCGAGCCCCCACAGGTCGGGCCACTCGTGGTCCGGCCGCTCCTCTCCCGGCGGGGCTCTCGATGGCGATTCACCCATGCCGTGCGCATTCCCACCTCCTGTGCCGGCCCGATGTCGTACTTGAAGCCGAACGCCACGTGGAGGATCTCCTGTGGCTCCGCACGGCAGACGTCGAGCGCCTGGGTGAAGTGCCGGGTGTCCGGCTTGTAGGAGCGAACGTCCTCCGCCACCACCACGGCGTCGAACTCCACCGGTGCGAGCTGGCGCAGGGTCTGTTCCATGATGTGGCGGTCGGTGTTCGAGAGGATCACCAGGCGCAGGCCCGCCTGCTTCGCCCGCTCGAGGGCGGGGATCGTGTCGGGAAACGGCTGCCAGCTCTGCATGGAGCGCTCGAGTGCCTCGCCCTCACGCGTGTTCCAGCGGTACCCGCGCTCTCCGACCCATGTGCGCAGGGAGTCGTGCAGCACGTCGGCGTAGGACCGGTACTCGCCCTGGATGCACTCGAACTGGATCTCCTCCCACCGCTCGCGCAACTCCCGGCCCGGCCCGGGGTCGGCGTCGCCGTTGCGCCGCGCCAGGTCGTACAGGAACGCGGCTACGCCGCCCTCCCAGTCCACGAGGGTGCCGTAGCAGTCGAAGGTGGCGACTTTGACCGGGGGCATGCGGCCTACACTTGACCCTAATGCCAGTGCTCGAACAGGTGCAATCGGACGCCACCGCCGCCTTGAAGGCGGGCGATCGCGAGCGTGCGGGCGCGCTCCGGCTGATCGTGTCCGAGCTCCAGAAGGCCGCGAAGGAGGGCGGGGCCGCGGACGAGGTCGAGGTGCTCCAGCGTGAGCGCAAGCGCCGCCTCGAGTCCGCGACCGCCTATCGCGACGCGGGCCGTGAGGACCTGGCCGGGACCGAGGAGCGCGAGGCCGAGCTGATCCAGGCCTACCTCCCCGAGCAGATCTCCGACGAGGAGCTGCACGCGATCGTCGGGGACGCCGTGGCCGAGTCCGGCGCGGGCTCCCCGCAGGAGATGGGCAAGGTGATGGCGCTCGTGATGCCGAAGGTGAAGGGCCGCGCCGACGGCCGCCGAGTCAGCAGCGTGGTCCAGGAGAAGCTCCAGGTCTAGTGGCCCGCGAGCAGGTCGAGCTCTCGAACGAGGTCGCCGCCGAGCTGGCCGGCCCAGGCGACGCGATCATGCGCACTCTCGAGGAGCACCTCGACTGCGACGTGTTCCTGCGCGGCAACCTGCTCACGCTCGACGGGGCGCCCGAGGACGTGGCGATGGGGCGCACGGTCGTCCGCGAGCTCACCGACCTCGTCCGCCAGGGCCACGAGGTCGCGCCGGGCACGATCGAGGCGATCGGCGGCGCCCTCGAGCGCCACGAGAGCCCCAGCCGCATCCTCGAGGACGTGGTCTGGCGCCACCGCGGCCTGAAGGTCGCGCCGAAGACCGTGAACCAGAAGCAGTACGTGGACGCCATCCGGCGCCAGACGATCACTGTGAGCATCGGCCCCGCCGGCACCGGGAAGTCGTTCCTCGCCGTCGCGATGGCGGTGGCGGCGCTCCAGCGGCGGGAGGTGAACCGGATCGTGCTCACGCGCCCGGCCGTGGAGGCCGGCGAGCGGCTCGGGTTCCTCCCGGGAGACCTGATGGCGAAGGTCGACCCCTACCTGCGCCCGCTGTTCGACGCGCTCTACGACATGCTCGAGCCCGAGAAGGTGAACCAGCACCTGGAGCGGGGCGTGATCGAGGTCGCGCCGCTGGCCTTCATGCGCGGCCGCACCCTCAACGACTCCTTCATCATCGTCGACGAGGCCCAGAACACCACGCCCGAGCAGATGAAGATGGTGCTCACGAGGCTGGGGTTCAACTCGAAGATGGTCGTGACGGGGGACATCACCCAGGTCGACCTGCCGAAGGACCAGCGCTCGGGCCTCGTGGTGGTCGGCGACATCCTCTCCGAGGTCGAGGGCATCGAGTTCGTGCGCTTCGGCGGGGAGGACGTGGTGCGGCACAAGCTCGTGCAGCGGATCGTCGAGGCCTACACCGAGTACGCCGACAAGCAGGCGCCCGAGCTGCGGGCCGCGGGGCGGAAGAAGGCCTGATCGACGTCGAGGTGATCGGCGGCGACGCCGCGCGGCTGGGGGGTGCAGCCCGGGCCGCGCTCTCTGCCGCGGAGGTGGTCGACGGGCACATTGCGCTCAGGCTGGTGAAAGAGGATGAGATCCGGCGCCTGAACCGTGAGTTTCGCGGCCTGGATGCGCCGACCGATGTCCTGTCGTTCCCGGTAGACGGGCCGGGCGACGTCGCGGCGCCGCGCGAGCTCGGAGACGTGATCGTCTGCCCGGAGCACACGGAGGACCTCGCCGAGGCAGTGGTGCACGGCGTGCTCCACCTGTGCGGCTACGACCACGAGACCGACTCGGGCGAGATGCTCGCGCTGCAGGACCGCGTGATGGCCACGTTGCGATGAGCTCGCGCGCGGGATTCGTAGCGCTCGCGGGGCGCCCGAACGCGGGCAAGTCCACGCTGGTGAACCGGATCGTCGGCGGCAAGGTGGCGATCGTGTCGGACAAGCCGCAGACCACCCGCCGCGAGATCCGCGGGATCGCGACGGGCGAGGGCTGGCAGCTCGTGCTCGTGGACCTGCCCGGGGTGCAGCGGCCGCGCGACCCGATGACCGAGCGGATGCAGAAGCGGGTCGAGCACGCGCTCCGCGACGCCGACGCCGTGCTGTTCGTGCTCGACGGCCAGGCGCGCGTGGGCCCCGGCGACCGCTTCATCGCACGCGCCGTGAGGAGCGCCGGCGTTCCCGCGGTCACGGCGGTGAACAAGGTGGATCGCCTGGACCGCGGTCGCACCGCGCAGGCGCTGACCGAGGCGGCGGAGCTGAATCTCGACGGCGACATCTTCCCCGTGAGCGCCAAGAAGGGCACGGGGCTGGACGAGTTGGTCGGCCACCTCGTGGGCCTGCTGCCCGAGGGACCGCCGCTGTACCCGCCCGGGGACCGCTCGGACCAGCCCGAGCGGGTCCACCTGGCCGAGTTGATCCGGGAGCAGGTGCTGCTGCGGACCCGCGAGGAGCTGCCCCATGCGGTGGAGGTGGAGATCGCCGAGCTGCGGGAGGGCGAGGACGGGCTGCTGCGGGTCGAGGCGCTCCTGTGGGCCGAGAGCGAGTCCCAGAAGGCGATCCTGATCGGATCGGGCGGGAAGATGGTCAAGGCGGTCGGAAGCGCGGCGCGGCCCGAGCTCGAGGCCGCCACGGGGCACCGGGTCCACCTCGATCTGCGCGTCCGCGTGCGAAAGGGCTGGCGCCGCGACGACGCGCTGCTCGACCGGCTCGGCATCGAGTAGCTGGCTACGCACCCACCGCACGCTCGATTGTCGCCCTCACCCAGGCTGGGTGGAGATGTAGCTGTAGGCCTGTGATTCTCAGCACCCGCACGTTCACGACGGCGAGGGTCGCGTCGCGCACTCGGTCCACCTCCTGCTGTGTGCGCGTCTTGTGGCCGTCCCACCCGTCGTACTCCACGACGAGCCCGCGCTCCGGCCAGCAGAAGTCGCGCTCGTAGCCGTGGAACTGCATGTTGACTCTGGGCGACGGCAACGCGGCGCTTCGGATCAGCCTGTGGAGGATCTTCTCCCCGCCGGAGCGCGTGAATGCCGGTGGCTGCCAGCTCCGGAAGATGTCTCTGAGCAGAGGGCTTCCACGAGCCCTCGAGTGGCGAGTCAGAAGTGCCTCCATCTCGCCGTGGTCGTAGAGCTGCCGCTCGATCGCCGTGTCGAGCTGGTTGGAGAGCTCATCGCGATTCGCCGTGGCGGCCTGGTCGAACAGGGTTCGCGCCGCCGAGGTGACGGGCATGCGCTCGTGGATGCACCGATTGCGCCGGGTGAGCGCCCGTGCGCCATGTACGACGAAACCCGGTTTCCGGCGGGTCGCCGTACCGGGGCGCGTGACGTGCACCCGCCCGCCGGGACGCGCCGCCAGGCCCCACCACCAAGCGGCCGACCCATGCGACAGGACGGCTTGCGGTCCCGCCGCGAGCACGGCGGCCATCGCGCGTCCGCTCGGTGACAGGAGCCGGGGCGGCGCCAGCGAGTACACACCGCGGTGGACGCGGTGCAGCCGGCTCCTTCGGACCCGCGCCCGGACCGCCGCGTCACGCAGGCCCGACATCTCGAGCTGGGCGAGCGAGATGACCCCGTACTGGTGGGCGACCATCTCCGCGATCCACGCGTCCGGGCGACCCTCATTCACGTTCGTGGCAGCTCGTCGCGTTTCTGAATGCTCGTCCCGGAGGCATGCCCGTGAAGGGCTGCCGAGAGCGAAACTCGCCCCCTTGCCAAACTCCACACGTGGACTCGATCCGCTTCGACGACGAGGGACTCGTCCCATGCGTGATGCAGGACGCCGGCACCGGCGAGGTGCTCACGCTCGCCTACATGAACGAGGAGGCCCTCGCGCGCACGCGAGAGACGGGAGAGGTGCACTTCTGGAGCCGCTCGCGCGGAGAGCTGTGGCGCAAGGGCGAGACGTCGGGGAACACGATGCGCCTGCGGGCGCTGCGCTACGACTGCGACGAGGACGCCGCTGGTGGCGCTCGTGGACCCGGCCGGCCCCGCCTGCCACACGGGGGAGCGCACGTGCTTCCACCGGGGGGAGATGGAGCTGCAGCCCGGGGAGGCGCTCGCCACGCTCGAGCGCACGATCGCCGAGCGCAAGGCCGCCGGCGACGCCGCGTCGAGCTATACCGCCGAGCTGCTGGCCGACCCGCCCCGGATCGGCGAGAAGGTGCGCGAGGAGGCCGATGAGGTGTCCCGGGCGGCGGCGGGCGAGCCCGACGAGCGCGTGGCCGAGGAGGCCGCCGACGTGCTCTACCACCTGGCCGTGCTGATGGCGTCCCGTGGCCTGGGCCTCCGCGATGCGCTCGAGGTGCTGAATGCCCGTCGTCGCTGAGCCCTCGGGGATCGAGGTCAGGCCCTCGCTCGCCGAGGTCCGCGAGCTGGCTCGCGAGCACACGCTCGTGCCGCTGCGCCACACCTACGTCGCCGACACCGAGACGCCCGTTTCCGCCTACCTCAAGCTGCGCGGCGACGGGCCGTCGTTCCTCCTCGAGTCGGCAGAGCAGGGACAGCGGTTCGGGCGCTGGTCCTTCCTCGGCTGCCGCCCGCGGGCGGTGATCCGCCTCGAGCGCGGCGAGCTGACCGTGGACGGCGAGCCGCGCGCGTTCGGGGACCCCTACGAGGTGGTCACCGAGGAGCTGCGCCGTTACCGGATCGCCCCGCTCGAGGGCCTGCCGCCGTTCGCCGGCGGGGCCGTCGGGCTGTTCGGCTACGACCTGGTGCGCCACGCCGAGCCCACCGTCGGCGAGGGGAACCCCGACGACGTCGGCACGCCGGACATGGCGCTGATGGTGAGCGACGTGCTGGTGGCCTTCGACCACCTGCGCCACGAGGTCACGATCCTCGCGAACGTGTTCGTGGAGGACGACGTGGATCGCGCCTACGGGGAGGCCGCGGTGGCGATCGCCGAGGTGCGCGAGCGGCTGGCCGCCCCCGCGCCGCGCGCGCAGGCCGAGCCACGCGACCCGCCCGCGTTCACCAGCAACGTCGGCTCCGACGGCTATGCGGCGGCGGTGGAGCGGTGCAAGGAGTACATCCGCGCGGGCGACGCCTACCAGGTCGTGCCGAGCCAGCGCTGGAGCGCCGACGCGCCGGTGGAGGCCTTCTCGATCTACCGCGGACTGCGGGCGATCAACCCGAGCCCCTACATGTACTTCCTCGACTTCGAGGACTTCGAGATCGCCGGCGCCTCGCCCGAGTCGCTCGTGAAGGTCACGGGCCGCCGCGCCGAGCAGCGGCCGATCGCGGGTACGCGCCCGCGCGCCGACACCGCGGCGCGCGACCTCGAGCGCGCCGACGAGCTGCTGGCCGACGAGAAGGAGCGCGCCGAGCACGTGATGCTCGTTGACCTCGCCCGCAACGACCTCGGACGCGTGTGCGAGTACGGGTCGGTCTCGGTCGACGAGCTGATGGTCGTCGAGACCTACTCGCACGTCCTGCACATCGTCTCCTCCGTCTCGGGAACGCTGCGGGAGGACGTGACCTCGATGGATGCGCTCCGCGCGTCGCTCCCGGCCGGCACGCTCTCGGGAGCCCCCAAGATCCGGGCGATGCAGATCATCGACGAGCTGGAGCCCGTGCGGCGCGGGCCCTACGGCGGCTCGGTCGGCTACCTCTCCTACACCGGCGACCTGGACACCTGCATCTACATCCGCTCGGCGCTGGTGAAGGACGGGCGCGTGCACGTGCAGGCCGGCGGCGGAATCGTGGCCGACTCGGAGCCGGGCTACGAGGTGCGCGAGACCGAGCACAAGGCCGGCGCCGTGTTCGGCGCGATCGAGCTGGCCTGCGCCCAGGGGGACTGGGCATGAGCGATCCTCGTCGTCGACAACTACGACTCGTTCACGTTCAACCTCGTGCAGTACCTGGGCGAGCTGGGCGCGGAGCCGGAGGTGGTGCGCAACGACGCGGCCACCGTCGACGAGCTGCTCGACCGGGGCGCGGAGCGCCTGATCGTGTCGCCGGGCCCGTGCACCCCCGCGGAGGCCGGGGTGTCGAGCGCGGCGATCCGCCGCTTCGCGGAGGCGGGCACCCCGGTGCTCGGGGTGTGCCTCGGCCACCAGGCGCTGGCCAGCGCGTTCGGCGGCGAGGTCGTGCGCGGCGACCCGGTGCACGGCAAGACGGCCGAGGTCGAGCACGACGGCAGGACGATCTTCGAGGGCCTGCCCACGCCGCTGGTGGCGGGCCGATACCACTCGCTCGTCGTGCGATCCCGACCTCCCCGCCGAGCTCGAGTGCTCGGCCTCGCACGGAGACACGGTGATGGGCATCCGCCACCGCGAGCTGCCGGCCGAGGGAGTCCAGTTCCACCCCGAGTCCGTGCTCACGGGTGAGGGGTTGGACATACTGCGGAACTTCCTCCGCAGCTGATGCCCCCCAACCCCGTCCTCACCGAAGCCATCGACCGCCTCTGCCGCGGCGAGGCGCTCACCGCCGACGAGGCCACCGCCTGCCTGCGCGAGGTGATGGAGGGCCGCGGCTCCGAGGCCCAGACCGCCGGCGTTGCTGATCGCCTTCCGGAGCAAGGGAGAGACGGTCGGGGAGATCGCGGGCATGGCGCGCGCGATGCGGGATCTCGCGGTCCGGGTGGAGCCCTCCCACGACGACCTGGTGGACACGGCCGGCACCGGCGGAGGGAGGCCCACCTTCAACGTGTCGACCACCGCGGCGTTCGTGGCCGCGGGTGCGGGGTGCCGGATGGCCAAGCACGGCAACCGCTCGGCGACCGGGCGGTCCGGCTCGGCGGATGTGCTCGAGGCGCTGGGCGCGCGGATCGACCTCGACCCGGACGGGGTGGCCGACCTGCATCGACGAGATCGGTTTCGGCTTCATGTTCGCCCCGGCGCATCACCCCGCGATGAAGCACGTGGGCCCGGTGCGCAAGGAGCTGGCCGTGCGCACGATCTTCAACTTCCTCGGCCCGCTCACCAACCCGGCGGGCGCCACCAGGCAGCTGATCGGGGTGTCGGACCGGCGCTTCCTCGACATCATGGCCGCGGCGCTGGGCGAGCTCGGATGCGATCACGCGCTCGTGGTGGCGAGCGACGACGGGCTCGACGAGCTGAGCGTGTCCGGCCCGACGCACGTCGTCGAGCTGCGCGGCGGAACGATCGAGGCCCACACCGTGAGCCCGGAGTCGGTCGGGCTGACCAGCGCGCCTCAGGATACGCGTGGCGGCCGGCACGCCCGAGAAGAACGCCGGCATCGCGCGCCGCGTGCTCGACGGGTCCACGGGGCCGGAGCGCGACCTCACGGTGCTGAACGCGGGGGCCGCCATCTACGTGGGAGGCAGGGCGGACTCGATCGAGGCCGGCGCGCGCAGCGCCGAGCAGGCGATCGACTCCGGCGCCGCCCGCGACGTGCTCGAGCGGTTCGTGGCGCGCACGCAGGAGCTGGCGGCGTGAACGCCGCGGCTCGAAAGCCTCGTGGAGGCCACGCGCGAGGCGCTCGAGCGCCGCCGGCGGGCGGTGCCCGCTGGCGGAGCTTGAGGCGCGACCGAGGGCCGCCCCGAGGACGCCCGTCCGTTTGCCGAGGCGCTGGCTCGGCCGGGCACCTCGGTGATCGCCGAGCACAAGCGCCGCTCGCCCTCGGCGGGCGAGATCCGGGCCGAGGGCCTCCTGCGCGGAGATCGTGCAGGCATACGAGCGCGGCGGCGCGGCCGCCCTCTCGATCCTCACCGAGGAGGCTCACTTCGGCGGCTCGCTGGACGACCTGCGCGAGGCCCGCGCCGCCACCGCGCTGCCGATCCTCCGCAAGGACTTCACGGTGGACGAGTACATGCTCCACGAGGCGAAGGCGGCGGGGGCCGACGCCGTGCTGCTGGTGGTCGGCTCGCTGAGGGAGGGCGAGCTGGCCGACCTCTACGCGGCCGCGGGCGAGCTGGACCTGGACGCGATCGTCGAGATCTCCCAGCCGGAGGAGCTGGAGGCGGCGCTGAACGTGGACGCCGACGTGATCGGCATCAACAACCGCGACCTCGACGACTTCTCGGTGGACATCTCGCGCACGTTCGACCTGCTGGCCGACGTTCCCGCGGGGAAGACCGTGGTGTCGGAGTCGGGCATCGTCTACCGCGAGCAGATCGAGGAGCTCGAGCGGGTGGGGGTGGACGCCGTGCTGGTCGGCGAGACGGTGATGAGGGCGCCCGACCCCGAGGAGGCCGTGCGCATCCTCGTGGGCGCGGAGGAGCCAAGCTAGGCGCGCAGCGCCGTTCGGGGGGTTGCAAAGGGGGGCGTGTTCGCCCCCTTTGTGGTCCCCTACCATCGTGTCGATGGCCACGGCTCCGAAACTCGACCCCCGGGCGGTAGCGGAGCTGGCCGGTCGCCTGCGAGACAACGTCGGGCGGGCGGTGAAGGCACCGGTGGAGACCGTCACGGATGTGATCGTCTCGCTGCTGGCCGAGGGCCATGTGCTGATCGAGGACAACCCCGGCGTCGGCAAGACGGCGCTCGCCCGGGCCCTCGCGCGATCGATCGACGCCGAGTACGCGCGCGTCCAGTGCACGGCGGACCTGCTGCCCGCGGACGTGGTCGGCACCAACGTCTTCAACCAGCGCGAGGGGCGGTTCGAGTTCAGGCCCGGCCCGGTGTTCGCGAACGTCGTGCTGGTGGACGAGGTCAACCGCGCCTCTCCCAAGACCCAGTCCGGGCTGCTCGAGTGCATGCAGGAGCGCCACGTGACGGTGGACAAGCACACCCACGACCTCGCCAGGCCGTTCATCGTGCTCGCCACCCAGAACCCGATCGAGTACGAGGGCACCTACCCGCTGCCCGAGGCGCAGCTCGACCGCTTCATGGTCCGCGTCTCCCTCGGCTACCCCTCGGCCGAGGACGAGAAGGACATGCTCGGCGAGCATTCGGCGAGCGACCGCGTGCTCGACCTCGAGCCTGTCACGGGCGTGGGGGAGGTGCTCGCCGCGCAGGAGGGGGTCGCCGCCGTGCACGGAAGCGAGGCGCTGCGGCGCTACATCGTGTCCGTGCTCGACGCCACCCGCGAGGACTCGCGGGTCGAGCTGGGCGCCAGCCCGCGCGCCGGCCTGATGCTCTTCCGCGCCGCCAAGGCGCTCGCGGCCCTCGACGGCCGCGACCACGCGCTGCCCGACGACGTCCAGGCCCTGGCGCCGACGGTGCTCACCCACCGCCTCCTGCTTGCGCCGGAGGCCGCGGGCGACGATCGCGCGGAGGTCGTCAGGGATGCCCTCGACAGGGTGCCCGCCCTGTGAACAGCGACGGGGCCCACCGAGGCGAATGAGGCGGGCCGCCGGAGCGGCCCTGCTCGGCGCCATGATGGCGCTCGTCGCGGTGCTCTTCGACACCGCGTCGCTGTGGGTGCCGGCGGTGTCGCTGCTCCTGCTCTCGCTCGGCGCCGCGGGCTGGGTCGCCCTGGCCGCCAGCGGCGCGGGCATCATGCGCGCGCCCGGCCCGCCGACGGTGGAGGAGGAGCAGCCCTACCCGCTCCTGCTCGAGCTGCGCCCGGGCCTTCTTCCGCCGCCCGGCGGCGAGCTCCGTGACCCGCTGCTCGCCGAGGCCGTTCCGCTCGGCGGGCGCGCCCCGCGCAGGGTGCGCATCGACGTGCGCTTCTCCCGCCGCGGGAAGCGCGTGCTCGACACCGGGTCGCTCACGATCCGGGATCCGCTGCGGCTGGCCGTGCGCGAGCTACCGGGCGGCGGCGAGGCGGCGGAGCTGCTCGTGCTTCCGCGGGTGGAGCCCGTGGTGCTCGCCGGGCCCGGCTCGGGCGGCGCCGGCGCCGGCGCGGCTCCCGACGGCGGGGGCGGGCGGCCCACGCTGCGCGGCCGCATGGACGGCTCGGCCGCCGAGCTCGATCTCGACGGCCTGCGCCCCTACCGCGAGGGCACTCCGGCCACCCGGATCCACTGGCCCGCGGTGGCGCGCAGCGGAGAGATGCTCGAGCGCCGGCTGACCGCCGACGCCGACTCCTCGCCGCTCGTGGTGCTCGACGCCACACTGCCGCCCACCCCGGAGGCGCTGGACATGGCGGTGCGTGCCGCGGCCTCGCTGTGCGTGCACCTCGCGCGGCGCGAGGGCTGTGCGCTGCTGCTGCCGGGCGACCGGCGTCCCGTGGCGCTGGCGCCCGATCTGGGGGCCTGGGCCGCCGTCCACGCACGCCTGGCGCTTGTCGGCCCGAGCGGCTCGCGCCCGCCGCTTGCGCGCGCCAGGCGAGCCGGGGCGGTGATCTGGGTCAGCGCCCGCATGGACGCTCCGCGCGAGCTCCTGCGGGGCGCCGGCGGGGGCGGCTGGCTGGTCACGCCGGCGGCGTCCGCGCCCCCGGGGACTCCGGTGGCGTTCACGGTGGCCGGCTGCGCCGGGCGCCGGCTCGGCCGCGCGACCCGCGCCACGGCGGGGAGGGCGGCATGAGCGCGGCCGCCGCTCGACTGAGCCCCGGGAGGCCGGAGCGGGCCGCCGCCGCGCGGATCGCCGAGGTTCCCGAACCCGTCCTGCGGATCGCGGCCTTCGCGGCCCTCGCGGCGTTCGCGGCCGGGCACTGGGCCACGCTCGTCGCCGACCCTCCCGTCTTCCGCCTCGCCGCGGTCGTGGCCACCGTCACCGGGCTCGCGGCCGTTCTCACGGCGCTGCCCCGCGCCGGGCTGTCCCGGCCCGCGCTGCATCTCGCCGCGCTCGTCAGCGTGCTCCTCGGCGCCGCGCTCGCCCTCGCCGCCGCGGGAATGCCGGTGCGGCTCCTGGGGCCGGGTGGATGGGACGAGCTGGGCAGTGAGCTCGACCGCGGCCTGTCGGGGATCCGTACGGTGGAGTGGCCCTACGACGGGGAGGAGTCCTGGGTACGCCTCGTGATCCTCCTTGCCGTGCCGGGCGCCCTCGCCCTCGCGGCGGCGCTCGCCTTCTGGCCCGTGCGGCGGGGCCGCTCGGCGATGCGCGCCCTGGGCCTGGTGGTGCTCCTGGCCCTGTACGGCACGGCGGTCACCGAGCACGACCCGGGCTCCCCGCTTCTCCGCGGGCTCGCGCTCTTCCTGCTCGTCGCCGCCTGGCTGTGGCTCCCGCGCCTGCGCACGCGCGAGGCGGGTGCGGCGGCGGTCACGGTCCTGGCGGTGGGGCTGCTGGCGCTGCCCGCCGCGGCCCGGCTCGACGCCGGCGCCGCCGTCGTGGACTACCAATCGTGGAACTGGTTCGGCGGGAAGGACGTGACGTTCAACTGGAACCACTCCTACGGCCCGCTCAACTGGTCGCGCGAAGGCACCACGCTGCTGAACATCCGCTCCGACAAGCCGCTGTACTGGAAGGCCGAGACGCTCGACACCTTCGACGGCCTGCGCTGGGTCCGCTCGAGCTCCAACGAGCGAACGGGCCCCCGCGGCGAGCTGCCGCCGAATCCCGACCTGCGCTGGGACGAGCGCTTCCGGGTGACCGTGCGATCCCTGCGCACCGACTTCGTGATCGCGGCCGGCACCCCGTACGACGTGACGGGCGCGGGCGGTGTCCTGAGCGGGTCCGCGGACGGCACGGTGCGCCGCCTCGACGAGCCGCTGCGCAGGGGCGACAGCTACCGCGTGCGCGCCTACGTGCCTGACCCGAGCGGGCGGGAGATGCGCGCCGCCTCGTCCGTCTACGACCTCGACATGCAGCAGTACACGCGGGTCGCCATCCCGGTGGGCGGCGAGACTGCGCTGCGCACGGGTCCCGACGAGCGGCGCTCGCCGGCCGCGGTCGGGTACAACGTTCCGCTCGTCGGGGGCCCGCCGACCGAGGGCGAATCCGCGGCGCGGGTGCTCGAGGACTCGCCCTACGCCGGCACCTACCGGCTGGCGCGCCGCCTGACCGCCGGGGCCCCCACGGTGTACGACGCCGTGCGAAGCGTCGAGGAGCATCTCCAGAACGGCTTCACCTACAGCGAGCGACCCCCGAGCCAGGAGTACCCGCTCGAGGCGTTCCTGCTCGAGGACAAGCTCGGCTACTGCCAGCAGTTCTCGGGCGCGATGGCACTGATGCTGCGCATGTCCGGCATCCCGGCGCGGGTGGTCTCGGGCTTCTCACCGGGCTCCCTGAACCGCGACACGGGCGAGTTCCGGGTGCGCGACCTCGACGCCCACTCCTGGGTCGAGGTGTTCTTCAACGGAATCGGCTGGGTCACGTTCGATCCCACGCCCGCGGCATCCCCTGCCGAGCGCGGGCCGGCAGGCGCCGGATCCGCTGGCCGACCGTCCCCAGCCGGGTGCCGCGAACACCGGGGACGGCTCCGGGACGGGCTCCGATCGCGGCCTCGACCCGTCCGCCACCGCGTCGGGCTCGGGCGGGGAGGGTGGCTGGTCCCGGGCCGGTGTCGCTGGCGCTGATCGCCGCGGCCGTGGCCGGTGGAGTCGGGTACGCGGTGTGCGCGCGGGCGGCGCGGCCAACATGAGGAGGGGTCCGACCCAAGCCTGCGTGAGCTCGAGCGCGCGCTGCCGCGGCTGGGATGGGCGCTTCCCGCCGGCACCACGCTGCTGGAGCTCGAGCGGAGGCTCGGGCGCATGCCGCCGGTCCCGGCTCAGCCGCGTACGTGGCGCGACTGCGGGAGGGTCGCTTCGCGCCCGCCGGCCCGCGGCCTGCCCCGCGCGGCGGCGCGCCGTGCGCTGCGGCGTGAGCTCACCCGGGCGGCCGGACCGCTCGGGCGGCTGCGGGGCTTCCTCGCGCTGCCGCCGCGCCGGCATTCCGTTTAGACGGCTCTTACGCTCCCCTCCTACAACCCCTGTCATGAACCAGATCTCGCCTCCCTCGGGCTCGCCCCGCTCCAACTTCCTCGCCGCCCTGCTCGGCGGCCTCGTGGTGCTCGTGCTGGGAGCCGTGCTGATCGCGACGGATGTGATCGACACGGGCGACACCAAGCGCGAGGTCGTGCGCGAGGGGGCCATCACCCAGCCGGCATCCGACTCCAGGAACGGCGACGGGCGCACCGTCTCCGAGATCTACAAGGAGGAGGGGCGCGGGGTCGTCTTCATCCAGGCGCGGGGGGTCAGCTCCAGCGAGGAGTCCCCGTTCGGCCTTCCCCAGGAGCGCGGCGGCACCGCCACAGGCTCCGGCTTCGTGGTCGACAAGGACGGCACGATCATCACCAACGCGCACGTGGTGGAGGGCTCCGCAGGACGTCTCAGTCCGGTTCGGCGAGGACAGCGACTTCGTGGACGCCGAGGTGAAGGGCCGGGACCCCTCCAACGACCTGGCGGTGCTCAAGGTGGATCCCGACGACGCCAAGCTCGTGCCGCTGCCGCTCGGTGACTCCTCGAAGGTGCAGGTCGGCAGCCCGGCGATCGCGATCGGCAACCCGTTCGGGTTCTCGCGGACCGTGACCACGGGCATCGTCTCCGCCCTCCAGCGCCAGATCGAGGCGCCCAACGGCTTCCCGATCCGCAACGTGATCCAGACCGATGCCTCCATCAACCCCGGCAACTCGGGCGGCCCGCTGCTCGATGCGCAGGGCCGTGTGGTCGGCATCAACTCGCAGATCGCCACCGGCGGCTCGAGCGGCTCGGTGGGCATCGGCTTCGCGGTGCCGATCAACACCGCCAAGTCCGTCCTCCCCGAGCTGAAGCAGGGTGACGAGATCGAGCGCGCCTACCTCGGCATCGAGATGGCGCCGGTCACGGCGCAGGTCGCCGACGACCTCAACCTGCCGGTCAAGTCGGGCGCCCTGGTCCAGGAGGTCGTGAACGGCGGTCCCGCCGACGACGCCGGCCTGCGCGGCGGGCGCACCCCGACCGGCGAGGGCATCGTCGCTGGCGGCGACGTGATCGTGAAGGTGGACGGCAAGACGGTCCGGGACCCCGACGACGTGGCCGACGCGATCGCGGACGACAAGCCCGGCGACCGGATCGAAATCGAGTACTACCGCGGCGACGACAAGAAGACGGCCAAGGTGAAGCTGGCAAAGCGCCCCCAGAGCTTGCAGAGCAGTCAGGGTGGGGGGACAACGCCCGAACTGCCGTAACCAGTCGTCAGTCCTCAGGAGTCAGTCGTCAGGAACAGCGTCCGAGCCCGGGCCCTGACGACTGACGACTGACGACTAGCGAAGCGAGTTAGCCTCTAACACATGACGAAAGTCAAGGTCTGCGGCATCACCAACCTCACCGACGCCCGGCTGGCGGCGGACGGTGGTGCGTGGGCGATCGGGCTGATCCTCTGGCCGGAGAGTCCCGCGCGCGTGCCAACCGGAGGCCGCTGAGGAGATCGGCGTGACGCTGCGGCGGCGCGTCGCGGTCACCGGCGTGTTCGTGAACGCGACCCTGGACGAGGTGGCGCTGGCCGCCGACCGGCTTCGCCTGGCGATCCTGCAGCTCCACGGAGACGAGGGGCCGGCCTACTGCCGCGAGGCGGCTCGCCGGACCGGGTGCAAGGTGATGAAGGCCGTCCGCGTGACCGACGCCGCGTCCGTGCGCGACCTCGGGGCCTTCCATACCGACTTCCACATGCTCGACACCCACGTGCCGGGAAAGAGGGGCGGTACGGGAGAGAGCTTCAGCTGGGACCTGGCAAAGGTCCACCGCTCGGACGTCCCGCTCGTCGTCTCGGGCGGCCTGACCGCGGGCAACGTGGGGGACGCCATCCGCGACGCCCGGCCCTTCGCGGTGGACAGCGCGAGCGGCACCGAGGCCGCTCCGGGGCGCAAGGACCCGGCGAAGGTCGAGGCGCTCTTCCGCGCGGTCGAGGCCGCCGACTCGGAGCTCGCGGCGCGGTATGAGCTCCGCGCCCGAGGCACCGCCCGCCCGGGGGCGGGAACGAGACTTCGGTCCCTACGGCGGCCGCTTCGTGCCCGAGACGCTGGTGCCCGCGCTCGACGAGCTCGAGGCGGCGTGGCTGGATGCACGCGCCGACGCCGGGTTCGCCGTCCCCGCTCGGCGAGCTGCTGCGCGACTACGCGGGCCGGCCCACGCCCCTCTACCACGCGCAGCGCCTGTCCGCGGAGGTGGGATCGACGATCTACCTCAAGCGCGAGGACCTGCTTCACACCGGCGCTCACAAGATCAACAACGCGCTCGGGCAGGCCCTGCTGGCGCAGCGGATGGGGAAGCAGAGGGTGATCGCGGAGACCGGCGCGGGCCAGCACGGCGTGGCCATAGCGACCGCCTGCGCCCTGCTGGGCCTGGAGTGCGTCGTCTACATGGGCACCGAGGACATCCGCCGCCAGCGCCCGAACGTGGAGCGCATGGGGCTGCTCGGCGCCGAGGTGGCGCCGGTCGACGCGGGCGCGCGCACGCTCAAGGAGGCGATCAGCGCGGCCATCCGCGACTGGGTCGCGAACGTGGCCACCACCTACTACGCGATCGGCTCCGCCGTGGGGCCGGCGCCCTACCCGGCGCTGGTGCGCGACCTGCAGCGCGTGATCGGCGACGAGATGCGCGGCCAGGTCAAGGACGTCGAGGGCCGGCTCCCCGACAGGGTGGTCGCCTGCGTGGGAGGAGGGTCGAACGCGATCGGCGCCTTCGCGCCCTTCGTGCGCGACGAGGAGGTCGAGCTGGTCGGGGTCGAGGCCGCCGGCGAGGGTCTCGAGAGCGGCCGCCACTCGGCCCCGCTCACCACCGGCGCCCGGGGGGTGCTCCACGGCGCGATGTCCGCAGTGCTCCAGAACGAGGACGGGCAGGTGCTCGAGGCGCACTCGGTGTCGGCCGGGCTCGACTACCCCGGCGTCGGGCCCCGAGCTCGCCTGGCTGCGCGACGAGGGCCGGGTGCGCTACGAGGCGGTGCCCGACGAGGACGCGCTCGAGGCGTTCCACCGCCTCACGCGGCTCGAGGGCATCATCCCCGCGCTCGAGCCGGCGCACGCGCTCGCGTGGCTGCTCGCCAACCCCGCGAGAGAGGTGAACGTGCTGGTGCTCTCCGGCCGGGGCGACAAGGACCTGGCCGAGGTTCTCGGGCGGTGAGCGGCGGTGAGCCCGGTCGTCGCGGCCGAGCGGATCGCCGAGGCGTTCGCCGGACACGGCACGACGGGCCGCACTGATGCCCTACCTGATGGGCGGCTACCCGGACCTCGACACCTCGCGCGCGGCATGCGATGCGGCGGCAACCGCGGGCGCTGACCTGATCGAGCTCGGCGTGCCGTTCTCCGACCCGCTCGCCGACGGTCCCGTGATCCACGCCGCCGCGACCGAGGCGCTCGCCAAGGGCGTCACGCCGGACGACGTCCTGCGGGTGTGCGAGTCGGCCGCCCGAGCGCCTTCCGGTGGTGCTCATGGTCTACGCCAACGTCGTCCTCTCCGCCGGCATCGAGGCCTACACGCGCCGCGCCGCCGAGGCCGGGGCGGCGGGGCTGATCGTGCCGGACCTCCCGCACGACGAGGCGGGCGAGCTGCGCGACGCCTGCGACTCCGAGGGCCTGGCGCTCGTGCCGCTCGTGGCGCCGACCACCACGCCGGAGCGGCTCGCGGCGATCGCCTCGCACGCGCGCGGCTTCGTCTACACGGTTTCGCTGACGGGAACCACGGGCGAGCGGGGTGAGCTGCCACCCGGCCTCTCGGCCACGGTGGAGCGGGTCCGGGCGGCGACCGAGCTGCCCGTGGCGGTCGGTTTCGGGATCTCCACGGCCGCCCACGCCGCCGCCGTCGCCGCGCTGGCGGACGGTGTGATCGTGGGCAGCCGGGTGGTGCGCGCCGCGGGGGAGGGGGGCGCCGAGGCTGTCGGAAAACTCGTCTCGGAGCTCGACGTGGCACTGCGCTAGGGTGGCGATCATGGCTCAGACCGACACCACAAAGACCTCGGCCGCGGCCAAATCCGGCAACGGCGACGCCGCGAAGAAGCCCGCCAAGCCACGCAAATCGGCCCGCGTCAAGGCCGTCGAGGAGGTGGCCAACTCCTACTTCGGGGCGGTCTCCGCCCGCGACCCCGACGGCATGGCCGAGCACTGGCACCCGGAGGGCGTGGAGGACATCGTCCCGCTCGGCGTGTTCCGCGGCCCCGAGGGCGTGCGCACCCTCTTCGGGAGACCTTCGCCGCCCTTCCCGACTTCGAGTTCACCGTGACGCGCGTGACCGCGGACCACGAGGTCGCCGCCGTCCAGTGGCGCGCGACAGGCACCTTCACGGGCGCCCCGTTCCAGGGCATCGACCCGACCGGCCGCCGCGTGGAGCTGCGCGGGACCGACTGCATCGAGGTGGACGACGACGGCAAGATCACGCGGAACACCGCGGTGTACGACGGGGCGGCGTTCGCGCGTGGCATCGGGTTGCTCCCGGCCGAGAACAGCGGCGCCGAGAAGGCCATGCGAACCGCATTCAACGCCGTGACGAGGGTGAGGAAGGCGGTCGAGGGCGCGCGGTGATAGTGCTCGTCACGCTCACCTTCGGACTGGTCGTCTGGATCGCCGCATGGTCATTCGGGATCAAGGCGTTCGACGCGTTCCTCTTCACTGCGCTGATCACCTTCGCAGCCGCCGGCGCTCGAATCGCGCTCCCGTTCGTCCAGAAGATCCTCAAGGGAGCCCCGGCCGCGCCGGGCGAGCACTGAGGCTCCTCTCGCGGAACATCGCCATCGCGCTCGCGGTAGTCGTGGCGGGCTGTGGCGGTGGGGAGGAAACGAGCCGCGTGAGCGGCGACACGCTGACGGTCTACGCGAGCGCTCCGGCTCACGGGGCCTCGGCCGCCGCGGGGACGGCCGCGGTAGCGGGAGCCCGGCGGGCGCTGCGGGATTCCGGCGGGCGCGCAGGGGGGCGGCGGGTACGCCTCGTGCCCCTCTCCTCGACGCGACCGGGCGACGCCGCCTGGGACCCCGGGACCGTCGAGGCCGGCGCCGAGCGCGCCACTGACGATCCCACCTCCATCGCATACCTCGGCGAGCTCGACGGCGGCGCCTCGGCGGTGTCGCTGCCCGTGACCAACCGCGGCGGGCTGCTCCAGGTCTCGCCGGCGGACGGCCTCACCAGCCTCACGGCCACGCCGCCCGGCCGCCCCCGCGCCGGCCCCGAGCGCTACTACCCCAAGGGGCGCCGCAGCTTCGTCCGCCTCGTGCCGAGCGACCTCGAGGTGGCCGACGCGATGCTCGCCCTGGCGCGCGGCACCGGCGCCCGCCGGGTTGCGATCGTGCACACGGAGGGCTTCGCCGAGCGCGAGCTGGCGGGGATGCTGGCCATCCGGCTTCGCCGCAGGGAAGAGCCGCCCGTGCTGCTCGAGCCCGTCCGCGGCGACGAGGACGCGGCGGCCTCACTGGTTGAGGACCTGACCGCCGAGCGGGCCGAGGCCATTCTGTTCGCGGGCGTGGACGGGGAGGAGGCTCGGGCTCTCCTCGCTGCCCTCGCCGCCGGGGCGGCCGGGGTGCCCGTCGTGGGCTCGCCCGGCCTCGCCGACGCCGGCGCGCTGCGGTCCACGCCCAGCTCGACCTCCGCGGTCACGGGGGTCCTTCCGCCTCGCGCGCAGCCCCCTCGCGGACGCCGCCTGCTGCGCTCGCTCGCGCGCGGGCGGCCGCAGGCCGGTCGCCCCGAGTCCCTGTACGGCTACGACGCGATGCGCCTCGTGCTGGACGCGGTCGATGCCGCCGGCCCGGACCGGCGCGGCGTCGTGCGCGCCGCCCTCGAGCCGCGCCCGCGCTCGGGCGCCACGGGGCGGTACGCGGTGCTTCGAAACGGCGCGGTTCGCGGGCGGCCGCTCGCTCTCGTGGAGCTGAATGGCACGGGTCCGGTGCTGCGCCGCCTGCTCCCCTGACCGGGTGGCTGCATGCGACTTAACCGAACCTCATTGCTTCCTGCCGGTCCGTGCCCTTAGGATGCGCCGCAGTCTCACCAATTCTCTTTAGGAGGGAACGTTTTGCGAGCACGCTGGATGGCAGTTCTCTGCCTCCTGTTCGGCGTCATGGCCCTGGGCATAACCGCCTGCGGTGACGATGACGACGATGACGGGGGCGGAGGAGGCGGTTCGACCGCCGAAGGCACGACACTCACGATCTACTCGAGCCTCCCGCTCCAGGGAACGTCCAAGGAGCAGTCGGAGGCCGTTATCCAGGGCGAGAGGCTGGCGCTCAAGGAGGTCAACAACAAGGTCGGGAAGTTCAACCTGAAGTACGTCTCTCTCGACGACTCGACCGCCCAGAACCCGGGCACGGCCGACGAGGGTCAGACCGCCCAGAACGCCCGCAAGGCCGTTCAGGACAAGTCGACGATCTTCTATCTCGGTGAGTTCAACTCGGGCGGCACGAAGGTCTCGCTGCCGATTCTGAACAAGGCCGGGATCCCGCAGATCAGCCCGTCGAACACGTACCAGGGGCTGACCCAGTCGGCGCCTCCGGGCACAGAGCCCGGCGAGCCCGACAAGTACTACCCCGCGGGGACGAAGACCTACGCCCGCGTGGTGCCGGCCGACGACATCCAGGGCGCGGCGCTGGTCACCGTGATGAAGGAGGACGGCTGCAAGTCCGTCAACATCTTCAACGACAAGACCACGTATGGCGCGGGCCTGGCGCGGAACATCGAGTCAGCGGCGAAGGCCCAGAGCCTGAAGGTCGAGGGGAACGACGGCACGGACAAGAACGCGCCGAACTACCGCTCGCTCGCCGCGAAGGTTACGGCCGACTGCTTCGTCGGCTCGGGCGTCACCGGCGAGAACTACGTCCAGGTGTTCAAGGACGTGGCGGCCGCGGCTCCGAACGCGAAGCTGTACGGGCCGGACGGCGTGGCCGAGGAGGCGTTCACCAACCCGAAGAAGGGTGGCCTCCCCGCCGACATCGGCGCGCGCACCAAGGTCACTGTCGCAACGCTTGGGCTCGAGGAGTTCAAGAAGCGCGACAACGCCGAGGCCGCGAAGTTCTTCACGGACTTCGAGGCGGAGTACAACGATGCAAGCCCCGACCCGTACGCGATCTACGGCTTCGACGCCATGTCGTTGGCGCTGGACACGCTGAAGGCCGCGGGCGACAAGGCCAACGACCGCAAGGCCGTGGCCGAGCAGCTGGTCGGCAACACGAAGGGTCGCAACAGCGTTCTCGGGACGTACGACATCGACGAGAACGGCGACACGACTCTCACCGACTACGGTCTCTACACGATCAAGGACGGGTTGCCCACGTTCAGCAAGGTGATCAAGGCACAGGGCGGTTGATCACCTAGAAACCGGCAAGAACCGGGGGCGGGCCGACGGCCCGCCCCCGGTACTGCCAGACCTGGCCCACCACTTTGGAATCAGCCTCGATCGCAGCCCCCAAGGTGCGCCCCCAAGGCGCCGACGCCGTGTGGGAGTTCGTTTCCAAGTACGGCCTGATCGGGCTGCTGGTGGCCTTCCCGGGCTACTACGCCGTCAGCGACCTGCTGGCCGGTGAGGGCCTCACCCGCATCGGCAACAACCTCGTCGCGGGGATCTCCAACGGCTCGATCTGGGCGCTCGTGGCGATCGGCTACACGATGGTCTACGGGATCATCGAGCTGATCAACTTCGCCCACGGCGAGGTGTTCATGATCGGCTCGTTCGTGACCTTCGGGCTCTACGGCACGCTTGGGCTGACACTTGCAACCGGCACGTTCGGCCTCGCGATCGGGCTGTTCGTGATTCTCATCATCTCGATGCTCACGAGCGGCACGCTCAACGTGATGATCGAACGGGTCGCCTACAGACCCCTGCGAAACGCTCCCAAGCTGGCACCGCTGATCACGGCGGTGGGTATGTCGTTCATCCTTCAGAACGTCGGGATCCTCTGGCTCGGCGGCTCGCAGAAGGGGATCCCCGACCTGATCAGCGCCCAGAAGGTCGTGTTCGATTTCGGTGGCGTCACCATCTCCCGGGCGGACCTGCTCGCCGTCGCGGTCACGATCCCGCTGGTGCTCCTCCTCACCACGTTCGTCACCCGCAGCCGCCTCGGCAAGGCCATGCGCGCCACCTCCCAGGACCCGGAGGCCGCACGGCTCATGGGCATCAACGTGGACACCACTATCTCGCTCACCTTCCTGCTCGGTGGCCTGCTGGCGGGCGCCGCCGGCCTCATCTACGCGCTGTACCAGACCCAGGTCTGGTACTTCCAGGGCTTCACGGCCGGCCTGATCGCGTTCACCGCCGCGGTGATGGGCGGCATCGGGAATCTGCGCGGCGCGGTGCTCGGTGGGCTGATCATCGGCGTGGTCCAGCAGATCTCCGACAATCGGATCGGCAACCAGTGGACGCCCGCCGTGGTCTTCGCCTACCTGGTGCTCGTCATGGTGTTCCGGCCCCAGGGCCTGATCGGCGAGGAGACGCGGGAGGCCGGATGACCGCCGTGCGCGAGCTCCGAGAGAAGCCGTGGGCCACCTGGCTGCCCGTGGTGGTCGTGATCCTCGCGGTCGCGCTGTTCCCGATCTTCCGCCCGCCGCTCGACGGCTTCGTAGACGACTGCATCCTTGCGCTGGCCTACGTGGTCATGGCCCTCGGCCTCAACATCGTGGTGGGCTTCGCCGGTCTGCTCGACCTCGGCTACGTGGCTTTCTATGCCTTCGGAGCGCTGGCGGCGGGCTGGTACGCGTCCGACCACTTCACCGGCTTCGGCGGCGACGAAGGCATCCATATCGGCGTCAGCGAGTTCGTCTCCAATCTGCCCGGGATCCACCTCAACTTCCTGCTGATCCTGATCGGAGCGATCATCCTTTGTGCGATCGCGGGGGTGCTCATCGGCTTGCCGACGCTCCGCCTGCGCGGCGACTACATCGCGATCGTGACGCTCGCCTTCGGCGAGATCATCGGCCGGTTCGCCCAGAACGGCGACGAGATCGAGGTCTCCGGCTACGCCTTCTCCGCCGGCCGGCAATCTATCTCGCCCATCGATCAGATCAACTTCCCGCTCGTGGGCGAGTTCGACAGCGCGACGAACCTGCGACCGTACTTCTGGGTCGTGCTCGGCCTCGTGCTCGTCACGCTGTTCGTGAACTTCCGGCTGCGTGACTCGCGCCTCGGGCGCGCCTGGATCGCCCTGCGCGAGGACGAGGTGGCGGCGGCCAGCATGGGCGTGCCGCTCGTGCGTACGAAGCTGATGGCCTACGCGGTCGGCGCCTCCTTCGGCGGAATCTCCGGTGCCTTCCTCGGCACGTTCCTCAATAGCGTGAACGCCATCCAGTTCCAGTTCGGCTTCTCCATCTTCATCCTTGCCATGGTCATACTCGGGGGGCTCGGCAGCATTCCGGGCGTGGTGGTCGGCGCCGTGGCGCTGTCGTTCGTGAACTCACGGTTGATCCCCGATGTGCTCGATCAGGGCTTCGTCGGCGACTTCGTCAAGGACTTGGGGCTCGACTTCAATTTCCAGCAGATCTCGTTCGGTGTGTTCGGGTTCATCCTCGTGTTGATGATGGTGCTCAGACCCGAGGGCCTGTTGCCCGAGCGCAGGCGTAAGCTCGAGCTCACGGAGGGTATTGGGACCGGCGAGGATCTCTACGAGGCGAGGGCGTGAACGACCAGTCGTCAGCAGTCAGTCCTCGGTCGTCAGGGCCGGGCTCGGATGGCGCTGCTGCGCTTCTCGAGGCCTCCGGTGTTTCCAAGATCTTCGGCGGGCTGGTTGCCGTCGACGATGTCTCGTTCGCGATCAAGCCGAAGTCGATCGTCTCGATCATCGGACCGAACGGGGCCGGGAAGACCACGTTCTTCAACATGCTCACCGGGCTGTACAAGCCCAGCCTCGGGCAGGTCACCTTCGGGGGCACGGACATCACCGGCAGGCGCCCGGACAAGATCATGGCGATGGGCGTCGCCCGCACGTTCCAGAACATCCGCCTGTTCGCGACCATGAGCGCGGTCGAGAACGTGATGGTCGGCCAGCACGCTCGGATGAAGGCCGGCCTGTTCGGCGCGATCCTTCGCACCCCCGCGGTGCGGAAGGAGGAGGAGGAGGTGGAGCAGCTGGCGCGTGACATGCTCGAGTACGTTGGCCTGAGGAAGGCCGAGTTCGACCAGATCTCGGCCAACCTCTCCTATGGCGACCAGCGCCGGGTGGAGATCGCGCGTGCGCTGGCGAGCGAGCCTTCTCTGTTGCTGCTGGACGAGCCCACCGCGGGGATGAACCCGAACGAGTCCGCGCAGCTGACGGAGTTCATGGAGCGCCTGCGTCAGGAGAAGGATCTCACGATCCTCCTGATAGAGCACGACATGAAGGTCGTGATGGGAGTGTCCGAGCACATCACGGTGCTCGACCACGGCGAGAAGATCGCCGAGGGCAAGCCCCAGGAGATCAGGGACAACGAGCGCGTCGTGGAGGCGTACCTCGGGAAGAGCACTGAATAGCCATGGCGCTGCTCGAGGTACAGGACATCCACACCTTCTACGGGAACATCGAGGCGCTGAAGGGCATTTCGCTGACGGTCGAGGAGGGAGAGGTCGTCACGCTGATCGGCTCCAACGGCGCCGGGAAGTCCACGACCCTTCGCTCGATCTCCGGGCTCACCCCTCCGCGCGAGGGCTCGATCAAGTTCGACGGCAACGAGATCGGCGAGACCCCGCCACAGGAGATCGTGAGCATGGGGATCTCCCAGTCCCCCGAGGGGCGAAAGTGCTTCTCGCGCATGACCGTGCGCGAGAACCTGGAGCTCGGGGCGTACCTGCGCCGGGACGCCAAGGTGGACGAGGACATGCGCCGCGTCTTCGAGCTGTTCCCGCGGCTCGAGGAGCGCGAGCGCCAGAAGGCGGGCACGATGTCGGGCGGCGAGCAGCAGATGCTCGCGATCGGCCGGGCGCTGATGGCCGAACCCAAGCTCCTGCTGCTCGACGAGCCCTCGATGGGCATCGCGCCGATCCTCGTCGAGCGGATCTACGAGACGATCGCCCAGATCAACGAGCAGGGCACCACGATCCTGCTCGTCGAGCAGAACGCGAACTTCGCCTTGGGCGTGAGCAAGCGCGGCTACGTGCTCGAAACCGGCAAGGTCGCCCTCACGGACGACGCCGATGCGCTGCAGGGAAACCCCGAGGTACAGAAGGCCTACCTGGGGCTATGACCGTCATCGGCCTCATCGGAGCCAAGGCGCTCTACCTGCTCTTCGTGTGGCTGGCGTCGGCGATCGTGGCCCAGTACCTGTCCGACCGCAAGGGCTACGGGGAGAAGCCCGGGCTGGTCACCGGCTTGCTCCTGAGCGCGGTCGCGATAGTGATCTGGTTGCTGTGGCCCGCCAGGTCCGATTCGCGCTGGAAGCTTCAGGGCCCGTTCGGCAGCGGTGACGGCAAGACGGTCGCCCAGCTGCGCGCCGACCTCGACGCGGAGGAGAAGTCGAAGTGATCGCGCAGGTGGACTTCCCGAGCGAGGGCCTCTCGAGTGGCTATTACTCGCCGCTGATCCTCGCGGTCGTGCTGTACGTGATCCTGTTCGTCGCAGGCAACGTGCTCGAGAACCGCGGGGACAAGCGCTCGGAGACCGCCCGGGACGGCGGCTTCCTGGTGGTCCTCCTGTCAGCGGCGTACGTGCTGGTCCTCCTCGTCGTGGCGCTCACGTCGGAGATGGACCTCGTCTGGGACATGGTGCGGATCGTGGGCGTCATAGCCCTTTTCTTCGCCCTGCTCGCGCTATTCCTGCTGTTCGTGTTCGAACGCGGCATTGGCGGGATCTCCCGCGCCCGGCGCCGCGTGCGGCGCTGACCTACTTGCCCGTGGCGGAGCGCAACGCGCGCTCCAGGTCCGCCTGCCGGAACTCGTAGCCGAGGTCGAGCAGCCTCCGCGGCACCATCCGTGACGCCGGTGGTCACGACCCGCGCCATGTCCCCGTAGAGCAGCTTCACCGCAAGGCCGGGCACCGGGGCCACCGCCGGGCGCCTGAGCACGCGCCCCAGCGTCTTCGAGAGCTCCTTGTTCGTCACGGGCTCGGGGGCGCTCAGGTTCACCGGCCCGGACGCACCCGCGGCGGAGAGGCAGAACGCGAGGGCGCCCGCCACGTCGTCGAGGTGGATCCACGGCACGTACTGGCGACCGCCGGCCACGGGCCCGCCCACGCCCAGCTTGAACGGCGGCAGCATCTTCTCGAGCGCCCCGCCCGACTCCGAGAGGATCACGCCCGTGCGGGTCGTGGCGACGCGAATCCCAAGCTCCTCCGCGCCGCGCGCCTCGGCCTCCCACTCCACGCACACCTCGGCCAGGAAGTCGTCCGCGGGCGGCTCGGACTCGTCCACCCGCTCGTCGCCGCGCGCCCCGTACCAACCGGCGGCCGACTGGGACACGAGCACCGCCGGGCGCGGATCGGCCTGCTTCAGGGCCGCCACCAGGTTGCGGGTGGCGAGCACGCGCGAGTCGCGGATCTCGCTCTTGGCGTCCTCGCTCCAGCGCTGCGCCACCGGCTCGCCGAGGAGATGGAGCACGCCGTCCCGGCCGGCCAGGGCCTCGGTGGGCGGCGGGTCGGCCTTGGGGTCCTTCCAGTCGAATGCCTCCACCCGGCCGCCGAACGACGAGCGCGCTCCCCCGGCGTCGCGGGAGAGCACCGCCACCTCGTCCCCGCGCCGAAGCAGCTCCTTCACGGCGGCGCGCCCGATCGTGCCGGTGGCGCCGGTCACGATGACCTTCATCTGCAAAGCCTCCTGTCGATGGTCAGCTGGGGATGGAGAACTCGGCGGTGTCCGCGCTGAGCTCCCTCACGGCTCCGGCGCGCTCCGCTTCCTCTGCTACTGCCCGGGCAACCTCGCGGCTCACATCACGGTTGAAGACGCTCGGGATGATGTAGTCCTCGGCCAGCTCCTCGTCCGCCACCGTGGCGGAGATCCCACGGGCGGCCGCGAGCTTCATCTCCTCGGTGATCGCCTGCGCGCGCACGTCGAGCGCGCCTCGGAAGATCCCCGGGAAGGCGAGCACGTTGTTGATCTGGTTCGGGTAGTCGGACCGTCCCGTGGCCATCACCCGCACGTAGGGCGCGGCCTCCTCGGGCCGCACCTCGGGGTTGGGGTTCGCCATCGCGAAGACGAACGGGTCCTCGTTCATCCGCTCGAGGTCCTTCGCGGTGATGATCCCCGGCCCCGAGAGCCCGATGAACAGGTCGGTGCCGTCCAGGATGTCGGCGGGCGCGCCGGAGCGCCGCTCCGTGTTCGTGTTCTCCGCCAGCCAGGTCTTCGGCGCGTTCATCGAGCCGGCCTCGTAGTCGTCGCGCCCGGAGTGGATCGCGCCGAAGCGGTCACAGGCGACGATCCGGTCGATCCCGGCGCTCATGAGGATCTTCGCCACCGCCACACCGGCGGCGCCCGCTCCGACCATCGACACCGACAGGTCCTCGATCCGGCGGCGGGTCAGGCGGCAGGCGTTGATCAGCGCGGCGAGCACGACGATCGCGGTTCCGTGCTGATCGTCGTGGAAGACGGGGATGTCGAGCGTCTCGATCAGGCGCTGCTCGATCTCGAAGCAGCGGGGCGATGAGATGTCCTCGAGGTTGATCCCGCCGAACGTGGGGGCGATCAGCTGCACCGTCTCCACGATCTTGTCCGGATCCTTGGTGTCGAGCGCGATCGGAAACGCGTCCACGTCGGCGAACTCCTTGAAGAGCATCGCCTTGCCCTCCATCACCGGCATCGCGGCCTCCGGGCCGATGTCGCCCAGGCCGAGCACCGCCGTGCCATCGGTGACCACCGCCACCGTGTTCGCCTTGATCGTGTACTTGAAGGCCTTCTGGCGGTTCTCGGCGATCGCCGTGCACACGCGAGCCACGCCGGGCGTGTAGGCCATCGAGAGGTCGTCGCGGGTCTTGAGGGGCGCCGCCAGCCCCGTGTAGACCTTGCCGCGCCGGTGCAGCTCGAACGTGCGGTCCGTCGTCTCGATCAGCTTGGCCTCGCGGACGCCCTGCACCGCCTTGATCACCTGGCCGCGGTGGTCCTGGCTCTCGCAGTCGATCGTGATCTCGCGCAGCGTCCCCCCGCCGCCGGCCTCCACCATGTCCACGGCCACGATCGCGCCACCCACACGGGTGATGGCTGCCGTGACCTTGCCGAGGGTCCCGGACTCGTGCGGGAGCTCGACCCGGAGGGTCAGCGAGAACTGTGCGCTGGGCGTGGCCAGACGGCGAAGGATATCGCCGGGGGCTCCCGCCCCCGGACCCCCGGCGCCTCTTGCGCTACGTCCGCCGGTGACCGTTTCGTCCGAGGCGCAGCTAGGTTTGTCGCTGTGGCCGCCGAGTCTCCACGCGAGCTGTTCCTGATCGACGGCAACAGCCTGGTGTACAGGGCGTTCTTTGCCCTCCCCGAGACGATCGCCACCTCGCGCGGGGTCCCCACCAACGCGATCTTCGGATTCGCCTCGATGCTCGTGAAGCTGATGACCGAGTACGGCACCAAGCCGACGATCGTGGCGTGGGACGCCGGCGACTCGGGGCGCAAGGAGGCCTACACGGAGTACAAGGCCGGGCGCGAGTCCCGCCCCGACCTGCTGCGCGAGCAGTGGCCGGCGATGGAGCCGCTGGTGGACGCCTTCGGCTACACGAACGTGCGCGCGGACGGGTACGAGGCCGACGACGTGATCGCCACTCTCGCCGAGCGGGCCCGGGAGGAGGGGATCGACGTCATGATCGTGACCGGCGATCGCGACACCTTCCAGCTCGTGGGGGACGGGGTGAAGGTGATGGCCACCGGACGCGGCATCACCGACACCAAGATCTACGACCGCGAGGCGGTGGTCGACCGCTACGGCATCCCTCCCGAGTCGATCCCCGACTTCTACGGGCTCAAGGGCGACACCTCGGACAACATCCCCGGCGTGCCGGGCATCGGCGACAAGACCGCCGCCCAGCTGCTCCAGCGCTTCGGCGACCTCGAGACCGTGCTCGCCAGCGTGGACGAGATCTCGGGCGCCAAGCGCAAGGAGAACCTGGTCAACCACGCGGAGGACGCGCGGATCTCCAAGCGGCTCGCCACCTCGATCCGCGACGTGCCGGTCGAGGTGGACTTCGACGGATCGCTCGCGCGAGAGCCCGACCGCTCCCGCCTGCGCGAGACCTTCCGCGAGTTCGAGCTGCGCGACCCGCTGCGGCGGCTGGAGGAGGTCTTCGGCGAGGGGGACGCGGCGGCGCCGCGATCCGAGCCGTCGGCCCGGATCCGCGCGCGCGCGCGCGTGGTTGCCCCCGCCGCCCTCAAGGACCTCGAGGGCCCGCACGCCGCGCTGGCCGCGGCGAGGCCGGCGCCGGCCGAGGGCCAGCTGCCCGGGATGGGCGACGAGGGACCGCTGCGCTTCGCCGCCCACGCGGGGGGCGACACGGTGCTGACCGGCGAGGCGCCCGGGGGCCTCGCCGAGGTGCTGGTCGGCTGGGGAGACCGCCCCGTGGTGGCCCACGACTGGAAGGCGCTGGCGGTCTCCGAGGACCCCTCGGTGGCGCCCCCGCTCGAGCACGACACCCTTGTGGCCGCCTACCTCGTGGATCCCGCCCGCCGCGGCTACCCGCTGGAGGATCTCGCGGAGGAGCTCGGCCTGGGCGCGGAGGTCAAGGACGGCGACGACGTGGCCGAGCGCGCCGTCCTCACGCGCGCGCTCGCCGAGCGCCAGCGCGTCGTGCTCGAGGAGCTCGACCTGACGCGGCTGCTCGAGGAGGTGGAGCTGCCGCTGGTGGACCTGCTGGTGGAGATGGAGCGCGCGGGCGTGAAGCTCGACGTCACGCAGGTGCGCGAGATCGCCTCCCGCCTGGGCGACGAGGCCGCCGCGCTCGAGCGCGAGATCTGGGACCTGGCGGGCGAGGAGTTCACGATCGGCTCGCCCCAGCAGCTCGGCCAGGTGTTGTTCGACAAGCTCGGGCTGTCCAAGAAGCGCCGCGGCAAGACGGGGTTCTCGACCGACGCCCGAGTGCTCCAGGCCATCCGCCACGAGCACGAGATCGTCGAGAAGGTCGAGGAATGGCGCGAGCTGACCAAGCTCAAGAGCACCTACCTCGACGCCTTCCCCGCGCTGCTGTCCGACGACGGGCGCCTGCGCACCACCTTCAGCCAGACCACCGCCACAACGGGCCGGCTGTCGAGCACCAATCCCAACCTGCAGAACATCCCGATTCGCACCGAGCGCGGGCGGGAGATCAGGGCGTGCTTCGTGGCCGAGGACGGGTGCCGCCTGCTCTCCGCCGACTACTCGCAGGTCGAGCTGCGGCTGCTGGCCCACATCGCGGGCGAGGACGTGCTGAAGGAGATCTTCCGCCGCGGGGAGGACGTGCATACCGCCACCGCCGAGCAGATCCTCGGCGGCAAGCCCGACCCCGGCACCCGCTCGAAGGCGAAGATGGTCAACTACGGGATCGTCTACGGGCTCTCGGCCTTCGGGCTCGCCGACCGGCTCCAGATCCCCCAGGAGGAGGCGCAGGAGTTCATCGACGCCTACTTCGAGCGCTTCCCGGCCGTGAAGCGGTTCATCGACGAGACGATCGCCAAGGCCACCGACGATGGCTTCGTGGCCACGGCGTTCGGGCGCATCCGCCGCGTGCCGGAGCTGCGCGCGCGCCAGCGCCAGACACGGCTGCTCGGCGAGCGCCTCGCGGTGAACATGGCGATCCAGGGCACCGCCGCGGACATCATCAAGGTGGCGATGGTCCGCTGCCGGGCCGAGCTGCGGGACGCGGGGCTGCAGACGAGACTGGTGCTCCAGATCCACGACGAGCTGCTGTTCGAGGGGCCGGAGGCCGAGGTGGAGCGCGCCTCTGAGATCGTCAGCGCGAGATGGCCGGAGCGTTCGAGATGGACCCGCCGCTCGAGGTGGACGTGGCCTCCGGGCGGAACTGGCTGGAGGCCAAGTAGGGTGGACAAGTGGCTTCCCGTGCTCGCCACGGTCGTCGCCGGCGGGCTCGTGGCGATGCAGGCGCCGATCAACTCGACGCTCGGCAAGTCGGTCGGCACGTTCGCCGCCGCCTCGGTGTCCTTCACCATCGGCCTCGTCGTGCTCGTCGCGATCACGCTGGTCGCCGGCGGCTTCGGCGACGTCGGCCAGGCGGCGGACCTCAAGTGGTACTACCTCACCGGCGGCCTGCTCGGGGCGGCCTACGTGACCACCGTGCTCGTGTCCGTGCGCACTCTCGGCGCGGGCGGGGTCACCGCCGCGACGATCGCCGGCCAGCTCGGCGCCTCGGTGCTGATCGACCGGGCCGGCATCCTGGGCCTCCCCGAAAAAGCGCTCACCGCCGCCGCGCGTGATCGGCATCGTGCTGCTTGCGGCAGGCGTCTTCTTGATCGTTCGCGAATGAGGCGTACGATGGATCGCGAGGCCCCGGTGACTTCTTGACCCCAGACGGCGTTCATTCGACCCATGTCGCCCGACGGCGACCGTCGTCCGGCGAGCGGCGCGCGAGCTTCGGGCGCCGGAGCGAGGACCGCACGGAGCGCATGCGGGAGCTAGCCGCCACCGTGCTCGCCCTCTGTGGCGCGCTCTCCGTCGTCTACTTCATGTTCGCGGTGCTCGGCGCGGTCGACCTCGAGGAGGCCGCGGTGGCATCTGCGATCGCGCTCCTGCTCGGCCTGCTCTGGCTCGCCGGGGTGTGGCAGCGCGCCCACAGCGGCGGCGGCTTCGCGACGCGCGGCGACCGCGAACGTCGCGGGTTCAGCCCGCCTTAGGCCGCAGCTCGCTCGCCGCGCCGGCGGCGGCGGATCCGCGGCGGGGCCTTGCCCGCGAACTCCGCGGGGGCGATTCCCAGGTAGTGGCCGAAGGCCCAGCTCACGAGGCGGCGGCGCTTCATCGCGCCGACGACCCTGTGCAGGAGGACCGGCCAGACCCGCGGCACCAGCTTCTGCGCGCGCAGCATCCAGCGGAACTTCCACGCGTGCGAGTCGCTGAACTTCGCGTAGCGCGCGAGCGCCTCGTCGCGCGCCTGCTCGCCGGCCACGACCTTCCGCAGCTCGCGCCCGCACGCGAGTCCGAAGTAGAGCGCGGTGCGGATACCCTCGGCGGTGAGCGGCAGGCAGTGGCCGGCTGAGTCGCCGGCGAAGAACACGCCGTCCTCGGTCGCCGGGCGGATCCGGTGGGGGATCCAGTTGCCCTGATAGCGCACGGCCTCCGAGCCCAGGTCCTCGGCGAGCTTCACGGTGTTGTCCTTCACGTGGAAGCGCGGGTCGAAGGAGCCCACCCCGATCCGCAGCTCGTCGCCGCGCCGGGAAGCTCCAGCCATAGCCGGCGGGCACGATGTCGCGGTCGATCCAGATCGCCAGGTCGGGTCCCGCGCCGTTCGGGTGCACCTCGAGGCCGCGCGACAGCGGGGCGTCGGGAGGCTGGAAGCCGCCGTCCGATGCGAGCATCCGGCGCCACCCGAGGGCGTCCACGATCAGCGGGGCGGTGAGGTCGCCCCGATCGGTGTGCACGGTGAAGCCCGTCCGCCCGTGGACCTTGGCGGTCTCGAACTGGCAGTCGGACTGCTCGAACAGGAGTGAGCACAGCTCCGGGTAGTCGAAGGTGGAGAAGGTGAAGGGCAGCGGCCACCTCGCCGTGCCACGCGGGGTGGTGACCACCAGCTCGGGGAAGGTCTGGCGGTGTGACCCCATCAGATCGAGGGCCTCGAGCCAGGTCGTCGGGATTCCGCATGCGGACGTCTGCCGCTCGCCGATCTCGTAGCGATCCAGCATCAGCACCCGCGCGGGCGTGCCGTCGGGGCGGGTCGCGCCGGCCAGCTCGCGCGCCACCGCCAGCCCGGCGAAGCTGGCGCCGCAGATGATGACGTCGTAGTCCCCCTTCAGAGGGGTGCGATCATCTCCGTCTTCGTCTTGCGCGTGGGCATCGGGGTCGCAGAGTCCGGCCTGCCGTATGAGGGCCGTAGGCCCGGTCTGCGGTTTTCCACGCGAAGCGCCGCAGGGCGCCGCGTGTACCCTTCGCGGTCGCCGTGCCAGACACCGAAACGCTCACACCGCCCCGGGCAGTCGAGGGCTCAGATGGCCTCCTGCTCGAGATCGACGGCCAGATCGTCCCCAACTACGACGCCACGCTCGTCCCCTTCGAAGAGGGCGATGTGGTCTCCGGGAAGGTCGTGCGCATAGACCAGGACGAGGTCCTCGTCGACATCGGCTACAAGAGCGAGGGGGTCATCCTCGCCGGCGAGCTGTCGATCCGGAAGTCGGTCGATCCGGCCGACGAGGTCGAGCTGGGCGAGGAGGTCGACGCCCTCGTCCTCACCAAGGAGGACCAGGACGGCCGCCTGCTGCTGTCCAAGAAGCGCGCCCGCTTCGAGAAGGCGTGGCGGCGCATCGAGGGCGCGGCCGAGTCCGGCGAGCCGGTCGAGGGCACCGTGATCGAGGTCGTGAAGGGCGGCCTCATCATCGACCTCGGCGTGCGCGGCTTCCTGCCGGCGTCGCTCGTGGACATCCGCCGCGTGCAGAACCTCGACGAGTTCCTGCATCAGAAGATCGAGTGCAAGGTGATCGAGCTGAACCGCTCGCGCAACAACGTCGTGCTGTCGCGGCGCGCCGTGCTCGAGGAGGAGCGCAAGGAGGTCCGCCAGCAGATCCTCGACCGCCTGCAGCCCGGTCAGGTCGTGGAGGGCGCGATCTCGAACATCGTCGACTTCGGCGCCTTCGTGGACCTCGACGGCATCGACGGCCTGATCCACATCTCCGAGCTCTCCTGGAGCCACGTGAACCACCCGTCCGAGATCCTCTCGATCGGCGACACGGTTCCGGTCAAGGTGCTCGACATCGACCGTGAGCGCCAGCGCATCTCCCTCGGCCTCAAGCAGACCCAGGAGGATCCGTGGCAGCGGGTCGTGGACACCTACAGCCTCGGTGACGAGCTCGAGGGCAAGGTCACCAAGGTCGTGACCTTCGGCGCGTTCGTGGAGATCATGGACGGCGTCGAGGGCCTCGTGCACATCTCCGAGCTCGCCCACCACCACGTGGAGAACCCGCGCGAGGTCGTGGAGCCGGGGCAGGACGTGAAGGTGAAGATCCTCGAGATCGACTCCGAGCGCCGGCGCCTGTCGCTGAGCGTGAAGCGCGTCGCCGGCAACGAGCCGCCGCCCGGCGAGGGCGGCGAGGGCGGCGACGACCTCGGCGAGGTGCGCGACCTCGGCCTGTCGGACGACGTGTTCGCGGGCCCCGACGTGGCCGGCGCAGCCGATCTGCGTGCGGCGATGGCCGCGCAGACGGAGGACGCCGCGCCGGAGGCACCCGCGGCGGAGCCCGAGCCCGCTGCCGAGGAGCCGCCTGCTGAGCCCGAGCCGGCCGCCGAGTCCGAGCCCGCTCCCGAGCCGGAGCCGCCCGCCGAGCCTGAGCCGGAGCCGGCCGCCGACGAAGACGCTCCCGAGCCCGACGCCTCGGAAGAGGCCGAGGCGGCCGGCGAGCCCGAGCCCGACGAGGCGTAGTGCCCGGGCCCGCGCCGCGGGTTCCCTTCGTCGGCCTGACCGGTGGTCTCGGCGCCGGCAAGTCGACCGCCCTCGACGCGCTCGCCGCGCTCGGCGCGGCCACTCTCTCGACCGATGCCGTGGTGCACGAGCTGCTCGGCTCCTCCGAGCTACGTGAGGCGATCGCTGCTCGGCTGGGGCCGGATGTCGTCTCCGGCGGGGCCGTGGACCGCGGCGCGGTGGCGGAACGAGTGTTCGGCAACGAAGGGGATCGGAAGTGGCTGGAGGAGCTGCTGTGGCCGCGGGTCGGGGCGCGCGTGGCCGAGTGGCGGTCCGAGCTCGAATCGGCCGAGCCGGCTCCCGTTGCCGCCGTGGTCGAGGTCCCGCTGCTCTTCGAGGCAGGGATGGAGGAGGTCTTCGACCACACGATCGCCGTGGTCGCCGAGGAGGCGGTCCGGGCCGAGCGGGCGGGCGGCCGGGGTCATCTCGCGGTCGGCGAGCGGGAGGGGAGGCAGCTGACTCAGGACGAGAAGTCGCAGCGTGCGGATTTCACGGTGCGAAACGACGGCACGCCTGAGGAGTTGAAGTCAGAGTTGTCCCGACTCCTCCTGCGCTTCAATAGGAACGGATAGACGTGGCCCAGGCAGCAAGCAGCAGCACTCGCTCCCGTACCAGCGCGGAATCGCGACGACGGCCCAAGCGGGCCCGCCCCACCGCGCGCCGGGGCAGGATGGCCGCAATCGTGGCCGCCGCCGTGCTGGGCGCGGGCGTCGCGGCCTCCGTGGCGGGGGTCGGCCCCCTCGGCGACGAGTTCCGCGAGATCACCCTGCCCCTGCGCCACGAGGACATCATCCGCCAGCAGGCCGCCGAGAAGGACATCGACGCCGCGCTGATCGCGGCGATCATCTACGAGGAGTCGAGGTTCCGCGACCAGACCTCCCACGCGGGCGCTCGCGGGCTGATGCAGATCACCCCGGAGACGGCGAGGTTCATCGCCCGCGACAGCGGCGGCACGCTCTTCACCCAGGCGGACCTGGCCACGCCCCAGATCAACATCTCCTACGGCTCCTACTACCTGCGCTACCTGCTCCGTCGCTACGACGGGGACGTGACGCTCGCCGTGGCGGCCTACAACGCGGGCGAGACCAACGTGAACAGGTGGCTCGCGGACGCCGGGGGAGCCGGGGAGTTCGACGCATCCGAGGACATCCCGTTCGCCGAGACGCGGGCCTACGTCGAGCACGTGCGCGAGCGCCGCGGCGACTACGCCGACCACTACGGCGACGAGCTGGGCCTCTAGCCCTCGATCCGCGCGCGGAAGCCGGCGGAGGAGTGCACCACGGCGCCGAGCGCCGACACGCGGTCGGCCAGCCAGCGGTCGGAGGTCACGACCTGGATCAGCCCGGGCTGCGGATCCTCGCCCACCCGCCTGGCGATCTCGAAGTCGGCCGCGTCCGGACCTCTCTTGGTCGCGTGCGCGATCTCGATCACCGAGGAGCGCAGCGGCGGGTTGGGCTTGCGCTCGAACACCACCGTCACGTCGTCCCCGGTCGCGGCGGCGAACCGCTCGAGCAGGTCCACGAGGCGGGCCATGGCGGCGTCACGATCGCGCCACCAGCCGTCGGGGCGGGTGCCGATCACGTTCATCCCGTCGACCATCCAGCGCACGCGGGCAGGGTAGACCTGCGCGACTTCCTGGCACGACGCTAACGTTGGCCGCCCGTGCCTCCCTTCCGGCTCAACAGCGCCTACAGCCCCGTCGCCGAGCAGCCCAAGGCCCGCGACGAGCTGGCCGCGGGGGTGGCGGCCGGCGACCGCTTCCAGACGCTCCTGGGCGTCACCGGGTCGGGCAAGACCGCCACGATGGCATTCACGATCGAGCAGCTCCAGCGGCCCGCGCTCGTGATCGCCCACAACAAGACGCTCGCGGCCCAGCTCTGCAACGAGTTCCGCGAGTTCTTCCCCGACAACGCGGTCGAGTACTTCGTCTCCTACTACGACTACTACCAGCCGGAGGCGTACGTCCCGGCGCAGGACCTCTACATCGAGAAGGACTCCTCGATCAACGAGGAGATCGACCGCCTCAGGCACGCCGCCACCGCCGCCCTGTTCGGCCGCCGCGACGTGATCGTCGTGGCCAGCGTCTCGTGCATCTACGGCATGGGCTCGCCCGAGAAGTACGACGAGCAGATGCTGCTCCTCAAGCCGAACGAGATGGTCGACCGCGACGCAACGCTGCGCAAGCTCGTGGACATCCAGTACTCGCGCAACGACTCCGTTCTCGGGCGCGGCACGTTCCGCGTCCGCGGCGAGACGCTCGAGGTGTTCCCCGCCTACGCGGAGACCGCCTATCGCGCCGTCCTCTTCGGGGACGAGGTGGAGCAGCTGCAGGAGTTCGACCCGCTCACGGGTGAGGTGCTCAAGGACCTGGAGCACGCCGCGATCTGGCCCGCCACCCACTACGCCACGGACAAGCCGACGATCGAGCGGGCGGTGGGGGAGATCAGGGACGAGCTCGAGATGCGCACCAAGGAGCTCGAGGCCGATGGCAAGCCGCTCGAGTCCCACCGGCTCCGCCAGCGCACCCAGTTCGACATGGAGATGCTCCGCGAGCTCGGGTTCTGCAACGGGATCGAGAACTACTCGCGGATCCTCGACGGCCGCAGCCCCGGCGACCGGCCCTACTGCCTGCTCGACTACTTCCCGAGCGACTTCGTCTGCTACATCGACGAGTCGCACCAGACCGTGCCGCAGATCGGCGGCATGTACGAGGGCGACCGCTCGCGCAAGCAGACGCTGGTGGAGCACGGCTTCAGGCTGCCGAGCGCCCTCGACAACCGGCCCCAGACCTTCGACGAGTTCCTGAAGATCGTGCCGCAGATGGTGTTCGTCTCGGCCACCCCGGGCGACTACGAGCGAACCCACTCCACCAAGGTGGTCGAGCAGATCGTGCGCCCCACGGGGATCATCGACCCCGAGGTCGACGTGCGCGAGACCAAGAACCAGATCGACGACCTGATGAACGAGATCCGCGAGCGCACGGAGGCCGGGGAGCGCACGCTCGTGACCACGCTCACCAAGAAGATGTCCGAGGACCTCACCGACTACCTCATGGAGTACGGCGTGCGGGTGCGCTACCTGCACTCCGAGATCGACACGCTCGAGCGGATCCAGATCATCCGCGAGCTGCGGCTCGGCGAGTACGACGTGCTCGTGGGGGTGAACCTCCTGCGCGAGGGGCTCGACCTCCCTGAGGTCTCCCTGGTCGCGATCCTGGACGCGGACAAGGAGGGCTTCCTGCGCGGCGAGACCTCCCTGATCCAGACGATCGGGCGGGCCGCCCGGAACATCCGCGGCAAGGTGATCATGTACGCGGACAAGGAGACGGCCGCCATGCGCACGGCGCTTTCGGAGACGGACCGCCGCCGCGCGATCCAGGTCGCCTACAACCAGGAGCACGGGATCACGCCGGAGACGATCAGGAAGGGCGTCTCCGACATCGCGGACTTCCTGGCGACCGCCGAGTCGAAGGTCCCCCGGGGGCGCGGACGGAGCCGGTCCAGGGCGGAGGAGGGGATGTCCGCCGAGGAGATCTCGCGCACGATGGTCGAGCTCGAGGAGGAGATGCTGGCCGCCGCCGAGGACCTGCGCTTCGAGTACGCCGCCAAGCTCCGCGACGAGATCAAGCAGTTGCGCCGCGAGCTGGACGAGATCGAAGCCGGAGCCTGACCGCGGAACGGGAACGCTCGCCGGGCATCTGAGTTAGTCTGCGCCCGACTTCGAGGTATCCAAAGGAAGAGGGGACGCGTTGGAGCTGGAGCGGCAGACGATTGAGCGCCAGGACTTCTCCCAGGCGCGCAAGGGCTACGACCCGGACGAGGTGGATGCGCACCTCGCGGAGATCGCCGCGGCGGTCGAGGAGCTGAAGAGCGCACGATCCTCCGCCGCTCCCAGCGCTGCCAGCTCGGTGGCCGGTGCGGCCGCCGCGCAGGTCCAGACGATCGTGGAGGCGGCCGAGCGGAGCGCGGGCGAGATCGAGAGCACCGCCCGCTCCGAGGCCGACCGCGTGACGGGCGATGCCAAGCGGCAGGCCGAGCAGGACCGTTCGAGCGCTCAGGCCGACGCCGAGCGCACGCGCAGCGAAGCATCCGCGGCCGCCCAGCAGACCCGCGAGCGCGCGGAGTCCGACGCGGCGGCGCACGTGTCGAAGGTCCAAGAGGCCACCTCGACGATGCTCGGCCGCGCGGACACGGTCCACAACGACCTGAACGGGCTCGTCGAGGAGCTGCAGACGACCATCGGCTCGCTGGTGCACAAGGTGCGCACGAACGCCGGCTCGGTCGAGGGCGAGCTTCAGGCCATCAAGGACGGGCTGGCCGACGTGCGTGCGGCCGCGCCCGGCCCAGAGGCAGAGGCAGAGGCAGAGCCGGCCGCCGAGGCGGAGGAAGAGGCGGGGGCCGAGTACGACGAGCCCGAGGCGGAGGAGGAGCCCACGGCCGAGGAGCCGTCGGACGAGGCGCCCGTGGAGGACGAGGAGTACGAGGAGGCCGAGGAGCCGGAGGCCGAGCGAGGCAGAGGCAGAGGCCGAGGCCGAGCCGAGCCCGAGGCGGACGCCGGGGCCGAGGAGCCCGAGGAGGAGCCCGCGGCAGAGGCGCCCGCATCAGACGCCTCCGGGGGCGGCGAGGGCTCGGAGGGTGCGCGGCTGATCGCGCTCAACATGGCTCTCAACGGCACCCCGCGGGACGAGACCGCCCGCTACCTCGACGAGAACTTCGACCTGGACGATCAGGACACGATCCTCGACGAGGTGTACGCCCGCGTAGGGGGCTGAGCACCGCCGTTCCCGAACAGACGTTCGATCCGGGTCGGCCTCTAGACTCGGTTATGTGAAGCAGCAGAACGAGCTCGTCGTCTCGGGGGCTCGCGAGCACAACCTGAAGGACCTCCACCTCAGGCTGCCGCGTAACGCCCTGATCGTGATCACCGGACTCTCGGGCTCCGGGAAGTCGAGCCTCGCCTTCGACACGATCTACGCGGAGGGGCAGCGCCGCTACGTCGAGTCGCTGTCCGCCTACGCCCGGCAGTTCCTGGGGCAGATGGACAAGCCGGACGTCGACTCGATCGAGGGACTCTCCCCGGCCATCTCGATCGACCAGAAGACGACCTCCCGGAACCCGCGCTCGACGGTGGGCACCGTCACCGAGATCTACGACTACCTGCGGCTGCTGTGGGCGCGCGTCGGCCATCCCCACTGCCACAACTGCGGCCGCCCGATCGCCGCCCAGTCCGCGGAGCAGATCGTGGACCAGGTGATGATGCTGGAGGAGGGGGAGAAGTTCATGGTGCTCGCGCCGGTTGTCCGGGGGCGCAAGGGCGAGTACGGGAAGCTGTTCGAGGAGCTGCGGGCCGAGGGCTTCACCCGCGCGAAGGTGGACGGCGAGCTGCGCCGGCTCGAGGAGGACATCGACCTCGACAAGAAGTACAAGCACGACATCTCCGTCGTGGTGGACCGGCTCGTGATGCGGCCCGACCTGCGCAAGCGCCTGGCGGACTCGATCGAGACCGCCGTGGCGCTCGCCGAGGGGATCATCGACATCGAGTCGGTGGAGAGTGAGGCGGTCACGACGTACTCGGAGCGGTTCGCCTGCCTGCACTGCGGGACCTCGATGCCCGAGCTCGAGCCGCGGATGTTCTCCTTCAACTCCCCGCACGGAGCCTGCCAGCGCTGCACCGGCCTCGGGTCCCAGATGGAGATCGACCCCGACCTGATCGTTCCCGACCCGTCGCTCTCCCTGGGCGAGGGGGCGATCCTCCCGTGGTCCACGAGCGCCTCGAACTACTACGAGCAGATGACGCAGGCGATCGCGGAGAAGTGGGAGGTGGACATGGACGTCCCCTGGGAGGACCTCGACGAGGAGGTCCGCGACACCTTCCTCTACGGCACCAACGGCGACCGGATCTACGTCTCCTACCGCAACCGCTACGGCCGCAAGCGCTCCTACATGACCCGCTTCGAGGGGATCGTGAACAACCTCGAGCGCCGCTACCGGGAGACGGACTCGGAGTACTCGCGGGAGAAGATCGAGGAGTACATGTCCGTCAGGCCCTGCCCGGACTGCCACGGGGCGCGCCTGCGGCCCGAGAGCCTGGCGGTGAAGGTCGGCGGGCTGGGCATCCACGAGCTCACCGCCAAGTCGGCCAGGCGCAGCATCCAGTGGTTCGAGGAGCTCGAGCTAACCGACACCGAGCGCCAGATCGCGCGGCTGATCCTGCGCGAGATCGACGAGCGCCTGCGGTTCCTCGACAACGTGGGCGTCGGCTACCTGTCGCTCGAGCGGGCCGCGTCCACGCTCTCGGGCGGCGAGGCGCAGCGGATCCGGCTGGCGACCCAGATCGGCTCGAGCCTCGTGGGCGTGCTCTACATCCTGGACGAGCCCTCCATCGGCCTGCACCAGCGCGACAACGCGCGGCTGATCTCGACCCTCGAGCGGCTGCGCGACCTCGGTAACACCGTGATCGTGGTCGAGCACGACGAGGGCACCATGCGCGCGGCGGACCACATCGTGGACCTCGGTCCCGGCGCCGGGGAGCACGGCGGCCGGCTGGTCGCCGAGGGCACCGTGGATGACGTGATGGCGGTGGAGGAGTCGCTCACCGGCCGCTTCCTCTCGGGCAAGGACGAGATCCCGGTGCCGAAGCGGCGCCGGCGGCCCTCCGGCTACCTCGAGATCGAGGGCGCGTCCCAGCACAACCTGCGCGACGTCAACGCCAAGGTGCCGCTGGGCGTGTTCTGCGCGGTCACGGGCGTGTCCGGCTCGGGCAAGTCGACGCTCGTGAACGAGGTGCTGCACAAGGCGGTGGCCAACCGGCTGCACAGGGCGAAGCAGCGCCCGGGCGCGCACAAGCGGATCTCCGGGCTCGACCAGATCGACAAGATCATCAACATCGACCAGGCGCCGATCGGGCGGACTCCGCGCTCCAACCCCGCCACCTACATCGGGCTGTTCGACCAGATCCGCGACCTCTTCTCCCGCACCCAGGAGGCCCGCGCGCGCGGCTACAAGCCCGGGCGGTTCTCGTTCAACGTGAAGGGCGGCCGCTGCGAGGTCTGCCGGGGCGACGGTCAGATCAAGATCGAGATGCACTTCCTGCCGGACGTGTACGTGCCGTGCGAGCAGTGCGACGGCAAGCGCTACAACCGCGAGACGCTGGAGGTGCGCTTCAAGGGCAAGACGATCGCGGACGTGCTGGCGATGACGGTCGAGGACGCCCTCGACTTCTTCCAGCACATCCCGAAGATCAAGCGCCGGCTCCAGGCGCTGCACGACGTTGGGCTCGACTACGTGAAGCTGGGCCAGCCCGCCACCACGCTGTCGGGCGGCGAGGCGCAGCGCGTGAAGCTGGCGTCCGAGCTGTCCAAGATCGCGACGGGCAAGACGCTCTACATCCTCGACGAGCCCACCACCGGCCTGCACTTCGCGGACGTGCGGCGGCTGCTGGAGATGCTCGACCGGCTGGTGAAGTCGGGCAACACCGTGGTGGTGATCGAGCACAACCTCGACGTGATCAAGACGGCCGACCGCATCATCGACCTGGGCCCGGAGGGCGGCGAGGAGGGCGGCCGCATCGTGGCCAACGGCACGCCCGAGCAGGTGGCGGCCAAGGAGGGCTCCTACACGGGGGGCTTCCTGGCCCAGATCGTGGAGCCTGCGAAGCGACCCCGGCGGCGCGCGAAGCTTCCCGCCGCGGCCTAGCAACCCGAGCGGCGGCCCGGGGGCTTAGGGTTTCTCGACCGTACCGTCGGGCTGAACCCTTCCCGAGGACCGCTTCGCATTGGCATCGGTTTGCCGAGAGCCGTCCGGGCGAGCGCCCTCCTTCGCGCCACTGGCCTCTTGGGCCTGGCTCCGCTGCGCGGGTTGGGATGCATCCGGGGAGGACTCGGCCTGGTCGGTGCTACGCCCGGACGGCTTATCCTCGGAATCCACAGGCGGCTTGGTGGCGGCATCACCGCGATCGGTTGTCGGGGTTCGTTGCTCGGTGGGGGTGCGTGAGTCGGCAGCCCGATCCGGGGGCTCGTCCCCTTCGCAGGCGATGAGCACCGCCGCACTCAGCAGGGAAACTGCGATTGCCGCTGCTCGATTCAAGATCGTCACGATGGCAGGAGCACGGCGGGCTGCGCGTAGACCGCGCAACCCGCCGCGAGGATCAGGCTGGTCCTTGACCTCAGTGGAAGAGGATGAAGAAGGGCCCGTTGGTCGCCGTAGCGTTGTTGGCCGTGACCGTGACCCCGGCGTCCTCGGCCCCCGGGCAGGCGAAGTGGTCGAATGGCTTCGTGGTGGCGAAGTGGTCGAACTGCACCGAGAACTCGCCCGTCACCTGGACGGACTTCGGGTCGAAGGGCAGGTTGTTGAAGCAGTAACGACCCGCGCTGGGGTTGGTGACGTTGGCGTCAGCGATGTTCAACGACTGCGCCTCGTCGACCGCGCCGGCCGCGTTGATCCGCGCGTAGCCCGCCGGCCCGATCCCGGACGGTTGCGCCGGGTTTACCACGACGTTCTGGGCCGGAATGTTGAGTGTGCCCTCGTTGATGTCCGTCCCGGTGAGGTCGTTATTGCGAACGTCGCTGCTCCGGATCGTGCTGTTTCGGATGTCCTTTCCGTACACCTGGCTGTTGCGGATGTCCTTGCTGCGGATCGTGTTGTTCTTGAGCTCGCGGCTGTCGATCGTGCCGGTCGCGACACCGTAGGACACTCCGCCCATCGCGACGAACAGAGCGATGAGCGCGACCACCATCGCGGGCGATGGCTTCCTTCGAAGGATGTGGCGCACGGTGGTTGCCTCCTGTGGATAGGTAAACCGGTCATGGAGTCGCACGCGCGTACCGTGGGCGGCTGCGAGTCCGTCCCCCTCTGGGGCGACAATCTCACGCAGCTGTGACGGAAGTCAAGGCGGGGGCGGCCGGCCGATGAGCCAGAGCCGATGTCCCAGCGATCCGCCTCCAGGCGCCTATGGCTCCAGAAGGCCGCCGCCCGCCGCGGGGTAGGCCGCGGCGAGCGGGGTGCGCTCCCCCAAGTCGCTAGCCGACGTACACGAGCCCGCCGTAGCGGCACTTGTTCGCCGCGCCGAGCACGCTGGTGCCGGCGTACAGCTCCTGGCCGAGGAACTCGGTGCCGTCGGGCGCGATCGCGGCGGCGGATGCCTCCTGGTCGAAGGCGGGCGTGCCCGCCGGGCCCTGGGCCCCCACGAAGCGGGCCGTCTCGCCCACGTTCAGCGTCGGGTCCCCCACTGCGCCGTCGGCGGCCGCGCCGTTCGCGGTGGTGCTCACCACGATCTCGGCGAGCTGGTTGCCCCCGCTGGCCACGCAGCGTGCGGTGAGCACGAGCTGGCCCTGGCGGAGCAGCTCGCGCGAGGTGCCGTTGTCCAGGGTGAACGCGTCGAACCGCCTGGCGGTGGCCCCGCCCACGGCCTCGGCGTTCTTCACCGTCCCGATCTTGGACGCGTCGAGGCGCTCCTCCTTGATCGGCACCCGGCCCAGCTTGTCCTTGCCGATGTCCTTGCCGGTGATCGAGTAGTTGCGGATGTCACCGCCCTTGATGTCCCGCAGGTCCGTGCCGGTCACGGAGTTGGTCCTGATGTTCGCCCCGGTGATGGTGAGGGCGTAGGCGGTGCCGCCCAGCGCCGCGAACAGGGCGATGCACGACACGATGAGCGCGGGCGAGGGCCGCCGGCGCAGGATGCGCTTCATGGAGAAACAGCCTCCTGGATCGGGTTCGGTTGCCGGCGGCGGTCGTTTCCCTGCGGCCGCCGGTGTTCACCCGTTCAGAACAGGCTCATGCCCGAAAGGTTGCGGAGGTCCCCGCGAGCGGTGCCGCCTGTGAGACTGCGCGAATGCAAGAACGGCGTGGCTCCGGGCGCCTCTGGCGTCAGAAATGGCGCTGGTACGAGCGCAACTCGCTGCCGTGGCGCCGGCTCGCGATCCATCGCGAGATCGCTCGCCGAGGGGCATTCGTGCGCTGGCCGATCCAGGGCGACCTGCTCGAGGCTCTGCGCGAGGGCCGGCTCGAGGTGGGGGAGGGCACGCTCTTCGAGCCCAACGTGTGGCTCACCGCGCCCGGAGACGCCCGGATCCGGATCGGAGCCGGGTGCTTCCTCAACATCGGGGTGATGGTGGCCGCCATGGAGCTGGTCGAGATCGGCGATCACTGCATGTTCGCCAACGGCTGCTTCGTCACGGACTCCTCGCACCGCTTCGGCGATCCCGAGCAGCCCGTGACCTGGCAGGGGTTCGCCTCGAAGGGGCCGACCCGCATAGGCGACAACGTGTGGTGCGGCGCGAACGTGGTGGTCACGAGCGGCGTGACCATCGGCGAGCGGTGCGTGATCGGAGCGAACAGCGTGGTCACACGGGACATCCCGCCGCGCTCGATCGCGGCCGGGTCGCCGGCCCAGGTGCTGAAGGAAATCGACTACAGCTAGCTGCTCAGCAGCTCACATCAGATGGAACGCCCGGTTCGCCAGGGCGGCCTGCTGGTTGAACGTGCGGACGGCCACGCCGGACACGTTGGTCGAGAGGCTCGCCACCACGGCGGTGCCGTGGCCCGGAGCGGCCGCGCTCGGGTCGCCCACGGTCGCGACGTAGACGCACCCGCGCACGTCCCGGTTGAAGAGCACCTGGTAGCGGCCCGTGCCCACGCGCGCTGCGCTCGCGATGCCCCTGCCGCGGCGGAATGCCCCGCCCGACGTGATCACCACCGAGTGGGTTACCGCCTCGGCCAGCGGCACGACGCCGAGTCGTCCCTCGTTGATGGAGAGGCCGCCGATCCCGTCGCGCGCCACGTCCTTGCCGGTGATGGTCTTGTTGCGGATGTCCTTCCCGCGGATGGTGTTGTTGCGGATCTCGCGGCCGCTGATCGAGCCGGTGGCGAGGCCGTAGGAGACGCCCCCCATCGCAACGAAGAGCGCGATGCAGGCGACGACCATTGCGGGTGACGGGCGGTGGATGAAGCGGCTCATGCGACCTCCGAGGGATCGAGGAAACCGTGAGCCTACGAGACTGCGCCGAAGGAAGCCACCCGTGGTCGGTGCCTTGCGCTACGAGAGAACCTGGACCGTGACCGTCCGCTCCCGCGGGCGGTCGTCGAAGTCGACCAGCACCATCTGCTGCCAGGTGCCGGTCTCGAGCCGCCCGCCCGCGACCGGGATCGTCTCCGACGGGCCCGACGATCGCCGCCCGGATGTGCGCGTGGGAGTTGGTGTCGGGTTCAGGCGGTTGTGCTCGTAGTCGCCCTCGCGCGGGACGAGCCGCTCGAGCGCCGCGCGCAGGTCGTGCACGCCGCCGGGCTCGTACTCCATCGGCGTGACCGCCGCGGTCGAGCCCGGCACGAACACCGACGACGACGCCGTCTCGACGCCGGACTGGGCCACCACGCTCTGCACGCCCGCCGTGAGGTCGACCACGTCGCCGTCGCCCTCGGTCGAGAAGCGCAGCTGGCCGGTGTGGACTGCGCTAGAGGCTCGGCCCGCCCGTGAACGGCTCGCCCGTCTTGCGCGCCCAGGCAGCGCCCGCAGCCGCTCCACCTCGTCCGGCGCCATCGTGTAGCCGTGCTCGGGCTCGGGATAGCGGCGCTCGCGCACGTCCGCCGCGAACGCGCGCACGCCGGCGATCATCTGCTCGCGCACGTTGGCGTAGCGCTTGACGAAGCGCGGCGGCGTGGCCGTCGTAGATGCCCGAGCAGGTCGTGGAACACCAGCACCTGGCCGTCGGTGGCCGGCCCGGCGCCGATCCCGATCACCGGGATCTGCGAGCCGCGGCATCGATCAGCTCGGTCAGCGTCGCTCGGGATCGCCTCGAACACGATCGCGAAGCAGCCCGCCTCCTGGAGCGCGACCGCGTCGCTCGCCACCTCGAGCGCCCGCTCGGCCGTCCGGCCCTGTGAGCGGTAGCCGCCCAGCGCCGTGGCCGTCTGGGGCGTGAGGCCCACGTGGCCCATCACCGGGATGCCCGGCGCCCACGATCGCCGCGGCGCGCTCGACCGAGCTGCCGCCGCGCTCGAGCTTGACCGCGTCGCAGCCGGCCTCCTTGACGAACCGCTGCGCGGTGGCGATCGGCCTGCTCGTTCGAGGCCTCGTAGGAGCCGAACGGCAGGTCGCCGACCAGCAGCGGCGTGCGTCAGCCCGCGCCGTGCGGCGGCGGCGAGCATCAGCATCTCGTCGACCGAGACCGGCACGGTGCTCGGGTAGCCGAGCACGGTCATCGCGCCGGAGTCGCCGACCAGCACCACGTCGACGCCGGCCTCCTCGGCCACCTGCGCGCTCGGGTAGTCGTAGGCGGTGACCATCACGATCGGCTCGCCCAGCGCCTTCTTCTCGGCCAGCGTGGAGAGCGTCACCGGCTTGCCGCTTCGCGGGCGGGCGCGTGGCGTCTTCGGATCGCGCGCTCATGACAGCAGCTCCGCCACGGCATCGTCGACCGTGACGATCTCGTTGTCGCGCGTCCACGTGGACCACGCGCGGCTCGTAGGCTCGAGCTCGGCCTCGTCGTACTCGGCGTAGGAGACGACGATCACCTTGTCGCCCGTGTGCACGAGCCGCGCGGCGGCGCCGTTCACCGTCATCTCGCCCGAGCCGCGCGCGCCGGCGATCGTGTAGGTCTCGAAGCGGGCGCCGTTGTCGATGTCGAGCACGTGCACCTGCTCGTGCTCGCAGGATGTCGGCCGCCTCGAGCAGCTCCGGGTCGACCGTGATCGAGCCGACGTAGTTCAGGTCGCGAGCCGGTCACCGTCGCCCGGTGGATCTTCGACTTGAGCATCGTGCGTCTCATCTGAGTCCCTCCGTTCAGGATCGGTGTTGTCGATCAGCCGGGCGCGGCCGACCCTGGCCGCCACGGCGAGAAGCGTCGAGCCGTTCACGCGCTCGACGGGTGAGAGGTCTTCGGCGGAGCGCAGCTCCAGGTACTCGGGCTCGACGCCGGCGGCGTCGAGCTCGCGCGCGCGCGGCGGCGAGCACCGCCGCCGCGTCGCGCTCGCCGTCGCGCCACCGCGGCCTCGGCGGCGCGCAGCGCGCGGCTGAGCGCCGAGCGCGCGCTCGCGCTCCTCGGCCGTCGAGGTAGGCGTTGCGCGAGCTCAGGGCGAGCCCGTCGCGGCTCGCGGACGGTCGGGCAGCACCTCGATCCGCACCGGGATGTCCAGGTCGCGCACGAGCTTGCGGATCACGAGCGCCTGCTGGGCGTCCTTCTGGCCGAAGCAGGCGACGTCCGGCTGCACCATGTTGAAGCAGCTTGGTCACGACGGTGGTCACGCCGTGGAAGTGCTCCGGGCCGCGGCTGGCCGGGGTCGCCGTCGAGCACCTCGGTGAGGCCGCCGACGCTCACGACGGTGTCGAAGCCGTCGGGGTAGACCTCCTCGAGCGGCGGGCGCGAACAGCACGTCCACGCCCTCGGCCTCGGCCAGCTCGGCGTCGCGGGCCTCGTCGCGCGGATAGGCGTCGAGGTCCTCGCCCGGGCCGAACTGCGCCGGGTTCACGAACAGCGAGACCACGACCACGTCGCACTCCTCGCGAGCGCGCCGCATCAGCGACAGGTGGCCCTCGTGGAAGTAGCCCATGGTGGGCACCAGGCCGATGCTGCGGCCGCCGCGCGCTCGGGGCGAGCGCCTCGCGCAGCTCCGCGACCGTGCGCACGGTCCTCACGCGCGTCACCTCCCGGCCGCGAGCGCCGCGGGTGCGCTCGCACCAGCTCGTCGAAGAGCGGCGAGCAGCTCGGGCGCGCGCTCGGCCACGGCGCCGCGCTGGCGCCGCCACCGTGGCGCTCGTCGCCGCGGGCCACGGGGCCGGTGAGCGCCCGCTCGGGCCCGAGCGCGACCCAGTTCTCCACGGTGCGTGCGCACCAGCGGCGCGAGCAGCTCGCGCGCCTGGCGCGGCTCGAGCCCGGCGCCGCGCGGCGACCTCGCTCGGCGGCCGCCTCGAGCGTCACGAGGAAGTTGGAGGCGATCGAGGCGGCGGCGTGGTAGGCGGCGCGGCCGCGCGTCGTCGATCTCGAACGGGCGCATGCCCGAGCGCGCGGGCCAGCTCCGTGGCGGCGGCCGAGCGCCGCCGTCGTGGAGCCGGCCACGGCACAGCCGACGCCCGCGAAGCGGGCCAGGGCGCGTCCTCGACGCGCCGGGAACGTCTGGAGCGGATGGAGCCCGAAGGCCGCGCCGCCGGCGGGGTCGAGGGCGGCCAGCGGCGTGGCGCCGCTGGTGTGGCCGACGAGCGGGGCCGCGCCGGCGGCCGCCGCGGCCGCCGCGGGGATCTCGGCGTCGGGCACGCAGAGCAGCACCACGTCGGCGTGCGGGCGCGCTCGCCGCGGCCGGCGGGCCCGTGGACCTCGTGGCCGGCGTCGCGCAGCGCGGCGGCGAGGGCGGTGCCGAGGCGGCCGCGCCCGACCACGGAGACGCGCGCGCGAATGCGAGCGCTGGTCGCGGGCGTGTGGGTTGCTCGGTCATCTGTTCCAGCTCTCGGCGGCGAGCATGCCGGTCGGTTCCGGTGCTGCCGGTCCACTCCCGGCGTCGGGTAGCGGCCGGGTCAAGAAAGGATACCGCTCCGCTGCGGAAGTATACGCGTCGGTAGCGCCGTGACGTCGTCCGCCGGCCCTAGGCTGCCGCTCCATGGGCGCGAGCCCGCCGCCGAGCGGCGCGAGGACGCTGGTGGCGCTCTACCGCGAGGTCAAGGACTGCACCCGGCTGCCCGCTGCACGAGACCCGCACCAGGTCGTGTTCGGGGCCGGGCAACGCCGACGCCGACCTGATGTTCGTGGGCGAGGCGCCCGGGCGCCGAGGAGGACCAGCAGGGGCTGCCGTTCGTGGGCCGGGCGGGCAAGCTGCTCGACCAGCTGCTCGAGGAGATCGGGCTGAGCCCGGGAGGACGTGTTCATCACCAACGTCCTCAAGAGCCGGCCCCCCGGGCAACCGCGACCCCCAGCCCGACGAGATCGCGGCCTGCAAGCCCTACCTCTACGCGCCAGATCGAGCTGATCGAGCCGCGGGTGATCTGCACGCTCGGCAACTTCGCCACCAAGCTGCTCACCCGCAGCAACCGCGGCATCACGAGCGTGCACGGCGCGCCCGCAGGTGCACGAGATCGGGCGGGCGCTGGGTGCGGCTCTACCCGCTCTTCCACCCGGCCGCGGCGCTGCGCACGCCGGCAGCGTCAAGGAGCAGCTGCGCGAGGACTTCGCCCGGCTGCCGGCGCTGCTGGCCGAGGCGCCGCCGCTGCCGCCGAGCGCGTCCGCCCGCGGCGGCGAGCCGCGAGCCGCCCGCAGCCGCCGGTCGCGGACGCAGCTCGGACCTCTTCGGCTAGAGCCTAGCACTCGGGCAGCACTTCCGCGCGTGCGCGATCGAGAGCGCGAGCGCCGCGGAGACCGAGGCGGCCGGCGCGGAGCTGGCGGGCCGGCTCGCGCCCGGGCGACGTGGTGCTGGTGAGCGGCGAGCTCGGCAGCGGCAAGACCACGTTCGTGCGCGGCGCCTGCCGCGCGCTCGGCGTGGAGGGCCCGGTGACCAGCCCCACCTTCACGATCGGCCACCTCTACGAGGGCGCGCGTCCGAGGTCGCGCACCTCGACCTCTACCGGCTCGAGCTCGCTCGCGGGCGAGGACCCGGCGCTGCTCGACGACTACCTCGACCCCCGAGCGGATCGCGTTCGTCGAGTGGCCGCCGCGGCGGAGCTGCCGCGATCGCGAACGGGTGGCGCACCGGGTGCGCGATCGAGCACGCGGGCGGCGACCGGCGCCTGATCGAGGTCGAGTGAACGTGCTCGGCTTCGACACCGTCCACGGCGGCCAGCGCGGCCTGCGTCCTGCGCGCCGACGGCGAGGCGTTCGAGGTCGCGCCCGACCCGGAGCGCGCTCCCGGAGCGGCCCGCGCACGCCGCCGAGCTGATGCCCGCGGTGGCGCGAGGCGATGGAGCGAGCCGGGCTTGGCTACGCCGACCTCGGCGCGATCGGCCGTGGGCGTCGGGCCCGGGCAGCTTCACCGGCCTGCGGATCGGGGTGGCCACGGCCCGCGCGCTCGCGCAGGCGCTCGCGGCATCGGAGCTGCGGCCGGTGTCCTCGCTCGCGGCGCTCGCCGCGGGCATCGAGGACGCCCGTGCGGCTGCCGCTCATCGACGCGAGGCGCGGCGAGGTGTTCGCGGCGCTCTACGAAGGCGGCGCGAGCGCTTGGGCGCCTTCGTCGGCGACTCCCGAGGACTGGTGGCCGAGCGGGCGCGGGAGCGCGGAGTCGCACCGCTCGCGGCCGCCGGGGACGGCGTCGGTACGATTTCGGGACGTGCTCGAGGCGGCCGGGCGTCGCGTGTGGCACCGGCCGGATCCGAGGCCCACGTGGTGCGCGGGGCCTCACGTCTGCCGGCTCGCGGCAGCGGCGCCGGCCCGGCCCCCCGGAGGCCGTGCTCCCCGACTACCTGCGAGAGCCCGACGCCAAGCCCTCCAGTGACCGACCGACCTCGAGATCCGGCGCCTGACCTACGCGGACCTGCCGCAGGTGATCGCGATCGAGCGGCGCGCGTTCCCCACGCCGTGGTCGCTGGCGATGTTCGTGCTCGAGCTGTCGAAGCCGTCCGGGATCTGCCTCGCGGCGCTGCGCGACGACCGCATCGTGGGCTACCTGGTCTGCTCGCGCTACGACACCGTCTGGCACCTGATGAACGTGGCGGTCGACGACCGGCTGCTGCGCCGAGGGCATCGCCACCGCGCTGCATGGACCGCCTGTTCGAGCTGGCCGACGGCCCGGGCGAGCAGTACACGCTCGAGGTCCGGACCTCGAACGAGGCCGGCGATCCAGCTCTACGAGCGGTTCGGCTTCCGCGCCGCCGGGCCGGCGCCGCGGCTACTACCACGACAACCGCGAGGACGCCCTGATCATGTGGCGGACCGTCGCCGGCGAGACGCGCCGCGGCCGCCGCAGCGCGTGATCCTCGGCATCGAGACGAGCTGCGACGACACCTGCGCCGCGCGTCGTCACCCCGGACGGCGAGATCCGCTCGAACGTGATCGCCTCGCAGGGCCTGCTGCACGCGCGCTACGGCGGCGTGGTGCCGGAGGTCGCGTCGCGGCAGCCACCTGGAGCTGGTCGACGCCGTGATCGCCGACGCGCTGGAGGGGGCCGGGGTCGACGCTCGACGACGTGGAGCGGGTGGCGGTCACCCGCGGCCCCGGGCTGATCGGGGCGCTGCTCGTGGGCGTGTCGAGCGCGAAGGCGCTGGCGGCCGCCCGCGGCCTGCCGCTCGTGCCGGTGGACCACCTGCACGGCCACGTGGTGGCGAGCACCCTCGCGCCCGAGCCGATCGAGCCGCCCTACCTCTGCCTGGTGGCCAGCGGCGGCCACACCTTCCTCGCGCGCGTGGACGACCCGAGCCGCTACACGGTGCTCGGGCAGACGCTCGACGACGCGGCGGGCGAGGCCTTCGACAAGGGCGCGCGGCTGCTCGGCCTGCGGCTACCCCGGCGGCCCGGAGGTCGACCGCCTGGCGCGCGACCGGCGACCCGGCGGCGTTCGACTTCCCGCGCTCCGCTCCCCGGCGACGGCCTCGACTTCAGCTTCTGCGGGCTCAAGACGTCCCTGCTCTACGCGCGTGCGCGACCTGGGCGACGAGACCGAGCGGCGCCGCGCGGACCTGGCCGCCTCGTACCAGCGCGCGATCGTGGCGGCCCTGATCGCCCGGCTCGCGACAGGCGCGTCGGGCAGCGAGAAGGTCCCGCGCGTGGCGCTCGGCGGCGGGGTCGCCGCCAACTCCGAGCTGCGCGAGGCCGCCGAGGAGCTCTGCCGCGACCTCGGCGTCCGCGCTCTACATCCCGCCCGCCGGAGCTGTGCACCGACAACGCCGCGATGATCGCCGGCGCCGCCCGCTTCACCGCGCCCGATGGCGTACCCCGACTACCTGAGCCTCGACGCGGCAGCGCCCAGCCCGCGACTGACGCTGACAATGAGCCCGTCCACGCGTGACCCTCTACGGCAAGCCCGGCTGCTGTCTCTGCGACGAGGCGCAAGGAGGCCGTCGACCAGGTGCGCGTCGGAGATCCCGCTTCGAGCTCGAGCAGGTCGACGTCTCGCCTCGATCCGGCGCTGCACCGCGCGTACGGCGAGCGCATCCCGGTGGTCGCGATCGACGGCGAGGAGGCCTTCGAGCTGCACGTGGACGCGGCCGCCTTGCGCGAGCGCCTCGGTACAGTGGCCGCGTGAGCTTCCGTGAGCCACTGGCCGCGACGGCCGCCGCTCGAGGACGCGGGACCCGAGCGCCTCTCGCTCGGCGTCGCGGCGCGCCTCTCGCGCTACCTCCAGGTGCTGACCCAGGCCAAGAAGATGGGCAAGGAGACGATCTCCTCCCAGGAGCTGGCCGACTACACGCACGTCAACTCCACGCAGATCCGCCGCGACCTGTCCGGCTTCGGCAAGTTCGGCAAGCGCGGCGTCGGCTACAACGTCGACTCGCTGGTTGCGCAGATCCGCAAGATCCTGCGCACCAGCGGCACAGCACAACATCGCCCTGTTCGGCGCCGGCCACCTCGGGCCAGGCGATCGCGGGCTCGGACATCTTCGCCGACCACGGCTTCCGCGTGGTCGCGATCTTCGACACCGATCCGAAGAAGATCGGCAGGCGGGTCAACGAGCAGCTGATCGTGCGCCCCTTCGACGACCTCGGCGGGCGTGGTCCAGCAGGACGAGATCGTGGTGGGCGTGATCGCCGTGCCCACCGAGGCCGCGCAGCAGCGTCGCCGACGAGCTCGTCGAGGCCGGCGTGCAAGATCATCTTCAACTACTCCGAGGCGCTGCTCCAGGTGCCGCCCGAGGTGACGGTCCACACCTCGAGCCCCGCCGTGGACCTGCTCTACGCGCTCTACTTCTACCTGACCTAGATGCCCATGCTCGACATGACTCGCGCGCGCGAGGTCTTCGAGGCCTCGGAGGACTTCACGGTCGGGCTCGAGGAGGAGTTCCAGATCCTCGACCCGGCGCACCCGGCGCTCGACCAGCGCTTCGAGGAGCTGCGCGACGGCGCCCAGGACGACGAGGTGCTGCGCCGACGCGGTGGCGGGCGAGCTGATCGAGTCCGAGATCGAGATCCGCTCCGGGCGCGGGAGCGACTTCGCCGACGCGGTGGCGCGCCAGCGCGAGGCCCGCGCCCGGCTGTTCGGCCTCGCCGCCGACCGCACGGCGCTGCTGGCAGCCACCGGCACGCATCCCTGGAGCCCCTGGCAGGAGCAGCGGATCATCGACACCGAGCACTACCACCTGGTGGAGGACGGGCTCAAGTACGTCGCCTGGCGCAACAACACCTTCAGCCTGCACGTGCACGTGGGGGTGCGCGGCGCCGACCGCGCGATCGCGGTCTGCGACCGGCTGCGCCCGATCCTTCCCGAGCTGCTGGCGATGTCGGCCAACTCGCCGTTCCTCGACGGCCGCGACTCGGGCCTGCACTCCGCGCGCAGCCAGATCTTCACCAAGAGCTTCCCCCGCTGCGGGATCCCCGACGCCTTCGGCAGCTTCGACGCCTACGCCGACTACGTGAACTTCCTGGTGCGGCACCGGCTCGATCGTCGAGCACACCCAGCTGTGGTGGAGCGTGCGGCCCCACCACGCGTTCGGCACGGTCGAGGTGCGGATCTGCGACGCCCAGTCGCGCGCGGAGGAGTCCACCGCGCTGGCCGGCCTGATCGTGGCGTGCGTGGCGCAGGCCGCGCTCGACCACGACGAGGGGGTGGCCTTCGACGCATCCGCCGCGCCGGCTGATCGAGGAGAACTTCTGGCGCGCGATCCGCTACGGGCTCGACGGCAGGCTGATCGACCTCGAGCGCGGCCGAGGAGTTCCCGGCGGCGGCGCTCGCGGACCGGCTGCTCGCCTGGACCGCTCCGGCCCGGCGGCGCTCGGCATCGAGCCGGCACTGCCCGAGGAGAACGGCGCCCAGCGCCAGCGCCGCGCCCTCGCGGGCGGCGCGTCGATGGAGGAGGTCTTCGCCGCCGAGGTGGCCGAGGCGCAGCGGACGTATGCTGCCGCCGAGGTGAGGAGCTGACGTGACACGACCAGCCGAGACAGCCCACCGAGGAGGAGCTTCAGGCCGCGCTCGAGGAGCAGATGCGGCAGATCCGCGTGGAGGACGTGATCCTCCAGACGGTCGCCACGCTCGTGAACCTCGCGGGCCGCCGGCTGGGCCTGGCGGACGACGAGGACGAGAGGACCTCGAGCAGGCGAAGCTGGCGATCGACGCGGCGCGCGCGCTGGCTGCCGCTCTGCCCCGAGGAGCAGATGGAGCCCGTCAAGCAGGCCGCTGGCCCAGCTGCAGATGGCGTTCGCCCGCGAGGTCAGCGCAGTCGCGCAGCCCGCGGCGAGCCGAGCCGAGCACGGCCGGCACGAGCAACACGAGGCCACTGGCGGCAGCGAAGCCGAGCGAGCGAAAGCCCGTTCGAAGATCTGGACGCCGCCCGGCGCGTGAGCGACGCCGTCGGGATCTTCGGCGGGTCGGGCTTCTACCGCTTCCTCGACGACGTCGAGGAGGTGGCGATCGACACCCCCTACGGCCCGCCCTCGGCGCGCGATCCGGATGGGGGAGATCGAGGGCCGGCGGGTCGCGTTCATGCCGCGCCACGGCGACGAGCACACGCTGCCCGCCGCACCGGATCAACTACCGCGCCAACGTCTGGGCGATGCAGCAGGTGGGCGTCACGCCGGATCATCGGGCCGTCCGCCTGCGGGTCGCTCAAGCCCGAGCTGGAGCCCGGGCACCTTCGTCGTCTGCGACCAGTTCGTCGACCGCACCCGCGGCCGCGAGGACACCTTCTACGACGGGCCGCAGACCACCCACGTCTCCGCCGCCGACCCCTACTGCCCGGACCTGCGCGCAGACGCTCGTCGAGGCGCCCGCGAGCTCGAGATCCCGGTCGTGGACGGCGGGACGGTCGTGGTGATCCAGGGGCCGCGCTTCTCCACCCGGGCCGAGTCGCGCTGGTTCGCTCGAGGCCGGCTGGGACGTGGTGAACATGACCCAGTACCCCGAGGCGTGGCTCGCCCGCGAGCTGGAGCTCTGCTACGCGAACGTGTCGCTCGTGACCGACTACGACGTCGGTCTGGAGGGCATGCCGGAGGTCCCGCCGGTGTCCGCGGACGCGGCGTTCGCCGTTTTCTCGCGAGAACCTCGATAGACTGCGCGCGCTCTTGTTCCGGGCGGTGCCGAAGATCGGGCCTCAGCCGGACGACTTCTGCGCCTCGGCACTTCGAGCGCGATCGTCCACTGGCGCTCTCGCAGCGCGCTCCGGGCCCGCCCGACTCGACTTCATACGGAGGAACTTCCCCTTGACCGACTTTCTGACCGACTACGGGATCATCGTCGCGCTCGCCTGCGCCGGCGCCGCCGTGGTCTACGGCATCGCGACCTCGCGCTGGCTGCTCGCCAAGTCGCCCGGCAACGAGGAGATGCAGGACATCTCCGCGGCCGTCCAGGAGGGCGCCAGCGCCTACCTGACCCGCCAGTACCAGATCATCGGCGTGCGTGGCCGTGGTGCTCGCGATCCTGCTGGCGATCGCCGCTGCGACATCGAGACCGCGATCGGCTTCGTGATCGGCGGCGCGTTCTCGGGCGCGGCCGGCTTCATCGGCATGAACGTGTCGGTGCGGGCCAACGCCCGTGTGGCCGAGACCGCCCGCGGCGGCGTGTCGCGCCGCGCTCGAGGTGGCCTTCAAGGGCGGCGCGATCACCGGCCTGCTCGTGGCCGGCCTGGCGCTGCTCGGCGTGGCCGGCTACTACGGCGTGCTGCTGCTCGCCGACGTCGAGCGAGAAGGACGCGATCGACGCCCTCGTCGGCCTCGGCTTCGGTGGCTCGCTGATCTCCGTGTTCGCCCGGCTGGGCGGCGGCATCTTCACCAAGGCCGCCGACGTGGGCGCCGACATCGTGGGCAAGATCGAGGCCGGCATCCCCGAGGACGACCCGCGCAACCCGGCGGTGATCGCCGACAACGTGGGCGACAACGTGGGCGACTGCGCCGGCATGGCGGCCGACCTGTTCGAGACCTACGCCGTGACCGCGGTGGCGGTGATGCTGCTCGGCGTCCTGACCTTCGACCGAGATCGGCGAGGTGGCCGTCTACCCGCTGGTGATCGGCGGCGTGTCGCTCGTCGCCTCGATCATCGGCACCTTCGCCGTGCGGAGCGCTGCCGGCAACGTGGAGCGCGCGCTCTACCAGGGCCTGATCGTGTCCGGCGTGCATCGCCGCGCTGGCATTCCTGCCGATCACGCTGTGGCTGATGGACGACCTGACCTTCCAGCAGGGCGCCTCTGAGCTGATCACCGGCGGCGGCGACGTCGCCAGCGGCTTCGACTTCTGGCTCTGCACGCTGATCGGCATCGGCATCACGGCGGGGCTGTTCGTGATCACCGACTACTACACCTCCACCCGCTTCCGCCCGGTGAAGAGCACGGCCCGGGCCTCGCAGACCGGCCACGCGACCAACATCATCCAGGGCCTCGCCCAGGGCTTCCAGTCCACGGCGGCGCCCGCGATCCTGCTGGCGCTCGGCATCCTCGCCGCCAACGAGCTCGCCGGCATCTACGGCATCGGCGTGGCCGTGATGGCGCAGCTGTCGCTCACCGGCCTGATCGTGGCGCTCGACGCCTTCGGCCCGATCACCGACAACGCCGGCGGCATCGCCGAGATGGCGGACATGCCCCAGGACGTGCGCGACGTCACCGACCCGCTCGACGCGGTCGGCAACACCACCAAGGCCGTCACGAAGGGCTACGCGATCGGCTCGGCGGTGCTTGCGGCGCTGGTGCTGTTCGCGGCATTCGTCGAGGAGTTGCGCGAGGAGGCCGCCAAGGAGGGGGTCACGCTCCAGGGCTTCGACATCTCCCAGCCCGAGGTGCTGATCGGCCTGCTGATCGGCGGCATGATGGTGTACCTGTTCGTCGCGCTCTCGATCGAGTCGGTCGGACGCGCGGGCGGGCTCGTGGTGGAGGAGGTCCGGCGCCAGTTCAAGGAGAAGCCGGGCATCATGGACCGCACCGAGAAGCCCGACTACGCGCAGTGCGTGTCGATCGTGACCGCCGCGGCCCAGAAGGAGATGATCGCTCCCGGCGCTGATCCCGATCGTGATCACCGTGGTCGTCGGCGTCCTGTCCTACCAGGCGCTCGGCGGCCTGCTGATCGGCGTGATCATCGTCGGCTTCTTCACCGCGGTCTCGATGACCGCCGGCGGCGGCGCGTGGGACAACGCCAAGAAGCTGATCGAGGACGGCGAGTACGGCGGCAAGGGCTCCGAGGCCCACGCCGCGTCGGTCACCGGCGACACCGTCGGCGACCCCTACAAGGACACCGCCGGCCCGGCGATCAACCCGATGATCAAGGTGGCGAACATCGTCGCGATCCTGATCATTCCGTTCCTGGTCTAGCGACCAGGAACGGAAGTCGTCAGTCGTCAGTCCTCAGTCGTCAGGAATTACGGCTCGGGCCCAGCCCCTGACGACTGACGACTGAGGACTGACGACTGTAGGTTGGCGCCCTAATGGCCGAACGGCGCCCTAAGTCTGCCGGGCTCGAACGTGTCCTGGGCACGGGCGCGCTGTTCTCGACGGCCTACGGCAACGTGGGCAGCTCGATCTACTACGCGCTCGGGCTGGTGGCCGTTTTCGCCCTCGGCATGACGCCGGTGGTGTTCCTGATCGCCGGGCTGATCTTTGCGGCCACCGCGGCCACCTACGCGGAGGCCACGACGATGTACCCGGAGGCGGGCGGCTCGTCGTCGTTCGCCCGCAGGGCGTTCAACGAGTTCTGGTCCTTCTTCGCGGCGTGGGGCCAGATGCTCACCTACATCATCACGGTCTCGATCTCGGCCTTCTTCGTCCCGCACTACCTCGGCGTGTTCTGGGAGCCGCTCGGCGAGTCGCCCGGCGGACATCGTCGCCGGGATCATCGTGGTGGTCGTCCTGGCCGCCGTGAACGTCATCGGCGTGAAGGAGTCGGCGGGCGTGAACGTGTTCTTCGCGGTCGCCGACTTCCTGACGCAGGTCCTGCTCGTGGTCGTGGGCATCGTGCTCGTGTTCTCGCCGGACACGCTCGTCGACAACGTGACTTCTGGACCAGCCCGACGCTGGGGGACTTCCTGATCGCGATCCCGGTGGGGATGGTGGCCTACACGGGCATCGAGACGATCTCCAACATGGCGGAGGAGGCGCGCGACTACGGCCACACGATCCCGCGCGGGATCGGCGGCGTGGTGATCGCCGTGGCGGTCATCTACACCTTCCTGCCGGCCGTCGCGCTGTCGGCGATGCCGGTCGAGGACGGGGACGACGGCACTCGCCCTCTCGAAGGAGGAGGGGGGCTTCGCCGACGATCCCATCCTCGGCGTGGTCGAGAACATCGACTTCGGCGCCCTCCAGAACGCGGCGGAGATCTACGTCGGCATCCTGGCGGCCACGATCCTCTTCATCGCGACCAACGCGGGGTTGATCGGGGTCTCGCGGCTCACCTACTCGATGGGGCAGCACCGGCAGCTGCCCGAGCGCCTGCGCCAGCTCCATCCCCGCTACCGGACGCCCTACATCGCGATCGCGTCTTCGGGGCGGTCGCGGCGCTGGCGATCGTTCCCGGACAGGCGGAGTTCCTCGGCACGATCTACGCCTTCGGCGCGATGCTGTCCTTCACGATCGCCCACGTCTCGGTCTGCGTGCTGCGGATCAAGCAGCCGGACGTCGAGCGGCCGTACCGCAGCCCCGGCAACATCCGTTTCGGCGCGCTTCGAGCTGCCGCTGCTGTCGGTGCTCGGCGGCCTCGGCACCGGGATCGCGCTGCGTGGTGGTCTCGGTCCTCAACCTCGAGACGCTGATCTCCGGGACGGTCGTGGCTGGCGCTCGGGCTCACCGCGTACGTCGCTCTACCGGCGCAACCAGGGTCTGTCGCTGACCGACACCACCAAGGTCGTGCTCCCCAAGCCGATCGTCGACCACGAGGTCGAGTACGAGTCGGTGCTGGTGGCCTTCGAGGACGGCGCCTACTCGCCCGAGGCGGTCTCCACGGCGGCGAAGCTGGCCGCCCGCCGGCGGCGTGGGATCCACGTCCTGGTCACGATCACCGTTCCGGCCAATGCCCCCATCGACGCGTCGATGCCCGAGGCCGAGGAGAAGGCGCAGGCGGCGATCGACTCGGCGAAGGTCCGCGGCGGCCGCCGCGTCACCGGGCCACTGGGAGAAGGTCCGGGCGGGCGAGGCCGGGCAGGCGCATCGTCGGCGAGGCGCGCGAGATCCGCGCCGCGGCGCATCGTGATGCCCATACCCCCCAAGCGCACCGGCGCCTCGCTCTTCGGCCGCACCCTCGAGACGGTGCTCGCGGAGCGCCCGTGCCGCGTGATCATCGACTCCCCGCGGCGGAGGCACGAAGCGGCCTCCGACGCGACCGCCGGAGCGGGACTAGCGATGGCTCCGTGAACCGGGCCTACCCGCCTCCTCGCGGGTGCTCAACGCGGTGCTCGCTGCTGGGTCTGACGATGGTGGTCAGCACCCTGGCGCGGGGCGGCGGCCCGTTCGCCCTGGGCGTGGTGCTCGGGGTGCTGTTCCTGCTGCTCGGCGCGGCCCGGCTGCGGCTCGCGCATGTCGCCGAGCCTCCCGCGGAGCGATGAGCCCCTCCCACGAGCGCGAGGACCCCGCGTCGAGGATCCGCGACGGGCTCCGCCGGGGACGTGCGGGCGGCTCCGTGGCGGAGGCCAGGATCGCCAGGGGCCTCGGCGAGCCGGTGCTCTTCGCGATCACCCTGAGCGCGGTCGGCTCCTCGATCTACTTCGCGCTCGGCCTCGTGGCGGGCGATGCGATGGGCCTGACCCCGGTGGTGTTCATGGGGGCCGGGCTGTTCTTCGTGGTCACGATGCTGACCTACGTGGAGGGCAACTCCCTCCATCCCGAGCGGGGCGGCGCCTCGATGTTCGCCCGCTACGCGTTCAACGAGCTGTGGAGCTTCATCGCGGGCTGGGCGATCATCCTCGACTACCTGATCGTGATGGCGATCGGGGCGTTCGCCGTGTCCCACTATCTGGCCGCCTTCTGGGGGCTCGCGGACGACGGCGGCTCGGAGCTCGTGATCGCAGCGGCCACGATCGGCTATGTCGCCTGGGTGAACTTCCGCGGCCTCTCGGCGGAGCGCTACCGCTTCGTTCTCCGGCTCTCGCTGGTGAGCATCTTCGTCTTCCTGGCGATCGTGGTGGTCGGCGTGATCCAGGCTGTTCGATCTCGTCCCTGCTCACTGACTGCGTCGATCTCGGCTCGCAGCCGGAGTTGGACAACCTGCTGTTCTCAGTCGTGGTCGCCACGGTGGCCTGCACCGGGATCGAAGCCGCCTCGGGTCTCGCGGGCGAGCTGCGCGTTGGCCGGAGGGGCCTGCGGCGCTTCGTCCTCGCGTCGGGTGCGGCCGTGGTCGTGCTCTTCGTGGGCGTCTCGGTGGTCGCGCTCATGGCGGTGCCCGTGGAGGACGGCGGACACCGAGCTCGGGAGCGCCTTCGTGGAGGCTCCCGTCCTGGGCGTCGTGTCCACCTTCGACCCGGACTGGCTGGGCGAGCCTTCCGCTACGTCGTGGGCGCGGTGGGGGCCTGGTGCTGGTGCAGGCCGTGAACGGGCAGATGCTCGGGATCGGCCGGCTCTCCTACTCGCTCGGCACGAACCGCCAGATCCCCAGCCTGCTGTCGCCGCCTGACGACCGCTGCGTCCACGCCGTACGTGACCATCGGCCTCGCGGCGGCCATCGCCTTCGGGCTCACCCTGTCGCAGGACGTCGAGTTCCTGGCGGGCATCTTCGCGTTCGGGGCGATGCTCGCGTTCACGCTCGCCCACCTTTCGGTGATCGTGCTGCGCTTCCGCGAGCCGGACCGGCCGAGCGCCTTCCGCGTGCCCTGGCAGCATTCCCGTCGGGCCGCGGCTCGATCCCCATGCCGGCCGCGTTCGGCGCCCTGCTCGGCGCGGCGGCCTGGGTCACCGTGATCGCCCTCCACGAGGGGGCGCGGATCGCCGGCGGGGCCTGGATGCTCTTCGGGATCGCGCTCTACGTGATCTACCGCAAGGGCCAGGGCAAGTCGCTGACCAAGCGCTTCACGATCCCCGCCGAGGCGCTGAGGGAGCCGAGGGAGGTCGAGTACGGCAGCATCCTGGTGCCGGTCTTCGGAGAGGCGCTGGACGACGACATCGTGGGCACCGCCGGCCGGCTCGCGGCCGAGGAGGCCGACGAGGGGGAGGGGGGCGCGGTGCTCGAGGCCCTCTACGTGTTCGAGATGCCGATGTCGCTCCCGATCGACGCGCGCGTGCCCGAGGAGCGGGTGGCGAAGGCCAAGCGGGCGCTCGCCCGCGCCAAGGAGGTGGGGGAGGAGTACGAGGGCGTGGAGGTGGCCACCGCGATGGTGCGCGGCCGCACCGCCGGGGCGGCGATCGTGACCGAGGCCAGGAGGCGGGGAGTCGAGGCGATCGTGCTGGCCGCGGAGGAGCCGAGCCGGATCCGGGGCGGCGCGATGCTCGGCGGGCGACGGCCGGGCGAGCGACCGGTTCGCGGGGGACATGACCCGCTACGTGATCGAGAAGGCGCCCTGCAAGGTGATTCTCACCGCGCCGCCTGCGACGCGGCGACCGCAGCGCGAGGGCACCAGGCCGCCGCGACATAGGCGCGAAACGCCTAGACGCTATTGTGGACCCCATGTTCGTTCTCATCGTCGGCTGCGGCCGCGTGGGCTCCGCGATCGCCAAGTCGATGCTCACGGAGGGCAACGAGGTCTCCGTGCTCGACGAGAACCCGGAGGCCATCGCCCTGCTCGACCGCGGGCTCGAGGACGAGCTGGGAGGACCTGGGCGGCTCGTTCACCGTGGGCACCGCTCTCGAGATCGATGCTTTGCTGGCGGCGGGGATCGACCGCGCCGACGCCTTCGTCGCCTCCACGGACGGCGACAACACCAACCTCGTGATCGCCCAGATCGCCCAGCGCCGGTTCGAGATCGAGCGCGTGGTCGTGCGGGTGCTCGATCCCGGGCGCGCCAAGTGGTACTCGGAGCAGGGCCTTCAGACCGTGTGTCCCACCCAGACGGCGATCGAGCTGCTCGAGGCGGCGGTGCGGGGCCAGATCCGCTTCGAGGGGGTGAGCGGCTAAGCCATGTACGTCCTGATCGTCGGAGCCGGCAAGGTCGGCTGGAACCTCGCCCGCGAGCTGATCGACAAGCAGCACGAGATCACCGTGGTGGAGTCCGACCCGCCGGCGGTACGAGGTGGTCGAGGAGGAGCTCGAGCACAACATCCAGTACGGCGACGGCACCGAGCTGTGGGTGCTCGAGCGCGCCGGCATCGAGCGCGCCGACCTGGTGATCGCCGTGACCGGCGACGACGAGGACAACATCCTGATCTGCCAGATGGCGCGCGAGAAGTACGGCGTCGAGCGGGTGGTCTCCCGCTGCAACAACCCGCGCAACCTGCAGCACTTCGACCTGCTGGGCGTCAAGCCGGCGGTGTCCGCCACGGACCTGATCCTCCGCCTGATCGAGCACGAGGTGCCGAAGTACGGCCTGGTGCACCTGCTCGACCTCAAGGAGGAGCGGCTCGAGATCATCGAGATGGAGGTGGCCGAGGGCTCGGCCGCCGACGGCGTGCCCGTGAAGGACCTCGGCCTGCCGAACGGCTCCCTGGTCATCTCGATCCTCCGGGACCGGGGCGGCTTCGTCCCGACCGGCGACTCGGTGGTCAAGGCCGGCGACGAGGTGCTGCTGGTGCTCGACATCGGGATCGAGGAGTCCGTGACCGAAGTGTTCTCGGGCCGGGTAACGGCCTGAGGCCGTGGCTGCGCGCGAGGTCGACCACCTCCTGATCGGCGGCGGCATGGCCGCCGGCAACTGCGCGCGCTGGCTCCGCGAGGAGGGGGCGGACGGGTCGATCCTGCTCGTGGCCCGCGAGCCCGATCCGCCCTACAACCGGCCGCCGCTGTCCAAGGGCTACCTGCGCGGAGAGGAGTCGAAGGAGGACGTGCTCTTCCGCCCCGACGAGTGGTGGGGCGAGCAGGACGTGGAGCTGCTCACACGCACGAGCGTGATGAAGCTGGACGCGGCCGAGCGGGTGGCGACGCTCTCCAACAAGGACGAGGTGAGCTTCGGGAAGGCGCTGCTCGCCACCGGGTCGAACGTGCGCCGCCTGCGCGTGGACGGCTGCGACCTCGACGGGATCCACTACCTGCGAGCGTTCGGCAACTCGGACGCGATTCGAGCGGACGCCGAGGAGGCCGAGCGGGTGGTGCTGATCGGCGGCAGCTACATCGGCTGCGAGGTCGCGGCTTCGCTCGTAGCCGCGCACGGCTGCGAATGCACGATCGTGATGCAGGAGGGGACCACGCTCGAACGGCACTTCGGAGCGGAGGTCGGCGGGTTCTTCCAGGGCGTCCTGGAAGAGCACGGGGTGACCGTGCACGGGGGCGACGAGCTCGAGCGCTTCGAGGGCTCGGGCGAGCGCGTTCAGAAGGTCGTGACGAAGGGCGGCCTGGAGCTGCCGTGCGACATGACCGTGATCGGAGCGGGCGTGATGCCCGATGTGATGCTCGCGAAGGGCGCCGGCCTCGAGATCGGGGAGGCGGGCGGAGTGCTCTGCTCGTCGCGCCTGGAGAGCTCGGTGCCCGGGATCTTCGCCGCGGGCGACATCTGCGAGTACGACAGCGTGATCCACGGCCGGCACCTGCGCGTGGAGCACTGGGACGTGGCCTTCAACCAGGGCAAGACCGCGGCGCTCAACATGGTCGGCCGCGACGTGGCGCACGACACCGTGCCCTACTTCTTCTCGGACCTCGCCGACTGGGCATCGATGGAGTACGTCGGCCCCGGCTCCGGGGACCCGGTCATCCGAGGGTCGCTCGAGGACGGCGACTTCACGGCCTTCTACGTGGACGCGGGCAGGGTCACCGCGGCCCTGACGGTGGGCCGCTCGGACGACCTCGAGCACGCGCGCCGGTTCATCGCGGAGGGCGGGGAGCCGGACCCGGCGAAGCTGGGCGACGAGTCGTCGGACCTCGGCGCCCTCTAGCCGCTCACGGCGTCAGGCGGAAGCTGGGGAACCTGGATTCGAACCAGGACTGACTGCTCCAGAGGCAGTAGTGCTGCCGTTACACCATTCCCCATCACAGGCTCCACCAATGGGGTTACGGAGCCGATTTCTGACAGTGGGAGTCTAGCCACAGACCGGCTCAGCTACGCTGAGCGCGATGCGTCGTCGCGTCCCGGTCCTCATGACGATCGCCCTCCTCGCCCTAGCCGGCTGCGGCGACGATGACGAGGGTCGCGTGGATGTGAGCGGCGGCGCCGACACCTCCGGCACGGACACCTCGGGCGCGAGCACCGCGACGACCCCGGAGACCACCTCCGCCGGCCCCGCGACGGCCACCGTCAAGGTGATCGAGAGCGACTTCTCGCTGACGCCCAAGAACCCCAACGTGTCGAACACCGGCGTCGTGGAGTTCGACGTTCGAAACGCCGGGAAGGTCGTCCACGCGCTCGAGGTCGAGGGTCCGGGCGGCGAGGTGGAGACCGACGCCATCGATCCGGGCGGGAAGGCAACCCTGAAGGTCGACCTCGACAAGGCCGGACGCTACGAGTGGTACTGCCCGATCGGCAACCACAGGGAGCAGGGCATGGAGGGCGAGATCAAGGTCGCCGGGGGCGGCACCGACGAGCCGGAAGACAGCGGCGGCGGGAACGACCAGCCCTCCGCCGGCTACTAGCTCAGGTACCTGCTCAGAGCCGCGGGGTCGTGCACGACGGTCTTGCCGCGCTTCAGCGTGATGACCCCTTCGTTCTCCAGCCAGTGAAGGACCCGCGTCGCGCTCTCCCTGGGCGCGCCGGCGAGCCTCGCCACGTCGACTGAGCTGCCGAGCACCTCGACGTCGCGGTCGCCCGCGCCCTGGGCCTGCCGCGCCTCGACCTGGCCGAGCAGCGTGGCGGTCACCCGTCCGGTGACGGTCGACAGCGCGTGCTCCAGCAGCCGCTCGTTGGATGCTCGCAACCGGGCGGCAAGTCCGATCGCGACGTTGAGCGCCGCATCGGCGTCGCGGCGGAGGATGGACATCACCTCCGTGCCCGTGAGCTGCACCGCCAGCGTCTGCTCGATCGCCTCCACGGTCGCCGACCTGCGCTCGCCGTTGAAGAGCGCGAGCTCCCCCACGACGCTGCCCGGCTCGAGCCTGGCGAGGGTCACGCGGCGCCCGTCGGGGAAGTGGTGCAGCACCTTCACCGAGCCGCTGTGCAGCAGGTAGCAGTGATCGCCGGTGTCGCCCTCCTCGAAGACCACCGTGCCCGGCTGCCAGTACACGGTCTCGGCCGTCCCGGCCAGGTGGTCGAGATCCTCGCGCGCGAGCGAGGAAAACCACTCGTGGGCTGCCAGCAGCGATACGACGGTGTCCTTTTGGAGGCTGTTCACGCGAATCTGGGCGGCTTGGCAGACGCGCTGGTACGTTAGACCAGATGAGCCGGGTCGCTCGCTTCGCGATCCGTCGGCCCAAACTGGTACTCGCAAGCTGGATCGTCATGGTGCTCGCGCTCGGCTTCGCCGGGAGGGGCGTCGAGGACAAGGTTTTGCCGACGGAGCTGCTCGTTCCGGGCACGGAAGCGCATCGCTGGGACGACATCCGCGAGGGGCACTTCGGCGAGGACGCGGCGGTGCTCCTGCGCGGGCCGGCAGCGGCGATCGACCGCCAGGGGCCGGCGCTCGCGCGCGACCTCGCCCTGCGTCCCGGGACCCGCGCGCTGTCCCCGTGGAGCGCGGGGAGGGAGTCCCAGCAGCTGCGCCCCAGCCCCGAGCAGGCTCTCATCACGCTCGACCTCGAGGTCCCCGAGGGCGAGACGACGAGCAGCATCGTCGCGCCGCTCGAGCGATTCATCGACGAGCGCGTCTCGCCGCCCGTCGAGCCTCACCTGGCGGGCGAGTCTCCTCTCGCCAGAGACATGAACGACGCGATGAGCGAGGGCGCCCACAGGGCCGAGCTGATAGCGGCACCGATCCTCGTCCTCGTGCTGCTGCTCGTGTTCCGCTCGCCCATCGCGGCGGCGGTCCCGCTCGTGATGGGCCAGGGGACCGCGTTCGCCTCGTTCGGGGTGATCTCGCTCATCCTCGAGCGCGCGGACCTGGATGCGATCTCGCTCAGCCTCGCATCGGGCATAGGGCTCGCGCTGGGGGTCGACTACTCGCTGCTGATCATCACCCGCTTCCGCGAGGGATTAGACGACGGCCTCGCGACCAAACAGGCGGCGTCGCTAGCCGCCAACACGGCGGGCCGCACCGCGCTGTTCGCGGGCTCGCTGCTGATCGGGATCATGACCGTCTCCTTCTTCCTGTCGCCGGGCACGGTGCTGCTCTCCTCCGCGGTGGGCGCCATCGTCTCGACGGCGCTGAGCATGCTCGGCGCCGCGCTGGTCACGCCGGCCGCGGTCACCCTCCTCGGCCCCAATGTCAACAAATGGCAGTTCGGCCGCCGCGACCGCAAGAGCCTGCTGTCCGGCGTCGTCGGAAGGACCACGCGCAGGCCGGCCATCGCAGCCGCGATCGTGCTCGGGATCCTGATGCTCGTGGCCTCTCCCGTCGCGGCGGTGGAGATGATCCCGCCCGATCCGCGCCAGCTCCCGGAGGGCAGCGCAGGGCTCGACGACTACAGGCAGATCCGCGCCGCGGGATTCGGCCCCGCGGTGGAGGTCGTGCTGAGGGCACCGAAGGGCGCGGTGATGGACCCTGCCCGCCTGCAGCAGATCCGGCCGTTCGAGGAGGAGCTGCGAAAGGTGCGGTACGTGAACTCCGTGTTCGGCCCGGACACGCTCGCCGAGCGGACGAAGGCGCTGCGCAACGCCCCCAACTCGATCAAGCGCGCCCGGCGCCAGCTCGACCGCGGCGAGCGGGACCTCACACGCCTCGCACGCGGGCTGAACGAAGCCACCGGCGGCGTCGCCCTGGTGAGGAAGGGCCTGCTCGCGGCCTCCTCCGGCGCGCGCCAGCTCGAGGCCGGCTCGGGACTCGCGGCGGACGGCTCCGGCCAGCTGGCGGAGGGGAGCAGACAGGCGGAGGCCGGGGCCGGGCAGCTCACGGCCGGGGCGAGGGAGGCGGGGCAGGGCTCGGCGCAGCTCGCCGACGGCACCCGTGAGCTGAGCGACGGCCTGAACGACGAATTGGTGCCCGGCGCGGACCAGCTGGCCACCGAGTTGGGGGCGGCGCCGGCGCGCTTCGGCCAGCTCACCCAGCCGGCGCAGCAGGCGGAGGCACAGGCGCGGGCGGCCTTCGACACGCTCAACCGGATGACCGTCGGCAAGACGGATCCGCTGTTCGCGCAGGCGCTGCAGCAGGCCGCGGGGGCGATCGGCGCGACCACGGGGCAGAACCCGCTGACCGGCCAGTCTCCGTTCCCGAACTACCTGGGGCTGAGCGCTTCGCTGGCCCAGGGTGTGAACGAGGCCGGCCAGGCCGCCAGGGGCGCCAGGCGCCTGGCGAACGGGGCGCGTGAGGCGGCCGCCGGCTCCAGGCGGCTTGCCGACGGCGCCGGTGACCTCCGGGACGGCCTCGCGCGGCTCGCAGGAGGCAACGCCCAGCTGCAGCAGGGACTCGGGGGCCTGAGCGCCGGATCGTCCGAGCTGCGGGAGGGCCTGGCCCAGCTCGGGGCCGGCCAGGGAGCGCTCGCGAGCGGGCTCGAAGCGGGCCACCGCGACAGCGCCCCGCTCGAAGGAGGCCTCGAGGAGGCGAGCACGGAGGTGGGCGCCACGCGCGACCGGCTGGTCGGCCGCAGCGGACCGTTCAGGCCGCTGCGGACCCTGTCGACGCTCGAGCGCCAGTCGCCCGGATTCTTCGGGTCGGGATACGTGTCGGTCGCGGCGTTCGACGGCGCGCGCACCCTCGACCGCGACGCGTCCACCTTCCTGCTCGACTCGGACCGCGGCGGGGGCGGGGTGGCCCGCATCTCGATCCTGCCGGACGTCGAGACGAACGACCCCCGGACGAAGAGGGTCGTCGAGGACGTGACCCAGATCGCGCGCGACTTCGAGGACGACAGCGGGCTCGACGCCGCGGTGGGCGGAACGGCCGGGAAGCTCGTCGACTACGACCGCGTCACGTCAGGGCGCCTGCCGCTGCTGGTGTTGATGATCTGCTTCGTCACCTACCTGATGCTGGTGATCGTGCTGCGCTCGCTGTTCCTGCCCGCGATCGCGGTCGTGCTCAACCTGCTGACGGTGGCGGCGGCGTTCGGCGTGCTGAAGCTGCTGTTCGTCGGCGGCGACCCGCCCCTCGGGGGGGCCGGGGCGCTCGACGTCCTGTCGGTGGCCAGCATCTTCACGATCACGTTCGCGCTGTCGATCGACTACCAGGTCTTCCTGCTGACGCGGATGCGCGAGGAGTTCGTGCGAACGCAATCCAACGCCGGGGCGATCGAGTTCGGGATCGCGAAGACCGCCAAGGTCGTGACCGGCGCCGCGGCGATCATGGTCGGCGTCTTCACCGCCTTCGGACTATCGGACTTCGTCCTCCTGAAGCAGTTCGGCGTCGGGCTCGTCGTGGCCGTGGTGATCGACGCGACCCTCGTGCGCCTCGTGCTTCTCCCCGCGACGATGAGGCTGTTCGGCCTGACCACCTGGTGGCTGCCCGGCTGGATCGACGAACGCCTGCCGGTGCTGGACGTCGAGGGCTCCGAGTACGCCCACGAGACCGCGCTGATGCCCAAGCCGGCTTAAGCCGCCTGGTCGGCCCAGTCCTGGTAGAGGCGCGCGTAGGCCCCACGGGCGGCGAGCAGCTCCTCGTGGGTGCCCTGCTCGGCGACCCGGCCGCCTTCGAGCACCACGATGCGCCCGGCGTCCCGGATCGTCGAGAGGCGGTGGGCGATCACGATCGCCGTGCGGCCGGCCAGCAGGCGCCGCAGCCCGTGCTCGATCCGCGCCTCGGTGTGCACGTCCACGTTCGAGGTGGCCTCGTCCAGGATCAGCACCCGCGGGTCGGCCGCCGCGGCGCGCGCGAACGCCACGAGCTGGCGCTGTCCGGCCGACAGGTGTCCGCCGCGCTCGCCGACCTCGGTCTCGTACCCGTCGGGCAGCCGCTCGATGAACTCGTGGGCCCCGACTGCCCGTGCCGCCGCGAGGATGTCGTCCTCCGAGCCGTCCGGGCGCCCGAAGCCGATGTTGTCGCGGATGGTGCCGGAGAAGAGGAAGCCCTCCTGGGGGACCGTGCCGAGCTGCGATCGCAGCGAGCGCTCGGTCACGGAGCGGAGGTCGTGCCCGTCGATCAGCACGCGGCCGCGGGTCGGGTCGTAGAAGCGCGCCACGAGCTTGGCGAGCGTCGACTTCCCGGCGCCGGTGGCGCCCACCACGGCCACCGTCTGGCCGGGCGGGACCTCGAGCGTCACGTCCTCCAGCGCCAGGCCCGGGCCGCCGTATGAGAAGTCCACGCCGTCGAACCGGATCTCGCCGCGCACCCGCGGCAGCTCGATCGCGTCGTCGCGGTCTCGCAGCTCGGGCTCCTCGTCGAGCAGGTCGAAGATCTTGTCGAGGGCCGCCATACCCGCCTGGTAGGTGGTGTAGAGCTGCGAGAGCTGCTGGATCGGGTCGAAGAAGCTCTGCAGGTAGAACACGAACGAGGCGAGCACGCCGATCGTGACCGCGCCGTCGATGACCTGGTTGCCGCCGTAGAGCAGGATCGCGGCGGTCGCCACCGCCGAAAGCAGCTCCACCGACGGGAAGTAGGCCGCGTTGAGGTTGACCGTGCGCATGTTGGCCTCGCGGTTCTCGTCGTTCAGCTCGGAGAAACGTGCCCGGTGGCGCGGCTCCTGGCCGAAGGCGCGCACGATGCGGATCCCGGACAGCGTCTCCTGGAGGTACGCGGTCACGAACGCGATCTTCTCCCGCGTGAGCCGGTATGCGCCCGAGGATGCGATCCGGAAAGCGATGCTTCCCGCGGCCAGCACCGGGAAGACGGCGAACGTGACGAGCGCCAGCTGCGGGTCGAGGAAGAGCAGGATCGCGGCCGTCCCGACGAGCGTCAGGGAGGCGGAGAAGAGCGTGACGATCCCGTCCGTGACGAGCTGGTCGAGGGCCTGCACGTCGTTGGTCAGGCGCGAGATCAGCACGCCGGCCTTGTTGCGCGAGTAGAAGCCGATCGACAGCGACTGGAGGTGGGAGAAGATCCTCGAGCGCAGGTCCTGCAGCGCCCGCTGGCCGACCCAGCTCACGAGGTAGGTCTGGGCGTAGGTGGCCGCCCAGTTGATCGCCGCCGCGCCGATGAACACCACCAGGATCACGGTCAGCACGTCCGCGTCGCCGGCGCGGATGCCGTCGTCGATCGCGCGGCCCGCGAGGTATGGAGGAGCGAGCGACGCTGCCGTCGCGATCACGAGTGCCACGAACATCAGGATCACGCGACCGCGGTAGGGGCGCAGGAGGGCAAGCAGCTTGCCGAGCTTGCGCGTGCGGCCACGCTCTCCGCGGAGGATCTCCCAGAGCCGGCTCATAGACCTGCCGCCTCCTGCGGCAGCGCGCCCTCCTCGCCCTCGACCGGCTTGCGGTTGAGGAACACCTGGTCGGGCAGGCCGCGCCCGGCGATCTCCCGGTAGAGGCCGGACTCCTCGAGCAGCTCGTCGTGCGTCCCGCGCGCCGCCACCCGGCCGCCGTCGAGCACGACGATCTCGTCCGCCAGCGCGAGTGTCGAGAGGCGATGGGCGATCACGAACGTGGTCCGGCCCTCCATCACCTCTCGCAGCGCGCCCTGGATCCGGCTCTCCGTCGTGGCGTCGACGCTCGAGGTCGCGTCGTCGAGGATGAGTATGCGCGGCTTGGCGATCAGCGCGCGTGCGATCGCGACGCGCTGGCGCTGTCCGCCGCTCAGAGTCAGGCCGCGCTCGCCGACGAGCGTGTCGTAGCCGTCGGGCAGCGTCTCGGCGAACTCGTCCAGCCCGGCGCGGCGGGCGGCGTCGCGTACCTCGGCCTCGCTCGCGTCCGGGTGGGCGTACGCGATGTTGTTGCGCAGCGTCGTGGAGAAGAGGAAGGCGTCGTCGGACACCAGCGCGATCTCCCGGCGCAGCGAGGCCACGTCCACGTCGCGCACGTCGGCGCCGTCCACGAGCACAGCGCCTTCGGTCACGTCGTAGAGCCGCGGGATGAGCATCACGAGCGTGGTCTTGCCCGAGCCGGTGGCCGCCCAGCACGGCGACGGTCCGCCCGGCCTCGACGTCGAGGTCCACGTCGCGCAGCACGGGCTCGCCGCCCTCGTAGCCGAACGAGACGTCCCGCAGCACCACCCGGCCGCCGCCGGCCGGGAGCGGCGGGGCATCGTCGGGGGAGGTCAGCCGCGGCGCGCGGTCGAGGATCTCGAACACTCGCGCGCCCGAGGCCACCGCGCGCTGGGCCATGCCGAGCGACACGCCGAGCATGCGCATCGGCCCGGTGAGGATCAGCACGTAGCCGTAGAACGCCACGAACTCGCCGAGCGTGATCGTCCCGTTGATCGCCTGCCGGCCGCCCACCAGCAGGATCGCCGCGAGGCCCAGCTGGGGCAGGAAGCCGATGAAGGGGTTGTAGAAGGCGCGCAGCCGCGTGGAGACCATCGACTGGTCGAACACGCGCCGGACGGCGTGGTTGAACCGCCGCAGCTGGCGCTCCTCCTGCGCGAACGCCTTGACCACGCGCACGCCCGAGACGTTCTCCTCGGCCTCGGCAGTCAGCTCGGCGATGCGCTGCTGCACCTCCTGCGACCGCCGGGCGGTTGCGCAGCCCGTAGCGGAACGCCACCCAGATGACGAACGGCGTCGGCGCGAGGGCCACGGCTGCGAGGATCGGGTTCACGGCCAGCATCACGCCGGCCGCGATCAGGATCGTGAGCGCGGCCTGGACCATGAAGATCAGCCCGTAGCCGAGGAAGAAGCGCACGGCCTGCAGGTCCACCGTGGAGCGCGACATGAGCTGGCCGGTCTGTTGTGAGTCGAAGAAGGCGAGCTCGAGCGACTGCAGGTGGCGGTACATCAGGTTGCGCAGGTCGAACTCGACGCCCAGCGAAACCCTGCCCGCCACGAGCCGCCTCACCACGGAGAAGACGAGCCGCAGCACGCCGGCCGCCACGAGCGCGAGCGCGAGCGTGGTGAGGTCCCCGCCGCCCTCGCGGATGTCGTCCACCGTGCGGCCGATGAGGAACGGGATGAGCAAGCCCATCCCCATGGCGGCGGCGGCGAGCGTGAACGAGAGCACGACTCCGCGCCGGTACGGGCGCAGGAAACCGAGGAGACGCCAGAAGGTGCTCACCCTCCTTACTTTACTTTATGAAGTGAGCGTTGGGCCCGGCGCCGACCCCGGTCCGACCAGGTTCGACCGGGTAGCCGCGGCAGCGGCGGTCGCTACGATCCGGGCATGCTCGACCGCAGCGACCGCTGGATGGTGCTCGGACTCGCGGCTGCGTCGTGTGGAGTCCTTCTCGGCGAGGCGTCCGGTGTCGGCGGTGTGTGGCTCCTGCACGTCGCCCCCTTGGTCCTGCTGGCGATTCCGCTGGTGGCCGGGCGCTATCTCGGTGAGACGCGTATCGAGCGGCTGGCTCGTGCATTCCGTCCTCGCAAGCCGCGTGCCGCTCGGGTCTCGACGGCCGCGATCCCGTTTGCCACGCCGCGTCTGCTGCCTCGCGGCGGGGGGCTGATCGCCTCGTCGTTGTCGGTGCGCCCGCCGCCGGCAGCCGTCACTCCCCAGTAGTCCCAGACGGGCGATGGACATGGCCGGCTGGGGCTGTGTCCAGTGATCCCATCCGGGAGAAGACCGTGTCGTCATTTCACCGCGCGGCCTTCGCGGCGCTTCTCGCGCTCGCGGTGGCTGCACCGAATGCTCTCGCTCACGGCAGCGGAAGCGGCAACTACATCTCGAAGGTCACCCTTGTAAGACCGGCTGGCAGCGATTTCAACGTCGACGTGCTCGACCGCGACGACCGGCTCCAGGTGTCGAACCGGGGGCGGTCGACCGTGGTCATCGAGGGCTACAACGGCGAGCCCTATCTGCGCGTGCGCCCGGATGGCACCGTGGAGGCAAACCTACGCTCCCCGGCCTACTACCTCAACGAGGATCGATTCGCCCAGGTCCGGGTGCCCAAGTCTGCCGACGCCCACGCGCGCCCGCGCTGGCGCGTCGTGGATCACGCCGGGCGTATCGACTGGCACGACCACCGCATCCATTGGATGGCGAAGTCGCGGCCCGGCAAGGTCAAGGACCCGGACGTCCGGACCAAGGTCTTCGACTGGTCCGTGCCGATACGCGCCGACGGCCGCAAGGGCGAGATCGCGGGCGAGCTCTACTGGGTGCCGCGCCCCGGCGGATCGTTGCCCATAGGGGCGATCGCCGCCTTCGCGGCGTTTCTCGTGGTGAGCGGCGCTCTGGTGTTCGTGGTCCGTCGACGGCGTTCTGCCACCCCCCGAGACCGCGGTGAAGCCTGGTGAGCAGACGGGCGGCGGCCGTCCTGGCTGTGCTGGCGTTCGGGCTGGTCGCGGTTCCGCAAGCCGGCGCGCACGCTGTGGTGACCTCGACCAGCCCGACCCGCGGCGCGGCGCTCAAAGAGCAGCCGGAAGAAGTTGTCTTCCGGTTCTCCGAGGGGGTCGAGACAAGCTTCGGAGCGGTCCGGGTCTTCGACTCCAGCGGGAAACGCGTGGATGAAGGTCCGGTCACCCGTCCGTCCGGTTCGAGTGTGGCCGTGGGGTTGGCCCGGGGCCTCCCGGAGGGCGCGTTCACCGCCACCTATCGTGTCGTCTCCTCGGACTCTCATCCCGTGTCGGGAGGGTTCACGTTCACGGTCGGGAAGGCCGGCGGAGCGCCGGCGGCTTCGGTCGCCGGGCTGATCGATGCCGCGAGGGCCGGGCCGGTGACCGAGACCGCCTTCGATGCCGTACGCGCATTGGGGTACGCGGCCATCGCCCTGACCGTCGGCGGTGTCTTCTTCCTGGTGGCGGTATGGCGGCCGTCGATCATCTCGGCCGCCGGGGCCGCAGAATCGTGGGGTCCCGCGTCCGAGGCCCTGGCCGCCAGAGCACGCACGCTGGTGCTCGTTGCCGCGGCCGCCGGCGCCATGTCCGCTGCGCTCGGGATCGTGCTGCAGGGCGCCACGGCGGGCGGCACGGACTTCGCCGGCGCGCTGGACACGCAGGTCATCCAGGATGTCGCCTCCACTCGCTTCGGGACAGTCTGGACCGGTCGGCTCGCGGCCTTCCTGCTGGTTGGGATCATCGTCTTCGCGTCGGCAGGGCGCGCCATCCCGCGGGCCGGTTGGTTGCTGGCGATCCCGCTCGCCTACCTCACCGTGGCGCCCGCGCTGTCGGGGCACGCCAGCGCGAAGGACCAGTTGCTGCTGATCCCGACCGACATCGTCCATGTCGCGGCGATGAGCGTGTGGGTCGGAGGGCTGGCGATGATGGTCTTCGCGCTCCCCGCCGCGGCGCGCCGGCTCCCGCCCGCCGACCGCACGGCGCTGCTCGCGGCCGCTGTTGCACGCTTCAGCACCGTCGCCCTCGTCGCCGTGGCCGCGCTGCTCGCCAGCGGGATCGTGCAGTCGATCGTCCACCTTCAGGCCTTCGGCGACCTGATCCACAGCGCCTTCGGGCGTGCGGTGCTGATCAAGGTGGCCCTCTTTGCCGGCCTGGTCGCCCTTGGCGCATTCAACCGCCAGCGGTCCCGGCCTCAACTGATTGCGAGAGCCGAGGCGGGGGAGACGCCGGGGGCGGCGGGAGCGGCCCTCCGGCGGGCGATCAGAGCCGAGATCGCCCTCCTCGCCGTCGTACTCATCGTGACCGGGGCCCTTGTCGGCTACTCGCCCACGGCCGGGGCGGCGACGTCCGGCCCGTTCTCGGCGGAGGAGGACCTGGGCCCGGCCCGGCTCGAACTCACCGTGGAGCCGGCCCGGGTGGGTGCGAATGAAGTCCACCTTTACCTGTTCGATCGCCGCACCGGAGCTCAGTACGACCGGCCGCGGGAGTTGACCGTGACCGCCTCGCTGGAAGACAAGCGCATCGGTCCGCTGGATCTGCCGGCGAGGAAGACCGGACCCGGCCACTACACCGTGCGCGGGGCGACGCTCGCTCCGGCCGGCGACTGGACGCTCGCGGTGCAGGCACGCGTCAGCGAGTTCGACGCCTACGACGCAAAGCTCGAGGTTCCGGTGCGATGAGGCGGCATTCGACAAGACCGGAAGTGCTGGCTGCGGTGGCGGCCCTGTGGCTTCTCGCGCTGGCGGTTGTCGGGGTGGAAGAGACCCTGGCCCATTTGGCGCCGGTGCTGCTGCTCGCACTGCCGCTGCTGGCCGGTCGCTACCCCGGCGAGCGGGCCCTGGGCCGGACCCCGTGCCGGCCTATACGGCGCAGGCGACGCCTCCCGTCGGGGATGACCCCGTCGCTGCCGTTCGTGGCGGTCGCTCCGCGCGGCGGGCGCTTGGTCGCAGCATCCCTGGCGGGACGAGCACCACCCGGCGGAGAGCCGTCCGAGTTCGCTTTCTGAACACATCGAGACTGAACGTAAGGAGAAGCACCATGAAACGACTCACCACAGTGGCCATCAGCGCCCTAGTGCTCGGCGCTCCCGCTGCCGCTCAGGCCCACGTGACGCTCCAGCCCGACGAGGCTCCCGCCGGGGGCTTCGCGCGGCTCGACGTCCGCGTTCCGAACGAAGAGGAAACCAAGGACACGACGAAGGTGCAGGTCCAGTTCCCCGCCGGCTTCGCTGCGGCCTCGTATGAGCCGGTCCCCGGTTGGACCGTCGAGGTCAAGAAGACCAAGCTGGCCAAGCCGATCAAGACAGACGACGGCACGGTCACCGACCAGGTTTCTGAGATCACCTGGACCGGGGACGGAAAGACCGGGGCCATCAAGCCCGGCCAGTTCCAGGACTTTGGCCTCTCGGTCGGCCTCCCGGACAAGAAGGCCGGCAGCAAGCTGACCTTCAAGGCGCTTCAGACCTACGACGGGAATGAAGTGGTCCGCTGGATCGGGCCGCCCGAATCGGACCGACCCGCCCCACAGGTCACGCTCACCGCGGCCGAAGGGGAGCATGGCGCGGCGGCTGCCGAGCCGGCAGCGGCCGACGCCGAGGAGTCGTCCGACGACGACGGGCCCTCGACCGGATTGGTCATCGCCGCACTGGCCCTCGGCGGGGCTGGGTTGGGAGTGGCACTGACCGCGGTCGCAATCGCACGCCGCAAGGTCGCCTGAGTCGCACATGAGCAGGGCGGGCCGGGACGGCAGCGTCTCGGCCCGCCTCGCCGTTGACGATAGCTCGGGGTGGAATCGAACCACCGACCTCTCGATTATGAGTCGAGCGCTCTAACCGCTGAGCTACCGAGCCCGGTCCCGCAAGGTTAGATGGCCCGCCGGGGTGCGGCGCAGGTGCATCCCGAGCCGGGCGTACCAGGCGGGGCTGACGATGAAGCCGGCGAGGGCCGCGGGCGCCACGATCGCGACGCTGTCCGCGTCCAGCACGGTGAGCCTGAGGACGTAGACGAGCAGCAGCAGGCCTCCGAGGACCCCTGCGAGCTTCGCCAGACCGGCTGGGAACTCGCGCGCCCGGGCGAGCAGGCCGGCCAGCACCAGCAGGGAGAGCGAGCTGAGCCCGAACGTGAGCAGGCCGCGCGGGTCCACCTGGTTGGGCAGGTCGGGCACGGCGCCGTCCGGCTGGTTGATCGCGTTCGCCAGGTCGTAGCCGCCGTGGATGGCGGCGCCGAGCGATCCGGCCAGGCCGAGCACCAGCGCCAGGAGGGCGAAGTCCGGTTCCCGTTCCGCCAGCAGCCGGTACAGCGCGAGCAGGGCGGGAACCGCCAGCAGCCCGCCCGCGAGCAGGAAGACGGAGGCGAGGGTGCCGCCCTCGTCCGGGTTGTCGGGGCGAACGACCAGGAACGAGGTCGCGTAGCCGAGGTTGGCGACGGCAGCCATGAGCGCGGCGATGCCGGCGAACGCGAGAAACGGCTTGGTGGTTGCGGGAGCGGGTGCGGTGAGGGTGCTCAACTGAGTTCCTTTCGAGGTCGGAGCGGGCCCCTCCCGCGGGCCCGCGCCGTCAGGGGCCGGGTCAGCGCGCGACCAGCGCAGGCGGCGGGTCCACGTACTCGTCGAAGCGCGCGAGGGCTCCGTCGCGCACGACCCAGCTGTGCACGAAGCCGTACCCGGTCTCCGTGCCGTCGAGCTTCCCATGGGCGCGGCCGATCCCCACCACGCGGTCGCCGTCGGCCACGAGTGCCTCCATCTCGATCCCGAAGTCCTCCCACATGGACGCGAGGCGCTGGAAGAACTCGCCCACCTCCTCGCGGCCACGGGCATCGCCGCCGTGGGGGATCACCTGCGGGACGCTCCACTCGATGTCATCCGCCAGGGCTCCGATCACGGCGGGCATGTCGCCGCGGTCGAACGCCTCGTAGGCGCTGCGAGCCAGCTCCGCGTTTCCGTTTGCCATCTCTCCTCCTTGGGAGTCGGGCCAGTTGACTGTGGTGTTTTCGCGCCAACCGCCATCCCGGATCAGTCGATCTCAGAAGAGCTTCAGCAGCGCCTTGCCGACTGCGGCAGAATGCGAGGGGGATGAGGCAGGGGCCTAGAGTGGTGGGGGTTGTGCTCGTGGTGGCTGGGCTGCTCGCGTGTGCCGGCGCGCCACAGGCGGCCGAGGCGCGCACCCTCAAGCTCGTGGCGCCTGGCGGCAAGGGGCTGGCCGGGCCCTACCAGGGCTGGGCCGACCGCTCCCGCGTGCCCACCGTGCGCGGCCGGCTGCGGGTCGTGCTCACCGGATGCCCGCGACGGCCGCGGCTCTCCGGCTGCATCTACTCCACCCGCCTGCACACCCTCTACCTCAAGCGCGGGGCGACGGGCCTGAAGGCGACCTTCTTCCACGAGCTGGGCCATCTGTTCGACTTCCGCCTGATGAGCACCCGGGAGCGCCAGGCGTTCAAGCGCCTGAGCGGACAGCGCCGCCGGCGCTGGTTCGGCGGCGTGGACCCGCCGAGCGAGCGGTTCGCCGAGGCCTACTCGCTGTGCGCCCGGCATTCGCGCATCCGCCGCGCGGCCCGCGGCACCTACGGGTTCCGGACGCATCCCCGCCGCCACGCGGCCGTCTGCCGGCTGATCCGCCGCATCGCCGGACCCGCCGAGCGCCCGCAGCCGCCGAAGCGCCCGCCCGTGGTCCCCGGCCCGCCTCCCACCAGCGCTCCGCCGCCGCAATCGCCCGAGCAGAGCCCCGACCCACCGCCCGAGGAAGAGGAGTCCCTGGTCGATCACCTGTTCCCTGGGTAAGACTCTTGGCCATGGCCGGCCCCGAACCCAAGCTGATCGCCGTCCCGAACGTGAGCGAGGGACGCGACGAGAACGTGCTGGAGCGCGTGGAGAACGGCTTCGCGCCGGCGCTTTTCCTCGACATCCACGCCGACCCCGATCACGGGCGCGCCGTGTACACCCTCGCCGGCCCCCAGGGAGACCTCTCCGAGGGCCTCGTGTCCGGTGCGGCGGCGGCGATCGAGAACATCGACCTGAGCCGCCACCAGGGGCTCCACCCGTGTGTCGGGGCCCTCGACGTGATGCCGGTGGTCTACCTCGACGAGTCCCAGCACGGCGCCGCCTGCGCCGAGGCGCTGGCGGCTGCCGGGCGGATCGGGGCGGAGCTGAACGTGCCGGTGATCCTCTACGGCGAGCTCGCCACGAAGCCCGAGCACGCCGAGCGGGCGTGGCTACGCCGGGGAGGGTGGCGAAGCCTGGCCGAGCGGATCGAGTCCGGTGACGTCGTGCCCGACTTCGGGCCCAGGCGGGTGCATCCGACGGCCGGCGCGATCCTGGCCTCGGCCCGGCCGCCGCTGGTGGCCTTCAACGTGGACCTCGTGAGCGACGACCTTGAGCTGGCTCAGGAGATCGCCGCGCGGATCCGCGAATCCGGCGGCGGGCTTCCCGGCGTGCGCGCGATGGGGCTTCGCCTCGAGGAGCGCGGCCGGGCCCAGGTGTCGATGAACGTGCAGGACTACCGCCTGACCCCGCTGCGGGTGGTGGTCGAGGCGGTGCGCGAGCACGCCGAGGTCGCGGAGGCGGAGCTGGTGGGGCTGGCTCCCGAGGCGGCGTTCCAGCGCTTCCCCGAGGACGTGCCGCTCCGTGGCTTCTCGCCCGAGCGGCACCTGCTCGAGAACGCACTACGATCAATCAGCTAGTCAGCCCGTGGCCCAGACGAAGAACAAGCGCAAGCGAAAGCACCGCGGCACGCCCGCCGGGACGATCGAGCGGGCCGGGCGCACCGGCAGCGGCCGCAACCGCACCGACGCCAAGCAGATCGCCCGAGACCGCCGGGCGGAGCGGCTCGACAAGGAGCCCAGCTGGAGAGGCGCGATCAACCGAGCGGCCATCGCGGCAGTGGTGTTCGGCGTGCTCGTCGTGCTGCTGTTCGGCCGTGACATCCTGCAGGGCGCCTCGCTGGCGCTGTTCATGTTCGTGCTCTACATCCCGCTCGGGTACCTCACCGACCGGGCGCTCTACAACTTCCGCCGGCGCAAGCGCAAGTAACCTCCAGAACCACGATGGAGGTCCGCATGTTCACCGTCGGGATGGTGCAGGAGAACTGCTTCCTGTTCCGCCGCGACGGCTCCGACAGGGCGCTGATAGTCGACCCGGGCGACGAGCCCGAGCTGCTGCTCAACGCGATCGAGCAGCTCGGCGTGCAGCTCGACGGCATCCTCCTCACACACACGCACTTCGATCACGTGGGCGCGGTCGCCCCGGTGGCCAGGGCGACCGGAGCCGAGGTCTGGGTGCCCGAGCTCGAACGCCAGGTGCTGGCCGACATCAATTCCTACGTCCCGTTCCCGGGCTTCGGCCCGTTCGAGAGCTGGGAGGCCGAGCACACGCTCGCCGGCGGAGAGAAGCTCGAGCTGGCGGGCTTCGAGATCGACGTGATCTTCACCCCCGGGCACAGCCCGGGCCACGTGACCTTCTCGATCCCCGATGAGCAGGTGGTCTTCTCCGGGGACGTGCTGTTCCAGGGATCGGTGGGGCGCACCGATCTGCCGGGTGGAGACTGGCCGACCCTGCTCGAGTCGATCCGGACCCTGGTGGACACCCTGCCCGAGGACACCCGCGTGCACCCCGGCCACATGGGGCTCACCACGCTCGGCACGGAGCGGGCGGGCAACCCCTTCCTCGCCGAGCTGGCTCGGTAGGCCGGTGGCCGCCGGCAAGCCCAAGGCCCCGAAGGGCACCTTCGACGTGCTGCCGGACGAGGGCCGTCGCCGCGCGAGCCTGCGCGAGCTCGCGGACGGGGTGCTCGGGCTGGCGGGCTACGAGGACTTCGAGTCGCCCGTCTTCGAGGACACGGAGCTGTTCGCGCGCGGGGTGGGGGAGTCCACCGACATCGTGCAGAAGGAGATGTTCACCTTCGAGGACAAGGGCGGGCGCTCGCTCACCCTGCGCCCGGAGGGCACCGCCGGGGCGTGCCGCGCCTACGTGGAGCACGGGATGCACAAGCTGCCCCAGCCCGTGAAGCTGCGCTACTGGGGCCCGTTCTTTCGCCACGAGGCGCCGCAGGCGGGGCGGTTCCGCCAGTTCACCCAGATCGGCGCCGAGGCGCTGGGGTCCGACGACCCTTCGCTCGACGCGGAGGTGATCCTGCTGCTGGCGGAGATCCTCGACCGTGCCGGCGTGGAGTCGCGCCTGCACCTGTCGAGCCTCGGCAACGCCGAGACCAGGCGCGCGTACGGGGAGGAGCTGCGCGCCTTCCTCAGCTCGCGCGAGTCCGAGCTGTCCGAGGAGGTGCGCGGGCGGATCGAGGCAAACCCGCTGCGCGCATTCGACTCCGACCACGAGGGCACGCGGCGGGTGATGGACGACGCGCCGCTGCTCACCGACCGGCTCGACCCGGAGGACGCCGAGCACTTCGCCGACGTGAGGGCGCTGCTCGACCAGTCCGGCCAGGCCTATGAGCTCGATCCCACGCTGGTGCGCGGCCTCGACTACTACACGCGAACGGTGTTCGAGTTCGACAGCCCGGCGCTCGGGGCTCAGAGCGGCGTGGGAGGCGGCGGTCGCTACGACGGGCTGGTCGAGCAGCTCGGCGGCCCGCACACCCCCGGCGTGGGATTCGCGGCGGGAGTGGAGCGGATCGTGCTCGCGGGCGGCGAAACCGCGCCGGCGGTCGCGCCGGTCTTCGTGATCGTCGCCAAGCCCGAGCGCCGCGACACCGCCTTCGCCCTCACGCATGCCCTGCGGCTGAAGGGCGTGCACGCGCAGATGGAGCAGGCGGGCAGGTCGATGAAGGGCCAGATGAAGCACGCGGACCGCCTCGAGGCCGCCTGGACGGTGATCGTGGGCGACGCGATCGAGGTGAAGGACATGGCGAGCGGAGAGCAGCGCGAGGTTGCGGGCATGGACGAGGCGGTCGAGGCCGTGACCGGGTGACGGACACCTTCGACAACCGCTACCGCGGCCGCTGGTGTGGCCTGATGCGCAAGGAGCACGTGGGCGAGGAGATCCGCGTGGCCGGGTGGGTGCACCGCCGCCGCGACCACGGTGGGCTGATCTTCATCGACCTGCGCGACCGCGAGGGGATCCTCCAGCTCGTGTTCCGCCCCGAGGAGGCGGCCGAGGCGCACGCGTCCGCGCACGGCCTGCGGGCCGAGCACGTGATCTCCGCCGCCGGCGTGCTGGTCGAGCGCGAGGAGGGGGCCGTGAACCCGGAGCTGCCGACCGGGGAGGTGGAGCTGAACGTGTCGGCCGTGGACCTGCTGGCCGGCTCCGCCACGCCGCCGTTCCAGATCGACGAGGACGAGCCGGTGGCCGAGGAGCTGCGGCTGCAGTACCGCTACCTCGACCTGCGCAGGGAGGGGATGGCCCGCGCCGTGCAGCTGCGGCACCGCGTGGTCTCCGCGATCCGCCGACACCTGGAGGACCGCGGCTTCCTCGAGGTCGAGACGCCCGTGCTCACCCGCTCCACCCCCGAGGGCGCCCGGGACTTCCTGGTGCCGAGCCGGGTGGCGCCGGGGTCCGTGTACGCGCTGCCGCAGTCCCCCCAGATCTTCAAGCAGCTCCTGATGATCGCCGGGTTCGAGCGCTACTACCAGATCGCGCGCTGCTTCCGGGACGAGTCGTCCCGCGCCGACCGCCTGCCCGAGTTCACCCAGCTGGACATGGAGCTCGCGTTCGTGGAGGAGGAGGACGTAATCGCCACCATCGACCCGCTGATGCGCGAAGTGCTGGCCGTGGGCGGGGTCACCGTGCCCGACCCCGTGGAGCGGGTCACCTACGACGAGGCCCTGCTGCGGTACGGCACCGACCGCCCCGACCGCCGCATACCGATCGAGATCGCCGACCTCGGCGAGGTGTTCTCGAAGTCCGAGTTCAAGGTGTTCGCCGGCGCGCTCGCATCGGGCGGGGTTGTCCGTGGGTTCAGCACGTCCGGGGAGTTTCCCCGCCGGCGCTTCGACGAGCTCACCGAGCGCGCCCAGCAGTTCGGCGCAAAGGGGCTCGTGTGGGGCGTGGTCGAGCCGGACGGATGGCGGTCACCGGTGGCGAAGTTCCTCTCCGAGGAGGAGATCGCCGGGCTGATCTCGGCCACGGGCGCGAACGAGGGCGACGCGATCCTCGCCGTCGCCGACACCGCGGCGGTGGCCGCGCGGGTGCTGGGCGACCTGAGGCTCCAGGTCGGCGAGCCCGAGGAGGAGCACGACTTCCTGTGGGTCATCGACTTCCCGATGTTCGAATGGGACGAGGAGGGCGGACGCTGGGACCCGATGCACCACCCCTTCACGGCCCCCAGCGGCGACCTGGACGCGGACCCCGGGACATGGCGCTCACGCGCATACGACATGGTCTGGAACGGCGCCGAGATCGGCGGCGGCTCGATCCGCATCTCCACCCCCGAGGTCCAGCGCAAGGTGTTCGACGCCCTGGGCCTGACCGAGCAGCAGGCCCGCGACCGCTTCGGCTTCCTCCTGGACGCGCTCACCTACGGCGCCCCACCCCACGGCGGCGTCGCATTCGGCCTCGACCGAATAGTCGCCCTCCTGGCGGGCCGCGAAACGATCCGCGACGTGATCGCCTTCCCGAAGACGGCGAGCGGCATGGACCCCCTTACGGGTGGACCGGCGCCGGTGGACGCACAGCAGTGGCTGGAGCTCGGATTGCAGCCCCCGCCTAAGAGGGAGTGAGCCCCGGGGGCTCCCGCCCCCGGACCCCCGGCGTCCCTTAACCCACGTCATCCGCTGGCGGGACGGCCGCTTGGGGCCGCCGCCCAGATACGCCGGTCAGTGGTCCGGGGGCCTCGCCCCCGGACACACCACGAGCGTCGCTGCGCGGCGGCGCCCGCCGCGTGGGCCCTCCAGCGGATGACGTAGGGCGAGAGGCGCCGGGGGTTCCGGGGGCGGGAGCCCCCGGCCTCCTCCTCATTTGCCGTCTATCCTTCTTCGTGGCTCGAGCTTCGTACGCCAGCCGGCCCAAACGTTGAGCCAACACCAACGGGATGGGAGTCCGGCTCGGGGCGCGCCAGGCGTTCGCCGTCAGGCAATCTCCGGAGGACACCCAAGCTTGCAGATGCAGGCCCAACCCGGGTGCCGGCAGCGGCAAGCTGGGGCCTTTTAGGAGGCGGCTTCGCCGCCTCCTATCCTCTATTTCATGGGGGCTCGCGATTTCATGCGCACGAGCGCCGGTCCGGCCGACCACCTTGACGGTCTAGCCGATCACATAGAACATCCGCGCGGCCTGGGAGGGCTGGCGCGCTCGCCGCACACGGGCGCGGCGGGGGGTGCCGCCTGCGGAGATCTGCTCAGGGTGTCCGTGAGGGTGGAGGGGGACCGTGTCGCCGAGGCGGGCTTCGAGTCGCGTGGGTGCGCGGCAGCGCGCGGTGCCGGCAGCGCCGCCGTCGAGCTGGTGGCGGGCGCCGATGTGCGCGATGCCGCCCTCGTGACTCCGGAGGCGCTGGCGGCGGAGCTCGGCGGGCTGCCTCCGGGCGCCATGCACGCCGCGGGCCTGGCGGCCGACGCGCTGCACCGCGCCCTCGGGCTGGCTGCGCGCGACGGCGCGATGTCGCTCCCCGGCTCCTCGCGCCGCACGCTCGTGGCGATGAGCGGCGGGGTGGACAGCGCGGCGGCCGCGCAGCTGGCGCTCGACGCCGGCGACGACGTGCTGGCCGTGACGCTCGAGCTGTGGTCGGACCCGGGGACCGACGGCGAGCAGAGCTGCTGCTCTCCCCAGGCGGTCACGGCGGCGCGCGCGCTCGCGCACGGGATGGGCATCCCGCACGTGACGCTCGACCTGCGCGACCGCTTCCGCGACGGCGTGGTGGACGACTTCCTCGCCGGCTACGCGGCCGGCTCGACGCCCAACCCGTGCGTGCGCTGCAACGGCCTGGTGCGCTTCGACGCGATGCTGGAGCTCGCCGGCCGGCTCGGCGTCGCGAGCCTCGCCACGGGGCACTACGCACGGATCGCCCACGACGACGACGGCCCGCTGGTTCGCGCCGGGCTGGATCCCGCGAAGGACCAGAGCTACGTGCTGGCGCGCCTCACGGGCGACGAGCTGGCGCGGCTTCGCTTCCCCCTCGGCGAGCTCGAGAAGCCGCGGGTGCGAGAGCTCGCCCGCGACGCCGGCCTGCCCGTGGCCGACAAGCGCGAGAGCCAGGACCTGTGCTTCCTGGCCGGCACGAGCGGGAAGGCGTTCATGCGCCGCCACGGCGGCCAGCGGGTGGCGGCGGCTTCCACGGGCGGGGAGATCGTGGATCGCGACGGCCGGGTGCTGGGCCACCACGGCGGCCACCACGCGTTCACGGTCGGCCAGCGCCGCGGCCTCGGCGTGGCCGCCCCCGAGCCGCTCTACGTGCTTTCGAAGGACGCTCGGCGCAACCGTGTGGTGGTCGGGCCGCGGGCGGCGCTGGGTACGCGCGAGGTGGCCGTTGCACCGGCGGTCCTGCACCGGCCGGGCCGGCGGGCCTCTGAGGTGAGGCTGCGCTATGGCGCCGGCCGTGTGCCGTGCTCGGCCCGGGATGCCCCCGCGGCCGGCGCGCACGACGGCCTGCGGATCGACCTCGGCCGGGAGGTCGCCGCCCCGGCGCCGGGCCAGACCGCGTGCCTGATGGACGGCGAGCTCGTCGTGGGCTGGGGCACCGTGGCCGATGAGTGAGCGTGTCGTGATCGAGGCTCCGCTGGCCGGCGCGTTCGGTCCCGTCGTGCGCCTGATGGTGGGCGGCGTCGCCGCGCATGCCGACTTCGGGTTCGAGGAGATGGACGATCTCCAGCTGGCGATCGAGCGGCTCCTGGCCGAGACCGGGCCAGAGGGGCGCGTTCGGCTCTCGTTCGACCTCGCCGGCGGGCGCATCCGGACACGGATCGGCCCGTTGCCCGAGCGCGGCCTGGCAGCGGCCCTCCAGCAGGAAGCCGCGCCGGGCACGCTCACGCTGCGCCGCGTGCTGGGCACCGTGGTGGACTCCTACGGGGTCGAGGCGTCCACGGACGGCCAGATCACCGTAAGGCTCGAGAAGCTCGCGTGGAGAGGCCGGTGAGGATGTCCACGGACGCGGATCGCGCACGCGCGCGCGAGGAGGACCGCGAACTTCTCCGCCGCTACCACGAGCACGGCGACGTGGCCGCCCGCGAGCGGCTGGTGCAGCGTCACCTACCGCTGGTGCGCTCGCTGGCGCGGCGCTACGCCAACCGGGGGGAGCCGCTCGACGACATCGAGCAGGTCGGGGCGATCGGCCTGCTGAAGGCGATCGACCGGTTCGAGCTCGACCGCGACGTGTCCCTGGCGACCTACGCGACGCCCAACGTGGTGGGAGAGATCAAGCGGCACTTCCGCGACAAGGGCTGGGCGATCCGCGTGCCCCGCGCCCTCCAGGAGCTGAACGCGCGGATGTCGGGCACGATCGACGGCCTCACCTCGCGCTACGGGCGCTCGCCCAGCGTCGCGGAGATCGCCGTGGCGCTGGAGGCGACCCCGGAGGACGTCCTCGAGGCGCTCGAGGTCGGGTCCGCCTACAGCACGCTCTCCCTGTCCGGCCCTCCCGGGGGCGACGAGGAATCCGATCCGCTCGAGGCGATCGGATCGGAGGACGAGGGGTTCCAGCGCTCCGAGGAGCGGGCCTCTCTGGCGCCCGCGCTGAGGCAGCTGCCCCCGCGCGAGCGGGAGATCTTGCGGATGCGCTTCGAGGACGGGCTGCCGCAGACCCAGATCGCCGAGCGGGTCGGGCTCTCGCAGATGCACGTGTCGCGGCTGATCCGAAAGGCTCTGGCCACGATGCGGAACGAGCTGGCGTGAGCTTCGCCCGGTGCGGGGCAGTGCTGGCCGCGGCCTGCCTGGCCGCGGTGGGCGGCGGCTGCGACTCGGGCGGCGAGGACTCCTCGGGTGACGCGCGCGAGGGCGGCTCGGTCGCGATCGGCCTCCGAGCGGCCCCCGACTCGCTCGACCCCGCGGTGGCCACTTCGCCCGAGGCGCTCCAGGCGCTGTGGCTGGTGCACACGCCGGCGCTCACCTACGCACGCCAGGAGGGGAGGGTGGGAACAAGGCTCGCCCCGGGCCTGGCGGAGCGCGTGCCCGAGCCCGCGGGCGAGGGCCTGACCTACGAGTTCACCCTGCGCAGGGGCATGCGCTACTCCGACGGCCGCCCGGTGCGCCCGGGCGACTTCGAGCGGGGCATGCGCCGGGCCCTCGAGCTGAACCCGGTGGCGCGGCGCGCGCTCGCCAAGGTCGAGGGCGTCCGGGAGGCCGTTCGCGCCTCCGGCCCGGCCGGGGACGTGGCGGGCATCTCCGCCGACCGCCGCACGCGCAAGGTACGGATCGAGCTGACCGAGCCGGACCCGCTGCTGCCCTATGCGCTCGCCTCCACCTGGGCGGCTCCGGTGCCCGCCGGCACGCCTTCTCGCGAGCTGGCGCGGGTTCCGGGGGTGGGTCCGTACGAGGTGACGAGGCGCCCGCGCGGAGCGGCCTACGTGCTCGCCCGCAGACGCGGGTTCGAGCTGCCCGGGATCCCGGATGGCAACGTGGACCTGATCTCCGGGCGCGTCGTTCCCGGCGCCGCCGCCCGGGCGGCCGGCGCCATCTCCGGCGACCTGGACGTGGTCCAGGGAGAGCTGCCGGCTCCGCTGCTGCCGGAGATCCGCTCCAAGTACAAGGCGCGCTACGCCGAGTACCCCACGCTCGCGGCGGAGTACGTGGAGCTCGCCCTCGCGAGGAGCCCGTTCAGGGAGGAGGACGTCCGCCGGGCGGTCGCCTACTCCCTCGACGAGCGTACCCTCGCCCGCCTCGAGGACGGCTTCCTCTCACCCGCCTGCAACGTGCTGCCGCCGGCCATCGCAGGGTACGAGCCGCCCGACCCGTGCCCGTACGGCGACCGCGAGGGAAACGCCGACCTCGTGGCCGCGCGCGATCTCGTGGAGGGCTCGGTGGAAGCCGGGGCGAGGGTGCTCGTGGACGGCGGGGACGGGCCGCGCGCCCGGGCACTGGCCCGCTACGGCGCGGAGACGCTCGACAAGATCGGCCTCAGCGCCCGCGTTGCCCGCACGTCCCGCGAGCGCGCGCGGGCGCAGCTGCGCTTCGCCTCCAGGCTGCCGCGCATGCCGCACCCCGCGCGCTACCTCGAGGTGACGCGCGATGCCGCGATGGAGAGCCGCGTGGCCCTGCTCGAGCTCGCCGGCCCCCCGCGAGCGCTCGCCGGGCGCTGGGCGCGGCTCGACCACGAAACCGTGGAGGACGCCCTCCTGGCCCCCTACGGCGTGCGGACCACGGGCGTACTGCTCTCCGAGCGCCTCGACGCCGCCAACTGCCGCCGGTTCCACCCGGTGCATGGGCTCGACCTCTCAAGCCTGTGCGTGCGCTGAGGGCAGGAGGTTGCTCTGGTGCCGAGAACGCTAGCCTGCGGACCCATAGGGAGTCGAGATGACCGGAGGGACTTGAATTGAGTGGGATCGGCAAGGCGGCTATCGCCGCAGTACTGGCGGCGCTGTTCGCATTCGGCGTCATGGCATGCGGGGACGACGACGACGACTCTGGCGGGGGCGGCGAGGCCAAGACGGGCGGGTCGATCACGATCTCGCAGACCTCGCAGCCGGACTTCCTCGATCCGGCGCTGTCGTACACGGTGAACGGCTGGGAGCCGCAGTGGCTCGTCTACACGCCGCCGGTCACCTACCAGCGCGCCGAGGGCGTGGAGGGCACAAAGCTGATCCCGGGCGTCGCCGAGGAGCTGCCAAAGCTCTCGAACGGGGACAAGACGTACACCTTCACACTCCGCAAGGGGCTCAAGTACTCCAACGGCGCGGCCGTGAAGGCCTCCGACTGGGAGCACAGCATCAAGCGCGTGCTCAACCTCGAGTCCGGTGGCGCACCTTTCTACGAGGCGATCGAAGGCGCCGAGGAGTACGAGAAGGCCGGCAAGGCCGAGGCCGACATCTCGGGCATCGACACGAACAACGAGACCGGGGAGGTCTCGGTCACGCTCAAGGCGCCCGACGGCACCTTCATGAACGTGCTCGGGATGAACTTCGCCGGCATCGTGCCGGGCGACACGCCGTTCAAGAACCTTTCCAAGGACCCCCCGCCCGGCGTGGGGCCCTACGCGTTCACGAAGTCAGTGCCCAACCGTGAGTTCGTGATGGAGAAGAACAAGAACTTCGACATCCCGGATATCCCCAAGGGCAACATCCAGACGATCACGACCAAGATCGTCAAGTCGGCCGAGACCCAGACCCAGGACGTGATCAACGGCAAGCTCGACTACATGCAGGATCCGCCGCCGGCGGACCTGCTCCCCGAGGTCCGCTCGAAGTACCAGGACCGTTTCGAGCTGCAGACGCCGATCAACACGTATTACTTCTTCCTGGACCAGAACATCAAGCCGTTCGACAAGAAGGAAGTTCGCCAGGCGGTCAACTTCGCGATCGACTCGAAGGCGCTGGCGCGTTTGTTCGGTGGACGACTCGAGCCCGGCTGCAACTTCCTCCCGCCGGGGATGCCGGGCCACAAGAAGATCGACCCCTGCCCATGGGGCGACCCGAACGGTCCGGGCGATATCGACAAGGCGAGTGCCCTCGTCAAGGAGGCCGGAGAGGAAGGCACCGAGGTCACGGTCTACACGAACAACGACGAGAACCGTCCCGAGATCGGCCAGTACTACACCGATCTTCTGAACAAGATCGGTCTCAAGGCCAACCTCAAGGTGATCGACGCCGGCGTCTACTTCGCGACGATGGGGAACGCGAAGACCAAGGCGGCGACAGGGTTCGACAACTGGTTCCAGGACTTCCCGCACCCCGGGAACTTCTTGTTCCTCATGGCCAGCTCGACGATCCAGCCGACCAACAGCCAGAACCACGGTGACGTGAGCATCCCGGAGGTGGACAAGCTCATCGAGACGGTCAACTCGGGCCCGGCCACCGACTCGGAGGTTCAGGACGCGGCCGCGGAGGCGGACAAGCTCGTGGTCGAGAACGCGTCCGTGGTGCCGTACGGGCATGAGCGGGTCGCGACGTTCATGTCCGAGCGGATGGACTTCGAGAACTGCGGCCTGTTCCATCCGCTGTATCAGAACGACTACTCCAGCTTCTGCCTGAAGTAGGGGACAAAGCGGTCGCGTCCCGGGCTAGGTGATGGCAACCCGGGACGCGACCGAGTTCCAGTTCGAGGGACCGGCGGCCTTTGAGGAGGAAGCCGAGCGAGAGCACATCGCCGGCATCGGCCCCTGGCGCCTGGCCGCCCGGCGCCTCCGGCGCAACAAGGTGGCGCTCGCCTTCCTCGTCTTGTTCCTGGTGCTCGTGGGCCTCGCGCTCGCGGCGCCGGTCTGGGAGGAGATCGCGGGCCGCGACGCTCTCTCCAACAACCTCTCGGGAACCATCACGGTCGACGGCAAGGAGACCGACGTCGTCTCGACAGAGGGGGTCCCGATAGGGCCGCAATGGAAGAAGGAGTACTTCCTGGGCGCCGACACGAACGGCCGCGACGTGATGGTGCGGCTGCTCTACGGCGGGCGCAACTCGCTCCTGATCGGGATCAGCGCGGCGTTCATCACCACCTTCCTGTCGATCGTGCTTGGAGTCCTGGCGGGCTTCTTCCGGGGGGCCGTCGACGCGGTCGTCCGGCCTGCCCTGGACATCATCTGGGCCTTCCCCGTAGTCCTGCTCGGGGTCGCGCTGGGCACCGCCCTGGCGCTCGGGGGCCTGAAGCTCGGACCGCTCGAGGTCTCAGGGAACTCGAAGTTGATCCCGATCCTGATCATCGGCTTCGTCTACATCCCCTACATGGCGCGGCCCATCCGCGGCCAGGTGCTGTCCTTGCGTGAGAAGGAGTTCGTGGAGGCTGCCCGCGCGCAGGGCATGGGACCGGTCCGCACGATGTTCTCGGAGATCCTGCCGAACCTCACGTCGACCATCGTCGTCTTCTTCCCGATCATGGTGGCCAACGCGATCCTGCTGGAGGCGGCGCTTTCGTTCCTCGGGGCCGGCGTTCAGCCGCCGGAGCCGAGCTGGGGCAACATGATCGACCAGGGCGTCGACAAGATCGTCACGGCACCGCACCAGGCGATCGTCCCCGGCCTGATGCTCGTCATGACCGTGCTGTCGCTGAACGTGTTCGGCGACGGCGTGCGTGACGCCTTCGACCCGCGCGCGAAGGTGCGCATAGAGCACTGACGATGGCCCGCTTCGTGGTCCGCCGCCTGATCCAGATGGTGCTGGTGATGTTCGCGGTCTCGGTGCTGACCTTCCTGATCTTCAACGTGATCCCGAACGGCGATCCGGCCGTGAGGATGGCGGGGAAGACGCCCACGGAGACCCAGATCGAGGCCATCCGCGAGGAATGGGGCTTCGACGAGCCGCTCTACGTCCAATACGTCACGACGATGAAGAAGGTGTTCACAGGCGACCTGGTCTCGTACACCACCCAACTCGACGTCATCGACGAGATCATCAAGGGCGCGCCGCGCACGTTCTCACTGGCCATCGGCGCCGCGCTCATCTGGATGTTCTTCGCCGTGGCGCTCGGGCTCTACAGCGCTATGAAGGCGGGTCGGTTTGCCGACCGGTTCTTGAACGTGCTCGCGCTGATCGGCATCTCCATGCCGGTGTTCTGGATCGGGGCGCTGATGAGCTACTACCTGGGATTCAAGGCGGGGATCTTCCCCAATGGCGGCTACGTGGAGCTGACAAAGGACCCGGTGGACTGGGCCTACCACCTGATTCTGCCGTGGACCGCTCTGGCGCTGCTGTTCATCGGGATCTACTCGCGCCTCCTGCGCTCGAATGTGCTCGACACCATGAACGAGGACTACGTGCGAACGGCGCGCGCGAAGGGCCTGTCGGAGCGGCGCGTCCTCATCAGGCACGTGCTGCGCAACTCGCTGGTCCCGATCGTGACGCTCTGGGGCCTCGACTTCGGGCTCGTGGTGGGTGGCGGCGCCATCCTCACCGAGACCGTGTTCGGCCTCCAGGGCATCGGTCAGTTCGCCGCCGACTCGATCAGTCAGCTCGACGTCCCGCCGGTGCTCGCGGTGACGTTGTTCGGCGCCTTCTTCATCGTTCTGCTGAACACGGTCGTGGACATCCTGTACGCGTTCCTCGATCCGCGAGTGCGGCTGGAGGCGTGAGCCGGTGAAGGAGCAGCTGCTGGAGGTGCAGGACCTCGAGGTCTCCTTCCGCACGGAGGAGGGAGTCGTGCACGCCGTCGACGGTGTGTCGTTCAGCCTCCGCCGGGGGGAGGTGATGGCGATCGTGGGCGAGTCGGGCTCCGGCAAGTCCGTGAGCGTCATGACGCTGATGGGCCTGACCCGCTCCCCGAACGCGAGCTTCGGGGGTACGGCCACGCTGAGCGCAGATTGGGGAGAGGATCTGGAGCTGGTGGGGGCGGGCGATGACCAGCTGCGCCGGGTGCGCGGGAGCGAGATCGCGATGATCTTCCAGGACCCGATGACGTCCATGAACCCGGTGCAGCGAGTGGGCGACCAGATCGCCGAGCAGATCCGGGCGCATCAGGACCTGACCGAGGCGCGGGCGCGCTCGCGCGCCGTGGAGCTGCTCGACAGGGTGGGCATCCCGCGCGCCGCCGAGCGAGCGCGGTCCTATCCGCACGAGTTCTCGGGAGGCATGAGGCAGAGAGCGATGATCGCGATGGCGTTCTCCTGTGAGCCGCGGGTGCTGATCGCGGACGAGCCCACCACGGCGCTCGACGTGACCGTGCAGGCGCAGATCCTCGAGCAGGTGAAGACCATGCGCGAGGAGTCGGAGACAGGTGTGATCCTCGTGACCCACGACCTCGGGGTGGTCGCCGACATCGCCGACCGCATCGCTGTGATGTACGCGGGGCGGATCGTCGAGCAGGGCACCGTCGACGAGTTGTTCTACGACCCCCAGCACCCCTATACCTGGGGTTTGCTCGGATCGATCACGCGCGTGGATCGCTCGCGACCGGAGCGGCTGCCCGCGATCGCCGGCATGCCGCCGGCGCTGGACAAGCCGCCCAAGGGCTGCCATTTCCGCCCGCGCTGTCCGCACGCATTCGACAGCTGTGATGAGACGCCGGCGCTGGAGCACCGCGGTGGCGCGTCTCCCGGCCACGAGGATCGCTGTTTCCTCACGCCCCCGGAGAAGCACGCTCGACGCGTCGTGGCCGGCCAGATCGGCCTGGCCCCTCCGGAGGCCGGATGAGCCTGATCAGCGTCGAGCACCTGGAGCAGCATTTCTCGGTGAAGGAGGGCGTGTTCGGTCGCGAGGCGGCGCGGGTGCACGCAGTGGACGACGTGTCCTTCGATCTCGACGAGGGGGAGACGCTTGGGCTGGTGGGGGAATCCGGCTGCGGCAAGACGACCCTCGCCCGCTCGCTGATGCGCCTCCTCGAGCCCACGGGTGGGAAGATCAGCTTCCGAGACCGTGACATCACGCACGCGTCGGGGAAGGAGATGCGGCCCCTGAGGCGGGAGATCCAGATGGTCTTCCAGGACCCGTTCGCCTCGCTGAACCCGCGCAAGCGCATTGCCCAGACTCTGAGTGCACCGCTGCGCCTCCACGGGGTGGCGAAGGAAGACGTGGGCGGCCGTGTGGAGTCGTTGCTGGGACAGGTGGGGCTCCAGAACGAGCATCTCAACCGCTACCCGCACGAGTTCTCCGGCGGCCAGCGCCAGCGCATAGGGATCGCGCGGGCGCTTGCGCTGGAGCCGAAGCTCGTGGTGCTCGACGAGCCCGTGTCGGCCCTCGACGTGTCGGTGCAGGCTCAGATCGTGAACCTGCTCGAGGACATTCAGGACCGCTACGGGCTCTCGTATCTCTTCGTGGCCCACGACCTGAGCGTCGTGCGCCACGTCTCCGACCGGATCGCGGTGATGTACCTCGGGAAGCTGATGGAGGTCTCGCCGGCGGAGGAGCTTTACACCAAGCCGATCCATCCCTACACCCACGCCCTGCTGGCCGCGGTGCCGATCCCCGACCCGCGCGAGAACCGCGAGCGGGAGCGGATCGTGGTCTCGGGGGAGCCACCCAACCCCATCGACCCGCCCTCGGGTTGCGTCTTTCATCCACGGTGTCCGCGGGCGACCGACGTGTGTCGCACCACCCAGCCTCCACTGACCGAGTACCCGCGCGGCCATCTCGCCGCCTGCCACCACCCGCTCAACGTGAGCGGGGAAGAGCTGTCGGGTGCCGCGCGCTCGGCCGCGAGCCCGCTCAGCGCGGGCGATCAGCTCCCCAGCGCCACCTAGCGCTTTAGCCGAGCGAAGTCAACCTAGACAGATGTTCGAGGCGGTTTTGCACCGCATCTTGCAGTAAAGCTGGCGCAATGCCTGACGGTGTGCAATCCTCGGGACAAGTTAATGCACGGCTTCAGGAGCTGAATCTGTGCACCAAACCCCAGGGACTCCTGCAGGGAGGTAGTTTATGCCCGCTCGCCGCTAGGAACTACTTGAAAGAAGTACTGTGAACGGGGCCGCGTCGAGACGACGCGGCCCCGTCGCATTTCGGATGGGATGCGGGCCCGGCTCCTAGATCTGATGCGCCCCACAATCGAACTTCTGCGGTCCGAGCGCCGGGCGGGTGTCTTCTTCCTGGCACTGGCCCAGTCGTCCCTCGGCACCGGCGCCGGTTACGTGGCGCTGCTCCTGATCGCCTACGACCGTTTCGAGTCTCCGTGGGCGATCAGCCTGGTGCTCGCCGCCGACCTCGTTCCCGCGATGCTCCTGGGCCCCATCTTCGGGGCGGCGGCGGACCGCTTCTCCCGGCGCTCCTGCACCGTCGCCGCCGACGTGCTGCGCGCGGGCGCGTTCCTCGGTATCGCGCTGGTCGACGGCTTCGCCGCGACGGTCGCGCTGGCGGTGGTCGCCGGCATCGGCACGGGCCTGTTCACCCCGGCGGCGCTGGCCGGCCTACCCAGCCTCGTCGAGCGCAAGCGACTGCCCGCCGCGACCGCGCTCTACGGGGCGATCGCGGACCTCGGCTTCACGGTCGGGCCGGCGCTGGCCGCGGTGCTGCTGCTCGCCGGCGGGCCAGAGGCGATCCTGGTGTTCAACGGCGTGACGTTCGGACTCTCGGCCCTCGTGCTGCGGGTGCTGCCGTTCGGGCAGTTGCCGCCGGACCGTCCCGTGCGGGCCGGGAGGCTGGCGCCCTCGCTCGTGCGCGATGCCCGCGCCGGGCTGGTCGCCACCGCGGGGCTGAAGGGAGTGCGCACGGTGCTCCTCGCCTCCTTCGTGGCGCTGTTCTTCGCCGGGACGTTCAACGTCGGAGAGCTTCTGTTCGCGAAGGACGAGCTGGGGACCGGCGAGGCGGGCTTCTCAGTGCTGGTCGCGTTGTTCGGGCTGGGGTTCGTGGGCGGGTCGCTCGCCGGCTCGGGCGGCGGCACCCTGCCGGAGCTCAAGCGCAGCTACCTCGCCGGCCTCGCCGTGATGGGCGTCGGCTTTCTCGGGGCCGGTGTCGCGCCGGGCGTCGTGGTCGCTGCGGTCGCCTTCATGGCCGCGGGCTTCGGGAACGGGGTGGTGCTGGTCTACGAGCGGCTGATCATCCAGGCCACCGTTCCCGATGCGCTGGCGGGACGAGTCTTCGGAGTGAAGGACGCGCTGACCGCCTGGGCCTTTGGGCTCGCGTTCGCGGCGGCGGGGGGGATCATCGAGCTGGTGGGCGTGCGCTCGGCGATCGTCATCGCCGGCGTCGGAGGACTCGCCGCGTGGCTGGCGGCGGTATGGCTGCTCAGGGGAACGTGGAGCGCCGGCGACGACGTCAGGCTAGACGGCGGCGCCCACGCGCTGGGGGAGCGCGTTGCGGGACAGAATGGCGCGGATCTGGTCGGCTCCGGCGACGGCGGGCTCGCCCTCCTCGACGACCTCGATGAGCGCGGAGACGACCCGGGGGTCGAACTGGGTCCCCGCGTTCCGCGCTAGCTCGTCGAGCGCGGCCTCGGTGGAGAGGGCCGGCCGGTAGACGCGGTCGGTGGTCATCGCGTTGTAGGCGTCGCACGCGAACACGATCCGAGCGGTGAGCGGGATGTCCTCGCCCGAGAGTCCGTCCGGGTAGCCGTTGCCGTCCCAGCGCTCGTGGCACGACCGCACGATCTCGCCGATCTCGGCCAGCAGCCCTCCCACGCGGTCGAGCATGAACTGGCCCTCGATCGTGTGGGTCTTCATCACGTTGAACTCCTGCTCGGTGAGGCTCGACGGCTTGTTGAGGATCTCCTTGGGGATCGTGATCTTGCCCACGTCGTGGAGGAGGGCGGCGAACTCCAGCCGCTGGCGGCTCTCGCGCGGCACGCCCAGCTTCTCCGCGGTCGCCTCGGCGAGCTCCACGATCGAGCGGCTGTGGGCAGCGGTGTAGGGGTCCTCGAACTCGACGACGTCCGAGAGGAGCGCCACCGTCCCGCGGTAGGCGCGCTGCAGCTCGAGGGCGCTCGCGTAGCGCTCCTTGCGATCTCGGGCGAACACCTCGAGCAGCCACACCAGGGGGAAGATCGCGGCCAGCGCCCACGCGTCCACCGCCGCGGCGACGGCGAACATCAGCGCGACGGGGGAGAGCACGGCCTCGACGCGAGCCACTCCGGCCCAGTCGCGCAGGACGGTGCCGAAGGGGATGTGGTCGAGCAGGTGGTTGCGGATGATCACCCATACGAGGTCGAACAGCAGCTGCACGGCGAGGGCCAGCACGTACACCTCGGCGAGGGCGAGCGACGCTTCGCCCGGCGCGAGCAGGGCCAGGACGATCACGGGGCCGACCGCGAACCAGTTGTCGGCGAGGCAGCCCACGATCCGGTCGCGATGCCAGGTCCCGTCCGCGACGTCGGGCGCCATCGACAGGATCACGGCGATGGCCACGAGCGCCGGCACCCACTGCAGGGGAACGAGAAGGATCATCGGGACGAACGCGAGTTGCTCCGGGGAGACCCAGTAGTCGCCGAACTCGAAGCGAACCCGGGACACCACCGCGTAGGTCGCCGTCAGGCCGAAGACAAGAGGGAGGTTCAGGCCGCGCTCGTCCGGAACGGTGATGGCGATCGCGCTCGCGGCGGCTACGAAGGCGACGGCGGAGGTGGTGCTGACGATGCGTTCGCGCAGCGACATTCGCATCGCGCGCCGTTTCCGGGCAGCCCCTACCAGTTCCTCCGAAAGCAACATCTGGCTCGATGGTCGGTCTTTCCGGGCCTCCACTATCGGGCGGGCCTGGAATTGCGTAGGTTTGCTGCGCGGAGGCTCCCGCACGGGGAGAGCTTTTGTTCGGCGATGACCGCGCTTTGCAGCGGCATAGGTGGGTTGCCGAGGGCAGTTCAGTTGACGCGCTGTCCACCTAGACTGCAACGCCATGACGGCGGCCGAGCTCCGAGAGCGCTTCCTCTCCTTTTTCGAGCAGCACGACCATCGTCGCATGCCGTCGGCGTCGCTGGTGCCCGCCAGCTACGACCCATCGGTGCTGCTCACGACCGCGGGGATGCAGCCCTTCAAGCCGTACTTCCTGGGACAGGAGGAGCCGCCGGCGCTCCGCCTCACCTCCTGCCAGAAGGTCTTCCGTGCCACCGACATCGAGAACGTGGGATTGACCGCGCGGCACCTCACGTTCTTCGAGATGCTGGGCAACTTCTCGGTCGGCGACTACTTCAAGCAGGGCGCGGCCGACCTGGCCTGGGAGTTCTCCACCGAGGGGCTCGGGCTCGACGGAGAGCGGATCTGGATCACGGTCTTCGGTGGCGACGAGGAGCTGGGACTCGGGCCCGACGAGGAGGCGATCGAGTGCTGGCGGGCCATCGGCGTGCCGGACGAGCGGATCGTGCACCTCGGACGCGAGGACAACTTCTGGCAGTCGGGGCCGACCGGCCCGTGTGGCCCGTGCTCCGAGCTCTACCTCGACCGCGGGCCGGAGTTCGGCCCCGACGAGGACCGGCCGGGCGACGACACCGAGCGCCACCTCGAGTTCTGGAACCTCGTGTTCATGCAGTACGACCTGCACGCGGACGGCTCGCTCACCGACCTTCCCCAGCAGAACATCGACACCGGTCTGGGGCTGGAGCGGATGGCGGCGATCCTCCAGGACGTGCCCTCGGTCTACGAGACCGACGCCTTCCGGCCGCTGATCGCGTTCGGGGAGGAGCGGTCGGGACGCCGGTACGGCCAGGACTTCGCGACCACCCGCGCCCTGCGCGTGCTGGCCGACCACGGGCGCGCGGCCGCCTTCCTGATGGCCGACGGCGTGGTGCCCTCGAACGAGGACCGCGGCTACATCCTGCGCCGCGTCCTGCGCCGCTCGATCCAGCAGGGCCGCGTGCTCGGCCTCGGCCACGGCTTCGTGCCCGAGCTGTGCTCCGTCGTGGTGCGCCAGATGGGCGACGTGTACCCCGAGCTGCGCGCGGAGCGCGAGACGATCGCCCGCTGGGCGGCCGCGGAGGAGGAGGGCTTCGGCCGCACGCTCGTACAGGGGGAGCGGCTGCTCGCCGAGCTGGTCACGCGAGCACGCGACAGCGGCGCCACGGAGGTGCCGGCCGCGGACGCCTTCAAGCTCCATGACACCTACGGCTTCCCGTTCGAGATGACCAAGGAGATGCTCGCCGAGGCGGACCTCGAGGTCGACGAGGCCGGCTTCGCCGCGCTGATGGAGGAGGCGCGCGAGACCGCCCGGGCGGGCGCCCGCGCCCACGGGGGAGACGGAGCCACGGGCAGGGCGGCGGACTTCGCCCGCGAGGCGGGCTTCGCGACGCGCTTCGTGGGATACGAGTCCACCGAGGCGGACACCGTGGTCGGCGCGATCGAGTCGGAGAACGGCGCCCTGCTCGCGAAGCTCGAGGACAGCCCCTTCTACCCGGAGGGCGGCGGCCAGGTCTCCGACGCCGGCACGATCGCCACCGGGTCCGGGCGCGCCAGGGTCGTGGAGGTGTTCCGCCTCGGCGCGGACCAGGCGCTGGCGCTCGAGCCCCTGGAGGGCCGGATCGGAGCGGGGGAGGAGGCGCACGCCGAGGTCGAGCGCAACACTCGCCTGGCCACGATGCGCAATCACACCGCCACCCACCTGCTGCACGCGGCGCTGCGCGAGCGCCTCGGGACACACGTGCGCCAGGCCGGCTCCTACGTCGGCCCCGACAAGCTGCGCTTCGACTTCACCCACGGCGAGCGCCTGTCGGATGAGGAGCTGCGCGCGGTGGAGAGCCGGGTGAACGGCTGGATCGCGGAGAACCGGTCCGTGCGCGCGATCGAGACCAGCCTCGACGAGGCGCGCTCCCTCGGCGCGATGGCCCTGTTCGGCGAGAAGTACGGCGACTGGGTGCGCATGGTCGAGGTCGACGAGGTCTCTCGGGAGCTGTGCGGAGGCACCCACGTGGCGAGCACGGGCGAGGTCGGCCTCTTCCACGTGACGACGGAGACCTCGAGCGCGTCGAACGTCCGCCGGATCGAGGCGGTCACGGGCGCCGCCGCCACGGAGCTGTTCGAGGAGCGCACCGCACGCCTGCGCGAGCTGTCGCAGGTCCTGAAGGCGTCCGAGGGCGAGCTTGTGCGCACCGCGCAGAAGCTCGGCGACCAGGCGCGGGAGGCGCGCAAGCGCCCGGCGGCGGCCGCCGTCGACGACGCCGCCGAGGCCGAGCGGCTCGTCGAGTCGGCCGCCGAGGTGGGGGGAGCGCCGGTGGTTGTGGCGCGCGCCGAGGCCGGCGACGCCAAGGCCCTGCTCGGGCTCTCGGACCGCGTGCGCCAGAAGCTCGGCGAGGCGGCGGTGGTGCTGGGAGCGGTCGGCCGACGGCCGGGTGCATCTGGTGGCGCACGTGGACGAGGCGCTCGTCGCACGAGGCGTGAAGGCGGGCGACCTGGTGCGGGCGGCCGCCGAGGCTGTGGGCGGCGGCGGCGGGGGGCGCGACACGATGGCCCAGGCCGGAGGACGCGACCCCGAGAAGCTCGACGAGGCGCTCGCGGTGGCGCGCGGGGCGATCGAGCAGGCGCTGGCGGGCTGACGTGCGCGTGCTCGCCCTCGACCACGGAGAAGCCCGTTGCGGCTGCGCGGTGTCCGACCCGTCCGGCACCCTGGCCACGCCGCTGGAGGCGGTGAAGCGGCCCGACACCCGCAAGGGGATCGCGCGCATCGCGGGACTCGCCGAGGAGCTCGGCGCGGAGCGAGTGGTCGTGGGCCTGCCGGTGACGCTCGCGGGGCGTGAGGGCGCGCAGGCCGCGTCGGCGCGGGAGTTCGCCGCCCGCCTCGAGGCCCGGCTCGACGTGCGGGTCGAGATGTACGACGAGCGGCTCACGACGCGGATGGCAGAGGCCACGGGCGGCAGGTCCGACGCCGACTCGCGGGCCGCCGCGCATCTGCTCGAGGGGTACCTCGCCGCGCAGGGCAGCTCTCCGAAGTCGTGACCCCCGGCGAGCGGACTCCCGAGGAGCGCGAGCAGGCGCGGCTCGAACGCGAGGCGCGCCGGGCGGGCAAGGCCGCGCCGAAGCCACCCAAGGCGCCACCCGTCGCGCGGCCCCAGAAGCCGCCCCCGTTCGAGCCCCCGGCGCCCGCGGAGCCGCAGCCGACGGAGCGCCGCCCGCGCGTGCGAATGCCGTCCGCGGCCGACCGCACGGCCAAGACGCGGGAGCTGCTCCAGCGCCGGCGGGAGAAGGATTCCGTCGCCGGAAACGGCTCCCGGACACGCCGCCGCCTCCTGCCGCTCGCCGCCGCCGGGATCCTTCTCGCGACGGTCGTGTGGCTCCTGCTCTCGCTGTTCCAGCCGTTCACGGGCGACGGCGAGAGCGAGGTGCGGGTGACGATCCCGAGGGGCAGCGGCGTCGGAGACATCGCCGACCTGCTCGAGGACGAAGGGGGTGATCTCCAGCGCGTTCTTCTTCGAGGCGAGGGCCACGGTGTCCGGACGGCGCGGTGACCTCAAGCCCGGCACCTTCCGGCTCAAGGAGGGGATGAGCCATGCAGCCGCCCTGGACGCGCTCTCGTCGGGCCCGCCGCCGGACGTCGTGAGCGTCACGGTGCCCGAGGGGCGGTCGCGTCGCGAGGTCGAGGACATCGCGGAGAGGGGCTTGAGGGGCGACTACATCGCGGCGACTCGCCGATCGCCCGTGCTCGATCCGAGCTCGTACGGCGCCAAGGGCGCGCGGACCCTCGAGGGGTTCCTCTTCCCCGCCACCTATGAGCTGAAGCGGGGGCGCCCCGTCGGCGACCTGGTCACCGAGCAGCTCCGGACCTTCCGGCGCGAGTTCCGGAAGGTGGACCTGCGGGCCGCCAAGCGCAGGAACCTGACCCCCTACGACGTGCTGATCATCGCTTCGATGGTCGACCGCGAGGCGCAGATAGCCCGCGAGCGCCCGATCGTGGCGTCGGTGATCTACAACCGCCTGAGGGAGGGCATCCCGCTCGGGATCGATGCGACCGTGCGGTTCGTGACCAACAACTGGACGCGGCCGCTCACCCAGTCGCAGCTGGCCGTCGGGTCGCCCTACAACACGCGCAACCGCCGGGGACTGCCGCCGGGGCCGATCGGCAGCCCAGGGCTGGCGGCGATCCGCGCGGCCGCGGCACCCTCGCGTACGCAGTTCCTCTTCTACGTGGTGAAGCCCGGCACCTGTGGCCAGCACGACTTCTCGAAGACGGACGCCGAGTTCCAGCGGGACGTGGAGCGCTACAACAGCGAGCGCGCGCGGCGGGGCGGCAAGTCGCCGACGAACTGCTGATGGGCCGGACGCTGCTCGGCGTCGCCGGCTTCCCCGTTTCCCACAGCCGCTCGCCGGCGATGCAGAACGCCGCGCTCGCAGCGCTCGGGCTCGACTGGCTGTACGTGCCCTTACCGCTCCCGGGCGATCGGTTCCCCGAGACGGTGGTGGCGCTCCCCGGCTCGGGCTTCCGCGGGCTGAACGTGACCGTGCCCTACAAGCTGGCGGCCCACGACCTGGCGGACGAGCTGGCCCCCGCGGCCGCGGCGATCGGCGCGGTGAACACCCTGACGTTCGCGGACGGCGCCGTGCAGGGCGAGAACACCGACGCCGGAGGGCTGATCGACGCGCTTGGAGAGCCTCCCACCGGCCGGCATGCGCTGGTGCTCGGCGCCGGAGGCGCGGCCCGCGCCGCGGTCTGGGCGCTGGCGGACGCCGGCGCCGCCGAGGTCTCCGTCTGGAACCGCACGCCCGAGCGCGCGGCGGCCCTGGCGGCGGATCTCGGCGCCCGCCTTGCCCACCTGCCGGAAGCGCCGGACCTGGTCGTGAACTGCACCTCGGTGGGGCTGGAGGGCTCGCCCGTCGGCGAGGAGGCGCTCGCGGCGCTCGGCCTCACCGGTGCCGACTCACCGGCCACCGTGGTCGACCTGACGTATGGCGCCCGTCCGACGCCGCTCCAGGAATGGGCCGAACGCGGGGCAGCGCGCTTCGTGGGCGGGCTCGAGGTCCTTGTGCGGCAGGGGGCGCGCAGCCTAGAGCTGTGGACGGGGCGCGAGGCGCCGGTCGAGGTCATGCGCGCCGCGGCCGGAACCTGACCGCGCTCAAAGTTTCCGCGCGGGTGCCGATATCGCACACATGCCTCTCTCCCGGCCCGTCCTCCTTGCCCTGATCGCTGCGATCCTCGGGGCGGCTGCCTTCATGGTGACGCAGGCCTCGCGCCAACAGGCCGACCCCGGTCCGGTGGTGTCGCCCTCCAAGCCCTCCGCCAAGAAGGCGGTGGCCGAGACGAAGGCGGCTCCGGCCAAGGCGAAGGCGGCGGCTCCCGCCAAGGCGAAGGCCGCGAAGGCCGCCGCGAAGCCCACTCCGGTGAAGGCCAAGACTGCCGGGGGCGTGCCCCCGAGCGTTGCTCGCGCGCTCGACCAGAAGCGCGTCGTCGTGCTCTTCTTCCGCCAGCCCGGCGCCGCCGACGACAACGCGACGGCCGCCGCCGTCTCGGCGCAGCGCGGGCGCAAGGGCGTATCCGTCTTCTCCGACAGCATCGCCCGGCTCGCGCGCTATCGCGCCGCGGTCGCCGGGCTCGGCGTTTCACAGGCGCCCGCGGTGGTGATTGTCGGGCCGGACGGCAAGGCGCAGCTCGTCGAGGGCTACGTGGACGAGGGCACCCTTACCCAGCAGGTGGTAGACGCCCGGTGAACGACCCCCCGCGTGGCCCGGGGCACCTCCGGCCGGTCAGGGAGGACACAACAGCGGCCACCGCTCCGGCCGAGCCAGACACTTCTTTCGGAAACGGGCTGACGCCGCCCACGCGGCGCGGCGGCCCTTCCCGCTTCATCGCGGACGTGATCGTCGAGCTCGGCTACGTCGACCGCGAGCGCATGGACGCCGCCGTCGAGGAGTCCCGCAACGTCGGCCGGGCCGCCGGCCAGGTGCTGCTCGAGAGCGGCGCCATCACCCGGATCAGCTGGCCCGCGCGCTCGCCGAGCGCTTCGGGCTCCATCACGCGGACCTCAGCATCTACACCCCCGACCTGGGCGCGGCCAACCTGATCTCGCCGGACGTCGCCCGGCGAGTCTCCGCCGTCCCGATCGGGTTCGACGACGACGGCGTGCTGATCGTGGCGATGTCCGACCCGGCGAACGTCCTCGCCCTGGACGACCTGAAGCTTCTGACGGGTCACGAGATACGGCCCGCCGTCGCCTCCCCCGAGGACATCGCGGCGCTGATCAGCCGGATGTCGCGGCTCGAGGACGCCGTGGCCGAGGCGATCGAGGACGACGCCGCCGAGGACCTCGCCTCGGTCACCGGCATCAACGAGTCTGCCGAGGACGCGCCGGTGATCAAGCTCGTGAACTCGATCATCGCCCAGGCGGTCGAGGACGGCGCCTCGGACATCCATCTGGAGCCCGACGGCCGCGACATGCGCGTGCGCTTCCGCGTGGACGGCATTCTGGCCGAGTCCACGACGATCCCGCGCCGGATGGTTGCCGGCGTGATCTCCCGCGTGAAGATCATGGGCGACCTGGACATCGCCGAGAGGCGGGTTCCGCAGGACGGCCGGGTCGGCCTCACAGTGGAGGGCAAGCCGGTGGACGTGCGAATCGTGTCCATGCCGTCGGTCCACGGCGAGGGCATCGTGATGCGCCTGCTCGACAAGGGCGCGGTGCTGATGGACCTCGACCGCCTGGGTATGACCGGCGACGGCCGCGACCAGTTCGAGCGCGCCTTCCACCGTGCCCACGGGGCCGTGCTCGTGACGGGGCCGACCGGTTCGGGCAAGTCCACCACGCTCTACGCGGCGCTCACGTCGATCAACTCGATCGACAAGAACATCATCACGATCGAGGACCCGGTCGAGTATCAGCTCGCCGGAGTCAACCAGCTGCAGGTGAACCCGAAGTCGGGGCTCACCTTCGCCACCGGCCTGCGCTCGATGCTGCGTGCCGACCCCGACGTGATCATGGTCGGTGAGATCAGGGACTCGGAGACCGCGCGGATCGCGGTCGAGTCCGCCCTCACGGGCCACCTGGTGCTCTCGACCCTGCATACGAACGACGCGCCGTCCGCGCTCACGCGGCTCACGGAGATGGGGATCGAGCCGTTCCTCACCGCATCGGCGCTCCAGTGCGTCGTGGCTCAGCGGCTCGTGCGGACCCTGTGCAGGCACTGCAAGAAGGCGACCATCCTGAACGTCCCCACGCTCGAGTCGGCCGGCTTCCGCGCGGCGTTCGAGGTGGAGGCCTACGAGCCGATGGGCTGCTCTCGCTGCAACGGCACCGGCTACAAGGGCCGCAGCGGTTTGTACGAGGTGATGTGCATCACCGAGGAGATCCGCCTGCTCACGATCGAGCGGGCGTCGGCCGACGCAATCGGGCAGGTGGCCGTCGAGCAGGGGATGCGACCCCTCCGCGACGACGGCTTCGAGCGCGTCAAGCAAGGGATCACCTCGATAGCCGAGGTCGCAAGGGTCACGTAACCGTCAATTCTGCCGATAGGGGATCTCGTGGACTTCGATTTCGCAGACGTACTCATCCATGTCATGGAGAGCGGCGCCTCGGACCTGCACCTCACCGCCGGCTCGCCGCCGATGATCCGCCAGCGCGGCGCGCTGGCGGCACTCGACTACCCGAACATGACCCCGCAGCAGGTCCGAGAGGTGATCTACTCGATCCTCTCCAACGACCAGCGGCAGAAGCTCGAGACCGACTGGCAGATCGACCTCGCCTACTCGATCCCGGGCAAGGCCCGCTTCCGTGTCAACGCGTTCTTCCAGCGCGCCTCGATCGGCGCCGCGTTCCGGCTGATCCCGAGCGAGATGCCCATGCTCGACGACCTCGGCGTCCCGCCGGTACTGCGGGAATTCACGAAGAAGCCGCGCGGGTTCGTGCTCGTGACCGGCCCGACCGGCTCCGGCAAGTCCACGACGCTCGCCGCGATGCTCGACGTGATCAACAAGGAGCGGCGCGAGCACATCATGACCATCGAGGACCCGATCGAGTTCCTCCATCGTCATCAGAACTGCATCGTCAACCAGCGTGAATTGGGGGCCGACGCCCAGAGCTTCTCCCTGGCCCTGAAGGCCGCCCTGCGCCAGGACCCGGACGTGATCCTCGTCGGCGAGATGCGCGACCTCGACACGATCTCGACCGCCCTGACAGCCGCCGAGACCGGCCACCTCGTGTTCGCGACGCTGCACACGCAGGACACGGCCCAGACGGTCGACCGCATCGTCGACGTGTTCCCGCCCGCCCAGCAGCACCAGGTGCGCGTGCAGCTGTCGGTGGCCCTCCAGGGAATCGTCACCCAGCAGCTCCTGCCCACCGCCGACGGCCAGGGCCGTGTGGCGGCCTGCGAGGTCCTGATCCCGACCCCGGCGGTCCGGAACCTGATCCGCGAGGGCAAGACCCACCAGCTCTACTCGGTGCTCCAGACCGGCAGCAGCCACGGCATGCAGACGATGGACGCCGCGCTGGCCGATCTCGTCCGCCGCGGAAAGATCAGTCGCGAGCTCGCGGAGGCACGCTCGTCCACGCCCGAGGAGCTCCGGCGCCTCATGGGCACGGTGCGGGTGGCGTAGCCGATGGCTACGTTCGCCTTCAAAGCCCTCGACCTGGGGGGAGCCCCCACGCGGGGCGAGATGGAGGGCGCCGACAAGCAGGCGGTGTCCGCCCAGCTGCGCTCGAAGGGCCTGATCGTCGTAGACATCGAGGAGCGGGCGCCGGCGAGCGCCGGGGACATCCTCGCGAACTTCCGGCGGGTCAAGTCGACGGATCTGACGATCGCGACGCGCCAGCTCTCGACGATGATCTCCTCCGGCATGTCGCTTCTCCGGTCGCTCTACGTGCTCGAGGAGCAGACCGACAACGACAAGCTCAAGGAGACATGGATCGCCGTCCGAAAGGACGTCGAGGCGGGGCTCGCGCTGTCGGACTCACTCAAGCGCCACCCGGACATCTTCAACGATCTCTACACGGCCATGGTCGCCGCCGGCGAGTCCGGCGGCATCCTCGAGTCCACGCTGATCCGCGTGGCCGACCAGCTGGAGTCGGACGACGCGCTGCGCCGCCAGGTGCGCGCCGCGATGATCTATCCGGCGCTGATCGGCGGCTTTGCGCTGGTCGTGCTGGTCGCCCTCGTCGCCTTCCTGGTGCCGGTGTTCGAGGGCGTCTTCAAGGACTTCGGAGGGGAGCTGCCGGCGATCACCAAGCTCACGGTGGCCCTCTCGCATTTCGTGACGGGCAAGTGGTACATGATGATCGCCGGGACGGCGCTAGCGATCTTCGTCTTCCGGAAGTGGAAGCGGAGCGAGACGGGTAAGACGCAGTGGGACACGATCAAGCTCAAGACGCCGATGAAGATCGGCGGCATCGTGCAGAAGGTCGCCCTGGCCCGCTTCTCACGCACGTTCTCCGGCCTGATCGCCGCGGGCGTGCCGATGCTCGAGGCGATCGACATCACGGGCAAGACCTCGGGCAACCGGGTGATCGAGAAGGCGATGGACGAGGTCCGCGAGTCGGTCAAGAAGGGCGGCACCATCACGGCGCCGATGCAGCGGGTCCCCAACGCCTTCCCCGTGATGGTCACGCAGATGATCGGCGTGGGCGAGGAGACGGGAGCGCTCGAGACGATGATGTCCAAGATCGCCGACTTCTACGAGGACCAGGTGGCGGCCTCCGTGAAGGCGCTGACCTCGATCCTCGAGCCGGTGATGATCATCATCGTGGGCGGCATCGTCGGGTTCATCGTGATCGCGATGTACATGCCGATGTTCAAGGTGTACGAGCAGATCAAGTAGCGCCCTGTAGCTCGCCCCCGGCGGCGGATCGTTTGGCGGCGCGCCGGGTTCGTACATAAGTGAGCAAGTGAGCCGCAGCCGCCTCGTTCCCCTTTTCGCCGTCGTGGCGTTGTCCGGGTTGGCCTTTCCGGCGGCGAGCCCGGCGCAGTACCCGGTCACCTCCACGGTCTCGGCGCGTGTAGCGGAGCGGTCGAGCCCGAACACTTGGCTGGTAGAGGTCCGATGGAGAGTCGGCCGCTGCCCGCCCGCATACGGTAAGACGGGCGGCGTCTGGGGCTACGTCACGCTGGCCCATCTGGACACGGGAGAGGCGCAACACCTCTACGGCGTGGCGGCCCGATCGGGCAGGTGGAGCATCCCGGGAATCCGAGGTAGGGCGCGCGAGCGGCACCTCAGGGTGGGCCTTTCGGGCTCCATCGCCTGTAGCAAGGTGGGTTACACGGTCGACTTCTACGACACGGCGGACCTGGTGCTGATGATTCCGCCCCGCTTCGACGAACACAGCAGGAACGAGGATGGCGACTACGGCCGCGGGGACCCGACCAAGCCGTTGCGCAGGGGTGGCTGCGTCAAGGCGCGCTTCGGGGCGAACGCGCCCGACCGCCTCACAGGGAGCGACGAGGGCGACGTCCTGATCGGCTTCGGCGACAGGGACCGCATCCGGGGCGGATCCGGTCACGACTGTCTGATCGGCGGATCGGGCAACGATCGGCTGCAGGGCGATGGCGGCGATGACCGGATCACGGGCGGGCGCGGCAACGACGTGCTGGTAGGAGGCCGCGGCGTCAACGCCTACGACGCGGGCCCCGGGAGCGACTACGTCGACGCCCGCAACGGAAGACCTGAGCTGGTGCGTTGCGGGCGCGGGCGGGACCGCGCGCTCATCGACCGTGGCGACCGCGTTCGCAGCTGCGAACGCGTGCTCCGTCTCGCCGCCTGACCACTCGCCGCAGCGTGTAGCGTGGACCGATGCGTGCAAGGCCGACGATCGCAGCACTCGTGGTTGGAGCGAGCATGTCGGTCCTGGGCTGGCATGGCGACCGGGTCGGCTCCGCGGCGGCCCAGGACTCTCGAGGCGCGCCGGTGGAAGAAACCAGGTTCGGCAGCACGCTCTTGAGCGGAGGGCGCTGCCGGCTGACGGCCGAGCGGCGGTTCGAGGCCGATCGTGCCTACGGCTACCGCGGCCGGATGGCGGTGCAGTACCGCAAGCGCGGTGCGCGTCGCTGGCGCACGCTCGTGGTCGCCCGCTCGGCGAAACGCACTATCCCGACCGCGCGCAGGGTCGGGTTCGGGCGCGTGCAGGCGCTCATCGGCCTGCGGCGGAAGCCGGTGCCCGGGCTGCTTGCCGGCGGCGCGAGGTTCCGGGCGATCACGGTGCATCGCGACCGGATCGACGGACGGGCGCTGAGGCGCGAGTCCCACCTCAACACGCTGCGGCTGAAGCAGTGCGAGCTCGGGATTCCGAGCCGCCAGATCGCCGCGCCGAAGGCCGGTGCGCCGATCCTCGTCGAGCGCGGCCCGGCGCCACGGGGTGGTGAGTTCCAGCTCCTGGCATCGAGCTTCGGGCGGTCCGCACTGTGCGTGACCGTCCTCGTCGACGAGGGCTCGGGCGGCGGCTGCGGGTTCGCTGCCCCCAAGCGGCGCGCGCTCGGATCGGGGACGTTCTACGACCGCTGCGCTGCCACGTACTCGTACGGGGTCGTCTCGACGAGGGTCGGGCGGGTGCTCGTGCGCCTGGGCGACGGCCGGGTCTTGCGCGCGCGTCTGTTGCGGACGCCCGAGCGGCTGAAGCGTCTGAAGGGTCGGTTCTTCATCCTGGCTCTGGCGGGTTCGATCGAGGTGAAGGTCGTCCGGGCGCTGGGATCGAATGGACGCACGCTCGCCGTCGACCGCGCCCGCATCCCGCCCGGCGGGGGTTCGCCCGGCGCGCCGCTGCCGCCGCCCCAAGGCTGTCGTCCTAGCGCGACCGGCTGACGGCCGCGATGCTGGCAGCTGTCCCCTCCGCCTTCGACGAGTCCGTGGCCGTGCTGGCCGCGCTGCTGGTGGGCGGGGCGCTGCTCTCCGGCCTGGCCCACCGCAGCTTCCTGTCGCTCACCGCCCTGTTCGTGATCGCCGGGTTCGCGCTGGGGGAGGGGGGGCTCGAGGTGCTCGAGTTCGATCCCACGTCGGGCTTCGTGAGCTCGCTTGCGGTGGTGGCTCTGATCCTGCTCCTTTTCCGTGACGGGCTGGAGGTGGAGGCGGAGATGCTCCAGGGGGCCTGGCACCTGCCGTTCCGCAAGCTCGTGCTCGCCATGCCGCTCACCGCGGCGCTGGTGGCGGTGGCGGCCAAGCTGCTGACCGACCTCGACTGGACCGAGGCGTTCCTGCTCGGGGCCCTGCTCTCGCCCACGGACCCGGTGCTCTCGTCCACGGTCGTGACCAACCCGCGGGTGCCGAGGATGGTGCGTCATTCGCTCAACCTGGAGTCCGGGCTGAACGACGGTCTCGCGCTGCCGGCGATCCTTGCCCTCACCGCCTCGCTGGCTGCGCAGGACGATTTCGCGTGGCTGGAGTTCGTGCTCCAGGACCTCGGGGTCGGCTTCCTCGCGGGGATGCTGGTTGGCTACGTGGGATCGGTGCTGCTCCCGCGCGGCTCGGCGTTCGGGGTCGAGATCCCAGCCCACCAGAAGGCGCTGTATGCGCTCGGCGTGGCGTTCGGCGCCTACGCGGTGGCCGTCCTGCCTCCCGAGGGCAACGGCTTCATCGCGGTCTTCGTGTGCGCGATCGTGCTGGGCATCCGGCGGCCCGACATTCGTGGGTGCTTCGAGAGCCGCTCGCAGGACATCATCGAGCTGGTCAAGCTCGGGATCTTCCTCGTCTTCGGGTCGCTGCTCACGTTCGGCGGACTGTTCGACGATGGGGCCGCTGCCGTGGCCATAGCGGCCTTCACGCTGCTGGTGGCGCGACCCGTGGCGATCGCGGCGGCGCTCGCGGGAACCCGGCTGGACACGGCGACCAAGGCGTTCATGGCGTGGTTCGGGCCCAAGGGCGTCGCCACGATGACGTTCTCCCTGTTCGTGCTCGCCGAGGGAGTTCCCGCGGGCGAGCAGATCTTCAACCTCGCGGCGCTCACGGTCTTCGTCTCGATCGTGGCCCACGGGCTCACCGACACGCCCGGGGCGGAGTGGATCGCGCGGAGGTCCGAGCCCTAGGGCCCGATCTCGAGCGTCCCGAGCGTCTGCGCCGCGCCGCCCGCCGACGGGGTGATACGCACGGGATGGCGGCCTTCCCGGGCGCTCAGCACCTCGAAGCGCGCGGGGGTGAGCGGCTCCGCCGTCGCGGTCAGGCCGAGCCCCGCCAGCTCCACGTCGCCTGGCTCGTCGACCTCCACCACCACGGTGGCCGCCCGCCCCGCCGCCACGCGTTCGGTGGGGGGCTTCTGGGCGGGCGCGAAGGTCACCTCGACCGACCCTCCGGGGACCGGCCCCGTCTCCGCCGTGGGATTCGAAGGCGCCGCCGGCGCGGGGTTGGCGTCGCGCTTGGAGTCGTCCCGGTCGGGCGGACGGGAGACCGATGTGGCGATGGCCGCGAGCCCCAGGACGATCGCGAAAAGCAGCAGTGCGCGCCGGAGCTCCACGGGTGCCGATGCTAGTCGGAGCGGGCCGTGCGCCGCACTGGACACATGGCCTATGCAAAGACGCCTCGTCTCCTAAAGGAACTTCATGAAGGCGTCGATGCCTACTGGCAAGCCAGAGCAAGGTGACAAAGGCAAACCCGTCGTGAGGCGGGGACGCAAAGCACCGGGGCTCAGAAGTTGGACTCGCGTCCACCGGTGAGCCGGCCGAGCTACCACCCAGGGCACTCCCCCGGACAGGCTCCACCAGGCGACTGGCACCCCAGACCAAACAACCAGTCACCTCAAAAGGAGGAGACAAATATGCTGCGGATGCTCCGCGAGCGAATTCAGTCCGAGGAGAAGGGCTTCACCCTTATCGAGCTCCTCGTCGTAATCCTGATCATCGGCATTCTTGCCGCGATCGCAATCCCGGCTTTCCTGGGTCAGCGCGAGCGTGCGCAGGACTCTGAGGCCAAGACCGCAGTGCGTACCGCTGCTAGCGCCGCGAAGTCCTACTTCACGGACCAGCAGTCGTACACCGGCATGACGAAGGGCGCCCTCGAGACCGTCGAGCCTTCCCTGAAGCAGGGGCAGGGCACGACCCTCGCGGTCACCGTGACCGATGCCGACACGATGAGCCTGGCAGTGGACTCGAAGACGACCAACAAGTTCACGATCCAGGACGACGCCGGAGTCGCCACCCGTACGTGCACCACGACCGGTAAGGCCGGGTGCCCGTCGAGCGGTAGCTGGTAGTCGACCGATCGACCGAAGTTCGAACGGGCGGGCCCTCGGGCCCGCCCGTTTTGCTTTGACGACCCTCCGCGCTGCGATCATCCGCCCGATGCGCATTCCGCCCCGAGCAGCACGGCTGCCGCTGGCGGCGGCGGCGCTCACGTTCGTGGTGGCGCTGATCGCCCTCGCGGTCCTGAAGCAGGGCTCCGAACCCGACTACCGCCTCTCCGAGCCCGAGGCGATCGATGCCGCCCTCGACGACCGGGAGGTGGCGCGGTTCCTCGAACGGCACCCGTACACGCGCGCCGAGTCGATCCCGCTCGACAGCGAGCTGCGGCGGGTCACCTTCTTCGACGGCCCGCGGGTCGTGCTGGACGCCGCGGTGGACCCCACCGGAGACGTTCCGTTTCGCCAGGAGCACCGGCCGGGAACTCCCGAGTCCGGCAGCCGGGTAGCCAACTCGGGCTGGATGCTGGGCCTGCTCACGGGCCTGTTCCTGCTCGCCACCCTCGTACTGCCCCTGCGGCGGATCCGAAACCTCGACGCGCTTGCGCTCGCCTCGTTCGTGCTGACCGTGGTGCTGGTCAACGACCGCCTGGTGACCGCCAGCGCGGCGTTCGCCGTGGTGCCGCTGGCCTATCTGATCGCGCGCTGCGGGTGGGTCGCGCTGGGGCGCGGTGCGCCCGATGTGCAGGCGGAGCCCCTGTTCCGCCGCGTCCTGTCATCGCGGCTGGCGGCGGTGATCACAGGAGCCACGGGTCTCGCGTTCCTGCTGGTGACCCTCACCTCGGCCGGCGAGAGCGACGTGGCCACGGCCTCGCTGTCGGGCGCCACCCAGCTGCTCGACGGCGAGCTGCCCTACGGCAACATCGTCGAGGGCGTGGTCCACGGCGACACCTACCCGCTCCTCACCTATGTCGCCTACATCCCCGGAGCGCTGATCACGCCGATCGAGGACGCCTTCAGCGACCGCTACGGGGCGCTCTACGTGACGGCGGCCGCGGCGGCTGTGGCCGCGGCGGGGCTGTACCGGCTGGCGGGCCTGCGGGCCGTGCTCGCCTGGCTCGCCTTCCCGCCGATCCTGCTCACCGCCTCCGGAGGGTCGAACGACATGGTGCTGGCGGCCGTGCTGGTCTGGGCGCTGGTGTTCGAGGCCGGGGTGGGGCGCTCGGCGCTGCTGCTCACCATTGCGGCGTGGGTGAAGGTGGTGCCGCTTGTGGCGGCGCCGATGTGGCTGGCGCGCATGAGGGGGAGGGAGCCCATCCGTGCGGTGGCGATCGCGGGGGCGCTGTCGGCGGGGCTGTGCCTGTGGCTGGTCGCGCTCGGCGGCCTGGGGGCGGTGGGGGAGATGGTCGACGGGCTCGCCTTCCAGTTCCAGCGCGGCTCGTTCCACGCGCCCTGGCTGCCGTTCGACCTCGAGTGGCTGCAGCTCGTGGTGCAGGCCGCGCTGGCGGGCGCGCTCGTCTACGGCGCGATCCGCGTTCGCCGCGAGCCGGGGCTGCTGGCGGATCCGGCTCGCCTCGCCGCCGCGGTAGGGGGGATCCTGCTGTGGGTCCAGCTCGCCGCGAACTACTGGACGTGGGCGTACCTGCCCTGGGCGTTCCCCTTCGTGCTCCTGGCGTTGCTCACCGGCAGCCGCTCGCCCTCGGCGGCCACCCGGTAGCCGCCGAACAGCGCGATGAAGGCGAACGGGGCGAACCACACGATGTAGAAGAAGTACCAGTGCTGCGCCGCCAGCTGGACGGCCACCAGCACGGCGCCGGCAAGCGCTGCGACCTGGAGCGCGTCACGGCGCTGGGGGACGAATGCCACGGCCACGGCCAGGCCGACCGCGGCGAGCTGCAGCGCGGCCTGGACGGCCGGGGGACGCAGCTCCCACACGCCGAACATCGTCTCTGAGCCCATCTGGAACCCGAGCGTGCGCTCGTACATTTCCCTGACCCCGCCGTCCGGGAGGAAGCCCGCGAAGGCCGCGGCGAGCACGAGGGTGAAGGCCGCGAGGAAGCCCACGGCGGGGCGCCGGCCGCGCCGCCCGGGCTCGGTGGCCAGCAGCGGGGCGAGCGGCAGCGAGGCGAACTTGGTGGCCGCGGCCGCCGCCAGCGCGGCCCCCCGGCGCACCGGGGAGGCGAGCGCCATGAGCGCCAGGAGCAGCAGGGCGGCGAACAGGGCGTCGTTGGTGTTGTTGGCGAGCGCGAACAGCGAGTAGGGGTACGCGGCCCACGCGTAGGCGAGGATCACACCGAACCGGCGTCCGCCTGCACCGCCCACGAGGCGCGGGCCGAGCAGCAGCAGGAGGCCGATCACCAGCAGGTCGAAGACGATCGACGCCGCGTGGGCGGCGGCGGGGTTCGCGGCTGATGGATCGCCCCCGAACACCGACGCGAACGGCACGTAGGCGAGGTACGCGAGCGGGCCATAGGTGTCGTAGTGCGGCCCGGCCTGGTAGAGGTCCTCGCCGCTCAGGATCCGCTCGGCGCCGATCAGGCTCGAGCGGCCGGTGTCGATCACGTAGGCCTCGTGGAGGTTGATCCCCACTCGGACGCCCACGAGCGCGACCAGCCCGATCGCCAGCCAGGCGACGGGCGCGTACGGAACCAGCGGCTCGTCGCGGCGCCGCGGGCGCAGCCCCGTGTGGACGAGCCGTGCCAGCACGTAGGCGAGCGCGGCGTAGGCGAACGCGGGGGAGCCGCCGAAGATCACGGGGTAGCCCCCGAACGCGATCAGGACGAGCAGGTCGAGATGAAGGATGCGCCCGGGCCGGCGCGGGTCGACGAACGGGGCCAGGAACAGCACGCAGAGGGGAAACCAGACCGCGGGGGAGTCCACACCCCGGTCATCGTCCCTCCGCGCGCGAGGCTTGAGCGCGCAACAAAGGTCCGCAAGGGCGCCAGCGGGCTAAACCCGGCCCCCTAACGGCCGATAGCGCGTTCATGACCCTTTTGCCCTCCCTCCGGGCACGGCTCGCGAAAGACCAGTCAGGCGCAACCCTGATCGAGGTGCTCGTGAGCGCGCTCCTCGTCGCCATGCTGTCCGTGGGCGTGCTCAAGGCGCTCGACGCCGCTGAGGCCAGCTCCGGCAACAACAAGGCCCGCAGCGTGGCCGCCAACCTGGCCCAGCAGGACCAGGAGCGCCTGCGCGCGTTCCGGGCCAAGGAGCTCTCCAATGCCCGAGAGACCCGTACGCGGAAGGTGGGCGGCGTGAACTACACGGTCGTATCCCGCTCGGATTGGGTCACCGACGCGAGCGGCCAGAAGAGCTGCACCTCCGGTAGCGCCCGCGCCGACTACATGAAGATCAACTCCACGGTGACGTGGCCCTCGATGCTGGGCGCGAAGCCGATAAGCGTTACCAGCATCGCCGCCGCACCGAGCGGCTCCTTCGGCGACGAGGGCTCCCTCGGCGTGCAGGTGCTCGACCGGGCCGGCGCCGGCGTGGCCGGCGTGAGCGTGTCCGTGACCGGGCCCAAGAACCTCAGCGATACGACCGACGCGCAGGGGTGCGTCTTCTTCGGCTACCTCCCCGAGGCCAACTACACGGTGGCGTTCACCAAGCCGGGCTACGTGGACGCCAACGGGATCAACGCGGTGTCGCGCGAGGTCGGCGTGCAGAACGAGAGCACCCAGATCCAGACGATCGACTACGACGTGGCGGCCAGCATGACCGTGAACGTGCAGACACGCAGGGGCACCGGCAACGCGGTGCAGGCGGGCTTCGCGCACTTCGTCTCACTCGGCCATGCCAACGTGGCGTCGCCCGGCTACCGGGTGTTCGGCAGCGGTACCCCGGCGGGGAGCATCGCCGCGACGAGCCTCTTCCCCTTCACGAGCGCTTACTCCGCCTACACCGGCAACTGTGCCGGCAACAACCCGACGACGCTCGTGCCGGTCGGAACAGTCGGCCCGAGCCCCGCCGGCTCGCTGGTCCTCACGCCCGGCGCGAGTCCCACGATCACGGTGCGCGAGCCCTCGCTGCGGATGATCCAGAGCGGCAGCACGGCCTGGCCGACGAGCAGCACGGTCAAGCTCACGCCGGTCGGCTGCACGGGTCCGCTGACCCTCACCACCAACGCCCAGGGGTGGGCCGCCTCCGGCAGCGACTACGGGGTCCCCTACGGCGTCTACAACATCTGCGTCAGCGGCGGGAGCCCGGTCAGGCGCCGGACGCTGAACAACGTGACCGTGAACAACGGCGACGGTCACTCCGTGACCATGGGGAGCCAGAGCGGCGGCACCTCGGGAGCCTGCCCATGAGGAACGAGAGCGGCTTCTCCCTGGTAGAGCTGCTGGTGTCCGTCTCGATCGGGCTGATCGTGGTGATGGCCACGTTCAACCTGCTCGACTCGTCCACGCGCGCCTCTGCGAACGTGGAGGACCGGATCGACGCGCTCCAGCGTGGCCGCAACGCGATGGAGCAGATCGTGCAGCGGGTGCGCTCGCAGGTCTGCCTCAACACCAGCACGCCGTCGATCGTCTACGGCGACAGCGACGAGCTGCGTCTCTACACCGAGCTCGGCGACGAGGTCTTCACCCCCGAGGGCCGGCGCCTCCGCTTCACGAACGGGAACACGCTGCAGGAATCGCTCTGGACGACGCTTTCGAACCCGCCCGCGAACACCTTCGCCACCGCCCCCACCCGCAACACGAACCTGATCGTCGGGATGGCCCGCGCGGCGGAGGACGAGCCGGCGGCCCAGAACGGCGAGGGGCGCGCTGTGGGGGACCCCGTACCGATCTTCCGCTACTACGCATTCCTCGGAAACGATCCGGCCACCCCGGCTCTGCTCCTTCAGACCCCGCTGTCGGCGACCGATAGGGCACGTGTGGTGAAGATCGCGATCAGCTTCGACGCTCGCCCCACCAGGCGCGCTGGCGCCAAGAACCGCGTGGACACGACGTTCGAGGGCGACATCTTCGTGCGGACGGCCGACCCGACCGACCCCGAGCACAGCCCCCAATGCCTGTGATGCAAGGCCTTCTACGCGCCCTGCGCCGCCGCCTGGCCGACCAGAGCGGCTTCACGATGGTCACGGTGATGGGCGCCATGTTCACGATCATGGGCCTCAGCGCCGTGATGATCGCCACGGCCAACCCGGCGGCCACCCCGGGCCCCGACGGGCCCCCCGGCCAGGACGTGGCCTCGGCCGACCTCGACGGATCCGCCCGCAACCGGGAGTCCAAGGAGGCATACGCCGCCGCGGAGGCCGGAATCGCCGACTACCAGTACCACCTCAACACCGACAACGCCTACTGGGCGAAGTGCACCGCGGTACCGTCGCCGAACGCGGTGAACCAACGCTGGAACGGCTCCGGTGCAGACCCCCGCAGCTGGCGCAACGTGCCGGGCGCGACCACCCAGTACTCGATCGAGCTGCTCCCCGCCAACGGCCAGCCGTCGTGCTCGACCTCGAACGCGACGGGCACGATGATCGACTCCGCGAGCGGGACGTTCCGCATCCGCTCCACCGGGCGGGTGCCGAGTGGCGGAGGCCAGTACGCGAAGCGCTCCATCATCACCACCTTCAAGCGCCGCGGCTTCCTCGACTTCCTCTACTTCACCGACCTCGAGACCAGCGACCCCGCCTGGTACGAGCTGAACGCCCGCGGCCAGCCGACGCACCCCAACGGCCTGACCGGGCCGGACGTGGTGACCTGGGCGTCCTCCAACTGCTCGAAGTACTGGCGCAACGGCCGCGGCAACGAGGAGTACATCGACGGCACCGACGGCGACACTGACGCCGACGACGGCCGGATCGACTGGTTCAACCAGGGGACCTTCCCCTTCTCGACGGGCTGCACGAACATCCAGTTCGCCCCCGGCGACAAGATCAAGGGCCCGCTGCACACGAACGACGAGCTGCTCATCTGCGGCAGCCCCGAGTTCGGCCGCAACGCCAACGACAAGATCGAGGTGTCCTCCGGCACGCCCGGCTGGCGCGGATCGGGCAGCTGCAACGACAACGGACCGACCTTCACCGGCACCTTCGTGCCGAACTCGCCGATCCTCGCGATGCCGCCGTCCAACTCGAAGCTGAAGAAGATCGCCGAGCCGCTCTACAAGTTCACCGGCACGACCACGATCGACCTGAACGGCAACAGCATGACGGTGACCAACCCGAGCATGGGGCTGAGCAACGTGAGCAGGGTCCTGCCTCCCAACGGCGTGATCTACGTTGAGGACGGCGGCTGCGGCTTGAACTACCGGCCGCTGAACCTCCCGAGCGGCGACGTCTACAACGTCCCTCAGACCTGCGGCGACGTGCACGTGAAGGGCACCTACTCCAAGGACATCACGATCGCGGCCGAGAAGGACATCGTGATCCGGGGCGACATCACCCGCAGCGGCGACTTCGTGCTGGGTCTGATCGCCAACAACTTCGTCCGCGTCTACAAGCCGGGCACCAACTTCGACTACGACTGCACCAACTGCAGCGCGCCGACCTGCACGAACGGGACCGGCGTACTCCAGAACGTGCAGATCGACGCGGCCATCCTCGCCCTCCAGCACTCGTTCACCGTGGACAACTACTTCTGCGGCGCGGCGCTCGGGACGCTCGAGGTGAACGGGGTGATCGCGCAGAAGTACCGCGGACCCGTCGGACGCGGCGGCAACTCCATCTCCAACGGCTACACGAAGGACTACAACTACGACGACCGGCTCACCCTGCGCCAGCCACCCCATTTCCTGGACCCTGTCCAGTCGGCGTGGCGGATCCAGCGCCAGACCGAGCAGACGCCTCCTCGATAGCCGCCTCGTAGCGCTCACGCAGCCGGCTCCAGGCGGGCCTGTGCTCCTCGTCCCACCGCGGCCAGTCCACGGGATCGCCGCCGAGCGCGCCGGCCAGGTGGTCGAGGTGAATGTGCCAGCCGGCGGCCACCATCGCCTCGTATTCCGCAGGTGCCGGCGTCTCGTTGGTGAAGACGAGCACGCACCCCGGGCCGTGCTCGCGCAGCTCGAACCGGATCACGCCGTGGATGTCGGTGTCGTACTCGACCAGCCGCGGCGGCTCGAGTCGTGCGACGGTGCCGCGGGCGACGGCGGTGTTGCCCTCGTCATCGGTGTTGAGCCAGCGCAGCTCGACCGAGCCGCCCTCGACCAGCTCGAGGTCGGCCGCGGCGAGCCACTGCTCCAGCCGGGCGGGCTCCGTCAGCGCGGCCCAGACTTGCTCGACGGGGTGGGGGAGGCTGCGTTCGAAGCGCAGCACCAGTCGACCGTCGTCCCTGCGCGTGAAGGTTCCGTCGGGGCTGCCGGGCATCGATTCATTCCTCCTCGTCTAGATGGCGTTCGAGTGCGTCGAGCCTTCCGGCCCAGAGGGCGCGGTAAGGGGCGAGCCAGGCGTCGACCTCGGCGAGGGACTCCCCCCGGACCCTGTAGAGGCGCCGCTGGGCGTCGTGCCGGACGTCCACCAGGCCGGACTCGCGCAGCACCCGCAGGTGCCTCGATACGCCGGGCTGGCTCAGCTCGAGGCCCTGCACCAGCTCTCCGACCGGCCGCTCGCTCTCCCTCAGGAGGTCGAGGATGCGGCGGCGGGTGGGGTCGGCGAGCGCCTCGAAGGTCGTGGGCACGCACTGAATATATGCAAAGCGTTATATGCGTGTCAACGCATATAAGCGAGGACGGCTACCAGGTCCCGTCGCTGCAGCCGCCCGAGGTGTTGGGCGCGCCGCCGGCGGTGCAGGTCAGGCGCTTGGTGCCGTTCGCGCGGTGACGCCACCGGAAGGTGTGATGCTGGCCGTTCGTCCGAGCCTGCGACACGGCGACGGCGGTGAAGGTGTTCGTGTTGGAGGCGGACACGTGGACCTGACCCGGGCCGTTGCCGAAGTGGACGGCGGGGAGGCCGGGGAGCTCGCTCGAGCTGTCGCAGTCGGTGTAGCTCTCGGCGTCCCAGCGGCACTCGGCGACCTTGCCGGCCAGCCCGCGGAGGTCGCTCTTGGCCCCGGAGTCGGAGGCCTTCTTGTTGTGGCCGAGGAAGGCGGGGATGGCGATCGCCGCGAGGATGCCGACGATGACGCACACGACGAGGATCTCGACCAGGGTGAAGCCGTCCTCGGAGCGCAGTCGAGCGGAGCAGCGTCGGAGGTCGCCGGGGGCCACGATGTCCCCCTTATCGGCCCGAGCGGCCCTTCCATTAGGGGAGGCGGCCGCCGGGCATGAGAAGCTCTCTGGCCGATGGCGGTCCCAGTCGCCCTGATCGGTGTGCTCGGCGCCGCCGTCGGCAGCTTCCTCAACGTGGTCATCCACCGGCTCCCGCGTGGGGAGTCGGTCGTCTCGCCCGCCTCCCGCTGCCCGAGCTGCGAGGCGCCGATCCGGCCCTGGGACAACGTCCCGGTGGTCTCGTGGCTGATCCTGCGCGGCCGCTGCCGCCACTGCGGCGCCCCGATCTCCGTGCGCTACCCGCTGGTGGAGCTGCTCACGGCCCTCTCCTTCGCCGCGGTCGCCCTCGCGCGCGGGGTCGACGACGACCTGGTGCTAGAGCTGCCCTTCGTGGCGGTGCTGATCGCGGTCGCCGGGATCGACCTGGAGCACCGGATCGTGCCCAACAAGATCGTGGCGCCCGCCGCCGTCTACGCCGTGGCCGCGGGAGCCGTGGTGATGACGGACGACCTTCCCGAGCTCCTGATCGCGGGGGCCGCCGCGTTCCTCGCGATGCTGCTGATCGCGCTGGCGTACCCGCGCGGGATGGGGATGGGCGATGTGAAGCTCGCGGGCGTCATGGGCCTCTACCTGGGACAGTCGGTGATGCCCGCGCTCTTCATCGGCTTCCTGTCCGGCTCGGTCGTCGGGGTGGGAATGATGTTGCGCGAGGGCTCGGGCGCCCGCAAGAAGGGAGTGCCGTTCGCTCCCTTCCTGGCGCTGGGCGGCCTCGTCGGACTGCTGGCCGGCCCAGAGCTGATCGATCTTTATCGCGAGAGCTTCATCGAGTAGTTAAAGCAGTGCCGGTCGCGGCCGATAGAGGGAGAGATGGTCTCGCTCCCCCGAACCTCGCGTAAGCGTGCGTCTGCGCCCGTAGGACTCGACATCGACGGCCGGTTTCTGGCCGCGGTGCAGGTCGACGGCCACTCCGTGGGCCGCATGGTCAGCCAGGACCTCGCCCCCGGTGTGACCGAGGACGGCGAGGTGCGCGACGACGCCGCGCTCACCGAGGCCCTCAAGGAGATGTTCAAGCTGCACAAGCTGCCGCGCAACGTGCGCCTCGGGATCTCGAACTCCCAGATCGTCGTCCGCCACCTGGACATGCCGCTGATCGAGAACAAGAAGGAGCGCGATGCCGCGGTCCGGTTCCAGGCCGCCGAGGCGATCGCAATGCCGCTCGAGGAGGCCGTGCTCGACTACCAGCCCGTCGGCGCCAGCCAGGGCGCAGACGGCAGCGTGCGCCAGCGCGTCCTCGTGGTGGCCGCGCGCCTGTCCATGGTCTCCCGCATCGTGACCGCGGTGAAGGCGGCAGGGTTGAAGCCCGACAGCGTCGATCTCGACGCCTTCGCCCTGGTTCGCACGCTTGCCGAGCCGGCCGAGGCCGATCCCGACTTCCTGAACCCCGCCCGCCTGCTCTGCCACCTCGGCGGAACGACGAACGTGGCGATCGCCGCGGGCGACGTCTGCTTCTTCACCCGCGCGCTCACCACCGTGTGGGACGCCGACGGTGAGGGCTCGGCGGGCGCGCTCGCCGAGGAGATCCGGCTCTGCATGGACTATCACCTGGCACAGGCGGACGCCCGCCCGGTGCACGAGGTGGTGTTGTCCGGCCCCGGCGCTCACAACGAGAGCCTGGCCTCCGAGCTGCAGAACCGCGTCGGCCTGCCGGTGTCGGTGGCCGCGCCGCTCGGCACGCTGGGCACTCACGCCGTGCCCGCGGGCGACGACCCCTACCGGTACACCGTGGCCGCCGGGCTCGCGCTGGGAGCGGCGGCATGAGGCCCGTCAACCTTCTTCCCCCGAGTGATCGCGCCGTTCGCCCCTCCGAGGGCGCTAGCGGCAGCTCGTACATCGTGCTCGGGATCCTGGGAGGGCTGCTCGTCGCCGTCCTGGCGTTCGTGGTCACCCAGAACCAGGTCAACGATCGCACCAGCGCGATCTCGAAGACCGAGGCCGAGGCCCAGCAGGCCGAGCAGCGCGCCGCCGCCCTCGGGGCGTTCGGATCGTTCGCCGCGGTCAAGCAGCAGCGGGTCCAGTCGGTGAGCGAGCTCGCCAAGGCCCGCTTCGACTGGGAGCGCTTCATGCGCGAGCTCGCGCTGGTCCTCCCCGATGGCACCTCACTTCTCGAGGCCAGCGCCTCGACCAACGCCGCCAGCGAGACCGGTGCGGCGGCGACCCCCACGCCTCCGCCCGCCACCGGCGCGACCACGGCCCCCACCGGACCGACGGTGAAGCTCGTGGGCTGTGCCGAGAGCCAGCGCAAGGTCGCGACCGTGCTCGTCCGGCTGCGTGAGCTCAACCGCGCCGTCGACGTGCAGCTGGCCGAGTCCGCCGAGGAGGAGAGTGGCGGGACCACCGCTCCCTCGGCCGACCCCGCCGCCGCGACGAACACCACCTGCTCGAAGGGCGAGTACAAGTTCGACGCCACGGTGACCTTCGCCCCGGCGGACGACGCCGGCTCCGAGGGCAAGTCCACGAAGGCGCCGGCACGGCTCGGGGGTGGGGCATGAGCCTCTCGGACCGCGACAAGAAGATCGTGATCGTCCTGGTGCCGCTTGTGCTGATCCTCGGCTACTGGTTCCTCCTGCTCGCGCCCAAGCGCGAGGAGGCGGGCAGCCTCGGCGAGCGGCTGAGCCAGGCCGAGAAGAAGCGCGACGACGCCCAGGCGCTGTCCTCACAGCTCGAGGGGTCGAAGGCCACGTACGCGAAGGACTACGAGACCGTGGTGCGCCTCGGCAAGGCGATTCCGAGCACCCTCGACATGCCGAGCCTGATCGTCCAGCTCGACCACGCGGCCGACGGCACCGGCATCAAGTTCCGCAAGGTGCGCGCCGGCGCCCGCAGCGCCGCGCCGCCGCCGCCCGCTCCCGCGAGCGGCGACAAGCCGGCCGCCGCGGCAGGCGGCGAGAAGGCGTCGACCGGACCCGGCAAGGCGACCGAGCAGGCCAACGACACCAAGCAGGCCGCCGACGCGGCGGCCGGGCAGCCGGCGGGCGGCGCGGCAGCCTCGACCTCGGGCACGCCCGGCCTGGACAGCGTGCCGCTCGAGTTCTCCTTCAGCGGCAGCTTCTTCGACCTGGCCGACTTCTTCCACCGCATGAAGCGCTTCGTGCGGGTGGCCAACGAAAAGATCAAGGTCGACGGCCGCCTGATGACGATTGACGGGCTCACCTTCGAGTCGAGCGCCTTCCCGACCATCAAGGCCGAGGTGCGGGCCACGGTGTACCTCTCTCCCAAGGAGCAGGGGGCCACCGCCGGCGCAACCTCTCAGGGACCGTCGACGGCCACACCGGCGAGCTCTCCCTCCTCGGCGCCCGCGCCGTCCAGCGCGCCGGTCGCGCAGGCAGGCGAGGTGGCCCGATGAAGCCACTCGTGCTCGGCGTGATCCAGGACCTTCGCGAGCGGCGGCTGCTGCCCGTGGCCGTGCTGCTGGCTGCTGCCCTCATCGTGGTGCCCGTGCTGATGCTCAAGCCCGCCGAGCAGGCGGTCGCTCCGGCGGCGACGCCGGCCACGCCCGCGGCAGCCAACAACGGCCTGCCTTCCCCCGAGGCCGCGCTGGCCGCCGGGGACAGGCCGCTGGTCACCCTGGCGGTGCTCGACAAGCCTTCCGACCTGCGGTCCTTTGACTCCAAGAACCCCTTCAAGCCGCTCCAGGCGATCGACGGCGGCGGCCTCCCGGACAGCGTGAAGAGCGGGTCGGGCGCGACGGTCGCGTCCACTGGCGGCGGCGGTGGCGACACCGGCGGCTCCGGCGGTGGCGGCGGTGGCGACACGGGTGGCTCCCCGCCCTCCGGCCAGCCCGTTCCCAGCCCCGAGTCGGGACAGCCGGCCGAGCCGAAGAAGTTCACCTACACCGTGGACCTGACATTCGAGGGCCCGAAGGGCGTGCGCCGATACCGCAACCTGCCGCGCCTGCGCATGCTCCCCAGCGACAGCAACCCGCTGCTCGTGTTCCTCGGGATCGACGCCGCGGGCGAGAAGGCCGTGTTCCTGGTGGACTCGACCGTGAAGATGCTCGACGGCGAGGGCAGCTGCTCGCCGAACAAGGCCGGCTGCGCGACCCTCTCCATGGAGCCGGGCGAGCGCCAGGCCTTCACCGACGACGGCGGCGAGCGCTACGAGATCCAGATCGACCAGATCCGCGAGCTGTCCCTGGCGAGCGTCGCCCGCGCGGCAGCCCGCAAGGCAGCTCGCGAGGACGACGATCGTCCGGCGGCCAAGGCGGCCGTGGGCTCCGCACGGCGCTTCGTGCCGCCGGTCCTCGCCGAGCTCTTCACCGAGGCGGTCCAGCGATGAGTGCTGTAACTCAAGCGAGCGCCGGCGCCGTCGATACGGGTAGAGCGATGCGCCGCCTCCTCCCCCTGATCGCTCTCTTCGCGCTGCTCTTTGCCGCCATGCCGGCGACGCCCGCCGACGCCGCCAAGTCGAAGAAGGCCAAGAAGGTCCCCACCATCAAGCGGGTCTCGCCGATGCGCATCGCCGTCGGCAAGAGGATCACGATCCGCGGCCGGTACTTCAGCTCGAGCCGCCGGCGCAACACGGTCGTGTTCCGCGCCCCGGGCGGCCGCAGCGCCTTCGCCAAGCCGACGCGCGCCTCTTCCAAGAAGCTCGTGGTGCGCGTGCCCGGCTCCGTGGAGCGCCTGCTCCGCAAGAGCGGCACCAAGCGCGTCGCGACCCGCTTCAAGCTTCGCGTGGTGACCAAGCGCTACGGCAAGCTCACCTCGCGCCGGCTCTCGCCGGTGATCGTGTCCGCCACCGAGACCGGCCAGCTCGACTGCGGCAGCGGTGCGGACCTGGACGGCGACCTGCTCTCCAACACGCGTGAGAAGAGCCTCGGCACCGACCCGTGCCTGAAGGACACCGACGGCGACGGCGCTGAGGACTACTTCGAGGTCGAGTCCGCACTGGACCTCAACCAGCGCGCCGTGCCCTACCCCGGCAAGCGCCCGTTCCCGAACGCGCTCGACCCCAGCGACGGCGGCCATGACTACGACGGCGACGGTCTGTCGAACGTCGAGGAGGGCCGGATCTGGGCGAGGGCGGCTGCGAGCCCCGCGGGCTCCACGCTCCAGTCCTACACGGGCGACCTCGATGCCCCCGGCTTCGCCGGCCCCTACTCCGACCATCCCCGGTTCGGCAACCACTCCACGACCCTGAACTACTCCGACGGGCTCCAGGCGACCCTGAACGTGCCCTCGGGCAACCCGGAGTACCACTCCTGGCTCGATCTCGACGGCGACCTGCGCCTGACGGACGACGAGCGCGACGCGGACGGCGACGGCCTGCGCAACGTCGACGAGATCCGGCTGCTCATGTCGCAGACCCACTACCCGGCGATCGAGGACTGCGGCTACGCCTACAAGCCCGCTCTCCCGCGTGCGTTCCTCCAGGTGAACTACCTCGACTGGGACAGCGACGGCGACGGCGTGTGGGACGGCAACGACGACCAGGACACCGACGGCGTCTCGAACGTCGACGAGGTCCAGCCGCCCTACAACTACCCGCCGCACACGCTGTTCGCCGCTTGCGGTGAGATCGCGCCGCTCCCGGTGAACCGGGCCCGCAACGGCGCGACCACGATGTGGGACGGGACGCCGATGAAGCGTCACCCGTACAACCCCTGCCTGCCGTACCTCTCCAACACCTGCGCCCGCTACGGCCTGCGCGACTGAGCCGCCGGCGGCGCTGTCCAGGGCGCTCGCCCGGGGCTAACGGCGACGCTCTCCGAGGCCGATCCTTGAAGTACCCCCGATGGTCCTCGCTGCTCACATTCGGCTGATCTCCTGCGCGGCGCTGGCCGCCGTGCTGCTGGTGCTCGCCGCCCCCGCGGAGGCCTCCGCGGCCGGCCCGCGACTGGCGAAGGCAGTGGCCGTGGACGGCGACGGCGACGGCAGCGTCGACGCGTTCGACCTCTCCTTCACGCGGGCGGTGCGGGGCAGGGCGCGAGCCCGCGGGCCGTTCCCCTTCACCGTCGCCGGCTGGCGCGTCGTGCGGATGGCCGCCCCGCGCGGCAAGCGCGTCCGCGTGGGCGTGGCGGAGCGCTCCGGCTGCGACGTCGGCGCCCGCGCGAAGGCGGCCTACCGAGGGCGCGCACTCACGGATGCGCGCAAGCGGCGGCTGAGGCGCTCGAGGATCGACATGGAGCGCAAGGACCGGTCCGGGCCGCGGATCTCCTGCGCCGTGACCGGCGACCGCGACTCCAACGGCCGCATCGACACCGTCACGCTCACCTACACCAAGCGCGTCCGGGCCTCTGCCCGGTCCGCCTTCAACGTCGACCGGTACTCGCTCGCCGCGGCGGCGAGCGCCCGCGGGCGCAACGTCACGCTCCGCCTGCGCGAGAAGCGGTCCTTCGACACCGGCGCGGTGCCGGCGGTCAGCTACCGGCGCTCCGCGCGGGCCTCCGACGGCGTTCGCGCCGTCTCCCGCCGCGGCGGCCGCGCCGCCACCACGACCTTCAACGACACGCGCGACAAGGTGATCCCGCGGCTGGTGTCGGCCCGCACCGCGGACGGCAACGGCAACGGGCTCCTCGACGCCGTGATCGCTCGCTTCTCGGAGCCGGTCAGGGCCGACCCGTCCGCCCTCGCCGTGTCCGGCGCCACGGTGACCTCGGCCGCACGCAGCGGGCGGGATGGCCTGGCGGCCAGGATCGCCGAGGGATCGCACGGCTCGGCGGCCCGCCCGCGGGTCACATTCGGAACCGCACGCAAGGTCCTCCGCGACCTGGCGGGCAACACCGCCCCACGCGCCTCGGTTACGCCGACGGACGGGGCGGCTCCCGTGCTCGTCGCCGCCCGTACGGCGGACCGGGGCGGCGCGCCGGGCAGGATCGACACGCTCTCGCTGCTCTTCTCCGAGCCGGTCGCCCACACCCCGGACTCCGATGGCTCCTATCCCTTCGGTGTGACCGGGTATGAGGTGGCCGCTGCCGGTGGCACGACGGGCGGCGTGATGGACCTCTCGCTTCAGGAGGGCCCGGCGGCGGACGGCGGCGTGCGGCCGCCCGTGGGGTACACCCGCGGCGCGGGCGCGCCGGTGCGCGACGTGACCGGCAACGAGGCCCCCTCACACGTCTTCGCCGCGGTGTCGGATGGCACCGCCCCGCGCCTGATCGGCGCGACGACCGGCGACGCGGACTCCGACGGCAAGCTCGACCGGGTGCGATTCGACTTCTCCGAGACCGTCAACTCGCCGGCCCGCGCATGCCCCGGCTGCGGCTTCACCGTCGCCGGGTTGTCGCCGCAGTCATCGCTCGCGGCGGCGGGCTCGTCGGTACAGGTCACGGTGGCGGAGGGCGCCCTCAACGGCGGCCTCGAGCCCACCGCCTCCTACGGCCCCGCGTCCGGCGGGACCGTCGCGGACACCGCGGGCAACGTCGCCGGGGCCACCACCACGCCCTCGTCGGACGGCGCGCCGCCTGTCGCCCTGAGCGCCCAGACGGCCGACGCCGACTCCGACGCCAGGATCGACCGCGTCCAGATGACCTTCTCCGAGCCGCTCGCGTACGCCGGTGACGCGGCCGGGCTGACCTCGTTCGCCGCCACCGGCTACTCCGTCTCCTCCGCCGATGCCGCGGCCGGCAGCTCGCTCACCCTGCGCCTCACGGAGCGGCCCGATCCCGACACCGGCTCCGCGCCCTCCGTGTCCTACACCGGCCTCGGCGGCGTCGCGCTGCGCGACGCGAACGGGGTCGAGCACCCCGGCCGGGCCTACGCAGGGCTCACGCGCGACGCCGTGGCCCCGACCTTCGTCGGGGGGCAGACCGCCGACCTCGACGCGCTGCCCGGCAACGTGGCCGGCAGGGTGGACGCCGTTGAGCTCGTGTACAGCGAGGAGGTCACCGGCAGCTCGAACCCCGCCTTCTTCAGCGTCCCCGGCCGCACGATCGACTCCGTCGCCTTCCAGCCCGACAGCGTCAAGATCCGCGTGCAGGAGATCTCCTCGGGCTTCGACACCGACACGACCGTGCCGGTGAGCTACACCCCCGGCGACGTGACCGACGTGGCCGAGGGCCCGGGCGACACCGCCGATCCGGCGCCCGCGGCCAACACGACCGCGACGGACTCGGCCTCGCCCGCGGTGGTCTCGGCCGAGACCGCCGACACGGGCACCCCCAACGGCAAGATCGACCGGGTCCAGGTGAGCTTCTCCGAGCCGGTCTCCTACTCCGCGCCGACTCCCCCCGGGATCTCGCTGTCCGACTCGCTCGACGTGTCCGCGGTCGCGGTCGACAGCCCGACCTCCCTGACCGCCACGGTGGACGAGGACATCGCGGCGAACGGCGGCCTCATGCCGGACGTGACCGTCGACCCGGACAGCGTGTCCGACCTGGCGGCCACGCCCAACCCGGCCCGCGCCGGCGCGTTCACCGGCACCACCGACGGGGTGCGGCCCGCGCTCGTGACGGCTCGCTTCGGCGAGGCCGCGGCGGGAGCCTGCGGCACCGCCGCCGTGGACGGCACGGTCGACTGCCTGCGGGCCACGTGGTCCGAGCCGGTGATCCAGCCGGGCTCGCATGCCGCCCTGTCGCTCAGCGACGCGCCCCTCACCGGCCTGCTCGGCGGGTCGGGCGCGGACGTGGACGCCACCTTCGCCCCTGGCCCCGACCCCGACCGCAACCGCGAGGCCTCGCTTGACTACACCGGCGGCGGCGCGGGTGAGGTGCTGGACGTGGCGGGCAACCCGAGCCTCACGCCCGGAAACGCCACGGTGCTGGCGGCGTGTGCCGAGCTGGGCAGCCCGGGCTACGAGCCCAACGACGTCTTCGCCCCCGGCAACCCGGTGCTCACCGACCCGGCCGACTTCCAGGGCCTTTGCGCCTTCGACGAGGACTACTTCCGGGTCGACGCGGTGGCCGGCCAGATCCACATCTCGGTGGACCCGGTGACCGGGCTCCCGGTCACGGTCCGCCTGCTCACCTCCACCGGGGCTGTCGTACCGGGCACGGTCCAGACCTCGCAGGCGCCCGGCGGCCTCGTGCTGATCGACAAGACGGGCCTCGCCGATCCCACCTACTGGCTGCACGTGAAGGCCACCGGCCAGGAGGAGGGCGGCTACTGCGTGGACGTCACCCACATCGCCGGCGAGGAGTGCGACGACGGCGATCCGACGCCGAACTGACGCCCGGAGGGCCCCGGCCCCGTCAGTAGGGTGTGGGACGGCATGCCGTTCCGCTTCACGACAGCAGGGGAGTCGCACGGTCCCGGCCTGACGGCCGTGATCGAGGGCCTCCCCGCGGGGCTCGAACTGACCCCCGACGACATCGACCGCGACCTCGCGCGGCGCCAGCTCGGACACGGCCGCGGCGGGCGGATGAAGATCGAGCGGGACCGCGCCGAGGTGACCTCCGGCGTGCGCCACGGTCGCACGCTGGGAGGTCCGATCGCGCTCCGGATGGCCAACCGCGACTACGCGAACTGGGAGGAGCGGATGAACCCCTGGCCGGTCGAGGGGCCCGTCGAGGAGGTGCACCTGCCGCGACCCGGCCACGCCGACCTCGCGGGCGTCCAGAAGTTCGGCTTCTCCGACGTGCGCAACGTGCTCGAGCGGGCCAGCGCGCGGGAGACGACCTCACGCGTGGCCGTGGGGGCGCTCGCGAAGGTGTACCTGCGGGCGCTGGGTGTCGAGGTGCGCTCGCACGTGCTCCAGATCGGCACCGTCCTCGCGCCCGAGCGGGACGACCTCGGAGTGGACGACTTCTCCGGCGTGGACGAGTCGCCGGTGCGCTGCCTCGACCCGGAGGCGAGCCAGGCGATGGTCGCCGAGATCGACGCGGCCAGGAAGGCCAACGAGTCGCTCGGGGGCGTCTACGAGGCGATCGCCTTCGGGCTCGTGCCGGGGATCGGGTCGCACCTGTCCTGGGACGACCGGCTCGACGGCCGCCTGGCGCAGGCGATCATGTCGATCCAGGCGATGAAGGGCGTCTCGATCGGCGACGGGTTCGACCTCGCGGGACGCGTGGGCTCCGAGGCCCACGACGAGATCTTCTACTCCGAGGAGCGGGGCTTCTTCCGTGAGACCAACCGCGCGGGCGGGCTGGAGGGCGGCATGACCACGGGCGACCCGCTGGTCGTGCGCGCGGCGATGAAGCCGCTCCCCACGCTGACCAAGCCGCTGCGCAGCGTGGACATCGCGACGAAGGCGCCGGCGCAGGCCCTCCGCGAGCGCACCGACTCGTGCACGGTTCCGGCCGCCGCGGTGATAGCCGAGGCGATGGTCGCGCTCGTGCTCGCGGCCGCCTACCGCGACAAGCTCGGCGGTGACCACCTGGACGATGCGCTGGCCGCGCTGCGCGCCTACGAGGAGCGGATCGAATGGAGGCGCTGACCCACGGCGCCTCGGGCGGCGCCGGCCCAGCCGGGCCCGGCGGCGGCGCGCTGGTGTTCATCGGCTTCATGGGGGCGGGGAAGTCCAGCGCGGCGCGTGCGGTGGCGGCCGAGCTGGGCGCCGACCTGCTCGACTCGGACCGCGAGCTCGAGACGGAGCTGGGTGAGCCGATCGAGGCGTTCTTCGACCGCGAGGGCGAGCCGGCCTTCCGCGCGCGCGAGGAGGAGGCGGTGCTGCGCCTGCTCGCCCGCGCCGGTGATGGCGTCGTCGCACTGGGCGGTGGCGCGCTCGCGTCCGAGCGGGTGCGCGAGGCCCTGGGGGCACACACCGTCGTGCACCTCGAGGTCGAGCCGGGCGAGGCATGGCGCCGCGCCACCGGGAAGGGCCGCCCGCTCGCGCGGGACCGGGGTCGCTTCGAGCAGCTTCACACGGACCGCGTGGTGCTCTACGAGTCCTGCGCGGATGCCGTGATCCCGCCCGCCGGGCGCGACATCGTCCGTCGGGCGCTGCCCGCCCTCGTGGCGCTGCGCGACGCGCGCGCCACGGGGAACGGGGCTGGCGTGCGGCTCGTGTGGGCGCGGGCGGCGTCGGGGCACTATCCGGTGTTCGTGGGCCGCGGGCTGCTGGCGCGCGGGTTCTTCTACCCCTCCGACGCACGCCGCTTCGTCGTGACCGACGAGAACGTGGCGCCGCTCCACCGGATCGAGGCCGAGCACACGGTCGCCATCCCGGCCGGGGAGGCGACCAAGGTGCTCGACACCGCCGAGCTGGTGCTGCGCCGGCTGGCCCAGGCCGGCGCCGAGCGCGGCGACGTGCTGGCCGCTGTCGGCGGAGGCGTGGTGGGGGACCTGGCGGGCTTCTGCGGTGCGGTCTACCAGCGCGGCATGAGGATCGTGCAGGTGCCCACCAGCCTGGTCGCGCAGGTCGACTCCGCGTACGGGGGCAAGACCGGCGTGGACCTCCCCGAGGGCAAGAACTACGTGGGGGCCTACCGGCAGCCCGCCGCGGTGCTCTGCGATCCGGCGGCGCTCGACACGCTTCCCGCCGAGGAGCTCGCCGCCGGGTATGTGGAGGTGGTGAAGACGGCGCTGATCGCGGGCGGGCAGCTGTGGGCTCGCGTGCGCGAGGGCGATGCGGTCGACGAGCAGACGATCATCGGCTGCCTTCGCACCAAGCTGACCGTGGTGGCGAAGGACGAGCGCGACCGCGGGCGGCGCCAGGTGCTGAACCTCGGCCACACCGTGGGGCACGCGATCGAGGCCGCCACCGGCTACCGCCGCTACCGCCACGGCGACGCGGTCGGGATAGGGCTGCTCGCGGCGCTGAGGCTCTCAGGCCGCGACGCGCTGCGCGCCGAGGTGAGCGACCTGCTGGCCGCCCGCGGCCTGCCGCTGGCGTTCGAGGGCGCCCCGGTGGACGACGTGCTCGCCATGGTGGAGCACGACAAGAAGCGCGTCGGCGGCCGGGTGCCGTTCGTGCTCGTGGAGGCTCCCGGCCAGGTCACCGAGGGCCACGAGGTCACACCGGGCGACCTGCGCGCGGCGGTCGACGAGGTGTCGGCGGGATGAGGCGGAGAATCGACGTGATGCACGGCGTGAACCTCGACCAGCTGGCGCGCCGCGATCCCGACCACTACGGCGGCCTGAGCCTGAACGAGCTCCAGGTGAAGGTGAAGCGGTTCGCCACCGAGCTGGACCTCGAGACGACGTTCTGGCAGACCAACCACGAGGGCGAGTACTGCGAGAGCCTGCACATCGCGGCCGAGCGCGCCGACGGGCTGATCCTCAACCCGGGCGCCTGGACCCACTACTCGTGGGCGATTCGCGACGCCCTGGAGATCAGCGGCATGCCCGCGGTGGAGGTTCACCTCAGCGCGATCGACGAGCGCGAGGACTGGCGCCACACGTCGGTGATCCGCGACCTGTGCGTGGGCTCCGTCCAGGGGAAGGGCGTCGAGGGCTATCGTGAGGCGCTCGAGCTGCTGAAGAAGGCGCTGCCCGAATGACCCCGGTCTCCACCTCAGCCCGCGTCGACCGCCTGGTGGACCTCGTCGCCGAGCGCGAGCTCGACTCGCTGCTCGTGACCAACCTCGTGAACGTGCGCTACCTCACCGGCTTCACCGGCACGAACGGCGCCTGCGTGGTCACGCCCGACGAGCGGCTGTTCCTCACCGACTTCCGCTACGTCCGAGCAGGCCGAGGAGCAGGTGCGCGACTTCGAGCCCCTCCCCGCCGGCAGGGACCTCGCGGGCGACCTCGCGGGCCGTCTGCGGGGGCGCGCCGGGTTCGACGACGCGCACGTGAGCGTGCGCACCCACGGCAAGCTGGGCGAGAAGGTGGGGGAGGGGGTGGAGCTCGTCCCCGCCGGCGGCCTCGTGGAACAGCTGCGCGAGGTGAAGGAGCCCGGCGAGCTCGAGCGGATCTCGGAGGCGGCCAGGCTCGCCACGGAGGTGCTCGAGGAGGTCGTGGGGCGCGGGCTCGCCGGACGCACCGAGCGCGAGGTCGCCCTCGACCTCGAGGCCGGCATCCGCGCGGGCGGGGCCGAGGATCCCTCCTTCCCGGCGATCGTGGCCGCCGGCCCGCACGGGGCGCTGCCGCACGCCGAGCCGCGCGATGTGGAGATACCCGCGGGCGTGCTCGTGGTGATCGACTGGGGCGCGCGGCTCGACGGCTACTGCTCCGACTGCACGCGGACGATCGCGACCGGGCCGGTCGGCGACGCCGACCGCGAGGTGTACGAGCTCGTCCGCGAGGCGCAGGCGTCCGCGCTGGCCGCCGTCCGCGCCGGGGCGGGGGCGCGCGCGGTCGACGCCGTGGCCCGCGACGCCATCGAAGCCGCCGGCCACGGCGAGCACTTCGGCCACGGCCTGGGCCACGGCGTGGGCCTGGAGGTGCACGAGGGCCCGCGGCTGACCAAGCAGGCCGAGGGCGACCTCGAGGCCGGGAACGTGGTGAGCGTCGAGCCGGGCGTCTACGTGCCCGGTGAGCTGGGCGTGCGGATCGAGGACCTCGTGGCGGTGACCGCCGACGGGACGGACGTGTTCACGAGCTTCCCGAAGGAGCTCGTGACGGCATCCTGAGGGCGCTAGTCGCCCCGGCGCCCGCGCTTGACCGGTAGCGCGTACTTCGACGGCCGCGTCGGCACGACCGGGTTCTCGATCTCGCCCAGTCGCTTGAGCAGCTTGGGCCACTGGCCGGGCTTGAGCACCGCCTGGGCCTGGCGCGCGAGCTTGCGGTTCGTCCCGAAGCGGGGCCGGAACCCGACATGGATGTGGTCGTGGTGGTCGCCCATCGCGACCGTGTTCGCGCCGAGCTCCAGCAGCGAGATGATCTGGTCCGGGCGCATGGTGCCCTGGAGGCGCATCAGCCGGCGCACGGACTGTTCCGTGACCCCGCCGGGGTCCTGGTGGCCGAGGATCGGCACCCCGTTGATGGCCGCGATGTCCACGGCGTTGCCGGACGAGTGGTGCGACACGTTGCCGGAGCTCGTGAAGTACCCATGCCCGCTCCGGAGGCTCGTGACCGTCGGCCGCAGGCCGGACTCGGCGAGGTAGGCGAGGCTGGCGAGCACGCGCCGGTCGATCTGCCCCGACCGAATGTCGTCTCGCCCGCCGGCGTAGACCTGGATCCGCTCGTCGCTCAGCACGCGCCGCTCGAGCACGGACTTGGGGAGGAGCAGGATCTGCCCGATCGAGTAGCGGCTGTCGCCGCCGCGCAGGGCGTTGCGGCCGGAGGCCCGGTAGATGGCGGTCGCCTCGAGCAGCTTCCAGCCGTCGAGGATCGGCTTCGGGTCGATCCGCGGCGCGCCCTTGCCCGCGGGGCGGATGGAGAACTCGAGATGGGCGGCCCTGTGCTCGTCGGGGGTCCCCACCCGACCGAGCACGGTGCCACCGATCACGCGCGCGCCCTTGCGAAGAGGGCGCAGGCGAAAACGCTTGGGGTCGAGCCGGATCGGACGTGCGAAGCGGCCGTCGTAGGTCTCGAGGCGCTCGCCGGACTGCGCCTCCATCAGCTGCTCGAAGCCGCCGTTCTCGCGCGCCCCGGGGAGGCTCGGATGGGCGAAGAGGCGTTGCTTCACCGCGGCGGGGGCCCGCTCGTCCGAATGGTCGTGGCTCTCGCGGCGAGTCTCCGGCTGGCGCCCGCCCGAGGCCGGCGCCGACGGCTTGGGGTCGTGCCGGTCGGCCGCGCTGAGGACCCTGAGGCTGGTCTTGGCGTCCGAGGGATCCTCCTTGGGCACCGGGTAGAACTTCGACAGCGAGCCGAGGCCGGCGTAGGTGTAGCGGTTGCCGTACACGTCCTGGAGCACCATGTAGCGCCCGAGCTTCTTCGACGTGCCGATCTTCTTGATCACGCCGTCGTTGGTCGCGACCACCGGCGCGCCCTTGCGGGCGAAGATCTCGACCGAGCGGCGGTCGTCCTGCGACTCGACCACATGGGCGGCGTTCTGGCCCCGCTTGACCCGCCTGGTCGCCCTCTTCTCCTCCAGGTCGTCGGCATAGCGGGCGCGGGCGGCGACCGGGAAGCGTCCCTCGGTGAGCCCGGTGAGAGAGCCGACCAGATCCGCCGGGATGCCCGCGATCAGCCTGGACCGCAGGAGCACCGAGTCCACGTACCAGTCGGCGTGGTTGTAGGCGAAGATCGAGCGCCGGACGTCCTTCTCGTACCCGGCTGCCTTGAGGTAGCGCGCGGCGGCGAAGATCGCGTCGACCGGGTTGTAGGGGTCCTTCTTGCCGTCCTTGTTGGCGTCGGTGCCGTACATCCGCCACGTCGACGGCATGAACTGCATCCAGCCGAGCGCGCCGGCGGAGGAGACGTTGAGGTTGCGCCCGTAGTCGGTCTCGATCTCGTTGATCGCCGCGAGCACCTCCCAGCGCACGCCGTACTGGATTCCCGCGGCCTGATAGATCGGCAGCAGGAAGACCGGCACCCGGAACTTGCGGATCACGAAGTTGGGCACCCCGGTCGCGAAGGACGGGCCGGGGAGCGCGTCGACGAAGCCGGGGTTGGATCGGGTCGGCGAGCCGTCGGAGTTACGCAGGCGGGTGGCGGGAGCCTTGTGACGCCGACCCTCATGCTTGGATCGAGCCTTAGACTTCGACCGCTCCTTGCGCCGCTTCGACTTCTTCCGGCGCTTCGGCCCGGAGGCCTCCTGCTCGGACTCGCCGACCTGCTGGGGGGCCGCCTCGGTGGGCGCGGCCGGCGGGGCCGGCTGCGCGGGGGTGAGGGCAGGCGGCGGGGTGGGCGCGCCCGGGGGCGGAGCCGGCTGCTGGGGGGCCGGAACGGTCTCGGCCGGATCGGCGTCCGGCTTGGGCGGCGTCTTCACGGCGCCGTTCGGCACGAGCTGAGGCGTGCCGGGCGCCGCCTCGGGGGCGGGACCGATCAGGACGGCGCCGGGCGGAACCTCGGTGACCTGCTCGATCGAGCCGTCCGGCATCCGCACCAGCAGCTGCTGTACGGCCGAGGACGGGAGGGTCATCGAGGTGAACACCGCGAGGGTGACCACGAGCAGCGCGAAGAGAATGTGGGGAGTAGAGCGCTTCACGGGGACCAGATGTACGGCGGACTGCAGGTTGGGGACCTTGAATGCCTATCGGCCTTTCGTCCGCTTGCTTGAAGAATTGGGCGCTGACGTCCGCCTTTGCATATGCGAACATGTGTTCGATCCATGATCGTCTGCGTCCTCATCCCCCGCTTCGCGCTGCTGGCCGCCTTGGGGGACAGGCGCGCGCTGGTCTCGGAGCCCGTGGCGCTGGCACCCGAGGCAGGGCGCACAAGGGCAGTCGGGGACCGGGGTTCTCACCTGATCGGGGAGGCCTCCGCCGCGGCGGAGGCCACCGGCGTCGTGCCGGGGATGCGGATGGGCGAGGCGCTGTCCCGCTGTCCGGAGCTCCGCCTGGTGCCGCCGGACCCCGAAGGAGCTCGGATTCTCTGGAAGGAGGTTCTGGACAGGATTGAGTCGATCGGCGGAGCGCCGGAGTCCGAGCGGGAGGGCACGGCGTTCTTCGCGGCCTCGGGCCTGCACGGGATCCACGGCGGCGACCTCGCCGGCGTCCTGACCGCCACGCGCCGGGCGCTGGGGCGCAGCGCGCGGCTGGGTGTCGGGCCGTCCAGGTTTGCGGCGTTCTGCGCCGCGGGGCAGAGCCGTCCGCGCCGGCCCTCGGTCGTCGTGGAGGAGCGCCGGGCGGCGGCCTTCCTGGCCCCGCTCCCGGCGGCGCTGCTGCGCTCCAGGCCTGAGCTCGCGCCGCTGGTGGAGGCACTCGAGCGGCTCGGCATCCGCACCCTCGGAGAGCTTGCGGCGCTCCCGTCGCGCGCGGTGGCGGAGCGGTTCGGCCATCCCGGGCTGCTGGCGCTCGACCTCGCGCGGGGAAGGGACACCCCGCTCGAGCCGCGCCGGCCGCCGGAGCCCGTGTCCGAGCGCATCGAGCTGCCCGAGGCGGCCTCCGGGCAGCAGCTGGAGCGCGCGCTGGAGCTGCTGATCGCCCGGATCCTGGTGCGCAGGGAGCGGCGGGGGCGCACGCTGCGCGCGGTGGCCCTGTCCGCCCGGTTCGTGGCGGGGGGGACGTGGCGGGAGAAGGTGACCTTGAGGACGGCCAGCGCGAACCCGGAGAAGCTTATTCTAACCCTCAGGTCGAGACTTAGCTTTTTGCCCGCTCCGGCCGAGTCGCTCGCGCTCGAGGTCGAGGCCTTCGGACCGCCGGCCAGGGATCAGGGGCGCCTGCTGGACGACGAGGGCGCGGCCCGCCGCGAGCGCCTGGGCGAGGCGGTGCGCCAGGCGCGCCAGGCAGCGGGGGAGGCGGCTGCGCTGCGCGTGCTGGAGGTGGATCCGGGGTCGCGGGTACCGGAGCGCCGCTCGATCCTCACCCCCTGGAGCGGGTGAACCATGGCTCACGGGCCCAGGCGGTTGGCGGTTCCGCGCCCCGCGCGCGTGCGCGCGGGCGTTGATGGGGTGCCCGAGGCGCTCGGGGGCACGCCGGTCGAGGCCATGTGCGAGCAGTGGGTGGTGGAGGACCGCTGGTGGACCGGAAAGGCGCTTCGGCGCCGCTATTTCGAGCTGGTCCTCCGGGACGGGCGCAACGTCGTGGTGTTCCGCGACCTGACAAGAGGGGGATGGTTCCTGCAAAAGGGTTAAGGGTCCCCGCGTATCGGTCGACTGTTGGAGCATGGCCTTTGATCTCGATCTGGCGCTCGAGACAGCGCTCGCGCTCGGCGCCTCCGACCTGCACGTGAAGGTGCCCTCGACCCCGCGCGCCCGCGTGTCGGGCCGGCTCGTCGAGCTCGAGGGCTTCCAAGCGCTGACCCCCGAGGACACCGAGGCGGTGAAGGACCGCGTGCTCGTCACCGACGTGAAGCGCCGCCAGTTCGAGGAGATCGGCTCCACCGACCTCTCCTACTTCACCGACGGCGGCCGCTTCCGCGTCGCCGCGTTCAACCAGCGCGGGGCCGCATCCTTCGTATTCCGGGCCATTCCCGCCGCGCCCGACACGGAGTCCCTGGGCGTCCCCGAGACCGTCCTCGAATGGGCCGACGAGCTGCGCGGCCTGATCGTGATCACCGGCCCGACGGGCTCGGGCAAGAGCACCACGGGCGCCGCGCTCATCGAGCGCGTGAACCGCACGCGCCCGCTCCACATCCTCACCATCGAGGACCCGATCGAGTACGTCCACCGCGACAACGAGGCGATCATCTGCCAGCGCGAGATCGGCCTGGACGCCCCCAACTACCACGACGCCCTGCGCGCCGCGATGCGCCAGGACCCCGACGTGATCCTGATCGGGGAGGTGCGCGACGAGGAGACGGCCATGACCGCCCTGCGCGCCGCCGAGACCGGGCACCTCGTGATCTGCACGCTGCACACGATCAACGCGTCCGAGACGGTTCAGCGCTTCATCGACCTGTTCGGCGACCGCCAGAGCTCGCTCGCCCGCCAGATGCTGGCGGGGACGCTCGTGGGCATCTGCTCGCAGCGGCTGGTGCCGGGCGACGGCGGCGGCCTCGTCCTCAACTCCGAGGTGCTGGTGAACTCGTCCCGCGTGCGTGACCTGATCGCGAACGGCTCGTCGCAGGGAGACATCGACAAGGCGCTGAAGGAAGGCGACTACTACGGGATGCGGACCTTCGACCAGTGCCTGCTCTCCCAGGTCCGCGCCGGCGCGATCAAGCGCGCCGACGCCGTGGCGTACGCCGCCAACCAGCACGACTTCGAGCTGATGCTGCAGGCGGAGGCGCCGCCGCCACCGGAGCCGGCGCACGCTGCGCCTCTTGCCGGTAATGGCCAGGGATAGATAGGAACCGGGGGCTCGCGCCCCCGGAGCCCCCGCGCCACCTGCCGGGCTCGTGACGGGACGGCTTGCGTCCGCGAGTACGTCATGCCCCGAGCAACGAGCACTCGAGCACTCGAGCAGTATGCGAACATATGTTCGTGTCGTACGTCGAGCTTCACTGCCACTCCGCCTACTCGTTCCTCGACGGGGCGTCGCACCCGCAGGAGCTGGCCGGTGCGGCGGCGGAGCAGGGGCACGAGGCGCTCGCGCTGACCGACCACGACGGGCTGCACGGGGCGATGGAGACTCGCCCAGGCGCTCGAGCCGCTGGGCGTGCAGGCCGATCACCGGCGCCGAGCTGACGATGGAGGACGGCTCGCACCTCACGCTGCTGTGCGAGACGCGGGCGGGCTACCGCAACCTCTGCCGGCTGATCACCGCGGCCCACGCGGGCACGCGGCCCGGTGAAGGTGCGCGACCCGCTGCCGCCGGTGACCGCCTACGAGGAGCTCGAGCGCCACGCCGAGGGGCTCGTCTGCCTGTCCGGCTGCGCCGCGCCACGGCGCCGTGGCGCGGGCGATCGAGGAGGGTCGCCACGCCGAGGCCGCCGCCGCCGGCGCGGCGGCTGCTTGCGACCTTCGGCGCGCGACCGCCTGCGGGTCGAGCTCCAGCGCCCCTTCGCCCGCCACGACCGCCGCCGCAACCGGCTGCTCGCCGAGCTGGCCGAGCGGCTGGGCGTGCCGTGCGTGGCCACCGGCAACGTGCACGCCCACAGCCGCGCGCGCGCGCCGCTCCAGGACGCGCTCGTGGCGGTGCGGCTCGGCAGGACGCTCGACGAGTGCGAGCCCGCAGCGGCGCGGCAACTCCTCGCACGCGCTCGCCCCGCCGGAGGCGATGGCCGAGCGCTTCGCCGACCACCCGGACGCGGTCGCGGAGACGCGGCCGGCTCGCCGAGCGGCTCGCGTTCGACCTCACGCAGCGACCTCGGCTACCGCTACCCGGGCGCCGAGGATCCCGCACGCCGACCGCGAGCTGGCCGAGCATCTGCCGCGCCGCCTGGACGAGCGCTACCCGCGCCGGGCGCGCGCCGCGCCGAGGCCGAGGCGCGGCTCGAGGAGGAGCTGCGCGTGATCCGCCACCTCGGCCTGTCCGGCTTCTTCCTGCTCCACCGCGACATGCTCGAGCTGGCGCGCGAGGTGGCGGCCGAGGTGCGCGGCCCGGACACGGTGCGCTCGCTGCTGCCGCCGGGGCGCGGGCGCGGCTCGAGCGTGGCCTCGATCGTCTGCTACCTGACCGGCCTCTCGCACGTCGACCCGGTCGAGAACGAGCTCGCACCTCGGCCGCTTCCTCAACGAGGAGCTCACCGCGCTGCCCGACATCGACCTCGACTTCCCGCGCGACATCCGCGAGGTGCTGATCCCGCGCGTGCACGAGCGCTACGGGCACGACCGCTCGGCGCTCGTGGCGGCGTTCGCCACCTACCAGGTGCGCTCGGCGGTGCGCGACTTCGCCAAGGCGCTCGGCCTGCCGCCGGGCGAGATCGAGCGCCTGGCGCGCACCGTCGACCCCTGGAAGGCGAGCAACGACATCGCGCCGAGGTCGCGGAGCACGTGCGTCGACGCGCCGGCTCGCCGCGCTGGCAGGCGCTCGTGCAGCTCGTCGCGCGAGGCGGCCGGCCTGCCGCGCCACCTGTCCCAGCACCCCGGCGGCATGGTCATCTCCACCCAGCCGCTGGTCGACCTCTGCCCGATCCAGCCGGCGGCGATGGAGGGCCGCCAGATGGTGCAGTGGGACAAGGACTCCTGCGCCGACGCCGGCTTCCTCAAGATCGACCTGCTCGGCCTGGGGATGCTCTCGGCGGTCGAGCGCTGCGTGGAGGAGATCGCGCGCACGCGCGACGAGCGGATCGACCTGTCGCGGATCGACTTCGACGACCGGGAGGTCTACGCCGAGATCCAGGAGGCCGAGACGATGGGCGTCTTCCAGATCGAGAGCCGCGCGCAGATGCAGATGCTGCCGCGCACGCTGCCCGGAGTCGCTCGACGACCTGACCGTGCAGGTGGCGCTCGTGCGGCCGGGGCCGATCCAGGGCGGCGCCGTGCACCCCTACATCGAGCGCAAGAAGGCGCTGCGCGAGGACCCGGACTACCAGGTGCCCTACGAGCACCCGTCGCTCGAGCCGGTGCTGCGCGACACGCTCGGCGCGATCGTCTTCCAGGACCAGGTGATCGAGGTGGCGATGGCGTTCGCCGGCTTCTCCGCCGGGCGAGGCCGAGGGGCTGCGGCGGGCGATGAGCCGGCAAGCGCTCGGAGGCGGCGATGCGCGCCTACGAGCAGAAGTTCGTGGAGGGCGCGGTGGCGAGCGCGGGGTCGAGCGCGAGGTCGCCGAGCGGGTCTACGGCCAGATCGTGGGCTTCTCCGGCTTCGGCTTCCCCAAGTCGCACTCGGCGGCGTTCGGGCTGCTCGCCTACCAGTCCACCTGGCTGCGGGTGCACTACGGGCCGGAGTTCCTGTGCGCGCTGCTGAACGAGCAGCCGATGGGCTTCTACCCGCCGGACTCCTGGTGCACGAGGCGCAGCGGCGGGGGCATCGAGGTGCTGCCGCCGTGTGTGCAGAGCGCTCGGCGGAGCGTGGCGGAGTGTCGACGGGCCTCAGGAGTCGTGCTCGCGGGTGCGTCGATCGGGTCTCGGGCTACGTGAACGGGGTGCGGGAGGCCGAGATGCGGGCGCTGGTGGCGGAGCGCGAGCGGCGGCGGGCGTGCGCGCTCGGTTGCGAGCGACCTGGCCTCGCGCTCGGGCGCCGGCGGCCGACACGCTCGAGCGGCTGGCCTGGGCGGGCGCCTGCGACGCGCTGGTCGAGGGACCCGAGGAGGCGCCGGCGGCGGCAGGCGCTGTGGCTGCTCGGGTGGCCGCGCCCGGGCGTGCCGGTCGGGCGTGCGAGGCGAGCCGGGACTCAGCTGGCGCTGCCGCTCGAGCCGCACGATGCGCCCGAGCTGCGCGAGCTCGAGCGCCTGGGAGCGGCTGCTGGCCGACTACGGCTCCACCGGGGTGACGCTGCGCGAGCACCCGCTGGAGCTGATGCGGCCGGGCGCTGCCGGAGGGCACGCGTCTCGAGCGCGGACCTCGAGCCGCTCGGCCACGGCACGCGCGGTGCGGGTCGCGGGCCTGGTGGTCGCCCGCCAGCGCCCGGCCACCGCCAAGGGCGTCACGTTCATGCTGCTCGAGGACGAGCACGGCACGATCAACCTGATCGTCCCGCCGCCGGTGCACGACCGCTGCCGGCTGGCGGTGCGCGGCGAGCCGCTGGTGATCGCCGACGGCCGGCTGGAGCGCCGCGAGGGCGTGACGAACGTGCTGGTGCACGACGTCCGCCGGCTCGAGCGCGCGACCTGCCGCAGGCCGAGGTCCGCCACATCGAGCCGCGCCGCGACCTGGAGCAGCGAGGCAGGAGAAGACGGGCGAGCGACCTGCGCGCGGTCGGCCCCGGCGGGCCACGGCTTCGGGCGACGGCGAGGGTAGCGTCAGTGGCCGATGGCGGGCAGATCCTCGTCGGCACCTCGAGCTGGGCCGACCCCGGCTTCGTCAAGGACTGGTACCCGCCGAGGATGCCGGCCGGCGACCGGCTGCCCTGGTACGCCGCAGCGGTTCGAGGCGGTGGAGCTGAACTCCAGCTTCTACGCGGTGCCCGAGCGCCCCACGGTGCAGCGCTGGGTGCGAGGTCACGCCGGACGAGCTTCGCCTTCGACGTCAAGCTCCACCGGCTGCTGTCGCGCCACTGCGGCGGGCTCGACTCGCTGCCGCCCGGCCTGCGCGAGCGGCGCGCACGACCGCGCGCGCGGCCGCGTGGTGCTGACGCCCGAGCTGGAGCGAGGCGCTGACGCGCAGGAGCTGCTCGACGCGATCGAGCCGCTCGACGAAGGCGCGGCAAGCTGGGCGCCCTGCTGCTCCAGCTGCACGCCCGGCGTTCACGCCCGGGCGCGAACGAGCTGGACGAGCTCGAGCCGCTGGTCGAGGCGCGTGCGCGCCGCACCGGCTGGCGCTCGAGCTGCGCAACCGCCGCTGGGTCGACGACGAGCGCGTCCGGAGACGCTCGCGCTGGTTCTCGGAGCACGAGCGTGGCGTTCGTCTGCGTCGACGCGCCGCCCGGCGACCACTTCTCGATCATGCCGCCGGTCGACGCGGTCACGCGCGACGACCTCGCCTACATGCGCCTCCACGGCCGCAACACCGAGGGCTACCTGAACGGCAAGTCGGTCGCCGAGCGGTTCGGCTGGGTCTACGGCGACGAGGAGCTGGAGGAGATCGCCGGGCGCGCCCGCGGGCTCGCCGAGCAGGCGGGCGAGGTGCACGTGCTGTTCAACAACAACCGCGACGACGACGCGCCCACGCGCGGCGCGCCGCTTCCGCGCGCTGCTCGGCCAGGACCCGGGCCCGCCGCCCGAGGACGCCCAGCTCAAGCTGGGCTGACGCCCGCGGCGGCGGCGCGCTCGAGCCGCTCGTGGCGATCCTCGCCCAGCGCCGAGCGGCGGGAGTCGCCGACGCGCGCCAGGCTGTAGCGGCGCACCGGCGCTCCGGGCGTCGCCGCGCGGGGCACCAGCATGTATCGGTTGCTAGGGCTGCGGTCGGTTCATGGCGATCCATGTTCGACCGCGGCGGTGCCGATGTCCTTCGACCTGAGGCCGAAGATCGCCGGTCGGCGTTTCGACCGCGATGTCGAGCGAGGCAGAGCGCGCTAGCCGCGCTTGACCTCGAACCAGACGCGCTGGCTACCGGTGTCCTCGTTGATCACGCCCCAGTCGTCGCTAGGCGTTCGACGAGGAAGAGGCCCCAGCCGGCCGCGGACGCGGTGTCCTCGGTTCGCGGCTCTGGCTCGAAGCGCGAGCCGGGGTTCGCGACCTCCACGCGGACGCGCTCGCGGCCCACGAGAACGGCGAGGTCGACGGTGCCGGCCCCTGCGTGGCGCACCGAGTTCGTGACGAGCTCGGTCACGAGCAGCCGCACGCTCTCCAGGAGCGGTGCGTCGAGATCCGTCCGCAGGCGGGAGAGCTCCCGGCGCGCGCGTCCGGCCGCGAGCGCGCCGCCGCCGATGCGAAGCCGGAAGCCGTCGCTCCCTTGGGAGGGCAGGTGGGTGCTTGATGTCAAGGCGCTTGCGGAGTCCATTCCAGGGGCGACTGCAGACGGGAATCGCCACCTGGGTTCTTACCCTTTAGCGGACCTTTACCAACATTGGTTGGGGCCTGCAAGACCACGACCGCGATGTCATCGCGCGTTTCACCCTCCTGCATCTCCACCGCGGCGGCCTCCACGCTCGACGCGATGGCCTCGGCATCCATCCCGGCGCAGGCGTGCAGGAGCCGCGCGAGGCGCGCCTCCCCGAAGATCCCGTTCTCGTCCCGGGCGTCGGTTACGCCGTCCGTATAGAAGACGAGCGAGTCGCCCGGGCCGAGCCTGGTCGAGCTGTCCACGAGGTCCGGATCCGGGACCACGCCCACCAGCGTGCCCTCGGACCCCACGGGCTCGACGGTGCCGTCGCCTCGGAGCAGCATGGGCAGGGGATGGCCCGCGCTCGCGACCTCCACGTGCATCCCGCCGTCCGAGGGCGCGAGTGACGCGTAGGCCACGGTGGCAGAAGCGCAGGTCGTTGCGCTGCTGCAAGAGGGCCTCGTTGAGCACCCGCAGCCCGGCGCTCGGGCGCGGCTCCCGCATCGCCGCGGCCCTGAGGGTGTAGCGGGCGAGCGCCGTCACGGCAGCGGCGTCCGGGCCCTTGCCGCACACGTCGCCGACTATCACCGACCAGCTGCCGCCGGTCGCCTGGAAGAGGTCGTAGAAGTCACCGCCCACCTCGTTCCCGGCGCCGCTGGCGCGGAAGCGAGCGGCGGTGGTGAGCCCCGGGATGTCCGGGAGCCGGGCGGGCAGCAGACTCTCCTGCAGCGTTCTCGCGATGTGGGACCGCTCGGCGTAGAGGTTCGCGGTGTCGAGCCAACTGCCGATCCGGCGCCCGAGCTCCTCCGCCACGGCGAGGTCGAGGGCGTCGTGGCCGCGACCGCCGCCGAACCGGACGAGGGTGAGAGCCCCGAGCACGCCGCCCCGGCTCGAGACCGGTGCGAGCGCAGCGGTGTAGGCCCCGGTCTGCGCGATCAGCTCGCGGTGCGCCTCGTCCGTCGCGTTCTCGTCGATGAGGACCGCCTCGTCCGGCTCGCGCGGGAAGCGCTCGATGATCTCCAGGAGGCCGCGGCCGCGTTCCTCGTCGGCCGAGGCCCAGGCGGCGATCTCCTGCTCGCCCTCGGGGGTCAGCGTGTGGATGCTGCACCAGTCCGCCAGCCACGGCGCGGTGGCGAGCCCCGCCACCCGCTGGAGCACCCGCTCCGTCGAGAGCGAGGACGCGAGGATCCGCCCCACCTCGGCCAGCAGCCGCTGGGATTCCTCCGAGCGCTTGAGGTCGGTCACGTCCTCGATCACGTTGATGGCCATCGCCACCCGGCCGTCCTCGTCGAAGATAGGGGTGGCCTTCACCTTGCTCCAGCGCTCGCTCGCGTCGCGCGTGTCGACGTAGCGGATCACCGCCTCCGTGCTCGTGCCCATCAGGGCGAGACGGCCGGGCAGCTGCTCGACGGGAAACGGCTCACCGTCCTCGTCGTAGGCCTCGAAGCGGTCGCGCACCTCGTCGACGGGAGCCGCCAGCAGCGCCTCCACCGAGGGGAAGCCGAGCATCTCTACGGCCGACTCGTTGGCGAACACGAGGTTGCCGTCGGGCGCCTGCGCCGTCACGGCGTCCGCGACTCCGCTCAGGATCGCGGTGAGCTGCTCGCGTGCCCTGTCGGCATCGAACCGGGCCAGCCGCTCGCTCTCGTGCAGCCGCTCGCGCTCCTGCTCGGCCGCCTTGCGTTCGGTGATGTCGCGGATGAAGCCGGTGAACATCGGCGGGTCCGCGAGCCCGATCCGCGTGATCGTGAGCTCGATCGGGAACTCGGTCGAGTCGGCGCGCATCGCGCGCAGCTCGATCCGCCTGCCGAGGAGGGCGCCCTCGCCGGTCTCCACACAGCGAGCGAGCGCCTTCCGGTGGTCCTCGCGCAGGTCGGGGGGCACGACCAGCTCCGCCATCTCGCGGCCTATCGCCGCCTTGCGGGGATAGCCGAAGGTCAGCTCGGCAGCGGGATTCAGCTCCACCACATGCCCCTTGTGGTCGATCGTGATCACGCTGTCCAGTGCCGCCTCGAGCATGGCGCTCTTGCGGGCCTCGGCCGCCGACAGCAGGGCCCCGGACCGGCTGGCCTCGAGAAACTCGCCGATCTGCCCGCCAACCGCGCCCAGCAGGTCGAGCACGGCGTTGTCGGGCACCCGCGGGTCGCGGTCGAAGAGCTCGATCACGCCCGCGATCCCCGCGGATGTGCGGAGTGGAAACGCCACCGCTCCGCGCAGGCCCGCGGCGGCGGCCGCGTCGCCTCGCGGCAGCTCGGGGTCGGCCGTCACGTCCCACATCCACAGGGCCGTATCCGCGGCGAGCACCTTGCCGGGCATGCCGTGGCCCTCCCTCATCTCGAGGCCGCGGCTGAGGTCCCCGAAGCCCCCCAGCTCCACGCCCTCCGTGTGCCACGTCTCCACGCACGCGAGCGAGCGGTCCGCGCGGACCTCCCACAGGCCGCCGGCGACCCAGCCGAGCGGCTCGCCCACCGCCTGGAGCAGCCGCAGCGCCGCCTCGCGCAGCGTGCTCGACTCCAGGAGCGTGGCCGCCACGGCGTACTGCATCTCCGCTCGGAGCCGGTCGTGCTCGGCGCGCTCCCGGAGCGCGGCGAGGAAGGCGGCCGCAAAACCCGCCAGCAGGTCTCCCGCGAGGAGCGAGAAGTGGAGCAGCTCGCCGAAGATGTCGTCCGGGACGCCCAGTGCGAGCGTGAGCGCCACCGTCGTGGTCGTGACCCAAACGGTCTGCGTCGGGGAGCCACCCATGGCCGCGCACAGCAGCGGGGCGAGCGCCATGAAGCCCACCCCGACGGCCGACGTCGTGAACAGGTCGAACACGGCGACGGCCAGCGCGTAGGCGATCCCCAGCGCTACCGCGGACGATGGCCGGCCGACGCGGGGGCTGGGGACCGGCGGAGTCTCGCGGGTCTCGTTCTCCAAGTCTCCTGCAAGTATGAGCCTTCCTTGCAGGCACGAGACAGCGATCCGCCGGGCGTCGTGCGCGTGCGCGCGGCCAATCCCTCGGCGCTCACGCTCGACGGGACCAACACCTACGTGGCGGCGGGATGGGTCGTGGACCCCGGCCCGGCCGACAAAGACCACCTGGAGGCGGTGCTCGACGCCGCCGGAGGCAAGATCGACGGCGTGGCGCTGACGCATTCCCACCAGGACCACAGCGAGGGGGCCGAGCCGCTCGCGGAGCGCGCGGGTCGCGTGCCGGTGGTGCTGCCCGGCGACGGCGAGGAGGCGGGGCCGTTCCGCGCGCTGGCGACACCCGGCCACTCGCCCGACAGCGTCTGCCTGCTGCTCGGGCAGACCTGCTTCGCGGGGGACACCGTGCTCGGGGAGGGCAGCGTCTTCATCGCCCCCGGGGAGGGGTCGCTCGCGGCCTACCTCGACTCGCTACGGCGCCTGCGCGAGCTCGACCTCGAAGTCCTCTGCCCGGGCCACGGCCCTTACGTGCGCGAACCCCGCGCGAAGCTCGACGAGTACATCGCGCACCGGCTCGACCGGGAGCGGATGCTGCTCGAGGCGCTGGACGCGGGCGCGCGCACCGAGGACGAGCTGCTGGACCGGGCCTGGGCCGACGTGCCGGCTCCCCTGCGCTTCCCCGCGGGCCTCACCCTGAGGGCGCACCTGGAGAAGCTCGCCGCCGAAGGCCGCCTGCCGGAGGGCGTGGACGTCTCCTGACTCCTTCGGCGCGACGTACGAGATTGTTCGCGAGCTGACACAGAGCTGCAACACGCACGCGTCGCCCCGTTACGCGTCGTCTTGCATCCTCGGCGCGTGCATCGCTCTCTGCGCCTACCGACTGTCGGATTCGTCAGCCTCACGCGAACAAACCAGACAGTCGACCGGACGTACTCGTCGCACGCCGAGCAGCCGACGAGTGGGGCGTCCTGTCTCTCTCCGAGCTGCGCGAGTGTGGGTTGTCCCGGCAAGCCGTGGCGGTCCGGGGTCGGAATGGCCGCCTCCACCGGGTGTACCGCGGCGTCTACGCGGTGGGACACCCGGCCCTGCCGCTCGAGGGGCGCTTCGCGGCGGCCGTCAAGGCGTGCGGCCCCGGCGCTGTGCTGAGCCACTTCTCGGCCGCGGCCCTCTACCGCTTTGTCGTGTGGGATGACCGAGATCCCGAGGTCACGGTGCTCGGCACGGGTCCCCGCCTTCATCGTGGCTTGAAGGTGCACCGGACGAGCAGCCTCGACCGGGTCGACGTGGCGCGTGAGGCCGGCATCGCCGTCACTTCCCCGGCTCGCACGCTGCTCGATCTGGCCTCGGTGGTCGGCGTACAGGCCCCTGCGACGCGCGGTAGGACAGGCGCAGTCCCTGAGGCGGGTCGGCATTCGCCAGTTGGCCGAGGTGCTTGCCCGTTTGGGTCCCCGCAGGGGCACGCGCAATCTGACACGGATCCTCGCGGCTGGACCGGCGCCCACGCGGAGCGAATTGGAAGACACGGTGCTGGAGCTCATGCTGGCAGGAGGTTTGGCTCGCCCCGACGTCAACGTCGCGCTCGTGCTCTCGGGTCGGCGGGTGATCCCGGACTTCCGCTGGCCCAGGGAGCACCTGGTGGTCGAAGCCGACGGCGCGGCCTGGCACGACCACAAGCTCGCCCGAGAGGACGACGCCGAGCGGCAGGCGCTCTTGGAAGCCCACGGCGAGCGGGTGGTGAGAGTGACGTGGGACCAGGCGGTCGCGAAGCCATCGCAAACGCTGTCGCGGATACAGACCGCGGGCGCCCCGTTCGCGGCCCCAGTGTCCGATTAGTCGGCGCTAGGCGGACAGATCCGACAGTCGGCCGTGAGCGCCGGCACGGTTGGCAGTGAGCAGCGGCGGATAGCCTTTCCGCGGTGATCTCGACCAACCAGTTCAAGAACGGCACCCACATCGAGGTCGACGGCGTCGTCTTCAAGATCGTGGACTTCCAGCACGTGAAGCCCGGCAAGGGCGGCGCGTTCGTGCGCTCCAAGCTCAAGCGGGTCGCCGATGGCGCGGTCATCGACAAGACGTTCCGCGCGGGCGAGAAGTTCCGGCCGATCCGCACCGAGACGCGCAAGATGCAGTACCTCTACTCGGACGGCACGGACGCGCACTTCATGGACATGGAGAGCTACGAGCAGCTCACGATCCCCGAGGACCAGGTGGCCTCACAGCTGAAGTGGATCGCCGAGAACGAGGAGATCGAGCTGCTCTACGTGGACGAGAAGCCCTCGGACCTCCAGGTGCCTAGCGCGGTCGAGCTGGCGGTGGCCGAGACCGAGCCCGGCGTGCGCGGCGACACCGCCTCGGGCGGCGGCGACAAGCCGGCCACGCTCGAGTCCGGCGTGACCGTGCGTGTGCCGCTGTTCGTGAACGTCGGCGACCGCGTCCGGGTGGATACACGCTCCGGCGAGTACGTCTCCAGGGCGTGAGGGGATGCGCCGGACCGACCAGCGTCGCGCCGCGGTGGTCGCCCTCTACCAGGCGGATCTCACCGCGAGGAACGCGCCCGACCTGGTCGAGACCGGAGCCACGGACTTCACGCGCGAGCTCGTTACGGGCGTCGAGGCGAACCGCGACGAGGTGGATGCCCTGATCGAGCGCCACGCGGAGGGGTGGACCCTCGACCGGATCGCGCCGCTGGAGCGCAGCATCCTGCGGGTGGCGCTCCACGAGCTGCTGCACCGCCCGGACGTGCCGGTGGAGGTGGCCATCGACGAGGCGGTGGAGGCTGCGAAGGAGCTGTGCGGCACGGACGCGCCGGGCTTCGTGAACGGGATCCTCGGGTCCGTACAGAGGGAAGAGGTGATCGCCAGATGACCGAGACCGACCTGGACGCGCTCATCCGCGAGCTGGAGGACTCCGCCGCGCGGCTGCGCGCCGGCGAGCTCGACCCCGTGCAGGCGGCCGAGCTGGTGGAGCGGTGCGCCGAGCTGGCCGGGCGGGTCGGGTCCGAGCTCGACCGCGCGGGCCGCGAGGCCGAGCGGGAGTCGCCCGGCGAGGGGCAGGAGCAGCTGTTGTGAGCTCCACCGCCGGGGCGGCCCTCTATCCGGTCGCGCTCCAGGAACGGGTGGACTCCTATCTCGAGGGCGTGCGGTTCGCGGACGAGGCCGGCGTCGGCCGGCTCGAGGAGGCCATGCGCTACTCGCTGCTCGCGGGCGGCAAGCGGATTCGGCCGGTGCTGGCGCTCGCCACCGCGGAGGCCCTCGGCCGCGACCCCGAGGACGTCCTTCCCTTCGCCGCGGCCATCGAGATGATCCACACCTACTCGCTGATTCACGACGACCTCCCGGCGATGGACGACGACGACCTGCGCCGGGGACAGCCCACCTGTCACGTGGCGTACGGCGAGGACGTGGCGATCCTGGCCGGCGACGGCCTCTTCGCCGAGGCCCTGCGGCTCGCGACCACAGAGCAGCACGGCGAGCCCGCGAACCTGATCGCCGCCGTGCGCGAGCTCACGGGCGCCGCCGGAGTCGGCGGGATGGTGGGCGGCCAGTTCCTCGACGTGACCGCGGACGGGGATCTGGACCCCGCGGGACTGCGCCGCCTGCACGAGCTCAAGACGGGGCGCCTGATCGCGGCGTCGGTGAACTGCGTGCTGCACCTCTGCGGCGCGAGCGGACCTGCCACACTTCGACTCGGTCGTTTCGCTTCGGAGCTCGGCGTGTTGTTCCAGATCGTCGACGACATACTCGACGTGACAGGAGACGACGCCGCGCTCGGCAAGCCGAGCGGCTCGGACGAGCGCCACGGCAAGCGCACGTACGTGAGCGTCTTCGGACTCGACCGGGCACGCGAGCTGGCACAGGACTCCCACGCCGAGGCCCGCGCAGCGCTGGACGAGGCACCGGGATCCACCCAGACGCTGGCACGGATAGCCGACTACATCCTGACTCGACAGACATGACCCGACTGCTCGACAAGATCGACGGACCCGAGGACCTCAAGGACCTGGACGACGAACAGCTCGGCCAGGTGGCCCAGGAGGTCCGCGAGCAGATCATCGACACGATCGGCGAGATCGGCGGCCACTTCGGCGCCAACCTCGGCGCCTGCGAGATCGCAGTGGCGATCCACTCGCTGCTCGACTCGCCGACCGACAAGGTGCTCTGGGACGTGGGCCATCAGGCCTACCCGCACAAGGTCCTCACAGGCCGCCGCGACCAGCTGCACACGATCCGCAAGTACCGCGGCCTCGCGCCCTTCTGCTCTGTGTTCGAGTCCGAGCACGACATCATGGGCGCGGGCCACGCCTCCACCTCGGTGTCCTACGCGGTAGGCCTGAAGGAGGCGATGCGCCAGGGCCGCGGCGAGGACGGCAAGGTCGTCGCGGTTATCGGCGACGGCGCGCTCACCGGCGGCGTGGCCTTCGAGGCCCTCCACAACGCGGGCGGGATGGACCTCCCGATCGTGATCGTGGTGAACGACAACGGCATGTCGATCGCCCCGAACGTCGGCTCGCTGTCGCGCTACTTCCACCGCATCCGGATGAACCCGCGCCTCCACCGCGCGCGCGAGGACGTGGAGACCACGCTCACCAAGCTCCCGGTCGGCATCGGAGAGCGGATCGAGCGACTCGGCCCGATCGTGAAGGAGTCGCTCAAGGCCTACTGGGCGCCGGGCCTCTTCTTCGAGGAGCTCGACCTGGCCTACATCGGCGTGATCGACGGGCACGACGTGGGAGCGCTGCGGGAGGCGATCGGCGAGGCCCTCGAGGCCAACCGGCCCGTGGTCGTGCACTGCCGGACCGTGAAGGGCAAGGGGTTCGCCCCGGCCGAGGACGGCGGGCTCGAGGGGATGGAGAAGTGGCACGCCGCGAAGCCCGCCTCGATCGTGAACGGGGCGCCCGCGGCCAAGGCCCCGGTTTCGAAGAAGCCCGCCAAGCCCGCGACGCCCCAGTACACGAAGGTCTTCGGCGACGCCCTCGTGGCCGAGTGCGAGCGCGACGAGCGGGTGATCGGCATCACCGCCGCGATGAACACCGGCACCGGGCTGGACATCCTCCAGAAGGCCATGCCCGACCGCTACTACGACGTGGGCATCGCCGAGCAGCACGCGGTCCTGTTCGCGGCCGGGCTCGCGCTACAGGGAGCCAAGCCGGTCGCCGCGATCTACTCGACCTTCCTCCAGCGCGGCTTCGACCAGATCGTGCACGACGTCTGCCTGCAGAACCTGGACGTGGTGTTCGCGATGGACCGTGCCGGCCTCGTCGGCGACGACGGCCCGACGCACCACGGCGCGTTCGACATCTCCTACCAGCGCTGCCTTCCGAACATGACGCTGATGGCCCCGCGCGACGAGGCGCAGCTGGTGCACATGCTGCACACCGCGCTCGCCCACGTGGGGCCCGTGGCCATGCGCTACCCGCGCGGCGAGGCCGAGGGCGTGGCGCTGCCGCGCCGCCCGGACGTGCTCGAGATCGGCCACGGAGAGCTGCTGCGCGAAGGGGAGCGCGTGGCGTTCCTCGGCTACGGCTACGGCGTGCCGGTGGCCCTGGGGGCCGCCGACCTGCTTTCGGACGGCCACGGCCTGGAGGCCACGGTGGCCGATGCCCGCTTCGCGAAGCCGCTCGACGGCGAGCTGGTCGCGGCGCTGGTCGAGGAGCACGACGTGCTCGTGACCGTGGAGGAGAACGTGCTCGCGGGCGGCTTCGGCTCGGCGGTGGTCGAGCACCTGGCCGACCACGATCTGCTCGGCGAGGCGCGCGTCCTGCGGTTCGGCCTGCCCGACCGCTACGTGACCCACGGCAAGCCCGCGCTGCTGCGCGAAGAGGTCGGGCTCACCCCCGAGGCCGTGGCCGACCGCGTGGCCGAGAGGGTCCTCTCGCCACGCGGCGCGTTCGCCTAGCCCAGCTCGTCCAAGAGGTCCGCTACGGACTCGATCGTCCGCGTGGGCACGTAGGGATAGCTCTCCGACTCGCCCCGCTGGGTCAGGCCGGTCAGCACCAGGATCGTCTCGAGCCCAGCCTCGAGGCCCGACACGACGTCCGTGTCCATGCGGTCCCCGATCATCGCGGTGGTCTCCGAGTGGGCGTCGATCGCGTTGAGCGCCGAGCGCATCATGAGCGGGTTCGGCTTGCCCACGAAGTAGGGGTCGACGCCGGTGGCACGGCTGATGAGCGCGGCCACCGAGCCGGTGGCGGGTAGCGGGCCCTCCGGGGCCGGCCCCGTGTTGTCGGGGTTGGTGGCGATGAAGCGCGCGCCCGCGGCCACCAGGCGGATCGCCTTCGTGATCCGCTCGAAGCTGTAGGTGCGGGTCTCCCCGAGGACGACGTAGTCGGGCGAGCGGTCGGTCTGGGTGTAGCCCACCTCGTGCAGTGCCGTCGTGAGGCCCACCTCGCCGACCACGTAGGCGGACCCCCCGGGGCGCTGGTCGTTGAGGAAGCGGGCGGTCGCGAGCGCCGAGGTCCAGATCGACTCCTCGGGCACGTCGAGCCCGCTGATCCGCAGACGCGCGGTGAGATCGCGCGGCGTGTACATCGAGTTGTTGGTGAGTACGAGGAACGGGATGCCCAGCTCGGTGAGGCGGCCGAGGAAGCGGTCCGCCCCCTCGATCGCCTGCTCCTCGCGCACGAGCACGCCGTCCATGTCCATCAGCCACGAGCGGATCTCCCGGCGTGTCATGCGGTCAGCGTACGGACACCGGCGGCGGGACGTTCTGGGCGGGCATCGCACATATTCGGCTGCTATCTGCCGTGTTTTGTCCTTAGCCTTGACAGAAGTGTTTGGGGCTGCGCAGAATGCGCCTGCTTTGAGGGATTGGAACGGTGCAACAGCGCCGTCGATGAGGGAGTTGAACCGCAGGCGCGTGGTGGACGCGCTGCGGGAGGTGGGCGTGGCCAGCCGGGCGGACATCGCCCGCGCCACCGGCCTCTCCCGCTCGACCATCTCGAGCCTCGTGTCGGAGATGCGCGAGTCGGGCCTGGTGGTGGACCACCCGAGCCGCGACCATGCCGAGCGGGGGTCGGCGGGGCGGCCACCCGCGCTGATCGGCCTGGGCCGGCCCGCGGGCGCGGCCATCGGCATCGACGTCGGCAAGCGCCACCTGGCCGTGGCGATCGCCGATCTGGCCCACGTGGTGCTCGCCGAGACACGCCGCGAGATCCCCGAGAACCTGGACGCCGACGTAGCGATGGACACGGCCGCCGAGCTGGTGGACGAGGTCGTGACGGCTGCCGGGATCTCTTCACAGGACGTGATCGGCGTGGGGCTGGGCCTCCCCGGCCCGATCTACCGTCCCACGGGCCGATCGGCCTCGACGGAGATCCTCCCTGGCTGGGAGGGACTCGAGATCCCGGAGGAGATGGAGCGCCGGATCGGCGTGCCCGTGCAGGCCGACAACGACGCGAACCTGGGCGCTCTGGCGGAGCTGTTCTGGGGCGCGGGACAGGGCGCGGCCAACCTGATCTACATCAAGGTCGCCACGGGTGTGGGGGCGGGTCTCGTGGTGGACGGGCGGCTCTTCCACGGAGTCGGCGGCACGGCGGGAGAGATCGGGCACGCGACGATCGACGAGCAGGGCCCGATCTGCCGCTGCGGCAACCGCGGCTGCCTCGAGACGCTCGCCGCCGCCCCGGCGATCGTGGACCTGCTGCGGCGCAGCCTCGGCCACGAGCTCACCATCGAGGCGGTGGTGGAGCGCGCCCAGCGCGGCGACGCCGGCTGCCGGAGGGCGATCGGCGACTCCGGGCGGCACATCGGCCGGGTGCTGGCCGACGTTTGCAACCTCTTGAACCCGCAGCGGGTGGTGGTCGGCGGGAGCGTCGGCCAGGCGGGTGACCTACTTCTCGACGAGATGAGAGAGGCCGTCCGCAGGACGGCGCTCCCCACCGTCGCGGAGGACGTGGAGATCGTCCCAGGGGTCCTGGGCGAGCGGGCTGAGATGCTCGGCGCGGTTGCGCTGATTCTCGGCAACGTGGAGGAGCCGACGCCCCAACCAGCCGGGGCAGCTGTCTGAGGGAAGGCCCCGCTCGCCGGGGCGAAAAGCGACAAGGAGGAACAGATGTTCAACGGACTACGACGGAGAGGGCCGGCGGCGATTGCCGTCCTGGCGCTCGCCGCGGGCGTCGGCTTCGCCGGGTGCGGCGATGACGACGACGATGGCGGCGGCGACAGCGGCGGAGGCGGAGGCGGAGGCGGCGGCAAGATCGCGCTCCTGCTCCCGGAGTCGAAGACTGCGCGGTACGAGTCGCACGACCGCCCGCTTTTCGAGAAGAACGTCAAGAAGCTCTGCCCGGACTGCGAGATCATCTATTCGAACGCAAACCAGGATGCGGCCAAGCAGCAGCAGCAGGCCGAGGCGGCGCTGACGGAGGGCGCCAAGGTGATGGTGCTCGACCCGGTTGACGCGGCTTCCGCCGCCGCAATTGTCACGCGGGCCAACTCGGCGAAGGTGCCCGTGGTCAGCTACGACCGCCTGCTCACTGACTCCGACATCGACTACTACGTCTCGTTCGACAGCGAGACGGTCGGAAAGCAGCAGGGCGAGGCGCTCGCCAAGAAGCTCGCGGAGGACGGGGGCAGCCCGACGATCACGATGATCAACGGCGCGCCGACGGACAACAACGCGAAGCTGTTCAAGAAGGGCGCCAAGTCGGTGTTCAGCGCGGAGAACGTGAAGATCGGCAAGGAGTACGACACGCCCGACTGGAGCCCGGACAAGGCGCAGCAGGAGATGGAGCAGGCGATCACCGCGCTCGGTGACGACGGCTTCCAGGGCGTCTACGCCGCCAACGACGGCACCGCCGGGGGCGCGATCGCGGCCATGAAGTCAGCCGGGATCGATCCCGCGGACCGTCCGACCACGGGGCAGGACGCCGAACTGGCCGCGATCCAGCGGATCCTGGCCGGCGAGCAGTTCGTGACCATCTACAAGCCGGTCACGACGTTGTCAGACGCCGCGTCCAAGATCGCGGTCGCCCTCGTCCGCGGCGAGGACCCGCCCTCCGGCCTCATCAACGAGCAGACCGACAACGGCAAGAAGCAGGTGCCGACGGTCGAGCTCGAGACGATCCCGGTCACCAAGGAGAACGTCAAGGACACCATCGTCAAGGATGGGTACTGGAAGACCTCCGAGATCTGCGCCGGCAAGTACGCCAGCGCGTGCAAGGAGGCCGGAATCGAGTAGAAACGCACCCACGGCCGGGCGGCAACACGCCGCCCGGCCCGTGGGACCTCAAGGAGGGGAGACGATTCGATGAGTGACAACGCGGCCCTGCTCTCGCTGCAGGGCGTCGAGAAGCGGTTCGGGGCCGTGCAGGCGCTCGGGGGGGTCGATTTCGACGTGCAGGCCGGTGAGGTGGTCGGCCTCGTCGGGGACAACGGCGCCGGGAAGTCCACCCTCGTCAAGGTGATCGCCGGCATCCACCCCTCCGATGCCGGTGAGATCCGGTTCGACGGGGAGCAGGTGTCGATCACGACCCCGCACGACGCCACCGAGCTCGGGATCGCGACCGTGTACCAGGACCTCGCCCTGTGCGACAACCTCGACGTGGTCTCCAACCTCTTCCTCGGCCGCGAGGAGATCGACGGGGGTCCGGGCCGGCTCACTCGCCAGCTCGACGAGGCCGAGATGGAGCACCACTCGCACGAGCTGCTCGAGAACCTCGCAGTGACCATCCCGAGCGTCCGGTCGGAGGTGGGGGCGATGTCCGGCGGCCAGCGTCAGCAGGTGGCGGTGGCGCGCTCGCTCCTCGGCGAGCCGAAGCTCGTGATGCTCGACGAGCCCACGGCCGCTCTGGGGGTGCCACAGACCAAGCAGGTGCTGGCGCTCATCAAGCGCCTCAAGGAGCGCGGGCTCGCAGTCGTGGTGATCAGCCACAACGTCGCCGAGCTGTTCGAGGTCTGTGACCGCGTGTTCGTGCTGCGGCTCGGGAAGCCCGCCGGGGACTTCAAGGTGGCCGAGACCGACGAGCAGGAGATCGTGGGCGCCATCACGGGTGCGCGAAGCAGGAACGGGGGAGGCAAGTCATGAGCACGGTCGCGCAGCCACCCGCGCCCCCTGAGGCAGAGCGCCCCACCGCCCGGCAGTTCGTACGCCGCTTCGTCGAGGGCGATCTCGCCTCGCTGCGGGTGGTCCTCGTGCTGGCCGTCATCTGGATCATCTTCCAGTCCCAGAACGACCGCTTCCTCAGCGCGGTCAACCTCACCAACCTGATGCTGCAGATCACTGCCGTCGGCCTGATCTCGGTCGGCATCGTCTACGTGCTCCTGCTCGGGGAGATCGACCTGTCCGTGGGCGCGGTCAGCGGCCTCTGCGCCGCGATCGTGGCCGTTCTGAACGTCAAGCACGGGTGGGACCCGTACTTGGCGATTGCGGCCGGGGTGGCCGCGGGCACGGCGATCGGGCTGATTCAAGGGGAGATATCCACCCGGATCGGAGTGCCATCGTTCGTCGTGACGCTGGCGGGGCTCCTCGCCTGGCAGGGCGCGCTCCTGTACGTGCTGGGCGACACCGGCACGGTGAACGTCACCGACCCCAAGATCACGGGCCTCGCCAACATCTTCTACTCGGACTCGGTCGGGTGGATCATGGCCTTTGTCGCCATCGGGGCCTATGCCGGACTCGCGCTGTGGGGCTACCGGCAGCGGGTCGCTGCGGGCCTCGCGGACCAGGCCCTCGTGCCGATAGTGGTGCGGATCGTGGTCGTTGCCGCCGCGGTGATCGCCGCCGTGTCGATCCTCAACTCGGACCGAGGCGTGCCCCTTGCGTTGCTGGTGCTGCTCGCCTTCGTGGCCGGCATGCAGTACGTGGCCACGAGGACCAAGTTCGGCCGCCACGTGTATGCGGTGGGCGGGAACGCCGAGGCCGCGAGGAGGGCGGGCATCAACGTGACGCGGATCCGGGTCACCGTGTTCGCGCTTGCGAGCACGATGGCGGCGATCGGCGGCATCTTCGCCGCTTCCCGTCTGCTGGCCGTGAACCAATCCTCCGGCGCGAGCGACCTCCTGTTGCTCGCGATCGCCGGCCCGGTGATCGCGGGCACCAGCCTGTTCGGCGGCCGCGGCACGGTGTGGTCGGCGCTGCTCGGCGCGCTCGTGATCGGCTCGATCTCGAACGGGATGGACCTGCTGGCCTACGAGTCGTCGGTCAAGTTCATGGTCACGGGCGGCGTGCTGCTGATCGCGGTGATCATCGACGCCCTCGCCAGGCGCCAGCGCCAGGCGGCCGGAAGGGTCTGACATGGGGAGGGGGTCGCGCGAGCCGCGCGACCCCCTCCGCGTCGCCGTCGTGGGCTACGGCCTTGCGGGGGCGGTCTTCCACGCCCCGCTGATCTCCTCGACGCCGGGGATGTCGGTGGCGATCGTCGTGACCTCCGACCCGGAGCGCTCGGAGCGCGCCCGCGCCGAGCTGCCCGGAGCGACGGTGGTGCCCCGCGCGGACGACCTCTGGGCGGAGGCCGGCGACCTGGACCTCGTGGTGGTCGCCGCTCCCAACCGCGCGCACGCGGCGCTCGCGGAGGCCTCGATGCGGGCCGGAGCTCCGGTCGTGGTTGACAAGCCGATGGCCACCACCGCCGCGGACGCGCGCCGGCTCACGGAGTTGCAGCCGGGAGACGGGGGTGATGCTCTCGGTGTTCCAGAACCGCCGCTGGGACGACGACTTCCGCACCCTTCGCCGGGTGGCCGAGGAGGGGACGCTCGGGCCGCTCGCGCGGCTCGAGTCGCGCTTCGAGCGCTACCGGCCCGAGGTGGTCGCCGAGCGCTGGAGGGAGAGCCCCGCGCCGGAGGAGGGCGGGGGGCTGCTGTTCGATCTCGGCAGCCACCTCATCGACCAGGCGCTCGTCCTGTTCGGCGCACCCACCCACGTGTACGCCGAGGCCGAGCGCCGGCGCCCGGGCGCCCAGGTGGACGACGACACCTTCGTGGCGCTCCGCTTCGCGGGAGGTGCGGCCGCGCACCTGTGGGCGAGCCAGGTGACCCCCGACCCGGGACCGAGGCTGCGGCTCGTGGGGCTACGCGGGGTCTTCGAGTCGCGCGGCGTCGATCCCCAGGAGGATGCGCTGAAGGCCGGACTGCGGCCCGGGGAGGCCGGCTGGGGCGAGCGCCCGGAGGCGGACTGGCCGCGGCTCGGCGTGTGGGAGGAGGGGGCCCTCGCGGAGGAGCGGGTGCGGCCGCTGCCGGGGGCCTACGAGCAGTTCTACGCGGGCGTGAGGGACGCGATCCGCGAGGGCGCGCCTCCGCCGGTGACGGCGGAGGAGGGCCTGCGCGTGATCGAGATCATCGAGGCGGCCCGCGCCAGCGCGGAGCGCCGCGGCGTCGTCACGCTCGACGCGTAGATCGCATCAGCTCGAACAGGTCGTCCAGGATGCGGTGGGCGCCCGACAGCTCCTCCCGGGAGTGGGTCGTGGGCAGCGCGAAGACGGTCATGCCGGCGGCGATGCCGGCGGCGATGCCCGCCGGGGCGTCCTCTACGACGGTGCACTCGCCGGTTCCGCGCCGAGCCGCGAGGCGGCGAGGAGGAAGGGCTCCGGGCTCGGCTTGCCCTCGCGCACGTCACCGGCGGTGACCAGAACGGCGGGCGGCTCGAGCCCCGCCATGGACAGCCGTGCGGCGGCCAGCTCCGGCGAGCACGAGGTGGCGATCGCCACACTCGCGGGTTCCCACGCCGCCAGCAGCTCGCGGGCGCCGGGCATGGCGGTCACGCCCTCGTCGTCCTCGACCTGAAGCCGCTCGACCAGCTCCGACTCGGCTTCGGGGTCGAGGTGCGGGGCAACCGCGCGGATGACCTCGATGGACGGCCGGCCGGACATGAGCGGGCGGATCGGGGTGGGATCGAGCCCGTGCCCGGCCGCCCACCGCTCCCACGAGCGAACCACGGCGACCTGCGAGTCCACGAGGACGCCGTCGAGGTCGAGAAGGAGGCCGGACACCGCCCCGATCTTGCCCACATCCGGGTCCGGAAAGGAAACGACCCGCCTGAGGCGGGCCGATTCCGAGGGAGGAGTGATGCGATATGTGATCTGTGGGGGAAGTTCTATGCGGCCGGGGTCGCGCTGTAGCGCGTGATCCCTGCGGTGACCAGCTGCAGGAGGCCAATGCCGGCGAATATCGCCGCGGCGCCCGCCTCGCCCGCCACCCCGAACGCCAGTCCGCTCAGCAGCAGCCCGGCGGCGAGGCCCTGGTCGTACGCCATATGGGCGCTGACCGGGATGGTGCCGCGGCCGCCGGTGGCGGTGCCGGCGAGCCCGAGCCCGACGGTCACGACGCCGATCGCGACGCCGGCCACCATGGCGGCGATGCTGAGCCCGAGCGCGATGGGCGCCAGGAGGAGGGCCGTGCCGATCGCGACCAGGATGCCCGAACGCGTGTCGGCGGAGATGAGCCTTGCAATGGTCACGCTTCGAACCTACCCCCGGGGCGACGACCCAATGTGAGCCTCGTCACACTCCCCCGCATGGCGAAACGTCGCCTCGACACCCTCCTGGCCGAACGCGGCCTGTTCGAGTCCCGTTCGCGGGCCGCGGCGGCCGTGATCGCCGGAGAGGTGCGCCTCGGCGGCGACGGCGCGCGGGCCGCCAAGCCCGGTCTGCTCGTGGGCGAGGACGCCCTCGTGGAGGTCGACGAGCGGCCGCGTTCGTGTCGCGCGGAGGGGTGAAGCTCGCGAATGCGCTCGACGCGCTGGGGGTCGATCCGGCGGACCGGATGTGCCTCGACGTGGGCGCCTCCACCGGGGGCTTCACCGACTGCCTCCTGCAGCGAGGGGCGCGGGCGGTGGTGGCGCTGGACGTGGCCTACGGCGAGCTGCACTGGAGCCTGCGCCAGGACCCGAGGGTGACCGTCGTGGAGCGCACCAACGCGCGGTCGCTGGACCCCGCGGCGCTCCCCTACCGCCCCGACCTCGTGGTGGCCGACGTCTCCTTCATCTCGCTGGCCAAGGTCCTCCCGGCGGTGCTCGCGTGCGCCGCACCGCGGTTCGACTGCCTCGCCCTCGTGAAGCCCCAGTTCGAGGTGGGCCGCGAGAAGGTGGGGAAGGGAGGGGTGGTTCGCGACGCCGGCAACAGGCGCGCCGCGCTCGTCGAGGCCGGCCGCTTCGCACAGCAGGAGCTTGGGGTGTCCGTGCTGGGCTACGCCTCGTCGGGGCTTCCCGGCCCCGCCGGGAACGAGGAGAGCTTCGTCTGGATCGCCGAGCCCGGCCGCTCCGGAGCGGTGCAGGAGCTGGACGAAGCCGCGCGAATGGCTGAGCCGTGAGCGCGCCCGGGTCGGTGATGGTGTTCACGCGGCGCAACCCCGCCGCGACGGCCGACGCCGTGCGCCGGCTCGCCGGTTGGCCGCGGAGGCGGGTGTGGAGGTGCGGGTGCCGCCCGAGGAGGTGGAGAAGCACGGCTTCTCAGACCTTCCCGGCGGCGCTGTGCTCGGCGCGGACCCCGACGAGCCGGCGGACCTCGCGGTGGTTCTCGGCGGCGACGGCACGATCCTCACCACCCATGCGCCGCTATGCGGGCAGGGGGGTGCCCGTATTCGCGCTCAACTTCGGTGCGATCGGCTTCCTCGCGACGGTGGAGCAGGACGGCCTCGACGAGGGCTTCCGGCGCGCGCTGAGGGGCGAGTTCGACGTGCTGAAGCTGCCCGCGCTCAACGCGGCGACCTCGTCCGGCGACCTCGTGGCCGTCAACGACATCTCCTTCCACCGCCGGCAGGACCTGCGGGTGGCCGAGCTCGGCTACTCGGTGGCGGGCGAGGAGCTCGGCGAGGTGCGCTGCGACGGGCTGGTGGCCGCCACTCCGGCCGGCTCGACCGGCTACAACCTCGCGAACGGGGGGCCGGTCCTGGCGTGGGGGGTGGAGGGGTACGTGGTCTCGTTCATCGCCCCCCACACGCTCACGGCGCGCGCCCTCGTGGTGGCTCCGGGCGACGTGCTCGAGGTGATGAACCGCTCCACGGACGAGCCCGTGGACCTGACCACCGACGGCCGCAGGGCCTGCACGCTGGGTCCTCAGGAGCGCGTCCAGGTGACCTTCCAGGACGACATGGCCCTCCTCGCCCAGGTCTCGGGCGCGAGCTTCTACCACCGCCTGCGGGACAAGTTCGGCCGCCTGAGCTACTGAGCGGCGAGCGCCGCGCCCATCCGCTTGACCCCGGCGAGCAGCGCGTCGAGGGGGCGCAGCATCAGCGTGATCTCCGAGATCCGCCCCTGGTCGTCGAGGGTCTGGTCGAGCAGGCCCGTCGATGGCCCGCCCGTCCACCTCGCCTTCGACGAACGTGGCGATCTCCCGGCCCTGGACGAGCTCGCGGCGCACGCGGATGTCGCCGATGACCGTCCCGATCGTGGCCAGCAGGTTCACGACCTCGTCGCGCCCCTCGTAGTCCCTCACCGGGCTGTGGAAGGCCACGTCGTGTGACAGGAGACCCGCGATGGCGGCGCGGTCGGCGGCGCGGAGGGGGGAGATGAGTGGTGTTGCGGGCATTGGCGGCTCCTCGGTAAGGTGTCTCGGAATCCGAAGCGCGACCGAATCTAGCGCTTCGACTACCGAAGCACAAGCACGGTGCCCGCTCCCACACCCGGAAGACCCGTCCGCGGCTCCCGCAGCGGCGAGCCGATCATGGCGCTGCTCGACCTGCTCGGACGGCGCTGGGCGATGCGCGTGATCTGGGAGCTGCGGGAGGAGCCGCTGTCCTTCCGGGCGCTCCAGGCCGCCTGCGGCGGGATCTCGTCCTCGGTGCTGAACGACCGCCTCGGCGAGCTGCGCCAAGCGGAGATCGTGGAGAGCCGCGACGGCTTCCGGCTGACGGCCGAGGGCCGGAAGCTGATCGAGGCGTACCGCCCGCTCGACGCCTGGGCACGGCGGTGGGCCAAGAGGGCCGCCGGCGGCTGACGCCCCGCCTCTCCGTCGGAGGCCGCTGGTAGACAGGCGGAGTGCTCCTGGAGCTGCGAATCG
>CAVRNY010000001.1:0-53311 GCA_963722705.1 uncultured Thermoleophilaceae bacterium | reverse complement strand
GGCCGCTGTGCCGGGTGTGCGCCAGGGGCGCATCGAGGCGAACGGGATCGAGTTCGGGTTCCTGGAGGCCGGAAGCGGACCGCTTGCCCTATGCCTGCACGGGTTCCCAGACTCGGCGTACACGTGGCGACACCTGCTCCCGGAGCTGGCGCGGGCGGGCTTTCGTGCGGTTGCGCCGTTCATGCGCGGGTATGCGCCGACGGCGCTCGCCCCCGACGGCTGCTACCGACTCGGCGCGCTCGTGGCGGACGCGGTCGCGCTGCACGAGGCGCTCGACGGCGACGAGCGGGCCGTCCTGATCGGACAGCGACTGGGGAGCCGAAGCCGCTTACGGCGCGGCTGCGATCGCGCCCGAGCGCTGGCGCCGGCTCGTGACGATCGCGGTGCCACCCGCGGCGCTCGACGAGCGGCTCTACAGCGACTACCGAGCAGCTGAAGCGCTTCTTCTACCTCTTCCTCATGAAGACGCCGCGCGCCGAGTCCGTGATCGCGGCCGACGACATGGCGTTCCTCGACCGGCTGTGGGAGGACTGGTCACCGGGCTACGACGCCGCGGAGGACCTGCACCGCGTCAAGCAGTGCCTGCGCGAGCCCGACAACCTCTCGGCCGCGATCGGCTACTACCGGGCAGAGGAGCCCGGGCTCACCGCGACCCGGCGGATGCGTACGCAGCCGAGCACGCCGCGCTGCTGCGGACAGCCCCACAGCCGACGCTGTACCTCCACGGGGATCGCGACGGCTGTATCGACGTCTCACTCGTCGCCGACGCCGAGCGCCACCTCGCCCCCGGCTCTCGAATGGACATCATCGAAGGCGCCGGCCACTTTCTCCACCTCGAACAGCCCGTCGCGGTGAACGAGCGCATCCTCGCCTGGGTCGGGCGCGGATAGGGGCTCACACCTCCAGCCGCGACTCCTCGAGGTCCAGCTCCCGCTCCAGCCGGTGCATCACGGCGTTGGAGATCTGGCCCTGGTTGCGCAGCTCGACGCAGGCGCGGCGCTGGGCCTCGAACACGCGATGCATCAGCCGCTGGTAGCCGAGGGACCGCTCCTCGATCCCGTCGTCGTCATCGATCTCGCCCGCCCGCGCGGAGAAGCGCCGGTACCGGAACTCGTAGAGGCGGCTAACCCGCTGGACGGTGTCCTCCCTGGCTTCCGACTCGCTCTCCAGCCACCGCAGCGCGGCCTGCGCCGCCTCCATCCGCCCGAGCAGCTCCTCGCTCTCCTCCTCGCTGCCGTCGTCGAGCACGCCGAGCCGGCGGATCAGGATCGGCAGGGTCAGGCCCTGGCCGACGACGGTGAAGACGATCACCCCGAAGGTGATGAACAGGATCAGCTCGCGGTCCGGGAAGGGCGCGCCGGAGTCGAGGGTCGCGGGGATCGCCAGCGCGGCGGCCAGGGAGACCGCCGCCTCGCATCCCGGCCCAGCCCATCACGAGACGGGTTCTGGCGTCCGTCCTCCTGGCCCGCTGCTGGGGGCGGCGATCGAGGGCGCGGATGACGTAGGGCACCGTGAACATCCAGGCCAGGCGCGTCCCCACCACGACGCCGATGATCACCGCCGTGTAGCCGAGCGCCTCCGCCACCGAGACATCGCCCAGGTCGTTGACGATCATCGGCAGCTGCAGCCCGATCAGGATGAACAGGATCGGCGTTGAGCAGGAACACGAGCATCTCCCACACGGCGAAGGTCTGGAGCCGGGTCTGCGGCGAGGCCAGGCTGGGGGCATGCCAGCCCAGGTACAGGCCGCATGTGACCACGGCGATGACCCCGGAGAGGTCCAGCTGGTCCGCGGGGATGAAAGCGGCGTAGCCGGTGAACAGGGACATCGTCATGGCGGTAACCGGGTCGTCGATCCTCCGCCGCACCCATGCCACGACCGCTGCGATGGCCAGGCCGAGCGCGGCCCCACCTGCCGCCGCCACCACGAAATCCACGCTGGCGTCGAGCAGCGAGAAGCTGCCGCCCACAGCGGCCGCCACCGCCACCCGGAACGCCACCAGCGCCGAGGCGTCGTTGACCAGGCTCTCGCCCTCGATCACGTCGACGACCCGCCTGGGCGCACCCAGCCGGCGCATGATCGCGGTGGCGGCCACCGGGTCGGTGGGTGAGACCACTGCGCCGAGCGCGAAGGCGGCGGCCCAGGGGATGTCGATCACCTCGTGGGCCGCGACCGCGACGGCGCAGGTGGTCACGAGGACGAGCCCGATCGATGTGAGCGTCAGCGCGCGGGCGGACTGGCGGAGGGCCCGGAGGTCGGCGAAAAAGGCGGCCGAGTAGAGCAGCGGCGGCAGGAAGATCACCAGCACCAGATCGGGCTCGAGCTCCACCTCGGGCACGCCGGGGATGGCGCCGAGTGCCAGTCCCCCGAGCACCAGGATGATCGGGTAGGGCACCGAGAAGCGCTCGGCCAGGGCGTTCAGGCCGAGCACCGACACGAACAGCGCGATGATCAGGACTTCGACGTGCTCCATTACCAGGGCACCGGTCGACCGTCCCGGAAGAATCCGCCGGTCGGCCCGTCGTCGGGCAGCGTGGCCGCCCAGACCACGCTCGCGGCTCCCTCCTCCACCGGGCGGCCTCCGCGGCCGCCCATATCGGTCGCCACCCAGCCGGGGCAGACCGAGTTCACGAGGATGCCGATCGCGAGTCCAGCTCGGCGGCGAGCAGGCGGGTGAGCGCGTTCAACGCGGCCTTCGAGGCCGAGTACGTCGGCGCGCCGCCGCGCCATCGAGGCCAAGGAGCCGCCCCGGCTCGACACGTTCACGATCCGCCCGTGGTCGCTCTTGCGCAGCAGCGGCAGGAACGCCTGGCTCGTACGCCAGGCGCCGAAGAGGTTCGTCTCGAAGCCGCGGTGGACCACCTCGAGGTCCACCGACTCCGCCCTGTTCTCGGTGTCGTAGAGAATCGCGGCGTTGTTCACCAGGACATCGGTGCGGCCGAACCGGTCCTCCACGGCCGCGGCCGCCGCCAGGACGCCGGCCGGGTCGGCGACGTCGAGCTGGACGGGGAAGACGTGGTCCCCGATCGACTCGCCGCGCGCTCTCGCCCTTCGCCGGGTCACGCGAGCCAAGCGCGACCGAGAAGCCCTGCCCCGCCAGCTGGCGCACGACCTCGAGCCCGATCCCGCGGTTGGCGCCGGTGACCACGGCGACCTGTCGTGTTTCAGTCACGCGGTGAGACTAGAAGCCAGCCTCCCAACGATCCGCCGAGGCTCTGTAACGAAGCGAGTCACTATGACCCGCTTCGTTCCGAACCTCTGGGCGCCCGCGCCAGCGCCCCGCGACAGCTACTAGGCCAGCGCGCCCTCGGCCGGATCCGGCGTCTGCGTGCCCTCGCCGTTCCCGGCACGTGAGATGAAGTGCAGCGTGAAGCGGCCCACCGCCACCGTGTCGCCGTCCTCGAGCTCCGAGAGGTCCACGCGCTCGCCGTTGCGGAAGACCCCGTTCAGGCTCCGGTCGTCCAGCACCTTGGCGCCGTCGGCGTCGCGGTAGAGCAGCGCGTGGCGGCGCGAGACCGTCGGGTCGTCCAGGCGCACGTGCGCCGAGAGGCTGCGGCCCACCCGCGTCCAGCCGTCCTGGAGTGGAACCACCTGGACGCGGTCGCCGATGTCGAACGCCAGGTAGTCGCCGTCGGCCACGAGCGCGTCGCGGGCCTCGGCGACCCATTCCTCCGCGTCGCTCTCGACGACGGGGGCCGCCCTGGACGTCGGCCTCACCGAACAGCGCGGCGCGCCGGAACTGGTCGCCCCCGCAGCTCGGGCATGCGGGAACCTCGTCGCGCTCGTGCAGCGCCACGGCGAAACCGCATTCCTCGCACTTGAATGACCCTGCCCCCGCGAGCGTTCCTGATTCGAAAGTCCTCATCGGTCCCTTCTCTTTGTACGCCGCGGCAGAATGTGCGGATTCTAACGAGCCGTTCTGGCGCGCCAAAACGTATTTCCCGCTATTGCGCGGGCAAACCCCCGACCGCCTGTGCTAACTCGTACCCAGTCGGGAGGAAAACTGGACATATGGGCGAAAACCGCCACATGCCAGACCTCGCAGGCATGCTGCTTCGACGGAGCGTCGGCTCGCTGGACAGCGGCCGCGCGTGCTGCTCGCGGTGCCGCCGCACGCCGCTGGTCGGCGAGCGCCTGCACGAGATGGACACCGGGCGCATGATGTGCGACCTCTGCGTGACCGAGCTGCCCGAGGGCAAGCGCGTGTCCGTGCGGACCGAGCGCGTGCACGCCGCCGACCGGCATCTCACGGTCGCGCCCGCGCGCGGCCTGAGGCCAGCGCGCCACAATAGACTCCGCGCCGATGCGTCAGGTCACCGTCGACACGGTCATCTCGGCTCCGCGCGAGGAGATCTTCGACTTCGTGGCCGACCTCTCGCGGCGTCCGGCGTACTGCGACCACTACCTCAAGGACTACCGGCTGGCGCGCGCCAACCCGGTCGGCAAGGGCGCCGCGGCGCGCTTCCTGCTCAAGGGCCCGCTGTTCAAGGAACGGGCCGATCTCGCGATCGTCGAGGCCGACCGGCCCGCGCCGGATCGTGGAGGAGGGGAGGGTCGGCATCCGCGGCCGCTCGCGGCTGGTCGCGATCTACGACTTCATCCCCGAGGGCGTCGGCCACCCGCGTGGAGCTGACCACCTACAGCGAGCCCAAGACCGCCGATCGACCGGCTTCGCCAGCGCGGCGCCCACCGCTGGATCAGGCGCCAGTCGAAGAAGGCGCTGCGCCGGCTGCGGCAGATCTTCGAGGAGCCCGGCGGACGACGAGCTGAGCCGCGCCACGGTCGCCGGATACGAGCCGCACACGCGCGCCCCGTTTCGGCGCGCACGTGCCCGTAGCCGGGAAGGCCGACGGGTAGACTGCCCCGCCGCATGGATCCGACCCGCCTCAGGAGGATCGCCGCGGCCTGCGTGGCGGCTGCCGTGCTCATGCCCGTCCTGTCCGCGTGCGGAGATGAGCCGGGTGTCGACGAGCCCGCCCGCGAGGGGCTGGCGATCGACATCGGCGGCATCAACTACAACGTCTTCATCACTCGCGAGCTGAACCTGGCGATCCCGCCGGACAAGGCCTACTACGAGGGCCCGCCCGCCAAGCCCGGCAACGCGCTCTACGGGGTCTTCATCCAGGCGTGCAACATCAGCGAGAACGAGGACCGCACCAGCCACCGAGGACTTCGTCGTGGAGGACAACCAGGGCAACGAGTTCGAGCCGATCGAGCTGGAGGAGGACAACGCGTTCGCCTACCACCCGACCAAGCTCCGGGGCAACGAGTGCATCCCGGAGGAGGGCAGCGTCGCCCAGCTCGGGCCCACCGCGGGCTCCATGCTGCTGTTCGACTTCCCGCTGGAGAACACCGAGAACCGCCCGCTCGAGCTCGTGGTGAACGGCGGCGGCGAAGAGAAGACTTTCGAGCTCGATCTCTGAGACGGGCTAGGCTCAGGGTCCGCCGCCCCGAGCAAGGAGTCCTGTTGCTTCAGCCGCGCGCCCTCGTCGTCCTGCTGGTCGCCGCCCTCTCCGCCTCCGCCTTCGCCGCGCCTTCGGCCATGGGCGCCACGCCGCCGAAGAAGTGCCGCTACCTGAGCGGCAAGGTCGCGCTGCCACCCGTTCCCCAACGACGCGTTCACCAAGCGCAGCGGCGCCACGCCGACCAAGCGCCGCGTGAACATCTCGCGCCGCTGCACGCCGGCGAACAAGAGCCGGCGTGCGGATCGACACCACCGACCAGAACCGGCTCGACGGCTTCAGCCCGGGCTCGCAGCTGATCCTCAAGGTGTCCGGGGCTCTCGCACCGCCCGCGCCTTCCGCCGCTCGCGGATCGCGCCGATCACCAACATCGCGGCGTCGCTGAAGAAGAACGCGCCGATCGTGATCCTCGACGCGAAGACCCGCAAGCGCGTCTCCTACTGGGCCGAGCTCGACTTCACCGCGACCAGCGCCTCGAAGCGCATGCTGCTCGTCCATCCCGCCAAGAACCTCCGCGAGGGGCGCCGCTACGTGGTGATCGTTCGCGGGCTGCGCAGGGCGAACGGGCGCCGGATCGGCCCGCGCGGCGGGCGTGCGCGAAGGCCGTGCAGGCGCAACCGCCGCGTGCGCTCGATGCTGCGGCTCGGCGCGGCGGGCGAAGGTCTCCACGAAGAACCTGCACCAGGTCTGGGACTTCACCGTGGCCTCGCGAGAGGTCGATCCAGTCGCGGATGCTCGCGATCCGCGACGACGCGTTCGCCAAGCTCGGCGACCGCAACCTCGCCGACAACAAGGTGGCGGGACCTCGCCCGCGTTCACGGTCTCGAGCGTGCAGAACTACACGCCGGCGCAGAACGCTCACCTGCTGCGCCGCGTGACCGGGCACGTTCAAGGTGCCCTGCTACCTCACCTCCGCCGGCCTGCGCGCCCGGCGGGCCGGTTCAACCTCGGCCCGCGCGGGGTCCCCGTGCAGCGCGCCGGCAGCTTCCAGACGGCGAACTTCACCTGCCTGATCCCGCGCTCGGCGGCGAACGCGGTGGGCCGCGCCTCGCTCTACGGGCACGGGCTGCTCGGCGACGCCGAGGAGGCCACGAAGGGCACCCACGTGCACCTGATGGCAAACGAGCACGACATCACGTTCTGCGCGACCGACTGGAGCGGGTTCTCCTCCAAGGACCTGCCGTACACGATCGGGGTCCTGGGCGACCTCTCGAAGTTCCCCGGCGACGGCCGACCGGATCCAGCAGGGGTTCCTCAACTTCCTGTACCTCGGCCGGCTGATGCGCCACCCGCAGGGCCTGGCCTCGAACGCGGCGTTCCAGGTCGCGGGCCGGCCGGCGTTCAGCACCTCGGCGCTCTACTACGACGGCAACTCCCAGGGAGGGATCCTCGGCGGCGCGCTGGCGGCCATCGCGCCCGATCACCGGCGGGCGGCCCTGGGCGTGCCGGGGATGAACTTCTCGATCCTGCTCACCCGCAGCTCCAACTGGAAGACCTACCGCGTGATCTTCGATCCCGCCTACAAGGACCAGGCGACCCATCCGCTGGCGTGTCTCGCTGATCCAGATGCTGTGGGACCGGGGAGAGTCGAATGGCTGGGCGGCGCACATGACGTCCGACCCGCCGCCGAACACGCCCGACGCACGAGGTGCTGATGCACGTGGCCCGCGGCGACCACCAGGTGGCGCCCGCGGCGGCGGACATCATGGCCCGCACGATCGGGGCCCGCACCAACCGGAGGCCGCTCGCGCCCGGCGCCGCGCAGGACAAGAACGCCCTGTTCGGCATCCCGCGGATCGGCTCGTTCCCGTTCGCCGGCTCGGCGATCATCTACTGGGAGCCCGGCGGTGGCCTGGCGCGCGTGCCGCTGCAGCCGCTCGACAACCAGCCGTTCCACACGGGGCGTCGACCCGCACGGCGATCCGCGCTACACGGTCGCCGCGCGGCGGCAGAAGTCCGCGTTCCTGCAGCCCGGCGGCAGGGTGATCGACGTGTGCGGCGGCAGCTTCTGCCAGGCGCGAGAAGGACCCCGCCCAGGCCCGTGCTAGCGCTTCCGGCCTGCAAGCGCGGCGATCAGACGGTCTTCGCCGCCGGCGCGGCCACCGCGCCGCCGGCGCCGTTGCGCACGAACAGCGCCGCCACGGCGATCCTCGGCTTGCCCGCCGGGCGCGAACGAGGTGAACCAGGCGTCGGTGTTCATCGGGTCGTCGGGCTCCGTCCTCGTCCACCCCCGGCCCGCGGGTGTCCTCCAGCTCCGCGGTGCCCGTCTTGCCCGCCACCTTCACGCCCGGGATCGCGGCCGCCGTTCCGGTCCCGAAGCCCACCACGCCGATCATCAGGTCCTCGATCGTCGAAGCGATCTTCGCGTGAGATCACGCGGTCGCGGCCTGGGGCGCGCGTCCGGCTCGAGGGTCGGCGCCAGCCGCACGCCGTCGTTGCCGACGGTCTGGGCGACGGAGGCCATCAGCAGCGGGGTGGCCAGCACCTTGAACTGACCGATCGCCGTCGAGCCGATCTCCAGCGGGGAGACGATGTCCCCGGCCCCGGGCATCGTGCTCGCCTTCTCGCCCGGAAGCGTGGCCTTCTTGTTCCAGCCGAACCGCTCCGCGGTCTCGACCAGCTTCTTGGCGCCGACCTTCACGCCGAGCGGCGCGAACACCGAGTTGCACGAGTGGGCGAAGCTCTGGGCGAAGGTGCCCCCGCACAGCTCGCCGTTGGCGTTCTCCAGCGTGACCCCGTCGATCAGGGCGCGCGACTCGACCGGGAACTTGTCGGAGAGCTTGACCTTCTTCTCCTCGAGGGCGGCGGCCGTGGTCACGATCTTGAACACCGACCCCGGGGGCTGAGGGGCGGAGAAGGCGATTCCCGCGAGCGCGCGCACCTCGCCCGTGCGGGTGTCGATGGCCGCGATGCCCCCGAGCCGTCCGGCCAGGGCCGCGAACGGCGGCCTGCTGGACGCGCGTGTCGATCGTGGACCGCACCGCCTTGGCCTTCACGGGCTCGCTGCTCGCCAGCACTCGGGCGCCCGCCCGCAGCGTGCCGCCCGGCTTGCCCTCGAGCTTGGGCTGCAGCACCCGCTCGAGCCCCGTCGTGCCGACCGGCGTGTCGCCGGCGAACCCGCGGGCGTAGAGCGCCTTGCGCACGGCCTCGTCGTCGCTCTCGGCCACCGTGCCCGCAATCGAGGAGCCGACCTCCCCGAGCGGCGAGCTGCGCGTGCCGCGGCGGTCCTCGGCGAGCACCTTGCCGTCGGACGAGAGGATCGAGGCGCGCTCGGGGGCCTCCGCGCGCCTGCTGAGCCTGTCGCCCTCCTCCAGCCCCGGGAACACGAGGTGGGGCTGCCACTCGATCTCCTCACCCGGTATCGGCAGCACCACCTCGCCGCGGACGGTGCCGAACACGCGCGTCCGGACGGTCACCCGCACGCGCGCGCGGCCGTTGCGCTCACCGCGCGGGGCGCCCGACCGACACCGCGGTCGCGGTGGCCACCGACAGCGCGTTCTCGTACGCGGCGCGGAACGAGCGCAGGGGGAAGTCCTCCCGGGCGCCCGCGCTGAGGAGATCGTGCATCGCGGCGTAGTCGGCTCGCTCCCATGCCCGGGCGAAGTAGCGTGCCGCGCGGTCGCTCTCGGTCTCGGCGGCGGAGCCCACCACCAGCCCGGCCACGAGCGCGGTCAGCGCGAGCGCCACGAGTGGTAGCGCCCGGCGCGTTAGGCGCGTGCGGCGGTCAGACGGTTCTTCCGTGGCCAAGCCGACCGCAGGGTACCTTCCACGGCCGGTGACACCGCTCGACTGGATCATCGTCCTGTTCACGCTGCTCATGGCGTTCTGGGGATACGTGCAGGGCCTCATCGTCGGCGCCCTGTCGCTGCTGGGGTTCGCCGGCGGAGCTCTGGCGGGCTCGCGGCTGGGCCCGCTCCTGCTCGAGGAGGGCTCGCAGTCGCCCTATGCACCGCTGTTCGCGCTCACCGGAGCGCTGCTGCTCGGGGGCCTTCTCGCCTCCGGTCTGGAGGTGCTCGGCTTTCGCCTGCGCCACCGCTTCGGTGAGCGTCTCGGGCTGCTCGACGGGCTGGGCGGGTCGTTGCTGGTGGGGTGCCTCGGGCTGACCCTGGCGTGGGTGCTGGGCGCGGTGGCCCTGCAGACCCCGGGCGCGCGCGACCTTCGCGAGCCGATCCAGCGCTCCGTGATCCTGAAGGAGCTGAACGCGGTGCTGCCGCCCTCCGGTCCGCTGCTGAAGGCGCTCGCGCGCTTCGACCCGTTCCCGCGCATCTCGGGCCCCGACCCCGGGGTTCGCGCGCCCAACTCGGCGATCGCGCGCGATCCGCAGGTGAGGGCGGCGGGCCGGAGCGTCGTGAAGGTGCTCGGGACAGCCTGCGGGCTCGGCGTGCAGGGATCGGGGTGGATCGCGGGCGACGGGAAGGTGGTGACCAACGCCCACGTGGTGGCCGGCCAGGACGACACGACCGTGCAGATCGGTGGTCAGGGCCCTCGCCACGACGCGGACGCGATCTGGTTCGACGCGAAGAACGACCTCGCGATCCTGCAGGCCTCCGGCGTGCAGGGCGCGCCGGCGCTGCCGACGAACGAGTCCGCCAAGCCGGGCGCCTCCGCCGCGGTGCTCGGCTTCCCGGAGAACGGCCCGTACGACGTGCAGCCCGGCCGCCTGGGCCAGACACAGACCGTGATCAGCCAGGACGCCTACGGCCGGGGTCCGGTCCGGCGGCGCATCACTTCGCTGCGAGGCCTCGTGCGGTCGGGCAACTCCGGGGGGCCGATGGTGGACGGCGGCGGCCGGGTGGTCACCACGATCTTCGCCGCCGCGACCGGGTCCGGCAGCGGCACCGGCTTCGGCGTGCCGGACTCCGTCGTTCGCGACGCCCTTGGCAGGGCCGGCGGCCGTGTCGACACCGGGCCGTGCGCCCGCTGAGTTCCACGACCGCTAGAACTCACCTCTTGGCCCTTCGCCGGACACTCGCCCTGGCAGTTCTCCTGCCGGGGGTACTCGCGCTGCCCGCCCACGCGGCGAAGCCGCCCAACCCCTGTCTCGACCCCGTGCTGAGCAAACAGCTGCTCTGCCCCGACCTGGTGATGGACAAGCCGTTCGGGCTGCGTGCCGACAAGAGGATCAGGCGCGGCCGCGTGGTGCTGCGAGCGGGGAACTCGATCGACAACCTCGGCCTCGGCCCGGCCGAGCTGTACGGCGTGCGCAGCAGCGTGGGCTACATGAAAGCCAGGCAGCGCATCCATCGCCGGGGTGGCGGGCCGCGCATGACCATCAAGACTGGCGCACTCCTCTACTTCAAGTACGTGGCGGGCCAGGGGCGGTACTGGAAGTTCTACCGCGCGGCGAAGTTCGAGCTCTGGCGCCTCGACTCCCAGGGGCGGTCGGTCAAAAAGGTCAGGCGCGGCCCGAAGGTGAGCTACTGCCTGCGCGACCTGAAGCGGACCCACCCGCGCGCCCGCTCGCCGCGGCGGCGGGTCTACCCGGCGTGTAACACCAGCCGCAGGAAGCGCCGGGTCACGCTGGGGACCTCGGTGGGGTGGTCGGACGTCTACCCGCCCGCCTACCCCGAGCAGTACATCGACGTGACCGGCCTCCGCGGCTGCTTCGCCTACCGCCACACGGCCGACCCGCGCAACGGCATCTACGAGTCCAACGAGACAAACAACGTTGCGCAGGTCACCGTGAGGCTGCCGTTCAAGCCGGGCCGGCAGCGCTGTCCCTTCGCCGGATCCGGCAATCCGGCGGACGGCGACGACACGCCGTCGCCCTACTAGCTAGCCCGGGGCGGCCGCCGCCTGACCCATGATGCGCTCGACGTTCTCGGGCCCGAAGAACTCGGGCGCCGGGAGGGTGCCCGCCATGACGCTCACGAAGTCGTCCATCGCCTCCTGGCTGGCTGACGTCGCCCCGATCAGCTGTTGCAACTCGGGGGGAGGGGGCTCGATGTGCGCGAAATCGCAGGTGAACTCGTACATCGGCAGCGCCTCCTCGTCCCGGGCGCGCTGGTAGCCGGCCATCGCGTCGTCGTAGGGGCGGCGGCCGGCGAAGGCGTCGTCCAGGCCGGACGCCAGCGCCTCCGCGTCGCGGAACGCGTCCATGATCCCGAACCCCGTGATCGGGTGCTTGTGGTAGCCGGCGTCTCCCACCAGCGCCCATCCCGGGCCGTAGGGCTTGCGGAAGAAGTTCGGCAGGTCTCCCGTGCCGACGAAGCGCTCCTCCCGCTTGGCGCCCCGCATCCGCTCGGCGAACTCGGGGGCGAGCTCGAACGACTTCATGTAGGTGCCCTCCACATCGCCGCGGTTGGCCTTGAACTGGGACCGCGGCCAGCCCACGATCACGCAGGTGAGGTCGTCGTGGGTCGGCCAGGCCGCCCAACCGCGGCCGTCCTCCGCGCGGATGTAGGTCTCGAAGCCCTCCACGGGCAGCCCGCTCCAGTACGTGTAGTAGAGCGGCGCGAGGTCGGGCACCTCGTTGTACTGCTCGGGCCGCACGGCCTTCGCCACCAGCGAGTGCAGGCCGTCCGCCCCGACCACCACGCGGGCACGCTCGGTGACCGTCGCTCCGCCCTTCGCGTGGCCGCCGATTCCCGTGACGCGCCCGTCGTCCAACACGATCTCGTCGACCGTGAACGCCTCGCGCACCTCGGCGCCCGCCGCGGCGGCCGCCTCGACCAGCAGCGCGTCGAGCACGATGCGCCGCGGGCAGTACGCCTTCGCCGTATCGCCCGCCGGTCGTGGAGAGCCCGCGATCGTGACGGGCCCGAAGTCGAATGAGTAGCGGGTGATCGGCGGGCAGTTGGTGGCCTCGAGCCGGTCGAGGATGCCCCACCGGGCGAGCGCCGCCACCCCGGGCGGATGGACGAAGTGGGTGGACATCGTGTCGCTGGGGAACGTGGCCTTGTCCACCAGCAGCACCCGGTAGCCCTTGCGCGCCAGCAGCATCGCCGTGGGCGATCCCCCGCAGCGCGCTCCGACCACGATCGCGTCGTATTCCATGCCGTCCTCCTGATGTCGTTGTCGAGAGGCGACCGTACGGCGGAGGCGCCCAGCGCGCATCGCCCGGATTCACCAACTTTGCAGGGGAACGGCGTGGTCATTTCTGACCACGCGGGAGCTCAGACGAGGTCGTGGTCGAACGCGAACGCGCTTGCGGCGGTTCGCGACGAGACGCCGAGCTTGGCGAAGATGTTCTGGATGTGGCGGGCCACCGTGTGCTCGCTGATCACCAGCGCCGAGGCGATCTCGCGATTGCTCCTTCCGGCCGCCACCAGGCCCAGGACCTCGAGCTCGCGCGCCGTGAGCCCGTGAGTGTCGCCGGCCGTGGGTTGGTCGCCGAGCGAGTCGACCCACGTCAGGTCGGGCGCCGCTCCCAGCTCGGCGAAGACGGCCCGGGCCGCGTCCAGCTCGAGTGCGGCAGCGTCCTCGTCTCCCAGCGCGCGGCAGGCCAGTCCCACCAGGACCCGGGCGCGCGCGGACTCGTACGGCGCCTCGAGCTCCTGCCACATCCGCCAGGCGCGGCGCATCGCCACCAGTGCGCCCTCGGCGTCGCCCTTTGCGAGGGCCACCGCGCCCTCGACCTGCGCCAGCATCGCGTCCAGGGCGTCGGTGGGGTGGTGTGCGGCGATCTCTTCGAGCTCGCGCCAGGCACCGCGCGCCAGCTCGAAATCCCCGGAGGCCAGCATGATCTCCACGTAGGCGGGCAGCAGCGCGGCACGCGGCAACGGCTGGGTGGTCTCGCCCAGCGCGCGGCGGATCGCGGCGGCCGCGGCCTTGCGGTTGCCCTGCGCCAGCCGCAGCAGAGCCAGGCCGGGCTGCGGCTCGCGCCCGAACCGGCTGGCCTCGCGGTAGGCCTCCTCGGCCGCGTCGAACTCCCCCTGCAGCCGGCGGACCTCCCCCTGTTGATAGGCGGCATGGCCGAGAGCGAGCTGGCTCAGGACCCCCTGGCTGAAGCGCTCGTCGAGCCGGCGCAGCTCCTCGAGAGCGTCGTGCCACGCGCCCCCGAGCGTCATCAGCTCGGCGCGGTGCACCAGGCAGAGGCCCCTGTGGGCGACCATGTCCGGCTGCTGCTCGCACCATCGCGTGAGAGCGGCGGTCCACTCGCGGGCGCGGCGCAGCTCGTACGCGTCCTGGCAGAACCCGATCGTGTTGCAGTAGACGTGGCCGGCGACGATCGGTGACAGCTCGCCGGCGGTCACGGCCACCATGGTCTCGTCCACCAGCCGGAGGCCCTCGGCCGCCTTCCCCTGGCTGAGCAGCGCGCGGCCCTGCTCCATCACGGCCATGGCGACCAGGTCCCGATCGCCGCAGCGCTTGCCGATCGCGGCGGCCGCGCTCGCGTTGGCGTATCCCGCCTCGTAGTCACCGCCATCGATCTGGTCGATCCAGACCGGTATCAGCAGATATCCGCGCTCGGCGCAGTCGGGGCCCTCGCCCTCGAGCTGGCGCTCCGCGCGGGCGAACCAGCCCTTCGCCGGCGCCGTCTGGCCACGGAACATCAGGTTGAGCCCGATCCAGAACGCGCAGCGCGCGGCGGGCGCCGCATCGCCGGAATCCACGTGTGCGCGGTGGGCGCGCTCGAGCCCGGCGACGTAGTCGTCGTCGCGGCCGAGCATGTAGGCCGACCGCGCGAGCAGCTCCAGATCCTCCGCGCCCAGCGCACTGGACCGATCGGCAGCCGACAGCGATTCGTGGGCCTCGACCCACGCGCCCCTGGCATAGGACTCGCGGCCTCGCTCGACCGCGGCGATGGTTGTCGCCACGCGGCTGATTATCGCCTCAGCACCGGGGCTGCGTGCGCGTCGGCCTGCACGGCGGGGGATCGTCCGTGCGCGGTGGAGGCTCCACCACCACGGGCGGCTCCTCCACCACCGGTGGGTCGGGGTCGGCCTCTTCGGTGGGCTGCTTGGTCACGCGCTTCTTGACCGGGGCCTTCTTCACCGACTCGGTTGGGGTCGACTGACCGGTGTCGCCGGTCGCCGGCGAGCCGGTGGGCTGGTTGCCCGTCGCGGCGGGCGTATCCGATTCCGCGGCCGCGGCCGGCTCCTCGTTCTTCGCCTTCTTGCTCTTCTTCGGCTTGGCCTTCACCTCCTGGACCACGGGCGCGACGTCGGCTGCCGCGGGGTCGGCCGTCGGCGGGTGGATCGTCATCCTGAAGGGCCACCTCGAAGCCCACCACCAGCACCACGCCCGCCAGCACGGCGGCGAGGATGGCGATCGCGGCGACGGTGGCGGCGCAGCGCGCTCGCGATGTCGGTCCCTCCGGCGGCGCCCCCCGCGCCCGCGGCGGCGCCGCGGGCCGCCAGGCGCTCGGCGATCGTCTCGCTCCAGTCCGAGCCGGTCAGCTCGGCGGCCTTGGCCATCGTCTCCTTCATCAGGAAGGGCGCGGCGGCCACCGGTACCCAGGCGCGGTAGGAGGCGCCGGCCTCCTGCATCGCCTCGCGGCTCAGGCGGCAGGTGTCGCAGGCCGCGATGTGCGCCGCCAGCCACTCGCGTTCGTCCGCGTCCTCGGCCGAGCTGGCCGTCGTCCTGGATCGCGATCAGCGGGAGGGCGCGCTCGCACTCCACCGTCGAGGTGGCGATCGCCGCCATCGCGGTGCCGCGCAGCTCGTCGCGGAGCTTGATCCGGGCGCGCGAGATCAGCTGGGCGACCGAGTTGCGGTTCATGTCCATGATCTCGGCGATGTCGTCGTAGGACATCTCCTCGAGCTCGTACAGGGCCAGCACCTCGCGATGGCGTTCCGGGAGGCGCTCGTTGGCCGCGCGGATCTCCTCCTGCTGGGCATCCAGCAGCCGCCCGCGCTCGGGATCGTCGTCGGGGTCGCCGGGATCGAACCCGAAGCCGCCGCCTCCGGCCATCGGCGCCGCGGTCTCGGGGATCTCGTCGGTGGGGTCCGCGCGGCGGCGCTTCGCGATCAGGTCGTAGCAGGCGTTGCGCGCGGCGGTGAACAGGTAGGAGCCGAAGTTGAGCTCGCGGCCGGCCATGTCGGGCAGGCGCCGCATCACGTTGAGGAAGGCGTCCTGCGTGGCGTCCGCCGCGTCCTCGCGCGAGCCAGTGATCCGTAGCGCGAGGTTGAAGGCGCGCCCCTCGTAGCGTTCGTAGAGCGTGGCGAACGCCTGGCCGTCGCCGGCCGCGGCGGCGTGCGCGAGTGCCGCCTCGTCCGTGGTGACGGCGGTGGTCATCACCGGCAAGGTACCCCGCTTTGCGCGATCGCGAAAGGGGCGCGACCGGCCGCTGAAAGACAGGGCGCCGGTGGGATGGAGGTTCTGGGCGAGGTGCATGTCTTGACCTCTCCAACGGCCCCAGGGCGCGCGAATTACGGACGGGCGTCCCCTGTCTGCGTACAGTTCGACGGGATGAGCAAGACACTGGTCGTCTCAGAGAAGCCGTCCGTGGCCCGCGATCTCGCGGCCGCGCTGCCCGGTTCCTTCACGCAGAACAAGGACAAGGCGAGCCTCGAGGGCGACGACTACGTGATCACCTGGGCGGTCGGCCACCTGGTGGGTCTCGCCGAGCCAGACGCGTACGACCCCAAGCTCAAGAAGTGGCGTTACGCCGACCTTCCGATCGTGCCGGAGAAGTTCAAGCTCGTGCCCAACGACGACCGCGCCAAGAAGCAGCTCGGGGTGATCCACAGGGCACTGGCCCGCGACGACGTGGAGCTTGTGATCAACGCCTGCGATGCGGGGCGCGAGGGCGAGCTCATCTTCGCGTACATCTACGAGACGGCGAAGAAGAAGAAGCCCGTCCAGCGGCTATGGCTGTCGTCGATGACCAAGGGCGCCATCGAGGATGCCTTCACTCGCCTGCGCGACGGTGACGAGATGGAGCCGCTCGAGGCCGCGGCCCGGTCGCGCTCGGAGGCCGACTGGATCGTGGGCATGAACGCCACGCGCGCGGCATCGATCCGCCTGCGCGCCGCCTTCGACGGCGCCGTCTCCCTCGGCCGGGTCCAGACCCCGACGCTGGCGCTGGTCGCCCGCCGCGAGGAGGAGATCCGCGCGTTCGTCCCCGAGCCCTACTGGCTGGTGGAGGCCGAGTTCGTCGCGGAGGGGGAGCGTCAATACACGGGCCGCTACATGGGCGGCAAGCGCATCAAGGAGGACGAGGCCGCCGCGATCGTGGAGGACTGCAAGGGGCAGCGCGGCACGATCACCAAGCTCGAGAAGAAGGAGGAGACCGAGCGCGCGCAGCTGCTCTACGACCTGACCTCGCTGCAGCGCCACGCGAACACGCTGCACGGCTTCTCCGCGCGCCGCACCCTGTCCGCCGCCCAGAAGCTCTACGAGGAGCACAAGGCGATCACCTACCCGCGCACCAACTCCCGCTTCCTGACCGGGGACATGGTCCCCGAGATCAAGCCGACCGCCGCGGTGGTCGGACACAACCCCCAGTACACGCAAGGCCTCGGAGTACGTCACCTCGCTGGACAAGCTGCCGCTGGGCCGCGTGGTCAACGACAAGAAGGTCGAGGACCACCACGCGCTGATCCCGACCAACGCCGAGCACGACCTCTCGAAGATGGGCGCCGACGAGCTGAAGGTCTACGACCTGATCACGAAGCGCTTCCTCGCGATCTTCCATCCCGATGCCGTGTTCGAGCGCACCCGCGTCGAGACGACGGTCGTCAAGCACGTGTTCCGCACCAGCGGGCGGGTGCTGATCAAGGCCGGCTGGCGCGGCGTGTACGGCGAGGAGGTCTCGCCCGAGGGCAAGCAGGACGACGACTCGGGCGGCGACCAGAGCCTGCCCAAGCTCGAGCAGGACGAGGAGGTGGAGACGCGCTCCGTGGAGTCGCTGCGCAAGGAGACCCAGCCCCCGCGGCGCTTCACCGAGGCCTCGCTGCTCGGCGCGATGGAGACCGCCGGCAAGGACATCGAGGACGCCGAGCTGCGCGAGGCGATGAAGGAGTCGGGCATCGGCACGCCCGCCACCCGCGCCTCCACGATCGAGCTGCTGCTGGGACGCGAGTACATCGAGCGCGAGGGCCGCGCCCTGATCGCCACCGAGAAGGGCATCCAGGTGATCCGCCTGCTCGGCGACCACAAGCTCACCTCGCCGGAGCTGACCGGCAACTGGGAGCACCGCCTGGCGCTCATCGAGCGCGGCGAGGACTCACGCCCGGCGTTCATGAAGGACATCGCCAAGTTCACCGAGGAGACCGTGAAGGAGCTCGACAAGCTCAAGGGCGTGCAGATCGAGCGCGCCAAGCTCGGCCCCTGCCCGGTCTGCGGCCGCGAGGTGAACGAGAACCGCAAGGGCTACTCCTGCTGGTCGAGGGAGGACCCGGGCTGCGGGTTCGTGATCTGGAAGAAGAAGGCCGGCAAGAACCTGCCGGTGGCGGTGGCCAAGGAGCTGATGGCGTCGCTGAAGGCGGCGATCGAGCGCGGGGACGACCCGCCGATCGGGCGCACCGAGAAGCCGGTGACCGGCTTCAGGGGCCGCTCGGGGCGCAGCTTCCGCGCCAAGCTGCGGATCGAGCCGCGCGACGACGAGCCCGGCAAGTGGAAGGTCGAGTTCGACGAGGAGTGGGCCGACCGGCCGCGTGCCGAGCCGGCGGAGGACGAGGCCGAGGCCAAGCCCGACGGCGAGGTCAAGCCCAAGCCGGAGGACGCCGCGGCGTCGACCGCCGCCTAGCGCTTCTTGCGCTTGGCCTTCTTGGGCTTGATCGGAAGCCGGATGTCGAAGACGCCGCGCCACCGGCCGCGGCTTGGCCTTGAACGACACGATGACCCGGACGGGCAGGGTCTTCCGCCGCCCGGCGTTGCGGGCGAGCTTGCGCACGTCCTTGCGCGTGAGCTTGATGCGGATCCGCTTCTTGCGACCACGCCGGAGCTTGAAGCGCTTGACGGTCGTCTTCGAGCCGGCGCACCAGGGCGGCGACCCGCGGCGGGACCCAGGGACGCCGCAGACGAGCCACCGGCCTTGCTCTTCTTCACGAGCAGCCTGAACTCCGTCGTCAGCCGACTGCAGCAGCAGCGTGACGACGTTTGCGTCGTCGAGGAAATGATCGTTCAGGGTGAGGATGTCGGGCGGCCTGTAGCTCGGTGCCAATGGGCGTTGTGCGCCGAGCCATTTCCCCAAGTACGTTGAGGAACGACAAAACTTTCCCTGCGTGGGTTGAAGAGCCAACGGTCGACCTGGAGGCCCGCGCGCGTGACGAAGTGGCCTGCGTTTATGCGGGCCAGAGAGTCGCCGAGGGCTTCGGGCACCTGCCATTGGCTCTCAGGGAGGATGGCTGCCCTGGCAGTTGTCGGAGTTGGTCTGCACGCAAGCCCTGATGCGCGGGACCGTTTGGTTGGCCATCGTCGAGGCTGACGCGACGATCGTTGACTTTTGCGCGTCCCGCCAGTCGGCCAGGGTGATCGTTCCCGACGCCGGGCAGGCGTTCCCCTTCTGAGCGGCTCGGGCGCCCGAGCCTCCGGCCTTCCGCGGGCAATTCAGCGTGATGTCGAGCTGTCCCTTTCCGGAGTTGAGGTTGAACACCTCGGCCTTGATCTTGGTGGCGAAGTTGCAGGCAGGGACGATCGAGCCGAAGGAGGGTCCACACACGGTGATTGGAGCGTTGGCGCCGGTACAGGCCGGGAGGGGCCCGCCCGAGGAGGGCCCGCACACCTGCGGGATGTTGGGCCGGGGCAGGTTGCACTGGGGCAGGATCGTTCCGACGCCGCCGCACGCCACCGTGTTGGGACCCCGCGCCTGGCAGGGCGCGAGGATCGTTCCGAACGAGGGACCGCAGACCGTCGGCAGGCGCACCGGGAAATAGCACGCGGGAAGGATCGTCCCGGTCGGACCGCACACGGCCGGGTCGGGCGAGCTGCGCGCAGGTGACCAGCAGCGTCGTGGGGTTCTGGCACTCGGGAGGCAGAGGCGGCGCCTGTTGCGGGGGATCGCTCGGCCGGCGGCGGCTGCGTGGTGCCCGGGTCGAAGCGCCGGGCGATGACGTCCTCGGGGTTGCCGGGGCTCTCCCACGCCACCACGAATCGCCCGCTTGCGTCGGCGCCCAGCCCGGGATCGCCCTGGTCGCCGGCCACGGTCGTGTTCACCGGAACCTCGCCGCTCAGCGGGGTTCCGGCGGCGCTGAAGCGGCGAGCCAGTACCTCGCCGTTGCCGCTGGCGTTGCTGTCCCACGTCACGGCCAGGCTCGCGCCGGAGGTGTCCAGCCCGAGCCGCACGTTGCCCTGCGCGCCGGCCGACGTGGAATGCACGGGGAAGACCGATGAGGTGGCCGTTCCCGCCGCGTTGTAGCGGATGGCGAGAACGTCGTCGCCGGATTCCCACGCGACGGCAAGTTCCCCGTCCGCGTTCATCGCGGCTTCGGGATCGTCTTGGTCGCCGGAGCCGGTGGCGATCGGGATATCGCCGGTCGCGGGCGTCCCGTCCGCGTTGAAGACGCGCGCAAACACGTCGTCGTTCCCGGCCGCCACCGTGCGCTCCCAGGCGACCACGAAGTTCCCGTCGGCGTCGATGGCCACGGCCGGATCCAGGGACTCACTCGCAGTCGCCTCGTTCACGTGAACGCGCTGGCACCCTGGGCAGCCCCCGTCTCGTCGAAACGGCGAGCGCGGATGACCGCTGTCGCCGCCGTGTCGTCCTGCCACACGACGACGAAGTCGCCGTCCGCGTCCACGGCCACGTCCGCGGAACCGGCCGCGGTGCTGGCGTCGACGGGAATCTCTGCGCCCTCGGCGCTGTCGGCGTCGAACCGCCGCGCGCGCGATCTGGCCCGTGCTGGCGTTCTGCCACGACGGCCACGCCGGCGCCTGTCGCGCTCATTGCGACGGCCGGGTCCTGGTGATCCGCCGCCGTCGTGTCCATCGTGATCTCGCCGGTGGTGGGGGCGCCTGCGCGGGTGAATCGCCGCAGCCGGATCTCACGTGCGGCCCCAATCCGGTCCTCCCAGACCACTGCGAAATCGCCGTCGGCGTCCATGGCGACGCTCGGCTGCACCTGCCGCCCCGTAAGCCCGGTGTTCACCGTGATCTCGCCGGTGACGGCGTGGCCGCGAGCGCGACGGCGCAGACGAGCGCCAGCAGAGAGACGGAGCAGGCCAGCGCCTTCCACAGGTCACTATGTGCCCGCTCCTCGGACCTGTCAAATAGCGGAGCTACGCGCCGGCGCGTAGTCCTCCAGCACGTTGCGCAGCGCGGGGGCCCCTCGTCGCCCACGAACGTCACCCGCCCGGGAAATAGGGGTTGCGCGCATCCCTCAGGCCGCCGAGAAACACCTCCTCGTGAAGCCAGCTGCCCGTGTTGTGCAGGCGCGTGCCGCCCGGGCAGCGTCCAGCCCTCCACGTCGCCGTCGAGCGGCCCGGCGCGGTGGGTGTGGCCGAAGATCACGTGCTCGGCGTCGATGCCCAGCCGGCGGACGACCTCGCCCATCGCCCGGAGGCCGGCGCGGCGGAGCTCCACCGGTGAGATGTCCGAGCGAAACGGGCCCAGGCCGAGAGCGTTGATCGCCCCGACCGCTGCGGGTATGGCGACCCGGCCGATCGCAAGACCCGCCAGGCTCGCGCCGCCCGAGCGGCCGTAGATCGACCGCGAGAGGCTGGCGCCGCGGGTGACCGAGCCCACGTCCCGCCGTTGCACGAGGCTGTGGGCGAGCGCGTAGATCGGCGCCAGCGCGGCCTCGTAGTCGTCCGGCGAGGCGAAGTCCGCGCGGCCGATCCCGGCGACCCTGCCCACCGCCGAGGCGATCACGCACTCCATTCGCGGCACGGTGAGGTGCACGTCCAGGTAGTGCCCGTGGGTGGCGTACACGTCCTCGCGCAGCCGGATCCCGGGGTAGGCGAGGCTCACCTCCGCGCCGGCGATCAGCGCCGCCACCTCTCGCGGCAGGGCCCCGTCGTCCGGCGTCGAAGACCGTCTCGATCCCCAGCCGGGCGCCCGAGGCCAGCCGCGCGGCGTCCAGCGCGGGAGCGATCAGCTCGTAGTCGTGGTTGCCGGGCACGATCACCAACGGCTTGCCCGCGCAGGCCTCGCCCAGCGCCCGCAGGAACGGCTTCGGCCAGCTCGAGCACGACCTCGCGGCGGCCTCGCGCAGCTCCAGCAGGTCCCCGAGCACCACCACGCGGTCGGCCTCGGCCAGCGCGGCGAACATCCGCTCGCGGACGTCCGGGCGCATCGCGATGTCCGCGCCGGACGTGGTCCCCAGGTGCAGGTCCGACACGATTGCGGTCAGCACGGGGCGGATCCTGACAGGGCCTATATTCAAAGCCTTGTCGGTCTTCTGCCGCCACAACCGATTCCTCGCCGACTGCCCGATCTGCTCGAAGGGCACGGTGCTCGATCCGGGGCGCGGGACGACCACTCGGCGCAGCGGCTCGGCCGGATCGGGCGCCCGCAAGAGGAGCGCCGAGAAGGCGCCCGCGTTCAGCGGGCCCCACTCGGCCGCGGGGCCCTACGAGCACGAGGACGTGCGCTACCTCGTGCGGCTCGAGAAGGTCCCCGGCGGGATCAGGCTGGCCGAGTGGGCAGGGTCGCAGCTGCGCCGGCGCGCGCCGGTCCTGCCGGCGGCGGACCTGCCGGGCCTGCTGGCGGGCGCGGCCGGCGTGCTCCCGGAGCGCGACGCGACGGCGCTCAGCGAGGCGCTCGGCAATGAGCCGGGTGCGTCGCCCGGCGTGAGCCGCGGCCGCAGCGGCGACTTCAAGGAGGAGCTGCGGGTGGAGGACGTGGGGGAGGGCAGGATCCGCATCGCGCGGTGGGTGCTGCGCCCGGGATCGGGGTGGGAGTTCCAGGACGCTCCGGTCATGGTTCCGGCGGGGCGCCTGGCCGAGGCCGTGCGTGGCGTCGTCAGCAGTCGGTAGTCAGTAGCGACTACCGACCAATGCCCCTTCGTCTCGATCACCGGTCCCGCCAACGCCGCGAAAGCGGGTGCTGTCCTGGGCCCCCTTCGCGAGCGCCTGACGGAGGAGCCGGTGCTGGTGGTGCCCTCCTTCGAGGACGTCGAGCACAGCCAGCGCGAGCTGGCCGAGCGCGGCGCGGTGTTCGGTGCGCGGGTGGTGCGCTTCGCCTGGCTGTACGAGCTGATCGCACGAGCGGGCCGGCTACTCCGCGCGCGTGGCGTCGGACCTCCAGCGGCGGCTGATCGTGGAGCAGCGCGGTGCAGGGCGGCGGACCTCGAGGTGCTGGCCGCGTCGGCCGAGCGCCCGGGCTTCGCCCGCGCCGCCGAGCGCTTCGTCGCCGAGCTGGAGAAGCTCGATGGTCGAGGCGCCGCGCTTCATCCGCGCCATGCGCGACTGGGCCGGCGACGGCCCGCGGCGGCGCTACGCGGACGAGGTGGGGGAGGTGTACCGCCGCTACCGCGAGGGTCTCGACGCCGCCGGCCTGGTCGACTCCGACCTGTTCGCGTGGCGGGCCCTGGAGGCGCTCGGGCGCGAGCCCGAGCGCTGGGGCGGGACGCCGGTCTTCTTCTACGGGTTCGACGACTTCACGCCGCTCGAGCGCGAGGCGCTGCGCGTGCTGGCCGACCGCGCGGATGCCGACGTGACCGTCTCGCTCCCGTACGAGCCCGGCCGCGAGGCGTTCAAGGCCACGGCGAGTCTGCGCGAGGAGCTGGTGGCGATGGGCGCCGAGGTCACGCACCTGGAGGCGATCTCCGACCACTACGCGGACGACTCGCGCCCCGCGCTCCACGCCCTGGAGCGCGGCCTGTTCGAGACCGTCGGCGGCGAGGCCGACCCGGGCGACGCCGTCCGGGTGCACGTGGCGGGCGGCGAGCGCGCCGAGCTGGAGCTGTGCGGCGCGGAGGTGCTCGCAGCTGCTGAGGCAGGGCACCGCCCCGGGCGACATCGCAGTGGTCATGCGCGACCCCGAGCGCTACGGCTCGCTGGTGGAGCAGGTGTTCGGCGCCTACGGCATCCCGTACTCGATCGACCGCTCGCTGCCGCTCGCCCACACGGGCCTGGGGCGCGGGCTGCTCGCCCTGCTGCGAAGCGCCGGGCCGGGCGGCACCGCCGAGGACCTGCTCGCCTATCTGCGCACGCCGGGCCTTCTGCGCGAGCCACATCTCGCCGATCGCCTGGAGGCCGACGTGCGCCAGGCCGGCGAGGCGGAGGCGAAGGGCGCACGCGAGCTGTGGGAGAAGCACCGCTGGCCGCTGGACGAGCTCGACGCGATCGCCCGCGCCGAGGGCGCCAAGCTGCTGGAGGTGCTGCGCGAGCGGCTGCGGAAGCTGTTCGAGGGCCCGTACAAGCGCAGGGCGCACGTGCTCCAGGGCGCGGAGCTCGACGACGCCCGCGCCTTCCGCGCGGCCGAGGCCGCGCTCACCGAGATGATCGCCGTGGTCGAGCGCCGACAAGCGCGTGCGCCTGGACGCCGACCACATCCACGCCACCCTCGCCGAGCTGCCGGTGCGGGTGGGGGAGAACCCCCAGCCCGACCGCGTGCAGGTGGCCGCTCCGGGCGACGTGCGCGCGCGGCGCTTCGAGGCGGTGTTCGTGTGCGGCCTGCAGGAGCGCGAGTTCCCGCGCCGCTCGGCGCCCGACGCGTTCCTCCCGGACACCGATCGCGCGGAGCTGGCAAAGGCGTCGGGGCTGCGGCTGCCCCTGCACGAGGACTACCTGGCCCGCGAGCGCTACCTCTTCTACGTCTGCGCGTCGCGCGCCGAGCGGCTTCTGGTGCTCAGCTCGCGCTACTGCGACGAGGAGGGCAACCCCGAGTCGCCGTCGTTCTTCCTCGACGACGCCCGCGCGGTCTTCGCCGGCGGCCTGGAGGACGTGGAGCACCGCCGCTCGCTGGCCGACGTCACGTGGTCGCTGGAGCAGGCGCCGACCGACGCCGAGTGGGAGCGCGCGGTGGCGCGCCAGGGGCCGCGCCGGGCGCCGCAGCCGGTGGCCTCGATCAGCACACCCGCGGCGCTGTCGGCGCTCGACGCCCGCGACGTGGTCTCGGCGGGCGCCCTGGAGGCGTACGCGGGCTGCCCGGTCAAGTGGTTGGTGGAGAAGGTCCTGCGCCCCGACGCGCTGGAGCCCGACCCCGAGCCGATGGTGCGCGGCGCCTACGCGCACAGCGTGCTCGAGGCGACGCTGAAGGGGCTGGAGGAGGCGACGGGCTCCATGGAGGTCACGCGCCAGAGCCTCGCCCAGGCCGAGGGGTTCATGCAGGCCGCGCTGACCGACCTGCGCGGCGAGTTCCGCCTCTCGCCCAACCAGGTGCGGGTGCGCGCGGCGGTGCACCAGCCTGGAGTTCGACCTCCTGCGCTACCTCCGCTACGAGGCCGAGCGCGAGAGCGCCTTCACGCCCGCGCACCTGGAGCTGGAGTTCGGCTTCGACGATTCCGACCACCCGCCGGTGCGGCTCGCCGACGGCACCACGGTGCGCGGCCGGATCGACCGGGTCGACACCAGCAACGGGCACGCCGTGGTGATCGACTACAAGAGCGGCAAGGTCGGTGACTACAAGGCGTCCGACTGGGACAAGCAGGCCCGCTTTCAGGCCGCCCTCTACATGCTGGTGGTCGAGGAGGTGCTCGGCCTGCAGCCGGCCGGGGGCGTCTACCTGCCGCTGGGCGGCGAGGAGCGCCGCGCCCGCGGAGCGCTCAACCGAGACCTCAGGGACGAGCTCGGCGACGCGTACTACGACAACGACCTCCTTCCCGGCGAGGAGTTCGCCGAGCTCAACGACCGCGCGCGGGAGAAGATCGGCGAGGCGGCCGCCGGCATGCGCGCCGGGCGGCTGTGCTCCACGCCCGACTCGTGCGCCTACCGCGGCGGCTGCTCGCACCCCTCGATCTGCCGGGTGGAGGCGCCGTGAAGTTCACCGACCAGCAGCTGACGGCGATCGAGCGGCGCGACAGCTCGATCCTCGTGAGCGCGGGCGCGGGCACCGGCAAGACGTCGGTGCTGGTGGAGCGCTTCGTGCGCGCCGTGTGCGACGACGGCGTGGACGTGGCGTCGATCCTCGCGATCACGTTCACCGAGAAGGCGGCCGCCCAGCTCAAGCAGCGTGTCCGCGCTCGCTTCGTCGACCTGAACGAGATCGGGCGCGCGCGCGAGTCCGAGGCGGCCTGGATCTCCACGATCCACGGCTTCTGCGCGCGGGTGCTGCGCACGCACGCGCTGGCGGCCGGGATCGACCCCGAGTTCCGCGTGCTCGACGCCGTGGAGGCCGAGCGGCTGGCCCTCGACGCCTTCGACGGCGCCCTCGCCGAGTTCCTCGAGCGCGGGGAGAGCGCGGAGCGGCTGCGGATGATCGCCGCCTACAACCCGCGCAAGCTGGCGGACATGGTGCGCACCGCGTACGACCACATGCGAAGCCAGGGCAAGGAGCCCGTGCTGCCCGTGATCGACCCGCCCGAGCCCGCCGGCGAGCGCGAGGCGCTGCAGGCCGCCGCCGCGGCCGCCGTCGCGGAGCTGGGCGCCCCCGAGCAGAAGACGGTGATCGCCGCGCTCGACAAGGTGGAGCGCTGCGCCGCCCTGCTCGACCGGCTGGCGCCGGGCGCCCTGGCCGGCCACGCCGAGGTGAAGGGCCTGTGCCCGAAGGGGACGGCGAAGGCGCTCCAGGGCCCCGCCTACGCGGCGTACCGCGAAGCCCACGCCGCCTACGCCGCGCTGTGCCTGCGCCAGGCCGAGTACCTCGACCACGTGCTGCTGCGCGAGCTGATCGAGCTGCACGGGACCCGCTACGCCAAGCTCAAGCGCGACCGCTCGGGCCTCGACTTCGACGACCTCGAGCTGCTGGCGCGCGACCTGCTGCGCGACGACGAGGGGCTGCGCCTGCACTACGCGGAGCGCTTCAGCCACGTGCTGGTGGACGAGTTCCAGGACACCAACCCGCTCCAGAACGAGATCCTCGAGCTGCTGGAGCGCGAGAACCTGTTCCGGGTCGGCGACGAGCGCCAGTCGATCTACCGCTTCCGCCACGCCGACGTGAAGGTCTTCCGCGAGCACCACGACGCGGGCGGCGCAGGAGGGCCGGGCGGAGGCGATCGGCGTGAACTTCCGCAGCCGCGGCGAGGTGCTGGACGCCATCGACCTCACGTTCTCCGAGCTGTGGGGCGAGGAGTTCGACCCGCTGATCGAGGCGCCCGGAACGCGCGACCAGCCGCCGCGGGTGGACCCGTGCGTGGAGCTGCTCGTGACCGACAAGGAGAAGAAGCGCTGGGACGAGGCCCTCGACCCCGCGGAGGACCCGTTCGGCCCGGGCATGCGCGGCGTCACGCCGTGGCGCGCCGCCGAGGCGCGGCTGCTGGCCAAGCGGGTCGACGAGCTCACGAAGGACGGCCCGTACGAGCTCTCCGACGTGGTGCTGCTGCTGCGCGCCACCACCCACATGCACATCTACGAGCGGGCGCTGGAGGAGCGCGGCATCCCCACCTACGTGCTCGGCGGCCGCGGCTACTGGAGCCAGCAGCAGGTGGGCGACCTGCGCAACTACCTCGCCGCCCTGGCCAACCCGCTCGACGGGCTGGCGCTCTACTCGGTGCTCGCCTCGCCCCTGGGCGGCCTGTCGCTGGACTCGCTCGTGCTCATCGCCGCCGAGGCGCGGCGCAGGAGCTGGGACCCCTGGCGAACGCTCACCGACCCCGAGGCGGAGATCGGCCTCGAGCCCGAGCAGGCGCAGCCGGGCGGCGGCGTTCGCCGAGCGGTTCGCGGCGGAGCGCGCGCTGGCGCCGCGGATCTCGCTGGAGACGCTGATCGACCGCGCCGTGACCACCTCGGGCTACGACCGCGAGGTGCTGGCCATGCCCGCCGGCGACCGGCGGATGGCGAACGTGCGCAAGCTGATGCGGATGGCGCGCGAGTACGAGGGCGAGGAGGGCCGCGACCTGCGCGGGTTCATCGACTTCGTCGCCGAGCGCGACCTGGTGCAGGAGCGCGAGGGCCAGGCGCCGCTGGAGGCGGAGGACCTCGACGCCGTGCGGCTGATGACCATCCACCGGGCGAAGGGCCTGGAGTTCCCCGTGGTGTGCGTGGCCGACCTCGGCAAGGACGGGCGCGAGGACTTCAAGGCGCTGCGGATCACCGACGACGGGCGGGTGGGCATCCGCCTGGCCTCGCTCGGCGGCGGGACCATGGACGGGGCCCAGCTCGAGACGATCCGCCAGGAGCAGAAGATCGAGGACGAGGAGGAGGAGCGGCGGATCTTCTACGTGGCCGCCACGCGAGCGCAGGAGCACCTGATCCTCAGCGGCGCCACCGACCTCGAGAAGCGCGAGTCCGCCCGCGCCGCTGCAGGAGCCGATGCGCTGGATCTGGCCGGTGCTGGCGCCCGACCTGGCCACGCGGCGAGTCGGAGGTCGAGTACCAGGGGCGCGCCGTGCGGGTGCGCTGCCAGGTGCTGCGGCCGGGAGACGAGCAGCTCCTCGGCGCGGCCGACCGCGATCCGGCGCGGCCCGGAGCCCGAGCCGCCCGGCCTCGGCGCGCTCGCCGCCCCCGCGCTGGCGGCGGTGCCGATCCCCGCGGCGCTGCCGGTGAGCCGGCTCAGCTACTCGGGCCTGGAGGCCTACGACCGCTGCGGCTACCGCTTCTACCTCGAGAAGGCGCTGAAGCTGCCGCGGCCGGGCGACGTGCCGGGGCCCGCCGGCGAGCAGGACGCGCTGCCCCCCACGCTGCGCGGCTCGCTCGTGCACCTTCTGCTCGAGCGGCTCGACTTCGCGGCGCCCCAGGCGCCCGCCCGGGAGGACGTGGCGGAGCTGATCGAGTCCTTCGGCCAGCCCGTGCGCGACCACGAGGTGGACGACCTGTGCGACATGGTCGAGCGCTTCGCCGCCAGTGCGCTCAGAGAGCGGATCGCCGCGGCCGACCCGGTTCGCACCGAGCTTCCCTTCGTCTTCACCCTCGACACCGAGGGCCGCAGCCTGCTGGTGAACGGCGTGGTGGACGTTCACGCGGAGGAGGAGGGAGGCGCCCTGCTGGTGGTGGACTACAAGAGCAATCGCCTGGAGGGCCGCACCCCCGCCGAGGTGACCGAGGCCGAGTACACCAAGCAGCGGCTCGTGTACGCGCTGGCCGCCCTGCGGTCAGGGGCGCCGGCGGTCGAGGTGGCCTACGTGTTCCTGGAGCAGCCGGACGCGCCCGTCGCCCAGCGCTTCAGCCAGGGCGACGCGCCAGGGCTGGAGCGACAGCTGCTCGACCTGGCCGCCGGCGTGACGAGCGGCCGCTTCGAGCCCACGGATGCCCCGCATCGCGAGCTGTGCGCCGACTGCCCCGGCCGCGAGGCGCTCTGCTCGTGGGAGCCGGATCGCACGCTCGCTCCTCTCGAGCCCGCGTAATTCGTCCCCCGCCCCTCCGTTGGAGGGGCATGCGCAAGGGGAACATCCGTTGATATTCATCGGTGGCAGGCACCTTTCGGCGGTATCGTCCGAGGGGCGTGGGGCCGGAGGTGGGGAAACCGTGACTCTCGGCGCACGGATGATGCGCCGGGACGAGGCTGCGTTCGTCGGGCGCGAGCGCGAGCTCGGCTTCCTGGACTCGCTCTTCGTCGACGATCCGCCGGCCAACGTCGTGCTGATGCACGGCCCGGGAGGGATCGGCAAGAGCACGCTGCTGCGCCACGTCCAGCGCCGGGGCGAGGCGGCGGGCTGGACCCCGGTGCTCGTGGAGGCGCGCGATCTCCCGCCGGTGCCCGACGCCCTGAACGACGCGCTGGCGGAAGCCCGCGAGGTCGAGCGCCCGCTGGTGCTGATCGACTCCTACGAGCGGATGGCGGCGCTCGGCGGCTACCTGCGCCGCGCGGTGCTGCCGGAGCTGCCGGACGCCACGATCGTGGTGATCGCGGGCCGCCGGCCCTTCGAGCCCGGCTGGAGCGAGGGGGGCTGGGAGGGCCTGACCATCGAGCTGGAGCTGGAGCCGCTGAGCGGTCGTGAGTCGCGCGCGCTGCTGGTGGCGCAGGGGGTGGAGGACTCCGAGCGCGCCGGCGAGCTGGCCGAGTGGGCGGAGGGCTCCCCGCTGGCGCTCACCCTCGCGGCCGACGCCGCCGGCGTCGATCCCGAGTGGTCGCCCGCGCGGCAGGGCGAGCGGCCCGAGATCGTGCGCGCTCTGATCCGCCGCCTGGCGGAGTCCGAGATCGACGCCGTGCACCGCGACGTGATCGGGGTGGCATCGATCGCCCGGGTGGTGACGGCGGAGCTGCTGCGCGAGGTGCTGCGCGACGTCAACGCCGTGGAGGCGCTCGAGTGGCTGCGCTCGCGCACGTTCGCCGAGCCTCTCGGCGACGGGATCACCCTGCACGACCTGGTGCGCCGCGCGGCGAGGGCCGACCTCAGGCAGCAGGACCCCGAGCGCGAGCGGGAGCTGCGCCGCCGGATCGCCGACCACCTCTACGGCCGCGCCGCGGCGGGGGACCTGCTGCTCACCGTGGATCTCGCCGCGCTGGTGGAGACCCCCGAGCTGCGCGTCTTCTACGGCTGGGAGGGAGCCGTGCGCAACCGCATCGACGGGGTGCGCTCGGGCGATCTGGAGCAGATCGCGCTGCAGCTGGCCGACAAGGCGTCGGAGCAGTGGTGGGAGTCCACTCGCCGGCTGTTCGACGGAGCCCCCGAGCGGGTCGTGATCGCCCGCGACCCCGGCGACAACCTGTGCGGCTTCTCGATCGCGGTCACGCCCGGCAACGCGCCGCCGCTCGCGCACGAGGACATCCTGCTGGGCCCGTGGCTCGAGCACGCGCGCGAGCACGTCCCCGACGGCAACGCGATCCTCTGGCGCGACGCGGTGGACTTCACCGGCGATCCGGCGTCGGGCATCCAGGGCATGCTCAACATGGTCTGGGTGCTGCGCTCGGGGCTGCACAACCCCCGCTACGCCTACCTGCCGATCGATCCCGACCACGAGACCGCCGGCACCTTCGCCGCCGCGCTCGGCGCCGTGCACATCGAGGAGCTCGACTTCAGCGAGGGCCCCCATCGCGTGCAGTGCCACGTGCTCGACTACGGCGAGCACGGGCTGCTGGGGATGCAGCGCGCGGTGGTCTACATGGAGCTGGGCCTCGCGCCCCCGGAGGGTGCAGCCACCGCCGGAGCCCAGCGTGCCGATGGACGCCGAGGTGGTGCGCGACGCGCTGCGCCACCTGAAGGTTCCCGCGGACCTCGCCGCGCAGCGAGCTGGCGAGCGGAGACTCGGTGGAGGAGCGGGCGGCGTCGGTCAGGGCGATCCTCGAGGACGGCGCCGCCAAGGCCTTCGGCGATAGCGAGAACGAGGCTCTGCTGCGGCGCGTTCTGACCCGCGGCTACCTGGACCCCGCGCCCAGCCACGAGGCGGCCGCGGACGAGCTGAACCTCAGCCGAGCCGCCTATTTCCGGCGCCTGAAGCTGGCTTCGGAGCGGCTGGCGGAGTACCTGGCGTCGAGGCTGAGCCGAGGTCCGACGTCTGAAGTCTGAGTCCGTTTTTCCGACCGGGCGGCCCGTACCGTGGCGCCCATGCCACTGTGCTTCATAGAGCCCCAGGAAGCCATTCGAGTCGTGGCCGAGGCGGTCGGTCGCGAGGCCCGGCGCCAGCTGCTCGGCGAGATCGTGCGCGCGTGGGTCGACGAGATACCCGAGGACGAGCTGCACGGCCACTACGCCAAGGCCGTGGAGGTGCTCGACGACGATGACCTGTCGATGCTCGCCGCGTGGCACGCCTCGCTCGAGGTCGGCCAGCCGATCGCGAACAAGGACTTCCTGCTGAAGGCGTTCGGCCAGCTCGGCGAGCACCGCCGCGAGGCGCTGCAGATCGCCGCGGGCTTCCGCGGCGAGGAGGCGTTCGAGGCGGGCGTGAGCGAGGAGCAGGCGCTGGACACCGTGCTGCCGTGGCTGTCCGAGGAGCGCACGATGGAGCTCGCCGCCGAAGCGGTCGAGCTTTATTGCTGGGACAGGATGGGGTCCGACAACTGAAGCTGCGCCGCCGCGGTCGCGGCGGCCGTCGCTAGCTCGCCGGCTGTCTCTGCGGACGACCTCGCAGGCTCGCTCGAGCCGGCTCGACACCGGGCCGGTGCGGCGGTCCGGTGCTCCCGGCCGGCGCGCGGCACGCCCTGGTCGAGCGGGTCGTGGACGGTGACACCGTCGAGCTGTCGGGGATCGGCAAGGCGCGGCTGATCGGGATCGACACGCCCGAGGTCTACGGCGGGGTGGAGTGCTTCGGGCGGGAGGCGTCCGCATACGCCAAGCGCGCAGCTCGACGGCGAGCGGGTGCAGCTACACCGTGGGGCGGGACGAGCGCGACCGGTACGGGCGCGTGCTCGTGTATCTCTGGCTGGCCGACGGGCGCTCGTTCAACGCGCTGCTCGTGAGCCGTGGCTACGCCCAGCCGCTCACGATCCCGCCGAACGACGACTACGCCGAGCTGTTCGTGCGCCTGTCCCGGCGTGCGCGCGAGCAGGGCGCCGGGCTGTGGGCGGAGGCATCGTGCTACAGTTAACCTTATGGTTAACGATCCATTCAGGGCGCTCTCGCACCCGATCCGCCGGGGGATAGTCGAGCGGCTGGCCGCAGGACCGGCCACCGTCGGCGAGGCCACCGGCGGGTTCGGCGTGTCCAAGCCCGCGATCTCCAAGCACCTGCGGGTGCTGGAGGAGACCGGCGTGGTGTCGCGCGTGATCGACGGCCGGACCCACCGGCTGTCGCTCGAGACCCGGGCGATGGGCGAGGCGGCCGACTGGATGGATGAGCAGCGCGCCCACTGGGAGCGCCTGTTCGAGGTAGTCGACGAGTACCTAAAGGAGGACGAACACAGATGAACACACCACCGATCGTTTCCCCGCAGGAATGGGACGCCGCACGCGAGGACATGCTGGTGAAGGAGAAGGAGCTCACCCGCGCCCGCGACGCCCTGGCCGCCGAGCGCCGGCGCATGCCGTGGATGGCCGAGGAGAAGGACTACGAGTTCGAGGGCCCGGACGGCAAGGTGAGCCTGGCCGACCTCTTCGACGGGCGCCGCCAGCTCGTGGTCTACCGCTTCTTCTTCGACCCCGGGATGGAGGAGTACCCCGAGCGAGGCTGCGGCGGCTGTTCGTTCATGGCGGACCAGGTGGCGCACCTGGCGCACCTGAACGCCCGCGACACCACGCTCGTGTTCGTGTCCCGCGCCCCGCAGGAGGAGATCCAGCGGCTGAAGTCCGAGATGGGCTGGGACATGCCCTGGTACACGATCACGGACGACTTCGACGCCGACCACGGCGTGGGCGAGTGGCACGGCACCAACGCGTTCATCCGCGAGGACGACAAGGTCTACCGCACGTACTTCGTCGACAGCCGCGGCGACGAGCAGTTCGGCACCACCTGGAGCTACCTCGACGTCACGGCGCTCGGGCGCCAGGAGGAGTGGGAGGACTCGCCGGAGGGCTACCCGCAGACGGCGCCGTACCAGTGGTGGAACTACCACGACGCCTACGAGACGGAGGCGGCATGATTGCCCACGTGTCCGTGTTTCCGCTCGAGGAGCTGCTGCCCGCGATCACCGGCGCGGCCGCGCTGCTGCTCGCGCGTGTGAGGGCCGGGCTGTGAACGAAGGCCACACGCTGACGATGGAGCGCACCTTCGCCGCCCCGGCCCAGCGGGTGTTCGACGCGTTCACCAGCGAGGAGGTGATGCGGCGCTGGTGGCACGCGGGGCACGACTGGGAGACCACCGAGGCCCAGGTGGACCTGCGCCTGGGCGGCGCCCTTCGGGTGGTCATGCGCGACCCGCACGAGGACGTGGAATACGGCGGGGGCGGCGAGTACACGGAGATCGACCCGCCGGCGCGCCTCGCGTTCACGTGGACGTGGGACAACGACACCAAGCGCCAGCTGATCGAGATCGACTTCGAGGAGACCGACGGCGCGACGAGGATGCGGTTCACCCACAGCGGGCTCTGGGACGAGGAGTCGGTGGCCTCCCACGAGGGCGGCTGGAGCACGGCGTTCGAGAACCTGGGACGTACGCTGGCCGCTGAAATCTCGTAAAGAGCGGGATCGTTTTCCGCCCACCCCTTGACGCTTTGCGGGGCCGCTGGTTGAGTCCATTCCAGAGACGCGGACCCAAGCGCAAAGAGCGAGGCCATGAGGTGTGAGGCCCGCCGCGGAGCCCCTCCGACTTCGGTCAGAGGACCAGCACGCTCCTCAAGCGCGACGGCCCGCGTCTCGTTTATTTCCGCTTGCGCTTCGGCAGCACCTTCACCGTCTGCGTCATCGTGACGGGGTGCAGCCCGCAGAACAGCTTGTAGGTGCCCGGGGCGCGGAGCTTCTGGCGGAACCTGCGACCCCCGTTCAGGTTCACCGAGGAGAAGCCGCGGGGGCCGCTGGCCACCGTCAGGTTGTGCAGCTCCTCGCCGAAGAAGCGCCACTTCAGCACCGACCCCGACCCGACCGAGACGTTGGGACGCGTGAAGAAGCGGTCGCCGACGCCGATCACCGAACCGCTCTTGACCTTCTCCCGCGCGCCGGGCGGCGCGTTGATCTTCCGCGCCTTGCCGTTGCCGCGCAGGCCGGTCAGGGGCACGGTGAACCGCGGCGGCTTGGTCCGTCCCGCCTCGCCGCGGTACTCGCGCAGGTCCGCCGGGCGGGTGCAGGCCTTCGTCGGCTTCACGCTCGGGTCCTTGGCGAAGAACACCGGCATGATCCCCATCACCCTGGTGTGCAGGCAGCTCGCCGTCGTAGTTGGCGTCCAGGCGAATCTTCTCGCCGCGCTGTACGGGGAAGCCCTCGCCGCTGGTGAAGCTGCTCATGTTCACCGGGCCGGGCTCGTGCAGCACCGGCTTGACGCGGTAGAACGGATGACCGCGCTTGCCCCAGGTGGGCTTCGACTTGTAGAGCTCGCAGCCGCGGCGGTTGATCGTCATGCTCTTGGCGCCGCCGTGCACGTGCCCGCCGCCGGCGACGATGCGCCCGGTCTCCGGCACGGTCCACGTCTTCGAGCGCCGGGTGGTCGAGCCCGCGCTTCTTCCCGCCGGGGATGTCGAACACGGGATCCGAGAGGCAGTTCTTGATGTCCAGCCAGTATGGGCTTGACGGGCTTCTTCGGCGCGGTGTCGTAGGTCACCCGGTACTGGATGTACGCCTCGTCGCTCTTGTTGCGGTGGTTCATCAGCATGTAGGTCATGGCCCACCGGTCCTTGGCCTTGATCGGGTAGCCGTAGCCCGGAGGCAGCCGCATGCGCAGCCGCTCCTCGCCCGCCCCTCCGAAGCGCTCGCCGACGCCTGGCAGGGTGGTCTTCGAGTCGAGCCCCGTGAAGCGGTTGCACGTGCCGTCGCGCTTCTCGCCGATCTTCTCGCCCAGGTTGAGGAAGACGATGTGGTGCAGCATCAGGCGGCTGATCGGCACCTGGCCGCCGTCGGCGTCCACGATGTCGGTCTGCATCTCGGTGAGGTAGCCGTTCACCGCCGGGGTGGGGACGTCGAGGCGAAGTTCTGCTGCTGTGACCTCGTACGGGCCAACCTTGACCGGGCCGGAGCGGAAGGTCTTGGTGACGGGCGCGGCCGAGGCCGGCGCGGCAAGGGCCAGGCCTGCGAGTACGGCGAGCGCTGCCATCCATGGTGTACGCGTCACGAAACCTCCGAGCGCGCCTCCCCAGGCCGCCGGGTCACGTCAGCGTACACTAGTTGCAGTCCGACTGCGAAAAGCCTACGCTGGTCCGGTGACCACGACCACCGAGGACGGCCGCACCGCGCGCGCCGAGCGCACACGCGAGAAGGTGGTCGACGCCCTGCTCGAGCTGCTCGACGGCGGCGACGTGCGCCCCACGTCCGAGCGGATCGCCGGACGGGCGGGGGTCTCCGAGCGCACGGTGTTCCAGCACTTCGCCGATCGCGAGGCGCTGTTCCAGGCCGTCTCTGAGCGTCAGTACGACCGCGTGATGCCCACCCTCGAGGTCATCCCGGCCGATCTCCCGCTGGCGGAACGGATCGAGCGCTTCACCGATCAGCGGGCCCGGCTGCTCGAGCGGCTGAGCGGCGTCAGGCGCGGCGCGCTGCTGATGGAGGCGGAATCCACGGCCGTCGCGGAGGGCTTGGCGATGGCCCGGCGGCTCAAGGCCGCGGAGGTCGGGCGGGTCTTCGCTCCGGAGATCGCGGCCCATCCGGAGCTGCGGGCCCCTCTGGTGTCGGCCGGCTGCGTGGACGGCGTGGGAGGGCCTGCGCCGCCACCAGGGGCTCGGTGAGCGACAGGCCCGCGAGGCGATGAAGCTGACGCTCGAGCCGCCTACTGCTCTAGGAGCCCCTCGATCTCCCGACGCGCCTGCTCGGTGGTCTCGAACACCACCGCGGCTCATGCCCAGCTCCCGCGCGGCGTCGCAGTTGATCGCGATGTCGTCCACGAACACGCAGTCGGCCGGCTCGACGCCGCCGCCCAGGCGCTCCAGCGTGAGCAGGTAGATCTCCGGCTCGGGCTTTCGCATGCCCACGAACGCCGAGTCCACGACCACCTCGAAGATCTCGTCGATCTCGGGAAGCATCGGCCGCCAGCGGGGCTCCCACTCGCGCACGTTGTTGGTCAGCAGCGCCGCGCGCAGCCCGCGGTCGCGCAGCTCGCGCACGTACTCGATCATCTCCGGGTTGCGCTCCAGGTGGCCGAAGTACGTGTCGAGCATGCCGTCCATGCTGTGGCCGGCCGGCAGCTCGGCGTCGAGGCGCTCCAGGAACTCCGACTGGGTGATCTGCCCCTTCTCCAGCACGAACAGCGGGTGCTCGCCGTGGCGCTCGGCGGCCGTGGCCATCGCCCTCCCGAGATCCTCGAGCGGGACCCCCGACTCGAGCGACCAGGCGGCGAAGGAGTTCCCCAGCGGGGTGGTCAGCACTCCGCCGAAGTCGCTGATGATCGCCTTCATGCCGCCGCCGGCAGCTCCGGGTCGCACCCACAGCTCGTACGCGCCCGCGCCCTCGCGATCCTCCATCCGCCAGCGGAAGAAGGCGACGTGCACCGAGAGGCCCTCGAGCTGGAGCGACGAGCCCGCCACCACGGTGCCGTTGGCGCGGCGCGGGAACTCCTCGCCGGGCATCCACAGCTCCAGGCCGGCGCCGCGCTGGCGACCCTCGCCGTCGTAGATCGTCGACACGCGCGCGTCCTCCACGTCCTTCGGCTCGCCCTCGCGCAGGAGCCAGGCCGAGACCCTCTCGTCGCCATGGCCGGGCACCCCCCGCGGCCGCCGCGCCAGCGCGAGAACGGCGTTCTGGCGGTCGAAGGCCGCGGAGATGCTGCGCAGCGCGTCCAGGTCGTCCCACTCGGGCGGCTTGTGGGTCTCGCCCACGGTGCCCAGGCAGCTCACCTTGGTGGACCCGACCTTGCCGGCCACCTCGCACAGGTGGGCGTCCACGCCGCCGAGGCGCGCCGGCTCCGCGACCGGCTTCAGCGTCAGCTCGAACGTGCCGTCCAGCGTCGCCTGCCAGCCGTCGCCGTCCCGCCCCATCTCCGGACCCGACGGCAGGACCGTGGGCCCGTCCCCGTCGAACAACACCGTCGCGCCCGCGCGGGCCGTTCCGTAAAGCCCGTGCTCCGGATCGAAGAACGCGAGCGAGACCGCCGGGTCGCTCACCGCTCGAGGCGCGGGGAGTCTGCGGGCGGCCGCTCCGTCGCCGTCCCCTCCACGTCGTAGTCACGCGGAGCGCCGGCCACCGTGATGCGGGCGGTCATCCGCTTGGCGATCACCCGCGCGCCGATGCGCAGGATCACCGCGCGGGTCGGCGGGAGCAGGAGGAGTACGCCGACGATGTCGGTGATGAAGCCCGGTGTGATCAGGAACGCGCCGCCGAAGATCACCGCGACGCCGTCCTGGACCTCGCGGTGGGGCATCCGCCCGGCCGCCATCGCCTCGTTGAAGCGCCGCCAGACCGCGCGGCCCTGGGAGCGCAGCAGGACCGTTCCGAGCACCGAATCCAGGGCGAGCAGGAGCAGCGTCGGGACGATCCCGATCGCGTCCCCGAGCAGGTAAATGCCGTACAGCTCGAGGATCGGAACCGCGATGAACAGCAGCAGAAGCAAGAGGACGCGCATCGACCGAACCCTACCCGGCGACTACCATTGCACCCATGGCCGAACTCGTGACAGTGGACGACGTCCAGGAGGCCCTGGAGAACGTGATCGACCCCGAGCTGGGTCTCGACTTCGTCGAGCTCGGCCTGGTCTACGACATCGTCGTGGAGGGCGAGGAGGTCTCGATCACCTTCACGCTCACTTCGCCCGGATGCCCGATCGGACCCCAGGTCTCCGAGCAGATGGAGGAGTTCGTCGGAGATCTCGAGGGCGTCGCCAAGGTGAACACCAGCATGGTGTTCACCCCGGCCTGGACGCCCGACCTGATGTCCGAGGACGCGAAGTTCGCGCTCGGGTACTGAGCCGGCCGGCAGAGATCGATGCAGGGGCTTCACATCCCAGAGGAGCGGGAGATTGCGGGCAAGCTCGCCGCGGCGCTCTACCTGACCGGCGCCGCCACGGGGCTGCTGCTGCCCCTCATGCCGGGCGTCCCGGTGGACGACACGGCCGTGTTGGTCGCGGTCGCCGCCGCCGGTGGCGTTTGGGGCATCCTCGCCCTCACGGTCGTCCCGTGGGAGCGGGCCCCGCCGATCGTCTCGTACCTGTCGTCGTTCGCGGGCCTGCCGATCACGGCGGTGGTGATGGCCGAGACCGGCGGGGCCACCTCCCCGGCGCGCTTCTACCTCTTCTTCATGGTCTTCTACTGCTGCTACTTCTACGTGCCCCGCGAGGCGGCCTTCTTCGTGGTCGGCGCGATGGTCGTGCACGCGCTGCCGGTGCTCTACGAGAGCGACGTGGTGGACTCCGGCTTCCTCTCCGAGCTGCTGGTGATCCTGCCCACCTACGCGGTGCTCGGCGGCCTGATCGCCGTCGCGAAGTCGCTCACGGTCCGGCTGCGCGAGGAGTCGCTGGTGCTGTCGCTCACCGACGACCTGACCGGGGTCTCGAACCGTCGCGCGTTCGAGGCGGCCCTCGACGCGACTGGTGGCCGGCCAGCGCGCCGGCGACGGCACCGGGCTGCTGCTGGTGGACCTCGACGACTTCAAGGAGGCCAACACCCTGTTCGGCCACACCGGCGGCGACCGGGTGCTCTGCGCGGCCGCCGACGCGCTGCGCGACGCCGCCCGCGGCAACGACATGGTCGCCCGCCTCGGCGGCGACGAGTTCGCGATCCTCGCCAACGGCGTCACCGAGAGCGGCATGCGCCGTCTGGCGGACCGCCTGTTCGAGTTCGTGCGCCGGGCCGACGCCGCGCTGGCCCTGGACGGCTTCGAGCTCAGCGCCAGCGCCGGGTGGGCCGTCTACCCGAGCCAGGCCGCGAACTCGACCGAGCTGTTCGAGCGCGCGGACCTCGCCCTCGCTCAGGCGAAGATCGGCGGAAAGGGCACCTGGAAGGCGGCCGCCTCCGCCGATCCGCTGCCCCCGGTCAGCTGACCTCGCGCAGCCTCCCGGTCTCCACCTCGTAGACGAATCCCCGGATCGAGTGCTTGTTCGGGATGAACGGGCTCGCCTTGATCCTCGCGATCGACTCGCGGAGGTTGCTCTCGATGTCCTCGAAGGCTCCGGAGTCCCAGTGGGGCCGCTTTCCGTAGGCCTCCTCGAGCTGCCGCTTGAACTCCTCGTCGGTGAACTTGAGCATCCCGCAGTCGGTGTGGTGGATGAGGACCACCTCCTCGGTGCCGTGCAGGTTCTGCGAGATCGCGAGTGAACGGATCTCGTCCTCGGTCACCACGCCGCCGGCGTTGCGGATCACGTGGGCGTCGCCCTCCTCGAGGCCGAGCACCTTGGTCGGGTGCAGGCGCGCGTCCATGCAGGCGAGCACGGCCACCTTCTTCGCCGGGGTGGACGGCAGGTCGCCCTTGTCGAAGTTCGCCGCATACTGCTCGTTGTTGGCCAGCAGCTCGTCGGTCACGCTCATCCGATTCCTCTTCGAGACCAATTTCGCCGACATCATGCCGATCAGCCTGATCCGGGACTCGTTTCCCGCCGATGCCGCGCTCGACACGGCGGTCTCGAAGGCGCTGATGCTGCGCGTCGCGGCGGGCGAGCTGCCCGAGACGCTGCGCATCGCGCGCCCGGGGCCGATGGTGGCCTTCGGCAAGCGCGACGTGGTGACCGCGGGCTACCCGGATGCCGTGCGCGCCGCCCGCGCCGGGGGGTTCGAGGCGGTCGAGGGCCTGGCCGGCGGGCGCGCCGCGGTGTTCCACGAGGACACGATCGCCTTCGCCCACGCGACCCCGGACGCGGACGCCGCGCACCCGGATCGACGAGCGCTTCGAGGCGACGGCCGGCGCTGATGGCGGCGGCGTTCGCGCGGCTCGGGGTGGACGCCCGCGTGGGCGAGGTCCCCGGCGAGTACTGCCCCGGCGCCCACAGCGTGAACGCGCGCGGGGAGCGCAAGCTGATGGGCGTGGGCCAGCGGGTGGTGGCCGGCGGATCCCACCTCGGCGGCGTGATCGTGGTGGACGGCGCGGAGCGCGTGAACGAGGTGCTCGACCCGGTCTACGCGGCCCTCGGCCTGGACTGGAGGCCGGAGGCGACGGGAAGCGTCGCCGACGAAGTACCGGGAACGACCTGGGACGACGTGGCGGAGGCGCTGATCGCGGAGTACGAGGAGCGCTACGGCCTGGAGCCGGCGGAGCTGGACGAGGAGACGCTGACGCTGGCGAAGCGCCTGGCGCCGGAGCAGCTAAGCCCCGGCTACGGGCACCTCGCGCCCCAGCCAGCCCCGGTAGAAGCCCTCGACGTCGGGCAGGAACTCGTGCACCACCGGGTAGCACGGCGCCACCGCCTCCACCTCCAGCTGCCGCGCGCAGCTGGGGCAGTAGAACTCGCGCAGCTCCTGCCACTCGGGATCGCAGTGGCCCATCCGCGGGAACACCTCCTCGAGCAGCTCGTCGGTGTCGCGCACGAACATCGCCGCGTGCATCTTCCAGTTCTCGGTGTGCCCGCAGAAGTCGTGCCCGCAGTCGCAGCGGATCACGAGCTCCGAGTCCGACCCGCGCCGCACGATGTTCAGCCCCTCGCCGCACGGCAGGACGATCGGGTCGTCCCACTCCACCCGCTCCTGGAGCACGGCGACCCACTTGTCGAACCGATCCGGGATCCTTGTAGCCCGACTGGATGTCCTTGACAGCGCGCCGAGAGAGCTTCTCGTCCAGGAGATCCCCGAGCGTCTCCTTCTCCAGCGAACGAGCTGCCACGCGGCCGGAGCCCGAGCCTGTCGACTGTCGACTGTCGACTGTCGACTGTTCGAGGAACTCAGCAACGGCCTGAGCCGGCGTCACCTTCCCAGGCTGCAGACCGCTCAACGTCAACAGTCGGGCGTGACCGCCTCCCACTCGAAATCCTCCTCGAGATCCCAGAACCCGCGGAACTCGGCCGCGAACTTGGGCGAGAGCCGGAACGACTCCGCGTACATGCGCTGCTGGGGCTCGACCACGTCCTGGGCGAGCACCCGCTCGCGTACGCGCTTCCACCACTCGCCGGTGGGCTCGGCGCGCTCCAGGCGGCGGGCCCGGAACGCCTCGCGATCGGAGACCCCGTACACCGACTCCGCGAACCGCGGCAGCAGGTGCTCGTCGCGCACGTCGGCCTCCACCGCCTCCACGGGGCGCAGCAGCGGGTCGCCGAGGCCCGCGCCGCCCTTCATCACCGACAGGTAGAGGTCTCCCTCGGCGAACGGCGACAGGGTGGTGAACGCGTCGAGCTTCAGCTCGCGGTCTCCGTTGATCTCGAGCAGCGCGGGGTTCTCGAAGTCGCCGTCGGCGATCGGGTAGGACTCGCCGCGCTGCGCGCGCTCGATCAGGTCGGCGCCGTGCACGTTGTGGATGTACGCGCAGCTGCCGGGATAGCCGCCGAACAGCCCCGAGGCCGAGAACAGCTTGTTGGTGCCCAGGTTCTGCAGCTCCCAGAACGGCGTGTTCCAGATCATGAAGAGCGACTCGAAGCTCGAGCCCCCGCGGTGGCGGCCCGGGCCGGCCGACGACGCCTTCGCCTTGCGCGACAGGTACACGAACGGCGAGATCAGCTCCCACATCTCCACGTCGCCCATGTCGCCCTCGGGGTTGAACATGGCGGCGCAGGTGTCGGTGCCGTCGAGCACGTACTTCGCGCCCATGCCCTGCGCGGCCACCTCGAAGTTCATGATCGCGCTGGAGTTGCCGTACTGGTCGACGCCGCCGCCCTGCTGCACGTTGCCCGACACCGAGTAGGCGCCGATCACCTCCTCGATGAACCCGCGCGCCTGGAGCGCGCGGGAGAGCGTGCGCGGGTAGCCGGTGAAGGCCGGCTGCAGGAAGGCCCACGCGATCCCCGTCGATCCCTCGGCCTGGCCGAGGTTGGCGATCGACCCCTCGGGGAAGTTCGTCTCGACCGCCAGGTAGGCGCCGTCGTTCACCTTGTCCGAGCAGATCAGCGTCTGCGTGAACATCACCCAGATCGCGCCCTGCATGCCCGACGGCGTGCAGTTCATCGAGTGATAGCCCCACGCCGACGTGCCGTCCATGTCCAGCGCGTACTCGCCGTCGCCGCCGATCCGCACCTCGAACGACGAGTGCATGCAGGTGTCCACGCGAGCGCGCGCGGGCAGCTGCACCTTGTCGGCGAAGCTGATCTCCCAGAACGACGGCGAGCGGTAGCGGCCGGGCACGGTCATCTCGCGGATGCGCGACTTGAACGAGCGCCGCCCCTCCTCGATCACCTCGCGGGTGAAGTCCTTGAAGCGGTCGATGCCCTCCTCGAGGATCACCCGCTCCACCGACTCGCGGACCATGTGGCAGCCGGCCAGCCGCGTCTTCTCGTCGAGCAGGTAGTACATCGGCGCGCGGGTCTGCTTCTCGCAGCGCGTGAGGTGCCACTGCGCCAGCTCGTCGCCCTCGCCGATCTTCATGCACGGCAGGTCGATGCCGTCGTCCAGGCGGTTGGTGGGGCCGACGGGCACGCCGCCGGGCGTGGAGGCGCCGATGTCCAGCACGTGGGTCACGCCGCCGGCCCAGGCCACCAGCTCGTCCTCCCAGAAGATCGGGACGAAGGTCTGCACGTCGGCGTTGTGCACGTCGCCGATCACCGGGTCGTTGTTGGCGAAGATGTCGCCCGGCCGGATCTTGGGGTTGTCCTCGTAGGCGTTCGACACCATGTACTTGATGGCGTCGGACATCGTGTGGACGTGCACGATGATCCCGGTGGACAGGGCGATCGAGTCGCCCTCGGGCGTGTAGAGCGCGAAGCACAGCTCGCCCAGCTCGCGCACGATCGGGGAGGCCGAGATGTTCAGCGCGGTCTCGCGCGCGGACACCAGCCCGCCGCGCAGGCGCGAGAACAGCTTCTCGTAGCCGATCGGGTCCGACTCCATCATCGGGAGCTGCTCGAGCCCCCAGTAGTGGCCGGTCTCGTCGAACAGCCGGTTCGACTCGGCCAGCATCTCGTCCAGGCGCCGGCCGTCCCAGCCGATCGGCTTCTGCTCGCGCGGCTCGAGGCTGCGGGTCGCGTCGACTACGGCCATCTCACGTTGCTCCTTCCAGGTGAAAGATCTGATTGGAGTCGAGACTCGCGCTGCGCCCCGGAGGTATGGCGAACGTGGTGGCGGGGCTCTCGAGAACCGCGGGCCCCTCAACCACCTGTCCCGCCTGGACGTCCTCGAGCTGACGATGTCGGTGTCCACGAACTCCCGGTCCCACCAAACAGGCCGGGACCCCTTCCTGTCGACTGTCGACTGTCGACTGTCGACCTCGAGCTCCGGCAGCGCCGGCTTCTCAACAGGAACGGAGCCCAGGACGATCGCCTGAGTGACCAGATACCCGAGCTCCGGCGAGCTGCGCCGACCGCGCGTAGAGCTTCGAGTACGCCTCCTCGAACGTCGCGATCAGCGCGTCCACGTGCTCGCCCTCCTCCATCTCCATGTGGGGCGACACGATCTCGAGGTCGTTGAGCTGGCCGAAGTACTGCATCCGCACGCGCGTGCGTGTAGGTGATCTGGTCGGGCTCGATCCCCGACTTCGGCGAACTCGGCGGCCACCCTCTCCTGCAGCCCCAGCCACGCGCCCGTGACCATCATCGCCGATGCCGGCCTTCTCCATCTCGTCGGCGGTCGGGGCGATCGGCATGTCGATCGTCTGGTCGTAGCGGTACTCGAAGTCCGCGCACGCGCAGCCGAACGCGGAGAAGCCCGCGGCCCACGCCGGCACGAGCACGTCGCGGTAGGGGACGCCCGCCGTGTAGCCGGCCACGTGCAGCGGGCCGCCGCCGCCGTAACAGAGCAGGGCGTAGTCGGTGGGGGAGTAGCCCTTCCCGAGGATGCGGCCCACCGCCTCGTTCTTGAGCGTCTCCTCGAACAGGCCGATCACCCCTTCGCACGCCTCCTCCAGGGACAGGCCGAGCGGGTCCGCCACCTGGCGCTTCACCTCGTGCGCGCGCGCGCTCGGGATCGAGCTCCACGTCTCCGCCCAGGAAGTAGTCGGCGTTCAGGCGTCCCAGCACCACGTTGAGGTCGGTCACCGAGACGGTGTCCAGCCCGCCCTCGGGCCAGCAGACGCCGATGTCCGAGCCCGCGGAGTCCGGCCCCAGCTCCGGCCGGTTGGAGTTCGGGTTGATGCGCACGAACGAGCCGGTGCCGGCGCCGATCGAGTCGATCTTCACCAGCGGCATGTTCAGCACGAAGCGGGCGATGTCCGGCGTGGGCGTGATCTCGAAGCGGCCGTCGGTGATCAGCGCGATGTCGAAGCTCGTGCCGCCGATGTCGGTGCAGAGCACGTTGCCCATGCCCGTCCGCTCCGACAGCGCCTGCCCGCCCACCACGCCGCCGATCGGCCCCGACACCAGCGTTCGCGCGAGCTCCGTCGCCTCGATCGAGACGGTGCCGCCGTGCGCGGCCATCGCCCGCAGCTCGAAGCGCGGCGCCCTTCTCCTTGGTCACGTCGCGCACCTTCTGCAGCGTCCCGCGCGACGGCTCGGCCGCGTAGGCCTCGATCAGCGTGGTGTTCAGCCGCGGCAGGTCGCGGCGCATCGGGTACAGCTCGCTCGACAGGTACACCGGCACCCGGTGGCCGTTCATCGCCTCCTCGAGGATCTCGCCGACGCGGATCTCGTGCTCGGCGTTGCGGTACGAGAACAGCAGCGACACCACGATCCCCTCGACGCCGTCGTCGAGCAGCTCCGCGGCGGCCGTGCGGACCTCCTCCTCGCGCAGCGGCAGCACCTCCTGGCCCATCACGTCGATGCGCCCGCGCACGCCCTTCATGCAGCTCGCGCGGCACGAGCGGCTCGTTGTGGTGGTGCGTGGCGATGTGCAGGCGGTCCGAGTAGGAGTAGCCGAGGTAGGTCTGGATGCCGCGCTCGAACTTGAGGTAGTCCTCCTGCCCGGCGGTCACGATCGCGCCGATGCGCCGGCCCTTGCGCGAGAGCAGCCGGTTGAGCATCGCCGTGCCGCTGTAGATGCCGGAGACGATGCGCGGGAACTCTCGTGCCGGGTCCGAGCCCCACTGGCTCGAGCGCGTCCTCCGCCGAGCGCATGAAGCCCGACGGACTCGTCCTCGGGCGTGGTCTGCGCCTTGCCGACGACGAAGCCGCCCGCGTCGTCGACGATGAACGTGTCGGTCATGGTGCCGCCGGCGTCGATGGCGAGCACGCGGGGGTTGCGTCCGTCCTCCGGCATCGCATGCTCCTCTCGTGCGCCGACACTATCGACTAACGCAACGTCAGTACCGCCGGCGTGTTCCAATGTGCTGACATGGGCGCGCAGGCACTCCCCGGACGGCCATCGCGCGCCCTCGCGCTGGCTGGCGCGATCGCGCTCGCCGCGCGCGGCGCCCGCCGGCGCGGCGCGGCCGCACCGGCCGCCACCTCGTGACGTTCGAGCAGGCCTCGGTCGCCCGCTCGGCATCCGCGCTCGGCGCGGTGCTCGTCGCGCACCGGCGTGCGCAGGGCCGGCCGCGGCGTGCCGCGTCTGGGCGTGGCCACCGTGCGCGGGCCGGCGCGCCGCGCTCGCGCGCCTGCGCCGCGACCCGCGCCGTCGCAGCGTCTCGGTGGAGTGGGAGCGCGACCTGCGCCGGGTGCCCAACGACCCGGCGCTGAGCGCACCCGAGACCGAGTTCACGACCGGCGTGCCGCCCGGCACCCCGTCCAGTGGGCGCTGGCGCGGCAGGGCTTCCCGCGCGCGTGGGACGTGACCACCGGCGCCGGCGCGATCGTCGGCGCTCTCGACACCGGCGTCGACGGCGGCAACCCCGAGCTCGCCGGCAAGATCGCCAGCGCGGACGCCGCCGGCGCCGCCGCGCCCCGGACCGACGAGGACGGCCACGGCACCCACACGGCGGGCCTCGCCTGCGCGCGCCACCGACAACGGCATCGGGGTGGCCGGCGCGGGGTTCGGCTGCCGGCTCGCGGTGGTGAAGCTGGGCACCACGATCACCGGAGGCATCCGCGACGAGGACATCGTGGACGGGATCCGCATCGCCGACCGACCGCGGCGCGGACGCGATCAACATGAGCTTCGGCGGCGGGGTCACCAACGCGGTGCTGCGCCAGGTCGATCGACTACGCCGTGTCGCAGGGGGTGGTGCTGGTGGCCTCGGCGTCGAACGACGACGTGTCCGACCAGGGCGCGCCCGCGGTGGAGCTGCAGCCCGGCGACGCGCCGAACATCAACGCGGGCCGCGGTCTGGTGGTGACGGCCGCCGACTTCGACGACACCCGCGCGGCCACCGGCTTCGGCAGCCAGATCTCGCTGGCCGCCTACGGCTTCTTCGACGACGGCCCGCTCGGGCCGCCCGGGCTGATCTCCACCTACCCGCGCCAGCACACCCCGCGCGAGGGCGCCCGCCGCCTGGACGGTGTGCGAGCTGCCGCCGCGCGCTGGCCGACGGCGACCACTACGCCTACCTGCAGGGCACCTCGATGGCCGCGCCGCAGGTCACCGGCGCTGGCCGCGCTGGTGTCGGACCTGAACCCGTTCCTGACGCTGCGCGACAAGCTCACGCTGATCAAGGCAGACGGCCCGCCGCCAGGGCGGCTGGAGCTCCGAGCTGGGCTGGGGCATCATCGACGCCGGCGCGGCCGTGGACGCAGCGCGGCGCATCGACCGCCGGGCGCCCACCTCGAAGGCCCGGGCGCAAGAAGCGCGCTCCGCCTCAAGCGCGGGCAAGCGGCGCGTCCGGATCCGGGTGCGCTGGACGGGGTCCGATCCCGCCGGCGCGCCCGGCCTGATCCCCTCCGGCGTTCGCACGCTACGACCTCTACGCGAAGCGCGGCCGCGGCCGGTACCGGCGCGTGAAGAAGGCCACCCGCCGGCGCTCGGCCGTGCTGCGGCTGAGGCGGGGCACCTACCGCTTCTACACCCGCGCGACCGACGCCGGCGGGCAACCGCGAGGCCGGCACCCAGGCGCGCCGACGCTCGGCGTGGTGGTCAAGCGACCGCGCTAGACGCGGCTCCGCGGCGGCTTCCACCAGCTCCGCCAGCGACTCCTCGAGGAAGCCGGCGAACCGCTCCAGGTCGGGCATCGCGTCGTAGTCGCCCAGCAGCCCGAAGTCGAGCTTGCCGTTGTAGCTCATCGCCGCGATCGCCAGGGCGTGGTCCTCGGGCAGGAACGCCACCGGCACGATCTCGAGCATCTCGCGCCCCATCAGGTAGAGCGGGAACTGCGGGCCCGGGCACGTTGGTCACGATCAGGTTGAACAGGCGCGTGGAGAAGTTCAGCCGCGACGCCTGCGCCAGCAGGGTCGGCGGCGCGAAGCCCTCCAGCCCGGAGATCACCTCGGCGCCGAGCGCCTGCTTGGACTCCTTGATGCCCTGCATCGCCTCGCGCACGATCTGCAGCCGCTCGACGGGGTCCTGCGCGTAGACGGGCAGCGGCCCGCGCAGCGCCGCGATGCGGTTGCCGAGGTTGTGCTGCTCGTCCTCGGTGCGGATCGAGACCGGCACCAGCCCGCGCAGCTCCAGGCCCTCGGTGCGCACCCCGCGCGCCGCGCAGCCAGCGGCCCGAGCGCGCCGGCCACCACCGCCAGGAAGGCGTCGTTCACCGTGCCGCCGAGGCCGTTCTTGACCGCCTTGAAGTCGGCCAGCTCGCACTGCGCCCAGAACACCCGCCGGTGCGGCCCGATCGGCACGTTCAGCGGAACGTCGGGCGCGGGGTTGAGCCCCGCCCACGCGACCTCGCCCACGCCCTCGATCGCCTCGCGCGCCCGGCCGGCGGTGCCGCCCGGGTCGCTCACCACCTTCACCGCCTCGCCCGGCGATCTTGCCGGGCGTGCGGATCAGGCCCTTGATCCCCTCCGCCACCAGCTCGGCCTGCGACGGCTCGGGCGCGGGCGTCCACGCCTCCTCGGCCTCGGGCGGGTCGCCGGGCTCGGCCGTCAGGTCGAACAGCACGGTGGCGATGTCCACGCCCGACGACGCCGTCCACGAGCGCGTGGTGGGTCTTCGAGATCAGCGCGAAGCGGCCGCCCTCGAGGCCCTGGACCAGCCAGATCTCCCACAGCGGCTTCGAGCGGTCGAGGCGCTGGGAGAAGATCCGGCCCGCCAGGCCGCGCAGCTGCTCGATCGAGCCCGGCGAGGGCAGCGCCGTGTGGCGCACGTGGTAGTCGATGTTGAAGCGCGGATCGTCGATCCAGAACGGCCGGCCCATCTCGAAGCGCGGGAACGACGAGCTTCTGGCGGTAGCGCGGCACCAGGTGCAGCCGCGCCTCGATGTGCTCGGCGAACTCCTCGCGCGTGGGCGGCGGGCCCTCGAGGATCACGATCGCGCCCACGTGCATGTGCGACGACTCGCGCTCCTGGTGGAGGAAGGAGGCGTCGACCGCGCTGAGGCGGTCCTTGTGGCCCTGCGCCATGGCGAGAACCCTAACCGTGCCGCGGCGATGCACAGCGATGCCGGTTCGTATCGCTCCTGGCCGTGCTGGTGTGCTGGCGCTGCTCTCGTCGCCTGCGGCGGGCAACGGCGCGCGACGCCGACGCCGCGTCGCCGGCGCCGAAGGCCCAGGAAGAACCGCTTCGACGGCCGCGCCGCCTACGGCTCGGTGAAGCGCCAGGTGGCGCTCGGCCCGCGGCCGGCCGGCTCGCCCGCGTCGCGCAAGCTCGGCGGAGCGCATGCGGCGCGCGCTGCCCCGCGGCCGCTTCCAGCCGTGCCGGGCGGGCTGCGCAACGTGGTGGGCACCGTGCCCGGCCGCGACCCGCGGCGCAGGTGGTGGTCGGCGCCCACTACGACACCAAGGACATCCCCGGCTTCGTGGGCGCCAACGACGGCGCCTCGGGCACCGCGATCCTCACCCAGCTCGCGCGCACGATCAAGCCGCGCGCGGCTGCGGCCGACGCTCGTCTTCATCGCTCTTCGACGGCGAGGAGAGCCCCCGGGCGCGCCCGACGAGCGAGTTCGAGCGCTGCGGGCTGCGCGGCAGCAAGGTGGCCGCGCCCGCGCTACCGCGACGCCGAGGCGATGATCCTGCTCGACTTCGTGGGCGAGAAGGGCCTGCGCATCCCGCGCGAGGGCGCCTCCGACTCGCGCTCTGGCGCAAGCTGCGGGCGGCGGCGAAGCGCGGCCGGCGTCGGCGCGCGTCTTCCCGCCCGACACCCAGGGCAGCGATCCTCGACGACCACATGCCGTTCATCCGCCAGGGCGTGCCCGTCGATCGACCTGATCGACTTCGACTTCCCCTGCTTCCACCGGACCTGCGACGACCTCTCCCGGATCTCGAGGCGCAGCCTCGACGCGGTGGGCGAAACCATGATGGAGCTGCTCCCTAGACTCTGAGGCGATGCCTTCGACGCCCGACAAGCTGCTGCTCGCCGCCCCCCGCGGCTACTGCGCGGGCGTCGACCGCGCCGTCCAGACCGTGGAGCGCGCCCTCGAGCTGTACGGGCCGCCGGTCTACGTGCGCAAGGAGATCGTGCACAACAAGCACGTGGTCGAGCAGCTGCGCGAGCGCGGCGCGATCTTCGTCGAGCAGGAGACCGAGGTGCCCGAGGGCGAGACCGTCGTCTTCTCCGCCCACGGCGTCGCGCCCGAGCGTGCACGCCAACGCCGGCGCGCGCGAGCTCAAGACGATCGACGCCACCTGCCCGCTCGTGACCAAGGTGCACGTCGAGGCGAAGAAGTTCGCCGCCGAGGGCTACACGATCGTGCTGATCGGCCACGCCGGCCACGAGGAGGTGGAGGGCACGATGGGCGAGGCGCCCGACCACATCGTCCTGATCGAGACCGAGGCAGGACGTCGACGGCCCTCGAGGTGGAGGACCCCGACCGGGTCGCCTTCATCTCGCAGACCACCCTGTCGGTGGACGAGACCCGCGCGATCATCCTCAAGCTGCGCGAGAAGTTCCCGAACATCACGGGCCCGCGCACCGACGACATCTGTTACGCCACCACCAACCGCCAGATGGCCGTGCGCCAGATGGCCGTCGAGTGCGACCTCGTGCTGGTGATCGGCTCGCAAGAACTCGTCGAACTCGAACCGGCTCGTCGAGGTCGCGCGCGACCACGGCGCCGACTCCTACCTGATCGACAACGAGACCCAGGTGCAGGAGGAGTGGCTCGAGGGCAAGCGCGTGGTGGGCATCTCCTCCGGCGCGAGCGCCCCCGAGGAGCTGGTGCAGCGCCTCGTCCAGTTCTTCCGCGAGCGCGGCACCGAGGACGTCTCGGAGTTCGAGGTCGTCCAGGAGGACGTCCGCTTCATGCTTCCCAAGGAGATCCGGAAGGCGCTGGCGGCCCAGGCGTGAACTGGAGGCCGTGCAGGCGCAGCGCCGGCCTCCTCCGCGGTCACCGTCCCGTCCGTCTCGTAGAGCCCCGGCGCCGTCGCGCCCGACAGCACCGCCCACGCTCCGCCGGCGGTGAACGAGGCGCTCGCGGCCGCGCCCGGGTCCGCCGGCCTCGATCCAGTCCTCGCCGTCGCTCCACTCGCCGCTCAGCTCGAGCCGCCCGCGATCGCCCGGCAGCGCGATGTCGGCGGTCTGAGGCTCGAGCGCGCGCCCGGCTCGTCCTCGGGCCGGATCGGCTTCAGCGGCTCGGGCGGCTCGAAGTCCTCGTCGAGCTCGGCCAGCACCTCCGCGATCGCCGCCTCGGTCCCGGCGTAGTCGCCCTCGCCGTAGTGGATGTAGCGCAGGTAGCCGCGGAGGTCGAACAGGTAGCGCCCGGGCCAGCCGCGGTTGCCGTAGAGCCGCCAGACCTCGAAGTCCGGGTCGAGCACCACGGGGTGGCGCACCCCATCTCGGCGGCCAGGCGTCCCGCCACCTCGGGGTCGCGGCCGAACGAGTAGCCGGGGGAGTGCACGCCGATCGTGCGCAGGCCGTGGTCGCGGTAGCGCGCGTCCCAGCCCTGCACGTAGGGCAGCGTGCGGTGGGAGTTCACCCGCGCGGTGTCGAAGAACTCGATCAGCACCGCGTTGCGCGCCGAGCAGCCGGTCCATCCGCAGGAAGGCGACGTTGAGCCAGTCCATCTTCGGCGGAAACTCCGGCGCGGCGATGTCTGCTCCCTCGGGCGGTCTCACGGGCTCGGTAGGATGCCGGAGCCGCACCATTCGCCGCCGACCAAGGAGACCTCAAGTGGACTTCTTCGCCCGTCTCGACTCGCTTCGCGAGCGCTGGAACGTGCTCGAACACCCGTTCTACCAGCGCTGGAGCGACGGCGCAGCTCGAGCGCGAGGAGCTCGCGTTCTACGCGGGCGAGTACCGCCACGCCGTGATCGCGCTGGCCGAGGCGGTCGACGCCGCCGCGCGCGCGTCCGAGCCCGAGGTGCGCGCGCAGCTCGCCGAGCACGCGGAGGAAGAGGCCGAGCACGTGGAGCTGTGGGACGGGTTCGCGAGCGCGCTGGACGCCGACGTCGACCGCGCGCCGCGCGCCGAGACGCAGGCCTGCCGCGAGTCGTGGACGGCCGGGCGGGACGCGCTCGAGAACCTCGTGGCGGCGTTCACGATCGAGTCCGGCCAGCCCGCGATCGCGCGCACCAAGCTCGACGGCCTGGTGGACCGGTACGGCTTCGAGGAGGGCCCGGCCACGGAGTACTTCTCGCTGCACGCCGAGCTCGACCACGAGCACGCGGCGCAGTCGCGCGAGCTGATCGAGGAGCGGCTCGGCGGACGCCGACCTCGACCGGCTGCTCGAGGTGGCCGAGGGCGTCCTGCGCGGGAACTGGCAGCTGCTCGACGGCTGCGACCGCGCCGCACAGGGGGAGTAGCACCGGCGGGAGGTCACCGCCGCCGCAACTTTTTGGCGTGGCGGGTGTTCCATTCGGGCTATGCTGGCCCACCAGGGCCTCGTGGTCCGAGGGCTTCGACCCTCACGTACCCCGATTCTAAGGTCCCCCCACAGGAGGAGTTGTTTGATGCGAAAGCTGATCGCTCTCGCCGTTGTCTGCACGACCGCGCTCGTATTCGCCGCGGTCGCCTACGCGGCTAACGTCTACGAAGTGACCCCCGCGTCCACAAAGGGCGCCGGCGGCAAGGGCACCGCGAAGAAGCCCGTGGCCAAGGCAGTCGTCTTCGGTTTCAAGACCAAGGACAGCAGCGGTGGCCGCGCCACGCCGATCAAGAAGTACAGCATCGGCTTCCAGGGCCTGAAGTACTTCGGCAACAAGAAGGTGTTCCCGAGGTGCTCCTACGCCAAGATCAACCAGACTCTCGAGTCCGACGTCGAGAAGGACTGTAAGAAGGCCTTCATCGGCAAGGGCACGGTCAACAACCTGGTCGGCCGCACCGGCGACCCGGCCACGCTGACCACCTGTCTCCTGCGCCTGAGGCTCTACAACACAGGCAAGGGATTCGCGCTGAGGCTCGACGGCGGCGGCACGGCTAAGCCCCCGACGGAGTGCCCGACCGCGATCAACCAGGCGATCAACGCCAAGTTCAAGACGATCAAGATCGGCGGCAAGTCAAGCGCCGCGCTCGTGTTCACGGTGGACGACACGCTGCTTCACCCGGCCGCCCGGCGGTGAGCAACGCGATCCAGTCGACCACCTCGACGATCACTGGCAAGAAGCGCAAGGTCAAGATCGCCGGCGAGACCCGGAAGGTCTCGGTCCTGTCGTCGGTCTCGTGCGGCTCGAAGCGAACCATCCAGGTGAGCTTCACCGACGAGAAGGGCGGTACGCGTCCCGGCGACGAAGAAGGTCAAGTGCTAGCGGCGTAACCACGCTGCAATGAAGTCCCGGCGGGGCGGCTTCGGCCGCCCCGCCGTCGTTCTAGGCGAACCGGGGTGCTCGCCCCCCGGACCCCCGCGGCACGGAACCCACCTAATTGGCCAGCGCCTGGAGCAAGTCGGGCGACACGTACAGCTCCACCGCGGCGGCCGCCAGCACCACCGGCACGGCGAGGCCGACGGTGACCACTGTTGCGGCCAGCAGCTCGTCCCAGCGGCCCTTGCGGCTGGCCACCAGCCACGCGGCCAGCGGCAGGAAGAGCGCGGTCAGCTCGGGAATGGCGTGGGGCAGCAGGCTCACGATCAGCTGGGCGGGGGACATGTTCAGCTGGGCGCAGATGGTCGCGGCGTTTCCCCCGATCCCGTAGGCCTGGGTGCAGAGGGAGAAGATCGTGGCCGCGATCACGAAGGCGATGGCGAACTTGCCCGCCTTCTCGTGCACCCAGCGGTCGAGCTCCGGTCCGGTTCGCCGCCGACAGCGGGAGCGAGCTGCCGGCCATGAACCCGGCCACACAGGCCATCCCGTGAAGCGCCAGCACGAGTGAGTTGCGGTACAGGATGTGCAGGTACTCCGAGGCGGTCGGGTCGACGTTGATCCCGGGGATGGCGAGCACCGTGGCGTCCGCGGGCGACACGGAGGCGACCACCCAAACGGCCACCAGCAGCGCGGACGGCGGTGAGCAGGCTCAGGGCCAGCCACGGGCCGAGCACCGAGAACGGGTGCGCGTTCCAGCGACGCAGTGCCAGCCGCGTGTCCTTCATGCCCTGGACCAGTACGAGATCGTTCACGCTCATCCCCGCTGGCATCGGCAGACGGGGCCTCGAGCGTGAGCGGGGCCCTGACGTGCCGGAGCCGCGATAATCCCCGGACGAT